>CAXXJW010000002.1:0-1099830 GCA_963676195.2 Methanosarcinaceae archaeon | reverse complement strand
CTTCCTTTAGGGGGAAACAACATACAGCTCAACCCGATTACAGGTCTTTAGGACCGCGCATTCCAGAACCAGTTCATTGGCATACAGTTTATCCAGCACCAATTCCAGATCACCATGCCAGGAATCTTCCATCTCTTCAACGGTTGCCTTTGCATGGGTGATGACCATGCTGGAGATCTCGGTCACTGTGAGCCTCCGGCTGATATTACAGGAGATGTGATCAAATGATCCGGAACAAAAATGCTTAATTCAAGTATACTATAAAATAACATAACATCAACCTTCCCTGTCTATGTGCTTCTGGAATATATCATATGCGATCTCATACCCTTTATCATAGGAGTTTTTCAGGCCCTCCCAGACCTCATCGGATTCAAGTATCTCCCAGAGGACCCTTTTGCGGTCTTTCTGATCCGGAACATTTTCCTTGAGAATGTCCCGCATCTGTGCCTGCAGGCGTATCATTGATCCATACTCTTCAGTGAAGACATCATCCAGTTTCTGCCGGATGAACTTTGACATGGCCGGGCTGGAACCCAGAGTGCAGATGCCTATATTAAGATCACCCCTGCAAACCACTGAAGGGATTATAACATCCCCTGCATTATTAACTTCATTGACAAGGATCCCCCGGTCATGACACAGCTGGCAGATCCTGTCATTAAGGTACATATTACTTGTTGCAGGAACAACAATGAAAGCATCCCGGACCAGTTCATTAAGTTCATCATCTGTTAAAAGGGAAAGGTCCCGGGAAATAAGACGAACATTGTTTATCCTTTTGAGGTCATCAAATCCGTCCGTATACTCTGCACTGACAACCTCCACCGATGCATGCTGCGAAAAAAGGGAGGCTTTGCGCAACCCAACCGAACCTGCTCCAAATATAACAACTTTCCTTGATCTTAAAGAGATGAACAGAGGGAGGTATTTTTTTGACTCTTTCATAACAGGTCACATCTGCAATGTTCAATACTACCGGGATATAAGATAAAGAATATAATATTAAAGTCTTACACCAGTCTTTTTGAACTCGCGCAGACTATACAGGATCCTGTAATCCTCAATGCCCGTGGACTTTGAGATCCGTGCAATGATATCTTCACAATCTTTCTTTGAATAGGAATGGACCATGGTGAACAGATTATAGGGCCAGTCAGGATACCGGGGGCGTTGATAGCAATGGGTGACCTCATCAAAATCAGCCATCATAAGACCGATACGTTCCACTTCTTCATCAGGGACGTTCCAGGTGCACATAGCATTTGCAGTGATACCGATCACCCTGTGCCCGATAGAAGCACCAAACCTGCGAATGACCTCATTTTGCTGCATCCTCTCAAGCCTTTGGACAACATCCTCCTCACTGATGCCAAGTTCCTTTGCAATATCCCTGAAAGGTGCATGGGAAAAAGAAATACCGTCCTGTGTCTTCTTAAGAATGGACCTGTCAATGGGGTCCAGGTCTGAAAGCACACGCCCCTTATCTACAGATACATCCGGACCATCATTTCCGGGAGACTCAGTTTCAAATATTCTGGACCCATCCTCTGCAGCAAAATTATCCTCAGTTTCACCGGACATTGAACTTCACTCCTATTTTAAACAGACGTTTTGTCGGCAGATCAATGACAGGACAACCGGTCTCTTTCCTGAGAACCTCGATTATCTCATCCAGCCTTTCTGTACTCGGGGCAGAAATGGTGAACCATATATTATATTCCGCATCCCTCAGGTAATTATGGGAAACCTCCGGATGGGCGTTGATCAGGGCCGCCACTTCCTCAATGCGGTCTTCCGGGGCCCTTATTGCAACCAGAGTGCCAAAACCTCCAACCTTTCTGGAATTAATGATGGGACCGATACGGCGCACCGCACCTGAATTTCTCAGCTTTTCAAGCCTTAATAGAAGCTCAGTTTCAGATATCCCTACAAGCTTACTTAATTTTTCAAAGGGATGGACTTCAAGGGGAAAGTCCAGCTGGATCAGATTCAGGATCTTTTTATCAATATCATCTAATTGTATCATGGGAATGGACATCAAATGTATTAATCATTATAATAGATTTTGCATACCTTGAGCTGTCATGAAAGTTTATGAACCTCATCAATATTCATTGCTTGCACCTGATATCAGCAGAACATCACATTTGTTCCGGGGGTACATAGATACAGTAGGGCTCCTCTGCCATATAATCGCCTGTGGCAGCATAGGCACGGGCCCGGCATCCGCCACACACACTTTTATAACTGCACCTGCCACATTTCCCTTTAAGTTTGCTTTCATCCCTCAGGTCATTGAACAGCTTTGAATTCTCCCAGACTTCCCGGAAACCCTTTTCTCTGATATTACCTGCCACTACCGGAAGGTAACCGCAGGGCTGGACATCTCCGATGCTTGAAACAAAGCAAAAACCTGTTCCACCCAGGCATCCCTTTGTCATGGCCTCATATCCGTGGGTCTTGACGCTTACCTCAATGCCCTCACGCTTTGCCCTCTGACGCATGATACGGAAATAATGGGGAGCGCATGTGGCCTTAAGCTGAATATCCGTCTTCTTCTGCTGGTCATAGAACCAGTTGAGCACCCTCTCATAATCAGCCGGGGGTATCTCCTCGTCCTTAAGTCCCTCTCCCCTTCCAGTAGGCACAAGCAGGAAGATATGATGGGCCTTTGCCCCCAGGTCCGTTGCAAGCTCCAGAATTGCAGGGATCTCCTCAAGATTGCGTTTAGTAATGGTAGTGTTGATCTGGAAATCAAGGCCTGCATCACTGAGATAACCTATACCGCGCATGGCGCCATCAAAGGCCCCGGGCACCCCTCTGAAAGCATCATGGGTCTGTGCTGAGGAACCATCAATGCTTATGCTGACCCTCTGGACACCTGAATCGATCAGTTTTTTGACAATATCCGGGGTCAGCAGGGTACCATTGGTGGCAAGGACCACGCGCAGTCCCTGTTCAGTACCATACTTTGCCAGTTCAAAGACATCTGCCCTTACAAGAGGTTCCCCTCCGCTAAGGATCAGGATCGGCTTTCCCATGGATACGATCTCATCAATAAAGGCCCGGGCCTGAGTGGTCGTAAGCTCGCCTTCAGGGACCTTATCCGTAGATGATCCCCTGCAATGCACACAGGAAAGGTTACATCCGGCGGTCAGTTCCCATGCGATCAGTCTTGGAGGTTTTGTCATAATAGATCCACCTGAATATTAGTTATAAGTTTAAAGGACGTCAGCGACAGCATATCAAATGAATGACATTATCAAGGTGATAAGTCAGATGTTAGTAGGGTGATAGCTGATCTACTTTTTAAGTATAGCGCAATACATAATTATGGTAACAAATAGTTAATGCCATAACTTAATAAAAGCCAAACCACATAAGATACACAGGTTTAAAAGATATGAGTGCCCTTCTCACAGCTTTTGCGATCACCTGGATAGTGATCATCTCATATGCTATATATCTGATAAAGATACGTACCAGCCTTAGCAAACGTCTTCAGACATGCAAAAAATAAGAATGGAGATCCCCATATGGATAAAATGAAAAAGACCCTGCTTACTGCCATGGCAATAGTGTTGATCCTGGCGATAGGCCTCTGGGGCATTGACACAAATCAACAGGGATACCTTATGGTCTCAGAGCTTGTTACACATCCTCAAGAGTATGACGGGAGCCGGATCAATACAATGGGAACGATCAAAAACGGAAGCCTCAACACATCCACAGAGGCCATTTCCTTTGATCTTGAAGATGCCGAAAATAAGAAATATAACATACATATTGTGTACACAGGAGACCTGCCTGCAACCCTTGCAGACGGAAAGAGCATCAGCCTGGCCGGTACAATGACATCCGAAGGTACCATAGAGGCCAGCCAGATAGTAGCTGGATGTCCTTCAAAATATTCCGAATAAGATCAGACCTGCCAGGACTTCGGATAATTGTTATCACGTAACCATCACATAAACCCAAACTGGTGAACAAAGTACTGCAAATAGAGGAAAGACAGATGGAAATTGAACAATGGGATGAGTACATGGATGTCAACAATGCCATCTACAGGATCATTAATGACATCGACATGAACTCGCCAATGAGAACGATGGTGGAACATATTTGCAGCTCAGGTGGAAAGAAGATCAGGTCTGTGATATTGCTTTTATGTACTGATATATGTTATTGCAACAGTAATGATGACAATAGCACTGCACAGGACCTCAATGATCTGGGAGACATTAACAAAAACGGAGTGAATGCCGCTGCGGCTATTGAACTTATCCACTCGGCCTCCCTGATCCATGATGACATCCTTGATGAAGGTGTTACACGAAGAGGAGTGGAATCCGCCCACCATAAGTTCGGCCCAGCTTCAGCCCTGCTTGCAGGCGATTATCTGATATCCCGCTCCATAGAACTTATTTCACCCTATGAACATGATGTTATAAGGGAATTTGGCACTGCCGGAATGGCAATGGCAGAAGGAGAGGCCCTTGACATCGCTCTGGACCAGGACAGCCTTCAGGAAGAAGAGTATTTCGAATGCATAAGGAAAAAGACCGCCTCCCTTTTCTCTGCAAGTGCTGCCATGGGAGCCTATATAGCGGGTGCTGACCAGAACTGCATTGATCACTTAAGGGCATACGGAGACCATCTGGGAACTGCCTATCAGATACTCGACGATCTGCTGGAATTCACCACTGTGATCCCCGATAAGAAGTCAAGATATGAATCCCTGTCCCTGTTACAGATCTACGACCGAACTCTGGAAACTGAAAAAGCCATAAACATAGCAAAGACAACGGCCCTGGACCACATACAGCTTGCAAGGGACAATCTTGAAACATTCTCCCCATGCAGGGCCCGTGAAAAGCTTCTGCACATAACCGAACTCATCACTGCAAAAATGTTACCCGATGGCCTGTAAACAGAGACCAGAAGACATAAGACTTAGCTCCATACAGATCTAGATCATACCAACAGATCAATACTAACAGATCAATACTAACAGATCAACACTAACAGACCAAATCCTACAAATTAACGATAACACATCTTCCGCCAGATCAAATATCATTAAATTAAGATCACAAATAAATGCTTATCAGGTGAACCTATGCGGGTATATGACAGATCAATAATAAAAGTAAATGCTGACACCAGCAATGGAAAAGTGGTCCTGGACGCTGAAGGGCCTTTTTCCACGGTGGCAAAACCAATAATTAAAAGAATAAATAAGATTTTCCAGGAAGAAAAACCGATCCTTTTTGATGAGGAGAGGATCATCTTCTCGACCTGGGCCCCCCCTGTGCCGGGACCTGTCTTTGACAGGCTCATCAGTGCACAGGTAGCATCCATATTAAGAAAAAGGGTTCCTGATCAGATGTCCATTGGAATTACCGATCGCTGCCCAAATAATTGTATCCACTGCGGAGCTGCAGATATTAAAGCAGACCCGGAACTTACCTTTGATGAGATCAACCGCACCATCTCACAGGCCATAGACCTTGGTGCATATGCAATATCCTTTGACGGAGGAGAGACAATGCTACGAAAGGATATTGCAGACATGGTTGCAAAAGTAGATAAATCAAGGGCTGTTGCCACCTGTTTCACATCGGGTTTTGGTCTTACACCGCAAAGAGCAGAAGAACTTTCAAATGCAGGGATGTATGCAGTTAACATCAGCATAGACAGCCCCTTCGAAAAGGAACATGATCGCATCCGGGGCAGGCAGGGGGCTTATAAAGATGCCATCAATGGAATTAACAATGCCCTTGCCGCAGGCATCCTTACGGACATGTTCGTGGTGGTCTCACCGGATAATATCGATGATCTGGAGGATTTCTATGGCCTTGCTCAGGATCTGGGAATGCATGAGATGTCCATATACGAGATCATAGCAGTGGGCCGCTGGCTGGAACATGAAGATGAGGTCATCACACAAAAGGATGTAAAAAGACTGGAACGTTTCCAGAAAGAGAAGAACACCGCCACCGAAGGTCCCCGGGTCACTGCCTTCCCCTATTTCATGGGCCCGGATCAGTTTGGCTGTTTTGCAGGCAGGAGATGGATGCATGTCACTGCCGGCGGGGATGTACTCCCATGTGCATACACACCTCTTTCCTTCGGGAACATCCGTGAAGAGGAGCTTGAGACCATATGGAAAAGAATGGGAAAGCATGAAGCATACAAAGGTTCAGCAGATTACTGCATGATGCGTAACCCGCAATTCCGCAGCAAATATATACACACAATCCCTGAAAATGCAAGGATACCCCTTAGAGTGGACCTTAAATAAGGGAAATCTAACTAACAATTTTAGCAAAATCAATGATAAATAATTAACATTATCGATACCGGAAAACAATAACCGAATAACTTATATGCTTGTTAGATATAGGGGTGAAGTAATCACGCCAGGTAATCAAACAAAACCATAAATACCGAGGATTTATATGGCCAAAGATAAAATCTTATCTGAAATCAAAGAAGCAGAACAAAGCGCGGCCAAAATGATCGAAGAAGGGCAAAAAAGTAAGAACGAGCGGATTAATGAAGCTCGCGCCGAAGCCCGGGAGATCATTAAACAGGCCGAAGCAGATGCTGCAAGATATGCACAGGAAAACCTGTCATCTGCTGAAGAGACGATCAAAAAAGACTACGAGAAGATCATCGCTGACGGAAAACAAGATGCTGAGATGATCAGCAGGAACTCTGAAGCATACATCAACGAAGCCGTCGAAAATCTGATCAAAGAGTTTGAGAGGACAATCCATGCTTAAGCCAAAACAGATGAGTCGTGCGGTTGTTGTCGGACATAAGGACATTATGGAACAGGCCATAGAGTCCCTCTACGACAGTAACATTTTCCATATCGAAGACTATAATGAAGATGGTGCAGGGCTTAAGCTGGGCAGACCTTTCGAAAATGCCAAAGGCGTCTCTAAAAAATTGATTCAATTAAGATCGATTTCAACATTCCTCGGTGTCAAAGATACCGACATGACAAAAAAGAATGCTGCATCCCTGCAGCAGGAACTTGACTCTAAACTGGATCAACTGGATAATGAGGTCACAGAAAAGACTGAACACAGAGCTGCACTCGATTCCCGTATAAAGGAGATCGAATCCCTCAAAAAGGAACTTGAGCCTTTTAAATCCATATCCATCTCAATGGAAAACTACAGAGGATATGAGAATCTCGCCGTATTTGCCGGATATGTCAAAGAAGACCCAACATCTGCGATCAGCAATGTAACCAGCTCATATGAGATGGAATATGATCCATCCAGCGGTACAATTGCTCTTTTTGTAAGCAAAGCAGATGAGGATAAGATGTCAGAGATCCTTTCCAACTTCGAATACCGTGACCTCAGGACACCTGAAGTCGCAGGAGCTCCTTCCTCAATACTTGCACAGCTTGAAAAAGAAGAAGCCGAGATGTCCACAAAAAAGGAGTCACTGGAAAGGGACATAGCCAGCATAAAGGAGAAATATGCTGATTTTATCCTGGCCAGCGATGAAATGCTGTCCATTGAAGCCGAAAAAGCTGAATCACCGGTAAGGATAGCCACATCCGAACACACATTTATGATAGACGGATGGGTTCCTTCAGACAAATTCAGTGAACTGGAATCTATCGTAAAGACAGCAACCAATGATCGGGCTTTTGTCACATTGCAGGAAGTGACCGAAGAGGACGAAGACATCATCCCGATCGAATATGACAACCCCTCAGTCTCAAAACCTTTCCAGGAAATAATGGACCTGTATGCCAGGCCAAAGTACAAAGAGATCGACCCTACATCCCTCATATTCATCACGTTCCCGCTATTCTATGGAATGATACTTGGTGACATTGGCTATGCAGTCATCCTTCTTGCTCTTGCACTGGGTATAAAGAAGATGGTAAAATCAGATGCTATACAGCCCCTGATGAATGTTCTGATCTACTGTCAGATATCCACTCTTATATTTGGTGTCCTTTATGGTGAATTCTTAGGATTCCCTCTTGCCAGCGTCCATGGTGATCATGGGACTGTTGCGGGACTCATACCCGGATTTGCCACGATAGACCTGTTCCTGTCTCCAGTTGGCGGTGAAATGATCACATATCCGATCCACAGAACACATATTGTGATGACAATGATCGTTCTGACAGCACTTATCGGTCTGATCCACATCAACATAGGATACTTACTTGGTTTTATCAACATAAACAGGAAACATGGCTTCAAAGAAGCAATGCTTGAGAAAGGCAGCTGGATAATCGAAGAGATCGGTATTGCACTGATAGTCCTTGGTTACATGGGATACATGCCTGTTGCCATTGGAGTAGTAGTGTTCCTGGCAGGATTTGTGATGCTGGTCAAGGGAGAAGGGATCAAAGGTCCTATCGAACTACCCGGCCTGTTAAGCAATTCACTTTCCTACACACGTCTTATCGCAGTAGGATTGTCTTCTATTTACATTGCATCCACTGTCAACCTTATCGCCTTTGAGATGATAATGCCTCAGGGCGGAATATTCATGGCATTGTTTGCGATCGTAGTGTTCATATTCGGACATGCACTTAACACCGTATTGAGCATAATTGCCCCCGGATTACATGCTCTCAGGTTGCAGTATGTCGAATTCTTTACTAAATTCTATGAAGGCGGGGGAAGAAAGTACAACCCATTCGGATATATAAGAAAATACACGGAGGAATAATAAAATGGTAGTAGAACAAGCAGCAGCAGTTATGGACCCGGCAGGATTGAAGGCAATTGGAGCAGGACTTGCAGTAGGACTCGCAGGACTTGGATCCGGTATTGCAGAAAAAGACATCGGTGCAGCAGCAGTAGGTGCAATGGCAGAGAATGAAGCTCTTTTCGGAAAGGGCCTTATCCTTACTGTAATTCCAGAGACCATTGTGATCTTCGGACTTGTAGTTGCACTGCTTATCAGCTAAGTTCTTTTAAGAGCATTCTTTGCTCTTAAAATTTCTTTGAGGTGTGAGAGCATGGGACTCGAAACAGTTATTAAAGATATTATGGATGCCGCTCAGGCTGAAGTGTCCAGGATCAATGCTGAAGCAGATGCTGAAGTATCCCGAATACTTGAAGAAGCAAATGACAAAGCAAAGAAGATCAAAGGAGACCGTCTGGCCCAGGCAGAGGATGATATCAAAAGATTACGCCAGCAGGAAACCTCCAGTGCAAACCTGGAAGTTAAACGTGCAATGCTTAATGCCCGCAAAGAAGTCCTTGATAAGGTATATGAAAACACAGTAGAATCCATTGTATCAATGCCTCCTGCGAAAAAGGAAGAGCTATTAAAGGCCATCATTGAGCAGAATGAAAGCGACGGTACAAAGATATACTCTAACAAAGACTCTGAAGAATTTGTAAGGAACTCAACTTCACTGGAATATGCCGGCAACATCGATTGCATTGGCGGTGTTATCATTGAAAATGAGGACGGTACAGTTCGCCTGGATTATACATATAACATAATCCTGAAAAATGTCAATGAGCAATCATTGAAACAGACGTCTGATATCTTGTTCAGGTGATATCCAAATGCGGCTTTTGCAAAAATTTAAAAGGAAAAGTAGTCCTACACATAGTGGGAGTGGTTCCAACTATGCTTATGTGACTGCACGTGTTCGGGCAATGAAGAGTAATCTTCTACCCGGGGAGACATATCCAAGACTCATGAACATGAGCATAGATGAGATCACCCGGTTCATCGAAGAGTCGCAATACAAGCAGGATGTCGATGAACTGGCAAGAGTATATGATGGTGTGGATCTTTTTGAGCATGCATTGAACAGGAACCTGGCTAGCACTTTTACAAAATTGATCAACATCTCAGAAGGCGAGTTGAACTATCTGATCGCAGAATATCTTAAAAAATATGACATTTGCAGTATCAAGACGATCCTTCGTGGGAAATATTGTGGTGCATCAGTAGAAGAGATCAAAGATGGTCTCGTATCAGCTGGACAATTACCCTATACATTCCTGTCAGGCCTGGCAGAGAAAGACTCTTATGAGAATGTCGTTGACGCCCTTAGCAACACAGATTACTATACTGTGTTAAAAGGATATGATGGCACTAACCTCTCTGACATTGAGAACCAGCTTGACAAAATGTATTACAACGGACTCTTCTATGCCATAGGTAACCCGCGCTCCAGCGACAGGAAACTATTCTCCAAGTTCATCAGGACAGAGATTGATGTGAAGAACCTCAGCACCCTTTTCAGGTTGAAAAGAGCAGACGTTGACAAGGATGAGATCGCAGATCTTATTCTGGACGGCGGCCTGAATCTGACCATAAAGGAAATCGAGAAACTTATACCCCTCTCGTTTGCTGATTTCATACAGTCCCTGGAAAAATATCCCCAGTGGGAGGATATTGAATCCCTGGTAAGCCCGGAAATGGAATCATTGATCGATCTGGAAACGCAACTTACAAAATTTAGCATAAAATCCGCTTCAAGCTTTTCACATGTATATCCACTTTCGATCGTACCTATAATGGACTATGTCCTTAATAAGACGATAGAAGTGAATAACCTGCGTACGATCATGCGCGGAAAGGCAGCAGGGCTTAATGAAGAGACCATAAAGAACCAGTTGGTGATCTGATGGAACTTGCAGTAATAGGTAACAGTGAATTCGTTACAGGCTTCCGGCTGGCTGGTGTCAAAAAGATATATGAGATCAAGGACGATGATCTGGAATCAACAGTAGGATCCGTACTTGAGGATTCCGGGGTCGGAATAATAATAATGCATGGCGATGACGTTGACAAACTACCGGAAATTTTGAGAGATGCTCTTAGCGAGTCTGTTGAACCAACTGTGGTCACTCTCGGAGGAGCTGGTGAAAGTTCAAATTTAAGGGAAAAGATAAAACAATCGGTAGGTGTAGATCTGTGGAAGTAAAAGGTGAAATTTATCGTGTGGCAGGACCTGTTGTCACAGTTATTGGAATTAAGCCCAGGATGTATGATGTGGTCAAAGTAGGTCACGAAGGACTCATGGGTGAAGTAATCAGGATCGAAGGCGAAAAGGCCACTGTTCAGGTATATGAGGACACATCCGGTATAAGACCCGGTGAACCTGTGGAAAACACAGGACTGCCTCTGTCCGTGGAACTTGGTCCGGGACTTCTGGAAAGTATCTATGATGGTATCCAGAGACCCCTTCAGGTATTGCAGGAAAAGATGGGCAACTTCATCGAAAGAGGAGTAACTGCCAATGGTCTGGACCGTGAAAAGCTCTGGGATTTCAAAGCTACTGTCAGTGTCGGCGACAACGTAGAAAGAGGAAGCGTCATTGGTGTGGTCCAGGAAACCGAGAACATAGAACACAGGATCATGCTCCCTCCTAATGTATCAGGAACTATAAAGGAGATAAAGTCCGGTAAGTTCAATGTAGAGGAAACCGTTTGTGTCCTGAGTGACGGAACAGAAGTACCCATGATGCAGAAGTGGCCGGTACGAGGACCTCGCCCATCAGGCAAGAAGCTCATGCCAGACAGACCACTAATCACCGGTCAGAGGATCCTGGACGGTATGTTCCCTGTCGCAAAGGGCGGAACAGCAGCAATTCCCGGTCCATTTGGATCCGGAAAGACAGTCACCCAGCAACAGCTTGCAAAATGGAGTGACACCGACATTGTCGTTTATATCGGATGTGGAGAACGTGGCAATGAGATGGCCGATGTTCTAAACGAGTTCCCTGAACTTGAAGATCCAAAGACAGGACGTCCATTGATGGAACGTACCGTACTTATCGCTAACACATCCAACATGCCTGTGGCTGCCCGTGAAGCATCTGTTTATACAGGTATCACGATCGCAGAATACTACAGAGACATGGGATATGACGTATCCCTGATGGCTGACTCCAGTTCAAGATGGGCCGAAGCTATGAGAGAGATTTCCTCCAGGCTGGAAGAAATGCCCGGTGAGGAAGGTTATCCTGCTTACCTGTCCGCCAGACTCTCCGAGTTCTATGAGCGTGCAGGCTGTGTACAATCCCTTGCAGGTTATGAAGGTTCGATCACTGTCATTGGTGCTGTATCACCTCCTGGTGGTGACTTCTCCGAACCTGTCACACAGAACACACTGCGTATCGTAAAAGTGTTCTGGGCTCTGGATGCAAAACTCTCCCAGAGAAGACATTTCCCATCCATCAACTGGCTTACCAGTTACAGTCTCTATACACAGGCCCTTTCCGGCTGGTTTTCAGAGAATGTTGCATCTGACTGGGAATCCCTCAGAGACAATGCAATGGACCTGCTCCAGCAGGAATCCGAACTTCAGGAGATCGTCCAGCTGGTAGGTTCCGATGCACTGCCAGAGGACCAGCAGCTCACCCTTGAGATCTGCCGTATGGTAAGGGAATACTTCCTGCAGCAGAATGCTTTCCACCCTGTGGACACATACTGTCCTTTCAACAAGCAGTACAAGCTCCTCAAGGCCATCTCCAGATATGGTGAAATGGCAAATGCCGCCCTTGAATCCGGAATTCCGATGAACAAGATCATCACCATCGAGTCAAAGGATGAACTTGCAAAGGTCAAATATGAAGAAGACTTCGAAGCTGCCCTTGATAAGGTCATGACAAAGATGGATGAAGAATTTGCACAACTGGGAGGCAACTAATTATGACCAAAGAATACAAGACGATCGTAGAGGTCTCCGGACCACTTATCTTCCTTGAGAAGACCGAACCTGTAGGATACGGAGAACTTGTCCAGATCAACCTGCCTGATGGCACAACCAAAAGAGGACAGGTCCTGGATACATCTGCAGATATGGTAGTCGTTCAGGTCTTTGAAGGAACTGTGGGACTAAATGAAGAGTCCGGTGTAGTCTTTAGTGGCGAGACCATCAAACTCCCTGTGTCCAAGGACATGCTGGGAAGGATCCTTTCCGGATCCGGTGAACCACTGGATGGCGGCCCACGTATCGTCCCTGACGAAAGGGTTGACATCAACGGTGCTGCAATGAACCCATATTCCAGGATGCCACCAGAGGATTTCATCCAGACAGGTATCTCCACCATTGATGGTACCAACACCCTTGTAAGAGGACAGAAACTGCCTATCTTCTCCGGATCAGGTCTGCCCCACAATGAGATCGCACTCCAGATCGCAAGGCAGGCAAAAGTACCCGGATATGAAGGGGACTTTGCTGTGGTTTTCGCTGCAATGGGTATTACCAATGAAGAAGCCCAGTATTTCATGAATGACTTTGAAAAGACCGGTGCTCTGGAAAGAGCAGTTGTGTTCCTCAATCTTGCAGACGACCCTGCTGTGGAGCGTATCATCACTCCAAGGATGGCACTCACCGCTGCAGAATATCTTGCATATGAGCATGACATGCACGTACTTGTCATTCTGACAGATATCACAAACTACTGTGAAGCTCTTCGTCAGATGGGTGCTGCCAGGGAAGAAGTTCCCGGAAGACGTGGTTATCCAGGTTACATGTACACTGACCTTGCATCCCTCTATGAGAGAGCAGGTGTTATCAAGGGCCTGAAAGGCTCTGTTACACAGTTCTCCATCCTGACAATGCCCGGTGACGATATCACTCACCCGATCCCTGACCTGTCCGGTTATATCACCGAAGGCCAGATAGTGGTTTCCCGTGAACTTCACAGGAAGGGTATCTATCCACCTATCAACGTACTGCCATCCCTTTCCCGTCTTATGAACTCCGGTATCGGAGAAGGAAAGACAAGGGATGACCATAAAGCAGTATCTGACCAGATGTATGCTGCATATGCAGAAGGTCGTGACCTGAGAGGTCTGGTGGCTATCGTCGGTAAGGAAGCACTCTCTGAGAGGGACAGGCTGATCCTTGAGTTCGCTGATCTGTTCGAAGACCGCTTTGTCAGACAGGGAAGGAACGAGGACCGTACCATTGACGATACTCTGCAGGTTGCATGGGATATCCTTTCAGAACTGCCTGAAGCTCAGCTTACAAGGATTGACAACAAGTATATCGATAAATACCACCCGGCCCATCAGAACAAAGCCGAGTGAACCAATTTGTGGTGATCGATAATGGGCACGAAAGATGTAAAACCGACTCGCTCCGAGTTAATCGAACTGAAGAAGAAGATCAAGCTGTCCGAAGGCGGCCACAAGCTGCTGAAAATGAAAAGGGATGGGTTGATCCTGGAGTTCTTCGACATCCTTAGCAAAGCAAAGGATGTCAGGGCTGAACTGGATGCTTCGTATGAGGTTGCACAGGAGAAGATCGGTATTGCCGAGGCAGTAGAAGGACGGATCACTGTGAAGTCCACAGCCTTTGCAATGAAGGATGCACCACAGATCGAACTTGAAAGCCACAATATCATGGGTGTTGTCGTACCGAAGATCGAATCTTCAAGTGTACGCAAACCCATCAATAAAAGGGGTTATGGTGTTCTTGGAACAAGCTCCTATATTGACGAAGCTGTAGACTCCTATGAGATACTGGTAGAGAAGATCATCCTTGCAGCAGAGATCGAAACCACGATGAAGAAACTGCTGGATGATATTGAGAAGACCAAAAGGCGTGTGAATGCCCTTGAGTTTAAGGTGATCCCTGAACTTACAGAAGCTATGACATTCATCAGCCTGCGTCTTGAAGAGATGGAAAGGGAAAATACCTTCCGTCTTAAAAGGATCAAAGCTTAAGGCTTTCAAATGCATACAACAGATGATCGGCCAAATCTGGCCGACAAACTTCTTTTTTATCTTACAAGACCAGAGACCCTGGGCCGCATATTGCGCTGGGCATGGCTGATATCCTTATTTATGCTTGTAATGGGTTATCTGATCATCTATTTTAAGATCCGTACGTATTTTTAAGAATAACTGTTCATCCTTCAGGACCTTATAACCATAGCAGCAACCTTGATGGAAGTTAATTTTATTTATCACAATATATAGAATGGAAATATTTAAGTAGTTACCCCATTTATATAGAGTTAATGGTTATACTATTCCAGACATCTGATTCTAACCATGAATATTGTTGATAATTCATTCGAAAGCTGGTAACAATGAAGGAATTAAACCGGAGCAAAAATAACAAAGATATATCCGGAATACAGGATGATAACCGGAATATGGAGAGGGACTCTGGAAACCCTTTTCCATCAAATCCTTTTGAACAGGCCTTCAATATGACCGATGAAGATCAAAATGATGAGAGTGACCGATCAAATGTCACAATGCACCCTGCTTTTTTACCCAGAATAGTAAAAGAAACAAATGATGAAACGGTTATCCTGGATGACGGACAGCGCAAAATAAACATCATCGATAAGCAGGATAAGGAGCCTGATATCCCTGTGATAAACCGGCTGGGCAAAGAGGCTGAAAATAATGTCCCTCTTCCTGATGAAGAAAAGAATGAAGATACCTTCAAAAAAGTGATTAAGATCCCTGATCTGGCAGACCCTGTGGATAAAAAGGAAGTATCACCTGTCACAAGATCTTTTAAAAAAAATGATCATATATCACCCCCTCCACTTTTTGAACCTGTACTGCCGGACTCGGATGATCTGCCAGCCCAGGAAATGATCAAAGATCAGGATGGACTGACAGGACCCGCACCATTGCAGGGATCAATTGATCAGGCAGGTTCAGATCCATTCCAAAGAGGAGATATTTTCCCGGGGTCTTTACCAGAAAGACCGGATACAACCGTTTCCTTCTTTGAAATGGAACAAAAAAGTACAGATCCTTTCATTCCCTCAAAAATTCCGGAACAACTGCAACCATTGAAAGGAACCCAACAGGCGGAAGAAAGTCCTGATAAACAATGGCCTGTTTCAGAAGAGCCACAAACAGACAGAGAACAGGACAATAAAGCTGACCCATCCACAACCCGGGATATCCAGATTCAAGATGCTGATTCTCCTGTACCTGTAAGTACACCAAAATTCCAGGGGATACTGAATTCCATCATCGGTGGGGTTAAAAAACTGGTTAGCAAAAAAAATCTGATCGACCGAATGGAAGAGGTACAAAGAGATGGATCAGAGGCCCCAGCTCCTGGAAATGAACCAGAATCCCTGAATGGATCTCCTGAAAAAAATAACGATACTGAAAACAGCAGGAGTCCTTCTGATGAGAAAAACGCAACATACCCGACAGAAGACAAAACCATCGCCGACACAACTGATCTTGCAACCATGATCAATCCTGCTGAACAGATAAGACCAGCAGAAGAAGATGAAAATGCATTTAGAAAGGTTACCCCGATAAATCCGGATATCATTTCGGAAGAAAGTCCTGATATGACACCATTGACCCGGGGCCCGTCTTCAGCTGATAAGGAAGTTACAGACAATGAGCTCAGTTCTTTGGCCGCTGCTTCAATCTCTAAAAGCGGGAGCTTTTTTGAAGATCATATGAACCAGGCAGATGAGGACCGGGATATGAATACATCCAGTCTAAACCAGCTCAAAGAGGAACTGGACAATAGCCGGAAGGATAATGAAAGATTATCCGGAGACATAAGGGACATGAATAAAAGGATGAATACCATCCACAACTCCCTGCAACCTCTGGAAAGTTCACAGGCCTTGATACAGTCCGGCCTGGAAAACAATGGTATTAAGATAACTGACCTTGAAAAAAGACTTACCACAATTGAAGAGGTTGCGGAGCAATTACATCTGGATAATGTGGATATGACCCGGCAACTGGGCCTGATAGCAGATAATATCACACAACTTTCTGACCATTATACCATCGTTTTTGGACATATGCAAAAAATGACTGACTTTTCTAATGAAATGTCAGGAGACCTATTCAATGCCTGCCAGCGTATTGACATGCTGGAACAGGGCCTTAAGGAATTTGGAGAAGGTCAGACACGATTGGAGGACCTTTCTTCACAGATAAATACCTCGATGGATAAACGCCTGAATGATCTGGAAAAACGTAATGAGGACATTAAAAAAAGTTCCCTTGAAGAAAATGTTAAACTCTCGGAAGGACTTGAACAACTTACGGATTTTGTGGAAAAGGAACTCAAAAACCTGGGGGGTCGCAGTTACCGGGCCCTGGGGGAAAGTGTCCACCTCTGCGGGATAATTAAAAATTCCACCAATATGAAATTATGTATGGAATGGCTGGAATTCCTCATGGAACTGGTTGGAAGCAATAACCTGGATGACATCCTTTCCTATTATGAGGAACTGGGCTGGATCAGTGCAGAGGTCAGACTGGAGCTGTTAAGGTATTCCGAGGGAATAGACCATTATATTGAAAAACCTGACTGGAAGCTAACCCCGGACGATCATGTTAAATCCATCTGGTTCATCGAAAGACTGGCCGGGATCAAAGTGGACAAAAATACATTATCAATGATGGAAAAGGACATAAAGAAAGTTAAAAAAGGTTCCGAGATCTACGGGATATAATGATCCGTATCAATAGGGATCTCAGATCCTTCCATTTGCTTTTTCCAGCATAGCCGGGAATGATCATTAAGATACCCTTATCGTATCTGTCCCATAGATAGTTACCAATCTCTTTTATATGATCATACCCAATATTATTCTAATTATGATGGATAATACCGGTCAGATATCATTGGATCTATTACTGGGGATATCCCTGTTCCTGCTTGCATTTACTTTTGCCATACAGTTCGTTCCGGGACTGTTCATCTCGGAGACAGGGACCCAGAGCAATATTGCTTTTACTTCCTACCGTACTGCCACGATCCTGACCGAAGACTCGGGCTGGTGGCAGAACAGTACACATAAAGGTACTGACTGGGAAAATCAGGTTTCACAGACCACACGTCTGGGTCTTGCAGCTGACAGCAGTCAGCAGACAAGACTTACCAGCACACCTAACCTGCTCAACCTTTCAAAGATAGAAAGGTTAATGTTACTGGACGAGCAGACCTTCATTTCAAAAGCCGGGCTTTATGATAATATCAATGGCAATACAATAGAGTACGGGTACAATATATCCATCTTAAAGGATGGACAACCCCTTGTATTGAATAACACAAGTGTATGTATAGGTCAGGTCAGACCGCAGTTTCAGGATGTATATCACATTAAAAGACTTGTACTTGTAGAGATCGGTGATGTTGCCAGTTTTGATGCCTGCACATTAAGCACAAATTCAAGTTCCGGCGGGGAATATGCCATAATAAATGTCAGCGGCCCGCAGATATCAAATGTGACACTGGATATTATAAACTTTAATACCACTTCCTCCAGTACAGGCCTGACGAACATATCCATCAACAACACTACATTAAGCCTGCCTGCTGATTACCAGCTCTATAAAAGAAATGCCTCCAGTTCATTTGCAGCCTATTCACCTCCATTAAGTTCAACTGACACCTTGAGGATAATAATGGACCATACGCTTTTTAACGAGAGCTGTGAGGTTAAACTTCATTTTGATAACATTACCATTAACTCCGGAGGTGTGACATTCTATTCAAATCACACCGAACCACTCTATGAGATAGCAGACCTTGTAGTGGAGGTATGGCGATGAATGACAAAGCCCAGCTGCATACCCTGGAAGGTCTGGGTGCTGCAGTACTTATGACAATGACCATACTGCTCATAACACAAAGCAGCATTATTGTAAGCCCCCAATCAGAGACCTTCATGGAAGTACAGCTAAGCCAGACTGCAGGAGATGCCCTGACAGTACTTGATGTCGCACCTGACACGGCAATCGCCTATAATCTGACAGAATGTGTGGCATCTTTTAACCTCAGTGAACCGGCCACCCTGCAAAGCGGGGGAATCCCTGTCCTGAATGAAGAACTTGAAACCCTGCTTCCCGGGATACTGTTCAATGTGGACCTGATCCACACCAATGGAATAAATATCACAGTAACACCGGCAGTTGTCAACGGAAGACCCATAGAGGAGGCCATCACCACCAGGAAACTGGTTACCCTGTCCAATTCCACAGTATCCTGCTGTGGAGGTACCTGGAACATAAATGATACACAGATCAAGGTTGTGGAGGTGAGATTGACTGCATGGAAGGTATAAAACTGATAAAGGACACAGAGATTAAACATAGAAAGGTGAACGATCCAAAGGATAAGGATCTATTGCAGGACAACAAAGGTCAGTGGATCCTGCTCTCCGGCCTGGCAATCTCGATCTCCCTGGTGGCTGTGGCAGTTCTTTTAAATCAGGCAGCTGTTTCCGGTTATCATTCATCCAGTGCGGCCCTGGAATTCCCAAAGGACGATATAAGGGATCTGGTGTTCCACTCCCGGGAAATGAGTGACCAGGCAGTAAGCATTGCCGTAGCTCTTAATAATTCTTCAAACCAGAGCATTGGGATCACCACCCGGAGCCTTATTAATAATTACAGTGACCAGGTGAGTACCATCTATGCATACCATGGCCAGACCGTGGATGTAAAAATGGATAATTTGACCATCAGTGCGAATAACACCACTTCCACCATTGACAGTATATGGCTTAATATAACATTTAATGACGGGAATACATTTTACTATGCAGCACCTGAGATCGTGGAGGTGGATATTTGAGACCTTTCATAAAGGATGACAGGGCCGTGACCGTCACGGTAGAGTATATAATATTCTCTTCCATCTTCCTGCTGTTCTTCCTGTTCGTACAGACCAGTGCAGATGAAATTCTCATCGAAGGGCCCGGTGAAGTGGTTATGGAAGATAGTTTCAGCGATATTGGAAATATGATGAGCACCACCCTTACAGATATATATCTGATAGCCCCGGAGAACGGACGCATACAAACAAATTACAATATACCTCCCACCATCAGCGGAGAGTATTATACCATTAATGCGGATGTAGCAACCACCGACCAGATCATTGAACTTGAATCTGCCACTTCAGAAAGGAAGGTGAACGTGACCATCAGCGGTATTGCCAGTACCATACCTATAAATGGTACTGCATCAAGCAGTAATATAACCCATGTGATCAGCTATGATTCAACAAGACAATGACCGACAGGACAAAGCTGTTTCCGAAACTATCGGTTTCATACTGATGTTCGGGATAGTCATAATCTCAATGAGTTTCATCTACATGATGGGATATCCTCTGCTCCAGTCCAATATGGATACCAGTGTATTTGAAAGTGCGGAACAGAGTTTCATAGTGATCCGAAGTGATATGAAGATGGTTGCATTTGAACAGGTACCGATTAAGGTCATGAAAATGAAGATGCACTCATCCATGCTTTTTTTTGAGAATTCGTCTTCCATTGTCATCCGATATGACGGAAATACCCTCAACTACAGTACCGGGAGCATACGTTATATTAAGGACAACGATGAGCTGATCTATGAGAACACTGCCATCATGAAAAGCTATTCACAGGGAGGAGACCTGATGGTAAGTAAACCTTCCATATATTCCACTTCCATTGATAACATCAATGTCACCACATTGGGGGTTGTCCAGACCAGAGGAGAAGGTTCAGCATCAGGAAGTGCTATCGTAGATCTGAGAATGCAACACAACAGCAGTAGTCTTATCAGAACTGACGGGACAACCGATGTGAATGTAACAATAAATAGTGATTATGCGGCTCTCTGGAGTGATCAACTCCAGCAAGCCGGTTTTACGACAAGTTCCCTTACAGACAATAGTGTGACTGCATATCGTAATGACACGATGCTGATCATTGGCCATCACCTGGTGGATGTGGAACTGGACTGATCGGATCATTAGCAGAAACCAGGCAGCCCATGTATGATGAGAAATCATGGCGGGCCACACCAATCAGGCCGCATCAATCAGGTCGGGTGAATTCTCACCGGAATTGCAATTAAAGAAAGAATCTGGACCTTCAATCATTACTGAGCAGGCAACTTCACATGTACCGTGGTCCCTTCATGGAAATTACTTTCCAGCCAGATGGAACCATTATGTGCATCTACCACCTGTTTGGAAATGTAGAGGCCAATCCCATTACCACCATAACGCCTGGTCAGTGAACCATCCAGCTGATAGAACTTATGGAACACATAAGGGATCTGTTCGGAGGGAATTCCAACGCCGGTATCTTTCAGGGATAGATGAACAAAACCATCTTCCTGACGTACGCAAAGGGTTATCTTGCCTCCGGAATCTGTGAATTTGATCGCATTGTCCAGCAGGTGGTAGAAAACCTTCTCAAGATGGACAAGATCCCCTCTGACCTGGCAGACCAGACCGTCAATATCGGTTTCAAAATCAATACCCTTATTTTTCATAGACAGGGAAAAGGAAAAGATGACCCTTTCAAGCAACCCGGGCAGGTCCAGAGATATAAAGGTATAATTGGTGTTGTTCGCCTGGATAGAGGTCATATACAACAGTGATTCCACAAGCCCTTCAAGCCGCTGGTTATTACGCATGATAGCTTTCATTGCTTTTTTCTGCCTATCGGAAAGAGGTCCAAGCCTTTCATCATGGATAAGCTTACTAAACCCTTTTACCACATTCAGGGGAGTTCTGAATTCATGACTTAAGTTGCCGAGGAATTCATCCTTTATACGATCAGATGTCTGCAATTTCCTGTTGGCAACAGACAATTCATCAGCATACTTTTTAAGGGCCTCTTCCTTTTGTTTACGTTCAATGGCTATACCGACCACGTCCGCCAGCATCCGGAGGACCTCAATGTCCTGAGAGGTCCACTCCCCGGTCCTTATCACATTATCCATTCCAATAAAACCTATCATCTGGCGTTCTATTTGAACAGGAAGACAGATCAAAGAACAAATATCCTGCATGATCAGAATATCCTTTTCTGCGTTTGCCTCTTCCGGCATGGATGATACATCCCTGATGTGGATGATCTCATTATTATACAGTTTTTTCATCCACCAGGGAAACGTATCTACAGAAAGGTCCTGAAGGCTCTCTTTTTGGGGTTTAACTCCTTTAGCACACCATTCATGCGTATTGGTCAGGCTGATACGGGCCTGGTCCAGAACAAAAAGGTATACTCTGCTGCAACCACACAATACCCCGATTGTTCTGAATGCTTCTTCGATCATTGGGTCCAGTTCTTCTGAAGACATAAAACTTGATGTGATGGAAGCTATTGCATATTCGATCTCAACCCTGCGTTTAAGGTCCTTTTTAGCTTCCATGCTTTCACTAAGATCTTTTATAAAAACAAGGTCTGCAGGCCTTTTATCATAGAATATCTGACAGGAACTAAGCTCCACAGGAAGCTTTTGGCCATCCTTTTTAATAAGAGATATCTCACACCGGCTAAGTTCTGATCTCTCCGCTTTTATCAGAGCATCATACCGGGAACTGGCAAGCTGGCGGTATTCAGGAGATACGAACTTCAAAAAATCCTGATTGATCAACCGGTGAGAGGGAATACCAATGGCTTTTGAAGAAATGGAATTCACAAATTTTAATATGCCATCCTGAATTATGATCACTGCATCATTACAACTGTTTAAAAGAGTGGACATAAGTGATGAAGAGAGGGGATCCAGAGATCCGGGCACCAGATCAGAGCATTCATCGGAGTTTGATAAGGATGATGAACAGTTTTGAGAAGAAAATGGACAGAGAATGAAAGTTTCCATCAAAAGCTCATTGTGTTTTGTTCTTACAGGTGTAAAATGTATAAGTACATGTTTATCCTCCTGATCTTTGCATGTTAAGAGGCCTTCAAAGCATTCTGTATCTGAATAATTGGTATCAGTATGCTCCCTGAAAGGGTGAACGTACTGCTCTGAAAAATTGCCGATAACATCTCTTTCAGACAGACCCAGCAAAGACAAAGCTACTTTGTTTACCATTAATACCCGACAGTCTTCAGGATCAAGAAGGAAAATCCCTCCAAACTGTGAAGCTAATAACCTTTTCAGTCCCTGCATATCATCGATATAAAGGTAATCATCGTCTGCGGAAGAATACCCCATACCGTCAAAGACATTGGCAGATAATTTCAAATTTTTTCCTCACCACAAACCCCACAAGAACAGGGGCTAATGATACTATAAATAAATCTGATCGTTTTAATAATTATCTAACAAAATATATACATCCATAATTTTAAAATATTACACAGAGATGGAGGGTGAAATAGATGATATGATTGAAAACAACTCCTTCTCTAAATTATGATGAAATGAGGCCTGGAAGCAAGAGTTTTTGAGGCAAAGAAAGCTCACTACTTTAGTCTTGAGTCGCTTGTCAGACAAACAGAGACCACCATTTTATCATTGAAAGCAGGAAGCTCCTTGCACAAGCAAGGAGTAATTTACCTCACCATTATCATACCCTTTGGCCTTATCACCACGACCTTATCATCTGTTACAGTATTATTACCATTATTTGCAATAGCCTGAAGATGTGCATTACCTGCGGTCAGACTTCTCAGATAGAAAGTATCCGAACCACTTATCGTCAGATTAAGGGGATTCTCATAACCATTGAAGGCCCCCATATTCGTATAGATCAGAGCATGGGCAATCGCAGGATTACCATCAGAATAGGACACATTGACCCTGACAGTACCATTATCCCCGATAAGGATATTGGGTGAGACCTGGGATAATGTGACATCCCCCAGAGAAATATAGTCCACATCCGCACCACTTCCTCCAATACTGGTTACACCTCCATAGGAGATCTTAATATTGATATTGGTACCGTTGACATCAGTATAGTTCACCGTGGATGTAGGCAGTATCAGAGGCACACAACCGGCACCCTGTACCTTTAACTGATACCAGACACCCCATTTATCCCCGGGGCCCATGCTTGGAAGATTCCACTGAAGTTCATTTCTGTTACCTACAGTAGTAATATTGGGCTCTGCATTACCCCTTGGAGGTGCAAGAGGCGATGTGAAGCTGGTAAGATTACCTGTTGTAGAATTACTGCTGTTAACCTGATAGGCAGCTGTTGCAACGGAAAGATTTGTGATATAGTTCTTCGGGACATGCATGGAAACTTTTGGGCCGCCTGCTGTGAAATTGGTCAGCTCTGAGGCTATACCTATGAATATGTCCTCCAGTTCACTGGAATTTGGTGCAAAGTAATAATTTCCTCCGGTGATACTGGCGATCTCCAAAAGGACAGGGTCCACCTCGGATTCACTGTTTCCAAAACCAACGGTGTGTATGACAGTATTATTGGCCTTTGCTCTTAGAGCCTGCTCCAATATAGAGTGATGACCGGCATTGTCCAGCCCATCGGTCATCAGGATAACAGTAGAATTCCCGCTGACATTGACCAGCTCATTATTGCACTGATACAGCCCTTCATCAATAGCAGTCAGACCGTCTGCACTCATGGTATTAATTGAGTTGGACAGGTGAGAAAGAGAATCCCCGTCCAGTGAAGATGTGACCTCCGCATGCCACTGTTTCCAGTTTAAAGGAGCTGAAGAGGTGGAGGTGTTCACCCACTGATAGACCATATCAAAGCATTCATAATTCCTTGAAGAACCTGACTCAAGTTCTGATGGAAGGGCCCAGGAAGAGCCATCCCATACCTGGGCATTGATGTCATTACTTCCATCCGAGGTCATTAACAGCATATCATCTGAATCCGGATCGGCCAGCAAACGTGTCCAGCGAGTATAACCGGTACCTGCCAGGTCAGAGGCAGAGGTCTCAGAGCCCCAGGAGGAACCATCCCACATCCTGTATTTTGGAGTGGTACTGCTATCTCCCCAGACGATCATTGCACTGCCATCTGCATAATTGACATCGAAGATCCTCTTGCTGTATTCATAACAATTCTCCTCAACCTTGCTTTGAGAAGACCAGGAATTGCCATCCCATAAAGCCACATACACATCATTATCAAGATCGCTGTAACCCATCACAACATTATCCGACTCAGGATCTGCGGCCATTTTTATCCAGTATACCCTGTGACTATCTGTGAAGGTGAAAAGGTCCTGCTCTGCACCCCAGGAAGAACCATCCCAGATTCGGGAATGAATATCTCCTCCGGTATCCGACCAGACAACCATCGCATGACCGCTGTGCTGTTCATAGACCACATCAAAACATTGATATTCGGTTGCACGGGCATCATTTGTAATTGAGACAACATCATCCCAGCCCGAACCGTCCCAGACCTGGGCCCTTATATCCCTTGAATCATCCAGACTGACAAGCACGATCTCATCAGAGAGAGGATTGGAAGCCATCCGGATCCAGCGTATATCACCTGACCCCGGGGAAGAATCGTCCGTATCAGCTCCTGCAGACCAGGATGAACCATCCCAGATATTATAACGTGGGACCCCGTCATCAATGTTCTTATCAACATATGCAACTATTGCATCCCCAGACACACTTTCATAGGCGATATCAAATCCCCGGGTATAAGATAAATCCAGACGGGTGGAGAACTCCTCCACACTACTCCAGGAAGAGCCATCCCATAGCTGGATATTCAGATCATACTGGGAATCCACTGTTCCCAGTATCACTTCATCCCTGGTTTCCGAGGAGAGCATTGAGATGATCTGTATGGACCCACCCACATAGTTGGCAGAGGCTTCATCCGACCAGGAGGACCCATCCCAGATACGATAACGTGGGACACCGGCACTGTTACTGTCATAGTATGCACACATGGCACTTCGCAGGGGTTCACTGGTCACATTTATGGCAAAGAGGGAATCATTCTCCATACCTGATTTGGATAATTCCACATAATAGTCCACCCCGGCAAACAGAGGAGCAGAAAGGTCCTTCGGGTTGGAAGAACCTGTGGAACTGTTGAGGAGCTCAATTCCTTCATACAGGACTATGTCTATATCACTGCTGTCATTCCAGGATAGATTGAAGGAATATACCCCATCCTGATCCACAGTGAAATATCCCAGCCAGGTACTTTCATTGCGCAGATAACCTGCCTGAGAACTGCTGTTGACTACATCATCCTCACTGTATAAGACCAGACCTGCCCGATCACCCCGACTTTCATCAAAACTGGATATAAAGGCCCCTGAAGCCAGACGGGTTGCACTTTTTCGGTCAATATAAGTATTGATATTAAAGGATTCATTCCCGCCGTCCCCGGTCACCCGAACGGTCCAGTTTCCCTGTTCCACACTGTCACTGTCAGGGTATTCATAGGAAAGAGGCTGTATCCAGATATACTCATTTGCATCTCCTTCCAGTGAATAGGTTATGGTGATAAGGGGTCTCCAGCCATTAAGGGTATAATGATGGGCCTCAGTATCGGTTTCAGAAGAGGCAAAACGGTCACAGCTTGGATTGGCATCCGATCCGTCATAACCTGAACCAACCAGCACTATATTGCAGGAATCCTCCCAGTCTGGTGTCCTGTCATCTCCCCAGAGGGCTGAACTTATGTTAAAGGTCACAACATCCCCTTCCACAGATGAGGACAGGGATACATCGTCCACTATATAGGAGCTGTTATAATCAGATGCACTAAAGTTCCCGGCTGTCCAGTTACTGCTTGAAGTATTAGAACTCCAGGAAGGGGAATCATATGCTGTTAGCATGTCGTATACAAGGATCTGTCTGTTATCAGTGGTTGCATCCCAGCCCGAATAGCCCTCTTCCATACCTCTTAGATATAGATTTACCTCTTCAATGGTTGCATTGTAGGTGGGGGCCTCGGGTAGTTCCCATTTCATGATCGAACATGCTGAATCATCGGCATCATTTATTCCATTACTGATATAGAAAGAAGTGCTGTCCTCAAATGTATTACCTGTATCAGTAGATATGATATAGGTATCATAAAGAGGGGAGCGAACATCAATATCCACAGCTTCCCGCTCATCCGAATAGTATCCTGTGGAATTGGAATTTCGGGAATATTCTGTCCCGGAGGGTGATATCAATTTCAGATCCAGATCTGCCGAACTGTTGGACCAGATAAGGTCCACTTTGAGATCATTGAGGGTCTCGTTTATGAGGAAGGTTTCCTCAAAACCATAATATTCAGTATTAAAAGTACACTCATACAGAGATGATCTTACAAGGTCCACTTCATCAGGATAGGATGCAAGGGATGAATTGTTACCGGATATCACTACATTTCGGACTGAATTGTACCAGTCACGGGAATCATAGAAACTTATGGTATTGGTCCCATCCTGTACAAGAGATGTTATGTCATGCTCAAAACTTCCCCAATTACCATTGCCTGTGGGAGGGATCTCACCGAAATAGACCCCGTTCACATAGATAAAGCAATCTTCATCCGTACTGTCAATATCCCAGGCGTCATAACTGAGAACATAGGGAGCCGAAGAGTTATCAATTTCAAATGAGGCCGAGTATTCATAATTATACGGTGTAAAACCATCGGTACCATATGAAACTGTGGCTATGTCAAAGTCACTTATATCCTGGGCTATGGCACTGTATACTTCCTGAAGGTCCGAACTGGTGGGTGCATTGAAATAACTGGCCTGAGTCTCTGAAGCAATGCGTTCAAGCATTGGTTCGTCAATATATTCAGTGCTACCAAGACCGATCGTATAGATACTGATCCCATTTGCATTGGCTGTTGCAATGGCAGTGTTACCGTCCTGGTCCGAACCGGTGTTACATACTCCGTCAGTAAGGACGATCATGACCTTACGTGCTCCACTGCGTCCGCTGATGAGCATTGAATTAGCATCCGCCATCCCGTCTCCAAGAGCCGTACCACCTGTGGCATCAATATCATCGATGGCATCCCTGATGGCTTCACGCTCATCATAGGAATTCAACAGGGTCAGTGATTGATCAACGCTGCTGGAACTGGCAAAGGACACGATCCCTACCCTGGAATTGGAGGCAAGGTTGTTCATGAACACCTTTGCTGCAGTCTTTGCATCGGTCATGGGCTGTTGCGGAGAGGAACCCAGAAATTCCATACTGCCTGATCTGTCCAGGACCAGGACCACATCCAGAGGTGTGCCGGCATAGTAATCGGGGTCCATACTGCCTGATCTGTCCAGGACCAGCATTGCTGTGGCGGAATCCCTGCTTACCGGCAGCTCCCCTTCAATGGATATGACCGTGGTTACATTTACAAGGTCCCCTGAATTCACATTTTCAGGCTCGGCATCAATATATGCACACAGGAATGGTTCGTCCTTAACTTCGATCATTTCAGAATCACTGACAGAACCGTTACTAACATAGATGGTACAATTTCCGGCAGTATCATTGCTTGTAAAATAGACCTTTAGCCTTCCATTAATATCTGTGGATACATTTAGAAGGTTGGTAGCATTCTGATCAGGCACATAGAGCGTACCGCTTGCAGTGTTGGTATTATTCAGTTCCACCAGGATATCGGGAAGGGCATGACCCCATTCGTCCATGGCCACCAGGGTCAGAGTTGAATCGTGATTGCCGCTTAGATTATGGGCAAGGACCCTGTCAGGATTTGCATATACACTGAAATAGGAAAGGGGGCCTGCTGTGAAGTCCAATAGAATAGTGTTACTGATATTGGTATAACCGGATTCGTTCCTGTAGCTGGCCGTTATGCTGATATTTTCCACATATGGGGTTGGGCCCACCCTTGTGGTCGCAATACCGTATTCATTCATCGGGATTATGGTGGAGCCGGAGTTGCTGGAAGTGAAAAGCACCTGTTCCAATATGGGAAAACCGGATGGCAGGACAGGATTGAAGAATTGGTCTACGGATTGTGCGGATAGCCGGTATAGATCTTCATTATTGGCATAGGCACTGGAAGGAGTATTCACAAGCAGAAGGTCACAGACACTGTCTGCAAGGCCTTCGATGGATATGGACAGGCCTAAACTGGTATTACCCACTGAAATATTCACAATATTGTCCCCTGCACGTTTATCTGTCCTCAGGTCAACAAAGACCTGACCGGAGAGGGAAGTGAGCTCATGTGAGGAGGTCAGTGAGATGGAATCATAGGTATAGGGACTGTTATAACTGGTGTTTTCAGGGGCCGTAGCATTCAAATATATATGAGAATCATCCACCGGGTTATCATAGCTGTCATAGACAGTAACCATTATCTCGGAAGATGTATTCACTGTATATTCATCATCATAGAGTACGGTCATCCTTGCTGCAGGCCCGTGATCAAAGATGACAGTAGAACGATTTGTGACTCCGGCAACGCTGGCATTAAGATACACTGTACCTGAAGCTGTGGAATTTAAAGAAAGGAAAAGGCATTTTGAAGGATATGAAGAATTTGAAGTAACAATGGATACCTGATCCATATCAATGCGTACCTGTTTGTTCAATGGTTCAAGGATATATACTGAAGGGTCCCTTAGATGACCAAGTACATCCTGGCTTGTCACACTGATGTTTATATCTGCAGAAGAATTCACATTTCCAAAACGGTCCCGGGGTATCAGAGTGATATTGGTGATCCCGCCAACCTGCAGCCCGGATGTGGTGCAGTCCATAGAAAGAGAGTTGATGGCCGCAGGAGAAAATGAGATACCACTCACAAGGGAAGTGTTCTGAGCACTCAGGTTCAGGGCCCCTGTTCCGGAGAGGGTTGAATTGACAGAGAAAGAAGCCATACCTGAAGAATTGGTCACCACAGAAGCTACACTGGCTGACCCAATGGTGGTGTCGATTGTGATCGCAGTATTATTCATAGGAGTGGAATTATTCAGAAGGGTCACAGTAACCGGGATTGGTTCACCTGCATGACCTTCAAGAGGATCCGGACTAACCTCAATATCTATAGCGATGACGGGGATGGCCCCGCATACAATGATTATGCAAAAGGTCAATAACAGACCTGTGATCATGGATCTCATATTAACAGCCAGCCTTTGATTCGTATTACTAATTATATTAAAATAAGTATATACATCTATGTAAGTATTGCGTACATGAATTAGTTTTCATGGACATAAAATAGTTTGAATCGAAATCCAGATGTTCATACTTAAAATATACGTAAAGTATGCAAAAAATAAAAAATGAACAAATGCACATACATACGTTACTTGAATATGTGTTGCAATGTTCATTAATAGATTATCACTCAGTATCAGGAACCTCGGTAAATTCAGCAGTATATGTTCTTTCCATACCGGGTAATGACAGGACCACAGCTGTCAGAGCAAGTACGGTGATTGGCCCGGTGACGACAAACCCTATATAAATGATGCTTCCGATAGAACTTATAACTGCAAGGATAATGACAAGTACCAGAGTATCCACAAAACTCTCTTTCGAAATATCGATACTCTCCTTTATTGCATCCATGGGCCCATAGTCCTTTATGACAAGTAATGGGAATGCATACACAGTAAGGATGCTGAGCACGATACCGGGCAATATAAGTAACAGATAACCTATCGTGATTATTACGATCAAAATTATAACAAATACCCAGCTTTTAACAAAATGATTGAAGCCTTCGAACACATCATTTATCTCAACCTTTTCACCCTGCATTCCCCTGACGGCCATATAGGTAAGCCCGTACCACAAAGGTGCAGCAGTGACCACAAAGATGGATCCAAAGACAGCGATCAATGTGCCTATGACATATGCCACTAAATTGTCTTTAAAAACATCCCATGAACTTTTAAATACCATTTCAAAATCCAGAATATCACCTCATTAATAAATAGATTTTTTGATATATAAATAGAATAGTGTGGTGAATGGGTCACATGAGCATAGAGACAGTGAACTATCCACGACTAAAGTCGTGGACTTTCTTTTCCCCTGCACCACATAACATAGTAATTAAAATATACGTGTTCATATGAAAACAAAGGGAGACTCAGTCCTTTTCCATACTCACAAAAGCCCTCTGCGGCAACTTAAACCTGAAGATACTGAACTGGCCCTGGACGCTTTCCACACTGATCACACCATTGTGCATCTCTACGAACTTGCGTGCCAGGAAAAGACCCAGACCTGAACCTTCATATTTACGGGCCCTGGAAGAATCTGCCTGATTGAAAGGGTCAAATATGGTTTCAATGAGACCCTGATCAATTCCAATACCATTATCCTCAACTTCAAAAAGGACAGAGTCCTCTTTTTTAAGGGTCCTTATATGGACCTGTCCGGATACATCGGAGAATTTAATGGCGTTTGACAGTAAATGATACAGGACCATCTTCAGCTTGCTGCTGTCCGCTTCCATTTCAAGGACATCCGGGTCAAGCTCTACATTGACGGATATATCCCGATCAATGGATGCCTGGGATAGCATGTCCACAACAGATGCAATAAGAACAGGTAAAGAAACCTTTTCACAGGACAGGTCCAGCTTTTCTGCCTCAATGTCAGATAGTTCCATTATATTATCAACAAGGCCAAGGAGCCTTTTTCCACCATTGGAGATATTCTGTATGTATTGCTTTTGTTTATCGCTAAGATTATCATTACGCAAGGTCAGAAGCAGATCGGAAAAGCCTATTACTGCATTTAAAGGTGTCTTGAACTCATGGTTCATATTGGACATGAACTCATCCTTTGTCCTGCTGGAGGCCTCTGCAAGGAGTTTTGCATTAAGGAGCAGGGATTCAGCCTTCTTCCTTTCAGACAGGTCCACCTGCATAGAAAATATCTCATGATGTCCTTCACAAACATTGATACAGGCATAACTTGCAAGCACCGGAATATCAGTCCGGTCACGGGAGAGAAAAAGATATTCCGAAAGCGGGATAAACTGGTTATGTTCTAAAGATCCAAAGAGATCAAGGGCCCTTTCAGGAGAGAACAGGACATCTCTGATATCCCTGTCCATCACTTCTTCTGAAGCAAAACCATATAGTCTTTCACTGGCCAGGTTCCAGTAAAATATACTGCCATCAGGGGCAAACCCCTGTACAGCCACACCCGGTATCATGTCAAGGATCTTTTTGAAACGCTCTTCACTATACTCCAGTTGCTCCTTTTGTGCCCGAAGAATACTGCACGTATCAACCTTATCCTGAAGGAGCATGTAGATGATATCCGTAAATAACAAAACGATTATAAAGGTCAGGACCCGGAAAAAAGAAGCATCTGAAAGTCCCACATTACCGGCATAGACATTGTCATACCAGGAAACCAGCCATAACCACCCCGGCAGTACCATTACCAGAAAGAAGAGGATAATCGAAACAGGTACTGAATAAGATCTGGAGAACCATTCTTTTAAGTGCAGTGGATCAGATCGGTCCTTATTGCTCATAATTTCACTCCGGAACAATATTACTTAATCTGAAAAGACCCTTACAGATCAATTCTTTCTAATAATATCGTGAACATACTGTTACAAAGTTATATTAATATATAAACCATATTAATAACCAGTAGTCAGATACATGAGCAAAAACGCAAAATGATCGATACGGACCTGTTTCCAATCCGGGATCCACTTTGGAAGAATAAACATGCAAAGATATGCTTTGCGCTGAAGGTCTGCTTCAATTACTTATTCCAGTTTTTAAGATGCCAGGACACATGGTTAAAGGTAATCGGACTTTAGTTCCAGGAGTGTTCAGTGATCAAAAGAGAGCTGTGTTAAAGGAGGAATTCCCATCAAATGTACAAAAGGCAAAAGATCAAGAATACCAATGTTACTCAGCATCTGCCTTTTCTTCACACTGATATTTTCCCTGCTGTCCAGATTTGCTGTTATCAATGTTCCGGTGGCCCCCGGAGTATCCGGGCTGTATATTGCAGTTGCGTTCATGATACCCATTACACTGTGGTATGGGAGCTGGGGAGTGATAGCAACCTATCTGGGATGTATCATCGGAGCAGGTTTGCTGGCGGATATGCCTTTGCAAACCAATCTGCTCTGGTCTGTTGCTGATGTCTGGCAGGTAATGATACCTCTTGCAGCATTTCGTATATTCAATGCGAATGTGAGACTCATGGACAAAAGGGACCTGGGCATCTTTTTGATCTTCGGGGTCATTCTGAACAATCTTGCCGGGGCCCTCTGGGGTTCAGGGATACTTGCACTGCATGGCCTCATCCCTGCAGATTCACTTTTTGTGGTCTTTGAAGGATGGATGACAGGGAATGTTATTGCAACTCTTATATTGTCACCCCTCCTTTTGTATTATATCACCCCTTATCTGATGCAGACAGATACATATATCAGGAATTACTGGAATTGATCCGCCGGAAATATCGAATGTGCATCTCAAGTGGTCATAAACAGATCAAAGCTGACAAATTGCCATAAAGAACCTGCAAATAACTTCAAAAAACGATTATGATTATTGGGGGCAGGTACAGAGAAAGTCTTCGGTTTTAGTAGTGGGTAGTTCACTTATATGACCGCAATCACTCTCATGCAGACTGTATTTCCATAACTACAGGAGATCTTTCAATATTTTTAAGTGGAATGGTGAAAGTGAAGGTACTTCCTTTACCAGTTTCACTTTCAACCTGGATACTACCTCCATGCATCTCCACAAAACGTCTTGACAGGGCCAGCCCCAGACCTGTGCCTTCATATTTGCGATTGGCGGCAGAATCAAGTTGTACAAAATGATCGAACAGTTTATTTTGATCCTCCTTCGAAATGCCGATCCCGGTATCCTGAACTTTGAACAATAAAATATGATCCTGAATCTCCAGATCCAGAATAACAGTTCCACCTGCAGGAGTGAACTTTATTGCATTGCCAAGCAGATTATACAGTACCTGACTGATCTTTTTGCGGTCAGCATGAAGTACAAGCCCGGGATCCGGAGATATCAGAGAAAAGGATATGTCCTTTTGCATTGCAAGAGGAGACAACGTTGATCTTATCTCCTGAAGAAGAGATGAGATACTAAAATCACTGTGATCAAGCACTGCTTTTCCTGCTTCTACTTTTGACAGGTCCAGTATATCATTGATCAGGGAAAGCAGATGTTTTCCACTTTTGGAGACATTGCAGACATATTTTTTTTGTTTTCCTGACAGAGGGCCTGTTGTACTGAATAGTAACATATCCGAAAAACCAATGATGGCATTTAGAGGGGTGCGCAGCTCATGACTCATATTGGCCAAAAACTCACTTTTGGAGCGGCTGGCATCCTCTGCTTTTTCACGGGCCTCTATAAGGACATGTTCCACCCGCTTCCTTTCAGTAATGTCCCTGCATATCGAAAACATTACCGGTTTAGCTTCATATTCAAGAAGTCTTATGCTCATTTCCACCGGGATGACAGTCCCGTCTTTTCTGAGATGATTGACCTCAAATATAGAGTGACCTTTTTTAATCACCTCTTCAAGCCGGGATTCAAATCCGACCGCATCCAGAGGAGCATATATCTGTTTTGCATTAAGGGAGAGGAATTCATCCCTGGAATAGCCCAATCTGTCACAGGCCAGCTGGTTGACCTCCAGGAAATTACCACTGACATCTTCCATGTATATGGCATCATTGGAATTATCAAACAGCATTTTGAATTTCATCTCGGAACGATGCATCGCCTCCTCTGCAAGTTTTTGGCGGGTTACATCCAGAATGATGCCCTGGAAATGCATCTTTTCATTCGAAAAATCCCTTTCTTTAATTTCCTTTTGAACACTATGCCCTTTACCGGACCCATTTTCCAGAAAAGAAGTTTCACTAACCCACCGAACCTCATTCATATGGTCCAGTATCCGGTATTCCAGAAAAAATCCCTGATCCTTTACATCATCGTTAATAAAAGCGTTCAGTTTTTCCAGATATAACCTTCTGTCATCAGGATGGATAAGGTCCACATAAGCTTTTTGTTCTGCCACCAGTTCTTCAGGGTTATATCCAAATTGGGATATGTTCTCAGAAACAAATTGTATCGGCCTGCCGGAACTTAAACCCCATACAAAAGCAACAGCAGGACTGTTACGATAGATGCGTTTAAGTTCATGGGTCTTACGCATGGATTCAGGACTTGAGCGCAGATGTTTACGATACTGGCTGCTTAGCATATCCTTTAAAACCGTCCATTTGACCCCATGTTTGACAATTACCTTTTGCCTTATGTCCATCAGCTCAAATATTTCAGGAGCTGTAAAACTGTCCAGCAGATAAAAAGCTGAAAGAGTGGGATGATTGAAACAAAAACGACCCTGATCAATTAAAGATGATAAGAATGAATCAAGCCGGGACATCAATAGGGGTTTTTCAGACCTATACCCGGTAAGGTTCACATATATATCCAATCCCCGGGGATGATCCATTTTACAGATACCGCCAATTAAAGCTGTTATTTGATCAGGATCATTGTAAAAGTCATTTTCAACGGGAATGAAAAAAAGCTTATCTGAAGTATCCGTACCACTGCATTGCTTAAGTTCCGATAAACAAAGACGGGATCTAATAAATGCTTCTTCTTCCTGACAGGACGTCAGGATTATGGACCTTCGTTTTGAATTTGACCTGGACCTGATGATCTCAGAAAAACAGGAAATGAATTCTTTATCAGTTCGATAGAGTATATGGAGGATATCTCCGGAGAAAATATCATCAACTTCATTATTCTCAGAATATATATCCATGCCAGACCTCACAAATTGATAGGAAATGATCACAAAAGCCATATTAAATGCTTCAAATTAATTATCCAAACGCATAACGGATTTGAACATTGATAAATCAATTAAATTTGATTGTACCCAATGCCATCCATTAACTGCAGATTGTAATTTCTACTATATAAATCATTAGTTTTTAAAGATATAAACGGAAGGTTAATTGATTAAAGCATAGAAAGTATATATAAGGGAAACAGATATAAAAATACGAACATAAATAGGTCATATTATACATATAACTAATAGAACAACATCGTACATGGCCATCAACAACTGATACACCACGTAAAGGACAGGACATGAAAGTCAATTCCCCAAAAAACCCCTCTGACAATACCCTGGAAGAGTATAGAAATATTATCAATTTATCTGAAGATATTATGGCCTACATCGATTCGAACTATGTATACCAACTGGTCAATCAGAAATTCCTTGATGTTAATCAGCTAAGCCTGGAAGATGTGATCGGAAAAAAGGTACCTGAAGTCCTTGGAGAAGAATTATTCACAAAAACAATGAAACCTTATGTGGATGAATGTTTTTCAGGTAAGGCCCTTGAATATGAAATGAAAAGGAGTTATCCAGGGATTGGTGACAGATGTCTTAAGGTATCCTATTTCCCCCTTATGAATTCAAAGGGACAGGTAACCAATCTCATCGCACACATTAAAGATATCACTGAAATAAAGAAGGCCCAACAACAACTGCAGGAGAGCGAGGATCTATACAGGACCCTTGCAGAGAACAGTCACGATGCTGTTTACATATACAGGAACAATAAGTTACTTTTTGTCAACAACACTTTTTGCAAGCTTCTGGGATATACAAAAGAAGAATTGCTCAGCATCGATCCCTGGAACCTTCTTCATCCTCAAATGCTTGAAAAAGCAAGGGATTATAGCAAGAAAAGGTTCGCAGGAGAAAAAGCACCCACCTCCTATGAAATAAATGCACTGAAAAAAGATGGAAGTACAATTTTTGTAGAAGTAGCGGTCAGTATTATCCAGTACAAAGGAGAACCTGCGATCTTTGTCAGTGCAAGGGACATTACCCGCTACAAAAGCATTGAGAATAAATTGAAGGACAGGGTCTATCAACTGGACATGCTCAACAGGAATATCCCGAATGTGGTCTGGAAAGCAGATATTGAGGATGGACTTACATTTACAAACACATACATAGCCGGTACCATCGATGAGTTTCTGGCCCTTTCGGCCGGAACAATAAAGAATGACTGGGACAGATATTTTTCCCATATAAAACCAGAACATCTGGAAAATGTACAACGAGCATTTCAGGCAGCCATCCTTAACCCTAAAACCGAGATTTCATGTGAATATGAAGTGAATAAGGCCGATGGAACAACCGCCTGGTTACTTTCTTCAGGAAAGGTCTTCCAGATGGATGGAAAACTGCAGGTATATGGAAATACCATTGATATAACTTCCCGAAAAAAACGGGAAAAAGAACTCATTGAAACTTCACAGATGCTCAATTCCACCCTGGAATCCACAAATAACGGCGTTCTTGTAGTTGGTAATGAAGAAGGTATCCTTACAGTAAATGAAAGGTTCCTGCAAATGTGGAATATAAACAAAACACCGGAAGAGCTTAAAGGCAACCATAAAGGGGAACTGCTTGAGCAGGCACATGTTCAATTAAAAGATCCGGAAGAGTTTCTTAAAAAAGTAGAAAGCCTTTACAAAAACCCACATGCCAAAAGCTTTGACGTGCTTCATTTTAAAGACGGCAGGATCTTTGAGCGTTATTCACAACCATTGCTGATCAAAAATAAACCCCGCGGACGGGTATGGAGTTTCCGGAATATAACAAAGCTTCGTCAGGCTATGGAATCACTGCAGGAAAGTGAACAGAGATACAAACTCTTATTTGACACACCCGAAATACTGATATCAGTCTTTGACCGGAATGGTATCTGTCAGATGGTAAATCAGAAGGGAGCAGACATGTTCAATATGAAGCCAGAAGAAATTACCGGTCTCTCATATGAACAGTTACATCCCGGACAGGGCCATACATATATTCAAATACTCAAACAGGTCATTGACTCAGGGGTCCCGCAGGAATTTGAGCATGATCTCCATTGCATGGGAGAAACCTACTATTTCCTGACCCAGGCACAGCCTATCCCGGACACAGAAGGAAACTCCACCCTGGCCCAGGTGATCTCTATTGATATTACAGACAGAAAAAAAGCTGAAGAGGAAGTAAGGAGAAGAGAAGCTTTCCTTTCCACTATTATTGACAATATACCGGATCAGATATTCATCAAAGATGCAAAGGATCTGAAATTCATCAGAACTAACAAAGCCATGGAGAACACCATCGGATATGCCAGGGAAGAGCTCATAGACAAGACTGACTATGACATCTTCCCGGATGAACAGGCAAACGTGTTCCGGCTGGAAGATAAACGGATCCTTAAAGATAATAATACTCTGAATATTCCTGAAGAGAAGGTGCGGACTTCACAAGGAACAAGAATATTCAATACAAAAAAGATCCCGATCCAGGATAATACAGGCAGACCTGCCTATTTGCTTGGAATATCACGGGATATTACAGAACTTAAACAAACTGAAGATATATTAATTCAAAGTAAAATTGCTGCAGAGGAAGCGAACCGGACAAAGTCCGATTTCCTGGCCAATATGAGCCATGAATTGCGCACTCCAATGAATTCGATCATAGGATTTTCCCAGGTACTTAAAAAGGAAGAAGCGGGAAAACTTAATGAAAAGCAGGATCGATACGTGTCAAATGTACTTAAAAGTGCGAACCATCTTCTAAAAATAATAAATGACATACTTGACATTTCAAAGGTCGAATCCGGTAATATGGATCTTGAACCTGAAAATACAAATGTTGCACATACTATCCTGGAAACGATCGCGCTGGTAAGCCCCCTTGCCAAAAAAGGCAATATCAAGCTATCTCATGAAATTGAAGACATGGAGTTTGAGATGTTCATTGACAGGACAAAGCTTAAAGAGGTCATGTACAACCTGCTAAGTAATGCTATCAAATTCACCCCTGAAAATGGAAAAGTGAGGGTCACTGTAAAAGTTAACAACGGATCTCTGGAAGTATCCATATCCGATACGGGAGTGGGTATCAATAAAGAGAACTTCAGCACAATATTTGATCCCTTCAAACAGGCAGATTCCTCCAGGGCCCGCAGATATGAAGGTACAGGTCTGGGTCTGGCCCTGGTAAAGAACTATGTGGAAATGCACGGTGGCAGGATATGGGTTGAGAGTGAAGTGGGAAAGGGAAGTACATTTACGTTCAGCATTCCCACAAATTGAAAAAATATATCTGGTGGTATGACACTTACCGGGAACCTCAAGCTAATGAAAATCAATAACATGGAAGGGATTTAGTGTACCTTTCTAAACTAATAGATAAAATAAAGACAAATCGGGCCTATCAGGGACAGATCGTACATATAGCAGACATCCCGGGCCACAGCCCATCCTATTCTCCGACAGACCCGGACCCCCTGATAAGTTTTGCGCTTGATGAAATGGGGGTTGAACAACTCTACAACCATCAGGCAGAAGCTCTCAACAAGGCCAGAGGTGGTGAGAACTTCGTTCTGTCAACCAGTACGGCCAGCGGGAAGACCCTGTGCTACATGGTCCCTATATTTGAAAGGATAAAAAAATACCCTGATGCCACTGCAATTTACATATCCCCCCTCAATGCCCTGGTCAATGACCAGCTTAAGACCTTTAAACAGTTTAATGACATCATGGGCATGGATATCAATATCAACCGCTATACAGGTGCCATGAGCCCTGATGAGAGGAAAAGTATCAGATATGGCAACCCACAGATCATATTCACCAACCCAGAGATGCTTCACCTGAGCCTGCTGCAGTGGCATTTCCAATGGAAACGTTTCCTTTCAAACCTGACCTTTATCGTCCTGGATGAGAGCCACACATACAGGGGTGCTCTGGGGTCCCATATGGCCAATATACTCAGAAGGCTTAACAGGATCTGTGATTACTACGGAGCAAATCCCCAATACATCTGCTGCACTGCTACTATTGGAAACCCGCTTGAACATACGGAAGTACTGACAGGAAAAAGGACCTCTTTGATAGACAATGACTCTTCCGGTCAGGGGCCCCGGAAGTTCGTTTTCTGGAACCCGCCCTATCTGGATGAGCAGTGCAATATAAGGAAAGGCAGTTTTGCAGACTCGGTCAGACTGTTCACCACCTTTGTGCAAAAGGACCTGCAGACGATCATGTTTGCAAGGTCAAGGCAGAGGGTTGAGAGGATGTATGCACAGGCCCACAGGAATATATCAGACAGCCTGACAAAAAAAACGATAAGCTCCTACAGAGGGGGTTACCACAATGATGAAAGGGAAATGATCGAAAATGGCCTGTCCTCAGGAAAGATAAACGGAGTGATCTCCACCAATGCCCTGGAGCTGGGGATCGATATCGGAGGTCTTGATGCCTGCATCCTGGACGGGTTCCCGGGCACCATCATGAGTACAAGACAGCAATCCGGCCGGGCCGGGAGGGGGATGCATGAAAGCATTGTGGTACTGGTGGCAAACAATAACCCTCTGGACCAGTACTATATGAACAATCCCGGGGAACTTTTCAGAGTGAAGGCTGAGAAGGCCGTGATCAATGTTGCAAACCAGTACATACTGAAAGACCATATCCTCTGTGCTGCAAAAGAACTGCCTTTAAATCCCTCTGATGCAGCTTTTTTTGGGACGGATCTTGACACTATCGTTAACATACTTGAAGAGACCGGCTGCCTTGAGAATGGCAAACCTGCATTCCCGAACCCTCACATGAACCTGTCCCTTCGAAACATCCAAAGTGAAACCTACACTATTATTGAAAAGGGAAGCAGGAAACCCCTGGAGAATGATCTGGAAAAATCCAGGGCCTATATGGAAGCCCATGAAGGAGCGGTCTATATGAACAAAGGCCGGGCCTATATTGTCACAGAGCAGGACCATGAAAAGAAAGAGATCCTGATGGAGAAGGGATTTGGTGGTTATTATACCCGCTCCCTCCTCTCTTCAGAAATATCAATCACAACCACCCTTGAAACCGGCACCCTGCCTGCATGTCAGGAGGTCAGATCAGGTTTTGGGGATATGAAGGTCACACAGCAGGTCGTAGGATATAAAAAGATACAACTTCGGGATGAGAAGGTACTGGGAGAGTTCAGTCTTCAGATGCCCTCTTTCACCCTGGATACAGAGGGATTCTATCTGGAGCTGCCCCCTGAGTTTAAAGAGATAGTGTATGATAACAAACGCGATTTTGAAGGAGGGATCCATGCGATCGTACATGCCATTATAGCTATGTACCCCCTTCATCTGCTTGCAGACCGCAATGATATTGAAGGAACCTACAGCTGTGAGGACAACAGAATATACCTTTATGAAACCCGGGCCGGAGGAGTTGGTTATGCGGAGGGAGGTTTTCTTAATATATCGGATCTTCTGGAGACCGCCCTGGGGTCGATAAGCACATGTCCCTGCTCAGGCGGATGCCCTTCATGCATCCAGTCCTCAACATGTGGCCTTCACAACACCCCCCTGGACAAGGAAGCTGCCATAATACTTCTCCACCTGATGCTGGGAAAGCCCGCCTATATTCCCAAAAAGACACAGGAAAAGGTTTCCGGGAAAGAAAATAGAGATACCAAAAGAAAAGAAGAAAGGGAGGATAAAAAGGCTTTCCCGAAACATAAGATCAACATACGTAAATTGAAGACTGCTTCCGACTGGATCAAAGATGGCATTGAGGCAGGGAAAAGAGATAAGCACAAAAAAGCCTGTGTATGTTTCAAAAAGGCCCTCAATCTGGAGCCTGAGAATCCCAATGCTCTCATGAACATGGGGATAGCGTCCATGCAGATGGGACACTATCATGAGGGGGTGGAGTACTTTGACAGGATGATAGCCCTGGGATATGAAGGCAAAGCTGTAATGATGCAGAAAGGTATCGCATTGCATAAGATGGGAGATCACCAGGGAGCTGTTGAAGCTTATAACGCAGCATTGAGGATTGATCCGGACGATGCACAGGTGAAGAAGTTCAGGGAAATGGCAGAGAAAGGGAAAAGATAATTGACGGATCATCCCGGATCAATACACATCAGGGTCATCAAAGTGTACCTCCCGAAACTTACTACATTCTTATAACGCACAACTATATGAATATATAAGAGTAAGATCAATACTACATAGAGGTGTCCATATGAAGACTCTGGTAACATACATGACCCAGACGGGGAATACTAAGAAAATAGCTGAAGCGATTTACGATGAGATCACAGGGGATAAGGATATCAGGCCCATTGCCGAGGTATCCGACCTTGCGGAATATGACCTTGCATTCATAGGTTTTCCTGTGATGCAATTCGATGTGCCTCCAAATGTGAAGGAGTTCATCACAAACAACACCGACGGCAAGAATGTGGCCTTTTTCATGACCCATGCAGTCCCTGAAGGATTTGAAGCCATCCATTCCTGGACAGGTTCCTGCACCCAGGCCGCAGCCGGTGCCAATGTCCTTGGAACCTTTGACTGTCAGGGAGAGCTGGCCCAGCCGGTGATCGACATGCTGCTTAAGGCCGATGATCCGCAGATGAAGGCCTTTGGCGAGATGGGACCTGCTACAAAAGGACAGCCAGACGACTCAAGGGTGCAAAAGGCAAAGGATTTTGCAAAGGATATCCTTTCCAAGCTCTGATCCTGCAGGGGGAAGAACATGGCCGACGAGAAGAAACCTCCGGTTTTCTGTGAAAAATACTGCCTGATATGCAGGGGAGCCCGGGCCGGTAATTCAATCTGCAAGGCCCTGCAGAACCTTGAACTTAAAATATGCGGTGAAAAAGGTTGCCCCTGGGGCAAAGCACGGACTGAATATTACGGCGTGACCCCTGATAAACCTATCAACAAGTAAGTAGATTCTCAAAGTTACATCAGGGATGGACCTTTACAGGCCCATCTATTCCACTGTTTTTTATTCAGTTTGCCTTAATATACTCGATCATCTTTGGTGTCAGCATTGGTGCAATTTGGGGAAGCATATTGGGCAGAAGATTTTCCATTGCTGCGGGCATAAGATCTGGCATCTGTTCGAGCATATAATCCGGCATCGGAACTCTTTTCTCAACGGCCTTGAGCATCTTTGGCATAACCTTTGGCATCAGTGAAGGCATGAGTAGCGGCATCATCTTTGGCATCATTGGCTTCATCAGAACATCCATGCCAGGTACGTATTTCACGGTCTTCATCATTGCCTGCATATATGATGGCATCGCATCGATCATATCAGGTAGTAGTTCTACCATCATTTCAGTCATGTTCTCAGGCACCATCAGATCTATCATCTTTTCAAATACTGCCCATGCGGCAAGTGCATCGCCGGTGGTGTCAGGGATGTCATAGCCAAGACTGCGAGCCGCAAGGGCACCAAGGTCCTGTATTTCCATATTGACATTGTTCTCTCTGGCAGCGACCCTGAACTGGACAATACAACAGGGACAGAGCGCAGCCATTATATCGGCATCCTGATCAACGGCCTCCTGCAAACGTACATTACCGATCTTTCCGGCAACCTTTGGATCATCAATAAGCGTTACAACTGATCCGCAACAAAGGGCTTTCTCACGATTATGCTCCATCTCCCTGAAGTTGATGCCTGGAATTGCCTTAAGCAGCTCACGCGGCGCATCATAGACTCCGGCCCCTGCTCTGCCGATGTGACAAGAATCATGCCAGGCAACAGTCTTGTTCAGTGGCACCTTAAACTTTGGTTTCAGCACATCCAGTTTGTCCACAAGCACCTCTGAATAGTGTTTTGCCTCAATATCAAACTCCATACCAAGCTTTTGGGCCCATTGTGGATAGATCGTCCGCCACATGAGCATACAGGCTGGGCATGATGTGACAACGGTCTTTGCGCCTGCCTTCTGCATGTTGGCAATGTTCATTTTCAGTATTCTTTCGAACACGTCCCATTTTCCGGCAACAAGCATGGGTATTCCGCAGCAGGACTCCTTGTTTCCAAGGGTTGTGAACTTAATCCCTGCCTCGTCCAGCAGCCTTACGGTCCCAATGGCAACATCCTTCTCCACAAAAGATGCAGTACATCCGGCAAAATAGGCAATGTCTGCTTTTTCTTTAATCTTTGGCCGGATATCATCAGGTATCCACTTATCCCTGTCAACCCTGTAATTGGCCCAGATATTCCTTTCCTTATCCAGACTCTGAGCCATTATCTCAAATGGAGGGATGGTCATCATACCCCTTTTCTGAACAAAATTCTCCCTTAAGGTCATCCAGGAACGTTCGATAGGCAGATCAAGCTGACAGTAATAATCACACATCTCACAGGTGGTACATGCCAGGAAAGTGTCAACCTGTTCCTGATCCAGTTCCATCTTTCCGGCAAGATATTCTTTAATAAAGAACCACTTGCCACGAGGGGATTGCGATTCCCAGCCACGCCCATAGTACTGATCACATTCATTGACACAATAACCACACTGTGCACAGGTAAAGGCATGGGAAATAATATCACCGGGCAATCCTTTCTCATCTTTGAATTCCTGCTTGCCTGCCCCGGACATATTACCTACCATACGAACTATGGGTTCGAATGCCTTTGCAAGAGAAAGCCCGGTGTTGATCATGGATTTACCAGTCATTGTTTCAGGGTTCATTATGTCATCCGGATCAACCTGTTCCCTGAAGTTCTGAATGAGCTTCAAACGATCTTTATATACATTTTCTGCCTGACTTGCAAAATAAAGGCCTGAAGCATATATTCTTCCTCCGTTTTGCTCTGCGATCTTAACAATGCTCAGGGCAAGGGGGAAAGCAAGATTATACCTGAAAGACCTTTCTGAGTGAGGCATGAAACAAAGCATAATGGCTTCGTCTCCTTTTGTCACCATTCCTTCAACAAGCACAGGCAGACTGATCTTCTTATCGATCTCGTTGAAGACCTTATCGATCTTATCAACAGGCACTACCACCTCAGCAGGAATGAAAGATGGACCAAGTCGCTTAACCTTCATTGACCTGAACCATTCCTGCGTTTCATGTTCTGCGATCTCTTCCGGCAGGATCTCTCCTCCGGAGTGCTCTATTATTCCTTTAAGACCACTTATATCCCTTGACTGAGGATAGGCAAAATTGCATATATAGGAAAGAGGCAGTTGTGGTCTGTATTCATCAACTGTTTCTCCGTAGTGTGTTTTGTAAGGAGCCCTGTTCTTCATATCAGCCCATTGAGGGTTTAAGAACGAGATTGCCCACACGGGAACCTTTTCCTCGCCCACCATTTTGATAGCTTTAGCCATTGAAGAAGCATCAGGGAATTGTACAGATATTGCAGCTGTTTTCTCGTACATTCTCAATTTCAGAGTAACACGGGTAATAATTCCGGTGGTCCCCATTGTACCGATGATCTTTCCAAGCTCATCACCGGAGAAGTCTTTAACTTCACCATCTGGCAGAACAACCCTTGCAGATTCCATGGTGTCCTGTGACCAGCCGTATTCATAACTTCCGTAACCCACACCATTTTGTGCAAGCCAGCCTCCCACAGTTGCAGACATTGCACTGGAAGGCACAGCACGAACTGCAAGTCCTTCCTTGTTTAGTTTTGATTCAAGATCGTACCATATCGCACCTGCCCCCACGGTAACCCTCAGGTTATCTTTGTCAATATCTACGATCTCCCGCATGGGAGTTACATCAGAAATGATACCTCCCTTTGTAGGAATGATACCACCATATCCCGAAGAAGCTCCTGCTCTGGGAACAACGGGGATCCTGTATTTACGTGCAAAATTAATAAGATCAACAGCTCTGGATTCATCTTTTATTTTGACAATGGCTGCAGGTTTTGTTTTCCCCACCATGGTCTTAATAAGAGAAGGCAATGCTCCAACATCATGTGTGTAAAAGCATCTTTCCTTATCTTTGAAATTGACACCACTGCCAAAAATATCGGTAAGTTCATTTTTCTGTTTATCGCTTAGATCAAATACTGAATTTGTCATCGTTAACCCCACAATATTGCTTAATATACAGACCGTTTTTTATATCGACCCTTAATCCTATTTTGTAGAGTTACCATATATATAGTGAACTGAATGCTTCTAAATAGACCTGAAATTGATCAGTTCTGCAAAAATGAGTTGCAGCTAAATAAATATTATTAAAGTGAAAAGCTGCATAAGATCCCGAACATAAAAAAGCAAAGATCGTGCATTATCGCTCATTTATCACTCCATGAACTAAAAATGACTGAAATAGATAAAATATTTGGTGATTTAGAAATGATTTAAATGTGTTTAAAAGATAAAAATTAAAAATTAAAATAGAATTAAAAAGAGTTTAAAAGCATAAGCAAATCATCTTACCTTAGCAAATGCACTTTCCAGTTCATCAAGGGTAGTGGTTGAACCAAACTGTGCCTCCACCATATTGATAGCAGCTTTATGGGCCCATTCCCCTTCCAGGGTCTCCGGGGTCTCAAAAGCTATGGAACAGTCCCTGATCAGAATAACATCATAACCTTTCTCACTCATCTTAATGATGCCGGTGGGCCGGTGAAGTACACACCAGTTTGACCTGTAACCGGCATAGAGAAGTGTATCTATATCATGTGCCTGAAGATAGCCATCAAAATTATCTGTGAAGCACAGGCCGTTGTCCTCCCCGGTGACAAGTTCACCTGGCAGGGGCTGGCAGAACTGCGATATGACAAAACCATGAGGCGCATGTATGAGGGTCATATTATGGGCCCTGGCAAGGTCCATCAAAGGGATCATCTTATGCTGAACGTTCTCATCAAGACGGGTGTCATTTGAATAATCCCACAAATCAATGAGGATCAAAGCGGTATTATCCAGATCGATCTCTTTTTCAGTATAATTGTATGTGGAATCCGCCTCGGTGATGTTCTCTCCCACAAAGGCCGGCACAAAGGTCCTGGTGGAAATGATTATTTCCTCCCGGTCTTCAGCGGTGGTGTAGAGATTATCACCAATGGATAATTCCTGTGTGTTCTGATCTGAAACACAACCCGAAAGGAGCACACCAGATAAACAGACCAGCAGGAACGTTAGCATGAGACGATTTTTGTTCATTTCATGTTTTTAGTAATATCTTTGTATATATATGTATTGAAACATAATCCATAATAATAACATAAATGAAATAGAAGCCCATTTCCTGACATCATCTGAGCATATAGCAACATTCTTAATGTACCAATGAAATAATCATATCAACATACCTCATTATTTCTGCTTCAGGAGCCTCATACAGGAACCTCAGAACGTATCCGTTTTTAAAAAGGCCGGGACTACAAATGACGATCGAAGAAAATACAAAAGCACTACTTGAAGAGATTGGAGAAGTAAAACTTGTCAGCGTCACCAAGACAGTTGACACCGACAGGATCAACAGGTCCATCAGGGCCGGGACCACCATCATCGGTGAGAACCGGGTCCAGGAATTCGATGGAAAATCAGAATTCGTCCTGCCCTGTGAAAAACACCTTATAGGACATCTGCAGACGAACAAGGTCAAACGGGCCGTTGAGCTCTTCGATCTGATCCAGTCAGTTGATTCCATCAAGGTGGTCCGGGAAATTGACATGAGGGCCAAAGAAACAGGCAAGATACAGGATGTCTTCCTTCAGGTGAATATAGGCAATGAATCACAGAAATACGGATTCCCCATAGAAGGGATAAGATCAGCAATTGAAGAGATCAGGGAGCTTAGAAATATTCATGTAAAAGGCATGATGTGCATCCCCCCTTTTGTATCAGCTCAGGAGGCCCGGCCCTATTTCAAAAAAATGAAGACGATCTTTGATGAGATAAAGCAGGAGAATAAGGGCAATATCGATATTCAGGAACTTTCCATGGGTATGTCCGGGGACTTTCGGGTTGCCATCGAGGAGGGGGCCACAATGGTGAGGATAGGATCAGGGATATTCGGAAAACGCGATTAATACATGTAATTAGTAATTAATAGTAATTAAATATAATTACTAATTTTAACATAATTAGTAATTCCTCATAATTCGAAGTGTATCACAATTCTGACAAATATCCAATTCGACCAAGCCAGAAACACCTGCCACAGAAGAAGTAGCAGGAAAATGATACAAACATTCCTCAGAACAATGCGTCCATATCTCCGGAGGAACCTGACAGAATGAAGGCCAACCTGGAAGAAATGGATTTTGGCTATACCAGCTGACTTTCAGAGTGATAGACAATTTCATTAGATATTATTTCAAACTGAATCTACTTCAATAAAAAAAGGGCGTTAAACAGAAGGTTAAAAGCCTCGGGTGGGATTTGAACCCACGACCTCGTCCTTACCAAGGACGCACTATACCCCTAAGCCACCGAGGCACATTATAAGGGAGCAGACCCCTTAATATACAGAATTACATATTAACCTTTTGGTTGATCAGAGGTCCCAGCGATCATCTATGGGGAACTTTTCATTGATCCACATCAATGTGGCATCGTTGTGTACTATATGATAGGACCTTGAGAGGTAATTCCGGGCCCCGAAAAGCCCGTCTTCAACTATGGAAATGTCATCGAAATCCCGGCGGGTCTCTATACCACTATTCCTCAGGATCTTGCCGATGGGGATATCAGCGCGTATCATGTCCTGACGAATATCATCGGGCATCCTGCTTAGGGGGGACAGGGAGAGGGCCCTCACAAAAGGAGTGTCTCCGGCATACAGGCTCACCAGCCGGTAATTGACATCAGAACCCACAGCTACATCAAGGGTTTGGGCCACTGCCTCATCGGCCTGGACTATATGCTGGGTCTTTGTGACCACCGAGACATCTTTCCTGCTCATGATCTCAAGCAGGAATGTGACCGAACCGTCCGTCCCTGCGCAGACACGCAGACAGGTGGGAATATCAAAGGATTTAAGCTCAGCCAGAAAACGGGCATTCACATAGCTCATATATGATCTTAATTATCCGGCGTATTTAGAATTGTTAATAATCCGGCTTATTTAGACACTGCTTTTTTGGCCTGCTTGAGACGTTCCTTGGCAGTATATCCAGTTGCAAGCTGCAGAAAATCCCTGAACCTTTTATTCGTATCCAGGATCACACCATCATCAGTACTGGATGTATCCATCTGCGTATCCACAACAAGCTTCTTTCCATTCATGGAAACCGTCAGCTTTTCCATTACACCGTAGGATAGTGTCAGCTCATCACCACTGCGCTCTATTTCCACAGGGAAACATTCCGCAAGTTCCGAATAGATCCTCTCAATATCAGGAGAAGATCCGCGTTTTAATTTATACTCCTGCATTACAATCAACCCATAAATGTCGTTTAAAATGAATAAAGTTTCCGGTAGGCTAACCCCTGCCGAATGTGAATTTAAGAATGTGAATTTAAGAATGTGAATTTAAGAATGTGAAGGCAAACCTCAGGCCTTTTTTAAACTTGCCCAGAACACACAGCCCTTAACTTCAGGATTATCATACACACCAACCTCCCCTCCATGCAGATTGGTTATCCTTTTTACAATTGCAAGGCCCAGCCCGGTACCTTTAATATTACCCCTGTGTGCACGCTTGAACCTTTCAAACACATAGGGCTTATCTTCATCATCGATACCAAAACCTTCATTACTGACCCGAATTCTCCACATATTCTCAGAATCAGGATCATCAATTATATCCACACACACTGTCGAACGTTCATGCCCATATTTTACAGCATTGGAAATATAATTAACAAAAACCGTCTCTACCAGTGGATTGACATGGGCCGGAAACGCACTATTAGTTTCAAATTCCACAGTAATATCCCTTTCATTGATCAAAGGAGCCAGTTCATCAATAACAATCTTTAGGATGTCACCGATATCCAGAATTTCAAAGTCCAGGTCTTCCATGGACTCAAGTTTGGCATATCTGGAAGCAGACTCTATCAGACGGATCATCATATCATTACTTCTCCTGATCCTGTCCACCGCTTTAAATGTCAGATCATCCAGGTCCCGGTGCAAAAGGACCTCGGTATAGCCTCTAATAATTCCTGCAGGATTTAAGAGGTCATGCCGGAGTACATCCACAAAAATATCTTTTGTATCATAAAGGGACTTTAACTCCATATTGGTCCTGGAAAGATAATCGGCACGTTTACGTTCCGAAAGGTCCCTTGCTGTTGCCAGTATGGCCGGCCTGTCGTCATATTCAATCACCCTGCTGCGCAGTTCCACAGGAATGGCCCTCATATCCTTTGTCACATAGGACATTTCCATAATGGTGTGCCCTTCCTTAACAATTACATTGGGAGCCTCTAAAGGATCTGTAGAAATATCATTTTTACAGATATCCTTATGATTCATGGACAAAAGCTCAGATCTGGAATAACCAAGATGTTTACAGGCTACTTCATTAACCTCAATGAATTTTCCATCAAGATCAAAAATGAATATGGAATCATTTGCTTTATCAAAGATTGTTTTAAAATTTGACTCCGAACGATTCAAACCGGAAGTTACCGAATTCATCACATCAGAAAGGATGGCATTATTTTCTTCGATAACATTCAGGGCATTGAGACGTTCATTATCAGTTTCCCCCTGACGAAGGATATTCGCATACATTTCAATTATCATAGCAGGGTTCAACAGATCATGGGAAGTTACATTTCCAGGTGAGACACATCGATGGACAGAATCTGAAGATTCATATTCCCTTAACTTTGATTCTGCATTTTTCTTTTCCGTTACATCATAGAAATAACCGATCCAGCCCCCTTCATGAACCCCGGAGTTGATAGGAGAGAGATGATGGGAAAGCCATTCAATATTTCTTGGCCCTATAGACCTTACATCAACTTCAATATTATCTCCATTACAAAGTTGATCGATCTGATCCATTATCAAAAATTCTTCATCAGTACCTGAAAGGCCGGAAAGAAGGGAAGTATGGTTATGGACTGAACCGGACAACTCAGGTAAAAAGGACTCAATATACCGATTCATCCAGAGGATGTTCAGATTCTGATCAAAAATAAGTACACCTGCCGAAATGTTTCCGAGTAATTCCTCCTTGAAAAGATCACAGAAGGATTCGATGTTATCTAATGCTTTATTTAACACGTTAATACCCTATAGATATAAATCTCCACTACATCATGTGAATAGGAACATGATGTATTTATATCTATGCAAAGGGTAACTTACATTATTTAAACAACTAACGATTTGACCACATACACCTGTTTTTTGTCACAAAAAGACAGATATAAAGTCAAAACCAATTAATATTATTTAAACGTTATATGTTTAAATTACTTATATGTTCATAAAATAGATATAGATGAACATACATAATTTGTATCAGGCAAGGTTAAATTAGAAAGATCATATCGTACCACCACCAAACCACCACATTTTTAATTAAAATGGCCTTGCCCTTATTTTCCTGATTAGATCGCAAACTACTCCCTGCTCAGGCAAGGGGGCTTCTGCTTTCAATTAAAAAAAGTGCATATTCCCGGACCCCTATCTGGAGATACCGAACATTATATATGTAGAATATGCCATCATTGCCATCTAAGAGGTAAAGCCATGGCCAAAAAATTAACACTGGATGATCTTATCAAAAGAAAGGAAAAAACAGCAGAAGCAGAAGAATTTGGTGATGTCACCGATCTGTATGACCTTATAATTCCACCTGGAACCCCATCATACATAGTATATGACCTTGTTGAGGAATTCGACCTCGAACCCATGCAAAGGAAGGTCAATGTAAACATTGTGGAATGTGATGAACGCGAGGTGATCGTGCTGCGCGGTGAACTTGAAACCGTACAGGCCGCTGAAAAATACCTGCACGAGGAATTAAAGGCCTATGTAGGCCAGGACAGTTGCTGAATTCATTTCTCATTATATCCATTTTACCTGACAGGTCTTTTAGAGATACCTGTCAGGGCCCCCCGGACCAGTTCTATATTGTCCTGCCATTCAGTGATGGAAAACAGAGAATAATACATTACAGCATACTATTTTAGAATGTATCCATGATCAATGCCATATGATCTCTATCAACTACCCATGACTAAAGTCAGGAGCTCCCTTAAAGGATCGTGACACATGAACCGGATACGTTCACAATTTCATATCTATTCCGGTGATACCACTTTTTTCAAAATCAAAGACCACCGCAGTATCATCCCGGGCCCTGATCTCAATCCTCCGGGAATCATTGATCTGTCCGACATCAGCCGCCTTAAGGCCAGCTGCTTCCAGTATGCTGATACACTCATCACAGCACTCAGGCCGGGAGGTCAGTACATAACCGGTTGCAGGATATATCTTAAGCCACTGCTCCAGGTCAAGTCCTGCAGGAACAGGGATCTTTTCAACATCCACCAGGGCCCCTACATGACTGGTCTCACATAACATACCAAGAGTACCAATGGTACCGGGATTGCTGATATCCTTACCTGCACTCACCAGATCCTTTTCGGCAATGGTCTGCATCACAAGGAAACGCTCCCTTACGATCTCAGGTTCCTTAAAAGAAGTAGTATCCCAGCTATAAGGGGAATTCTTCCCCACACGGCCATCCATGTCATATGCCACTATGATATGATCTCCGGGAGAGGCCCGATCACTTCTGATGACATGGTCCTTCTTTGCCACACCGATGATGGCGACCCCCAGAGAATTATATGGAGTGTCCGGATGGACATGGCCTCCTACCATGGGCACACCAAACTTTTTCACGCCATCCCTTATCCCGCGCATCATCTCACGGCAGGCATCCATATCACTGGAAGACATTACATTAACCATGGCAATGGGCCTGCCCCCCATTGCGGAGATATCATTCACATTCACAACAACAGAACTATACCCGGTCCACCACTGGCTCTCCAGAGCGATCTTGCCCCATATAGCATCCGCTGCAAAAAGGATCACATCGTCCCCGTTTATATCCAGGACTGCAGCATCGTCACCAAAGTCCACTATAGAGGACCCGTATTCACTGCGGACACTATCAAACATACTGACAATATCGGCAATTGGTTTTTTTCGGGTCACGCCTTCAAATTCCCGCAGCCTCAACGCAAGTTCTTCGATATCCAATGTGATCCAACCTGTTATTTCAGGAATTGTCCCGTTCTTCTTTTCTTTTAAGGGTTTCGACCTTGATAAGGTTGCGGCGCTCTTCACTCATCTGAGAGAGGTCCTTACCCAGAAGGCCATAGGCATCGGAGCGGCACTGCCGGCAGTGGCGCATCTGCTGGACATAGGGTTCACAGGTATCCTGCATGGCCTTACGCTGGGCTGTGGTCGGGGGCTCCATATCCGCAAACTTTGCCTGACAGATAAGAGGCATGATATTCATAATGAATACACCAAGTTCCCTGACCTTCTTTGCAACTTCAACAATGTGGTCCTTATTTATCTCAGGGATCAGGACAGTATTGATCTTGATGACAAGACCGGCATCAACTGCCATTTTAATTCCTTCAAGCTGCTTTTCAATAAGCAAACTGGCCCCTTCAATACCGGAATATAATTTACCATCATAGACAACATGGTCCACGATCTGTTGCTGGATCTGAGGGTCAATTGCATTAAGTGTTACAGTTAAAGTGCTCACACCCACATCCAGAAGCTCCTGCATCCTGTCCGGAAGCATAAGTCCGTTGGTGCTCAAACAAAGAGTGACATCCGGGAATTCCTCTTTTACCAGGGCCAGGGTCTCAAAGGTCTCATCATTGGCCAGAGGGTCACCGGGACCTGCTACTGCCACCACTTTGATGAAGGGATATTCTGTAAGGACCTTTCTGGTCTTTTCCAGGGCCTGCTGAGGAGTGAGTACTTCACTGGTAACACCGGGACGGCTTTCATTCACACAATCGTATTTCCGGTCACAGTAATTGCACTGAATATTACATTTAGGGGCCACAGCCAGATGGATCCTGCCGTATTTGTGCTGAGCATCTTTGTTATAGCATGGATGCTCTGCTATCTTACGCCTTATCTCCTCATTCATTAAATTACCGGAACTACTGGCTTCTTCACAATCAGCTTTATCAGACAAAATATCTCCTCCAGAGAAATAAAAATCTGTATTACAAAACGTGTAGCTATAGATATAGGTTTTGGAATGGGGCCAATATCACAGGACATCCCCGTACTGACACCATTTACCATGACCTTCCCAGATCTTTACGGAAAGGGGAAATCCAAGTTTTTCCGATAACTTACCATGCACATGTTCGCAGATGTTCTCAACACTGGGATATTCAAGAATATCATTGAGGAGGCGATGGTCATATTCTTTTAATGTTTCCTTGACGGCCTTTTTGATCTCATAGAAATCCATTACCATTCCATCATCACTTTTTTCCCCTTCAATGATAACCTCCACCTTATAGGTATGTCCATGGACGATACCACAGGTCCCATGTTCAGGCAGATAATGCGCACTATCAATATGATCTATAATTCCAAGTCTCATTTTTACCATTTTATAAACACCCCCACATCTTATGGGTTTGTGGAATAATAAGGGTACTAACCTCATTTAAAAGTTCGTCCTGCAAAGAAAGAAGCTTCTCGGTCCCGGGCCTAAGGGATCTCTGGGTTACAGGCTGCAGGACCACACATGACACATATTTGCGTATATCAGACACGATGTCCCCCACATCTTCACAATCAGTTTTCCGGGTGATCACCAGCTTACAGAAACAATCCCGATGATCTGTCTTTCTTAGGACACGGAAACATTCCCGGGTCCTTTCAAGATGGGAATCAACATCATCCCCTTCAAATTCCTCGGGTAACTTTACATCCCCTGCAACATAGGATAGACTATCAGCTACCTTTCCGGCCAGGCCGGGGAGGGTCATATTGCTTTCCAGATACAGGGGACCAATATCTTTTATCTCATTAATGAAATCCGCATGTAACAAAGGCTCCCCGCCGGTTAGGGATATGGAATGGACATTTTCATATGCACCTATCAGATCACACACCTGAACCGTGTCCAGCGGGTTTGCAATTTCATGGAATACTCCGGAACCCGGAGCCTTTTCAACAATGCATTGATCCACATGGTCCACAGGTGTATCACAATAGGAACAATTCAGGTTACAACCTACAAAACGCACAAATGCCTGTCTTACTCCCACATAGGGGCCCTCGCCCTGTACGGAGCAGAATATCTCACGCACACAGGCATCCATCAGACCACTCCCAGGGGCCGGGATTTGCGAAGGTCTTTTTCTATATCATCCATCTCCTGCACATAACGTCTGCAGATATCACCAGGCAGTGATCCAGGTTCCTTTACTCCGGCTTCACTTAGGCAACCATAATGATCGTGAAATACATTGATCCCGAAATGTATCTTTGAAGATACAGCTGAAGTGCTTGCAATGGATACGGTCAGCTTCTTCCCATTGAAGAAAAGGTCATCCCCCTGCCTGGATGTGCTCACACCACAGGAACTTAAGACCTCAGCCACCAGACAGGTGAAAAGACGCTGCCTTGCATAGATCAGTTTCATATCAGTGGAATCAAAATGTTCGATGATGAAATGCAGCATATCGGTGGAGAATATCTCATCCCCCATCCTGCGGTCCTCCAGGTCTATCATGTGGTTTATCATCACATCACACCTGCCTCTGAAGGCCAGGATGGAATCCTCCTGGATCCCTTCAAGTTCATAGGCCCAGAGAGATGATATGGCACTGCCATCATAATCCAGAGATCCTGGCAATATTTTGTATTTCATTATGATCGCTCCGGGAACATCATTCATTGTCTTCCAGCAAAGGGTCTTCCAGACCAAGCTGTTCAAAGGCATTGGAGCGCCGAACACAGCTTTCACAATGTCCGCAGGGAGTGTCATCTCCATAATAACAGCTCCAGCTTAGATTCAGCGGAGCTTTCAGGGCCAGGGCCCGTTTTATGATCCCTTTTTTATCCAGACCTGCTGCCGGGGCCATCACTCTGACACCTGTGGCAGTGGAATAGGAAAAACAATCATTAGTTGCCTTTATGAATTCAGCAGAGTTGTCAGGGAAGGATTCAGCTTCCTCTGCATTAAAACCGGTGATCACGTATTCACACTCATAGCTTTCTGCAAAACATGCGGCGATGTTGAGCATAACACCATTACGATTGGGGACCCATACGTCTGCTGCTGTGGAGCGGGCAAATTCTTTATTGGCAAGATCTGCGGCATTGACCCTGGGTATATCCATATCCCGGGAAACCAGGGCAGTATTGGTGATCTGAGCAAGCCAGTCAAGCCGGATAACTTTATGTTCCAGGCCATAATGCTCACAGATCCTTGCAGACATCTCAATCTCCTTTTCTGCACAGCGTTGTCCGTAATCAAAGGTCAGGCCCAGGACAACGTCCATTTGTTCCAGGCTCATGGTCAGGGCGGCAACTGAATCCAGACCGCTGCTTAATAATGAAATTGCTTTCATAAGAATATCATCCTGTAAATTGTATTACTCGGGTAATACCTGAATAATATTTAAAATTGCCGGAAGATGAACAAAAAGAAAAAGTATAACATGTTACAGACCATAGGACTTTCAGAGGGATATTTTTGTTAGCGATAGATACAAAGGAAGCCTTTGCCGGCTATTTACAGAAAATGTACTGGATAGAGACACAGATGGAACAATATGCGATCTGGGAAACCCGGATAGAAATGCTGGGAGATGAGATGGAGGCCCTGGAAGTCCTTTCCCATGATTCAGAAAAGCATGGTGCTATTGTTGAAAAATGGCTTAAGGCCGCAGGTATCAGTATCCCCGCTTCCACTCCCAGAGGTCTGCCTCAGAAATCCTTTGATTTTAGCGGAATGGATTCCAGGGAAATGTTCAGGGAAATGATGAAGTATGAAATACTGGCCCATGATGTCTATACGGAACTGAGCAATGCAAAAGAGGACATGCTAAAAGATGTTTTTCCGGATGATACCCTGAGAGGACAATTCATCGAAGATATGAAAAAGATAGCAAAAGATGAAGAGAAGCACACAAAGATATGTGAGAATAAGGTAGGGGGCTTTAAAGTCATTCAGGGTACTCATCGCTGAGCACCCCGTTATAATTAGCTGGAAGATACTTTCTTACTCTCAAAAGCGTGTTCCAGGCAGTGGATGGTACAATACATCCTCTCTCGAAGATGATTATCATAGATGGTCATAGGCCTGCCACATCTGTCGCAGTGCACCTGTACAAGTTCGGCCATAAATATCATCTCCTCCTCTGAACAAGGACCATAAGACCGATGATGCTCAACACAGGAATTGCCATTCCCGGAAACTCAGGAACTTCCTGACGACTTACAGGATTCTCTGAAGCTCCGCCATCCACAGGAGAACCTTCTTCCAGACCATCATCAGCACCGTCGTCTTCAGTACCATCATCAGCACCGTCGTCTTCAGTACCATCACCAGCACCACCGTCTTCAGTACCATCATCAGCACCACCGTCTTCAGTACCATCATCAGCACCGTCGTCTTCAGTACCATCATCAGCACCACCGTCTTCAGTACCATCATCAGCAGAGCCATCATTTGCGGAAGCAGGGGATGGAGATGAGCCGGAACCGCTGTTCGTTGCCCTTATGACCGGCAATCCGTCCTGGCCATCGTCCTCATCTGCAGGAGGTTCATTGTCTTCAGGATCAGCAGCATTTCCATCACCGGATGAAGAGGCCACCTGTGGAGCAGGACCATCTGGAGAGGTTCCTCCAGAAGGAGTGCCCTGAGCAGGCCCATCGTCGCCGGGAAGCGATACATAGTCATTGGACAGGGCAACAGCACCGCCCAGCAGGAATGTTATTAGAAGCAATATAAGGGTAGACTTTACAATAGATCTCATTAGTACCACCAACCATTTAATTTCTTAATAAGTACTATTATATAATAGTATATAAATATATCTCTACTAAACAATATAATTATTATGATTATAATAATACATCATTAAAACATATCCAGATAGACACCCATCTCACGCTCAAGGGCCCTGTTATACACCAGATGAGCTGTAGAGACATCCTGGATCGCAAGACCTGTGGAATCAAAGATAGTGATCTGAGAATCATCGGTTCTTCCGGGATGCAGACCCGCAATGATCTCCCCCAGTTCACAGACAATATCATCTGCAGCAATGATCCCTCTGGAGAGTGGCACATTCACTTCTCCGGAATGAGAAGCCTGCGCAATATCATCCACCACAACCCTGCTGCGCTTAAGCAGAGACGGTTCAAGTTCTTCCTTACCCCTGGCATCGGCCCCTATGGCATTGATATGAGTTCCGGCTTTGATCCATTCATCCTTTATCAACGGATCACGCACAGGAGTTACGGTCACAAGGATGTCACAATCACATACTTCCCTGATATCCGCGCATACAGAGATATCGCAATCAATAATCTCTTCCATATCGGATCTGAAAGACTCACTACGGGACACATCCAGATCATAGACCTTTACCTGCTCAAGAGAAAATACCTGAGATATTGCTTCAAGCTGGGTGCGGGCCTGGCCCCCTGCCCCGACCATACCCAGTATCTTTGAATCCGGACGTGCAAGATATTTTGCAGCTATCCCTCCTGCGGCACCGGTACGCACAGCTGTCAGATAGCCTCCGTCCATTACAGCAAGGGGCTCTCCGGTGACAGGGGAGTTGAGGACCATCAGGGCCATGACGGTGGGCAACCCTTTTGAAGGATTGTCGGGATGGACGTTAACGATCTTCACCCCGCACAGGTCCTGGTCTTCAAGATAGGCTGGCATGGTGCGCAGGTCCCCGTTATGTCCGGAAAAATAAAGATAGGATTTGGGCGGCATCTGGACCTTTTTTAAGCCATGTTGTTTAAATGCCTGCTCAACTACCTGCATTACCCCGGAAATATCCAGCACTTCACGTACAATATTCTGATCAAGCCACAATAACTTCATTAAGCATCACAAAGAAAAATAGATCAGCAACATATATTAAGGGAATCTATGGACAAAAAGACATTAAAAGCCCTGAGAACTGCAGCAGAAGACGTCAGATATCTCCTTACCAGGGGATTTAAAAAAGACAGCAGTATACGATTTGTTTGTGACCATTACCGTCTGCCGGAAAAACAAAGACGTGTCCTTATAAGAACTATAGTCCATCCTGAAAAAGCAAGGAACAGAGAATACAAAAAGATACCCTGCACAGCCCTTGCAGGACTGGACCTTATCATGGATGGCTATAATGTGATCATAACTGTGGAGAGCATGCTCCGGGCTTACACCCTCTGGCTGGCCGATGACGGATATATCAGAGATACAAGAGGGGTTTTCAGGTCCTTCCGGTTCACAGAACATACACGACAGGCCATTGAGATCATCCTGGAGATCTTAAGAGAGAATGACCCGGAACATATCGAAATATTACTGGATGCTCAGATGAGCAAAAGCGGAGAGCTTGCAGCACATATCCGTGAAATGCTTCCCCATAATGCAATTATCCGCACCTCACCTGCTGTTGATCTTGAGCTTAAGAACAGCAATGCTGATGTGGTGGCAACTGCTGACGGGGCCATTGTCGATGTGGTGAAAAGGACCGTGGATATTCCGCAGTATATAATGAAGGAGAAAAATATAGAACCCATGAAGATCTGATCAGTGTACAGGATTGCGTTATGTTGATGTAGTTTGTATCCAATCATACTGCGATGAACATAGGGATAGCTATCACTGACCCACAGGACATAACCGCCCGGGCTTTTTTGCACTCATGTGAACAAAGCGGGATAACGGCCCGGCTCATAGATCTGAGAAAGGTGTCAGTGAATCTGCAAAATGACATATCGTATTATACAGATGGAGTAAACCTCAAAGACCTTGATACCCTCATTGTCAGGGATGCGGGGGCCGGGGCCTTTGAAGGAGTGTCCCTTCGTTTTGACATCCTGCGCCAGCTTGAAGCAGAAGGAATAAATGTTATCAATTCCCCGGAAGCCATACGCAATGCCGCCAATAAATACCATGCTTCCTGTCTGCTTGCAAAAGCCGGTCTTCCAGTACCTGAAACAAAGGTTGTCCAGGACACAGGCAGTGCAATGGAGATCTTTTCAACAATTAAGGACTGTGTGATAAAACCGGTATTTGGATACAAAGGGATTGGGATCTGGCGGATAAGGAACAGCAGTATATATAGTGGAGACGGGAAGCTTCATCAGGATGATCTTAACGATTTCACAGAAAAACTCCTCAAGCAAAGGGGGATGCTCTACATACAGAACTTCATTAACAATCCCGGAAGGGATATCAGGGCCTTTGTGATAAACAATGAGGTCATCGGTGCTATCTATCGCAATGCTTCAGAAGGCTGGATCAATAATCTCAGCCAGGGGGGCCAGGCCTCAAAATGTATCCTTTCCCCGGAGCAAAAAGAGATATGTGTCAAAGCGGCCCGGACCCTGGGTACCTTCTTTGCCGGAGTTGATCTGATAGAAGAAGAGGATAAAAGTTATATCCTGGAAGTAAATGGTACCCCGTCCATTGCAGGGATATACAATACCTGGGGCATCAATGCCGCAGATCTGATAATCGAACAAATAATGGAATACTCCTAAATGTCAGGATAATACAACAATGGCAGAATATAAACAGTGTATCATAATAAGAGATGATCTGAAACTCTCAAAAGGAAAGCTTGCGGTCCAGGTGGCCCACGCCGCAGTCTCTGCATCCCAGTGGGCAAAGAAGTCCGATCTGGAAGCCTGGAAGGATGGGGGCCAGAAAAAAGTTGTTTTAAGGGTTGCGGAACTTAAGGACCTGTTCATACTCAAAGAAAAGGCCCGCCGGGAAGGACTTCCCACCGCACTTATAACTGATGCTGGCCGTACCGAGATCGCACCCGGGACAGTGACAGTACTGGGCATCGGGCCTGCAAAGGAGCAGGATATGGACAGGGTCACCGCCGATCTGAAACTCCTGTGAAGTTAACCGGGGGAAATGGAATTGTTCAAGGCACTTACCGCCCTTATGCTGATGGCCCTTCTTATCGTTTCCGCACCTCTGCTATCTGAACCTGTACGCGATATTGAAGAAGGACTTTTCTCCCTGGTCCATGAGAATGAAGGGTCTTACATACCTGTGAACCTTACTGTCCCTGCCATCCCTTCAACATCCCCTTATGTACCGGACAGCAAACCCCGTTCAAGCTCGTCCATTCCTCCGGGCTTTGAGATCTCAAGCAGGTACCAGTACACCAATTTCTATTCAAACACCACGGGAACCCTGGAAATGGCATTCATAAATGAGGGTGAAGAGGATCTTTTCATCTATGGATATAATGTTAAGCTCCCGGGTTCAAAGATAATTAAGCAGGATGCATCCTGCCTGATACATCCCGGGGAAGAGGAAAAGATGAGATTACTCTCCATCCCTGTTCCAGCTGAGAGTGACATGATCGATCTTCAGACTGAAGTGGATATGCTGGTACATACCGGATCTGATAGCTGGTATGATTATAATACACAAATATTTGAGGAGATCTCGATCCCCATTACACCCTATCCCTCAACACATGAACCGGAATCATCCTATGCCCCGAAACCCCTTTTTGAACTGACAAACACAAAGGTTGTCTCCAGGGATGAGAATGTCAGAGCAATGGCGGCCCGGGCCGTGACGGACTATCCCGGAAAATACAATATATACCAGGTCTGTGCTATTTTTGATAATGTGAAAAATGAGGTTAAATATATAAGCGACCCCAGGGGAGAGGATTACTGGACCGGGCCGGACGAGACATTGAAAGTGATGGCAGGTGACTGCGAGGATCATGCCATCCTCCTCTGTTCCCTGACGGAATCCATCGGAGGGACAACCCGGATGTATCTTACCGATGACCATGCCTTTGCCACAGTCTTTATAGGAAAGCAACCAGCTGATATAGTAGAAGCTATCCGGGAATACTATGGATCTGTCCCGGTATATTATCTGAGGGATGAATATGGCTGCTGGCTGATCCTGGATCCCACCGCAGGCCTTTATGCCGGTGACCTGGCAGCAGGTATGGTGCCCTCCAACAACGGTTTTGCTTTTGTCAATACCACTTCATTAACGATTGTAGACATTGAAAGCGGCTTTGAAATCTCAGGAGAATGATCATGAACGTACCCCCACTGGAAGAGAAAATAGGAATTAACCTGTACACCACCGATACCCCCGGGATCGGAGGGGTGCTCAGGCAGCAGATCGAAGATTTTAAAGTGACGGAGATCAACGATCCTGATATCAAAAAAGATGAATCCGGAAAACACCTTATTGTGGAACTTACCAAGCATAACTGGGAAACCCATCACCTGTTAAGGGACCTGTCCCGAATTCTGCGTATCAGCCAGAAAAGGATAGGGTTTGCCGGAACAAAGGATAAACGGGCCCTTACCTCCCAGAGGATCAGCCTCTACGATGTTACAGAAGAGGCTGTGAACAAAGTACACCTTAAAGATGTTGAACTTAAGGTACTTGGCAGAAGCAATAAGAACATAGGTCTGGGAGACCTTATTGGGAATGAGTTCGAGATCACCGTCAGGAACATCGACCTGTCTTCAGAGGAACTGGAAAACAGGGTGGCAGTAACAACAGAAGCTATCCGGGACCAGGGCGGGGTGCCCAACTTCTTCGGAATCCAGCGTTTTGGTGCCAGAAGGCCCATCACCCATATTGTCGGGGAATCAATGGTCAGAGCAGATCTGGAAAAAGCGGCCATCCAGTATATCGCCGCTTCTTTCCCGGATGAGCCTGAAGAGACCATCAAAGTCAGGGATGCTGTATTTGAAACCCGGGACTATGTGGAAGGACTAAAAGCTTATCCTTTACAGCTTCGCTATGAGAGGGCTATGATGCATCACCTGGTCACAGATCCTGAAGACTTTGCAGGGGCTTTAGCCACCCTTCCTCCAAACATCTGCAAGATGTTCGTCCACGGATATCAGTCCTGCCTCTACAACATGATGATCTGTGAACGTATCCGGAAAGGGTTGCCCCTGAACATGGCTGTTGAAGGGGACATCGTCTGTTTTAAGAACAAATCCGGCCTGCCCGATAATTCCCGTAATGAAAGAGTTACCAGTTCCAACCTGGCCGGAATGAACAATCTCATCAAACGTAAAAGAGCCTTTGTCACCGCTCCCCTGGTTGGATATGACACAGCACTTGCCAGAGGAGTACCAGGAGAGATCGAGCAGGCAATTATCGAAAAGATGGATGTGCCCCTGGATGGATTCAGGATACCTGGAATGGAGAAGATGGCCTCCAGAGGTATGCGCAGAGAGATCCTGCTGGGAGTTGAACCAGATTATAACATCAGCCAGGATGAGACCAATCAGGACATGCAAAAAATGACACTGACTTTCAGCCTGCCCAGAGGCAGCTATGCGACCACGGTGCTCAGAGAATATATGAAGACCGATCCGCTGCAGATGAGTTGAAAGTCAGATTTTATTTATTGGACGATGAAAAATATATTTTTGAGAAATTAAGGGGAAGTGTGCTTTCCCCTTTCATACTTCTTTCTGTTTCCTTTTAAGCATGGCTTCCATGAATGCCTTAAAAGGGGGGGAAGGCCGGCCCGGCCGGGATTTAAACTCCGGATGGAACTGGGATGCAAAGAAGAACTCATTTGAAGGGATCTCTGCGATCTCCATCCTGTTACGGTTGCGCCCTGAGAAGATCATGCCTTTTTCCTCCAGGCGGTCAATGAAATTGGGATTAACCTCATAACGATGACGGTGCCGTTCCACGATCAGGTCACTGCCATAGATATCGTGGGCCAGAGAATCCACGCTAAGAGTTGCTTCATAATCTCCCAGACGCATGGTGGCTCCCATGTCCTGTATGTTCTCCTGTTCAGGAAGAAGGTCTATCACCGGATACGGGGTGTTCTCATTGAATTCTGTACTGTTGGCCTCTTTCAGACCTGCCACATTACGCGCAAACTCGATCACTGACAACTGCATGCCAAGACAGAGACCCAGATAGGGGATATTGTTCTCCCGGGCAGACTTTATAGCCATGATCTTACCTTCAGTACCTCTTTCACCAAAACCACCGGGGACAAGAACTCCATCATGGTCCCCGAGCAGGGATACAAGAGATGGATCCTCGTCAAATCGCTCTGCATCAAACCAGGTTGGAGTGAAGCAGCAACCACATTCTATGGAAGCATGTTTGAGGGACTCCACGATACTGAGATAGGAATCCTCAAGATGGGTATATTTACCCACAATTGCAACACTGACATCCTCGGTGGCACCGTTCATACGCTCCACCATATCCACCCAGGCAGTGTCATTCTTTGAAAAGCTCAGATCAAGCTTTTTCATCACATAGTCACTCAGGCCCTGCTGTTCCAGCTGCAGGGGGACCTCATAGATATCAGAGGAATCATGAGCACTTATAACAGCTTCCACAGGGACATCACAGAACAGTCCGATCTTGGAACGGGTACCCTCAAGCAAAGGATCTCTGCAACGTGCTACGATCACATTGGGAGTAAGCCCCAGCTCCCTTAGTTCTTTTACCGAATGCTGGGTGGGTTTGGTCTTCTGATCACCCTGGGCATCTGTTGTAACAAGGGTCACATGGATGAACAGCAGGTCCTCTTCATCTTCCTCTCTGTGCATCTGTCTGACAGCTTCCAGAAAAGGCATGCTTTCAATATCACCAACAGTACCTCCAACTTCGATCATACAGATGTCCGCACCGCTTTTGGCTGCGACCCTGCGTATCCTGTCCTTGATCTCATTGGTGATATGAGGAATGATCTGCACGGTCTTCCCCAGATATTCCCCTCTGCGCTCTTTACTGATAACGGACTGATAGATCTTACCTGTCGTAAGGTTGTGATCCCGCGTCAGTTCAGTATCAAGGAAACGTTCGTAGTTCCCAAGGTCAAGGTCAACCTCTCCCCCGTCCTTTAACACATAGACCTCTCCATGCTGATAGGGACTCATTGTCCCTGCATCGATATTGATATAGGGGTCGATCTTGATGGCCGTGACCTTATAACCTTTATTTTTAAGATTCCTGCCAACAGAAGCAGTGGTGATGCCTTTTCCCAGCCCACTCATTACTCCGCCGGTGACTATGATATATTTCATCTCAGATTCAACTACCTTTTATTTTTTAAGGGCCGGAAGCCTTGTTAATAGATATGCGATAAATGCTGTTAGTAAAATGGATATTCCAATTGCCGGATAAAAGCCAAGATCATACTTAAGATCTATTTCACTTTTAAGAATGAACTGGATCAATAGATAACCCGCTATAAGGGCACAGGCCATTACGATGATGATGGTCAGGAGTCTTACATCAATAAGACGGGACAATTCAACATATCTTTGCTGTAATGCATCGGACAGAGAAGGGCCTGATTTTTTCTTATTATCGGACCGGGTCTTTTTGCCACTCCTGTACCCATTGCCGGTTATCCTTCCGGAAGGCTTCTCCTCAACGTCTTCATAGACTGGAGGAGAGGGAGATGCCCGGGACATATTTTCACTTCCTGAAACTCCCAGACCTACCTCAAAGGACTCTTTCTTTGCACCATATCCCACGGTCACATGGACCTTTCCTTTGCTGTATATACGTCCTTCAAAGGGAATTCTGGCAATGACCGGAATATATTCCTCATTTGCCACATAGGGATTGTCCTCCATGAAGTTGATCATCCCGGTAAGTTCATCCCCTGCTGAGAGGTGCACATGGGTGGGCGACCCATAATTGATTAACACGATCTCAAAACTTTGTTCCCCTCCCGGAGAAAGAGGGATCTCCAGGTCCTCTATTTCAAATTCTATGGAATTCACACCAAGGCGATTGATATGTACTACCTGTTGCAATCTTAGTTCCCACCTTTAATTAACGGATGATCCGGAATGCTGGTAATCATTAACCTCATTTAAAGATTACCTCATTTCAGGAGGTAACATGTTCGGAATTCCATCCTCTATAGGATAATATTCATCGCACGTGGCACAGTATATCGTACCGGAGAGGACTTCGGTCTCATTTTCCTGTGTGACATTCAAAATCAGATCGCCCTTACAGACAGGGCATGCCAGAATATCCATGAGATCTCTTTTCATCTTTGATCACTACCACAAAAAAGCATTCCTATTCATATCAAGCTTTTGGTTTTGGGCCGTCTTTGATACAGGGCAGATTATCCCACAGATGTATTGCTGCCTATCTGTGTGATGTTTCTTAGGAAGGTATGCGACAAAAAACAAGTTTATACAGGATAATTTAATCTATTACCCCTTCCTTCTATAGCCACATGTTCGATCTGTTATTAAGAGTACTGGATTTTGCCATACCGGTACTTATTACGATTTTCATAGGTCTTTTTGGCACAGGCTTTCTTATAGAGATGGGGCTGATGCGCAGGCTTTCGGGAATCACAAGACCGTTGTTCAAATATACGAACCTGCCAGACCCCTGTGCCTCGGCCTTCCTGGTGGCCCTGGGTTCCACAGTGGCAGCTAACAGTATGCTGGTCAAGGTTAAAGATAATGGTTGTCTGGATGACAGGCAGACCATGCTATGTGCAATGCTTAACAGTACTCCAGCCTATATCAGGGAGATCCTGACCTATCAGATCCCAATAATAATACCTGCCCTGGGCCCGGTGGTGGGTGCATTCTATGTGATGGTCTTCATCCTCTCCGCCTTTGTGAAGGTTACTGTGGTCATTATACTGAGTAAATTCTGGTTCAAGGAAAGTACATGCAACGCACATGACGGAGAGGACTTTGTCCGACCCACTATAAAAGAGGGTATCAGCAAGGCCCTCAAAAAACAAAAACGGATGTTCACCCGCATAGCCATCATCTATCTTTCCATGACGACCCTGGTCTTCGCACTAAGGGAAAGAGGGGTCTTCGAGGCCTTCAGTGTGCTGCCCCTTGCTGAAGTTTTCGGGATCCCTCCGGAAAGCATCGTCCCGCTCACCACCTATGTTGCAAGCCCGATCATTGGCGTATCCCTGCTTGGACCCATGATAGGGGAAGGAAGTATCACCAATATCCAGGCAATGACCGTACTGATGCTTGGAAGTATGTTCATGCTCCCTGTCTTTGCAGTCAGGGCCATCATACCCAGATATGTGTCCATCTTCGGACCAAAGGTGGGTATGAGGATAGTTTTCTTTTCCACCGGGATAAGCATGTTAATCCGCTTTACCCTGCTGTTGATACTGCTCTACATCGCGTGACCACACAATTGTGTAGCAGTGATACCAGGTGACTACCCACGACTAAAGTCGTGGGCCTTCTCTATCCCCTGCGCCACTTGATAGTGACCATGCTGAAATACAAAATGAGATAGTCAGACCATATTGAAATACAAAATGAGATAGTTCAGACTATACGGAAATACAAAATGAGATAGTTCAGACTATATTGAAATACAAAATGAGATAGTTCAGACTATATTGAAATACAAAATGAGATAGTTCAGACTATACGGAAATACAAAATGAGATAGTCAGACTATACTGAAATACAAAATGAGATAGATCAGACTATACTGAAATACAAAATGAGATAGTTCAGACTATATTGAAATACAAAATGAGATAGTTCAGACTATATTGAAATACAAAATGAGATAGATCAAACTATACTGAAATACAAAATGAGATAGATCAGACTATACGGAAATACAAAATGAGATAGATCAGACTATATTGAAATACAAAATGAGATAGATCAGACTATATTGAAATACAAATTACGATGTTCAGACTGTTTGCTTTACACAGCAAAACTTAATGTCAGGAAAGAGTGAATGGCAAAATGAATAAAAAAAGAAGCCAGTGAGGGCCTAAGCCCTCAGTGCTCACCTAATAGTTCGTCTTTGGATGCATGGGCCTGACTACATTTTTCCAGACAGCTCATGCAGATATGTTTTGTTTCGTCTTCGTAGCCTTTTGAGAAGGAGGGGATCTTTACCCCTACTTCATACAGCTGTGTCCCGGACCCGCAAAGATCACATTTTCCAAATACTCCCAGTTCGGGGGTATCTCCATTTACCCTGTCATAGGCCTCTTTGGCCCTGTCAAGACAATCCCCGCACAGACCTTTCCAGATACCTTCCGGATAGGACTGCTCGAACTTCGGGGAGAATACCCGTACCGGACAAACGGTCGGGATCGCAACTGTGCAAAGATCACAATCTGCCATATCTTATTCCTCCTTAGAATAACACCTTTGCAGCTTCCATTGCCATGCTCACAAAGGGCTCGGGCCAGATACCAATGACCAGTACACCTGCCACTGCAAAGAGCAGTGCAGCAACGTATGGGAATGGTTCGGACACCCTCTCACCCTCGGATGGAAGGAAGTACATGTATTTCACGACCCTTGCATAGTAGTACAGGGACAGTGCACTGTTCAATATAGCTATCACTGCAAGCCAGACAAGTCCTGCTTCAATGGTTGAGGAGAACAGGACGAACTTGCTCATGAAACCTGCTGTTGGCGGGATTCCGGCCAGGGCCAGGACGAACACCATCATACAGAATGCTGTTATCGGCATGGTCTTGCCAAGTCCCCTGAAGTTGTCGATGTGATCGGGCATTTCTGAATCGCTGTTCTTTGAACATACCATATAGATCACAGCAGCAGTAGCTATGAAAGCTCCTGCTTTCATGAAACCATGGGAAAGAGCATAGAGGATACCTCCTGTCAGTGCCATGGGAGTCATTACAACAAAGGCCATGGAAATATATCCTGCCTGTGCCAGGGATGAATATGCAAGCATTCTTTTAATGCTGGTCTGGGAGATCGCAACGATATTACCATAGGTCATGGTGATCACTGCAAGGATGGCAAAGGCCATTCTCCAGTCCGCCTGCAGGGCAACAAGGGCCACAATGAAGACCTTGAATGCTGCAACGATACCCATCTTCTTGGAACCTGCCGCAAGCAGGGCCGAGACCACAGAAGGTGCTCCCTGATAGGTATCAGGTGCCCACATATGGAAGGGTACCAGAGCGATCTTAAAACCAAATCCTGCGATCATAAGTACAATGGAAAGAAGTCCCATGGGACTTGTAGCCAGCATACCTATATTCTGTGCGATCTCGGGTATGTTGGTGGTACCGGTGGCACCATATACATAACCAATGCCCAGAAGCAGCAGGGCTGCGGAAAGGGAACCGGTGATGAAATACTTCATTGCGGCTTCCATTGATGCGGGATTGTTCTTTTCAAATCCGGCAAGACCATAGGTTGCAAGACTTGCAAGCTCAAAAGCTACGAACAATACCATCAGATCGTTTGCAGAGGCAACCATCATCATACCGATGGTACCAAAGAGCATCATGACGTAGAAACTCTCTGTGTAATCATTGCCTTCAGTGTACTTGATGGATGCAATGGATGCAATGAGCAGTACCACCAGGAATACCAGCTTGAAGAACTGTGACAGCGCGTCAATGCTCAATGAACCAAAGAACATGACAGCTGTTGTTCCAAAGCTGCTGATGGTCAGCAGCAGAGCAACGATACAACCCAGGGTTGCAATATATCCCAGCACCTTCTTGGATGAGGCGGGCATGAAAAGGCCCATGATCAGGACAAGAAGTCCTGTCACAAGAAGGGTGATCTCAGGTGCAAGTAACATTAGATCTACCATCGCTTACACCCCCATTACAGCCATCAGGCTGATTATGTTATCTGAACTCGTAATCATCATATCCAGCACCGGACTTGGGTTTAGTCCAAAGTACAATACAAGTATTGCAATTATTCCCAGAGAGAATGTCTGGTAGACGGAGATATCTGAAAGTTCTCCGTACTTGCCGTCATAGGTACCAAACATTGCCCTTTGCAATGCCCACAGATGATAGGCAGCGGTGATGACTATAGCCAGCAGGGCCAGCATCACATAACCCGGGACATTGATGAAACTAAATGTCAGCACCAGGAATTCGGCAATAAAACCGGTCAGACCCGGAAGTCCCAGGGAAGCCATGAAACCAAGCATCATTATGACGGTCAGTTTTGGCATCTTCTGTGCCAGGCCGCCAAGATCGTTGATGATCCTGGTACCGGTTGCAGTCTGGATGACACCACAGGACATGAACATAATGCTCATTATAAGTCCGTGGGAGAACTGCTGGAACATTGCTCCTGAGACTGAAAGGGTCACAAGGCCCGCACAGCCCAGGGTCACATATCCCATATGGCTTATACTGGAGTACGCCACCATTCTCTTAAGGTCCTTCTGTGCAAGGGCCAGGAAAGCACCATAAAGCACACTGACACCACCAAGCAGACCCATGATCGTGATCATAAGACCGGGGGATGCGGTGAAAGGCAACATTGGCAATATTACCCTGAAGAGTCCGAAACCTCCGATCTTAAGCAGTATGAAAAGGACACTGCCTGCAGTCGGGGCCTCTGAATATGCATCAGGAAGCCAGGAGTGGAATGGGAACACAGGGATCTTTACCAGGAAACCAAGCAGCAGAGCAATGAATATTCCATCCCGAAGCAATCCGGATTCAATGAACTGGAACTGGCTGATCAAATGATCGATCCCCATATTCGGGGTACCGGTCTTTGCCCAGGCACCAAAGTAGAGTCCGAAGATTCCCAGAAGCATCACAAGGGAAGCAACATGGGTGTAGATGAAGAACTTAATTGCTGCATAGTGTTTCTTAGGCCCGCCCCAGATGTTCACAATAAAGAACAGGGGTACCAGGGTCAACTCCCAGAAGATGTAGAACAGGAAGAAATCCAGTGCCACAAATACTCCGATAACTGCCGCTTCCATGGCCAGTATGAGACCGTAGAACCTGTTTGGAGCTGATCTTGTATCATTCCAGGTGAAGATGACCAGCAGTGGGAGTACAATTGCATTGAGCAATATCAGTGGCATGGAAATTCCATCCACACCCAGATGGTAGTTTATACCAAGGGAAGGGATCCATCCGGTAATTTCTTCAAATTGCATGGCGGCTGAACTACTGTCGAACATGAAGAACATGTACAGCGTCAGTGCCAGTGTTATCACGGTCCCCGCAAGAGCAGTAACTCTTGCCTGTTCCTGTGTCCTTGTAAAGAACGTAATGGCTGAGAACAATAAGGGGATCAGCACTATTAAAGTTAGTATAGGCAACATTAGAATACCTCCATGATCAGCTTGATCAATATTGCCAGCAGGCTGACCCCGGTGATCACCGCAGTTGCATAGTTTTGTATGACACCTGTCTGGACCTGACGCAGAGCATCTCCTGCACCTATCATGAAAGCACTGATACTATTGACGATCCAGTCGAACATCCTGTCAATATAGAAGCCTGCAAGAGCAAAGCTTTCGTATATGATCTTAATGGAGAAGATCTCTGTGAATATCTCGTTCTGATAGTATCTGTTGTAGAGCATTTTGTAAACAGGGTTCTTCCTTGAGACAAAGCTGCTCATGTCAACGATCCTGCGGTTGTAGATCAGGTATGCGAGGATAAGACCTGCTGCTGCTACAATGATAGGCATCCAGAGGATGATAAATGGCTCATGCCCGTGATGGGCCAGCTCATAACCACCAATGGAGGCAAGGGCAGGTATGTCCACGCTTACAAAGTTGTTCATGAAATTGCCTTCCAGGAAATCACTGAATATATTGGTGGTAAATGCACCAAATACCAATGCAAGAAGCCCCAGAATACTCAGAGGCACTGTCATGGAAGAAGGGGACTCATGTCCGCCATAATCCGTCCGTGGTTCTCCAGTGAAGGTCATGAAGATCAACCTGAAGATGTACAGGGATGTCAGCAGGGCCGCTACGATAGCAAATATGTATGGCAGATAGCTGCCGGTGTGCTCCGCGAATAGATAGGCTGCTTCGATTATGGGATCCTTACTCAAAAAACCACTTGCACCGATCCTTGTACCTGGTATACCAAATCCTGCAAGGGCCAGGGCCGCTGCGGTCATGGTGGCAGCTGTGATCGGCATCACTTTTGCAACTCCGCCAAGATTACGCATATCATGTGTACCTACAGCGTGGATCACACTTCCTGCACAAAGGAAAAGCAGGGCCTTGAAGAATGCATGGTTGATGAGGTGGAACATTGAAACGCCCACTGCTTCAGCACCGATAACTGCACCCATACCCAGACCAAGCATCATGTAACCAAGCTGGCTGATAGTGGAATATGCAAGGACCCTTTTAAGATCGTTCATTACAATGCCCATGGTAGCTGCAAATATTGCAGTAAAGGCACCAAAGTAAGCCACCACGATAAGGGATTGCGGGGCTGCCATGAACATAGGGAAAGTACGTGCTACCAGATAGACACCGGCAGTAACCATTGTTGCTGCATGGATAAGAGCTGAGACGGTGGTTGGACCTTCCATAGCATCGGGCAGCCACACATGCAGGGGGAACTGACCGGATTTACCGACTGCACCACCAAAGAACAACAATGTGATGATAGTAAGATGACTTACTTCATAGCCCAGAATCGTGGAATTTAAGGCCGCGATCTCAGGGATCATGCTGAATATCTCATCAAAGCGCAGTACATAGACACCTTCTGGAAGTTTCCCGTTAAAGATGCTGAATATGTCTGCGAAAAGCACGATGATACCTGCAAGGAACATCACATCTCCGACCCTTGTGGTCAGAAAAGCCTTTTTAGCAGCTGATGCTGCAATGGGTTTCTGGAACCAGAATCCAATGAGCAGATAGGAGCTAAGACCTACAAGTTCCCAGCAGACGAACAGCTGCAGGATGTTGTCTGAAAGGACAAGTCCAAGCATGGCAGCTGTGAACAGAGCGGTCTCTGCAAAGTATCTTGGCTTTGCAGGGTCATGGGCCATGTATCCAACAGCATAGATGTGGATAAGCAGGCTCACAAAGGAGACCATTGAAAGCATTACCGCTGCAAGCGGATCTATCAGTATCCCGATATTAAGGATAGCGAACCAGTGATATGACTGGCTTACCACCTGCTCAGGGTTCTGAAGCAGGCCCAGTGTGATAGCAAATGAGATCACAAAGGATAATGCTATTGCAACTATCGGGATGATCGCACCGCCGGTGGGCAGTTTCTTCCCAAGGAAGAAGGTCAGCACAAAGGCGAGTGCAGGAAGGAGTGGTATTAAGAATGCAAGGTTTTCCATTGCCATCTTTACCACCTCAGTATGTTAAGTTCGTCAACATTGATCATATCCCGCATCCTGTAGATTGATATGAGTATCGCAAATCCAATGGCTGCTTCAGCAGCAGCAAGTGCAATGGAGAATAATGCGAATACCTGTCCTGTAAGGTCGTCATTATAAGTTGAAAAGGCAACCAGGTTGATATTGGCGGAGTTTAACATAAGCTCCACACACATAAGCATCCTGATACCGTTCCTGTGTGAGATCAAACCATAGAGACCTATGGTGAACACAATGGCTGAAAGTCCCAGATACCAGTTAAGTGGGATCATCAGTTATCATCTCCTTTAGCCAGATAGATGGCCCCGACAAGGGAAGAGAGCAGTACTATCGAGAGGATCTCAAAAGGTACAACAAAATCAGTAAAGATCAGTACTCCCAGTCCTTTGATATTACTCGGATCAGCAAGGTTTTGGGGAAGCTGGTCCACGGTGTTCCAGGATGTTCCAAGAAGGGATACAAGGACCACTGCAAGGAAGAGCAGGGCTACGGCCATCTTGGTCATCGTTGTAAAGATACAGCACATGGACGGCATTTTAACATGCAGAGCCCTGACAATATAGGGTCTTATATCCATCTGATGTTTAAGGGACTCAATGATCGTTGGACGCTCAGTTGACATCCTCATCACCTCCCATGCTCTTCTTTGTAAGCATGACTGCGAAGAGTATCAGTACACCGATAGCTCCAATGTAGACAAGGACCTGCACAACTCCCAGGAACTGGGCATTGAGCATGATATAAACAGCTGCCACGGCAAGCATGGTCAATATCAGTGACAGGGCAGCGCGTACGATATCCCTTGCTGATACTACCATCACGGCAAAAAACACCATGGAAAAGGCAACTACAGCAAAGACCAGGGATTCAATGATTCCTATCATTTCACTCACCATTCTCCCCTATCTCGGTCTCACGTGCCAGCATGTCCGGGGTGAACAATAATTCTTCATGTGTCCAGCGGATCACACCTGTGGTGTAGACCTTGGTGCTTGAAAGTGCATCCTGTGGACACTGGTCGATACACAGACCGCAGAACAGACAGTGACCTATGTCAATTTCAGGGAACCAACGAGTCTTTTCGCTGCCCGGTGCTATCCTGTCCCTTACGATCTTTATGGCATTGTTGGGGCATGTGTTGGCACATATCCCACAACCTATGCATTTACTTTTATCTAATTTCTGAAGCCCTCTGAACCTGTCAGGTAACTCACTTGGAACTTCCGGATACCTTCTGGTGATCGGGGGCTTGTAGATGTTCTTTACAGCTTGAGCAATATTTTTCAACACCATGATATCACGCTCCCATTCCCAGGTACATACCCAGTATTATGGCCCATCCCAGGTTCAACAGGGAAAGGGGCAGAAGTCTCTTCCAGCTTAAGTCCACAACCTGATCGATCCTGAACCTTGGCACTGCCCATCTGAGCATTATTATAGTCAGGATCACAAGAGCGACCTTGAGCAGATAAAATGCGGTTGGAAGCAGGAATCCAAGTACAGAATTGGATGTGATGAAGGAAGGAAGGTTCCAGCCACCCAGGAACAATAGGACTACCAGCATGGACCCAAGGATTAAGTGGATATATTCAGCAAAGAAACCAAGACCGAACCTCATACCACTGTATTCAGTGATCCAGCCGGCCACAAGTTCTTCTTCAGATTCGTTCTGGTCAAAAGGCAGACGGCCCATGTCGGCCATAAGCGCAATGAAGAACACCACAAATCCCAGAGGCTGCAGGAAAATGAACCACAATGGGCTCTGTGCCTGAGCGATTTCCACAATATTAAGGGAACCTACCATTACGGCCACACTGACCACGGTGATACCCAGAGGGACCTCGTACCCGATCATACGGGCAAAGTTCCTGAATGCACCAAGAAGAGAATATTTGTTATTTGAACTGTAAGCGTACATGAAAGCTCCGATGATGGATACCGAGGAGACAGCCTCAATATAGAGCACACTCACATCCATATCGGTTGCCACGATGGGATATTCGACACCATTTACGAATACCGCACCAAAGGGAATTGCCACCAGCATAAGGAAGACAGAACCCATAAGAGCGATAGGTGCACAGACAAAGAGAAGTTTATCGGCCTTTGAAGGGATCAGGTCCTCTTTTGTCATCAGCTTGATAGCATCGGCCACCAGCTGGAAAATTCCGATGGGACCCACATATTTAGGTCCGAGCCTGAACTGGATATCACCTGATAGTTTACGTTCAAACCAAACAACGACCATGGCCCCCATAAATACAGCTCCGATAAGACACAGTCCCAGCAATGTACGGACCCAGGGATTGAATACAATATCAACATCCATCATTATCACCTGTCCGCCTCACTGGTACATCCGTCCATACTTCCTGCAATGGCCGCCACATCAGCAACGGTGGTTCCAAGCAGAAGGGGAGGCAATGCCTGCATTGTCGGATAGACCGGACCTCTTATCTTTACGCGGTGGGGTTTGTCCGAACCATCAGATACCACATAGAATCCCATCTCACCTCTTGGATCTTCCACCCTGTGGAAGACATCTCCTTCAGGCACCCTCATTACAGGGGTCCTGCGGCCGTATGGGGAATCCTCATAGAACAGAGGACCGGAAGGCATCTGATCAAGGCACTGTTCAATTATATACATACTTTCGCGCATCTCATCCAGTCTGACATTGATACGTGCAACGATGTCACCATCGGTCCGGGTACATACCTTGAAATCAAGGTCCTTGTATACCAGATAGGGTTCATCTTTACGTATATCAAAAGCCACACCGGTAGCTCGCAGTGGAGGCCCGGAAACTCCAAGGTCCCTTGCAGTCTTTGCAGCCAGAGTACCGATACCTACACAACGCTGTCTGTAGATCTCATCATCATTGAACAGACTTTCAAAGCTGTCGATCTCCTGCCGGAGCATTGTAAAGACCTCTGCGGCCTTTTCCCTGAAGCCTTCAGGAAGGTCGTCCCTGACACCACCATATTTCAAAAATGTATGTGTGACGCGGGCTCCGGTAACGATGTCCGTAAGTCCCAGGACATCTTCCCTGACCTTGATGGTATACATGAACATTGATACAAAACCAATGAATTCACCGAACTCACCCATACCAAGCAGGTGGCTCTGGAGCCTTGAGAGTTCCTCAATGATGACCCTTACATACTGGGCCCGCTCGGGTACCTCAATACCTGCAAGCTTTTCAACTGCACCCACATATGCCTCTTCATTGGTCAGGGCTGTAAGGTAGCAGATCCTGTCCACGATAGGAATACCCTGCAGGTACGTTTTACTTTCCATGATCTTTTCAATGCCCTTATGAATGAAACCCAGCTCAATCTCGGCATCCATTACAGTTTCACCCTTAAGTTTCAGATTCAACCTGAAAGGTCCGGGCTGCATTGGGTGCTGGGGTCCGAGATGGACTATCATTTCAGAAGGACCAACTGTTTCTTCCATAATTATGACCTCACACTAAATTACGCGCTGTTGTGTTCGGGAAACCTTCGTAGTCCTTTCTCAAAGGCCAGTCTCCCATCAGCTCATCGGGAAGGACAAGAGGCCTTGGGTCGGGATGGTTGAGGAATGTGACACCGAACAGCTCGTGCACTTCTCTTTCATACCAGTTGGCATTCCAGTACACTTCAACAATGGACCCGATCTGAGGGTCGTTCCTTGGCAGATCCGCCTTTATGGTCAATAATACTGGATGGTCATATGATCCAATATGGTATACCACCTGTATCTGATCCTTTTTGGGATAGTCCACCGCAGTTTCATTTGAAAGGTGGTCAAACTGGAGTTCATCCTTAAGATACTGGCAGACCTCGACGATCTTTTCCGTATCCTTCAAACTGGCTGATATCCTGATATCAGAATCCACCTTTGCATCTTCCAGTGCTTCAGGGAACTTTCCGGATAATGAATTGATTATACTATTAGCATCCATCTGATCACCTTAATAATCCGTACCCCTGTCCTTTTTGGCCATTATCTTCTTTTGTAGCTCAATGAATCCCTGAAGAAGAGCTTCGGGCCTTGGGGGGCATCCCGGGATGAAGACATCCACAGGGAACATCTTATCGATGTTCTGAACCGTGCTATAGGATTCATAGAAGGGACCGCCGCTAATGGAACAGTCGCCCATGCAGATGACCCACTTGGGAGCTGCCATCTGTTCCCAGAGCTTTTGCAGGGCCGGGAGATATTTCCGGGTCACATAACCACTAATGATCATTACATCGGCATGCCTGGGAGAGTTACGCGGGATGATACCAAAACGGTCGGTATCATAGTGTGCACAACCTGTGGCGATCATTTCCACACCACAGCAGCCCATAGGCTGGGTCATGAACCACAAAGAGTTCTTTCTGCCCCAATTAATGGCATCCTGTATCCTGGTCTTTTTGAGGAAGTCAGTGATGGCTATGGAGGTTGTTGTGATGACACCGGGTATCTCTACAGCATCCACCTGATCTTCAACCACTTCGTCCTGTTTTAATTCATCCATTTAAGAGCACCTTTCTTCCATAGATAGACATATCCAAATAACAGTACAAATATGAAAATAAGCATCTCAACTATCGCAGTTGTCCCGTCAACTCCGGTACCCCTGTAAACCATAGCCCAGGGATAGAGGAAAAGGACTTCAATATCAAAAAGGACAAAAGCGATCGCATAAAGATAATACTCAACATTGAACTGTATCCGCGCATCTCCTAACGGATCCGATCCACATTCATAGGTGTCGTGTTTATTAGGTGATTTGCTCCTGGGACTCACCAGCTTGACGAATGCCATGGTGGCAGGAGGCATCAGAAGCGACACAATAAGAAACACAGCAACCGGAATGAAACTATTGATAATACTACTACTATCGATTATTCCTGACATATATGAATCACCTGATGATTATAGTCGTAGATATGGTATTTCTATATAACTATTTCCAAATACACCAGTTATTCATTACAATTTCAGTTAAAAATAGACAGATATTGCCAGAATTGACTGACAGAATGACCAATACTGTATCTCAAGGATGATGAATTATTTACAGATTAAAGTTAAATATATATTTAAAATACTAATGAATTAAATAGAGAAATGGATAAAACGAAATCTAAAACGAAAAGTAGAACAAAAAATAGAACTGAAATCAAAGCAAAAAGTAAAATGAAACATAAAACAAATGACCCGGACAGGTCTGCCCGGGATGTCAAAAGACCCGGGTCTTTTGAGACTTTCAGGCCTTTTAAGACTTTATACCATATTCCGGATCAGACTTTCTTGGGGGAGAAATATTTCTTGATCATGGTGCCGCAGTTGGAACAACTCACGACCACCCATTCACCAACCTCCTCAGATGCAAACCTTTCAAAGATGGAGGCACCGCAACCCGGACATACATAGTATTCCTTGAAATAGTAATGGAAGAACTGAGGATTCTCCTTTAACCAGTTGAGTACCTGACCCACCCGTTCAAAATACCGGTTCTTTGAAGGAATGTCACTGTCCTGAGCTTCACTTGCAAGTCTTTCAGATATCTCCTTTGTGTATTTTTCAGACCCGGATATGACCTTTTTATAATCGGTCACATAACGTGATGTGTTGTTCACATATTTGAGGAAGTTCTCATGGGCCTTTGGCTTTTTTATGTCACAGATCATTTTGAAGAAATATTCACCCATGACATCTTCCATCACATCCGCACATGTGGTGCAGATGTTGTAACCCTCGAACTGTTTGTAGTCCTGATCATCCCCGCAGATGATGCATTTTTCCATAAGCAATCCTCCTGAGATAGGATCAGTCAACGATAACAGGTATCATGGCTTCTCTTGTGAACATGATCGGGAAGATATTCAAAACACCCAGCAGATCACCTGCCCGGATCTTTCCGGTCTCCTGTCCGAAGACATATGCATAACCAATGGTACGCTCCTTCTCAACAGGTGTGTTCCCTTCCTTTGAAGAGACCTTCAGCACTGATGCAACAGCATGGTATGTGAAGGCACAGGGAATTGCAAGGGTGTCAGGATGAAGGGTCACTTCCTTGATGGCAACCTTCCTGTATTCACCGGCACGAACCTCAATGTCCTCATCTGAGATCACCATCTCCCACTTGGCCCTTGTGGCAATCGTGAATTCATAGGGTGCTGCCTTTATTTTCTTCGAGACAAGTTCGCCATCCTTCCTGGTTACGATCTGAATTGTTTCCATGGACATTATATCACCAGAATTATATTATCCTTGGATAGTATAAATAGTTTATCATTATTTATAATGAACAATATATCTGGTGTGCCAGCTAGGGCGGATACAAAAAATAACATCCAAAGTACAAATAAAATATAAAAAAAGATATATATAAAATGTTCCACCCTGAAAGAGCATAGCAATAATGTTGTTGCAACAAAACATCTTATATACATAACAACCTATGAAAAGGCTTAGAACATACTTTGATGAGGATATTTATGATAATTAATGCCAATTGTGTGGGATGCGGTCAATGTGTTGCCTTTTGTGAGAAAGATGCTATCGTTGTCAGAGGAAGGGCCCGGATGAACGATGCCTGCATTAATTGCGCAGGATGTGCCCCATATTGTCCCATGAAGGCTATTGAGGTGGAGCAATGAAAGTCGCTATAATAGGGGCCGGTCTGGGAGGACTTCTAAGCGGTGCATACCTATCCACATCCGGACATGAGGTAGAGATATTTGAAAGGCTCCCGATCATCGGAGGCCGGTTCACAAATATCGACATCAATGGTTTTCAGCTTAGTACCGGAGCATTACATATGATCCCACATGGACCCACCGGCCCCCTGGCACAACTGCTCAATAAAGTCGGTGCGGATGTGAAGATCATGCGGAATGAGCCTACCTCAACAATACGCATCCCGGAAGAAAACGGGGCCCACATAATCCCTTTTAGTGGCTATAAGGACACATTCTCCGGATGGAAGAAGCTCAAGCTTGCAATCCTCCTCATCACCACAAGGAAATTCCCCCCGAAAGACCGATCCCTTGATTCCTGGATAAGCAAACATCTTGACAGTAAGCTTGCCCATGGTCTTGCAGATGCCTTTTGCGGCTGGGCTTTAAGCCTTAAAGCAAAGGATGTGCCTGTGGAAGAAGCCTTTGAGATATTTGAGAACCTCTACCGCTATGGCGGCCCCGGGGTCCCGCTGGGCGGATGCAAAGGGATCAGCGATGCTCTTGCAGAGGTGATAGGGAACAATGGAGGGAAGATCCATACTAGAACTGAGGTCACAGAGGTGATCACTGATGCAGGACAGGCCCGGAGCGTGCTGGTTGATGGCCGGGAAGTAAAGGCAGATCTTGTGATCAGTGATATCGGACATCTTCAAACAGCGAAACTGTGCACCATGACAGAGGATATTCCCGGATATGCCCCGTATATGGAAAAACTGCATAAGATCAAACCATCTGCAGGCATAAAGATCTGCCTGGCATCGGACAGACCTCTGATAGGCAACGGCAGTGTACTGCTAACCCCGGGCACCCGAAGGGTCAACGGCATAAATGAGGTCACCAATGTCGATCCAAACCTGGCCCCTGCAGGAAAACATCTGGTCATGGCCCATCAGACCGTAACTTATGACAGACTGGACCATCTTGAAGAAGAGATAGACCTGGGCCTCAAAGACCTTCAGGAGATTTTTCCGGACAGGGAGTTTGAAGTGCTGCTGACACAATCACACCATGATGGCTGGCCTGTTAACCGATCCGCCTCAGGTACTGACCTGTCCAATAGCACCCCGGTAAAGGGACTCTATATTGTGGGAGATGGCGCAAAAGGAAAAGGTGGAATAGAGATAGAAGGCATTGCTCTGGGTGTAATGCAGGCAATGGAATTCATCCTCAGCCCTGATACAAAAAAGAATTAACCGGGCATACATTTGTATCCCCTGAATTATACAGAAATTATCGAAATTTGCAACTATTTCAGCGATCTATTCTAAAAACAGTGGAGGGTGGATGATCCTGAAGATCATCCACCAGATCAGTATTCATCCACAACCAGTCTGCGCCCCTGGAATTCAAGGACAGCCCCGACAATAGAACCTATGAGCAGACCTGCTGAGGCCCCCAGGACGATATTGTCCAGAAGGAAACCAATAGGTATCCCGAGTGGAAGGCCCATGCCCACACCTATAAGAATCCTGCTGCATTCCATATCGTCACAGGAAAACAAAGATGCATTCCTGGTCATAAAGACAGATCCTGCCACGACAAGACCCAGAAGGATCAGTATCGCGAAGGCCATATAGATCAAAGATAACACTTCCTAATCATTAGTACACCCATAATTGGAACGAGTTCTTTGTACAAAAATGTTCCTATCGAAAAGAAATTGACGGCAGTATTGCAATGTGGCAAAAATAATAGATATATGGACATGTACGACACCCACAACATTCAGGATAACAAAGGAACAACCTCTTCAGATTCTGCCACATCCGGAGCATAATGCATTGCTCCACCCACAAGTACCCTTGCAGAGATCTCCAGTTCCATCTCCCTCATGAAAGGATTGACCGTATTGCCCATCAGGATGATCGGCAATCCAACATCGATCAATTGATCCAGAACTTCAGAAGGGTCATCCCGGTCACTGAACTTTCTGACAGGGGCAACCATGTTCCTGGCAAAGGCATCGATGTTGGGCCCGGCCATGAATATCTCATTTATGCAGCCTTTTTCATAGAGCTGATTGAGATATCTTACGAAAGAATATGACCTGCCTCTGCGTTCATCCCGCAGATACAGCAACGGAATGACCGGACCATCTCCGGCCAGCTGCTGACGTATCATTTCAGTGCTCTCAACATCATTTACCTCGGCGGCATTAAAGACCATCCCCCCTTCAATAAAGGTCCAGCGGGGTTGCATGGACTGGATGTAGGAATCCAGCTCATCAAAGGGGACTTCCACACTGCCAACTTCCTTCATCACATAGTTTAGAGCATGAACTGTCTCTGCCCCCAGCAAACCCCTGTGGACCGGAGGAACATCTACAGCTATATGTTTTGCACCCCTTTTTTCGATCTCCTCTTTCATATAATCCTGCAGTACGATATTCTGCTCGCAATTGATCACAATACACCCTTCAGGTACGGAGCGGGCAAATGAGCGGGCTATCTCCCGTTTGTCCTTTCCAAGAGTTGACAGATGGTCCTGACGCACATTGGTGATCACGATGATATCAGGTCTTATGAAGATCTCATTCACCATCCGGGTAGTGTATTCTGTTATGGCCTGATTCTCTATTATCGCAACATCCTGTCTCTGGTCCGGAGTATAGGATTCGATCACAGGAATGAATTCCTGATAACCGTGGATATTCTCATATAACATGACATTTGGCCCTATCCTCTCAATGGGGATCACATGCCCGTTGATGATCAGATGTGGCCTGTTGCCTGTGACCTTTGCAAGGGTATTATACCCCCTTCGGGTCAGCACTTCGGAAATACGCCTCACAGTGGAGGATTTGCCCCTGATACCCACTACATCGATGCGAAGATCGGTCATCTCCAGCAATTCCCGGTGTCTTTTCCCTCTGCTAAAAAAACATTTCAGGCAATTGAGGGGACTTTTCTTACCCACTTTTAATGTCAGCAGTTCATCATCATCGTTGATCTTGAAGACCTTTAACGCACCTATCATATCTTCAAGGATACGCTGACGCAGCTGTTGTGCCTCTTTTGATAGTTCAAAGTGTTTTGCATTGCATGAGATGGCATCTGATGTACAGAAGGTCAGCTGCCAGTCCCTGGCATCCACCTGTGCGATCTCCACTGAAGGAACTTCATCAAGACCCACTTCCTGATAGGCATTCACCCCTGCAAGTTTTGCAGCCATGGCCCTGACCCGATCCACTTCCCTCCAGGCCTGAGATGATGACGAAAAGGTCTTCCCGCTGCAGGCAATGGTCTGCTCTTTACTACGAAGCTTCCAGGTCCAGCGACCTTCAGAATTGTATATCTCATACACAACCTGTCTCATCGGTCCGCCCCCGAAAAAATTGATGCATCCCGAACATGCCCTTCCTGAGGAACAGGTATCCTGTTGGCCCTGACAAAGATGAAACAAAGGCCTATCGCCAGTATTGCTACAATAAGATGGATGAGACCCAGGTCAGTGAACAGACCCGCAGGTCCGCCATGCCCCAGCAGACCTGTTAACACAAGTAAAGGGGACAGGATGAGCAATTGCAGAGGTATGAATAATTTGCGTTCTGCCGGGGGGGTCACATGCAGATTATAGGCATTAAGTCCTGCAATCAGGCCCAGGAAGAAGAGAGACAGACCCCTGGATACAGGGAATATGAAGACCACAGGAAGGGTCATAAGCAGGGAAATACAGCTGGCAAGACCGATAAGATTGCGCCCATATAACAGAGTCATCTTTTGTATTAGCGTAATACCCATGAAGGACACCAGCAGATTAAAGAAATATATGAAGAAAAAAAGCCGGTTCTCAAGGGAGAATATAGCCAGAATGGCCATTGAAACCACACCAACCCGGATACCATAGGCCTTTCTTACAATTTCAGAAAGTACCAGAGACACCATGAAAATAATGAACGCTGAAAAACGGTTCATTATAGCAGGGGCCGGATAGGTATCTACAGCTGCATTTTTGAGCATGGCCATATCAGAGGTCGGGCTTAAGAGGATGGGAGGTGTCAGATGACCTATAGCATTGCTGACAAATGGGTCGACCAGTAACCAGCCGGCCACAAACAGACCCAGGAATATCCCTATGGAAGTAAGTACGTCATGGAATCTGTATTCAGGTTTTATCCGTGAATAATTGTAAGCCGCCAGGCCCGGCAGGATACTTCCAAAAAACACCACATCCAGCAGGTCATACCCCAGATGCCTGAGGAAGAACAGGAACACAACAGGGACAACTGCCCCCAGAAGCAGGGTGGCAACCACTTCATCCCGTCCATAGATCATGGTGTGCTTTTGGAGATAACGCAATCCTGCATAAGCAATGAGGACACCAACAAGAAAGAGAGGCAGCATAAGGAAGTTCTTGCAGGTATATATGGCCAGGATGGGCACCACTATCACACCCCCCAGACGATATCCATACATCTGCGTGAGGATTATGACCTCAAGTATCCCGATGACGGCCAGCATGATCGCTATAAGCATATTAAATAGATTGTTACGCAGATATATTAAGATTACCCATCATAATTATCATTATGATATAGCATATATAGGACACCTTAAACCACCAAAAAAGCGAAAAAGGCCCCACCCATCCTGAAAGATAAGCAACTGAGATTGGACAAAGAAAGAAAAAGAAAAAAAGGAAGAGAGAGCAAAAAAGACGGAAAGAAGAAAAAAAGATGGAAAGAAGAAAAAAAAGGCTTAAGAGTTCAATTCATCTCCTGCCTGCTCCAGTAGTTCATTACATTCTTCCATCTTTGCTGCTGCAAGAAGGATCTTTTCGGATACTGCTTCAAATCCGGCCTCTTTTAGCTTAAGGGCCCAGTCCCTGAAGCTTTTGTCATGACTTTCGTTGTGTTCTATCCAGTGGTGCAGAAGATGCTGCACTTTTGCGGAATCTATTTGTTCGGACATTCATTGGCCTCCTTTATTCAGATATTAAATATTACGCGGATCGGTGATCTCACCGGTTATGGCAGATGCAGCGGCTGTGGCAGGGGAACCCAGATAGATCTGTCCTCCCCTGCCCATGCGGCCCCGGAAGTTACGGTTTGCTGTGGATATGCATACCTCACCTTCCCCGATCACACCCATATGACCACCAAGGCAGGGCCCGCATCCGGGAGAGCCGATGGTTACCCCGGCCTCCAGCAGAGTCTCTGCTATCCCGCTTCTTATAGCTTCAAGCAAAATACTTCGGGATGCGGGAATGACGATGGTGCGCACAGAGACCTGTTCTCCTTTGAGGATCGAAGCTGCCACTTCCAGATCTTCAAGACGACCGTTGGTACAGGTACCTATGAAGACCTGGTCCACGGTTGTGCCTTCAACTTCTCCAACATCACAGACATTGTCCACCTGATGGGGCCGGGCGATCTGAGGGTCCAGCTCAGCGGTATCAATATGATATTCAGCACAATACTGCGCATCCTCGTCAGCATATACCGGTTCGTACTCTTCAACGGCCCTCCCTTTGAGGAAATCAAAGGTCTTCTGATCAGGAGGTACTATTCCGGCCTTACCTCCCATCTCAATGGCCATATTACACAGAGTCATGCGGCCTGCAATTGAAAGGCCACTGATGGTGTCCCCGTAGAACTCGGATGCTTTATAGGTTGCACCTGCTGCACCCACCGTGCCGATGACCTTGAGGGTCAGATCCTTGGCATAGACATGTTTACCCAGACCCCCTTCAGCTGTGATCTTCAGGGTCTGCGGGACCTTGAACCAGAGCTTTCCGGATGCAAATATCTCGGACATGTCCGTGGCTCCCACCCCGGTACCAAAGGCTCCGAAAGCCCCGTAGGTACAGGAATGCGAATCCGCTCCGACAACAAGTTTGCCGGGCATTGCAAAACCATTCTCAGGCAGGACCTGATGACAGATACCTTCCCCCACATCAAAGAAATTGGGGATGCCCTGCTGTTTTATCCATTCCCGGATATCGTGATGCAGATCTGCAGTTACCTCGGTGTTGGCCGGGGTCAGATGATCAAAGGGAATGACGATACGTTTTGGGTCCCATACCTTCTCCATACCCATATTCCTGAAGGACCTTACTGCAAGGACACTGGTACCATCATGTGCCATGGCATAATCCACATTGGCCATGACAAAATCATTTGCCTTTGATTCTTTACCACTTGCCCTGCTCATTATCTTTTCACTAATGGTACTCAAATGATTAACTCCTGTTACAACTATCTGAGCAGATATAGTAGGGCCGGATAAATATGTCTGTCGTTAAGAAAGAACAGAAGGGGCCAAAATGAATACTTTAAAACAGACATGATATTCTCTGAATATCAACCCCAAATAATGAAAATCCATGTACTTTTATGATAAATAATGAGGTGCAGGTCCTATCAAACCCCCGGAACAAATTAAGGTCCGTGGAAAAACTTTGACCTGAAACACCTCAGATACAATACAAATTCAAAGAACTGCAAATAATAGCTTACAGTATGCCCTTAAGCCGCTCTATACTTTGCAGGACCTTTTTGTTCTCAGACCGGATCTCCTCTTCAATATTATGAAGGATCCTCTCCATGGGAACTGTCAGCCAGTAGACCTTGATGGGCCGGCCCTTACCCTGTTCCTTTTTAACTTCATCAAAGGCCACCCATTCATTCTCTTTAAGATAATTCATTGCGATACTGACCTCGGGCTGGCGCAACCGGGACATCTCCTCAATATCCCTGGAAGTCAGCGTCTTTTGCGCTGACATACATGCAAGGGTCTTCGCAACCGGCTTTGACAAACTGAGCTGGCGAAGCAGAGAGACCATCTCATACTCCTTGTCACCCATCATAAGATTGTTTCCACTATTCATATCATCACCTATATACCACACTTTTTATAAAGAGAAGTATATATCGCGAAGATTTATAAAATTTATGGAGGAATATAGAATATATATGGCATATATATGGAATATATATCCTGAAAAGGATACATAAAAAACTAATATAGGAAATAGAAGTTAGAATAATACAAAACATATCAACAAGATATGTCTAAGGCCATAATCAGACCAGATGAATATCCTTATAAAAATTTATAAGCAACGCAAAGAAGAACAGACCGACCAGAAAATATCAAAACAGACAAGATACAGAATATCAAGCAAGATGAAAGCCCTGAAGATAAATACAATAGAAAACCAAAAAAAGATTGTGGTGGGCCCGCTGCGATTCGAACGCAGGACCTCACGGTTATCAGCCGTGCGCTCCACCTGGCTAAGCTACGGGCCCATTTCTGAACATTAACACGCAATCGCTCTGATCGCGCGAACTGTAGGATAGACACACTTGTATATAAATATACCGGTTGATGATGCGGACTGTTAAATATTAATACAAATAAAAAGAGAAAACAAAAAGATGTAGAGCTAAAAATAAGAAGAACACAGCGATACCTTTATGATAGATGATGACTACTATGTGCTAGTCGTTGGGCCGGTAGATCAGGGGAAGATCGCTACCTTGGCATGGTAGAGGCCTCGGGTTCAATTCCCGACCGGTCCACTTATTACTTTAGACAGACCTGTTCTTTTTTGTTGTTTTTGCGCTTGAATTAAGCGTGCTTTTATTAAAAAAGATAGGAATGGTGATATTAGATAGAGATATAAATGAACAAATTTACTAAGTTTATATCTATTTTTCGATTTGTTTCCACATTACACACAGGAATACTGTGTTATTGTTCCTTTTTATGGTATATTTCATAAAGTTCTTCTTTTGATAATGGACATTTTATCAGATCATGCAACTGCTCTTTTGTGAGACCGAGTTGATTTTTCATCTTACCCAAAAGAGCGCCACTGTAATCTTTGCTGCCATGACTAACAAAGGTTCGTATGGATGTCTTCTTGCCATCTAAATAATAAACATACAAATAATGATGACTGTCCCGTGTCTCACGGAAACCTTTTTTCACCAGGGACGCTTTGATGTCCTTACTTTTAAATGAAGCCACGGCAGTCCCCCACGATCGACTTCAGTTTTTCCGATAGCTCTTCCCCGCTTTTTGATAGCTCTTCGGATGTGAGCACATATTCTTTAAATAAAACAAAGAGCTGCTCCTTCGCTTCATTCACAGCCTTCTCCACAGACTTCTGATAACCAAGTATTCCAATTTCGTCATTGGAAGCAATGTAGAAATAGTCTTCAACTTCAAGTTCGAGTGGGACTGGTGTGTCTAACTTTTTATTAACGTTGTCAATTCCCATATCTGTCAAAGCGTAAGTAGATGTTCTTTTAATACAATCCTCATCGTCAACGAATAGCATAAACTTGCCTTTGTGCAATTTCATCGTTCCGCGAATCTTTACAAATTCTCTCAAATGACTTATCACGTCATCTTCGATTTCCGGATCATAAATACATTGAACCGGACCTTCCGGACTGGCAAGCATAATTCTTTTGTTTTCATCAACACGAATGTCAAAAACCCACCCGAATACCTCCTTTTGATATTCATCTATGGGCTTATGTATGAGACGTTTAATCGATTTTTTTTGAGCAGGGTCAAGTACCCTGGCATCATCACCACAAAATCCAATTGAAATGCTTCGAGACGATCCAGATTCTGGCCACATTTGGTAAAACTCTTTCAGAATCTTGTTCACACGATGGGGATCGTTCACAATGTCGTACAGTTCTTCTTTAGATGTCCCGGTTTTTGATATCGCGTCAAGGAGTAATTGACTGGAGCAAACCGCTCTCTCACCAAGAGTACCAATCCCGGTAAGTCCGACTTGAGCATCGCCAATTTCCAATTCAACATGAACACTACCCATTTCCACATTCGCAAAAAGAAGAGTACATGACTCTTTGACGATCTGAGGGAAATCTCCACTGCTACGGGAAGGAGTGCCATGGTGGTAATCGCCGAAATGATACAGAATATTCTGCAGATGTTGAATTGCATTAATGACATCTATCGCTGGTATTTTACGTTCTCCGTCGATAGATAAGTCAACCTTTCGTTCATTTCCTTGCCTTACCATGTCTATCCCCGCACAGCAACTAAAGTAGACGTATATTAAATTTCCCATTTTAACTAACCCAGTCAACTACCCACGACTAAAGTCGTGGGCATGTAAATCCCCGTTTGATTAAGTTTTCACAATTTAATTTAAGAGAAGTTTGTCGAGGACCAACCTGGTCTAAAGAACCCGAACCTTATTCTCTTTGGTCTGTTGACCAGACCTCTATCGATTATTTCACTTACGTGAAAATCACCGACTACTTTTCTCATTATGTTGAGAGCACCATTTACATCAGCGTTGATCAGAGTTCCTGTACTACTATTGTACAATCCTCTCTGAATTCTTCGTTTACGGCCGTATGGTGGCTTTTCAATAGGATCAAATGCACAGGCATCTACCTGACTGGTATATGCTTCATCAACTAATACGAAATTAATACCAGCTCGTTTACATTTGGATTTCAAGCTTTGTTTAAATTTATACCAGGGTATCTGGACAATTTTCTGATTGGTATATTTCCCGAGATTTATCTGTTGTTTCATACCTTTCAGATCCCCAATCAGTATTGTACCGATCCTGTATTCCAGACAATGATCAACCAATCGTTTTATCGTTACGTTCATAAACTCTCGTAAGATGTTATTCCTACGATTTGTTAGTTTGGTTATTCGATCGGTATCCTGTTTAATATGTTGACGATCTTTAATAGATTGCAATCGTGCTTTGTTCTTGTTGTAATATTGGTTAACGGATTTAACATACTTACCGTCAACGATAACGGCAGTCCCAGTACTATCAACACATGTAGCAAAATTATCTACACCCAGATCAATTGCTATATATTTATCAGGATCAACATCAGATATCTGATTATTGGGTTCATATACAAACGTTATCTTGAAATATTGAGCATTGTTACCTGGTATAATATTTACCTGTTTAATATGATGCTTTTGTCCAAGAAGTTGTTTGGGAATGGGAAATGACATAAGTTGTTTATGGTCAGGATATTCCTGTTTTAAGTTTGCAGGAATACTTAATACAACATGTTTACCTTTAATTGAATATGCAGATTTAGTATACCGTACTACATAATATCCTGTTTTATCAAGATATTTCGGTAATTTTGGTCTGAATTCAAGTTCACCAAGTTTGTATAGTTTTTGTAGTCCAAGGAAACTGGACATTGCTTCAGAAGCAAGTTTCATTGTGGCCTGACCAGTTGCAGAATTCGTATTACAGTAAGAATCATCAAGTTTACATAGATGATAATTGCTTTCGTAACTTAGAATAGTATGATTATGGATATATTCCTGACGAATATTATACAGGGCACAATTGTATACATCCTTGGATCTATGCGTTACCGTACGTAACAGATTATATTGTCGTTTAGACATGTTCCTGATAACGTTTACTACGGTATTACGCATACATTTATTTATATTAAACAATATATTTAAAGTTATTGATAGGTAACAAAATATCATTATACCATACTTTAAATATGAATAAGTTAAATTAATGTAAACAATAAACATTCACGGGGTACGATTCATCCCACGACTAAAGTCATGGGTCTTCTCTACCCCTGTACCCCATCTCTCATAAAAACTTTTTGGGAATATGTCTGCTTCAACAAAACGTAGAGATCTAAACAATACATCTCATCTTAAATACTCAAATATGAGAAAGAGGATTTGTGTCAACCTGAATTTCATCATATCAAAAACAGCCCCAATCTTACCACCCGGGTGGCCCCGGAACTTATGAACAAATTGATATACCACCCCCATCAGTCTTAATTAGAGGTTGATCAAAATGTCAGAAAACCCCCTTCAGGTGATCGTTGATAGTGATGAAGATTTCTTTAATCTCATAGAACAGACCCGTATGGCCTCTTTTGAAGAACAGGGCATCCCCTTGAAATACAAACTCCTCATGGCAATGACCCTTGACATCTCAGCTGGTGCCGTCAACGGTGTCATGTCCCTTGCAATGCAGGCAATGGAGGCCGGGGCCACAAAAGATGAGATCATGCAGGCAGTGAAGGTTACCCATTACATCTGCGGTGCAGGTAGTGTCTATACCGCTGCAGCTGCTTTAAAGGATATACTCTGATCCTTTACCCCTTTTTTATTTATTGCATCCAGGGTCTGGAGAAGGTCAACTACCCACGACTGAAGTCATGAGCTTCCTTCCTTAAAGGATTATGAAATTTTTAATCACATATTCAAAAATAGTTAGACCACAAGTAACCGATCAAGCCACCTGTAACCTTTTCCACGAAGCATAATTTCCAGAACATACACGATATAACCTTCAACTTCGTAGATGACCCGGTATTCACCTATCCTCAAGCGATACAAATTTATCTTTTTCTTCAAGACGCCTGTACATCCGATCCATAAATTCTTCTCTATCAATCAAGTCCATCATGCGTATCAGAATATCGCTATAAGTCTCCCCTTTTTGTCCATAGCTTTTCAGCCTGTCCCGAACTGCCTTTGTTGTAGGGATAGTAGTTGCCTCTGTGGCCATTTCTGTCAACTCCGATCATTCTATTTATTTTGTTTTTACATTCCCGGACTGGTTGCCTGGCATTATTTTGTGAATAGGAACTAATTCAATATAAGAAATCATTAATATTTATAATTAATTAAGTGTAACTTATAATAACATATACCTGCAAATAAATACATATAATTATTAATAGATACCTATAAACCATGTCCCTTGCAATGCAGGCAATGGAGGCCGGGGCCACAAAAGATGAGATCATGCAGGCAGTGAAGGTTACCCATTACATCTGCGGTGCAGGCAGTGTCTATACCGCTGCAGCTGCTTTAAAGGATATACTCTGATCCTTTACCCCTTTTTTATTTATTGCATCCAGGGCCTGCATATCCCGATCCACTACAACATAAAAACATCAGCAAGAGCAAAAACAACTGTAACAACAACTGCATCAACAAAAAGACATCACAATCCGCCGTATGAGCGAACATGGGCCCGGGCCCTATGATACTTCTCATACCCCTCTTCGTCCTCATACATGGATGCATCCTCCCTCCCGAATACCCTGCGATCCTCCCCTATCGGGCAGACTTTAATACAAATCCCGCAAGGTGATATATACTTTTTATTAAGCTCATCACTAAAGGCCGTACAGGCCTTCTTATCAGTGATCCCTTCAGGATAATCCTTCCCTTCAAGGGCCCCGGACGGACACATCCTGACACAGCGCATGCAATGATTGCATAACTGCTCTTCCATTATGTCATCCGGTTCCAGCTCAGCTGTGGTGAGGATGGTCCCAAATCGTACCCGGGGCCCGTATTCAGGGGTCAGGATAGTATTGTTGACCCCGAAGTTGCCCAGGCCTGCAAGCAGGGCTGCATGTCTGTGGGAAAAGAAGGCCACGGGATTTTCCAGAAGCACTTTGATGGAGCCATAACCATCCCGGGGCACAAAGATGGAAGGGTAGCCCTTTGAAGTGAGGAAATTGGAAAGCAGATAGGTGTACTGATCCAGCAGGCCATTAACTGTCTTATACAGCTCCCGGTAGTAGATCGAAGGAGATGTTTCCAGTACAGGCAACGTCACCGGCAGGCCGATGACAATAGCAGATACAGCCTCCGGATAGATGGAAGCCGGCCTGAAGTTTTCCGGGACCCAGGGATGGAAAAGAGGAGTGTCCCAGCGCTTAACATCCGCAACACCCACCAGAGGGATGTCCATATCCCTGCATTTGTCCAGCAGGGCCCGTTTTAATGAATCGGCCATATTGCTTTCCTCCGCGCCATTGTTGTATCCGGATCATCAGTGGGCCCGGGATGATGCCATCATCCCGGGATATAAACCTGACCTTTCGGCATCATTCCATCTGCTCTTTATACTCCGCTGCAAGTTTCACATACTCATCAGCATTCTCTTTGAGCATGGCCACATCTTCTGCTGTGGTTTCCCTTCTAACTTTCCCGGGAACTCCTGTGATCACACTGCCTGGAGGGAAGACCTTCCCGGGCGGGACAAGGGCATTGGCCCCCACAATTGAATTCTCCCCGATCCGGGCCCCGTTGAGCACGGTAGCGTTCATGCCTATGAGGACATTGTTCCCGATAATGCAGCCGTGCAGTATAGCTGAGTGGCCCACGGTGACATCATCACCCACCTCCATCTCAATCCCGATATCGGTATGCATGACCACATTGTCCTGAATACTTGTGCGGTTTCCGATGGAGATCCTGTTCATATCCCCCCTGATCACCGCACCAAACCAGACGCTTGAATTCTCACCTATGACCACATCTCCGATGAGGTCTGCAGAAGCTGCAATAAAGGCAGAGCTGGCAATGAATGGTGTGTTTTCTTTGAATTTTAATATCATCTATTATCACCCGGGCAGGCCCGTATTTGTAGAACGTATATACACTTATTCCCATGCATCAAATCCCGCTCTATGTCTATAAGGGCCGATCTATGAAACATTTTTCGATATATCATCCTCCACTGATTAGAATAAGGATATTGCAATGAGTCTGCAAGCTATTATTAATCATAAAGACCAGATTGTGTGGATACTCATTACATAACAGATAAACAAATTTATAAACTATAACAATTCATTAGAAAGATATGGTGAAACTGACCCTTCAACAGCTTGAATCCCATTTATTCAAGGCCGCGGACATCCTGCGTGGTTCTATGGACGCATCGGAATACAAAGAATACATCTTTGGAATGCTTTTTTTGAAAAGGATGTCCGACCAGTTCGATGAGCAGTATGGGAAGATCATTCAGAAATGGATCGGAGAAGGGTTTACAGAAGCTGAAGCGGCCGAGATGGCCAACTCACCAAACGAATACCTCTACTATGTCCCTCCTGAAGCCAGATGGGATAATCTGAAACATCTGAAAAAAGACATAGGCAATGAGCTGAACAAGGCCCTTGCGGCCCTGGAGGATAATAACCCTTCAGAACTTGACGGTGTGCTCAAGCATATAGATTTCAATGCGAAAAAGGGCAAGAACCGTATCCCGGATTCAAAGTTACAGGATTTCCTGGTGCATTTTGACAGCAAATCCCTCCATAACGAGGATTTTGAGTTCCCGGACCTGCTCGGTGCGGCCTATGAATATCTGATCAAGTATTTCGCGGATTCTGCGGGCAAGAAAGGCGGGGAGTTCTACACTCCCAACGAAGTTGTGCGTATGATGGTACAGGTCCTTGATCCTGAAGAAGGAATGAGGATCTACGATCCTACCTGTGGTTCCGGAGGTATGCTGATACAATCCAAACAGTATGTTGAAGAGAAGGGCCACAATAGTCGCAACCTCACTTTATACGGACAGGATGCAAATGGAGGGACCTGGTCCATCTGTAAGATGAATATGATCCTGCACGATGTACAGGATGCAAAGATAGAACACGGGGATACTCTTACCGATCCAAAACATACACAGGGCGGCGGGATCATGCATTTTGACAGGGTCATTGCCAATCCGCCGTTCTCTCTTGATTATTCAAAGAAGAGCCTGACCTTTCAGGAAAGATATCTTTATGGATTCTCTCCTGAGAAGAAAAAGGCCGATCTTATGTTCGCCCAGCACATGGTGGCCAGTACCAACAGCAAAGGCAAGATGGCTACCGTCATGCCACATGGCGTCCTATTCAGAGGAGGCGAGGAAAAAAAGATACGCGGAGGCATGCTCAAGGACGATGTCATTGAGGCCATCATAGGCCTGCCTTCCGGATTGTTCTATGGCACCGGTATTCCCGCATGTGTACTTGTGGTGAACAAAAGCAAACCCGAAGAGCTCAAAGACAGGGTACTTTTCATTAATGCAGATGCCGAATATGCAGAAGGCAAGAACCAGAACCGCCTGAGGCCCGAAGATATAGAGAAGATCGCTGTGGTCTATCACAAACACCAGCAGATCCCGAAATATTCCCGTCTGGTCGATCTGTCTGAAATTGAGGAGCAGGACTACAACCTCAACATCCGCCGCTACGTGGACAATTCCCCGCCACCCGAACCCCATGATGTCCGGGCCCATCTCTTCGGCGGTATCCCTGCTTCAGAAGTGGAAGATAAGGCCTCTCTCTTTGAGAGATACAATGTCAAAGACGGAGACATACTGATAAAAAAGGCCCCGGATCATTACGATCTCATCCCGGAAATAGACGAAAAAGAAAAGATAAAAACACTATCGGAAAAACTCTGCAAACCTATGGAAGACCGGATGCACTCTGCCCTTGACAGATGGTGGAACGACAACTACGCAAGACTTCTGGCCCTGCCCCAAACCCGTGACTCCTTCATCATACGCAAAGAACTGCTCACCTCCCTCAAACAAACCCTCCTCCCCCTGGCCCTCCTTGACGACTTCAAAGTAGCCGGAATATTTGTCAACTGGTGGAAATCCATCCAGTACGACCTCAAGACCGCCATGACCACCGGCTGGACCAAAGACTTCATCCCCAACCAGCAACTCCTGGACGAAGACGGCAACATAAAACAACCCGACCAGCAAGACACCCAATGCACCTCTGAAGGGGGCCCGGCCCAAAACGGTGAAATGATCGCAGACTGCATCCTCAATAACTTCAAGGCCCTGCTGGACAGCTACCTCGACCAGTACCTCACCGAGTCCCGCCAGCAGTTCATCCATACCCTCGAGAACTGGTGGAACAAATACAACACTCCCGCAAGGAAAATAGAGGCCCAAAGAGATGCCGCAAAGGAGAAGATGGAGGAATATTTGAAGGAGCTGGGATATGATGATTCGGGAGATGGGGGCCTATGAGAAGCGGAGGGATTGATGAGCTGAGTGGATGTTTGGGGAGCTATTCGGGGAACTGTCCGGAAAACTACCCAAAAAACTACCCAAAAAACTACCCAGAAAACTACCCAGAAAACTACCCAGAAAACTACCCGGAAAACTACCCGGAAAACTACCCGGAAAACTACCCGGAAAACTACCCGGAAAACTACCCGGAAAACTACCCGGAAAACTACCCGGAAAACTACCCGGAAAACTACCCGGAAAACTACCCGGAAAACTACCCAAAAAACTACTCGGAAAACTACCCGGAAAACTACCCGGAAAACTACCCGGAAAACTACCCGGAAAACTACCCGGAAAACTACCCGGAAAACTACCCGGAAAACTACCCGGAAAACTACCCAGAAAACTACCCGGAAAACTACCCGGAAAACTACCCGGAAAACTACCCGGAAAACTACCCGGAAAACTACCCAAAAAACTACCCGGAAAACTACCCGGAAAACTGCCTTCAAAAATCCATCAAGGGCTCAAAGGAGAATGTACAAAATGACTACTGAAGTGCACGAAGGGTATAAAATGACGGAATTAGGTGAAATACCGGTAAATTGGGACGTGAAATTTCTAAGTTCAGTTAGTAATATCAAAATGGGTCAGAGTCCACCATCAAATAGTTACAATCAAAGTGAACAAGGTCTCCCTTTTTTCCAAGGAAATGCTGATTTTGGAGAAAAAAATCCAAAAATACGATATTATTGCACAGAACCAACTAAAATAGCTGATAGGGGAGATATATTGATAAGTGTAAGGGCACCAGTTGGGTCTTTGAATGTTTCTAACATCAGATGTTGTGTTGGAAGAGGGTTAGCAGCAATTAATGCAAATGATAATTGCTCTCAAGATTTTTTGTATTATCTACTACAAAAAAGTGGGAACCAACTGAAACGAGTTGCAAGTGGTTCCACATTTGAAGCAATAAATCAAAATGATTTGAAGCATGCCATTATTCCACTCCCACCCCTCCCCGAACAGCAAAAAATAGCCTCTATCCTCTCATCAGTAGATGAAACAATAGAAAAGACCGGGGCCCTCATCGAGAAATACAGGCAGATAAAAAAAGGCCTCATGTCCGACCTGCTGACTAAAGGAATAGATGAACAGGGCCGGGTCCGGAGTGAAGATACACATGAATTTAAGGATTCTGTGCTGGAGCGGGTGCCGGTGGAGTGGGAATGTCCAAAATTAGGAGAGATATATAAAGATTTAACTACAGGCTCTACACCAAGTAGAACAAAACCACAATACTTTAAAGGTAACATTCTTTGGGTGACAAGTGGAGAGCTTAAATACAAAATTATCACTAATACAAAAGAAAAAATAACTCAAAAAGCAGTTGAACAAACAAATCTTAAACTTTATCCACCAGGCACATTTTTTATAGCGATTACAGGTTTAGAAGCAGAAGGAACTAGAGGAAGCTGTGCAATAATCGGAAAATCTGCCACAACAAATCAATCATGTATGGCATTTCTTTCCAATAAAAAGATTGATACAATTTATCTATATCAATATTACCTGCACTATGGAAATTCATTAATATATCAATATTCTCAAGGAACAAAACAGCAGTCTTTAAACGGAAAAATTGTTAAACAAATTCATATCCCACTCCCACCCCTCCCCGAACAAAAACGCATCGCAAAAATCCTCACTGCCGCCGACCAGCGCATCGAAAAAGAGGAGGCCTACAAAAGCAAGCTCCTCGAAATTAAAAAGGGCCTCATGTCTGATCTACTGACTGGAAGGGTGAGGGTATGACTGACTTTAATGAGTACACTTACGTTGAGAAACCTTTCCTTGATCAGCTTGAGGATCTGGGCTGGGACGTTCTTGAATTAAAGACAAACTCGTCCCCCGAGGACTCATATAGATCTGCATATAGTGAGGTCATCATAGAAAAGGAGCTGGGCCTGGCTTTAAAAAGGATCAATCCCTGGATGGAGGGGGACCAGGTCAGGGAAGCTATTACCGAACTTAAGCGTATCCGTTCAGGTAATCTCATGGAGGCCAATATGCAGGCCTGTGAACTGCTTCTTAATAATACGGTGGCGGATGAGAACAGGAAGACGAAAGCTAAGAGCCCTACTGTGAAATTCATCGATTTTGAAAATCCTCAAAACAACCGGTTTCTGGCTATCAGTCAGTTCAAGGTCAATGTTCCCGGCACTCACAACCATATCATTCCTGATATCGTGCTTTTTGTTAACGGGATACCGCTGGTGGTTGTGGAGTGTAAGTCCCCTAAACTCACAGATCCCATGTGGGAGGGAATAAACCAGCTTTTGCGGTACAGCAACAACCGGGCCCACACAAAAGAGAAGGAAGGCAATGAAAGACTGTTCTACTACAACCAGTTCATGATATCAACATACAGGCAACAGGCCCGCTTCTCAACCATCGGGGGAGGGTTTGAGCATTATCTTGAATGGAAGGACTGCTATCCGTTCAAATTCTCACAGATCAATCCAGGCGGAGCCAATCCAAACAGCCAGCAGATAATGATACAGGGCATGCTCCAGATAGAGAACTTCCTGGATATTGTGCACAACTTCACCATCTTCAAAGAGAATGATAAAGGAAAAGCAGTAAAGATAGTGGCCCGGTATCAGCAATACCGGGCAGCAAGCAAGATCGTAAAAAAACTAAAAGAAGGGGCCACTCCTGAAGACAGAGGCGGGGTCATCTGGCATACCCAGGGAAGCGGCAAATCACTCACAATGGTATTTTTGATACGCAAAATGAGGAAAGACCCTGAACTTAAGAAATACAAGATCGTCCTTGTAACCGACCGCACCGACCTCCAGGGCCAGCTTTCCAAAACTGCGAACAACACCGATGAAACCGTTTACATCGCAAACAACATCAATGAACTTAAAGAGATGCTAAAGACCGACACCTCCAGTCTGGTCATGGGCATGATGCAGAAATTCCAGGAAAAAAGAAAGAACTCCGGGCCCAAACACAAAAAAGGCTCAAACAATAAAAAGAGCAGTTTCAAACCCCTTCCCATCCTCAACCGGTCCGAAAACATCCTCCTGCTCATAGACGAGGCCCACAGAACACAATCCTCAACCCTCCACGCAAGCCTCTCCAATGCTCTGCCAAACTGCACAAAGATCGCCTTTACAGGAACACCTCTGATCACGGAAAAAGTAAAAAAGAAAACCTGCGAGACATTCGGGGACTACATCGACAAATACACCATCGAACAATCCGTCAAAGACGGCTCCACCCTGCAGATCATCTATGAAGGGCGCACCTCAAAAGATGCCGTCAAAGACGGAAAGGCCCTGGATGATGTCTTTGAAGACATGTTCCGGGAATATACAAAAGAGGAAAGAGAAGCCATACAGGCAAAATACGGAACAAAAACTGACATCCTCTCGGCCCCGAAACGCATCGAAGCCATTGCCGCTGACATCATCAGGCACTATCGGAAAAACATCATGGAAAACGGCTTTAAAGCACAGGTCGTAACCTCCAGCAGAAAAGCCGCCATAAGATACAAACAATATCTGGACAGGGCCATCGAGAACACAATAAAAGAACTTGAGGGGCAACCTGAAGCCATACAGGAAAAAGCAGAACTTGACACCCTCAAAAGGCTCAAAACCTCGGTCGTGATCTCAGCAGATCACAACGATCCGGTAGAATATGCCCCATACACCGACCGAAACCGTCAGAACCGGGACATAGAACGGTTCAAAAAGCCTCTCAAAGACGGGGACAAACAAAGCGGCCTCGCATTTTTGATCGTCAAAGACATGCTCATCACAGGGTTTGACGCTCCCGTAGAGCAGGTAATGTATATCGACAGAAAACTTGTAGAACACAACCTTCTCCAGGCCATAGCACGGGTCAACAGACCGGCAGGAGGAAAGAACTACGGGCTTGTAGTGGATTATTATGGTATCGGCCACCATCTCCAGGATGCTCTTGACATATTCACCGCAAATGATCTAAGAGGCGCCCTTATTGAACTTAAAGATGAGATACCAAAACTTACCGAGCGTCACAAACGTGTAAAAGATATATTTGAAAAAGCATACATCAGCAGCATTGAAGACATCGATGCCTGTGTGGACCATCTGGCAGACGAGCAGACCCGGGCCGACTTTATAGTCGCATTCAAATATTTCCTCAAAAGCATGGATACCGTCCTTCCCGACCCTGCCGCACTACCCTATGTACAGGACATGAAAAACCTCGCATTCATCAAACTGACAGCAAGGAACAGGTACAGGGACAACAGCTTAAACATTGCAGACGCCGAAGAGAAGGTCAAAAAGCTCATCGATGAATACATCATCTCACAGGGAGTGGACCCGAAGGTCCCTCCGATTTCTATCATGGCAGAAGACTTCGAGGACTATGTATCAGACATCAGATCTCCAAAAGCAAAAGCCTCTGAAATGGAACATGCCATAAGATATCATATCTCAGAGAACATCGATTATGATCCTGAATTCTATCGGAAATTAAGTGAAAGACTGGAAGATATCCTGGCCGAATATAAAGAAAACTGGGAAGAACTCTCCCATGAACTGGAACACTTCCTCACCAAAGTACGCTCCGGACGGGGGGACGATGAAGACGGCCTTGATCCGGTTGTCGAAAAACCGTTCTATGACATCATTGCAAAGGAATTGTATGGTGAAAATGAACCGGAAGATAAACAAAAGCTTATTGACCTCACATCCGACATCGTATCACTAATAAAAAGAGAGATTGACATCGTTGATTTCTGGAAGAAGGACTCCGAAAAAAAGAAACTCACCAGTTATATCACAAACATGCTGGTAAAGTCTAAATTGCCCAACTCCATAAAGTACAGAGAAACAATAGCAAACAGACTGATGGACCTTGCAGAAAAACTCGACTTGAAACTTAAAGACACATGTCAGCAAAACCCCTGACCTACACCCTGATACGCTCCCCCCGCAAAAGTCTGGGGATTACGATCCAGCGCAACAATGATATCATAATAAGGGCCCCGGAGGACTGCCCGATAGCCATCATCGATGATTTTTTTAACCGCAAGAAACTCTGGATATATCAGAAACTTGCAGAAAAACGTCTTATAGAAGACGAACTGCCGCCTAAAAGATATGTAAATGGAGAAGGCTTCCTCTATCTGGGAAAAAGTTACAGACTCCAACTGGTCGACAACGGCCCCCCTCTGAAGCTATCCCGGGGGTATTTTGAACTAAACCGGAACTATGCTGACAGGGGCCGGGAAACATTCATCGACTGGTATCGTAAGCATGCCCTCCCCATCATAAAAAAACGTATGGACATCTACAGACCCATACTCGCAGTGGAACCATCTGACATAAGGGTACTTGAACTCAAATACCGCTGGGGCTCATGTTCTTCAGCCGGGACCATCAACATCCACTGGAAGACCATCCTTGCACCAATGCCCATAGTTGACTATGTGGTGGTACATGAACTGGTCCACCTGAAAGAAAAGAACCATACACAAAGATTCCGGGAGATCATGGCCTCTGTTCTGAATGACTACGAAAAAAGGAAGGAATGGTTGAAAGTTAATGGGAACTACCTGGAGATATAATAACAAGCAGTAAATCTATTCTTCTAATTAAGTGAACTACCCACGACTGAAGTCATGGGCTTTCTCTGCCCCTACACCCCAATAATCGTAAAATGTATGTCGGATCCGCTTATGGCGAAACGGGAATCTGGTCCAGATGGGGATGCTATATTGGTACAGGTCATGGATGGAACGATGAACTTACAAAACTTATTAAAATATATGGAATTGATTATGCAAGACAAAACTTCCAGTTTTCATTATTAGAATATCGATCTATGAAAACAGATGATAATGTCATAATTGAAAGAGAACAGTACTGGAAACGTGTTCTGTTGACTGGCACATTTGGATATAATCGAAACTGAGTCGCATAGAGATACTATAAGAATTTATTGAAAGAAGATAAATACATAATATCAAAACCTAAGGCCACCACAAATCTAAAATAGGTCAATAGATAACATTCATAATGATGACATCATTACTTCCATCGTAAAATGGAAAAGGAATATGGACCAACGTACAAACTACAATAATTTAAGAGATGGACTGCTGATCATAGTATCCCTGGTAGTTCTCTACAGACTGAGTACATACAACTATCTGTTCTTTCATGTGCTTGTGGAACTATTCTCAATAATAGTTGCAGCCTCCTTTTTTTTGATCGTATGGAATCTGTACGACACTATAGAGGATAATTATGTGCGTATTCTGGGCATAGCGTATCTGTACATAGCATTCTTCGATCTTATACACACAATAGCCTATAAAGGCATGCAGATATTCACCGGGTATGATGCAAACCTCCCCACACAACTCTGGATTACCGCACGATTTCTGGAAAGCCTTACTCTGTTATGTGCTGTATTCCTGATTAAAAAAAATACAAAAAAAATAGATCTAGTCATTTTATATTCGACCATAACAGGCATCTTGATATTCCTTATATTCAGGGGGATGTTCCCGGATTGTTACATAGAGGGCCAGGGCCTTACATTATTCAAGATATATAGTGAATATACCATATCCGCCCTGCTCCTTATAACCTATTATCTGCTCCGTAAAAATAAGAATGAATTTTCCAGATCTCTGCTCAAATATATTACTGCATCAATTTTCTTTACGATCCTTGCCGAACTCTCATTCACATTCTATGTAGACGTTTATGGATTCTCCAATTTCACAGGCCATATATTCAAATTCATTTCATACTATTTCATATACAAAGCAGTAGTGGAGAGCAGCCTCAAAAATCCAATGGATACACTGTTCAGTCAAACAAAGGCCCTTTCAAATGATCTGAAAAACTCCAATCATATCATGCGACATGACCTTGCCAATAACTTCAGCACAATATCAATGTCCCTGGACCTCTTCGAGAGACATGGTGATGATAAATATATTGAGATAGCAAAAAAAGCATCCGGTGCCGGCCTGAAAAGAATAGCTGAAATGAGATCAATGGATACAGGGAAAAAAAGCACAACATATAATGTAAGAAATATCATCGAATCCATATCAGGGGAACATCCTGAAATTAACCTCAATCTGCAAGGCAATTGTAACATCGATGCCGACGACACGATCTATTCAGTATTCCACAACCTTATCGAAAACGCCTTAAGACATGGAAAAGCTACTGAAATGGACATTGTCATAGACAAAAAAGAGAACAGATGCGAAATCAGGGTAATGGACAACGGTAAAGGTATCCCTGAAGATATCAAAGAACACATATTCGAAAAGGATTTCACCTACGGGGAGAACAGCAACACGGGCCAGGGCCTTCACATCGTAAAACAATGTCTGAACAATATAGGCGCATCCATTGAAGTTGAAGACAACAAGCCAAAAGGCACCGTATTTGTATTGAAACTCCCTACACAAAACAAATAAGTGACAGATACTGCTCAGGTCTAAATCATTTTTTCCACACCCATTCCATTAAAAGTACCCATAAAACTTAATGCATGGGCCCATGCCATCACATTTATGACAGATGGCAAAAGTATGAACTTGATCACAATGAGAACGAAGATAGCATTAATTTTGATCGCCGCAATGATCTGCATAAGCGGCTGTGCCGGAAACGGTGAAGATGTGGTGGCAGAGGACGGAGATCTTGTCAAAGTGGACTACATAGGCACTCTTGAAGATGGCAGTGTTTTTGACACATCCATTGAGGAAGTCGCAATGGAAAACCCGGATATCTACAACACCCAGCGTACATACCAGCCCCTCGAATTTACAATCGGGGCCGGACAGATGATCAGCGGTTTTGATAACGGGGTAAGGGGAATGGCTGCAGGAGAAACAAAGACCCTTGAACTACAACCTGCAGATGCATACGGGGAACACCGTGACGATCTGATCCGCTCGATAGCTATCGAAGAGATGGAAGCTGCTAATATCACCCCGGTGGTCGGACAGAAACTATACACAGGATATGGACAGCAGATCACCATCATAGGGGTCAATGAGACCAATGTGACCCTGGACTACAACCATCACCTGGCCGGAAAGAACCTGAACTTTGAGGTAACCCTGATCTCGATCAACGAAACCGCCTGAAGTTAAGGAGGTTTAAATGGAAAAGGAAGAGAAGATAGTTGCAATCCTTCTGACCATGACAATACTCTCCCTGGCAGTGGCTTATATGACCTATCTGCCAGGGGAGGTAACCGGGAATATCCCTCCCCTCTCAGATGATTCACTCATTGGAGAGAAGGTCTTTGTAGAGGGAACGGTCCTGAACAAAAAGATCACATTCAACGGGAACCATCTCATAATGGATGTCTCTTACAGCAGGGGCATGATCACCGTCTTCATTCCAAATAACAAAGGGGCCGAATATATAGACAAAATGGTCTACATTGATGATGATGTCAGGATCATCGGCCTGCTGGATGAATATGAAGGTGAAAAAGAACTGGTCGTTCAAAAACAAAGCGATGTTACACCGCTCTGACATCCCGGCAAACCTCTTTCCAAAAGCAAACTTCCTTCACTTATATAGCATCATATCGGCAATATTTTAAAACATAAACAACATCAAAGGCTGTATGAAAGCCTGTATCATGTGCGGAGGTGAAGGCACAAGGCTTAGGCCTTTGACCTTCCAGCGACCCAAACCCGCAATTCCTATCCTGAACAGACCGTCTGTGATCCATCTCATCGAACACCTATCCAAAGAAGGATTCAACGAGATCGTCATCACCGTGGGCTATATGGCAGAAAAGCTTGAAGAAGAGCTCGGGGATGGCCGTATGCTTGGCGTACATCTGGATTATGTCTATGAGGATAAAAAACTGGGCACTGCCGGGGGTATAAAGAATGCCCAGAAGTTCCTGGGCGATGAACCGTTCCTTGTTGTGGGCGGGGACCATGTCATGAACCTGGAACTTAGAACAATGTTCAGGTTCCATGAATTAAACGATGCCATCGTTACCATAGGTCTGCTCTCCATCGATGACCCCAGAGAATTTGGTATCGCAGACATGGACGTCAACAACAAGATACACCGCTTCCTCGAAAAACCCGGGCCAGGGGAGATCTTCAGTAATCTGGCAAGTACCGGTATCTACATGTGTGACCCGGAGATCTTCGACCATATACCTGAAGATACTCAATTTGACTTTGCAAAGGACCTTTTCCCCTATCTTATGAAAAATGACAGACGGATCAACGGCCTGCTCGTGCGCGGTCAGTGGACCGATGTGGGAAGCGCGGCTGCCTACAGACAGGCCCAGCGCTGGATGCTGGAGACCCTCTCGGCCACTTCCATAGAAGGACATTTCAACACAAAGGATGCCCGTATCTACGGGCCTTTAAAAACAGGCAACAACGTGGTCATAGGCTCCAACTCAGCCCTGGTAGGCCCCATGATAATCGGGGAGAACACGACCATCGGAGATAATGTGCTCATCGGCCCCTATACGACAATAGGCTCCAACTGTGTCATCCGGGACAACTGCAGGATACTCTCCTCCTATATATTCAATAATGTCACCATCGGCAACAATTCAAATGCATCTGGTTCTATCATAGACAATGACACCGTCATCGGAAAGAACTGCAGCATGGAAAATGGAACAGTGATCGGGCCCAGGGTCATAATCGCAGATGATGCCACCATCCACTCAGATGTAAAGATCTGGCCTGAAATAAACATACGGGCAGGAACAAAGATAAAGGAAAATATCCTTAATCCCGAATATGAGTAAACCGGATTGTCAATTCTCCATGACTAAAATCATAGGCTTGCTTAAAGGAGCGTGAACCACTCATAGGGGTTGGTGGTTCACCCGCAATGATCGGATCATGACTAAATTTGTAAAATTATTAATTACAGCCGTTGTAATAAGCATACTCTCATCAGTCTTCCTGTTAACGACAACAGTGAATACCGAAACAGTGGAGACTCTCTTAGACATAAGACATGAGTTTCTGGCCATTGCCCTGGGGCTGCAGTTATTCTCCTATCTTGCCTGGGGAGCAAGGACTAAATTCATGTGTCAGTCCATGGGAGCTGAGATATCCATATCCAGATCGGTGGAAATAGCCATATCCAGTTTGCTGGTGGCCGCAGTCACTCCATCTTCTGCAGGAGGGGAACCACTGAGGATACATCTGCTCCATAACAATGAGATTCCCCTTGGCAAAGCAACTGCCGTGGTTGCAGGAGAACGTATCCTTGATGCCACCCTGATATTACTTGCAGCACCCATTGCCTTCCACATGTTCCTGAACATCTTCGAAGACATGAAACTGGAACTCATATTCATCATAGGTGAACTCTGTCTTTTTATATTCCTGCTGATGTTTGCCTATAGTATCTGGAAACCCCATAAAATAAAAGCACTGACCCATCTGCTGGCAAACCGGACAAAAAGATGGCATGGAAAAAAGACCGAAGAATCAATGGCCCATCTGTTAAACAGGATCGACAGCGAGATTGATACCTTCCATGGAGGTCTACATATGCTTCTAAAAGATGGAAAAGCCGGACTTGCCTGTGGAATGCTCTGCACGATCATTCACAGGAGCGCACAATATTCCATACTGCCGGTGATCCTGGCAGGACTTAACCAGCAACCTTTGATCCCGCTGGCCTTTGCTGCCCAGATCCTGCTGGTATTCATCACGATAATACCGACAACCCCTGGTGCAAGCGGTGTTGCCGAAGCCGGGGCAATCTCTCTGTTCTCCGTTCTTCTGAACTCATCATCCCTGGTAGGGATAACGGTCATCGCCTGGCGTGCATTTACCTATTATACCAACATTGTTGCCGGCAGCTTTGTCAGTGCAAAGATCCTCAAAGACACTGATTTCATCCAGGACCTGCTGGAAAGCAAATGATCCTCAGACAGATGACCGATAAGGTATTGCAGTAATAGAACGCTGCCCGTGGCCCACTACCTCCACATCAAGCATTTGACCCGGGGGAACCCTTTCAGGGATACCTATAAGCAGGGGGTATGAACCGAATTGTCTGCCAAAGGTCAGCACATTCCCGCTTTTGTTATCTGCATATATCTCGGACATTACATCCGTAAGTATGGTACCTTTGGGCACCAGCTTCAGGAGCATGGGATGGTCTATCTCCTTTCTAACCCTGTCCTTATATTTCAAAAAGAGCTTCTTGTTCTTTCGGACCAGCTGGTCCTGGCCATATACCGGAGTATCTGGAAATGCCATTACCTGTCTGATATTGATCCTTCTTACCAGCAGACCTGAATCAAGTACTCTTTTGAGAAAATCATAGTTCAACTTAAATGTTTTCTTAGACTCCCCCGGTAACCCATGCACGAAATTAAGCCCGGGTAAGAGTTCAGGCAGCCCGGATGCCCCTCTTGAAGCTCCCACTTCATTGATCAGCTCAATTGCCCCAAGCACATCTTCAGGCATGGCTTTAAGACCGTTCTTCCTCACCACTTCAGGATCTGCAGTTTCCATTCCCAGGGCCGCAACATCCCCTGAAGTATGATATTTAACAATGGTCCGCAGGATGTCCCGGCACTCATCGGGATAGGCCGCAATGGTTCCGGGATTGGCATTATCCATATGCAGGACATGCAGATGGGGAGCCACCTTCCTGATACCGCTATAAAGGGATCCAAGAACTTCCGGCTGCGGTTTTCTGACATCCCCTCCCACATCCACAGAATGATAATTGAGCAGGTCCGGCTGTCTTCCAAGCCTGAAATTTACGGCCCCGTGTCCATACAATGCCCCAACTTCAGCAATTACATCTTCCACCGGCCTGTAAACGGAAGGACCATAGAAACTTTCCGTACAAAAGGAGCAATGCTCCCTGCGCCCGCAACCCCTGTAGGTCTCAAGCTCACACATAACATGAGGATAATCCGGATGTTGCCTTATAATAAAAGCTCCCGATGGGGCCCATCTGCCGATCTCCTCTACTGTCCTCATACGGTGGAACACATCATCCCTGCACAGATTTCCACTGTCATCAATAAGGTCAAAGACATATGCTTCAACATCCTTTGTGGCAAGGACCACATCGTCCCTGAAAATGTCAAGACCTGCGGCACTCATACCCCCCTCTTTACTAAAACCAAGACGTATGGGTCCTCCTATGACCTTAAGACCCGGAGAGAGGTCACAAATATTGTTGATCTCGCCCGGAGTTATGGGAGTGGACCGCAGATATTTACCGGGAACAGTGATCCCGGAGATAATGACAACAAGAACGGCACTGCTTAGTAATCTTAACTCTTTTTCAGAGGCCTGCCGCAGAGAATCAATGGTAAGATAATGTATGTCTTTGACCCCTCGCTCATCCAGGGCCCCGGCTATATAACGTATATAAGGAGAAACATAAGGAGGAACCCCAAAACATGCAGGTTCATCCACATAACCATCAATTATCACAACTCTCATGAATAAATGGTAGAAGAAAAAGATAACTTATGTATCTGTTGATAGTGGGTGATCTTCGGTCAGTCTTAATTGACCGGGCATATCCGGACCCTGAAATATATCCGGCCACCCTGGCAAAAGGACCTAAATACTTATAGTTTAATCATGTAGAATTATAATGATCATCCAGAGGTAATTACATGAGAAGTGATAACACAAAAAAAGGGGATGCACGTGCACCCAACCGATCTCTTCTGAAAGCTACCGGAGTCACTGATTCCGAGATGGAAAGACCTTTTATCGCTGTGGTGAACTCCTGGACCGAGTTCATCCCGGGCCATATCCACCTGGATAAAGTGGCTGAAGCGGTCAAGGCCGGCATCAGGAGTGCCGGGGGAGTCCCCTTTGAATTCCACACCATAGGGATCTGTGACGGTATTGCCATGGGCCACGAAGGAATGAAATATTCCCTCCCCAGCCGGGAAGCTATTGAAGATACTGTTGAGCTTATGCTTCAGGGCCACCAGCTGGACGGAATGGTCATGGTCACCGCCTGTGATAAGATCACACCCGGACATCTCATGGCAGCAGGACGGCTGGACATACCCGCCATTGTGGTCACCGGTGGACCGATGCTCCCGGGTTTTGCAGATGACCAATACAGGGACCTGATCTCCGTCTTTGAAGGAGTAGGGGAGTGCCAGAGTGAAAAGACCTCTCCGGAAAAACTTGCCATGCTGGAGGACCTGAGCTGTGCAGGTGCAGGCTCATGTGCCGGGATGTTCACCGCCAATACCATGGCATGTATGACCGAAGCTCTGGGACTTAGCCTTCCAGGCTGTGCAACCGCCCATGCAGTTGATGCAAAGAAGATGCGCATTGCCAAGGATTCAGGTGAACGTATTGTTGAGCTGGTCAATAAAGGCCTCAATGCACGTAAGATCGTTACAGAAAGATCCTTTGAGAATGCTATCATGGTGGACATGGCTGTTGGAGGCAGTACCAATACAACCCTGCATTTGCCTGCTATTGCTCACGAATTTGGTCTTAAACTTGACCTGGAGACCTTTGACAGGCTCAGCAAGACCACCCCCCACCTTATCGGACTGCGTCCTGGCGGGGACAACTTCATGATCGACTTTGACCGGGCCGGAGGAGTCCATGCGATCCTGCAAAGACTTGAGTCAAAGATCAACCCCGATGAGCTTACTGTTACCGGCAAGAGTGTTGCAGAGAACCTCAAAGACCATGTGATCGTAAACCCAAAACTTAATCAGCGTATCATCTCCACCATTGAGCAGCCCCTCCATCCTGAAGGCGGCATTGCTGTGCTTAAGGGCAATCTGGCTCCTGATGGCTGTGTCATCAAACAGGCTGCAGTGGATCCAAAGATGCTCACTCATTCCGGCCCTGCCCGGGTGTTTGACAGTGAAGAGGACGCCATGGAAGCCATAATGCAAAGAAAGATAGTTTCCGGTGATGTCGTGGTCATCCGCTATGAAGGTCCTAAAGGGGGACCCGGTATGCGCGAGATGCTCTCCCCAACATCAGCCATTGCAGGAATGGGTCTTATCGACTCCGTGGCCCTCATTACTGACGGGCGTTTCTCCGGAGGTACCAGAGGACCCTGCATAGGCCATATATCCCCTGAGGCCTATGAAGGAGGGCCTATCGGCCTTGTTAATGAGGGAGATATCATCGAGATCGATATTCCGCAAAGGAAGCTGGAACTTAAGGTCACTGAAGAAGAACTGGAGAAAAGAAGGACAACTTTCACTCCACTGGTCAAAGAGGTCGGAGGATATCTGGCCCGCTACCGCAAAATGGTAAGTTCGGCCAGCAAAGGTGCCATCAGAGAGTGAAAATACCAAAAATAGACTTAACTTAAGAGAAGAGCATCCCCGATATTGAGGGCCTTCTCTATCTTTTTTTCAGAAGGGATCATACCGGACTTAATATTATCATCATGCCAACCTCCCCAACTAATTAAATCACACTCAATCCCCGGTAATCCGGGTCAGATAGACCGTATCATCTTTTACGATATTTGAAATGACACCTTCGGAAAGCATCCTATCGATCCGGGAATCCACATCCTTTTCATTGTGCCTTTTCGAAAGAAGGGTAATGATCACCTGTTTTTTTACCAGGGAACCATATGGGAGATAGGTAAGGATGCTGGCCTTGAGAGGATCCTGCATAAAACCTGAGGGAGTTTTTTCTGGTTCTGGAGCCGATGGCTGATCCTCTTCTGCAGGTATGACGTTATCCGATGGAATGATGTCAGCAGAAAAAAGTGTACCGGACTCTGGCCGGGGAGGAAGATTCAGATCATCCGAATGAAACGGATCAATGGATGGATTTCCATCATTGATAGCAGAGATGTCCAGTTCCGGAAAAGGAAGTGACGGATCAGTACAAACCCCTGCACCTTCATTAATGGGAGAATTATCATTAACACAAATATCTGCCAAAAAAGCTTCTTCCTGATCCATAACCCCTTCATCCTCAATTTCCCCGGAAGGTTTTGAGGATTGATCTTTGGAAAGACCCATATCAGGGAAGGAAAGCACTTTGTATGGAAGTTTGACTGCCGGCATATGAGCCTCAGGAGAATCAACATCATCAATCGGTTTAATAGCCTCTCCGGAAGATCTTTTCATTTCAGTCAGAATGGCCCGGAGCTCACATATCAGGTCCTCCATCCCATGAAGCCTCTCATCCAGTCCCATCAAAGCCCCGTAGATAAAAGACATATCATCACATTTCATAAGAGGCACGGCCTCAGGAACATCTTTCGCCTCCAAAACTTCAGAGTCTTCCGGCTCAACAGAAACTGCCTGGATATCGTCAGACAGTAAAGCTTCCTCCTGGTTCTCAGAAGGTACTGAAACAGGAAAATTTACAGGCTCAAAAGGAACATCAGATACAGGGAAAATATCGGGATCGTCACCAGAGAGTTCAAGGGGATCAGAAGGAGAATCCAGATCAGCAGAAGGAGCCAGAAAATCGGAAGGGGAAAGGGGATCGTCACCAGAGAGTTCAAGGGGATCAGAGGGAGGATCCAGTTCAGAAGAAGGAGCCAGAGAATCGGAAGGGGAAAGGGGATCGTCACCAGAGAGTTCAAGGGGATCAGAGGGAGAATCCAGATCAGAAGAAGGAGCCAGAGAATCGGAAGGGGAAAGGGGATCGTCACCAGAGAGTTCAAGGGGATCAGAGGGAGAATCCAGATCATCAGAAGGATCAAGAGAATCAGGGGAGGATTTATCAGTATCGCACAGTGGAGCCGGTGCTACTGCATCCATCAAATCGCCCGGAACCCTGATATCATTTCCATCGTTTTTAGCAATCTCTGAAGTTTCATCCATTTCAGAGGGAGGAAGATCACCCGGTTTAACCGGCCCTTTGATAGACGGTTCAATTAGGATGTCCAGTTCCTTTTCAAGCAATTTCAGCAGCAATGACCCTTTATCGGTGGTTGTGAACAATTGTTCATACAATTCATCTGATATGTTTACCTTAAGCTCCTTCATACCAATCCGTCCGCTTATATATTAACCCGGGAAATATCATACAAGTTTATTCAAGGGATGGGTGGATGCGATCTGAGTACCCAGGTCCCTGGAAGCCTCACTGACCAGTATATCGGTCATTGCGGCTAAAGGATAGGTATATTTCGCATTGTCTATGGGCCCATATAGTACGAAATCCCCTCCGGATAACTGTTGCATAGGTGCTGTACCTACATCACATATCCTGTAGATCAAAGGGTCTTCCTTTTTCTTTTCCTTCAGCCAGCTCCAGGAAGATGGCGCATTATGTATCCCTGAACCCACCGGATATCCCCACCTGGCCTTGGCTGTCAGCGTCATTCTCAAAGCGATCCCGGCCCCGTCGCCCAGAGGTGTGATGCTGGGGTCGATGAGCATATTGCATATTCCACAATCCCGGGCGATGGACAGCAGACCCTCATCAAGGACCCTGCCACCATCTTCAAGCAATGCCATCCTCCCTTCCAGAGAAGAATCCATGGCATTAAAACCCAAAATAATAGAGCTGTCTATATCAGAACTTTTCAATGCAAAACGCTCTTCAGGTTCAATGCTCATATTGACAGAATTATATATGGCCCTGTCAGCAAGACCTGTCTCACTCACATAGGCAGCTGCCTGCATCCTTACCCGGGCAGAAGGGGAATCGATAATGAAAGGACTATCGGATATAGATGTGATAAAGTCAATATATCTGTGCATACTCTGCTCACTATTTGCAAAGATATGCACGATCGCAGGATTACCGGTTTCATCAGAACACGCTGACTGGATATTCACAAGTTCTTCTGCAGCACTGCGATCAAACAGTCCCTGCTGCTCATCCTCCACGATACCATGTCCTTCATAGAATATAGTACCTGCAAGGGCCGTGGGTAATTCTCCGGGCTGACCGCCGATCTTAACCCCTGCTATATTTATTATCTCCTGTTCTTTCTGAAACCTGAACATGACGTTTCCTCATTATAAAGTACAAATACAATATGATCACAAATGCTATATAAATTATAGATCGCATTCCTCACAAACGACACCTGAAGAGCAGTCCATTACGACAGTACCGGAGATAATGATATCTGCAGATACATTGACAACACCCATATCCCTCTTTTTTGACGCCTCCATTACAAAGGGAGCCTCTGTATACACCTCTCCTTTATCCGCATATTGTTCTACAATAGCATATATCTCTCCGGGGTCTGTCAGGCCGATCCTGTCAATAAGCTCAACCTGCGTCTGAAAACGCCCGATCATCCCGGGGGTGATGTTCTCAATGAACGGGATAGCACCATTGGAACCTATGATCCTCCCTTCCCCATCCACTCCATTGTGGTACAATGATATCAGGGTCTGGCCTGCAAGATGACCCCGGGATTCTTTACCACAAAGAAGAAGATAGCGTATGTTGGAATTGGAGATGGTATTAATAACGATCTTCTCGGCTCCCAGGTTCTCTGTCTTGCAACTTCCCCAGATACAGGCCTGCGGAGAAGGATCAATACTGCTGGCCAGGGTCACCACTGCAATATGGGACTGCTCATTCCCTGTTTTACGATCTCCCCTGACAGGAGGCCATCCTGTGGCTATATCACTCATTCATAACACCTTTGATCTGTCTGTCTGCCTGTCTGTCTGCCTGTCTGTCTGCCTGTCTGTCTTTCTTCTTTCATATCAACCAGAGCACTGGCCAGCATGATGGCCTGTCTGTAATGTCCCCCAACACGGGACGTATCCACAAATACATGATCGTCCATCAGGACAGGGGCACCTATCCCATCCCCGCCTCCCAGGAATACCAGGGTCCGAAACATTAGGTTTCCGGTAATGCCATCAGGCGCAAAGATGAAGTTCGCCTCCTTTATAGCCTCCTCGATAAGGATGGTATAATGCCTGGCATCAATACCTCTCTCCTTCATCCGGTTCTCCAGAAAATCCCCTTCAGCAAGGGTTTTATCCACAACCGGATCCCGGCCCAGGTCCCCCATCCGGCCTCCGGATATTATCCCCACTATCGGCTCAATCCCAAACCGGCGGATGTATTCCACACCAAGTTCCATAAGGACGATCTTGTCCGGAAGGGAGTCACCCTCATCAATTCCCACAGGAGCCAGGAAAAAAGGAGTTCCCTCCGATGTCAGGAGAAAAGCCATGCGATAGAACCTCTCCATTTTCAGCACCTTCCTGAGATGTGAAAGTGTCCCTGAAGCCCCGGCAGTCCCGCGCACTGCGGCATCCACCGAACCCGAGGCAAGCAGATCACCCAGAACTATCTCGGGTTCATGGGTATTGATGATCTCAAGGCAAGTACCTATACGATCGATCTGCTGCTTGTCCCCCACAAGGACCACTCTGGCATATCCCTCCTCCTGAGCTTTTTCCATACTGGAAATGTCCTTTGGAGTGGGATTGCGTACACCTATGGCAACCTTTGCCCCATTGGCAAGGGCCCTTGCACGGACCACCTCTATCAGATTTGCTGTGGAATCGTTTTGCATCATTATTCCCTTTCCAGAAATGATATTAACTATAATGGCAATTATGGATTAGTTTGTGAGTATTACAATAAGACCACTAAAGATTAATATTTTTGTATCCCGTTTAAGGGAAACATAGATCATGTGATGTATTATTGAAAACATACATAAGCTGATCGAAAGCAGATCACAACAAAAAATTTGTCAGATAGACTTTATCAAAGTCAACTTCAATAAATTCTGGAAGTTTGTCATGAAAAGATCAATAGAATGGGTTGAAAAATACAGACCGCAATCCCTTGCAGACATCGTCGGGAACAAAAAAGCCGTGTCAGATATGCATAAATGGGCCCTGAGCTGGAATGAAGGCATACCTGAAAAGAGGGCCATATTAATCCATGGCCAGGCAGGTATCGGCAAGACCTCAGCGGCACATGCCCTGGCAAGGGACATGGAATGGGAGACCATCGAACTCAACGCCAGTGATCAACGCACAGCAAAAGCCATTGAAAAAGTGGCAGGTTCTGCCTCTCAAATGGGAAGCCTCCAGGGAAGTCTGGCAAGGCGTCTGATCATCCTTGACGAAGCTGACAATATGCACGGTAATGCTGACAGAGGAGGAGCCAGATCCCTTGGCATTATCATTAAAAAGACCGAACAGCCCATTATTCTCATAGCCAATGACAGCTATGGCCTGACCCCCACCCTTCGTTCACTATGTCAGGAGATAAAGTTCAACAGTATCCAGGCAAGGTCCATGCTCCCGGCATTAAAGAGGATATGCTATGAAGAGAAGATCATGTGTGGAGCAGGTGTGCTGGAAAAGCTCACCGAAAATGCAGGAGGAGACCTGCGCAGTGCAATAAAGGACTTACAGGCCATTGCTGTGGATAAAGAAGAGATCTATGTTGAGGATATCGTAACCTCGGAAAGGGATACAAAAGAATCCATCTTCAAGGTCGTCGGGAGGATATTCAAAGGAAATGATCCGAAAAGGGCACTGGAAACAATGCGCGGACTGGATGAGAATCCGGAGAATTTCATCCACTGGGTGGACGAGAACCTGCCCCTTCAGTACGGCACAACACCGGAGACATTCGAAGACGTAAGAACTGGTTATGAATATCTGTCCAGGGCAGACATGTATCTGGGACGGGTCCGAAAAAGGCAGAACTACAGGCTCTGGAGATATGCCAGCGCCATGATGAGCTGTGGTACTGTGGTTGCAAAATCCCATGTATCCCGTGGTTTTAGTAAATACCAGCCTCCATCATTCTGGAGAAAAAAGGGCCAGCTTAAAGCAAAGGGAACCATGAGAGACAATATTGCCTCCAGGATCGCACAGCATTGCAACAAATCAATGCGCTATGCAAAGACCGACCTGACCCACCTCTACACCCGGATGCTAAAGGATGAGGAACTTGCAATTGATGTTGCCGCAGATCTGGAACTTACCGTTGACGAACTGGTCTACCTGACCGGAGGGAGAAAAGTCACAAAGAAAATACAGAAGATCTATGACCTATCCCTTGCAAAAAGAAAACATACAAAAGAAGAAGGTGCACTGGCCAACGTTTCAAAACCGGTTAAAAGAGACTCAAAAACTACCACAAGAACAGCAAAGCCTGAAAAAGTGCAGATTGGTCTTAATGACATTGTTACAAAAAAAGAGGGAATAAATAACAACGGTGACAATACAAACCCTGCTGTTGAACAAAAAGAGGTCAAAAAGCAAAAACCACAGAAGACCCTTTTTGATTTTTAACTTTTTTTCCAATTAGTGGAGGACTTCGAGACACTCCGGGTCTGTGGTCCGGGCCACGGGAACAATATAAGTTATTGTTTTTGCCAAAATTACATTTCAGCATTCGAGGATTTCCTGCCTGCAAAAGGCAGGCAGGACCAAAACAGAGTGGAGTTGAGCGGGGGGTGGGTATAGAAATAAGAACCCGCTCATCAAATGTTATTTACGATGTTATCGTATTTAAACATGACCACTTGTATGCTTATCATAATGATAATAAGTGTATCTGATTTCGATTATTGCTCCATATGGATAAAGAAATCCCACAACTTTAGTCGTGGTTAGTTCACATCTAAAGAACACAAGACACAAAAAATCATGGAGCAGCTCCATACACCAGCGATACACCATAATGCCCGTTATCCTTTAACAGCTCAACAGGCACATCAAAAAGACGACTTAAGATATCATCTTCCAGCAAATCATCCTTATAACCGTCCTTAAATATCCTTCCTTCCTTAAGCAACACAACCTTTTCGATCTCAGGAACAATATCTTCAAGATCATGTGTCACGATGATAAGATTCTTTCCTGCCTGTGCGATCCTGCTTAGCGTTTGTTTGAACATATAACGGGCCTTAAGGTCAAGACTATTAAAAGGCTCATCCAGCACCAGGACCTGAGGATCATGCACCAGGGCCCTTGCTATTAAAAATCTCCGGGCCTGCCCTGCTGACATCTCAGAAATGAACTGATCTGAAACAGTGGAGATACCCAAAAATTCAATTACCTCCAGAGCCCGGGACCTCATCGAAGAAGTGACCCTGTGATTGGGATAGAGACCTATACTGCTAAAAAAACCCGAAATAACCACATCCATACCCCTGATATCCCGCAGATAGGCATTCTGAAGCTCATCGGTTACGATTCCCAGCAGATGCCGCATCTGGAAGATATCCCAGGTCTGCTGCCCGAAGAGCCTGAAGACCATAGCTTCATCTGCTAAAGGATAATAGTCCCTGGTGATCAGTTTGATCAGGGAAGACTTACCAGAACCGTTCGGGCCCAGTATAACCGTATTTTCTCCTCTGTTGATTCGCAGGGAAAGACTGTCAAGTACCAGTTTGCCTTTTTTCTTGACAGTGACATTCTCAAATTCAAGCAGACAGGAGATATCATCAGGAATAGAAGGAACCATGCAGATGAATAATGTCCTTCCTGTAAAAAAGATTATTGAACAAATATCATCATAAAAAAACTATATATAAGATGTATTTAATATTTTTAACTAGATAATACTGCATACATTAGTATTGCAGATCAACCTACCATATATAAAGACATTTCAACCCAAATACGACATCCCTGATAACTTCCAACCACCACATATCTGAAAATTAAATCGCCGGGTGTAGTGTATATAAATAAAATAAGCCACAAATATAATTTGCAGGCCAACGACACTAAATGAACCGGCAATTAATCCAGCCTGCAATTGAAGGAAGGTTCCCCCATGATAAAAAGAATAATCCTGACCTTCATTCTGATCATTCTGACTACCCCATATGCAATAGGCCAACCTTCCGAAAGTGGAAACTTAAATGATGAACCGGCGGTCCTTGTTCTCCATTCCTACTATCCCACATACGAATGGTCAAACAGGATGTCAGAAGGGATCATCGATGAATTCGGGAGCAGTGAATACAGCAATACAGATATCTATTTTGAATATATGGATGCAAAAAGGCATTCTGACCAGGAATACCTGGATCATCTGGCCAACCTCTACAGATATAGATATACAGACAATGACGAATTTGATCTGATCATCTGTGCCGACAACCATGCTATTGAGTTCATCTGTTCGGATGCGGGCAAAGAGATATTTTCTCCGGAAATACCTGTAGTATTCTGCGGAGCCAACAGTTTTGACCCTGAATGGATCAGGAACAGGCCCCTTATGACAGGAGTGGTGGAATCCATAGAAATTGAGGATACAATGGATATCATACTTGACCTGCATCCGGATGTTAAAAATATCTACGTTGTCAATGACCACCATACACTGTCCTCCCTTCTGGTAAACGAATCTGCAAGCCAGATATTTGAAGGATATGAAGATCGGGTGGACTTTGAGTATTCAGAAGACCTCAATGCAAGTCAGCTACAGGAAGAGGTCGCGGGCCTTTCCGAGGATACTGTAATATTCCTCCTGCTTTTCAACAGGGACAGGGATGGAAAGGAAATAACCATGGTGGAATCTGCCGAGCTTATCTCTGAAGTTTCAAAAGTGCCTATTTATTCCACCTGGGAGTTCTATCTCGAAAAGGGTATTGTGGGTGGTAAGATGCTGGATTCAGAAAATGAAGGCCGTGCTGCAGTGCAACTGGCACTGAGGGTACTGGATGGCGAGAACGTATCACAGATACCCATCATAAGCAGTACCACACATGAATACATGTTCGATGGTCAGCAACTGGAAAAATTCTCCATCTCAACCGAAGAGCTGCCTGAAGGAAGCATTGTGGTGAATAATGACATTCCTTTCCATACATTATACAGAAACGAGATACTTATCACATTTTCAGTCGTTCTGATACAGGCCCTGCTCATCGCCGGTCTTATCGCAAATAAAGTCCAACTGCACAAGACACAGAAAAAACTGAAGAAAGCAAAATTACAGGCTGAAGAAAGTGATCGCCTCAAATCCAATTTCCTTGCCAATATGAGCCATGAGATCAGGACCCCGATGAATGCTATCATCGGCTTTTCCGGAATGCTTAAAATTGAGAATGTAAAACCTGAAAAAAGAGATCACTATGTAGACATGATCAATCAGAGCGGCAAACACCTGCTCAGTCTGATCAATGACATCCTGGACATCTCCCGGATAGAATCCGGAAAGATGGAAGTCTACAAAAAGGATATGTCTGTCAACAAGGTCATGGATGAAATGCAGGCAATGTTCACCGCTCAGCTTCAGACAAAAAATAATATTGAACTGATCATTAAAAAAGGACTGGAGGATGAACAAAGTATCATTTATTCAGACAGGGGAAAAGTCTCGCAGATCCTTAATAATCTCATCAACAATGCCATCAAGTTCACGGAAAAGGGTACCATTGAAGCAGGATATGTGCTTAAAGAAGACCTGCTTGAATTCCATATCAAAGATACCGGGATCGGAATACCCGATGACAAAAAAGATGCCGTATTTGCACGCTTCCAGCAGGTAGAAGGAGAATATTCCAGGTCCTATGAAGGTGCAGGCCTGGGCCTTACCATCTCCCGTTCCCTTGCACAAATGCTTGGGGGAGATATGTGGTTTACATCCAATGAGGGAGAGGGGAGCTGTTTTTACTTCACCATACCCCATGAGCAGGGCAAAAAAGAATAACTGAAAAATAGATGATGGAGTCTTACGATTAACGGGGTGTAGGGGTAGAGAGTTCCACGATTCAAAGGTAAAGGATGGTACGATATTTTCACATATCCTCAAATTGGATTCAAACTTAAAGATAATCTTTTGTATCTTTCCAAGAAAGAATCGCAAACAAACGTTATGATTTCATTCATCAGTTAAGCAGACTATTGGTAGATGATTATTCCTTCATAGCTTTTGAAGATTTAAACATCAAGAACATGCTTAAAAATCATTGTTTTGCAAAAAGCATATCAGATGCTGCATGGAATATGTTAATCTCTGCAACAAAGTACAGGGCTGAAAGTGCTGGTTCTTTAGTTGTATCGGTTAATCCTGCAAATACTTCTAAGATGTGCTCAGGATGTGGTCTGATAGTGGAAAAACACTAGCAGACAGAACACATAAATGTAATAGCTGTGGTCTGGTTTTAGACCGGGACCACAACGGTGCTATCAACATTCTCAGATTGGGATTGCAATCTGTCGGTATAGAATCCGTAGAAGCCCACGTACTTTAGTCGTGGGAGCAGTCACTCCATCATTAACCTTGTCAGACTTGCACCAGCCTCTTTTATTTCAGACAGGGATAAAGATACGCTTAGCCCTTCTGTATTGATGTCAAGCTTACTGCCACCAACCATACCAATGATGCAATGAGGGATCTCTCCCAGCATTTCAGCAACCTCATCGGGGGAAGAAGTTGTTATCAGGGCCCTTGCCAGAGATTCTGAGAACAGGGACACATCCGCTCTCAGATCAGGTGAACCAACCTCAACAGTGGCCCCCATATCCTTACACATCTTTGCCAGGCCCACAGCCAGTCCTCCTGAGGAAAGGTCATGGGCTGAGGTGATCTTACCGGATCTGATGACTTGAACAAGACCATCGACAATATCAGACACATTCTGAGGTACCTGCGGCACACGTCCGTGGTCCTCCTTATCCAGCAGGCTGTAATAGGCACTGCCTCCAAGCTCCTCCAGGGTGCTGCCCACCAGGATAATGGTATCCCCTTCAGAGGTGAAGTATGAAGACGGAACCGTATCCAGCTCTCCTGTGATACCGATAAGGCCAATGGATGGTGTGGGTAAAATAGCTGTGCCATGTTCACCGCTTTCATTGTATAATGAGACATTCCCACCTACAACCGGAATTGACAGCTCTCTGCAGCCATCTCCCAGACCCAGGATCGCATGTTTGAACTGCCAGTAGATATCCGGTCTCTCCGGATTGCCAAAGTTTAAGCAATTGACCATTGCAATGCCCTTTGCACCCTTTACCGCAAGGTTCATTGCATTTTCCACAACCGTACCCTTCCCACCCTGATATGGGTCAAGATATGTGTGCAGAGGATCACATCCGCAGGACATGGCCAGACCGTTCTCATCGGTGATACGCAATACTGCGGCATCTGAACCTGGCTTTTCCATAGTCCTGACCTGTACCTCATGATCATACTGCTTGTATATCCACTCTTTGGAAGCAATATTATGAGAGCTTAGCAGATCAAGGATCGTCTTCTTAAGATCTTCAGGCATAGATGGCAGCTCATCAATAAGAGGCACAGATGACTCTTTAGAAGGACGTTCAAATGTCGGGGCACCTTCTGTGAGCAATTTTACCGGCATATCTGCAGCGACCTCATCATTGAACAGTACCGTGTAATATGGACGTTCAGTCAGTTCCCCGATCATACTGGCATTAAGATCATACTTTTCAGCGATCTTTAAGACAGCATCCACATTCTCAGGTTCCACCTCCATAAGCATGCGTTCCTGGGATTCTGCGATCAGGATCTCAAATGGAGTCATCCCGCTTTCCCTCAGGATGACCTTATCAGCCATCAGTTTCATCCCGAGTTCTCCTTTGGATGCCATCTCCGAACTTGCACCTGCAAGTCCGGCGGCCCCCAGATCCCTGCAGGAGAGGACATAACCCTTTTCAATAGCTTCCAGTGTTGCTTCCAGAACCAGCTTTTCAGTGAAAGGATCACCTATCTGTATGCTTGGTCTGTCTTCTGCCTCCGAGTCCTCGGAAAGGTCACGGGATGCAAAGGAGGCACCTCCAAGACCGTCACGCCCGGTTGTGGAACCCATAAGTACCAGTTTGTTCCCTGCCACGCGGGCACAGGCTGTCACGATGTTCTCCTTCTTTGCCAGGCCCACACAGACAACATTAACCAGAGGGTTACCGCTGTAGGTCTGATGGAAATAGGCATCTCCCCTCACAACAGGAACTCCGATACAGTTCCCATATCCTGCTATACCTTCCACTATGTGCTCAAAAAGATATAGGTTCTTGGGAGTGTCCAGAGGACCAAAATACAAAGGATCCATAAGTGCAATAGGCCGGGCACCCATGGAAATGATATCGCGTACAATACCACCCACACCGGTCGCAGCCCCGTTATAGGGGTCCACATAGGAAGGATGGTTATGACTCTCCATACCTATGGCAAGTACCCACCCATCTGCAAAATCAATTATAGCCGCATCATCACCGGGGCCGATGATAACACGGTCCCCTGCAGTTGTAAATGTCTTGAGCAGCGGAGCACTGGACCGATACGAACAATGTTCACTCCAGAGATTTAAAAAGCATCCCTGTTCCACAAGATTGGGCTTTCTGCCCATTTTTTCAGTTATGATCTTAAGGTCATTTTCAGGTAACATTTCTGTGCCTCATGAATGAAGAAGTATTATTATAAATATGCATTAAAGAGGAATAATCCTCTTATAAAGATTTCCAATAGATCAAGACCCAACTGAAACAAAACCAATAAACCAACAAACCAACAAACCAAAAAACCAAAAAACCAACAAACCTGATCAAAGCTCATATACAACTTCAAAACTCAAGTACATCCCCGACCTTCAGATCGTTTTTAGATATGGAACCTTCGGGCATCTCTATCACATACCGGATCTTTCTTCCTGAATATCCCAGACCGATCCAGGGGCGGAGGGTACAGGTACTACTGATACGACATTGTTCATCAAGGAAGAGAACATCGATAGGGAAGGGAACAAAAAGCATATGCAAAGAGACCTTTTGTAGTTTTGAAAACTCAAAGATCATCGCAAAATCATCCGGAATGCTCCGTCTGAACATCAGGCCTCTGGTCTGAGAGAGGAGAGTTCTTGCAAATTCAACATCTGATGCTATGATTGCAGAACCATTAGCTTTTAATAACATAGTGGTCAACTTGAAATATCTTATAAATGGGTAACCTTTAATAGTTAATGCCCCAAAATAATACCGGAGGAAATATCAGAAGATGAGTTCAGAAATGTGCCCCGTTTGTGGATTGCCCTCAGAGCTATGTATATGTGAGGAAGTAGCAAAAGAGCAACAGCGAATAACAGTGAAAGTGAACAGACGCAGATATGGAAAAGAAGTCACAGTGGTGGAAGGCTTTGATGCCAATGAGATAGATCTCCATGAACTATCGACATACCTAAAATCCAAATTCGCCTGTGGTGGGACTGTCAGGGGTACCGGAGTTGAACTCCAGGGGAACCATCTGTCTCGAATGAAGGAAGTCCTGGTGAAAAAAGGATTTTCTCCCGACCAGATCAAAGATTAATTTTTACCAGAATACAATTCAGACATGAATTTATTTCATGTCTTTTTTTATCCAGTTAGATCAATTGGTACAAAACGGAATGTGGTGATCATGCAAAAACCAACCTGCGAGATCATGGTGCAAAGAGTGTTGCCTGCAATAAGGGCCGAGCTTGCCCGTTCCATGATGATAAACCATAATTGCACACAACAACAGGTTGCAGAGATACTTGGCCTCTCCAGAGCAGCTGTTTCTCAATACGTTAGTGAAAAAAGGGGAGCAGACATTGGATTTTCAGAAGAGACACAGGAAGAGATTCGCAAATATGCAACAAAACTGGTCAATGAACCTGAAACAAGGGATTCACCGGAAATGTTCTGCAAGGTTTGCAAATTCGTACAGAGTTCCGGCTGGCTCTTCAAGAACGCCCCGGGTGCTGACTACTGTGTGATCTGTGGAGATAGAGAGGATTCGTGAACAGGAAACTTTGCATAAAATGCAAGGGAAAAGGACTATGCGGCAGACCCAGGTGCCCTATCCTGGAAAAATTCAGATCTGTTGATACTGTTTTATCAGACATCCCACAGGATAGCTCTGTCTTTGGGGCCTGTCCGCCTGCAGTTTTTGTGGGAAGATATGGCTATCCCGATGTAAGGGCCGGACCAATGATCCCGCCAATCCTTGATCCCAAAAAGGCAATGGGTCTTGAAGACCCCAAACAATGGCTTGCCATGGATATTCAGGAAGTGATCTCAACACGCTGTCAACTGATCCGGGCCAATACATCGACAAATGTATATGACGCCATGAAAAAAGAACCCCTGCTTGAAAGGACACAGGAACTGGCCCTTTCCAGAAAGCCAGTGGATACCGAAGCCTGGTTCGTAAAACCTCCAAAACAGGACCTGAGATTTGACTCGATCCTTACCCCCATGGGGCCTTCCGGTGTTGTCAAAGACATAAAGATAGCTGAAAATCCAAAGGTACCAAAAAAAGTTGATTATCTGGTCTATGACACCGATGCCATGGCAAAGGATGCCATTACTGAACTCTTTTCAGACAATATCAGCACCGAACAGATAACCCGGCTCCTTTCAACGGGACTGCTTGGACAAAACCGAAAACTGGTACCCACACGCTGGGCAATAACAGCCACCGATGACACCCTGGGCAAAGAGCTCATAGACCATATAAAGGATTACCCGCAGATCAATTCGATACAGCTATTTAGTGGAGGATGTTTCGGGAACCATTTTGAGATCATGCTCATCCCAAAACATTTTTCCTATGAACTGCTGGAAATATGGATGAAAAGGACAGTGTGGACAGGAGATTCCTCCTGGATAGGACAGGACATGGAAGACGTGAACGGGAAAAAGGGGTATTCAAACCTTGCAGGAGGCTATTATGCCGCACGAATCGCTGCTCTTGAATATCTGGAGAAACAGCGTAAGCAGGCATCCGTATTCATGATCAGGGAAATAACTCCTCAATACTGGGCCCCCCTGGGAGTCTGGGTGGTCAGAGAAGCTGCACGCAATGCATTAAGTTCACCCCCTATGGCATTTGATACTATTGAAGAAGGATTAATTGATATGAGCAAACGTATCCATACACCCGCTACACAGTGGAAACCGAAGACAAAATTACTAAATGAGCTCAGATTCCAGAGAACACTGGATTCTTTTTTCTAATACATTCATATAAACCTTTAATTCCAAAAAACCCATAACTTATATGCAAATAAGAACAAAATCAGATTAAGAACAACAATTTAAAGTGAAATATAAAAAGGTCAGAGGAGTGAAAAACATTCAACCGACAAACGAGAATTTCGATGATGAGGAACAAATAAAGGATATGTCCCCGCAGGAAATGGCAGACCTGCTTTTAAACAAGGTACGTCTGCTCTGTAAAGAACAACAACCTGAGCAGGCCCTGGAAGTTGTGGACAAGGCGATTAAATATTCCCCTGACCCCGTACAGGCCTGGCTGATCAAAGGAGAGATACTGGCAGGCCTGCAGCTCTATGAAGAAGCCCTTGAAGCCACCGAAAGTGCATTAAAGCTCAGAAGCGACAGGGACGCACTCAAACTAAGGGGAAATATATTCACAAGTTCCGGAAAACTGGAGAATGCTCTGGATACCTTCACAGAACTTGTGAACATTGATCCTGAAAATGCAGAGGGATATTTTTTAAGAGCCAGTATCTTTGCAGAACTGGGGAACTTTAACAGGGCCCTTAATGATCTGGAAACTGCCACAAGGATAGACCCCGGCATGGGTTTTGCCTGGTTTAACCAGGGGCTTGTCTATCTGTCCCTCAAAAGATACGGAGCTGCTATCAAGGCCTTTGAAAAGACAATGGATTTACTGGAAGATTTCATTGAACCTATCTATTACAAAGGAATTGCACACAGGAAACTGGCCCAGACAGAAAGTGCCATGGAATGTTTCCAGATAGCTGCAGATATGTGGCAGGTCAAAGGTCTTTTTACAGGAAATCCCGGGGCATTCTCCAATGCACTGGATGCAATCGAACAGGGCCTGGAGATAGATGTAACAAATACACATCTCTGGCAAATGCGGGGTAAACTACTATACAAAACAGGCCATAAGAAAGAAGGACTGGAAGTCCTGCGGAGCACAGCAGAGATCTGTATGCAGGAAGATGACCTCAGAGGGGCCTTTAAGACCCATGATATCATCCTGGAACTTGAACCTGAAGACGAAACGTCAAAAAAAGAGAAACAAAATATTGAATCGCTGATGGATAAGCTCTGATGAAGGATGAGCTCTGAATTAATGGCCAGAGTAAAAAATATACGCCAGGCAGGCACTGTCCAGAATAAAGAACGGGACATGCCCTGTCTGAAATCTTATCAAATGATGTTAGCACAACCAGATGATCTGCAACCAGATGATCTGATCAGTGAAGTTTACCATCTTCATTGAGTATCTTGAGCAACTCTATGATAGAGAATGCGGCCCTGGTGATCCCCATGCTTCTTTTATCCGTATCAGTCCCGGCAAGATAAAGGTTCTTCACCGGAGTACGGATGGTGGCAAATTTTCCATCGATGGTCACTGCAGCTTTTTCTGGAACTATGATCTGCTGATGGGTCATATCCAGATGGTCCTCAACAGAAGGTACTGCATCATATATCGTTTCATAGGAACTTTTGATCTGTTTATCTTCCGGCAGGTCCCTGTCCAGGAAAAATGCAAACCCTACAAGCTGTCTGCCCTTGGGAGCAAGAGAGGGATCATAATTGCTGATCGGCATCGCCCAGTAGGGCCTATCCTTAAACCAGATCTCAGAACCGGTATAGTTGAACTCCTCTAAGACCTTGTCAAGGCCCGTCCAGATGGTCAGACTTTTGGAATGTACGATACCGCCCAGTAACTTAAGATATTCCTCAGGAAGAGGTTCCACAAGTCCTGGAAGATCGCTTGCAAAGCCAGTATAGATGACATAATCGGAGTAATAGAGATCATCTGCCTCAACCCCACAGGCCTTCCCGTCCTCAACGATTATACGTTTTACTTCACACTCGGTGCGTATATCCACCGAAGGTGGCAGAGAATTAACTACAGAATTAAGAATGGACCTTAAACCTTTGCGGGGGTATCCCTGAGAGAAATTGACCTTGTTGGTCGCCAGCCTGCCAAGAGAGGTCAGAGGACTGTTGATCCTCCGGTAAAGAGAAGTATGAAGGTTATAAGGCAATAGCGACTGCAGTATGGAATCAGTCCTGGGAATAGATTCTTCTTTATTAATGAATCGTTCGAACTCTTCCTGGGTGATACTGTCCCTTACAAGACTGCTTCCTGAGAGTACCCGCTGTGCAGATGTCTCACGCATGGAACGGCCGGACAGGAAGATAGAGACAGCATTTGCAAAGTCGTACGTGCTTTGTGAAAGGTTCTGTGGCAGAGAATCATATACAGATTGTCCGGACAGGTCAACTCCAAAACTGCTTAGAGTAAGACATTTGGTGATCGCCTGACTGATGGCCAGGCGATCCATACGGGGTAATACATCAAAGGTCACAAACTCGGTGACCGTTGACGGTACCCTCAGGAATCTATCCTTTGTACGGACATAATAATGACCATAGTCCTCAAATACGGGCAAATAATCAAAATAATTATCCATCAGGCGTTTCAGAGGGCCTACGGACAGATGGGTGATGGCATGGGGCCCGGTGTCCACCTGATAACCATCCACCTCATAACTGTTGCAATTACCTCCCAGATGACCACTCTTTTCAAGTAATAGCACCTTCTTGCCATGTTTAGAGAGGGTCAAAGCCGAAAGCAGACCGCTAATCCCTGCACCAACGATGATCACATCATATTTATCCATATATAACCTCAGAAGATCTCAGGTACAAGGCGACGTGCAACCTCTTCATAAGCCTTTGAAAGATCTCCCTTATCAAATCTGAATATATCCTTATCCATTGATTCTCCGGTAGATTTATCCCAGAAACGGCAGGTATCACAGGAGATCTCATCGGCAAGAAGGATCTGCCCGTCAGCCTTCCCGAACTCAAGCTTAAAGTCAGGGAGCAAAAATCCATTCTTGTCAAAATATTCCACCAGGATCCTGTTGATCTTCAGGGCAGTCTCACGCAGATAAGCAAGCTCTTCACGTGTGGCGATCCCCATTGCAAAAGCAATGTCATCATTAAGCATGGGATCACCATATTCATCACTCTTGAAATCAAATACAAGGACAGGTTCACTAAACACAGTACCCTCTTTTACAGGATATTTCCTTGTGATCGAACCTGCGGCAATGTTCCTGGGAATAACCTCGATTGGAATAATGTCAACTCTCTTAACAAGCATTTCAGTATCAGACACCATATCAATATAATGGGTTTTGATACCTTCAGCTTCCAGCATCTGGAAGATCTTCCTTGATATCTGGGCATTATAGTAACCCTTATTGGCAGCTTCACTCTTCTTCTTTCCATCAAAAGCAGTAAGACTATCCCTGAAATGGGATATCAGTTCATCAGGATTGTCGGTTTTATAAATGGTTTTAGCCTTTCCGGAATAGAGTTGTTCTGTCTTCATTCTATCACCGGCTTTAATATGGTCATTTAGGTATATATAACTGAAGCCTATCTGACCTGAAAATGATTAATATCAGTTAGAGATATGTCAACTGAACCCATATGAGAACATAAATTTGGGGAGGTTTATATATAATAAGTATGAAAATTACTCCACAATATTCTTATCATTTAATACCTTTACAGATGATCAGAGGGTAAAACAAATGGAAAAAGAACTTATGAGAATAGGGGTTTCATTACCCGATAATCTGCTTACACGTTTTGATGCGATCATAGACCGCAGAGGTTATTCATCCCGTTCCGAAGGAATAAGGGATTCCATACGCAATTACATTAATCAGTATGAGTGGATGAATGATATCAGAGGGAGAAGGGTGGGGACAATAACGATCATTTATGATCATACCAGAAGAGGCCTTTCCAATGCCATTGCAGATATACAGCATGATTATTCGGAAATGATAAAATCCGCAGTACATATTCATCTGGACCATGACAACTGTCTTGAAGTCATCATATTTGACGGAGAAGGGGAACTTATAAAGGAAATGGATGAACGCCTGATGTCCCTCAAAGGTGTGAAGTACATAAAGTTGAACACGGCTCCTCCGGCTGAGAAGATATAAAGACACAATATGAAAGGAAATAATTAGAAGATAAAAGGAAGTAATTAGAAGATAAAAGGAAGTAATTAGAAGATAAAAGGAAGTAATTAGAAGATAAGCGGGAATCATCATGATCCCCGCACCCTTCAGTCATACCAAAATATGACACAAGGTTTCTGGTGGTACCACAACACCCGACCAAATGGACCGAGTTAATTGCAAAGCTAGTTTTGTTATCAATACTATAAGAACTTATTCAACCAATTTAATAAGTTATTATAATTATGAGCATCATATATAGCCACCTTATAAAAATAATATTGGATCAGCAGAACAAGCGTTTAAAATTTCATATTAAATATATAATAAAACATGAACTTGTGAACGACCTCAGTTATGATTTCCCCCGGATAAATTCAGAGATCCACTCCAGATAAATTCAGAGTTTCTTTTTTCTGTCCAGACCACTTTTTTTAAGCATCTTCACAGACTGTACCAGATCCTCAGGATAGTTAAGGAGCCGTGAGACCTGATCGGCCAGATCAATATATTTTTTTGCAATATCCGGATATTCCCTCAGGAGTATCGAAGCTATCATTACAAAACTTCCACCCAGTTTCATAAGAACAGGAGGGTCCCGGCGATGTTCATTAACAAGCTCACTGTAGTTATTGACACTTTTTTCATAATCATGGACATTAAAGGTCAATGCATTGCTGTTAAGCACCATAGATACTCCTTCCACAAGCATCTGACGCAGACCTGCTTTTGACATAGAGGTTCCTTTTGAGATCAGATTTAATTTCCGGGCATACAATGTACTTCTGTGTACATCGCTTTTCCGATAATACCGTAACAGAGCTGAAAGGACCTGCATATATGCCTGCCTGTACACATCCTTTTCCAGAAATGAACTGTCTGCACGGGAAAAGAACTGATCCGAGGTATCATAATGTGTAATCGAATCCTCCATATCCCCAAGAGAGGCAAACAACAAGCCAATCCTGAAATGTACCAGTCCTATATCCTCCGGCCTGGATAATACATCCAGTGCCTGTTCATAATAAACAATGGCCCGATCATTATTCTGATGTTTTGCAAAATGATCACCCATATATGTCCAGAACATACCAAGAGTATCCATATTACCTGCCTGAATAAGCATGTCTTCCTGAAGGGAACGGTATTTGAGCAGGTCCTGATGAGATATCTGCGCAAGTTTTCCATAGACATAGGCCATACGCATCCACATTTCCCGGGATGGTTTTTCATATCTTAGAAGGGCCTGATATATCCTGAGAAGTTCTTCATAACAGGCAGAAGAATTGCCTATCATCCCCAGATGATCATAAGCAACTGCAGCTTCAGAAAGGATACTTGTATCAGGTGAGCGTATTATGGAGAATATATCAACGGTCTTTCTGAAGAACTGTGACGCTGTTTCCATATCACTCTCAAAAAAGTAACTTTTACCAAGCTCATTGTAAAGTATCATCAGATAAGTGTGTTTACCGGCTTTCCGGTATAATTGCTCTGCATGTATGAAGCCTGCAGGTTTAAGGTCGATCAGGTCCATCATGCATTCAAGATGTCTCTGATAGCCACACTCATCCTTCACAATCAGTTTTTCAGCCAGTTCCACCCTCTTTTCCAGATAATGGATACAACGTTTGCTCTGACCACAGAATAAAAAACAATGACTGGCCTCCTCCAGCAGGTCGATAGCAGAAATGAGCAGATCGGCCCTGTAAGGAATACATCCCACCAGATCATGGACATTTTCTATAGACTTCAGGATGTCCTCCCTGCATTTGAATATCAGTATTTCTGACACATCTGCAAGGACCTTCTTCCCCAGCTCCATGACCTCAATATCCGGTTCAAGTTCCGCAAACAGATCAAGGGCCTGGCAGAACTGATCCAGAGCAGCATCCAGATCCTTTTTACCTGAATATATCTCACCTTTGAGGAAATACAACATACTCTTTGAGAAAGGGTCATTCAGGGTCTGTGCCATGAGATCCATTCGCCGTATATGTATCTTAGCCTTATCATAACGTTTCAGGCTTATGTACGAATGGACTTCCTTCATTTCTTTTATAAAATCTTTTTTTGCCGGCCCTGACATGTTCCACCCCGAAGAATAAGATGATGATAATATTGAAACCTGAACTTAAAAAGATAATGTCTAACATGAATTACTCAAATAACTACCACCTCATCCCACAACATAATATTTATATGAATAAACATAAAATTAAGTAGGAGGACAACATTAGAATTTATGGAGAAATATAAATGACTTATTATTGTTCGAAGTGCAAAAAAGAAATTTCTGCAGCTGAATTTAATTATTCGATAAAAAAATACGATCAGGCTTTATGTAGGGAAGACCAACAGAATTTGAATAAATTCAAAACCAGTAAAAACCAAATAAAAGAGAATCATGAGATCAAGAATGGATCCAGTGACTCGAACAAAGGTCTTTCCAGCAAAGATTCCAGATTTGTCGAAAATATGATAAAAGGCAGGATCGCGGAAACATTAATTGAAGAACTATTTTTACAGTTAGATTATTCCGTGTTTCGATATGGAATGGAAAATACAGTTCCAGGAGTTATTAAACTTCTAAGAGGTGTACGTAGTGATGTGGCCATGAATATCAGAAGAATGCCCGATTTCGTTGTTCAAAATAGTAAAACCAATGAAGTACATTTTGTTGAAGTGAAATTCAGAAAAAGTGGCACATTCAAGTTCTCAGACCTTAATGAAGGTTATCCATATGAAAATTGTTATTTTGTCGTTGTTTCAAAGAAACACATCAAATGCATTACGTATGAAGAATTGAAAGAGGGAAAAGAGATCACTCCGACCTCAAGAAATTACCTGGGAAACAGGAAAGAGTTTGAATTAGACAAAGATGTTATAATTAAATTCTGCGATTTTGCGGTCAAATTCTTTGAAGTCGTTTAAGAAGGTGCTATTTAACAACATATACAAACATCCAGAATTAATAAATACATAAAACAAAATAATAAATGCATAAAACAAAGCAATAAATGCATAAAACTAAATAAAAGAGGAACGCCCGAACCGGGATTCGAACCCGGGTCGGAGCCTCGACAGGGCTCCATGATAGGCCTCTACACTATTCGGACGCTTGATGACTGTTTTGCTCTGTGAGCACACCATAATGCACACCCTGGTATATAAACCTTTTCATCGGATGTGAGATTATGATCCCGCCTCCCAGACTCGAACCGGGGACATCGCGGTGCCTGCGCGGTATGTGCGACAAGTCGCATGAACCATACTACAGCCGCGCACTCTACCACTGAGTTAAGGCGGGTCAATCAGATGTTGCATCTCCTCTCAAAGAGGTGCAACCCCTTGATATGCATACTAATACTTATGCCTTTCGGCAAACCTCCATACAAATCTCCATATATCTAAACTGCAAACATTGTATTGAGGGGAGATAGGGAGGGATATAAGGTCAACTACCCACGACTAAAGTCGTGGGCATGTGAAAACATGCTCTGGTTGACCAGCCTGAGTCATTGACTACGTTGGTTATGTCATAACACCTACGGATGCTTCATCAGTCCGTAGCTCTGTTGTATGGTATTAAAAGTTCTAAAGGGTAGGAACGGTGTATCATACCGAACAAGCATTCCCAACATTGGCGAGATGAGACATGAAAATGCGATACCAAATACAAACAAATTTAGTATTTGAGAATGGAGAAATCCAAAATGATATTCGTACTAAACAAAAATAAACAACCATTAGCACCCTGTCATCCAGCAGTTGCTCGGAAATTGTTAAAAACAGGTAAAGCTGTTGTACATAAACAATTTCCATTTACGATTCGGTTAAAAGAATTAAAAGAATCGAACAACCAGTCTGAATACAGGTTAAAGATCGATCCAGGAAGCAGACATACTGGATTGGCAATACTTAACAACAATAAAGTTGTCTGGACAGGACAAATACATCATCGAACGAACATAAAAAGTAATATGGATGATCGTAGAATGTACCGAAGAACCCGAAGAACTCGGAACTTAAGATACAGGAAACCCAGGTTTGACAATAGGAAAAGATCCGATAACTGGATGCCACCATCTCTGCAGAGTCGGGTTCAAAACATCGAAAACTGGGTTCACCGATTAATCAAATTATGTCCGCTTACCGATATATCATACGAGAACGTTAAATTCGATACACAATTGATGCAGAATCCAGAAATTGACGGAATCCAGTATCAACAAGGTGAACTACAGGGTTACGAAGTACGGGAATATCTACTTGAAAAATGGAATAGAACCTGTGCTTATTGTGGAGCAAAAGATGTTCCTCTTGAAGTAGAACATATTATTCCTAAATCAAGAGGTGGATCAAATCGTGTTTCTAATCTGACAATATCCTGTAGAAACTGTAATCGAGCAAAAGATACGAAAACTGCAGAAGAATTCGGGTTTCCCGATATTCAAAAACAAGCACGTAAACCATTGAAAGATGCAGGATTGTTAAATTCGATAAAATGGAAGATCTATGAAGTTCTGGTAAAAACAGGATTACCTGTTGAATGTGGAACAGGGGCCAGGACGAAAATGAACAGAATTGCCAGAAATTTACCTAAAGATCATCATTTCGATGCAATATGTGTGGGTAAATCCACACCAGACAACATTGTGTTCACTACTGATCAAACATTACATATTAAAGCAAAAGGAAGAGGAAGCCATTGTAGAACCCGATTAAACAAATATGGGTTTCCACGTGGTTATTTAAGTAACCAGAAATCATTCTTTGGATTCCAGACAGGTGATATTGTAAAAGCAATCATCCCAAAAGGAAAGTATAAAGGAACCATAATCGGTTCAGTAGCGTGTAGAAAAACAGGTCGATTTGATATCAAGAATAAAGATGGTATTAAATTGGCACAAGGAATCAATCATGTTTATTGTAATCTAATAAACAGGATGGATGGATATGAATATTTCAACGAGAAACGAACACCATACCCATCAATCTGATTACTGTAAACAAAATAACCGTACGGGGTACGATTCCTCCCACGACTAAAGTCGTGGGTCTCCTCTACCCCTGTACCCCATTTATCATGACAGATGTTAGTATAGTGGACCTGGATACACAGGTTGTTATGGGAATGCATCAAAATGGCCGTTATGAAATAATCGCAACCATGCTCAAGGAACTTTTTGAGTTCATCCTGGAAAGTGATGCTGAGATTACAGGGCCCCCGGTATTTCTATGTCATGAAATTACTGAAGAAGAGGCAATAAAGGCCAATCAATCTGGAAATGCAAACATAGAGGTGGCTATCCCGGTATCAGAATGTATAGAAAATTCAGAAGATAAAATATGTTATCAGCTTGATGGCTGCAGGGTAGCACAGATAGTTCACCAGGGCCCCTATGAAGAAGCAGAACCGACATATCATATCCTCATGAGCTGGCTTAACGTCAATGGTAAAAAAATAACGGGCCCCATCAGGGAATATTATCTCAATGATCCGTTGGAAGTAGCCCCTGAAGAGATCCTTACCAGGATCTGCGCACCAATTGATGAACTCTGATGGTTTAAGCAATGCGCTTGAAGAAAATTTAATGAACTTATCCCAGGACCGCCCACAAGTTCCCGGCAAGAAACCCCCGTGCATAAGTCGCGGGGGCCATTGGCTTGCGAGATTTAACTGCTTTTTATAGAAAAGGTCTTTCAGAAGGTATCAAGCTCTCCATTTATCACCATTTCGGTGATCTTTGTTACATTGGCCAGCCAGTCATCCATTACAACTTCAACTTCAGATCGTATGCTGGAGAAGTTAGCACCCTCTTCAGGGATGATCTGAGCACTTGCCATAAGAGGCTGATCAATAGGCTGTCCGATCTGGGAAAGCAGACGGATGTGAATGTCCTGCACCTGATCCACTGCTTCTACAACATCCCTTGCCATTCTGTTTGAAAGAAGGTTGTACAGCTTGCCGATATGATTTATAGGGTTCTTACCACTGGTGGCTTCCATGCTCATGGGCCTGTTTGGAGTTATCAGACCATTGCAACGGTTCCCACGGCCCACTGATCCGTCATCACCCATCTCGGCAGATGTACCGGTGACGGTCAGGAAGACACAGTCACAGCCACCTTCAACATTGTCTCCGGTATTGATCAGGGTTGAAACATTCCTGTCCGTAAATTTAAGGGCCTGGTCTGTTACATAGTTTTGCATCTCTTCCTTGATATTCACATAGTGGTCCATATCATCCACATGTTTACCCACCATACCACAACAGATGGTAAGGGTAATATCATCGTCATTACGCAGGCCCATTACCTTAATGTCCTCACCAATGCCAGGAATGGTCTTTTTCAGGTCAGTGAGCAGGCTTCTCTCGGTATTGTGAACTATCTGCTCAAGTTCGGAGAAAGGCGCATATCCCACACCAAAGGAAGTATCATTTGCAATAGGCACGGTATCCCTGTGGAACACACTTCGCAGATCAGATGAACCGGTCCCAAGCTTACAATCAACGATCATGTCCCTCTCCAGGTCCATGTCCACTATAGTATTGCGGATATACTTCCTTGCTGCACAAAGTGCAACTGCCTCGGCCGGGATCTCCACACCATCAAATTCCTTGGTGGCCCTGCCAACAAGCAAAGTGTAGATTGGCTTAACAACTTCCCCGCCCCCAAATTCAGGAGCTGACCTGCCTGCAACGATCTGAGTCTCGTCCGTGTTGTGGTGAAGGACGGTGCCACATTTTTCGATATACTCTTTACACAGGGCCCGACTTACAGCCTCAGCCAGACCGTCACTGATACTGTCAGGGTGTCCAACGCCTTTCCTTTCCACAAGTTCGATCTGCTGTTTTTCAATTGGAGTCTGCTTAAGATGCTCAACATTTATATTTCGTGTCACTTTTTTGCCTCTCTGAAATAATGAAAGAAATTAAACGATTGATCTGTTATAACGTAAGAACTACCAATATGACAACCGTTTTATATATAATAGTTACTATTTGAGTGCGATTTAATAACCATCAGTAATAATGAATCCGGATCCTGTCCAGATCGATACCAGTACCATTATGAAAATGTCAGAAGAAACGAAATACTATAGTACGATATATTATAGCCAGCCATCATTGCCTGAGAATTCAGGAAGCCAGTCAGACAGTCAATCAATCACTATAAATATTGTTTTATACGTATGTCAGCATAATCTCAATGCACAATATTACAGGGACAACGAACATGATACGTATTGCAATACCAAATAAAGGAAGATTACATGACCCTACTGTAAGCCTTTTCAAAGAAGCGGGTCTTCCCGTACTTGCAGGAAGTACAAGGAAACTCTTTGCAAAGACAAATGACCCCGATATCACATTTCTCTTCGCAAGGGCCGCAGATATCCCTGAATACGTACAGGACGGGGCTGCGGATGTTGGCATAACCGGACTGGACCTTATAGCTGAAACAAAGGCAGATGTGGAACTGTTGCTTGACCTTAAGTTTGGAGGTGCCAGACTGGTACTTGCCGTTCCGGAGGATTCCAGCATAACCTGCGCAAAGGACCTGGAAGGAATGCGTGTTGCAACAGAATTCCCATCCATAACAGAGACTTACTTTAAACAAAATGATATCAATATTGATGTGGTCAAAGTGAGCGGTGCCTGTGAAATGACACCTCATGTGGGCATAGCCGATGCCATTGTTGATATCTCCAGTTCAGGAACAACACTGGTAACAAATCATCTCAAGATGATCGAGGAGGTATTTTCATCCTCAGTGTATCTCATAAGCAACAAAAAGAGCCTGGAAGATCATGAAAAGGTCCAGCAGATCAAAACCGCTCTGGACAGTGTACTCCATGCAAAGGAAAAACGTTACCTCATGATGAACGTACCTCATGAACACATTGAAGCAGTTAAAAAGGTCCTTCCGGGCCTTGCAGGCCCCACTATAATGAAAGTGGAATCGAATCAGGATATAATGGCCATCCATGCAGTGGTGGATGCACATCTGGTATTTGCCACGATCAACGATCTGAAGAATGCCGGAGCCTTTGACATCCTGGTAGTACCAATTGAAAGAATGATCCCCTGAGGCAAGCCCCATGAACTTTGAAATAATCCCCGCCATTGATATGAGAAACGGCAAATGTGTACAGCTGGTACAGGGAGTTCCGGGAAGTGAGATGATCAGTCTGGATGATCCGGCCAAGGTCGCACAGGACTGGATTCGCCAGGGAGCCCGTACCATACACCTGATTGACCTGGACGGGGCCATCGAAGGGGAAAGGAAAAATGCCCCAATTATTGAAAAGATCGTTTCAAAGGCAAAACCTGAAGGGGTATTCATACAGGTAGGCGGAGGGATCCGCTCATTTGAAGATGCAGGTGCATTAATTGAAATGGGAGTGGACCGGGTGATCTTAAGCACCGCAGCCCTCAGAGATCCACAACTTATTGAGAAGCTTGCGCAGGAGTACGGAAGCGAGCACATCAACGTGGCTCTGGACTCAAAGAACGGGAAAGTCTCCATCGAAGGCTGGACCCGTGAATCCGAACATACGGCCCTGGAAATGGGAGTGCTCTTTGAAGATAAAGGGGCTGGAAGTATACTGTTTACTAACATAGATACCGAAGGGCTGTTAAGCGGAGTTGATGCACAACCTACAGAAGTCCTTGTCCGGGCAGTGAGCATTCCTGTGATAGCATCCGGAGGAGTTACCACCCTTGAAGACATCCTTGCACTTAAGGCCACAGGAGCACAGGGTGTTGTGATCGGGAGTGCTCTTTACAAGAAGCATTTTACCCTGCAGGAAGCCCTGGACATAGTAAAAGATAACAGCTAAAGGAGGATTCCCATGAGAGAATCAAAGATAAGGAGAACTACTAAAGAGACGGACATTCAGATGGAACTGAATCTGGACGGCAGCGGACGTGCCGATGTTGAGACAGGAATTGGTTTTCTGGATCACATGCTGGATGCATTTTCCAGACATGGGGGGTTCGATCTGAGCATAAAGGCCACAGGTGACCTGATAGTGGATGACCATCACCTGATAGAAGATACAGCCATTGTCCTGGGCCAGGCTATCCTGGAAGCTATAGGAGATAAGAAGGGGATCGCCCGCTTTGGAGATGCACGCATACCAATGGACGAAGCCCTGGCCGATGTGATCCTGGACCTTGGTGGACGCAGCTATCTGGTATTTAATGCAGAATTCGCCTCACCAACTGTGGGAAACCTCAACACTCAGATGATCAGACATTTCTTTGCCTCCCTGGCAGAGAATGGTAAAATGAACATCCACGTATCGGTGGAAGGATATAATGATCACCATAAAATTGAAGCATTGTTCAAGGCTTTTGCCTATGCACTTAAAAAAGCAGTGAATATAGAAGGAGATCAGTTAAAGAGCACAAAAGGTGTACTCTGACTTAATCCCTGAATTTATCCCTCAGCAGCTGATAGAACTGCTGCTCAGGCCCGTCTGACATTTTTGAAAGCCTTTCCACTATAAGCTCGGGGGTGCTTCTTGCCACATAATTATAACGGGGATTCCTGTCTACGATCAAATTAAGATCACTGTCAAGACCCTGAGCCTCAATCCCATCCACCCGCACACTGCAATTGGTACTTTCAAGGATCAGTTCGGAGAGATGGGATACAAATACAGCCATACTGGCTTTGTTGGAAGAGAGCATCTCCAGGATACCTGCAATGATCCGGGCCGATGCCCCGGGTTCGGTAATGGATTCCAGCTCATCTACCATCACTATTTTAGCAGACTCATTGGCCACAACTGAAAAATCTGTCAAAGTGGTTTCAAAAGCACCTGCATCCAGAGTTCCTTTGGATTTGGCGAAATAATACAACCCGTCTGTAAGAGAGAGCTCAAGGGAGCTGGCAGGTACCGGAAATCCCATATGTGCCAGGATGATGCACTGAGAAAGCAATTCCAGCATGGAAGTCTTTCCCCCGGAATTTACACCGCTTAACAGTACCACATTGCTGTTGTTCCCATCAGGGTCATGTGATGTGTGACCCACGGAATAGTCTATGGGTATGACCTCACCGTGGCGGGACAATATGAAAAGATTACTTGCATTTTGTAATGACATTCCATTATTTTCCAGGAAAACAGGCATGTTCAGATTCCATTGTACTGCAAAACATCCAATCGCAAAGCCTACATCAAAATCAAGGAGATCACGGACCATCTTCAGGGATATATCATGATATGTGGATAGCACCCTGGCAATCTTGCGTTTATGTTCTACCTTCTTTTGCTGGATCTTTTTTAATATGAAGTCCTTAAATGATTGTATTTGGGCGGATTCAGCCTCCAGAGGATGGCTGATCTCATCAGGAAAGAAATCATCCAGATACAAGAGTTCCCCTTTTTCCAGACCAAGCTGATCAGTGATCCTTTTACGTGTATCATTCACAACGGTACTGTAGGACCTGTAGAGCTTTTTCTCAAGCATTTCCCTGATCTCCATCGTCCCGTTCATCATTTTAAGCATATCCTGACCGCTTAGTGTCAATTCGCTTTCTTCAAGACAGGAACCAAGACTGTTGTTAGCTTCCTCCAGACAGACAGATATACAGCTATCGACCTGTTCCAGAATAAAGTCAAGCCTGTCTATCTGAGGATCACACCCCTGCCTCACATCTGCCTGTTCGTCGATCAGGGACAGGGTCTGGTGCAAACTGGTAATTGCTTCAGGGGTCAGTTCATTCAGGAAAGGTACGTCGGACTTGCGCATCATTTCAACAAGCCGGCAGGCATTCTCCATAGTCTTCAGATTCTTTGCAAAAAACGCGATTTCAAGCTCCGGTGCAATAGACCATTCCTCTGCTTTTTCAATATCCGGAACAAACTCGGGATCAATATCATCAGGAAGATCAAAGGACAGACACTGGTCATCCACGGCAATGACATGGGCATACCCCCTTGAAATATCCACAAATTCACCGGCACCTTTTACCAGCTGGACATCCATAAGATGACCAAAAAGCGCCTTTGCCCGGGAATATGATCCCTCCCTGGAGGCAATTATTACCCGGTCACGTATCCTGGGGACAGGATATTTTAGTTCAGGTGAATGTATCTGCGAAAGCAGGGAGATGAATTGCTCATTGTCTTTAAGCTTTTTTGCAATCTCAATGTATCCCATGCTTAAGTTGCGGATCTCTTCGATCCTGGATACGCGGCTTGAAGGATAGGGTATGTAGATATGCAGCTTCTCTTTTGCATAATGTGTATGTGCAAACTGTTTTACAAGATCAAGCAACCGTTCATAGATATCCACCGCTTCTTTTGTTTTCAGGAAATCATTGAGAGTAACCCCTTCAACACCGGCCCTGACCTCATGGACCAGCGAGATTGCATACCTCTGACCAACCCCTTCAACACCGGAGATATCTGCAATATCCCCGTTCAGGATGGCCTGCATGGCCATCTCTTCAGTCCCAAAATAATCAATGAAACGACCTGCCATCTTTTCTCCGATACGTGGAATATCCTTTAATGATCTCATACAATCACTTCTTCTTTTATTAGAAACTATCCAGAGTAGTATTGCCTATACCTTTTTCAACCTTATACCGGTCCTTTTTTGACATGGAACTTATTAAAGCCGATGTTCCAGGTTGCATTTTCTTTGCAAGGACGATATTGCGACGGTCCATTATCATCTGAGAATCATAATAAATATCCCAGAGTTCTTCAACTTCATCCGTACCTACTTTTTCAGAAAGGGTTTTGATGAAAGCAGAAGGGACACGAAGATGGTCATCAAGCCCTATATAGCGTCCATTGCCGATCCAGGCATGATCTTTCTGAAGGACTGCTACCGTCATGTCAGGATTCTTGCGGGCCAGCCAGCGACAGAACATATCCGCAACATCATGGGTAGCAGAGACCGTAACCACAAGGAGATCATTTAATACCTCCGGGCGGGCGAACATGCATAGCCTCTGATGAGTACGTGTGACATCCCGCATATAATTGTAGTATTTACGGGATATGGCAGATTTACCGCAATAGAGGACATCAAGCTCACCCCTGCAGGACACGATCAGCTGTACAAGTTCTGAAGGGATACATTTGCTGTGGCGGAGTATAAGATTGATATATCTATATGGTGAAGGCCCTGTGGATGTTTTTCCGGTACTGGAAAATACCTGTGAGATAATGTCATCAATATTGAAAGTACCGGAAAAACCAAGTTCAAGAATACCTTCACTTTTTGTATCTGTGAAAAGGGCAAGCTTTTGCTCAAGCTCATGGATGTCTGAAGCATAAATGAGACTGGAATGAGGATGGGATATGAGTGCATGACAGGCAAGAATGACTCCATCAACACTTTTTTTGAATGCAATGATCATGACCCGGCCCCCGCAAAACTTAACAGATTGGTCTGACGTGAGCCATTGATGGATATATAGGGACGGGAATGAGTGATGACAACTCCCATTCGGGAAAGCTGATCTTCAGACTGTATCGGACGTGACCTCAGGATCCTGCCTGCACTCACAGGGCCGATCCCGGGAACCAGAAGAAGCTCATGCATACTTGCAGAATTAATGTCCACCGGGAACATATCGGGATTTAACTGAGCCATTCTAAGCTTTGGATCCATATTGGAAAGGAGACCGGACTCATCATAGATGGGATCCAGATCAGATGAGATAATACCGTAATCCTTTAGCAGATAGGATGCCTGGTAGAGGCGCTGCTCCCGCCATTTTGGCGAGGGAGTTCCATTTTCCAGAGGAGTGTCAGGCACCGGATCAAAGCTCATGAAATAGGGTCTGCGCAGGTCATATCGGTCCATGAATGTATTGACGGTCTTGAGAACTTCGCGGTCGGATTCATCAGCTGCGCCGACCACGAACTGAGTATCATTGGCTCCAACGAACCGGCCGGTACCCGAGTATTCCCTGCGTTTCTGTTTGATGATATCCCGTGTCCATTTAAGTCTCTGAAGGATATCATTCTTGTAGTCAAAGTTGGGACAGAGTTCAGAATAATTAAGGGAATTGGTGGTCTCTGCATTGACACCGAACTTATTGGCATGTTCGGCTATCTGTTCAAGAAGATCTCTGGGAGTACCGGGCATGACCCTCATATGCAAATAACCCGGAAATCCCTGATCACGCAGTATCCGGGCCACTTCCAGCTGTGCATTGGCAGTCGTTTCCGGGTCTCCAAGTATACCTGAGGAAAGGAAAAGGCCCTCAATGGTATTCTTTCTGTAAAAGGCCCAGGTGATCTTTGCGATCTCCTCAGGTTCCATTGTGGCTCTGACAACACTGCGCCCGCATCGATTGGGACAGTAGGAGCATTCACCCGAACATGAATTGGAAAGCAGTGTCTTGTAAAGCTGTATGCACCTTCCGTCCGGCCCGAAAGCATGACATACTGCACTCTGATTGCAACTGTCATATTTGGTCCCTGAAGAAAGCACTTTCATTCTTTCCACAAGGGTAAGGTGGTGTTCATTCTGGCCGTATCTGTTCATTAAGTAACTTGATGATTACTGGAGTATATAAAAAGAAGGCAAGCAAGGTGAAAGTATTCCGCTGCAAGAGTACTAAGACAAACAAACAAACAAACAAACAAACAAACAAACAAACAAACAAACAAACAGAGAGAGAGAGAGAGAGAGAGTGAGTGAGTGAGTGAGTGAAAGCAAAGCTCTGGCTATGTTAACAATAAACAGCTTGCCCCCACTGCCAATTATCAACCACTACAACAGAGTGTATCAATCAAAGATTCCACACATTTACATCATTTCTTGACATGGATGTCAAGCTTTATCTTTGTGACAGGCTCCAACTTTTTCCATTCGATTGTGGAATCATCCTCGAGTATGCAATCATGAACTGATTTATCTGATAGGTCACCATTGATCTCATAGACAAAAAGACCCTCATCCCCATCAGTTGACACGATAAGCTCCCTGTCGCCCTTCTTCTGGACTTTGATGGCTGCAACACCACGTAAAGCATCAAGAAGGCTGGTACCTTTTTCCACCTCGATGGTTTTTGTAGGTGCAAAAGAATTCATTGCAACATAGATATTCTCCTTATTTGGTTTTAAGACGTGAGTCTTTCCGAATATCCTGCGTTCAACAAGTTCAGCCTCTTCCAGTATCTTCACATGTTTTGCAGCTACAGGTACTGAAATCCCCAGAACTCTGGCAATCTCTGAAATGTGCATTTCAGTCTCACCAAGTTTCTCAAGGATCTTAATACGGGTGTCACTCCCAAGTGCGTTGAAGACCTTATTACCTAAGTCACTCATATTTATAAATCTCCTTTACTCATATATAAGTCTTTTCTTACAAAGTTAACACATGTTAAATTTCGCCCCAATTAAATCAATCTGACTTGATTAACCCGGAAACATATGAACTTTATTTGTTTCAATTGTCCGGAATCATATTTACTGCGTAAAGCTTTAATAGTAAGACCCCCCCGACAGACCAAATCAATTAATTAATATATACCCATTGAATTTAAAGCACTGATACTTTTCTTAGCATCCTCTTCAGATTTATTTTCTATAATCTTGATAGCTCTGCTTTTTTTCAATATACCTGTTAGCATACCATAGTTAATATTACCGTTTCCTATAAAGAGATGTTCATCCTCCTCACCATTATTATCATGCAGATGAAAATGTGATATCAGGTCGGCAGATTGCTCAATAAAATCATTAATATTACCCAGCGTATTTGCATGGCCCACATCAAAAGTAAATCCATTTTCACCAAGGTCCAGACCCGGATGTCTGAACAGGAAACAATCCCATTTGGGCATATTTTCTATGCATATTTTCAAACCATATTCTCTGGATATCCTTTCAAGGTCTTTCACGGACCTTTCAAAAGCCCTCTCAGCTGCAGGCCTGTCACAGGGATAGGATACATAACCCGGATGGATGACCATAACAGAAGCATCGATGTCATTGCACATCCCTGCCACATCCGTAGCAACTGTGATGGCTGCATTACGCATTGGTTCTCTGATACTTGAAAGGTTCACATCCGTACTTGGCGAATGCACCGTATATGTAAGATCATACGAAAAAGTCAGCTCTTTTTCAAAGAACAGATCGTGCTTACCTTCAGAGAAGATCTCCGCACAATTGGTTAAGTTCCCGATCTTTTCCAGGGCCTCACAAAGAGGCAATTCACTAAAAGCAAATGAAGATATACCTATCACATTTATTCCCCGATATCCATACAGATAATGATTCAACAATTAAGTGTTCTATGGGCTAAATTATTATATATAAAGGTCTTCCGAAACGAATGATCCCTGCAAACGAAAAAAGCATGGTTCAATATACCAACAGAAAGATAGATATTATTAAAGGCCTATCTTATAAACTGGTGGTAGTACGATTAGCCCATATAATATAAAGACGAGTTTATTATTGATAATAGTATTGACAACGATCACAGTCCTCTCCCAGGCCACAGTTATGGCACAGGAAGATACTGTGCAGATGGAAAACACAAACATTGGCCTTACAAAAGCCTCATATGATCCTGAATTCATCACCTATCAACAGCAGCAGAACAATCTGGTAGCCAGCCTGCGCTCAAAGGAACTGTTCTCAGGAGATGAAGCATTCCGGTACTCCGGAATAATACCCCATCCAGTTGGCCTCATGGCTGAAGCTCCCTCTCTGGACACCAAATCTCCTGAGACCTATCCGGAGACATTTGATCTGAGAGACCATGACAGAGTTACCCCTGTGAAAGATCAGGGAAGTTCAGGCAGTTGCTGGACCTTTGCAACCTATGCTTCCCTTGAATCCACTCTGAAACAAACCGGAACCTATGATTTTTCTGAGAACAATATGAAAAACCTCCTATCCTCAAGTTATGCTGACGGATTTGACCGTTTGGCTAACAGTGGAGGTAATTATTTCATGTCGACAGCATACCTGGCAAGGATGAGTGGGCCGATCTCAGAAGCAGATGATCCTTATGACCCATATAGCACATTATCTTCAACAGACCTTGAACCGGTAAAATTTGTCAACGATGTCACAATATTGCCACAAAGAGAGAACAGCACAGACAATAGCTGGATCAAATGGGCCCTGATGAACCATGGTGCTATTTACTCAAGCATATGTTACGACAGTAATTATTACAACGCCAACAACTCCAGTTACTATTATAATGCAGGCACAGTAACAAATCATGCCATTACCATTGTCGGATGGGATGACAACTATGACCTCAATAATTTTGATCCAAAACCTGCAGATAATGGAGCTTTTTTAATTAAGAACAGCTGGGGGACTTCCTGGGGAGACGAAGGTTACTTCCACATATCCTATGAAGATACATGCATAGGAAGAAAGAATGCATTATTCAACGCAACCGATATGCGTAATTTTGTAGTCTATGAACATGATCCTCTGGGATGGACGCAAACAGTTACATTAAGCCAGCCAAATTTCTGGGTGGGGAATGTCTTTGAAGCACAGGAAAGGGGAGAACTTGAAGTAATTGGATTTTACACACCTGAAGTGGATATGGATTATGAGGCTTACATCTATTCAGGCAATGCCTGCAATGGAAGCGGCCTGGAACAACTTCTCTATTCATGCAACGGGACCATTCCTTTTGCAGGTTATCACACAGTGGAAATCGATGACACGATTATTCTTGAAGATGGTCAGGACTTTTCCATCGTCATAAACTTCACAGACAAAGACAGTTATGCAAATGTAGCTATAGAAAATATCATTTACTCGTATAGTAGCCAGGCATCTGCCGGCCCGGATGAAAGTTACTACAGTACCGGTGGTGTGACCTGGACAGATCTTAATAGTAGCCTCCCTGATACAAATTTCTGCATTAAGGCCTTTGTTGAACCTTTTTACCCCACGATCCTTACCCATGAACCAGCAGACAACATCTTTTCCAGTTATGAAGATGAAAATATTACTTTCAAGGTGACACTTGACAGAACTGCAAATGTTGCCTGGTATTTGAATGGAGCGAATATGCAGGAGAACAGCACGCTCACTGAAGCGAACTACTCTGTTTTATCCCCACAGGCCGGTGCCCATAATATTACTGCCATAGCCTACAATCAATGGGGCAATGATCAGCAGACCTGGCATTTGACAGTTTACGACTGGAATCCCTGGAATGACCCCGGGTCATTAGGGAACACCACAATAACAACTGAAGAATTACAGGAAGCTGTCTATCACTGGGTCAATGACCTCGATGCTCCTGTCACCAATGCAACAGTGACCACAGAAAGGTTACAACAACTTATTCATGAATGGGTAAATTCATGAGGTGAATATACGAAAACCATCATAATTGTGATTAGTATGACTTTCGTATTATTTTCAAAATGATTATATAGAAGGAAATCGAATAATAATCATTCAAATTAATAGCTATAACTGAAATAGGTGATACGATATGAATAAGCAAAACAGATTACACACCCTATTAATTATAGGAATATGTATTCTCATGGCCTTTTCAATGCCGGCGTTGGCAACCCCCGGCAATGAGATAAGCCCGGTACAGACCCTTTCGACATTAACTGCCGATCCCGGAGACACCATTATTGTAAATGTGGTCATGACACTCAATGATCCGGTAACGGCCCTGACCCTTGATGCAGAGGTCCCTGAAGACTGGCAAGTGTCCTGGACAAATGACTACCTGGGAGCTACATACAAAGAATCCACACATGAGTGGATCTGGAGTGCTGAATTCCCGGCAGGTCTGGTAAGACAGATCACTTACCAGTTAACAATCCCATCAACTGCAACAGGTGGAGTATATACAATTGGAGGAAATTCCTCAGGATATAATATCTCACCAATAGCAATGACCGGACAGACCGAGCTTACAGTCACCGGTTCAACAGTACCTGCCCCTGTAGCAGACTTCGAGACAAATACGACCAGCGGGGAGGTACCCCTGGATGTTCAGTTCACAGACCTCTCAACTGATGCTACAGGCTGGGCCTGGGACTTCGATAATGACGGAGTAACTGACTCAACTGTACAAAACCCACAATACACATACGATGTGCCCGGAACATACACAGTATCCCTTACAGTGACAAATGAAGCCGGAGATGATATTGAGACAAAGACGGATTATATTGTTGCATCTGCACCTCTTATCATGCCAGAAGCTGATTTTGAAGCAGACATAACATATGGGGATGCACCCCTTACAGTATACTTCACAGACCTTTCCAGCAATGCAGACAGCTGGGAGTGGGATATCAACGGAGATGGCCTGACAGATACCACTCTGCAGAATGCGAACATCACCTACAATACTCCCGGAACTTACAACATATCCCTTACAGTAAGTAATGCAAATGGCACGGACACAGAAACAAAGACCAATTATATTACAGTAATAAACAATCCGCAGCAGATCATTACACAAAGAACGATCACACCAACAACCGTAAACCCGGGAGATGAAGTAGAAGTCGTTGTATCACTGATCACAAACAGGACACCTTCCCTGACTGCATTGACACTCGATGAAGACGTACCTGAAGGCTGGCAGGTGTCATGGACAGATGACTACCTGGGAGCTACATACAAACCCTCAACTAACGAATGGATCTGGGCTTCAAGTTTCCCACCAGGAGTACCAAGGATCATCACATACACAGTACTGATACCTGACAATGCAACCAGAGGAACCTACACCATCAGTGGTAGTGCATCCGGATATCAGGTTGACCCGATCACCATAGATGGCCAGGAACAGGTAACTGTGGAAGTTCCACCAACAGCAGACTTTGAGGCTGATGTTACATCAGGAGATGCACCCCTTACAGTACAGTTCACCGACCTGTCATCCAATGCAGACACCCGGGAATGGGACTTTGATAATGATGGAGTAACAGATTCCACAGAACAGGATCCGGAATACACATACAGTGTTGCAGGAGTATACACAGTATCACTTACTGTGGCAAACCCCGATGGCAGTGACGAAGAGGTCAAGCTGGGTTACATCAGCGTAACCAATGCGCCGGTTCCACCTATTGCAGACTTCACAGCAGATGTGACAGAAGGAAAAGTGCCTCTGACAGTTAACTTCACAGACTCATCATCCCACGCAGATACATGGGCCTGGGACTTTGATAACGACGGAGTGACAGACTCGACTGCACAGAACCCACAGCATACATACACAGATGCAGGAATCTACACAGTAACACTGACTGTGACCAATGAAGACGGATCAGACACAATGACCAGGACAGACTACGTAACAGTCAATCCACTGGTCCCACCGGTAGCTGAATTCACCTCAGACGTCAATGACGGAAAAGAGCCACTCACAGTTAACTTCACAGACCTCTCAGAAAATGCAACAGCATGGGCCTGGGACTTTGAAGATGACGGAGTGACGGACTCAACTGCACAGAACCCACAGCATACATACAATGATGCCGGAGTATATGCAGTGACACTGACTGTGACCAATGAAGACGGATCAGACACAATGACAAAACTGGAATTCATTACAGTTTATGAACTTGTGCCACCGGTAGCTGACTTTACAGCAGATGTGACAGAAGGAAAAGTGCCTCTGACAGTTAACTTCACAGACTCATCATCCCACGCAGATACATGGGCCTGGGACTTCGATAACGACGGAGTGACGGACTCAACCGCACAGAATCCGCAATACACATACGATGTACCCGGAACATACACGGTAACACTGACCGTGACCAATGAGGACGGATCAGACTCAATGACCAGGACAGACTATATTACAGTCAACGCACTGGTCCCACCGGTAGCTGACTTTACCTCAGACGTCAATGACGGAAAAGAGCCACTCACAGTTAACTTCACAGACCTCTCAGAAAATGCAACAGCATGGGCCTGGGACTTTGAAGATGACGGAGTGACGGACTCAACTGCACAGAACCCACAGCATACATACAATGATGCCGGAGTATATGCAGTGACACTGACTGTGACCAATGAAGACGGATCAGACACAATGACAAAACTGGAATTCATTACAGTTTATGAACTTGTGCCACCGGTAGCTGACTTTACAGCAGATGTGACAGAAGGAAAAGTGCCTCTGACAGTTAGCTTCACAGACCAGTCAGACTTTGCAGACACGTGGGCCTGGGACTTTGATAATGATGGAGTGACGGACTCAACTACACAGGATCCACAGTACACATACACCACACCTGGAGTATATGCGGTGACCCTGACTGTGACCAATGAGGATGGGTCAGACACTATGACAAAACTGAAATTCATAACAGTTTCTGAACTTGTGCCACCGGTAGCTGACTTTACAGCAGATGTGACAGAAGGAAAAGTGCCTCTGACAGTTAACTTCACAGACCATTCAGACTTTGCAGACACATGGGCCTGGGACTTTGACAATGATGGAGTGACAGACTCGACCGCACAGAACCCACAGCACACATATGATGTACCCGGAACATACACAGTAACACTGACTGTGACCAATGAGGACGGATCAGATGCAATGACCAGGACAGACTACGTAACAGTCAATCCACTGGTGCCACCGGTAGCTGACTTTACCTCAGACGTCAATGACGGAAAAGAGCCACTCACAGTTAACTTCACAGACCTCTCAGAAAATGCAACAGCATGGGCATGGGACTTTGAAGATGACGGAGTGACGGACTCAACTGCACAGAACCCACAGCACACATACACTACACCTGGAGTATATGCGGTGACCCTGACTGTGACCAATGAAGACGGATCAGACACAATGACAAAACTGGAATTCATTACAGTTTATGAACTTGTGCCACCGGTAGCTGACTTTACAGCAGATGTGACAGAAGGAAAAGTGCCTCTGACAGTTAACTTCACAGACCATTCAGACTTTGCAGACACATGGGCCTGGGACTTTGACAATGATGGAGTGACGGACTCAACTGCACAGAATCCACAGCATACATACACAGATGCAGAAACATACACAGTAACACTGACCGTGACCAATGAGGACGGATCTGATGCAATGACCAGGACAGACTACGTAACAGTCAATCCACTCGTGCCACCGGTAGCTGATTTCACCTCAGATGTAAATGACGGAAAAGAGCCACTCACAGTTAACTTCACAGACCTCTCAGAAAATGCAACAGCATGGGCCTGGGACTTTGAAGATGATGGAGTGACAGACTCAACAATACAGAACCCACAGCACACATACACCACACCTGGAGTATATGCGGTGACCCTGACTGTGACCAATGAGGACGGATCAGACACAATGACAAAACTGGAATTTATAACAGTTTATGAACTTGTGCCACCTATTGCTGACTTCACAGCAGATGTGACATCAGGGGATGCACCACTGACAGTACAGTTCACTGACCTGTCATCCAATGCAGATACATGGGCATGGGACTTTGACAACGACGGAGTGACTGATTCAACACAGCAGAATCCACAGAAAATCTACGATGCTTCCGGAATCTACACTGTGTCTCTGACAGTTACAAATGAAGATGGCTCTGATACAATGACAAAGGCAGCGTTCATCACTGTATCCACCCCAACACCACCACCTGTACCACCGGTAGCAGATTTCACTTCAGATATGACATCAGGTGATGCACCACTGACAGTACAGTTCACTGATCTGTCATCCCATGCAACAGGCTGGCAATGGGATCTGAATGGTGATGGAGTGCTTGATTCAGTCGCTCAGAACCCACAGTACACATACGATGTAGCAGGAACATACAATGTATCCCTCACTGCCACCAATGATGATGGCACCGATACAATGACCAGAGTGGCCTACATCACTGTATCTGACCCAACCCCACCACCTATGCCACCTGAAGCAGATTTCACCGCAGATGTGACATCCGGTAATGCTCCGCTGGCAGTACAGTTCAGTGACATGTCATCCAATGCAGAAACCTGGGAATGGGACTTCAATGATGACGGAGTGACAGACTCAACACTACAGAACCCACTGCATACCTATGACATGCCCGGCAGCTACACTGTGACACTCACAGTAACCGGAAATAATGGTGTTGACAGCATTACAAAGACAGGTTATATCACAGCATATGACCCAACCCAGCAGGTACCGGAATTCCCAACCATTGCTCTGCCAATGCTTGCAATACTGGGCCTGGCATTTGTGATGCAGCGCAGAAAGGACTAAGATACAGACTAAAATCACTTAAATCCATCCAAGAATATTGGATGGATATTTTTTTTATTGTATTATAACTAATGCATATAATTTGAAATGATCACACTTCGACTTTGCCTTAAATTTGGACATGGGAGGTACGCTCATGATAAAATCAAGGAACTTAAAAATAATCACCACAATTGCAATACTGGCCTGCCTGGCCACAATAGCAGGTGCTCAGACCACTGATTGGCACCAATTCCACAAAGACGTTGAACACAGCGGATTATCCCCTTCCGATGCACCGGATACGAGTAATATGCTCTGGGAAAGCGTGGACATTAATGCAGTAACAGCATCTTCTCCGGTAACAGCAAATGGTATTCTTTACGTAAATGGAGGGGACTATGTTAAAATGATAGATATGTATACCGGAGAATACATCGGAGATACTGATGTTGCGGGAAATAATGAATTGGATTCCTGGGTATCTCCCACTTATTATGACGGAAGGATCTGGTGTGGTCACACCGATGGTGTCAATGGTGGTACCCTCGTTGTAGATGGTAAATATTACCATGGAAACTATGACAAAGGGACATATTTTTGCTACAATTTAAGTGATGATACTGAACTCTGGAATTTCACAGTGGACGGGTATGCTCAGGGAACACCCGCATATTCAGAAAACATGGTCTACTTCACAAGCTGTGTTTATGACACCAGAGGAAATATTTATTGTGTAGATGCTGACACCGGAGAACAGCAATGGACACTATCCTTTTCGGAAGAGGCTTCCGGAACTGCAATGATATCAGGTGATACGCTTTATTTTACAAGTTACCTGTGGGGATATGGAGCATCAGGCCATCTCTTTGCCATTGATAAGAACAACGGAACTGAATTGTGGAATGCATCCATTGAACGGTCTTCTGCCTGTCCAGCATTTGCATATGGAAATGTATATGTTAGCGGAGGTTGCCTTGGAGTTAGCGAAATGAAAACCTATTGTTTCAATGCATCAAACGGTTCCCTTATCTGGTCTGTTAACAACATCGGAGACTGGAAATGTGCTGTAGCCGTTGCTGATGGGAAGGTTTTCGTGGGCCAGGCTGATGGATTTTTCACCTACCAGGGAGTCTATGCACTGGATGCCTTTGACGGCAGTACGGTCTGGGCCTATGGCAGGGGTGGTTCAGGACCTGTGGTAACCGACGGAATTGTTTTTACCGTGGCCAATAATGGGAAGGTCTATGCATATGCTGAAGATGCACCGGACATTAAACCCACACAACTCCAGTATCCTGCACTGACCTGGGGACAGGCAAACGAACTAAACGCAACCATACACAACAATGGTAACATCAATTCCGGTTCCTTTGAGGCCTGCTTGCTTGTGGACGGCGTTGTCGAAGACTCACAAACTATCAGTTCCCTTGCAAAGATCTCATCAACAAATGTCCTGTTCAACTGGACCCCTCCGGCCCAGGGAGAATATGAACTCATGGTCAGAGTGGACACACAGGAAGATGTTGATGAAAGGGATGAGAACAACAACGAATTGACAGATCCTGTGAATATTATCAAAGGCCCTGACTGGAACCCCTGGAATGATGAAACCTCAGAAGGAGGTACTGCCATCACAACAACTGAACTTCAGGCAGCCATTAATTGCTGGGTCACCAGTACACCTGCTCCCACAGGAGAGGAAGTGACCACTACAAGGCTCCAGGAGACCATAAATGACTGGCTCAACTCTTAAGGGGAAGATTCAGATGAAAAAATATACACTATTCATCCTTCTGTTGATACTGCCACTGGCAACTATCACAGCCTCTGCAAGTGACTGGACCCAGTTCCAGGTCGATGTGTTTAATACCGGGGTCACACCCGACAGGGCCCCAATCTCTGCCGATACTCTTGATATCTGGAACAGATATACTTCATCTGACAGCATGACCGGTCTTAACACCGAACCCCTTGTCATTGGAGACCTGGTATATGTTGTCTCTAATAATGACACCCTTTGGGCCCTGGAACGATCAACAGGTGATGCCGTATGGAAAACCCGCACCAGCCATAACTTTGAATTCATGCTCGGTGCACCCGCATATGGCAACGGAACGATCTTCGTCCCCACAGTGGATTCCAAAATGTTCGCATTTAATGCAACCGATGGGACACAACTGTGGAGTGTGACCCTCAGAACCGACTATGCACAGATGAACACCCCGGTTACATATGAAGACCACCGGATCTATTTTGGCGGAATGTATGGCAGTACTCCCAATAAGTACTATTGTTTCCAGGATAACGGGACACAGATATGGAACAGAACTTCCACAAGCGACGGTGGATACTATCGTTCGGGCGCCGTGATAGTCGCAGACAATCTGATATATGGGGACTCCGAAGCTAAACTGACTTCTGTGAACAAATATGACGGAAGTACTCTGGACGAACTGGACGTATCCTCCACTTTCAGCATCAATGCAAACAGAATGAGGTCCTCCTTGCATTACAATGAAGACACGGAAATGATATACGGACTTGTAGAGGGAGGATACTGTTTTGCCATCGGGCTTAACACTGACGGAACCTTTAACCGGTCCATATTACACATCACCCCTGAACTCGACATCTGTGCTTCCACTCCGGTCTCCTATAACGGAAGACTATACTTTGGTACCGGAAATGTCTGGAATCAGGGAAAGCTTTATTGTGTGGACGCAGAAAATCTTTCTGAGATATGGAGCTTCACTCCGGCAGACGGAGGTTTCCAGGGATCCCCTGTGATCTCCACATATTATGATGACGGGGATGGAGAGATCTATATCTATGCTACAGCCAACGCTGCAGAAGGAACCATTTACTGTCTGAAAGATATGCCCGGTAACACCCGGGCCCTTGAACAATGGAACTATACACCTCCTGAACCCTTTGCAAACCACATACTTCCGGGGCCCGTTGTATCTGATGGGTGGATATTCTTTGTCAATGACGAAGGGTACGCTTTTGGTATAACCGATGGCCTGGACTGGAACCCCTGGAATGACGAATCATCTGAGGGTAGCACCGGCATAACAACCACAGAGCTCCAGGTTGCTATTAATTGCTGGGTGACCAGCACTCCTGCACCGGTTACCGGAGCAGAGGTTTCGACCACAAGACTGCAGCAGTTGATAAACGACTGGATCAATTCCTGAGAGGGACTTAATATGTTTATCCAGACAAACTCAGGAAAAACTATCAATGCTCTGGCCACCTTCGGCCTGGCATTGTTCCTTATTTTATCAGGAGCTCATACATCCCTGGCTGCTGACTGGGCCACATTCCAGAATGACAACTTCAATTCCGGGATCACTGAAGATCGCGGGCCCATCACCCTGCCTGAACCCGATGTATCCTGGGACAGACAGATCGGATATATTACAAGTGAATCTCTTGTAGTAGGTGATATCCTTTATGTGATCACTTCTAACAGTGCAGTTACTGCTTTGAATCGCTCCACCGGTGATATTATATGGAACACTGCCACTGGAAAGTATAATCTGGCAGCTGCCACTTATGGAAATGACATTCTTTTTGTACCCATGAGCCAGAACGGACTTGTCTATGCATTCAATGCTACAGACGGAACCATACTGTGGAACAAAAAGATCGGAAGTGACTATGCGCAGATGAATACGCCCATCACCTATGAGGATCACAGGATATACTTCGGAGAAATGTATGGAGATCCCTCCAGCAGGTTCTTCTGTTATCATGAGAACGGAACACAGATATGGAACCGCAGCTCCACCTCCGGAGAAGGATATTATCGCACATCACCCTCCATTGTCGGTGAATATCTGATCTATGGGGACCATGGAGCAAACCTCACTTCTGTGTTCAAGAATAATGGGACAACAATTGACGAGATCGACCTGCCGGCTGAATTTGGACTTGAAGAGCAAACCATGAGAACTTCTGCAACCTACTATCCAAAGAACCGGCGCATATATACAACCTCAGAAGCAGGCTATTGCTTTGCCATCGGCCTGGAATCGGATGGAACGTTCAACATGACAGATATGACTGTCAGCGATCAGGTGGAAAGAAGTTCTTCCAGTCCCGCCATATACAATGGAAGGGTCTATTTTGGCACAGGAAACAGCCATATCGATGGGAAGTTATACTGCCTTAATGCATCAACCCTGGATCACATATGGGACTATACACCCATTGATGGTGGCATACAGTCCTCTCCTGCAATATCAACATATTATGATGACGGTGACGGGGAGATATATCTGTATTTCACCGCAAACTGTCAGGAAGGAAGTGCCTATTGCCTCAAGGATATCACAGGCAACACCGAACCTATTGAACAATGGAACTATACACCTCCTGAAGAAAAGAACCAGTTCAACATCGATGGGATCTCGATCTCTCAGGGACGGGTATATTTCGGAAATGATGAGGTCGGAAGTGATGGAGGATATATATTCAGTCTGGCAACCGCGCAGTCCGTATCAAGTGGTGACTGGAACCCCTGGAATGATATATTGTCTGAGAACGGGGAAGCGATCTCGACCACTGAGCTTCAGGCAGCAATTAACTGCTGGGTGACTGAAACACCGGCCCCGGGTACAGGAGGGGAAGTGACAACCGTGAGATTGCAGCAGTTAATTAATGATTGGATCCAATCATGAGAACATGAAAGAACCAGGCATGATATTCTTTAATATCAGGCCCGAAAAATGAAAGTGCATGTACTTTCATGGTAAATGGTTGCCAAAAGAACACAAGTATCATAAGTTAAATCTGAATATATATAATCCTTAAAGATCAAATATATACGGAATAATATATAAAAGGTTTATATATGATGACTACATACCTTATGTAGAATAATAGACATAAGTCTATTTAAACTAAAGTTTGTTGGTGGTAGAATATGAAATTGAAAATATATACAATACTTTTAGTTGCACTTTTGTGTGCAGTAAGTCTGACAGCAGGCAGTGCAGTAGCCGAACCATTTGGATGGAGTGGTGAAGTAGATCTTTACGAAGGCAACTTTACTGTAATCCCGGCTAACAATCCCAATGCAACCTATCAGGTAAGCAGTACAACAGCTATTGCAGCCCTTGACACTGCCTCAAAGGCAGGCGGATTTGACTATGAGGTCTCTGATTCCTGGTATGCATCCTATGGCTCCTTCAGCATCACAAGCATTGGAGGACTGGTCGGTGGATGGCCCGGAGACACCTGGTATTTCACCATCAATGGTGAAATGGCAAACTTCGGCCTTGGAAAGAACGAGCTCAACCATGGCGATGTAGTCACATTCTACTATGGTCCATACGCAGATATTCCAAATGCTTCAAACGTGGTAGAGATCAGTGTATTCATGCCCATCTACTGGAAAAGTGAAGTATGTCTTGAAGAAGGCACCTTTGAGGTAACTCCTGCAAACAATCCAAATGTAACCTATATGGTAAACAACACAACTGCTTTTGGAGCACTGGAAGCTGCCGCAAAGCAGGGTGGATTTGAATATGCAGTCTCAGATGCCTGGTATGAATCATACGGTTCATTTAGCCTGATAAGCATCGGACATCTTGAAGGTGGATGGCCCGGTGATACCTGGTATTACACCATCAACGGTGAGATGGCAAACTTTGGCCTTTCAAAGAATGAACTCCAGGACGGTGACACAGTCATCTTCTACTATGGCCCTTATGCAGACACTGTCAATGCAACAAGTATGATAGGAATAAGAGCAAACATGTGCTGTCAGCAGCAGGTCCCTGAATTCCCAACCATTGCACTCCCAGTACTTGCAATCATTGGAATGGCATTCTTCTTCCAGAGAAGAAAGGACTAAGACTAAATATTGATCACTGCTGAAAGGCAGCTGATCACTCTTTTTATTTTATTTTATTTTTGAAGTTATATTAGAATATGTGCTACCATCCATGTACATTACAATGCTGTACATTGGTGAATAACAAAAAGTGAGGAAAACATTACCTTCTTTATATTTACCTGACAAGTACACCTTTTCTTATTAATTACGATTATTGGAGTTTATGAGCAGAAAAAGCCCACGACTGTAGTAGTGACTGTAGTAGTGACGGTAGTAGTGACGGTAGTAGTGGGTAGTTCAAAGAAAAAAACCGACAGCTTAAAACTAAACCCGGCATTTGAAGGAAGCCTTTTAAGAAGTGAAACCTAAATGAGAAATACTATCAAAACCAACAGCAAATCCCTTTAATTAATAAAAAAGTTCAGAATACAGGATTAATCTGACAAAGAACTCAAGGAATACCAATCTCAACTTCCTTTGAAGATATCTGCAGGGTCGTGTTATAGAAGGTGGAATATACGCTCCCATTCTCTATCCGGGTTGAGTTGGGATCACCGGTCAGGCCTGTGAAGAACCTGTACCAGGCATCCGGGGTCCTGGAATCTATTTTTATCGTGCTGTTGCTCACATTATGATAGAAGTACTGTGGCCCATCCTTAACCTTAAGGTTCACGGTTACATCCCCATTTCCACTGAGACTATCTTCAGCACCGGTAATATTGTAGAGGGAAATATCCAAAACTGTATTGTTCTCTTCCAGTGATATCAGAGGCCTTACCCTCATTTCAGCATCCCTCCCCTGCTTTAGTATGAGGGCCCCGTTCTCAAAGATCATTTCCTGGTCCATCCAGTAGTTATTAGAAGATCTGTAAGCAAAATAACCGGTGCTCAGGTTCAGGGACCCGCTAAGAGGCTCATATTTAAGAGTATAGGCCATAGAACCATTGAAAGTAAGATTAAAAGATGACTGGTTGATACTGCCAATCAGTATATTAAGATCGGTCTGATTGGGATTTAGAAGATCCATCCCAAAGGCATTACCCAGCAAAAGGGAATCTCCCGCAGATCCGCTTTTAAGGACCATGGCGCCCAGAGACACATTGTTCACAAAGGTCTCGGTGATAAGACTTCCATTAGAATTGACCTGTACAGAGGTCATATTTAGAGTACTGTTATTAATAGAAACCCTATATTCGCCCGCTTCAAGCTCATCGGTCCACATTCTCAGACCGGTGAGGTTCGTAATATTATAAAGGGTAGTATTCCCATAAATATCAATTACTGATTCATTAACACCATATAATGAAATATTCATATAGCTCCCGTTGGGATCCAGCGTGATGGTTCCACTGGAAGAAAGAGAGGAATACAGAGGAAGGCCCCCATCTCCAAGAGGAATATACACCCGGGCCGTTGAAGTATCAGAACCGACCTTTGCACTCAGTTCACTAAAACTTCGGTGCACATCCTTCATGTGACCGATCTCATTCTCAGCAGCAAGGGAAGGAATATAATATGCCCTGATGGCGGTGACAAATGTCGTAAGTACGACCATGATCAAAAGGACCGTAACCACCGCAGTCACTGCCCGCCGGTCATGGATAAACTCCATCACCATGCAGGCCTCACCTCGGCTGTGGCCAGGACCGCCTTGCTATGGATCACTGAAATATAGGATATGTTCGTCAGATTGGTATCCACATGCAGTGTGTCTCCAAACTTCCAGTACTCAATGGAACGATTGGTCTCCCACTCACTGGAAGTACGATTAAGTTTCCATATCATTTGATGATCGTTAAGATCAATATCCGGGTAGGAAGCAGTATCATTGGCCACCATAATATGCACATCCAGTACATGGACAGGATCACCTCCTGCATGGGTTATATCCAGAGCCGAACTACTGACATTATCGATCTCCACCTCAATATGAGGGAGCCGTTCATCCGGAAGATGGGAATAAACAGCTGATGAGAGCAAAGCTACCATTGTAACGGCAATTGCAAGCTTTAACATCTCTCCAATGATCTCCGATACCATATCCACACCTTCAATAACCTATAAGGATAGTAAACGTTGCAAGTGTCAATAACAAACAAAGAATGGAATGTTTCAGACCATATAAAACGTTCCCTTCAGCCATCTGTCCCAGGATCAGGCCGGAAAAAAAGCCCAGTATAGAACAGGTATTGAACATCGTGGACGTTATTTGTTCCACATCCAGTACATTATCCGTTCCAATCCCTGCAACTGAAGGAAGGAACTGGCTTGAAAAAGAATAACAGACATAAAGGAAAGTGCCAAAGGCCAGATATACGGTTGCAAGATATATAAATCCTGTTTCAAGACGCTGTTTTCGCAACGAGAGCATATTTTCTGCATCTTCTGCGGCTATCAGGAGGACATCCCGGGTATCTTCACTTACGGCACTTGCATTGACTATCAATGTTACAGCACGTCTTAACGAAGGGGTACCAATACGATTTTCAAAACGCACCAGTGCATCCTTCATCTCCCCTCCCCATTCCATATCCAGCCAGACACGTTTGATCTCACCGGAAAGTCTGCCTATATCGGACTTCAACAGCAAACCAATGGCATTGCCAAGGGTCAGGCCCATTTCATTGATCTCGGCAAGTCTTCTCAGGAAGTCGGGTACAGCCTTATCCAGTTTTGCAAGGGTACGCATCTTATATTCATAGGCAGCTGCAACAGGGAATAAAGCAAGGAGCACTGCAATAAGGATCTGCTTATTAAGCTGTATATCAAGAACCACAAAAGGTAAGATCATTAAAGGCACGCTGAATACCGATGCTTTCAGAGGTTCCTTAAGCACAGGTGCCAGCGGGTTTTTGAGATAGTTCAGGACATGTTTGATCGTTTTCTTTTTATTATATGATTTGATCCTCTCACCATACTCCCTGTCACCAAGAGATTCCTCTTCAATGGAAAGAGACCTGCGCAGCATTACTTTCTCCACATATCGCATCCCGAGGTCCTCTTTGGGAGAGATGGCATCCAGAAGGATAATAAGGGAAATGGAACCCACTGGCAGACCAAGGTAGAGGGCCTGGAACAGATAGGGCACCTGGCTCATGTTCAGCAACCCGATGGTCACCAGAGTGATCAGCAAAAAGATGGGAATGGCAACAAAAGCCACCACATAAACCTCGGAGATCAGCTCAAGGGTTTTGATGAACTGCTCCTGGGTCTTACGGGCATGATCAAAATACTGATCGGTCTTCACTTCAAAATAATGATGGATATTACTACCACTTTCCACCATAGGGATCAGATTTTCCAGAAAATCCCTGAAAACATCGGAAGGAGTTGTCCGGGCAGTGTTCCTGATAGCAGTGACCAGATCCCGGCCGAAGATATCCACATCCCTTACAATATAAAGGGCTTCTGTGGCTATTTCGCCGTATATATGAGGATTTTTAGTTAGTTCCCTGAATATCTGATATATTGGCGTACCCCCCCTGCTCATTCCAAAACAAAAAGAGGAGGCATAAGGCAATACCATGTCAATGGCTGTTTTTCTTGATGAGGCTATAAAAGAAGGATAGAAAAAATACAGTCTGAACACTGCATATCCTATGACCGGAGGAGCAATGAAATATCTGTACGGGGAGAGCAGGACCCACTCATATTGTTCAAAAAGAGTGAAATAGGGGAGCCCGAGAAGATATGGCAGAGCGAACATGAACAACAAAACCGCCACTGCGGACTGAAGACCATTATACAGGGCCTTTTCATAGAAAAGGGAATAGTGCATATCCATACGTGCAGACCTTATGGACTGCTGCAGATCTGCATATCTTTCAGGATGTTTCTTAGCATGCTGTATTATAAATCTCATAAGACACCCTGCAAAACATCACTTTCGATCATATCGGGTTTATGTATATTGACCCCATCATCTGGAAGGGGCACTGTATGCATGTGATTGTCTCCCCAGATATCCAGCATGGAAGCTGCTTCTTCAGGGTCTTTAAAGTAGGAATTGATCCAGAGCACCACGCTGTCATAATCTCTGATACCCATAGAGATCAGTGTATTCAGGAACTCTTCTCTTCTTTGAAGGTCCTTCTGGAGCTCCTCCATGGACCAGCCCCTTCTTTTAAGGATACTATCAAATACCCCGGAATTATGGAATATGAAATCATCATGAACCGGATCCCATTCAAAGACATTCTTAGTATGAACTTCCTGCCCCACACCTGTCACCTCTGCAACCGCGGACACCCTTCTTTTCTCCACTCCTTTATCATAGGTATTGCTTAACATACAGATGACATCCAGAGCGGTGAACATTGCATTGGGTACATTGATGGGAGGATTGGTGAACCTGTTCACCACTTCCCTGGGAGTACCGGCATGGAAAGTGGAACAGGTAGCATGACCTGCATTCATGGCCTGGAACAGGATCTGGGATTCCCTGCTTCTTACCTCACCTACAAGAAGATATTCAGGTCTTTGCCTCAGGGAGGCTTTCAACAGATCCTCCAGGTCGATGGTTGCAGCATCATCCAACGATATACCATCTCTTGTGACCGTGGGGATCCAGTTTCCGTGAGGAAGGATGATCTCCCGGGTATCTTCAAGAGTAACGATACGTATGGTAAGGGGAATGAACATACAGATTGCATTTAGAGCCGAAGTCTTTCCGGTTGCCGTCCCTCCGCAGAAGAGGATGTTCTTACGCTCCTCCATACATATCCAGAAATATGCCATGATCCGGGGAGAAAAGGATTTCCAGGCGATCAGGTCCAGCGGTGTCAGGGGTACTTTCTTCTGCCTCCTTATACTAAAGGAACTCCCTTTTGGACTTATATCATGACCATAAGTAATATTGATACGGGAGCCATCTGCCATCACTGTATCCATAATAGGGTTAGATTTTGAAAGATGACGGCCACCCTGCTGAGCCACTTTCATTACAAAGGAATCAAGATCATCATCGGTTTCAAAAACAACACTGGTCACTATATCGCCATAACCGGAATGATATACATATACAGGGATATTCACCCCATTACACCAGACATCCTCCACCCCGGGGTCTCTCATGATGGAGCTGATCTTTCCAAACTCTACAAAATCCCGTTTTACATAATAGAATATCTTTTCAAATGATCTGGCCTCCAATCTGGAATACTCGGCCAGAAGCCTGGAAGTGCGTTCCCTTAAAAGTTCATATTTGTCAACAGTCTCAAACTCATCAACATTTTCCACACCTTTGAGAGTTAGCACGTCCTCAAGCATCATGATCACTTCTTCAAGAAGGACCTTTTCAAATTTATTCAACCTGGGTTCTATAACAGTATAGACGATCTCTTTTTTTATCAGATCATTCAGAACAGATATGAAAGAATATGGTTCGTCTACCCAGTATCTCTCAAGTTCCTCAAATCCCGGGGGAACTTCAAACAAAACGAGTTCACCATCGATCAGGGGATCATAATCCAAAGTAAGTTTATGCTTTTTAATTTTAAAAGCAGACCGCAAGCTATCCAGAATGGATTGCACGGACATGGACCGTCCTTCATGAGCTTCATTCAGAATATCAGAATCATATCCATCTGTAACGGCTCCATTTTGAGAAGCAGATAAAGATAGCTTATCTGTATCCGTAGAATCCCTCTTTAAAAGAGATGTGAATCTGTCAAACATGTACATCTATGGATTAAACTGCCCTGATATATGAATCTTTACAAATGGACAGGAGAACTCCATGCTAATGCATGGAGCCTTACTCCCTGGTTGTTATATTTCAGGGTTCCAGAGTAACAGTCGTAGAATACACAGCCTGTTCTGTATCAAGGTCCACAATGGAGAACTTGAAAGGAGAACCCACATAGATCCACTGGCCTGCAATATCCGCATGGGGAAGAGAATTATACATTCCCACAGGGAAACTTACCTTTGCAAGATTACCCGGGCCCAGAGGAGCACTGGGATCATTGGAAGTGGAATAGAATGTTATGTCACTCTTATTCACATAACTGGACATGGTAGGTCTGCCAGAGGAGATCTCGATCTTAATGAAATCTTTATAGATCACATCCCCACCAAGGTGTTCTATTGTGATGTTCTTGTCAGAATATGACGCAGAGACTTTGAAGGTGGCCTGTGGAGCAGCTTCTTTCTGAGTAATACTGCCAGAAAAAGAACTGACAGCTGCTGCCAGGATAACCGTGACCACGATCATCAGCATAACACCGATAACAGGAGATACGGCACCGGGATCTTTAAAGAATCGTTTTGCAAACATCTCAGATCACCCTTACTTCAGTATCAAATATTACCTTTCCTGTGGGGATGTGAACGAATTTTACGGTCACAAAGTCACCACTTTTGACATTATCCCAGTCTGCGAACATTGCCTGCATACCATCTATATAGCAGTTCGGGTCCTCGGGATCAGCAGGGAAACCATTGTACTCATACCTACCCTCATCAGGATTCCATTCAACATTCTGCTTGTAGTTGGAATACCCATCTGCAAGCATTCTTTTACCGGGCTCAAGGGTGTAATCACCAAAGAAGGTATCCTCTGAACTGGAATTGATAAGTTTTCCCACGTTCCAGATAGGCATGGCACCTGTATAATATGGAGTATGGGTATTGGCAACATGAGGAAGGACTTCTCTTACCTGATATTCTCCCCGGGCCTGGGGATTGATCGTTACGATCTTGAGATCCCCGGTCTTTATAGGATCACCGGTGATCTGCCTGATAGAAATATAGGACATGGAATCCACATTGTTCATATTCGCATCTATGTCCTTGGCGATCTCCACATCAAAGGCACCTGCAGGTGCTACTTTTGCATTCGTCATCATCCCATTACTATAGGAACTTACCGCTGCTGCCAGTATCACTGTGACCACTATCATCAGCATAACACCGATAACAGGAGACACTGCACTGGAATCTTTTATCATACGTATTTTTTGCATTACCGACCACCTACTGTCAATATGATTTGATATCCCGGAATTTAAGACCTGGATACCTCAAAGATATATATTATATCGATTATAAAAATCTTGCATGCATACTATATAAGCATTGTGCTTAAACATTATAATTGAAAGCTATTAAGATAAAACAGATTGAATTAATGTTAATCATTATACATAAATCTGACCACCTGAATGATCACATCAAGTTAGCATATCTCAGAGAAATAACTTTAATATGAATTAGTATAACACAAATATACAAATATATAAACAAACGTATCATTATTAAGTAACAAAAGAAAGGTAATATATTAACAAGAACCTTTTTAACAGGTGGGTAGCGATATGAATGATAAACATAGAGACATCTTAAAAATAATTGTAATTATAACGGCAACAATGACAATGATGCCCGGAATAATGGCATCTGCAACTGACTGGACAGGTTTCCATGCAGGCCTTTATAATATTGGAGTAACTCCTGATAAAGCACCGGTAGATAACACCTCCTTAAATGTGATTGATGTGGCAACATCAAGTACCGGATCTACCGGAATATACACGGAATCCCTGGTTGTTAATGACACAGTATATTCCATTGCCGGAGAAGGCATAGTATATGCCGTTGACATAAATACAGGGGACGTATTGTGGACCAGCAATACAGACAAAGGTATTAATTCCTTTGTACTTGGGGCCCCCGGGTATGGTAATGGGACTCTTTTTATCCCCACAAATAACGGACAGATATTCGCCCTTGATGCAGATACAGGAACAGTGCTCTGGAGTGACGATGTTGAGAGTAATAACATCTACAATTACAATCAGATGAACACTCCAGTAACCTACGAAGATGGACGGATATACTTTGGAGAATGGCTTTCCTATGGCGGTCCTTCTAAATATTTCTGCTATGACGAGAATGGTAATGAGATCTGGAACAGAGATTCCACCAGCGGGGCCGGATATTACAGGGCAGCATGTGCCATTGTTGATGACGTGTTGATATATCCGGATGACCGGGCCTATCTGGCATCAGTATATAAAGAAAATGGTACCCTGGCAGATGAGATCAATATATCCGCCGAGTATGGCATCAAGGCTATCTCGGTTAAGTCTGCAGCCGTCTATGATGAAAACAGCAGGCGTATTTATGTATCAACAACTGGCGGATACTGCATTGCAATTGGCCTTAATGAAGATGGAACCTTTAACCGCAGCGATAAGGTCATCAGCCAGAAGACAGAAAAGAAAATGACTTCAACCCCTGCAATCTATAATGGAAGATTGTATCTGGGAACAGGGAGCTCACTTAGTGATAGTGTTGGAGCATTTTATTGTTTCAATTCCTCCACACTGGAACTTATCTGGACATACCTGCCTGGAAATGAAGAACAGGGCCATTGTGTACAGGGATCACCCATTATTTCCACATACTATGATGACGGGGACGGGGAAGTTTACATCTATTTCACCACCAATATAAGAACTGGAAGTCTTTACTGTCTGAAAGACTGGACCGGGAACACAGAGATCGTTTCTGAACAATGGTGTTACACCCCTGAAGAGGATATGACCCAGTTCACTCTTCCGGGACCTGTAGTATCTGATGGGAAGATCATCTTTGCCAATGATGCAGGATACCTTTTCATCATCTCTGAAGAAGAAACAGGGGACTGGAATCCCTGGAATGACGAGACATCAGCAGAAGGAGTCAGACTTACAACTGCAGAACTTCAGGAAGCTATTAACCTCTGGCTTATTGATGACCCAATCCCTCAAACCGGCGAATTCGTTACAACACAACGTCTGCAGGAACTGATCGATGAATGGATCAATACATAAGAAGGTGAATGATATGAAATACAAAATATTTGTATTATTCACATTTTGTCTGGTCCTGTTCGTATCTGCAACTTCAGCAACAGCTCAGGCAACGGATACATCCGGCTGGTATCAGTTCCATAAAGATGCCGCACATACAGGATTTACAATGTCTGATGCTCCGGATACGAATAATATGCTATGGGAGAGCATTGACATTAATGCAGTAATAGCATCTTCTCCTGTAATTGCAGATGGCATCGTTTATGTGAATGGCGATGACCATGTCAAAATGATTGACATGTATACCGGAGAATATCTGGGAGATACCGACATCCAGGGGAATAACAATTTAGGTTCCTGGGTATCTCCCACATACCATGAAGGCAGGATATGGTGCGGACATCCGGACGGAGTCAATGGTGGGACCCTTGTAGCAAATGACAAATATTACCATGGCAACTATGACAAAGATACTTATTTTTGCTATGACCTGAACAATGACACACAACTGTGGAATTTCACTGTGACAGGATACGCACAGGGGACCCCTGCATATTCTCATGGCAATATATACCTGACCAGTACGATCTATGAGACCCGGGGACATGTTTATTGTCTTGATGCAGACACCGGACAACCATACTGGACCACATACCTTCCCGAAGAGGCAGGTGGGTCGGCCCTGGTGACCGAAGATGCTGTATTTGTTACAACCTATATGTGGGGCTATGAAGAATTGGGACACCTCTATGCCCTTAATAGAACAAACGGGGAGATACTCTGGAATGCCCCGATTGAGAGGTCCACCGCCTGTGCGGCCTATGCCTATGGGAATATCTATGTGTGTGGAGGTTGTCTTTCGGTCAGTCCCCTGAAAACATACTGCTTCAATGCGACAAATGGTACCCTCCTATGGTCTGTTGAGAATATAGGAGACTGGAAGTGTTCTGTGGCGGTGGCTGATGGGAAAGTCTTTGCTGGTAAAGCACACAATGAAGATATGTTCTCATATCAGGGAATCTATGCTCTTGATGCTTTTGATGGCAGTGTGATCTGGGCCTATGGCAGAGGAGGTTCAGGACCCGCCATCTCTGATGGGATCGTATATACAGTAGGAGAAAATGGAAAGGTCTATGCTTATGGAGCAGATGCAGCCGATCTTAAATGCTCCCTGCTGGAATACGATTATCTGATCAGTGGACAAAAAAGCAACCTCACAGCTACCATACAGAACAATGGAAATATGAATGCCGCATCCTTTGATGTATCACTGATCGTAGATGGAATTGTGGAAGATACACAAAACATACCTTCCCTGAGCAGCGCCTCAGCTGAAAATATCACTTTCCAGTGGACACCCCTGGCTGAAGGTCAATATGAAGTTATGATCAAGAGTGATATACTGTATGTTATTGATGAAAGGGATGAGACAAACAATGAACTGGTCCTTATCTGTAATACTGCAGACTGGAACCCCTGGAATGATGAGAATTCAGAAGGTGGAAATACGATCAGCACCCCTGAACTCCAGGAATGTATCAATTGCTGGGTTAGCAGCACCCCTGCACCGATCACAGGGGAAGAAGTTACAACATCAAGACTCCAGGGCCTGATCAATGACTGGCTGATGTCCTGACCATTGTCAGGACCTTTCTTTTTTATTTGTTGTAATTCTTCCTCTGATAAGTATTTTTGATAACAGGTTTTATTGTAGAGACAAACTTTTTATAGCATCTTATTACTTTGATACTAAGACCCAAAAAAGGAGATCATCATGTACAGGAAATCCATCATCTTAATCGTTTCATTGATCCTTCTTCTGACCTCTGTTGCAGGTGCAGTGGCCCCGGATCAGAACAGCTATCCATTGACCATCATGGATGATATGAACAACAGTATCACCATCGAAGACAGGCCGGAGCGGATAGTTTCCACCATGCCAAGCAATACCGAGATCTTGTTCGCCATTGGGGCCGGCGACAGGGTAGTTGGCGGGACCATACATGACGATTACCCCCCTGAAGCAGCAAATGTCAGCAAGATAGGAGGATACACCAATCTGGAATTCGAAACGATTGTGGACCTGCAGCCAGACATTGTCTTTGCTGATGAAGGAAATGGTGATGATGCTATAACCATGCTCAGGGACCTGGGCATCACCGTCGTGGTACTTAATCCAAGAAACATTGATCAGATAATGGATAATATAGAACTCATTGGTCTTATTACAGGCAATGAAGAGCAGGCCCTTGCAATCACAGATGATATGAGATCAAGGATCGCTAACATCCAGGAAAGCACAATGAACATTCCTGAAGAGGAAAGACCACGTGTTCTTTATATTGTATGGCACGACCCCCTCTACTCAGCCGGAGAGAACACCTATCCGGACGACCTGATCAGCATCGCAGGGGGCAGTAACATTCAGGCTTCAGAAGGATGGCCCATCATTAGCCTTGAGGATGTTATTGAGAAAGACCCCCAGATGATCATCTGTTCAGGTATGGGCGGAGGGTCCTATACCATAATGGAAGCGATCAACACCAATGATGTTCTGGCACAGACCGATGCAGTTAAAAGTGGAAGGGTGTACCCCATTGCCCAGCCAAGTATAATTGAGAGGTCAGGACCCCGAATCGTGGACGGACTGGAAGAGCTTTACAGTTATATGGGACCTGATGCCTTTGGAGTGGAAGAGAATATAACAACAGATGCCGGGAATGACACAAATACCAGCAGAAATTCCACCCCGGGATTTGGTGTGCTCCCTGCACTGACAATGTTAGTTGCAGTCTTTATCCTGAAAATCCATAAACAGAACTGAAGATCAATTTAAAGGACAGGAGATCACATGGCCAGATACGGAAAACCTGCATTGTTATTCCTGAGCATACTGTTGCTCGTAATGATCGTTAGCAACACAGCTATCGGGACCAGTGATATCTCTGCCCTTGACACGGGAAAGATAATAGCAAAGGCCATTCTTGACAAAATAACAACCGATGGCAGCAGGTACATTGAACAGGTCTGGACCGACAGCCAGAATACTATCATCATGGGGATCCGGCTTCCCAGGGTCATCCTCGGAGCCCTGGTGGGTGCGGCACTGGCAACGGCAGGTTGTGCCATGCAGGGCCTGCTAAAAAATCCCATGGCAGATCCCTACATCATCGGAATGTCCTCAGGTGCGGCCCTTGGTGCAGCCCTTGCCTTTGCCCTGCTCCTTCCCCTGCAACCGCTGGCTTTTATCCTGGCAGCAGGTTCTATTTTCATAGTGTACAATATTTCCAGGATCGGAGGGAGGGTACCCACCGAAACACTGCTTCTTGCAGGTATAGCCGTGGGTTTCTTCCTGTCTGCAGTAACCTCTTTCCTGATCTTCCTTTCCCAGTCTCCACATCAGATCATCTACTGGATGATGGGAGGACTGTGGACCGCTAACTGGGCCAAGGTGAAGATCACCTTTGTAATGGTCATCATCGGCATATTCATGTTATACAGGGAATCCTGGAACCTTAATGTAATGTTACTTGGAGAGGATCAGGCCCAGTGTATGGGTGTGGATATTGAACGGGTGAAACAAAAAGTGCTCATATTCTCCTCCCTTGTGACCGCAGCTGCGGTTTCAGTGAGTGGTATCATCGGGTTTGTGGGTCTGATCATACCCCATATCATGCGTATCCTGGTGGGACCTGACCACAGGATACTTCTGCCCGCCTCCACACTGATGGGAGCTATATTCCTAGTATTCTCAGACACTATCGCTCGTACCATAATGCAGGGAACCGACCTGCCGGTAGGTGTAGTTACAGCATTCTTCGGAGCACCCTTTTTCATCTATCTGTTAAGGAAGAGGAGGAAGAGCATCTATGCTTGAGGTAAAGGACCTTAGTGTGGGATATGGAAGCCGCCAGATCCTGGACAACATCAATATGTCAGCTCAGAAAGGAGAGGTTCTGGGAATAATCGGTCCCAATGGATCAGGCAAGACCACTTTTGTCAAGACCATCACAAGGATACTTAAACAGACCTCCGGAGAGGTACTCATCAATGATAAGAATGTACAGGATATGAGCAGTACCGAGATTGCAAAGCACATTGGTGTGGTCTCCCAGGTCATATCTATAAATTTCGAGTTCACCGTTGAGGACATCGTACTCATGGGCCGCACCCCCTACATAAAAGGCGGGGAATCCGCAGAGGACCTGGACATCGTAAAGGAAGCCATGGAAAAGACAAACACCTATTTCCTCAGGGAAAGATTTGTCACCCAGCTTAGCGGCGGAGAGCTTCAGCGAGTGATCATCGCCCGGGCCCTGGCCCAGCAGCCCGACATCCTGCTGCTTGACGAACCCACCTCACATCTTGATATCACAAATCAGATAGAAATCCTCAACCTGGTCAAAAAAGAATCCCGAAAAGGCATGCTTGTCATTGCCGTGGTGCATGACCTAAACCTTGCAGCCTATTACTGTGACAAACTTGCCCTGATCCACAACGGGAACCTGAAAGCTTTCGGCCCCCCCACCAGAGTGCTGACCCCTCAGAACATAAAGAATGTGTATAATCTGGCCGTGGAGATCATCACCAACCAGATCACCAATTCTCTGTATGTCATACCAAAACTTGAACCATTGCCGGATGGGAATTAAGAACAATTTGGTTCAATATCTTTAGTCAATGGAGGACTAAATTATTTGCTATTGTCATACCTCCAGAAAACCACATTTGATATATAATATTTCCAATTAAGATAACAAATGTTATATTTCAAGAAGGTTTTATATAGTTAAACTGACTAGACCTCTTAGGCAAAGATAAACACACTTTATCTTTGTAAAGCTAACTGTGGTGGTGTAAGAGGTATGGACAGAGTATATCTTAATTCAATTCCTGCAAAAAGAGTGGAGTATGGAACTGTTTTACACCACCTCATAAGGGTGGAATAAAAAATATGACAAAAAGAGTTCAAACAGTGAACCAATTAGCTGTGGCTTTCTTAATATGCACATCGATACTCATATTATTGGTGGGTGGAGCATATGCCGCAACTATTAATGTGCCGACAGAAAAAGCAACTATACAGGACGCTGTGGATGCAGCCAGCGCGGGAGACACCATTATTGTAGCCTCCGGAACTTATGAGGAATGTGTAACTATTGACAAAACCCTCAACCTGACAGCTCCTGACGGAGCCACTATCCTCTGTCCTGCAGTTCCTGAAGACATCAGTCTTAAAGAGACGTCAGCTAAATATGAATATCTTATCGGATTCTTCGGAGGAACCTATAATGCTTCGAATGATACCCTCCACGCAGATGGGACCATCTCCATCACAATGGAAGGGTTCACCCTCGATGCAAATGATTTCAAACCAACAGGCCGCTGGGCCAGTGTACTCTGCCGCAATGTGAACAGCGATGCAGGCGATTCTCTCATACAGAACAATGACCTGACAAACATTTTCAACAATGAGACCTTTGGAAAGGAAACATTCGGTATCCTGGGTTATGGAGATATGAACATCACCGTCCGGGAAAATACCATCTACCAGTTCGAACGTGGGGGAATAGGCATGTACTCCGGGGATAACCGGGTTATATCCAATATCGTCAGAGGACCCTGCGTTGATGGAAATTACACCACCTGGGCCCCCAACGGGATACAGTTTGGCTATGGTGCAAAAGGACTCATACAGGATAATGAAGTCTGCTATTGCGGATGGCCTGGTACTGACTGGAGCGGTACCGGAATTATGGTGGTGGACACCAGCAATGTAACTGTGGATCACAACTATGTCCATGACAACGAGGTTGCAATGTCAGTCCTTGATTTCCCTGAAGCTGCTTACGGGTCGGCCTGGGCCGGAGCATGTTCGAATGTCATCGTTACAAACAATCTGATCAGGGATAATGAATGGGGTCTTGACATCTCAAATGAAATAGACAACGTCACAGTGGAAAATAATGATATCTTCAATAATCTTTGTGACGGGATTAGCGTCAGTGACTATGAACAGTACTTTACTAATGTAATAATCCCTGACCCTACCAATGTAAGCATACATTACAACAATATCTTTGGAAACGGGGACACCGGATTGTATGTCGGAGATAACGTGTATGAAACAGTCAATGCCACCGACAACTGGTGGGGAGATGCCACAGGGCCCAACACTACGACAAATACAGCTATGGGGGACAATGTTTCAGACAATGCGATCATAGATCCCTGGCTTACCGGTTCTCTTATGAGGACATACCAGGTAGATGCAGGTGATTCCATTCAGGCAGCTATTGACAGGGCCAAAGCAGGAGATACTATAATTGTAGCTCCCGGCATATACACCGAAAACATCGTTGTGAACAAACCTGTACGCCTCATAGGTGCCGGATCAGGGGAAGATCCTCTAAGCGATACTATCCTTAGAAAACTTACCAATGAAAGGATCGTGCAGCTTACAGCCTCCGGAAATTCTGAACTTGATCCGCTACTCCTGCAGGATATGAGAATTGAGCCTGATGGAGTGTATGGAATTGAAGTTCCCGCAGACGAGGTCAGTTTTGTAGAGATGGACAATGTAGTGGTGATCGGGGCAGCAGACCACAGCACTGAAAGTGAAGTGGGCCTTAAAGTTGCACAGGGGGCCAGTCTGACCCATCTTAAAGTTGCTGATTGTGCCTTTGACAGATGTGATCATGGATGGTATTTCGCCAAGAAGTGGGATGGCACTGACACGAGTAATGTGCAGTTTGTAACAGTATCTGATACCACCTTCAACGACAATGATTTCAAAGCATTGTATGCTGAAAAACTTTCAGATGCCAGTTTTACCGGGGTAACCGTGAACAACAACGGAGGTGCAGATTACTGGAATCAGGTGTGGAATGGTGGTTTTGACCTCAACCTCAAGGCCGGAGACTACAAAGACCTCTCTTTCACCGACATGACCGTAATGAACAACGGCCTGGGGTATAAGGAAGGTGCCGGAATGATGATCAAGGCCCGTGATGATGGCTCCTATACCGCATATCCGGCAACTCTGGACAATGTCACCATCACCAATGGACAGTTCTGTAATAATGAGAGAGGTATCCGTATAGGGGAGCCAGGAAAATCCAATGTAGGCCCGACCAATGTAACCATTTTCAACGCCAATATCTCCGGCAATGTCCAGACCTACACAGGTTCTGATGGCTCAGAATATGGCGGTGTGGTCAATCAGGCCGTAGCTACCGTAGATGCAAGATACACTTACTGGGGAGATAATACCGGCCCTTATAATGCAGCCACCAACCCTGAAGGTCTTGGGGATGCAGTAAGTGACAATGTGGAATATGATCCGGTCAGTGACGGGGACTGGAACCCCTGGAATGACGTATATTCACAGGGCAGTCCGGATGGTACCTATGTCACTATTGGCGAGCTGATCGAAGCCTACAACTGCTATGTTGATAAGCAACCAGCACCCCTCACAGGAGAGACCGTTAGCATCGGGAAGCTGATCGCAGTCTACAATGCATATACAGACAAAACCCCTATGTAATCAGATAAGAGATGCTTTTGCATCTCTTATCGTTTTATTTTAATCACTTAATTCAGACACTTAATAATGAATTGAAAAACAATTTTGCATAGTTTATTGCTTATTAAAACCGATCTTGATGTTAAAAACAATCACGATCAATCTAATAATAAAAACTGATGTGATCACATGAAAAAACATAATATAAGGATCTGTGGTCTTGCATTGCTATTTCTTACATTGATCTGTATGCAGGCACAGGCAACTGACTGGACAACTTTCCAGAAAGATAACTATAACTCAGGAATAACCAATGATGCGGCCCCCATATCCATGTCAGACAGCGCTGATTGCTGGGCTACAAAGGTTGGCAGTATAAACACGGCCCCCCTGATAGTAGGAGATATTGTATATATTGCAAGCGGAGCTAAAGTAGTTGCATTGTATAAGGACACCGGTACTATCCTCTGGCAAGCAAATTCAGGTATGAACCTGGGTAATCCTGCATATGGGAATGATACCATATTCGTACCTTTAAGCGGAGGAGGGAAAATGTATGCTTTCAATGCTACCACGGGTGATAAAAAATGGGAGATAGATCTGAATAACATCATTTACAGACTCAATACTCCAGTGGTCTATGAGGACCATATGATCTATTTTGGATATTGTGAAGACTGGGGAGGAAATGATGGGAAATATTGTTGCTACCACGACAATGGAACCCCTTCCTGGGCCTTTGAACCTTCAACAGGGGCAGGATATTATTACGCAGGGGCCGCAATAGTTGGAGACTATCTAATATTTGGAGATTCAAAGGAGCACCTGACATCTCTGAATAAATATGATGGGAGTGTTGCAGATGATATCAATGTTAGCGAAGTGTGGCAAACTGGCACCAACGGGCGGATTCGTTCTTCTGTCATGTATAACGGAGATACTCTGTACTTCAGTTCAGAAAGCGGTTATTGCTACTCCGTTGGGTTTAATCACAACGACGGGACCTTTGATACCCAGAATAAAGCCATGAACAATATCGGCAAAACTTCTTCTTCACCAGTCTACTATAATGACAGGATATATATCGGACAGGGAACCCTTGGAGACGATTCATCAAAGGTCTGTTGTCTTGACTCAGGTGATCTTTCCACGATATGGAGCTTCGTTCCCGAAGGTGAAGCATATTTCCAGTCATCTCCCTGCATATCCACAGCCCTTGATGATGGTGATGGCGAGATCTACATATATCTAACCAGTAATACGGCAGACGGGAGTCTGTATTGCCTTAAAGACATAAACGGTAACACAGAACCGATTTTCAGATACAAATACACACCACCGGCAGGACAACAACAATTCGCACTGGGGAGTGCTGTGATCTCGGATGGAATGCTTTATTACGGAGTCAATGAAGCAGGGCCAAACGGAGGATACATATTCGGAATTACTCCTGAGACATGGAACCCCTGGAATGATCCGGGGTCCGGTGGCGGAGAATATATTACCATAGGAGAACTGATAGCTGCCTATAACTGTTATACAAAGGGAGAAACTGTTCCTGAAACAGGTGCAACAATAAATATTGGGAAGTTGATAAGCATCTACAATGCATACAACGATAAAACACCTATGTGAAACGGGACAGGTATCTGTCCCATATCCCTTTTTCAGATATGAGTTGATATATATAGATTAATTAAATATATACAATAATATATAAATTTGTTTGTAAAAGAGCTTGTATATGAAATTAAATAGGAACTCATTCATTACCCATACAGAAAACATTAAATACCTTATATACTATCTATTTTATGGTGGTATAGAGAGGATATGAACTAATTCGATTCCCCTGCTAAAGGACAGGTCAAAATACATTGGCCCAATATGCCGATATCAACTGTCTGTCAGAGATTCAAAAAGGGCCAGTTCAAGAGTGGAGTTGAGCGATTACCTGACCGGGGATATCCTCTCTATATTTTAATTTTTAATAATAATTCAACCCGGTGGACCTCATGAAAAACAAAGTACTCAGCAGATACTCATAGATTCTCATATATTTTTTACTCATTTTAATGACAATTACTCAATGTTCAATGGCCCTGCCATGGGAACAATTCCAGAAAGATGCAGGAAATATCGGATACTCCAGTTCCTCAACTCCTGTTGAAGACCCGATCCTGGCCTGGAAAGGTACAACAGACGGGCATGATATCTATGTAACACCTATAATCGCAGAGGACAAAGTATTCATCCTTGCAAGAGGGGGAAAGGTCCATGCGTATAACAGAACCACCGGAGAGAAGATATGGGAAACTGACACGGGGATGGGCACATTACAAACCTCAACCCCTGCATATGCAAACGGCGTATTATTCGTACCGGCTAATGATCTGTACAACTGTGGCTGGATCTATGCATTAAATGCAAGTAACGGAGAACAACTCTGGAAAGCTTCTGTCACCGACGGCAATTTTGAATGTCCGCTTACCTATTATGACGGAAGGCTCTACATTGGAGAAGGTCTTAAAGGTGGTTTAAAAGATAAATCGTACTACTGTTATGATGAGAACGGAACATTCCTGTGGAGCCATACAACCAATGACACATCGGGTTTCCTCTGGGATGGAGCGATCATAGTGGGGGAATATGTCGTATACCCTACCTATGAAGGTGAACTTATAAGCCTGAACAGAACCACCGGAATCCTTCAGGACCAGGTAGACCTGACCTGTGATGTCTCATTCAGCCAGTCCGGCCTGGGCCGGATACGGGCATCTTCAACTTATTGTGATGGTTACATCTATACAACTTCTGAAACCACCTTTACTTCCGGATATATATGGAAGGTGGGATATGACCCATTAAACGGTACCTTCATAGATGAGGGCTGGAGTGTTTTCAGAGATTTTAGTACCTCAACTCCCGTAGTTTATGAAGGGAAGGTCTATGTGGGCCAGGGAGAACATGGATATCCGGGGGACCTTAGTTGCCTTAATGTATCTACAGGAGATGTGATCTGGTCCCTGCCGGTATCTGCGGGAGTCAAAGCATCCCCTGCCGTATCATTGCAAAACGGGAAGATATACATATATTTTACAGGAGCAGAACCTGACAGTGCCCTCTACTGTGCAACCGGAGACGGAGAGCTTGCCTGGCAATTCAACCCGGATAATGATACAGGTTACATTCTTCAGGGAGCGGCCATCTGCGATGAAATGGTTTATTTTGCAACCGGCGGGGGATATGTCTATTGCCTGGAAGATCACCCGCATACAGCACCTGAAACGGCCTTCTTAGCAAATGTCACCTCCGGGTTTGACACTTTAACCGTGAGCTTTCGGGATACCAGCTCAGCATACCCGGATCAATGGAGATGGGATTTTGGAGACGGACATAGCTCCACCCTGCACAACCCGGTACATACGTACAGTGAACCCGGTATTTACAATGTTAGCCTTAATACCAGCAACTCATACGGCACAGATGTACGAACCGAATACGGATACATAACAATAGTACCCGACTGGAACCCCTGGAATGACCCGGGATCCGATAAAGGGAGATATGTAACTATCGGAGAGCTTATAGCTGCTTATAACTGCTACTGTGACAATGACCCGGCCCCACAGACAGGAGCAAATATAGATATCGGAAAACTAACCGAAATATACAGTGCATACACATCAAAATACCCATTATAATTACAACCTTATTAGATAACGTATGTCAATTATTAATGAAACTTATATATATGATAAGAGTAATTCACTTTTAGTGGTACAATGTCATATCTGTTCTGAACAGATACTGATAACTTAAAAATAAAGTGGTGAATGAACAAGATATGGTGGATGGTTAAAATACCTTTTATCCGGATAAATCAGAGTGGAGTCTGAGTTCCAGGGTGGGATACAGAGATCTTTTGGACAGTGTATACCATACATGACCCAAAGATTTGAAAAGTAACTTCAAATGAGTTTGAAATTGCGGTTAGCTTTTGCTGTATCAATTAACCATTGCTCCATAGTGGAGAAAAAAATATGAACAGTAAAAGATACACATACATTATTGCACTATCCATGTGCTTACTGGTACTCCTGGCCCTGCCCGCTGCAGCCAGCTGGGAGCAATTCCATAACAACGCCGCACATACAGGTTATTCAGATGCTGAAGGACCTGATGCAAATGACCTCCTCTGGATGGTTGATACGATCCCCGGAGGATATACACTCATACCTTCAACTTCAGTTGCTGTAGCCGAGGGTCAGGTATATGCAAACTGTGACGGGACTGCAGATTGTGCTCTTGTCGCTTTTGATCAATTTACAGGAGATGTGGTCTGGACCACATCAATCGATGCTCGTGAATGGGATTCCTGGAGCTCACCTTCTTATCACAACGGCTATGTGTTTACATCCACAGGACAGGAAACTGTTTGTGTGAATGCCACTGATGGTAATGTGGAATGGACCTTTGTAAATCCAACTGGAGAGCCTTCCTGTAACGCAGGCCCTGCGATAGCTGACGGAAAGGTCATCTGCAGCGACTGGGAAGGACTTACATATTACTGCCTTAACGAAACCACCGGTGCCCAGCTCTGGACCTTTGTGGGAACTGACAAAGCACAGAGTACTCCTGCGATCGACAATAACAGAATAGTACTGACATTCTACGATCAGATCACATGTCTTGATATAGATGGAAATACCATCTGGAGCATTGCCGTATCACCTGCAGCGATCTTCCCGGGAGGAGCACCCACCATTTCTGGTGACACTGTTTACCTTACAACCTACGACTTTAACAGCGACGATTACACATCCCTTATGGCACTGAGCATGACTGATGGGTCCCTTCTGTGGGATCAGCCTGTAATGCGTACAGATTCAACCCCTGCAGTAGCATATGGCAACGTCTATGTCTGTAGCGGAGTTGCAGGGACCACGCCAAGTAAGACCTACTGTTTTAACGCAACCACCGGCACACCTGTCTGGAGCACTGCAGAAGAATTCAACGGAATTGGTGACTGGACATGTTCACCTGCAGTTGCAGATGGCAAAATATATGTTGGCCAGCCCAACCCCTACGGACAGTTCGGCAACGACGGCCTCTATGCACTGGATGCACTCACAGGAGATGTGATCTGGCATGATGAGAATGCCGGAGGAACACCAGCAATTAGCGATGGCATGATCTATTCTATCGGAGTTGACAACTCAGTAACAACCCTCTATGCCTTCAAAGAAGACTGGAACCCCTGGAACAACCCTGCATCTGACAGTGGACAGGGAATAACCATAGGAGAGCTCATCGCCGCCTACAACTGTTACTCTGGTAGCAACCCGGCCCCGCAGACAGGAGAGACCGTAGACATCGGGAAACTGATCGCAGTATACAATGCCTACAGCAGTTCATCCCCGATGGCAGTAGAGTAAAACATCACCCTCATAAACCCCTCACGTTCGTGAGGGACCATGAGACCCTGCAATTACAGGGTAAATACATTAAAAACAAAACAAGTGGAGTATAAACATGAAAAAATCAGTATTTCAATATACAATAATTGCATTACTGGTGCTTCTGACAGTAGCTGCCTTCGCAGCCCCTGCCGCAGCCGCACCAACAATGACAAGAACGGTTAGCCCGATGATAGTAACCCCTGGTGACACATTCCACGTCACTCTGGAACTTAATGACATCAACGGAACCGCAGAAATGAACACAATGTCAGAAATCTATGATGATGCTGCAATGTCCGGATGGACCATCAGCAACATTGTGGTACCTTCTCAATTCGATAACTACCCGGGAGAAGGTGCTGCAGCAGGAACCTATGACTTTGGTTACCTTGGTTCCCTTACCGAGTTCACACCACTCCCAGCAGGTGACTATGTTGTAGAATACGACATAACTGTAGACGCAGGAACCACACCTGGAATGTATGACCTCGTTGGTCTCTATCAGGATTCCATCATCACAACCCCTATAGATGCAACCGGCTCAGCCTCGATCGCAGTAGCAGCTGTTGCACCTACCGTTCTTTATGATGATACAACTCAACTTATACCCGGAGAAATTAACATCACCGCAGAAAATGATGGAACTGTATTCACCTGGAACACAACCACAGATGCAGGTGCACTTGTTGCAAGCGGAATCAATTTTACCGTGAACAACAGCAGCAGCCTTGGAATGTACATCACCAGTATTGGTGGAATTGACGATGACTATCCAACTGGATCCTGGGCAATATTCATCAATGGAGCATATGCATCAATGGGCCTTGGACAGAACAACCTTGAAGGTGGCGACATAGTAACCTTCATCAATGCACCATACAACGCCACATCCTATGAGTTCCTCATGGACCAGGCAACACACGTTGTCAATATCCCTGTAACCACCGGCCCGGAGCCAATCTATGATGGTGCAGTAACACTTACCCCGGGTAGCCTCGTAGTCAATGCCTCTGGAACTGACTTTATCATAGATGCAGAATCTGGTGCAGCTGCTCTTGATGCAACTGGCCTGAGCTACACTGCAGTCGCATATTCATGGGGATTAATGTACACCGAAATCGATGGAATAGCATCCGGTGCATGGCCAGAAGGTTCTGGATGGAGTGTATATAAGAACGGAGCATATTCAATGGTTGGCCTTACCGACATGATGGTTGAAGAAGGCGATTATATAACCCTCTACTATGCATCATATTATGCTATTGATGTTCCTGCAGAAGCTACATACATGGTTAACATCACAATAGCTGAGATGGTAGACCCAAGCATTGATGCTACTGTACTTTCCGGTGACGCACCTCTAGAAGTTGGTTTTGATTCAACGTTACCCTTTGGTGCTGTAATCCTGCAGTGGGACTTCGATGATGGAATAACCACAATGGAAGAAACACCAACTCACATATTCACTGCTCCAGGAACATATGAAGTAGTACTTCTGTACGGAATTGAAGGTGAAACCGAATCCTACACTGTAACTACAACTATTACAGTAACAGGTGCTGGTAATGGTGCTGTCTTTGCAACCAGAACCATAGAACAGGATGAGATCACAACATATGGTGACAGAAGGATAAATGTAACCGTAGAAATAGGATCCAACTATGGCGTTAATGCACCTACCTTCCAGGAGTTCATCCCCGAAGGCTGGATCCTTACACCTACAGACAATGATGGAGCTGTCTACAAGGAAGAAACACTTGAATGGGTATGGACAAACACACTTAACGCCGGTGACACAAAAGTTGTCACATACACACTGACCATCCCTGAGGAACTTGCAGAACAAGGAGTTTACAGACTTTCCGGTATTGTGTATGCATACAACATTGACCCGGTTGCAGTTGACGGTGAATACATGATCACAATGCAGAACGACTGGAACCCATGGGATGACCCTGACTCCATTGATGGTGCAATCATTACAACAGTCGAACTTCAGGAAGCAATCAACTGCTGGCTGGAAGATGAGCCTGCTCCAAAGACCGGTGCTGAGATCACAACCGAAAGGCTGCAGTACCTCATTGATGCATGGCTTACAGCCTGAACACCTTTAAGGACATGGGCCCAATGGGCCCGTCCTTTCTTTTTTGTTTTTTTATTTATTTCAAACAACGCAAAACGGTGAAATAAGATCATGAAACGTAATTGCATTAAAACTCTCACATTCACAACACTCATCATATTAACTTTATTAACTCTGCCTGCACTGGCAGAACAGAATATCACATCTATCCGGACCATATCCGATACTGACGTAGAACCCGGGGACTGTTTTGAGGTCAGCGTTGAACTGAACACAATTGTGGATAAGAACGGCCCGGCCATTGATGAAGTTCTGCCTGAGGGGTGGACCGTGGAAGAGATCGATTATATGGGAGCTGTGTTCAAAGAAGATACCACTGAATGGATCTGGGCCGGGACCATCACTCCTGAAAATGGCAGGACCATCAGTTACCGTGTAACAGTTCCTTCTGACGCTGCAGATGGTGATTATCAGATAACAGGAAAGGCCTCTGTTTACAAGGCAAAAGAGCAATCCGAATTCGTCACCACAACGGGCCAGAGCGAAGTACATGTGAGCTCACCTGAAGAGGAAGAAAAAGAGTCATCTGGCGGTATGTCAGGTGGATATACTCCGACAGAGACCGTTGAGGAAGAAGAGATTACCGAACCGGCCGTTGACCCTGAACAGGAGGAACCTGAAGAAACAGAAGACACAACTGAACAGGAAAACAGCCCGGAGCAGGAAGAAAACCAGCAGGAAGACACCCCCTCAGAACCAACGATCCCTGAAGAAGATAATGAAGAAGATTCCTCACCTTCAACACCTGGATTCCAGGCAACATTCACCCTTATTGCATTAATATCAGCAATGTACATTCGAAAATAACAGAAATATTGGTGGTACGATATGAAAAACAGTAACATACTAAAAATATTAATGGCAGCTTTGCTGCTGGTATCGCTCTCTACCCCGGCCCTGGCCGCATGTGAACTAACTTCAATACGTTCAATATCCGAACAATATGTATCTCCGGGAGATACTTTCCGGGTTAGCATAAGCATCAGTGCGACCGGAGATTCAGGTAATGCTCCGGCCATACAGGAGAACGTTCCTGAAGGATGGAGCATATCTGAAGTGGATTATTCGGGGGCCATATTTAAAGCCAAAAGTACGGAATGGGTCTGGGCCGGCACACTGCAGGCAGGCAACACCAGGACAGTTATCTATGAGGTGAGCGTCCCGGCAAACGCCGAACAGGGAACCTATAACTTCTCAGGGACAGCCTCGGTTTTCGGAGTTGATCCAATCACAATAGCAGGCGAAAATCAGGTCATTATCGGCCAGGGAACCACACCAACTGCAGACTTTCACGCAGAACCAACTACCGGGAACGCACCTCTGTCAGTGAACTTCATTGATGATTCAACCGATGCAACCTCCCGGGAATGGGACTTTAACAATGACGGCATAGTTGATTCCACTGAAACCAACCCCACATATATATATGATACACCAGGCTCATACACCGTCCTCCTCACCACAACCAATGCAGCAGGAAGCAATACGAAGATTCGCTCCAATTACATCACCGTACAGGAAAGCGGGCCCACAGCAGACTTCACGACCAATGTTACAGCAGGTGTCCTGCCCACTACCGTGCAGTTCACCGATCAGTCCACAGGGGCCACAAGCTGGATGTGGGACTTTAACAATGACGGGAACATTGATTCCACCCTGCAGAACCCTGTATTCACATACACCCAGGCTGGCATATTCACAGTCTCCCTTACCGTAAGCAATTCAGGAGGCAGTGACACAGCAATAAAAACAGGCCTGATCACAATCTCACAGACAGGGCCCACAGCAGACTTCACATCCAACGTCACAACCGGAGATGCATATCTGACAGTACAGTTCACCGACCTGTCCACAGGAGCCACTGCCTGGAAATGGGACTTTGACAATGACGGTACAATAGACTGTATCCAGCAAAACCCTGTTCACACATACACCTCTCCCGGACGCTACACCGTATCCCTGACAGCAAGCAATCCTGCAGGCACTGACACCAGGGAAAAGGTCGAGTACATCGTAGTAACCACACCGGGAGTAGATGACGATCTGACCAGTGTGGGAAGCATCTGCATGGGTGTGAACATCGTTCCATCCATTGCCATAACAGTCACACCTGAATGTATCAACTTCGGAGACCTGGCTCCGGGCCAGGCCAGCCAGGCACAGCTCATCAGTGTGTTCAATGAAGGTGCCTTTGACACCAGGATCAGTGCAGAGGTTACCGATGCAGCCCGGGACCTTTATGTCAACGGTCTCAAGCTGGACTATGAAAAATGGAATGAATACTCCGCAGTTGTGGGAAGTGGACAGGTAAAAGATATCGACGCCACCCTCTGCGTACCCGGTGACTATGTAGGAACAGGCTCAAAGAAAGGCATCCTGGTGGTCTGGGCTCAGACCACCGACTGTTCAGGCGGGTGTTAAAAAACATTTTGGTAAAAACGGATCATTCACATTCATCAGGGAAACCTGTGATCAAAAGAAATAAGGAGAAATTAATGTGTTAGAACGTATATTGATCAGTGTGATGCTGATCCTGTTTTTATCAGCAGGCCCGGCACTTGCAGACAGCGGACTTACCGGGGATAGATCCATATCCCCAACAACCGTATCCCCGGGAGATACCTTTCAGGTCAGTGTCACAATAAGCTCGGACCGTACAGAAACGGCCCCTGCCATTGATGAAGACCTGCCGGATGGGTGGATAGTAACCGAAGTGGACTATTGTTTTGCAACGTACAGGGAGAATGGTAATGAATGGATCTGGCCCCGGGAATTTAGTCCTAATGTCCCGGAGATGACCATCATTTACAATGTCACCGTACCTTCCACGCAGCAAAGAGGCCTGTACAATATAAAAGGCAATGTGTCTGCCTATGGTACCGGGATGATACCGATCACCGGAGACGGACAGGTAACCATTGCAATCTACCCGGTAGTCGGCTTCACAGCCAACCAGACCTCAGGATACAAGGGGCAGACGATCCAGTTCACCGACACTTCATCAGATGCGGATTCACTGTACTGGGACTTTGGGGATGGGACGAATTCAACTCAGACAGATCCCACACATCAGTTCAACGAACCTGGCAGTTACACAGTAACACTTAGTGCAACAAATCCGGATGGCACGGACAGTAAAACCATGAACATCGAAATATATGATGTGGACTTCACCGCCGATGTCACCGAAGGAGAAATACCTCTGAGTGTGACATTCACCGACCTCTCGGAAAATGCAGTATCCTGGTCCTGGGACGTTAACGGGGACGGAATGGAAGACTATGACACAGAAACTGTCAACCATATTTACAGTATTGACGGAATATATACAGTATCCCTCACAGTCAGCGACGGGACCTACAGCGGCACGCAAACAAAGGTAGATTGCATTACCGCCGCAATCTATCCGGTAGCCAGCTTCACAGCCAACCAGACCTCAGGATACAAAGGGCAGACGATCCAGTTCACCGACACTTCAGCAAATGCGGATTCACTGTACTGGGATTTTGGAGATGATACGAATTCAACTCAGGTCAACCCCATACACCAGTTCAGCGAACCTGGCAGTTATACTGTCACCCTCAATGCCAGCAATGTCTATGGTACAAACATTAAGACCATGAACATTGAAATATATGACGTAGACTTCACGGCCAATGTCACTGAAGGAGAAATACCTTTAAACGTCTCATTCACCGACCTCTCGGAAAATGCAGTATCCTGGTCATGGGACGTTGACGGAGACGGAATGGAAGACTACAACACTGAAACTGCAAACCATACATACGAAACACCCGGAGAGTATACCGTTTCTCTTACAGTCAGTGACGGAACTTACATCGGCACGGAAACAAAAGTGGAATATATCACCGTACTGAATAACAACGACTGGAATCCCTGGAATGACCCGGGATCGGCAAACGGTGAATACATCACTATCGGTGAGCTCATCGCAGCCTATAACTGTTATTCAGAAAGTACCCCGGCCCCGCAAACCGGAGAAACGATAACCATAGGAAAGCTGATCGCAGTCTACAATGCCTACAACAACAAAACTCCAATGTGAACTGCTCAATCGAGCAGTTCTCTTTTTTCAGCCAACTTTTTATATAATACTACCCAAAAAAACACCATGAACCATAAAGCCCTATACATATTACTCTTTCTGCTCACACTAACACAATCAGCAGGTGCTGTCAGTGTGGGAGTATCCCTTGCAAACATGAGCTTTGATGTCCAGGCAGGTATGTCAGAAATCAAAAGCATCTACGTCATCAACACCGGGGTTGAAGAATCCAGATACCTCCTTTACGTAGACGATGAATATACAGACAGGGTAACCATTTCAAACACCAATTTCACCATGGGCCCCGGAGAGGATAAAGAGGTCACCTTTGAGTTTAGACCCTCTCTTGCAGATAGCGGGGAATTGGACTTCATGGCCTATGTGGTCTCCACAGACCCTTCCTCGGACTTTGCCGTGGGAAGCGGGATCAAAGTGCCCATACATGCAGAAGTTTCCAACACCGGCCTGATCGCTGCAGCATCATTCACCCTTTTGTTCTTCACAACACTGGGAATAATACGCATAAAAAAGAAAAAGCTCAGCTAAGCTCCAGCCATCGTAAGAACATCGCCGCAGAGATGGTATCCCCCAGTCCCACAGTCGATATGGGCCTCTCACATATCAGGGTGGGTGCTATGCAGACATTGAAACCTTTATGAATACTGCACACCCCTCCCTCACATTTCATGCATTCAGGAACCCTCCTGATCTCCTGCAGGCCATGCTCACTTAACACAAGTTCAGAAGGCAACTCACCATCCCTTTCAGGAAGCAGTCCGGTAGCTGCAAACACTCCCGCACATCTGATACCAAATTGCATGCTCTCAAATTCCCTCTCCCGCATACCGTCCCTGAACATGAACAACACCAGGTCCCGGGTATGCACGATCATTTTATCAATATCAGTAGCTTTCATACATTCAACGCAGGCATCCATAAGGGCCGGGGCGTCCATCTGTTCTATCCTTTTAACATCCACGTGGTGGATGCCATATAGCATTGCAAGCTCATCCTCATTCATTCCGATACTGCTCACCCTGCCTGAAAGGCCCCTGAAAACATACCGGGCCATGTCAGCATCTGCAAAATGACCCATTTCCGCATGGATGAACAGATCGGATGGGGCCCATTGTTCAAGCTGGTCAATGACCCTGTTAAAATAGAATGAGTAATCCTTCCCTTCAGGATAGCTCTTTTGCAACTGGTGAAATCCTGATATGATGGCCCCGTCCATCTCCTTCAAATGCTTAAGGGCATAATCCCTGAAAAAAGGGGATATGCTAAGCCGACTGTTCAGGTCATCATAGGAAGCAATGAAACGGTTCTCCCGGGGAATAACGAATACCTCATCCTCAAACTCAAAACTGTCCCCCCTGGTAAAATCGAATACAAAATGGATCACCTCCGGGCGGCCCGCATCGAAGTCCTCAGGAAGCAATACCCCCCTGTCAGGTAACAGGGCCTGCAGATGCCGGGTATCCCCCACCATATTGGGGACCACCAGCTGTGCCCCCATACGGGAGAGGACATTGGCCATGATACCCATATTCCCGCCAATACGCATCATAGAATCCGAAAGATATCGCTTTTTAACAAGATCGAACACTTCCACATCCCGGATGAACCATTCCGCGCCCCTGCCATCCTTCATACAATAGATCAGACCCGCCACCAGATCGCACAGTGAGTTGATCACACCCGGGGGATGCAATATCTTATCATGTAGTTCTGTGGCGTCAACTTCATTAATAAGCCGGGAAACCTCCCCGCCATCGATTGAATAGATCGCATCCAGATTGATATTGTATCCGCACAGGACCTTCATGACATCACCTGATCCGGGACACCAGGCCTGCAAAAGCCGTAGCAGAGATCACATCTCCGATACCTACCGTGGCCACAGGCTCCTCCACGACCTTTGAAGGGACCACGATCAGGTCGTGATCAGTTGCACAGACACAGCCGTCCTCAAAGTCCTCTGCAGAACACACACTTTTGCGGACCAGATGTTTTTCAAGCTGCAGCAGTTCTGAATAACCCTTTTCATAGATGGGTACTTCCAGGCCGGCAGCAATATCCTCCACATTCAAAATCCCTCCCAGGGAGGCCTGGGCCGCAGCCGCTGCACCTGCAAATAGCAATGCACTGCGATGTTGTTCCACACTGACCGGACAATCCTTTGATGCCACACAGATATAGAAACCCAGGGAATGGATATGCACCCGCTCAAGCTTAAGTTCATGCAACAGTTTCACTGCTCCTTCATACAGGGACACAATAGCATTCTCACCCTTGTTGATCACCGAATAGGCCAGCTCCTCATGCCCCAGCACATTCAGGGCATTGGCAACCTCAACCGTATCCAGGCCCAGGGAATGTACATGACGTGAAACAATATCCAGCAGGATCGCTTTTCTTATGACCTTGTTCTGAATGGAGGTGAACTCCACATGGATACAGAGGTTCTCATTGCCCTCCTTCAGACGCTCTATCACACCCACTGCCCTGTCCACATAGTCCTGATAGGTGCTCCCATCCTCATATTCTTCCTTAATCATCTGATAACCTGCCAGGATGGCCCCGTCGATATTCTCCCGGATCCGGGGCAGAGCATCGAACAATTCCCTGTCCATATCGATCCTGATCCAGGGGGGCCTGGAGGAAATGATCAGCCGGTTATCCCTGGGAACTTCATAATGTTCCCCTGCAAACGTGAACTTAAAACCCTTTGAAAATTCGATTATCCAGTTGACCTTTGCGGAAAAATCCGGATCATAAACATTTTTCGGATGGTCCAGTATCAGCTGGCCATCCCTTATGGCAGGATGTTTGAGCTGCGGCGAATCTGTAAAATAATCGGCCTGTTCCCGGGACAGCCAGGGTACATAGGTAATCACATTGTGGATCCCCATATGAGCCAGGAGATTGGATATGATCCCGGCCTGCCCCCCCATCCGGGCAGTATCGAACACCAGATGATCGGTGAGCCATTCATGTATATGGGTGGTATAGGCAGGCACCTCCGCGGCCTTACCATCCCGCATGGCAATGATCAGCCGGGCCACCAGGTCGGAGGGGACATCTATCTGCCTGGGATATTCGAATAACTTCCTTGCAACCTCATCCTGGTCCACGGCCCGGATAAGCCGGGCCATATCATCCTCTTTCAAATGTTTAAGGGCATCCACATTACTATTATAGGCAACGAACATCCCTTTAATATCATCCAGGGAACCTTTCATCAGTTCATATGCCTGTACATATTCCGCATCCCACTCTTCCATATTCATATCATAACCCCCCTCAAAATGTTCAGGTCGTATATTCAGCGTTGATCTTCACATAATCATATGTCAGATCACAACCCCCAGGCCACAGCCTCCAGCTCACCCATACCCAGGTCCACTTCAATGATCACCTCATCTGCTCCCATGATCCTTTTTAGTTGCATGACTGAAGGCTCATCCAGAGCAAGGACCTTTCCGGAAGCCACAAGCTCCACGCTCTCCTTATTACTGGAAAACGTCAGGGATATCTTCTCCTGGTCCATAGATGCACCTGAATATCCTGCAGCTGCGATCACGCGGCCCCAGTTAGGGTCCTGTCCAAAGATAGCTGTCTTCACCAGAGGAGAACGCACAATGGCCTTTGCCACAAGCCGGGCATCTTCCCGGGAAACTGCTCCTGTAACCCTTGATTCAATAAGCCGGCTGGCCCCCTCACCATCCCTTGCTATCTGTTTTGCCAGGTCAGTGAGGACATGCTCAAGCCCTGCCTGGAACTCTTTGATATCAGGCACTATATCCAGGGCCCCGGTGGCGGTGAGAAGTACCATATCATTGGTACTGGTATCCCCCGTCCACAACGATCATATTAAAACTTCTGTCAACTGCCTGCCTCAGACATGTGTCCAGCACATCTGTTTCCAGGGCGGCATCCGTATAGATAAAACCAAGCATTGTACCCATATTGGGTTCGATCATACCAGAACCCTTTGCGATACCTGCTATATGCACCCCGCTTTCAAGCTTTACAGCAGTCATTTTAGGGACAAGGTCGGTGGTCATTATGGCAGTTGCCGCAGAATCATTACCCTCCGCAGACTCTGTCAGCCCATCGGCCACCCCATCCAGATTCTCCCGGATCCAGTCCATATCCAGACGCTGTCCGATCACTCCAGTGGATGCGACCCCGACCCTGCTTTCCGGGATACTGAACTTATCGGAAACAATTTTTGCCATTTCCCCTGGCATCGGCAAGGCCCTCGTCTCCGGTAAAAGCATTCGCATTGCCACTATTGGCGATCACCGCCTCAAGCTTTCCCCCGGACATCAGGTTCTCCCGGGTCACCACCAGAGGGGCCGCAATGACCTTATTGCGGGTAAATACCCCTGCTGCATTACCACTTGCCAGGATAAGGGCAAGTCCCATCTTACCGGGCTTGATGCCACATGCACGAACACCTTTTACAGTCGAGATACCACCCTGAATACACTTAATGTTCATTCACACACCTGCAATGCCCCGGATAACATCTCCCCGGGTAACGATCCCTACCAGTTCGTCATCATCCACAACAGGCAAACGGTTGATCCTGTGTTTTGTCATCATTGAAGACGCATCCTCCAGAGAAGCGGAAGAAGAGATCTTATAGACATTCTTCTCCATGATATCACTCACAGGCCTGGAACCCACATCTGTCAGGGCCCGTTTGGTCTCTTCCCAGTTAAGAAGCTCCCTTATGGGGATCTCAATAACTTCAAAAGGACTTGGAAGCCACAACATATCATGATCGGGAACATCCAGAAGCTTTAATATATCTGCCTCGGAGACCACGCCCACAACTCTTCCATCCTTCACAACAGGAAGCCCGCTGATATTGTTCTTTTTGATCACTTTTGCAACAATGCTGATGCTCTCTTCCGGGTCACAGACGATGACCTCACTGCTCATAATATCCTTTACCTGCATTTTTTCACCTTTTTAAAACTTAAGGGAATGTTGCCGGGGTCCACAGCCCGGTTGTCTGTTCAAATCCGCATATAACATTCATATTCTGTATCGCCTGTCCGGAAGCACCCTTTACAAGGTTGTCTATGGCACTGACCACGACCACCCGGCCATTGGCACTATCCACTTCAAATCCTATATCACAGAAATTGGAACCTCTCACAGCCCCCAGTACCGGGATGCTGTCCAGTACCCTGACAAAGGGTTTGTCAGCATAGAACTTCGTATACATATCTTTCACTTCTCCGGCAGATACATCCCTTTTCACGAACAAATGGGCCGTTGTAAGGATACCCCTGATGGAAGGGATAACATGCGGGGTGAATACGATCCTTTTAATATTATCATCCAGACCCTTAAGTTCCTGGATGATCTCGGCACAATGCCTGTGAGTGGTCAGTTTATAGGCTTTGATATTCTCCGCCAGATTGGGATAATGAGAAGTCTCACTGGGATTTACACCTGCACCCGTGATACCGGATTTGGAATCAAATACTGCCGTATCGATAAGGCCTGCTGCAGCCAGAGGGGCGGCTGAGAGTATAGAACCTGTGGGATAACAACCCGGATTTGCAATGAACATCTCATCCCGGCCCTCATGTAACTCCACCAGTCCGAACACCGCTTCCCGGGGGTCCTTATGAGTCAGGCCGTAGACCTCTTCGAACACTGCGGTCTTTAAACGATAATCCGCACTCAGATCGATCACCTTCGTATTCCCGTCAAGCAGATCGGGAACAATGTCCATGGCAGTACCATGGGGTACTGCAACGAACACCACATCACATCTGCTGCAGACCTGTGCAGGGGTGGGATCTTCAAATTCCAGATCAACAAAAGCGTTAAGATGGGGATGTTTCCGGCAGACCTTCTCCCCGGCAAGGCGGCGGGAGGTTGCCAGCTCCAGGTTCACATAAGGGTGGGACAGGAGCAGGCGCATTAATTCTCCCCCGGTGTAACCCGAGGCCCCGATTATACCAACATTAATTTTTTTAGTCATATCACTCATGGAACTATCTATAATTCCAATACTAATTAAGTTTGTTATTCAGTGTACAAAGCCCTCAATAGAAGAGATTATGAATCTTAAGCTCCATCTTATGCAGGCATTAAAAAATGGAGCTAACGGGAACTTATGACAAACGGTACTAAAAAAACATTATATCTTGCAGCACCTCTGTTCTCCCTTGCCGAGAGGGATTTTAACGAAAAGCTGCGAAACGGTTTTGAAGAGATGGGATTTTCCGTATTCATACCCCAGGAGGATTCCAATGACACTGAAATAGCAAGAGAGGATATGAACACTTCAACCATCTATAAGCTAAACGTTCAGGCCATTGATAACTGTGATCTGATGGTGGCTGTTCTTGATGGTGGCAGTGATGTGGACTCAGGTACGGCCTGGGAAATAGGATATGCCTGTGCAAAGAACATACCCATCATAGGTCTGCGGACCGATTTCAGAACTCTTGGGCCCGAAGGAGTGGTAAACCTCATGATCGGGGAATCGGTGAATGAACTGGTCACAGATGTGGACGCACTGACACAAATAATGGAAAGATATCTGTCAACTACCCACGACTAAAGTAGTGGGCTTCCTTCCTTAAAAAATCGTGATCCGGGATCATCGGGCCCGAGACACAGGAAATAACTGAACAATAACAGGTGATTATGCAATGTGTCACTGGAAGATCTCTTCCACCACATTGCCACCTGGAACCTCTTCTTTGAATATCTGACCCTGGAAGGAATATATCTGAGCACCCGTAAGCCAGGCATCAGGAGCAAGCCCTGCCTTCATGCAGACCTGGTCCAGGAACTCCTGAGCATCAAAATCATTTTCAGGTGCCACCTGAGGTAGCAGAAGACCCTGATAGGGACCCAGTTTTGCTATCAGACCGTGTTTACCGATCTCGATCACATCGGGAAGCTCGGAAGGTTTTGCATCTATAAGCCCGGGAACGGTCAGGATCGTAACTTCCACACTCAGATGCTCCAGCTCAACGGAATTTACCGGAGGGAACCTGGGGTCCTTTGTAGCTGCGGAGATGGCAGAATCAATAATAGCATCCTTAAGAGAAGAATCCGGATAGGGATGACCTATACAACCCCGAAGCCTTCCTTTTTGGGAAAGGGTGACGAACACTCCCCTCTTTTCAGCAAACACCGGTGGTATATCCGATACCGATAACAAACTGCCATCTTCAAGATAAAGCCCTATCGCATCCCTTGCGATCTTTACAGCCATCTGACCTTCTGAAAGTTCAACCATACAAGTTAACCCCCTGTTAATTACCTGATTTACCAATATCACTCTTTTCCACGATACTTCTTTGCAGATAGTTTCAAAGCCTCTATTCCGGGAAGCGTGTCCCCTGCAAGATAATCGATACAGGCACCTCCGCCGGTACTGATATGTGAGAACATATCCTCATAACCCACATTGCGTACCTCGGCAGTTATATGACCTCCGCCTGCAATTGAATATTCCGCATTAGCCGCAGCTTTTATGATCTCGGAAGTACCAATGTCAAAACCATTCACCTCGGAGACCCCGGCCGGACCGTTGAGCACCACGGTCTTTGCCGCTTCGATCTCATTTGAATAGGCAACAATGGTCTCCAGGCCAATATCATTGATGGGCAAACTGCAATCTGCAAGCTCCTCAATGGAAATATCAATACGCTCTCCATGATCGTTCATTGCAACATCAACCGGAAGACCAATCTTATCGTTATACTTCTCAAGCACTTCCCGGGCCCTGTCGATCTGGTCCAGATAACCCTGAGAAGTAATGAAATCCATATTCGCCTTCCCGATATCAATCCCTGATGCCGCAAGCATTACATTGGCAACCACACCTGTCACCAGTACCCTGTCCGCCCCTCCGCTGGAGAGTACATTCTCGGCCACCTTAATGGAATCATCCACCTTGGCACCACCCAGTACAAAGACACAGGGAGAGGACGAACCCTTCAGGGCACGGTCCAGGGATACGATCTCCTTCTCCATCACCCTTCCGGCCCCTGAAGGGAGTACACCGGTAAAGCCCATGATAGAGAGGTGGGACCTGTGGGAGACTGCAAAAGCATCATTAAGGAAAATATCGAAAAGATCACACAGCTTTTTTACCATATGTGTCCGCTGGTGCTCTGCAGCCGGCCTGGAAAGGCTTTCTTCAGAATAGAAACGCACATTCTCAAGCAGTAACACATCGCCTTTTTTCATGGAAGCGATCCGGGACCTGGAATAACTGCCAAAGATATCATCCACATAATTAACCTCCCGACCCAGATACATGGACATCTTCTCTGCATGCGCCTGCATGGTTGTAAAATCATTCTTCCCGGGCCTGCTCTGATGGGCCAGCAGAACGACCTTCGCATCTTCCAGATCCCTGAGGGTGGGAATATGACTGATGATCCTCATATCATCCAGTATTCCCACATTCGGGTCAAGGGGAGCGTTGAGGTCCACCCTCACAAGGATCGTACGGTCATCTATGTCAAAATCATCTATAGTAAGGAAATCTTTAGTCGCCAATGTATTCATCACCAGTATAACCAATTATATATCCGGAATTCCTGTGCCATCTCAAATCGAACACGAATATGTGTAATATAGGAATACATATTTATATCTATATATTTCACATTCAGGAAATGGATGAAATTATACCATCCACATCAACATTATTGTTGATAAGCTCAATTATCTTTTCAAGCTTTCTGTCCTGCCTGAAACGGGCCCTTCCTATGAGCTGTTCCATACGCCCTATAGTGGACATGGTATCTCCGCGCACCAGGATAACAGGAATACCTGCCTCCTCCGCACTTCCCAGGACAGGGCCTCCGGGATGCAGATTACCTGTGAGCACAAGGCCTTTGACCCTCGCCTCCACAGCAGCCATCTGTATATCCGCACGATCTCCGCCTGTAATGACCACGCAATTGGGAGTCCTGCGGAAATACTTGATCGCGGAATTCACTTCCATGGCACCTACCAGATAATGATCCACAAGATCATCCAGGTGCTCAACCCCGGCAAGTACCTCTGCATGCAGATCTTCCACGATCTCGGTCAGGGAGACCGAATGCAATGTGGTATCCTGAGGGATCACTCCAAACACGGTTATCCCCCGACCCTCCAGGAATGGGACCACCAGTTCACAGACATGCTTAAGTTGTGACCGGTCCACTTCATTAAGAATGACCCCTGCAAGCATTTGAGGATCATTTATGAGGGCCACATCACACAATATCCTGTCCACCGCATGGACTGAATCATAACGGGTTATCAGAAGGATCTTCGTTTCCAGTATGTCAGCCACCTGCGGATCGGACAGATCATACATGGCCCCGCTGCCAATACCCCCTGTCCCCTCTATCAGAACGATATCCCGGTCCTTACATACCTTTGAATATCCCTCCCTGATAGCTGTTCCAAGATCCTTTTTCACACCACACAGAGCATCATTGATCAGATTCTCGGTCAGAAGCACCGGGGTAATGTCCCGGGATGATACGGACAGCTCAAATATATTCTTCATCTGTTCCACATCTTCATCTGAAAGGCCGCCGTTGACATCGACCAGCAGATTACCAATGGGTTTCATATAGCCCGGAGAATAACCCCTGTCTTTAAGGATCATGCCCAGACCTGTGCATAATGAACTTTTTCCTGAATATTTTTCTGATGAACTTATCAATATCGATGCCATTTAGACCACCCTTAAATATTTTTTATCTGCACGCATCAGTCCTGTCCCGAAGCAGAAATATCCGAATCTCAAGGATCCATATATAAACTTATACAGAACCACATACAAAGGATTAGCTGTTGTTTCCATTTTCACTCCCCTCTCAATGTCATTCTAATATCCATAGCCACACACCCTTCTCCCCGGGGCATGACCATCAGCGGATTTATCTCAAATTCCAGTACCTGCGGGAAATCCACAACAAGCCGGGAAACCCTGCACAAAACATCAACTACAGAATCAATATCTGAGGAAGTCTCCCCCCTTATACCGGATAATATAGGATATGTACGAATGGATGTGATCATCCTGCGGGCCTCCTCTTTGCTAAGTGGAACCACACCAAAGGAGACATCCTTTAGAACCTCAACATATGTGCCCCCAAGACCGAACATAAGCAACGGCCCGAACTGGACATCCCGATTCATCCCGATTATGACCTCCTTTCCCCCGGTGATCATTTGCTGGATCTGCACCCCGCTGATCCGGGCCTGGGGCATATACCGCCTTATATCCGACATCATGGTATGATAGGCCCGCTCCACATCATCGGCACTTTTCAGGTTAAGCCGCACACCCCCCACGTCCGTCTTATGGGATATGTCAGGAGAGAGGACCTTCATGACCACAGGATATCCCATACCCTCACAGGCTTTCAAAGTCTCCTCAAGGTTTGAGGCATTGGCAGTAAGGACCCCGGGAATGCCGTATGCATCCAGAACACCCATGGATTCAAGTCCAAGTACCCTCCGGGACCCGGCATCAGCCTGTGTAAATATCTCCGACACCTTTTGCATATCACCATCGATAACAGGGATAACAGGATCCTCCTGCTGCCTGATCTGTGAATACCGGCACAGGGAGCTCATACACACAACGGCCCTTTCAGGGAAGGGATAATTTGGAATACCATTCTCATTAAGGATATTTTCCCCTTCCAGTATCCTGGTCCCTCCTACAAAACTGCAGAGTATGGGTTTGTCACAGCCACTGCATTTTTCCGCAACGACCTTAGCTATACTCTTTACATCGGTCATGGCCTGAGGAGAAGTGAGCAGGATCACACCATCAACACCTGGATCATCCATAATTATCTCAAGAGCAGAACCATATAAGTGTGCGCTGGCATCACCCAGCACATCAACAGGGTTATATATACTGGCAGCAGCCGGCAACTCCTGCCGGAGCTTTTCCAGTGTATCATCACAAAAAGAAGAAAGGGACAGATCATTATACTGACAGGCATCTGCGGTCAGTATTCCCAGCCCTCCTGCATTTGTCAATATGGCAATATTCTTACCCGAAGGTATGGGCTGGCTGGAAAAAGCACGCATCAGATCCAGTAACTGCTCCACTGAGTCCGCCCGGATGACACCGCATTGTTCAAATGCGGTATTATACGCTTCATCCGAACCTGCAAGGGTACCGGTATGGGATGACACTGCTTTTGAACCTGCAGCAGTACGTCCTGATTTGATGATCACTATTGGTTTTTCTTTTGATACCTGTGCAGCTATCTGCATGAAAGCAGGACCGTCACTGACACCTTCCAGATAGGCTGCGATCACCGCAGTAGACTCATCCCGGGCCGCTTCCTGCAGAAAATCATTTTCAGAAAGGTCCGCTTTATTCCCCAGACTGATGAACTTTGAAAATCCCACCCTGCGGGCCTCAGCCCAATCCAGAGCGGACGTACAGATAGCCCCCGACTGGGACATCATTGCAATATTACCTTTAAGGGCCATGGAAGAAGCAAAGGAAGCATTCAGCCCTGAAGAGGTGTCAATAATACCCAGACAATTTGGCCCCACCATATGCATGCCATATTCCCTGCAAAGCCTCACACATTCCTTTTCCAGTTTTGCCCCTTCAATACCCGCTTCCTTGAAACCTGCGGATATGACAACAATGTGCTTTACCCCTGCAATCCCGCAGTCCCTGACCGTATCCGGCACGAAACGTGCCGGCACCACGATCACCGCCAGGTCCACATCAAAAGGTACATCGATGATAGAACCATAACATGTAAGGCCCAGGATATCCTCTGCTTTAGGATTTACAGGGATGATCCTGCCTTTGTAATCCTTCATCAGATTATCCAGAACTGCCCTTCCTACCTTTCCCCTGGTACGCGACGCACCAATGACCGCAACCGAATCCGGATCAAATAATCTTTCAAGCATATTATACCCTGATGCTAAAGTAAGTGTTCTTTTTCAAAATTTTAGTTCAGGCAGCTGTTGCCAATTCTAATACCTGTGACAATGATCACACAGCTTTACTAACTATTAACGGCCAATTATAGATAAGTTTAAGGTTTTAGAGCAAATAGAATAGACATTAATTAAAATCACTTACGATCACGGGGTATGGGAGCAGAGAAAGCCCACTACTTCAGTCGTGGGTAGTTCACTGGAAACAACAGTACCATTTAAAGGTGAAATCATGAAAATACTTGCAATTTCAGGAAGCCCGATCAAACAGGGTAACAATGAAAAGATAGTCGATACGATCGTGGAGATAGCTAAAAGCCGGGGATTTGAGACAGATACCATCCTGCTTTCCGGCAAGAAGGTAAACCCCTGTATAGCCTGCGGGACATGCTCCCACGGGGAAAAATGCCCCATTGAGGACGATATGCAGCCTATCTATGATAAGCTCACATCGGCCGATGCCATCATCATAACCTCTCCGGTATACTTTGGATGCATGACCGCCCAGATAAAGGCCCTCTTTGACAGAAGCGTACTGTTGAGAAGACAGGGATTCCAGCTTAAGAACAAACCCGGCGCTGCCATTGCCGTGGGAGGTTCACGCAACGGTGGGCAGGAAAAGACCCTCCAGGCCATCCATGATTGCATGCAGGTCCACGGAATGATAATCATAGGAGATGGAGGCCATTTTGGCGGAACATTGGTAAAACCTGTGGAAGAAGATGAGATGGGAATGAAGACCCTCACGGACACTGTGGGAAATGTCTGTGACTTCCTTGAAAGGATGAAAAATTAATAAATACTAAGTAAAAAAATACAAATGTAATCCGGGCCGGCTTCCAACATGCACAAACTTGCTGGTCCATATTTTTAACACGGGAACAATGCAACCTTCCAGACAAAAATATAAGGACGAAACACTAAACCGGGCCTCCACCAATACAAGATGTCTGCATTAAAAGGTACATCCCTGCAAGAACTTTCCCAAACCATAAGACATAGTTTATACCATCTGACACAAACAGAATCAGGGGTATCCACAACCCTTGCAATAATCATAGGCATTTTCACAGGCCTGATAATATCAGCCTATGACATAACGTTAAAGTTCCTTCAGGACCAGATCTGGACAGGTTCCCAGGACTATCCGTTTTATTATATAATGGCCATTCCTGCCATCGGCGGGCTTATTGTAGGAATTATTGCCCACATGTCCCGCAATACGAACCGTTGTGATGTTGCCGAAGTGATCGAAGCTACGGCCCTGCATGGCGGACGTATCAGGATAAGGAACTCCTTTCAGGAAGTATTCCTTTCAATAATATCCATTGCAACAGGAGGATCGGTTGGAAAAGAAGCTCCCGGCGTCCTGGCCGGGGCCGGAGTTGGGTCTATTGTCGCAAATATCTTCAAGACCCCGGACAACCGGTTCCGTGTCCTTCTGGGATGCGGGGCCTCTGGCGGAATAGCTGCAGCTTTTAACGCGCCCCTTGCAGGGGTAGTGTTCGTTGTGGAGGTAGTCCTGGGAGAACTTGAAACAAAGACTTTCATACCCATTGTCATCTCGGCGGTGTTTGCAACCCTGGTTTCACATCTGCTTTTTGGGGTAGAGCCCATTCATGTATCACATTATAGTCTTGTAGATCCAATAAGGGAATCGTTCCTCTATCTGATACTGGGAATGCTATCAGGTATTGTATCAGTGATTTTCATACGTTCCCTGTTCACCACAAAGGACCTGTTCACCGGATTACCGGTACACTCCATACTCAAACCCTCAATTGGAGGACTGCTTGTAGGGATTATTGCCATTTACAATCCATATATTCTGGGGATGGGCTATGAAGTGATCACCATGGCCCTTGATAATGAATTTCCTTTTAAGATCCTGTTCATATTAATGGTACTGAAGATCCTGGCATATTCTCTGATCGTGGGTTCGGGAGGATCAGGTGGATCCATTATCCCATCTATGTTCATCGGTTCAATGCTGGGGGGAGCCTTTGGGACCATCGTACACACCCTTTTCCCGGCCGTTACCGCCCAGCCAGGGGCCTATGCCCTGGTGGGTATGGGAGGAGTCTTTGCAGGAACGGCAAAAGCACCCCTTACCGCCATGCTGATCATCTTCGAACTGACCCGTGATTACAATTTAATATTGCCACTTATGTTAACCTGCGTACTCAGCAATGTCATAGCAAGTTCATTGTATGAAGAATCCATCTTCACCGAACAATTAAAACGTCGCGGGTTTGTGATCAGGAATGGAAAAGAGATCAATGTGATGGAATCCATGCTGGTAAAGAACAATATGATCAGGGATGTTCAGACCATCTCAAAGGACCAGACAGCAGCAGATCTGCTGGAACTGATGCAAAAAAGCCGCCATGCCGGATTTCCTGTAATGGATGAGAAAGGAAGGTTGTACGGAATTGTCACTCTGGAAGATATGAGAGAAAAAGTTGAATACGGCAAACTTGACCAGACCATCGAAAAACTGGCCAGTACCACTCTGATAGTAGCATATCCCGATGAGAACCTGGACAATGTACTCAAAAGACTGGCAATGAAAGATATAGGCAGGCTGCCGGTAGTATCCAGGGATGACAGTACTCAATTGCTGGGCATGATCACAAGAAGTGATATTGTAAAATCATACAACAAGAAGATCGTTAAAACTGTCCAGATAAATGAACAGACCAAATTGTGAAGACATATCCTAAAATTCAAAGAGCAAGTCATGCCGGCCCTTTTACCAAAATTTTGATAAAGGAATTGAGTCTAATGTGCTATTGCTATTGATGAAGCAACGTTATGGCCATTGACTCTAATTAATTATGATAAAGCCATGCGCCACAACAAGAAACTTAACTCATATTAATACAGGTGATACATCTTGAAAACTTATTTACTGATATGGTTCAGCAGTGAAGGGGCCAGCCCTTCTGAAGTTAATCGCAGATTGATGTCCATGGGTTTTAAACCTGTACAGGGATCCCATGATTATGTCTATGACTGGGGTAACCATGTGGATATGGACGAGATCCTTCGTTTTGGGGATAAGGTCCAGATCACCCTCAAAGGGATGGGAACCATGTTCAAGCTCGAAACTACCAATGGAACTGTAAACTGAACATCAATGATCAGATATTAAACCAGGGCCTCCGGTATGCTCTCTCGATATGATCAGGCAAGCTTACCGGGCCCTGAGACATATTACCAACCAGAGCTTTTATCAGTCGCACGTGTCCCGGAAGACAAAACCCTCCCGGGTCCTTAGCTATCCAGACCACGGGAAAATGCGATATAATCGCAGGACCTTCCGGGAAGGTTTATGATCCTGGCGGATATTTCCCCATTCTCAATATTCATCTCCACAACCGCAGGTTCTGACATCCTGGGACTGGTCGGGGAACCGGGACAGATTAGCAGGACACCATCCTTCTCGATCAAAGGATGATGAATATGTCCGAATATGAGGACATCGACATCCATCTCAAGAGCAAGATAATGAAGGGCAGTCGTATCATTAAGGGACAGGGCCCCTCTGTGGATCACACCGATCCTTATCCCTTCGGCCTCAAAGACAAGCCTTTCAGAGAGTTCATTCCTGATAGCCTCACCATCACAGTTCCCATACACAGCTTTTAATTTCCCTGTGTCTGCAAAAGCACGATAACAGCCATAGGAATCAAAATCCCCTGCATGGACCAACAGATCACAGTCATCTACCAGATCAGTCAGGACTGCAGGGATGTGTGCCTCATCAGAGTGGGTATCAGAAGTGATTAAAATTTTCATATATGATCAGGCCTGATGGATATTCAGATCGACAAGTTCATAGTCCAGATTCTCTGTTTCCAGCCGGCTCATGATCTGAGGGACTTCCTCATCAATAGCAAGGACAAGGGAAGACAAACCATGGAATGCCGCTTCAACAATTGATTCCTTTGCACCGTACATAACATCCGGAATGATATCGACCTTTTTTAAAGCAATGAGGGACTCCACCCCGATAGCGGCAACATAGGACTTGGAATCAGCAAGTTTTGAAAGCCGTTCCAGATCAACATTTCGGGACCCCCCCCGCTCACTCCTGGGTATCTTACACACTGTGATACTGGCAGTTTCAAGATCGATCATACCAAGCAAATTGGTTACCCCGACATCCTCCCCTGATCTGCAATCGGATATGGTGATACCTGTGGCCCCGGAGGTTTCGCTCTTGCTGACATACAAAAGTCCTCCTCTCATCTTAAGGAAGACATTTTCCCCTTTGGAAAGGTCCTCAACTGCTATGGCCGTCCAGGTGGAAACATGACTGATAATGTCACTCATTACAAAATTAGCATAGCGCTTCATATCAGCAGCGTTTTCCAGTACCCATTCAACCCCTTTTTTGGTGATCCTGTATCGTACACGGCCATCTGAATAAATGAAACCTTCAGACGTGAGGTCCTTTATATATTCAGATACTGCCTGGGGCGTCACACCAACTTTATCAGCAATCTCTTTTTGCCTTACATTCGGTTGATGAGCTGCAACCTCAATGAGTATCTGGAATTTAGTGATACCACTTTTGGTCTGGAGAATCTCGATCATTCTTTATCCTCTTTGACTTTAAGTCTCTGGCCCATCACGGTCAGATTTTCAGATCTGCGTGCCAGAGCCCTCACATAGATCGGACTCTTATTCAATGCACGGGTCAGATTGCTCATCGAATGATTGCCATTCTCAACCAGTTCTTCCAGTTCATCAATAATGCTTTTGATCTCTTCATATGGGGTAAAAGTTAACATGATCACATTGCTCAGGTCATCAAAAGAACACTGAAAATTGGTCTGTACCTTGGAATATGAGGAATGATACTCTTTTTCCGGTTTTTTCCCGGGTTCGGGCATGTGCCACTGGCTTTCCAGTAGTCCGCATTCTTTCAGGATCTCTATGCTTTCAGCAACATCAAATCCTACTTTTTCTTCCAGCTGGGATCTGGTCATCCATTCAACTAAAAGTAAATTGAATACCTGCTTGTGTTTTTTTGAGTGAAAAGTTTGGAGAAGGGGAACCATTTCGGAGGGATCATTGAGAATTCGAGTCCTTTTGGGCATAGAGAAAACCTCGCATTGGGAAATAGTAAACTGGTTAATTATGTTAATAAGATCGAAATCCAGTTCACTTGTATTTTTGCTAACAATATATGACCCACAACTTAATAAATGTATTGTAGCATAAAACCCCATATTATCCCGGACCAGAGTTATAAAGATAATAAGTATGACACTTAAAGCAAAATTGATTTCAGACCGATACATTTATTCAACTTTGTTACGATTGTTGGGGGTGTAGAGGCAGAGAGTTCCACGATAACGTGGAACAATCGTGCCCCACACATATTTGTGTATAAATCATAATCAAACATTCTCAACAATAACGACAATCGTTATATGTATAACAGCCATTTGATTGTACAGTATTAGTTGGTGTATATATATGAAACGTGGTAATAAGTTTAGACTTTATCCCAACAATGATCAGAAATTGGTCATTAAAAAACATGTTGATGCATGTCGTTTCATTTATAATCGTTCTTTGGGTTTAAAATCATTTATGTATGATAAGTTCAAAAGCAATGTTTCTGGAAAACAATTGGATGAACATTTGGTAACACTCAAATCCATATATCCCTGGTTAACAGAAGTTAATTCACAATCCTTGCAACAGGCAAATCGAAACCTGATGGTAGGGTACAAAAACTTCTTTGAAGGCAGTGGTGAATTTCCCACGTTTAAATCAAAGCGTAATCCAGTACAATCATTCCAGGTAACACAACGATATAAGATTAATCTAACAACATCTCAAGTATGGCTCCCGAATATCGGCTGGATGAAGGTCAAAATACATCGTGACCTATTTGATCAGGAATTCATAGATCAGTCCATTGAGACCACAACAAAAGATAATAATGAGGTTATCCTTGAGAAAAAATATAATAACAATTTCTTAAGGACTGTAACAATAACACAAACTTCAACCGGGAAATATTGGACAAGTATACTTATCGATGATGGTATCACTGAACCTGAAAAAGTGAAGTTTAATGATACTAATACAATTGGTGTCGATCTGGGTATCAAGGATTTTGCTATACTTTCAAATGGTGAAAAGATTGAGAACCCCAAATGCCTTAACAATTCAATGAAACGATTGAAAACATTGCAAAGACGTGTTTCACGTAAACCAAAAGGATCACACAATCGTAAGAAAGCCGTTTTGAAATTAGCTAAACAACATGAAAAGATAGCTAATCAAAGAAACGATTTTCATCACAGGATCACGAAGGAGCTTATAAGCAAAAATCAAGCGATAGCAATCGAAGAGCTTAATATTAAAGGAATGGTTAAGAATCATTGTCTTGCACAATCCATCTCTGATGCAGGATGGGGAAGCTTTGTTCATAAATTGGAATATAAAGGAGATTGGGCTGGTAAAACTATACTCAAGATTGGTAGATTTGAACCAAGTTCAAAACTCTGTCATATATGTGGATATCAGAACAAGGATTTCACACTAGACATCAGAGAATGGAAATGTCCGTCATGTAATACATCACATGATCGGGACATAAATGCAGCAATTAATATTAAACAAATAGCATTTAACACCGTAGGGACTACGGGATGGGCCTGTTGAGTCGCGTTCATAAGAACGGGCAATGAAAAAGGAAGCCCACGACTTCAGTCGTGGGTAGTTCACCAATGATGGTATGAATACTATGGATGAAGAGCTCTACATAAGGATCTATGAACTGCTTGAAGAACAGCAGTTATCTATAAGTGCCTTAAGCCGGGAATTGAAAAATTATGGTTTTGATGAACACCGGCTGATACTCACAGGTTATCTGCGAGCTCTGCGCGACCTTAAAAAGCTCAATGAAATAAACATACCTCCCTCCAAGGTATATTCAACGTCCAGACAGTTTCAGGATGGACCTGAAGACCTTTACACAGTTCTTAAAAGGCACATAATAACCATTGAACTGAATAATCGATTTCCACTTGCAATTCAACTTATCTACGAGTTATTTGAAAGGCCTGTATTTAAAGAAGAACTCAGACTTATGGGCATCAGTAAGTCAAATATAAAAAACTTCAACAATTACCCGAAAAGGTCCTCATTTACCATTGAAGAATGCCCTGAAAAAGACATAAAGGAACTACGCTCATCAATTACCAGGATAGATATCCCTCCCCTGGACCCTGCCTACAGGATACTGGGTCACAAAGAAGAGATAAACGACCTGGTCAATGATACCCTGATCGAAATAGTCAAAGATATTTTTGATATCAGCGGCCTGATCCCAAGGACCCGCCAGATGAAACTGATATCAGATGATTGACAGGGACAGGAGACAGGGCAAACCTGCTACCTGAAACTTGAGAGTGGTTAGAGCAAACCCGAACATTTCAAAAGGAAACTTTTCACCCTCAGATAAAAGTCAGCTTTCATACAATGATTTTCAAAAAAGATACGAATGGGCCTGTTTATTAAGGCCCATTTAACTTACACACTTCACTCAATATACACTTCACTCAATATACACTTCACTCAATATACACTTCACTCAATATACACTTCACTCAATATACACTTCACTCAATATACACTTCACTCAATATAGATCGCAGGCCTCAGAGGAGCCGAGAACCTGGACTTGTTCTCAGGGTCATACTCAGCATTGTCTGCAGAATAAACCTCCACACTGCAACCCAGCTGGGCCTCAAAGAAGGATATGTTGTTTTGCAGAACTTTTTCCTCGCTGATCGTGATCCCGACAAGTGAACTGATCTTTTCTTCTTTCAGGCCTTTGACATCACCGGCAAGTTTCTGAGCAAATTTAGGTACCTGTTTACCATATTTTTTCATGCCATCTTCAGCCATCAGAGTCTTGATAAGCATTCCGGGATTCAATTGCCCTTCATTTTGCATGGAAAGGGCAATTCCAAAGGCTTTACTCTTCCATTCTTCAGCTGTATAAAGAATGACCTTCTTTGGAGTGATACCGGTAACCCTGATGATCTCTTCAATGTCTGTGATCGTATTGCTGATCAGCTCTTCAGCAACTTCTGCGCTGTTATCCACAAGATCTGCCTGATATTCAGGATAAGGGGCCAGGGATACCAGATCATTACCTTCATGACCCATCATTGCCCAGATCTCCTCACATATGTGGGGAGTGAATGGGACCATCAGCCTGACCCAGGTCTCCATGACATCGAACATAAGCAGACTGCCACCCCTCTTCTGATACCATCTTATATCATTTAAGAGAAGGAAAAAGGCATTCTGCAGTGCATGGCGGGTCTTTATGGTCTTTAAGGCCTCGTTTGTCTCAAATATACGCTGCTGCAGCCTCGTAAGCATCCATCTGTCAATTTCTTTAAGATCCCCGTTGATGCCGGAGGTAGCCCCTGAAGAAATGATATTCCTGGCCATTACATAGAAACGGTCCAGCTGTTTCCTGGCAGACTCGATCCCGGAATTCTTCCAGTCAGCATCCTGGGTCTGTTCAGCTGTGGAAAGGATGTACATACGAGATATATCCGCACCGTATTGACTCACAGCATCATTAAGGGTCAGCAATGGGCCCTTTGACTTGCTCATCTTCTTCCCTTCAAGGGATACGAATCCATTTATGGCAATGGAGCGGGGCCATTTATCCTTATTGAACAGGGCCACATGATGGAAAAGGAAGAATAGCAGATGGTTGGGTATCAGGTCCTTCCCCGAAGATCTAAGATCAACAGGATACCAGTATTCAAAATCCGCCTTGATCTGTTCAATGATCTGCTCATCGATACTGCAATCAACTGCTACATCCGCTGCAGTGCCCTTTCCAAGAAGGACATAGTCAAAGAGGGACGGTACAAGCTGTTCTGCAGAAATATTGTCAGACAGGAATTTTGCAACAATATAATAGGACATATAGATGGTGGAATCCCCCAGGGATTCAATAAGCCATTCTTTGTCAAAAGGAAGCAGAGTACCCAGACCTTTTTTACGTGCACATGCTTTGTCCTTTAACCAGTCCACTTTATTATTAAACTCAACACGCAGTTCTTCAGGAATTATATCCATCTGCTCAATACACTCATAGACCAGTTCCTTCCACTGCGGATCAGAATAATTAAGGAACCACTGCCCTTTGACCATATTTACCACACAGGGAGTACCACAGCGACATACAACAGGTTCACTAAACTCATAGAATACCTCTCCCAGCCCATCTTCAATAAGGTCACGGGTCAGCACGTCCTTGATCTTAGAAACTTTCATACCGGCATATTTGCCGGTGTTCGCTTTCAGGGACCCGCCATGGAATTCACGCCGGTAGACAACTTTTGTTGCCTCCTCTGCCCGGGGATCATCCTGGTCCTTCACATCGAATTGTTCTACCGCTTCAATGGCCGGGAACTCACCAAATTCAGGAACATCGATCAATGAAATGAACTTGAGCTCACGAAGATCAGCTGTGATATTATATTCACCCAGGTCCTTCCCATAAAGATCCCTGACTGCAAGATAATCAAAAGGAGCATGAGCCGGCACACTCATTACAATTCCGGTCCCGTTCTCAGCCCTGACAAAAGAAGCAGGCAAAGTAATGACCTCAGCCTTTGTAAGCGGGTTGACCACATTTATACCTATCAATGAACTTGCTGGGATATCCTCAATGAATTCAATTTCACGGTCCGTAAAGGTCAGCTTCCTGAAGGCCTCTTTACTGACGACCCATATCTCCTCATTGCCATCCTGTGTGACCCTGATCTTAACATGATCAATATCAGGGTTCACCCAGAGATTGGTAACCCCAAAAGTTGTTTCCGGTCTGAGGGTGGCACAGGGCAGGACCATACCATCATAGGTGAACTTAATTAGTGTATAATCAACGATAGTTGCTTCCTCACCATGCAGAATATCATGATCTTCCACAGGATTATTATCATTTGGACACCATTTTACAGGATGTGACCCTTTTACTATCCGGCCTTTTTCATACAATAGATTGAATTGCCATTCAATGAACTTCTTATATGTTTCATCCGTAGTAGTGAACCTGCGTCTCCAGTCAATAGAGTAACCAATGGAACGCATTGAAGCTTCAGCCTGTGTACTGAAATAATCAACGATCTTTTCAGGAGTGTCCAGCGTTAATAACATATCATGAGGTATGCCATGGAACTTTGAATATACCTCCAATGTCTGTGGATCCCTGTTCTGTATAAGTTCAGCAAGGCCCACAATAGGAGTCCCTGTGACATGAAAGCCCATGGGATACAATACATTGAGCCCCTGCATACGTTTATATCGCGCAACAACATCCCCGATAGTGAATGTTCTTGTATGGCCTGCGTGGAGATTACCATTCAGATAAGGATAGGGAATGGTAATGAAGAACTTTTCACGCTCATCTATCTCCGGTTCAAAGACCTTTGAATCATCCCATTTTTGCTGCCATTTCTTTTCAATCTTAGAAGGTAGATAATCCGGTTGCATGCTTCACACCGCTTTTTGTTAAAATGATATTCGTTAATGTTTAAAGGATAAATAATTCTATTGACTCTTTTCAATTACCCAAAGGTTAATAAATGGAACGGAATGATGAACAAAGTACCGAATTTGCACTACCCCAATTGCCCTGTTAAACATCAAAAGGTCCTGCATTGCTGAAGACGACTCATCCTCTAAAGACCAGAACGAGCCGATCGTCATTCAGTTAGCTTCATACACGAACAAATACATCACCAAATCCATACCTGAAAAGATAACAATCATAATCCAAATACATTAATTTATATGCCATCATTCCCGTATTGTATATTAGCCATTTGTCCCATTCGAAAGATCCTGTTTTCCACAGCAAAATTAATCCTTCCTTTGATGTGTTCCGGGGACGAGTGGTTCTTTTATTTTGTTTTTTCTTTTTTATCTGACAAAAGATGATCAAATGCCCAGACCGTCATACTTATTGAATGAGAATTAAATTCCCATAGCATGGAAATAGAACTTCTTGAAGGGTTTGTATTCATTGAGGATGTGAATCAATTTCTGGATATGCTTAACACAATAGGTAACCAGAACAACGTACATATACAGGCCCTGAATGCACAGAAGATAGCAGGCAGACCACATATCGATCATTCCATAGGCAAAGCACTCAAGGCATTAAAGCAAAATAATAATGTCGCCAGGGATCCGGGTGTGGAAATAATGCGTTATGCCTCCGGAAAAAGGCAGATAGGAGAGGCATTTTCAATGGGCCTTTGCAAAGGCAATATGGATATATTAGTAATTATAATGGGTGACTCATCCAGTCGTCTAAAAACGGCAAAAGACAATTTGCATTCCATAATAACCCCCGGAGATGTTATGGAGCTTTCCGATACGAAAAAAAAGATTATCATGGATCAGTTTGACATAACCTCTGATGAACTTGAAGCTGCTGGGCCTCACAGACTCCAGGACCTTGTCATCGAGAGGGTCAGCCTTGTGGACATTCTTAAGTGATCGACCGCTGTACCCATATTTAATATCATATCGATCATAATATAGCACCTATTACAGGATCAAAAGATAATTTGGAGAAAACAATATGCCTCACCCAAAGACCGCAGAGAATATGATGAAAAGTGCAGGCCCGATAGAAACAAAGCTGCTACCGATGCTGATAAAAGTGACCGAAGCCGCTGCTATTGCTGCTTCCTACCAGATGGGCCGGGGGAATAAGAACTATGCAGACCAGGTTTCTGTAGAAGCAATGCGCAGGATGCTCAACAGCCTTGATATCAGAGGAGTGATCAAGATAGGTGAGGGTGAACGCGATGAAGCCCCAATGTTGTTCATCGGGGAGCAGGTTGGAACAGGAGATGGGGATCTGGAAGTGGACATAGCAGTTGACCCCCTGGAAGGTACCAATCTTACTGCTGATGGAGTGCCCGGTTCGATATCTGTAATGGCTATGGCCGAACCCGGAGGGTTGTTCCATGGACCTGATGTCTATATGGACAAGATAGTTGTGGGGCCTGAAGTTGTACGCTATGAAAAACAGCATCCTGATGAGCGGATAGAACTTGATGCTCCGGTGGCAAAGAACCTGGAGATCGTGGCAAAGGCCCTTAACAGAAGCATCGATGAACTTGTGGTGGTGATCCTGGACAGGGAACGCCATGAGGAAAAGATAGCTGAGATCAGGGCCTCAGGAGCACGTGTGAACCTTATCACAGACGGGGACCTCATGCCCGGAGTGGCCACAGCAGTACGTGGTTCAGGCATACATGTCGTGATGGGAGCCGGAGGTTCAGGAGAAGCAGTACTTACAGCAGCTGCCATAAAGATACTTGGAGGTAAGGTCCTGGCAAGACTTGTCCTGCCAACCGTTGCCAATAGAAAATCTGCTGAAGCAATAGCCAGGGAAAAAGAAGAGAAGATGCCACGTCTTGAGACAATGGGAATTACTGAAGATAATATAGATGATATACTGGATACAGAAAAACTGGTACCAGGCAAAGATGTGATATTTGCGGCAACCGGCATCACACCCGGACAGTTCCTGCATCAGGTAAACCTTTTCGGAGGAGGGGATGCCAGGGTACACAGTATATCGATGGGCAGTTCAGGAGTTGTCAAACTGACAGACACGATATACATTAAAGACAAAGAAGAAACACCTCTTCGCCTGATGTGATCACATAAGTGAAAGTATCTTTATCGCCATGGTCCCCGGAATAAATATCCGGGGCCTTATACTCAAATTAGAAGACTCCTTGCAAAAGCCATCTGCATTTCACCTGAGTTACCATGAAAGTGCATATTGACACATATGGCTGCTCTGCCAGCCAGTCCTCATCAGAGATCATGATGGGACTGGTAACCGGGCACGGGCATACACTGGTTGATGAAAATCAAGCAGATGTCATCGTTATGAATACCTGTACTGTGAAAGCTACTACAGAACAGAAGATCTTCCACAGGATAGAGGACCTGGGCCACAGGGATGTTGAACTGGTTGTAACAGGCTGTATGCCCCAGGTACAGCTGGAAGCCATACTGGAAAGGAACCCAAAAGTGCATGTTCTTGGAATTAATGCAATTGGAAGCCTTCCTTTACTGCTTGAAACACTGGAGAATGGATCATATGAAAAGTCCCTTATGATGTTCCCGGATACTCCGGAAGGATTCCTTAATACTCCCAGGTTAAGGTTCAACCCAAATATACATATCTGCCAGATATCACAGGGATGCAATAATCAATGCAGTTACTGTATAGTTACCCTTGCCAGAGGGCCATTACAATCCTTTGATCCTGACAGAATAGTCAGTGATATCCGGGCCGCGATTGAAGAAGGATGTGGGGAGGTCTGGCTTACTTCCCAGGATAATGCACAATATGGCGAAGATGATAAAAAGGATAGACTGCCGGAGTTACTTAAAAAGATCGACATGATCCCCGGTGATTTTAAAGTAAGGGTTGGAATGATGAACCCATCTTCGGTCATCCCAATCCTGGACGAACTCCTTACTTCATTTGAATCCAATAAGATCTATAAATTCTTACACCTGCCCATACAATCCGCATCAGATGATGTGCTTGATACCATGCGGCGTAATTATACCATCTCAGAAGCAAATTCCATAATAATGACCTTCAGAGAACATTTCCCGGACCTTACCCTGTTCACGGATATCATAGTGGGTTTTCCGGGGGAGACTGAAGCTGATCACCTGCGCAATGTTGAATGGATAAAAGAATTCAAACCAGATAAAGTTAATATTTCCCGTTATACTCCCAGACCTTTTACAAAAGCAATACAGTTGCGAAATCTTGATACCAGGATAGTTGTGGACCGCTCAAATCAGTTGCATAAGGTCTGTGAACATGTCAAGATCGACGCTAAAAAGAAGATGATAGGATGGAAGGGGAATGTGCAGATCTCAAAAGATGCCAGAATTAAAGGGTTCATGGCAAGGACAGCTGCATATAAACCGGTGGTCATCCCTGAAGGGGATGTTTTACCAGGGGATAATTGTTATGTGCAGATATATGACACAACAGCTGGCTATTTTCTGGGTCGGCTGACAGAAAAATGACCGGTACAAACGTGTGGGGTTTTGCCACAGACAAACTGCTCAAAGTGAATGGGAACAACCCGGATAAACCACTCCGGGCCTGTGCAGGGAGTTGTCTGATTTTAAATAAAACCGGGTTGTTCCTGAAATAAGGACTCATTCCTTCAGAGATCTCAGTGCTTTAAGCACCATTGCTGAATAGGATTCCTTGTTGGTGTTGTAATGCTCCCTTGCTTTTACGACATTTGGATCCATACTGTCAAGAGCCTTTATCCGATCAAGGGTGTTTCTGGCACAATCAGCCACCCAGAGGTTGCGTGTCTCAAGGTCCACAATATTGATAGATTCAGGCCTGACCGAAGTCATGACATTGCCCTCAGGGGTTGTATATGTGCTGGGTTTACCCACTATTGCCACAAATTCAGGAGTCTCAGCCTCGGCAAGCAACTGGGCAGCTTCGGGTTGATATTGACCGGCGTATATGAAGAAGGAACCGGTAGGATCAGAAACCCTGCCTCTCCAGTATTCGGACTCTGAACCGATATCCTCCTTTTCAATGAGGGTGCCAACAATGAAAAGGCGGTTTACCTTTGCACCTGTAGGTGTAAGCAGATACTGGGGAGAATATTGATCATCACCATCTTTGAAGGTCAGATCGGATTCCCTGAACTCCTGTGCAAAGACCCTGCGGGCCACTTCTCTTACATATCCTGCCATTTAGACCACCTCCGCTTCCAGGATCAACTCATCCAGTGTGACATCATCAAGCAGATACTGTTGCTCCATGGTGTCTACCAGCATGTAGCGATCCATCCTGGTACCTGTGATCGTGAAATACTTCCCTATCAACCCGGATTTCATTGTATCCAGGACCACACCCTGATCAAAGGCATCCATTGCCATAGTAATAGCGTCTTCAAGAGAGATTCCTGAGACGGATTCAGAGAGTTCTCTTTTAATGATGGTCTCCTGTGCGACACTGCCATCATCAATGACAGCCTTTATTCTAAGGTCATGGACACCGTCCACCTTTCCATGTTCCATGCAGGCACCTTTGGTCAGGGCCCTGTTACAGGTAGGACAGCGTTTGATCAAGCCGGAACCCTGCTGGATATCCACCAGTGCACCTGTAAAGGTGACTGTTGCGGTACCAACCTCAATGTCCCCGGGAAGCTCTTCGATCGAAGAACTTTTATTAATACTGATGGAATACCGATCATTCCACTGGTTGACAACCACATTATTGAAGAGATATACCTTACCCTCTTCAACATCAGGAAGACCGGAAGAGACCCATGTTGTGAATTTGATCGTACCGGTCTCATCACCAATAAGGCCCACCTGGGACATGGATTCATGAAGGGTATCCCAGAGCTGGACAACTTTGGCCTTCAAGCAGATCCACTGACCATCAGCATTGATGTCCACTATTGAGACCTGAGGAGAAGAACCACCTTCTTCAGGGATACGGGCAGGAATATCATCAAAGATCTCCTCAATAACAGTGTTCTTGGTGAGAGTGACCTCGTATTTACCGTTCCATTCATTGCTGACCACACTTTGAAGGTGGTAGCAATGACCCTCCTCAAGATCAAGAAGAGCGTCACGGGCCCATTTTACAAACTTGATATTACCGGTCTCATCACCGATCAGACCCACCTGGGAAATGGATTCATGGGTATTATCCCAGAGCTGCACGACCTTGATGCGAAGATCGACCCACCGGCCACCTTCATTGATGTCGGCAACCCGGACTTCGGAAGTGTCGGTACGTGAATTGGATGCAAAAAAGTCATTCCTGTCAACATCATACTGTTTCAGGAAGTAGGAAACTACACTGCGTCTGGCTTCATCCAGAGGGACTTTGAACTTGGAGGTCAACTTATCAAGTCTTTCCTCGATCTCTTCTATAGGAATGTCCACACCGGATTCCAAAAACTGCTCTTTGATATTCTCTGCTGTATTTCTCATTTTATTCCTCAAGCCTCTTGTTTGTTCTTGTTAGAGAGGCAATTAAGGATACATCACATAGATATATAAATCTGAGTAAAGCGGACTGAAAGTATTCGATTTTATACTTAATCGGATCTCAGATAGAGCCTCAGATAAATATTATGTGTTCCTTTGAAATGCTAAATTGTCACAAAACAGGGCTATTGAACTACCCACGACTGAAGTCGTGGGCATTTTATACCCCATCATCATAAAGAAAAGGTAGTTACACAGATTAAAAGTGTCATTTAAAAATATCATTTACCCAGCAGGTCTGCGACCACCCGGGCTGAAGAACCTTCTCCAATCACAGTTACAATATCATCGAAATCCAGCACTACATTTCCATTGGCGATGATCGATTTATCCCCTTTCCGGACCATAAGCAACAGACTGTTCTCAGGAAGAGTCAGCTCTTTTATTGCTTTGCCGGCAACCTTTGGATTCGTCACTTTGACCTCCAGTATATCCCCATTCTCCCCGACTTCGCACATGGAGAACATACTGGGCCTGCCGACCATATTATCCAGAAAGATAGCCGTGCTCATAGCCGGGCTCATGGCTCTTATCTCAAGGTCCCAGAATGCATGGAGATTTTCCATATTGTTAACCCGGGCCACGATACGGTCCTCTTTAAAACCGAATTTACTCTTGGCGATCTGACTTACCAGCAGATTGGTATTATCCTTATCAGTGGTAGCAACTACATATTTTGCATTCTCCACGCCTGCTTTTTTCAGTACATTGACATCTTCGGCATCACCATGGACCACACGATAGCCTGATTTCATCAGACGCTGGCATTTTTCTTCGGAGGATTCGACTATGACCACGTTTTCTCCTCTTTTCTCAAATCTCTCTGCAAGGATGCGGCCCACCTCCCCTCCACCTATTAAAATAATCTCCATTGGAATCACCTTCAATAACTTAGCTACATATTTAGACAGAATGCCGGTCATGAGTACTGTAATGATCACGGTCAGAAATACCAGACCAACCAGTTCCTGACCGCCTGAAATACCCATGCCATTGAGCTTAATAGCAAAATAAGTGGCAATAGAGGCTGGCACAACCCCTCTTGGACCAACAAATGAGATGAATAATTTTTCATTGACACTAAACCTCGTACCTCTGGTACAAATAAAAACACACAAAGGCCTTACCAGGAATATAAGGATCAGAACAACTTCGACCCCGAGTAATCCTATTCTGACAATATCCTCAAAACGTAACATAGCTGCAAGGAGGATGAATATCAACGAAAGCATTACAACAACAAGGTCCCCTTTAAACTCCTTTAGTGCATCCTTATAGGGAACCTTGGAACTTCCCAGAATGATACCAAAAAGCGCAACTGCAAGGATACCCGATTCATTTCCAAAGGTCTCGGCAACAACAAAGGTCGCAACCACCATAGTAAAAGTGACGATACGTACCATCTGTTCGGAAAAGACACCACTGGAAAGAAAACGGGTCATTAATAAACCGCTTAAGGATCCCAGCACCAGACCCAGGGTAGCACGATACACAATGAAACCGGCAACCTCAAAACCGGACAATTCCGAAATGATCACTTCAAACACAAGAGCCGCAAGGATCACACTGACAGCATCATTTAAAACCCCTTCCAGCTCAAGTAATTTACTAACCCGGTGATTCACCCGGACCTGCCTGACAACAGGAGTGATCACCGTGGGGCCTGTGGCAGTAACAAGTGCCCCGAACACTGCAGCAACACTTAAAGGAACACCCACTACCACATAACTTACATATGTCGCAAGGACAAATGTGATGAGCACACCCAATGTGATAAGTCGAAGGACACCTTTCTGAATGGATCTGATGGAGCGGATATCAATATGAAGGCCACCATCAAAAACAATTATAGCAACACAAAGGGAGACCACTGCCATAAGACCATCCCCAAGAACTGCAGGATCAAATACCTTAAGGATCTCCGGCCCTGCTATTATACCCTCTGCGAGCAGGAATATCAACACCGGCATTTTAAACAGCTTGCCAAGACACTGTGCTATCAGGGTCATCACAAAGAAGAACAGGACCAATTGCAACAAATAAACTGAACTCATTAACAGACCTCAAATACCGGGATACTTTTAATCCAGTTAGGAAAAGACATTAAATTATAAATCTTTTTTCAAAATAACCCTGCATTGCTGGTTATATTGGTACGGATAATTAAATTCAAAACAGGATTTGAATGAATAATGATCAGACAAAAAAGAATGTCTCCGGGGATAGACCCCGGAAAATGTAAAGAGCTCAGCCTGTGATCTCTCTGAATCTGTCACAACAGTTGATGTTGACATCAAGGAGTTTCTCGATGTTCATCTTGGCTGCGATACCCTTTGCACATCCTGGTACAGAGGTTATCACACCGATGTCGAGCTCTTCCCTGACTTCTCTCATGACATACTCGTCACTCAGGTCAGCATTGGATACGCCAAGTTTCTTGGATACGTAATCCTTTGCATCACCAATTCTCATGTTCTTTGTGAACTGCATCCTGGCAACCAGGTCACCGGCAGCTCTCATACCTGTCATACCGGAGGCCATTATGTGTGAGATCGGCATACCCAGTGGGTCACCGACTCCGATCTATATGCCGTCGACGCCTGCGATCTCGACCATTGCCTTGCTGGCCCTGGTAACTGCATCGATCGGTGGGGTCTCAAGCATCGGGATACCACCCACACCCATTCCCATGTCAACATGACAGGGGATTGGAGAAGCTTCAACAGCTGCCTTCATGAAGGTAACGGACCTTGCAAGGTTCCATGCGGAGGATCTGCTGGTGTTAGTGTTACATACAGGACCGAAGATATTGGCTCCTGCCTTTGCAGCCAGTGGGGCCTGCTGGTGTGGCCACAGACCTGCAAGGGTAGTACCGTCATATTCAAGCTCACCGTGCATACCAAGGACCAGTTCACCGGCCATTCCGGCTTCAATGTAAATACCCGGGAATTCTTTTCTCAGGGCCTCAATTGCGTGGAGGGATGCATAGAAGTCACCGTCTCCTGCAGCTCCGATAGTATCGAAGTTGACACCATCACAGCCAACGTGCTGTAATTTCTGCATGATCCAGACCATGTCTCTGGTTCCGTGCTCTGCGGCGTGGAAGATAGAAGCCTGTGCTTCTTCGATCTTGAAAGCCTTCATCAGGTCACCGGGGTTCTCGAAAGGACCGTCAGGTGTGTAGTAGAGACCCATGTTTGGCATTGCACCATAAAGCATTGGTACGATCATGTTCTGCTGGCAGCTTTCCATTGTCTGGCATTCCTGTGAGATAACAGGTTTGACAGGTTTGTAACTGTAGTCAATGTGACCTAGTTCCATGGTATCTGCACCAAAGGCACGCTCATGGATCATTGAACCTACAAGTCTGCTTGCAGGAATACCCACACCGCTGTTACCCTGGTCACCATCGATCCTGATTGCACCTATGTCGTGGGTTACAGGAACTTCCATGCCTGGCTCCACACCAACGATCCTGTTAGGGCTCATTATGATGTCAGCCATCTTCTCCATCTGGTCTTCAGTAAGAGCGGGAATATCTCCAAGTTCTGCTGCATCATTGGAACCGGCTTCAATGTCGGCCATGATGTCTTCCTTTGTCATGAAGATCTTAAGACCGTCACCCATTCTTAAAAAGTATTCTTTTGCCATTTAAAACACCTGATTATAAGAGCAGCTCTTTTGCCTTGTTCACAGCTTCACTTGCATTCTCTGCATAGCAGTCTGCACCGATCTTGTTGGCCCAGGCAGTGGTTGCTGGTGCTCCACCGACCATTACTTTGATATTGTCACGAAGACCTGCTTCCTTGAGCATCTCAATGACATCTTTCTGGCCCTGGAGGGTAGTTGTCATCAATGCGGAAAGACCAACCATGTCAGCATTTGTTTCCTTTACTTTGTCGATGAAGTTCTGGAGTGGAACATCCCTTCCAATATCGTGGACTTCAAAACCTGCGGACTGAAGCATTGTGGATACGATGGATTTGCCAATGTCATGGACATCTCCTTCAACCGTACCATTGACTATGACACCAAGCTTGCTTGAGGCCTGTTCCTTTGGCATATCTGCTTCCAGAAGGTCCACACCAGCAGCCATAGCACCTGCAGCCATCATTACATGAGGAAGGAAGAGCTTTCCCTTTTCAAAGAGAACACCTACTTCATTCATACCAGCAGCAAGACCGTTTTCAATAATATCAGGTGCTTCGAGCTCGCCACGTGCTTTTTCCACAGCAGCGACCACAACATCCTTCTTGCAGCTTACTATCGCATCGGATAGCTCTTTGTATAATTCTTCTTTTGTCGTAATACAACCTCCTTTAACAAACTTCTATAATCAGATCCCGAAAGACCCTATAGAAAATGGAACGTAGTTGGTGGGTTCCATGCAGGTAAAATGACCTGCATTACCCGATGTGCCAACTACATATATATATTTTGCGCTCTACTGATTAGAATTGTGACACAAACGTCCTTGCCTGCCAGAGAGCTATGACTGCAATTATTATTATTGCAACCATCCAGGCATATTCAGACATTGGCACAGGTGCACCTTCAAATCCATATCCATAATATCCAAGCATTAAGTCGTTCATTTGTCCCATATCATAACCTCCTTAGACATATTCCAGACATGCATCCGATGCCCGAACCCTGCCAAAATCAGTGATCACGTATTTATGCATCAAAAATCCTTTTTTGTATTCACCGGTTTCATCAACCTTGGACTCAACAGAACTTAGCATTCCACCGGAAACCAGCTCAATGATATCAAAGTTGATAGAATCCCTTCCGTAGTCACTGTTCATGTTATACTCTTTCTGGATCTGATGCACGACCTCGCTGTGCCAGTGTTCTTTGCCATCAAGGTACAACTCCAGTATCCTGAACTTAATAGGGCTTTCTCCGACCATATTAATCACCTCTTAGAGACTCAAGTTCACCTGCGTCTTCAGAGAACATGACGAAACTTCCTATGATACACAGTGTAGCACCAACTATTATTGTCCACTCCGGAACCTGTCCGAAGAACAAATACAGGAAGATCACTGCACAAAGCCCATAGAGGTTACCAATACCCTGACCTCTTCCCACACCAATCAATGGGAAAGATTTGTACCAGGTAACGTAACAGAATCCAAATGTGATACCTGCAAATGCCAGTACCAGTATGGACAATGGGTTCAATGCTGCAATTGCATACTCGATCATTGGATATCCGGCCAGTGCGAGTGCGGGAACAAATATTACCCACCAGATCAGATTCTCACCAAGGAACCTCAGGGTAAGACCTACATCAGGTTCTGCAATATCAAGACCTTTACCTGCAACAGCACCTTCAACACCCCAGCCAACAGCAGCCATCAGACCACCGATATAACCGACCCAGCTTGCACTGCCACCGGCAATCTCAGCAATAGCACCACCTACGAAGATAGTGAAACCACCAATGATGATCACAAAGATACCAAGTGCGGCACGTTTACTGATCTTTTCACCATACCAGAAATAAGCAAGTACTGAACCAACTACAGGATACAGCAAAGCGGCAACTGCTGCGAAACCTGCTCCAATGAATCCCATCGCAATGAATGAACCAAGAATTGCAACCGGACCACCAAATATTGAAGCAAGGAAGAACCACTTCGTACATGGCTTGAAAGCTTTAAGGGTCCTCTTCATTTCACCGAACTTACCCAGGACACCATTCCACAAAGCAAGCGCAAGTATGACAGTTAGTGCATTAAAAGCCGTAATCAATACTGCAACCACCAGTGTTGCAGTTGTTGCTCCACTTTGAGCATCAAGGACCACCCACATATCATCAAACGGGGGTACTGCCCAAATAACGGTTCCCGGAATGTACCAGAGACCCCAGAGCAAAGCACAGAAAAAGGCCCACATATAACCTTTGGAGACCTTTCGCTTATTCTCTAATTTTTTTAACTCCATAATATCCAAATTGACTCCTCCTCCAACTCTTTTATAACAAAAATAATTATAATAAATATGTTTCGCTACAAAAGCAGAAACGATGCAGAAAGTGCATCCGAAGATGCACATCCCTGCAATCGAATTTACTCAACAAGTGCCTTGCATTTTACAACTGCATCAGTTGCATTCTCTGCATAGACATCTGCACCGATCTTGTCGGTCCAGTCCTGACTGACAGGGGCTCCGCCAACCATGGTCTTGACACCGTCACGCAGACCAGCTTCCTTGAGCTGCTCTTCGATCTGCATCTGAAGGACCATTGTGGTGGTCATAAGAGCAGATGAGCCTACGACAAGTGGCTTGTGTTCCTTGACAGCATCGATAAATGCAGCGATTGGAACATCCCTTCCAAGGTCCACGACCTTAAATCCGGCGATCTTGAGCATTGTTGCAACAATGTCCTTACCGATGGTGTGAATGTCACCCTCGATGGTACCTATTGCAATGACACCTTTGTTCTCAGTCTCAGCACCTGCAGCTTCAAGTACAGGTGTCAGGACTGCAACTCCTGCGCTCATTGCTTCAGAAGCGGCAATAACGTGTGGGAGGAACAGGGTACCCTGTTCAAACTGATCACCGATTTCGTTCATTCCTGCGGTCAATCCGTCCTGGATCAGGGAAACAGCATCTACTTTTGCAGCGATTGCTTCCTGACAGACTTCTTCTACAGCTTCATTGTCAAAATCCATGACTGCTGCTTTTGCTTTCTCATTAAGTTCGTCCTGTGTAACCATTTTTAAAACTCCTTTATTTCAATATACTTACATGCTGGCCCTGAAGTCAGCGTCTGCCTTGTCCATTACGGCTTTCATGTCTGCCATGAGGTCTGCATCTACAGGGATGACCTCGTGGTTCTTGAGTACGTCAACGACCTTCTCGTGTGCAACGGTTGCAAGGTCTTTGCTGCCTGCTGCTTCCCAGTCTCCGAACATGTCTCTGTTGATCAGTGTTGGATCAGATACAATGGAAATGTTGTTCCTGGTTTCCTTGTGTGCAAGGAAGTTGTTTCCAATACCGACCTTCTGGATGGAATCAATTCCGAGAGTCTCTTCTGTTACCGGAACACCGCGCATTGCGGATTTTGCCATGGAGATCATGTCATTGTCGAATACGAGCTGCTCAAGGGAGAATGTCATACCAAGCTCAAGCATACCTGCACCATACAGGGTGTTACATCCGGAGAATGCCGGAAGTAATGTGGTCATTGTCTTCTCATGACCTGCCTGTCCGTCAGGTATCTTGGCATCAGCCTAGGTACCGGCAACAAATGTAGGGAGGCCATAGTACTGACCGAGCTTACCAACAGCAGCGCTGATAAGACCAAGTTCTGGTGCACCTACAGGAGCTGTACCTCTCTTAAGATCGAATGTTGTGGTTGAGCTACCATACCATACTGCAGTACCTGGAACGGTCAGCTGGGCCAGTACAATACCGGCAAGGACTTCAGCGTTGTGTGTTACGAGGGTACCTGCACGGAATACAGGGGAAGATCCACCTGACATAGCCATACTCAGTACGTTCACTGGCATACCAAAGCGGGCACCTTTGATGATGACCTGACATGCGTTGACACTAAGCTCAAGAGGACTGGTTGGGCACAACAGCATGGAGAAGATAGGTCTCTTACGTGCTGCTTCCTCATCGCCACCATAGTATGCGTCGACAATTCCTTTGTAGTACTCTACGTTCTCACCAACCGGGTCAATGTGGTGGAAGTGCTTTGCAGTGCTGGTCAGTGGGGTGAATGTTTCGTGGACATCCTGTGCACCCTTGCCTGCCCAGTCCCTTGCGGATACGGAAAGGGAGAAGTAGTCAATGTTCTCAGCCCAGTCACAAAGTTTTGCAGTTTCTGCAACATCCTTTTCTGTGGAATCAACTGTCTCATATTTTCCTGGTGCGACGTAGTTGCACATCTTTACACCGGTACCGAAACAGGTCCAGTTTACCTTACCCTTGTGTTCCTGAGGGGTGTCATACTTCTTGTCACGGCCACAGAGTACGAACCTGGATGGCGCATCGATCAATGCTCTGTTCACAAGGAACTCAGGGATCTTTACGACCATGGTCTTCTCATCAACTTCACAACCTGCATCCTTGAAGATCTGCCTTGCTTCTGGATCAGATACCTGGATACCAGGATTCTGGAATACCTGCATCGTAGCATAGTGAAGAGACCTCAGATCGTCTTCGGAAAACAACTCGAGGCGTACACCCTGAAGGGGGCTTCTGCCTGGATATAAATGGTCTGCCATATTCTTTCAACTCCTTTATTTTGTCTTTTGGCCAGGGATGGGCCCCTTAGCCAGATTCATAGCACGTTGATCAGATCCATCGTATTAAAGGCGATAAGGCCCATACACGATAAATACGTTACAATCATGCTACTGCAAATGTTTTGTTCTGCACACACATGAGATGAAGTTCATCACATGCATGCCGGATCAATCCCAAAGGACTGACCCTCCTATCATTTGACTTCAAAGCAACCACCCTGTGAACCCAGCTGGATCCGGAATGGGATTTAGAACTATGAAGTTTCTGATAATACCCTGTTTTGATTACAGCTATAAATATGTTACCCACCCAACCACATCAAATGTAATATAGATACTATCACAAAACGGCAAATGGCAAAACAAACAAACCTGAGATATGCTGCATTAATTTTTAAAACAACAAAAATTGAGCACATTTGGCCCAATAACACAGGCATATACATCAACGACCAGGAGACAAAAAACGAGTTCAGACAGTGAGTATTATGAAATGATGAATAATTACAATAAAGAAAACATAAAATTAAGCAACCCAATTTGCTATTTGAAACTAAAAAGACACATGTGACAATAAACATAAGAAATTATTAAAAAGATTTAACTAAAATAATTAGAAACATGGGCACCAGGAATATGGATGGTTGAATAATAGAATATCAGAAAACCCCACCCAATAAATATAAATACTATTAATTTTGCTGCGGCAATTATAGTTAATCACCTTTGGTTTGTAACTTATGCATCTTGAAATCATGCTCTGGTGACACAGACAATACTATTATAAGTTTCAATCAATCGGTTATTAACTATAAATCATGAAAGCTCATAATAAGCCCAAAAATTAAATAAGCCTGGCCAACAGACCCCTCCCCCAATGATCTTTCAGACCAGCTTAATTATAAAATAAACAATTAGCAATAGATCATACAAAATGATCTTCTGTATAAACAGAACCCTGCCATCACTTTTTGATGGAGATCTCTTTATAGCTTATTGCTGATACAGGACAAATGCTCACACAGCGTTTGCAACTGGTACCCAGACACCTTTCACTGTCATAACGGGCATATATCTCATCACCGTTTTCAACTATATGTATGGCTCCTTCGGGACATTCATTTTCACACTTGTGACAGAGGATACAACCTTTTGTTTTCTCCTCTATGAAAATACCAAGGTCTGTTACAATATCAAGTCCATCCTTTCCAACTTCATCAATATCCTTTGAGACCTTCTTCTCAATGATCGGAGACTCAAACAGCTCGGGCAATGAAGGCAAACCATACATCCCAAGCATTTCATTATACATCTCTATAGGCATTCCCTGCATCCAGTAAGAAAGCTCACAGACATATATGTTGGAGAATGTATCACTGGTAGCCATCATCAAATGATCAGCTTTTATCTTGTGAGCGATCTCAATGACCTCGTCCAGACGGGACTCATCGATAACAAGGTCCCTTGCAAGAGCAATGGAAGTATTCCCAAACTGAACTATCTTTTTGGCAAAGTTGGGACATGACCCCAGTTTTCTTGCTTTATCAGCATCCACATAGGCCCCTGTTGCACCGGACATATACATATTTTCAAGATCATCATAGGTCTTGCCAGATTCAAGCAGAAGGGTCAGATGTGCGGCCCGGATAGCACCTATCGCTTTGCCAGCCTCTTCAATGTCATCATTGGTTATCTCAATGCCTTCAGCCAGGATGAGCTTTCCGCCAGGCAACTCGGGGATCTTTGTCATTATGCCGCATTTAAGGGCCAGAGCAAGAGCAGCTATTACCCCCGTACCTGTTACCCCTTTTACAAGCACATCAGAAGTCTCTTTGATATCCCCTGTAACAGGGTCTATAAGATGACCTTTGGTCTCTGCCATATTCTCATCAAGAACAGTGATACGCCACAGGTCGCCCTCAAGATTAACATCTGATATGGCCCCGGGGCTTGCCAGCATACCACAGCTTATCCCCTGCCCTTCAATAGCAGGACCTGCAGCAGCACTTCCCGTGATGATCCTGTCGCCGACCTTGATAGCCATTTCTGCATTGGTACCATAATCCGTCACAATGGACAGACTGTCCTCCTCAAGGAAATCGGTCTTGAGCATCATTGCAAGAGCATCCGCACCGATCTCATGTTTGATTGCAGGAGGTACGATGATCTTACAATTTGGCAGATCTACGATCCCTTCAAACAGTTCACTTGCAGGAAATACACGGGCATCCCTGGTAATATTCTCTACACCAAGCTTTTTTTGCTTGTTCTCTCCGGCATATGCAAGATCCCTTATTTCCATATTCTGGAACAGGGATAACTGGATTGGATTGCCGCAAACAGCCAGTCTTTCTATCAAAGAAGGATCAACATCAAAAACATCAAAAAGACGCTTTATCGTATCAAGCATTATTTCATGAGAGATATCTGTACCCACCTGAATTGAAAAATCCAGATGATCCATGACATTCCCTCCAGGGAGAGGGTGCCTCATCGTAATAGCTGTCTTCAAAACCTCTTTACTTTCAATATCAATTAGCTGTGCTCGAAATCCGCTTGTTCCTAAGTCCAATGCGATACCATACATATTTACTACCTCTAACTCCTTATGCTAACGTTGTTGTAAGTCTGAACTTATCTCAGGCCAACATACTTATTAAAATATGAAGGTATTATGATATATAAGGGCTTTGTAGAAACCATACAAAACCAATCCATAGATCAGAAACGGAAAAAAGAATCAGATGAAATTAAAAAATAAGCAACTCCGGCAGAATGATGATAAAATATTATTCAAAATATAATCAAAAATAATATATAGGCCATATATATGGCCCATGATCAAACAGAGGGGATTGGCCTGTTCCCATTTATTCCTGAGGACAATCGCAACATTCAATATCAAATCCCAGAAGGAAAGAACCCGAACCGTGTACGTTCTTAAGGCCCATCTTCTCTTTGAGATACTCATCGGTTGGCGGAGATGGGGATGCCAGTGTAGCATTACATACCTGTGGAACACATTCCACCTCTGAACATGGCTTTGGTGGCAGTACCACTACCAACGGTTCAGATTTTGAATTGAGGGATGTTAGAATGCATTTATCGTATATCACAATATTTCCGATTACAAGAGATTCCTCACATTTTTCAAGACCTTTCAATTTTTCAGGGTCTTCAATGTCCTCACCCACGACTTTGTCGTCATGCATCAGGATCACATTGGGACCGCAGGGCCATTTATACTCCATAGTGGTTTCAAAAGGAATGATAACATCCTTCTGAAGTACGGTCTTCACACCTTTATTATCGCCCCTGCCAAGGCCCATTAAAGTCATCTGGTCCGCTTTTTCTTCAAGTAATGCAATGTTTTTCCTATCCTCCTCATCAAGTACAATAGTCCTTCCAACACCTTTTATGCCCTTTAGTTCTTTTTGAACTTTTTCAATGATTTCCTCTTTATTCACGACAATCCCTCGAATGCTGTATAAGTTCAGAAAGTAGATAACAGATTAAAGAAACATGTCATTATTAATTTTGCTCAGGATATTTAAGGATATCGAAAGCAAAAAAACAACTATAAAAAAAACAGATCAATTATGAAATGACATGAAACACTCTTCACATAAACAAAGGGTCTTCTGCTTTTAGTGATAAACATTATATAACAGCAACAAAATCTAATTATGGATATCAAACATACATTTTAAAGTATTCATCAAACAGATCTGAGGAAACTAAATGACAGATGTTGAAGTAAACTCAAGAATATGTGGATTTGCCCATAAGATACATGGGGAAAAAAACGGAAAAACAATTAATATTTCTATCGAAACCGATTGTGCAAAGGTCAAAAAGATGGCCCAGCTGGAAGTTCCAATGATGGAGATCTTTGACATAAAAGAAAACTTTGTCATCGGAAAAGCACAGGAAGCCAAATGCTGTGCCACATGTCTGGTACCTAGTGGAGTCCTTCACACCTGCAGCCTGGAATCCGGTTTTATATCCCAGACACTTGCAAAAGATGCAAAGAACATCAGCATCGATTTTTAATCTTTGAGCAGGAAGTCCCCCTACTCAAATTAATGTCACTTCGCCACATTAATTAGAGTGGGGCCGTTCATTTCATATTTTATTATATCCAGGATCAATAAATACAGGATCAATAGATTCCAGACCATCCACTTCTGTGGACATCAGTACATCCGGTACGATGACAACACCCTGCATTATCCGGGGCCTATGGGCTTCTCCAAATTTGCACTATTATATGATGAAGGTACACAAAAATGCAGAGTAATTCTCAGTTATTTCAATTAATGACCTTCAATTAATGACCTTCAATTAATGATCTTCAATTAATGACCTTATACATCCCCGCTTTAGGCTCATAACATTCCCCTTTTGAAAGGAGGCTTATCAATGCGTCCTCGACAGAATCGTCTGCAATTTTCATTTTGCGGGCCTGTTGAATTATATCCGAATGCTTTACCGCCTTACCTTTACCCAGTTCATTGAGCAATTCCAGTATGATTTTATCCACATCTTTGTTATCATCAACCAGACCTGTGCCAAGAGAGAGGATACAATCACGTACCATTTCCCTTAATGAACATAAGTGCTCCAGGCCTGTCCCGGGTAACTTTTCTAATATCAAGCGAGCATCATTTTCACTGATACAGGAAACGGAAGAAGACAGATATTCCTTATCGGTGAAAGCTTCACAGGGTTTGCTCAATTCTTTGCTATTATCAGCAGGGTCAACAGAGGCCTTACCACCATCAATTGAACGAATTAATTTTGAAAAACACTCGATACGGCCAAGGGTCAATTCTCCAGTATCAATGACCCACCTATCCCTTGACCTTTCATCGGTCCTGTTGATCTCTTCAGGACGAATTATCACCGCCACGGAACCATCGGGACGTTCATAGACCCTGACCTTCCCTACCACACAAACAAAATCAGGGACTTCAATGGACGAAAAGAATGACAATGCATCCGACTGATATTGCCCTGCATACAGAGTGAATGGACCTGAAGGGTCTACTATACGGGCCTTCCAGCCCTCGCCATCCTCACCCAGCCTGTCGACTTCAGTTAGCACTCCCGAGATAAGCACACGATTGACCATTGCTCCTGAAGGAATGACAACATAATTAGGGGAATGGATGTCCTCATGCACAGAAGCAGTAACAGACATTCCCTCTACAAAGCGGGAATCATTCAGTTCCTTTGCAAACACCCGATAAGCAACCTCACGTTCTACCATCATCACAACTCCCGGTCCATACGCTCAAGAATGGCACCCTTTCGCTTTTGCAGGTCATCAGGAACCTCACACAGAGATTTTGCCACCAGAGATACACCAAACTCAACCTTTGAAGAATTGCCCCGAACACATATATAACGACCTGTCAATTTTTTCTTCATATCCTCATAAATAGCATCTGAAGAAATCTTATCATCCAGAATACTTTCCAGTTCCTCCATCTGTTTTCCATACATGATCTCGGAAAGTTCGCGGTCAAACATCACAAGGACCACCCCGGTCCCATCATCAAGGAAAAACTTTATCCGCATATCGCTGATCCCTTTCACACAACCATGGGACCTGCAGCTATCCTTTACCAGAACACGATTACATTCAGGACAGCGTTTTATAAGTCCGGAACCGGGCCGTACCGAGATTAGAACACCACATACCACAACATCGAACATCCCGGACCTGTTAGTCACCTCCCGAATGGGTACAGGGGACGGAATACGGTTAACTGAAGAAAAAGTAAAATCAAGAGGCAGCTCTGCATCTATTTCCTTTACAACAGCTGATCCACCTATCCGTATAGAAGGAACCCCGCGATAGACATTAACCGTCGCCTTTTCCACCAGCACAAGTGAACCAATATCAATATCATCAAGTCCACACCAGGAAACAAATGGCAATCTTGCTGTATCATCAGCCACCACACCCTCCACAATGGTCATATTTTCACCCTTCACACTAATATCACGGTGATAGAGTTCGATGACAGCACCAACAAAACTTACAAATATATCCCGGGAATCGATTCGGGCAAGTTTTTTCCGGGCCGTACCGGACAGTTCTGATAAAGAGGGTAATTCATCATCCGGGAGGGGTTCAACTACACAGCGATCATTAAGACTTATTTCCAGATGCCCACGCCATTGCCTGACCACCACATTCTTTAGAAGATAAGCACGATCAAGATACAGGGACATATCCTCCCATGCAGTAAAATAACAGGCTCCGGAGACATCTGCCATGATCCCGGAATGTATAGTGGTCCTCACACCCTTAAGTGTGACTACCTTCTCCTCAATGTCCAGAACCCTGACCTTTAACATTAAACCTTTATCTCCTTCCTGCAAAGCCGAGATGTCCTTAAAAATGAATTCGTTCCCGAACTTCCTGAGAATCACCTGTTTTGCTTCATCCGGCGAAACTTTGAATTCCACAAGCCTGTTGAACTGCTCTTCAATCTTATTCCTATCAACATTTACAAGCGCCCTGGTTAGCTCTTCAATATGAGGCGCGTTCTTTTCATTCATGGTAATCATCCGGTCCAGATCAACGAAAGGTTAATTATATTCCACTTTATTCCACTATAGAGATAAATCCCAATCCAATTACGCGTATTAATCAGTTTTTCCAGGAAAGGGGGTTTTATAAGGATAGATTGCTACAACTATAGCATTGAAAAGATAACTTTATTCTTTAGTTTTACGATCACGGAGCCCGGAGGCAGAGAAAACCATAGATTCAGTCGTAGGTATTTCACTATGGACCAAAAATCTTAACATCAACGGCCTGAATTGACAGGAACATACCATCATAATTGATAGACTTTAGTTTCTAAAATATGAGGTGAAGAACCATATCCATTGACAATTCATTTTCGCCTCTGCTTTTTTAACAATTGATCCATACCCACAATTTTGAAATAGTAAGTTCTTCACTCAATAAAAGTGATTGATAAAAGTAAAATAGTCAGAACCCATCTCTATAATTCAAATAAGGAGGAAAACAATATGGCAATATTACCATTAGCTTCAGTAGAACGTCTTATTAGAAGTGCAGGAGCACAGAGAGTAAGTGAATCCGCATCCATGGAGCTGTTGAACATCATTGAGGAATACGGTCTTAAAATAGCACAGGAAGCAATCATATATACAGAACATGCCGACCGTAAAACAGTCAAGGATAAAGACATACAGCTTGCTTTTGAAATGATAAAAAAGAAAAGTGAATAAAACCCGGGCGAATAAAGTCTGAAGGACAACTGACCTCAAAGTATCAGTTCCAGAAGACCGATACCTGCGGAAGTTATCGTTGTGACGATGATCCCGGCAATGATTATACCACTGATGATGGCAAGCAGGGCATTCCTGAAACGTATCCCGAAAACAAAAGCTGCAGCACATCCGGTCCAGGCCCCTGTCACAGGCAAAGGTATCGCTACGAACAATGTGAGAGCCAGAGTACCATATTTTTCAAAATTATCAGAATGTTTATGATGGGTCCTGGTGAACAGCCAGTCAAAAAAACGGTCAAAAATACCATAGCGTCTGAGATAGGAAGATACCGGGTCTAAGAACAGCAACAATGGGATCACAGGGAGAGTGTTGCCTATTACAGAAAGAATAAAAGCCGTTGGTGCATCCATCCCATACACTCCTAAAGCTATGGGAATAGCACCCCGAAGCTCGGCCACAGGCAAACCACCTATTATGATAGTTGCAAGCCAGGGGGGAATATCGCTTAACATCCCTACAAGTGTATCTTCAAAAGGCAACGTCCCTCACTTCCTGGAAGATAAGGTAAAATGGGCCAGCAACGCATCCAGCTGGATACGTTCATTTGCACCCTCAGTAAGCCTGAAATCCACTTCTCCCACCATGTCTATAAGTTCAACCATATCATGAGCGCTGATGTCTATCTCAAACAGGGCCCTGTAGATCTGTCCGACCACATCTTCGCCTGAAAGCCCTTTTTCCAGCAATAATTCGTTCAATTTTTTCCGGGACTGTATGAAATCACCGTTCAAAGCCAGTTTTAAGATTTCCTTGATCTCCTCCGGATGAGCTGTGGATGTGATCTTATAGATCGTCTCCCTGTCAACTTCATGATCAAACAAAGCTGCTGCCTGAAGGGCATTAATAGCTTTCCTCATATCACCCTGAGACACATATTTAATGGCCTCAAGTCCTTCATTTGTAATGGTGATCCCTTCATTGGACGCAATATGCAGACATCTCTGTGCAACGGCATCATCTGAAAGGTGGCGGAACCTGTAGACAGCACACCTGGATTGTATAGGTTCTATGATCCTGGATGAGTAATTACAGGATAAGATGAAACGGCAGTTGCTTGTATACTTCTCCATGGTCCTCCTGAGTGCAGACTGGGCATCAGAGGTCAGGGCATCGGCCTCGTCCAGAAAAATTATCTTAAATTCCGCCCCACCTATTGGAGATGTTTTTGCAAAATTCTTTATTTTTGACCGAACTACATCAATACCCCTTTCATCAGAAGCATTTAACTCAGTGAAATTCTCCCTCCAGTCCTCATGGAATATTTCCCTTGCAATAGAAACCGCTGTTGCGGTCTTCCCCACACCCGGTGGGCCTGAGAACAGCAAATGAGGCAGATTACCGGCCCTGACATATGAGATCAGACGTTTTGTGGTCTCTTCCTGTCCCACTATATCCTCAAGTTCAAAAGGCCTGTACTTTTCAATCCAGATCTCTTCTTTTATAATATAACCTCCTGAATGATCGTTATTTTATGATCGTTATTTTATGGCCCTTCATGCAAACTGTTTCAACAAATGCGGACTTTTATTAAAACAAAGTAAAGGATCCGTTATAAGCACCATATCTGTCGGATTACATAATGTTAATGTACTTTATAAGCTTTCGTAGCTGTCTTTTTGGCTGAAACAGATAGCAAAAAGATAGATCCGTCACCATGAAAATAAAAGTAATACAAAGAACAGATAACAAATATTAAAATAAAACGATGAAGACCACTTCACCTCATGGCCTTCGATACAAATAACTCAATACAAATAACTCAGACAGTATTCATTTATCCCCATATGCATTTTCATATGCGATCCGGCCAATGACAGGGATCTTTAACTTTGAACCCCTCCAGGCCATGACGACCAGCACAAGCATCAGGAAAAGGGCGAAAAATCCGCCAAAATCCGCAAGCAACCAGCCCACATAAGGAATCCAGGAGATTAAGAAAATGATCACCGTCAGGGGCAAAAAGATAAGGGCTGACTGGAAGGCATGATACCTTACGAACCGGTTCTCCCTTTCTATCAAAAGGAACAATACGCCTGTGACCCAGAATCCTATGTAGCATAATGCACCGACAATGTTCTCATCGAGTTTTATAGATGTACCATATGACATTATAATCACCTTTTGTTCCTTATCTTATTTCAATACAGTTCTGCGGACATTTCTCCACACAGATCCCACAGGCCGTGCATTTATCCTGATCGATCCGGGCCAGGAATTTGGTGACCTTGATCGCTTCTTCAGGACAATTCTTCTCGCATATCTTGCAACCTATACAACCGACTTCACAAACGGCCTTGACGGTCTTTCCTTTATCGTGGGAATTACATTTCACATGTACTTTTTCAGATTCAGATGCAAAGACAAGCACGTCATTGGGGCAGGCCTCGATACACAGTCCGCAACTCTTACAAAGATTCTTGTTCACTTCAGGAAGACGATCATCACCTATGGTTATTGCATTGAAGGGACAGGAACGTACACATGTACCGCGACCCATACATCCGTAATTACAACCTTTTTCCCCATCAGAGAGCATCATTACCGCACTGCAGTCCTCAATACCCACATAATCGAATCTGTCAACACAGTTTAGGCCACCATTGCAACGTACATAAGGGTACTGTTTCTCGGCCTCAGACACTTCCTGTCCGAGAATGCCACCTATCAGTTTTGCAGTTTCAAAACCACCCACAGGACAACCGTCCAGAGGAGCACCTTCATTTACCACACGCTCTGCAAAATCTGCACAACCGGCATAGCCACAGGCTCCGCAGTTAGCTCCCGGAAGTACTTCAACCACCTCTTCAACAAGAGGATTTGTCTCGACTTTGAACATTCTGGAAGCTGCGATCAGCATAATGCCTATCGCAAGGCCAAGTCCCCCGAGGGTTGCCATGGCCTGGACAAGCAATGTTGTCATGTTCATATCGGGATCACCCCGAAGTAATTAACAAAGGCCATTGAAAGCATCGTTGCAATCAGGAATGCATGTGGCAGACCTCTGATAGCTGAAGGAATCTTCACAAGAGTGGTACGCTCCCGGATACCGGACATCATTAACATTACTACGGCATATCCAAGACCTGCGGCAAAACCAAATACAACACTTTGAACAAAGGAATATTCCTTCATCACATTGAGCAGGACAACACCAAGTACCGCACAGTTGGTGGTGATCAGTGGCAGATAGATACCCAGGGAACGGTATAGTGCAGGTACATTCTTACGTACAACAAACTCCACCAGCTGGACAAGAGCGGCTATCACCACAATGAAACTGATCAGATTCAAAAATTCCAGTTTTAACGGCACCAGTACGAACGTGTAGATCAGATAGGAGACTGTGGCTGCCATTACCATCACAAAAATAACAGCACCTGACATTCCTGCCGCACTTTTAGTATCCTTTGTCACACCGACAAAGGAGCACAGACCCAGAAACTGAATAACAAGGAAGTTCTTGATGAACACACCGTCCATGAAAATCTCAAACAGACTTATATCCGCTGCCATTTCACTCACCCCTTGCAAGTTTCTTTGCTTTTCTATGATTCACTATCGCCATAAGAATACCAATTGTAAGGAAAGCACCCGGGGAAAGTATCATGAAGGTCACAGGGTTGATCGGAACACTGATAATATGAAGACCGAAGATAACGATCTGTCCTGTACCAATAAGCTCCCTTATTCCTCCTATAAGCATCAGCACAAGAAGGAAACCTGTTGAGATACCCAGGGCATCAATTAAAGAATAGAACATATTGTTCTTGTTCGCATAGGCCTCTGCACGTCCTATGATAATACAGTTGACCACGATCAGGGGAATGAAAACACCCAGTGCCGCATACATCGGCGGGAAGTAGGCTTTCATGACCATCTCCACTATTGAAACAAACGTTGCAATGATCAGAATAAAGATCGGCAACCTCACAGCTGCAGGGATCTGCTTTCGAAGAGCTGAGATCATCAGGTTCGAACAGATCAGCACAAAGGCCGTCCCTGCTGACATACCGATTGCATTTTCAATTGACGTAGTAACTGCCAGTGTAGGACAAAGGCCCAATACCAGACCAAATATAGGATTGTCTTTTGTAATCCCACGAATAAATTCACTCAAAGCATCCATATTATTACCTCTCAGGCCTCTGCACTTTTAATATAATCTACCTCTGAACTTAAGGCATCCACCACAGCCTGGGATGATATAGTAGCACCGGTGATAGAATCAATGGAGCCACCTGATTTGGACAGGCTAAGGTCTGCAACAGCCACATTTTTGAACTGGTCCTTAAACCAGGGTTCTGTTATCTTGGAACCCAGACCCGGAGTCTCTGAATGCGCCATTATACCCATTCCTGTGACCTCATTAAAGGAAGCATCAACACCACCGGCGATCTCAATGATCCCCTGGGCCCCGGTCTGCTGCTTGAAGAAAGCATAACCGAGCAGATTTCCGGATTCATCTTTCGCTTTATAATAAAGGATCTCAAGGTCTCCGTCCTCGTTTATCACCTCAGTCCCATAGACAGGATCAAACTGTGAAGCTGAGGGGATGACCTCGTTAAGGGTTGCAACCCTTGCCAATTTGTAATTCTCCTTAAGCTGTTCATTTGTCGGGACATATGTGAAGGCAAGAAGTGCCGATGCCACCAGGCAGATGACCACCAGTTTACCTATGATCACCACAATATCCTTGTTCGAATCACTCATCAAGCATCACCTCCAATCGGTCCTTAAAAGGAATCTTTGCAATGACACGTGCATACTGGCGTTGCATGTATGTCTGAGTGCCATAGGAACCTGGCAGGGTATTGGCATCTATCAAAGAGGAAACACAATTGGCAAGGAACAGCCCATAGAAAACGGCTTCCACATAGTTTGCAAAATATCCATACACAAAAACCAGCAACCCACAGACCACACCATATATCAAACGACCTTTGCGGGTCACAGGAGAGCTTGGACCATCTGTTGAAAGGAACAAAACACCAAAGATGAATGGACCTATGAATACATAGGAAAGACTGTCACCAAACAGTACTGCAAGCAATGTAGTTGTTACAAAGAATGCAACAGGGACCCTCCAGTCCGCATATCTGCGATATATCAGGTATATACCGGTAAGTAAAAGCACCGGAGACACATCCACAAGCAGACCGGCTCCGGTCTCAAAGAAAAGGTCTGTTATCTGAGATGATTGCGGATAGGACACAGGTACCATTAAAGAACCCCAGGAAAGGCTTAACAGCATCCATCCCACAAGGACCGGATTGAACACATATGAACCAATCCCTCCAAAAGCATGTTTACCCACACCAACTGCAAACAGCGCAGCAAGCATTGGCATCCAAATCGGTACCTCAGGAGGTATGATCAAAGCAAGCATCAAACCTATCAGAACAGCATTTCCATCTGAGATCGTAAGCTCTTTACCAAAGGCCTTCTCAATGACCACTTCTGTAGCAACAGCAGTTAAAACAGTAGCCAGAAGCATTCCAATGGCTGGCAGACCAAAGAAATATATGGACACCAGACTGACAGGGATCAAAGCAAATACCCGTCCCCACATGATCTTCTTAACCGTAATATCCTCCTTTTTATGGGGAGGAGCAGATATCGTAAAAGTCATTTTAATCACTTCCTCCGCAACCACATCCTAACTTCAGGTTAGAAGATTCCTTTGGAGAGATATCCTCATATGCCATTGAGATCGCATTTCTTGCAAATCTTATCAACTGAAGTACATGTATCTTTGATGGACAGACTGCGGCACATTTTCCACATTCGGTACAATTCATAATATGCATCTGCCTGCACTCATCAAACCTTCCCTGGTCTGCAAGTGCAGCCAACCTGCTGGGGATCAGGTCCACAGGACAGACATCCACACAACGGGAACACAGGATACAATCAACTGATTCTTCTTTCATCAGCTCATCCTTATCCATCACAGTTATGGAGGTGGTCCCTTTGCTCACAGGTACTTCGTCCAGATACTGGGCCACTCCGGTAATTGCCCCGTTTGAAATTAGTTTGGCAGGCTCTCCTTTATAGCCTCCACATGCCTTAATGACATCCTTAAAAGGAGTGCCGATCTTCACAAGGACCCTGCGGGGACTGTTCACCTTTCCTGAAACCGAGACAACGGTCTCGATATAAGGCTTTCCTTCATAGACTGCATCATACAGAGCCTTTGCAGATTTCACTCCGCAAACAGCAACCCCTACATCTGACGGGGTACATCTGAATGGAACTTTCCGGCCTGTTACATTATAGGTGAAAAGATCAATGATCTTTTTGCCGTAAATGTTCTCCTGGGACAGCACCACAATATTTGTATCCATATCCCTGAAATAATAATTCACCTTCCTCCTTCCAATAAGAGGAGCAACTATCATCTCCTTACCTTCAAACTCTATCCCGTTAAAGGATTTTATGGAATCACGATCATCATTCCTCAGAACAATGGCCCCTTTAGGAGCCCCTGCTGCACGCATGAGCAATTTCAATGCTCCAAGTATCTCAGATGCATACTGTGAAGGGGTCTCATAATGACCTCCGATCCATTCAGAGGATGTGGCATTGATCAGAACAATGTCAATACCCTTTCCTTCAGGATTGAGGACCTTGTGGGTAGGAGTACCATAATGTTCAACGATACCAGCTTCATTTACCAGTTTGGCCAGTTCTTCATCAGATATGTCCTTATTTGGTGTCCAGCGAACACATTCATCTCTGTCTTCCGGTCTTATGAGAACGCTTAAGACCTTATTGCCATTTGGATGAGGGGCCTCCTCAACAGAGAGGACCTCACCGCACACACTTGAATGCACAGGTGCAGAATCCTTCGAAGAGCATTCTCCGACCTTCTGCCCTTTAAGTACCTGGTCCCCTTTCTTCACAAGAGGCTCACATGCCACCCCTTCATGTTGTTTTAAAGGGATTATGATCGTTTCGGGAACTTCTTCCATTACATATATCTCAGCCATAGAATTCCTCCGTGTTTATAGTGCAGGCTCCCTTTCTACTTCAGCCGGCTTCTGACCGGGTATGGTCACGTCAATTGTCTTTGCGGAGAAATCAGTGGGCGGGTCTGTCTCTGCAGGATCTGAAGTATAACCCAGGAATGCCCAGTTAACAGATGGTCGTACATCATGACAGGTCTCACAGGTAATGTTATCCTGCTCAAAGTGTACGGTCTGAAGTTTACTGGAAGCTGAGGCACCATGGCAATCAGCACATACCAGCGGATCAGCAATACCTGCATGTGAACCTGCAATATTGTGGCTTACCCTGTAATATAATTCAACTTCACGCAGGACAGCATCAGGGTAATCTGCAACACCATCACCGTCTCCGTCGTACATTCTCATCTCCTCAGGGCTCACAACACCGTCATTATCAGAATCCGCATCTTCTACATAGGATACAGGGATAGGGTCACCTTTGAGACTGCTTGAATCAGGGTCTCCGATGATCTGAGGATCAATACCTGCATCCCACCAGATACCGGTGATGACATTATATGGCATGAGTTTCACGCTGTCGTCCTCACCTGTATTTTCATTAACAAGGGAATCAATCACAGGAAGTACATCCTCCTTCTTTAATCCATCAGACCAGACAAGAACAGGACTGAAATCATCCATCCTGTAACTGTCATTACGCTCACCATTTGACCAGTCAAATGAATCCAGAGGTACCCCGCCTTCAAGCTCACGCTCTCCTCCAGGCAGCAAAGGTATATGACAGGAGTCACAGGTCATGAAATCCAGATGGAAATCAGCTATCGGCCCATGTGTGATACCTTCATGACATCCTGCATCATCACAACTTTTCATCTCAGGCATCTCAGAATGAAGAGACTCTTCAGACATAGAAGGCATACCTGCGATATTGTGTTCTGAGGTAGTATGACATTCCACACAGCTCATTTGTGAATGGACATCATACTGACAATAGTCATCATTGCCCCAGGCTGCTGCTTTGGTGGAAACATCCATCAGATGGCAGTTGTCACTGCATGATGTGGATGTGGGACCGGCATTTACAGAGTCGTGGAACACCAGCAAAATTGGGAGAGGGGTCAGCACATCAAGGACATAAGTGGCCTTGCGGACATTGTCCTGCTGGACCTGCACATTTGCCTCAGCCATTGCCGCCGCATTGGCATTCTCAAAGTCCCCTTCCCGGAACATCATTGCCCGTGCATCAGCATCATACATGCCATACTGTTCATGGCATATCATACAATCAACTTCAACATCATATTCTTCAAGGGCTCCCCCTCCCGGAAGATGGGCACCATATTCCTTTGCCCAGGCCTCTTTCCCTTCCACTTCAATATTATAGTTGAGCAAGGGGGACCACTGATAGATATCCCTCTGTACATGTGTAGAGCCTTCAACATGTTCCGGCACATTGAAGTGGCAACCACCGCAACTTGAATCAGACCATTTTCCTTCTGTCATATAATGGTGTGCCATAGCCTCATTGCCGTTATAACCTGCTACAGTGTATATGATGGCAAACGCAAAAAGGAATACAGCCACAACCATCAAAAACTTCTCTAATTTAACCACGCGGACACCTCTTTATTTATCCTTAGCCACATTTTCGAGTTCCCTTATGACAACACCCACGACATTGCGCAGCTGTTGCTCGTCCAGGACCTGCATGTCATCAGACACATATTTATTCAGGTCAAAGGATTTGGGGATCTCGCGCACATTAAAATCAAAGAACTTGTCAAGCAGGTTCTTTTTAGGGGTCACTCCCAGGAATTTAACCTCCAGGTGGTTACCAAGCTTGTGAGCTTTTACCTCGATCTTTTCCAGGGAAGAGTCAGATTTTACATAGATCATCTGATAATTGACACTAAAATGCTTTTCAATTCCCTTCCAGCCATTCTCCTCGATTATTTGATGGATGGCCACTGCAAGGTATTTATCCTTACCTGAACCTGCAGTTGACATCCCTTTGCTAGAGTCACTCATACTGATACTTCCTCATATATCATATGAGGGAAGATTATCCCTCACGAATAATAATTAACATTCTTTGATAATTACGATAGTCAGAATCACTGATTTTCAATATTTATAGCTTTCGAATTAGGCTTAATAAACAGCAGTTCTATCCCTGTACCATGGATAACAGGACATTACTAATATTCACACTAATAGTTGTGGCTTCGCTCCTATTTAGCCTGTCATATGAGAAACAACAGGCATTTAATGATATGGAGACAGATGCATCGCAGGCTAAAGTATTTACCTACAGCAGAAGCATGATGGACACCATTGTCACTGTCACGCTGATAGACAATGATGAACAACATGCCCGCCGGGCTGCCGAAGCAGCATTTAAAAATATGTCCGGGGTGGACATATTGATGAACGAATATGACACCGACACCCAGTTATCCACACTCAATAAAGAAGGAAAACTTCTTAACAGTGATCCGAAACTGATACATGTCATAGAACGCTCGATCTACCATTCACAGATAAGCAGGGGAGCTTTTGACATAACCATTAAACCGGTACTTGATCTGTGGAACAGTAAATTCTCCCCTGGGGGTACATATCAGCCTCCAAACCAGACCGAACTGGACCGGGCCCTTGAGCTGGTCAACTCCTCCAGAATAGACATACGGGAAAATAACATCTACCTGGAACAGGGAACAGGCATCGTACTTGGAGGGATTGCCAAAGGATATGCAGTTGATGAGGGAATAGAAGCACTCAGGGAAATGGGGATTGAACACTGTTTTGTAGATGCAGGCGGAGATGGACGTTATCTTGGCTTACGCATAGACAAAACACCCTGGAAAGTAGGCCTCCAGGACCCGGATAAAAAAGCGGGCCCCATCACAGTTATAGAAATACAGGACATGGCTGTTGCAACAAGCGGGAACTATGAGCGCTATTTCAATGAATCTGCAAAGGTATCCCATATATCAGACCCCAGAACCGGTTATTCCGCAGAGGGCCTGATCAGTGCCACCGTGATCTCAAAGCAATGTATCGATGCCGATGCTCTGGCAACCTCGGTTTTCATATTAGGAGAAGATGAAGGTATAGATTTGATAGAATCCCTCGAGGATACGGAATGTCTGCTGATCACACCGGATAGGGAGATAATCAAAAGCAGTGGGTTTGAAAAGTACGAATCCACTTCTTATTGAGACAATTAATCGCGGTCATAACCTGTGACACGTCAGTTGCGATCACTGGACGCAGATGCAGAGAAAGCCATCAAATAAGACAGAAAAAAACAGAAAAGGATCATTCTTTAAGAGAGGTGAACAACCCGACTGGCAACTCAAATCATCGCAACTCAAAATCCTGGAGTTTCGTATATATGGGGCCCCGGGGAGTCAGCTCACTCTGCATAAGGGTGAAGTGATCCACTTCAAACTCACCGATCTCACTTACCTTCAGTGAGTCTAACAGGGATACGAAAAGTTCCTTTTTTTCGGCGGGTATTGATCTGACCCTTGCAAGAGTGGCATGGGCCTGAAATTTACGCCCATCCATTGGAAACCCCTGGCCTGACAGCACAGCATCTATGTCATTATGAAGGGGACCATATTTACCTTCAGCACCAATCCAGACAACCCGGGGCCTGGAGATATTAGGGAAGATACCCACATCTTTTATAAAGGAATGAAAAGAACGGGCATGTACGTCTCCAAGGGATTCAATGAGATCAGGAACCTTTGAAGTCTTAACATCCCCCAGGAACTTCAGGGTAACATGCACATTTTCCGGGCAAACCAATTTCATATCCAGTCCCCTGAAAAGAGTCTGTATTTCAGATATCTCCGGACGCATCCATTCGGGTAGTTCCACTGCTATGAAGCATCTTAAAGGTCTGTCCATATTTTAAGGTATAGGGTTGCCACAATTTAAAGTTCACTCATTTCAACCTGCATGATCAATTCCCTCATCTGTAAAATTCCTCCCGGGGAAACGAAAACTTATCGATCAAACTTACCAGCTAACTCAAACTTATCGATCAAACCTTCCCTGAAGAAAAGAGAATACAACCTGACAATTATTAAAGCGAATATATATAATCAAGAATGTCCATAAATATAGTTGACATTGTTGAGAGGATGAAATGGACAAAAAAACCACTACAGAACTTATAATCAGATCTGCCCTTCAGATTGCAGAAAAGGTCAGAGCAGTTGCAATATTTGTATCAGGGGATATTAATGTTGAAGAGATAAAGACATCAATCCCGATATATACGTTGTCCAGACGTCCAAAAAGTATCATCGATAATCTTGTATCCAGCAATTCTTACGATTATGACCGCATCAAGACGATACATGAACAGATAAGCAGAGAGAATAAAGGAAATCTGCAACATATAGAACAGGCCGCTGCAGTAGAATACATAGTGGGAAAACTGAGGATAGGGACTATCGTTGCACTTATACAGATGAAGGATTCCACATCCATCATCATACACAGGATATCCGAAAGCCCCCTTATCAAATTAATGAGAGAATGTGAGGGGAGGGTTTCCCCGGAAATTATGAGAACTATACTTAACATTGCTTTTGATATCGCCGCAACCGGACGAGAAGGGCGTAAGGTCGGAACAGCCTTTATATTGGGTGACTCCGAAGAGGTCATGCAGCGGTCCCACCAGATGATAATCAACCCCTACATAGGCCAGAAGGATGAAGACTGCAACCTGCTGGATAAGAACAACTGGGAATCCATAAAAGAACTGGCCCTGCTGGACGGAAGCTTTATCATATCCGAAGATGGCCTTGTCCATGCCGCAGGCAGATATCTGGATGTGGATGCAAAGGACCTGGACATTGAAAAGGGCCTGGGGGGCAGACATGTATCAGCCGCTGCCATCACCAGGGACACGTTTGCCATCGCGATCACCATTTCCGAATCCGGTGGGATCATTCGGGTGTATATGGATGGCAAAGAAATGCTCTACCTCGATTCAATCGAAAAGGCCACCCGAACAAACAACTGTCAGAAGGACTAAGGGGAGCCGAACCCCATCCCGAACCGGAGGGGCTTTCAAGCACTGCATTTGTATTGCAAATTCAGGTCGTGTATTGCGATTTCAAATAGGGAACCTCAACAGTGCCGCAATCCCACCCAGGGAATGAAGTTTCTGACCCGGTTCAAATTCAGTGCTGAATACGACCAGTTTCCCCTGAGAATGTTCCACATTCTGAATAAGTGTGTCAATATCTCCCTGTTCACGCTCCATGCGCAACAGTTCATCTGCCACCAGAAGGGTTTCAACCGCACCATAATCAATTGCCTTTTTAACTTCCTCCATCCCGTAGGCCACTTTCCCGTCAGTTGCCATCCTTTTGAGGAACTCATCCATCAATGTGGATTCCCTGGCTATGCGGGATTCTTCCATGATGCGGTCAATGGCACCTCTGCGGAGGACTTCCTGGAATCCGGACATCCCTATGGAAGCAGTGTCCTCCATAAGTATTGAAGATGCCATATCAGCATCCTTCATAGTAATGTGCTTTATAAGGTCTTCCTTGGTAAAGCCGGGGCCTGCAAGGACTATTGCTTCAGAACCGGAACGCGCATGCTGGAGCTGGTCCAGAATGGTTTCAAAGAACACTTCCCTCAAAGTTCCTTCTCCTTTGCCGGATGACTGCCTGATATGGGAATACAGCTCAATTCCATAATGTCTTACAAAACCAATGTCAGCATCCCCTTCCTCTATTGCAACTATGATAACCCGGGGTTTTCGGGATGCTTTTTCTGCTTCATCCACCCGTTCAAGCTGATCCTTTTTCCAGTTTTTGGAAATGGAAACATTCAGACCTTCTTCCACATTGAGGGTATGATGATAACCAGTGTCCATACCATGCTCAATCACACCATGTACCCTCAACCTGTTTGAAAATTTATGGAATTCGATCGTATCCACACGAATCCCAAGACGTACATTCTTCTTTTCCACCTTTTCCGGCCTCACTTTATCAGTGGAAGAATCCGCTTTCCTTTTGGTAAGTGCAAAAACAAGGTCTCCCTTCTCAATGATATATTTCAGATGCCAGAGATCATCAAGTGTTTCAGGAGTAAGAGCTATCTCCCCCTCCCTGCCTTTCAGATTTCTTTTTGTGACCCTCATGATCCTTCAATTCCTGTTGTTCTATTATTCTGTCTGTTATAGCCTGTTATTGATTTACTGCCTGCTGTATTCTGTGGTTGATTTACGGACCGATATCATGTACCATACATTAAAATGATAGGGGCCTGCAGACATATGACCGGAGCCCTGCAGACATCAAACCTTAATATCGGATTCACCCGGAGGCAACATCATTGCGATCCTGTCCGGAGATGCGACCTGTTTCACAAAAGAGGGGTCCTTTATTTCATCCACATATATCCTGTAGACCTTTTTTGCAATATCGTTCTGATTGAACTTGCCGGGCACCAGTTCCACTATATGACGGGCATGTTCCTTTATAGCAGACAGGGGGCCTCCGATGACCCGGGTATTCTGATCCAGTTCCAGCCCGACTGCTATCCCCACAGGTACATCAGTATAATAATTGCGTTCTCCCCTGATGACAAAAGAACCTTTCCTCAAATACTCTCCTGACTCCGGGGTCTTTGACACCTGTTCAGGCCTTATCCAGTAACAGTCACCACTGAAATGACCGGATTTCCATACACTTGAATAGGAGACCTCAAACACAGCCACTTCATAAAGGGTTGACTGCGGAACCTCTTTCCCTTCGGTCTTGATTATGGTCATAGGGGCCCCGGGAGATTGTGTATGAAAGACGATGTCCCTCTTTTCCATGTATTTTTTCACAAGTTCTTCATTGGTATCGGCATCCCTTCCGCCAACCACCAGGAAACCATCCGAGGAAATGAACCATCTGAACCGGTCGTACCAGTGTTTCTTCCTCACAACCTTTCTCCTGGAAGCTACTTTCTTCTCCTTTTTCTGAATCAGGGCAATGGTATCTTCAATTGCCACCAGGGCCCCATCCCGTTTCTTTGTGATCTTCTTGGCCTTTTCATAATATACCTGGGCATTCTGCGGAATGGTCCTGCGCAGGTCGATCCCTGCAGCGACTCCGTCAAGGTCGATAAACACGATCCCCCGGGCCGGGTCTATATTGGATATGGAACGGGCAAGAGGAAAGTCATCCTTTGCTTTTTTTAGTATCAAGCGGATATCCTTCCAGGAATATCCCTTACTTCGGGCATCATCCAGCACATTCAGGATCTCCTCGATATTCTGATAATGCTCATATATCTTCTCGGCCGTTAAAGTGAATTTTTCAATATCCTTTTCGAACTTTGCAACGGTTTCCCTCTGCTTATTCAATCTGCGTTCAAAGACGTTGACCTTCTCCTTCTTAACAGATTCAACTTCAGCCACTACCTCTTCAGCAGCTCTTTTCCCGAAGAACTCATCCAGGGCCTCATTAAAGGATCCATAACAGCGTTTTTCATTATCCCTGTACTGTTCCAGATCAAAGGGAACGACATCGATCATGTCAGCAAGTTCATCAACAGAAGCTGTAGCAGATGCATCAGCGGAGACATCAGCGGAGACATCATCAGAGACATCATCAGAGACATCAGAAGGAGAGCCGAGAGCAACCATATCAGGGGACACTTCCTTTAAAGAGGCCTTTCTGTCAAGGACAACACAGGGTTTGAGCTCACCTTCTGAAAGAGGAGAGAACAACTTCCTGATAGAGTCGCATACCCGGGCCACATCCGTTTCCCGGACATCCTTTGCAGCAATGCTCTTATCCATCTCACTGCGCAGGCATACCTCTTCTGCAAGGACACCGCCAAGATTATAGTTGGTTGCGATGGTTCGTACAATATCGGAAGTTGACCCCTTGAACAGTGATAGCATATCAGCCTCATTAACACTTAAGGGATCAAGCTGTATCCGGGGATATTCATAGATCTGCCCGCTTCGAATCTTGCGGCCTTTGAAAGAAACCGGATTCATAGGCAGGATGATCTGCCGGTTCTCATCAAGAAGGACAATATTGCCTTTTGAGAACAGCTCACACAAAAGGATCGTCTCAATTCCCCCGCGGATAATGCCGATCTCTATGATCCTGTCAAAATCGTATTGCCTGATAGAAGTGATACGGCCCCCAAGAACATGCTTTCTCAGCAACATGGGGAAACCCTTGGGAATCTTCGGACTTGGACGAATGTGTTTACTCAGATGAGCCCTCTTGCCTGCCTGTATGACCAGGTTGTCCCGGCCCTTACCAAATATAAAAAGGTTGATCCGCACCTCATCATCTGCTGGCTGATAGATCTTTCCTATCTTTGCATCGATAAGAGAATGGGATCCTGAAGATAGCTCATACACAAGAGCTGAGACATCTGCACTTGTCATCTCTTTTTTCATAGCCCTAATTAGAATGGAAGTTAACTTAAGATTTATCCATCAAAGACACCCGCACAGAAACACAAAACTTAAAAAAACATAAAAAGAATACGATATTATCCGGACACACCCTGTCACAGGCCCTGCCGGAGAGATCTGCTCCAGGAACATACAAATGAATACAAAGACCAGAAATTACATCAAATCCAGGTTCCAGCATTATTACAGGAATGCAAACATAACTATCCCTTCACACCTTGAAAACAGGGAATGGGGTATCATATCCTTTGACGAGATGCCTGAAACAGTAATGAGACGACACAAGTCGTTCGAATCACCTGCACAGGTGAGCGATTATCTATCCGCCATGGCCCCTGCCCATGCCTACCATTCAGTGGCATGTTACAAATACCCCAATGCACCCACCATGAAAGAAAAACAATGGATCCAGGCCGACCTGATCTTTGATCTGGACGCCGACCACCTGCCGGATGCTAAAAAGAACTATGCTGACATGCTGCAGCATGTAAAAGAAGAGACACTTAAACTATATGACTTCCTCATTAATGATTTCGGGTTTTCAGAGGAATACATAAAGGTAGTGTTCTCTGGAGGAAGAGGATACCATTTCCATATATCAGACCCCCATGTACTGGGCCTTGAAAGTGCCCATCGACGTGAGATCGTGGACTATATCAGTGGCAGAGGGCTTAATATGGACAACATATTCACAAAAAAGGCCATGATCGGGGACGTGGGATCGGAAAGTGCCAGCAGGTTATCCCTGCCCTCACAGGATGAAGGGGGGTGGGGAGCCAGGATAAACCACCATATTGTCTCATTCTTTGAAGACATTGCAAAAAAAGAGAATGCTAAAAAGATATTCATGGACTTTGAAGGTATAGGCAAGACCTCAGCTGAAAGACTTATCAATATCTTCCAGGATACAGAACAAATAGAAAAAATTAAAAACGGGAACATGGACCCCCTGTCAAAACTGAACAGGTCCTTTCTCCGCCAGCTTGCAGAAAATGCCATTCAGTTAAATCGTGCAAGTGTGGACGAACCGGTGACCGGGGATATAAAAAGGCTTATAAGACTTCCAGGATCCCTTCATGGCAAGTCCGGAATGCAGGTCAAACTGCTCAATATCTCTGACCTGGAGAATTTTGAACCTTTAAATGATGCAATTATATTTTCAGACAGGCCAGTAAAATTAAAACTTATGAAGCCGTTCTCCGTCCAGATGCGAGGCAATGACCTCCAGCTGGAAGAAGGTAAGCATGAATTACCTGAATATGCAGCAATATATCTGATGTGCAGAGGTGTGGCAGAATATGGACCGTAATGAATTGAAGACTAAACTGCGTGAGGAAAACAGCTCATCCCTTACCTCCCTGCTCCCGGGGTTCTATGACGATGTCGACAATTACATCCATGAACTGGAAGAAGAGATCAATAAGGTCAACAACCCCAGGTCTGTGGAAGCCAAGATCCTGGAAGATGAATTGCAAAGTGCCATCAATGATGTGGAAACAATATTCATCAGACGTATTCGCAAGATCACCACCCGGGCCACATCCAGTGCTTTTTCCGACAAACCGGTTCGCCAGGACCTGGATAAGCTCCTGCCATCCGAACAAAAGGTCTATGAAGCCACCCTGTTCGCAATAAGGGTTGCAAGAAGCGAACTGCTGGAACCTATCCTTGACCCCAATGCAACCGACAATCAGAAAGAAACAAAATACGGTGAAGATAAGCAGATAGAGAGGCCTGATCAAAAAGGGGAAGGACACACTCAGAAAGAAGGATTTACAAAGGCTAATGAAAATTTAGAAAATATAAATGGTGAAAGAAAAGAAATCCTCACAACTGCAGGTGGGACAGCAGGTTCAGATCATTCAGCAGTGAATGAAAAAGGGAACATAGCCAAAAGTAATATAAATAAGGAATACTTTGTTGTCCGAATATTGAAAGAGCTGCCGACATTCACTGCTGTAAATGATCGTAATTATACGACCGCCATCGGAGATGTCATAGTGCTTCCTGCTATGAATGCAAGCGTACTGGCAAAAAGAGGCGCTGCTCATCTTATCACAATAATCAATAATTCAAACTGATAAAAAGGGTGTTAATAATGAAGATACCAAAGAGGTTCAATACTTACTGTCCATCATGCAAAAAGCATACAGAACATATCGCAGAAAGGGTCAAAAAAGGGAAAGCATCCTCAATGACCCATATTGCAAGACAGAAAAAGAGACAGTCCGGAATAGGGAACAGTGGAAAGTTCTCAAAGGTACCTGGTGGAGAAAAACCCACAAAGAGAGTATCATTAAAGTACCGCTGCTCAGTCTGTAACAAATCCCACCAGAGGCCCTGCTTCAGAGCAAAGAAATTCGAATTTAAGGAATAATCACGGGTGATAATAATGGCAGAACCAAAAAGCAGATTCTTACGCGTTAAATGTAATGACTGTTCCAACGAACAGGTGATCTTCGGAAGTGCAAGCAACAAGGTCAAATGCCTTGTATGCGGAAGGACACTTGCAGAACCAACCGGTGGCAAATCAACAATAACAACACACATACTGGAAGTCCTCGAATAAAGTGGTGTATGATGGATAAAAATAGCTGGCCGGATATCGGCGATTTTGTAGTCTGTACGGTCAAGAACGTAACAGACTTTGGTGCATATACATCCCTGGAAGAATATGATAATAAAGAGGGATTCATCCACATTTCAGAGATTAAGGCCGGTTGGGTCAAATATGTAAGGGACTATGTACGTGAAGGACAAAAAATTGTCTGTAAAGTCCTGAAAGTAGACTCATCAAGACATCACATTGACCTATCCCTGAAAGATGTTAATGAGCATCAGAAGAGAGCAAAGATCCAGGACTGGAAGAATGAACAAAAAGCTACCAAATGGCTTCAGTTCGTTGCAGAGGATACTAACACTGATGAAAAGAAGATGCATCAGATAAGGAATATTCTGCTGGATGAGTTTGGAAGCTGCTACACGGCTTTTGAAGAAGCTGTGATCAATGGGGAGGAAGTATTCCAGAACCTGGGTATGAATAGAAAGCTCATCTCAAAGATAATCAGCATTGCCCAGGAGAACATCAAACTCCCATTTGTAGAGATTGCCGGGTTTGTGGACCTTACATGCAATCTACCAGACGGGATTGAAAGGATTAAAACTGCACTCCATTCTGCGGCAGATTCCGACAATGATGATGATATACGTATAAAGGTCACATATACAGGAGCACCAAGATATCGTATCAAGATCATTGCCCCTGACTACAAGAAAGCAGAATCCGCCTTGAAGAATGCATCCACAAATGCCATTGAGACCATTGAAAAAGAGGGTGGAAAAGGAGTATTCCATCGTCATGCAGAACACTTAAAGGCGTGATATACGTTGGGTCACAAAATCCGAAGATGTGTTCAGTGTGGAACATATACTTTAAAGGATACATGCCCAAAATGTGACAGCAGGGCCGCAAACCCTGCTCCTGCAAGATATTCACCTCTGGATCCCTATGGACATTACCGCAGACAGAGTAAAATGGAGAGCAAACCTCATGCGTGAAACAACCATAATTCGTCTGAAAGAAAATATTGACCTGGAAGATCCCATATTACTTGTAGGACTACCCGGTGTGGGCCATGTGGGAAAGCTTGTTGTGGACCACCTTATAGAACACCTTGGCGGAGAAAAGATCGCAGAGATCTATTCACCTCATTTTCCTCCCCAGGTAATGGTCAACGATGACAGCATAACCCGACTTGTCAATAATGAGTTCTTTATCTGCAAAGCCTGCGAAAAAGACATCGTTCTGCTTGCAGGTGACCACCAGAGTACCGACACAAGCGGACACTACGAACTTGGCACGGTCTATATGGACCTTGCTGAAGAGCTTGGTGTGAAAAAGATCTATACCCTAGGGGGATTCCCCACAGGGAAACTTGAGCATGTGGATGAGGTCATGGGAGCCTCAAACAGTCCTGAAATGATCGAAAATCTAAAGGAACATGGTGTAAAATTCAAACCAGGTGAACCCGGAGGAGGCATCGTTGGTGCTTCAGGTCTGTTGCTGGGCCTGAGCAAGTTCAGGAATATTGAAGCTGCCTGCCTTATGGGCCTTACTTCCGGATATCTTGTAGACCCGAAAAGTGCCCAGTCCTTACTGGCTATCATCAGTAAATTGCTTGACATAGAAGTGGATGTAAGCGAACTGGAAGAGCGTGCACGGGATATGGAAAAGATAGTTGCCAACCTTATGGAGGCAAAACAACAGCAACAACAGCAGGTAGTAATGAAAGATTCACCCGTGGAAGATGATCTGAGATACATTGGATGAGCTCATATGCAGATCAATGCAGATCTTCACCTCCATTCTAAATATTCCATGGCCTGTTCACAGAAAATGGAACTTCCCACCATTGCAGGGGAAGCAAAGAAAAAAGGTATTGACCTTGTTGCAACCGGAGACTGCATACACCCTGCCTGGCTAAAAGATATCGAAGCTGCTTCTTTAGACGATGAGACCATCATCATCGATGGTACTCATTTCATACCCACCACCGAGATCGAAGATAAGGATCGTGTCCACCATCTTTTGATCCTGCCTTCAATATCAAAGGCCCATGAACTTGCAGAGGTTATGTCAAAGTATTCTGACCTGTCCGCTGATGGCAGGCCCACGGTTAAATTAAACGGATGCGAGATAGCACAGATCGCGGTGGATGTAGGTGCCCTTGTGGGCCCCTGCCATGCGTTCACCCCCTGGACAGGCCTTTATGGATACCATGACAGCCTGCAAAACTGTTATCAGGATATGACCGGCAACATTTCGTTCCTGGAACTTGGTCTTAGTGCCGACAGCGACTATGCTGATAAGATCAGCGATCTGCACAGACTTACTTTTTTAACCAATTCCGATGCTCATTCCCCCTGGTCAAACAAGCTTGCCAGAGAATTCAACCGCTTTGAAGTACCCGAGATCAGTTTTGAAGGCCTTAAAAAAGCGATCCTTCGCAAACAGGGATATAATGCCATTCTCAATGTGGGAATGTTCCCACAGGAAGGCAAATACAATGAATCTGCCTGCATCAAATGTTATCAGCACTACACCCCTGAAGAATGCATCCGTTTGAAATGGAGATGTGAACATTGTCGGGGCCAGATCAAAAAAGGTGTTCATGAACGGGTAAATGAACTCTCCGACCTAAACGAGCCAAAACATCCGGACCACCGGCCCGACTATCTTCACATAATGCCCCTTGCCGAAATAATCATGATGGCCCTGGGTCATGCCAGTATCACGACAAAGGGGGTAAAAACCGCCTGGGAGGGTCTGATCACCCATTTTGGCAGCGAAGTTGCAGTCCTTCTGGACGCTGACCCCGGTGAAATGTCATTTGTTGACAGCAGAATAGTTGAGGCCATAAAAGCCTTCAGGGAAGACAGGGTGGTCATACATCCCGGAGGCGGTGGCAAATACGGCTGGATAGAATTGCCTGCTGGGCCCGGTCCTGAAGCTGAGAACAAAAACCAGCAAAAGTCCCTGTTTGATTTCTGACAGGTCCATATAGATATTATTCACCGGCCCACACATCTAAACACTAATATTAATGATCAGTATCAGTTATCTATATATCAAATAAGAACACTTCAAGCAAGAGTGCCGAGGTGGCAGAGCGGACTAATCCAACGGAAATAATTAGCTGCGGAGTCTATACGCGGCAGGCTCGAGACCTGTTTCTCCTCACGGAGTGCTTGGGTTCGAATCCCAACCTCGGCGTCAATACAAATGAAAACCACCTCATTCCTGTGCATAAATCACTTCTGAAAATATATTGCCCTTCAATCCATCCCTTACGGCATGTTTGAAGATAATATCCACTTTTGACCCGAACCCGTCTTCAAGAAAAATTCCAGGGATGTGAGATCAAAAAGGGCCAGGCCTTTCTCAAATCCGACAGGGAAGTCAGCATCGCTGCCACTCTTGTATTCATCCCTCACCAGCGACCCAAAAAGGCCTATTTCCTTTACATTATATTTCTTTTTCAACTCCAGAAGCAGCTCACTCAGTCTTGCCAGAATAATATCCTTTTTTGCCATATTGATTTCCTTATGATATCTCTGATACACATTTAGGAGGGTCTTTTTATATTATTGCTGTTATCGGCATTGTCCAGATACTCGAGGAGATCTAACAAATTCCTAAAACATAGGTGGTCGTATGGATATAACAGTTTTTGAAGCTTGTTAAAAAGAGAAGTTAATTGGGACCGCCAGTGGAAGGAAATCCTATAAATATTATTGTGTTCAATTAGAATACATGACGTATGCTACAGTATCCCTCAGGATCGACCCTGATATGCTTTCGGAGATCGATAATCTGGCAAGGGATGAAAATGTGGACCGTTCCAGGTTTCTGCGTACTGTATTACAAACCGGACTTAAGGATCTTAAAATAGAACATGCTATTAAGCAATACGACCGGGGCAGGATTTCCATGGGCAGGATGGTAGAGATTACCGGACTATCACGACATGATCTTTTTAGAGAGCTAAAAGAACATGGTGTAAGTGTGCATTATTCCCGGACCAGACTTCTTGATGAGTGCAATGACCTATGACCGTAGCTGACACTGGTGTATTGATCTGGTTAGCCAGGTACGACCATCTCCACCTGCTTAAGAGTATATACGGAATTGTGGAGATCCCGGCAGGTGTCTTTGAAGAGGCTGTTACCACAGGAAAGATGAATGGTTATCCCGATGCACATATTATCGAATCCTCCATTGCAACTGGCGATATTGTTGTCAGAGAAACAGATGTGTCTGAAGAGATCGATGAACTGGAAAAAACATTTGGATGCAGACTTGGTGCAGGCGAAAGGGAAGCAATAACACTTTCCCTTAACACTGACCACATACTTCTCATCAACGATGATGAAGCTTCTTCTATCGCAAATGTCCTCAATATCAGGACAAAAGGTGTACTGTTCATTCTGTTAAATGCTACAAAACTCGAATTAATTGACAGGAGTGAAACTCTTGAGATATTCCGACAAATGCTGGAGGATGGATTCTGGATTGCCCCTGATGTTGTATTGGATTTTGAAATGATGCTATCCCGCTTATAAACATGTATTCGTTTTTAGAAAAACAGATATGTTTACCTGAAAATGACCAGCGATCCGAAACAGACCACCCCCGTTCCCGGCTCACCCCCAATAATCCCGGCCCCGGCCCCGGTAATACTCAAAAACAGCCTCTTCGCTGTTTCATGTGGGACAAACAAGACCTGTGCCTGCAGTCAGTGCGTTCTTCCTTGTATGCTATGGTCCTGGCAGTGGCGACCTCATCAGCTTTGTTTGCCATAAATTCCTGTACCTTTTTCAGAGTAACGGATGTTGCCATGTATTTTTCATAGAAGACCACCACTTTTTCGAGGCCATCTACCTTCGCTTCAAGTTCTGCTTTGGCAGCCTTCAGGTCTTCAAGATCCTTTCATTGGCTGCATTGTCCTTTTTGATCTCAGCAAGCTTTTCGGCCGGGAAAGGATCTCCGCTGGCCCGGCCATCATTGACAGGATCTGCCAGAGAATAAACACTCCAGGCGCTTTCCCGGATATTAACCTGGATCTTTCTCTCTGCCACTGAATCGGTTACTTCAGCTCTTGCTTTGATCTCAGATCCTTCACGCCAGGCATAGACAATTCTGCATATCCTAGCATTTGGATCCCCGGAAAAGGCACATTCGTGTAGAGCATCCCTTGGACATATACAAAGTACAGAGCCTTTGAGAGAGGAGATGGCATTATCAGCGTTTGAAAAGGGAATACCCCATTCATTTTTGCTAATCTCGCCGAGTGCAAATGCAGTACCTTCAATAGTGAATCGGCATTCAAGTACAAATACAACAGGTATAAAAAGAGGATACAAAAAATTTAAAAAATGATAATAAATATGGGCTTAATCTGAATACTCTATGGCCTTTGAGAGGAACTCCGCCCATTTATCATCTAAGAATGTATCGTTAAAGCTCCCTTCTCTTAATAAGTTGCGAATATAAGTTCCTAAACCATGGTGATGTGTGATTTTCCACATTGGGTTTTTTTTTATCAACGTCTTTATTATTTCCATATCCTCTTTTGGTATTCTCTTGATAAGGTATGCTGCTCCATTTTCAAGTTCCTCCACGGAAACTACATCAAATCCATCGAGTAGAAAATCGGTATCAATTAACTCATCATCCGCAGAAATAGTATCAACTCCACTAAAAATATGACCATTATGAATTCATCAGTTCTTTGAAATCTTGAGAAAAAATCTCTACTTTTTCTCCATCAGATAAGGTACTTGATTTGTGCCATGTTTCAAAATATTTATTTCCTGGTATGTAAGTAACCCCGTTGACAACTAAAGCTGACAACAAAAGGGGTTCTGTGGCTTTGTTTATTTCATCCAGAATATCCGGCAATGTACGAAGTAGAGCTTTAGTATAAGCTTTATTGTCTTCTTTATTATCAAATCCACACATATTTACAATTGTTCCATATTTAACCAAAAACCCATCTGAAACCATTTTTCTTCTTTGTGCCTTAATATGTAGTTTATTAACAAAATCTATATTATTGGTCTTGGTGAATTCTTTCATTCTATTGAGGTAGTTGAAAATATCATCGTACGTCAAATCCATCTTTTCCTTTTTTCTTCCAACATCTCTTTTTTCATCTTCCAAAGAAGCTATAAGGGTTGGGCGCGTGACTACAGAATCTATTATTTCAATGTTAAAGACTTGATGAACTAACTTTTTGTCTTTAGTGAACTCTTCAAGTCGATGCTTCAATTCATTTCCCATTTCAGCAAGCAATCCCACCAAATGATCTTGTTTTTCAGCAGCAGCAAAAAAGTCTATATACTGACTATTATCCTCTAAATGAACGATTGAAGTTCTCAGAACAATTTTCGAATTGTTCACTTTTGTATTTCCATAAAACCAAACTTCCGTTTGTGATCCGTCTATCTTTGCACAAGTGCGTACATGTTTGACATCGTGCCGCTGTATTGTATCTCTTAGCAACACTTCTAATTTATTGTCATCGAAATTGTCTTTTAAAGCATAGACCCGGTTATCCTTATATGCTAATTTATTAACCAAGTTTTTCAACATACCAATATTGATATCATTATCAGTCTGCAGAAGCGGGCATGTTATTTTGATAGATATTGGCTTCATTTCTTCGCTTCTAATCTTACCCTTTGAGTTAGTATAAGAAACCAGACAAGTGATTTCTGTATTATTTGAGCAAATCAATGGGTCAAATAGAATAGCACATGTAGAACTATTTTTAGGATGAATATTTCCCATTAAAGATGCACCATTTACAAATCTGGAGCAATCTCTCTGTTCATTGATGAAGAATATATTATGGTCGTACTTGAAATCAAGTTTTACGTCAGTAATAACGTGTTTGCTGTTGTTTTTTACTGAAACTTTTAGTCTCACAAATCCTTGATAAAACTCACATCCTCGTGTTATTGAGATATCCTTTTTAAAAAGTGCAACCAAAAACACACGCCCCAATATTTTATAGTGTAGTTGAGATGTCATTATATATAAAGTTATCAGCTTTGATGGGCTTGCCCATAAAGTGCCTTAGTTTGTGGTCAAATAACCTACTTTATCGTCAAGTAGATTACTTCATGGTCAAATTACACATCGGAAAACCACTTCCAAATTAGATAGGGGATTCTGGAATCTAATTAGACAAGCTTAAATGAGGATTGAATCACAGGCAACAGATATTTAGTGATAGACGAGTAAAGGAAAGTGAAGATAGGATCCAGAGGAATTTATAGACAATTCGGCACACTATCTATTAACAATCATTTTTTAGTTTAAAAGAAAGATTATTTTGAGCATATTATGACAAAACATTACTAATAATTCAAGGAATGAAGGGCAATAATAATGAGTGATATTGAAAAACAGTTATGGAAAGCGGCGGACAAACTTAGAAAAAATATTGACGCTGCTGAGTACAAACACATAGTCATGGGTTTGATATTTCTACGATATATCTCAGATGCCTTTGATGAGTTGTACGAAAAACTGCAAAGTGGGGAAGGTGAATACGCAGGTGCGGACCCTGAGGACATAGATGAATACAAAGCAGAGAATGTCTTTTTTGTCCCTGCAATTGCTCGTTGGTCATATCTGCATTCAGAAGCAAAAAAGCCAGAGATAGGTAAAGCTGTTGATAATGCAATGGATGTCATCGAAAAAGAAAATCCTTTGCTTCGAGGGGTTTTACCAAAGGTATATGCAAGGGGAAATCTTGAACTTATCAAGAGATAGTACTGCTTCTGATCTGAACAGGATGAAATTGCGAAGCAACTTGCTACGCAAATACCATGGTGGCACAATGTTGTCATTATTACCAAGACTAAAGATGTCAACGAAGCTATTTTTCACGTCCAGAGAACAATTCAGAATAACTGGTCGAGATCCATTCTGACTCATCACATTGAAAGCGATTTGTTTAAGCGTGAAGGCAAAGCCATAAACAATTTTAAGGCAACATTACCCGAACCTCAGTCCGATCTTGCAATAGAGACTTTGAAAAGTCCATACAATTTTGATTTTCTGGCATTAACAGAAAAACATAACGAAAAAGAGCTGGAGAATGCTCTGACAGACCATATTACCCGTTTTCTGCTAGAGTTGGGTGCTGGTTTTTCTTATTTGGGAAAACAATACAAGCTTGAAGTTTCCGGGGATGAGTTTTTCATTGATCTGCTGTTCTACCATGTCAAACTACATTGTTATGTTATCGTTGAACTGAAGACAGTCAGGTTTAAGCCGGAGTTTGCAGGTAAGCTTAATTTTTATGTGTCGGCTGTTGACGGAATTTAAAAATCAGAAATGGATAATAATTCCATAGGTATCCTTATCTGTAAATCAAAAAATGATACAGTGGTAGAATATTCCCTGAAAGATGTTCATAAACCGATTGGGGTCAGTGAATACATAATCACGAAAAACCTGCCGGATGAATTCAGATCATCCATGCCGAGTATTGAAGAGATTGAGGCGGAATTAAGTGGAGTTGATGATTCTTGAGATTTCAAAAAATGGATTTTGAAGCAGTTGAGATGCTAACGAGGCTGGAGGTGATGAAGTGATGGGGGAGTGGAAAGAGGCTGCTTCAAGCGAAATAATTAATCTAATAGGTGGTGGAACCCTTAAAACTTCTGTATCCGAGTATTGGAGCGGTGACATTCCCTGGCTTTCAGTTTCTGATTTTAACACCGGCCGAAAATACGTATGTGGTGCTGAAAAAAGTATCACCCAATCAGGGCTTGAAAATAGCAGTACTAAACTCTTGCAATGAATATTACGCACTGCTACCTTACCTTTCCCGGCTGCTGTAATGAGCCAGGTTGCCTGCTCCCATGAGGGATTCCGGACAAGGGTCAGGGACAGGGCCTAACTCCGCTGGCCCGGCTATCATTGACAGGATCTGCCAGAGAATAAACACTACAGGCGCTTTCCCGGATATTATCCCGGATCTTTCTCTCTGTCACTGAATCGGTTACTTCAGCTCTTGCTTTGATCTCAGATCCTTCACGCCAGGCATAGACAATTCTGCATATCCTAGCATTTGGATCCCCGGAAAAGGCACATTCGTGTAGAGCATCCCTTGGACATATACAAAGTACAGAGCCTTTGAGAGAGGAGATGGCATTATCAGAGTTTGAAAAGGGAATACCCCATTAATTTTTGCTAATCTCGCCGAGTGCAAATGCAGTACCTTCAATAGTGAATCGGCATTAAGGTACAAATACAACGGGTATAAAAAGATTATACAAATGAAAAAGCAACAGAAATGCTGGATGAGGAAATTGAAGACAGTGTCCGATTTGGGTCACATGATATATATGATACGTGAACGTTTTTACACATAAAGTTCGATTCTCAGTTGGACAGGTTAAGTTTTTTCCTGCTCAATCTATCCCAACCAGAATTGCCTGGATAGAATCCCTTAAACCGATCAGACGATTGCCAACAACATCCCACACAATCACATAATCGATTCCAAAATAACCATGAGCTAAGCGGTCCCGCATACCGGCGATCACCCTCCACGGAATGTCAGGATAACTTGCTTTTATCTCATCCGGCACATTCTTAGCAGCTTCACCAATGATTTCGATATTCTTCACAACTGCCTTCCGGGTTTTCCTATCGTTGAGAAAATCAGTGAAGTCCATCCCTGAAGTGAACTCTTCGATCTCATCGATCGCTTCAACAATGTCAGTTAAAAACAACCTGTACTCACGCATGAAAACCACCTCATGCGTGCGCATAAACTACTTCTGAATAAATCCTGTTCTTCAATTCGTCCCTTACGGCACGTTTCGAGATGATATCTACCTTTGACTCGAACTCGTCTTCAAGAAAAATTCCAAGGGCTGAGAGATCAAAAAGATCCGCCCCTTTCTCAAATTCAACAAGGAAGTCAATATCGCTGCCGGCTTTGTATTCATTCCTTACTACCGATCCAAAAAGGCCTATTTCCTTTACCTTATAGCTCCTTTTCAACTCAGGAAGCAGCTCATCCAGTCTTCCCAGAATAATATCCTTTTTGATCATATTGATTCCCTTATGAGATCTCTGATACACATTTTGGAGAGTCTTTTTATATTATTGCTTTGGTTGCGTTGTCTGACTGGTCCCATGAATTCATTCATGTGAGATTTAGTATTTCAATTATTAGTTTAATAGATATTAACAGATTCTAATAGTTTAGATTTCACATTACTATTTGTATTAGTCCTTTTTCCATCAATAATCTTTTTTCAATATCTTTATCCAGAATGAACTTAGATATCCGATATTTCCTATTGAACCTATCAATCTTTGATTCGGCAGACACACATATAAATTAATATCATTTAAGCTACATTTCTATTTTGATCATCCCATGACGCAGAAAAACGGTAATGTAAAAATTAACTCCTCAATAAAACGTACAACGTTTTTAGATCACCCTGGACTCATGGATGGCATATTTTTATAATAGCATTGAAGAGTTTTTTGAAAAATACAATATCATCCATCCAATTATTGAGAGTCTGCATGATATTGCATACCGCAGATTTATAACTCACAGACAGACCACCCCCGTTCCCGGCTCACCCCCAATAGTCCCGGCCCCGGCCCCAGTAATACTCAAAAACATCCCCGCACCATTGCCTGAATTCTTCAGTACATCCCAGCAGGACCATGTCCCTGTCGATGACTCCGTCGGGCCCGGGCAGTGCCATAAGTCCGAAACTGTCACTGACGTTTATGATGACATTGACCTCATCAATGGCCCTCATTTCCACTCTTTGTATTACATCATTTCCAAATTCGGACAGGACGACATCAATAAGACTTTCCGGATACAGGATCCTGACCTTAACCCCTTCATCCAGCTTCTTTTTCATCCGGGGGACATAGAACCTGGGGAAATCATTGGACAGATACCAGGAATACTCACTTATATCTTCAAAGAGCTTTTCCACTTTTTCCACCAGCACAAAGACGCCTTCCACAACCTCCCCTTCCTCAAGGGCCTCCAGCCTCCTGGAAAGTTCAGTCGGGATGGAAGATACATCATGTTTACGGAAAAACTGAGAAAACTTCCCGATCACTTCAAAATTAGCCATTGACGGCAGCAGGGCCTGGCTTAAAGGACTTAATGAATAGACCCCTTCCGCATCCTTGCGGATCAGCTCCACTTCCAGCAACCTGTTCAGCTGCCGGGAAAGTTCGGGAGATGTGGCCCCGATCTTTGTTGCCATCTGGCTGAACTTAAGGGGGCCTTCTTCCAGAGCATAGATGATAGCAAGTCTGTTTTTGGAGGCCAGCTCTGCAAAAAGTTCATAGGATCTCATATATTCTTCTATATGGCAGGGTTCTTATCAATGTTACCATTTCAGATGATAAACAATAAAACTTCATGTAATAACTTAAAAATGATCAGGATGGGGCGCAACAAAACGTGGGACCCATCCAACCCATGTATCACTCAATAATATTATCCATTGTGAGTTCAAACTCTGCAGTAACTCCGTTCACATCTACCGTATACACACCTTTTTCATAACCATAGATGTCCAGCGGGATGTTTATTTCATAGGGTACGACTGCAAGAGTACAGGCCATATCATTTGGACGGACGGTCTTCAAGTCCACATAGATGGTATTCCCACTTTTTTCAATACCGACATCTTCTTCGTCAAGTTGTGTACAACCATCAGGAAGTAAGCCTGTTACCTGAACACTGGCCTGAAGAGGAAAGGACTCCATGATCATGACCTCAAGATTCTTCACCAGTGCTTCATCATAAACATAACCGGCACTTCCTTCTGTGTGAGAATTATCCTCGGAAGAGACCTCCGTAACGGTGATGTCAAGCGAAAATCGATCTTCTTCACCGCTTGTCTGTTCCCAGGGCCTCTTATAGACTGCTGAGACGGATTGATCTTCATAGGAAATCACTTTAAAGCTCCACTGATGGACCCCTCCCACGCCGACCATCTCAACGTCCCGCTCATGCTGCGTATATTTATCAGCGACCGGTTCCAGGCCATCGGTATAACTGAGGTTCCAGCTATATCCCGTAGTTGGATTCTCTTCCAGACTAATGAGGATGATCTCACCATAAGCCGCTTTCACCTTATCCCCTGAATCGGCCTCTTCAAATGAAAGTCTGGACATACCATCATCTGAGCCACCATTTAAAATCTCATCATCAACTGTATCTTCATCATCCATATCTTCACCGGGATCCGCAGATCCATTCATATCTTCCTGGCCCCCGTATTCATTTTCATCCACATCCGCCTGTTCAGAACAACCCATTGAGAACACAGTAACAGTGGTCAATAGAATGGATATTAGAACAAGGACCCCAATCGTAGTATATTTTTTCATCAGCATACCTCTGGAATTCTAATTTAATTTAATTTAATACAATTAACTTTCAATTCATGTATTTTTATCTAATTTCATTGACTTTAATTTAATTTACAAGTTGATCCAATTTCAGCAGGCTATGATCGCATAGCAACCAGATTTATCCTTTCCTGGCCTCAAAACTCATTTCAGACAAATTAAATTACACATGAAAGCTATATATTCATTGCTTAAGCTACAGTTCATATTGAAGTCATCCAATTCTGATTTTTATAACAAACAGAAATCATATTCTTTGAATATCAGACCCAAAGGAACAGTTGCAGATGAAAGTTTTGCATACAACTCCCTTAAAAGTACACAGGAATTTTATGAAGACAGGGAGATCATAAATAATATCAATATAAGGATAGTGGACTTCGACGATGATATACGGATAGCCACTCAGATTCAAAACAGAGTATATCAGGCATCAGGCTGGACACAGAAAACCCCCGGATCATGGAAACCATATACATTGAAAGCGCTTCGAACAATATAATCCATGACCTATAATCCAGGACCTATAATCCATGACCTATAATCCAGGAGCTCATCCTGCTTATGATATCCATTGGAGTGGTTAGCACCCTGAATATGGGGGTAATGGAAAATACCAAGAGATTGAATGGCAATGAATACCACAGTATCTGCCATCAGAAAGAGATTCATCCTGGAAAGCGGGATATCGGGCCTTCCAGGACCCTTTGCAAAAATACAGCAGGAATCATAATATCCCTTTCCATCAGACGTTATCCTTTATAACCAGAAATATATAGGAAATATACAATGCATGTTATTCTGAAAGCTTCAAATATCATATTGATAATATTAATTGTGTTCCTGCCAAACCTTGTGGCCTGAAAAATATCCGGCACAAAAGGCTGTAAAGTTTAATCCGAGAAAAGCCATCTTTTAAAATTAATAGATAAATTGAGGAGGATAAAATATATTTGTACATAACAAACATACTATTTTGGCATAAATTATAGATACAGATGTACATCCAGATCGCAAACTGTATATACAAGAAATACCAATGAGGGTATAATGAGCGGGATACCTTATTTCTTTTAGTACCCCCACTCCCCAACCCGCTCATACCACCTTTAACATCATTCAGACTTCTTCATTTTAAGGGATTCAAAAGTATCAATGATCTTTCTTCCCATTGTCACGCTTATATCAGGGTTTTTCATTAACGTGTCCATGGATATAATTTCAATCTTATCTTTTATTTCAGCAGGCAAACCGGAATTATCACGTATATCCCTTATAAGAACATCCAGAAAGTCCTCATAACATCGGGCCACCCCTTCAGAAGAAACATTATAACCACATGCATGCATCAATTTTCCTGCAGGACCGCTGACCGGCTCATTCCCGATTATCGGACTAACTGCGATCACATTCTTCCGGGAAAGGATCTCCTTCATTCCCGGCAGGGCAATTATCGGACCGATGCTTGTGATCGGATTGCTTGGGCCGATCAGCACATCATCTTCCTTTTCAAAACATTCCAGCACCCCGGGAGATATACGGGCCTGTTCAACGCCTTCGACCGATACATCGACTACATCAACTTCTCCATGAAGACCTATCCAGAAATCCTGGAAATGCATCTTTTTGGCCCCTGTTGTGATCATTGTAGAGACTGGATCATCGGACATTGGATAGATAGATGCTCTAATCCCCATGGAATCTGCCAGCTTACCTATCGCTTCAGTAAGGGTCAGACCATTTCGCAGATAGTCCGAACGCATAATGTTGGTTGCCCTGTCAACATCACCCAGGCGCATCCTTTCGATGTGACCCAGATCTGCCATCGTTTCATGAGTTCTGAAAGTGTCCCCTGCAACACCCCACCATTTTTCCGTATCAAGCCTGCCAGAAAACAGGTACAATACCGTATCAATATCAGGTGTGACCAGATTCCCGGACACCCACAGGTCTTCAGCAGTGTTCACAATGATCTTCAGCTCTTCTTCAGGAAGGCATTTTCGAAGGCCTTCAAGTAACTTTGGAGTTCCGGTTCCGCCTGACAGTACGATCATATTTATAGCCTCACAATGATATCGGAACATCATTATACAATAAGATTATGAGAGATGGGGTACAGGGGTAGAGAAGTTCCACGTTACCGTGGAACAATCGTACCCCGTGAATGTTTATTGTTTACATTAATTAACTTGTTCATATCTATCGATAACTTTAAATGTATTGTTTAAAATATATAAATGTATGCGTAATACCGTAGTAAACGTGATCAGGAACATGTCTAAACGACAATATAATCTGTTACGTACGGTAACGCATAGATCCAAGGATGTATACAATTACGCCCTGTATAATATTCGTCAGGAATATATTCATAATCATACTGTTCTAAGTTACGAAAGCAATTATCATCTATGTAAACTTGATGATTCTTACCGTAATACACATTCCACAACTGGTCAGGCTACTATGAAACTTGCATCTGAAGCAATGTCCAGTTTCCTTGGACTGCGAAAACTATACAAACTTGGTGAACTTGAATTCAGACCAAAATTGCCGAAATATCTTGATAAAACAGGACATTATGTAATACAGTATACGAAACGTGCATATTCAATTAAGGGTAAACATGTTGTATTAAGTATTCCTGCAAACTTAAAACAGGAATATCCTGACCATAAACAACTTATGTCATTTCCCATTCCCAAACAACTTCTTGAACAAAAGCATCGTATTAAACAGGTAAATATTATACCAGGTAACAATGCTCGGTATTTCAAGATAACGTTTGTGTATGAACCCAAAAATCAGATATCTGATGTTGATCCTGATAAATATATGGCAATTGATCTGGGTGTAGATAATTTTGCTACGTGTGTTGATAGTACTGGGACTGCCGTTATCGTTGATGGTAAGTATATTAAATCCGTTAACCAATATTACAACAAGAACAAAGCACGATTACAATCTGTTAATGATCGTCAACATATTAAACAGGATACCAATCGAATAACCAAACTAACAAATCGTAGGAATAACATCTTACGAGAGTTTATGAACGTAACGATAAAACGATTGGTTGATCATTGTCTGGAATACAGGATCGGTACAATACTGATTGGGGATCTGAAAGGTATGAAACAACAGATAAATCTCGGGAAATATACCAATCAGAAAATTGTCCAGATACCCTGGTATAAATTTAAACAAAGCTTGAAATCCAAATGTAAACGAGCTGGTATTAATTTCGTATTAGTTGATGAAGCATATACCAGTCAGGTAGATGCCTGTGCATTTGATCCTATTGAAAATCCACCATACGGCCGTAAACGAAGAATTCAGAGAGGATTGTACAAAAGTAGTACAGGAACTCTGATCAACGCTGATGTAAATGGTGCTCTTAATATAATGAGAAAAGTAGTCGGTGATTTTCACGTGAGTGAAATAATCGATAGAGGTCTGGTCAACAGACCAAAGAGAATAAGGTTTGGGTTCTTTAGACCAGGTTGGTCCTCGACAAACTTCTCTTAAATTAAATTGTAAAAACCCAATCAAATGGGGATTTACATGCCCACGACTTTAGTCGTGGGTAGTTGACTTAAATCCATACATACAGATCATAATAATTACAAATCAAAAGTGATAATATGAAAGTCATAAGAGACCCTGTGCATGGTTATATTGAAGTTGACAGGTTCATCTCATCCCTTATCGATACCCCCCGCATGCAACGGTTACGCAGGATAAAACAACTTGGCCTCTCAGACCTTGTTTACCCCGGTGCGAATCACACCCGTTTTGAACATTCCCTGGGAGTGATGCATCTTGCAACCACCCTTGCAGAACAGACTGATTCGATCACAACAGATGAAAAAAAAGAGATGCGAGCAGCCGGACTGCTACATGATATCGGTCACGGACCACTATCCCATGTGACCGAGGGAATTATTAAACAATATACCAGAAAAGAACATGAGGATGTAAAACATCTCTTAAAAAAAGGCCCCATATCAGAGATATTAACTGACCAGGGACTTGACCCGGCAAATGTATCCAGGCACATAAAGGGGGAGACAGCACTGGGGCAGATCATCAACGGAGAGATCGATGTTGACCGGATGGACTATCTGATAAGGGATTCCCATTATACAGGTGTTGCTTTTGGTCTGGTGGATCACACACGTCTGATACATGAAATGCAGTTCTATGAAGATAAACTGGTAGTAGGGCCCGGAGGGCTTAAAGCCGCTGAATCACTGCTTGTCTCACGCTTTTTGATGCATCCGTCAGTCTATTACCACCATGTCTCAAGAATTGCTGAGACAATGTTCACAAGAGCTGTGAAATACCTTATAGACAAAAAGGAACTGGACCCCTTCGAACTGAGGGATATGGTCGATTCCACCCTCCATGAGATGTTAAGGGCAGACAGCGGATATGCAGGATGTATCGCAAAAAGACTGGATGAGAGGCGTCTGTACAAACGGGCCCTGTATGCAGGGTTTGAGACCGTTGATGAAAGTGTACTGAAATACCGCGGAAAAGTGGAAAGGGTTGAAACCGAGATCGCAGACATTGTGGGAATTGACAAAGAACAAATACTCATAGATATCCCAAAACCCCCCGAGATCCCGGAGATGAGAGCCCTGGTGAAAACCGACGGAAAGATGTTACATCTGGATGAAGCATCCCATATTGTGGCCACCCTTGAACAGGCCCACAGGGATAACTGGAAGATGGGTGTATACACTGTGAAAGAACATCGTGAAGCGGTCAATAAAGCTGCAAATGAGTTCTTTGACACCAGGAAAAAGACAAAACAATTCAGACTCAGTGACCTTTGAGGGATCAAATTGAAAACGATCAAAAGGACTATCAGAAAAGGAGAGCTAATCCTGGAAGCCAGAGTAACAGGAGAGGATATCAGCTTAACCCTTACCGGAGGAGAGGCACATATAGGAGCCATCGCCATGGGAACATATGATGATAAAAGCTCACGTGCATCTTCATCAGTCTTAACAGCCCCGGGGCACAGGGATGATGTAATCGCACTCAAAGGGGCCCGGATGGTCAGCTCCCATACCCATACAACAACTGCCTTTAGTGTAGGAATTCATTTTGACAGGATAAATAAAGAGGATATCGAAGAGATCATTTCAGCATCAGAAGAAATGATCACTCATTTTGTCGAACAACTGAATACAAAGCATCGAATATAAAGCATCCGGAGAATGATTAAATGGAGATAGTCATTGGTATAACAGGAGCATCAGGAGTCCAGTATGGTATTCATCTGCTGGATTTTCTGGCCGGGACCGATATAAAGACCCACCTTATACTCACAGAGACCGCCAAAAAGATCATTGGTATTGAGACTGATCTTACAGTGGAACAGATCATTGCAAAGGCCGATGTAGTCCATGATGAAATGGAGCTATCTGCTTCTATTGCAAGCGGATCCCATCGTTTTAAAGGGATGATCATAGCTCCCTGTAGCATGAAGAGCCTCTCCTCCATAGCAAACGGCTATTCAGACAACCTTCTGGTAAGGACAGCGGACGTCTGTCTGAAAGAAAAAAGGGAACTGATCCTGATGACACGCGAGACGCCCCTAAGCCGGATCCATCTGGAGAACATGCTGCGTGCACAAAAAGCAGGAGCCATGATCCTTCCGGCATGCCCGGGATTTTATAACCGGCCCGAAAGGATAGATGACCTGATCCGCTTTATGACCGGAAGAAGCCTGGACCTTCTGGGTATTGAAAATAACCTGTATGAACGCTGGGAATAATACATCATACCCGGCACTGCCTTAAGCATTTGAAGAAGGTATTGCAAAATCCCCTGATAAGATACCCCTCTGCGGCCCTGGTTTACATAGGGGATTTTCAAGGGGCTTTCTGCTTTTTTTGATGAACTTTAAAAATGAAGGGTAACGGAAGTTCAGGCACCAACACAATTGCATGACTTTATTCACATGAGCTGTCAAAACATCCGGAACCATCATTAACAAATGACTGGACCCTCTAATGTCCACCATCACGGCAAACTATATGTAGTAGAAGATATATTAGAGGGTTGCTTCAGAGAAGCACAAACAATACACAGACATTTCAGCATGGGATAGTAGGGTAGCCTGGTCGATCCTCGAGCGTTTGGGACGCTTGGACTGCGGTTCAAATCCGCGCTATCCCACCACAAATGTACTTTTTTGAGATTCAGATATTGCAGTTCATGATAATTGGAGTATTTTTTAGTGTGCATAGTCCGGTTCATCCGGCTACATGCCCGTAAAACTTCAGATCATTTGAATATGGATTGTGGAATAGATTTATTAAACATATGTTTATTCATGATTGATGATGACCAGGGTAATAATAAAACTATTCGCAAACCTCAGGGAAGCTGCAGGTGTGAAAGAGATTGAACTTGAAGGTCCGGGCCTTGCACATATCCTGAAAAAGCTCATAAAACAATATCCCGGACTGGAACCATTGATATTCACACAGAAAGTCAGATCCGAGGAACTGAACATTCATGAATATATTAATATACTCATCAACGGAATGAATATATTTGATCTTGAAGGACTGGAAAGCCAGATCAATGAGGGTGACGAGATAGCCATCTTTCCTCCGGTCTCGGGCGGTTAAGCCCTCAGGTCGGTCAGGCACCCATCTTTTGTGAGAGCCGATCGGCTTTAAAGGTGGAGTGATCAACAAATCAAATATTCCATATCTCATGAATTTACAGGACCCTCTTAATGAACTTCTCCCTGTTGCCCTGGGTGGCTTTTGCGGGGCCATTGCAAGATACCTTATCGGGATAGCCCTAACATCCCCGGTAAACACATTTTGTGTCAACATAACTGGCAGCTTTATTCTGGGGGGCCTGATGTATTATACAGAATACGCAGGCTATGTGAACCAGAGAACACGCCTGTTCCTTGGGATTGGATTTCTCGGATCCCTTACCACGTTCTCAACATTTGCCGTGGAATCATTCAAACTGGAAGGAACAAAAGCATTGCTTAATATCTCATCAAATGTCCTTCTGGCCCTTTTTGCAATATACCTTAGCAGATCAATGATCATATTGATCCGGAACTGGAGGAGCCACCATGCAAACTCTTGAGCAACTCATCCTGGTGGGAATTGGCGGATCTGCCGGAGCTACTTTGCGTTATCTGGTATCAGGCCTTCTCCCGGGAATACGGGGGATACCTGCCGGAACCCTTGCAGTAAATGTGACAGGGAGTTTTATCCTGTCCATCCTGGTGTTTTCCAGCACCAGCTCTTACATACACCTAATCAATATCGGCATGCTGGGTTCTTTCACAACCTTCTCCACTTTTGCATTTGAATCTTTCCGACTCCTTGAAGAAGGACAAAAACGCTTATTTTACATGAACATCAGCCTGAACATTCTCCTGTGCATTCTGGCAGTTTTTGCGGGCCAGAAACTGGCAATGTTAAATTAACATAAACCCCATACATAACCACATGAACTCATTGATCCTGAGGATATACATCAGCGAGAATGACTCCTGCAAAGGTATGGCAGCCCATGAAAAGATCATAGAACTGATGAGAGATAAAAAAATAGCCGGAGCCACGGTACTCCATGGTATGGAAGGATATGGAACACATAGCAAGATACATACCTCAAACATATTAAGGTTTGAATCCGAACTGCCAATAATAATAGAAGCCATAGACCGGGAAAAAAAGATAAGGGATATTGCTGTTGATATCAAACAGATGATGCCATCATCCCTCATTACAGTTCAGCAGATCGAGATTATTGAAGGTCAATGAAAAATCGGGGGCGCAAAATCCACGGATTTAGTCATAAGCTTTCTGTTATGATTAATTGGAGGGCATGGGCAGAGAAAGCACACACTTTTAGTTGTGGGTAGTTTACAACACATTGAAACACCATCAATAATCCATGGGCAACATAACAAAGGAAGTTCCACTATCCTGGTAGTGAGATAGCCCGCTTGCCAGGGGCCCTTCTGCTTTGAAGGATCTATGAAGCCACAAGCAGCCCACAAGCAGCCCACAAGCAGCAAATAATATATGCAAACCATACCTATTACCCGATATGAGCTCAGTTACAGACGAACATAAAAAGGGCACATTCGGGCCCATTGATTTTGCAGTAATATCCATATCCACTTCCCGTTCAAATAGTTACGGAAGTGTTGCAGATCCGGAAGATGCTGATGACAGATCCGGAAAGATCATCACCGAATTGATCCATGGAGAGGGCCATGAGATCATTGTTTATTCCCTGATACCCGATAATGAGGACAGAATAAAAACAGCCGTTTTTGATGCCATTGAAAAAGGTGCAGACATCATCGTGACAACCGGAGGCACAGGCCTTGCCCCTTCAGATATGACCATTGAATCCATAAGCCCTCTCTTTGAAAAGAATATGCCGGGATTTGGGGAATTGTTTCGTAATAAGAGCATTGAACAGATAGGCTCTGCAGTGATCCTGACCCGGGCTGCTGCCGGGATAATCTCGAATAACGCTATATTCTGCCTGCCGGGCTCCCCGGGAGCAGTTGAGCTGGCCGTCAAAGAAATAATTCTTCCCGAAGCCGGTCACATACTCCGACACATACAATAATAAACCCATAACACCACATATTCACCGGCTTCCACAAAGATTTTCATGCGAATATTTGATGAAGCCGCGTCTGGCATAGAAGTATGGCAGGGTATATAATATAAGAAAATATTATAATATAAGAAGTTAAAAACTCATACATATAGTTGACATTAGATATTATCGAGGATATGGAATGCTTATTAATATAATAAGATCAGTATTCTTATGACAATTAAGGGCTGAAAACAAGATTTAAATATAGTTAAATATATTTAAATACATATAGACGCCTGCACATAATAGATTTAAATAGTAATGCAGACATCTCATGTCAATCCGAATGTTCAGATGCATTCTGGCAAAACCGGACATATGTAGCTCCGGTACATCACAGGAAGGTTTGTATGGTTGAATATCTATTGGGAATAAAAGAACTGGATGATCTGATAGGTGGTATCAAAAGCGGTACCAACCTGATGCTCATAGGCCCTCCTATGAGTGGAAAGGATGAACTTATCAACAATATAATGTACACAGGCCTGAACAGTGATGATTCTTCGATAATAGTAACCACCAGGGAAACCGGAGAAAGGGTCCTTGAATGGTATTTGCAGAATGACACTGAACTGACATTTAACAACCTGGGGGTTGTTGATTGTGTAACCAGAACACTTGGAATACCTGCCCATGATGTAAAGAACATAAAAAGGGCATCCAGTCCGGTGGACCTCACCGGAATTGGAGTGAAGATCAGCCAATACTTCGAAGACTTCCTCAATGTCAAAAAGATACCCGGAATTCGTCTTTGCATAAATTCCCTGTCTACAATACTCATGTATTCCAACATACAGACCGTGTTCAGATTCCTGCATGTTTTCACCGGCCGTGTAAAAGCTTCAAACGGCCTGGGCTTGTTCGTAGTTGAGGACCAGATGCACGACCCTCAGACAGTTGCCACATTAAAACAGCTTTTTGACGGGATGATAGAGATCAAGGAAACTGAATCAGGCCATATGTTAAGGGTTGTTGGTGTTACCCCAAAACCCACTTGCTGGTTTGACTATGAGTTCGATGACAATAGTATCAGGCTCACCAGGTCCGAAGGTTAAGGCAGAGCGCAAATCTTAACATCGATCACTTTTGTTTATGTCCTGTATGGACAAAGAACGAATCTATAAGCTACGCTCTGAAGCATCCCACATAAAACCATTGATCAATATTGGTAAGAACGGGATCACAGACAGTGTCCTTGATGAACTTAAAAAACAACTCAAAGAGAGACATCTGGTGAAAATAAAGGTACTTAGAAGTGCTAAGGAAAGTGGCATCGCAGAAATTGCACAGGAACTGTCAGACCTGACAAAAGCCACAATAATAGATACAAGAGGGAACTCCCTTGTCCTTTATAAATAAAGCACGGCATCCAGAGATATTTGATTGATAAGGCTTATAAACCCCTAAGTAGTAGGGAGTGCATTATCGATAAAGGTACATTGTAGCATGTACAATATCAACAGATTCAAATAATCGATCATATAATTGAACATCCAATTCCCGTAAAAACGCAGGGACATTGATTGTTCTTAACAATACAAGGAGGATCAATCTCATGGTAAGAAAACCAGCAAGTATGTATAGAAATGTAAAGCAGCGCTCATACACCAGAAGGAAATACATGGGCGGTGTGCCTGGCAGTCACGTCATTCACTACGACATGGGCAACAAAACAGCCGATTTCCCTATAAAGATCTCATTGATCGCCGATGAAAGATGCCAGATCCGTCACACAGCACTGGAAGCTGCACGTATCACAGCCAACAGATCAATGATCTCAGCTGCCGGACGTGCCGGATATCACATCAAATTGAGAGTATACCCGCATGAAGTCTTAAGGGAGAACAAACAGGCGACCGGAGCAGGTGCAGACCGTGTATCAAGCGGAATGAGAGGAGCATATGGGAAGAATGTAGGTACTGCTGCACGTGTATCAGCAGGTCAGAAGATCTTCACGATCTCTGTGAATAAGGACACATTCAACAGTGCAAAGGATTCATTGAGAAAAGCAGGCCAGAAACTGCCCACCCCTGTAAGAATCGTAGTCGATCAGGGAATGGAACTTGTACAGTAACCTCAACAAGGGGGAACCACCATGGAAGATTATGAAGCAATGCTGGAAAGGGCTATTGAGAACCTTCCTGACATCGAAACAAGTGATGAGCGATTTGTCATCCCGTCACCCAGAATATTCATAGAAGGAAAGACCACTGTACTTGAGAACTTTGCCAACATCGCTGACATACTGAACAGGGAACCTGACCACCTTATGAAATTCCTCACCCGGGAACTGGGTACAGCCGGCAAACTGGACGGTGGCAGGGCCATATTCCAGGGAAAGTTCCCCAAGGAGAGCATACAATCCAACATCAATGCATATGTTGAAGAATATGTGATCTGTTCTGAATGCGGGCGCCCGGACACACAGCTGGTGAAGACTGACAGGATACTGGTATTAAAATGTGCAGCATGTGGAGCACACAGACCTGTCAAGAAACGAAGAGCTGCTATCACCACCAACAAAGATGCAATTGAAGAAGGTGGAGAATATGAGGTCAGGATCGAAGCTGTCGGTTCAAAAGGCGATGGAATTGCAAAACTATCAAAATTCACTATATTCGTACCCGGTGCAGCTAAAGGGGATGTTGTAAAGATAAAGGTGAAAAGGATTAGCGGAAACCTTGCATTCTCCGAACGCGTATGAAAGAATACCTGAATTAATTACTCAGATTGAAGTGCACCGGGCACTTCAGTCCATATAATGATTAAACGATCCCGTAAATCCCTGAATGAACGGGATCGTTCAAACCATTGTTCAAGAGGTAAATATGAATCGAGTACCAACATCAATTCCTGGATTCGATGAACTTGTTGATGGTGGTTTTCTTGACAATGATGTAGTACTTCTCACCGGTGGTCCCGGAGCAGGCAAGTCAACTTTCGGGACACAATTTCTTTATGAAGGCATTATCAAACATGGTGAGTCCGGCGTTTATGTAACCATGCAGGAAACCCCTGCAAGGATCATGCGCAATATGTGGGGACATAACTGGGACCTTGAACGCCTTGTAAAAGAGGATAAGCTCCGCCTGATAAGTGCGGATCCCATGGCCTTTGGCAAATATATGACCAAGAATTCTTCCAATGAAGCAGATATCACAGCTGCAACGGTCGAAGAACTGTTAAAATATATTCTAAAGAATATACAGGATATCGGGGCCAAACGCCTTTTTATAGATCCAATCACTTCTTTAAGGATCTCAGCCAGCCCTATATATTACAGACATTCGGTACTGGAGCTTATTAAAAATATTGAGAATTTTGACTGCACCACCCTGATGACAATTGAAACAGACCCTACTTCCAGAGATTTCAATGTTGAGGAATACCTTGCAGAAGGGGTGATCCACATGCATATCCTCAGAAAGAACGGGAAAAAGATGCGGGCCCTGGAAGTTTTCAAAATGAGAGGGACAAAGCATGATGAATCCCTCCACCCTTATGCTATTACAGAAGAAGGTATTGTCATTTACAAGGGCGAATCCATCAACGGGAATGAGGTTAAAAGACGATAACTATTCAGAAGGTGTTTTTGTGGATCTGAAAGAGGTAAATATAAAAAACGACATCTCAAACAAAGAGCACAGCATACAGGTATTGTCAATACCCGGAGTCACCATTGACCTCAAAAGCAGGGATGGTTTTTTAGAACTTGAAGCAAAGGGCGCCCTCAAAACTGCCTGTACACCTATAATCAATAAGATGAATAAAAGTCTTAAAGATGAGAAGGCAGCTCTTATAGAAGATGACAGGGTTATCGCTTCCACCTGGCTCCCACCCATACCTGGCAACGTTTTTAAAAGATTGATGATGGCAGAGATTCGTTCAGCCATGGGCAAATATGTCCCTGAAACCGTTTCCTTTGAGATCACACGCAACTGCAAATGCAATTGCGACCATTGCGTGATGAGCCAGGGAGAGGGAGACCTGGGAATCGATGAGGTTAAAAGGGCCATTGATGATGCCCTGGACCTGGGTGCGGTGGTAATTACATTCACAGAGGGAGACCCTCTTCTAAGAGAGGATATCTTTGAACTTATAGAATATGTGGACAAGGACAGGGCCATTGTGAATATGTATACTCCGGGTACCGAAATGACCCCGGATGTAGCCCGGAGGTTAAAAACGGCAGGCCTGCATAACCTGCTTGTGAGCATTTATTCCACTGTTGCTGAAGAACATGATGATGTACGAAAACTTCCGGGAGCCTATGACATGGCAACCTCTGCGATCAGATACGGACTGGATGCCGGTCTGCTTGTGACCATGTGCACCCATGTCTCCCCAAAGAATATTGATAAACTTGATCAGATGTACCGGCTGGCACAGGAGCTGGGAGTGTATGAATTCTCTCTCTGGGAATCCGTGCCCAAAAAAATAGACGATCCGGTGATCACTCAGGCAGACCGGGAAAAGATACTTGAGATGTACCATCGCATAAATTCCTCAAACACAGGCCCGAGGATCTTTTCAAATACTTATTTTGAAGGAGTGATGTTAGGATGCATGGCCGGACAGCGCTGGCTGCACATCTGTGTAGAGGGATCGGTTAAACCCTGCCCATATATCCCCTTCAGTTATGGGAACATTACACAGGAATCCCTCAAACAGATATGGAGCCGGATCCGTAAAGAGCCTGCATTTAAAGGAGAAAGACATTCCTGCCTGATGCAGGAAAAAGAATATCTCAGGCTGGTCTCAAGGATACCTGAAGATGCCACCGTCCCCTATGACCACAAAATGCCATTGAATGAACTATAAGGATAAGAGGATTTTTATGAATGTAGAAATTGATCCCTGGGGTTCTGTAAATATAGACGACTATTCCAAACTGTTCGATGAATTTGGAATAATGCCTTTCGAATCAGTCATAAATGAGATCAAAAACCCCCACAGATATATGAGAAGGAACATCATCTTCGGACATCGCAATTATGAAGATATAACACAGGCAATTCAGAAAAAAAGCCCTTTTTCTGTTATGAGCGGGTTCATGCCATCAGGCAAGGTCCACCTGGGACATAAGATGGTGATGGACCAGATCATCTGGCATCAGAAGATGGGCGGGAATGCCTTCATAGGCATTGCTGACCGGGAAGCATACTCTGTCAGAGGTATCTCCTGGGAAACGTGCAGGCAGACCGGGATGGAGGAATATATCCTCAGTCTGATCGCCCTGGGCCTTGAGCCGGGAGCACATATCTATTTCCAGTCCGATTCACAGCAGGTGAAGGACCTGGCCTTTGAACTGGGAACAAAGGCCAATTTTTCGGAATTGAGTGCCATCTATGGATTTACAGGGGAAACTAATGTATCCCATATGATCAGTGCCCTTTCCCAGAGTGCGGATATACTCCAGCCCCAGCTGCATGAGAACGGAGGGCCAAATCCCACTGTAGTACCCGTGGGTGCAGACCAGGACCCGCACATGCGGCTTACCCGGGGACTGGCCAGTAAGATGAATATGTTCAGGGTAGAAAGCAGAAAGGACAATAAAGGAAATCCCTACATCAGCATAAGGGGCAAGGCAACTTCAGAAGAGGTACTTGCACTGGTTGCACAGGCACTTCCCTGGGACACAAAGCTCTATGAAGGCCATGTGGACGTATTCGGAACAGATGATATGGAAAGCCTGCTGGCAATCGTACGTGATATAGAGAGTCAGCATAACGGATATGGTTTCCTGCCTCCTGCTTCCACCTATCACAGGTTCATGTCAGGACTGCAGGGTGGAAAGATGTCCAGCAGTGTGCCTGAAAGTCTGATATCCCTTACAGAAGATCCAAAAGAGGCGGGAAAGAAGGTCAAAAGGGCAAAGACCGGCGGAAAGGTCACCCTGGAAGAACAGAAGAAATTTGGAGGAAATCCTGCAGACTGTTCGGTCTATGAACTGCTGATGTTCCACCTCATAGATGATGATAAACATCTTGAAGAGATATACAGTGAATGTACCTGTGGCAAACGCATGTGCGGAAGCTGTAAGAAACTTGCCGGCGAACTGATAACTGAATTCCTGCAGGACCATCAGCAAATGAGGGAGAATGCAAGGGATGAACTGGACAACTATCTCTAATAAAGGACCCTGATCACCATGAGCCAAAAATACAATCTTACAGGCAATGAAAAAAATATCTTGCTTGCACTGAATGAAATGGGGTCTGCAGACCCCGGGGAACTGGCACAAAAAGCATCCATGAAAGTGGAGACTGCAACACAATCTGCGTTCCTGCTTGCAGAAAGCGGACTTGTTGAAGTAAACGATACAGTTCTGGAACAATACCTTCTTACAGATGAAGGCCAGGAATATGCAAAAAACGGTCTGCCCGAGAGACAGATCATCAATGCAATAGATGGTCCCACACCCATAGACGAACTCAAAAAGACCATGTCACCAAAAATGGTCGGGATAGCCACCGGATGGCTGCGCCGCAAAGGATGGGCGACTATCGAAAAGGGAATGATAGTACCTTCCGGGGATACGGAACAGGGAGAGGATGAAAAGATACTGTCCGCATTCACACAAAAGCCCTGCAGTCCTGAAGGACCGGGAGCTGATCCGGGGCTCATAAAAGATATGATCAAACGCAAGCTTGTTGCAAAAGAGGAACAGCGCCTAAGGCAGATAACCATCACCGATGCAGGAAGACAGCTGGTCGCACAGGGTATTGTCATTGAAGAGCAGATCAAACAGCTTACGTCCCGTATGCTTAAGAGCGAGCAATGGAAGGGCAAGAACTTCAGGCCCTACAATATCCAGACCCCGCCAAAAGCGGTGTATGGAGCAAAGGTACACCCCTACCAGCGCCTGATCGACCAGATGAGACAGATCTTTCTGGAGATGGGTTTTACCGAGATCAAGGGAGACATCATACAGAGTTCATTCTGGAACTTTGATGCCCTGTTCCAGCCCCAGGACCATCCGGCCCGGGAGATGCAGGACACTTTCCACCTATCATCCACCTCAGACCTTCCGGATGATTATACCGATCCTATCCGGCAGATGCACGAACATGGCGGAGATCTGCAGTCCACCGGCTGGGGAGGTAAATGGAGTGATGAGATCGCAAAGCGCAATGTACTGCGAACCCACACCACTGCTGTGACAATCAAATATCTTGCCGATAATCCGGATGCCCCTGTAAAGGCCTTCTGTATTGACAGAGCTTACAGAAGGGAGACCATTGACCCCACCCATACTCCAGAATTCGAACAGCTTGAGGGAGTGATCCTGGATAAGGATATGTCCTTTGCAAACCTGCTGGGTTGTCTGGCGGAGTTCTATCACCGCATGGGTTTTAAGGACGTGCGCTTCAGACCGGGTTATTTCCCCTACACTGAACCCAGTGTTGAACCCGAGGTCTATATTGACGGCCTTGGCTGGGTGGAACTTGGAGGAGCCGGAGTGTTCAGGAAGGAAGTCACAGAACCTCTGGGTATCAAAGAACCGGTACTTGCCTGGGGCCTGGGTGTTAGCCGTGTGGCCATGCTCAAGCTGGGACTTAAGGACCTGAGAGAACTGTATCAGTCCGACATTGACTGGCTTCGCAAAAGCCAGGTATGTAAATTATAAACTATAAATTTATAGATCCAAATTGTAAAGAAAAACTGCAAATTATAAAACGGGCCACATTGGCCCTTATTTTTTGTTGCCCGGACCTGCGGCAAGTCCCATCAGATATGCAGGGATGCATCCGATAGCCGTGCAGGTCTCAAGGGATATGCCTGCGGAAGTGATATCCAGATGATGGCTGGAAAGGGAAAATAATTTTTTAGGCAGCCCTTTTCTGCCAAGGCCTACCAAAAACATGTAAGAGTTCTTATTGTTAATCCCATCGGCCAGTTCCAGGGGCGTAACCGCACAGGAAGAAGAGGGTTTTGAAGTGGTTATGACAACATTGCCAAACTGGGCCTGAAATCCTTTCTTTGGAAGATCGAAGACATACAGATGCTTTTTTTCGTATAACAGCTGGAGGTATTTACCTGACTCACCTATGGTGGTCTTGTCCATCACATATTCCACCAGCTCTTCAGCATTCATCTTAAAAGGAAAATCAAAGAGGCAAAGGCTGAAACCAAATGTATAGCAGATCGGAGCGGCCCTTGCAATGGCACGATAGTGCGCATCCAGGACCTTTATCTTATCATATGTATTTACAATACCCATCGTTAGCATTCATGCACCTCCATTTCCCTTAAACATCAAATACCTTATTATATGTAGTTACAGTACCCATCTTTAGCATTCATATACCCCCATTTTCCTTAAACATCAGATGTTGCCTGCAGTTATCCTTTTCCAGGCAATCCCTGCAATCCTCCCATAGCTGAGGAGCCATGCCTTCAGGAAGGGGCCTAAAACCCAGCTTTTCAAAGAAGGCAGGAGAGGTCGTCCTGACATAAATATTTTTAATATCCCGGGAACATGTGCAAAGAAGATATGATACAAGCATACGCCCATATCCCTTTCCCCTGTAATTTGGATGTACAACCACTGTATGGACCTCAGGACAAAGTCTTTGCACAAAAGCTGCCGCCCCTATGACCCGGCCCTTTATTTCAATTACGGTGAAATCTGTTATGGATACCTCGTCCCTGTCAAGGAAATATATTGATAAGAGACGATTTATTTCCGCGTCATCATCGCAAGTGGCAGATCTTATATGGGCATCAGATGTTAAAAACGAATCAAATATTATAAGAGGGTCCGGTCCACAATTAAAAGGATCATCTTTTTCCCTGACCGATATATTGTCAAATTTCAACTTTCAATCCCCTCATCCATACTTCCGCTTCGAAAGCCCTCCAGATCAAGAGTTATATATACAAAACCAAACTCCTTGAACCTGGCAATAATTGCTTCCCTTTGACCCATCAGTTCAAAGAGCTCTTCAGGAAATACTTCTATACGGGCCGTATTCCCATATGACCTTACCCTCACCTGTACAAATCCCAGAGATGAAAGGTAAGCTTCGGCCTTTTCCACCCTCTCCAGCATTTCAGCAGTGATCTTCTCCCTGTAGGGAAATCTGGAAAGCAGACAGGCAGCAGAAGGTTTTGAAGCAACGCTAAGACCAAGCCTGGAAGCTATGCTGTATATCTCTTCTTTGGAAACATTATGATCGAGATAGGGGGTCCGGATGATATCCGATCCTTCTTTTATGGCCTCCATACCCGGCCTGTAGGAACCAAGCTCACAGATATTGGTACCTTCGAGGATGTAGTTAAAACCTTTCTCCCGGAGTACTTCCTTTAGCTTCCCGAACATACTCTGCTTACAATAATAACATCGCTGTGGATGATTGATACCTACCAGAGGAATACCAAGGGTGTTGTGGGTTACGACAAGGTGTTCAATACCAATTTCACAGGCCACTCTTTTAGCCTCCTCCAGTTCACTGCGGGGGATTACAGGAGTGTCCAGGGTCACAGCAATAGCATTGTTCCCCAGAACATCATAAGCCAGAGCGGCCAGCAGGGTACTGTCAACACCGCCTGAAAAGGCAATTATGACCTTTCCCATATCAGAAATGCTCTCTTTGATCAGATCAACTTTTCCATACAGGTCTTCATCCATAAAAATCCCTCCTTCAAGCTATTATACACAAATGATCACCAAACTATCTACTTTAACAGTTAGGCTTTTAAACTGTTGTGGACATAGAATATCTAACATCATAATTATCATTATACACAGTAATAATCTTCTGTTCACATAAAAAGTAGAACAACTATAATAGAATGATGATGGAAAAGATTTCCAATATGATTATCAGAAGGGATGGATAAAGTGGATAAACAATGGCAGATAGATATGGAACTACCTGACATAGGTTCCATGATGACACTTGTTGCAACCTCGATTTGCTCTGCAATATTGGGGGCCGCAGAGATCGCATATACGATGCTTTGGATCACCTCTGCCTATGAAAGGCATGGCAAGGATTTTTTTATCGATCTTCTTAATGCAAAAGCACTTACCTGGACGGCTGAATTCGTCATTGTGGCAGGTTCATTGATACTTCTTTCCTCCCTTGTTTTCCTGATATCAATGACCTATTCCCTGTACGAACTGAACAGGATCAATAAGATCCAGAGGAAACCCCGTACATTCATTGTGTTCATTCTGTTCATAATAGGGCTCATACTACTCTTTATAGCATTGATCTCAGCAATGTTATTGCGATATATCTGATCACCTGCAATTGTAAAAATGATACAAAATATTATCCGGCACACAAAACAAGAGGGACTTCATGAATACAATCAATATCAGCGGTATGATCACACAGATACCGGAAAAGGTGGAACCCAGACAGGAGCCTGAAAAACATCATCCCCGCAGGGCAGAAACGAGAACAAAACGTATAATGTACCCCATATCTGCCATCGTTGGGCAGGAAAAGATGTTGCGGGCCCTGATACTCAATGCGATCAATCCTTCCATTGGAGGAGTACTTATCAGGGGTCAGAAAGGAACTGCAAAATCAACGGCTATCCGGGGACTGGCTGAGATCCTCCCTGAGATTGAAACTATCGAGGGATGTAAGTATAATTGTGATCCCCTGGAACCGGAAAAATTTTGCTGGGAATGCAGGGAAAAACAGGGGACGGGAATGATACAGATCAGAAAGCAGCCGATGAAAGTCGTGGACCTGCCGGTGGGAGCCACTGAAGATAGGGTGGTTGGAAGCCTGGATATAGAAAAAGCCATTAAAGAAGGAGCACAGGCATTTGAACCCGGGATCCTGGCACAGGCCAACCGTAACATCCTGTATGTGGATGAGATCAATCTGCTTGATGATTTTGTGGTGGATGCCCTGCTTGATGCTGCGGCAATGGGAATTAACACCGTGGAAAGGGAAGGGGTCAGTGTCAGCCACCCTTCAAAGTTCATTATCGTTGGAAGTATGAATCCTGAAGAAGGAGAACTTCGGCCCCAGCTTCTGGACAGGATAGCACTGCAGGTGGAAGTTGCAGGTATATTTGATCTGGAACAGAGGGTTGAGATCATTGAAAGGGGTAACCAGTTCAATGAGAATCCAAAACGTTTCCGGCATGAGTACACCGCCGATCAGGAAAGGCTTAAGGCCAGGATCATGAAAGCTCAGCAATTGCTTCCCGCAGTGACTTCCACAAGAGAAAATCTGCGGACAATTGCAAAGATCTGTGTGGCCTTTAATGTTGATGGTCACCGGGCAGATATGATGATCGAACGCACTGCCCGGACCAATGCCGCATATGATGGCCGGGAACAGATCACAAATGAGGACATCATCGAATCTGCCGAGATGGTCCTGCCCCACAGGATGCGCAAAAAACCCTTCGAGGAAGAAGAGTTTAGCGTGGAACAGCTTAAAGCTGTGGTCAACGGCTCTGTTTGATAAAGCGGAGACCCATCTATGAGTAATGATGCAGCAGCTTCCCGGATGAGAATGAACCTTATCCGGGACTATGGCATCAAAACGTTCAATATCGGCAGGAATATATTGAGCATCCGGATCCCGCACCGGCATCTTTCTGATTTTGGGGAAAATGATACACAAAGGATCCATCAGAAGATCAACGAGAACCTCTCCCAGTTGCGACCAGCAGAGGTGCAGGAAGTTTTCATCATTGCAGACCGGGACTATTTGATCCTTGACCCCGGGGAATTGTTTGGCCCCATGGGCCTGATGGAAATGGAAACTTCTTCTAATGAAAAGGATATACCCCTCCTGATCCATAAACATTATGAAGCTGAGCAAAGCGGACATGATGTTATAGAAGAGGAAAATTTGCCGGTCATACCTGTGGAGGAAGCCTCTCACACCGGCCAGAAACCAGATCTGCCAGCAGATGATATGATCATCAAAGTGGAAAGGAAAAAGCCTGTCAGACTCCAAAAAGTAAATGATAATAAAAGACCCCGGGTAATCAGCACAACAACGGGACATGAAATACATGAAGAGATTTCTGTTGTTGAATCCGATCAGACCTCTGACAATAAAGTATCAGAACTTACTTCAACAACTGATGCTAACAGACCCGCTGGACTTCTGACAACAAAAACAGAGGAAATAACCGGGTCCCAGGTCCCCGTTCATTTGAACAGAGCAAAAACTACCGGTACCCGGACCTCTGAAGAACTTAAAGATAAGGATGCGGTGATCAGCAAGATATTAACGGATTTCACAAAGACGAACCAGAAAAAGAAGATCGTCACAGGCCGACTCAAATCCGGCAGACGTGCTGAAGTGCTCACAAGAAGCAAACGTGGCAGATATGTGCGCTCCAGGATACCAAAGGGAGAAGAAATCACCGATATTGCCATTGGGCCCACGGTCAGGGCTGCAGCCCGGCATGCAAAAGATGGTAAAGTGGTGATAACTAAAGGGGACCTCCGGGAAAAGATCCGCAGACGAAGGGTGTCCACGCTCATAAATATCGTATTTGATACCTCCGGGTCAATGGATGAGCAGGAAAAGATCAATACGACCACAGATGTGGTGATAGCCCTGCTCAAAGATGCCTATCAGAGAAGGGACAGGATCTCCCTGGTGACCTATAGCGGCAGATCAGGCCAGCTGATACTGCCTTTCACCTCATCTGTGGAGGCTGCCAAACGTTATCTTGAGAAAGTACCTTTTGGAGGGACCACGCCTATGGCCTCGGGTATGCTTACAGGTCTGGAAACCATATTGTATGAACTTAAAAGGGAACCTTCTGCGGTCCCGATCATGATACTGGTCACCGATGGTACGGCCAATGTATCCCTGGAAGTGGGTGGGAACATCCGGAGGGAGTTGTTAAGGACGGCCCGTCAGATAGCCCACTATAAAGTGAACCTGCTGGTCGTGGATATTAGCAAAGAGGGATCAGAGGAAGCTCTTAACATCGCAGCAGAATGTATGGGTAAGTATTACCATCCAGTACTTTTAAGTAAGGAAAGTCTTTATTCTGCAATAACAGAAGAAAGGGATGATGTGGCTTCGACATTAAACTAAATTACAGGGGCTCAGATATCTGTTTTTTGTATTAGAATTTGAAAGGAATGATCATACATGACATTGGATATCCTGCAGGAATCATTACGTAAAGCACCGATCATAAAAAGAGGGGATTATCCGTATTTTATCCATCCGGTGACCGATGGTGTCCCGTCAATGGACCCGGGCCTTATAGCAGAGGTCACAGAACATATCGCCGGTATAATAGACCCGGATATTGACAAGATCCTCTCCATTGAAGCCATGGGTATCCCCCTGGCCACAGCCCTGTCGCTGAAACTGGGCATTCCTTTTTCCATTGTCAGAAAAAGGAAGTATGAGCTGGAAGGGGAAATAAAACTCTCCCAGAGTACAGGTTATTCAAAAGGGGAGCTTTATATCAACGACATCCGCAAAGGGGACAGATTGCTCGTGGTGGATGATGTAATAAGTACCGGTGGCACCCTTAAAGCCCTTCTGCAGGCTCTGGAGAATATAGGTGCCAGTGTGCTTGATGTAATAGTGGTCATAGGCAGAGGGGACGGGGTAAAGCAGCTTCATGAGATGGGTTTTAATGTGAGGACCCTTGTTGATATTGATGTATCTGAATCAGGGGTCATTATAAAGGAGGTTGCAGGTGAGCAGTAATATCGAAGGGTCCTTTGACCTGCAGCCAGGTCATGTGATCGATATCGTCAAAAGGACAGGCCCGGATATCATAGGCCTCCAGTTCCCTGAAGGGTTTAAACGAAAGGCAACGGCTCTGGCACAGAGAATAGAAAATTCCACAGGAGTGCAGGTACTCATCTCAGGTAATCCCTGTTTTGGAGCATGTGATCTGGATGTGGCCATGCTTGAAATGGTGGATATACTGTTCCACTTCGGCCATGCACAGCTGGACGATAACCACTACAGTGATAAGGTCTTTTTTATTGAGACCAGATCAAATGTTGATATTAAAGACGTACTTGAGAAAGCTGTTTTACAGCTTGAAGGAGAGAGGATAGCACTGATCACTACAGTACAGCATGTACACAGCCTTGATGAAGCATGTGAGATCCTCTTCGATCATGGAAAGGTCCCGCTGACAGGAAGAGGGGATAGCAAGATTGCCTATCCGGGACAGGTACTGGGATGTAATTTTTCAGTTGTGGACGGCCTGGAATTTGATGAATGTCTGTATATTGGCAGCGGCCAGTTCCATCCCATAGGGGTTAACCTGGCAACCGGTAAACGGGTTGTCGTTGCAGATCCTTTTTCAGGGGAAGTAAGGGATGCTGATGGTAAGAGAGTCCTTAAACAGCGAAGTGCTGTAATTGGTAATTCAATGGATGCGGAAATTTTCGGGATCATCGTATCCACAAAACCCGGACAGTACCGGATGGAACTGGCCCGGGAACTAAAAGAACAGGCCCACTCCCATGGAAAAGAGGCATTCATCATTCCCATGGACCTTATAACCCCGCAGCAGCTGCTCCAGTTCAAAGTGGACGCATTTGTTAATACTGCCTGCCCCCGCCTTGCAATCGATGAAACAGGAAGGTACTGCGCCCCCATGCTCACACCTGTTGAATTCAAGGTGGTAATTGGAGAGATCCCCTGGGAAGAGCTTGTATTTGATGAGATCAGAGGGGACCCATGAAACAGCGCAAACTGGAGATACTGCTGGAGAAGGTCAGGGGATTTGACGTACCGGATATAGCTCTGGAACAATACCCCACCCCGGCCCTTATTGCAGCAGAAATGCTTCATTTTGCTTTCATGAACGCTGACCTGGAAGATACTGTCATTGACCTGGGCTGTGGCACAGGTATCCTTGCCATCGGTGCAAAACTGCTGGGTGCAAAGAAGGTCATCGGGATCGATATAGACCCCGGTGCCCTTAAGGTCGCAGCAGACAACGCACATGATCTGGGAGTTGATGTGGAATTTATCTGCATGGATGTGAGGGAAGTTAAAATTCAGGCACATGCCACTTTGATGAACCCGCCCTTCGGGGCCCAGTCAAAGGGAAGTGACAGGCCTTTTCTTTCAACTGCCCTGGAAATATCCAATGTTGTCTATTCGATACATAACTCTTCAAGTCATGGGTTTATAAAAAAGTTCATTGGACCTGCCCATATAACAGACTGGTATACAACAGGTTTTCCCATAAAACGAACCTTTAAATTCCATAAAAAAGATGTAGAGAGAATTGAGGTAGAATTATATAGGATAGAGTCAGACAAACCTGAAGCCTTTAAAAAGAAATAATATCTATCGGGCTGGTTCCACATACATATCCAGCATGGAAAAAGCTGAGGAAAATCCACGACAGGAGCCACCAATTTACCTGATCATACCACATAACTGATGATAATATATATGAGGGATTTTTATTAGGATCAGAAATAAGAAAAAGACCGGAAGGCGCAATATAAGCGCTTCTGATAAGAAGATCAATAAGAATAAAAACAGATCCAGTGATAAAACTGAAACTACAGTAGATATTGAAAAGATAGAGGAGAGTGAGCCTGTGGAAGGATCAGATGAGCAAATACAGGATACAACTGAGACACAAGGGCCTCTGGTCATCCCGGGTGAGATAATTGGAACCCGGGAAGAATACGAACCCGGGGACGGCACCTATGTACAAAGAAGCGACATACATGCAATGACTACAGGATATGTCATTCTGGATGAGAATAGACGCAGGTTAAGTGTGGAACCTGTAACAAGTACACCACCCACGATCAATAAAGGAGACATTGTCGTTGGTACTGTCACCAATGTGAGAGACACCATGGCCCTGGTCCAGATCGATGCGATCAAAGGACAGGGAGAACGTGGTTTCATTAACCCCGGAATTGCAGCCATACATGTTTCCAATATAAAGGAAGCATATGTAAAGGATATCAGCAGAGAGTTCTCAATCACCGATGTTGTGAAAGCCAAGGTGATCAATATGGAAAACCTTAGGCTTACAACATCCGGCAATTCCCTTGGAGTTATGGCCGCAAATTGTTCCAATTGCGGAGTTCCCCTTGTAAAGGAGAACAAAGGCCTCAAATGTCCTGAATGCGGAAATAAAGAGAACAGGAAACTTTCATCCGATTTTGGAACAGGTATCATTTGAACAGCCTGAGGATCATAATAGGACAGGAGTTATTCAATGGAACTTAAGATTCTGGAAAAATCAGATAATGAAATGAAGATTGAGATAAAAGGAGAGAGCCATACTCTCCTTAATATGCTCAAAGAAACCCTTCTGGAGGATGAAACGGTACATACTGCCTCCTATGATATGAAACACGTGACCATCAGTGAGCCTATCCTTTTCATAAAGACAGAAGGTGCCGATCCCATCGATGCGCTGAAACTGGCTGTATCAAGGCTGATGGCACAGTGCGATGATTTCATGGAAGTGCTGGAAAAGGCATTTAAATAAATTAATATTCTGGTGCAACATGACTATTAATGAGGATTCCCTGCAGAAGTTCAGGTTCATAGAGAGGCAGAGCCGTAGCCTGATCAATATAGACCCTTTGCAGACAGGTGGAAAACTTACAGAGGATGCCCGAAAGACACTGCTGGAATGGGGAGATGGTTACTCAATCTGTGATCATTGTCTGGGAGTACTGGATGAGATCAAAAAACCCCCTATCCAGGAATTCATCCATGACATTTTGCCGGATTTTCTTGACGTGGACGCTGCCAGGGTCACTCACGGGGCCCGGGAATCCAAATTTGCAGTGATGCATACGGTGGGAAAGGAAGGAGATCATGTCCTGCTTGACGGCCTGGCCCATTATTCATCCCATGTTGCCGCCCAGAGAGCCCGCCTGAACATCCACACCGTCCCCCATTCCGGGAGGCCGGATTATTATATTGATCCGGAGGATTTCGGCGTCTGTATTGAGAAGATCATAGAAGAAACCTCAAGGCCTCCGGCCCTTGCCCTGCTGACCTACCCGGACGGCAACTACGGCAACCTGCCGGATGCTAAGAAGATAGCTTCCATCTGTCATGAGTACGATGTGCCTTTATTGTTAAACTGTGCCTATTCCATAGGCAGAATGCCCGTGAATGCAAAAGAGATAGGAGCTGACTTTGTTGCCGGCAGCGGTCATAAATCAATGGCATCCTGCGGCCCCATCGGGGTACTGGGTGTGAATGGTGAATATGCTGAGCAGGTGTTCAGGAAGTCCCCCACGAACAAGAACAAGGAAATAGAGTTGCTGGGCTGCACTGCCAGAGGAGCGAATGTCATGACCATGATGTCCTCTTTCCCCGAGGTCCTGAAAAGGACACAGAACTGGGACGCAGAAGTGGACAAAGCCCGCTGGTTCTCCGCAAAACTTGAAGACCTGGGCCTGATCCAGATGGGAGAGAAACCCCATAACCATGACCTGATGTTCTTCGAGGCCGAAAATCTCTACGAGATATCCAAGACGGTCAAGAAAGGCAGATACTTCCTCTACAAAGAGCTCAAAGCAAGAAAGATCCACGGCATCAAAGCCGGCCTTACCAAATACTTCAAGCTCAGCACCTTCGGAGTTGACAGAGAAGATCTCAAATACGTGGCCGACTCCTTTGACGAGATCATACAGAAATACCAGTCAACTACCCACGACTAAAGTCGTGGGATTTAACCTGCATCCCAATGATCGTAAGTGCACTTCTTGTATGTATTTATGATCATACAGATGTAAAGGGGGCCCGGCCCTTTTTCATATACCAAAAAGGTTAAAAATACAGAAGATATAAGATAAAACGTAGTGCGGCTGTGGTTTAGTGGCTATGACCTGAGCTTCCCAAGCTTAGAACCCGGGTTCGAATCCCGGCAGCCGCATCGTTTTCTGAGAGTGATTTTAAATATACCCAAAGATATTATATAAGGCCCGGTCTTTTTTAGTTTTACGTTCAGTGATCTCTACAATCCTTAAACCCGTGAGTGGGTCACAGGCCATAAATATGTTACAGACACCTTCTTACTTGTATTCGTGACTGCTCCCACGACTAAAGTTCGTGGGCTTCTACGGTTTCTATACCGACAGATTGCAATCCCAATCTGAGAATGTTGATAGCAGCATTGTGGTCCCGGTCTAAAACCAGACCACAGCTATTACATTTATGTGTTCTATCTGCTAGTGTTTTTTCCACTAACAGGCCACACCTTGAGCACATCTTAGAAGTATTTGCAGGATTAATCGATACAACTAAAGAACCAGCACTTTCAGCCTTGTACTTTGTTGCAGAGATTAACATATTCCATGCAGCATCTGATATGCTTTTTGCAAGACAATGATTTTTAAGCATGTTCTTGATGTTTAAATCTTCAAAAGCTATGAAGGAATAATCATCTACCAATAGTCTGCTTAACTGATGAATGAAATCATAACGCTTGTTTGCTATTCTTTCATGTACTCTTTGTACTACCCGAACAGCTTTTTTATGTTTTTGGGAACCTTTTGCAGCTTTAGATAACTTTCGCTGAGCTTTAGCAAGCTCCTTTTCTTCCATACGGAAAAAGCGAGGATTAGGTATAGATGTTCCATCTGACAGGGTTGCGAAACTGGATAATCCCATGTCAATACCTACAACGTGTTCAACACTTCGCTCTGGAATCTCCACGGATTCACATTCGGTTATTATGGAAACGTACCATTTTTTACGTGCAGAACGTCTAACAATGATTCTTTTAATGTCACCTTCAACTTCCCGATGCATTTTTACACGGACGTTTCCGATTTTGGAAAGATACAAAATATTATCCTCAAGCTTGAATCCCATTTGAGGATATGTGAAACTATCGTACCATCCTTTACCTTTGAATCGTGGGTATCCTGGTTTTTCCCCACTTTTCACACGTCTGAAAAAGTGCTTGAATGAAAGGTCTACTCTTTCTTGTACTTCTTGAAGGGTTTGAGAGAATACCTCTTTGTATTCGGGATTCTCTTTTTTCCATTCGGGAAGTAGTTTGTTGAGAGTGTATTTGGAGAGTGTCTCGCCTCTTTCAGCATAAGCGGTTTTTCGTTCCTCCAATGTGCGATTATACACCTGTCTACATAATTCCAGGATGCGCTCCATCTGTTTTTGTTGTGGTTTAGTTGGATAGAGCCGGAACTTGTATGTCTTACGCATTAGAAGTTAATATGTCCGGATTATTTAAAAAGTTTATGTATAAGTTAGATTATCTAAGAGGTGGGGTACGATTCATCCCACAGCTAAAGCAGTGGGCTTTCTCTACCCCTACACCCCGTTAATCGTAATCATATTTTGCAGCATACCTGGAAGCAATTGGAAGTGGAGTTCTTGTTTCGGAAATTAGTTGTTTGGGTGATTCATCTTTACAAATAACTGGATATTTTTTCAGAATGATTTTTTATAGACGCCCAATACCATTTCTATCTGTGCTACAAAAGAACTATTATTCTCAGGGGAATTACCCGCCCTATTTTGCTCCAGGGTTTAATTATGCACACCTTTTGAATTAATCTCTTTTAATTCGTTCCTCTCATCTTCAGTTAACGTCACAATGTATTTTCTTTCCATACAATTAATTTGAATTGTATCACATATGAAGATTACGTCAATTTGCCTATGACATGACATTAGACCAGTTTATATGAAATTGAATCTCTTCCCCTTAGTCCAGAGGTCATCGAATTTAGCTTTGAAACGCTTTGTATATGACTCATCATGAATCTGTGTCATACCAAGACTAGTACCAGTATTAATCTGATCTTCAATATCAAGAAAGATAGTCTTTGAATCAAAGATTACAAAATCGCTTTCTGTTTCAAGAATTCTTATTTCCATGAATTTCTGAACATTACTTTTGAGTGATTCATCTTCAATTGAATTAACAAGTTCTTTTATTGCCGGCACCAGTTGAGAGTGGGAATCCAGAATTTTAACATGAATGCCACGCTGTGCCAAATTTAAGTAAGCCCTGCTGAATACTGGCATTGAATCATCATATTGTTCTGACACTCCTGGCTTATACTTAAGGGGAGTAACAACACATATTTCATGTTCAATGTCCTCAAAAAATGAATTCACCGTCTCTTTTAGTTCATTATCATGGAACTTGTCGGGCCAGAATATTGTTTCAACATCCTTTGGAGAATCATCATTGGAAAGTTGCCGTTCAATTTCAGCAAAAGCTTCCCTGAGTAGTTTTAGCTCATTGAATGCTTCTTCCTCTCTTCTTTTGTACATGAGTTCAAAAGCAATTTTCGGATCAACAGTCCTGTACTTTCGTGGCCTTGAAGGTTTGATCTCCACAAGGCCATATTTGTTCAAATCCCTCAAGATCTCATATATCCTTCCAATGGGAACGTTTGATAACTGTGATAATTTACTTGCTTCCATATCTCCTTTTTTCAAAAGCGTCCAATAAACAGAACTTTCATATTTGTTCAAACCGATGTTTGCAAGTAACTTTTCATCCATCTTTTCACTACTTCTGAGTTTATTACAAAGTAAAATTGCTATATATTCTGCGAGATATTAAGAATCACTGCTTGAACATATAAAATCGTAGTTGTCAAAAAGCCATATTGACTTTATTGAATATCATTTCAAGCAAAACAAATGATAAATATAGGTGCAAAAATGGAATCGCCAATTTTTGAGATATTTGATGGTTTACCCAGACAGGGTCCAGGTAGTAACGAATGTACTGAAAAAGCCTTTAATATGCTTTCTCCCCTTCCTGCCGGCAGTAAGATTCTTGACATTGGTTGTGGTGTGGGCATGCAGACAATCCATCTTGCGAAGATATGTAACGACTGTCACATCACTGCAACTGATATTTACCAGCCTTTTTTGGACAAACTGATGGAAAATGCAGCTAATGAAGGAGTTGACAATAAGATTACCACAGTTTGTGCTTCCATGGATGAACTGCCTTTTGAAGCAGGAGAATTCGACGTAATCTGGGCAGAAGGCTCCATCTTTATCCTTGGTTTTGAAAAGGGAATCAGCTACTGGAAACAGTTTTTGAAAGATGGAGGCTATATGGCAGTGACAGAGAACACATGGTTCACGGATGAACCTTCTCCGGAAGTGCTTCAATTCTGGCAGGAAATATATCCTGGTATCAGGAATATGCCTGATACTGAAAAAGTTGTTACGGCAGCAGGATATGATGTCATTGATCATTTTAAACTGCCAGTTTCTGTCTGGTACGAGTTTTATGACAATCTGGAAAAAAGAGTTGATGAAATCAGTGATAACTATAAAGGAAACACTGAGGCAGAAATGATACTTGAGTTTAACAGAAAAGAGATAAAACTCTTCAGAGAACGCCCGGATGAATATGGTTATGCGTTCTACATTTTTCAGAAGAACAAATTCTAATAGCGTATATTTGGAGTGACTTGCTCATAAAAAGCAGGTCACATCCGAATACAAATCATTTTTAAATTAATACATTTTCGTTTTAAGCTGTCTACCGGTATCCAACCTTTCTTTCACATGAGCATTCAAACTAAATGGCTTATCAGTTTTAGCATTCTGTTTCACGTGACTGCTCCCACGACTAAAGTTCGTGGGCTTCTACGGTTTCTATACCGACAGATTGCAATCCCAATCTGAGAATGTTGATAGCGGCATTGTGGTCCCGGTCTAAAACCAGACCACAGCTATTACATTTATGTGTTCTATCTGCTAGTGTTTTTTCCACTAGCAGACCACATCTTGAGCACATCTTAGAAGTATTTGCAGGATTAACCGATACAACTAAAGAACCAGCACTTTCAGCCTTGTACTTTGTTGCAGAGATTAACATATTCCATGCAGCATCTGATATGCTTTTTGTAAGACAATGATTTTTAAGCATGTTCTTGATGTTTAAATCTTCAAAAGCTATGAAGGAATAATCATCTACCAATAGTCTGCTTAACTGATGAATGAAATCATAACGCTTGTTTGCTATTCTTTCATGTACTCTTTGTACTACCCGAACAGCTTTTTTATGTTTTTGGGAACCTTTTGCGGCTTTAGATAACTTTCGCGAAGCTTTGGCAAGCTCCTTTTCTTCCATACGGAAAAAGCGAGGATTAGGTATAGATGTTCCATCTGACAGGGTTGCGAAACTGGATAATCCCATGTCAATACCTACAACGTGTTCCATATTTCGCTCTGGAATCTCCACGGATTCACATTCGGTTATTATGGAAACGTACCATTTTTTACGTGCAGAACGTCTAACAATGATTCTTTTAATGTCACCTTCAACTTCCCTATGTATTTTTACACGGACGTTTCCGATTTTGGAAAGATACAAAATATTATCCTCAAGCTTGAATCCCATTTGAGGATATGTGAAACTATCGTACCATCCTTTACCTTTGAATCGTGGGTATCCTGGTTTTTCTCCGCTGTTCACACGTCTGAAAAAGTGCTTGAATGCAAGGTCTACTCTTTCTTGTACTTCTTGAAGGGTTTGAGAGAATACCTCTTTGTATTCGGGATTCTCTTTTTTCCATTCGGGAAGTAGTTTGTTGAGAGTGTATTTGGAGAGTGTCTCACCTCTTTCAGCATAAGCGGTTTTTCGTTCCTCCAATGTGCGATTATACACCTGTCTACATAATTCCAGGATGCGCTCCATCTGTTTTTGTTGTGGTTTAGTTGGATAGAGCCGGAACTTGTATGTCTTACGCATTAGAAGTTAATATGTCCGGATTATTTAAAAAGTTTATGTATAAGTTAGATTATCTAAGAGGTGGGGTACGATTCATCCCACAGCTAAAGCAGTGGGCTTTCTCTACCCCTACACCCCATTAATCGTAATGCAATGTACCTTTAGAAAATCTCATCATCTTCCATTCGGTGCAGGACATATCAATGATCTTCTTCCTCAGCAGATGAAATCATGAAGGGAACAGTTGGCACACATTTAACGCTTGAACTATCAGGAATTTCCTGATAGTTTCATCTTTATTAATTTCAAACTGTCCGTAGCAATTTTTCAAGTGGTGATTTATTGTTGAGAATTTAGCATATACTTTTTAAAATTAATTTACCCAACGGCACTTATATTGGCCGCTGGAACGATTTACTTATTGCAAGATAAGCTTTTTTATCTATGAAATTAATACCCACAAAAGTTAACCTGACAGGATAACCTTTATTTAACAAAGAAGGCCTAACTTTTAACGTGGCAAAAGTAGAAATTAAGACAATTAAAGGCAATAGATATCTCTATATTAAATATAAAGTCCGGATTAACTCTAAAAGTCTTCCAATCTCTCTTTATGTTGGCAGATTTGAAAAAACAACCCTGGATGAGTTTTCCAGGAAGCTGGGTAAACTTGCGGAAATCAGGTTAACCCGACATCGGGAATACTGGATGAAGAAAGAACACAGCTATCTGAATGAAGAGCAGATCACTGATATTGAAAGACTACATTTTGACTATTCCAGACTGAAACAGTTTTATCCGGATGAAACTAAACTGTATCAAAACAACATATATACACGCTATGTTTCCGGAACGACCGCTATTGAAGGCAATACGATCACACAAAAAGAAGCACAGGAACTTATGGAACATGGCCTGACACCATCGGGCAGATCGGTAAGAGAAGTCTATGAGATCATGAACTTCACCAGACTTCGGCCCGAATTAAGTTCTTTTTCCGGTGATCTGAGCGAGTCCCTCATCAAAAGGATCCATGAGATACTAATGTGGGGTGTCCTCGAATCACCGGGAATTGATCGGAGAATCCAGGTGCTGATTGAAAAAGCCCGGCATGAACCACCCCCCGCCTTTGAAGTAGAGGAATTAATGCAGGGCCTGGTCAGATGGTACGACCGGAACAGAGAAAAGATGCATCCTTTTGAACTTGCGATTTTACTGCACACCAGGTTTGTCACCATCCACCCGTTCCAGGAAGGTAATGGCAGGGTGGCCCGGGCCCTGATGAACTTTGTACTGGAAAAACATGGCTATCCAACCCTCTATTTTGGACTGGAAGAGCGCAATGCTTACCTTGATGCCGTGACCTGTGGAAATGATGAGACATACGGACCGATCATTGAGCTTATGTACGATATCTATCTGAAGCAGCACGGGCCCATCCTGCAAGACATACCGGATCAGAAAGATGAGGGGGGATCTCCTGAGCTGGAGGGACTGACCGAACAGTTCCTGAAGTTAAAGGAAAGAGGGTGATAGGGACAGATCTTTGGATGCAGGACAAAGAGGACCGATCTTCAACATGTATTTCCATATACTGGAAAGTGTGGGATGTGAAGGATCATTTGGGCTTAGGCCTGAATTCATTCAGGATCAGGCCCGCTATGGGAAAATAAGAAAGGGGATCAGTAGAAGAGGCTTTTCGAACACACTGTATGGCAATAGAGATGTCCCTGACCTTATGGCAACTATAGAAACTACTGCAATCAATACACTTATGCCTGCAAGAAAATCAATTATCTTACCCATTTTGTGGATTCACCTGGTCTTCAAAACTAATGCAATCTGTATGTAACTTCCGTCATATAATTTTGCAGGAGCTTAATGAACACTATGAAAATAACATACAGTGGCATTTACACATTAATTCAGAGTTTGTTTGTATCATAATGCCATTTTTGGTCAGCACATATGTTAATAACTTTTTTGGAATTAATATCTTTTTTAAATTCCTGTGATGCCACAGCAAAAGTACCGTCAGGTAATTCAAAAATTGAATGATAATCGGCTATTCTTTCAGCTATAGAACGAGTTGCACTTCTTTTACCCCACATAGCCTTGCCGTTTAATGTTACTACTTTATTGGCAGTTAGTATATCATCTATGCTCTTGAATATTGTCTTGTCTGTCCCATAACTACTTATGATTACATAAGGTTTTATTTTTGTCCACTGTACTTTAGTCAATTTTACTACTTCAAGCATATTATCACTCCGATTTTAACTATATTTGATGTAATTGCCACACAATATTGCAGTTGTGCTACACATTCTGGAAGTATCCCCTTTTTGCTGTAAATTAATTCTACAATTTATATTATATTTACCCACCTATCTTTAAATATTTTTCCTTCATATATCATAGAAACTATGCTAATAAATAGTGACCATCAAAAAACAATTATGATAAATTATGAGAAAATAGAAATGGTTAAGAATTCACGGAATGTAGAAAAGCGTGCAATCCTCAAAAAGTTCGGCCACGAAGACGTCGAGCCCATAATTTAATCTTTTTTTCAACTCCCCTTTATATACCACCTGATTGACAGCTTACTGCATGTCAATATTTTCAACTCTTTCTGAAGAACCGATCATCAAAGGAAATTCCATAGCCATCTCCGGGGCCGGGCCCTGCCAACACCATTATTCAATTCTAAATGAATAAATTTATAATGCTTGTTGTCGTTCCTTTTATAGCTACAAAAATACCCGGGAAGAGATTGTAAATATGGTTAACGTTACGGAAAATGCTAATTTTATCTGGAGCATTGCAGACCTTCTCAGAGGAGACTATAAGCAGGCCGATTATGGGAAAGTCATTCTGCCGCTTACTGTCCTGAGACGGCTGGATTGTGTGCTTGAGCCTACAAAACAGAAGGTCCTGGACCATATCCCAAAACTTGAGGCCATGAATGTGCAGAATACCGATGTGCTGCTCAATAAGGCTGCGGGTTTTAAGTTCCACAACAAAAGCCGCTATGATTTCCGCAGTCTTAAGGCCGATCCGGATAATCTGGCTGCTAATCTCAAGCATTATATTAACGGGTTTTCCGAAGATGCCCGCAACATCATTGAATATTTCAAGTTTAACGAGCAGATCGAAAAAATGGATAAGAATGATCTGCTCTATCTGGTGATAAAGAACTTTGCAGAGGTTGACCTCCATCCGGAGAAAGTCAGCAATGTGGAGATGGGTTACATCTTTGAAGAACTGATACGTAAGTTCTCCGAGCTGTCCAATGAGACGGCCGGACATCATTTCACCCCCAGGGAAGTGATCCGGCTGATGGTGAACCTGCTTTTTGTGAGTGATGCGGACATCCTGACAAAAGAAGGGATCGTTAAGACCCTCTACGACCCGGCCTGCGGTACCGGGGGAATGCTTTCTGTTGCGGAGGAGTACCTGAAGGAACTGAATCCCGATGCAAGGCTGGAGGTGTTTGGACAGGAGCTTAATGATGAGTCCTTTGCGATCTGCAAGTCCGATATGCTGATCAAGGGCCAGAATGCAGCTAATATCAAAGTCGGCAATTCCTTTACCGCAGACGGCCTGCCGGATGGAAGGTTTGATTATATGCTTTCCAATCCCCCTTTTGGTGTGGAATGGAAAAAAGTGGAGAAATTCATCCGGGATGAGAATGAAGATCAGGGCCATGCAGGCAGATTCGGGGCCGGTCTGCCCAGGATCAGTGACGGTTCATTCCTTTTCCTGCAGCATATGATCTTCAAAATGAAAAGTCAAGGCAGTCGTATAGGTATCGTCTTTAACGGCTCCCCGCTGTTCACCGGCGGGGCCGGCAGCGGAGAGAGTGAGATCCGCAGATGGATCATAGAGAACGACTTGCTGGAAGCCATCGTGGCCCTGCCCGACCAGCTGTTCTACAATACGGGGATACACACCTATGTCTGGATAATTACCAACCGGAAACAACCTGAAAGGAAAGGCCGGGTCCAGCTGATAAACGCGGTGGACTTTTATGTCAAAATGAAGAAAAGCCTGGGGAACAAACGCAATGAGGTCAGTGATGACAATATCGAAAAGATCACCCGGCTCTACGGAGAGTTCACAGAAAACGATTATTCAAAGATCTTCGATAATGCTGATTTCGGATACCAGCGCATCACCATCGAAAGACCTCTTAAACTTAATTTCCAGGCCAGTGCTGAAAGGATTCAGGCTCTGAAGCAGGAGAAGGCCTTCCGGAATCTTGCTACCAGTAAAAAGAAAGAGGAGGCTGCACAGGAAGAGATCAGCAGAGGGAAGGCCCTGCAGGAGCTGATCCTCAAAATCCTTTCCATGCTTGATACTGACACGATCTGCAAAAACCACGATGATTTCACAAAGCTTTTGAAAAAACAGTTTAAAACAGCAGGGGCCGATGTCAGTGCTTCCCTTTTCAAGACGATACTCAAGGCCCTCTCCTGCAGGGATGAGACCGCTGAAGTCTGCACAAAAAAAGGCGAGAGTGAGCCTGATCCGGAGCTGCGTGACTATGAGAACGTACCTTTAAAAGAGGACATATACACCTATTTTGCCCGCGAGGTAGCACCCCATGTCCCTGATGCCTGGATCGATGAGACAAAAACGAAGATCGGATACGAGATCAATTTCACAAAGGAGTTCTACCGGTACACTCCCCTGCGCAGCCTCGAGCAGATCAGAGCGGATATCCTGGCCCTGGAAGAGGAAATGGAAGGACTGCTTAAGGAGGCTGTGGAATAATGGGCTTGCCTGTTAATATCCACGAACTGCTAAACGGTATGACAGTGGAGTGGGAACGTCTTGAGTTTAAGGCGGGCTGGAATCCCCTTAAAGTGATGCACAGCATCTGTGCTTTTTCCAATGATATTAACAATTGGGGTGGAGGATATATCATCCTGGGAATTGATGAAGACAATGGCCGGCCTGTCCTAAGTTTGTCCCAGGTCTGTCCTGAGTCAGTCCCCCCCGAAACCGCCAGAAAGATCATCCTGGCCTCAAAAGATGCAATATCACTTACTGATCTCATGGGCCCCCTCAGCCAGACCAACAGAACCCGCTTCCGCAAATCCACCATCACTCCAATGATAGAAGCAGGCCTGCTAAGCATGACCATCCCTGACAGGCCCACCAGCAGCAAACAGAAATATAAAGCTACTGAAAGGGCCCTGGGCCTGATCGAAGGGAGGGATGAGCAATGAAGAGATATCCGGAGTGCAAGGACTCGGGAATTGGATGGATCGGGGAGATTCCGGGGCATTCTCAACGTAGAGATTATGATGGGAAAAGATGAAACCGATCCTGGAACTTATTCTGTCAGACTGCAACATGGGCCCTCCTTACGCAGATTCAGGCATCCATGGCATATTGTCTTCCATGTAGTTCATTTACATCGATCCGGATGACAACTATGCTTTTCAGGTTCAGCTCATCCAGGTCATAATCCTTTTTGTGGTAACGATCAATAAGACATCCCAGGCCCTCTTTTATCTCAGCCTCATCTTCCAGGATGGTTGCAGTTCCATTTCCTACAACACTCCGGTACCTCATATAGTAGGAACAGGGGTCATCCGAGGGCAGGATGCCTAAATATGCGTCAACCTCAAAACAGACATTGTTATTCTTTTGAATTATGTCTATCTTCAGGCCTTTTCGGGAGCTATGCAGATAGATGGTATCATCCCGATATCCGAACGATACCGGCACTATATATGGCCTGCCTTCATTGCAAAGGCCCAGTCTCAAATACTGTGCATCCAGGAGGATTTCTTCAAGAATGTTCTTATCTGTTATCTTTTCGCCCATACTATCATTTCCCTTTTCAGAAGACTCTATTATTCCAGATAGACTTTGCCACAATACAACCATGATTTGGAAAACAAAAACACATGAGTTTCCGCCGATTAAATAAAATGACAAAATATAAATATAAACACATGTGAGTCATTACTAAAGATTGATAAGATATTTACGTATAATTATCCACTATTCTAACCCATCACCTCCACGGACCCGGGAGTACCACCACAATGTTAAAAGAAGACCTGCCTCTGCGATCAAAGTTAATCCTTTACATACTGATCGGGACCATCATTGTGCTGATAACCTCTTCTGCCATCACCATCAACATGGTAACTGCCCAGGAAAAAGAACTTGCATACACCCAGTCCATTGAGATGGCCGAAAACTACGCCACAAAATTTGACCGGGATATGAACTCCAATATGGCCATTGCAGACACCCTCTCCAGAACACTGGAAGAATATGACTCCAATAACCGTACCGAAGTAAACAATATCCTGGAAAAACTGCTATCTGAAAACCCTCACCTCATAGGTACATATGTAGCCTTTGAACCCGATGCTTTTGATGGAAAAGATGAGCAATACATAAATTATGACCGGGCCCACGATCAGACAGGTCGGTTCGTCCCGTACTGGAACAAGATCGGCGGGTCCACAAAAGTTGAAGCCCTTCTGGATTATGACACAGAAGATTACTATCAGCTTCCCAAAAAAGAAAAGCAAAACATCCTGACAGAGCCTTACCTTTACCAGGGAGAACTGATCGTCAGCTTTGTATCCCCTATCATGGAAAATGATACCTTCAGAGGGATCGGAGGAGTTGATGTATCCCTAAATTATATCGACGAAGAAGTCTCAAACATCCGCACCTTTCAAACCGGCTATGCTTTCACCACAAGTAATGACGGTATATTCCTTTCCCATCCACAACACAAGGAATGGATAGGCTCAAGAAGAATTACCGATTTTACTCTCCCTGAAATTGAAAAAGCCATGGAAGATATCAAAAATGGAAAGAAAGGACATATTAAGACCATTGACCCCACCAATTCAAAAGACATTATTATGTTCTACTCCCCTGTCAGAACCGGAAACTTTTCCTTCGTACTGATAATACCGGAAGAAGAAATGTTTGCAGGGGTCAACTCCCTGAAAGACAGGTTAATCCAGGTCTCGTTCATTGCCATCGTATTTATGGGCATAATTGCCATTATCATTTCGAATTCCATTAGCCATCCGATTAGTAACATAGTCAGTGATTTCAAAACGATTGCAGATGAAGCTGTAAAAGGAAACATAAATATCCGTGCCGGAGAGAACATCAACCCTGATTTCAGACCCATCCCCACAGGGTTTAACGAGATTCTGGATAAACTTCAGGAAGCAAATGCACAAAATGAAGAGCTACAGAGTATCATCAACAGCAGTCCGACAATTGCTTTCAAGTGGAAAGCTGATAACACCTGGCCTGTCCTGTTCGTCTCAAAGAACATCACCCGGTTCGGATATACACCTGAGGATTTTTTAACAGGAGATATAGATTATGGAGATATCGTACATCCTGATGACCTCAAAACAGTACAGAGCAGATTACAGGAACAAATGAACAACAAAGTAGATGACTTCACCACTGAATACAGGATCATAACCAGGTCAGGAGAAATACACTGGGTGGATGAAAGGACCTTCATAAGATATGATGAGAACAGGAATGTCCAATACCTTAAAGGCATCGTCGTGGATGTTACCAAAAGAAAAATAGCAGAAGAGGGCCTGGTGGAAGCAAAACTTGAAGCAGAGCAGGCCAACAGAGCAAAAAGCCAGTTCCTTGCCAGTATGAGCCATGAACTCAGAACCCCTCTAAACTCGATAATAGGATTTGCCGATATAATTCTGGAACGTATCCACGGGGAACTCACTGACAAACAACACAAATATGTCACAAATATATCAGACAGCGGAAGACATCTTTTAACCCTTATTAACAACATACTGGACCTTTCAAAGGTTGAATCCGGTAAGATGGAACTAAGTATTGAACAGTTCAATCCGGAAGATGTCATCAAAGGGATAAAGTACAACACCCATTCCCTCACATCAAGAAAAAATATTGAACTGCAAACAAGTATCGATCCTTACATCACCACCATTGATGCTGACAGGATCAAATTCAAGCAGATCCTTTATAATCTGGTCAGCAATGCTATAAAATTCACACCTGAAAACGGTCTTATAACCATCAAAGCGAAACTAAAAGATGATATGATCAATCTGGAAGTGACAGATTCGGGAATTGGCATCAGCGAAGAGAACATATCCAGACTGTTCCAGCCCTTCAGCCAGATCGAATCACAAAAACAGCAGGAGGGTACCGGCCTGGGCCTGGTCCTTGTAAAACATTTCATAGAAATGCATCACGGGAACATCTATGTGAACAGTGAAATTGGTAAAGGGAGTACCTTTGGATTTAATATCCCAATAAAACAGGAAAAATAAAAGGGGATGTTAAATACCGGACAAACATTTCATTAATGCAGAAACTGTTTTATCGGCCGGGAACAGAAAATTATAAAATTAAAGCTGCAGATATTGAATTATACTAAAACCTTTAAGGAGGACTTAGATGCAGGAATTCACAAAAGAAGAACTTTCAAAGTACAATGGAAAAGACGGTGCAAAGGCCTATGTCGCATATGACGGGAAGGTCTATGATGTAACTGACAGCATGTTCTGGAACTCTGGAGACCACCAGGGAATGCATGAAGCAGGCGAAGACCTTACCGAAAGTCTGGAAGACGAAGCTCCACATGACACCGATGTAATGGATGACTATCCAGTCGTTGGTACACTGAAAGAATGATCATACCAGATCATCGGATAACTACGATCCATTATTTATTATTAATACCCCTTTTTTAAATTTAAAAATAAGGGATGAAGAAATAAGGGGACAGCTCAACCCCGCGATGTTAGTCGCGGGAGCTGTTAATCCTTATAATCAGTCCTTTAAAAAAGATCAATACGAAGTCCCGTCAAGGAGGAACATTTCTTCTTCAACTTCTTCACTGGAACAGAAAAGATCCCCTGCACTTGAAAGCTTATCAGGCGTTCCAAGAAGGACAATGATATCCCCGGCACTTAGTATCTCGCCCCCGTCCGGATTGGAAATAACCTCTGACTCCCTGCGTATGGCAAGGACAGTGACCCCATATATCCTTCTCAAATCCAGATGAGAAAGAGATTTGCCAGCCGAATACGAGGAAGCTACGATCCTGAAAGTAGTGATGTCCACATCCTGCAGATCCAGCTGTACATCATAACCAGCCGCCACTCCGGCCGGGGTCCTGAACATCTCATACCCATCTGCTCTGACCTCTTTGATCAGTTTTTCCACTTCATCCCTGGGTATAAGATATCGTTTCATCAGATGGGCAAAGATCTCCACCGAGGTTTCAAACTCTTCTGGTATGACCTCACTGGCACCAAGCTCATACAGAGGGTCCACCTCCTGAAGATACTGGGTCCTGGCAATGATATAGAGATTCGGGTTTAACCGATGGGATATGGAAACCAGCCGCCGGGTACCTGCAGGATCCGAAATGCCCACTACCATTACACGGGCCTCCTTGATGTTGGCATGTTCCAGCACAGCTTTTTGAGTAGCGTCCCCATAGCAGATATTTTCCCCACGAAGTTGCTCCTTGCGGACAGTCTCGGGATTGGTATCAATGATAACATAGGGTATCTTCGCCAGCATGGAGGCCTTTGCAACTGTCCTGCCATTAAAACCAAAACCAACGATAATAGTATGATCCCTTAGATGTTCCTTCTTCTCGGTCAGCCGGGCCACAAAATAAGGATGGATGCCGCTTTTTAACTGACAGGGAAGGGGCATCCTGTCAACATGATCAGCGATCTTCGGGGACATGGACATTACCGAAGAAGTAAATGCCATGGTCAATATCGACACCACAAGGAACAACTGATACACCTGCTCACTTAAAATACCGTACTCAACCCCCACACTGGAAAGGATGAAAGAGAACTCACCCACCTGGGCCAGGGACAATCCTGAAATGACAGCTGTGCGCAGAGGGAATCCCAGCAGCAGGGCGGAAATACTGGCAAGGATGGACTTTGAAATCAGCACCCCCAGTGCTGCAAGGACAAAAACGAAAGGATCTTCCAGAAAATAAGAAACATCCAGAAGCATACCGATGGAAATGAAAAAAAAACTCATGAACAGGTCACGGAAAGGCAGTATGTTGCCCAGGGCCTGATGACTGTACTCTGATTCCGAAATAGTCAGTCCTGCCAGAAAGGCCCCAAGAGCAAGGGACAAACCGATGTTCGCCGTAAGCCAGGCTACGGAAAGACAGATAACAACCGTAGTCAGAAGGAACAGTTCCGTATCCCGGGTCTTTGTGATATGATAAAGCACAAAGGGCACGACCCATCTGGCGCTTACTATAACCATTAATATTATCCCCAGGCCCTTAAGGACCATTCCGAGCATTGAAAACTCACCGGAACTTTCCACTCCGGCCAGATAAGGGGTCACCAGAAGCATCGGGACAACAATGATATCCTGAAAAAGAAGGATCGCAAGACACAGACGGCCATGTGCTGAATGCAATTCCGCCCTTTTCTGGAACAGTTTCAAAACTATGGCAGTACTGCTTAGAGATAACAAAAAACCCATAAAGATAGATTCATTAACAGAAAACCCGATCCGGGTAGCAACGATCACAGCAAAGATCGTTGTCAGTATGACCTGGAAAGAACCGCCAAGCAACACCCCCCTTTTGATCTTCCACAGATCCTTCAGGGACATTTCAACACCAATGGCAAAAAGCAGCAGAATAATGCCAATCTCCGCAAGGATCTCAACTTCAGATAACCCTTTGATAAAACCAAATCCATGGGGGCCCACAAGCATCCCGGTAAAGAGGAAACCCACAATGGTTGGAACATGAAGCCTGTGGCAAAGATAAAGAATAACTATAGCAAGACCAAATATCAGTGCCAGTTCACCTATAATGAAAGACTCCAAATGACCACAACCCTATATGGATACAGAACAAAGCACCTTCACAAAGGCCCTTCACGACAAAGATCAGGACAGAGATCAGGACAGAAAGGACTAATCAAACAAAGGTAAAACATGAAATAAGAAGGATCTGCCATCCCTTATATAGAAATATAATGACCTTTACAAATCTACTCAACAGATCTTAAAGGGATAAGCAAATACCAGATAAACTCTAAAAGATCAGGTATCTTCAACTCCCAGAATACTGGCAAGTTCAAGTCCCTCACTGCCAATCTCGGAAAGGTCGTCAAATATCTCCTCTTTTGTCACATATTTTTCAGTTCTGGCGCCGTCCTGTTCCTCTAATTTAATCGTAATCTCATTATCAACATATCCTCTTTCCACACATTCTCTGATAATGTCGGCATACTGCTCCGCAATAAGCTTTAAGCAGTCAAATATCTGGCTGCTGGAAATGGCATTCTCCCCGTCAAGGCAAATTTTCACAAGCTTTCTGTGCTTAATGTTGTTTTCCACATAACTGCACAGGGCCCCGACGAACCCGGAGATATCCTCCATATTGACATACTTTGCCAGAGTTGGATCTGAAGTGATCTCATCTGAATCATAAAATATACGATAAACATCCTCACTAAGCTGGATCTGGAAGTCCCTGGTAGCTTTACGATTTTCAAACGAGGCGGAGAAGTTAACAGAACCGTCATAATCCAGGGATTTCAGATAGAATTCCGAAACATCTTCCATCTTAACCTTATCCTCTTTGTAGATAAGACCGGATTTTGTCCAGGTTGGAAGGAATAAACTATTCTGGAAATCCTTCACATTAAGAGAACTGTTACTAAACGTGATCTCAGATTCATACTCAAGCCCTGATACAGAGGAGGTCATGATTCCCATCAGAATGCTCTTCTTAACCAAGACAGAATACTTCTTTTCAGTACCATAGACCCCGCCTTTAAAAAAGGAGCTCAGTGAAGATAGTATCTGTAACTCCACCTTATCCATTTCAGCCTCTGCTCTGGACCTTATGGAATCTATCTGAGATCTGATACCCTCAATACTGCCTGAACATGAACTGTTGCAGGTATCAACGATCTTATTCCTGCAGTCAAGGATCTCTTTTAGTTCCTCCTCTTTTGTAATATCATCTACAAAAGATATGATCTCCTTTTGCATGGACTCGAGTTTTTTAAGACCCATTTCCAGAGAAGAACATTGCTTATCCCATTCATCATTCATTTCAATCGAAGAATTTTCGATAGGAAGGACCATTTTGGAAACCTTGATGAATTCCTGAAGGTCTTCTATCACATCCCTCTGATAAGGAAGCTCCGTAGAATCCTGAAAAGTGTATTTCATAAAATCCCTATACAACCCTTTTATTTGTACAATGAGTGTTATGTCACAAATGTTAAATAGATTACGACCTCAGCAATCATAAGCTTAACCCAGGACCTCTCTTACCGGGTCAAGTATCTCATTGATATACTTAGCAGCACCATTCTTCAGGTCCATGGGATGAAGACTTTCACTGCTGAATATTTCCTCAAGCTCTGCCATACTGCTGCATGTAACATCCCCGCCAAATTTCTCGGGCCTCTCAAAAACAACTTCCTCATACCTTGGGAAGATGTGATATCTGAAAAGCTCGAGCACAGGATTGTCCTCAATAACTCCGCCAGGGCAGAATGCTTTCTTAAGCTTTTTCTTGATCACAGCTGCATCATCATCAACAGAGATGTAGTTCTCATTGGAAGAAGACATCTTTGTCCCGTCCAGACCCAGAATTATCGGGGTGTGGATACAAAGGGGAGCCTTATAACCGATCCCCGGTAAACCTTCCCTTGCCAGCATGTGGATCTTCCTCTGATCAATACCACCCACTGCCACATCCACACCCAGCAGGGCAATATCAATGGCCTGCATGATAGGATAGACCATCTGGGACACTTTGGGGTCCTCCATCTTCCGGCCCACTTCATCCATACTCCTTTTAGCCCGGTTCAGAGATGTGGAGCGGGTCAGTTTCAATACACTTAACATATAATCCGGGTCAAGCTGAAAATCCGAACCGTATACGAACCGGGTCTTTTCCGCATCCAGACCCAGGGCAAGGAAACATCTGCGATTATAGTCAGCTATCTGACGAACCTCTTCCATGGTCCCTTTCTGATTCAGATAGGCATGCACATCAGCAAGCAAAACCGTTATTTCAAAACCTGCTTTTTGAAGATCGAGCAATTTGTTCACCGTAAGGACATGGCCCAGGTGGATCTTACCACTTGGTTCATAACCGGTGTATGCTGAAGGATTCTCCTTTTCGCTCAGCAATTTCTCAAGCTCTTCTTCAGTTACGATCTCCTGTACATTTCTTTTGATCAGATCAATCTTCTCCATGGATTCACCACATTAAACAAGTGCAGACATAATTATCATAATATGAAAACGTTTTTTTATCTGACATACAGGATACATCAATACGTTATATATCTTTTCAGAAAAGCTTCACCTTGCTTTGAAGAGAAAAGAGGGATATTCCAGTCCTGCACAATCCTGTGCCTCTGACCTTTCACCTTCCTGTTCAAAAGGGGATTTAAGCCCTCAACCTCATATCCTTCTCTGTACACCGCAACCCCGCGTCTTTGCCAGATAGGAGTATGGTCCAGATTGATATTTCTTTTAAAAAGCAATTCATGAATGTCCGGGGCCCGTTTTCCATTTAGGAGAGCATTTGCTTCTTTTTTGCCCAGGCCTTCCTGGCGCAGAGTATGATATGCATATGAATTCATACAATTCCTCCAGGCCTCGGCCTGTCTCCATTGCATATATTCACTGATATCCTCAAACCCCCTCACAGGGATGATCCGGGAATCAAAGGAAACAGGTTCATCGATCCCACTAAAAAGAGTGAAGGCACTACTGATATATCCGGAGACCACTGAATTGAGCTTCTCAACACGCCCATCGAATGGGAGATCAAAAAAGACCAGACTAATCTCATCGGAAAAAGTATAGCCCAGAACAGGAGACAGGCCACTCTGTTTGAATAGGGATTTTACCGAATCTGCCATTGCCGATGAAAAAGCCTCATCATATGGCTTTTTGAAACCTTTTTTTAGAAGGGTATTCCTGAAGTTCCTGCCATCAGCACGTATGATGATCGGCGCAAGACAACGCAGATCAGCATAGATCTCTCTTCTTTTCATTTACAAAACGAAAAAGTTCAACTCTCAGTCATGATACGTTACAGTCATAATAGTTCAATAATACTTCAGTCATCATCCGGATCCACTTCGGCTTTTTTGAAATGACTGACAATATCCCTGATGATCACAATATCACCGGTGGTCACCACCCATCTGTATGGAAGGATGACCCCTCTGGTAGGTACATCGAACAGATCACGGTTTATATCCAGAAGTGCAATTCCGCTTACTTTACGCTCCTCAGCATCAAGTACAAGGTCACTGACCTTTCCGACCCTTGTTCCCTGATTTGTATACACTTCCAATCCCATTAAAGATGTTATATCCGTACGCATGATACCCCTTTTATCATTGATTAGTTAGATTTATTAATAAACTGGCCCGAAAGATCACATCAGGATACATCCGGGTACATGTATTGACCCTTTACAGATTATATTTCACACTATATCAATCTATAGTATAAAAAGATAGTATAAAAATACCGGGCCATCATCATAGCCACCCGCCAAACAACCATGTTTGCAGACAAGTACTTATTTAGCATCATTGCATAACGGTGGGCATATAACAAAGTGGTCTGAAAGGTCAACATCAGGAGATTAAAAATGCTGACAAGCACATACATACATATTCCGGGGATAGGGAACACCGTTGAAAAGAAGATATGGAAGAGTGGCTCTCATAAATGGGAGGATTTTTTAAGGGACAGGGACAGGATCCCCATCCCGGAAAAAAAGAAGGATGTTATCTGCGAAGGCCTGCAGGAATCAATGGAAAAGCTTCGAAAAAAGGATTCCCGTTTCTTTGCAAAAACCATGCCGGGAAAGGAACACTGGAGAGCATATAAACAGTTCTCAGGTTCCATAGCCTATGTTGATATCGAAACCACCGGACTGTCACGGGACAGTTCTGACATAACCGTCATAGGGATATATGACGGTAAAAAGGCAAAGACCTATGTAAAAGGCATTGATCTGGAAAAGGCGGCCCGGGACCTGCCAGAATATGACCTGCTCGTCACCTTCAACGGTGCACGCTTCGACCTGCCTTTCATACAGAGCGAGTTTCCCGAACTGGAATTTGACCAGCTCCATATAGACCTCATGTACCCTTTAAGGCGTATAGGTTACTGCGGAGGTCTCAAGGCCATTGAAAGGAACCTGGGGATCACCAGGACAGAGGAGACCACCGGAATCAGCGGCTTTGATGCCGTACGCCTATGGTATGATTATAAACGTGGGAATGAACATGCCCTGGACATCCTGCTTGAATACAACCGTGAGGATATTGTGAATCTGGAAACGATCATAGAGAAGATATATCCTCAATTTGTTGAGAACGCATTTAAGTGAACTGCCCACGACTAAAGTCGTGGGTTTTTCCACCCAAATAATCGAAAAATATCTGTTACAAGTAAAATCGTATATAAGTAAAATCCCTTTTATGAAACCTGACATTTCCCTGGCCCCTGACCTTCCCGGTGTCTATCTGATGAAAGATGAATCCGACAATATCATCTATATCGGAAAGGCCATATCCCTGAAAAAAAGGGTCAGCCAGTACTTCCAGTCCGGAAAGCATCATTCTCCAAAGACCCGCAGCATGGTCAGCCGGATAGCAGATATTGAATATATTGTCACAGCTTCAGAAGTGGATGCCCTGGTCCTGGAAGCAAATCTTGTAAGGAAGAACCGGCCCAAATACAATGTCACTCTCAAAGACGATAAAAGATATCCGTATATCAAAGTGACCATCAATTCAAAATATCCCCGCATCTTCCTCACACGAAAGCGCCTCATGGACAAAGCTCTCTATTTTGGCCCCTATACCAATGTCACCCCCATGAGGAAAAGCCTTGACATGATCAATCAGCTCTTCCGGATCAGGACCTGCAGGAAAAGGATCGATGGCAGAAGGAAAAGGCCCTGCCTTAATTATCATATTCAGCGTTGCAGTGCCCCATGTACCGGAAATATATCCGAAGAAGAGTACCGCAGTAACATCCTCAAAGCTGTAGATTTCCTCAAAGGGAACACCTCCGGTATAATAGATATGCTGCAGCATAAAATGGAAGCATGTGCTGCAGAGCTGGATTTTGAAAAGGCCGCACAGCTTCGCGACCAGATCGAGGCGGTTAAAGAGTTCACAGCACAAAGAAGTACAACCTCCGGAAATGATGATAGTGACATCATTGCCGCTGTTGCAACTGAGGACAATATATATGTACAGACCTTTTTTGTCCGGGATGGGAATATGGTGGGTAAAGCCGATTTCACCCTCTCAGGAGGCAGTCCATCGGACAACGGATCAGATGATATCGCTCCTGTTCTTGGAGAGTTCATAAAACAATATTATCAGGACGCACCGATCCCCCCTGAGATCATATTGCAGCAGATGGTACCTGACAGGCAGCTTATCACAAAATGGCTCTCAAAAAAGGCTTCCAGGCCCGTACAACTTGTGACACCCAGACGCGGAACTAAAAAACAATTGCTGGAAATGGCTGCCAAAAATGCAGAAATGACCATGCACCAGGCACAACTTAAGGGCCTTGATACGGATAATGCCTTTGCAGCCACCGAGAAGCTCAAAGAGGTCCTCTCCCTTGAAAAAAGGCCGGCAAGGATAGAAGGTTTTGATATATCCAATATCTCGGGAACCAATGCCGTGGGTTCCCTGGTAACCTTTGACAACGGCATGCCTGCAAAGGACAGATACCGGCATTTTAACATAAAGACGGTCAAAGGCATTGATGATTTCTCAATGATGGCCGAAGTGGTGGGCCGCAGATATAAGAAATTAAAAGAGAATAAAGAGAAATTCCCGGACCTGATCCTGATCGACGGTGGACCCGGACAGGTAAATGCCGCCCACAATGCCATATCACAACTCGGGCTGGACATACCCCTTATAGGCCTGGCCAAACGCTTTGAGCACATCATCACTCCCAAAGACGGAGATGGTCAGGTGATAATCCTCCCGCATACCGACCCGGCCCTGAAATTGCTGATGCAGGTCAGGGATGAATCCCATCGCTTTGCAGTTTCTTCCCACCGGGCCCGCAGAAATGCCGACCTGTCCCACTCCGAACTGGACACCATCCCGGGAGTGGGAAGTACGAGGAAAAAGGCCCTGTTTGAGACCTTCGGATCCATTGAAAAGATAAGAAAGGCCTCTGAAGAGGATATTTCTGAAGTTAAAGGTATCAGTAAAAAACTGGCCAGGGCCATATCAGACCATCTGAACAGGGACCGGGTATAAAAATGTTGCAAACATTCGGGGAAATTATTAATAAATGGTGATATTAAGTGATTCAAAAATTCAAAAAATCCTTCCAAAATTCTCTCATATCCATGTGGAACATCTTCCCCATCCTCCTGGGAGTGATAATGCTTATAGGCCTTGTTAATTCCCTGATACCCATAGCAAAGCTCATCGGCCCCATCCAGGGAAACTTTTTCCTGGACCCCATCATCGGAAGCCTGGCAGGAAGTATTCTGGCAGGCAATCCCATCAACAGCTATGTACTTGGAGGGGAAATGCTTGACCAGGGGGTGGGTCTGCTGGTTGTCACAGCTTTCCTGGTCTCCTGGGTGACGGTGGGTTTCATACAGATAGCTCCCGAAGCCCTTGTGCTTGGAAAAAGGTTTACGATCACAAGGAACATCACCGCATTTGTACTTTCTATTCTGGTGGCTCTGATCACCGTGGGACTGGTGAGGTGAATGAAGACGGAAGATAAGAAAAAAGAGAAAAAGGGAAGTAGCAACTGGCCCTTTTTAATAGCAGTGCTCCTGCTTTACCCCATTTGCTATCTGATCAGGCCCGCGCAGACCATAGAAGCCCTTCAATTTAGTTCCGGCACTCTTATCAGGATAGCCCCCACCCTGGGCCTAGTCATCATCTTCATGGCCCTGATGAACTATTTCCTCTCCCCGAAGACCATTGCAAAGCACATGGGAGAGGGGTCCGGCCTGCGGGGATATCTTGTAGCGACCGTATCCGGGATCATCTCATCGGGCCCCATCTTTATCTGGTATCCTTTCCTGGAACAATTGCAAAAAAATGGTGTAAAGAACGCCCTTATTGCCACATTCATCTACAGCCGGGCCATCAAGATCCCGTTCATCCCCATTCTCATCTCCTATTTCGGACTCAGATTCACCGTGGTGCTGACCCTAGTGACATTTGTTGCTTCACTGATACAGGGTGGCCTCATCGAGATCATTGAAAGATGGATACCTGAAAAAAGCGATATTGAGTGACGGTAGTTGTCACAGTGAAAAGGCCTTTCAGGGTTTTGTGTAACATAAAATGCCAGATATGGTACACAAAGGATTTTGTGTAACACAGGATATTCAGAAACGGATTTGTGTAACATAAAACGCCAGATATGGTACACAAACGCCAGATATGGTACACAAAGGATTTTGTGTAACACAGGATATTCAGAAACGGATTTGTGTAACATAAAACGCCAGATATGGTACACAAACGCCAGATATGGTACACAAAGGATTTTGTGTAACACAGGATATTCAGAAACGGATTTGTGTAACATAAAACGCCAGATATGGTACACAAATGATTTTGTGTAACACAGGATATTCAGAAATGGATTTGTGTAACATAAAACACCAAATGTGGTACACAAATGATTTTGTGTAACACAGGATATTCAGAAATGGATTTGTGTAACATAAAACACCAAATGTGGTACACAAATTGAAGGCGAACTGCCAACGACTGAAGTCGTGGGCTTTCTTTGCCCCTACACCCCATGATCGTAAACAGAGAACTCACGGAATAAAAACAGATATCTATATATCTTTTCCAGTCCCACATTATTAATGGGGTGTGAATATGACTGGATATAAAAATATATTGATAGCTACAGATGGGTCTGAAAGAGCCAGAAGGGCCGTTGAGTCAGGAATGAGGTTAGCCGCTTCCATGAATGCCACAGTGTATGCAGTCTATGTCATACATACATTCCCTGCCATATCCGTGGCTTTAAGTTCAAAGGACTGGAACCCGCCCACGCAGATACTCACTGAAGTGGGTAAAGAAGCCACACAATATGTAAAGGGCCTGGGAGAGAAGAACAATGTCAGGGTCATCCCGGTCATATCGGAAGGAGAACCTTCCTGCAGGATCCTGGAAATTGCCAGGGAAAAGGATATTGATCTTATTGTCCTGGGGGCCCTGGGTGTTTCAGGAGTGGATAGATTCCTGCTGGGAAGCGTTGCCGATAAAGTGGTCAGAAATGCTAAAATACCGGTACTTGTAGTTCACTAAAGTGGTACAGACCTGATATCAGAAGGTGATTAATGTAAAAACCATAAAAAAACAGATCGCAGATATGGAACAGTCCCTTGACGAACTGGAAAAGTATCCGGAAGAGGAGCTTATCGATATAATCATGGAAGTGGGATTTAACTGCAACTGCTGTGCACGCTGCTGTACCAGCCAGTTCAACGACCATGTATTCCTGCTGGCCCCTGATGTGGAGAATATCAAAAACATCTCTCCTGATGCCCTCAAACCCGCACCATACTTTGAGTTCTGCGACAAAGAAGGGACATTCTATGTCTGTGGCTATGCCCTTAAGACAAAAGAGGATGGCACCTGTATCTTCCTGAAGGATAAACGCTGCACCATCTATGGATCAAGGCCTGCCATCTGCCGCCTGTATCCCTATATGCTTCACAAAGAGGCAGATGAGAACGGCAATATCGACTGGAGACAGATCTCAGGACTTAACCAGCACGGGACCTACCACAACCCCATCGGCAAAGAAGATGCCACACAGATTGCAAAGGACATTAAACAGTATGAAAGGGCCTACCTGGAACAGCAGATCAAATTCCTCAATACCGTACACCGGCACTTCCACAAAAATAAGCTCAGGCATGTACAGAGGGTCTACGACAGGCAGATGAGGGAACATCAAAACGGAGCATGCGTCAAAGTTATGGTCTATGACAGTGGTCGTTTTAAGGAACATACTGTTTGAATTCCAGGGAATATGGTCCGGGTGCAAGGACATTCGACCGAATCGACTGAATACAGATTAAACACATAATAAGAATCAGATAAAACAGGGCCCTTTCAGGCTGTCAGCTATCCCAGACTCCTTTTACCGTTCCATCCCGGGCCATCCTGCCCAGGACCTTATTCACATGCTCACTCACCTTTGACACAGTGACATCCTCATACGGAGTCCCGGGCAGAGGGGTCAGATAATGGGCACGAATATTGCCCTTTTTCCGATTGATCCATTTTATAAGATCAAGACTTAACTCCTGATCCTCTTCGGTCTCATCCGGGAAACCAAAGATGAAATCCACAACGGGGGTTATCTCATGCTCATAACACAGCTCCACGGCACCAATCACATCATCCACCGTATGACCCCTGTTAATCTGAGAAAGGATACGGTCACTTCCTGACTGGGCCCCCATACTGAGGATCCGGTTCGTACAATACCTATCAATAAGATCAAGACTTCTTTCAGTCACAAACTCCGGCCTGACCTCTGACGGGAAGGTCCCGAAATATATCTTCTTTTCATCCGGATCGTATAGAGCGGAAAGTAATTTTTCAACCTTATCAAATTCAGGATGGATACCGTCCCCGCCATAAGCAAATGCATTGGAGGAAGTAAATCTTAGATCACTGTAATGTTTTGCGAACCTGCAGATACTGTCAATACTTCTATGCCTCATCTGCCTTCCCAAAAGACGGGGTGTCTGGCAATATTTACACCCCCTGGGACATCCCCTGCTGATCTCGATAGGACAGCGAAGTCCCTCAGGATCGAAACAGGGATATTTATCCAGATCGACCGGAGGACGGGAACCGGTGTACACAACACTTCCAGTACCCTTAGACCCATCCAGATAAGCGATCCCTTTCACACAAGACACATCCCCTCCTGAGAGTAACACATCCACCAGTTCAACGAGGGCCTGTTCACCTTCCCCCACGACCACATAATCAAAATGCTCCAGAGTCTGCTCCACAGCTCCCGAAGGATGCGGGCCCCCTGCAATATAGATAACATCCTCAGAACACTCATCCACTTCCCTGAATACCGCCTCCTTCTGCCGGGTTGCAAAACTATAGATCATTATACCCGATCGTGGTCGTTTCACAATACTGCTGTGAGGAAATAGAGGCACAAGGGCTGCCAGACTATATGTGTTCTTTTTATTCCATCTGAAGCATACATCCATATTCAGGCCTCACATAACGATAGTGAACGGTACCAGGGTAAAGCACATGATCCCCAGGATGAAAGTTACCACACCAAGGGCCATACGCCCCCTGTCAAGCTTTTCCGAATCATTTGCAGGGGAAGGGTGACCTGCCCGGGCAAACAAAAGCAGAAGCAATGACCAGAGAATCCAGATACCACCGCTTTTTCCAAGCACAACTATGATATAGAGGGCCAGACCCGCCAGAAGCAGGGGCATAAAGGAGGAAACCTGCTTTGAACGCTCTCCTATCATTGCCCGCATCATATGACCTCCGTCAAGCTGACCGGAAGGCAGGAGATTTAATACCGTAACAAGCATTCCCACCCAGCCTGCGAACGCAACAGGGTGCATCATCTCCCCGGTCTGCCCGAAAATATCCACCAGCAGATCAAAAAGGAAGGGGAGCTCCAGGTCCACCATGATACTGGTATCTGAAACAGACATTGCAACAGGGTCCAGGGACAGACCTATGGCTGTTACGATCACCGACATAACAAGTCCCACCACCGGCCCTGCAACCGCAACATCAAACAGGACCTTCCGGTCAGGGATGCGTCCCTTATGCCTGATAACAGCACCCATCGTACCTATCAGACTGGGAAAGGGAATGAAATAGGGCAGGGAGGTATGCATCCCATGGACCCTTGCCGCCATATAATGACCCATCTCATGGAATCCCAGTACTGCCATGATGGCCAGAGTAAAGGGAAGGCCTTGCACTATCCCGGCAGGGTTGGACACAATATCTACCCCGAACATCCCGGCACCTGCGGACATTGTGGTCAGCACAGTAGCAATGGCAAGGATGATATTGATCCAGACCCGATCCTTTTTGAAAGGTTCTATTACGATTGGAGTGGCTACCACCACATCCTCTCCCAGCTCACGGCGTATATCCAGATCAAATGCCCTGGATGCAAACAATTTGCTCAGAGTCTCCTCCATGGTCTTACGGTCAGCCAGGGGCATACCATAGAAAAAGAAAGATCCCCTGGAATAACCCACCTCATAGACCCTGAAAACATGATGGAAATGCTCATAGAGGTCTCTGGCAATGAACTCAACCTGTTGCTGTTCTTCTTTTGCAGCTTCCCGGGGATCCATTTTTGCCTGGTCCATAGATCAGTTGCCTGCCCTTTCCATTAATCGCACCGATCCCCCGCTTCCATCCACTTCCACAATATCCCCGTCATTTAGTATTTCAAAAGGGTTCTGTTCAAGATTGTCCACCAGCGGGATACCCGATATAATGGCCCCCACAGCAACGATGGGTTCGGACTCAAGATTGATCATAGCAGATGGAGCCACCCCATTCTTAAAGAGCTGATAGATCACATAGGAACCCACAGTTGAACCTTTACCATGAGGGAACACAAGTACCCTGGCCTTAATGCAGACTCCATACAGCACATGATCCGGGTCCACTATTATCCCGGTATCAGGATCGACAGTACCCAAAAAGGAGATGGGGTCCCCGGACAGGAGTATCTGGCCCCGGGCCACTCCTCTGGCAATACTGCGGCCACTGATGACCTGAGAGGATTCATCTGAATTAATTGGAACCACCTGCCTTCTTTATGCAATCATCAATTTGCCCTATACGGGACGACACCCTGCACATCCCCGGAATGTAGGCCAGGGCCTTTCCGGAATTGACCATCATGCAATGATAGTTCTCCGTTGCAGGAGAGACGACCATGCATGTATCACAAAGCACCATGGCACCGCTTTTCTCGATGATCTCAACTGATACGGGATCCTTTGAAGCAACTTCCCTGGAAGCACATATCCACAGCTCCCGGTCAAGCTGAACATCAGTCAGCTTCCCGGCAATATATCTGAGCTCATCGGCAGAGCAATGGGGACATCCAAAGGCAATTATATCACATTCGTCCTCAGCCTTGCCCAGAGTCATATCATATACCTCATCCAGCTGTTCCTTTTCAATGATGATCTCCTCGGCCGGGGACTCAAACTGCTCCTTACATATCTCAGGGGTTATACCATCCACATGATACAAAGCCACAGCACCTGATGCTGCCATTGCAGCCCCCAGTCCTTTAAGTTCATCGGGTACAGGAGTTGAATTCATATAAAATACCGGGACACGGTTACCTATCAGTTTCCCTGCCACATATCCCAGAACCCCGTAATCAGCCCCGCTAAGATCACAATCCACTTTAACCGATACATCCGGGACCCGGGCTTCATCCCGGTGATAACCATAATCTGCAGTCTTGCCCACAAGTGCGGCTGAAAGGGCAGAAGGGCCTCCTTCCCGGTTGGTCCGGGCCCCTATGACCGAATTGGCATAGGATACGGCAGAGGATTCACTCCAGGCAAGATGGTCCCCCATCACAGCTGAAAAGCCTTCAAGATAATAGGGGGTACAGGTGCACATGGCACGAATCCCCAGATCTTCATAGGCCTTAATGACCTCTTTTTGCTTGCGTGCAAAATCGGGTTTTATACCCATAAGCTCCCAGCGTTCCAGATCCATTCCTGCAGGATTTAAGATCGAGGGAACCTTCACCGTGCCATTCAGATCACTGATCCACTCCAGGCCCGCATCCCCGATGGTCTTATACGAAACCCCTGCGATCTGGGCACTTTTAACAGGAATGAGCTTTTCCGCACCGTAGATATCACCCAGGGCCACCAGGATCTCCATGGCCTTTGCCAGGGTCTGGCCGTCCTCGCCTTCCAGAGTTCTTTCTTCCTCTTTTGTCAGATACATATTTTACATCCATTTTTAGCGGTACGCAACTTACTGTGGCATCCGGGCACGTTCAAAGTTCTCAGCCTCTGCAAGTACCTTTGTAGCATCGATACCCATCTTTGTGGTGGTCCCGTCAGGAGAGCCTCTGGGGTCCAGAGAACTGCCCCGAACACCCGGAATGATCATTACATCCTTATCGGCCTTCACTCTGGTAGCAATGGCAAACTCCACATCAGCCATATTTAAAATATCAATATCCTCATCCACAACAACAACATGTTTCAGGCTGGTATGGGCCGCAAATGCCGCCATGATGGCATTCTTGCCATCCCCTTCGGTCTGTTTTTCGATCTGGATGACCGCATGCAGATAACAGCAACCTCCCTCGGTCAGCACCACATTTCGCACAGTGGTGACCCCGGCCACGGCCGCGTATATCTTTGGTTCATAGGGCACTCCCATCATCAAAAGATGTTCCCCTCCTGCAGGAAGTATCCCGTGATATATGGGGTCTTTTCTGTGCAGGACCCTGGTGATGCGGATCACAGGTTCTTTGCGCACAAGGTCATAGGTTCCGGTTATATCCACAAAGGGTCCTTCATCCACCCTTTCTGTCGGATCGATATAACCTTCAAGTACGATCTCACAGTGAGGGACCTTTATACCGTTACTGCATTCGAAAAGCTCCACCGGCCCTCCGCGAAGAGCAGCTGCATACTCAAATTCCTTCCCTACCGGCACACGGGTGGTGGAAGCGAAATTGATCACCGGGTCCGCGCCCAGGACAATAGCAACAGGAAGGGACTCACCGTTCTCAGCGGCCTTCTTATGCAGCAGATAGGTATGGCGCGGAGGCACAAGCCTTGCTGCAAGGCGGTCCTTACCTGCAACCATAAGCCGGTGTATGGAAGCATTCATCACACCATCACACTCTGACACGACCATCCCGGCTGTTATATATGGGCCCCCGTCACGTTCAAAATGAGTGAGTATCGGCAGCTTTGCAAGGTCCACATCCTCCTCAATGACCTCCATGGCGGGAGAGTTATCCACAACCCTGACCTCACCATCCGGCCCTACTTCAGACAGACGCTGGATTATGCTGTCCCGGGGGACGCCCAGCATATCCGCAAGCTCATTTCTTGATCCAAGCACATTCATGATGACCTTACTGCCATTGACATCATGGAAAAGCACCGGGCCCGGGCTATCCTTTGCAATTCTTGCGGTCTCATATTCCGCACAGGTCCTGCCAGTGATCTCAACAAGCCTGCCATTTTCCCTGAGATGATCTATAAAATCTCTGAAACTCATACTATCACCGTAATCAAAGTTCTCATATTAGATATATTATTGTCAACTGCTTCCCCCTCATGAAAAGAGATACAAACCTGTTGCGGTCATTATTTTCAAAGATCGAGGGATTCATTGATGCGATGCAGCACCTCTGCCACCATCATCTGGACCTCGGTCATATGATCTTCGGATACTTCAGTACTTTCCAGGTCCAGCAGTTTTTCCAGATCGTTTATGATCCCGTGAATGATGGAAAGCATCTCGTCTTTGTCTATCAGGCCTGCATAATATGCATAAAAGAAACTGGTTCCACTGCGCCTGACCTTATGTTTGAAGGCCGAATAGGCATTGGAAACTTCCTGTCTTGAGTATGGTTCATCAACAAAGGGGACAAGATCAGGCAGGTTCTCTCCGATCCAGGTCATCTCCGAGCGATTTGATGTGTTCTTAAAGTCCGCACATAGCCGCGCTATCATCCACTCCCTGGCGGTAAAATGGGTGGTGGATTTTAAAAAACGGGTCACTTCAGAGTAACTTTCATTCTCCACTTTTTTGAATTTCTCGTATTTATTCATGCATATCCCCTGAAAACAAAATAGTATTGCAACCAGACAAATACAGATATACATTACATATTATATTAATTTGGGCCCCGGATCATAACAAAGACAGAAATATGATCCGGATTAAGATCTGGCCCTTATACCAAACCCGAGCAAACTCAGCAAACAACCAAACTCAGCAAACAACCAAACTTAAGGGAAAACACAGTCCTTTATGACCTTCTGTCCGGTCATAACATCCTCTATTGAGAATACTTCCAGATTAAAGATCCCATTATAACCCCTGATCTCTCTGAGAACAGAATAATCCACACATCCTTTCCCCGGGGCCATATGTTCATCCCCGTCATAGTTAGAGGTCCATTTGCCGTAATTATCATGGACATGCACATGGACGATGTGACCGGCCAGAGTCCTTACAAAATCCCTTAGCTTTTCAGCATCCCCTCCACAGGTCAGATTGGCATGACCAATATCAAAGGTAACTCCCAGATTGGGGGCATTTACCTCTTCAACTGCCCTCAATAATTCTGCGGCTTCACAACAGAGATTACCGGGGTCTGTACCCTCCTTATTCTCAAGGCCCAGGGTCACATTCCGCTCATCGGCAAACCTGGAAAGGTGTTTAAGGTTTTCCACCATTGAAAACAGGGACTTTTCACGATCATCCCCCACCCGGCCCGGGTGGAGCACAACCGCTTTACATCCCACTTCAGAAGCAATTGAGATACATTCTTCCATAAGCATGAAATCGTGCTCATTCATGCGGGCAGTGTCCACAACAAGAGGTTTTGGGTAGGTGGGTACATCTGCAAAATAATGGGCATGCATGGATGTTGCAAGATTTGAGGTTGAAAGCTCATCCAGGATACTGTCCAGAAGGTTCCTCTGTAATTTTGAACCTTCATATACCCCCAGTTTTGGCATATACAGTTCAACCGAGTCCACATGTTCATCCAGCTGTGCTATCGAACCTGCAAAAGAAGATGCTCCAATCATCATATTCGATAGATTATGGTGCAACTATAAGAATGTTGGTTCCCGATAATTGAGAATGAATTTGAGTAGACTATTAAATACACCGGCAAAAGAAAAAATAACTTTTGTCCGATCAACAAAAACCGTCTCCAGACAAAACCAAAATCTTTATTTAAAGGATAATTGATAGTGAACCCTTAATGAAACTCTATGTACCCCATGTTGGCCATATGGAAGGCCTTGAGCAACTGCTTGCAGGCTCAGACAACATATATTCTGTCTATATGGCAGGTTCGCCTGATTATATAGGTACAGGAAGGACGAACCTGAGCGCCCCGAAACTCGAGGACATCGCAAACCAGACAGAATATGCACATGACAGGAATGTAAGGATGGAGATCATCCTGAACAGTTCATGCATGGGAGGCCAGCAACTGACCCCTGAAGGGTACAGGGCCATCAGCTGGTATTTTGACAGGTTAGATGACATAGGTATCGATTCCATCACCGTTGCCGACCCATTCCTGGTGGAGATGCTGTCAAAAGAATACAACATGGAAGTAGTGGTCTCGGTCCTGTCCTTTGTGGACTCCCCGCAAAAAGCAGAGTTCTATGAACAGATGGGAGCAGACACCATCGTAGTGGATCCGGTGGTCAACAGGGACTTTGCCAGACTCCAGGCCATAAAAGATGCCGTGGATTGCAAACTGAAGTTGCTTGTAAATGAGGGGTGTCTCTATCAGTGCCCCTTCAGATATTCTCACTTCAATTTCTTCTCCCATGCCAACGGACCGGGCCCAAAGCCAAACGTCCTGGATGACTATTATTATTATAAATGCCTCTCCCTGCGAATTCGAAATCCTGAACTGATCATAAAGTCTCCCTGGATAAGGCCCGAGGACATTAAAGAGTACAACCACATAACCGATATGTTCAAGATCGGAGGGCGTACACACTTTATAAGCTGGATCCTTAACAATGTCAATGCATATTCATCACAAAGCTATGAGGGGAACCTGATCGACCTGCTGGACAGCATACATGATCTCAGGGACCTTTTCTACATCCCCAACAAACAGCTTGACGGGGCCATCAACCAGTGGAAAGGATGCTCAAAGGTCTGCAACGATTGCGGATATTGTAAAAGACTGGCTGAAAAGGTGGTTCAGGTATGTTCAAACGACGGAACCGGAAAGAACTGTGTCCCGATCGGCTCAACAGGAGGAAAACATAATGACGATAACTGAGGAACTATTAAAGGCACGTGCCGGACTCGAGACTGAACTGCGCAACCTTGTCGGTGTACCTGTATTCATCATAGAGATGGACGCCTTTGCCCTCCCATGTGGCTGCAATGGTCTTACAATGAACACACGGGGCCTGCATCTGGATGATCTTGAAGTATTCGATGACCATATCCTCAAACTGATAGACAGCACCCTTGGATCCCTTGGAATTGAAGCTTCATTCCTCTTTGCCCGACTGATACCAGGTACTGCAGAGATAGCATCCCTTAATGCACGGGACCTGTGCCAGCGCTGCTATATGGACTTTGGCACAGGAGAAGGCAAAACTCCCCGACCTGATATATATATATTAAGGTCTGATAAAAAACATAGATGAAATAACCTCTATTTTCCCTTTATTCTTTCTTTTTTCTTCTATTATCATAATCTGTGGCACTGTGGTTCCGAAAGGTTTATGAATGATTTTACATAATCCAAACCATCTTACATTAGTCTATGCCATATTCACATTAATAGGGCAAAATTATCAAAATCTGTGCTTGGTAAGCACATATTACTAAACGAAGGAGGAATAAAAACTATGGAACCACTCATAGGCATGGGTGTTTTAGCACTTATGGGTGCTGCCGCAACTGTTGCCGGCACTACTGAGGACCTTGAATCAGATGTTGGGTCCCAGAGTAACCCTAACTCACAAGTGCAGCTTGCACCCCAGATGATGTATCCACACAGGATCTATAACAAAGCTGTTTCTGGTGAGCCACCATCTAACGCATTGATCTGTGCTGTTGCCGGAACTGTTGCATCAGTCCTGATGACAGCAAATATGTCAGTGATCTTTGCACTGGCTGTCGGTTCACTCATTGCAGCTGCAGTACATGGCACCTATTCCATAACATCATACATGGGAAGGTCTGCCAGTCAGAAACGTTTTAAACAACCAATTTATCTTGATATAATTCGTTCTCATACACCCGTCATAATGGGATATGCATTCATTACAGCGTTTTGTATCCTTGTAGTATCATATCTTATGGTAACTGTTCTTGCACATCCGTTCCCACTCCCACTGCTTGCATTCATATGGGGAATTACAGTTGGTGCAATCGGTTCTTCAACCGGTGATGTTCATTATGGTGCAGAACGTGAATTCCAGAACGTTGAATTCGGATCAGGTCTTAATGCCGCAAACTCCGGAAACATCGTAAGGAAAGCTGAATCCGGCATCAGGAATGGTATCGATAATTCCTGGTTCTGCGCAAAGTTCGGAGGACCTGTCACAGGTATGGCCTTTGGAATGACCGTATTCCTCAGTGGCTGGGTCACCGTGGTCTTTGACCCATCGGTCAGCATGACAATGGGCTGGCTTTCAGTCGTTGCGGGTGCATTCCTGGTTATGCTCATGATCTTCTGGAACAGAAAGATAGAGGTCGCCGCACGTAATGCATACGGCCCATATAAAGAAGAAGAGGAGGCTGCCGCATGATCGATATTGCAGGCATTCTTGCAGATAATATAATGTATTTGATAATGATCACCATCGGTGGAATGCTCATTTCATGGAGTGTTCACTTTGTACCGGTAGGTGGAGCACCAGCTGCTATGGCACAGGCAACCGGTATTGGAACCGGAACAGTACAGCTCGCAGCAGGAGCAGGTCTTACAGGACTTGTGACAGCAGGAGCAGTTATGAACGTAACCGACAATATCGCACTGGTTGCCGCATCCGGCGCAGTAGGTGCAATGATAATGATCGCAGTTACAATGATCGTTGGTACCTGGGTCTATGTGTATGGCGTCGGTGTACCCCCTGCATCCGCAAAGGTGGACTACGATCCCATCACCAAAGACAGACAGGATATCTATGTATCCCAGGGTACAGAAGGCCATGGTCTTCCAACAGTTTCCTATGTAAGTGGCGTAATTGGCGGTGCCCTTGGAGGATTTGGCGGTTCTGTTGTATACTATGCTCTCATGAGTACCAGCACAGGACTGGCACAGGGTGACCTTGTAGCTCTTGCAAGCATATTCGCTGTTGGTATTTTCTTTGTCAACGCGGTAATTCCATCCTATAACATTGGTGGTACCATCGAAGGTTTCCATGACCCCAAGTTCAAGAAATGGCCAAAGGCCGTAATTGCATCCTTTGTAGCAACTCTTATGTGTGCTTTTGTGGGTGTACTGGCAATAGGAGGTCTTTAAATGTCAGCAGGAGGAGCTGGTGGAGAAGCCAGCGGAGGAATTGAACAGAATACGCTCATTGCCTTTGGTTCCCTTGGAGGACTTATTGCAACCTATGCTGCATACTTCCTTGTAGATATGGCAGGTCCCACATTTGCATTCATTGGTGCCCTTGGTGCCATCTGTGCGATCATCTGGGGCTGTGCCGCAGTCAGACGTGTAGCAAGCTATGGTCTTGGTACAGGTGTACCATCTATCGGAATGATGGCACTTGGGATGGGTGTTGTAGCATCCATGTTCGGTCTGGCAGTCGGAGGTATAGCAGGTCCTGTATTAGCCTTTGTGACTGCAGCAATCATCGGTTTTGTGATCGGTGTACTGGCCAATAAGGTCCTGGGCATGGGAATCCCGATCATGGAACAGTCCATGACCGAGATCGCAGGTGCAGGAGCACTGACCATTATCTGTCTGAGCACTGCCATGACAGGCACTTTCATGTTCGCTGAGGTCATGGAAAATGTGATCTCCACAGGATACATCGCACTGATCTTCATTGCAGGCGGTATCGCTATATTGCACCCCTTCAATGCAAACCTTGGTCCGGATGAGACCCAGGACAGAACACTTACAACCGGTTTTGAAAAAGGTTCCATTGCAATGATCCTTGCAGGTATCGTAGCCACGGTATCCGACAATGCTGCAGCTGTACCAACTATCCTTATCGGACTTGCACTCTGGTACATCGGATTCACAAGATATGTAAAACTTGTAAAAAGAGACGCATACAAGGTCATTGGAACCGGACTTCTTCCAACCGAGGAGGAATTGGAATGAGCATGGTACACGTAGTTCCGGAAGCACATCTGGTACTGGACCCATTAACATCCAACCTGGCAGAAGAACGCGAAGACGTCATCTGCTACTCAATGGATCCAATAATGGAACAGCTGGATGAACTTGGCAAGATCGCTGATGATCTGGTCAATTCACTTGCTCCGGACAGAAAATTATTGAACTCTTTCCCTGGCAGGGAAAATACATCATTTATGGCTGGATTCTACGGCAACACATTCTACGGAGTGGTAGTGGGTCTCGTATTCTCAGGAATCGTGGCAATAACACTCTATGTACTCAGCCTGATGGGAGGATTCTAATATGGCAAACAAAGTTGAACCCGCAGATGGATGGCCGGTCCTCAAAGGAGAATACGAAGTAGGAGATGTAAAGAACTCCGTGGCTGTCATCACCTGTGGATCACACATTGCTGGCGGACCCCAGCTGGATGCAGGAGCTGCCATAACCGGGCCCTGTAAAACAGAGAACCTGGGACTTGAAAAGGTTCTGGCCCATATCATCTCAAACCCGAACATCCGATATTTCATCGTAACCGGGTCTGAGGTTAAAGGACACATAACCGGAGAAGCTTTCCTCATGATCCACAAGCACGGGGTCAGTGAGAATCGTATCGTAAACGCATCCGGTGCCATACCCTATGTGGAAAACCTCAGTGATGAGAACATCCAGAGATTCCAGGAACAGGTTGAAGTCATCGACATGATCGGTACGGAAGATATGGACAAGATCGTTGCAAAGATCAAGGAATGTGCAGCCAAAGATACTGACGCTTTTGATGCCGAACCAATGATCGTTGAAGTAGGAGATGGAGGAGAAGAAGAGGAAGCTGAAGCCGGCGGACTCAAACCAATGGCCTCCGAGATCGCAACGGTAAGGAACAGGATCCTGGACATTGACCGCGAAATGGTCATTGCCGGTAACTGGAACAAATACCATGCAGGTGTACATGCAGGTAAAGTGGAAGGTATCATGATCGGTCTTGCCATAACACTATCACTGCTTGGCCTGTTGTTATTCGGGAGATGATGTAAATGGCAGAAGAAACAGAATACGGACAGGGCGTCCCTATGGTCATTAACCCTCAGATGGGAGCCATTGATACTGTCATTGAAAGGATCCGATACAGAGCTCAGCTGGTAGCAAGGAACCAGAAACTTGATTCCGGTGTCAATGCCACAGCTGCAACAGGATTTATTGTCGGATTCGCATTCGCAGTGCTGATGGTATTGATAATACCACTGCTTATCTGGCAGGCAGGTGGTATCATATGAGTGATGTAAACAATTCAATACCAAGTGTAGTAACAGATGCTGCAGATTTCAATGAAGTCCTTGAGAAACTCAATGAGATAGATGAGAAGATCGAGTTCGTCAACAGTGAGATCGCACAGAGAATCGGAAAGAAAGTGGGCAGGGACATAGGTATCCTTTACGGAGCCGTTGCAGGCATTTTGATGTTCTTGCTGTATATTTCAATAGCACCTATAATCATCTAAAGAGGTAATGACATGTTCAAATTTGATAAAAAGCAGGAAGTCTATGAGGTCGGCGGAGTTAAGTTCGGTGGCCAGCCTGGCCAGTACCCTTCAGTACTGGTAGGTTCAATGTTCTACAACAGACATAAGATAGTGACTGACGAAGATGAAGGAGTCTTTGACAAAGAGGCAGCAGACAGCCTCTGGAACCACATGCTTGAGATGTCCGACATCACAGGTAACCCATGTGTCAACCAGATCGTTGGTGAAACACCCCAGGCCATCAAGAAGTACATCGACTGGTTCGTGGCAGAGGAAGACAAGATACCATTCCTCATTGACTCATCCGCAGGAGAGGTCAGGGCCGCAGCAGCAGAATATGTAACAGAGATCGGCGTGGCTGACAGAGCCATCTACAACTCTATAAACGGCAGTATCCATGAGAGTGAGATCGATGCGATCCGTCAGAGTGACATTGATGCATCCATCATCCTGGCTTTCAATGCAACCGACCCATCCGTCAAAGGTAAGATGGAAGTTCTGGAAACAGGTGGACCCGGTCAGAGCATGGGTATGCTGGACATAGGTAAGGACTGTGGGATCACAAAACCTCTGGTAGATGTTGCAGCAACCCCGCTGGGAGCCGGTGCAGGTGCATCCATGAGAGCTGTCATTGCAGTAAAGGGCCACTTCGGTCTTCCTGTTGGCGGTGGATACCACAACCTTGCATCCGCATGGGACTGGATGAAAACATACAAGAAAGGCTTTGAAACAAAGGAACAGAGAAAGGCAGTCTATATGCCAACCGATATTGGAACAAACCTGGTCCCACAGACCATCGGTTCCAACTTCCAGCTCTTTGGTCCAATCGAGAACACCGACACAGTGTTCCCTGCAACCGCAATGGTTGACATCATCCTTGCAGAGACTGCAAAGGAACTTGGCCTTGAGATCATGGATGAGAACCATCCAATAAACAAACTGGTCTGAAAAGACCGGTTTTCTTTTTTCTTTTCTTTTTTTAGATACTTATCCTTAATATCCATTGATCACGGTTTTGTATTTGATCGCAGCCAATACTTTCAGTACCAGACCTTCCAGGTTGCCGCATACATTCAGATCTGAAAGCAAAACAGGAAACTACTCACCCTGGTTCTCCGCGCCCACCTTTCCTGACAACCCCGACTTTTGGACACAGGTCTTCCAGGATGCACCCTTTACACCCGGGGGACACGGGCCTGCAGATATTCTGCCCGAAACGTACAAAAACTTCATTCACATCCCTCCAGAGCTTTTGAGGAACTATTTCATTAAGGGCCATTTCGGTCTCATCAGGAAAGAGGGTTTGCACCAGCCCGAGCCGGTTTGATATGCGATGCACATGGGTGTCAACTGCGATGACATCCTCTTTAAAAGCATAGGAAAGTACGCAGTTCATTGTCTTGCGGCCAACTCCAGGCAACTTGAGAAGCTCCTTCTCATCCCGGGGTACCTCACCTCCATACTCCTCAAGGATGATCGATGCGATCTCTTTTATGCGGCCGGCCTTTACCCGATAAAAACCCACGTCTTTAATAAGGCCCTGAATATACTCCTCATCCGCCTCTGCCATTGCAGCAGGGCCATCAAGGTGTTCAAACAGGGAAACTGTTGTTTTGCAGGTCACATCATCCCTTGTCCGCTGAGAAAGTACAGTGGAGATAAGAACATAGAACGGATCGTACCTGCTATAGAATACAGGCATCGGATACAATGTCCGAAGCCTCCTGAAGATCTCTTCAATATCCATGGGACCTGTTATGCTACTAAAGGAATATTAGAATTAGGGTGGTTCGGGCCCGGGAAGAAATATAGTTATCACACCCTCAACAATAAGATACCTCAAAGATCATTATCAATTAATCAACAGCCACTCAACCGACCAACGGCCAACCGACCAATCAACAGCCAATCAGTCAACCTGTTCGAGTTTCTCCATCAGCTTTGCACTTACCACCGCATTCAGGTCAATCCCCAGCTCTTCGGCAGAAAAACCCAGGGCCAGGCCCAGAAGTTGAGTATAATGCAATACCGGGATATCATAGGCTGTACCTTTACTCTTATTGATCTCCACCTGACCGGCATCAAATTGCATATGGCAGAACGGACAGGCGTTGACAATGCAATCAACATCATAGTTATCAAGGATCTCAAGTTTGTGTTCGGTCATTGCCAGCGAACCTTCCCGAAGACCTGAACGGACCCCTCCTCCGGCACCACAACAGGCCATCTTGTCAGGATATGCCACACTTTCACAGCCTGTGGCCCGGACAAGGTCATCAAAAAAAACAGGTCTTTCCACACTGCCTGCATCCCTGTCAGCAGAGGGCTTTAACATATGACATCCATAGTGAACGGCCACCTTCAGATCCAGCTTCCGGGCAACAGAGGCTGCTATCCTTTCAGGACCTGCTTCCCTGTAGAGGTACTCAATTATATGCCTGACATCAACGATGCCCTTAAACTCCCTGCCAACCACCGCAAGGTGCTCATTTGTCTTATGTCTTAATTGCTCACTGGAAGTTAGCTTTATGTTTGCATCTGCAAGGGACCCGTAACAACCATTACAGATCGTAAGAACATCTCGTTCCATTTCTTCAGAAAGGATGATGTTCCGGGAAGCAACTGCAAGCCAGGACGCCTCATCAAATGACCTGAAAACACCCGGTGCGGGACAGCAGGAAGCACCCACAAGCTCCACCCAGTCCACTTCAAGCATATCAAGACAAAGCTTTGTTGCCTTTTCAATACCCGGATAACGATTAGGGACAAGACATCCTAAAAACAGAGATACTTTTGACATCATAGGGAGCCTTCTTATTCTTTATCTTCAACAATTAATTCATCAAAACCACATGATCCCAGCAGGGCCTTAACTTCATCTAATGCATCCGGACAGGAATGCACAGTATCCGGAAGTTCACTAAGACCAAGAGCAAGTCGCTTTGAACGGTTCTCAGCATCAATTGGAACCGCATGGCCATGTTCCAGTAAAAGAGCCGCCACTTTACGGTGAGAGGGGAGCATTACGCCTTTATGCACAGCTATCCTGCGAAGCTCAAGTACGGAATCAACAATATTAATACCCCTGGGACAGCGTTGCTGACAGGTATAACATGTGGTACACATCCAGAGAGCCGGATCATTGAACACATCCTTACCCATACGGGCCCTTCTTAGCAATCGCCTGATGTTTAAACTCAAATGCCTGCCGGAGGGACAGCTACCACTACACACTCCACAATGCATGCATTTTGCCAGCTCAGAAGTAAAACACAAAAGCGATGGTTCCTCTTTGGCCATATGGACACCGCTTTGATGTAAAACCTGATCCTTTATAAAGGATACTGTTTATGGGCCATTCAGAACAATTGATTTCCACACTGAGAACAGAACTTTGATCCCGCAGTGACACGGGTCCCACAATTGCTGCAAAAGTTAATTCCATTATCAGGACTCTGAACTGTATCAGAATTACTCCCGTTTTGACTCACAGAAGGTCTTTTAGTATTACCGGCAACAACATTCATCTGATCCCTGATCCCGATCAGGGCCTGGTGGATTTGCATGAAAGAATCCATTTGATCCTCATCAAAGTTCACTCTTTCCGGAAAGATGTTCATTATGTAGGTCCAGACACTCTTTTTACGATATTTGAAAACTATCTGATTGTTATGACCTTCATTTTCAAACCTCTCAAATTTGATCTCACCCAGATCAGAGACCGGGATATCCAGCGGATTGGTCATACGCGCAACCATACCATCTTTACCGATCACTTCTCCGGTATCAAGATATCTGGAATATGACTCTGCGTCCCAGGTATCCTTAGATCCGAACTTGTTTATGCTCAAAACCCCTTTGTCCAGAGTAACAACTGTTTTTTCATCCCATTTGGCCCCTCCGCTTTCATCACCATCAGAGGTCTTTTGATATCCAAATGCTATTAATTTTTCTTCAGACATGCCATCATCTCATTTTAAACGTGAACCACATACAGGACAAAACGTTGCACCATTTTCCACCTTTGCACCACATTTTCCGCAAAAGGAAACATTATTCACACCACTGTTCTTTCCGGTGCTTTTCCTTGAACCCGAACCTGAAGGAGAACCCACCACATCAGAAATGATATCTTCAACCGTCCTTTTTGATTCAGACCTGATTGCAGACCTTACAAGATTCACAGGGCCTGTACCATCCATTGAAGCAAGGTCGTCGGGAAGATAGGAATACAATTTATAGAAGACATAAACAACCGCTACAAGGCCCGGAATGAAGAAGATCCATATCAGTGCAAGCAGATTATAGAAGAAATGCATCCCCATTGCGATCGCAAAGAAGGTTACTACGTTTTGAGTTTTCAGCTGCCCCAGGATCTTTGTCAGATCCAGGGAGCTTCTGTCAAAGCTCTTCTGAGCAAGGAACACAAGTCCCATACCTGCAGTTGCAGAAGCACACAAATGCATAAGAACCGGAAAAACAGCCCTTAACAGTACCGCCTCAGGGGCCTGGAAAAGATAGACAATGTTCTCAACAAAAGCAAAGCCAAGCCCTGCAAGAGCACCAAGCCTGGCCCCTGCCATTTTGTTTGGAAGTGAAGAGGGGTAATACAATGCAAGATACAATATACCGATCACCTTGCAGGGCTCTTCAACAAAAGGAGCTATGAGTGCCCCAATACCAAATATACTGCCAAGAAGGGTGTTTAGCGGCAATGCAATGATCACCACACAAACTATCCCTCCAAGCAAAGCAATTATCTCCGGTATCAGTGGGCCCAGTTCTTTTTCAGATTCACGCATGTTCAAACCTCCGGATAAAGGAAAAGCTCAGAATACTATGAGTATGATCAAAGACTCAGGGCTTTTCAAGTGGCACGAATCCGGGTTCGCCAATACCCTTTTTGTAGACATCATATGCAAGAGCAACATTTCCTGCAAACAGCACCAGAAGGAATATCCCGGTGAACATGGCCAGTACTGCAAGAACCAGCTGTACAGCGAATAAATAATACCAGGGATAACCATAGATCTCCTTAAGTCCAAGATACCAGTATCCCAGACCCCAGAGAATAAAGAAGTTCAGGACCACAGCAATATATGGATTCTTACCGGGTTCAACGGACCCTCTCTGACCGGAGCCATAATTATTTACACCACCAGGACCATTTGAGCCGCCATTGGATTGAGACCCAAGGGTTGCCCCGCATCCCACACAAAACTTTGCACCATCATTATTTTCAGTACCACATTTCGGACAGAACATTTCATACCACCTTCTATCGAATAAAACACCTGCCCCTGTTTGAGAATGGAGCAGAAAATCATTATCTGATAAGATATACTTATGAAATTATACTTATGAGATATTTCACATCATATTTTCTACATCATACAATATATATTATTTGATTGTTGAGAAGGAAACTGATTTAGATCTTGCTGCCACAATTCGTACAGAACATGGCCCCGGGTTCGACCTCCATACCACATGATGCACAGTTACGCGTAAAGGATGAAACATTACCGGCCTTTTCAACGTCAGGTTTTAAAAGGATCACATCACCTGCAGCAGCCACCCTGCTCCAGCGTGCTTCAATTTCATTGCCTTCCTCATCTTCGATAACAAGGGCCTGATCAGGTTCTCCTATTACAAGGGAGAGTTCCTTAACCTTTCCAACAATATGACCATCACTATCAATTACCTGCATTCCCAGTATCTTTTCTCGGGTTAGTGTTTTTGTACTCTTCTTCTCCATAAAATGTTACCACCTTAAATTGTGAGTGTATAAATGAATACATTCCAAAGATATATAGATAACTAATCCAATACAATGTTTTCAGGCACAATATTAATTATTAATTATGATATTATACAAATAAAGGGAGACGGAGGTTACTATACTTGTATTCCCGACAAAAATACAAGAATTGCAGAAAAGTATATATACCATAATACGGTAATAGGATTCTGTCTTCCAATAAGGAGGGAAGAAAATGTCACAGGAAAATAAGAGACCAACTACAAAAGAAGAAGTCCTGGAACAGATCACAGAATGTGATGTTAAATTCATCAGGACCCAATTTACCGACACACTCGGTATGATCAAGAGCTGGGCCATACCCTCGGAAGATCTAGAAGATGCTTTTAAAACAGGAGTTATGTTCGACGGATCATCCATTGAGGGCTTTACAAGGATAGAAGAATCAGACATGATGCTCATGCCTGACCCCACAACATTCAACATCCTCCCCTGGAGACCTTCTGAGGGTGCAGTAGCACGTATCATCGGAGATGTAAAGATGCCCGATGGAACACCCTTTGAAGGAGACCCAAGGTATATCCTCAAAAAGACCATTGCTGAAGCAGAGAAACTGGGATACTCAATGAACGTGGGTCCTGAACTGGAATTCTTCCTGTTCAAACTTGATGAGCATGGAAATCCAACAACCAAACTGACTGACCATGGCGGATACTTTGACTTTGCTCCCCTGGACCGTGCACAGGATGTACGCAGAGAGATTGACTATGCTCTGGAACATATGGGCTTTAAGCTTGAAGCTTCCCACCATGAAGTGGCACCATCACAGCATGAGATCGATTTCCGGTTTGGAGATGTACTTTCAACCGCAGACAATGTTGTCACATTCAAATATGTGGTCAAATCCATTGCCTACCACAAGGGGTACTATGCAGCCTTCATGCCAAAACCTCTCTATGGTGTCAACGGTTCAGGTATGCACGCCAACCAGTCCCTAATGACCCCGGATGGAGAAAACGCATTCTATGACCCGACCTCAGACAACGGACTATCTGAAATTGCAAGATATTATATCGGTGGTCTGCTTACCCACATCAGGGAATTTGCCGCAGTCACAAACCCTGTAGTGAACTCATACAAGCGTCTTGTACCCGGATATGAAGCACCTATCTACATCACCTGGTCAGACAGCAACCGCAGCTCCCTGATAAGGATCCCTGCAGCAAGAGGCAAAGGTACCCGTGTGGAACTTCGCTGCCCTGACCCCACATGTAACCCATACCTGGCATTTGCACTTATGCTAAGTGCAGGTCTGGACGGTATAAAGAACAAGACCGACCCAGGAGAGTCCCTTAAGATGAACATCTTCAAGCTCACTGAAGAGCAAAGGACTGAGATGGGCATTGACTCCCTTCCAGGAGACCTGAAAGAAGCAATTGACGAAATGAAAAACAGTTCATTTGCACGTCAGACCCTGGGAGACCATGTGTTTGAGAACTATCTATGTGCCAAGACTGCTGAATGGGATGACTATAAAGCACAGGTACATCAATGGGAGCTGGATAGATATCTAAGCGTACTTTAAAAGGGCTCAGGCCCTTTTTTTTTCATAGCCCTATCTACCATCCCCCTCCCATAGTATATCTTTGCACAGTGTTTTTAATAATAACTTCCATAGATATAATAACATGACTACATTAACACTATACAAAAAACAAAGGTGATCCGAATGTGTGGAATCATTGGAGTAATAGACAGAAAAAGGACATTAATGGACGGATCAAGCATACGTGATGCCTTAAGCCTTATGAACGAGAGAGGCAGTGGAGAGGGAGCCGGCTATGCCGCATACGGAATATATCCGGATTTTGCAGATTGTTATGCACTTCATATATTCTTTGACAACCTTCTGGAACCAAAATCACTGGTTGAAGAGATATTACATAAGTGGGGCCGGATAGTACATCAGGAAGAGATCCCCACAACAGAACAGGACAATCTTAAAAGGGAACATATCCCCTGGAGATACTTCTACAAACCATACAGTGATCTGATGCCAGGCAGCCCCACTCCTGATGAGGATATTATAACATATATCGTCATGGAGACAAATTCGAATATCAGGGGAGCCCTGATCTTTTCCTCGGGAAAGGACATGGGAGTGTTCAAAGCTTCCGGATGGCCTGAGGACGTTGCTAATTTCTATAGCATACAGGACTACAAAGGTTACATCTGGCTGGCCCACAACAGATATCCCACGAACACCCCTGGATGGTGGGGAGGAGCACATCCCTTTAATCTGCTGGACTGGGGAGTTGTTCACAATGGTGAGATCACATCCTACGGGACCAACAGAAGGTATGTGGAAAGCAATGGATACAAATGCAGTATGTACACCGATACCGAAGTCGTTGCATACTTATTTGATCTGCTCGGACGAAGGCATGACCTTCCCGAAGAACTTATAGTAAAAGCTCTGGCACCTCCTTTCTGGGAGGAGATCGATGAAATGCCTGAGAAGGAAAAGAACCTCAACATTGCAACCAGGCTTACATACGGCCCTGCCCTTATGAACGGACCCTTTGCCATTGTGGTGGCCACACATGAAGGTATCGTAGGCTTTACCGACCGTATCAAATTAAGACCCCTTGTAGTAGGAGAGAACGATGAGCGTCTCTATATCTCAAGTGAAGAAGCTGCCATACGTATCATGGACCCGGATGTCAAGAAGATCTACATGCCTGGTGCAGGTGAGCCGGTCATAGGACGGGTGATCGCATGAGCCTTGGAAGTGTACCTTTAAGATACAAAATAGAAATAGACCGGAACCAGTGCATGCAGTGCATGCGCTGTGTTGAGAATTGTTCCTATGACGTCTTTAGAAAGGAAGACGATGACATAGTGATCAATTCACGCAATTGTACCGCCTGCCACAGGTGTATTGCCATGTGCCCCAGGGATGCGATCTCCCTTAAACAGCATCCTGTGGAATATCGGGACCATCCTCTCTGGACCAATGATGCCAGAGAAGATATCATCAACCAGGCCAGGACCGGAAAGATCATCCTTGCAGGAATGGGAAATGCAAAACAGTATCCCATAATCTTTGACAGGCTGGTACTGGATGCATGCCAGGTTACCAATCCCAGCATCGATCCCCTGAGAGAACCCATGGAATTGCGAACATATATCGGGAAGAAACCCTCACGCCTGGAGGTCAACAAAAAAGATAACGGGGATATTGACCTGCTCACCAACATCGGTCCGAACCTCAAACTCGACACTCCGATAATGATCGGACATATGAGCTATGGTGCCATCAGTCTCAACGCCCAGCTAAGCCTTGCAAAGGCTGTGCAAAAAACAGGAACTTTTATGGGAACCGGTGAGGGTGGATTGCATGAGGCTATCTACCCATATCAGAACAATATGATCGTTCAGGTGGCATCCGGCCGTTTCGGAGTTGATATCAACTATCTGGAAAGGGGAGCTGCCATTGAGATCAAGATCGGACAGGGAGCCAAACCTGGTATAGGGGGCCATCTTCCCGGTGAGAAAGTATGTACTGACATCTCATGTACCAGAATGATACCACGTGGAAGCGATGCCATCAGTCCTGCCCCACACCATGATATTTACAGTATTGAAGATCTGGCCCAGCTGGTCAGAAGTCTTAAGGAAGCCACCGAATGGAAAAAACCGGTATTTGTAAAGATCGCCGCAGTCCATAATGCAGCTGCCATTGCTGCAGGGATTGCAAGATCCTCAGCAGATGCAGTTGTCATCGACGGCTTCAGAGGAGGTACAGGTGCTTCCCCTAAAGTGTTCAGGGACAATGTGGGAATACCCATTGAGGCCGCCGTTGCAAGTGTGGATCAAAAGCTCAAGGACCAGGGGATCAGGAACAGGATATCCGTCATTGCCAGCGGAGGGATCCGAAACAGCGCAGATATTGCCAAATCCATTGCACTGGGTGCAGATGCCGTATATATCGGAACAGCTGCACTGATCGCAATGGGATGCCGTGTATGTGGGAATTGTTACAGAGGCCGTTGTCCCTGGGGGATCGCCACCCAGAGACCGGAACTGACAAACAGGCTTGATCCTGAGATAGAATCCGAACATGTTGCAAACCTCATCCGCTCCTGGACCCTGGAGTTGAGTGAGCTCATGGGGGCTGCAGGGATCAACAGTATAGAAAGTCTCAGGAGTAACCGTAACCGTCTGAGAGGATACATGCTGGATGAGGGTACCCTTGATGTCCTTCATGTCAAATCCGTGGGGGCCTGATAATATGGAAAGTGTAACTATCGATGCCAGAGGAATGCACTACACACCCCTGAACAAACTGATCCGGGAATATGTGCGTTCAGGTACCAGAGAAATAACCCTGAACAATGTGATCGGACAGCGTTTCATCGCTGATGGGCTCAAAGCTGAAGTTACCATCAGGATCAACGGTGTCCCCGGAGGAGACCTGGGCATGTTCATGAGCGGACCCACCTGTATCGTTCACGGGAATTGTGATCATGCCCCCGGGAATACCATGGATGCAGGTACCATCATCATACATGGCAGCGCAGGTGATGCAGTTGCACATAGTATGAGAGGAGGTAACATTTTCGTCCGTGATAATATCGGATACCGTGGGGGGATACATATGAAAGAATACCAGGAAGACATCCACCCGGCCCTCATTGTTGGAGGTTCTGCCCATGCTTTCCTGGGAGAATACATGGCTGGTGGACTGATACTGGTCTTTGGTCTTGAGAACCGGAAACCTTTGCTGGACAAAGGAGTGGGAAGTGGTATCCATGGAGGCAAGATAATAATCAGAGGAGAATTGGATGAGAGCTATCTGGGACACGGGGCCAAAAAAGTTCCCTTCGGGGAAGCTGAACTGGATGGAATTCGCATCTATGTGGAGCAGTTCTGCAAACATTTCAACCTGGACCCTGAACCACTGCTGGATACAAACTACACCTGCATAGTACCGTCCAGCAGCAGGCCTTTTGCCAATAAATATACCTGGGAGTGAGCAACATGGAAGAGAACAATAAATGTTACAGTTATCTTGACCTGGAAAAAGAAGTGTGGAACACAGGTAAATGTGCAGGATGCGGGGCCTGCACTGCAGTCTGTCCTGCTGAAGTACTGTATTTCAGGACCGGAAAAGAGTCCCTGCACCCTGTGAACAGCGGATACTGCAAAGCATCTGTTGATGGAATTGAGTGCGGGGCCTGCTATCAGGTCTGCCCCAGGGTAAAAGAGCCACAGGAAGAGACCATCGGAAACTATCTGGAGATAGTTGCAGCAAGGTCTAATCTCAACATACCCAAAAAACAAAGTGGCGGTGCTGTTACTGCAATCCTTGCAAATGCTCTGGAACAGAGGATGGTCGATGCGGTAGTTACCGTTGCAGAAGACCCATGGACCCTCAAACCATCATCCACTCTGGTAACATCCACTGAAGTATTGATCGAACATGCAGGTAGTCGCTATAACTGGTGGGTACCCCTCCTGTCATCCCTCAAGAAAGCAGTGATACAGAAAAAATACAGGAACATTGCAATCGTTGGAGTTCCCTGTGTTATCGAATCCATAGACAGGATGCGAAGCTGTGACCATGATCTGATAAAACCTTTCAGTGATTCCATTAAACTGGCCATTGGACTGTTCTGCAGTGAGACCTTTGACTATGAGGAACTGATCGAAGGTAAGTTTAAAAAAGAATATCATATACTGCCCTGGCAGATCGAGCAGATGGATATTTCCGGAAAACTGGAAATACTGCTTGAAAGCGGCGAGAAGAGAAGCATATCCCTTTCCAGTATAGAGGATTGTGTCCGGCCCGGATGCAGTATCTGTACCGACCTGACAGCCCCTGATGCAGACATATCTGCAGGTTCCATTGGAAGTGAAAAAGGATATACCACCCTTATCATCAGGAACGACATTGGGGAGATCTTTGTCAAAAGCGCTCTTTCCACCGGCAAACTTGACATCTGTGCAGATCCGGAAGCAACCGATATAGACCTGATCGAGAAACTGGCAAAAAAGAAAATAACGAAGGGTTTGGGCCAGCGATCTGCAAATGAGTAAGCTAAACATTTATAATTAAAAGGAGGAGGTGTTATAGAAAGTCATTGAAAAATTAGCATTGAACCTATATCTTTTGACTAAATTATTCAGGATCACTTTCACCAGGGTGACATCAGTTTATAATACTTTGAGTACAGAGTAATGGCGGATACTGGAGATAGATGATGCCAACATATACAGTAACTGAACTCAACGGACATGTAAAACAACGCCTGAGCAGTGATCCTGAATTAAATAAGGTCTGGGTACAGGGTGAGATATCCAATCTTACCAGACATTCTTCAGGCCACTACTATTTTACAATAAAGGATGAAAAGAGCCAGCTTAATTGTGTCAGTTTCAGATCGGTTAATGCAAAGATCCGCTTCGAACCTGAAAAAGCAATGAAAGTACTTGTTTTTGGATCCATTGATGTCTATACCGTAAGAGGACAGTATCAGCTCATAGTACAGGACATGCGACCGGATGGTATTGGAGAGCTCTACAAGGCCTATGAGCAGCTAAAGAAAAAACTTGCACTGGAAGGTCTTTTCAGTGATACGCACAAAAGGCCCATACCCCCATACCCCAAAAAGATCGGAGTGGTCACATCCCCTACCGGAGCTGCCATCCATGACATAATCAATGTCATAGAACGCCGCTATCCTGCCAGTATATTACTCTGTCCTGCCATAGTACAGGGAGAACACTCTGCACCAAGTATCGTAAAGGCCATAGAGATGCTCAATACAACCAATGTGGACGTACTGATCGTTGGAAGAGGAGGAGGTTCTCTGGAAGATCTCTGGTCCTTTAATGAAGAAAGTGTTGCAAGGGCTATATTCAATTCAACCAAACCTGTTATCTCGGCGGTGGGCCATGAGACCGATTTTACAATCGCTGATCTGACAGCCGACCTGAGGGCCCCCACTCCCTCCGCCGCAGCAGAACTTGTCGTACCGGACAAAACAGAGATTCTCAGCCATTTAAGATCTGCCCGTATAAGGATGAATAATGCCATACGGTACAATATGCTGAACAAAAAGAAGAAACTTGAGCATCTGCAGATGGAAAAACAACATGAGATCCTGCTAAACAGACTGCAACACAATACACAGCATCTTGACGAACTTACATCAAGACTTATATTCTTAATCCGCACCAATATAGGGAACAAGAACAATGAACTTAAGGTAAGTGTGGGAAGATTGAATGCCATCAGTCCCCTGAATACGATACAAAGAGGCTATTCCATTGCATTAAAAGATGGACAGAGAACAACCATCAGAAGTATCAGAGATATTGAAGAGAAGGAAACCTTTGATCTGGTCTTAAAGGACGGTTTCCTGGAATGCATTGCAGAGAATAAAAGGGAAGACGGGCTTTCCCGGTTTTTAGAAACGAAGGAGTAATTGTTATGGCAGGCGAAAATAAGGCAGATGATAATGGTACGGCCCAAACCCCGGACACACCGGGTTTTGAAGAATTGCTTGAAGAACTTGAAACAATAGTGGACCAGCTGGAAAATGAAGAATTGACACTGGATGAAAGTGTTAAGCAATTTCAACATGGAATGGAGCTGGCCCTTGTCTGTAACAAACTGATCAGCCATTCAGAACAGAAGATAGAGATGCTGATCGAAAAGAATAATAAGCTCATACAGGAACCTTTTGAAGAGGGCAACTGAACTAAAAAGGACTTTTCAATCATTTTTTTAAAAATCAAGAACGTTTAAGTAATCCTTCATCCATATAGAAATTATCATGACACAACTTCAGGATCTGCCATGTTGTATCCAGGGACTTGATGAGATCCTTGGTGGTTTTAAAGCTCCCTCCACTATCCTTATTGCCGGAACTTCCGGGGTGGGGAAAACCACAATGGTACTCCAGATGCTGTCAAATGCGGCTAAAATGGGAGAAAAGACCCTTTATATACCCCTGATCACCGAATCACCTGAAAGGTTTAACATGTTCCTTTCGACCTTCCATTTTCTGGATGAGAAGGTAAAGGTCCACTACATTAAAAGGCCCTCTGCAGAAAAAGATCCTCTTAGTACGCTAATAGATATTGATAATGTCATCAGTTCTGAAAATCCCCAGCGTCTGGTGATCGACCCGATAACACCAATTGGTTTTGGGTTCATAGAACAGGAAAGACGACGTTTTTTTTACACACTGGATTCCATGGTAAAGGAATCCAATGCCATTGTGATGCTAACCGGTGAACTGCAGGAAGAGGAGATCCACGGATCTGTTACCAGCCATCTGGTCGATGGTATCCTTTACCTTTCCAGAAAAAGAACAGGCTATCATACACTTCAAAAACTGAGTGTCCTGAAAATGCTTGGAGTGGAACCTGACAAAGCAATTGAATGTAACAATCACAAATATGATTATGAGGTCAGTTCTGAAGGATTCAGGGTGTACCCCGACCTTAAGGCAAAGGATCATTCAGGACAGGAGCAGGACAGGATCCCATCAGGCGTAAATGATCTGGATACAATGATGGGCGGAGGTATCCCTTCCGGAAACAGTATATTGGTAGCTGGTTCCCCGGGAACAGGTAAATCGATCCTTTGCTGGCAGTTCATTGCCCAGGGCCTCCAAAAGGATGAGGCCTGTATCATGGTCACATATACGGAATCTCCCGAGCAGATCATACTTGAAGCAAATAAATTCGGATGGGAGCTGGGACCATATATTGACAAAGGCCTGCTTCATATTATACATGCAAATCCCCAGGACATCTACCCATCAGCTCATGCAATGTTGATCAAGGAAACCGTGGAGAACATGGGAGCCAAAAGGCTTGTCATTGACGGCCTGGTCAACATTGAGATAACAATGCCGGATATAAGACTAAGACGGGGGTACCTTCAATCCCTCACATCCTACCTGAAAGGAGAAGGCACAACAACAATGTTCACTACCGAATTGCTCCCCTGTGAGAATGACAGCATTATGAGTAAAGATGCTTCATTTATAATGGATACGATCATCACACTAAAGAATGCTAATCCCGGAGATGAAAGTAAAAGGCATATTCAGATCTTGAAGTCCCGGGGAACAAAACACGATCTGAAAACAAAGGAATATGCCATTACTGAAAAGGGGTTTGAAATCAAAAGTTAATTAAACCGGATCATAATTTTAGATGAACTGTATCTTTTTTTCGACCTGAGAACCGGTTTCACTCAGGGAATACATGCCATCATTTACGACCAGAAGTTGTTTGTCCGTAAGTTCAGAAAGTAATTTATCCACTGCAAAGGGTACAATACGCATTGTTTTAGCAATCCTTGCTGAATCCATCTCCCCATGGGAACCCAGAAGGGATAACAATTTCTGCCTGTTATTATTACCCATTACAAATCCAATTAGTTCTTCCATTTTATCACCTTCCAATTGATGCTAATATAAGTATATACCTGCATATATTATTAATTAATGCCTTTACAGATATTTGAAGGAATACTTTTATTACCCTGAACATGTGTATGTACTCGTGGCAGGCTAGTCCGGGTAGGTCGGCGTTACCTATGACCCGAAATCGTCGATATGCGGGGGACGAAACCAGGAGAAGTTGTTCTGATCCTGGCCAAACCTGTGACCTCAACTGAGAAACCCCGTCCTGCTTGGATGATGTTGATGCAAAGGCTGGTTGGAGGACCGGTCTTTCACCTTCACCGTGGGAACCAGTCCAGGCCCGGAAGGGAGCAGACCTACCATGGACATTTGTCGCTTGTAGGGCCGCGGGGCGGAGGCGAGATCACAGATCATTTGGTCATGTGAAGGGCAGCAACTTGCGGTGTGCCTGCCACTTCAAATTGATGAAAATGTAGTCCCATGTATGGGTTAAGTTCACTTAAGCGTTGATGAGGCCCGGGATTTTCAGCAGGGTAAAAGGAATTAATTATTCAGGAATCCCATGAAGACCGGCGGTCTATTGGTAATTTCACCAGAAAACATAAATATAGCTATTACTATTAAGAGAAGGCTTCAAAGGAAGCTTCAATGCGACGAGATAGCCAAGCCCGGTATGGCGCAGGATTGCTAATCCTGTGGTGCACTGCGCCTCGGGGGTTCGAATCCCCCTCTCGTCGTCTTTTTATATTGTTTCTGAAAAGGACTGTTTGTGATCAATATGTCAGACAATAAGATCATACCTCTGTTAAAAGAGATGCCACCTGAAGAAGGCAAATCCTGTAGCATCGGCAAGTGTGGCTCCTGTGGTTCATGCAGCGGCGGAGGTTTTGGAATAAAAGCAGGTTCTGAAAAAGAAGTTGTCTACAGGAATGTCGCAATATACCTTATAATGGGCCTTATAATCCTCGTTTTTGCATACCTGGTCACCCATTTGATGGAAGCACTGACCTGATGGGACAGCGCATATACACTCAAAGAACTTGTGAACTACCCAAAGTCGAGGGCTTTCTTTGTCCCTACGCCCCTATAATCGTAATCCGGGAACTCAAAAGTCAGGTAACTCAAAAGTCAGGCATTTGTCATATTAGTATTTTTACGTCCAGACTTTCCGGGAGCATAGGGATATCTTTTACAGGCCCCGCAATTAAGACAGGTAATGATCACATTGCCATCTTTTAAGCGAACTCTGGAATTGCCGCCCGGGACCAGAAAAGAAAGACATTGTTTACACATTCTTCTTTTCAGATGAGAGGGCAACCTCACCCTGTAACGCATCCCTATCCTTCGCGCAAGCCGGACATACCGATTACTTCTGCCAGGATCGATCAGATATTCCTCACCGGCAAGTTCGAAAAGAAGCTCTATCCTTTCAGAGGCCAGTTTTTTGATAAGGTTCTTTTGTTTCTTCTTGCTTTTTGCCATTGAATATCAACCTGCCTTTTCACCAGGAGCATCAGTCACCTAAAGTGGAAAGCAAAATAACCTTTGTATCCGGACACTTTTGAGCAACAAGCTGTTTGAACAATTCCGGATCCGCTTCCGTTCCCTTGATGAGACCATAATGCATGGGGATCACAATCTGAGGCCCTATCAAAGATACAGCCTCCGCAGCACCTCTTTCATCCATGGTGTATTTACCACTTATGGGCAGGAGGGCCACATCTGCAGAAATGTCTTTCATTTCAGGGATAGCATCCGTATCTCCGCTGTGATAGATCTTTAGACCATCAACCTCCACGACATAACCCAGACCAAAACCTCTGGGATGATATTCAGCCTGGATATTATAAGCAGGATGAACATAGATATTAATGCCTTTTATCGCCAGGTCTCCTTCAAGCACATCTCCTTCCCTGACCCTCCTTGCGTCACCTCTGAACGAAAGACTGCATGATTCAGGGATAATTGTTGTAGTATTGCTGCCTCTCACTTTTTTTATAGAATCCGGATCGCAATGATCAAAATGTTCATGAGTGATCAAAATTATGTCTGCAAGCTCTTGAGGACCGGGTTGTTCGGAAATTAAATAGGGATCTATGTAAATGATCCTGTTCTGCCCCTTCACTATAAAACCTGCATGCCCGATACACTCAATTTTTACATCACCTATCTGTATTTGATCCATGGAAATACCTTCCTGAAAAAAGAACCTTAAAGGTTTACTTGAACAAAGCCATTACTTTAAGTATCATGTCCTATCCTGAAACATAGGCAGGAATATATTTCAAATTATCGCACTGTTCTTCGGCATTTCATACCAGTTAAGAACAGGATAAGGCAAATTCTTTAATTCACTGTAGACAATATTTATATAGAAGATGATAGTGTATATACACATAAGGAGTATTGTGTAAAATATATTTTTATCCGATACTACAAAAAAACGAATGTCACATAAAGGAAGGGACCAACATGAAGATAAGAGTAGTAAGTTCAAAAGAAGAGATAAATACGTTAAGCGAAGATGAAGAAATTGTACATCTTGCTTTCAGACCATCCAACACCGACATCTTTTCACTGGTGATGAAATGTCCAAATGTATCAGCACTCCACATACCAAGTTCATATAAAAAGACAATATCCAAGTCTGCAAGAATGTATCTTGAGATGCAGGGGATCGAACTTCTTGAAGGCGATGTATGGGGACACAGAAAGGACATCAATGAGTATTCTGAAGTCTCACAGAGCGTCTATGACAGGATCAGGGACTACCGTGAAGAAGGTATGACAGAAGATGACATCAGAGACAAAATGGTAAAAGAGACCCGTCTTAGCCCTGACTTCATACAATTCATAATGAAAGAATAATTATCAGGAACTAATCAAAATTACAGTTTCGGTAGGAATACCGAACTCTTTTTTTCTATCTTTTTTTCTATCTTTTTTTCTATAATCTTAATCTTATTAATCACCAAATGCAGATGGAACCCTGAAAAAGCCAGGTATGATTTACAATATGAATATTTTAATGATCTTCCAGGCCCTGCTCAAAATTAAATTCCGCACAAAATTGGGTTTTCCAAAAAATTAATTTCCTCACAGACTTAAGTCCCACATATAAATAAAACACCCATCAAACTCCCGAATCATCGGAGTAGCAAGCCCTGGACACCATTATCCGTGAACTACCCACGACTGAAGTCATGGGTTTTCTCTGCCCCTACACCCCAATAATCGTAACCGGGTATGAAGATAACCACCCGCATATTTATGCAAGCCACACTCCTTTTTAAGTGACAAATTCAAGTGGTTATCCTGAATATGGGAAAGGATATATCATAAAAAATATGAAAATGAACATATATTAAAATAAGAAGGGATTAATCCATCATTGCCAGCTTTATACCAAAAAGAGAAACAAAGAGCACAAAGAGCGCAAGTACAGCAATAAAACCATAACTTTTTGAAACCATGTCACTTAAGTTGACCATTACAAGAAGAACTGTAAATATCACAACCGATGCAATAGCCATAATTATTTCAATAGATTTTTTATCCATGAACACTACAACATAAACCTAATACATGAATTTAACGCCGTCATAGACAGTTTAACAATTTTATAACAGGGCTTTATGGAAGCATAGGTACAAAAATGCCAATACACATTCATCACCCCAATACGCATTCATCACCCCAATACGCATTCATCACCCCAATACACATTCATCACCCCAATACACATTCATCACCCCAATACGCATTCATCGGTATGAAGACTCTAACTGCAGCACATAAACCCCATGGCCCCTGGATTTTTGACACTAAAAAAGAGAACAATGTGATAACGTGACTGAATTTGAAAGAAAACTTGTGCAATCCTTCAACACTTTCTTTGAAAAAGAGAACATCAGGGGAATTGCTCACAGATTGAAACAGCATAGGTTCACACCCCAGTTTCTGGATGTACTTGTAGATTCCCTTGATCCGGATTATTATCTGGGGATAGAATGCAAGAGCATCTCGGTTGAAAAGGGGGCCTGTGCACTTTATTTCACACAACACTTCACAATTGATAAGAACGGGGCGCATCAGATAGACCGAATATCGGATTTCCTGAGAAGGTCAGGCAGATCAGGCTATCTTGCGGTGGAGCTGAGGATGGGTTCAGGAATGGCCCGTAAAGCGTATATGGTACCCTGGAAGGAGCTTAAGCGACTTTACCATGACGAAGACACGGTAAAACTGTCCATTGAAGACATAAGATCACACCCTGAAATCGTTCGTGAAGGAGAACAATACATAATAGAACCACGGCGATGGAAAAGCTAAGGTCCAAAAACGACAGATCACAAAAATTCATCAATGTGCTTGAGCTCGTTAATATCTATCAGTGTGGACATTGCATTGGTATATATGTTAAAACCATATTCCTTTGCCATGGCCATAGGATTTGTTCCCCCGATGACAACAACACCAAGGTGATCCCTCTCTACAGGCACATCCAGTATCCTTGAATTGGGCTCCCCCACATCCATAATACCGCTTATCCCGGCATCCATCATATCCGACAGGATATGATCGATATCATCCCTTGCTATCATAGGGGCCTCCCTGAGATTTGCAAGGATCTTTCCGGAACCGGTCTCCAGCATCCTGGAAACAGAGGTAATATCCTGGGACATCAATACTTCAAGCGGATCAATAGTGGTGCTGCTATACGTAACTACATCTGTAAATCGTATAGGCTGGCCGTCACGTATCTGTACCACACCCCCAAAGCGAGGATTGATCATCACACCCCCTTTAAGAAGAACACCATCAATGGTGATGCTACAAACGGTTGCAATTCCCACATGGTCCTTCATGATCTTCAGATCACCTATTAGTTCACCTTCATTAATAACTTTAACAAAAGGACTTACAGATAATCCACTTTTCATAGCCACACCATAAACACCAAGAACATCCTGAACATCCTGAGACTTAATAATGGAAAGATTTACAATTACATCGCCTTCCATTGCAACAGGATCAAAGCTGGTACGAAACATCAGATCTTCTATCTTTGTAGAAGTAAACTGCACCGGATTAATTTTAGAGACCATATTCAAACCTTGTATATCGGATGGAAGAGAGACTGAATGTTAAAAGCTGAACATCATCAAATATTGTGAAATCCTGAAAGGATGAACATAAGAACATCTAACCGAATATCACCAGAGTTGATTTTCCATATAGTGAATGATAATATAAATAGATTTAGAAAAAGCAAAGGGATGTAATATCCCGGAGACAAAACCAGACTGAAAGCCTGTATTTACCATTTACCATTTAGCAGTACCAATGAAGCTAACAAGACCAACACCATACTCAGTGATCAAAAAATCCATTTAAAACGTCACCAAAATCCTGTGGATGGTTGAGAAACTCAAGTCTTTCAATGTCATTGACCAGTTCATACATATCCTTCCCATGACACAGACCAAATTCCGGGACTTCAACCGGAGACAGGAAACGGATATCAGGATGATCCCGATAAAAGGGATTCTCTATAAACCCATCTTTCAAAAGATAGTATGCAGCACCCTGCATTTCTCTTATAGGATCATACATTGAAGAAAATTCACAGGACACCCAGTTGGCCATCTTGAGGACATCCTCTGATGCATTAATGGTAATATGACCATATCCCGGAGGAATCAGAACAACTTCTCCCTTTGAAGCCTTTACAACTACAACATCCTCAATTACATCCCCGGTGTGTTTTTGTAATAGATAGGTAGCCTCCCCTTCCAGGACCTGATACACTTCGGCATAGGACACTCTGGCACCTGGTACCTCAGGGTGGTAATGCCCGGCGGTCTTAATGAACTCGCAACCAAGCATGGCCGGAGGGATGACAGTAATGTCATACCTCAAATGCCTTGAATTCATTATCTCAAGGTCCTGCTCATTTAGAGAAAGATGCCTGTACATGTAATACAGTTCAAAATTCTCAGAATCTTTCAACCATTCCCTGTCATAGATCACCTCGGCCATATCATATAGCATACGAACATCAGCAACCCTGTCAATTCCCCCAAAATGCAACATGTTTTTCATATTTACACGACCATAACAGATATCTATGAACTATCCCACTACACTCAATAGATTAAACCATACCCACTAGATGAAAAGGGTATCTGGAACAGTATATATGTATCAGGCAATATATATTTTATGTCAGATCATATGACCCAACAATAATTATTTAACACAGTTGCCATTCTAAAGATAATATATTCCGATCTTTAACTTGATCCGGGGCCTATTCGTAAAAAATAGAGAATGAAAAGACAGGGATTTCCAGATAAAATCAAAAGGGCCGGGTTAAAAGAATTCCATTTGAAAATAATTTCATTTTGCTGAATGTATAACAAAATAGATTTATCAAAAGATGAATTAATGGCATAGGGCAGATCATGAATCGGGAAATAAGGATAATTCATACGGGAGACACCCATATAGGGTACCGTCAATATCATAGTGAACAGCGAAGACAGGACTTCCTTGATGCATTCGCCACCGTTATAGATGATGCAATAGAAATGAAGGTTGATGCAGTCATACATGCAGGAGACCTGTTCGATTCCAGGAACCCCACCCTCGAAGACATCCTGGAAACACTCAAACTCCTCTCCCGTCTGCAGACAAATAACATACCATTCCTTGCCATCGTCGGAAACCATGAAAGCAAACAGCATACACAATGGCTGGATCTTTTTGAAAGTATGGGCCTTGGGACAAGACTCTCAGATATACCATATCTGATCGATGACATTGCATTCTATGGTATAGACAGTATTCCAAAAGCAAAGATCCCTTTGTTCGATCCAAAGACCATCAGGCCGCCTGAAAAAAAGACAAACACAAATATTCTTGTGATGCACCAGCTGATGAAACCCTTCCCCTTTGGAGAATGGGACTGCGAAGAACTGCTTACACACCTTAATTTTGACATCCATTTAATTTTGCTTGGGGATTATCACAAATATGAAAAAACAAAGGTAAATGATACCTGGGTCACATATTGCGGAAGTACCGAAAGGAACAGTGCTTCTGAGAAAGAACCCCGTTCTTACAATATAATAACTATCAATGGAACTGAAATAGACATATCCAGAAGGAGCATACCAACAAGGGAATTTATCTTCATCCCTATTATCCTGAATGAAAGGAAAAACGTGTATCAAACTGTAATGGACAGGATAGATGAGCACGACATCCTTGACAGGGTTGTTTTCTTAGATATAACAGGTGATGGAAATATACAGCTCTCTTACAGCGAGATAGAAAAATACCTTAATGAAAAAGGAGCCCTTGTGGCAAGAATAAGGGATATGCGGTATGGAATCCAAAGTGAAGATAAAGATCTACCTGAAGAAATGATTTTTTCAGACCCTGAAGATGCAGTCCGAAAAGAACTCAAAACAATGCAACTCTCAAATGGAGGATTACTTATTGATGAAATAATCAGAGACCCGGGAATCCCCAAAACAAAAGTTGATATTGAAACAGAGTCCCGTTTTGACATAATGATGCTTGAAATGGATTTTATAAATACAGATTACTCTGAGCCCCCACAAAAAGCTTCCTCCCAAAATGAAATGCAAGAACCACAAAAAGCAGGGAATGAAATTAAAGAGGAAAAACATCAATGGAATGCTGAAAAGAATAAGCATGACTCTGAAAAGGAAGACCTGAGCAAAACCGGACAAAAACCTGAGGACAAAAAAGGAACGCTACATGCTGATTCAAAAAAAGCAGGACATCAGATACTGGAGATGACCGAAGGGCCAGAAGAGGAGGAAGCTTATAAAAAAGGACTGAAACCAAAACAAAATGACAGACTGCAGACCTCTGAGGACCTTAAGAACTGTAAAAATGAAAACGGATCAAAAGAAGCCGCGCTGCAAGATCAAAGGAAAAGGAGGCTTGAAGCTGAACAGGAAGGCGAGCAGGAAGGCGAGCAGGAAGGCGAGCAGAAAGGCGAGCAGAAAGGCGAGCAGGAAGGCGAGCAGGTAGGCGAGCAGGTAGGCGAGCGGAAAGGTGACAGAACATCAGCGAATCCAAAGCGTTCAAAGAAGGAACGGGAAACTGGGAATAAGAACACCGCCAAACCAAAGCAATACAATCTGGGGGACTATATGTGAAACTAAAGAGACTGGAGGTTAAGAATATCAGAAGCTACCGGGAGCTGGATATTCATTTCAATGACGGAGTCACAGTAGTCTCCGGGGTTAATGGAAGCGGGAAATCCAGTCTTCTGGAAGCATGTTTCACAGGCCTTTTTGGCAGTCGTAGCCTTGCAAAGAACCTGGTAATCTCGGATATCATCCACAAAGGGGCTACAAAGGCCTCCATAAAGGTACATTTTGAACATGGAGGGAATGAATATGTCATCGAACAGGAATACAAGGTCAGTCAGAAGACCACAATGGCATCAAGTAGCAAATCAATCCTCAGCAGGAATGGAGAAATACTGCTTGACCAGACAATTCAGACATATGAAGCCATAAAATCCCTTTTAAAGATGGATGAAGAAGCTTATAAGAACTGCGTATATATACGCCAGGGAGAAATTGACATCCTGATCAATGCCAAACCAGCTGACAGACAACGCATGATCGATGACCTGTTGCAGATAGGCAAACTTGAAGAATACCGGGAAAGGGCCAATAGTGCAAGACTGGGTGTTGGAAGACATCAGAGAGATACTAAAAAACGTATCGAAGATAAGCAAAAGGAGATAGACAAAATCCTTTCTGAAAACCCCTACCAACAACTGAACCACCTTGGGACACATGCAACACAGATCAAGAAAAAGATAGATGGACTGGATGGAAAAAGGGAGTCTGCAAGTCAGAGGATGGAAGAGATAAAAGAACATATCCGGAAATATAATGATATCGAAGAACAGATCGGCACAATAAGAACCAGAATAAAGACTTTCCTCCAGGAACAAGCCCGGACAGATGCTGAGATAGAAAATATCAAAAAACAGATCATTTCCTACAAAACACAAGCAAAACAGCTCCAATCCACAGGCCTTCGGATAAAGGAAGAACTTGGTCTGGATGATTTACCTGACATGAACATTGAAGAAAAACTCGGGTCCATGGAAAAGAAAGAAATTATGGAGCGGGAACATCTCAATGAGACCAGAAAAAAGATAGAACTGATAAATAAGGATGAAAAAGCCTGCCAGGATAATATCCTGGAAATGACAGAACAACTCTCCGGAATAGAACGTGATCTGGAACAACAGACCGAACAGATAGGATCACACACAAAAGATATTGAAAAGTTAAAGGAGAATGCCTTACAGATCAGGAAGCAACAAAAAGGAGAATATCAAAAAGCCAGTTCCCTGGGATTTACCCCTGAAAAACTGGAAAATATTGAAGACATACAGGACATGTTAAATACCCGGAATAATGAGTTACATGGAAAAGAAAGAGAGAAAGATACTATCATTGCGGAACTAAAAAGAAGGGTTCAAAAAAGCAAAGAACTTCTTCAAAAGGGTATTTGCCCCACCTGCGGCCAGGACCTGAGTGATTCCTGTGTTGTAAAAGAGGCCAGAGATGATGAGCAGAACATTGAAACCCTTGAAAAAGAGCTCAAACAGATCCATGAGCAACAGGCATCAGTTAGTTCAAAGATGGATACTCTGCGTGAGATCACCAAAATAACAAAGCAGATTCAGGACTTTAGCACCGGGATAGAACTTACCAATACAAAGATAGGATCTATAACCGCGATACTTGAAAATTCTCAAACCCTTATAGAGAACAGGAAGGCTCAAACAGAAAAGCTCAAAGAAAATATTGATCATAAAAAAGTACAACTCACGGAAATAGTTAACAAATTACCTGAACTTGAAAATGAGAGACTCACCGCAGACAATAAGCACAGATTGACTGTTAAAAATATAGGCCTTATCAAAAAGCTTCGTGACAATTCCCTGCAAGTCGAAAGACTGGATACGCAAATAAAAAATCTCAGAGACACCATCCAGAATAAGCAGGAGAAAATTGAGCTTATAGAAGACAGGATCAAGGAAAACAAACAAACAAATGTTCAACTTGAAAAGGAAATGGGAGAATACGATCCGGCTCAATTAAAGAAAAATTACAAATTGTATAAAAGTGCCCATGAGAACATCGTTTCTGAGCTTGAAAACCTGAATTCTGAAAAAGAGAGCACACTCAAACAGATAGGCCGACTGGAAAATCAGATCAAACTTCTCTCCAGGCTGGAGGAAAAACATAAAGAATTAAGTAACAGACTTGCCTTTCTGGACCAGGCATACGAAGATGCAGAAAAGCTTGCCGCAATGTATACACGTCTCAGATCACAGCTTAGGGCTAAAAACATTGAGATACTCGATCATCTCATTAATGAGATCTTCTCATTTATGTACACCAATAATGCATATTCCCATATCCTGCTGGACCAGGAGTATAACCTTACCATATTTGAAAAGGATGGAACTCCCCTGGAACCAAAACTATTAAGCGGGGGAGAAAGAGCAATATTCAATCTTGTCCTGAGATGCGCCATATATCAGTTACTTTCCAGAGCTCCAAAACAGGACATAAATGATAATGATTGCCAGCTCCCCCCTTTAATTCTGGATGAACCCACTGTGTTTTTGGACAGAGGGCATATTCAACAGCTTATAAAGCTTATAGACATGATGAAGAATATTGGAGTGGGCCAGATATTGATAGTATCACATGATGAATCGTTAATCGACTCTGCAGATAATGTGTTCAGTGTTGAAAAGGACCCTGTCACCAATACATCCTTCATTACACCACGGTGAACTACCCTGAAGCTAAACACAGAAGGGTTTTACTCCCTATATATAAACATTTGAAATATCGTGTAGCACATAAGGATACAAATAATAACATATAGTTATAAAGCTTTGATAATATACACTGCATGCGTCTGGAAGACATACATTAAAGCAATATGCAATATAGATCACGAGGTTTTAATTATGAATACTGAGAATCGGGACTTTGTCATTGAAAGATTTGAAAGACAACTCTCAGAGAAAAACGATGAGATCGAAACTATTAAGAAAACCCTTCGTGATTCCATTCTCCACGAGTTACGCAATGATATTAAAAATGATCTGGAGATAAACAACCGGCTTGTCAAGATCGAACAGGCAATTAAAGAGATCACAAGCAACATAAATGGTATCATGGATGAACTATTTGATCAGAAATCCCAGATACGTAGCCTCAAAAGGTCAGGCATGAGAGACATGGAGCAATTATCCACCCAGCAAAGACCCTCACCTGCCCAAACACCAGCTGAAAATATAATGACCGGGGATAATGGGAGGGGCCAAAACCGGGAAACGGGCACATTCACAGATTCACTGTTTAGAGCAGGACAGGAGGTACAACCTGTTGAAGTCCATAGTGGATCACCGGCCAATCCGGAAATAAATCATACTTCTCAAAATGAAATGAAGAAGAACCATCAGTGGAGAAGCTCTCCGGCAGATCCGGTTGTCAAAATGGAGATCTGCGATATCAAACCTGAAGCAGAAGGACCATTGAACCACAGCGAAACAAAAAATCCCCTGGAAATGGCTTCAGGGAACAGTATCAAATCAGAATACATCGTTGCAAGCAGTAAAGACATACCAAAAAAACAGGCCGTCCGGGAAAACAGGCAGAATACAGAATGTGAATATATCGTGGCAGAAGAGACCGATTCAAAACGGAAGACAAAGGAAACTGAGTATGAGACAGTCGAGGACCGTGAAGATGAGGATACCGTGGTCACAACATTGCGCAAAAAGTGACCCAGTTCAATATTATTGTCGGGGAATCAAGTGTATATTAAGGAAATTGAATTCTTAAACTTTAAATCGTTTGGTAAGAAGGTTAAGATACCTTTTTTTGATGATTTTACCACCATTTCCGGTCCTAATGGTAGTGGAAAATCCAACATAATAGATGGCATTCTCTTTGTATTGGGCCTTTCCAGCTCCCGTACACTGCGGGCAGAAAAACTGACGGACCTGATCTATAATGGCGATAAAAAGAAGAGGTCTGACTTTGCCCAGGTAACCATTAAATTTGACAATGAAGACAGGGAAATGCCAGTGGACGAAGATGAGATCACCATCAGCAGAAAGATCAGGGAGACAAATAATGGATATTACAGTTATTTTTATTTTAATGGAAAAGCTGTAAGCCTGTCCGAAGTACATAACTATCTGGCAAAAGCCAGGATAACACCTGAAGGATACAATGTTGTAATGCAGGGAGATGTTACCCGTATAATCACCATGACCCCTGTGGAACGCCGCAAGATAATTGATGAGATCGCAGGGGTTGCAGAGTTTGATAATAAAAAAGAGCGGGCCCTTAATGAACTTGAGATCGTCAAAGAGCGGATCGAAAGGGCCGACATCCTGATCGAAGAAGTTGACAAGCAGCTTGAAAAATTAAAAGATGAAAAGGATCAGGCTGTTAAGTATCAAAGTCTGCAAGAAGAAAAGATGAAATACGAAGGGTATGTGCTTCTTGCTAAGTTAAAGGACGCTAAAAAAGAACTTGACTCAATCCTGGAAGACATTGAGTCTAAGACTGAGGAACATTCACAACTGGAGGCTACTGTAAGGGTCAGAGTAAGTGAACTTAATGAAATGGAAAACGCATTAAATGAGCTGACAGCCAGTATCCAGAAAATGGGTGAAGAAGAGCAGATCCGTATAAAGAAGGATATAGAAGAGATAAAAGGAAATATATCCCGGAACGAGAATAATATTGAGATCGCTGAAAATGAAATAAATGAAGCTGACATTAAACGCAGAAAGGCCTTCCTTGAGATCGATGGCAAAAAGAACGAGGTAAGGGAGATAGATTCAAAGCTATCTGATGAAACCCTTCGCAAGGAAAGCGTGATATCTGAGATATCTGATAAAAAGACAGAAAGGATGATCCTTCAGAGCAGGATCGCAGATGTGGATGAGAAGTTTGCCATCGTAAGGGATGAACTGGCCCGGAAAAGGACCCTTCTTGAGGAAGTTAAAAGTGAAAAGAATGAACTGATCCGTCAGGAAGACAGGCTTCTGGACTCATTAAGACGAAAATCCTCCCAGATCAGGGAGATTGAAAATGAGATAGAGGATGCAAGGAACAAAGTGAATTCTTCCCAGAGCGATACAAAATCAACCCAGTATGATATTGAGCAGCTGAATAAGAAGATCGAGGAACACTCAAAGGACCTGGATGATCTGGAAAGCAACCGATTTCAGATCAAAGCTGTGATCACCGACCTTGAAACCACCCTTCGCAAGCATCAGCAGGATTTCGCCATGCTTGAAGCCCGGGTACGGGCAGCAGAGGATACCAGCAATTATTCCAGAGCTGTGGACATGGTCATAAAAGAAAAGAAACACCATGGTCTGCCCGGGATATACGGGACCATCGCAGAACTTGGAAGTGTGGACCACAAATATGCCACTGCAATGGGAGTGGCGGCCGGGGGGCGGATGCAGGCAGTTGTTGTTGAGACCGATGAAGATGCATCCCGGGCCATCAGTTTCCTCAAACAGCAACGTGCAGGCAGAGCCACTTTTTTACCATTAAACAAAATGGAAGACCGGCGGCCGTATAAGAATGTATCCGACCTTAACGGGATCATAGGATATGCCATTGACCTGATAGATTTTGAAAGCAGGTTCCAGGCTGCATTCTGGTATGTTTTCCGGGACACCCTGATCGTTGATACCATGCAAAATGCCAGAAAGCTCATTGGAGGCTACCGCATGGTCACCCTGGAAGGTGAAGTGATTGAAAAGAGTGGAGCCATGACAGGAGGATCCACCAAACGTTCCGGTCTTTCTTTTGCAGCATCTGAAAAGGATAAACTTGTAAAGATAGCAGAAAAGATCACCGAATTTGATTCCCGCAGGAACGCTGCAATTAAAAAACTGGATGCAATTGAAAGCCATATATCGAGTGTGAACCGGGATGTCAGTGAGATCGAGAAGGAGATATCCAAAAAACAACTTGTTTTCGAGGAAATAGAAGGCAGATCAGAAAGACTTGAAGAACTTATCCGCTCCAGGAATGAGGAACTTGAAGATATTAACAGGGAGCAGGAAGAGCTCCGTGCTGAGATGGACAGGGTAATTGGATCTAAGAATGATAAAGAGAAGAGCCAGCAGGAGCTGGAGGGATCCATTGATGTTATCCAGGAGAAACTTTCAGACTCACAGATACCTCAGCTGAATAAAAAAGCCGATCTTCTCGATGAAGAACTTCTGAGACTGGAAGGCAGGGTGCGTGATATAGAAGCAGATATAAATGCCTTAAATCTTGACCATCAATATGCTTCCAGCCATATCGAAAATAACAGGGAGCTCGTAAAAGAGCTGGACTCAAAGAAAGATTCCTATCGCCAGCGTATCAGCCAGTTAAAGGACGAGATCGGTAAACTGGAAACTGAACTTGCAGGCAAGAGGGCCCGGGAAATTGAACTTACAGACCATCTAAAGGAAATGCAGAAAAAACGGAGTGATCTTAAGAGCGAGTACGATATTGCTGAAAAAAATGTCTCTGGCCTCAGATCTGAACTTGATACGATCGCACGGTCCCTTATGGCCCTGGAAGCTACCCGCAGTGCCCTGGAAGAACAGAAAGAAGACCTTGTAGAAGAGCTTAAACGCCGCAATATTGAGCAGACAGAGGATGTTCCTGACTATGATGCAGTTACAAAGAGGATAGCATCAATAGAGAGGGCAATGCAACGTCTGGAACCTGTTAACATGAGGGCTATTGATGAATATGAGAATGTGGAAAAAAGATCTGTGGACCTTAAGACCAGAAGAGCCATCCTTTTCAATGAAAGGGAACAGATCCTGGACCGCATAGACCAGTACGACACCCTCAAAAAAGACACATTCATGGAAACCTTCAATGGGATCAATGAACCATTCAAAGATATCTTCAACGAACTTTCCGATGGCATGGGAGAACTGGTACTTGACAATGCAGAAGATCCATTTGCCGGTGGCATGACCCTCAAAGCACAGCCCAAAGAAAAGACCCTTCAGCGTCTTGAGGCGATGTCAGGAGGGGAAAAAAGCCTTACTGCTCTGGCCTTTATCTTTGCCATCCAGCAGTACAGACCTGCTCCCTTCTATGCTTTTGATGAGATCGATATGTTCCTGGATGGATCAAATGCGGAAAAGGTATCCCGCAGGGTCAAAAAAGCAGGTACCAATGCCCAGTTCATTGTTGTTTCCCTGAGGAAACCAATGATCGAAGCTGCACAGAGGACCATCGGGGTCACCATGCAGGAGAATAATATCACCAGCATTACGGGTGTGAAACTACGTTGAATAATGGAGATCAATTCCCCGGTCCACATAAAAAGTTGGAAGCTGAGGGTGATATTCTTGATGATGAACCTGTAATTGGGGAAACTCTAACTGATGGTGAACCTGTAATTGAGGAAACTCTAATTGATGGTGAACCTGTAATTGATGGCCTTTTAATTGAGGAAAAGGGAAATGTCATTGATATTCCTGATGATGCCAGTCCATATCCGGAGAAGGCAACCATTTCAAAAGATACGGACAAAGAGAATGGCGGCCCGGAAGATACAAAGATGGAAAGTGGCAATCTGGAAGCAAATAAAACGGAAGATACAAACACGCAAGACAAAGAACCGGAAGATAACAATTCTGAGAATAATAATTCTGAAGATGCTATCAAAGAAACACAGGGCCCTGCCTTCTTAAAGACCCTTCGTTCTCTGGGTGTTGATGAGAACCTTATAGACATATCCGAGGATGTGCTCTGCGAACCTGTGGAGATCCTTTTAAATCTGGCAAAGAGTGAGGATATTGATCCCTGGGATATTGATATTGTTGAGATCACCGATAAATTCCTGGAATATATTGAAGAGATGAAGCTCACCGATCTTAGGATATCCGGCCGGACCCTGCTCTATGCTGCTATATTGCTCCGGATGAAATCCACCGGTATCGTACAGGAGGAAGAAGAGGAGGAGGACGATGAACCGGAAGAGGACATGGATTTCTATGACATTGAGGAATACCCGGTACCAAAACTTCCCATACGCAGGACTGCGACCAGACCTGTTACACTCCAGGAGCTAATAACCGAGCTTAAAAAAGCGGAAAGGGTTGAGACACGCAGAAAGGATCGTATAAGGCATCAGCTTCAGGATAAAGTAGAGATAGCCACTACCGATGATGTCCTTGCCATTGCCCATGAAGAGGACATTAAGGGGATGGGAGAAATGCTTTATTCCAGGATCAGTGTCCTTTTTAACAGTCGTGAGTATATTACATTCTCAGAGCTTACTTCAGACAACTTTCAGGATAAAACTGATAGGATCATGGTGTACATATCCCTGTTATTCCTTGCAGCCGAAAAGAAGATCTGGCTCAGTCAAAAGGAATTATTCGGCGAACTTTATATACACCCGGGGCCACCTGAAGAACCTGACAAAGAACAAAGTGAATTAAGCTTAAAGTGAAGTAAGACCAAAATGAAGTAAGGTCTGCAATAATAAACTTTCAGTTCATCAGTTACAGGAGTTTTAAATGAGTGACAAGGAGATCATAGAAGCTGCCCTTTTTACAGCAGGTTGTGCGGTCAATATAAACGCACTGGCAAAGCTGACAGGAAAAACTGTAAAGAAAACCACCCCTGTTGTGAACAACCTCATAGAAGAGTATCATCAACGTAATGGTGGGCTGGAGATCATTGACCTGGGGGAAAGATATGCCATGCAGGTCAGACAGAAATATACACAAAAGGTCCAGTCCCTGGCCCCGAAGGAATTGCGTTCCCCTGTCCTGCGAACCCTTTCCATGATAGCCTACCATCAACCTGTGGTCCAGGCAGAACTTGTGGATATGAGGGGCAATTCAGCATACGATCATATAAGGGAGCTTAAAGAAAGAGGACTTATCAAAGCCGTACCCCATGGACGGACAAAGCTCCTTCAGACAACACCTCTGTTTGCAGATTATTTCGGACTCAAGGTCGATGATCCTGAAACGATCAAAAAGAAGATCATGGAGCTGTCAAAGAAGCAAAGAGGCGAACAGGGCCTTAACAGATGGCTGGGAAGGAAATTCGTGGGGATCACACCAATGTATGAATCCCTGGCACAGCTTTGCGGAATAAAGGACTACCGTATCATTAATGCCTATGATCCTGATGAAGATGAACTGGATGAGTTAAATGATGTATTCAAACTGGTGATCTCCAGAGGGTATATGGAAAAAGTGAGCAAGTTCTACGACGGGGAGATCATAGAGGCTTCCTCCACCACCTTTGAAGATCTGATAGAGACAATCAGGCAACTGGAAACGGTCTCTGATCCTCAAAGCCTGCAAAACAGCATCAAAGAGATAGAAGACCTTAAAAAGATCTATGTCTCAAAGGCTCTGACCATTCATAAAAAGGTCCTGCCCTCCACAGAGATGGTCAGGCGTATTGTCAATGACCTGCATATCGCAGTGGCCCCTGACGGAATAGTGATAGCTCCGGATTATGGAACAACCGGGGAAGGCGGGCAAATAGGAGAAGATGCGGATATCCTGGTACCCACACACAAAAATATAGATGGAGACCTGATCCAGAGGGTCTGTGCCAAATACGATGCTATTATAGACGGTCTAAAAGAACTGGAGCAAAAGAAGCCTTAAGTTCAACAGATTACAGAAATTTGCTGAAGCTCATTACTAAAGTAGTTATGCCTTGTTTATAACCATCCTTTAAATACATTTATAAATAGGTAGTATATCTTTATATATAGTATGATTGATTATAGCTTGCCTTAAATACCGAGGATTAAAGAGCATGACTGAATATAACATAAAGATAGAGAATGTAGTTGCATCGACCAAACTTGCCGAAGAGTTCGATCTGATAAAGATAGAGTCAGAGTTTGAAGGAGCAGAATATAATAAGCAAAAATTCCCCGGACTTGTTTATCGTGTTAGCGATCCAAAGGCAGCTTTCTTAGTATTCACATCAGGAAAGGTAGTTTGTACAGGGGCCAAGAACGTGGAGGATGTACATACTGTAATCGGGGATATGGCCAGGAAGCTCAATGATATTGGCATTGAGACATTGGAGGAACCTGAGATCACCGTCCAGAATATAGTGGCCTCTGCTGACCTTAAAGCAGTATTGAACCTCAATGCCATTGCTATTGGTCTGGGTCTGGAGAACATCGAGTACGAACCCGAACAGTTCCCGGGACTTGTTTACAGGATCGATGAACCAAAGGTTGTTGTGCTGATCTTCAGCTCCGGAAAACTTGTAGTAACCGGTGGAAAATCCCCGGAGAACTGTGAGGAAGGAGTAGAAGTTGTCAGGGAACAGCTCGACAATATGGGATTACTATAATGGAACAAGCCAACCCTCTGGATAAAAGTGATGTCTGCATTCTCATTCCCACATTAAATGAGGCATCGACCATAGAGCAGCTCATAGGGGATTTTCAGTCACAGGGATTCAACAATATCCTTGTGATCGATGGGCATAGCAGTGACGACACTCAGGCACTGGCCCGTAAGATGGGGGCCACTGTGGCAGTTCAGAAAGGAAAGGGAAAGGGGCAGGCCATCCAGGAGGCCTTTGAACTTATCCAGGATCCGTATACAATTATGATAGACGGAGACGGGACCTATCTTGCTGAAGACATAAATGCAATGCTTGAACCCATCATACAGGGACAGGCCGATCATACCATCGGAAATCGTTTTGCAGATTTTGATCCGGATGCATTTACAAAACTTAACCTGATGGGCAATCGTTTTCTCAACAAACTTTTTGGATTTGCCTATGGGATCTGGCTGGATGATATACTCAGCGGATACAGAGGATTTACCCTGGATTGTATAAAATCGATGCATTTGAATGAAATGGGATTTGAGATCGAAACCGAGATCACCGTTGAATCAGTTAAAAGCGATCACCGGATCGAGGTCATACCCATACGTTATATTGCAAGACATTCAAATGCTGCCACAAAGCTCAATCCTCTTAAAGACGGTCTTAAGATCGGCAATACCATATTCAAAATGGCAAAGATGCACAACCCCATGTTCTATTTTGGTATATTGGGCAGTATATTGATCGTTGCAGGGTTGTTCGTAGGTATATATGTCGTATCCGAATGGTTCAGCGGAGTTACCCGTATCCCGATGACCATCCTGACCGCTTTGCTGATATTGTCAGGTTTCCAGATGTTCATCTTTGGTATGCTAAGCGATCTTGTTGTGTCACTGCACAGGGAAACAATGAGAATGCTTAGAGAGAAAAACAGATCAAAGTAACTCACCTGTTCAGGAAGAGTTCTGCTTTTACCTTTTAGGGGAAGGATATTACTTCCTCTAATTAATGTCTCCGGATCAGATTAATCTATGCAAAGTGATCTGCTGATATAAAAATGACCGGGCATTTCAAACAAGTCCATTATCCAAACCGGAACCAGGATGATTTTACAGCCATTAAAACAACTTAGATTTATTTGAGTACAAGTAAACTAAAAATGATCTGAACGTGTTAGAGTTAATTAATTGTTTTAAGTTAAAAAACGATACCAAGCAGTGAATAATAAAAGTAGACACTACATCGAATTACTTGTGCACAAGGATACTTCAATTTTAATTGAGCTAAACTAAAGTTGATTTTTTGATAAGTTTTAAATATGACCGATGCATACTTGCTGTAACTACAAAGAGGTTATCACAATGACAATAGTTGAAGATGCCAGAAATGGAAAAATTACAGAAGAGATGAAGATCGTCGCTGATTTTGAAGGCCTTGAGCCGGAATTCGTCATGCGTGGAATCGCTGCAGGAAGGATCGTAATCCCAACCTCCCCATACAGAGATGTCAGGATCTGTGGAATTGGAGAGGGCCTTACCACAAAGGTGAATGCATCCATTGGTGCATCCTCAGATATTGTCGATGTTGATGCGGAAGTTGAGAAGGCAATCGCAGCAGAACAGGCCGGTGCTGACACCCTTATGGAGCTTGGAACAGGCGGAGATTTCCTGGGCATCAGAAAGAAGGTAGTCGATGCGATCTCCCTTTCAGTAGGATCAGTCCCACTCTACCAGGCATTCATTGAAGCTGCAAGGAAACACGGTTCCATCGTTCACATGTCAGAAGATGACCTGTTCAAGGCAACCGCAGATCAGGCAAAGCTGGGTACCAACTTCATGGCCATCCATACCGGTGTCAACAATATCACACTCGACAGGCTCAAAGCCCATGGAAGGTACGGTGGATTGTGTTCCAGAGGTGGAGCTTTCATGAGTGCCTGGATGCAGCACAATGATAAGGAAAACCCATTGTATAGTGAGTTTGACTATCTCTGTGAGATCCTCAAGGAACATGAGGTTGTCCTTTCAACCGGAAATGGTATGCGCGCAGGTGCGATCCATGATGCAACTGACAGAGCACAGATCCAGGAGCTCATCATCAACTCCGAATGTGCCCAGAGAGCAAATGATCTTGGTATTCAGGTAATCGTAGAAGGCCCTGGCCACGTACCACTGGACGAAGTTGAGACAAACGTCAAACTGATGAAATCAATGAGCGATCACAAACCATTCTACATGCTTGGCCCACTGGTAACCGACATATCCCCGGGAAGAGACCACATCGTAACCGCGATCGGTGCATCCGCATCCGCTGCAGCAGGCTGTGACTTCCTCTGCTACGTAACTCCTGCAGAACACCTGGCCCTTCCAAACAAGGAAGATGTCATCGAAGGTGTCAAGACATCAAAGATCGCCGCTCATGTTGGTGACATGGTCAAACTGGGCAAGCGCGACCAGGATCTTGCAATGGGCAGGGCCCGCAGAGACCTTGACTGGGAGAAGATGTACAGTCTTGCACTGGATCCTGAACACGCAAGGGCCATCAGGAACAGCAGAGCACCTGAAGACACCGATGCATGTACCATGTGCGGCAACTACTGTGCCCTCAAGATCGTCAACAAGACCTACAACCTTGCAAAATAAGGTTTATGCATAAAACAGGCCTTCGGGCCTGTCCTCTTTTGATCAGATCATTATTTTCTTTCACTTCTTTATATTCTTTTTAGATTTCATTATTCAGAAATTATTCTTTTCAGCATTTAGTAGTAAGATGTTAGTTTTTTTAATTTGTTTTGACTATTTTACTCTGGCTTTCTGATGATATTGATCTGAAGGTGAACTATCCACAACTGAAGTCACGAGCCTTCCCGGCCCCTACGCCCCAATAATCGTAACCCCTCATTTCAGCTTGAAAAACAGAAATCAGGTATCAAATTAGATGAGCAATTCCCGGACCAGGGGCCGCATACATAACTCCGGGAGTACCGCCGCTCATATCGAAAAACAGGAGGTACAACTGAAATATAAACAAAAAAAGTAGAGAATAAAAAAATGTGATGCTAAAAAAAAATGAAATCGTGGATGGTTTTTAGCCTTTGGGAGGGAAATACCCCCCTCAAATATATTGATTGTTGAAGCAGTTTACCTTTAAAATGTATCTTTAGGGACGTATGAGAGATCAATCTTTGCGACTGCTGTTTTTGGTACTATGAGAATGGATTTTCCAAGGTCAGGGTTTTCATAATCGAACAATATCCAGGATACGTGGTCTTCTTCCACCTGGTGACAGTTGGTGATATTGTCATACCAGACAATGGAAGATGATGCTCCTGCATCAAGAAGAATGATATATCCGGACAATACATAACCTTCAGGTATGTTTTTTATCATTTCAAGAATTGAATTGATCATTCTAGTAACACCAGTTCAAACAAAACTTAAACCTATAAAATGATTATGGTACGCTGTGACATAATCAGATTTGAGACACCTATGAACTATATAAAATACATATAGTATATATTCAGGACATAAGAACGAATCAGAGGGTAATTGCCCGTACATGGATGATTGTAAAGTACCTGGCCCAACCCCCAACAATTTACAGAAAGTGAATGCCGCAATAGGTTAAATAATATAATTCTATATAATATATACCATAACACTTAATAGAAGGGTACTATGTCAGGCAGAAGAAAGAGCAGAAGAACTTCATCTTCAATGCGCTCCAGAATATCCGTTTTTTTAGATGAAAGGGGAGTATCGGATGTTGTGGGCAATATGATGATGGTAACGATTACGATAATCATGAGTGCTATAATAGCCTCTGCCATGTTCAGTCTAAAGCCCCCGCCTGACGTCCCGCACATCAATATCGAAACCGAACCAAACGGCACGGCCAATGTGGACCTGGTCCATATGGGTGGAGTCCCTGTACAGGTCTCTCACCTCAAATTCATGTCCGAAGGTATGCCCGTGACCATCAACAATTCATCGGCCACCAATTACAGTCAAACGTGGTCCATAGGCCGCACGATCACCCTGGATACCGATGACATAGAAGTAAAGATTGTACATCTGCCTTCAAAGGAGCTGATCGAATGAGCAAACTCATCCAGGACGATTCCGCCGTATCGGTTGTAGTAGGGGCCATCCTCCTGCTTGCCATCCTGGTGACCTTCCTCTCCGTGGTCACCTCCACCTGGGTCCCCATCTACGAAGGTGATGCCGAGGCCCAGCACAGCGAGGTCACCAAAAAGACCTTCCTCACCCTCACCAAACAGATCGAGAACGCCAATGAGTTCCCGGATTCCACCAAATTCAACCTGGGTACCGAAGGCATCCAGCTTATAAGGAATTCATATTCTGTGGGATATTTTGAGCTTAATGATACAGCCAGCCCCATGACGATCACTACAAATGTTACAATGGAAGCTGAATCAGATCTGGAATATGGATATGAAGTGCGCGACATGAATACCAGTATAGAGGAACCTGTTACGAATTTTTTATTGGAATTTGAGCAGGGAAGTTTTGACAGGACAAGAATCATCCCAAATGAACCAGATTGGACAATAAACCCAAATTTTGAACTTACATTAACAACTTCAAGACTTGATAGAATAATAAAATTAGAGTCATTTGAAGTTTATCGTGGTGGATGGTTTATGAGTCCTGGAGAAGGAGAAAAGAAGCTTAGAATAACTTATGAATATGATCCGGTATTGGGTTCCGCTGAAACTTGGGTAGGTGAATCAGAAGTGGAGGACCAATCTGATGATATATATGTCGATGATCTGGATGTGTTCGTTAATATGCTTAGTGATCTCCCCATGGAACTTACTTCAGTCGGGAGTGTTACTATTAATAATACCACTTATAATCAAAATGAACAGACATCCCTGGCTAATGTAACGCAGTATTACATGAGCCTCCCAAAAGATGGAACCGGAGGCAATTACTTTATAGAATTTGATGAATCCAATCCCCCTTCTGAAGTCAACCGTGGAGATGTCTACATGACCTATGTGCCAAAAGGCGACAGTATACCCTTTGAAGTAAACAACGGTACTGTCACAGGCGTCATGGATAACTTTACCATCGGAGGCGGGGCCCTTGCACTCAGATCAGACTACAATTTCATGGTGGATCAGTTCTATTCCTATGATAACGGGGCCGTGATCCTGCAGCAGGATGATGGTGCGGTCTTTGTTGTGGACCCTCCGATATCTGTGAACGTGGACAGTAATAGTGATCTCTGGATCGGAATGAGGACCACGGTACTTCATGGTAATTATAGTGCCAGCGGGAATACCTTTGAGATCCTGTATACAGAACTGGCCCAGCCAGAATATGAAGTAAAGGGAACCACCGAGAATATAACCATCAATAAGAGCACCACCACGAGGACAAAAGACCTGTGGTTGTCATTCTTTAATGATCTTAAAGAAGAGATCGAGGATACGGGAATTGCAAATGTAACCATCAATGCAACCAATTCTTCATACATTGATGTAGAGATATATGATGGCAACCTTTCCGACACAAAAGAGATGATCATAAGCCTGAACAAGAGGGATATACTGGTCACATCATGAGATAATGCACATAGAAATGCTTAAATCAGGCATTGCCATATCTGCACTGCAGGTGCTAAAATATGAAAACCGCAACAATTGAAACAGATAAAGGAAAGATAGTTCTTGAGCTTTTTGAAAAGGATGCCCCAAAGACTGTGGCAAACTTTGAGAAACTCATCAGGCAGGGATTCTACAATGGCCTTACCTTCCACAGAGTCATACCCAACTTTGTGATCCAGGGCGGATGCCCTAAAGGCAACGGTATGGGCGGGCCCGGCTATACGATCAAATGTGAGATCAATCCAAAAAAGCATACTACAGGTGCACTTTCCATGGCCCATGCCGGGAAGAATACAGGAGGAAGCCAGTTCTTCATCACACACTCCCCACAGCCCCATCTTGATGGAGTACATACCGTCTTTGGCAAGGTCATCGAAGGCATGGATGTGGTCAACAAGATCAAACCGGGAGATGTGATGCTCAAACTGAGTGTTTCCGAACAGTAACGATCTTTAAAGGAGGAATCATATGGGGACAATAATGGGACTGGTAAAGGCCATCGGATATCTTTATCCATTACTTAAAAAGATCGTCCTTTTATTGATCACCATAGCTATCCTTATCTACATAATTAAAATCACCTGGTATGTCGGGTGAGTGAGGCAATAAGATGAAAGTAATACGATGCAGGGACCTGGGATTTGATTGCAATTTCATTGCAACAGGAAGTGCAAGTGAATCTAATGCAGTCAAAGAGAAAATGCTGGAACATATTAAAACAGAACATTCTGAAAGGATCGATGAAGAAGAACTTAAGGACATCGAATCCAAGGTAGAAACATTACTCTCAAGAGGCTGTGGCTGCGGGGCCCTCTAAGACCCGGGCCTTTAATTACCATCACAGGACCGGGAATTTTGTTGGCGGTAAGCCACACACGGCCCTGGTTTTTGCTTTTTACGATGAACCTGGCCAGGCTCAACGGTCGCACTGCTTACACAGGGATATAGCACATATCCTGTTATCGAATTTCCACTTCAGGCCCCATTGTTTGAGGTCCTGAAGTATACTGATAAGGTCCTCTCCGCTTTCAGTCAGCGAATAGGCATACACAGGCATCACCAGATCCGTAGCAAGTTCTTTTTTCACAAGGCCATCCTCTTCCATTTCCTTAAGTCTGGTGGACAGGGTCTTGGCAGTGATACCTTTTACTCTTTTTTTAAGTTCATTGAAACGTTTGTGGGGGTCATTGCCTTTATAGAGTTCCAGCAATATACACAGGGACCAGCGTTTTCCAACAATGTCTATTGTCTTATAGACCGTACAATCTTTCATGGTATCAGGTTAGAAACTGCTATTATTTATATCAGTATCGAAGATATACCTGTAACAATTATGGAGATCATCCATAAAAGGAGTGAGATACAATATGACAAAAGACATACTTGAGAAAGGCGCAATTGTGCAGAGAGATAAAGAAACCTATGCGATCGCACCACAGATCCCCGGAGGTATTGCAACTCCCGAGATACTAAGAAAGATCGCAGATGCTGCAGAGAAGTACAATGCACAGGCCATAAAGGTGACCTCGGCCCAGCGTCTTTGCATTGTAGGTCTTAAAGAAGAGGACCTGGACGATGTCTGGAGTGACCTGGGAATGGACCCTGCCGCAGCTATAGGCCTGTGTGTCAGAAGCATCAAGATCTGTCCGGGCACCACATTCTGCAAGCGCGGACAACAGGACTCAGTGGGCCTGGGCCTTAAACTGGATGAGAAATACCATGGAATGCAGCTGCCTTCAAAACTGAAGATCGGTGTATCCGGATGTATGAACTGCTGTGCTGAAAGTGCCATAAAGGACATTGGAATAATGGGAACACCCAAAGGTTTCACTGTGATGGCAGGAGGCAGTGCAGGTCTTAAACCAAGGATCGCAGACACCATTGCTGAAGAGCTTGATGAAGAGGAAGTCCTTGACCTTGTGGACAGGATATTTATGTTCTACAAGACCCACCCCAAGAAACAGCGTCTTGGAAGGGTCATTGATGACATGGGCCTGGATGCATTCAAGGCCGAGATCGGATTGTAATATCAGAACACAGGACATTTTTAAGCAGGTCGGACTATGGTATCATACCGATATCATAGTCCTTTACATAAAGGAGGATACCGGGGGTTATTTTCACATAAATGCCTTCCGGTATTGAATTATTATGAAGATCAGCATCTACTATAGTGGAGACTTTGGGAAAAAAGTCATAGGCAATCTGGTGAATTCAAGCACCTTTTGTACCTCATGCGGGGAACTGTGTGACCACTGTCGGGAAGAAAAAGCCTCCTTTGCAGGAGATATCGTGGACATACATGAATTTCCACAGGGATTACCCCAGTTCATAGAGGAGCCCCTTGAATACCTCCCGGTCCGGATGGGGGAATGCGATCTCATTATTGCTATGGACCTCCATCCGGACATACTCTCATTGCTTCCTGAAATTGTCCGGCACACAAATGCCCGGGCAGTCATTGCTCCAGTGGAAGACCCCACCCTTGCTCCTGCAGGCCTGGTTGAACAACTAAGAAAACAGCTGGAAGATATGCAGATACAATGTGAGTTCCCCCGGCCTTTTTGTGAGCTGCAAAAAACCGGAAAGAATTACATCGACGAATTTGTGGACATGGGATTTGGAAGACCCATTGTAAAAATGAACATTGATACTCAAATGGGTAACTTTGGTCATATACATGTAATAAGGGATGCTCCCTGCGGGTCAACCTGGTATGTGGCAAAGCAGCTTTCCTGGACAGACCTGAAAGACTATAAAGAGACCATATCTTCGGCCCATCATGCATATCCCTGTACTGCCAGCATGAAGAATGACCCTTCGATCAATGACACCCTTTTGCATAAGGCCGGATATATCATCCGGGAAAGTGTGGAAGCTCAAATGGATAAAGAATAAGAAGTGAAATGGAAGTGAGAACATCACTGATAAAGAAGTAACAAGAATAGCTGTGGTCACATGCGACATCATATCCGAGACCTGTCCCGGTACGGGTTGCTTTAAAGCTTTTAACAGCCGTCAGGTCCATTTTCAGGACTATGGTGAAAATACTGAAATGATAGGATTCTTTACCTGCGGAGGCTGTCCGGGCAGACGGGTGTATCGATTGATGAAGGCCCTGAAAAGGCAGGATGTGGATGTGGTCCATCTTAGCTCCTGCATGCAAATGGAAAACTATCCGGAGTGTCCCCATGTAGCTTCCATTAAAAAGACCATCGAGGATGCAGGTGTGCGGGTAGTGGAAGGGACACACCATTGAGATTGAGTTATAATAACAAACGGAGATGATCAAATGATAACCAGATCCATAGTGAAGATCGATGAAGAAAAATGCACAGGATGTGGACAATGTATCTCCCCGTGTACACAGGGAGCAATTAAGATAATAAATGGAAAAGCAAAGGTTATCTCAGATGAACTCTGTGACGGCCTGGGCCATTGCATAGGTGTCTGTCCGGAAGGTGCCATATCCATAGAACAGAGAAGTACACTGGAATTTAAAAGAAGCGATTTTAAAGGAAATGAGTTTAAAGAAAGCAGCGAAACAGTCCCTCCCGGGGCCTTACCTCAATGTTTTAAGTGTCACAGCAGTGATGATGAACGATATCTGCTTCCCTTAAAACATAAAAAAGAGGACCTGTGGGTCTGTACACAATGCCTTCCGGCTCTTATACATGGGTGATTTGCTTGCTTGAAATTGAGCTTAAGGATAAGGTCAGCCATCTGTGTGATTACACTTTTAATTTTTACTGGCATGAGCAAAAACTTAACCCAAATTCCACCATTCCCCATCAGGAAGGAACTGAATATACCTATCAGCAGCTGGTGGACATGCTCAGGAAAGGTGAAAATATCCACATAACAGGTAATGTTGGAGAAAGACTGGCCTATTGTATGGGTACCGACCTCAAAAATCTGGGAGGCAGTGGTGCAACTGAGAATGCAGGTAATATATTCATACAGGGCAATGCAGGCCGGGAAGCGGGAATGGGAATGGTGTCAGGAGCGATCTATGTCACCGGTAATATAGAGCAACCCCTTGGCAACCTTATCGAAGTTGTATCCGATGTTTCTGACTATCGTAAATTCATATCCATAACCTCCCTGCTTTGCAATGGTTTAGATGAGAAACCTGTAAAAAACATACTTGATCCCGGAAAAAAAGAACTGATCCTCAATGATGGAATTCAAAGGGGAACCCTGGCAACCCGGTGCGATCATGATGTCCGGATCATTGTAGAAGGAGATGTATACAACGGAACCGGTCTTTTGATGGAAAAAGGGATGGTGCAGGTCAAAGGCAATGCAGGGCTTAACACCGCATCCCATCTCAATGGAGGGACCCTTAGCATAGAAGGGGATGCGGGAGAGTTTGCAGGTACCTATATGAAGAGAGGAACATTGATCCTCAACAGTTCAAAGGGATATGCAGGAGCAGGAATAGAAGATGGGGTCATCTATTCCAGGCATAAGTTGAATGTAGCACCACCGGCCCAAAAGTTCAGGCTCAAAGGAGAGGATAGTTCGGTCATCAGGAACATCACCGGAACCGGCCGGTTTGAATCCATGCTGTATAACAAATATATGAGAGGCGAGGAAAAGCCACAGTATGTAATGGTACATATGAGAGACGGCTCCATTGTTCAAAGAAAAATAGACCAATGAGAAAAACCTATAGTATTATTGGATAAATGTGCTATAAATTTAACTTTTTTCAGAGATTATCCATCATTAACGATACTTAAGAATAGTATATATAATAAAAAGATAATAACCTAATAGAATTGGATACACCTAAAAAGGTTGGATTGGCTTGACTACTGAAAGAACTGAAGACTATCTCAAGGCTATTGACACCATTGTGGAGGAGAAAGGATATACCCAGGTGAAGGATATCTCTAAACTCCTTGATGTCAGTCCTTCGAGTGTTACCGGAATGTTTAAAAAATTGAACAAGGAAGGGTTCATCAACTATGAAAAATATGGCGGGGTGACCCTGACCTCCCAGGGCCGCAAAATTGCCAGAAGGACTAAAAAGAAATACAGTGTCCTGCATGATTTCCTTATGCTTCTGGGTGTTGATGAAAATATCGCAGATGAAGATGCCTGTAAGATGGAACATGTAGTAAATCCTCAAACGCTGGAAAAACTAACAAAATTTAGTGAGTTTGTCCATATGAAAGATGAATGGCCCACTTTCCTTGAACACTTCGAACATTTCTGTGATGAAAAACCATCCCGCGAAGATGAGGACAATTAAAACCTGAGATCATTTACAAAATGAAAGCTGCCGAAACTCCCCGCCCCGAACAACAGCAGATGAGACCGCAGGAAATTAAAGAGGTACTCTCCTGCATATGCGGGGGTACAAAGCATTTTACACTTGCCATCACCGGAGGTGGCTCGCAGGCCATCGGGGAATTATTAAGACATGGAGGAGGCTCAGCGGTCCTTCTGGAAGCTGTCGTGCCCTATGATAGCAGAGCTCTTGAGAAATTTATCCGGAAAAGACCTGAAAAAGCTGCTTCTGAAAGTACTGCCAGGGCCATGGCAATGATGGCTTACTTAAATAGTCTTGAACTTATCGGGAAGGGGAATTCAAACAGTAAAAAAGAAGTTACAAACGCTCATAATTGGAATGAAGACATTATCGGAGTTGGAGCCACCTGCAAACTTACCCGGGGCAAAACAGAAAGAGACGGAAGAGCACATACCATCCATGTTGCAGTTCAATCCTTTAACCGAACCACTTCCTGCGAACTTATCCTTTCTCCTCACATCCGCCGCAGCAGAGAAGAGGAAGAATACATTGCTTCAAAAGTCATTCTCAATATGCTGGCCCTTGAGAACGGGTCCCGGCTTTCCATACCTGAGCTTCAGACCCTGCCCGAACCCGAAAAACTCAACTACACAACAACAATCGTTCCGGGTAAGATCGCTAAAATGCTCCGGGAACAAAACAGTGAGCTTAGACCAAAACCCCGGGAGCGGTCCTGCTTCAGGATATCTCTTCAAAAATTCCGGAAGCCAGACTCATGTCACGATTTTAATAAATTCCACAAATCCGATGACACTGGAGTCTTCCTGAATAAAGATAATGGTCCAGGGCCTTATTTTTACGAAATGTCTGATTCAGACCATCCTTTTGATGAAAACAATGCAGATATCCTCTGCCAGAACCCTCTGATAATATTCCCCGGATCCTTTGATCCCTGTCATAAGAATCATCTCCAGATGGCCCACAAAGCCGCTGAAAGATATGGAGGACAGGTGCACTTTGAACTCTCCATCACCAATGTGGATAAACCACCAATGGATTTCATATCCCTTGAGGAAAGGATAAAATCCATAAGACAGCTCCATAAACCATATATAGGGGATGTCTTCATTACGGCAGCCCCTCTTTTTTATCAGAAGGCCAGCCTGTTTAGAGAAGCACATTTCATAGTCGGGGCCGACACCATCAACCGGCTCTTCAAAATCCGGTATTACCGGGATGAGAACGATCTTGAACTGCTTGTGCAGCATTTAAGGGATCGGCATATCCGTTTCATAGTGTTCAAAAGGAAAGGAATTGAGCTTGACATAGCCCCGGAACTGCTGGACATGTGTGACATCATCTCTTCTGAGGAATATACAGATGATGGGACCTGTTCATCGGATATCCGGAAAAATACCCGGATTCTTTTTTGATCAGATCCAAAAAATGAAAATACAGAGACTTTCATAGCAAATAAAAAAATATTAGAGTCTACTGCCACCAATATATTAAAACTGATTCGACAGGATTATATACATCCGTACATCCAATATTATCCCGGGTGTAAATATGGATTGTCTATTCTGTAAGATCATCAATGGGGATATCCCCTCCTACAAAATCTATGAAGATTCAACGACCTATGCTTTTCTTGACATAAACCCCTGCTCAGAGGGTCATACTGTAGTACTGCCAAAAGGACATGTGGAAAGCTTCAATGATATGGCCCCGGAAGAAATATCTGCTCTTTTCATAACGGTTTGCCGGATAAATAAAGCAATAAATAAAGCACTGGGAGTGGATGGTTCGAACATAGGCCTTAACGTAGGCCCTGCCGCAGGACAGGTGGTGCCCCATGTCCATGTCCACATCATCCCCAGGACCAAAGGGGATGGAGGTGGATCGATGCACTCCATCATTTCCGCAGAGAATGCTTCCACCGATCTTGAAGCACTTGCCAGGAAGATAGCCAGGGACACTGACTAAGGCCAGAAATGTACAATTGCTTATCAACTGCACACACGCCGACCTTTATCGGTCAGCTGATATGTAACAGCTTTGGGAATGTTTGATGAATCTTTGGCACAACCGGAGCAATCCTTGCATGAACCACAGCAGGAAAAGGAGCTGCTTGCGCCTGACGGCAGGGTCTGTTTTTTTATGTGACCCATATTTTCCATGGTTTCAAGCATGTTCTTAAGCTCTTTTGTTCTCACATGCATCCGACCGGAAAGTTCCCGGAGGGAAAATCCTCCTTGGCTTTCAAGTTCAGCCATTGTGTGAAGCACATACCTGTATCCAAGGACCATCAGACATCCCTCCCTGATGTTGATGCAAAACTGTTCTTAAAGCCTGCGTAGATCACCAGGGATAATATTCCCAGATAAAGGGCCGGCTTAAAGCTATCCATTAGTGTCCAATTAGAATAATCCTCCCGGGCAAGGAAATAGAAGTTAAACATGTCAGCCAGAAGATCCAGGAAATAGACGGCACCAAAAACCAGACCAAGCAGAATACCGACATAAACAAAGGCTTTGCCTTCAACATGGTCCTTTGAGATATTCAGGAAACCGAAGCAGAAAACTGCTGCAACTACCATCATCACGAGTCCACCTGCTATTGCCGGAGGCATCAGGCTGGAAGATATAAAAGGTTCGGGCAAAAGACCCAACCCTTTTAACAGCTGGATCGACCCGGCGGCCAGATATAGTATCCCCCATACAAGGGAGATGTATTTTAGAGATACATTATTGTTTTCCATTCACATCGCCTCATCAAAGTACTATATTACCTATATTTACCACCACAAAGGCCAGTATCCATGCTACAATTGTGGAGTAACCTGCCTGGAAGAACATCCATTTCCAGGAACCTGATTCTTTTTTAATCACAGCCACCGCTCCTATACAGGGTACATAGAGCAGAGTGAAGACCATAAGACCAAGTGCAACTGCCGGAGTGAAAGCAGGGTCTGCAATAAGGGCCCCGGAGAGCATACCCTCATCACCACCAACCCCATAAAGTGTTCCCATTGAACCGATTACGATCTCTTTGGCCATGAACCCGAAGACCAGGGCTACTGCAACTTTCCAGTCAAATCCCAGAGGAGACACCAGGGGTTCTACGAACCTGCCCAGTAAACCGACCAGACTCTCCGCACTTCCATATTCCACCCCCTGAGGGAAATAGGCCAGGACCCAGATCAGTATGACACCGCCTGTAATGATCGTGCCGACCTTCTTTACGTAGAGATATCCCTGGTTCCACATTTGTCTTAAGGAGTTTCGTATGGAAGGCGGATTGTATGGAGGAAGTTCCATTATAAATGGAGAAGGTTCTCCTTTGAAAAGGAACATCCTGAACAGTTTTGCAGACAATATTGCCACAATGATCCCGAGTATATAAAGACAAAATATTATACTGCCTGCCTGTCTTTCAAAGAAAGTTCCCGCAAGAACCACATAGACCGGAAGTCTGGCCCCGCAGGACATGAACGGAGTGACCAGCATGGTGATCAGACGATCCTTTTCATCTTCCAGGGTACGTGTTGCCATGATAGCCGGTACACTGCAGCCAAATCCTGTGAGCATGGGTATGAAGGCTTTGCCCTGCAGTCCCATGGAATACATCAACCTGTCCATAATGAAAGCGGCCCTTGCCATATATCCGCTGCTTTCAAGCAGAGCTATGATAAAGAACAGGATGAATATATTAGGCACAAAGAGCAGCACAGCCCCGACCCCGGCGATCAGACCGTCCCCTAACAGGGAAGCAAGCCAGGGAGTTTGTATATTTGAACTGACAACATCTGCAAGACTGCCAATGGCAATATCTATGACCTCCATAAGCGGAGAACCGAATGTAAAGGTAAGTTCGAACATGGCCCACATCAATGAAAGGAAAATGGGAATACCCAGGTACTTGTTCGTGAGTACCCTGTCGATCATATCAGAGGAGGAGACCTCCTCACAGCAGCTCACACAGACCTGAGGCAAAAGGGAGCCTATGAACTGATACCTGCGGTCTGCTATTTCCGCCTCATTATCTTCCAGGTCCAGATCTGCAAGATAGGTTCTGATCTTTGAGTTAGCACTGCTTCGGGATATTTTGGCAAGTACGTTTTCATCCCCTTCAAGAAGTTTTACACTCAACCATCTTGCAGGGTAATGGTTTGAAAGGTCACTTTCTTTTAAGATCAGGGCTTCAAGGGATGTTATTTTACTTTCGATGGAATTACCATACCCGATCTCATGGGACAGGGGCGCATGATCATCCACCCTTTTAATGATGGCATCCAGGATTTGATCAATTCCCTTTCCCTCATTTGCTACAGTTCTAACAACACTGACACCAAGCAGGGATTCCAGGTGACATAAATCGATCCGATCCCCCCTTTCATCTGCCCTGTCAGACATATTGAGGGCCAGGACCATGTTGACCCCCATCTCAAGCAGCTGGGAGCTTAGATACAGGTTCCTTTCCATATTGGTGGAATCTATTACCTGCACCACCACATCAGGCCTTTCATCAAGGATGTGGTCACGTGCTACAACTTCATCAGCAGAATATGCGGTCAGGCTGTAGGTGCCGGGAAGGTCTACGATCTCAAAGGTATGCTCTTTATATAAGCGAGTACCAACCTTTTTTTCCACGGTGACCCCGGGCCAGTTACCGACTTTTTGCCGTGCCCCTGTTAACTGATTGAATATACTTGTCTTTCCAACATTAGGGTTTCCTGCTATGGCTATCCTTATCTTTTCAGCCAAATCAGGCCACCTCCCCCAAGAGGGGTTGAACCTTTATTTTCATGGCCATCCCCCTGCCTATGGCATAGCGCACACCATTGACATTCACCAGAAGGGATCCCCCGTTGCGGGCCCCTACGAGCCGGACGGTGGCAGAAGGGGTCATACCCATCTCAACAAGCCTTCTTTTCAGATTCTGTCCTGCACAAACATCGTTTATGCGGCAGCTTTCACCATTTTTTAACATTGCAAGAGGCATTGATACTGTCATGTTCAGCCCTCCACCACTTCAATAACCACCATTTGAGCTTCTTTTTTTCTCAAAGATAGATTATATCCTTTTAACTTGAAATCCACAGGATCTCCCATTGGAGCTTTCTTTATCACACTTACAATAGCTCCCGGAACCATCCCCATCTCAAGGATGCGACGGCGTGAAATACCCCGTCCTTTCACCTGAACCACACGGCCGATAAGACCTGTGTCCAGCATGTCTAATGTATAATTATTCATACTATCACACCTTTTTCGTTATACCTAATCATATTTCCCTACATAACATTTATGTTATAAATACTTTTTTGGCATGACTAACAATAATAGCATTAATTAACAATATTTATTTGTTCCAAAATATATCCAATGATAAAAAATCATTATATAACATAAAACCGATTTTAGTCACGTGAAATTGACGGGAAAACAGGAAGGTTAAACTGATATAGTAGCAATAAAAGATTATAATATGGTTATTGGAGGGAGATATGTCAGACATAAACCTGATCCTGGAAATGTTTAAACAGATAAATTCATTCTTTTTCAGTCCTGTTAAGAGAAAAGAACATGATGCTCAAGAATGGAAAGTTTCTTCAGATACGGTCAAGAAAGGAGATGTATTCACCATAGAAGGCAGGACAGAACCGGATTCTGCAGTCCGGATGGACGTTAGCTTTTCAGACAATATACCTGTAATAGATGGGAAGTACAAAAAAGAGTTCAAAGATGTGGATATTTCTTTCATACCCAATCAATTCATCGTGGAAACAACAGATATTGCAGACATGACCTTTACCGTACATATGATAATACCTTTTAGAAAACGCCTTTCTGCAACTGAAGGAAAGTGCACCTATATAGATAAGGACGTACCTCCCGGAACCTACGACATCACTATTGATGGCAGGCCCGGTGAGGGGGTGGCAAGCATCCCCATGACAATAAAGGCATCCCAGTCCCTGATCTCAGATAAAGAAGGAAACTTTACATACAATTATAATACAGGCCCCTTCCCGCCCGGAACTGTCTCAGTCAGTATAGGAGAACAAGAAAAAAAGGTCAGGATCGTTGACTGACTACTCCCATGACTAAAGGCCCGGACATTACCTGCCAGGCACCCCACTTTCATAAAAAGGATCAGAGGCTCTAAAAAGATCATCAGTCAGAAAAAATAGAAAATACGGATGCAACAAAAGAAAACAAATGTTGCATCACTGCTCATTGTGTTATCTTTGATCCTTGGATCATTGTTTCTTTGACATCAATGACATGAAATCAGTGGATTTCATAACAGGAACCGTTTCAATGAAACACACATCCGACCAGGGCAGGTTGAAAGCTGCAAAGGCCTCTTGACTATCACACTCATAAAGCATGAAATAGCGTGAGCCATTAAGGTCAACCCACTGATCGATCATCTTTATTCCTGCAGGCATCTTCAGTTCCTTGAAGTGTTCAAGTATCCTGTCGCGGTCTGCTGGTTCCCATGTGCTTATTCCCATATATAGTATAAAAATTCCTCCTTATCTATTCTGATTTTATCTATTCTGATTTTTGTTCTTCAGTTTCACTTCTGTGTGGCATAATAGATCATATAAAGAGCAGAAAGGCCCACAAGTATGTAAACGATCCTTGCAAGAACACTATACCCAAAGATCAGCGCTACGAGGTTAAGGTCCTGGGAAATCCCAAACAGTCCCCAGTTAAGCCCCCCGATGATCACCAATGCCATTGCTACTTTATCCAGTACGGTCTTTTCAACCATCTAATACCCCCTTTGATGGTAATACTATATATTTGAATGAAAGTATTTAAAAGTTTTTAGATGGTACCAATAGATAATAAAGAAAATATATTAAATATTATATAACTTGCCAGGCAATAAGCTCGGATGCTTCCGTTTTACTCATTTAGCATAATGGCTATAATGGACAAATACACGCGGTGCATAACTCAATACTATCTGTTCCGGGTGGACCTTCTCAAAAACATCCGGGAATATTTATTCCTCTTTTTCTCCCTACCTTACGTAAATTTTGGAACTAAGCGTGCAGGCTCGGCTCTTCCTGCTCCACGAGCATCTAACAAACCAGCTTCAGTTAATTCTTCGATTATTCCTGTTCTGATTTCTGGATGGAGGCACTTAGGTCAGCTGTAGTTAATCTCCTTTCCTGCCGAAGACTGGACAGGATGATAAGTGAGGTTAATGGAATACGTCTTCCAATGAGTTGTTCCTGCCGAAGTCTCATTTCAAAACAATCTATATATACACATGACATAAAAAAAATTAGAAGATTGTCATGTAGTTTTAGAAAAAAATTAGGTAGTCCCGCCCGGATTCGAACCGGAGTCCCAGGCTCCAAAGGCCTGAAGGATTGACCACTACCCTACGGGACTTCTTTACCTGCATAATGCATGATAATACTTATTTGTTATGATAGGAACTTTAGCTATACACCCGAATCAAATGTATGCATTCTTCGTTCCAGGTGTAAATGACACTTACATTCCCTGCTATTTGGGTCCACATATCATTCATTTCTGTATGATCACAGTAAGTATATCCCCATCATAAAGCAGATGATCCAGCCCGGCCCTCTGTCCGGGGTGTTTTGCAGAAGGACCCCAGATCTGCGAGTAGCGGAACTTACGCCTGAAATCACGATGCAGACGGTCACAGATATCCCCTATGTTGACACCATTGGTCACGATCATGGGTTCATCCATGTCTGCAGGGCCACCCTGGGGTTTCATGTAGATGCGGATAAAATCCAGAGCATCGAAGATGAGATCCTTTACAGCTTCAAGGTTTTGTTCCCTGTCAGCTGAAATAAAGGTGGCATCGGGGAATTTTTCCTGGCATCTGGAGAGGACTGTTTCATCGGCCATATCCACCTTATTGACCACAATGACAGCCGGAATGTAGATCCTGTTGCCCATTATCACATCAATGAGCTGATCGACTGAAATATTTTCTCTTATGAGAACATGGGCATTATGGATCTTATATTCACCCAGGACCGCTTTTATCAGATCATCGGGAAGGTCCAGCTCACTGGTGGTGCTTATGACCACACCGCCGCGGTCCTTCCTTTTTATCACCACATCCGGAGGACTCATGTTTATCCTTATACCGGCATCATATAGTTCCTGCATCAGGACAGTATAATGTTCTGTCTGGAATACGTCAAGCAGGAATAGTACAAGATTTGAATTCCGGACAACGGATATGACCTCTTTTCCCCTTCCACGGCCATTTGCCGCACCCCTTACAAGTCCGGGAACATCCAGAACCTGTATGGTTGCCCCTTTATAGTCCAGTACACCAGGGATCACATCAAGTGTCGTGAACTCATAGGCCCCTACCTCGGAATTGGCACCTGTTAATTTATTAAGTAATGTGGATTTCCCAACAGATGGGAAACCTACCAGTGCAACAGTGGCATCTCCTGATTTTCTGACGGAATAGCCATCCCCCCCTGATTTTGCAGAGGCCCTTTTCTGTACATCGTCCCGAAGACGTGCAAGTTTTGCCTTCAATCTGCCAATATGATGGGAAGTTGCCTTATTATAGGAGGTTTTACGAATCTCATCTTCCACTGCCTGTATATCATCCTGTATGCTCATCTGCACCTACCATTACTTCAAAATTAAAAAGATTTTCCTTGAAGACCGGTTCAAACATACCCATCTTCAAACAAAACGACTTCAACCCTGCAACCTTTTTTAACCATTTGCACATCTGCAGGTATCACAATAAAACCAACTGCTGATGCAAGGGTGGTGATGGAGGCCGAGGTCTTGCTGGCAGAGTGGACCCTATCACCTTCCAGCCAGACAGCATGAAGTTCATGCCTGCTGCCGGAATACACATCCTCTTCCAGAAATGCCTCAAGTGATTGTGTAACAGGCGGTGTAACCCCTGTACAACGTCTGATAAGCGGCATAAGGAACTCATAGAATACCATCAGTGAGGAAGTGGGATTGCCAGGCAGGGCCACTATGGGGATGTTGTTAACAATACCCACAATCACAGGTTTGCCGGGCTTGAAATTAAGACCATGGGCCAGAACCTCACCTTTATCTTCAATGATGTTGACCATGAAGTCATCCGGCCCTGCTGACGTACTCCCTGATGTGAGGACCAGATCACATTCCTCAACTGCCCGGCTCACTGCTTCATTGAAAGCTTCCCGCTCATCCCTGACTATGCCATAAGCAACAGCATCCACCCCACAATTTGTAACACCTGCATGGAGGGAATATGAATTGCAGTCATAGATCCTGCCCGGGCCCAGAACCTCTCCTGGAAGGGTCAGTTCATTGCCTGTGGAAACGATACCCACTTTCATGAACCGTATATCCACCGACCTCATCCCGATAGCTGCAAGCACACCGATCTGACGGGGGCCGATACGTGTACCTTTCCTCAGTACAGTTTCACCCTTTGAAATATCAAACCCTGCATGGATCAGGTTCTCATCCAACCTGACCTCTGCTTTTATGATCACATATCCTTCCTGAATTTCTGTGTCTTCAACCATGACCACAGCATCCGCACCTTCAGGTATGGGACCACCTGTTGCAACCTCCACGGCTTCCATCCTGCCCACATGATACCCCGGAAGTTCCCCCACAGGAGAAAAACCCAGTAGTTTTAGTTTCACAGGAAGCTTTGCTGCAGACACATCCTCTAAGCGCACAGCAAAACCGTCTTTGAGGGCCTTGGGAAAATTCGGGACATCCACAACTGAAACAATATCTTCTGCAAGGATACCGCCGGTTGAATTTTCGATCAGTACGGACCGTACACGGGTCCCGACATCAATGGCTCCAAAAAGCTGTCTTGTATCCTCAATAGAAAGCAGCTCATGCAGTATTTTTCGTGACATGGTCAGTCAGACCAGAAAAAAAGAATGATCGAAAGGATCATTCGTAGATCGGTGTTCCCGTGCTGCCGGTAACCTCTTCAAAAGCGGCAACAGCTGCTTTTGTGACAGGACCGACACTGCCATCCCCAATAGGCCTTCCATCAAGTTTTGTGATTGGTGCAGCCTCTGCCGCAGTACCTGTAACAAATATCTCATCGGCGGTGTACATGTCAAACAGGCCAAGGTTTGTGACAATGACCTCATAGCCGCGCTCCTCAAGAAGCTCAATTGCAGTGGCCCGGGTGATGCCTTTGAGGTTGTTTATAGTGGGTGGAGTGTAGATCTTTCCATTCTTAATGACAAAGACATTATCTCCGGATCCTTCTGAGACAAAACCGTTCTGATCAAGGAAAATGGCCTCATCCCCGCCCTTCTCATTTGCTTCGATCTTTGCAAGGATGTTGTTCAGATAATTTAAGGATTTGATGTTAGGGGACAATGCATCCGGTGCATTACGCCTGACAGCAACTGTGATGGCTTTAAGACCGACCTCATAGAGGTCGCCGTACATTGCACCCCATTCCTGGGAAACGATGATGATATTGGGTTTTGGACATTTACGCGGGTCAAGGCCCAGATCACCAATACCTCTTGTGACCAGAGGACGGATGTAAGCATCTGTGAGGTTGTTCTTCCTCAGTGTCTCCAGAATTGCCTCACTCATCTCTTCCTTGGATATCGGTACCTCAAGAGCAATTGCCTTTGCAGAATCGTACAGTCTGTCAACATGTTCCTGAAGCTTGAAGACACGCCCATTATATGCCCTGATCCCTTCAAAGACACCGTCCCCGTACAGGAAACCATGATCATAGATCGAAACCGTTGCATTTTCCTTTGTGACAAATTCACCGTTGTAGTAGATCAGTAATTCGCTCATATGAATCCTCTTTATAGATACCGGTTGGTATATTATTAAATATTGTATCCATGATGTGACCTATCTTATATATGAATATTTGTACCCATTCCGGAATGAAGATTTAAAATCCAGAATGGATAATTAAAATCCGGAATGAAGAAGTAAAATCCGGAATGAAGAAGTAAAATTAACCCGGAAGACACCGGGACATTATAAATAATATACTCAACTTAACCCGCATAAAAAGCTCATCGATACAAAAGGCTTTTATGTGTAAAAGCCTATGTTGTACTTCGCCAGCCCGGAATCATTGTGGGCCCGTGGCTTAGCCAGGATATAGCACCGGGCTTCTAACCCGGGGGTCGTGGGTTCAACTCCCATCGGGTCCGCTGGATATTTCAGGAAGCAACAGGCAGATCTCGATCATTATGGATTGAGATCTGTCTGGTGTACTTCACTTATTTTGAAAAGTTGTAAATCAATTCAGACAGGTTTATTTAGAAAATGAGTAACCTGCCAGACCATATGTAACTTTTTCCATGAAGCAGAACTTCCAGGACATACATGTTAAGAAAACAGACATGATATTCTCTGAATATCAGCCTCAAATAATGAAAGTCCAGGTACTTTCATGGTAAATACATGATACTATGTTCACCTTCGCAGATGGCCCAGCCAGAGGGGCTTCAAATAAATTATTTAAACAATTAAAACACTTCAAACTACACAAAGATTATCTTTTATGATTAAATACTATAGTAAAAAAGATGATATCAGGAAGTGCAGACAATATATCACTCAGATAAGACCGTAGATATGTATATCAGAAAAGAACTGGCTCTGACAGATTTTTCCCCGAAATACAAAGGATGCATAACACTGATAAGTATCTGCATTTTAATCTTATCAATCATGGTAACACCTGTCTTTGCAGAAGACTGGGCCATGTACAGGAAGGATCTGAATAATACAGGTTTTTCCGATGAAGACATGTATCCGCCTTTTGACCTTTTCTGGAAATATAAGACAGGAAGTTATTTCCATTCATCTCCAGCCATCTATGACGGCCTTGTCTATGCAGGTTCCGATGACAACATATTATATGCACTGGATGTGAACAACGGCGATGTCAGGTGGAAATACAAGACTGAAAGCGCCATCGGATCCACTCCCACCATCACTGATGAAATGATATACATCTCTTCTTATGATGACAGAGTATATGCCTATGAGAAATCCGGGAAATTAAAGTGGAAATGCAATGTGATCGCAGGTTTCTATTCATCCCCTGCACTCTACAATGGCTCTCTCTTCCTTGGCACCGGAGCTAACAGTGTCACTGCGATCGATCAGGAACTGGGCAATGTGAAATGGGAGTTTGCAACCCGGGGACCGGTCTATTCCTCTGCGGCTATATCAGCAGATCAGCTTGTTATCGGTTGTGATGATCAATATGTCTATTCACTGGACACCAACAGCGGATCCCTTTTATGGAAATATTATACCGGGGGCCGGGTGAGATCATCTCCTGCACTCTCAGACGGAAAGGTCTTCATCGGGTCTGATGATCATAAACTCTATGCTCTGGATATGGACAGCGGCAAAAATGTGTGGAGTTTTGAGACACATGCAGAGGTGGTCTCATCCCCTGCGGTAACTAATGATGTTGTAGTCTTTGGATCTTACGATAACAATGTATATGCCCTGAATACGACCAGCGGAGAGATGCTCTGGCAGTTTGCTACTGAAGATAAGGTTCGCTCCTCACCTGTGATCATCAATGACAGTGTTTTCATAGGTTCGGACGATACCCACCTTTACTGCCTTGACATCAATGAAGGCGATCTGAAATGGAAATATAGAACAGATGATCGGATAATGTCTTCACTTGCATATTCGGGTGAAAACCTCTATGTACTGTCTGAAGATGGGAATCTGTATGCATTTACATCTCTGCCTTCTGCTGCCTCTATTGCTATTAAAGAGGCGAATGAATTGATCAATGCCCAGGAGGCGATGGGAATGGATGTTTCATATTCCCGAACACTCCTTTTACAGGCCCGGGAAGCTTTCAGTCAGCAGGAGTATGAACGCGCTCTATACCTGGCCGGGCAGTCAAAGGTCTATGCAGAGGATATCGATCATGACAACATACCAAATGAAGAAGATCTTCTGCCATCTTTTTCCAATTACTATGCCTATATCATTGCCTCAGGCCTGGTATTAATGATCATCCTCGTAGTGTTGCTCCAGCATAACAAGACCGGGGACTTAAAAGAAAATGCCAGGACCCTCCTTTCCGAACATGCGGATACTCATGAAGGTTATCTTTCCCATCAGACACGTCTGGATGCCATTGAGGCATACAGGAAGAAGGATTACAACACAGTTGTTGCCCTGGCCGGTCAGATCGAAGTTTATTTTGAAAAGGAAATACCCCTGATAGGATATCTGGAGAGGCTGAAGAAAGGATGTCTGTTCGAAGGTTATCTGTCCTCATCCCTTCTGGAAAAAGCCAGCATCATGCTAAAAGAAGGTTCTTTTGATGAAGCTGAAGAGATCCTGGACCGTGCAAATAATGCCCTCAAGGAAGAATCAGGGATCTTTAAGGAGATCAAGACGCTCAGAAGTAAATTATCAGCCCTTCCTGAAAAGGATAAAAAGGAATTTGAAGACAGAATAAAGGATATCAACAATTCTTTGAAAGAAGGCCGGATAGATCATGCAAACAGGGTTCTGGAAAAGACTGTGAATGCATATGACAGGAGATTAAAAGGTCAGCAATGATCTGATCCAGGATCCAGGTCCCTGTCAGACAATACCCTTATTAATTTACGCAGGTTATTTTGGGCTCAATCCAATGATCGCATGGTCCGCACTTTCCGGTAATTGATCAAAGAAAGTATCACAGGAACACATCAAAGGAACACATCATAAGGAGATCAGTTTATGGAAAAGATTAAACAGTTCTTTAAAAGAGATAGACTTGCGGAGTACATAGATATTGAACTTATTGCTGTTGAAGAAGGTGCTGCAACTGCAAAGATGGATGTAAAAGAACATCATCTTAACGGTATAGGTACCGTTCAGGGAGGGGCCATTTTCACCCTTGCGGATTTCACTTTTGCTGCAGCTGCAAATTCTCATGGACAGGTGGCCGTGGCCATCAATGCCAGCATTTCCTTTGTAACAGCTGCTATCGGAGTGGAGACACTTACTGCAAAAGCAACAGAGACCTCCAGGAATCCAAAGATCTCCACATATAATGTGGATGTGATGAATGAAGAAGGAGAGATCATAGCGATCTTCCAGGGTATGGCCTACATAAAGAAACATTCTGTGGAAGACCTGATGAGTCTTGAGGACAAATGCTAATCAAGTGTTGAGGATCATAGAGAAAAAACAGATAAAATATTCATTGAATATCAGACTCAAACAATGAAAGTGGAAATACTTTCATGGTAAATTGCCTCACATATGACCCTTTGAGACAACATCCGGTAATTTACCCCCGGACCTGTGAAGACCGATCAGAACTTCTTTTAAGATGCTGTGATCCTTTACCACCAGGTCTGCACCTCCCAGCTGTTCTTCAGCAATATATGTCGGCACCCCTATACAGAAGATACCTGACCTTCGGGCAGCTTCCACTCCCATAGGTGCATTCTCAACAATGATACATTCCTCTTTCATCAGATCAAGCATTTGAACCGCCTTAAGGAAAGGATCCGGAGAAGGTTTTCCATTATCAACATCCTCCCCGCTGATAATAACATCAAATAACCCGTCAAAAAGGGCCTCCATCATATTATGAACTATCACCCGGTCCGCACCGGATACAACTGCAAGGGAAAAATCATTTTTTAATAGTGGAAGAATCTCTGCGATCTCTTTGAAAGCTTCAGGCACAAGGATCCTGTTAAACTCTTTCCTGTACCTTTTGATCAGGCCCTGCACATCAAAGGTTTCAGGATCGATCCCTTCCATTTCCAACAGGTCCAGGACAATATCATAAGTTCTTGAACCTTCTCTTTCATAGATATGTTTTTTGTCCATAGAAAGGCCCAGATCATCGAATATAGTCTGCATCGCAGTCGTATGGTAGGACATCGAATCAACAAGGACCCCATCCATATCGAATATTAAAGCTTTGATCATAATAGGGATTATTCAATCAAACATGATATATCAATCTTTAGGATAAAAATGAGAGTGAAACAGAAAAATATCAGGCTTGATCTTTGTTTTGATGTTTATGGACAGCGATCTCGATATTCAGGCGGATATCCTCTTCTTTGAATGGTTTGGATATGTACCCATAAGGTTGAACTAATTTTGCCCTTTCAAGGGTTTTTTTGTCAGTATATGCTGTCAGGAAAATTATGGGAATGTCAAACTTTCTTTTGATCAGCTCAGCAGCCTCTATCCCATCAAGTTCCCCTTTCAACATGACATCCATCAATATAATATCGGGATAAAAAAGATCAGCGATCTTAATTGCTTCCTCTCCGGTAGAGACCGTATTCAACACACGATAACCTAAACCCTCCAGCTTATTCTTAAGATCAAGGGCAACAATGTTTTCATCTTCAACGATCAAAATGGTGGTATCATCCACATCTGACACTCCTGACACAGTCTATAATATAATCAAATGACATATGAGACTTTTGGTACTGCAGCAGATCAAAGGCCATATCCATAAGTACTGGAGGTTAACAAAAGTTTACTTATAATAAAATGTATACTATATAATGTGATCAAATGTCTGCCCCGATAATACCAAACCCTGTTACATCCCGAAATCCGGAACAAAAAGTAGCGGACGTTAGCAGGACTGCACATATAGACCCCCGTGCAGTCGTTATAGGACAGGTCGAGATAAAAGATAATGTAATGGTCTGTCCTTTTGCATCCATAAGAGGAGATGAAGGTACCCCTATCTTTATAGGCGATTCAAGCAACGTCCAGGACAGTGTCGTCATACATGGCCTGGAAACCACAGACCACAATGGATTGCCAATCCCTCAAAACCAGGTAGTCACAGATGATGGAACATATTCGGTCCACATTGGAAGAAATGTATCCCTTGCACATCAATCCCAGGTTCATGGACCTGCAAAGATAGGAGACCATACGTTCATAGGCATGCAGGCCTTTGTGTTCAAAGCCACAGTTGGCAAGAACTGCGTCCTTGAACCAAAGTCAGGGGCCATTGGAGTGGAGATACCCGATGGCAGATACATTCCTGCAGGAGAGGTCATCACTTCACAGGATGAAGCAAATGATCTACCTTTAACCTATGAAGGATATGCATATTTACATACCAACCGTGCAGTTGTTTCAGTAAATGTCGAACTTGCTGAAAAATACAAAAAATGTGTATAATGATACAGACATAGAAGTGTTCCGGACCCGAACTGATGTAAGGCAGCTATCTTTATGGTCCTGCACAACAGGACCAGACTGCCAGCTTCTGCCTGTATGCAAAAAGGGTTAGGTCGTCCTGAAATTCAACATCAGACGGAACACATGGATGATCTGATGATTTCCATTTATTGATCCCGCCATCCAGATTCAGTATATGGGTATACTGAGCTTCACTCAATATACTGCATGCCTTTTTACTTCTGGAACCGGACTTGCAGTAAACGAGAACATAGGCCCCGGGAGGAACTTCATCAAGCCTGCCTTTGAGTTCGTTCACATTTATATTACAGGCATTTTCAATATGTGTCGAATTAAACTCCTTTTCAGACCTCACGTCCAGTACGAACAGATCAGTAACCTTCATAAGTTTACAGGCATCATCTGCAGATATTAGCGTGTATTCGCAGACAGGGAGCGTATCAGAAGAATTGTTGGGGTCTGCTGGCCCCATACATCCCGATGAAAACATCAGGAACAGTACAACCACGAATATATAAACAATTCTTTCATACCTCATAGTATAACCCCTTTAAACAAAAAGGAAGACTTTTACTCCAGCATCGAAGGGGTCCTGTAACTGCAAAAACGATCCCCTTCCAGAGCAAATTGTCTGTAGACATAACAGTCCCGACAAAGACACTCCTTACCGGGAACAACAGGAAGCCCCTGATTACCCCGGGCACAGAACATATACCCCTCTCCCGGATATGAAGGACATTGCCTGCACCTGCAGCCTTTGGAATGATGAAAGGAAGGACATATACCGAAATATTTCCCGTAGGAATTACGGGAATCAGAAGAACTTGTATTATCGTTCACTACCGGACCTCCACTTAATATTGGGCCCGGTACATATTTAATTTTTGTGATGAAGGTGCTTTACCCTGGCCATCAGACCCATATGGTCCTCATGGAAAGGAGAAAGCTCCTGCTTTTTTATAATTTCAAACCCCGGGCCCAGGCTTTCTTCAAGCTTTTTAACCTCATTTTTAAATACCGTATCGGGATTGGCAACTGCATCCACACTACGGGCCTTGATCGAAAGGATAAGATAACCGTCATCCTTCAGGAAAAGCTTTGCATTCTTTGCAGCTATCCCGGCCTGGGCTGGCTGGGCCACATCCTGGAATATGATATCAACAGGTTCAACGATACCTGCATAGGACAGGGGACGACCTGCATCAAAAAGAAGTGGTATGATATTATCCCGTCTCTGGCAAAGCTGTATAAGATCCCTCATGGGCCTGGGAGAGAACTCAACAGCGTATAATATACCAAGGTCCAGAATATCAGAAACATGACTTACCGTTGTCCCTGATGCGGCACCAAGGTACAACACCTTAGAATCAGCCTTAAAAGGCAGTTTGAACTTTTTGAGCACCATTGCGGCGACCTTGCTCCTGCGGGCCTCCCAGATCCGGTACTCTTCCCCTTCAACCTCAATGAGATGTTCACCATACACACTGTGACCGGGATTGGCATTTTTTGTGGCAAGGTACTTCTTACCCCTTTTCCTAACTTCATAGACCCCATCGGATAATTCATTGACATTCATCTGGCAGACCTCCGGTACCGCTTCTTATTAGTCTTTTTGTTCGAAACTCTGGCCTTACTTGCAGGAGGGGATGGGTGAGAACTTCTGATAAAAGCCACTTTTTTCTCCAGGCCTTCCTTTATTGCAGGATTCAATGCTCCCGAATATACATCAGTTCTTGTGGCAAGGGTTATCCGGGCTGCAAGAGTACGGGCCATTTTTCCCCGCAGCCACCAGGGAGAACCTTTGACCAGCGGATGATTAAAAATAACTCCATGTTTGGGGGATGGTGCCCTTGAGCGAAGATGTTTGAACAGGGCCCGACTGGCACCCATTACCTGCACCGTACTGGACGGAAGCCTGCTCATGGCCTCCAGTCCTCCGGCCATGCTCAACAAACGCGCACCCAGCAGGGCTCCTGCAATATCTGTAAGATTGGGAGCAGCGGATTCCATACTTTCCACGATATAGGCTTCTATCTCATGTCTTGTATCATAAAGACTGCAAATGTCCCCGGAGAACCTGCGAACCATCCGTTCATCCATATCGGAAAGATCAGCTCCCATAGAAGAGATCGCAAGATCATGAAAAGGATCATCAGAGGAAATATTTGATCTTGAACCATTCTCCATTACGAACCTGGCAAGTTTTTCAGCCGACAGACCAAGTTCAGGGAAATGCAGACCATACCATTCTGAAAGACGCTCGCAGAGTGCATTTACCGCTTCATCTATATCATCCAGTGCTTCCACTGACTGAATGATACGCATATCTGCAGTATTGGTCCTGGATATCTGTATCCGGGCCGCATTGATGCAAACATCCCTCAAAAGGGAATAATACTTCCCGTCTTCCCTGACATACCCGCCGGAGATCGCAAGTTCACGGATGTTAACCCCTTCAAATACCTCTCCAGCCGGGGGCGGGGCCATATCAAGGAGCCTCTGTGCAAGGATTTCAGGATCCCTGGAGCAAAGGTCTGCACAAACAGTCCCATTGGGACTTAACTTTCCATACCATGTTAAGATACTCAAATCAATCCTTCCAGATCAGTGCACCTGTATTGTTCGCTTCTGTCAGAAGGACATCCCCTCCAACAGTATCATCCAGAAAAGAAGCTATTTCCTTCCGGATCTGTCTGCCAATGTTATTGTCATCGACCATGCCATATATCACCGGCCCAAAGGAACTCATGCCGGCACCACAGGTTCCCAGGTCCTGCATATATTCAATAAGGTCTCTGATCCCGGGAGACTGGAGCTGCACTTCCCGTTTTTTAAATCCCACAGTTTGCAGATGGTCCACTGCAAGTCCGAAAGCATCAATGTCCTCCTCAAGGATGGCTGGCATCATCTGCATAAGGACCACATGTGCCACCTCCTGAACTTCCTGCAACGGGATAGGACACTGCTCTTTGAACACATCCACCTCCTGTGCATCATGGGCCCCCCGGGAATCAGGCAGTGCAACTATGATCTTCCAATCCGGGAAATCATGCCTGAACAGCACGGGAGCCGGATCTGCCCTGCTTGCTGAAGAAGGGGAAAAAGAACCTTTGTCACTAAACCGATGCCCACCGTCCACAATGAAACCACCCTGTTCAAATGAACCCACACCAATACCTGATGTACCTCCTCTTCCCACAGCAATGGCCAGCTCCCTGATGCTCATGCCCAGATCATAGAGCTCATTGACCGCACAGGCAGCACTAAGGGCGGCCTGAGTTCCAGAACCAAGCCCCACATGGGCCGGCATACCCTCTTCGATGTCAATGACTATCCCCGCTCCTTCAGGAAGGATAGCTTTTGCAGCCGATTCCATTCTCTCTGCCAGATGGGGGGTACCGGAGACCCTTACCTCATCTGCAGCTTTTGCAGACAACAAAACATGAGGATGATCAAGAGTGATGCCTGCTCCACCATCCACCCTTCCTATCTGTGCATTCAGATCGATCAATGACAGATGTAACCGGGATGGAGACCGTATTCTGATCATGTTGTTCTATCAGCGCTCATATTATTAAAATCTAAGTTAACCATGACAACTGCAAAAAACAGAAAATAAAGGACAGGTTCAGACCTTATTGCGTTTAATAGTGATCATACACCAGATAAGTCTTAATACAGCCATATTTGCAATGAAAAGGAAAAGGGAGAAAAGCAGCGGAAATACTCTAAAACGCACATCCCCTTTAATTTCCCCTCTGCCTCCCGCTTCAAAGAACTGCGGGTCAAGATAATAACTAAACCGATCACATCTGCTACGAATAAAAGAGAACAGACCATACAGATAACCACTTAACATACCTGTATAACATGGATCATCAAACCCGAATCTGCAGTTTACTGACACAACGTTAATATGGATATGAGAAAGCAATCTATCCAGCAGTAGCCGCAATCCACTCATAATGTCCAAAAGCTAACCTGTTAGCGGGGCCCACTTTTGCATATCATCTATCTTTTCACCAATAGAAGAGGAGGAAGACGGTTTTCCTTCATTTCCGGAACCACCTGCACCCTTATTGCAATCCACATCCTTATTACAATCCCCTTCATCAACCTCCCGGGGGCCTTCATCAGCTGAGATATCATTCTCTGAAACACCCCCATCTGTACCAGAGCCATAGGTCCTGGATGAACTATGGGAAAGAACCAACCAGCTTATCGTAGCATTGCTAAACACCCCTCTTTCATGACCCTTTATCTCAAAAAGAAAGTGAAAGGGGATGAAAAGGACCATTAGAAGGAAAACTGAAACAATGATCAGAAGTGAATATATATAGATGTACACAACGGCCCCCATTCAAACACATGCAATTACCGGGCGATCAACCTGCAACTTATCAGGATCTTCAACAGCATGTCCCGGACGGACTCTTCCACCAATTTGCTGAAATAACCCATAGTGATTTATATCCCGGTCCACTGCGGCCCGACTCCTCCACCAATTTGATAAAATACCTGTCCGGAAGACCTGTATGCAGGAATTGCCGGAAAAGACAACAATATCACATACCGATCCGTCCGGAAAATCAATCAGACAGGCCCCACGTTCAAGCTCAGAGGCCTGCACTGCCACCTGCCCCCCATTAATCATAATTAACAGGCGGTCATTTACAGACAGTCATTTACAGACAGTCATTTACAGGCGGATCGAAGCTCACTTACCTGTCAGTTCAGGATATCTCAAGAAAGGCAGATCAAGCTCAACTTGTTATCAGACGTTTTAAGATTCTCCGGCATCTTCTGTGACATTGTCCCCTTCATCTTTGACACCACTTTCCCCATCTTCTTTCTTTTTGAACTTCTCCTTTGCAGACTTTATCTTTTCAAATACTTCAGGGAGGGATTCCAGAAGGGTTCCAAGTTCGCTTTTTCCGGAGAGGTTCATCATCCTTACCTCATCGCCGGATATAACAATAAAGGCAACAGGTTCTATTTTGGCCCCGGCCCCGCCTCCACCGCCAAAACCGGATTCCTTTTCACCTTTACTGCCCTCTCCACCACCACTTCCAAAACCAAAGGACACTTTTGTGATGGGAATAATGGTAGTACCCCCTGCTTCCACTGGCTCCCCAATGACCGTCTTTGCACTTACCAGACGCTCAAGTTCACTGGAGATCTCTTTCATTACATTTTCAAGACCCATTATGATAGCCTCCAATCGTTCACTGTTAACACCTGTAGCCCTTTAACTTTAAAGGGGACTAATTATCAGCTAACAGCAACTATGATCAGATTGGTCTGTAATTATATGTACTTTATCAGTTAACTTCAGGGGATAGGCCGGAGCAAACATGGATAACTGAAGGTATCGATCAGGTATTCTTATTAAAAAAGTTCATCCAGACCCTGCATTCACACTGAACACAACTGAAGGTATCGATCAGGCATTCTCAGTAAAGAAGTTCATCAGGGAATACTTCACCTTTTCAGGATCAACATCAACGATCTCAGCCTGTTCGTCTGCCGGGAAACGGTTAAACACTGCAAATTTCCCGAACTTCTTTCCCGAATCAGTTGAAAATCTGCCATCAAGCAGTATCCTGGCCCCATAATCATCTGGAGAGCGCACGACCCTTCCCATTGCCTGCCTGATCTTACGGATAGTGGGAATCAGGATCGCATATTCCCATCCGGCACCAAACTCAAAAACATGGTCGTAAGCAGACTCTACCGCATTCATTCTGTCATTAAGAGCTGTATAACCAACCCCAACGACGATCACCGTGCGGCCCCTTCCATCTCTGTAATCCACTCCTTCAGCGAGGGTCCCCCACAGATAGGAGAATAGCACCGCTTTTCCACCATCTTCACCTATACTGAAGAACTCCTGTCTTATATCCTGAGCACTGACCCCTGCCTCGTCAAGGAAAAAAGGAACATTCACCCTGTCCTTAAGCTTTGAAAAATATCGCTTTGCCTCAAAGGAACTCTGAAAAAAGACAATGACATTACCTTTCGTATATTCAATTGCATCCAGTATAACATTCTCCACCGTCTGAAGGATCTGGGGATCATCCCGGTTCTTTGAAAAAAGGGGGGGGATGGAAACAGCAATTGAAAGTCTCTTATTTTCAGGAAAGGTGGTAGGATATGAAAGTTCACAGACCGGCCTGTCTATACCCAGTGTCTTTTTGATCATATCAAAGGGCCTGAGAGTGGCCGACATAAGGATAGCACCATAAAGGGATTTGAACAGAGGTTGCGTCACATTACTGGGAATACAGGTGAAAAGCTCTATCCGGCCATATATCTCATCGTTCACATCCCTGCGTACATTCAGTATCGGATAATATTTGAGGTTCTCAGAAAGGATAAGATAAGAAGACAGAAAGGTAGCCGCATGATTTATATGGGACCGCTTCAGAACAGTGCTCAACCCCTTCTTATACTGGTCCTGATATTGCTCATCCAGCTTTTCCCCAAGATTGCTGCCCTGCGAGAAGTACTCCTGGACCTGTAACTCATCGCCAATGTCTTCTCTGCAACTGCGCAGGAATTTACGCTTTATTCCATCCATCCGTTCATAGGGGTCACTGATGCGCATATCATACCAGTTGCGCCCAACACGCCCCCGTTCTCCGAACTTGAACCTGCTGGTGTATGTATCTGTGATAATATCCTTAAAGATACTGAATAATTTTATTAGATTGTCATCTGAAAGCAACTCACTATTTGCTTCAAGTTCAGCAATGGCCATCTCAAGGGATCTTTCAGTAAGGGTCAGAGAAGAATGTGACCTTGCAGTAGATTCCAGATTATGGGCCTCATCAAAAATGACAATGACATCTTCAGGCTCTTTTTCAAGCCACAACAATACCGTAGAGAAAATATCAGGATTTAACACATGGTGGTAATTGCAGATCAGCAGATCTGCATGCTTGATCTCCCTTTTCAGAAGCTCATAACCACACATCCCCTGTTTCAAAGCATGGTCTGCAACTTCTTCGGGAGTGTGCACATCCTCATACAACCATTGCCTGAAAGGAGAAGTATCCGATCTTAAGACCTCGTACAGCTCATCACATGACCTTCTTCTCAGGTCATGGGCCTTTTTTTCAAGCAGATCAGATTCTTTCACCAGCTCATCCCGAAGTGCTATAAAAGATGCATCCCTGGATTGTTTGTAATTGTCACTTGCCGCCTTTATCTCCTCTTTTTTAAGGACAATTTCCTTTTCCATTTCAACAAGTTCATAGGTATTATCCCTTTTAAGAGCACATTCATCATAATCCACCTCCTGGGGACACATGGTCATCTTGCCCTTGAGGACTGCCGCCTTAATATCATGAGAACGTTTGATATCCCGGGCCTCATTGATGAACTGGACCATCTGCTGGTGAACGTTGGTAGCTATTATGACAGTTTTATCAAGCTGTTTGCCTACCTGAAGGGAGGGGACCAGAGCACTCAATGTCTTCCCTGTACCACAGGCCCCTTCAAAGAGCACAAGCTCCTGTTTTAAAAGCGCAGACCTTATCTTTTCCATAGCCACATCTTGATTTGGGTAACATGAACTTCTTGGAAAATACTTCATATGTGGAGGGGTCTTATTGCTCATAAATGCCTCATATTATATTCAAACTACATAACATAATTGGGTTTGGCCCCCGGCCATATATCAAGATAAATTATTAGGCAGAGAACCGGTCAATTATGAATGATCACCTTGCAAAACGAATATATGCAGTTGTATCTGTGATGAAACGCTCGGTCGTAGTATCGAATACTTTAACGGAGATACTATTGTCATAGTTAAACCCATAATTATTGGAAGTGTTGCTATAACCGTCCACTTTCACATGCACAGTTGAAAAATCAGTTCCGTTGATGCTGTCATCTCCATTGAGGACCAGCACTTCCCCTGCGGACCATAAGCCATCATCTATACAGTCTTTGTTATTGCTTTTGTATGTATAGCAGGTTCCCGAAGGAGTCAGGTCAAAATATTTTGCCGTTACATCACCATATACCATGAAACCTCCGTGGGCAACCTGACCCACATAACCGCCCCCCTTTCCGTTCAGGATGATAAATGTAGTGTCAAGATCCAGTGGATCTCCGCCCTTATGTTCAAGGGTAACGTAATTATCTTTGAATCTTACCTCGTTTGGAACCCCTCCTAGGGCGTCTGTGACCTCTATCATAGCAACAGGAGTACTGGAACCATCCACCTTCTCCATAGATGCACCATAGACACCAACCACCACCAACCCTGCAAAAACAAATGTCAATAAGACAAGCAGGATCGATCCTATTAAAGGGGTAACCGCACAACAATCCTTAACAATTGATGATCTGGATACCATGTAGGTTCTACTGTGAGAACAACATAAAAATAATGCTAAGAACTGCTACCATACAGACAGACCATACAAAAATAAAAATAAGTAGATAATAAATATTAGATCAGTGAGCAAGACAGTCATTCACCCCCGGCATGCACAGAGGGTGTTTTCTGTCAGGATCGATAATAAAGACAAAAAATAAAATGGCCCCATTACCTGTTGAGTCATCAATTTCATCATCGGTTTAGTATCGAAACTTTAATAATATATCACCTCAATTCCTGAATATCTCCTTTGTGCAAAAACAAGCCTGAGGGAGACACAACGGGCCGTCCCCCGAATAGGGGTCTTCGTAAAAGGGTCCCTCAATTTGATGCCTTTCCCGTTAGGCATGGATTGTGAAGTCAGGATGACTGACAGGTCGAAGGAAACTGTGCCGGGTATCCACACAGTATTCACCAGATTTGTAATAAAATACAAACTCTTGATTATAAATAAAAATAGGAGAGTGTAATAAATGGTAGCAGTGATCAACAGAGATGAATGTGTAGGATGTGGAACATGCGTAGATGAGTGCCCATCCGAAGCAATTTCAATGGATGGCGACAACATTGCAGTTGTCGATGCAGACGAATGCATTGACTGTGGTGCCTGTGTGGACGCCTGTCCAACCGACGCAATTTCAATGGAATAAGCACTTTATTCCATTCTTTTTTTATATCCTTTCACTACCCTGATATATCCTTATTTGCGATTATGGAATTACAGGGTCAAAAATAAATTACAGTTTTATTTGAAGGATCAGTCAGATCCATCACCAAATATTCAAAAATTCCTCCGGCCCCCGGTCAAAAAGAGCGATACTTTTAAAGTCTTCGGGATATTATGGTTACCGATCATCATGTTAATCATACTATCAGTTGGAGGTTCCATACTAGCTAGAGATCTGAACCCGGATCACTTTAAGGCCTATGCAGATGCACTTCAAAAGATCGCTACAGATCACCGGATACTGGTGGTTACAGGCGGAGGGGTGGCTGCAAGGAATTATATCGGTGCTGCAAGACAACTTGGAGCAAATGAAGTAGTATGTGATTTTATTGGTATAGACATCACACGTCTTAATGCCCAATTACTTATAACCGCACTTGGAGATGCCGCCTATCCGCAACCACCTGAAAACTATAAGGAAGCAGAATGTGCAATGGCATCAGGCAAGATCGTTGTAATGGGAGGGGTCATCCCGGGCCAGACCACAGATGCCGTATCTGCCATCCTTGCAGAATACCTGCATGCGGACATGATGGTAATTGCCACATCTGTTGACGGAGTTTACACAAGTGACCCCGGAAAAGATCCATCCGCAACCAAATTTGAAACAATGACACCTGGAGAACTTGTGAACATTGTCATATCAACAGAAATGAAAGCCGGTTCAAAATCACCTGTTGATCCTCTTGCAGCAAAGATAATAGAACGCTGCAATATTGAGACCATTGTAATGGATGGAACAGATCCTGAAGTGGTTAAAATGACCGTGCTTCAGGAAGCAAACGGATCAGGGCCTATCAAAGAACCCTTCCCGGGCACCAGGATAATACCCTGAACATATCAACCATACAGGATGCACAACTCCTTAAATTTGAAAGTGGTTACAATAATGAGTAAGGGAAAGCTCAGGGCCTTCAATAGCAAATTGCATTACGATTATTGAGGCACACAGAGAAAACCCATGACTTTGGTCGCGAGTAGCTTACCTGGAAAACTGTATTTCTGGAATATGTATATATAATAGCGTGCCACAATATATATTAAAAGGGATATAAGTAAACAATAAGTACATCATCCTTGATCGATCAGTGGAAATATGGCTGCATTTACCGATAAATTAAAGAAGTTCACCGATGGATTTCTTAATAAAAAGGGATCAGGAGAAGTATCTCCCTTTGAGAGTGCCCCCTCCCCTTTTAAAACAGGCCCTCCCCAATTTGCTCAGGGGCAAACGGCCACACCGCCAGGTACACAGGCAGATAACTCCGGTCCCCCTTTTGGAGCCGGGACCGCAAACACACCTTTGAGTCCTTCAAACCCGCCTTCGGGAACAACTCCTTTTGGAACTGGCACCCCCCCGGGCGGGCAGCCGGATTTTGGGAACAGCTCTTCTGAAATGTCCTCCACTTCACAACCGTCCCGGGAAGCCCTTCAGGAAATTAACACCCAGCTTGAAGAATATTCTGAAAAGACCAGGGCCCTGGAAGCCAGGATATCCAAAGTGGATGTAACCATATCCATGGTTCAGAAAGAGAACCAGGATGTCAAAGCCACTGTGGAAAAGATAGATCAGAGCGTCCTGGAATTGCTTTCCCTCTACGAGATCGTATCCAACCAGGTCAATCCCTTTGTCGGAGATGAGCAGGGAGGTAAGGCCACCCTTGAACGATTTGACCGTTCTGAAAAGAGGATGTCCGAACTGGCTGATTTTTCGATGATGCTCAAAAACGAGCTGGAATCCATAAACCAGAAAATGGAGATCACCGGATCATCACCGGAAACTGAAATGCAGTTAAAGGACATTGACTCCAAGATCGACGTCTTTGCAGATTCCCTTATAAGCCTGCAGGAGAACGTCAATGAGCTGTCCATACGGGTCAATGAAATATCCCGGCATGCTGAAACACTGGACAGGAATATCCTGGACCTTGCCCAGACAACCAATAATATATCAGGAAGAATGGACGAGTTTGAAAAAACCGGACCTCAGATAGAAGAGAACAGACCTGCTACATCAGAAAGAACCCAATCTGCAACCGGGCCAAATGGACCACATACAGATGACCATGACCTTGCTAACATAAACAGTGGTCAGACAAATGGTGACCAGACAAACAGGTCCTCTTCACATTCCAATACAGATGACCTTAATAACGGACCAATGGTGAGACTTGAAACCATCAAAAGAAGCCCGATGAGTGTAGTGGTCCTGCTCAACTGGATCGAATTCCTCATGGAGAGGGTAGGGAGGAACAATCTGATGGATGCCCTTGATTATTATGTGGATATCGGCTGGATAAGTGAAGAGGTACGCTCCGAGATCATGGCCTATGCAAGGGGCATAGATTATTATGTGGAAAAGCCAACCTGGAGATTGCTCCCGGAAGACCATACCAAGTCCCTTCTATTCATTGAAAAACTATGTGGACGTAAGATCGACAGGAACATGCTTAGTATGGTAGACCGGGAGATGGCAAAGGTAAAGCATGGCCTGGAGGAACTTTATGGGATTTGAGACCACAGTTGTCATTGCCATATTCCTGGTCAGTTTTTTAATAATAGGAACAAACGCCCACACGTCCTTATCCATTTACGACGAACTTGTCGAAGACTCATACGATGACAAACACAACAGACAATACGATAAGCTTCAGACCGAAATTGAAATTAACAGTGTTGACGTAGAAGAACATGTCTATGAAAAAACCTTTACTGTTGAGGTCCTTAATTCCGGAAGTATGTCATTAAGCTCCGGAAGAACCACTTTTCTTATCGATGGCCTGCTTTATGATCATTCCTATACCCCTGAAACCGACCTATGGACCCCCGGGGAAGTGAAAACGTTCACTTTGACAAATGTGACGGCCTCAGAAGACTCCAGAGTAAAGGTAGTCACCGGGAACGGGATATTTGCCTATGCTCAGCTAACTGACAATTCATATCGGAATTCATATAGCTATTTAAATAATAACTCAACTATAATATTCATAGAGGAAGATAGTAATGGAGCTCAGAAGATTTACATGGGAGGACGCTCCTGGATACTTCTTCCCAACTCTTCAAAATAAAAAAACAGACATAATATTCATTGAATACCAGGGCGCAAACAATGAAAGTGGAAGTACGTTCATGGTAAATAAGATTGATAGAGAGAATAGAAATAACAAATAATATCCGATCTTAAAACATATCAAATAAAAGAACAGATCATTCCAGGGCCCACAGAGATTGGAAGCATGCCAGGTATATTATATACATATATATAATAATAAAGACTTAACACAAACTGTCTGCCATAAGGGTAATTCAAATGGACCTTCATGAAATGATCAACGTTCAAAAGCTTGTAAAGGATGGAAAAGCAGAAACTGCCATCACCCATATGATCTTTTTTATAACCGCTGTAGTGGTAGCCATGATGGTAGTGCTGGTCCTGTCCCAGAACATACAATCCATCACAAGTGCCACAGCTGCAAACAGCAAAGTCCTCTCACAGCAGATCCGGACGGATATCACAATAATCAATGACCCTGAACTTATCCCTTATGACAATTCCAGCAATCATTACATATTCTATGCAAAGAATACCGGCAACACTGAACTTAACAAAGAGTATCTGGACATATTCATAGACGGTATTTTCATAGACCCGGCATCAACTGACATAAGCATGCTGGACCATGATACTCTCTGGAGGCCCGGGGATATACTTATCATCAACGTAACCTCACAACCTCTTGAAAGGGGAGACCATCGTTTCCATATTGCGGTGGAGAATGGGAAAACAGATTCAATGAGCTTTAAAATTAACTGAGGAACTCAAATTGGCAAACATCTATTCTTTTCAAATATCCAGAGATGAATTCAATGGAAAGCTTGGCGGAGGATTCCCTAAAGGCTCCCTGGTGGTGATAGAAGGAGGCAGTGGAGGAGGAAAGAGTACCATCTGTCAAAGAATTGCCTATGGCCTGATAGAAAACAAGACCAGTGTCACTTTCATATCCACTCAACTAACTACAAAAGGATACATAAACCAGATGTATTCCCTGGATTATCCAATTGCACCCTACCTGCTAAACGGCACTTTGCTCTACATCCCGGTAATACCCCTGGTCCAGTCTGCAAAATCCAGGATAGATTTCATTGAGCGTTTAATGAGTGCAGAAGAGCTGTTTGAAAAAGATGTGATCGTAATTGACACGATATCTTCTTTGATCAAATACAGTGCCAATACCGAGAAGAGCCTGGACCTTATCTCCTTTTTCAAAAAATTAAACGGTATGGGGAAGGTCATCATACTTACCGTGGAACCCAGCCAGCTTAGTGAAGACATCGTATCCATGTTCCGCTCAGCAGCTGACGTATATATAACCCTCAGAGCAAAACCCATGGCAGCAGAGGTAAAAAGGACTGTGATTGTCAACAAGTTCACCGGTGCTAAAGGACCTGTGGGACAGATGATAGGGTTCAGGATAGAACCAAAGGTCGGCCTGGTAGTGGAGATAGCATCTGTAGCCTGACAGACCCGGAGGTATGGTAAATGGATCCCGAGTTCCAGAAAGCATTACAAAGAAATCCCCATCTTGGTGTGTATCTCAATGAATTCAGGGCAAAAACAGGACATGACCCGCAGTTCCTGGTAAAGCTTTCAAAGGATATCGGGGGAGATTTTGTAAACATCATCCTTCCTGTTGGGGACCCGGTATTCATCCATCTTTACGGAACCCCTGAAATGGGTGAAATAAAATACTATACCATCGAGCCACCTCTTAACGATATGGAAAAGCGCAAATATGCTGCTATAATGGACTCGATCCTGGAAAGATCGGCCATCGAACCGGTGCCCAAATCCGAAAGTGAACTAAAGGAGCTGATCTCCAAACTACTAAACGAGGCCGTTGAGATCGGAGCCGGAGGGGAGCTGCCTGAGAATGACAGTAAACCAAATATCCTCGAGATGCTGATGCCCAAACAGAAAAAAGTACCTGTTAACCATCAGGAATTCAACAATATACAATATCATATTGAAAGGAATATCATCGGATCTGGTCCAATTGAACCTATTATCAGAGATCCTTATCTTGAGGATATACACAGCATCGGTGTCAGCGGGATTTTCATTGTCCACAAGATCCTGAACATGCTGGAGACTGACCTTACCTTTGGTAATGACGAAGGACTGGACAGCTGGCTTAGGAGCATGAGCGAGAGGATCGGCAGACCGGTCAGTGATGCAAAACCAATTGCAGACGGCGCCCTGCCGGATGGTTCACGTATCAACATAATTTACAGCCAGGACGTAAGCAGGCGCGGAAGCAGTTTTACAATGCGTAAGTTCAGTGAAGTGCCTGTAAGTATAATCGAACTTATCATGTGGGGAGCCTTAAGCTGTGAGATGGCCGCATATATGTGGATGTGCCTTGAGAACGGGATGAGTGTCTTCTTTAGTGGTGAGACGGCCAGCGGTAAGACGACCATGCTAAATGCCTGCCTGGTATTTGTCAACCCAAAGGCCAAGATATTCACAGCAGAAGATACAGCCGAGGTCCAGCCCCCCCACCCTGTATGGCAGCAGTTGATCACCAGAGAGGACGGGCCCCCTGAATCAAGGGTTGATACTTTTGCTTTGCTTAAGGCAGCACTGCGTTCCAGACCAAATTATATCATCGTTGGTGAGATTAGGGGAGAAGAAGGGGCTGTAGCCTTCCAGGGTATGCAGACCGGTCACCCGGTACTTGCAACCTTCCACGCATCTGCAGTCACAAAGATGATACAGCGTCTTACAGGAGATCCTATAAACGTGCCTGTAACCTTCATAGACAATCTTAATGTGGCCATGATCCTGCAGGCAGTATACAGGAAAGGAAAATTCCTCAGGCGCTGCCTTGCCATTGAAGAACTTGAAGGATACTATGAAGAAGCCGGTGGAGTGGTTACAAGGGCTGTATTCCAGTGGGACCCTGAAACCGACACACACAACTTCAGAGGTCTTAACAATAGTTTCATCCTTGAGAACAAGATCGCCACAAAACTTGGCTATGAAGACAAAAGGCAGATCTATGAAGACCTTTTCCTCAGGGCCAGGATACTGGAAGAGATGAAGGAAAGGGGAATTAAGGATTATTATGATGTCCTGGAGATCGTAATAAACTTCTACAAGTATGGTATTGACGGCCTTCCATTTGCAATATGAGGATCAGGGATGAGTTTCCAAAAAGCATTTTACACAATGGGCATGGAACCCTTAGACTATTTTAAGAAGTTCGCCCTTCCGGTAATAGCTTTTGGATTTATTTTTTCCATTCTGATCTACGCCCTTTTGCCGGACCTGTTCGTCGGTTCTGCTAAAGCTATCCCGGTTCTCATCCCGTTAATATGCATAGGTTTTGCCCTCTATTACCCATTATCCATCCTAGGAGGCAAATCTGCAAATATAAACAATAATATGCATTATTACATCACCCAGATGGGAGCCATTGCCACAGCAGAGACCCCCCGACTGGACATCATAAGAATCCTTTCAGAGAATGAGGAATACGAAAACCTGGCAGATGACACTGAAAAGATATATAACCTTGTAACCGTCTGGAACATGAGCCTCTCAGAAGCCTGCCGATTTATTTCCAAACGAACTCCTTCCCTGCTGTATGAGGATTTCCTGGACAGGTTCGCTCACGGGTTGCAATCCGGAGAAGATATCCGCTCATTCCTTGAAGCTGAACAGAATGTAGTAATGAATGAATATGAAGCCATGTACAATGGTTCCCTCTATGTCGTCGAGGTTATCAAGGAACTGTTCATCTCCCTTGTGATGGCATTGATCTTTCTGGCCTCATTTGCCATAATAATGCCTGTCATCACAGGAATGGATGCAGTTATGCTCATGGCCGTGGTGGTCCTGGTCTTTGTAGTCACCGACGTTGTCATGCTTTTCTTTACAAAGAGCAAGGTACCAAAGGATCCAATCTGGCAGCAAACTTCAATACTTACCAGAGAAAAAGTTCAGTTATATCGTTCCATACCCATCTCCATTGCAGGCTGCATCATTGTGGGAATAGGGGTCATGCTGTACGGGAAGATCGAACTTCCCATCGCAGTTGCCCTTACTCTGACACCATTGATGTATACAGGACAGGTGGCAAAAAAGATAGAAAAAGAGATCAAACGAAAGGATGAGAACTATCCGGCCTTTATCCGTTCCCTGGGAAGCTCCGCCGGGGCCAGGGGAGGAATTATTGACGAGGCCCTCAAAGCCCTGCGTGCTCATGATTTCGGACCACTTACAAAAGATGTGAATGATCTGTACAAAAGACTGTCCACCCGCGTCAATAAGTTCAAATCCTGGGAATTCTTTGCTGCCAACACAGGAAGCAACCTGATCCAGCGCTTTAGCAATATGTTCGTTGAGGCCACCAACCTTGGTGGGAAACCTGAAACTATAGGAGATATGATCGCAAGTAATTTTCACCGGATAGTCACTCTGCGCAAGAAAAGATATCAATCAGCTTCCAGTCTGGTTGGAGTGCTTTACGGTCTGACAGGTGGTATCGGCTTTACCCTGTACATCTCTCTGGGTGTAGTGGACCTTATGCAGGAGATGTTCGCAACTTTTGACATGCCCGAAGGGATGTCCATGGGAATGGTACTTAATGCTGACATAGGCAGTATTGAACTTCTTTCAGCAATGGTACTTTTCATAATGATCATCCATTCCCTTATTTCCGCTTTACTTATCCGGGTCGTTGACGGAGGGCATCTCTTATGTTCCAGCACAGATTTTGTGATCATGTGCTGGGTTTCAGCTTTTAGTGCAATAATCACCACCTCAGGTGTGGCCTCCCTGCTGGGAACCACAACCTGAGGAGGATGAACCGGTAGCAGTGAACAATTTCTGACCTCTTATATACCTGGAACAAGAAGTAGACAAAATACAACACGTGTGATACCATGATCATAGAAAAAATCAATCTTCAAAACGGAACTGCCCTGGGCATGATATTTGAGATGGAAAACGCACCCCTCATAGTGATCAAAGCTGACAGAGGTTTTGTCATGTGCGGATATCTGGATATATCAACTGCCAACAAACTGGGAGACATTGCCGTAAGAGTAAGCGGGGTCAGAAATTTTGAAGACGTACTGAAAGCTGATGTTGCAGACCTTACGGATAATGCCAAAGAACTGGGAATAAAAAACGGCATGAATGCCAGAGAAGCTCTTGAAAGGATGTTCTAAGACCTTTGATAGCCTCTTTTATCACTGAAACTAAGCACCATTTGAACAAGAGAGCAAAGGTCCATCCCATCAACCTCAATCTGTATAAACAATAAGTTTGTATGAAATGCTGGATCAGGATATAATTCTGAATTCAGGCAGGAACACCATGTTATATGCATTTGAATTATCCGGAGAACATGACAGTCTCCCGTACGCTGAAGCTCTGGCATGTCTTCGCAAAGAGGGCATTTTGTTTGAGCAGAAATATTGTTTTGATCAATGTCTGGTAGTGGATATCCCCGACATGCCGGAACTTTACGGGAAATTACAAAAAGTTTCCGGAAGTATTGCCCTGGCCCATCATATACTGAAAGTGATCACCGTCTGTGAAAATGATGAAAACTCCATAATTGACATTGCTGAAAAAGCAGACATATCAGAACATATCACCCCTGGAAAGACCTATGTTGTACGTGCAAAGCGGATAAAGCACAACAGCAATCTCAACTGTGCCAATATGGAAAGGAGGATAGGAGGAGCGATCTACAGAAAAGGGTACAGTGCGGACCTCCAGGAAGCTGACGTGGAATTCAGACTTATTTTTGCAGAAAAATGTGTTTTCGGGTCTATCATTGCCACGGTTGATCGCAGTGCCTATGAAGCAAGAGCCCCACACAAAAAACCTTTCTTCTACCCCGGGGTCCTTCGCCCGCGCATCGCCAGGGCCCTTGTAAATCTTGCACAGGTTGGAGAAGGAGATATTATATTTGACCCATTCTGCGGCACGGCGGGGATACTTGTTGAAGCAGGTATGCTCAATGCCTATGTGATCGGCCTGGAAGTGCGCCAGAAGATAGCCATTGGAGCCTCCATGAACCTCAGGTATTTCAATGCGGACCATGATCTTATCCTGGGAGATGCCACCAGTGTACCCCTGGAGGATGAATGTATCGATGCTATTATCACAGATCCGCCCTATGGACGCTCCGCCCGGATAGAGGCAAGCTCCATACACCATCTGTACAGCGAATCTTTCAGGGAGATGTACAGGGTCCTTAAGAGAGGTTCGATAGCAGTCATTGTATCTGAAATGGACATAAAAGGGCATGCAGATGAATCAGGGTTTGTTATCGTTGAACGATATTTCCAGAGAGTGCATAAAAGTCTTACACGAAATATTACCATCCTGCAGAAAAACTGATTGAATGCAGAAAAACTGATTGAATGCAGAAAAACTGATTGGACTCAGGAGAAGCCGGTTCCTGAAAAGATATGGGCAGGGATTGAGCCGGATCATTCAAAAAAAGATTCTTTGATCAAATACCAGTAACCATTAAGTTCCTTTTCATAGGAGGACCTGTCTGGATAGCGGGACTCAATGATATTCCAGAATTTAGGGCTATGCTTCATTTCGAGCAGGTGGGCCATCTCATGGAACACCACAAATTCGATCAGATACCCGGGGAGGCATCGCAGATATCTGTTAAAGTTAAGATTACCCCGACAACTGCAACTGCCCCATTTGGTCTTCATCTTCTTAAAAGACACCTTATTAAAGGACACACCAAGTTCCGGGCCTATCTTTTCAATGAAATCGTGGACAATGACCTTAAGTTCTGTATCACTGCGCTGCTTGTTGAGTTTGATCCCCTTTGAGACCTCAAGTACATTCTTCATATGAGTATGACGACTGTATATCCAGCGCTTGTGTTTATGGATCAGGGCCATGTGGTCGGTAAACCCTTCAGGTAAGATTAAGACTAATTTTCCGGATGAGAGGTCAAGTTTTGGGTTTTTCACCTGATCATAAGTGACCTCATATTCGATCAATGCATCGTTAATGAGGACCTGATTGGCAGAAGGGATCATATCATAAACATCCTTTTGCGTATTCGTGACCTTACGGGACAATGCCTTTCCTGAAACAATCCGCCTGGCAATTACTCTTCAGTGTTCTCCAACACTTTGAGCCCTTCAAACACTTCTGCCATAACACGATATCTGACAAGAAGGTCATGTATGTTCTCGTTTAACCGTCTGATCGCATAACCATCTTCCACCCATTCAGGGGATTGCGGATAATCCACATCCATCAGGGTCAGACCATATGAAGGAGCCGGCTCCAGACCCTCTTCATAAGAATCCGGATCAAGCATCTGTGCCAGCCAGACTTCATCCCTCACCCCACTTCCCACCATCATAAGAGCGGTGACCATCTTCCTGACCATGTTCCAGAGGAAACTGTTGGCCACAACATCTATCCGGGTTAGATTTCCACTGACACGCACATCGATCTTCTGGACAGTCCTGAAAGTGTTCTTACCGTCCACAGTGGTACAAAAGTTTGCAAAATCATGGGTCCCAAGCATCAACCTGGAGGCTGATCTTATTTGAGAGATGGCATATAGTTCCCCGCACATCACATAGCGATAACTCCGACTGATGGCATGTCTTCGGGGATCAAAATCATCAGGAACGATGGCATGGGCCCAGGCCCATACGTCACCAGGTAACTTTGAATTCACCACACGGGGAATGGCCAGATTAGGGCTGTTGGTATTAAATGCTACAACCTGGCCCCTGGAATGCACCCCTGCATCTGTGCGTCCGGCAGATATAAAACCGGAACTTTTGGGGTCTTCAATGATCTCAAGCTCTTTCAAAGCTCTGAACAGACTACCCTCTATTGTAGCCAGCTCCGGCTGTACTTGAGAGCCATGGTAATCAGATCCGATATAAGCAATTTTGAGTGCAACTCTCATTGAATCACTTCTGAATAACATGTAGCTTTTTCTATAATAGATTTCCCGTATTTTATGATTATTGGGGCATAGGGCCAGAGAAAGCCCACGACTTTAATTGTGGGTAGTTCACAAGAATCCTACTGGCCTGATATGAAAGAGGCTCCTGAGTAACATACGGAGATTAATATTTATCATCTGTTAAATACTACCGTAAGCTTAAAGAATGGATAATACTATTTTATGTAAATTTTTGAGGCACAATTATGATATCAAAAAAGCAAATCTCAGAGATTGTCGAAAACTATGACACTGATGATCTGGCCATTGCCACCGTCTGTTCTCACTCAAGCCTGCAGATATTCGATGGAGCTCGCAAAGAAGGCCTCAGGACCATTGGGATTTGCCTGGGAAAGCCTCCAAGGTTCTATGATGCATTTCCAAAAGCAAAACCTGATGAGTTCATCTGTGTGGAAAGTTACGACCGGATGTATTCAATTGCTCCGGAACTGGTCAAAAAGAATGCTATAATCATCCCTCACGGCTCCTTTGTTGAATATATGGGAACAAAAGCCTTTGCTGATTTTCCGGTACCAACCTTTGGGAACCGCGGAGTGCTGGAATGGGAATCCGACCGGGAAAAAGAGAGGGAATGGCTGGAAGGTGCAGGGATCCATATGCCAAAACTTGTGGAACCTGAAAAGATCAACGGACCTGTTATGGTAAAATATCATGGTGCCAAAGGCGGCAGAGGTTTCTTTGTTGCAAAGAACTATGAAGAATTCAAAGAGAATATCGTCCCGAATGAAAAGTTCACCATCCAGGAATTTATTGTTGGAACCCGTTACTACCTGCATTATTTCTATTCACCTCTTAAGACCGAAGGATATCAGCTCAGTGAAGGAACCCTGCAGATGTTAAGTATGGACCGCAGGGTGGAATCAAATGCTGATGAGATCTTCAGACTGGGTTCACCAAAGGAACTTGAAGAAGCAGGGATCCACCCGACATATGTGGTCACCGGAAATGTACCCCTTGTAGCAAGGGAATCACTCCTCCCACGCATCTTCTCCCTGGGAGAAAAAGTGGTTGAACAGTCCCTTGAACTCTTTGGCGGTATGATAGGGCCTTTCTGTCTTGAAACGGTGTTTACCGATAAACTGGAGATCAAGGTGTTTGAGATATCCGCCCGCATTGTTGCAGGTACGAATATATACACTTCAGGCTCTCCATATGCCGATCTGGTCGAACCTGACCTTTCCACAGGCCGCAGGATTGCAAAAGAGATAAAACTGGCCAGTTCCATGAAAGAGCTTGACAAAATACTTTCGTGAACTACTATCCCTTGCACAAAGAGATTCCAGTTTCATACCTCAAACCAGTGTTCACTCAAACCAGTGTTCACTCAAACCAGTGTTCACAGATTGTTCCATCAGCAAGAACGAATGATGGAACCTTTTTTTAATAACTCGATCATCACTTGTTTTCCATAGACCGGTTCCCATCCAGCGATGAGGCCGTACTGTTCACCATTTCAGAAACTTCATTGAACATATTGATGGAATCGTTGATCTCATCAAGGCCCATATTATATGCATTTGATTCAACCAGTTCACCAAAGTCATATGAGCTGTTCAGTATATTCCGGTATTCATCCTGAAGGCCCTGTAAACTGGGAGAGGGTGAAAACTCTTCGATCTGAATGAGAGCCTCCTGACTGTGTTGCTTAAGCAATGTTGCGTTTTGCTGAAGTCCATCATCATCCCTTCGGGAAGCCGCAATCCTGATTCCGGAATAATCATCCTTTATGATCTCTATTGAAGAGCTCATCCACTCCAGAAAGCTGATATCCTCTTTAGTCCGGGAAATGGTCTCATTAACCTCTCTGGCCCCATCCTCAAGTTCAGCACATCCTGAGACCAGAAAGCCAGAAAGCATTAAAAGAAAGAGCGGAACTTTAATCATTTTATTCATTTAAACCCCAAGTCTGCAATGTGTATTTTTGTTCACTAAACATTGATCGATAATCTAACCCTGGATCACAATCATATCTGTGTCCATAATATACAGAAGATATATAATTATATTATATTTTTGATATATATAAGGTGGCATCCTTTGTGAACTACCCGCTGAAGTCGTGGGCTTTCTCTGCCCCTACGCCCCAACAATCGTAACAGATGATGAAAACTGATATATGTACAGCAAATAATTTGATATAAATGAACGATCCAAAAAATGGTTTCAGTGCAGGTGTTGTTAAACAGCAATATATACTGGGCCGAACTGGAGATAATGAAGAAGGTGTCCTTAATCTGGGAAGATATCTGGCCCTTGACCGGTCCTCAGGTTCCCATGTTGCCATGGATGCCCTCAGGCCGCATTCCATACTGATCTGTGGTAAAAGAGGATATGGAAAATCCTATACAATGGGCACACTTATCGAAGAGATCGCGCTGCTCCCACCGGAAATACATCAGAACATCTCCTCCCTGGTGATCGATACCATGGGGATCTTCTGGACGATGATAAGAGGTAATGATACCCAGAAAGATCTGCTTGCTCAATGGAGAATGGAACCCCGGGGTTTTGATATTGAGGTCTTTGTACCCCGGGGCAGTGTGGACGAATATGAGAAAAGAAAAATTGACGTAATCCCTTTTTCTATCAAACTGTCCCATCTGGAAGGATATGACTGGTGCAAACTATTCAACCTTAAAGAAACCTCACCAACCGGGGTCCTTATAGTCAGGACAGTAGAGGAGCTCAGGAGTGCAGGCAATGACAGGGAGTTCTCATTCGAAAAGATACTGCAGGATATACGATCAGACCCGCGGGCTGACATATCACACAAAAGTGCAGCTGAGAACTTTTTTGCAACTGCGGCGACCTGGGGAGTGTTCGATGAACAGGGATGTGACATTGACAGACTTGTTAGCAGGGGAACAACCACAGTACTGGATGTAAGCACCATCAAAAGCAAGATAGTACGTTGTGCGGTCGTAGGCATCATTTCCAGAGAGATATATAACAAACGCCTGGAATCCCGCAGATCCTACGAAAGGATGTGCATGGGAGATACGGATGTTGAAGAGGGCATCCCTATGGTGTGGATGTTCATTGACGAAGCACATCTGTTCGTACCCTCAGGGGAACAGACCCTTGCCTCGGATGCCCTGCTAAACGAATGGGTCAGGCAGGGAAGACAACCGGGACTATCTGTGATCTTTGCTACCCAGAGACCTTCAGCCATCCATCATGATATTATTTCCCAGTCTGACCTGGTGATATGCCATCGTCTTACTTCCAGAGATGACATACAGGCCCTTGAATCCATAAGACCTACATATATGAGAGAGAACATAGGAGATTCCATTAAAAAGATGGGACTGGAAAGAGGAATATCGTTCATCATCGACGACACTTCGGAAACCACCCATGTGATCAAGATGAGACCAAGGTACAGCTGGCATGGGGGCAATGAGCCCAGTGCATTGATGAAAAGGAGAATCTAAAATGACAGAAGACAAAAGTGCAGATATGGTTATCAACACCTGTATGGGTGCCAGGAAAGGAGAGAGTGTATTAATTATAACTGATACAAAGACAGATGAACAAATAGCAGCGTCATTATATGATTCTGCGGTAAGGTCCGGTTGTGAGACCATCCTCCTTAAGATGGAACCCCGTCTGCAACATGGTGCGGAACCTCCTGAACTTGTAGCAGAAGCAATGAAAAATGCCGATGTGATCCTGGCACCTGCATCAAAGTCCCTGACCCATACAAAGGCCCGGCAGAATGCTTCAAAAAAAGGAGCAAGGACTGCAACAATGCCGGGAATAACTGCTGAGATGATGAACAATGGAGGCCTTACTGCAGATTATAAGGTCATTGAAGAGAGAGCAAAACAACTCCTTGAAAGCCTTGAAGGTTCCAGACAGATAAGGATAACCACGGAACTTGGAACAGATGTACTCATAGATGTTCAAAACTGCACATGGTTATCCGATACCGGGATATGCCATGAAAAGGGGACCACCTCGAACCTTCCTGCAGGGGAGGTATATATAGCACCTGCCAATGTCAACGGGACCCTGGTAGTGGATGGATCAATGGCCGGAATAGGTCTCCTTGACCAACCCCTGACGATTCAGATCAGGGACCGTATTGCAGTCAGTTTTAAAGGAAAAGATGCTCCTGAACTGGAAGCAATGGTAAATGAGGTAGGGCCGGACGGTCGCAATATTGCCGAACTTGGGATCGGGATAAATCCGCAAGCCAGGATCACAGGAATAATACTGGAAGATGAGAAGGTCGGTGGCACCATACACATGGCCCTGGGAGATAACTCAACCTTTGGAGGAGATGTGTCCGTTGACCTCCATCTTGACGGGATCGTAAAAGACCCGCAAGTATCCGTTGATGGTAAAAAGCTTGATGTGGAAAGATTTGGACACCGGTGAACCCTGCTCCACTTTCATAAAGAGTATTATGTCTAAAATGACAAGTCTAAAATGACAAAGATGCTGCATATCCGGATAGTATTGTTTCTGGTGGAAAGTACTTAATGCATGAGTACTATTAACAGACCAGAAGATTATATACAATACATAATTTAACTATATATTTTGGTGATCAATATGGAAGGAAAAGTATGGAAATTCGGAGATGACATCGATACTGATGCCATAATTCCGGGAAGATATCTTATCATGAATACCCCTGAGGAACTGGCACAATACACTTTCAGCGGGGTAAGGTCTGATTTTGCACAAAATGTACAGGAGAATGACATCATTGTCGCAGGGAATAATTTTGGGTGCGGCTCTTCCAGAGAACACGCACCTCTTGCACTGAAAGGTTCAAAGATCAGCTGTGTTATCGCAAAATCCTTTGCAAGGATCTTTTTCCGCAATGCCATCAACATCGGTGTACCAATGCTTGAATGTGCCCAGACCGACAAGATCGATGAGGGCGATACATTGGAAGTTGATTTTGCAAGTGGCCTCATAAAGAACATCACAAAAGACCAGCAATACCAGGCAACCCCTCTGCCGGATTTTGTGAGAGGTATTGTTGATGCCGGCGGACTCAAAGAATATACAAGGCAACTCATCAAGTGAATCACTGCAAGTGAGTCACCTGATAATCATAGAAAATTAAACTGACATCTCTCACCAGAGATAAACAAAAAGGTGAACAATATGACACAATATAAAATACCCGTCCTCCCGGGAGACGGAATAGGCCCGGAGATCATCGCAGAAGGAATAAAGGTACTCGATGCCGCAGGAGAAAAGTTTGGATTTGATGTGGATTGGATCGAGTTCCCCCAGGGAGCAGACCATTATCTGGAAACTGGTGAGCTCATCTCAGAGGATACTCTAAAAGAGCTTTCTAATTATCAGACAATATATCTTGGTTCCATCGGAGATGACAGGATCGCTCCAGGTGTACTGGAAAAGGGTATCCTGCTTGCAGCAAGGTTCTATTTCGATCAGTACATTAATCTGAGGCCTATAAAACTCCTTGACGGAGTATGGTGCCCCATTAAGGACAAGACACCTGAAGACATCGATTTTGTCGTTGTCAGGGAGAACACCGAGGATTTCTACATTGGCATTGGCGGCCGGGCACAGAAAGGAAAAAGCAAAGACCTTCTGGAAGTCTCCAGGACCATGTACTCTGCAAAATTCGGACTGGACATTGAGACCGACAGTGAGGAAATTGCATACCAGATCGGTATGATCTCCAAAGAAGGGACAAAGAGAGTAATTGAATATGCATTTGACCTTTCCGAGAACAGGAACAAACATGTCTCATCCGTTGATAAGGCAAACGTCCTCTCGGACATCTATGGATTCTGGAGAGAGGAGTTTAACGATGTGGCAGAAAAACACCCGGGAATAACCACTGACTTTAACTTCGTGGATGCCATCACCATGTGGTTTGTTAAGAATCCTGAATGGTTCGATGTAGTGGTGACACCTAACATGTTCGGAGATATCATCACAGATCTTGGAGCCATGGTACAGGGCGGTCTGGGTCTGGCCCCCGGAGGTAACATCAATCCGACAGGGACCAGTATGTTCGAGCCGATCCATGGGTCTGCACCAAAGTACAAAGGACAGAACAAAGTAAACCCCATCGCCACCATCTGGGCCGGAGCAATGCTCATTGAACAGCAGGGTGAAAAAGAAGCTGCAGATGCAATTGTAGCTGCTATTGAACAGAATATCAAAGAGGCCAAAGTCCAGACATATGACATGGGTGGAAGCCACGGTACCTCGGATGTCGGAGACGATATCGCAAGGATAATAAACCAGATGTGATTAAGAATATTACGTTGCCTATAAGAGCAGTTCATATGGTGCCATATGGCACCCTCTGGACTTCCTTTAATACAATCCGCATTAGAATATGACAACGTAATATAATCATAACCTAAAAAAGAGGATTTGACCTGTGCCAAATATCACAGGTCATTCATTTCAGATCTGATTCAGATTACATTAGTTTCAGATTACATTAGTTTCAGATTACATTAGTTTCAGATCACATTAGTTTCAGATCACATTAGTTTCAGATCACATTAGTTTCAGATCACATTAGATAATTTCTTTATGAAAAACCTTCATATTGGCAACAACCGTTGTTCAGACAGCAGAGCTGAATATTCATTTATGCATGGGGAAATTAAAAGAGGGGGCTTATCTTGAAGATCACAAAGATATTAGTTAAGCAGCTGTTCGGGACATTTGATCATGAAGTCCCGCTTAACGCCGAAGAACATATAACCATACTTCACGGGCCCAATGGAGTTGGGAAGACCGTCTTGCTCAGGATGATGAACTCCCTGTTCAGATCCAACTATTATGAGCTTTATCATATCCCGTTCTGTGAACTAAGAGTTGAGTTTGACAACAAAAGTAAATTAAGTGTCTATAAGAAACTTGTCCTGGGAAACAGCGGAAATTGTGATGCAAACCACAATGGTGACAGGGAGATCATTTTTGAATACATCAGGCCGGGAGAGAAGAAATACTCCTATATTGTCAGGCCATTGAAATTAAATGAGATCTCTGATTATTTTAAGATCGAAAATGTTCTGCCAGAGCTGGAAAAGATCGACAGTGACACCTGGGTCCATTTCCCGACACAGGAAAAATTGACATCTGAGGAGGTAATGAACCTTTTTAGTGATCGTCTGCCTCAAACACATAAAGATGAACCTGAATGGTTAAGAGAACTCCTTGATTCCATCAACATCTGCTTTATACAGACCCAGAGATTGTTCAGTATATCTTACTCCAACCAGCCAATTGACCCCCAGGCACATACTTCCATAACCCCTTCTGTGGTGAACTATTCAAAACAACTTTCCAGGGTCATGCAGAACAAACTTAGCGAATATGCCTCTCTTTCCCAATCCCTGGACCGTACATTCCCTGCCAGGATGATAAAAACCAGAACTCAAAATACATCTCTGGAGGAACTGACCCGGCAGCTTAATGAACTGGAAAACAAACGCTCAAAACTTATTGAAACAGGATTCCTGGATCCTGAAGATGGAATGGATGTAAAGGACCTAAGCAACATACCCGGTTCAAAGATAGAGGTCCTGCAACTATATACAGAAGATATACAAAAAAAACTGTCAGTATTCGATGACCTGACAGCAAGGATCGAACTGTTGATAAAGATCATAAACTGGCGATTCCTTTACAAAAAACTCTCCATTAGCAAAAAGGACGGATTTGTCTTCACTACATCCGAGGGTATGCATCTGTCCCCCACAAAACTTTCATCCGGAGAACAGCAGGAACTGGTCTTGTTCTATGAACTTCTCTTCCATGTAAGGCCCAACTCCCTTATACTGATAGATGAACCCGAGATATCATTGCATGTCCTTTGGCAACAGCAGTTCCTCAAAGACCTCCAGGCAATCACAAAACTTGTGGGATTTGATATTCTAATTGCAACCCATTCACCCCAGATCATCCACGATCGATGGGACCTTACCGTTGAGCTTAGAGGGAATGATAATGAAGAAATACCTCACAGCGGATGATATTGCAAATAATGTCAGAATGATAAGGACCCAGCAGAAAGGGACCATATTGATCACAGAAGGCAGCACTGATATGAGGTTATATCAACGTTTTGTTAACACCGACAAATGTACTATAATACCTGCAAATGGAAAGGATAATGCCATCAAGGTTATCAGAATACTGGAAAAATTTAATTTTAAGGGAATATTCACCATAGTGGACCTGGATTTCTGGAAACTGGATGGAATTGAGCAAAGGGGAGATAATATCCTCACAACAGATACTCATGACATTGAAACAATGCTTATATCCTCAAAGGCCCTTGACAACCTGCTGGTGGAATTTGGAGAGGAGCATAAGATCAGGGCCCTTAACATACCTGTCAGGGATCTTTTATATGAGGTGACCCTGCCCCTGGGAATTTTCAGATGGATATCCTCTTCTTCAAAAGAGCGACTCTCGCTTCGTTTTAAGGATATAGTATTTGAAAATTTTATACAATTCAGGCCTTTTTCCATAAACCTCTCCAGACTTATCAGAGAGGTGAAGACAAATTCCCGTAATATGAACATCAGTGAAAAACGTCTCAAAAGGGAAATAATCAGCCTGATGAAAAAAGGACCGGAACCGGAGCAGGTATGCTCAGGCCATGACGTGGTGGCCATCCTGACCATAGGACTTAATCATGTATTCGGTAACCGCACATCTGAAGACGTTTCCGAAGCAGTGGTTGACAGGGTCCTGAGACTATCCTATGATATCACTATCTTTAGAGAAACAAAACTTTATGCTTCAATACAGGAATGGGAACAGAACAACCCCCCATTCACTGTTCTGCAAAATGAAGCCTGAGAAGGATCCCCACAACGTATTTCTGGAAAATCGGGCCACCAAAAAATAGTGGATTGTAGAACAGTGGATTGTAGAACAGTGGATTGTGGAACAGTGGATTGTGGAACAGTGGATTGTGGAACAGTGGATTGTGGAACAGTGGATTGTGGAACAGTGGATTGTGGAACAGTGGATTGTGGAACAGTGGATTGTGGAACAGTGGATTAAATCAGAGTGGTTTCATACTGCTGTAGTCCAGCACCGTGGATACAGGCTGGGTTGTTACATTAAAACCAGCTTCTTCAACTGCTGCAATGGCATTGACACCCACACAAACAAGAACTCCGGAAAGACCATAATCAATTGGTGCACCAAATAGTTCATCTTCAGAGTTACCCATACTGATCACACCTTTAATATCCGAACTTTTTATCTGGTCCAGGATCTCATGGGCCTTTGAACAGGCAGAAGTTGGAATGGTGCGCATATTTGTAAGGATCTTTCCAGATCCTTTTTCCAGTACATCCAGCACTGAAGTTCCATGCCGGATCATGAATATCTTGATCGGATCAATGGACGTACCTGCATAGGAGATCAGGTCCAGGAAATTTACAGGTTTGTGATCTTCCACATACATAATTCCACCATAAGAGGGTTTTACAGGGATACCACTTTTAAGCAAAATCCCATCAATTGTCATACTGCAAACAGTTGCAATTGAAACATTCCCGGGAGGTACGTTGATACCATTATCTGAATCCTCCTCAAATATCCTGACCCTTGAGCTTATGGAGGCCCCTCCTGAAGATGCATATCGTATAACATCAAGGGCATTATCAACATCATCCTTATCAATATTGGAAACATTGACTATAACATTGCCTTTATTTGATACCGGATCATAAGTAGCCCTATAGAGCAATTGTTCGATCCTGGTGATAACAAAATCAAGCCTGTCCCCGATCAGAGCGTCATCCAGTTCCCTTTTGCCCTGAAGAGTTATTGTACGCCCATTATAACCGTGTTTTTTAGTAAAGCCCCTCTCATCAAGGATGCGAAGGTGATATCTGACCGCACGCTCTCCAAGATTATAACCACGGTTTTGAAGTTCATCTGCAATACTTCTGGCACCAATTGGTTTGTCACTCTCACTGATAACACGCATTATCTCAATGAGCTTACGTTCTATTTGAGGATCGGTCATGTATGCCACATAATGTAATTAATCAGCTATAAGCATATAGGTCTTAACAGATCTTCAGACTCCTTCCACAACTAAAGTCATGGGCTTGCGCTATTCCCTGCACTCTGATAATCGTCAAATGCAAATTAACCTATGGATCTTTACTGTTTGACACTTATACTTAAATATGCAGGAGTTGATCAGATATTGCCCGTTCTTAGTATATAGACCACAAGCCATAATCCTAACAACCCGGCAACCACAAAACCCATCACTCCCATCAAAGGTACACCCCATACATGTGGTTCCATACCTGTCTGTATGATCAGTGAAGAGCCGACTATGATCGCTGATATGATAAAACTAAAAGAAAGGCGGTTGCTTGCTGCATTGATCTCACCGACGATCCGGTCCATACCCCGATGCTCAAAACGAAGATTTAAATAACCTTTTTCAGCAATGTCCAGTATATGGGATATTTGAAGCGGAGCCTTGTGAAACAGATGGGAAAAATACCACATATCCTTTGAAAAGGACCTGGCGATATTACCCGGACGTACACGATCCCTCATTATTTTCTTTGCATATGGCTCTGCTATCAGGGTGACATTAAAATCCGGATACAGCTGCAGAGTAAATCCATTGAGGGTCATAATACCTTTGAACAATAAAGCAACATTTGGCGGGATCCTGATCTGATATTTGCGCATAAGCCCTATCATTTCAGAGATGGCCGTGGGAGTATCCACCTGCTTTAAAGAACGGCCATAGTATTTGTTCATTAAAAGATCATAATCCCCTTTAAAGTCCCTTATATCAAAATTATCCGGCAACATGCCAAATTGACTTAAAACTTCCACATACTGGACCACATCCCCGTTCACAGTGGATACGAGCAGGTCAAGAAGAAGACTTTTCATATCATTTGAAATATAACCAACCATTCCAAAATCAAGGAGAGCAAGCTCTCCGCTTTTCAAAAGGAATACATTCCCGGAATGAAGGTCCGCATGGAAGAAACCATCCGCAAATACCTGTTTCATAAAGGCATTGGCAGTGTATTCTGCTACATCATAAGGCTTTAGGCCATATTTTTCAATGGAATCAACATCATCACATTTTATCCCATCTACAAATTCCATTGTGAGCACATGAAGACCGGTATATTCCCAGTATACCTTTGGGACGTAAATATGGGGATCATCTGTAAAATTTGTTGAAAATCTCTCGATGTTCCTTGCTTCCTGAATATAATCCATTTCTGAATGTATGGACCTGGACAATTCATCAACTATATCCACCGGATTGTATAATTTTGCCCCCTGAAGATGTTCCTCTGCAAAAGCAGCAATACTATAGAGAATGTCAATATCCGCATCAATTGTATCCCTTATACCGGGTCTCTGAACCTTCACAACAACTTCAGTACCACCTTTAAGCCTCGCTCGGTGGACCTGCCCGATGGAAGCAGCGGCAATGGACCTTTCTTCAAATTCCTCAAATAAATCTTCAATCGAAGCTCCCAGTTCCTCTTCCACAACAGCTTTTGCATCTTCAAAAGGGAAAGGATGGACTTCATTTTGAAGTTTTACGAACTCCCTTGCATATTCCTCAGGGATCAGATCCTGGCGCATGCTCATGAGCTGCCCGAACTTTACATATGTGGGACCAAGTTCTTCCAGGACCTGCCGGGCCCTTTCAGGCCGGGTGCTGGCAGTTCCGCCTCTGTCAAAACGACCTTTTAATCTGGACCTGTAGGAACCAAAAGAACGGATGCCCATCTGGTCCACAAAATAACCAAAGCCGTATTTGATGAGAGTATCAATGATAACACCATAGCGTTTCATCATTGAATATCTGCGTGATATTCCAAAAGCCATTTTTATCCGGGGGTGTGAACTACTCCCTGCTTTTGCAAGGAGGTTCTTGTTTAAATAATGAAAATCTGGCTGTTAAAGCCAGATATGCCTGTCTTCTGCAATGTAGCGAAAAGTATGTACTGAAAATTAAATTTTCAGACCAGGTGTTCAGAGACCTGATAGTACACCAGCCAGTACATCATTTGGTTTCATCATCTGAGGCTTTTTCTTCACTTTCCGAACTGGTTGCACCTTCTTTATCCCGAAGCAATTTTTCGAGTTCCTCTATCTTGGAATGTAATTTATTGATCTCTTCTTTTGTGGCAAGGTCAGAATGCCCGAAAACATCCTTCACCCTTGAAGATACCATGTCTTCAAGTTCTTCCTGTTGCTCTCTTTTCTTTTCAATGAGCTCTTCGACGAACTTCTTCCCTTCCTCTTTATTGATATCCCCGTTTTCAACAAGCTCTTTTACCATCTCATCGATCTTCTCTTCAGTAAGAGCATATATGCCAATGCCAAGAAGGCCCAGCTTCTTTAAGCTATCTATCATCATTTATAACAACTCCCTACAAAATTCCAAAGAACTTTCAGTAATACAGTTGACGTTACTTCAATATATAGGTTATTAAAAAAGTGATTTACTCCTCGCTGATGCAAAGTGTCTTTTGCAAACAGTTATAAAAAAAATAACAAGCTGTGCTAAAAAAACTGCGCTCACTAAAGACTATACATACTAAAGACTATAATGTCGATAATACTATTAGATCAACTTCCCGGATCCTGAAACCAGACCAGTATGAGCTTAAAAATATGGGATGAGCTCTTGAAAGATAAGAGCTCCCTTATTTAAACCAACTTATCAATTGAGGTTTCAAGATATGTGATATTTTTGCTTTTTATGAAATGATCACATACCTGCTTTGCATCCCCATCAGCAACAATGGCCCCTTCTTCAAAGAGAACAGCCCGGTGGGCCACTTCTTTTACGAAGTCCATGTGATGACTTACCAGAACAATGGTGGTACCAAAACGGGAATTGATGTTCTTTAATGAATTGGTGACATCTCTGAGGGTCACCGGATCAAGATCACCAAAGGGTTCGTCCAGCATTAATATTTCCGGGGACGTTGCCAGGGAAAGGGCAATATAGGCCCTTACATGCTCTCCGCCACTTATTTCATAAGTGGTCTTGTCAAGGACCTCAGGGGAAAGGTCCAGGGCATCAAATATCTCTTTTGCATATTCATCCACATCTGTGCTGACCACACGAGGGAATAACTTAGAATATATATCCATGGACAACTTCATCTTATCAAGGACCTTGTCCCTCTGCGCCTCAGCAAGGTCAGGCAGCATGTAAATGGTATCCAGCAACTCATCGGAAAGTTCCAGCTCCTCTGCTTTCTTACGGGCATATTCCAGAGCACCCTGCATTTTCATACTCAGACGGAAGGCGATCTGATGCCTGATCGTGGAATGCGGGGACAGGGAAAACTCCTGATGCATTATACTGATCTTCCTCCAAAGCTCCATACGCTGCCTGCTGAAGTGACTCATATCCACCCACCCACCTTCATGCAGATAAAGCACATCTCCTGCTGAGGGGGACACCAGCCCTTCAATGATCTTCAGGAAGGTGGTCTTACCGGCTCCTGACGGGCCGATGAACGATATGATCTCCCCTTTATTTATGGAAAGGGATTGTTCCTTTATGTTCAGCACCTCACCAACCCTTAGCAATACCAGCCTTTTTGAGATGTTGTTGGCCTGAATGAGCTCCTGCTTATCTTCAGGGAAGGAAAGCATCACTTCCGGTTTAATATCCCTGAGGAAATACTTTAGCACACTTCCCACAGGGCCATCCTGTACGATCTTCCCCTCATCCAGATAGATCAGTCTGTCAGCAAGATATGTGTGGATCTCGGGGAGGTGGGAGACAATGATGATAGGTATATTGAGCTTACTCTTAAGGGCCCTAATAACATCCATAACCTCCTGTTTTGTATCAGGCCCTGTCATGGTGACAGGCTCATCAAGTAATAATACTGAAGGGCGTGCAGCAAGCTGTCTTGCCAGTATGAGACGCTGCTTTTCTCCCCCACTTAACAGGCTGGTGGAATGCAGGGCTTTCTTTTCAAGGCCTACAAGTCTCATATAGGCCATTGAACGCTCATAGAGATCGTCATAATAGATATCATCAGGTTCAGGTAATGCTTCATAACCTGCATATTCACAATTCAGTTTGCGTATTATATTATCTATAGCAGGTCCCGTCCATAAACCAAAATTACGCTGCATGTGGATAGCTGTATGGCTCTGGAGGAACTTTGAACCATCCTTGCCTGAAGAAGGATCAATGTTTGTACCATTAATGGATATACTACCTGAATCAAATGACTCAACCCCTCTGATTATCCTTAGCAGGGTTGATTTACCACTGCCACTTTTCCCGGTGATCCCGAGGATCTCACCATTTGCAACATTAAAGCTTATCCCATCAAGTACAAGCGACGTACCGGAAGGTGTCCGGTATTCCTTAACGATATCAGAAACCCTGAGCATATTGATACCTCTACACTGTATAAAATAAGAAATGACCAGATACTAAACTTATGATAATGATTTTTCGGCCATCATTTTTTAATGGAACTTACCAGTTCCTCAATTTTGGACCTGACATCACTGACTTCTTCAACAATAGTCCCTGTTACGATCATATCGGCCCCTGCCAGAGCACAGGTTCGGGCAGTCTCACCATCACGGATGCCACCACCTACGATCAGCCTGTTATCTCCCAGCACGTGTTTGACAGCAGCGATCATTGCAGGGTCAACGGGATGGTCTGCCCCGGAACCTGCTTCAAGATAGGTATAATGCATCCCCAGGAACTTGCCGGCCAGGGCATAGGCTGAAGCTATTTCAGGCTTTTTGTGAGGAATAAGCTTTGCATCCCCAACCCAGCCAACCGTACCTCCGGGTTCGACAATAAGATATGCCATTGAAATGGGTTCAATCCCGGTCTTATAGACTACCGGGGCCCCCATGACCTGATTATTAACTATATAGCTGATATCACGGGAATTAAGCAAACTCATGAAAAATATGGCATCAGCATGCATGCTAACGCCAGCTGCATTTCCCGGAAAAAGGATCGTAGGAACATCCACCTGTTCCTTGATCTTGATAAGGGTCTGGTCCAGAACCTGACCTGCAGCTCCGGTGGATCCACCGATCATGATAGCATCAGTACCTCCCTCAACCGCAAAACGTGCGATATCTGCGGCCCTGGATGGGGATTGTGATGCGGGATCGATCAGTGTCAAGTGAACTGTACCCTCACGCTGCACGATCTCGTTTAGGTACTCCTCCACCTGCATATTAAAGATCAGCCTCTCTTAACTTCCTTGGATTTTACGCGCAGGTTCTTGTACCCGCATTTTCTGCATCTTGTTGCCCTTACTGCATTGCGGGCATTACATCTCATACAGATCTTCTTGTTTAAGATCCTCTCTTCTGCTTCTGGAAATCTTGCCATGTTCTCACCTGATAAATATAATTAATTTGAGTTATTGAATGTAAATAATACTAATACAGGCTGGCTACATGCATTTTAATACATATAACTGTTTTGGGTTTACATCCCAAATAATTTCATAACAATTGGAGAGAAGAAAGAGGGGAGAAGAAAGAAGGAGAAGAAAGAGGGGAAAGAAAGGAAAGGAAAAAAAGAAAAGTGAAGATCAGAAAAGAAGAAAGAAAAAGAAAGGTAGGGGAGATAAGAGGATTAATACAATAAATAGAAAGAATCCAAAAAAATACCAAAAAAACTTCAACAAATGAAATAACAGGAATAGTGCAAAAACAAAAGATTAATTGGAAGGCAGTGACCAGGGACATTTTACTGTCCTTTTCGATACTGACTAACCCCTGTCTCCCACACATCTCTACATCGTATCGAATATGGTTAGCATGTCAGAACCTTCGATAGTTCCCGGGTTTTCGCACCCCAGACCTTGCATCCCCATAGATCTACTGCCCTGGTACTCAGCCATGGCCCATGCATCACTTCATGATACGTTGCCTTATGACCTTGCATCATTTCATGATACGTTGCCTTGTGGCCTTGCATCACTTCATGATACGTTGCCTTGTGGCCTTGCATCACTTCATGATACGTTGCCTTGTGGCCTTGCATCACTTCATGATACGTTGCCTTATGACCTTGCATCACTTCATGATACGTTGCCTTATGACCTTGCATCATTTCATGATACGTTGCCTTATGACCTTGCATCACTTCATGATACGTTGCCTTGTGGCCTTGCATCATTTCATGATACGTTGCCTTATGACCTTGCATCACTTCATGATACGTTGCCTTATGACCTTGCATCATTTCATGATACGTTGCCTTATGACCTTGCATCACTTCATGATACGTTGCCTTGTGGCCTTGCATCATTTCATGATACGTTGCCTTGTGGCCTTGCATCATTTCATGATACGTTGCCTTGTGGCCTTGCACCATATTCTGTTATGTAACTACTCCTACTAACATTTTTTGGTAAAAGATCCGGTATAAGACCGGGTATACAAAAAAAAGATCAGACCATCAGCCTTTGATGGCACTGATCAGATGTTCTCTGGCTTCTTTTGCATCTGCCCGGCCTTTTGTCTTTTTCATGACCTGACCCACAAGGAAGTTTAAGGATTTTTCTTTGCCTTCCAGATAATCAGCCACTGCGGCTTCATTCTCTTTTATTGATTCTGCTACCGCGACACTTATGACATCCTCTTCGACTTTCAGCAGACCTTTTTCCTCCACGATCTGTCGGGGGGTCCCGCCATTATCCAGGATACTACGGATAACCTCCACACCGCTTCTCTCGGTGATACGCTCACCTGAAACAAGATTGATGATCTCAACCATATCCCCTACCTTAAAGGCCGATACGCCAATATCCCTGTAATTCAACTCCCCTTTAAGGATATCAGCAACCCACATGGCCGCACCTTTTGGTTCCACATCTACAGCAACCTTTTCATAGAAGTCTGCCACCCGGATGTCAGAGGTCAGGGCCTTTGCATGCATATCTGTCATTGCGTATTCCCGAATGAACCTCTCCCTCCTTGCATCCGGAAGTTCAGGAAGACTGCGGGCAATATCGGGCACCTGATCAGAAACACGCATGGGTACCAGATCAGGTTCGGGGAAGTAACGATAATCATGTTCCTCTTCCTTTGTCCTCATGGAGATAGTAACTCCCCGGGCCTCATCAAAGTGCCTGGTCTCCATCACCACGGTTGAACCTCTCCTTACAAGGTTCTTCTGCCTCATGATCTCATAAAGCAGAGCACGTTCTGCACCTTTATGGGAGGATATGTTCTTAACCTCCACACGGTCGCCTCCTCCAATAGAAACATTGGCATCCACACGCATGGAACCTTCCAGGGTACTATCAAAGACATCAAGATATTCCAGGATGTTACGCATCTTATCCAGATATCTGCGGGCCTCTTTGGGACTTCTCAGATCAGGCTCACTCACGATCTCGACAAGGGTCATTCCGGACCTGTTGTAGTCGATAAGGGTACCCTTTGATTTTTCAATGGTCCCCAGGTGATGCAATCTGCCAGGGTCCTCTTCAATATGGGCACGGGTGATCCGCACCACAAGCTCCCCATCCTCCCCTTCGATCACAACCCGCCCGTTACTGACAATGGGAAAATCATACTGGGTGGTCTGGAAACCTTTTGGAAGATCGGGATAATAATAGTTCTTCCTGTGGAACTGTGTCTGCTCAACCACCTCACAATTAAGGGCAAGGCCGATCTTCATTGCATATTCCACTGCCTTTTCGTTGACCACCGGCAAAGAGCCCGGAAGGCCCATGCAAACCGGACAGACATGAGTATTTGGCTCACTTTCATGATAATTCGTGGAACAGCCACAGAATAATTTCGTATTAAGCTTGTTGAGCTGAACATGTATCTCCAGGCCTATCATCACTCCGTCTGGATTCTCATATACCACTTAGACCACCTCCGGACGTGCAGAATTATGATCGGTATTCTTTTCAAAGGCATATCCACAACGTATCACCTTGCTATCATCAAGATGAGAACCGATGATCTGCAATCCCACAGGAAGACCTCCTGACAGACCACATGGAACGGATATTGAAGGAAGCCCTGCAAGATTGATCGGAACCGTGTTCACATCCGACAGATACAGGGACAGAGGATCCTCGATCTTCTCACCGATCTTAAAAGCAGGAGAAGGCATTGTAGGAGACATCAGAACATCATTGGACTTAAGGGCCCTTTCAAAGTCCTGCTTTACCAGCGTCCTGACCTTCAGAGCCTTAAGATAGTATTTATCCTGATATCCGGCTGAAAGGGCATAAGTTCCAAGCAATATACGGCGCTTGACCTCGGAGCCAAAATATGCCGCACGGGTCTTTGAAGCCATCACATGCCAGTTCTCCCCATGTACCCTGGGGCCATAACGTGTACCATCAAACCTTGCAAGATTGGAAGAGGCCTCACTCATTGCTATTATATAATAAGCTGCAAGAGCATACTTCGTATGGGGAAGGGACACCTTTTCCCAGGTTGCACCCATATCTTCATATTTAGAGATGGAATCCCATACCAGCTTTTCAACTTCCGGATCAATGCCTTCACCAAAATATTCATCAGGGACACCGATCTTGAGATCAGAGACATCATCAACAAGAGCCTCCTGATAGTTTATCGGCCTGTCAATGGAGGTACTGTCCCTGCGGTCCTTACCCCCGATGACATCCATCATCAAAGCAATATCCTCAACACAGGTAGCCATGGGGCCGATCTGTTCCAGGGAATTAGCATAGGATATCAGACCATACCTTGAGACTGCACCATAACTGGGCTTAAAACCAACAACACCACAAAAAGCAGCCGGACAACGTACCGACCCTCCTGTATCCGAGCCAAGGGATACAGGAGCCTCACCTGCTGCAACAACTGCCGCACTGCCTCCGGAGGAACCTCCGGGAACCCTCTTTTTATCCCAGGGATTTAGGGTGGTACCATATGCACTTGATTCGGTGGATGTACCCATGGCAAACTCATCCATATTGGTCTTACCGATAATGATCGCACCTGCATGCTTTAATTTCTCGATCACATGGGCATCATAAGGAGGAACATACCCTTTTAATATGTTAGAACTGCATGTCGTGGCCAGACCCTTTGTGGAGATGTTATCCTTGATCGCAACAGGGATCCCTGAAAGAAGACCTTCATCAACGTTATTACCCCGGGCCTTTGCCATTTCAAGTGCGTTTTCGGATATACAGGTATAACCATTGATATCACTGCTCTCTATCCTTTTAAGATAGTATTCCATCACATCTTCAGCTGAAGATGTGGCCATCTTTTCCTTTAATGCCGATATGCTCATCCATTCTGCCATCTTCATCCCTCAAATGATCCGGGGGGCCCTGATAAGCCCGTCCTTTGCATCTTGCGTGTTCTTCAGGACATCCTCCTGATCAAGGGAATCAGTCTCAACATCCTCCCTGAACACATTCATTACATCCGCCACATGATAGGTTGGGTCCACGCCTTCCGTATCGACCTCATCCAGCTGCCCGAAATACTCCAGAACAGCATTTAACTTCAAAGCATATTCGTCTGCATCTTGTTCGGGGATCTCGATGCGGGAAAGCCATCCAACATGTTCTACCTCATCTTTTGTGATCATTACAGGTTCCTCAAATAGTATGAAATAATTATTATATGAGGAGTAAGAGACATGTGCTTTATATTAATATGTTGGGTTGGCAGACCGGCCTGACATGCGGGATTATGAAAAATATGATAGCAGAAATAAAAGCAGAACTCCTGGCGGTTGGGAGCCTGGATATCGACACCGACTTATTGGGAGATTTCTCCATTCCCACAGCCGGACCCGGAGCAGGTAATAAGGCCTTTTTCTTCCGCTCAGGAAGTAACAGGGTAAGACTTGCCGTAAATAGGAATTCACCACTTAAAGCCGTAAGAGCAGATGATTCCATTATCATATTAAGAGACGGAAAGGAGCTGGTAAGGGGATGCATTGAACAGGAACTGATCCATTGCCCCGGACAGGCATACATAAACATGACCGAAAAATGCATCTATGACTGCAAGTTCTGCCCGGTGCCAAAACTTGATGGCAGGGTCAAGAGCATAGAAGAAATGCTTGAGATGATAAAAAAGGCACACCAGACAGGGAAGATGAAAGCCATATCAATTACATCCGGCATTGAAGGATCTGCTGAAAATGAACTGGAAAGGGCCCTTGAAGTCATAGCGGGAGTGAAAAGATATAATGTACCCATCGGAGTTGGCATCTATCCGACAAAGGATTCCAATATCCGCCTGAAAGAGGCCGGGGTCAGTGAGATCAAATATAATGTAGAAACCCTGGACAGGGATATCTATGCAAAGGTCTGTAAGGGTCAGGACCTGGAAATGATCCTCTTTGCCCTTAAGGAAGCTGTGGAGCTGTTCGGGCCCAATAAGGTCTGCTCAAATATAATAATAGGACTTGGAGAGAGCGATGATAATGTGGTTAATGGAATAAGAGAATTGATAGCCATAGGTGTTGTCCCCATTCTCAGACCTGCCAGTATGCACCCACTGCGCGAAGGTGAGGTTTTCATAGAGCGACCTTCAAAACAGCGCCTGCTCAAACTGGCCCGCATCCTGCGAAAGGAACTGGACAAAAGCGGGCTTCGTGCAGATATCTTTGAGACCATGTGTCTGCCCTGTACAGGCTGTGACCTGAACCCACATAAGGATCTTGAAAGCGACTGAAGGATAAGTTGCAATAAACATATTTGCAAAAGAACATGGACTTTGAAATAAACATGGGTGGGATCAAATAAACATGACCTCTGCAACAATACCCCTTCAAAGGGAGGACCTGGATTTTGCAAATCCACCGATGTCCCTTGAATTCATCCGGGAGGTTTTCCTAAAATATGACCTCAGGTCGATCTCATATTTTGGGAACAATATGTTCTATGTTGCACAGACCGACGGTCAGCCCTACCAGCCACTATACCCAAAGGGCCCCTATCCGGAAGATATTGAGCTGTTGTTTGACCTTATGGCAATGGAAAGGATAAGACTGATCGAATACAGAGGGCACACATTATACAGAAGCCCAATATTGGAACACCCTGACGCTTAATGTGCAAAACAGATCGGCCTGTCAGCACATGTCGTCTTCAATGATGTCTTCCAATGATAAAATATAATTAAGATCAGCAATATCTTCAATTGGTGAGTATGATAGAAAAAATATATAAGGCCCCAATTATCCCCATAATTTCCATCGGGATCCTGATAAGTGCTTTTTTGTTCTATAGCCTGCTAAACTATGCAGATGAAGGAAATCTGGTCATGGTCGTAATTATAGGTATTGCCATAGGTATTGTGGCTATTTTCATAACACGTGCCATCAATTATCAGCGCTACAAGAACTTGCTGGATAAATGAAGAAGAGAATACGTCCTTTTTCCCCTACATAGACCTTATCTACTTTTTTATGTCACGCAATCAGGCCATGCAATCAGACTATGAAACCAGGCCATGCAACCAACTTCATCCATCTGCCTGATACGAAAGGTTGGATTCCGGACATGAGTGTCAACTACCCAAGACTAAAGTCGCGGGATTCCTTCCTTAAATGAGCGTGAAACAAATACACATTCTTTGGCCTGCTTACTTTCTGTCCTCCACATACAGCTGCTGCAAGTGACAGATCTCTGATCAAAGACAAAACGGACCTTTGGCTTAGTTGTCAGCTTACTCTTTCACAGGCAGACCTGCCATAGGCCTGCATAATTTTAACATTTGTGAATGATGCTGAACCATTAGCCTGAACACACCGGAAAATGGGTTTTAATGACATATATGAAGCTTATGACATGACCGTTATGATAGGAACGTTATGATAGGAACGTTATGATAGGAACGGTTTTGTCCACTTTGCGAACAACCATGCATAACTTTAAATCAAAGCAATACTTACACTATATTGCGACCTTTCCCCGGAGGAAAAGACCTGAAAATCATGACTTTTCCAGGTGGCTGATAAATGCCTCTGAGATCCCGGGATATACCTGATATCCCGTATAAGGGAGCAGTGGTCGTGCAGACTATGTGTTAATTAGCAAGAATATGATCAAATTGCAAAAACTAACACTATAAGTATCAAACTACAGAGAAAGTTAAGTCATACATAAATAGTAGTACTGTTGTTATAATTAAACAAAGACATCAGATGCATACTACAGATCATCTTCAAATATTTTACTCAAATAGGTGAATAACATGGATGAACTTGAGAATATCCGAAAGCAGAGGATGGAAGAGATTATGAAGGACCTTGAAAAAAAGGATTTCCCCAGCAGCCCTGTCCATGTCACAGATGGGAACTTAAACGAAATAGTTTCAAAGTATCCGTTGACAGTGGTCGATTGCTGGGCACAGTGGTGCGGGCCCTGTAAACGTCTTAGTCCAACCATAGATGTGCTTGCAAAAGAATACCAGGGCCAGATCGTCTTTGGAAAATTGAACGTGGATGAAAATCCTGCAACTGCGAGGAATTTTGAGGTATCCGGGATTCCGGCCCTGCTTGTATTCAAGGACGGTAAATTTGCAGGACAGATCGTAGGTGCACTTCCAAAGGAACAGATCATAAAACGCCTGAAGATCCTGATGTAAAAGAGCATTCCTGTTATGCAAAGTATCTAAGAGAACCTGATTTAATAAGTCAACTGCCCCCAATAAAAAAACATCGCAAAATATACATTAGCAGTCGCAGAATATAATTCAGTAGTCACAAAATATACATTAGAATATAACTTATTAGTCACAAAATATACTTCAACATTCACAAAATGGAAAGTGGTCATCATGTCCTATAAACCAAGATTTGCTACAAATCCGACGGTCCGTCTTCTGGACCTTAAATCCAAACCTTTCTTTATCGTTGCTTCGGTAGAAGTGGGTAACACTACAACAAAATGTATCCTTACAGCCACCAATATGGAAGAAGGAAAGACATATCATGTTATAAAGACGGTCCGAATGACAAGGGATGTGAGAGAGCCTCTGCCAGGTGAGACAATCTTTGGAAGGACATTAAGTGGAGTGGGCCTGACAAGGGAATCCGTGGCTGAGCTGGTCAAGAATACTCTTCTGGAAGCCGTGAAGAAGGCAAATCTGGATATTAAGACCGATATTCACTTTGTGGTGCGCTCAACCGGAGTTGTGGCCGGTTTTGACGTCCCCGAAGAAGTGGGGGAATTCATCAAGGCTCTGGCAGACGGGTGCCTTCAGGCAGGGGTCCCTCCCCGGAACATGACCCCTCCAATGAACGTGGACAACCTCCCGGAAAAGTTCCAGAAACACACAAAACTGGATAAAGTTATCTTTGACGGGGCCGTTGCAAGCGTACTTCCTCCCACAGGCGCAACCGGGGTTGAGATCGTGGCCAATGAAATGGAAGGTGAACTGGCCACCGCAGGGATCAAGGAAGGAGCAAAATGGGTTGATGTTGATTACAGGAATCCCTGCCTTTCAATGGATTTTGGAACGACCCTGGATGGCAGGGTGACAAGTGCAGATGAACCCTATTCAAGGACCATCGGCAATTTCTGCGGTTATGCAGGTGCCATACCTGATGCCATCATCAAAGGAACACAAACCGTAGATATTATGGTAGGAACAGCTCTTGATGTCTTTGATGAAAAACCTACGGACAAACTCACCCTGATGTTAAAAGGAAAGAAAATAAAGGAATATGCAGACAGAATGATGGAATATATCATCATTGAGAAAGTTCCTGAGGGCCGGAAAAGATATGGAAGTGTACCGGTCAACCCCCCTGCAGCAAAGGATATTGGGGTCATCCTGATCGGATGTGACGTGGGCCAGAATGGTTCGGACATGGATAAACTTTCAAAGATCGGGGGTGAGATATATTCCAGTCATGGGCTCAAATTACTCTTTGCAGTCATTGATGAGGTCATGGCACAGGTCATCTACAGACTGGTAAAGGTTGCAAAGGAAGAAGGTATTGTTTTCTCTGATACGAGCATCGGCATAACCGGCCGGGCCGGGATCAGCGGGAATAAAGCAAAGATCTCCCTCAAATACCTTGACGAGCTTGGAATCAATGGTGATATCGAGAAAAATGTAGTCTTTGTTGATGATGGTCTTGCAAGAGGAGCCGCAGTTATGGCAAGGTGTATGAACTCCCTTGGAACCAGCTTCAACCCTCTTGGAGGGCGCAGCGGAGGAAAATGTATCCTGGGACAGCGGATTAAACTTCAGAATAAATAAGATATATTTCAGAAATTAAAGACGACTGACTATCATTGGGCCGAAAGAACAGAGAAGGCCCACGTCTTTAGTCGTGGGCAATTTACAAGGGCCAATGCACAGGAACAAATCCAAAGGGATCAATCCAGAACCCTGTAGATCGCATCCTCCATCTCTTTTTTATGCATATCTGCAGATTCATGTATCCCGCCCAGGTTTCCCCTGATCGCGCGGCAGGGATACTGCTGTATCAGCAGGCCGGCCTTTGCCGCAGCTTCCCTGACAGGAGTACCTTTTATCTTTTCAGCCATAACCCAGGTGCTGCCACACGGGGCCCCTTTGATCACATCCACATGAGATATTTTCCCGTTCTTGATCTCCACTTCAAATTCAGGGTCCCCAAACCTTTTTGTGAACATGTCAGTCTGAGGATGTAAGCCCAGTTTACAGCAGATCTCATCCACCTCTATAAGGATACCATATTTCAGGGATATTTCCTCCAGCTCCTGAACAGGAGCCCGGGAAGGGCCTCCAGGAACTATCAGTGCCTTAACCCCGGCCCTGCCGGCCATTCTGGCTATCTGAGGGGTGATATCCGGATGAAGGGAGTAAGTTATAATGATGTCAGTATCAAACACATCGGGATCAATGTGAATAGTTTCAACATATTCTGCCGGGTCCTCTATGAAGTCGGGCATATGCTCCGGCACCTCTGTCAGTACCACTTCCATATCAGAGTGGCCCAGTATCGTATCCACAGTCCTCCTGCCATATTTACCACGAGCAATGATCCCCACCCTGATCATATGAACATCACCTTTTGACATGAATAACAGGGTGACATCCGGTATATTAATATTATTTGCTCCTCAAACATATACTGATAAAGAACCCGGGCATGATACAATAGAAATTGAGACAAAATATCAATATGGAATGTCGATACAGAATATTGACACAAATGTTGAAGCACAAATGTTGAAGCACAAATGTTGAAGCACAAATGTTGAAGCACAAATGTTGAAGCACAAATGTTGAAGCACGAATGTAGATACAGATGATCTTTGATCCTGCCCCAATAAGGTGATACTATGGATGAGATTGACCAGTCAAAAGTATTTTTTAGATGTAATGTTTGCGATTTTGTTTTCCAGGAAGACCCTAACTTCATACCTATAAAATGCCCTCAATGCGGAAGTGAGGATACTTACCGCACGTAATCATCAGATAATAAAGGCAAAACAATGACAGGTAAACTGATCACTCTTGAAGGCATAGACGGGGCCGGAAAATCCACCATCACAGATTTTCTGAAGTCTCTTATAGCCTTTGAAGATGTGCTCTTCACACGAGAACCCACAAACAGCTGGATGGGACAGGCTGTTGACAGGGCTATCCGGGAAGATACCGACCATCTTGCAGAGCTGTTCCTTTTCACAGCAGACCATGCGCATCATATCTCATCCCTGATAGACCCGGCCCTGAAGAAAGGTCAGCATGTTATCTCGGACAGGTATTCTGACAGCAGATATGCCTATCAGGCCGTGACCCTGAAGGGCCGTTTTGATGATCCTCTGGAATGGGTGAGAACCATCCACAGAGGCTGGACCATTGTGCCGGACCTTACGATATTATTCGACATAGATCCGGCGGTTGCAGTGCAACGTTGCGGGAAAAGAGGAGAACAGACCAAGTTTGAAAAGATAGAGTTCCTTGAAGCTGTAAGACGCAATTACCTGAGCATTGCCAGGGAAGAAAAAGAGAGGTTTTTCATAATAGATGCGGACAGAGATCCTGATAAAATAAAGATCGATGTTATGGAAGCCATCGCATCGATCACCGGGATACCTGTTGATGATCCCGATGTAGTCTGAAGATCAGATCATCGGAATATGTCTTTTATTATTCACCCGGGCCTACCCGGGTAAAGGGTAAGGTCTTACAGATTATTTGAGTCTGCAAATTTGACCAGCATCTCTCCCAGCTCCCTTACATATTTGGGATTGAGATTGAAGCGGCCCCTCTTCTGACCCCCTCTTTCCTTGGCGATCTCCACATATTCCTTTTCAAATCTTTCACTGGTAGCAAGGGATACGGTAAGGAACCAGCCTCCACCCATCTTTATTTCCATATACTCTTCTGCATCTGCTGTCTCACTGTTCTCAGCATCTGTCTTTTCAGTATCTGCCATATTTGTCACCTTTTCTATTCATAAAATTGTTTGGATTAGATAGACCTTAATATATATCAATTATATGCACCTGTTGATCACTCTTCTGGCTTATGTGCACCTGTTGAATATCCTTACGATCGGGAGATCATCGAAGAGGGAATTGAACCGTTGTGCAGAGCAGTTGCCACAAGGGCCCCTTTAACACCGATATCTTTCAATGTGTTAATATCATCCAGGTCTTTCACCCCTCCTCCAAGAAGGATATTGTGCCTGGAGGCAGAAACCATATCCCTTAGCAGAGATTCATCAAAACCTCCTGAAGTGCCCACCATATCAAGGTCAAGGAAGATGATATCATTAATATCCAGATCATTGAGTATCCTTATGATCTCAAGCGGGTCTTCAGGCATGGCAGGATCATTTGTGAGGATCCTTCCATCCTTCTTATCGATGCTTACATTTAAGATCGAGGGATACATATGTGAGGCTTCCTTAATCATTTCAAGAGAAGTGGTCTCTGTCCCCAGGATAGGGTGATTGCATAGAGGGATGAACTCTTTGATATCGCAAAGGCCGGATATTCCCGGATCCAGCATTGTTCGGGTCAGGCCGGACACTGCACGGAAGATGTCATTGTTAGTATCCAGGTCACCTATTACCTGCAGTCTGTTAAGGTCAGCCATATATAGTTCCCCGGGCCTTATAGAATTGACTATTTCAACCGGATCGGAAGTTGTGCAGATAAGGCTGTTCTTATGGACAGGCAGATATTTCATTCTGTCCCCGCCTTTTGCATGAACAGCATTATGATTATATAGGTCCAGTACAAAAACGATTCGAAACATATTTAATCAATACATTATTTCATCATATAAAAAAGAGGCTAATACATGAAATTACTGGTAAGTCCAATAAATACAGAAGAAGCGATCTATGCTTTAAATGGCGGTGCAGATATAATTGATGTGAAAAATCCAAAAGAAGGATCCCTTGGTGCTAACTTCCCCTGGGTCATCAATGATGTCAAAAAGGCCGTGGAATCTAAAAAACCGATCAGTGCCGCACTCGGAGACTTTAATTTCAAACCCGGCACAGCTGCTCTTGCGGCTTTTGGAGCCGCATCTGCAGGTGCAGATTATGTGAAGATCGGACTCTATGACGTACAGACCGAAGAGCAGGTCTTTGACATGCTCAGTGGTATAGTGCAGGCCGTCAAAGATATTGATGTGAAGGTTGTTGCCTGTGGATATTCAGATTTTGACCGGATCAATTCCATTGACCCAAAACTTCTTCCCGCAATCGGGGAAAAGGCAGGAGTGGACCTTGTGATGGTGGATACTGGAATAAAGGACGGCAGATCAACCTTTGAGTTCATGAGTGAGAATGATCTGATCGATTTTGTTAACGACGCCCATTCCAGGAACCTTGAAACCGCCATTGCCGGAACCATTAAGTTCGAAGATCTGCCTGCCCTTAAAAGGATACAGCCAGGGATAATCGGAGTAAGAGGTATCGTATGCGGTGGGGACCGGAGCACCACCATAAAGCCTGAACTTGTAGAGAAACTTAAAAGTGAGATCCAGTGATCTCACTTTTTTCAATCGGTCGTTTCAACAATCTTCATACTTTTTCCATCAAACTATTTGGTACCACGTATCTGTTTTTATCATCATTTTTTCTAATTCATTCTCACAATTAACTTTTTACAATAGTACATACATTCTATCCCTGACAATATATCTGGCCCATGGGTACAGGTAAGATAGGCAGGTAAATAGAATGGTTGAGCAGATCACAGTCCAGGTTGCCAAAGCAGGCCACCGCGATGCAGGAAGAGGAGTTGCAAGGATTAACAATTCCCTTATGCAAAACATTGGTGTCATCAGCGGAGACATCATCGAGATCAGTAACAGCAAAAAGAAGAGGAAGATCTATGCAAGGGTATTTCCTGCCAATCTTGAGGATGAGAACAAAGATATTATTCGTATGGATGGCAACCTGAGGAATAATATCAGGGCCGGCATTGATGATCAGGTGATCGTAAAAAAGATACAGGCACAGGATGCAAAGCGTATCACCCTTGCGCCTACACGCCCTTTTTTGAACGAAAGGGTATCCCGCTCCATTCACCGAATCCTTGAAGGCAGGCCCGTGGATAAAGGACAGCGTATCCGAATTGAGACCGTTAATGAACCCATATCCCTTATAGTACGTTTTACGTCTCCCCCGGGACCGGTGGTGGTTGCCCGGACCACTACCATATTGATGGACAACCCGGTGGAGGAAGACGAAATATGGGAGGGGGTATCCTATGAGGATGTAGGGGGCCTGAAAAGAGAGGTTTCTCTGATGAGGGAAATGATAGAACTTCCACTAAGACATCCTGAACTTTTTGAAAAATTGGGAGTGGACCCCCCCGGAGGAGTACTTCTATACGGCCCGCCAGGTACAGGCAAGACTATGATTGCAAAGGCCGTTGCAAGTGAAAGCGATGCAAATTTCATTCCCATAAGCGGCCCGGAGATCATTTCAAAATATTACGGAGCAAGTGAGCAAAAGCTCAGGGATATCTTTGAAGAAGCAGAGAAACAGGGGCCTTCGATCATATTCATTGACGAGATAGATTCCATTGCCCCAAAAAGGGATGATGTGGCAGGAGAAGTGGAAAGAAGGGTTGTGGCCCAGCTCCTCTCCCTTATGGACGGCCTTAAGACCAGGACCAATGTGATAGTCATAGCCGCAACCAACCGGCCCAATTCCATTGACCAGGCCCTGCGAAGAGGAGGGCGGTTTGACCGTGAGATAGAGATAGGTATCCCGGACAGGGAAGCCCGCCTGCAGATCCTTTATGTGCACACCCGTGGAATGCCCACGCAACCGGACCTTCCCTTCAACCAGATCGCAGACATAACCCATGGTTTTGTGGGGGCCGATATTTCCTCCCTGTGCAAGGAAGCTGCAATGCATGCACTGCGGCGACTGCTACCTCATATAACCATTGAAGAGGAGATACCGCCGGAGGTGATGGAAAAGCTCCAGGTCAGCACACAGGATTTTCTGGAAGCACACAGAAATATAGAACCCTCTGCCATGAGAGAAGTCTTTGTGGAAATACCCCATGTATCCTGGGAGGACATTGGCGGGCTTGAACAGGAAAAGCAGGAACTCATAGAAGCTGTGGAATGGCCCCTTAAATACCCGGAAATTTTCACCAGCCTTCATATTAACCCTCCAAGAGGAATTTTGCTCTTTGGCCCCCCGGGAACTGGCAAGACCATGCTGGCAAAAGCTGTTGCAAGTGAGAGTGAAGCGAATTTCATCAGCATCAAGGGCCCTGAAATGTTGAGCAAATATGTAGGAGAATCTGAGAAGGCCATCAGAGAAACGTTTAGAAAAGCCAAACAGGCAGCTCCATCTGTCATATTCTTTGATGAGATCGATGCCATCACCCCACTAAGGGGATCAGGTTCCGATGCGCAGGCAACTGAAAGGGTTGTCAGCCAGATCCTCACCGAAATGGACGGAATTGAAGATATACCTGACATTGTGATCATTGCCGCAACCAACCGACCGGATATCATAGACCCTGCCCTGCTGCGTCCGGGACGCTTTGACAGACTGATCTACATAAAGCCTCCGGACACTGAAGAAAGAAAGAAGATATTTTCCCTCCACCTGAAAGGTAAACCACTTGGAACGGATGTTGATCTGTCAGAACTATCAGAGATCACAGCTTCATATGTGGGTGCCGATATAAAGGGAATCTGCAGGGAAGCAACCATGCTGGCCCTGCGGGAAAACATACGCAACGAGATGTCAGAAATTGAGATTCGGGAAATGCTTGATACGATCAGTATAGATAAGGTCCATTTCAAAAGAGCATTATCCAGGGTCAGACCGGCAACATCAGTAAATGAAATAAAAATCTACGACAAAATGGCTGCCACCTTTTCTCCTGAAAAGGATAAGAATGAGACTTCTCAGGACTGATGTCCATCAAATTAACAACCGGAGATGATGCGAACACTTGATCAGGACATTTATGATCACATAAATATAGCACAAAATGAGAAGAGAAGTTTTTATCATCCGGAACAGACTGATATGTAATCTTTTTGGATCTTACTGATTATCTCAAACTGCCAGGGACAGTAACTTAAGCAACTACCCCAATATTTATCATTAACCCACAGAAACCCCTACTCACATCAGAAAGGGATCATATGCTAAGACAACGATTTGTAATAGATACCACTGCCCTTACAGACCTTCAGACAAGGGAATTCATGCAGATAGATGACCTTTGTCAGGGCATGCGCAGTATGCTTGAACTGATAGCAGAAGCAAGGCTTAACCTGGAGATCAGCTGTTATGTACCGTTTCCTTCGGTCTATAATGAACTGCAGCAATTTGCCAGGAACAATGGCTGTGATGAGGAGGTCATTGCCAAGATCGATACCTGGCTGGTCAAAAAGACACCTGACCGTCATAATGTGAAGATACCTTCCCACATCTTCTATGAATATGTGGCCTATATGAGAGAACGCATTAATAAAGGCATGAACGTAGCAGAGGAAGCGATCAGAGAATCATCCATGCAATGTCTTTTGCATGATGCTGCGCAAAGCGGAACTGTCCCTGGAGAAGAAATTAACCAGGAAGGGGATATTGAACGTGAGGTCATAGGAAAGATCGTGGGCCGATTCAGGAACAAGTATCGTGCCGCCCTAAGATATGGAATTCTGGATAGTGCTCCTGATATTGATGTCCTCCTGCTGGCAAAGGAACTGGACGCTGCTGTTGTGGCAAACGATATGGGTATACAAAAATGGGCAGAACAGATGGGAGTGCGCTTCGTACCGGCCCCCACTTTCCCGATGATGCTTAAAGAGTATCTCAAACATACAGATTCACTGCAGTATATCGGAGAAGGACAAATGTTTGACAGATTGCGCTAAGCAGACAGATAAACATTAAACAGGCAACATCAAATAGGCAACATCAAACAGGCAACATCAAACAGGCAATATCAAACAGGCAACATCAAACAGGCAACATCAAACAGGCAATATCAAACAGGCAATATCAAACAGGCAACATCAAACAGGCAATATCAAACAGGCCATATACCCGAAGTACTCCAGATAAAGGCAGATTAATTCAGGCCCCTGCTACAAAGGATATCAAAGCAAAGAACATGGCATATTTGAACATCTTTGATGACCCTGCGGCATCGTTATGGACAAGGATCGCAATGATGGCAATGATAAAAAAGATATTTGCCACAGATACGAGCAGAAGATATCTGATGTCCAGAAGGCCCTGCAGATAGGGCACAGGACTTGCAAGCATGGCCACAAACCCAAATGACACAGCAATATATGAAGCTTTTTTAGCACCTATCAGTATAGGTAATGTCCTGGCACCATCTTTTTCATCCCCTTCCATATCTTCCACATCCTTGACTATCTCCCGGGCAATGGTGGCCAGGGTTGCCAGTATGAAGAGGACCAGCAGGGCAGAAATACCCTCCACACCAAAGGCTGCAGCTCCAAAAAGGAAGGTGGAACCTGTAAGATAACCCACACTGACATTCCCGAAAAAAGGAGTTTTCTTCAACTTTTTTGCATAATAAATAAGGATAAGGGAATTAAACAGAGCTATCAGGCCACAGATGAAATTTACAAAAAAAGCTATTGCGATTCCCAAAACTAAAATGGAAATGGAAAATACCAGTGCTTCCATGGGTTTTATCCTGCCTGAGGGAATGGGCCTTGAAGGTTTGTTCACCCGGTCAATGTCCACATCAAAATAATCATTCATTCCATTACCGGCCCCGGTCACAAAAAGAACGGTCAGGAATACCCCAAATGCACCAGGCAAAGGAAATGGTAAAGAAGTGCCTGTTGAAAAAAGGATATTGTATGTAATGAACATCCCGATAAGAGATGCAAAGGAGGCCATGGAACAATTCCCAAAACGCATTAATTCCAGATATGAACCCGGTTTGTCAGACATATTGCAACCTCCTTAAATTTCCTCTGTCAAAACATCTGACTTATCTATTAACATGTGTACTTCATAACCTCTCAAAACTTTTCAGGTGCTTTTTAAAAACTGTATAAGAACTTTTTTAAAAGCATTTTAAAGACTTTTTGAGAAACTTTTTGAGAAACTTTTTTGAATCCTTCAGGTTTGCGCCATTGCAATCAATTCAACGTTTACGTTTGATCTCAAGCATCCGATCCAGGGCCCTTTTTGCAGGGATGCGGATATCTTCAGGAACTGATATCACATTTTCCATTTTCTCCAGACAATGCAATACAGCTTCAAGATTGATCATTTTCATGTCAGGGCAGACTGAGAATTCTGAAACCGGACAGAACTTTTTCCCGGGATTCTCAAGGGAGAGCTGATGCATTATCCCATTTTCAGTAGCTATGATGAACTCCTTTGAATCACTGCTCTGTGCATATTTTAGCATACCTGTTGTACTGAAAGCATGGTCTGCAACCTCAAGGACCTCCTTGCGGCATTCCGGATGCGCCAGTACCTGTGCATCAGGATATTTCTCTTTTGCCCCGAGGACGTCTTCCAGGAGGATCTGGTTATGTGTGGGACAATAGCCTTCCCAGAGGATGACCTTCTTATCTGTATGGAGAGCAACATAAGCTCCAAGGTTCTTATCCGGTACGAATATGACCTCATCACCATCCAGAGAATTCACAACTTCCACCGCATTGGCAGAGGTGCAGCAAATATCACTTTCAGCCTTGATATCCGCCCTTGTATTAACATAACAGACTACCGGAACCCCGGGGTACTTAGACTTAAAATTTCTAAGGGACTCCCTATCCACCATTGCGGCCATTGGACAATCAGCATCCAGATCAGGTAACAGTACGGTCTTTTCCGGAGAAAGTATCGCAGCGCTCTCAGCCATGAAGATCACACCACAAAATACAATGACATTTGCATCCTGTCTCACAGCTTCCTGACTCAGACCAAGGGAATCACCCACAAAGTCCGCAATATCCTGCACTTCATCCCGTGCATAACAATGAGCAAGGATCACGGCATTGCGCTGTTCTTTCAGCTCTTTGATCCTGTCAATAATCTCCTGTTTATTCTGCATACTGATCACTGCATTTATCCATAGGGTCAAGATATATATTCATTTTGTTGGTTTGCGACATGACCTCACAAGCTTAACCCTAAAGAATATTCCCACATCAATATCCTTAAGACCATTGACTTAGCCTTATTCATGAATAAGAATGTCAGCCCCCTGTATTCAGATGTTCTTAGCTGAAGATCGTTAAATTGACTTAGCCTTATTCCTGAATAAGAATGTCAGCGGCCTGACCTGTAGCTTATGTCCCTATCTGAATGGGATCGGCGATCTTTTTTAATGTGGAAATAACAGACAGAGCTGCAAGGTAACTTGTTCTGGGATTTGATGGAGAGGGGACATTCTCTATCTGAGCGGTGAATCTGCCAAAATCCCCTTTCACAGTTATTTCGTGGATGTTCCTTGACAGGGCCGGATCTGCAATGATCCTGACCTTTGTATCCTCCACCCCGATACCTGCAATACTCAGGGAGGCTGCAACGTTCACATTTGCAGGGAAGGCCCTGACAGCCTCTGCCGCACTGCCCTCAAAGATGATCTGTTCTCCTGGCATATTATCAAGGTCAATATTATTCTCTGCAATATAGGGAGCCCCTGCAAGACTGCGGGGATGTTTTCTGGTTGTAAGGGTCACAGAATATATATTGGCTGCAGATGCCGATTTTAATGCATCCAGACCGGCAATGGCCCCTGAGGGCAGATACACCTTCCGGCCATATTCCCTTGCAAGGTCCTTAATTTTCTTCAATAACTCCTCATCTGCCAGTGCACCCACACTCACCATCATCACATCACATTTTGCATGCAGGGCAGCGGGGACAACTTCATAAACGGCCTTTTGTGAAGCACATTCCACAACAAGATCAACATGATTTGTCATTTCAACTACATCAAGTACAACAGGCCGGGCATTTTTTAACTTCTTCTGAAGCAGACCAACAGACTGTTCATGTCTATCATATATGGCATATAGTTCAACATCAATATATCCTGAATCTATAGCTTTACATAATTCGGTACCAATCGCTCCACAGCCAAACACACCTACCCTTAACATAACTGACACCTTCTGGAATGAAATAAAAACGAACTCAATTCTTATTCATACACATAATTACAAGCATATAAATCTCTTGAACCAAATAGCTATCGTATATGATATATAATAATGAAATCGAGCGCTTTATTGAAGAGGACCTGGGATATAATGATATCTCCTGTACAATGGTCCCGGATATATGCACTGATGCCACCATTTTTGTAAAACAGGATTGTGTCATCGCAGGCCTTGAACCCGCAGAAGCGATATTGCAATATTTTGACCTTGATTTTATATGCGATCACAAATCAGGAGATCATCTTATAAAAGGAGATGTTGTCTTTTCAATAAAGGGTAATGCGACATCTGTTCTCAGGGCGGAAAGACTTATGCTCAATTTCCTGGGCCATCTGAGCGGGATTGCGACCTTGACTGAAAAATATGTCTCAGCCGTCAGGAGATATTCCAGTGCAAAGGTCGCAGCAACCCGTAAGACAACTCCGGGAATGCGTAAATTTGAGAAGATGGCTGTTATTGCAGGTGGAGGAGACCCTCACCGATACAACCTTTCAGACACAGTGATGATCAAGGACAATCACCGAAACCTCATGGGCCTTGAACAGGCCATCCGTAAGGCCCGGGAAATGTCCGGGTTCACACAAAAGATAGATGTGGAAGTAGAATCTGTTGAAGATGCCCTTTTAGCTGCCAGAAATTGCGCAGACATCATAATGCTGGACAATACAGGCCCGGGAGAAGTGATACAGACCATACAAAAACTGGAGAGAGAAGGACTAAGGGACAGGGTCATAATAGAGGTTTCAGGGAACATCACTCTGGAGAACATCGCAGAATATGCCAAAACCGGAGCAGACATCATTTCAGTTGGATCGCTCATACATAAATCTCAATGGATAGATATCAGTCTTGAATTCAACTACCGGAAAAATAAGGACGATCATTGTGTGGTTAAATGACCAAAAGGCAAATATCTTAATTAATCCTATTTAATCCAATCATCACAAAGTTTATATTTGCAATTATTGGACTCAGGGCCAGAGAAAGCCCACGACTTTATTCCAGGATGAATCATGTCCCACACATGTTTAAAAATGTACTATGATCAATCATTTCGAGGTTAACCGCAAGATTTATACATATATATATGTTCATGTAGTTAAATATATTGTATCAATTGATGTATAAGAACGTTGGTTTGTTAGCAATGACCAAGCAATATGAATCGATGATCTTACTGTGAAAGTAATTGAACAAATATAATTTGCCACCGTCGGGACTACGGGAAGGGCCTGTGAAGTCTTGTTCATAAGAACAGGCAGTGAAGCAGGAAACCCACGACTTTAGTCATGGGTAGTTCACATTGAGGGAAACATGTTACAGTCAAAACGATCTGTCATATCAATATTGATGATAATACTGATATCACTGGTCTTCACAAGTAGTGCTTCTGCCACCGAGATCTTATTCAACGGGAGTATGGAGGAAGGTGATGGATATCAGATCAATAATTATGTCATTGAAATCACAGAAGTCTTTGTCGAAGCAGACTCCGCTGTATTCAATGTCTATGAGAAGAACGAACTAAAGCATGATGAAATGCTGGGAGAAGATGACTCCTATGAGTTCACCATAGAGGGTGAAGACATTGAATTAACACTTATTTCAGTGTCATCCGGTCTGGTACCCAGGGCAAATATTGCTATCACCATATCAGATGACGATATAATATATGAAGAAGGAGTTGTTGATGGTGGTCATGAAAAAGCGACTTTTGTAGGAACCCCTGAACTTAAGATCACCAAAAGTGTAAGTCCCCAGAAGGTCAACACAGGGGATATAGTAACAGTGACCATAGAGGTGGAGAACACAGGAGACGATACCGCCACAGATGTCAGATTTGCAGACCCAAAACCTGCAGGATTCATTCTCAATGAGATCATCCTTGAAGAGACAGGGCCTATGTCACTTTCAAAATATGAGACAAGGAAAGTCTTCCTTTATAAACTCGAAGCATTGCAGGCAGGTAACTTCATACTAAAGCCTACCACTGTAACATATTCCAACAGTGCCGGACAGAATTTCCCCCAGGTCTCATCCACCCAACCATCCATTACTGTGGAGGGAGGAAGCGCGCAAACTGCAAAAGAAGCAAATATTGATTTTTCAATATCAGTTGATCCTTCCACTATCAAAAGAGCAGGAGACGCACAGGTCTCAATAAAAATGAAGAACACAGGGGATGCACCTGCAATTGGAGTCCTGCTGACCATGAGCCTTCCAGATGGTCTTGAATTTGACAGCAGCAATGATAATATTGAAATGATCGGTGGAGTGCCAAAGATCTATTTTGATTCTTTTGGACTGCAACAGGAGAAAGAGATAACCTACACCATAAAGGCCAGAAGTCCGGGGACCTATACCATTACAACAGATTATTCATATGAATATGACAACGAAGTGGATGATAACAATCAGGAAGTCTCCGGAGACTTTACAACCAGCACCATTAACATTGTAAAGGGTGACTATGATGACCTTCTTGAACAGCCCTTCTATGTATATTTGATCCCGGTCATTATCATCGGTGCAGTGGGAGCCTGGATATACCACAGGCAACGGCAATACAGATTTTAATGATCGATATTAATGATCGAGATTTAAAAATGCTTTCAGGCATACAATAAATTGGAGGAATTATGCTTAATATACTGATCATAGGAAATGGCCAGTGCGGTAATCGTATCCTTGATTCAATCAACAAAGAAGCTTTCGGTAAAAAGGGCAGATTTGCCAAATTCTATTCCCAGCAAAAATACAAAAGCAGGGTCGAAACCATTGCCATCAATACTGCCGTAAACGATCTTAAAGAAATGAACTATACAAAGGCAAAGGACAGGATACATATCCCCCACCTCCATGGAGTTGGAGCCAACCGAAACGTAGGCAAATCCGTATTTGAGGATAATAAATCATCTATTATGCGCCAGATTGAAGAAAGAGGTAATTTTGATGTGGGATTTGTTATAACCTCGGCATCCGGTGGAACAGGTTCTTCTTTTACACCACCGCTTATTAATGAACTTAAAAAGAACTATGATTTTCCTGTCTATGCTGTAGTTGTACTTCCTTTCAGAGAAGAAGGAACCCTTTATCTTCAAAATGCTGCTTTTTGTTTAAAGGATGTAAGGGACAGCGGAGTGGATGGGATAATCCTTGCAGACAACCAGTTCCTCAAACAGATGGGTGGAGATGTCCAGTCTGCCTACAATGGCATTAATGAAATGATAGCCAGACGCATCCTGTTCCTGCTGGATGCCCTTGACAGCGAAATGATGATGGTCACTGATCTGGGAGATTTTAAAACGGTAATGAGTGGCGGAGCAGGCCTTGCAACCATTGGTTTCTATGAAGGTGAAAAAGACGTACCTGTAAAAACTGCAATTCAGCGTTCCCTGTCTCCTTCCGGTCTGCTGTTTTCAACAGATGTCTATTCTGAAGGCAGCAGGGCCATGGTAATTATAAAAGGAGATAAAAATTATCTTAGTATCGATGAGATCTCTTCAGAAGTAGAGAAGCTTTCCTCATCTGTGGGCCATGTCTTTAAAGGGATAATTGTAAGAAATGGAGAAGCACCTCAGGTACTCACGGTACTAACCCTGGAATCTGCTAAAGAGCTGGAAAACCTTTATGCAATTGCTGTGGATGCTATACATCAGGAACGAGAAAAGAAGACAAGGGTTAGCGAACAAAAAGAAGTCGATAAGGCATTCTCCCAGATAGATGGCCTGGAACCTAACTACTAATATATTTAAACAATGTACCCAACCGGTTAGACTGTCACCATAGCTACCTTATCACAACCTACCCTTATACCTGGCCAGGATAATCAAATAGAGACCCAAATATCCGGCATCATTGAGATAATACACCTTGCCAGGACCTATACCAACGGATTTGATGTAAGGGGATTGACCAATTGGACTTTATTGTCAAAAAAAGGAAGGTTCATTTCAATGATCGGCCCTCGATATCAGCCAAAAGTACTCTGTTGCACATGATAGATATACTGGACACTGGTAGCAGGAAAGTTATTATTGACAGACAGGATATAAAAGCAATATCCGACAGACAGCGCCCCCATGCCAGGAATAAAATACGTGGTGTCATATTTCAATATCATGACCTGTTCTCGGATTTTAGTGCGTTCTAAAATGTGATGATGAAACTAATCATTGAAGCTGAAAAAAAGGTGAGGCAATAAGAATATCCACTGAGTTGTTAACTGAAGCGGACCTTGCAAAAGGACCTGACATTGACCCGATCAGCTTCCTGGAAGCCAGGATCAGATGGCTACAGTAACCCTGGCCCTTCCCAACAAACCCGGGATCTTTACCAGTGATAAAATAACAGGAAATGCTGCGAAGAAAATTACAGGATCAGCTCCTCATATATAAGGTGAAATAATGGAATACTCCAAAGGAACAATAAACAGGATCTTCACTGTCAGGATTGATCAAAATGAGGATCTTCTGGAACAGCTTGAATTGCTTGCAGTGAAGGAAAACATCAGGTCAGCCTTTTTCATACTTCTGGGAGCTGCTTCAAGAGCTCATCTGGTCGTAGGCCCAAAAGAGAACAGGGTACCACCCTATCCAATGTGGTATAATTATTACGACCCGCATGAAATGCTGGGGGTTGGAAATATCTTCTTTGAAAATGATGTTCCAAAGATCCATCTTCATGTGGGAGCAGGACGTGGTGAGGATGCCAGGGTTGGTTGCCTCAGGCAACACAGCAAAGCGTTCATGGTCCTGGAAGTATTCATAATGGAGATTGACGGGATCAATGCAAAACGGATCCTTGACCCTGAAAGAGGGTTTGCACCCATTCAGTTCAACACCGGATGAATTCACCTTTGTATCATGATCAGAAAAGCAAGATCGTTAAAACCAATTCATTGGGCCTGTATAAGGGTCATTTTGAATTGAGCGTTCTGAGCTTATCAACGATTTCCATTTTTTCATTGTTCCTTTTTAGGATCTCTTTTTCGTAAGTGCCTACGATTTCAGACAGTGTACAGCACAAACGATAGTATTTTGCAGGCCTGCCTCTGCATTTTGTTCTTTTTTCATTACGTTCATCCACCCACCCGCGTTCACACAGCGGGCGCATTGCCACACTAACTTCCGGTTGTCTAAGACCGGTGGCCTTTTCAATGTCCTGTGAACTCAATTCGATTGAATTGAGCAAACAGGCAAGAGAAAGTGCCTCAATCCTTGGTACGTTTAAACTCTGAAGCAGGGAAGCGATTTCATAACCCTTATCATCGAGTTGATAAAAATTTCCAGTTGCCATAAATAATAATATAAATTTAGTTCTTTATATAATTTATGCTATATACTATGACAGGAATACATGTGATATTATTTAATACAGCTAATAAATATCAAATGTATCTTTAAATGGACATTTACCAAAAAATCACCTGCAAAACAGAAAGTTCCTTAGAAAAAAGATTGCATGCCATCACATATCAATCACAAACGGTAACAATATATACTGTTATAACTCATTGATGACTATAAGATGTTCTAATGGTGAAATCATGAATTACATTGGTGATGAAGCAAAATATACTATAAAAAAGGTATATGCCAGAGAGATCCTTGACTCCAGAGGAAATCCAACCGTAGAAGTAGATGTACATACAGGTAATGGATTTGGGAGAGCAAGTGTACCTTCAGGAGCATCTACCGGTTCTAATGAAGCCCTTGAGCTCAGGGATAAGGAAGATGACCGATATGGCGGAAAGGGAGTCCTTGATGCCATTGACAATATCAACTCCACAATTGGAGCTGAGATCATAGGTGCCGATGTCCGCAGACAGCGGGAGATCGATGAACTGATGATCGCCCTTGATGGCACGGATAACAAAATGACCTTTGGTGCAAACGCCATACTGGGAGTTTCCATGGCCGTTGCAAAAGCTGCAGCGGATTCACTTAATATGCCTCTGTATCGCTATCTTGGAGGTGTGAATGCATTCACATTACCCATCCCCACTATGAATGTCCTCAACGGGGGAAAACATGCAGGCAACGAACTTTCTATTCAGGAATTCATGATACAGCCTAAAGGTACCGATACCTTTGCCGATGCTATGAGAATGGGAGCTGAAACCTACCATGTACTCGGAAAGGTCCTGGAAGACAAATATGGTGCATCTGCAACAAATGTTGGCTATGAAGGTGGATATGCCCCTCCGATCTCAACCACAAACGATGCCCTTGATGCCCTTATGACCTCCATTGAAGAGGCAGGATATTCTGAAGAGGAGATAACTATAGGAATTGATGCAGCAGCATCCGAATTCTTCGATGGTGAGAAGTATTCCATTGATGGAAACCTGCTCTCCCCTGGTGAACTTGTGGACTATTATCTTGAACTTATTGATACATACCCCATCCTCTCTATTGAAGACCCATTCCATGAAGAAGCATTTGAGGATTTTGCAACCCTGACAACCGAGGCCTGGGACAGTATCATTGTAGGAGATGACCTGTTCGTGACCAATGTAAACCGTCTGACAAAAGGAGTGGAGATGCAGGCTGCTAATTCCCTGTTGCTAAAGGTCAACCAGATAGGCACCATCTCAGAAGCCTTTGATGCGGCCAGCCTTGCCTTCAGAAGTGGCTATACTGTCATTGTAAGCCATCGATCAGCAGAGACCGAAGATCCTATTATAGCCGATATATCCGTGGCCCTGGGAGCAGACCTAATAAAGACCGGTGCACCTGCCAGAAGTGAGCGCACTGCCAAATACAACCAGTTACTCAGAATAGAAGAAGACCTCGGGGATGCCGCACAGTACATGCATCTCTGATCTTCATTTTTTAGATTTTACTTTACTTTTTATTTTTTTAGATATTATTTTCTGTTTGTTTTTACTTTCTTTTAGCACTAATACCTTATTTCGCTTAACAGGGCTGTCATTTTGACAATGGAAATTCCTGTCTGACAATGGCCTGGCTGTCTTTCACTTAAAAATCAAATAAGGAACTCTGGGTCTTTTGTTCCTGCTGCACAGCAGTGGAACGGTCCTTTCCTGTCAAAGAAGCTTTAAGGCCCTTTTTTTCAGGTTCCTGGTCGGTTCCGAAATCAAAGAGGCCCTTTTGCCTGGAATCATGATCAAGGGTACTGATATCAACCCCGAATACACTGAGGATCCTTTCTACAGGCGGAAGAAGTTGTTTTTGAATATAGTAGTCCACATCCAGAGGGATGTTGTTCTCACGGACATATTCAGGATCTTCAGCACGGTCCACAAAAAGACCTTTGCCCGAAATAATGACAAACGGTATCCTCTCTCCAATAGAGGGCCTTACACCGGTCCTCCTTTCAATATTTTCCACCACAGTAAGATGTGGTTGCTTGTTCTTATAACTGGATGGACTTTTAGAAAAGTTCTTTGTGAGGACCAGATCGTCAATAATATCCGAATCATTCTTTACATCCAGGTTCCTCACCCGGTCAACAAGGGTTCTGACATGTTCTATTGAACCTTCGATGTCACCATCTTTAAGTACCAGGCCCAGAACGGTATTAAGCATTTTTGAGGTCAGCTCACACCAGTCCCTTCTGACAGTTTCCAGGCCTTTGACCTTTATTTTATCGCTCCATTCCCCGCCCCGGGGCTCAAAGAGCCATTGTGCATATCTTTTCTTGGCGATGAGCAGGGCACGCTTTGCAATAGCCTCAAATTCAAGTTCCATGGGATCCGGAAGGGATGCTGTTACGATCCCTGCAACTTTGTTGCCAACCAGGGCCCCGTCTTCAAGAGTGAACTGATCAGGGGAAAATTCCTTTCCATCCTCTGTGGCACAGTGTACAAATACACTATCCGTATCTCCATATGCCACAGAAAGATAAACGATCAGATCTGTATCTTTTAAATCCCGGACCTCTTCTTCAAGATAGGCTTTTCCATCCCTGAGAATGACCTTTCCTATATTATTACAGACAATCTCCTCGGTCCTGGAGATGTTCATCCGGCCTATACTTGTAACGGAGTTGGCCATCTGCAAACTGTATAATCTGGCCCTGGCATAACCTGAATAACCATAAAAACTATTGAGGAGGATCTTAAGGGCAAGCTGGGTGGCATCCAGAACACGGTATTCATCCTCATTTGAGGCCTTTTTCATCAAAGTCTTGGTATCAACCCTTCGCTGCAAAAGATCCTCAAGCACAGATGGTACAATGCCTTTGAAGATACCGGGCTTTATGAATTCTCCACCGGAAGGAGAACGTATGACATCACCAGCCGGATAGGTACCCGGGATCACATCTGTGGTGTAACAGAGGTTGTGGGCCATCATAATGGTCGGATAAAGGGATTTATAGTCCAGCACCACTATGTTCTCATGCAGGCCTTTACGGGGCTCCAGAACAGCCCCTCCCTTAAGGTTCTCATTAAGCTTCCTTCGCTTTGCTGAAGTATGGTCATCGGGTTTTGTGGACATGACACGACCCTGTTTCCCGAACTCTGTCAGCAGGATATGCTCAACCATATTGGTCTGGCCCCCGCTGACGGTGTCCTGCAACAGAGTACCACTTACCTGGGAGAGAGCAACATATTTGTCAAGCAATTTTAGCTTTAATAAAAGCTCCAGAGCAAGCTCGGAATCACGCCTGGAATAATCAATGAACTTTTTGAGCTTCTCACCGGAATCGTTCCAGTGGTCCTCCATCTCAGCAGGGGCCACATCCAGTTTTTCCCTGCTTAAAAGCTCCATGGAAACATTACGCAGTGTATATCTCTTTAAACTGAACTGCTGTCTGATAAGAGGAAGAGAGTCCACCACAACACGTCCCGGAATGGATACCATCACCCGGGTACCCACCCTGCGATAACTTAAATGTCTTCTGTCCCGGCCCACCTCAGGTCGAATGCTCATTCCCTGTTCGTTTAGGATCTTTACCCGGTCGGCAATATAGGGGATATCAAAATCGTTTATATTGTAACCTGTTACTACATCCGGATCATATTTCTGGAAGATCTCAAAAAAACGCTTTAAAAGAGACGTTTCATCCTTAAAGGTCTCCACATCTCCATCAATGTCCTGTACTTCTTTCCCCACAAGGATAATGGTCTCATGACCTTCATAAGCAGGCTCAAAGGAAAAGCTTATCATGATCACAGGAGAGGTTTCCGGGGTGGGCATCCCGCCATCATGGGGAAGGCATTCAATATCAAAGGCCATGTATTTTAATGGTGCCACAGCTATACTTTCAACAGCTTCTATATCTGTAGCTGTGATGGCCTGATCACATTTAAGACCCTCCTCAACCCCATAAGCATTTTTTCGGGTGTCCTTTACACTGACCCACCCCATCCCTTTCAGGCCTTTGTCTATAAGAAATCTGTTCCTGAAAAGTATATCAGTTTCATAAATCTCTTCAACGTAAGGTAACTGGGCGATCTCTTCTCTGATCTCGGGTACATTGCGGGGGTCATTGGTTGTGACCTTAAGCATAGGTATCTTTGATGTCTGATAACCTATAGGCTCAAACCGCTCAACTATCTCAATGGATCTGATAGTATCAAAACGCTGCTGTATCAGCGGGAGTGATTCTTCCAGATAATCTGATGATACCTTCAGATAAAAATAAGGCTCAAACCCGGGAACAAGACAGCATACACTTTCACCTTCCAGGGACCTTCCAAAAAGACGGATGACGGGCTTGTCTGCCTCACGGTAATAATCTGCATCCAGTATCTGAAAATTCATAGGACTAGTTAATGTAATTGAACAATATATGTCTTATCATCAGATATTGCAAAAATAACATGATCTGAAAAACATAAAAGAAGAAATATGCCCGGAGCGTGACTCGAACACGCGACCTCCAGATGTCTCAGGAGATTTGGACGCACAGTTAAATGTCCCTATGAGTCTGGCGCCCCAACCAACTAGGCTACCCGGGCATTGCAGCACCTAAATGGATTAAGTAGTATTAAAGGATATCGATTGAAAAAGGCCTGGCCCGGGGTTAGAACCCGGTTGCTTCGGCCAGAGTGCGTGTTGAAGCAGGGGTATTACCATTACCTTCTACCATGAACACGAAATTTTCATTCTTCCAGATGTAGGAATATCTCGGGACCTGTTCTCCGCCCCAGAATACATATTTCATTATCCGGGTTGCAAAGTGATCATTAAAGGACTCCTCAACAAACTGCTCTCCCACAGCAATTGGGGACAGGCCTGTCTTGTACTCATAGATGAAATCCTCTGCATCAGAAGAGGTCTCAAACTGTATGGCCTTTACATACAGATCTGTGGAATCTGCTTTGTATATACCTTCAGAAGCATCCACAAAACCACTTGTATTGGCATATTCTGTAATATCATCAATACTTAAGGAATGCATGCCAACATATTCAAACCCTTCAGGTACATTCTCAATCATGACAGCATTCAAACCAAGTTCACCATTACTTGTATCATCCGGTGTATCAGGGTCTATGCAACCTGAAAATGCGACCATCAAGACCGCAACAGCTGTAATTATCAATAATCTTGTATTCATAAAAAAGCCTCATAATATGAGGATCAGAAAAAGTTTTTCGTAGTCGTTTCAATAAAAAAAAGAATGAAAAGAAGGGTATCACCCTTCTTCATTCATTTAGTTCCTTCTGACGAAGTATGCTACTGCAAGAAGTCCTGCGATTGCAAAGACTGCTTCAAAGCCAGGTGTTGCGTCTTCTTCTTCTTCACCTGTGTCTTCTTCCATGTCTTCACCAGTGTCTTCTTCCATGTCGTCACCGGTGTCTTCTTCCATGTCGTCACCAGTGTCTTCTTCCATGTCGTCACCGGTGTCTTCTTCCATGTCGTCACCAGTGTCTTCTTCCATGTCGTCACCAGTGTCTTCTTCCATGTCTTCCTCATCGTCATCATCAGCGACTTCGCCACCAATGGTGTATTCGACGAATGGGTAGTAGCGAAGACCTGCAGAGTCAGCGACCTTGAAGTAGATCTCATCTGTGACCTTTACATCGTCACCAGCAGTAAGGGTCATTGCACCATCGTTCTTGAGGGTAAGACCTGGAGAAGCGGTTTCATCAGCAAGAGTTACACTGGTTACTTCAAGTTCTCCGTAAGTGTCGTCGGTTTCGATCTCCATTGCTTCATCGGAAATGAGCCATGCACCTTCAAGGATTGCAAGACTGTCGACCTGGCCCTGGAATACTTCCTTGACGTGGATCTTCAGCATCTTGACATCATCCTCACCGGCAATGTCCTGCTCATAGTCCCAGGTACGGTTGTCTGCGTGGGTTGTGCCTGATACGGTGATAACTTCATCATCCAGGAAGTCGCCGTCCTTGGTAAGCTCAAGCCATACTTTGTCACCCTCAACATCGATCTGTTTTGGTGTGATTGCAAAGCCTTCGCCAAGGTCAAGGGTCTGACCGGTCCTGAGTGTGAACTTGTCATCTGTGTCCAGAATGAGCTTGGAAAGGATAGCTGGATCGCTGTTTACAGGGATGTATTCCTCTGCAAGGAATCCGATCTTCTCATAGGTTGTGTCAGCACTGTCCCAGTCTCCAAAGTCATAGCCAACGGTCTGGATGTCGGAGGAGTATACAAGGTCCTGGTCTGCAATGGTTCTGCCAGTAGCTGTTACGTTAAGGTACTCTGAGGATACATCTGCATCAAGGTCATAGTAGAAACCTGCAAAGGTTGCAGCAGTCCATACGGCACTACCTGTCTGCACACTACCTCTGATCTCATAGGTACCTGGCTCTGTGACCTCTTTCACGAAGTAGAAGCGAAGAGCTGTGTTGTCGTCTGCGACCTGGATACTGATCTCATCTGTGACATCTACTGTGGAATCTGCGGAAAGGCCAATTGCACCATCGTTCTTGAGTGTAAGACCTGGTAATGCGGTTTCCTGAGCGACGGTCACACTGGTTACTTCAAGTTCTCCAAAGGTGTCGTCGGTTTCGATCTCCATTGCATCATCGGACATGAGCCATACACCCTCAATGATTGCGAGACTGTCTACCTGGCCCTGGAATACTTCCTTGACGTGGACCTTCAGCATCTTGACATCATCCTCACCGGCAATGTCCTGCTCATAGTCCCAGGTACGGTTGTCAGGGTGGGTTGTGCCTGATACGGTAACAACTTCATCATCCAGGAAGTCGCCGTCCTTGGTAAGCTCAAGCCATACTTTGTCACCCTCAACATCGATCTGTTTTGGTGTGATTGCAAAGCCTTCGCCAAGGTCAAGGGTCTGACCGGTCCTGAGTGTGAACTTGTCATCTGTGTCCAGAATGAGCTTGGAAAGGATAGCTGGGTCGCTGTTTACAGGGATGTATTCCTCTGCAAGGAATCCGATCTTCTCGTATGTTGTGTCAGCGCTGTCCCAGTCACCAAATTCATATCCAACGGTCTGGATATCAGTGGAATAGACAAGTCCTGCGTCATCAATGTCGTCACCTGTTGCAGCTGTGATGTTCATGTATTCTGAACCTACACCTGCGTCAAGGTCATAGTAAAATCCTGCAAAATCTGTATAATCAATTACTACCGGCACCTGTGCTGCAAGAGTTGCACCGGTAAAGACTGGACTTCTGATCTCAACTGTGTCTGCGGAAGTTGCTGCGGTTGCAGCTGATGCAAACACTGTCATGACCATAAGAGCAGCCAATGCGATTGCTGTAAATTGTTTCATTATTTTCCTCCATTATTTGTATTAAGTTAAAGAGAGAGAATCAAGATAAACGCCTTATTGCGTACATCGTCCTTTGCCATACAAAGGAGATTTCATCACCCTCTTAATCCCGTCATATTGGATTACAACTGTCTTATAAGATAATTTCCTTTTAAATCTTTTGTGGTCTCATTTGCTCAAATTATCGCGATGCAATGGTAAATATCGATACATATAACGGTGAATGTCGAAGTCAGATAGGCCCTGTTAATAAACTCATTTTTCATATCAACCTCAACTATACGTATATTGTCGATACTGGCTTCCCCAATATATAAAATTGTGAATAGGGAACAATATCCAGAATATAGAGTAATAAAAAACGTACATGAACATCCATTCCGGAATTTATTCTGGCCGATATTTAAAGAATATCAAAGGCTATAGTCTAAAATGTGAATAGATATATATATACTAGATTGTATTAATGTATGATCATAAAGTACTGAATGGATTAAAATCGAATCAATCTGAAGGTTCTGATAAATAAGTTTTTAACTGACCGGTACATAACTTCACTGTAACAGTATACTATATAAAAATAACATTAAATTTTCATTTGTATTCGATACAAAATACAGAATGACAATATTTACAGATTAATTGCATATTAATGTAATAGATTGCAATTAACAATAAAGTATTACAATAAGATGAACATTTTAGTATAAGGAGTGATGACACAGATGTTTACAGGCTCAGCTTCCGAAGAGATCTCAATGGACGATGAAATGAACAGGATCAAAACCGGTATTCCCGGATTTGATGAACTTTGTGGCGGAGGTCTTATCAGAGACAGATCATACCTGGTATCCGGAACTTCCGGGGCCGGAAAAACGAACTTTTCCATCCAGTTCATATATAATGGTATCACAAAGTATGGGGAGAACGGGATCATTGTCGCCACTGAAGAAAGGCCCGAACAGATACGCGAAAATGTGATGAAATTTGGATGGGACCTTAAAAAACTGGAAGATGAAGGCAAACTTGTCATCATCGACGCCTGCTCCACAAAGATCGGCATACCTTCCCAGGAAAAATATGTTGATGTTCGCCCATTCGACATACGTTCCATGATGGACCAGATCATTGCAACACAGGAAGAGATCAATGCAAAAAGGGCCCTTATTGATTCCACCACTTCGATCAGTTTCTATCTGCACGATCCTGCAAAGATCCGTGTGGAACTGCTTAAGCTCAGTACGACCCTTGAGGTGATCGGCCTGACATCCCTTATGACCTGTGAGGTCGTGGACGAAGACAAACCCTCAAGGTTTGGTGTGGAGAACTTTGTAACAGACGGAACTTTCGTCCTTCACTATGATATGCATGGAAATGTCAGAGCACGGTCTATGGAGATATATAAGATGCGTGGATCTGATCATAGTAAGAAATTACACCCCTACGAAATAACTTCAGAGGGTTTTGTAATACACCCCCACGAAGAAGTCTATACCCCATTCTAAAAAATATCAAAACCGGACAGAAGGAAATGTTCACAGATCCGGATACATTTCCTCATGTCCGCATTCAACACATTTATAGATCACAAGGGACCTTCCGAACTGGTCCGTCCTTTTAAGAACAGGGAATCTCCATCTGTTCATCCTGCCTTCACATTTGGGGCATCTGTAGTTCATATCATTCACCATTTACCATTGAATTAAGTCAGGATCTTTTTCAGGAATATAATTTAAACATGTAGATATGATCCCGCAAAAATAATTCCTTTTAATCTCTATAATGATAATTAGGATGAAACATATATTAATGTTTTTGGCCCATATATCATCATTCACACTTTTTTGTAGTTTGCTATTTTTTTTATAACCTCAACGAACATAAATGTTGAGAAAGCAGCAGCCAATGGCAGACCCCAGTCTGAAAGGCTCAGAGGTACAAGTCCGAACAGTTCATTAAAGAACGGAAGATACATTACCATAAGAGTGATCAAAAATGTTGCAAAGACACCCCAGAGCATGATCCTGTTATTTAATCCGGTAGAAAGGACTGAACTTTCAAGGGACCTGAATGCAAAAGGTACAAAAAGGATCATACTGACCACTGCCGCAAAGGTCATTGTCCTGGCCTTTTCAATAAATTCCAGCGGCTCTGAGACCAGGAAGACCAGAAAACAGGTCATTCCCATTACCAGGGCCACACTGATCACCAGAAGAAGGTTTCTCCGATTGAGGATCTTTTCAGCAGGGTTGCGGGGTTTACTGTACATGACCTCTTCCCGAATGGGGTCCAGGCTTAAACCGATCGAAGGCATGACCTCATCGAACATATTTATGAACAGGATCTGCAATGCAAGCAAAGGAATGAAATCAAAACCAAGCAGGGTCACACCAAGCATTATAAGGATTATCTCGGTAAAGTTGCGGGATATCAGATAACAGGTGAACTTTTCAATGTTCTCATAGATAGAACGACCGCTTTTCACAGCTTCAACGATGGTTTTGAAGTTATCGTCCTGAAGGACCATCAAACTTGACTCCCGGGCAACATCTGTGCCTTTCAGGCCCATGGAAATGCCGATATCCGCTTTTTTCAGTGCCGGTGCATCATTGACCCCATCTCCGGTCATTGCTACAACATGCCCTTTTTTCTGCAAAGCTTTTACAATACGAAGTTTTTGTTCAGGCATGACCCTTGCATAGATACTGATACCTTCCACCACATTATCAAATTCACTATCGTTTAAAGCCTGCATTTCTTCTCCGGTGATCGCACCGTCTTTTATTATCTCCTGAAGCTTTCTATCCATACCTTCAGATTTACCCCTGTATTGGGCCCAAATACCAAGTTTCTTTCCAATGGCCTTTGCAGTATCTTCATTGTCCCCTGTGATCATCACTACTTTAATACCGGCCTGTGTGCACAATCCTATGGACTGTTTTGCTTCCTCTCTTTCCGGATCAATGATAGCCACCAGTCCCAGAAAGACCATTTCTGATTCAGCTTCTTCCACAGGCAGATGATCAGGTATCTCCCTGTAGGCCAGACCCAGTACTCTATAGGCCGACCTTGCAAATTCCGTATTCTGATCCAGTATATCAGGTATATGGTCTTCATCAAGATCGGATATGCCATCATTTCTTTCAATATAAGTGCATTTTCGAAGGACAACTTCCGGAGCACCCTTACTAAAAGCAATCCTTCCCTTCCCTGTCTGATGGATCGTGGTCATCAATTTCCTTTCCGAAGTGAACAGGATCTCATGCACCTTTTCATATTCAGGATCAAGATCATCCTTCCAGATCCCGGCTTTGCCCGCAGCTACGATCAGGGACACCTCGGTGGGATCCCCAACTGACCTCCAGTACCCCTGGAACTGCTCCAGTGAAGCATTGTTGCACAGGGAACCTGCCTTAAGTAACAATGAAAGCGGATAATAAGAACGGATATCGGAATGGATATCGGAACGGATATCGGAACGGATATCGGAATGGATATCGGAGCGGATATCGGAACGGATATCGGAATGGACATCGGCGCTGAGATTTGAAGTAAGATCAGAATTATCATTCGAATCTTTTCCGGGGATGTTACTGCTTAAAGATATCCGGCCCCGTGGCTCATAGCCACTTCCAGATACCTCAAAGAGCTGCCCGGCCGTGAAGATCCTTTCAATGGTCATTTCATTCTTTGTCAGCGTCCCGGTCTTGTCGGTACAGATCACTGTTGTAGAACCAAGGGTTTCAACTCCAAGCATCTTACGGACAATGGCCTTGTGTTTTGCCATATGTCTCATTCCATGGGCCAGGGTGATCGTGAGGGTCAGAGGAAGGCCTACCGGAACTGCAGCAACCGCAAGGGCCAGGGTGATGAGGAGCATCTCTTCCAGAGGGGCACCACTTAACATACCCAGGATAAAGGCAACCGTTGCCGCCAGAAGGGCAATGAATGCAAGACTTTTTGAAAGGGACATTATCTTTTTTTGCAGGGGGGTTAGCACATCTTCATCCTGTATGAGGCCTGCAATGCTTCCAAGGCGGGTCTGCATGCCCACAGCTGTAACAAGGGCCCTACATTTACCATGTACTATCTGTGTTCCGGCATAGATCAGCTCATGATCCGCTTTTTCCACGGGCATGCTTTCCCCTGTAAGGGCTGATTCATCCACTTTCAGGCCCGTCAGCTCAAATATATACGCATCTGCAGGGACACTGTCCCCCATCTCCAGTACCAGCACATCTCCTCTGACAATGTTTTTTGTAGGAACATCCATAATCCGGCCATCTCTCAGCACACGTGACTGTGGCCGGGATAATTTCTTAAGGGCCTCCATTGATCTTTCTGCACGATATTCCTGAAAGAAACCCAGGATGACCACGAACAAAACAATGGAACTGATCACCCAGAAATTGACAACTTCGTCTATGTATAGTGATATTAAAGCCGCCACTATCAGCAGCCAGACAATAAAATTTGAAAACTGACCTGCAAATACCTTCAGGGGAGTTACTTTCGTCTTTTCTGTAAGTTCATTGTAACCAAACGTTTCCAGCCTTTTGGAAACTTCCTTATCTTGTAAACCTTTTAATGAAGTATCCAGCATTGAAAGAACATCTTCCAGATCAGCATCTTTAAAGTCCATCAAACAACCCCTGCCAGATAGTATATCTAATCCGGACTATTTCTTATTTTTCTTTTTTTAAGCCTTAAGATCATTCACAATAAATAAATGTCATATGATCACATAATGTTATTAACAGAAACATTGATCAGTATAGACTAAATTAACTCTTCTTATGTAAAAGGAGGCGTATTGATCTTCAACAACAGAAACCATGACACATTAAGACGTAAAATCCTGGTCGTGGATGATGAAGCTGCAAATATAGAACTTTTCACTATCTTTCTGACACCGGAATATGAAGTGATCACGGCCTGTAATGGACAGCAAGCCCTGGAAAAGATCGCATCGGATGATCCTGATCTGGTTATCCTTGATGTGATGTTGCCTCAGATGAGCGGTTATGAGATCTGTTCCTGGATAAAGGAGAATGCAGACACATTATTTACACCTGTGATCATGGTGACAGCCCTGAAAAACCCGGATGAGCGCTCCAGAGGTGTTGAAGCCGGAGCTGATGATTTCCTTACAAAACCTATAGACAGTATAGAACTTACCACCAGGATAAGATCTTTGTTGAGAATTAAGGAACTTCAGGAACATCTTATTCTGGAAAAGAAAAAAGCAGAACAGGCAAGAGATGCTTCACGCAACAGATTCAAATCTCTTTTTGATAATGCCAATGATGCAATTTTTATCTATTTATTGCACGACCGATTCATCGAAGTCAATAAGATTGCCTGTGAAAGACTTGGATATTCCAAAGAAGAATTACTTCAGCTAAAACCTGCAGATATCACCCTGCCTGAATTTGCAGCAAAGCTTCCTGAAAGAATGAAGCATATTGAAGAAAATAAAAGGTCAATATATGAAACCGTACATCTACATAAAAGAGGAGCAGCTATACCTGTGGAAATAAGTGCTCAGATGATAGTAGATGAAGGTAAAAAAGCTGTTCTGGTGATCGCACGGGACATAACTGATCGTAAAAAAGCTGAGCAGCAGCTCAAAAAATCAGCCCGGGAGCTGGCCCGGGCCAATGAAGAATTGAAATCCCTGGACACTATGAAAGACAATTTCCTCTCCAATATCAGCCATGAGCTCAAAACTCCTCTTACCTCCATCAAAGGCTATAGCCAACTGGTATATGATGGTTCTCTGGGCGAGATCAATGATATACAAAAACAGGCAGAAGAGAGTGTTTTGCGCAATGTGGAAAGACTGCGCAAACTGGTAGAGTCCCTGTTATACATCAGCCGGGTACGTTCGGGGACTATTGACTATAATTTTGAACCGGTTCAAATGGAAGAGTTGATCGATCTGACAATACTTGACCTGCAACTGCAGGCAGAAGAAAAATATATTCATATACAAAAAAAGATACCTGAGAAATTACCTGTTGTAAATGTCGATAAAGATCGTATGATCCATGTCCTTACGAACATCTTTTCCAATTCAATCAAATTCAGCCATGAACATGACTTCATCACTGTAGAAGGTGTTGTTGAAAATCACAGAGCTTATCAGGATAACCGGCCATTCTGGAAGAAAATGACCGGGGAGAAAATAGTCGGGGGAAAAGCTGTTGAAAATATAAATATGGATCAACCGGCTATCAATTATATGAATACAACTGAGGATGAAATTGAACCTGCAACTACCTCTGACCTTGAAAGCTTTAGTGAACCTGCTCCATCCTATGACTCTATAAATGCAAATATTAAAGGACAAAGTTCCCCATTCCCATCCCCGCAAGAAGTTGCTCATCATCCAAAACCAGCATACATCCAATCGGCTGAAAAACCATGTTATCCAGAGCCAACATATATACCTGCAGATGAAACACTTTCAAATATTCCGGATACAAAAAAACTGATGTATCTGCATTTAAGAATCAAGGATTCAGGTATCGGGATTGATCAGGAACATATCCCAAAGCTTTTCCAGCGCTTTTATCAGATCGATGCATCCAGGACACGTAAATACGGTGGGACAGGCCTGGGCCTCTCCATCTGCAAAGAAATAATGGATGCTCACAAAGGATATATATGGATCGAAAGCCCCGGGGACGGAAAGGGAACTACCGTACATCTGGAACTACCCTGTTAAATCCAGTATGTACTGATCATTGATATTTGTTTTTTAAGCACACATGATATTCTCTGAATATCATCCTCAAATAGCGAAAGTACAGGTACTTTCATGGTAAATTGACGAACATGTGTGACTGGACCCCTGCAATAATATAAAAACTACTCTATTGAATATCATTTATTATATATAGGATTTCATTCATAACATTATTAGAGTCTTTTTTAGCCGGGGGGCTGGAACTTGGGATCAAGTGATAATGATATCAAAAGAACGATACTTGTGGTAGATGACGAACCGGACAATATCCTGCTGGCAAAGGCCTATTTTAATAACGATTATAATATATTGCCTGCATATGACGGGGAAGAAGCCCTCGAGATTATCAAAACCGAAAGACCCGACCTGATACTTCTGGACCTTATGATGCCTGGAGTTAGCGGATATACTATTTGTGAAGAGCTCAAGAACAATGACAATACAAAATTCATCCCGATAATAATCATAACAGCTCTTTCGGAACGTGATTCAAAGCTTAAATGCATTGACCTTGGGGCTGATGAATATCTCACCAAACCGGTTGATTTTGTGGAGCTAAAGAAAAAGGTCAGGGCCCTGCTTAAAAGCAAACAATTCCATGATGATATCATTACCGAAAAAGCGGAATCTGAAAACAGGCTCGAAGAATACAGAAAAGAATTCAATCTCCTTTTTGATAATGTCAGCGACATGGTCTGTATCCATGACCTTAAGGGCCATTTCCTCGAAATGAATAAAGCTTTTTGTGAGAACCTGGGCTATTCAAGAGAAGAATTATTCACACTAAACCCCCTTGACCTGGAACCTGCCATCAATGACCTTACTGCAGAAGATCGTATTGAGAAATTAATGAAAAATGAAAAACTTGTCTTTGAAACTCCGGTGATACGCAAGGATGGAACGTTAATACATACAGAAGAAAGTGCGAACATAATCGATTATCAGGGTCAAAAAGCGATCATCAGCATTTCAAGGGACATCACCCTGCGAAAGAGAAAGAACAGGGCCCTCCTGGAAGCTGAAAGAGAATTAAATGAAAAGATAATCCATACTGCAAGGGCCCTTATAGTGGTCCTGGACAAAAATGCAAATGTACAGAGGATCAATAATTTTGCCTGTGAGGTAACCGGATATACCTGTGAACAAGCAAGGGGAATGAACTGGATCGATTCCTTCATAGCCACAGATGAAAAAGAGATTGTTTGTGATGTTTTCAAGGATGTTTCCAGAGGTTCGGACATGCACTGGGGTACAAAGAACCACATTCTGTGCAAAAATAAGGAAAAAAAGATCATATCCTGGCAGAATTCACGTCTATTGGATGAAAATGGGAACACCACTTCCATCCTTTCAGTGGGAATTGATATTACAGAAAAGGAAAAGGCTGAACAACTGTCAAGACAATATATGGAAGAGCTCAAAACATCCAATGAAATGCAGGCCCTTTTCATTGATATAATGAACCATGACCTCCTAAACCCCGCAGGCATCGTCAAGGGATTTTCCGAGGTCCTCCTGAAAAAGGAGACAGATCAGACCAAGCTTCATTTCCTCAATAAGATAAATTCTAACATCAGAAGACTGATAGAGCTTATTGAAACGGCCTCGGAGTTTGCCAGATTGCGCTCAACCGAACAACTTGATTTTTCCAGTATCGATCTTTTCGCTATCTTAAAAAATACAGAGAAACAATTCCAGGACCAGGCCAGGGAGAGAAATATATCCCTTACAATAAAAGAGATGGATCATCCGGCTGCTGCCAGAGCAAATCCGATCGTATCGGAAGTCTTTCTCAATCTTATTTCCAATGCCATAAAGTACAGTCCTGACAATTCAGCGATAAATATCTGGATAGAGAACCACGATGACAAATGGATAGTGTCTGTTGCAGATCAGGGTGAGGGCATTGCAGATGAAGATAAAGAACTGATCTTTGACCGGTTCAAACGCCTGAAACAGGAAAAGATCAAAGGCACCGGCCTGGGCCTTGCAATCGTTAAAAGGATAATGCAATTACATGGAAATGATGTATGGGTTACGGATAATCCCGAAGGTCAGGGAAGTGTGTTCAGGGTTAGCCTTGATAAATATTAAGCAGATTAATGATGGGTTCATTACAAATAATTGTATTTCATAGAATTTAGACATCTATGCCTGATATTAAAAGTCCTGATGCTAAAAAAGTAAAGGCAGAGATAAAGTAAAGGTAAAAGTAAAGGTAAAAGTAAAGGTAAAAGTAAGGAAAAGTAAAGGTAAAAGTAAGGCCATCCCGACAGGATGACCAAAAAGATCAATCAATAAAAGATCAATCACTATTTTTATAGGATGTTATGTCCTGAATAATACCCTGATAATGGGTTACTACTCCACCATCCCGTTGTATGAATGTCTGTTCCTTTACCCAGCGCAATTCCCCTGAACCATTGTATATCCTGTATTCTTTTACGAATACATTGCCGCCTTCCTTGCAGGTGTCGGAGAGTTCGGTCTGGACATCCAGCAGATCATCAGGATGGATTATGTTCCCATAAAGGGTCTTCCCCGAGATGAAGTCATCAACTGAATAACCCAGCTGGGAAATATTCTTTGAAACAAACTCCGCCGGCCAGAGTTCCTCTTCCCCTTCAGGCCCCGCCTTCCACAAAAAGGCGATGACAGGACTGTGATTGAGGATGTTCTCAAGGGCTTCTTTTCTGGCAAGGAGCTCTTTTTGGGTCCTGACCAGTTCCTTTAGTTCCTTTTCATCCTCTTTAAGTTTAGTGATGTCCAGGATTATCCCCTGGAAATGAGTGGGGTTGCCATTCTCATCCCTCTGGATGAAAGTCTTTTCATTGACCCAGATGGTCTGGCCATCACGGGTGATCACCCGGTATTCCTGATCAAAGTCATCATATCCGGCATCACATCTTTTATCAAGTTCGGTCCTGACCATTTCCTGATCCTCAGGATGCACAAGATCACCATAGAGAATACGGCCCTGGATGAAATCCTCGGCCGGATATCCCAGTCTGATGACATTGTTCGAAACATAATCCGCCGGCCAGAATTCCTCGGCCCTCCACAGAAAAACAATGACAGGACTGTTGTCAATGATGGTCTCCAGAGCGTCTTGCTTTTTGAGGGCCTCACTTAATGAAACTTCAACATTCTTCTGGTCTGTAATATCAAAGATCGTACCCTGATAATGAGTGACATTACCCTGGTCATCCCTTTGAATATAGGTTTTTTCATTGACCCAGCGTATATCCCCGGACTTCAGACTTATCCTGTACTCCTGATCAAAAAAATCCTCTCCCATACGGCAGCTTTCTGACAGAGCCTCCTGTACCTGAGGCAGGTCTTCAGGATAAACAATATCAGCATAAAGAACACGGCCGGAAAGGAAATCTTCCACACTGTATCCAAGCTGGTCTACATTTTCAGAAACGAACTCCACAGGCCAGAGCTCCTGGTCCTCATCCGGCCCGGCTGTCCATAAAAAAGCTATCACAGGACTGTTATTTATTACAGTCTCAAGTATTTCTTTTCTTTCCATCACATCAGCCAGCGCATTATGTGAGGAAAGCTCCTCATTTTCCTTTTTTGTGTTGTCAACTTTCATATCATATCCCCAATCCGCGCATACGATAGAATTAATGATCCAATCTATTGCACCAAATAATCTTCAGGCAATCCTTCCAGTTATACATTTCATAGAACTAGCTTAAGTATTTATCGAAATCGATCTCACTTTTAGCTCGATCATAAATTTCAACAACACGGGAGAGATGAAAATAGATGCCACCACCATCATCACAACAGCAGCGAATATTTCTCCATCTATGATACCCATCTCTTTTCCAATGGAAATAAGGACCAGTTCCACTCCGGCCCTGGGCATCATGCCAGTACCGAATATCAAACTGTCATACCTGTCAAACCCTATTAACTTCCCACCAATAAAACCTCCAATGAATTTGCCAAGCAGAGCCACTGTCATGACCAGAAAAGCAAACGACCCCGCATCTTTCAGGACAGCAAGATCCAGGGACAGGCCTATGAATGCAAAGAATACAGGTACAAAAAAGCCATAAGAAAGTCCTGTTACCTTGCTCTGCACATGCTCGATCTTTGCCAGGGGGATATCCGAAAGCATTACTCCTCCTATAAAAGCCCCTATCACAGCATGAAGGCCGAATATTTCTGCAAGATAGGAGCAGAACAGGGCCACAATTATAACAAATCCGAATATGGACTCCTTAATATGCATACGGTGCACCTGCTCAAAGAGCCACGGGAACAGGATTTTTCGAAGCATAAGCATGAATGCTATAAAGAACAGGATCTTGAAAAGGATCAGTCCCATCTGGAACAGGGAGGGAAATTGTTCATATCTGGCCATGGTCACCACAACTGAGAGCAGGAAGATTCCCAGAATATCATCGAATATGGCCGATGTGAGCATCATTGAACCGGGTCTGCTGGAGAGCTGATCCATATCAATAAGGGTCCTGACCACCACTCCAATACTTGTGGGACTAAAGGCCACCCCCAGGAAAAGACTGATCAATAAACCATACCCATAGAAGGATGCAAGCAGAAAACCTGAAATAAAAGCAATACTGATCTGCACCAGGGTAGCTATTGAGGCCTTTGCCGAAGATGATTTCAGATCCTGTATATGGACTTCCTTATATCCTGCAGTAAAAAGCAGGAAAATGGCCCCCATGTCTGCAAAAAAAGAGATGATCTCAAGCTGGTCTGAGAGGAGAAGAACACCTGTGACCATTCCTGCGAGCAATTCTCCCAGGATAGAGGGAAAGCCGGCCCTTTCAAACCCCTCCCCGAAGATCTTTGCAAAAAAGAGGATCAAAAGAAGATACAATAATGCTTCCATTCAATCAGACCTGCATTTTTTATCCGAATTATATTTACGATCATTGGGGCGTAGGGACAGAGAAAGCCCACGACTTTAGTCGTTGGTAGTTCATTCAATCAGACCCTTTAAGCCAACTTCACTTCATTAGATCAGACCTTTCTTAGATCAGACCTTTGAGCCGATAAACCTCTTTAATGACATCAGATTTGCAGATGATGCCGACCAACCGGTCATCCCTCACCACACAGAACCTGTCCATCCTGTGTTTGAGCATCATATCTGCAGTATCACAAAGGTTAAGATCGGCTGAAATCACTACCGGGTGAGGGATCATTATATCTTTTGCAGTTCTTCCCCGGGATTTTACCGCGGCAAGATGGGTATGGTCAAGCTTGGGGATCCTGTGTACCAGCAAAATACCAAGGATTATGTTCTGATCAATGATGCCTATCAGCTGGCCTTTATCAGATACCACGGGCAATGTGTGGAAATGATTTTCATCGAACAGTTCCAGTATATGCTCGACCGGACAAACCCCCGAGATGGTGACAAGCTCCTTTGTCATGATATGTGAGACCTTCAACTCACTACAGGCCTGCACAAGATCCTTTGCACTCTGTTTTTTCTGTCCATGGGCCCGGAGAATATATTCGGGACCACTATCTGAACCTGGAACATTCCCCTGGATGTTCATACCTTCCGGACGGGGCTCTTCTATAGTAATATCGGTGTTCACCTGCCCCATATCATCTTCCATGATAACTCCTTCATAACTGTATTTGCAGCATTCTACATCAATCATTGCATTCCTGAAAGGAAGTAACGCACAGGAAGGGCATACCACAGAAATTGAGACAACCGGGGAACATGCCAAAAACCATTTATTAGAAAAATGTGCATTTTCACTATACAGATAGAGATTTGTTTTATTAAATTTTTATGAAGGGTTTTGTTGATGAATGATTCAGAACTTTTAAAATATATTGAGAAGGGAGATGACTCACAAACCCAATTAAAGGAGTCTTTCAAAAGTATTGATGCCCTGGCATCTGAAATTACTGCATTTAGCAATTCCAATGGTGGGTTTATCATTGTAGGAGTTAGTGATGACGGGATCATAAAGGGGCTTACAAGAGATGACATCCGGAAATTTAACGAATGGATATCAAATACATGTTCTCAAAAAATTGACCCTCCTGTAACTGTATCCACACAGATCATACAGTTACAGGGAAAGAATATATTAATAATAAATGTCCCCCTGGGCCCCAATAAGTTCTACATGACAAATGGAAAAGACATATGGGTCAAAGTCAGGGCCGATAAAAGAAGAGCTAAGCGGGAAGAGATCCAGAGATTGCTTCAATCCTCCAGACATCTGTTCGCCGATGAGATGCCCGTTGAGGGCACCGATATAAATGACATTAACATGCACCTCTTCAGCTCTTTCTATAAAAAACGGACTCATGAAGAGCTGGACCGATCAATTATTCCCATCAAGGATCTGTTAACAAATCTGAAACTTATGGTCAATAATGAATTAACACTGGCGGCCCTTTTGTCATTTGGATGGAAACCGGAAGAGAAAAGACCTCAGTTCTCGATCAAAGCCGTACTTTTTCCCGGAGACTGCCCTTCAGCTACCAATTACAAGGACAGTCGGGACATCACCGGGAACATACCTGTGATGTTTGATGGTGCCAGGGCTTTTCTGGTCAACTACCTGCGATGGCTGCAGGAAGATCAGGATTTTAACACCGTTGGTATACTGGAGATCCCGCAGATAGCTCTTGAGGAAGCCCTTATCAATGCAATAGTCCACCGAAATTATTTCATCGCCAGTAATATCCGGATATTCATATTCAGTGACCGGGTTGAGATCATAAGTCCCGGATGTCTGCCAAATACCATCAGTGTTGAATCCATTAAGATGGGAGTGCATATCGAACGCAACCCCATCCTTGTTTCCATGCTCAAGGACATTGAAGGAATACCTTACCGCGGGATTGGAACAGGGGTCCTTCGAATCATTCATGAATGTAAGAAGGCCGGGATAAAGGTTGATTTTATCGAAGAGAAACAAAACGAACAGTTCAGGGTCATATTCCACAGAAAGGAAATCTGACCTGAGATCATGAACAAAACAATGAACAAGACCATGAACTAAAGTTCACCAAAATACATTGGGCCATCATAACAGACTGACCTTTCAGACCTGAATGATTGGGATTAACCGGGATGCAGGGGCACAGAGAACCCACGACTTTAATCGTGGGTAGTTGACAGTGCTGTGACGGATTACTGCTCTTTCATTTCCTCAGGAATTATAAGATTTATAGCAATACCACTATTGTCCGCATATTCATTGATACGCTTTGCAGCATGTGCTATCATCCCTCCTGATGTGAGGATCATGCAACGTTTACCGCACAGGGCCATCAATATAGACCGGTCGATCACACCGGAGGTGACAGTGACATTTATGTTGCGATCTGCAGCTATGGTCTTACTTTTCTTTCCCATGGCACCTATCATTTCAATCTCTTCATCCATCATTATCTTTTTGAACAATTCAGGATCGTATGAGTCTATATCATAAAGTACGATGCCCCCTGACCTGATCCCATGGCGTGTCATCTCTGCAATGGCCCTGCCTTCAGGATGGATGTGAAGGATACGTGCATTGATCGCTTCATAAGGACAGGCAAGAGCATAGTCACCATGCATCACTCCCAGATTGACCAGATCGCCCTGCTTTGTTTCAGGAGGGATATCTATCCACATAAGTTCAGGGGGTTTCAGGATATTAACAAGCTCAGGCACACTTGTCGGGAAATTACGGTTCTTTGCAAGACCACGCCTTTCCAGTTCTCCATAGACTTCCAGCAGACGTGGTTGCTTAAGATGGGCCCGTCTTAACAGTTCATCATCCTTAAAAACATCTTCAGGGACTCCTTCACCTATCAAAAGTCCTTCGGACATGAAATATACATAATCCGCCCAGCTATAGGCAAGTTCCACATCATGGGTGGAGATCACCAGGGTGGTTCCATTGTGATTTAGTTCATTGAGCAATTCAAGTATCTCATCTGCCCCTACAGGATCAAGGTTGGCCAGAGGTTCATCAAGAATGATAACCTCCGGGCCCATTGATACTACGCCGGCAATAGCAACCCTTTTCTTCTGACCTCCGCTGAGATGATGGGGTGGTTTGTTCTTAATCTCCATCAAACCTATGTACTCAAGAGTATCCTGCACAACACGCTCAACCTCTTCTTTTGAAAGACCAAGGTTGGTAGGACCAAAAGCAACGTCCTGATATACAGTGGGAGCAAATATCTGGTCATCCGAGTTCTGGAATACGATACCTATGTTCTTCCTCAGCTCACGCAGGCTGCGACTATTATACTCAACAGGTATGGCATTAAAACGGACCTCCCCTGCCCGGGGTTTAAGGGTACCGTTCATAAGCATAAAAAGGGTGGACTTACCTGAACCATTTTTTCCCACAAAGGCGATCTTTGCACCTTTATCTATCTTTACATCAACTCCTTTGATGGCTTCTGTGCCATCAGGGTAGGAGTATCTCAGGTCTTTTGTCTCTATTACCATCTTTTTTACCTCAGAGAACAAACATATCCCGGCTTATATACCATACTGACAGCACAAGCAGGCAATAAAAGGATGTGAGCATTATTTCAACCGGTTTTACAGGTCTTTTTTCTTCAAAAAAGACCAGTTTTCCATCATAACAACGTGCATTCATTGATACGAAGGTCTTCTCACCCTGTTCCCAGGACCGCAGGAACAATGTTGTCGCAAGCATTGCCATTGAGTTTAGGGCCGTCCTCCAGTCTTTATACCCCAGCCGTACGGTCTGTGCATATTTAATTCCCCAGGCAACCTCCAGAAAGACAAAGATATACCGGTACATCATCATTGAAACCTCTATCAGGGAATCGGGCAACTTTGTTGCTTTAAGCACCGAGAACAGTTCCACCATGGGAGTTGTAAGGGCCAGGAAAAACAGGCAGGACATGCCGCTTATTGTCCTGGCAAGCACAAGCAGACCCATATAGAGACCTCCTGTATTGATCCCCGGGTGATATCCAATTATATCAAATCCAAAAAGCTCCTGGCCCGTGCCAAAGAAAAAAGCTATTATTATTACGCTGAGCAGAACAAAGGAAGCCGGAGCTATCAAAAGCTTAAAGTAAAGACCGGCAGGGGCCTTTCCAAACCATATCGTGGCAACCATCATACACAGGGCAATGATAAAGGGAACAAGAGGTGACTGAGATGATACTCCCACGATCAAACCAAATGCCACTACAAAGAGCTTAAGCCAGTTATTACGATATCTTAAAGGGCTTAATAAAGCATGATCATCTAAAATGTTCGTCATATTATTTCACAGCGTTATCCGATTTGATCTTAATAAATCTTATTCCCAATGCACCACAAAAAAAGAAAACCATACGTAAGTCCCCGGAAAAAAGAAAAGGTCAGTTTAATCTGACTGACCTTTACCCTTATAATATCCAAAGAAATATCCGATAACTATTGCACCTATAGCTGCCTGAAGGGCAAAGAGCAGACTTTCAGTCTCTCCGCCGGGAGGTTCGAATTTCATATTGGATATCCAGGAATCTTCAGTCCAGGGAACGTAATCAGCATCAATCTCAGCGATCACTTCTTCAGCCTGACCGTCAGCCCCGCCAAATTCAGAATCGGGGTTTGCAGCCATTCCATAGAAAAAGGAAGCCACGAACAGTACAGCGATCACTGCAAAGATAACCTCGCCTTTCATGACATGGCCCCCTTGAGTTTGGAAAGGACAGATTCGCTGATGACGTTAAGCTCAACAAGAGCATCACTTTTTACCTGAACAACATACTTGAAGATCAGGGCTGTCAGGGCACCTTCCATTATTGCAAGAGGTACCTGGGTTGTTGCAAAGACCAGTGCAAATGCTTTAAATGAAGTGATCATTCCGGCCACACCCCCGGCTCCCGCCGGAAACGCCAGCGCAAGCTGAACAGATGTCACAACATAGGTGGCCCAGTCTGCAAATGCAGACGCTATAAAGATAACAACATAGAAGTTCAGATTGGCTTTCATGCCTGCCTTATAGACAACATAAGCAACCACCGGACCGATGATAGCCATTGAAGCGGCATTTGCTCCAAGTGTTGTCAGACCGCCATGGGCCAGGAAAATTGCCTGATACAGAAGAACTATTGTCCCGAGTACCGCGGTGATGGCCGGGCCAAAGAGAATGGCTGCCATCCCTGTCCCTGTGGGGTGGGAAGAACTGCCTGTAACTGATGGCAATTTCAAAGAGGACAGAACAAAGACGAATGCACCTGCAACTGCCAGTAAAGGCAATAATTCACGTTTTTCATTGATCAGCTTGTTCATTCTGTACATTCCAAAGAATATAACAGGTATAGAGAATACAAACCATAATTGCCACCATGGAGATGGCAAAAAACCCTCAAATATATGCATAAATACTACCTCCGGATTAACACTGTTAATCAAGATTACTTGATTAACAGTTAAATAAAGGTCATACTATAAATATATATAGATTACAAATGTTAGTAGATTTAACAATATTGGTTGATTTATAATAAAACATTTTTATTTAATTAAATAATGAGAACTGCATTTCAAAAAATATTGAATCAGATAAAGCCCAAGATAGATCAGAAAATAAATTAAAATCAGGACATAAAGTAATCGGTCCTTAAGATCACGGTGCACAGGGGCAGAGAAATCCCACGACTTTAATCGTGGGTAGTTGAACTGACGATCAGAACACAGCTGAGAGGTTCATCAGAACGGGGTGGTTCATCCACAGTCCCTTTAGCGATCCTTTCCTCAGGATACCCGAAGTTCTCACAGACATAGATGTCTGCGGTCATTTCCATGTCCTTTAATATCCCTGCGACTTCAACAGAGCCAAAAGAATCAGCAGGAAGCAGGAATATATCCTTGCCCAGTTCAAGTTGTTTGATCAGAGCTTCCCTTGCAGGGGCCGGATCCCTTCCATGTGCAGTGATGGCTACAAGATTGGCAAGCTTTACTCCAATCCTGGAGCAGGCCACCTGAATAGAGGATATCCCCGGAATTATGATATCTCCTTTCTTAGCAAAAGAACCAAGGCCTGAGAACATGGGATCCCCTGTGGAAAGGATAACGGTGTCCGAAGGTAACTGGTGCAAAGCTTTATAATTCTCTATTATATGGGACTCACATTCAATGTATTTGCGGGCAAGCTCAAGAGCACGAGGTGAACCATATACTGCAGGTGCGTTCTTTATAGCTTCTATAGCCTTCTCTGTCAACATACCGGGCCCAACGCCCACTCCAACTATGATCATGTATTAACCTCTGCCTATCACTATGTCGACCAACTCTGCCTATCACTATGTCGATCAACTCTGCCTATTGCTATGTCGATCAACTCTGCCTATTGCTATGTCGATCAACTTTTTTTGCACATTCTTTCCTGCAACCAAACATCCACTACACACACTCTAACCAGTCACTGTCCGGCTACAGCCTCATTGCTATCCATAAGCACAGTGCCATCACGGTCCACTATGACCACACGGGCCTCTCCGGCCTTTTCCACAGTCTTTGCAAAGCCTCTTTTGATATGTTTTCCTTCAGGGTCCACCTCGATCATCTCGGAGACCGTGGCAAAACCACTATCCATTAAGATTTCAGGATCTCCCCATTTGAGGATAAGGCCCGGAAGACCACAGATGACGACATCTCCAGAGGCAGATTCCAGGGCCTCTGATATTCGACTGCCTGCAAGGACCACAGTGTGATCAGGGAACAGCATGGTTGAATAACGGATACCGATACGGCCGGTGGTCAGCACCACTTTTGGAGAGCAGCGTATCAGATCCCCTTTCATCTCACCAAGATGATCATTCCAGGGTTCAACAAAACCGGTTGTTCCCAGAACGGATATGCCGCCTTCCACGCCGATACGACCATTAAGGGTCTTCTTGCCAACCTCAGCACCCCGGGGGATGGATATCTCCACATCCACTCCCTTAAGACCCAGCTCGTCCACAGCTTCCTGCACAGCTTCACGGATCTGCTCCATGGGCCTTGGATTGATGGCAGGGAAACCTTTTCGGGACTGCAGGCCTCCTCTGGTCACAATACCTATACCTTCACCTGCAGTGATGTTTATGTGGTTGGACTCCTTTGCGCGGGCTTCAAATTCAAGCCCCCGGGTAATATCGGATTCATGATCATTCATAAGCTTTACAGCAACTGCATATCCTTCATTTGCCTCAACATCCATATGGGCCCGCAGGCCCACAGGGGTTGGAATAGAAACACGATGAACATCTTTTTTAAGGGACAGTACCGCAGCTTTGGCTGCAGCGGTTGCAGTAGTACCTGTAGTATAGCCTCTTTTCAGGATTGAACCGTCACTGAGGACCACAAGCATTCCGCTCTTTATACCCTCCTCCAGTTCAGATCGGGGGATATTAGCTTTGTTAACCCATTCCTCAGGGATCTTAGATTTGTTTACAGGATCGATCATTGACATTGAACACTTATTCTATAGTTTATGCTTATAAAAGTACCGACCTGAACTAACAATGAACACAAAACACTTTTTACCCGGTTGTGCCTTATCCGGTCCTCTTGAACAACTTGTCCAGCTCAGCCCTGGTAAAGGAAATCATTGTGGGCCTTCCATGAGGACATGTATATGGGTTCTCTGCTCTGTCAAGCTGCCTGATGAGGTCTTTCATCTGTTCCATACTGCAAACAGCACCGGCTTTGATGGCTGCCCTGCAGGCCATGGTCTTGCAAAGGCTGTCATACAACCCCGTATCACCTTTGACCTTACCTGAACTTAAAAGATCGGTGATCATATCATGGATAATATCTATCTGCTCGACCCTGCCCAGAAAACCGGGAACGGCTGTAACCACATAGGAATTGGGACCAAATTCGGAAATAGCAAAACCCATCTCTTCAAGATGCGGAATATATTCTTCCATGAGAATCTTTTCCCTGGAACTTAACTCAAGGGTCACCGGAGTTAACAGCTCCTGCCAGCCCCGCATGTCCCTTGATTTTATCTGTTCATACATTACCCTTTCATGAGCTGCATGCTGATCAATGATCATCATACCATCCTGCTTTTCTGCAATGATATACAGATCATTCACCTGTCCCACGATCTTTATATCTGCCAGACCTGAAGGACTTCTGTCCACATCCCGGGGGTGGGCCAGCAATTCCCTGTGGGAGCGTTTTAACCTTCTCTCCGTATCCTTTGCAGGGGCCTGATAGTGCTGTGTCTTTTCACAGGATACAGGAGAAAGGCCTGTGGTAAGGATGTGCCCCGCAGAGTCAGCTGGCAAATCTGCATTTTCATCATTGGCATCCGGTTCTGTCGGGGAAGGGATTAAACCGTGGGCAAGACCATCAGTAGTTTCAGGTCCCGCAGGAAAAACATCCCTATCAGCAGCGGTATGATCAGGAGAAAGACTTATTTCAGCATCAACTGACCCGTCAGAAGAAATGGTCACATCACCATTCCTGCCAGGCCCTGCATGTAAGTCATCATTCCTGCAGTGTAGAGCATCTTCTTTGCCATCGGCAACCGGCCCTTGCTCCTGGGACCGGGGGATCAAAGGCTTTTGCAAAGGTTCTTTCTTTATGTGCACTTCCGGAACAAGGTCTGCAACCTTCAATGCATTTTCAACGGCCTCACACACTGAATCGCACACTTCAGTTTCATGGCTCATGCGCACATGCCTTTTGGCAGGATGAACATTGACATCCACTTCTTTTAGATCAATGCTCAGATCCATTACCGCGATGGGATAACGGTTCTTTGGTATAAGGGTATAATATCCCAGCCTAATGGCATTGCTTATCGCTTTTGAAAATACGGCCCGGCCATTTATGTAGATGTAGTGCTGATCGGTACCACTTCTTGTAAGTTCCGGTTTGGAAATATATCCCTTCACCTTCACAAGGGGGGAGTCAAGCTCCACCGGTATAAGGGACCTGGCCACATCCGCTCCCAGTAAGTGGACCACACCGTCAAAAGGATCATTTGAGATCGGGGATCTCAGGGTAACCCGGCCGTCCATCACCAGAGTAAAGGATATATCAGGGTGTCCCAGCACATGCCTGGAAACAACATCACTTATATGAGCCAGTTCAGTACGCTTGCTTTTTAGATATTTCTTCCTTGCAGGGGTATTGTAAAAAAGGTCTTTCACCTTCATAGTTGTTCCAGGAGAAGCACCTGTCTGAGAGACATCCTTAAGGGTCCCACCTTCAATCTCTACCCGGGTCCCGGACAACTCTTCTTTTTTGCGGGTTATAAGCTCCACCTTTGAAACTGATGCAATGGAAGAGAGAGCCTCACCCCTAAACCCCAGGGTAAGGGTGTTTTCAAGATCCTCTATATGCATGATCTTGCTGGTCGAATGTTTCACAAATGCAACTGTGGCATCTTCAGGGCCCATCCCCTGGCCGTTGTCACGCACAACTATCAGATCGGATCCGGCCCCCTCTATTTCCACTCGAATATCCGTCGCACCTGCATCAATGGAATTATCGATCAATTCCTTGACAACAGATGCAGGTCTTTCCACAACCTCCCCGGCGGCTATCTGATTTATGGTACCTTCATCCAGCAAATGGATATATGTTCCTTCATCTGACAATTCATTCCCCTCCTCTTGCAGGTTTTATTTCCCCGTTCTTTCAAGCTTTTCCTTTATCTCATAGAGCTTATTCAAAGCATCTACCGGTGTCATTGAATTAAGGTCCATGCCTCTGATCTCCTCAACAATGGGATCAGGTCTGTTCTGAGCTGAGGATAGACCATCCGGATCAAACAGCATCAACTGGGTGTATTTCGCAGTCTTCCTTCCTTTGCTGCTGCCTGAAACACTTTCCTTACTGATCACACTTTCATTCTCAATGTCCATCAGGATCTCCCGGGCCCTCTTTGTGACCTTATGGGGAACCCCTGCCAGCCTGGCCACATGTATCCCGTAGCTTTTATCCGTGGCTCCGGGGACGATCTTACGTAAAAAGATAAGCTCATCCCCTGCTTCGTTAACTGCTATGTGATAGTTCTGCACCCGCTTAAGGTTTGAAGCTATATGGGTCAGCTGATGATAATGAGTGGCAAAAAGGGAACGCACACCGGCCCTGGACCTGTTGTGGATATACTCCACCACGGCCTTTGCAATACTGTAACCGTCATAGGTACTGGTCCCCCTTCCGATCTCATCAAGAAGGATCAGACTTCTGTCCGTTGCATTGTTGAGTATATTGGCCAGTTCCACCATTTCCACCATGAACGTACTCTGCCCGCTTGCCAGATCATCAAAAGCACCTACCCTGGTGAACACCCTGTCCACAATTCCAATGGATGCATAAGTAGCCGGAACAAAGGAACCGGCCTGGGCCATGATAACCATCAGGGCGATCTGCCTCATATAGGTGGATTTACCTGCCATATTGGGCCCTGTGATCAAAATGAACTGATTGCTGGTGGAGTCCATTTCCACATCATTGGGTACAAAACCACCTTTAACGGAATTCTCCACCACCGGATGTCTGCCCTCACGGATGATGAGCTTATAGTCCGAAGTGATATCGGGCCTTGAATAATTGTTATTCATTGCAACTTCAGCAAGACCTGAAAGTACATCCAGTATTGCAATGTTGCGGGCCATATCCTGCAACCGGGTTGCATGGGAAGCCATGGTGGAAGTGATATTTGTGAATATCTCATATTCCAGGGCCGTCATTTTGTCATCAGCTGAGAGAATGATGCTCTCCCATTCCTTAAGTTCAGGAGTATAGAACCTTTCGGCATTCCTCATTGTCTGTTTTCGTATGTAATCTTCAGGGACATCAGCAATATTTGCCTTTGTTACCTCTAAATAATACCCGAAGACCTTATTGTATCCCACCTTCAGAGATTTAATGCCGGTCCTCTCCCGCTCCTTCTGCTGGAAAGAAGCGATCCATGAGCGTCCGTTTGCCGTCATTTCCCTGATCTTATCAAGCTCAGGATCATAACCGGCCCTGATCATTCCTCCTTCCCTCACACTTAAAGGTGGCTCCTCCACAATAGCATTGTCAAGCAATTCAAAAAGCTCAGGAAGCTGCCTGAAACCTGATAGTTCAGCGTTTATTTTCTCAATCAGAGGGCAATGCGGTCCATTCCCCAGAGCTTCAAGGACAATGGGGACGACCTCAAGGGAATGTTTCAGGGATACAAGGTCCCTTGCATTGGAATTTCCATATACTATCCTTGCAATAAGCCTTTCAATATCCTTCACCCCGGAAAGATGGGATCTGATATCAAAGCGCAGCAAAGTGTCCTCTCCAAAAGCCTCCACCCCATCCAGACGTTCATTGATGTCATCAACATCGATAAGGGGTTTGAGTAACCATTTCTGAAGCAGACGTTTACCCATAGGAGTGTGTGTCTCATCCAGTATCTTCAGAAGGGAAGCATCATTGCCTCCATCACGCACATTCTTTACGATCTCCAGGTTGCGAAGGGTGATAGCATCCAGGATCATATGCTCGGATTCCGAATAGGTGGACAGGACCTTTACATGCCCAAGTTCCCGCATCTGGGTATCGATCGCATACTGCAAGGCGGCCCCTGCGGAAGCTATGGCATATGGAAGATGGGCACATCCCATGCCTTCAAGGGTGGAGACTTTAAAATGTTGTTTTAACCGCTCTTCTGAGGGCCGTGGTACAAAAATTTCCTTTTCATATTCATGTACGATAATATCAAGGGCCCTTAATCTCTCAACAAGAGATGTATCATTATAAAGAAATTCAGGAAGGATGCATTCCGAAGGGGACATCCTTGCAGCTTCAGTTGCGATCCTGTCATAGGGCTTCTCATCCTCAAACTGTGTTGTAAGGAACTCCCCGGTGGATATATCCAGGAATGAAACCCCATATGAACCCTTATCTCCGGAGATTGCCATGAGATAATTATTGGACGGACCCGTGAACATAGAGCTGTCCACAGCTGTACCGGGGGTAACAACTCTTACAACACCCCTTTTCACCACACCCTTTGCTTTTTTAGGATCCTCAAGCTGTTCACAGATAGCAACCTTATAACCCTTTTTGACCAATCTGGGAAGATAGGTATCGATCGCATGATAGGGAATACCTGCCAGAGGCATTTTCTCGCCATCTCTGGATTTTCCCCTTGTGGTCAGTGTGATCTCAAGTTCCCTGGCTATGACCTTTGCATCATCCCCGAAGGATTCATAGAAATCTCCCATCCTGAAAAAGATCAACGCATCAGGATAGGCCTCCTTGACATCATAATACTGTTGCATGGCAGGTGTTGTCTTACTCATCGTATCTCCACTTATTATCTGCAGAATGTATTCATTTTGTTACTATTTTTGCTTTTTGCATTCCGGATAGCAGAGAACATGACCCGGGATGATAAAATAGAGAGTAAAGTAAACAGAATAAAGTAAACATAAATGTAAAAGATAATGAGAACAATTTAGTGACTTTGAAAACATATTAAATTAAAGAGGATGTTTGCCAAGCAAATAATTTAACTTTGAAAATTTCAAATAAAAAATGCAGGTGCCACATTATGTGACACTTACATTCATACCCTTTACTTCAGCCCGTACCTGCGGATTGTAATATGAATACGCACTGCTGTGCTGTACCATTGCTTTGACAGGGAAGAGGGCCTTCATCTTCAGGTTAAACAATAGTTGCTCACCTGCCTCCATCTCATCAACATACAATATCACTTTCCTGCCAGCTATCTCATAGCGGGTTATGACATCATCTTCCTTTAACTCTTCAAGACTTGAAGACACCGGTGAAAAACCGGTTGGTACTGCAATGTCAACGATCATCATTCCACTTGACTCGACCATACCTCTTACTCCCTGCATACCATTATATTTCAGGGATACATCAACTGTGACCTCGTCATTGACTCCCACATCCGTGGAATCATAGTCCACTTCAAGTTCTATTTCCTGATGTTCTATCTGAGGAGGCAATATCACATTGAACCTGCGGACAAGCTGATAATTGACCTCTCCTTCACCTGAAAGTTCAAGGGTCACATTAGAGGAATTCTCCGGCAATTCAATGATCTGCACCACATCATAGTTTGAAGGAGTGATCCTGATGGAAGTGACCAAAAAATCATCGGCAGTTACGGACACTGTGGCATCTATATCCTTCCCGGCCAGAATAGCCGCATTTATCAGAGCCCTGAAAGCCATTACCGTATCCTGGGTACTGGAAAAACCTCCATTTGAATTGCGCTGGGCCACCAGCCATTTCAGAGATGAGCTGGCAAGAGGATCGCCAGCTTCAACAAGAGAAAGGGTTGCATAGGCAGTGGTTTCCACATTCTTGCTTGAAGGCATGATCATTTCATAATCCCCGTAACCATATGGCTGTGGCAAAAGCTCTTCTTTATATCCCCAGTAAACCCCATTCTCATCCTCCTGTGCAAGCTCTTTTAGCTTTTCCATCGCCTCATCGGCCCTATCACTATCCAGTCTTTGTAGCACAAGGGATGTTATTGCCAGAGTATATGGATCATCCTGGGAGGAGAGGCCCTGTTCAAGATAAGCCTGTGCAGCTGCCATTACCCCGGGATCTGCATTCCCGTATTCCTCCAGGGCCAGTGTGGTAAAGGCTGTCAGGGCATAGGTTCCGCTTAACCCTCCCATCATATCCTCATGGATGACAAAACCCACAGATTCCCAGGAACCATCATCCTGCTGATGGTACTTAATCCACCTGGATGCATCCTGAAGGATACTTTCATCGATGGTGGTAACATCCCGGGCCCCGCTGAACTGGGACAGCACAAAAGCGGTAAGCCAGAGACTTCCCTGTTCATCACTTTCCCCGAATGCGGAAAATGAGCCGTCATCATGCCTGAAGGTCAGCTGGCGCTGATAACCGGTCTTGATGTAGGTAAGAGCCTTTGCAAAGGTTGCAGGGTCATCCTGCTGTGTGGCCTTAAGATAGCGCAATACCTCCACATCGGTGGAGAAGAGCATCATGTTCTGTTCTCCACAACCATAGGGCATACCCAGCAGGTCATCGACCCCATTTATACTCTGGGCCACGATACTTGGCGTAAAGGTGACCATAACCTGTCCGGAATCATCAACCACTCCTTCAGGGATACTGCTATCCAGGACCAGGGAACCTTCTCCAAGAACACCATTGTCAATGATCTCCCGGGTCACACCTTCAGGCTCCACGATGAGAGTCTTTTTCACACCATCGGCCCGCTGTGTGGTCTGCCCGGTCAGTTCAATGGTATGTACGCCAACCTCGACCGGGCTGATAGTAAAGCTTACATAACTGACACTATTGGCCTCAACTTCCACCTCTGTTTCAGCATCTCCTGTCAATTTGAACCAGTCTGCATCCTTTATCCCTATATGCACTGTCTGGGGTATATCGAGATAATTGTATACCTGCACCTGGACCGGAAATTCTTCACCTCTTATCACAGAGTAAGGCAGGGAAGGGTCAATGAAAAAGTCCTGGAATACAGTCAGTTGCGTCTGAGCTATCCCGATACCTTCAGGCCCGGAAGAGACTGCATGGAGCTTCCAGGTGGTGATGGAGTCAGGGGCCTTCAGATCAACGCTCACACGCCCCTCTTCATCTGTAAGCAGGTCCGGGATCCAGACCCAGGTCTCCGGGAAGAACTGCCTGACCCTTTCAACTTCAACAAGGGTATCGGAGGAACCTGTGTCCGCATCAGCCCGAACATTTTGCATGGGAGCTGCCGCGTCAACCATTTCCTCTTCCATTTCAAACACCATGCCTCCGTCCATCATAAGCTCCACATCATCTTCCATGTCATCATACACACGCGGGACCTCAATATCCGGAGAGACCATTATGTTCATACCTGCATTTTCGATCACATCATAGGCTCCTTCCTGATACCAGTAAGGATGAGCCTCGACCTGAGGGTCCATGAAACGAAGCTCCAGCTCGTCAAATACCTGTTTGAGGTTTAGCCGGCCTTCACTCAGGGCATAGACCGATTCGTCCACAATTGAAAAACCGATCATTGACTGATCGTTTGCATCAAACTCCACAGAAACATTAACCCCTGGTTCAACAATATCCTGATCAAAAGCTGCAGTAAAGTTTACCTGTGCATCAAATCCAACATCAAAGGGCAGACTGTCGGCAGATACCTCATTATTTGGATTGATCACATAGGCAACCAGCCTGGCAGAAGGACTCATCTGAGGAGTAATAGGGATATTTATTGTAGGGTCATCGCTGGTTGCTGAATATACCGTCCTGCCATTGGCAAAGACATCATAGAAAACAGTCTCCGGATTGGTAGAATAAACAGCAAACTGCGCAACATCTCCCACAGCAGGTGTACCTTCACTTATCTGACTGATATGCACAAAGCTGGCACTGGGGGAATATACGGCGTTCAGGGAACTGTAAACCGTTGAGGCCCCTTTTGTACCGGCCGAAAGCTCCAGGCTTGTAGCACCTTCAGGAATATCCAGTGTCAGCAGGTATGCTCCATTGGTCGTACTGATCTGCCTGTTTAGAGAGATAGTATCATAATTGGTGTAAATATCAGCGGTAACATCCACCTTCGTATCGATCGGCCCACCTCCCGGATCCTTTGTCACTATAAGCACCTGAAGGGGCATTCCAGGTTTTATGGAAAAGGATTCAGGGATCAGCTGCAATACCACGGGAGAGGAAGAGATTGTAAGCAGATCAGTGGTCTGCTCTGTATTATTCCCGTTGTCCGTGACACTAACATTTAGCATCATGCTGCCCTGCCCACCGGCCCCGTATGTACCGGCTGCATATTCCACTGCAGGCAACTCAAACTCCAGGGACCCGTCCTTTAAGGGAGCACTCAGATGGGCGTATTCTTCCCAGGTCCCCACATAGCGCAGGGCACTGATACTGACAGTACCTTCCACCTTTTTCCCAAAGAAATAATCCGCGGCCACCGTACCGGTGATATTCTCATCTGCAAGATACCATTCCTTTGATGTGGTCATCTGCACATCGAATTTGGGCAGGACGTATTCCTCCACCCTGATATCAACAACAGAAGAGGAGGAACCTGATGTGGCTTTGATCTTCCATGTACCATAGTTAAGCTCGGATGCCAGAGGCAGGTCAAAGAAGGCCACACCGTATTCATTGGTTGTAAGCTCATCTTTGAACACTTTAATACCCTTTGCATCCTGTATCTCAACCTTACTTTCCTGTACCAGCGGCACAAGCTCATTGTTCAGACAGAGGATACGGACATGGATGGTCTGGCCCGGTTTGTAGATGGGTTTGTCGGTCTCAATGAATATGGGATTGTTATTAACCACCTGCACAGCTGCTGTGAAGGGTTCCCCGGCGCCTACGGGCTTTGCTTCAAGGGTATAGCTACCCTCTTCCACTTCAGGAACCTCAAAACTGGCCCTTGTATTTCCTTTATCGGAAGTTGAAGCTTTGACCAGAGGCGTTTTACGGCCCTGATCGTCCACAAGGGTGTATTCCACACATCTGCTCACAGATCCCTGATCTGAAAAAGCAGACATGGTCACAGCACTTTCCCCGCCGGAAAAAATGACCTTTGGGGAAAGTATAAGGAACTGATCGTCTTTAGAATATTCCCCGGCCAGATCACAGGCAATAGCCTCATTGGCATCAGGGAATTCAGTACTTTCTTTGGGACCTGAACAGCCCGAACATATCAGCGATGCTAAAAGCAAAATTACAATTGATGAGCGTATCATTATTTTTGAGGACAGCATTTTGACAACCCCTTTTTGTTTGATTTACCACGTTAAGGGGTTGGCTTTTATTGTGTATAAACTTAGCCTAAACTTCGAAACTGTTCGAACCTATAGAACACATGTGCTAAATACCACACATAAATAATGATCCACAATACTCCTGAAAAGACAAGGATCACAGTGAAATACAAGGAAAAAGGGTCATCGCCTATCTCATACGATCAGTTTCTTTTTCATCATATTGATGGAGACAACCATCAATATGCAGCAGACAACAATGATCCACAACAAATTGAATAGAAGTGAAACATCCGGAGTACCGAAGGTCAGGGCCCTTATGACCATGACCACATGGGTCAGGGGCAATATGGCTATGGCTATATACTGAAAAACTTCAGGGAGGACATTGAGGGGGAAAAAAGTGCCGCTGAAGAGGAACATGGGAGTGATGAACAGCAGGATAGGGTAATTGATGGACATGATATTTGGGGTCACCGAAGTGATACACATGGCAATGGAGGCAAACAACAGGCCTGCCAGGAAGGAGAAGGGTATGATAAGCAGAGAACAGGGATAGTCAATAAGCCCGAAAAGGGAGATTGCCGGAAGCATCACCGTTGCATTGATAAGACTGCGGGTGGCCCCCCAGAGAAGTTCTCCTGTGATCACATCATCAATGCTGAGTGGAGTGGAAATAATGGCATCAAAGGTCTTTTGATAGTACATTCTAACAAAGGAACCGTAGCTGCATTCAAAAAAAGAGGCATACATGACTGATACCGATATCAAAGCCGGTGCAATGAACTTTGCATAGGATACTCCGTCCACCTCCTCAATAAAAAACCCAAGCCCGAAACCCATCGCAAAGAGATAGAGCAAAGGCTCTATGAACGGAGGCAGGAAATTAAGTTTGACATTTTTCATAAAGACATCCTTATTCCGCCTCCATACCTTCAGGGACCTTCGACTAAATCCCGGAATTGAAAAATACGTTAACATTTCCATTTTTCCACACTCGATGAACATAATGCATCTGTCAGATAAAGTCCATTCATATAAAACTACTTCAAGTTCACTCCCTTAGTTTACGGCCGGTAAGCTTCAGGAAAACATCTTCCAGGGTGGCGGCCCGGGCCGTAACAGTTGTTAATTTACATTCGGAGAGGAGATGATCAGTAACAGACTGGGGATCATTCGTGTATATCTGTATGGAATCCCCGCTCCGGTCATAGGGAACATCCTGTTTTTCCAGGCATTTGATCACCTGGGGATTATGCTCGGTCTCCACTATATCCGAGCCGATGTACTCTTTTATCAGATCAGAGGGGCTGCCTTCCACCAATATCGATCCGTTATCCATTACCACCAGCCGGTCACAAAGATAGGCAGCTTCTTCCAGATAATGGGTTGTAAGCACAACGGTAACTCCCTGTTTTTTCAAAGCTCTAAGCCGTTCCCACATTAAGCGGCGTGACTGAGGGTCCAGGCCCACTGTGGGTTCATCCAGTATCAGTAATCCGGGCTTGTTGATAAGAGCCCGGGCCAGGATAAGACGGCGTTTCATACCTCCTGAGAGAGTGTCGGTCATGGTATCTCTCTTTTCAGTAAGGCGGACAAATTCCAGCAACTCCCTTATCCTTGCATCGGCCTGAGAGGCCGGGATATCAAAGAAACGGGAGAACACCATCAGGTTCTCATACACGGTGAAATCCGGGTCCAGATTGTTCTCCTGGGGGACCACTCCCATAAGGGCTTTGATCTGATGGGATTGGGTAAGTACATCCATCCCCAGTACTTCCAGTTTGCCCGAAGTGATGGGAGATACGCATTGTATCATACGCATGGTAGTTGTCTTACCCGCTCCATTTGGCCCCAGGAAACCAAAAAGCTCCCCTTGTTCAATGGAAAAGGATATAGAATCCACAGCATTAAAGCTATTGAATGTCTTTTTTAGGTTATTAGCAACAACAGCATGCACAATACTTGATCACCACCAATGAGGTTAAAAGCAAAATGAAATAAATCTGACGCTGCGGCGGGAACAAAATGCCGGTCAGATGATATCGTTAACAGGTCATAACACCGGTCTGAAGGATAGATAGATCAAAACAACTCAATTATCAGAAGGATCATATACAACTCAATTATCAGAAGGATCATATGACAATAATATGATAATCAAAGGATAATTGATGGGGCCGCGGAGATTTGAACTCCAGTCGCAAGACCCCCAGCCTTACAGGATGGACCAGGCTACCCTACGGCCCCGCAGGGTCAAAGATGATATATCACCAGGATATATCATTTTAATATATCACTCTTTCCGGTGATCAGCTACTGATAGTTCCCATTGTTTATAAGCTTTAGTGATCTCCTGCCCTTCCAGGAAGACCAGACCATGCAAAAAGGCATACTCCTTTGCATCTTCTTTTGATAGTGCCAGCCCGGTTTTGTCATCAAGCATTTCACAGACCACCATGGCAGGGGGAATACCGGCCATCTGAGCAATTGCAATGGATAGTTCGGTCTGACCCATACGCTTATTTACAAGCCCCTCAGCCGCACGCAGCAGTGCCACATGCCCGGGAGTGCGGAATTCGGATCCCAGGTCCACCCGGTCACCGCGAAGGGCCCTTTCAGTGATATTGGAAAGCTCATTGATGGTCAGGGCCCGGTCATTATCAGGGATTCCGGTACGGGTGTTCCTGTGATTTACCCAGATGGAGAAGGAGGACCTGCTGTCATAGGCAAGGTCTCCGCCTTTTTCCACAACTGAAGAGAGCTCCGGGTGATTCTCAGTGGACTCATGCAGCAGATCAGAGATGAAAGGCAGCCCGATCTTCTGTGAAGCCTGCGGACCTATGGCAACGCAGATAAGTCCCCCTCCATCCCGGCGCATCCAGCGCACGTCATCAGAAGTGGTGGCCCGGGCCGGTATCACAAAATCCGTTTCTCCTTCCCTGCTGTCCGAATCAAAGATAAAGAACATCTCTCCTTTGCGTGCAGCCTCCAGGGCTTTTTGCATATTGATACTCAGGTCCTTTTCAAAGCTTGCTTCTTTGTCCGAAACAAAGGCCACATTTTCACAATCATGGGAATTCATATATTAACCTCTCATTTACATTCATCAAGCAGTTGCAGAAGACCCCCATGCGCAAACCGGGACAACAGAAACGGGGCCAGATCAAATCGACTCATCCTTACCCAGGGTGATCCTTACTTCATCCCCGTCATTTAGTTCCAGAGTTTCCCGCAGATGGACAGGAGATATGATCTCCAGAAGGTCCCGGGGATAATGGGTCCTGTCAGGCACGATCACCGCACCAGGGATTCCCTCGACATGAACAAAATAACATTTGCAACCTCCAAAAGTACGTTGCCCGTCAGTGAACCCGGATATCTGGATCATATGCTGGTCCCTTAGGACCTTCACTGTATCATCACCGTTATCACTTAGTCGGATGTTCAATGTACCGGGATAGGGAATGAAATTTAATTTTTCTTCAAATTGTGTCCGGTATCCTTCCTGTGCAATATAATACTGGCCTTCTCCCAGTCCGGTTATCACATGCCCGGTTAATCCGGCCATTTTTTTGTCCTGAGAAAATATATTCCTGTAATCAATATATTCACGCTTAAGCAGGGAAAGACCACAAGGCCCTATCTTCACCATCTGACCGCCAGGTACTATCTCGCGTTGTATCAAACCTTCATCTTCCAGTTGTTTCAACGTCCTTGCAGCAGTCTTTGAACTGGTTGAAGTATATTTCGTAAACTCAGTGGAAGAGATCTTGATGGGACGCTTAAGGGCTCCCAGAAGTGCCAGATGTTTTAAGGACTCTATTCTCTGCATGATCAGGACCTATGGCTCAAATATGAGATGCTACTCAAATATGAGGTAAGAACGTATAAAGCTTTTGATCACACCGATACAGGGTTCCCGTAAAGAGAAGAAGAAATATTGAGTTTAGTTGAAGGATAGCTTTTTTAGCCATATGGACAATTATTGATCAACTAAAAATCTTAGATATTTAAAAGCTTATTGGTGAAGATAGTGAAACTGTTTCCTGAGATAAAAAGACGGCATAACCATGTACCTGCAACCAGTCCGTTGCAGGAAAGAATCTTCAGGATCATCTTTGAAGCTGACACAGGACCTGGAAAAACCTTTGACATCCTGTTAATCCTGACCATAATAGCAAGTGTGATGGTTGTCATGCTGGATAGTGTCAGTTCCATAGCAGCGGTCCACCACAGGAATTTTTATCTTGCAGAATGGATCTTTACTTTTATTTTCACTATCGAATATATCTTACGCATCTATTGTGTGCGCAGAAAATCACACTATATACTGAGCTTTTACGGCATAATCGACCTGCTTGCTATCATCCCCACATATTTGAGCCTGCTGTTGCCAGGAAGTCAGTACCTGCTGATCATAAGGATCCTGCGGCTGCTTCGTATCTTCAGGGTACTCAAACTGGTCCAGTACCTCACAGAAGCCGATATACTGATAATGGCCCTTAAAGATAGCAGTAAAAAGATCACTGTATTCCTGTTCACAGTTGTGATACTGGTTGTGATATTGGGTTCACTGATGTATGTAATTGAAGGTGAGGACAGTGGCTTTACCAGTATCCCGAAGAGTATCTACTGGGCTATAATCACCCTGACGACTGTAGGATATGGGGATATCGTACCTGTCACTCCTCTGGGCCAGGGCCTGGCAGCAGTGATCATGGTTATGGGATATTCTATAATAGCCGTTCCCACAGGGATAGTTACCCATTCGATCATGAGTACTGCCATCAGTCCCGAGGTACTGCAGGTCTCAAAGGAAACAAAAAAAGTAGTCCTCAATGTCATCTGCCCCGGTTGTGGTTCAAAAGGCCATGAATATGATGCGGATTACTGTAAATATTGTGGCACAAAATTATATGCAAAAGCTGAAGCTAAAGTACTGGTCCAGGACAATACTGAGTACTGATACATGAGCAGCCAACAATATTATCCTGGTAGGATTTCATCATCATTCTGGCAGGACTTCATAACATTTATCGTTCAACCAGAAGGCCCCGTACATAAGCGAGAAGTAGTTCACTTAAGGAAAATGGAAAGGCCTGTCCAAAGGCTAAATGATGGAGTATCAAACGTCGAAGATTATATGTATATTCACTGTATTGTTATCATACTAACCAATTTATGTAGGTGTTCTAATGGAACTTAATGGAGTAGAAATCGAAGATACATATGCTGAAGCGTTCCCTATCAAGGTTGCGCGTGTACTGATCACAGCTGCTACCAGACACTGGGCAGAAGTAGCTGCAAGAGAAGCCACAGGTTTTGGTACATCTGTCATCATGTGCCCTGCAGAAGCAGGAATAGAAAAATTCGTCAGTGCTGAACAGACCCCTGACGGAAGACCAGGTGTCTTTATTCAGATCTGCACATTTGGTTACAAATCCCTTGAAGAACAGCTGCTTGAGCGTATCGGACAGTGTGTCCTTACAGCTCCTACAACAGCAGTGTTCAATGGTCTGCCTGATGCAGAGAAACAGTTCGATACAGGCTTTAAGCTCAAGTTCTTCGCAGATGGGACAGAGTCTGAAACCCAGATCGATGGCCGGAAGATGCATGTAATCCCGATGATGGAAGGAGACTTCCTTATTGAGAACTCCCTGGGCGCTGTGGACGGTGTGGCAGGAGGTAACTTCTTCATCCTTGCTGACAGCCAGATGACAGCCCTTACAGCAGCTGAGGTAGCTGTGGATGCTATTGAGCAGGTTGAGGGAACCATCACACCTTTCCCTGGTGGAATTGTAGCCAGCGGTTCAAAGGCCGGGGCCAATAAATACAAGTTCCTCAAAGCAACAGCCAATGAAAAGTTCTGTCCATCCATCAAAGATAAAGTTGAAGACTCCCAGATACCAGCTGATGTCAACTCCGTTTACGAAATAGTCATCAATGGTGTTGACCAGGATTCTATCAAGAAAGCCACATCTGCAGGTATTAAAGCCGCAGTAGCAGTTCCTGGTGTCAAAAAGATCACCGCCGGCAATTACGGTGGGAACCTGGGCCCATACAAGTTCGAGCTTAAGGACCTTGTGTAAACCGAATGGATGATATTGGATCTTATCCAAAAACCATAAAAACAAAAGTGATAATTTCCGGATATTACCGGATATTATCTTTTTTCTTATTTTCAGTTTCAGGGAAGAGCACTTCTTCCAGGAAAAACTGGCCGATCTTTATCGACCATTATTGCTCACTTTGCTATTTGTTCAATGTTGATCATTAAATACCCAGGCCTGCCAGACTTGTCTGAATGACATCCTGGGGATTTATCCCGGCCACCTGCATCATTACATAGACACCTATGAAAGTACCTGCTATACTGCCGATATTGGCCATGGCAGCCACAAAGATGACCCTGAAGAAATTATTCTTCTGCATCTGACTGAAACTTTCGGCATCCACAAGCTCTTTAAAATCATCTGTGGTAGGGTTTCTCTGTTTGGCTTCCATAAGGCCTGCGAACCAGCCAGCCGCCATCATTGGATTTAAGGACGTCAGCCAGGCCAGTAAGAAAGCAGTAATTATGGAATATGGATGACCACGGGCAAGGGCCGCACCCAGTGCACTTAGCACACCATTTATGATGAACCACCAGCCAAATGCAAGCAAAAGGATATCCAGTGATGTGCCGGAGAGGATCAACAAAACGAAGGTTAAAATGGCAATCGCAACTATCCCTACTCCCAGGATCTTCATTACATTAAAACGTTTTTTAGGTAATTCAACAAGAGAGCTCAAAGGAGGGATAGTACCGGGCTTCTCCAAATATTTCTGTATCCCCGGTTTATGACCGGCTCCTACCACTGCAACGATGTTCTTACCGCCTTTTCGGGCCAGACCGACCAGACTGCCGGCAAGGTAAGCATCCCTCTCATCGATCAATACTCTGGCGGCATTTGGAGAGGTGTTCCTTAGTTCTTCAATGAGCATACTGACAACATCCTGGTCAGTGACACTATCAATATCAAAATCCTCAGCTTTTGCGCCCAGGCCCAGTGAGGCAGCGATCAGGGTCCCCACCATCTTGAGCTTTTCAAAAAAACCCATCTTGCTCCAGAAACGCTGCAGTGTTATCTGAATATCCCTGTCTATCAAAGCTACCTGCATACCACTGGCTTCTGCAGCCTCAATTGCACTGATCATCTCACTGCCAGGGTCAACCCCCATTTCATTACCCATCTTTTTCTGCACATAGGCAAGCAAAAGCTGAACCAGATAAAAGTAAACCTTGCCATCACTTAACAGTTCTTTTATGGGTATACTGGTACTTTTAACCTCACCTTTTAAAGCCTGATATCTGCTTTTGCAAAGTTCCACAGCTACAATATCAGGTTGTTCTTTTTCAATGGTTGCATTAACTTCATTTACACTTTTCTCTGAGACATGGGCCGTGCCCACGATCACTATCCTGGAAGGTGAAATGAGATTAGAAGATCGATCTTCAGACTTATCTTCCTTATTGCCGTCCATTATCGGAGAACCAGAAATATCCCCAATATCCCTATCTCGATCTGATAATGTCATATTGATCGTTTCAGAACTCTCAGAATAACTGAAAGGCTGCTCTTTTGAAGAATTATCCCCGGGCAGATCATAATCCGGTTGCAGGTTCATACCCTGAGAATCGGTAATATCCATAGGCCCATGCTTTGAAGTATCCATTGCAATATCCCTGATCATTCATTTAATAATGTCATCGTATGCATAAGGTCTGTTCTCGAAAGGATACCTTTTATCACTCCATCATCTGATAATACCAGCACTCTTCCAATATTATTTGAGATCATTAATTTGAAAGCATCTGCAGAACTTGCATCCTCTGATACGGATATGACATCCCGGGTCATAACATCTGAAACCAGGGTGCTTATTCTGTCCAATGGTAAGACCCTATGCACATCTGTAAAGGTAATGATACCTTTTAAAGTATTCCTCTCTATCACAGGATAGCCCATATGCTTGTTCTCAAACATAAACCGGGTTAATTGTTCCAGCGTCAGGGAAGGAGGAACAGAAATGACATCCCGGGTCATAACATCTGAAACGGGTATCTTTTCAAGGGTTGTGTTCACCGTAGTAGAACGATCTTCTCCAGAGGCCCCCATATAGACAAAGACAGCTATCAATATCAGCCAGGGATTCCAGGGATTTGACAGAAGACCAAGCAGACCCATCAGGAAAGCAAACATCTTACCCACAGTTGCTGCTGTATGAGTAGCCTTTGCATAACCCATTTTCATAGCAAAAAGAGCCCTGAGTATCCGGCCTCCATCCATTGGAAAAGCAGGAAGCATGTTGAACAGACCCAGAACTATATTGATGCTGCCCAGAATCTGGACGGATCTGTATGGAAGAGTATCTGCATAAGACCCTATCAAAGAGACCAGGACCAGATTCAAGATTAGTAAGAACGCACCAATTATAAAACTGACAAAGGGCCCTGCAAAAGCCATTTTTGCCTCCTTTGCAGGTTCTTTTGGCATCTCTTCCATAGAGGATACTCCACCTATTAAAAAGAGAGTTATATCCGATACTTCCACACCGTAACGCTTTGCCACATAAGAATGACCCAGTTCATGCAACAACACACAAATAAAAAGTAACATGGTTGTGAGCAGGGAGAGGCCATAACTTAACCAGACAGGCTCAATATCCTGAAAACCATAGGGAGCAGGATTCATTGAAAAAATGAAGGCAAAGAAGGGCAATACAATAAGAAACGTAATATGCACCTTTATTGGAATACCCATTACTGTAGTTATTTTTAATGAATTATTCATCCTTTGAATGTTAAAATTACTTGTATTTAGTCCTATCTGAAGTTAACAGTAGAAGTGAATGCATATGATATTTTTGAAGGTGAAATACCCACGACTAAAGTCGAGGGCTTTCTCTGCCCTTACACCCCAATAACCGTAATTTTCTCTGAGTATCATATTTTTAAGAAGATGTTGTATGATCTAGTGTCATATTTTTAAGAAGATGTTGTATGATCTAGTATCATATTTTTAAGAAGATGTTGTATGATCTAGTATCATATTTTTAAGAAGATGTTGTATGATCTAGTATCATATTTTTAAGAAGATGTTGTATGATCTAGTATCATATTTTTAAGAAGATGTTGTATGATCTTCTCTTGAATACTTTCACCCTGCTTGGCTCATCCATATATATGAATATATCATATTTTATTTTAAGTCACGGATCATGATGGACACACGTCTTACACGCTTCAAGGCTAGGTGTTCATCAACTCATCCCCTCTATCCGTGTAACCCTTTTATTTTTATTTTATTTTTTTCCCAATACAAAACCCAGGTCATTAATGAAATCATCAATGATATCACTAGTGAGATGAGGCATTATTACAAGCCTTAATGCTTCCGGATTACGGGTTATCGAGACATGCCATCCAAAATCATCAAGTAGTTGTTTTCTCACCGAGCTTACATCGGGAAGATCCAGGGCGACAATATTCATAACTGGATCGATCACCGGTTGAATGTCCATGGCCCGGGCTCCTTTTATCAGCTGGTCAGTAAGAGACATACTTTTTTGAACGACTTTTTTATATCCATTTCTTCCAAGATGCTTCATCACAGCATAGGTTGAGGCAACAGCAGCACCACTTCTTGTTCCTGTTAAAGAGTATTGTTTTTGTATCGTAAGATAAGGTGTCTTTACTGCAAGGTCCTTCAGATGTTTCTCATCACGAAACAGCAGGCCTCCGGATGGAATGGTACTAAGGCCCATTTTGTGAGGATCCATTGTAATAGAACTAACTCCCTCAATTTTGAAATCATATGAAATTTCATTTTCCAGAAAAGGAAGGACAAACCCTCCAAAAGCAGCATCCACATGAAGGAAAATTCTATTCTCCATTGCAATGTTTGATAGCATATCAATAGGGTCTACCTGACCAAATTCCGTATTTCCTGCTATACCAACCAATCCTATAGTATTTGGATCAATAAGAGATTCCACAATTGGTATATCTACTTTTAAATCTTTGTCAAGAGCTGCTTTTCTTATTTCAATACCTGAAAGATCTGCAAGCTTATCAAAAGAGAAATGGGCAGATTCAGGAAGCACGATGTTTGGTTCTTTTATATGTTTATTTGCGTTCCTCATAGCACGAATCGCCTGAATATTAGATTCAGTACCTCCTGTTGTCAGATAACCTGCAACATTATCATAGTGAAGGAGTGAACCCATCATTTTGATCACTTCTTTCTCAAGTTCTGAAGTACCATTAAAAAGGCCTGGGTCTCCCATGTTTGATTCTATGAAAAGGTTATGTGCAAAGGTTGCGATCTCATGAGGATAAGTACACATCGAACTCAAGACACGTTCATAACACTCATCTCTGGACTTTGTTTTTTTAAGTTCAGAGATGATATCCTCTCTGGATATTCCTGTATCTTTCATAGCCTTTCACTAACATTCAAGTACATAAATCTGTTTTGACTAATTTAGTTGAGGATTATCTGAATTGAAACTTAATGTGTTGTGAACTAACTGAATTGAAACCTAATGTGTTGTGAACTAACTGAATTGAAACCTAATGTGCTGGGAACTAACTGAATTGAAACCTAATGTGCTGGGAACTAACTGAATTGAAACCTAATGTGCTGGGAACTAACTGAATTGAAACTTAATGTGTTGCGAACTAACTGAATTGAAACTTAATGTGCTGGGAACTAACTGAATTGAAACTTAATGTGCTGGGAACTAACTGAATTGAAACCTAATGTGCTGGGAACTAACTGAATTGAAACCTAATGTGCTGGGAACTAACTGAATTGAAACCTAATGTATTGTGAACTAACTGAATTGAAACCTAATGTATTGTGAACTAACTGAATTGAAACCTAATGTATTGTGAACTAACTGAATTGAAACTTAATGTGCTTGGAACTAACTGAATTGAAACCTAATGTGCTGGGAACTAACTGAATTGAAACCTAATGTGTTGCGAACTAGCTTAGTTAAAAATGAATTGATTGAAGGTTGGGGAAGGTCATTTTAAAAAATTCCTCTGGTTTTTCATAAAAGTTGTTACTAAAGGGGGACCCCATTGTTTCAACTGGAAATATAGTCTTTAATTTAGAATTTTTAGGGAAATCACAAAACATTAATATACTATTACTTTAATACACTGAACAATCTGTTTTTTTAACATTATAAAAAAAAGTTCTTTTTCTTTTTTTTACCATTTCCATACGAAACAATGGGGTCTCTGTGGTTTATATAATTTCCATACGAAACAAAGGGGTTATTCTGAAATATTTTTTATCAATAATTGCACAGGAAACCTGAATTAAGTGCTCAGTTTAATGACTTAACACTTTTTAATGACAAAATATGTTTTTCTTTTTCAAAAATAAAGGTTGCTTTTTTATGAAAAACGCTATCTAAAACCTTTACACTTCTGATATCTCTTCAGAATAAAAGTTAGGAAGCTTTTTTGATACTTGTTTGATTTTAAAAAATATATATTATAAAAAGCTCCAGACGAAACGAAGGGGTCATAAGCATAAGTATTAATAAGGTATCTTTCCATTGCATCTATTGGAGATATGGGTTGTTTTCAATGATAACCCATTAGAAAAAAGGATTTAGATTTTATTAGATAAGTGTTATTGAAATTCATATATCTGGAATACAGATCTTCATCGTAACATTATCAACAACCACATACCTTTTTTAATTGTATGTGATTGAATCTGAAGATTTCAAAATTAGCTTTGTCTGTCAAATTATAGAAAAAAATCCATTCATATCATTAATATTAGTTATCAAAAAAACAAGTGAGATATCATTAAAAAATATCACATCTTATAAAATACCGCTAACTTAACAAGGCTTTACTAATGCAGGAGATAACAGAAACTCTTTTTTATTTTTAAAAATCAAAAAAAACGAAACATAAAAAGTTTCTATCTCTTCTAAGACCTGATTTATTCTAAATTTATAGGCAAAATAAAAATTTATATATCTCATTAAATGCAGGAAGGAAAACAATGGAAAACACTTCATTAGATGATTTATTTAACGATTTACTTCAAAATGAATCCCTTTTTAAGAATAAAGAAGTATTAAGGCCTGCATATACGCCGGAATATCTTCCTCATCGTTCAAAGCAAGTTAATAATCTTGCAACTATCCTGGTTTCAGCTTTACGTGGAGACACTCCTTCAAATATACTGATCTATGGTAAAACCGGAACTGGAAAAACAGCTGTAGCCCGGTATGTAGGAATTGAACTTGAAAATAAAAGTGAAACTGTTCAGAAAGACTGTGCTGTTATCTATTTGAATTGTGAAGTCATCGATACCCAGTATCGTTTACTTGCAAATCTGGCAAAACATTTCGGGCAGGATGTTCCTATGACAGGGTGGCCTACTGATCAGGTCTTTTTAAAATTCAAAGAGGCCATTGATTCTCGTGGTCAAGTAGTTATCATTATCCTTGATGAAGTTGACAAATTAATAAAAAAGGGGGATGATGTACTTTACAACCTTTCCAGGATCAATGCTGACCTGGCTAATTCAAGGGTCAGTATGATAGGTATATCCAATGATCTAAAATTCACTGAATTCCTTGATCCAAGAGTCAAAAGTTCCCTTGGAGAAGAGGAAATCATATTTCCACCTTATGATGCAGAACAGATTAGTGATATACTCATGGAAAGAGCAAAGATCGCCTATAAACCTGAGGCACTGGATGAAATGGTCATACCTCTTTGTTCTGCATTTGCTGCCCAGGAACATGGGGATGCCAGACGTGCTCTGGATCTGTTAAGGGTTGCAGGGGAACTAGCAGAAAGAGAGAATCTTTCGATCGTTGGTGAGGAGCATGTGAGAAGGGCCCAGGATAAAATAGAGCTGGACCGTATCGTTGAGGTTGTTCGCACTCTTCCAACACAATCGAAACTGTCTCTATACAGTGTATTATTGCTACGCGATAATGGTTATAAGAATGTCACCACAGGTGAGGTCTATAATGTCTATCGCCAGTTATGTACTGAAGTTGATATGGATATATTGACCCAGCGCAGGGTAACTGACCTTATTTCGGAGCTTGATATGCTTGGTATTCTAAATGCAGTTGTTGTAAGCAAGGGAAGATATGGCCGGACAAAAGAGATTGTGTTGAGCGTACCTATAGAAAGTACCCGCCGTGTCCTTCTTGAAGACTACAAACTGGGAGAACTTGCTAGTTTTAAACCTGTGGTCACAGCACAGATGCATCTTTAAGATGATGCATCTTTATTTCAATCTTTATTTTATTCTTTATTTTACTCTTTATTTCACTCTTTATTTTGTAATATATTTGAAAATTCCGCAATAAGATTTTGGCTCGTATGCTTCTTCTCCGATTATTATCAGCCTGATTATTGTCAGCTTATTCTTATTCTATTAAGAATATTCTATTAAGAAGTGTGATCACGTTTAAGAGTCTAATTATATTAAAAATATTATTATAATATTTGTTGTTATGATATTAACAGTCTCAGATAACCTGCATATGGTATCCTGAAACGGGCAACACCTATTATCCATTCTTCTTTAACTGGCTGGAGATAACTGATCTGTCCCTGTTGATCGTAGTACATATTTGTTCTTTCATTATCGCCCTTTGTAATATAACCATCATGAGGAGCAACAGCCCCGTTCTCCCACATGGGTTCGCCTGCTTTCACATAATACATTGCCCGATGTATTACCGGGGTGACCCCTTCCTGTCCATAGGGCCTGTAAAGTATCACATCTCCTGACTCTTTAAAGGAAATATAATCTTCAGGAGCATCGGCATAGGTCTGAATTTGGGTTCGGTCAATACTTTGTATAAAAACGATATCACCTATCTTCATATGGGGTTCCATACTTCCTGATTCCACAGCAACCATTGGTGTCCACATCCCGAACACGATCTGTGAAAGAATTGCAAAAGCAAGGACTGCCATAAGGACTGATAATATATCACGTACAATTGAAACAGCAAAGGAATCACTTTCCTTAAACTTCTTTAATGATGATCTGAATTCGAGGCCCATATTTATCTATGCCTGATATATTTAATAACTTATAAAGTGTTTTGTATGTACGGGTACATGCTGGAGTAATTTTTCCCTTCTTATAGTTTCGACTGCACTTTAGGGACACCTTTAAATTATATGTTAAAAGTATATGCCAACAGTATATGTAAAGGATAGCTAACCTATCACGCAGTTTATTTAAAACATTGGGCATTATAGTCTTACCTATGGTCTTATCTGCATAGTATTGAAATATTTATATCTATTGTTGCTCTTATCCATGTGGTTAGAAAGAGCAGTCCCTTTGGATAATCGGGTCGGATGTGTTAGAATCTATATTAATGTTTTAGTGTAACAGTTTTTAAAACTTTATGACAAATGAAATGAACATATTACAGGTTTTTTTAGAAGCAGGCTATCAGATAAGTCCAAAAGCTGCAGCAAAGATAGCTTCGCATCAGGCTCCTTCCCTTCTTACAGAATTTGTCCTGGGACATGTAGATGAATCTATATTTGTGATCGAAACTGAACATATTGATATTAAGGCATTTGAACAGGCTTCCTGCCTTACTGATAACTCATGTTCCGATCATCCCGCTGAAAAAAAGAATGATCATCATATCAACCTTTCACCTGGTGATACTTCACCTGCGGATATTAAACGGGCAGATAGCTCATCTTCAGATAATATGGATCCAAACCCTTCGGATAATATGGTTTCAGACAGTACTTTATTGTCAAAACACACACTCAAGGGATATAGTCCGGATCATATGCCTGTAAGTAATGTGCCTGCCAATCCCCTTATCAATGAACAGATCGATGTGCATGGGGCCTGTCTGCGCAAGCATCTGATCTCCTGTGGAGATGATGTTGGTTTGAAGGTCCCTGTGAGCTGCGATCCTGAACATTCGGGTGTTCAGGAAGATCATTTAGGGATTGTCTCTGATAATCGGGATTGTATCCATGTTCTTTCTGATATTACAGATATGTCCACATGTGTGGGGGAATATATGGAATTCGTCCAGTATTTCCGAAACAGGTATAGTAAACTCAGTAATATCCTAAGGGGCCGGGTCGCACCCCGGCCTATCGAGAGTCTGAAAAAAGGCAATAAAGGGGGAGGGGGCAGAAGAGGTAGTGGTGAAAAAGGGGAGGTATCCCTTATCGGTATGATCTCTGAGATAAGAAGTACTACTAATGGTCATAAAATGCTGGACCTGGAAGACCCAACCGGTATCTTTCCGGTACTGATAAGCCAGACCGATAAAGACCTTTTTGAAGTTGCTTCCCGTCTTGTCCTGGATGAAGTTATAGGTGTTTCAGGATCCCTTACCAATGATGGTAGCCTGTTGATAGCCAACAAGATAATAAATCCTGATCTTCCCAATATTGTACCGGAAAGGAGAAGCAGCTATGGCAAGGCTATTCTAACATCAGATATCCATATTGGAAGCTCCACTTTTCTGGAGGAGCAATGGTGCTGTTTCCTTGATTTTTTAAACGGCCTCTCAGATAATGAAAAACTTCGGGAACTTTCAAAACAGATACGTTTCCTTGTGGTGGCTGGTGATCTGGTTGATGGTGTGGGTATCTTTCCGGGCCAGGAAAATGAGTTAAGTATTCAGGATGTCTATCAGCAATACGAAAAGGCAGCTGAATACTTCAATCAGGTCCCGGAACATATACAGATAGTGATCGGCCCCGGGAATCATGATGCAGTCAGACAGGCTGAGCCACAACCTCATTTTCCGGAGAGGATACGTGAAATGTTTCCTGAAAGGGTGGTCTTTGTGGGGAATCCGGCACTGGTGGATCTGGATGGTGTAAGGGTATTAATGTATCATGGAAGGTCTATTGATGATCTGGTGGCCTCGGTCCCTGGTGTCTCCTATCAGGAACCTGCAGAGGCCATGGTGGAGATGATGAAGCGCCGTCATCTTTCTCCTATATATGGGAGCAGGGTTTCCATTGCACCGGAAAAGACCGATCATTTTGTGATAGACCCGGTTCCGGATATCCTTCACTGTGGCCATGTACATACCGTGGGAGTAAAAAGATACAAGAACGTCCTGCTTATCAATTCCGGTACCTGGCAGGACCAGACCGAATTCCAGAAAAGGGTTAATGTGGTCCCCATGCCGGCTCTGGTCCCTGTTGTGGACCTGGAAAACTTTAAGACCACCCTGTTGCAGTTTTGAATCTGATATTCCGATCACTATATATAGTCCCAGATGAAAGTATGCCAGCATGTCCATTGAAAAGCATGTACCTTCCAGTCTCATTCCGGATATTCCGGATTTTGAGACCTTATTGAAAAAGCAGGGCTATAGTCTTGCAGGCCGCCATTCGGCGGTCAAAACATGTCTGTGGCTGGGCCGGTCCATAAAAGATGAAGGTGAATGCTATAAAGCAAAGTTCTACGGCATAACCTCTCATCGTTGTCTGCAGATGACACCCACTCTTCTTTGTAATCAAAGATGTCTGCACTGCTGGAGACCCACGGAAGTTGATGTTCCAATGCCCTGCGGCTGGGATTCTCCAGTGGAAATTGTGGGGTCTTCAATAGCAGCACAACGAAAACTGATATCAGGTTTTGGAGGTTCTGCACCAAGGCATAGATGGGAAGAGGCCAATGAACCTGGCCATGCTGCAATATCCCTTTCAGGGGAGCCTACATTGTATCCTTACCTTCCTGAACTGGTAGAGGAGTTCAAAAAAAGGGGGATTAGTACTTTTGTGGTAAGCAATGGTACTGTTCCTGAAATGATGGGAAAACTTACTCCTTCCCAGCTCTATATGAGCCTTGATGCTCCTGATGAGAACACCTATGAAAAGGTTTGTCTTCCCAGGGTACCGGGCTTGTGGGAGAAGATCAATAAGTCGCTGGAGGTCCTGGGCCGGCGGGATGATGTAAGAAAGGATATCCGTATAACTCTTATAAAAGGTCTTAATATGTTCGATCCTGAAGGATATGCAGAATTGATCAAAAAGGCCAATCCGGATTATGTGGAAGTAAAAGCATATATGCATCTGGGTTTTTCACGCAACCGTCTGTCAAGGGAATGCATGCCCTCCCATCCTGAAGTCATGGAATTTGCCAGAGAGCTGGCTGGCCATCTTGGGTATAAGGTTGCCGATGATGTTGAACTAAGTCGCATAGTTGTGCTTTCCAGGGATGGAAAAGTATCTTATCTGGACCAGTATAAGTAAACAGGTTATTTCTATCCTTTCAGTCATAACCTATATCTAGAGGTTATTGTACATAAGGTATCACAGATAGTCACAGACATATATCCAGGTCGGTTTTTTTGGATCGACATGCTCATCCGGAGATATACAGGTATGCTAACTTTGATTCAATGATGCTAACCTCATCCACGTTAACTTTGCCGCCCCAATCCACTGTCACAAATATCTCCTGTAACAGATCATAGTGATTTCGACGTCTCAGAAGTCCCATATGAATAACAGGATACAATAATATCCTATGATCTGAGGAACAAAAATGATTGCTCCTCAGTTATCTAGCCATATAATATCATAATATACCGACATTATATCATAAATCCTTATCATGGAGTATCTTCACAATGGTTGAACAATCCGCACATCAAAAATATGAGTTTAAAAAGAAACTGGAAGAATTAAGGAATAAGCGGGGCAGAGGTACCGAGCTGGTTTCTCTGTACATCCCTCCTGATAAACAACTGTCCGATGTGACATCCCAGCTTAAGATAGAACATGGTCAGGCTTCCAACATTAAATCCAAGGTTACCAAAACCAACGTTCAGGGAGCCATTGAATCATTGCTTTCCAGACTTCGATATGTCCAGGTGCCGGAGAATGGCATTGTTTTCTTTACAGGAGCAGTTGACATAGGAGCTAATAAGACCAGTATGGAAAGTACTGTAATCGAACCCCCTCAGCCAATAATTACATACCGTTATCATTGTGATTCAAGTTTCTATCTGGAACCGCTGGAGGAGATGCTCAAGGAGGCCAAGACCTATGGCTTGCTGGTACTGGACAGAAGGGAAGCCACTGTTGGTCTGCTGGTAGGTAAACATATTGAGTCCTATCGTCATCTAACCTCTGCAGTTCCGGGCAAACAAAGAAAGGGTGGACAGAGTGCCCACAGGTTCCAGCAGCTTCGTCTCATCGCTATCCACGATTTCTACAAACGTATCGGAAATGCTGCCAGCGAGGTATTCCTTACAGTGGACCAGAAGGACTTTGAAGGTGTCCTGATAGGTGGTCCCTCCCCTACCAAAGAAGAGTTTGACTCCGGGGATTTCCTGCACCATGAGATCGCCAAAAAGATGCTCGGGCTTTTTGATGTGGCTTATACAGATGAATCCGGTCTTTCCGAGCTTGTCAATGCTGCCGGGGAAAGACTTGAAGACCTGGACCTGATGGTTGAAAAGAAGCTTATGCAGCATTTTTTCAAGGAACTTGTTTCAGATTCCGGAAAAGCCACATACGGAGAGGATAATGTCCGTGAGAATCTCAATATAGGGGCGGTTGATATACTGCTTATATCTGAGGACCTCAGGGCGGAAAGGGAGACTGTACGTTGTAATTCATGTGGTTATGAAACTCATACCACCTATGAACACAAGCCAGGAGAAAGCAGAGACTCTGTGGGTAACTGTCCCAATTGTGGTTCTTTCCTTGAGGTTGTGGATATTATTGATGTGGTGGATGAACTATCTTCCACCTGTGATCAGATGGGTACAAGGGTGGAGTTCATTTCCACAGATTTTGAAGAAGGGGCCCAGTTGCTTAATGCATTTGGCGGTATAGTGGCTATATTGCGGTTTAACACAGGTATTTGAAAATCATTCAAAAGTAATTAAAAATCATTTCAGACCCATTCAAAAGCATTCGATTATAAGTTAATAGATCAGCACAGATTAGTTCGTCTCTATGAATTTCCTTCAAAAAAATCTGAATGCGATATTATTTCATTAAATTCAAGAATGCGATATTATTTCATTAAATTCAAGAATCATTCAATTTAATTTTAAAAACAAAAGGTGATCATTTTGTTCCTGGAGCTTACAAAGCAGGTTATGTCCATACTTGACGATGCCGTCGTTTTAGCGGGTTTTGGATCGGTTGATATTGATCTGGGTCCTTCCCAGCATGCAGATCTTAGTTCAAAGATAGCTTTTCGTCTGGCCCCGACAGCCGGAGAAAATCCCAGGGTTGTTGCGGATAAGATCGTTTCGATGATAAACATCCCTGAAGGTTCATATGTGGGCAAGATCGAGGCCATGGGTCCGTATCTGAATGTCCATGCCAGTGAACTGTTCCTGCAGGAGACCATGGAGGCTATCCAGAAGGACAAAAGAGTTTTTGGAGGGGGTTTTTGTGAAGGGAAGATCCTGCTTGAGCATACCTCGGCTAATCCTAACGGTCCCCTTCATGTGGGTCATATAAGGAATTCGATCATAGGGGATACCCTGGGCCGCATCCTCAAAAGGGCAGGATATCAGGTTGAGCTCCATTACTATGTAAATGATATGGGCCGCCAGATTGCTATTGTTTCCTGGGCCCTGGAAAATTTCGAGCTTGATGAGACGAAAAAACCCGATCATGCTATTGCAGAGGTCTATATAAAAGCCAATGCCGATCTTGAGGCTAATCCGGATAAAGTATCTGAAATAGACAGGCTGATGCAGCTTGTGGAAAGCGGGGATGTGGGGACTATTGAGAGATTTGATAATGCAGTGGACCTTGCGGTGTCAGGTATAAAGGATACACTCATGCGGATGAATGTGGCCCATGATGTATTTCCTAAAGAATCCAGTTTTATCCGCAGCGGGGATGTTTCCAGGATCGTGGAAGAGATCAAGGCCACAGGCAGGACTGAAATTGATAATGGAGCCCTTGTGGTTGACCTTTCAGACCATGGTTTTGAGAAGACCCTGGTCATCCAGCGTACTGATGGTACTTCCCTGTATACTACCCGTGACCTTGCCTACCATGAATGGAAAGGAAGCAAGGCTGACCGGGTCATCGATGTCCTTGGTGCCGATCACAAACTGATCTCCGGTCAGCTGAAAGCTACATTAAATTGTATCGGGAAAAAGGAGCCTGAGATCGTAATATTCGAATTTGTCTCTCTTCCAGAGGGTTCCATGAGCACCAGGAAAGGTAAGTTCATCACTGCTGATGAACTCTTTGATCAGATCAACGACAGAGCTCTGGCTGAGGTGGAGAAACGCCGACCTGATATGCCGGATGAGTTTAAGGAGCAAGTTGCAAATACTGTGGGGATGGCTGCTGTGCGTTATGATATTGTAAAAGTATCCCCTGAGAAATCCACTGTTTTCAACTGGAAAGAGGCCCTGGATTTTGAAAAGCAAGGTGGTCCCTTTGTTCAGTACTCCCATGCCCGTGCCTGTAGCATACTTAACAAAGCCAGGGAAGAGGGCCTGTGGTCCGAAGAGATGGAAATGACCCCTTCATTTCTGGTGGAAGATCCTGAAAAAGACCTGATAAAGAAGATGGCCATGTTCGATCACATGTTATCCCAGGCTGCGAGGGAACTCAAACCTCATATCGTTGCCATCTATGCAAGGGAACTTGCTGATGCCTTTAATCAGTTCTATCGTTTCATTCCGGTACTCAATGCAGAAGAAGAAGAGCTGCGTATCAACCGTCTTTATCTTGTGGACTGTGCAAGGATCGTCCTTGCAAACAGCCTTGAGACCCTGGGCCTGGGTGCTCCGGAATCCATGTGAAAGGGATGTTTGAGGTCCTCCATGTTCCTGGTCTGTATATACAGAAAGGGATATTCCTCTCATTCCAATTTTCCCACATTGTAATAATGTGAAAAGGACAATTAAGCCCCCTCTTTCGTTTGGAAAACAGGACGAAGATGTCTGATCGAGGAAGTCCGGTAAATTGATATGATGGAAATTATGCCCGGTAAATTGATATGATGGAAATCTAAGAAGGTGGCTATCCAGTGGAAATATACGAATATGTTTTGATCTATCTTCTGATAGTCAATGTATATACCTTTTATCTTATGTACTCGGACAAAAAGAAAGCCCGGGAACATAAATATCGGATCCCTGAAAAAACCCTTTTCATGTGGGCCCTGCTTGGAGGTAGTCCTGGTTCAATGCTTGGCATGCATATCTGGAGACATAAGACAAAGCATCTGAGCTTCCGCCTGGGGATGCCTTTGATACTTATTTTGCAGATAGTTGTTGCATTGATTTTGTTATTCCAATAAGAACAAAATAAGAAATTATGAACTATTCTTTAAACAGGGACTAATTCCGGGATTTGTGATCATGGATATATTAATAGAAACCCCAAAATACAGTTTTATCAAGTATCACAAGTATGGGGATGATTACAAAGTAGTTTTTTTTTCACCTATACCTACACTGTTTAACTACGGTTTTATAATGAACACTATCGGAGAGGATGGAATGGAGCAGGATGCCATTGTAATGGGCCCGAAATTATCCCGGGGTACGGTAATTCACAGGGAAAAGGTCAATGGTGTGGTCCGGTTTATTGATGATGGTCTGCAGGATGACAAGTACCTGTTCTGTGACGGTAAATTATTTTCCAAAACCCTGTTTGGGCTTTATTTCCATATATATGCCCTTTTTAAGTGGTTTCGCTATCTTATTTTTGAAAGACGCCGGGCAACCTGCAGATTTGAAGGTTTTGATTTTTTTTAATATTTTTGTTTTTAGTTCTTCTGGCTACTTGATCACCTGTCATCTCCCCTTTCCCCTCTCTTTTCCCCTGAAATATTTGTTACCCCTTTTCACTAAAATATTTCGTTAGTATTATAAATGATACTCACCCATAGCATAGCATGACCGAGCTTATCTTTGATGACATCGGGAGCTATCCGCTTCCTGAAGGGACCTCTAAAGAATGGATTGAGAGTGCTTTTGCCAGCCGTACTGAGGATGACAAACTCTTTTCCATCCTTAACTTAGTTATGGAGCAAAAAATTGAAGCAGGAGTGGAAGTGCCCACCTACCCCCAGTTCCAGGATATGAACCAGCAGTTTTTGTCCATAATCAATGATGCAGATTGTGTGGAGGAACCATTCAAGGTCAGGCAAGACTGTGCCCGGATAGTTGAACTTGAGGCCATTGAGGAAATGGCACAAAGGTACAGGGAGGAAAAGGGACAAAAACCGGATATACGCATCTGTGTGACGGGCCCTCTGGAATTGTACCTCAAGGAATTCGGGTCCACCCAGTATACCGATATTCTCAATTCGCTTGCAGTAAGTGTGGACCGATTCATTAACAGGTCCCTTTTAGATGCAAAGAATTTCAATATAAGGACCATTTCCATCGATGAACCCAGTGTTGGCATCGATCCCCGGATAATGTTCAGCGATGAAGAACTTGTGGATGCCCTGTCCCTGGCTACTTCCACTGCAGGAAAAAAGGATATGGATGTGGAGATACATTTGCATTCGGCCCTTCACTATAAACTGGCATGTGATACTCCAGGTATTAATGTGATAGGAGTTGAATCTGCAGGTCATCCTTCCTATCTGGACCTTCTTGACAAAAAGATCATTGAGGAGTCGGATTCCTTTTTGCGTATAGGGGTTGCAAGGACTGACATATTCAATCTTGCTTCTGTCCTTAATGAAAAGTACAATACCAATGTCTGGAAACAACCACAGATACTGCAGGAGATCGTAACGGAAATGGAAACCCCTCAGCTCATCAGAAAAAGACTGGATAAAGCCTATTCAATGTTCGGGGATCTGATCAAATATACAGGTCCTGATTGTGGTCTTGGTTCCTGGCCCGGTCACAGTCTGGCTTCAGGTCTGCTCCGCAATGTAGCCACAGGGATACAGGAATTTAAGTCCTGAATTTGAATATATACTGAATTCCGATAATCCTGAATTCGGCCAGGCTGTGGATCTGGATTCATTTTAGATCCGGGCCTTTTTGTTCAGGTTCCTTCTCACTTTCAGCATCAATTTTTTCCCCTGATCATGGAAGAAATCTTCTGTTCTTGGTGATAAGAACAAAAGGCTATATGTATTGGGATGGTTGCAATACTAAAATAAGGATCACAGAAGTGACAATAAAGTACTGTTCATGTACTGTAAGGTGATATTGATAATGGATGGGGTGATCCGGGTTTCAATATAAGCTGCAAAGATCAGCATAGCAAGGGTCATTGCGGTGGTATTCCAGAAACAGCTATGGGAGAGGACCTCTCTGCTGATCTGATTTATCCTTTTCACATCTCTCCCAATGGATCCCAGGTCCTCTCCCAGGAAAAGGTCTTCTTTGATAACTGCTGAAGAATGGATGGTTGCAAAATGATATCCAATGCATGTGGCTATAAGAAGGGCCGGGATCTCTATTATCCCATGGGGTATCAGAGATACGGTAAAGTAAGAAAGGCCATAGATAAGGCCTATACCCATTCCGAACAGACCCGCAACCTGATAGCCTGCCAGGACTGTATTGAACGTGAAATATGCCAGTAACATCCCTAATAATACTCCGTTTGCCAGCAGGACCAGCAATGGGACCAGATAGGGAACTGTTGCCGCGAACATCCTGTAATCATATTTTGAATAGCCACATAATTCACTGATAGGATCAAGTTCCTTCTTTTTAAGATCATCACTGTCTGGAAGGATATGTGCAAGCTCTGGCTTTAATTTTATGATCAGGTTCTGGTTTCTCTTAAAAGATGATGTCATCAACCTTTCTGCATCTGAAGAAAGACGGGCATAAAGAGGATGTTGTGTCCTTAGTCTTATCTCTTTGTATATTACTGAGTGTATATAAAGAAAGGGCCCTGTCCCTGCAGCGGCAATGACAAGAGCGACTGAATTGAAAAAAAGGATGGACCAGAACTCACTTGTATATCTGGCACCCACCTCCACTTTTGCAGTAGCTCTTTGTGTTGTAGTGGTGATTGCCAGGTCCAGGGCCTGATGCTGTGCAAAGTTTATCAGAATAAGATAGATGGCAATACTTCCTGCAAAAGAGACAATGGTAAAGAAAGCGAACATTTTGATAGACCACGCCATTTCTCTGGCGTTAATGTTCATCTCCCTGTTCATTGTTCTCTCCCTGTTATCACAAAGCAATTTGATCCTGACAAAAATTATCTGTTTATCACAAGATCAACTTAACCCTGATAAAACTTAATACAAGCCAAATTAATGGACTATCTTGGAGATATCCATCTCCAGGATATCTTCGGCACCCAGGGCCTTAAGTTTTGGTATGAGGATATTTACCTCGGATTTGTTCACCACGGTTTCAACTGCATAATAGTCTGAATTATACAGCTGTGATACAGTGGGTTTTTTCATTGAGGGCAGATTCTCAATTATGCTTTCAAGTTTATCAGCAGGTACGTTCATATCGATCAATACCTTTCCTCTTGCTTCGATCACTGCAAGCAATAATGTCTTTATCTCTTCGATATCCCTTCTTTTCTCCGGGTCTTCCCAGCTCTTTTTACTGGCAATGAGCTTTGAGGAGGATTCCAGCATTACATCCACGATCTTAAGACCGTTCTTGCGAAGGGTGGAGCCTGTCTCTGTAAGGTCCACAACGACATCCATCAGATCAGGCACCTTTGCTTCAGTGGCCCCATAGGAAAAATGGATCTCCACAGGGATACCCAGCTTTTCAAAGAAGGCCTTTGTGATATTGGGATATTCAGTTGTTACCCTGCTACCCGGTTTTATGTCCTTTGCGCTTTCAATATCACTTTCCTGTGGTACAGCAATGACTATCTTTACTATCCCTGCTCCCTGTTTACTGTAGGGCATATCTGCAACTTCCACAACGTCGGAATTTGATTCAACGACCCAGTCCCTGCCTGAGATACCCAGATCAAAGTATCCCTCTTCAATGTATTTTGGTATCTCCTGAGGCCGCAGGATCTTGATCTTCTCCACTCTGGGATCATTAATGGTTGGATTATATTCCCTTGATGTTTTTTTGATCTCAAGATCGGCCTGCTTGAACAATAATAATGTCTGCTCTTCTAAACTTCCCTTTGGAATTGCTATATTGATCATATCTTCACTTTTCCGTTAATGTTTCAGTTCTTTTAGTTTGTATGAAGCTGGAATGTTTGATAACATTCCTTATCTATTTATTGAAAGTGACTTATTATTACATGAATAATATGAATTGCTTGGGGAACATACTATACACATTCTACTAATAAGTTTCACTGAAATCGTTGAATTCAATTCATATTATATATCGATGATTTAAAATACATGCTATAAATATAATAAACTCATATAATACGTATGTTATATGGTTTATCACAAGAGGGTGAACATGAGAATACAAACTGGAATCGAGGGTTTTGATGAGAGGGTTCAGGGAGGTCTGGTGGCTGAACGTGTATATCTGGTAAGCGGGCCGCCTGGCAGTGGGAAAACCACTTTTGGAATGCAATTCCTCTCTCATGGCGCAGCCTTTGGTGAGATCGGCCTGTATGTGACGTTGATGGAAAGTCCGCAAAATATCATCAATGATATGTCCAACTATACTCTGAACACCTCTACACTTATCAAAATGAAAAAACTCCTTTTTGCAGATCTGGGGCCCAGGATGGAGTATGGCTACATGGATGATCTCCATGAGGTGATAAGTCCTGATTTTGATGTGGGTCACTCCTCCGTAGAAGGGGATGCTCCATCCCCTGCACTGGTCTTCAAGGAAATAGCTGCCTATGTCAGTGAATATGATGTAAAAAGGCTGGTAATAGACTCGGTTTCAGCTATACGTTTTACTTCCAGGGACCGTACACTTGAAGAAAAAGAGATCGGCAGATTCATCCGCAATCTCAAACGCCTTGGTTGTACCACCATCCTTCTATCAGAGCTCACTGATCCCACCTCATATTCAACAGAACAGTTCGCAGCTCATGGAGTTATCTTCCTTCATAATTTCCTCTATGACAAGAAGATGACCCGGGCCCTTCAGATCATAAAGATGCGGGGAACAAAACATGATTGTAATATGGTGGGCATGGAATTTAATGAGAAAGGTTTAAAGCTCACATCAGCTATTGATTGATCATGTATTGACTTATTGACTGTAAATTGGCCGATAACGTCATATTGAATTTGTTCATTGGAACTTTGATACAGGAAAAGTGTTGAAATGGAAGATCTTTCAAGGGAAAAGAAAGGTTCTGCAGTAACGCAACAGGAGCAACTGCTTAAAGAGGCCTATGAGCTTGGGTTTGAGGTAGGTTATCGCCGGCATTCTGAGATCGGTTGGGTCAGGGAGAGTTTTTTGAAGCTTCAGTCAATGTCAAAGGAACTCTCATTGGGCAACTCTGTATCCCTTCAGTATCAGAATGGCAAACAGGAAGGAATTGTTTCCAGAGAAAAAGGTTTGAAGATCGATGTTTCTGCAGATGCCTCTTTGTCCCGGGATAAAACTGATTCGGCTGTCTTTTTCAGTGGGCCTGTAAAAAAAGATACTTTCGTTTCAGGTTTTAGATCCCCATCCTTTGAAAACATTGTATCTGCGCCGGTTGAAAAACCCCGTGTTATAGATATTCCGCAATGTACTTCCCTTGGAAATATCATCGCCCGCCCCTCAAACATAAAAGGTTTCAGGCCCCTGTTTTTGGGAAAAGAATGAGACAAATTATGGAAAGATTGTCTCCAATCTGAAAGTTCAATACAGGCCAAAGACTCATTCCATGGAAGACTCACTCCCTGAAGACTCATTCCCTGAAGACTCATTCCATGGAAGACTCACTCCCTGAAGACTCATTCCCTGAAGACTCATTCCATGGAAGACTCACTCCCTGAAGACTCATTCCCTGAAGACTCACTCCCTGAAGACTCACTCTCTGAAGACTCACTCCAGATATTTCATTTTGAACGTGAGCCTTCAGGTGCTCCGAAAATTTCTATTTTAATATAAAAACACATTAAAGTACTGGAAAAATCAAGGTATTCTCATAGTACTGGAAAAATCAAGGTATTCTCATAGTACTGGATAACCATATCCTGTGAACCTCTGTTTCTCATCCAGGTTACATATGATGAACCTGTCGTTCTCATTATAGGTTATATCCTTCGAACCTGAGAATGTGACGATGCATTCTGTTCCGGGAGTAGCTTTATCGGTCTGCTCTTGCTGTACAACTACCTTTTCCACTCTCATAGGGGCTGACTGAAGTCCAACAAAGATGTGGGGGACATCTCCTTTTTCAAATCCTTTTGAAAAGGGGGAGATCGTACAATGAAGGTCAAATTCAGTGCTCACATTCTCATTTTCAGAAAGGATGAAACCTCTGTCTATGTCCTTTGATTGCACGTTCTTCAGGGCCAGGCCGACCCTTGATCCTGCAGGAGCTGTCTTTGCATCCACATCATGTAATTGTATGGAGCGTACTTCCACGGTCTTATCCGTTGGGTAGGCCAGGAACTTGTCCTTTGCATTGAGTATTCCCTGTGTGACAACACCCAGTACCACACAGCCAATCCCTGTTACATTGAAAGACTGATCAATGACCACTCTGGGAGCAAGTTCATTTAGCTTTTCCTGTTCAGTTCTGACAGCTTCATCTATCTCAAAGATCTTCTCCTTTAATTCTTCCATTCCTTCAAAAGAGGTGGTTGAAATATTAAGGAAGGGCCACTCCTGCAAAGTTGTTCCCTGGACAACCTTATTTATATTTTTTTCCAGTTCTTCCTGTGCATATGCATATGAAGTGTCAACTTTTGTTAGCACAATGATACCATGCTTAAAACCCATCAGGTCAAGGGCCAGGATACATTCCCCTGCATAGGCATCAAGTCCGGATGGGGGGATGCATAGGAGTGCTATATCCGAAAGGTTAAATGCGGTCATCAGCGGTTTAACCGAAACGGGATATCCGGTGGCGTCAATGGTAGTAAGTACCTGGTCATTCTTGGAAAAATCATACATGGTGATGTCAGAAACAGTGCCTTTTTTTCCCAGTTTTGCAGCAAGGGATGTCTTGCCGCTTTTTTCACTTCCAATAATTGTAATTTTTGTCATATAGGCTCCTATCATTGCAGATCACACATATAACTTTTGCAATAGACTTCTTTGCAATCTATCCAGATGGTTCACCACAAATCTCCTTTCCAGACTGCATCGGTCTTGTCATTTGTGCTCTTATTCAATTTCCTGATCTTTACTATATATCCGTCACCTGTTCTTTCAGGATCGCTGAATATTATCTCCAGTCCCTGCCTATGAAAAAATTGCTCAAGTTCTGAAATTGTGTTCAGGTTGCTGGTCCTGATCTGAACGTCATTGGATACCCTCTCTCCCTGGCCTACTTTTCTGATCGTCCTTATCATCGGCAAGAGTATACTTTTACCAAGCCGGAGGCTGCGCCTTTCTATTTCCTGCATATCTTCTTCCCATTCAACTGCCTGGAACCCTTCACGAACTACCCTTGAAAAGATATAATCCCGGCCCACATCGTTGTAGAATTCAAAAGCATGTTCAAGGTCTGCACAATTGCTCTGGGAACTGGTATATTTTACAGGTGGGTCTATCATTTGAGGGTCCTTTATGACCACACCTTCACGTCCTTTTTCTCCAAGTTCCCGTATCAGCTTATGGATACTCAGGAAAGCTTCCTCTTTTTTAAATTCACCAAAATAGGGCACCTGTCTGAATCCGTACTCTCCAGCCAGTTTTCTCCTCTGATCAACAGGAATAGGGTTGCCCGTTTTTTTGTGACGTATATCGAAAACAAAAAAAGCTATGGAATCCACATCATAGATATCCTTTGGAATATAGGGATTATCCGGCCCAACCATTTCCCCATACACCACCAGTTCGGGGTGATCCCTGAAAAAAGAACAGGATATCATCTCCCGGACCTTTTCAGTTGAATACGGGCAGACATATCCCTTTCTTGTAAGGGCCACAGGATTATTGTCAATAGCTATTATACGTATATTATATCCATTCATTTTCTCTTCCACACAAATGGTGTCTGTATGGGGAAAATGTTTTTTTATGGCGGGTTCCAGTATCATTGCCCGCCTGATCTTCGGAAAGCCTCTGATCAGTTCAAAACCGCTGTCCATCTGGTGAAGAACACTTCCACTCTCGATCTGTGATACACTGGTATTAAAATGAAAAAGGTCCTGGAAAAGACCCCGGTTTTGCACAAGCTCTCTTTTAAGGAGAAGTTCGGCAAGTTTATCGGGCTCTATCTCCAGGTATTCTGATGCTGCCTTTATGTTTAATGAAAGGTCTTTATTCTTTCTCCACATATGCATCAATTAATGATTGAAGCGATCGTATTTTCAGGTTTCACTTGGTAAGAGTTCTAAGGAAACTCCTTCTTGTAATGAAGCCTTTCATATCTTCTTCCAGGTTTATGACAGGAACCCCACCAATATTTTCCTTGAGGATAAGGTCCACTACATCATCTGAGGGTGTGTTGGTGTACACGGTCTTTATTCCTCTTTTCATTATATCTTCTACAATGAGGTTTTTGATCCTGGAATCCTGTTTGTTTCCTGAAACAACATCTCTGAAAGCTTTCATTGCCTTTGCAATGTCGGTTTCAGTCACAATACCTACAAGCTTTCCATCTTCCATTACAGGCAGTCTTCCAATATCATTGTCCAGCAACATGTGCCGTATGTGACTGACACGATCACCTGGATGTGCTACTACCGGTTCGTCATTCATGACTTCTGCTGCATATCCATCGAATTTTGTATTCTTCAGGACTTCATTGGGTGTGACCCATCCAAGGATATTTTCATTGTCACTTACAATGATCACCCCTCCTTTTTTATTCATGAGAGTGATTGCATCATTGAGGTCTGTGTCAGGGAGGACCTTGGTGAAATTATCTGAAACAGCTGTGGCAACATGAAGGGAAGAGGCTGGTTTTGTCCCTTTTTTTCTTGTTCCCAGTTCTCTTGTGAGGTTTCTCATGGTGAGGACACCGACCAGTTCACCATCGTGGATGGCCAGAAGACGTCTTACCCCTTTCTTTTCCATGATCTCAAGAGCGTGGGAAATTGTAGCTGATTTATCAATGTAGTCCGGTTCCACCATTATATCCTTAACTTGCATATCTGTCACCTCTAAAAATATTTACTATTACTGTGTTAGGTCTTCTTAAATACTTATATTTAACAAATATGTTACGCTTGACAACTCTCATTTTTAGAAACACGCATTATATCGGTCCTTGTAACAATACCAACGACATCTTTTCCATCTGCAACCGGTAGTCCTGTTTGTTTCTTCTTGACCATTATCCTGGCAGCTTCTGTAACTGTATCATTCACATCCAGAATATGATCAATATCTGACATTATATCTTCTGCTACTAGAGGAACATCCTTTATGTACCGATATATCTTTTCTCCTCCTGATGTTGGCCTGCGTGCCATCTTTATGCTTTTTGAAGGCAGTTTTCCTTCGTTGTCTTTCAGCATGCTCAGTGCAAGTTCCCTTGTGGTGATCATTCCAACGGTCTCACCACTATCATTGGTGACAATTATCTTACTTACTTTGTTTACCTCCATTTCCTCGATAACATGGTTGATAGTATGATGTCTATGGACAAATATCGGGTCAGAGCTCATTATCTGGGCAATTCTGGTCTGTGAGGTCTGTTCTGCAATGCACTCAATTATATCTGTCCTGGTCAGGATTCCCTGGAGTCTGCCACTTTTGACCACCGGCAGATCATTAATGTCATTCTCAAGCAGGAGGTTCACAGCCTGTGGCAGGGTTGCTTCAGGGTAGATTGTGACCGGCTCCGGTGTCATGACCAGTTTGACAGGTATCTTATCAATAGGTCTTCTTCTCCACATAGGTTCTGCCTGTGCAAGTTTTTTTCCCAGGTCTGATTTAGTGACTATACCTACTATCTCTTCACCCTCAACTACTACAAGGGTATTGATCTTATGTTTAAGCATCAGATTCCTTGCATGGGATATTGGTTCTTCCTGTCCCATTACATGAACAGGTGAGCTCATCATATCGGATATGTTCATACTCTTCCTCCTTTTATTTTATGATTTATCTAAAAAATATAATGTTTGCAATGATAATAAACGTTTATTATTTCATTGCTTAGTTTCAACACTTAATTGTATTGATCTTTATTTTTGATGCATTGCCCTGAGTATATCCCTTTCAGTGATTATCCCGCACAATATCCCATCATCGATCACAGGTACCGATCCAATATTGTTCTTTTCCATCAGCCTGGCTGCATATGAAAGGTCTTTCTCTGATGATGACCATACCACGTCCTTTAAGATCAAAGAACTGATGGGTCCATCTATTGCTTCATGGATATTTCCGGTTGTCATTTTATTAAAGGCATCCCCGCTTCCCAGGAAATTCATAATATCTGAAGCGTTAACAACACCGATAAGGATCTCCCCTTTTACTATAGGCAATCTTCTGAAACGATTCTTGACCATTATCTTTGCAGCCTCACCAATTGTGGTCTCAGCAGGAGTTGTCTTCACTTTTTCACTCATGTGTTCTGCAATAGTTCTGTCTGTCTGACCTTCTGCAACAAAATGCAGAAAATCCTTTTCAGTACAGATGGCAAGAGTATGACCTGCCTGGTCCACAATAGGAACACTCCCGATATCATTTTTAAGCATCAGATCAAATGTATCTTTTATATTTTCGGTATTCTGTACAGAGATGACCTGATTTTGCATTATGGTCCTGATCTCTGCATTAACAGCTGCCAGCAGATTATCTTTATATTTTTTCTCGACCAGCAGGTTCCTGTCTCCTCCTCCAAGAAAGTCGATGATATCAAATGAAGTTATTATCCCTTCAAGTCTTTTTGTTCCGGCATCAGTTATGGGCATTCTTCTGAAGCCTTTTTTTGTCATTGTTCTTATTACATCAATGATCCTGGTGGTAGGGGGAAGGGTGACTACATCTCTTGTAGCAAGAGACATTATGGTTCCTTCATGTTCCAGCATCTTTATATGGAAATCAGTTTTCTGGCCCTTTGAAGGTAATGATCTGTTATTTATGTAATGTTGTTTAACGGGAGTTTGTCTTTCTGACTTCATTTCTATCTATCCCTGATTTTCATGAATTAATTTTTTTCAATCTACAAAGTTAAATATTTAGCTGTGAAATAATTAACTTCAATCAAATTGTCACCTAAAAGTTACTGCTGCAAAGGTTGTATATATTGCTCTGAAACCTCCTTCTTATTCCTTTCATCACAGATCATATGATGAGCTCGAAGTATGTTTAAAATGTTCATCAGATCAGGTAAAGACATGGAGCGGAGAGGTATAGGTCATAATTTCCAATACCACTTGTTGTTGACTGAAACATCCGGGTGATGTCTGGAGAGGACAGCTGCCATGGAGGGCCCGGAGGGTCCTGCTCTGGAAAACTGTGTATATTATAGGCTTCCTGACAGCAAAATCATTATTTTCTGCAAAGATGTTACAGCAAACAGTTCCCATTGTTCCACCTGACTTGATGGTGCAATCGCCCCTCAGTCGTAGTAGCCCTGTTCTTCCTTGCAGTCCTCACAGATCATCAGGCCATTTACAAAGGCCAGGTTGTCAACATAGGAGCCACAATTTTGACATATTCCCCTTTCGAACTCGACAGTATCAGGTTGATTTTCTGTCTTATTTATCTCTATGAGGTTCTCAAGGATTGTGTTAAGGGAAGGAGATATGGTCAATATGTCACGGTCGCTTATAATTCCCATCACATTTTTATCTTCCATGACCACCAGTCTTCTGATCCTGGCTCTTACCATTATCTCAGAAGCTTCTATAACGCTGGTAAAAGGTTTGACTGCGATTATAGGTGAGCTCATGATATCTTTGGCCTTAACATTGCTGGCTTTTTTATCCAGAGCCATGACCTTACGTACAAGGTCCTTTTCTGTGATGATCCCCTTTGCCCTGGTACCCTGGGTGATGATAATACTATCAACATTAGTTTTTATCATCTCATGAGCAATATCAAGTGCAGTGGATTCTATGTCCTGGACAAAGACGTCTGTTGACATAATATATCGTACTGCAATATCATTATCTATCTGTTGGGTAGATTCGCTGGCCTTTAAATCCCATTGAGTACCAATGACCATTGTTATCATCTCCATTGTTGGGTCCTTGTATCTGTGCCATGAACATTATATTGTCACCATGTTAAAAAATGAGTAAAGGGCAATTTGATCTTCAGTGAGTTGAAATGTTGACCTTACGCGCATATAGTGGCAATATAATATATATAGAATATTTTACAGTAATTGCATAAATAGATGTTCGTCTCTCATACAACAACAGTTGCTATGAGGCGGGGAACATGTGAACTGCCCCGCCCTGAACATGTGAGTAAATCACATTGATTTGAGGATATGGGTCTTATTAAATGTTGAAAAGGCCACCCTGAATAGGATCACTCTCCGGGTATTTTAATACGGGTTCTGTTACCCGCACTTAGTTCTATGTCATCATTAAATCCTGTTTTGGCATAAGCGTCCATTATCTGTATAGGGGATTCAATATCGATCTCATCCACAATGGTAGCGTGTTCTCCCCACAGAGACACTCTTATGCGGCCCGTTTCGTCTGAAATATAGATATTTGATACCATATTGGCACTTCCATCATCCCGTGTGAACTCTTTGAACTCACCTATACCGGAAACTTCTCCCTGGATTGAATAGGATTCACCGGGTATTATATCAGCAATAGGGGTGAACTGTTCATAGTAATCCACTTCTTTGTCAGTTTTCCGGATTGAGCTGTTGTTTCCTACCTGGACCTCTACCTGATCATTAAAATTGTTCACCTTTGAATAGCCGCCTACTATCTCAATATTATCGTCAACTTCAAGCCCCTCCAGGAGTTCCACTTTTTCATTCCAGAGTGTCATGCGGATCTTTCCAGTCTCATCCCCGATTGTTATATTGCAGACCTTTCCTGTACCGCCTTTTTTGTTCTGGAATGTGCGTACATCGGCGATGTCCAGTATCCTGGCAGCAAGATTGATGTCGTTCATTCCATCCTTTATATTTGCGATCGCATTATAATTAAGGCTAACAACAACATCTTCATCACTTTCAGAAAGACCGTTGCGTGATCCCAGATTCACTTCAGGGCCTGAAAACCCCTCTTTGACATAGCCTTCAAAGTTATAACATTTTCCTGTTTCAATGTCCCCTGTTCTGATCAGCTCTGCCCGTTCGTCCCAGAGGGTGATCTTTATAGTTCCGGTTTCATCACCTACGAGAAGGTTTCCCACCTTTCCAATGGACCCGTCGTTCCTGTCAAACTCACGTACATCGGATGCAGACAGGACCTTTGCCGTAAATATTGCATTCTTAAGTTCAGGAGTGATGTCTTTTATTTTGTTGATGTCCTTACTAACCTCGGAATACCCCAGATCATTAGCTACAAGCATCGCTGCTGAGCGTTCATCACAAAGTCCGTTCATCTCAACTATCTTGTCCTGGACCTTTTGTTCGAACTCATCCTGGCTGATAGTTCCCCCAAGTTTATTATATATATCACTTATTCCTTCCATTGATGACACCTTTACAACTTTAACATAGAACAATCTTCCCATTGATCTGATTATATCCCGCTTTTGATTGTTCTGGTCTTTGATATAGTTATTCTTCGATAATGTTCACCTTTCCGAAGATATGGTCTGCAGATGTGAATAATGCAGAAAGATCAAATAGCTATGGATAATGTGTTTTTGGATAGATGCAGGTTAAATCCGATATGATATAATTCTAACGAATGGGGGTGGAATGGTATTTGGAATCGATTTCAGATAATTAAAGAGATAAAAATATATTAAGCATAAAGCCTATCTCACCTTAGATATCATGATTCGCAAATGTAATGAGCATGGGTACTTCAGAGGTGAAGTGTGTCCGGAGTGCGGTGAGAAAGGGCGGTATGTCCTTGATGACGAGCGTGAGGAGAGGCTTGGCAGGTTCATTTCGGGGTCTTTAAGGCATTTCCCTGCAGATGTGGGCCTTAAGATGGATGAAAATGGCTGGGTTAACATAGATCTGCTTTGCGATATTATGGAGCGGCGCTACCGCTGGGCAACCCGGGAAAGGCTGATCTCCCTGGTGGAATCTGATATCAAGAACAGGTATGAGATCCGTGGTTCTAAGATGAGGGCGAGGTATGGGCATTCTGTGAACGTACAGCTTGATTATTCTGAGAATGAACTTCCCTATCTTTACTATGGTGTTAGTCAGGAAGAAGTGGATATGCTTCTTGATAATGGTATATCTCCTATAAAACAGCGGTATGTCCATCTGAGCACATCTTTTGAGAAAGCCAGTGAATCAGCCTCTGTACATACGGATAATCCGATTGTCCTGGAAATAGATGCTGATGAAGCACAAAAATCCGGTCTGGCCTTTTTAGCTGCAAACAGTGATATAGTACTTGCGGATTTTGTTCCCCCTGAATACATATCTATCCTCAGGGAAGAGGCCTGAGTTTCTAAGATTAAAGGTTAGGGCCTTTGGTGGAAAGAGAGTTATTGTCCTTGTTTGACTCTTATACATTATTCTGTTTGTTTGAGTTAATTCAGGTCCGTGATTTGATCAGCTTCTGAAACAGTCACCAGTGAACATTTCCCCCTATCCTTTGTATTGAATTTTACATCCAGGAATAGTTCAGTTATCTGTATGTTTGTCTTTGTATGTTCTGAAAGGGTCCTTACTGTATATGAACCTCCCTTTGCCAGTCCCATATAGGGAATTAACTGATCTGCAAGATGAATATCAACTGAGCACAGGTCATTTAGTTCTTTTAGTAGTTCAAGTCCCGCAAAAATTCCGGTTGTATTGTTCCTGTTTTTGATCATATTCCTGTTTTTATTGTTGTTCCTGCTTTGAGTTTTTCCCCTTACTTCATTGTTTTTGTTAATGTTACCGGGTAAAAATACTCCTTTTAGGTTGTAGTAGAGGGTGATCCCGTATCCTTCTGAGGGTCCTTCTGCAAATTCAGTGGTGATATTGCATGGATAGCCTGCCTTTTGAAGTATGTCCCTGGCTTGTTTTGCCTGTTGGGAGGCGATTCTTAAGGGAATACCTGAACAATGTGATATGCCTTTTACAATATTGTCCTTTAAAGCTGTAGATGTACTGTCCTGATCAATTGTGGAATAATTACATGCTCTTAATTTTGCAGGATGTATCGTTGCATGGACCATCCCCCCTCCCCGGGGATAGTAACCTCTTTGGATAATTTCAAGGTCACAATGATAGCCCATCCCGGATAGTGCTTCAAGGGTTACGTGTTTTAAGTAATCTATTCCCGGGGCCCAGTTCACATCGGTCCCTCCGGTGATATGAAGTTCTACATCACTGTCAGCATAATTGGCGGCAGGCATGATACATTGAAGCAACAGTGATATGCTTCCTGCAGTACCGATGTCTATCTTATAGGTTCCCCCTTTAATGTCCCCTGGAACGAACCGGATCTGTGTCGATCCTTTTTCCAGACCTTCCACTGTTGCAGTGCAAAGGTTTTTCATTGCTTTAATCGCTGCGACATGCTGGGCTGAAAGGCCGGGTTTTGGTCTTTTCTTCCTTATATTGAAGATGTGAACCCCTTTTTTTGTGATGGCAGACAATGCGACTGCTGTACGCAGTATCTGTCCTCCTCCTTCACCCTGTGAGCCGTCGATATGGATCATGTTATCTTTTGATCTTATGTTTGTTCACTTTTCATATGATACAGCAATCTCTTTCCAGCATGATACAGCAGGTCCCCTAAAAGAGCAGAGAGGGATTCACGGCTCTTTAATATATTTTTTGAAAGCATCCTTTGCTGCATATATAAGGGGGTCCACAAGAGTGGAGACAGGTGGTGCATAACATGTTTCCATCTCCATTATCTCTCTTATTGTCACTCCTTTTTTGATCATGAAAGAAAGACAATCAATACGTTGCTTTATTCCTTCCTCACCAATGACCTGGCCCCCTACAAGGTAGCCATCATCGAATAATAATTTAATATGGATATCGGTGGCATTGGGATAATATGAAGCCCGGCTCAGTCCACGGGAACTACCTGATATGAGGTTTAGTTTATGTGTTTTTGCTTTCCTGGAATTTATCCCCACAGAACCAATGTGCAGTCTGGAGGCAATAATGATCCAGGGGCCCAGTACGGTCGGGAAGGAGACATTTTGGCCGCATATGTTATTTGCTATTACCACAGCCATCCTCCTCGCGGTGGTTGCAAGATGTGTTCGTGTTCTAAGTCCGGTTATATGGTCTATGACCTCACAGCAGTCCCCGCCGGAATAAACTTCATCTAAAGGCCCTTTGTCCGTCAGTACATTCAGTGTTTCATTAACAATGATACCACCATTGTTTCCGGTAATGATGCCGGTATTTTCTGCCAGCCGGGTCCCGGGTTGTATTCCGGTGCTTAAGATGACAGTGTCTGCAGGTACCTTCTACCCCTTTATTGTAACGGATCCTACTTTTTGATCACCATCAATGGAATCAGGCAGGCTTCCTGTTATGATATTAATGCCCAGATCTTCCAGATAGTGCTGTACTATTGCAGCCATGTCAGGGTCTATCTGTTTTGAAAGGATCGAATCACTGCGGTTTATCAGAGTTGTCTTTATTCCCCTCATATTCAGGGACGTGGCTATTTCTATCCCTATAGCCCCTGCCCCGATGACCACGGCATTTTCAGATTGCTGGAGATGTTCTTCTATCATTATGGCATCAGATAGCTGGTGCAGGGTGAACACACCCTCAAGGGTCCGGGAACCTTTCAGTGAAGCTGGTATGAAAGGTTTACCCCCGGTAGCGATCACAAGTTTTTGATAACTGAATGACCTTCCATCAAGCAGGACAAGCTTTTGTTCAGTGTCAATATTGTCTACAGATGTTTCAGTAAGGACCTCAATATCCCTCTCCTTAAAAAAATCCCTTCTCCTTACAATAAGATCATCAATACCTCTTATTGAACCTGCAAGGACAAAAGGCATCCCACATTCACTATAAGCTATATGGTGGTCTTCTGATATTACCAGTATTGACATTGTTGAACATCTTCTGACATGGGTGGCAACCGCCATTCCCGTTGCACCCGAACCAATGATAATAAGATCTCTGGATGATATTCCCTCATTTTCCATAATGGTATTTCAGGCCCTGACCTTATCAGTTTTTTGATCCGGGAGTGAATAGATGGTTAAGGATTAAGAGAGTATAATGTGCTAAAAAAATCGTCTTATAATGAACAGAAGATAGTTGAACAGAATTAAGGGAATGGCGAGCGAGTTTGGGGAGTGGGGGGGGGGTTATTGTAGCAAAAATGATACATCTCGCTCGCCAATGACCTGCTACTATTTAATAGTATATATATTTTGTGCATATGGGAAAGTGCTTTCCGGTCAGATAGCAGTAAAACATACATACATGTTGTTATTTGCTCATGCATGTTAATTAGTTTTTACAAGATGTAATTAAAGTTATTATATGGTGTTTTATTGGACAGATAGTTGCAGAGTGAACTACCCACTACTGAAGTCGTGGTTTTTCTTTGCTCCTATATCCTGTGATCGTAATGGTTGCTCAATCAGGAATTTTGTCCTGAAGTATTACTTCCAGCTATATGGTTTGTAATAAAAGTATCTTTTCAGGCAGAGCTACAATTTTAAAACCACAAGATTATTAAATACTGAGTGCTTATCATCCATTGTGGTTACAAGATAATCACATTATAATCAAAATTTAATTGAATTATCAAGCCCATTGGGTGATTTATCCAATGGATGTAAGCAGATCATCAATATGCTTAGGATCATAACTATTGCATGTATCTATAGAGTAGGCCAGGTAATGTCCTGGTCAGCGATGACAAAAAAAAAAGATACATTGCATAATCACATAAAAATAAAAAAAGGACATCAAAGAATTAAGGTCCGGGATTCACTAGAAGGAGGAAGCAGACCAGTAGACAGTTTGTTTCCACATAAGATATGTGGGGATTGTCATATTTCAGGTGCCGGTTCAAGCGTTACAGGACATTGGTCAATAAATTGCTGTACTTGAACAGGTGATCCGTTCATCAATAAAATGATGGAGGATTGAAAACTGGTCGTTTATGCTTCTGTTGATATCACTTATCTATAAAGATAGTTACTACTTTATCTTCATATTTAGAGTGATTCATTTAATTCAGCACTTGTGGATTTTATGTCCATTGGATTAATTGATTTTTTTAATCCTGCTGGAACAGACTGATCCGCTGGATCATTTAGTGGGCCCGGGGTCAGTGATATCTGTATATGTTATAGATATCTGATATGGATATGTCTATATTTTGGATATATCTGATATGGATGATACTTCAACAATATATTTCAAGATCATATGCAGGCAGTTAATTAAGGGTTTGTCTGTGCTTCCGGGATCATCCTCACGAAATTTTTTTCTTTTAGTCCTTTAGATAATATGTGCTTTCTATCCTGCTATTGTTGTTCTGCACTAACCGGTCAAAGGAGGACCAAATATGCAGAATACAGATACAACAAAATACATAATTCATTCAAAGATCAATGCAGATGGTATAATTGAACGTCCTGACATAGTTGGGGCTATATTCGGTCAGACCGAGGGGTTGCTGGGTTCGGACCTGGATTTGAGGGACCTGCAGAAAACAGGGCGTATCGGAAGGATAGAGGTTTCAGTAACTGCAAAAGGAGGAAAGACCAAGGGTAATATATTCATCCCATCCAGTCTTGACAGAGTTGAGACCTCCATACTTGCAGCTTCTCTTGAGACAATTGACAGGGTTGGTCCCTGCACAGCAAGGATAGAAGTCAGCCAGGTGGAAGATGTAAGGGCCACCAAAAGGAAACAGATAATTGACAGGGCAAAATACATCCTGACAGAAATGTTTGATGAAAACCTGCCTGAATCCCAGGAGATAGCTGATGAGATCCGTCAGTCAGTCAGGATCGAAGAGATGGAATACTATGGAAAGAACAAGATCCCCTGTGGTCCCAATGTCCTTGATTCAGATGCGATCATTGTGGTGGAAGGCCGTGCTGATGTACTGAACCTTTTAAGATATGGTATTAAGAACACTATTTGTGTTGGTGGTACCAATGTCCCTCCTGAAGTTGCAGAGTTAACCAAAAAGAAGACTGTAACTGCTTTTACTGATGGTGACAGAGGGGGCAAACTGATCATCAAGGAACTGTTACAGGTGGCTGAAATTGATTATATAGCAAGGGCCCCGGACGGAAAGAGTGTGGAGGACCTTGTACAAAGGGAGATCGTTCGTTCCCTGAGACAGAAGGTTCCGGTAGAGCAGGCTGTTGAAATGTATGGTATTAAGGACATGAACTCCCAGAAAGGGGTTCAATCCAGGGATTCCAAAGCATCCAGGATTAGCAGATTACCTAAAAGGAAAGAAGGTCTTGTTAAGGATACCAAAAGGGGTTCTGAAAAGACCAGGCCAAATAAAACTGAAGTAATTGAAGACAAACCTTCTGAGCAACGATCTGCACCGGTAAGACAGGCACGTCCTGTCAAGCGTACCCCTCAGCCAAGAGGTGGAACAACTAAAACTGAAGAGAAAGCTTCATCCCCCTCACCAAGAGCATTGAAGTTCAAACCTCATTCTGACGAGCTTACAGGGACCCTGGGGGCCCGGCTTCTGGATGGTAATGGCCGTGTGATCGAAGAGATCGCAGTCCGTGATCTTGTGAACACATTGAAAGCAGCAGGAGAGGAAATTAAAAGTGTTGTTTTTGATGGGGTTGTAACCCAGAGGATACTGGACATCGCTTCAAATAAAGGTATAGAGAACCTTATTGGAGTTAAGAAAGGCAACATCACAAAAAGTCCTGTTGGTGTGAAAGTAATTACTGCAGGCGAATTAAATTAAGGTCTAAGACCGTTTGAAGACCGGACCTTACGGAAGGTCTGTCTGAAAATACCATTCAGATGGGCCTTTCGGAGGATATTTAATTTTTGTGTTTGATTTTATCGGTTTATTATATTTCCTATTATTTGTGTGGTTATTATAATTTTAATTTTTATTATTATTTTTATAATCAGCTCTTAAAAATTTATATTATTATAATCATATCTTTGCAAATTGTTTATTTTTATCTGATTGTTGGCCTACATGCATTATTAATCATAATAAATAAATCAAAAAGTATATCTTATATTAAGAGGAAATATCTGTCCGCGGATAATTGTTTTATTCAATCTGCTTTTTATAGCTTATGGAACACACTTTGGTTTGTTTACTATAAAAATATGAACGGGTAATGATCATGCATAAAGATGAATTGATCCAGTTACATACTCTTCTGGCCCAGATAAAAAGATATGTGGAAAACAGTAGTTTAGAATATGATTTTTCTGAATATCAGTCCCTGGCGATCAGCCCGGTACACATACACAGAAGCAAAGCTGAACATAAACATGCTATCTTTGTTCTTGGGAACTTGCTTGCTTCTGTTATTTCAGAGGATGATCTGTCAGGTATGGGGAGGACCTCTGTAAGGATGCAGGAATTTGCTGAGCGCATGAATCACTGATAGTTAAATATCCATTGGTCTTGGTTCACTCACCCTGCTTAATTTTGGGATTGCCCCATTCAAATGTCAGATGGGTTTAGGTATCCTGAAAGGAACCGGGTTTCTTTTTACTATTTCTGGATTTATATATTGATCTTTTTTTAAAGGCAGATGACTGAGATGTTTTTTCATGATCAAACCGTCCTCTCCATCTGAATAATATCCTTTTTCTATCCAGCAGGGGACAAACCCTGTTTTTTTGTAAAGCTGTTGAGCTTTTTCGTTACTCAGTCTGACTTCAAGGGTTGCGGCCATAAGGCCACATTTCCTGAACCTCTTAAGTATGTCCATGATAAGCCGGGTTGCAACACCTCTGCCCTGAAAGTTTTGTTTGACAGCAAGGGAGAATATCCTCCCTTTTGTAGAGCTTTCATGGTAGCCTACAATAAAGCCGATCACAGTATCCCTGATAACTGCGACTCTGAAACCTTCCCGGTTCATTTCATAGAAATTCATGTAAAGGAAAGGGTTGTGCTCGGTGAATGCTTCCATCTCTATTTGCATAACATCTTCAAAATATTCAGGGTCAAAGTTTACAATCTGCATTCGAGTGACCTTTCTTGTTTATTCTCTTTTTTTAACATGACGAAGGTCCACTGCAATTCCTCTTTTAGAATCCCTCATTTCCTCTGCCCCCATAACTGCCCGGCCCACACCTATTGCTTTATTTCCCATGACGATGACCTCATCTGTGGGCCTGATCTGAGCGCCTGCATCCAGGACACCAGGTGCAAGCAGGGAACCTTTTGGAAGGAAGTCATCAATGTGTACAATATAATCCCGGAACCCGCCGTTTTCAACAAGTAGTTTAACTCCTTTTACAGTCAGGGCCAGTATGCCATACTGAGGTACCAGGGTTGCAATCTGTTCTTTATCAATGAATATCTGGTGTTTTGGGAAAGGTCCTTTGATCTTTGCTCCGGCTGGCAGCAGTACATCTGCTGCTCCTTTTCCAAACTGATAGTCTGCAATACCACGGAGCAGTTCTTTTGTGGGATTCCGGGAAGGCTTTTGTTTTCCTTCCACAAGTTCAGCCAGGGTTCGCTTAAGTTCTCCCAGGGATTCATTTGAGACAGGATTGCCTCTGGCTGTGTAGATGATCTCTTTCCCCAGCTTTTCAGCCACCTGTTCACAGATGGTAAGGTAAGCTCCGTCCACATGGGCCACTATATGCTCATAGGGGTTGTCCAGCAGGTATCTTTCAAGACAATCCACCACCCACCGGATCTCTTCTGCATCCCAGTACCCGGTGACCACCGTATCATAGTGGCCGGCCGGGTAGGTCAGTTCAAGTTCTCTGGGAACAATACCCATGGGAGAGGTAAGGATCATCTCATGCACAAATTTGCGGCTCTTTCCCATGGCATGGGTGAACTTTCCATGGGAATTGGAGATGGAATAGGGTTTTTTTGCAGAACATGGTAACAGTATCAGTATGTCGGATTGTGGGGGAGTATAGCGCTGATGGACCCTTGTGGCAAAACGTACCACTTCAGCCCGTGAGAGGGCCTCGGAGGTGGTTGCGACAAGTTCATTGGACCTGACCAGAGGGGTGTGTTTTTCCATATATTCATATTCAAAGTCAAATAATCTTAAGAGGGCCGTAAGCCAGGGTCTTATCCGACACTGTGCTTCCACATATTCCCTTAATGAACCTGAACGTATCTTTTCTCTGACCAGGGCTATTTCGGCTTCCAGCATGTTCCTGTTATGCTGTTCCAGTATCTTTGCACGCTGTTGTTTGGGCAGGTTCAGAAGTTCCTGATGGCTGATGTGCGCACAGGCATCGCATCTGCAGGGCAGTTCGGATAGGGAATCAAGATGGAAGCTGCCGGAGGTGGTAAGATACATATCATTATATGCGGCGATCACCGTTTTTGTATCGTCAAAGACATCCAGGCCGATATAACAGAGCATTGCCAGGTTCTCCGGGGTACAGATATTCGGTGCATAGATGGCCGCATCCGGAATCACCTGTTTTTTCATTTCGATCAAATGTTTCATCAGGCCCCTTGCATCATCATCAAAACATCCGGCTCCTTCCATTACGTACAGGTCTGCCCTTATTGTGGCCTGGTCCGGGCGCCAGATGACTCCTGTTGGTCCCTCCATTTGTACTTCTGTTATCCTGTTGAGCCGTTTTGCCAGATCGTCCGGGGCCCCGGGGGGTAAAGGGCTGTGTGGCATTATCAGCAGTTTTTCATTTCCTGTGGAAGTCCGTATCTTTTGTATCTCTTCCATCTGAAGCTGTGCTTTTGTCAGGGGTTGCTGTTTAAGGAATAAGTGAAGGTCCAGGATACTGCTTTTTGGATCTGCCAGGGATAGCGTGTCCAGTATACAGGGGGTTTGCATTCTTTGTGAAAATAAGAATTTCCCGATACGGGCTGGTCCGTCACGGTGTTCCACTTCAAAATAGGATGTCATGGGTGTGTTGGTATGCAGATGTTAGATGTGAACTACCCACGACTAAAGTCGAGGGCTTCCTGCTTCGCTGTCCATTCTTATGAACATGGCTCCACAGGCCCTTCCCGTAGTCCCTACGGTGACAGATTATCTTTGTTCAATTATTTTTTTCATGTTAAGAGCATCGATTCATATTGCCTGATTATCGCTAACAAACCAACGTTCTTATAATGGATGCATCATAATGATATAATACGTCATACAACTATATGCATACATATATATTTTTTGGTTGCTGTTGAATTGATTGATCATATTAATAAAATATGTGTAGGCATTATCCATCCCACGACTAAAGTCGTGGGCTTTCTCTGCCCCTGCACCTCAATAATCGTAACGGGCCATGTTCCGTATATCCCGAACATGCCTGTGCTGGCTACCCAAATCTTTATTTAAAAAAAGAGCAGAGCTATGCTGATGGCTATCAATGAGACCTTTGTGGACAGGTTGTGTGAGATCGCAGGCAGGGTGAATGTAAGTAATGAGGCTTCGCAAATGTATTGTTATTCTTTTGATGCTTCAACGGTACATGGTCTGCCCGATGTGGTGGTTAGGCCCCACTCCACATCTGATGTCTCCAAAATTGTAGCCCTGGCCCACGAGCATCGTGTACCTGTGGTTCCCAGAGGTGCCGGTTCCGGTCTTTCAGGAGGAGCGGTCGCTATAAACGGTGGTGTTGTACTGGACCTTTCCGGGATGAGCAGGATCCTTGAGGTGGATGTGGACAATATGCAGGTGAGGGTTGAGTGCGGTGTTGTACACAAAGATCTCAATAATGCCCTTGCAGAATATGGTTTTTTCTTCCCGCCCGATCCGGGGAGCTCGGCAATGTGTACCATTGGCGGACTGGTGGCCAACAATGGCAGCGGTATGCGTTGTGTGAAATATGGTACCACAAAGAACTATGTGCTTGACCTTGAGGTGGTGATGGCCGATGGCAGGGTGGTCCATACCGGTTCAAAAGCATTGAAAACAGCTTCAGGGTATGATCTGACCCGTTTGATGATAGGTTCAGAGGGTACGCTGGGTGTGATTACGGCTATAGGACTTAAGATACATCCCCTGCCCGGGACAAGACGGGTCCTGCTTGCCAGTTTTGATGATACGGCCCTTGCAGGCAAAGCAGTTGTGGGTATTATGACCTCGGGTGTGATCCCTTCGGCCTGTGAGATACTGGACAGGACCGCCGTAACAGTTCTGAAAAAGTATGATAGCAGCATTGATCTGCCGGATCGTGCGGCCATTTTGCTTATAGAGGTGGATGGTAGTGAAGGTTCGGTAAAGGATGAGCTTTCTATAGTTGAAAAGGTCTGTTGCGGCATGGCAGCAGAAGTAAAGGTTGCTTCCAGTGAGAAGGAAAGTGATACACTCTGGGCGGCCCGGCGGCTTGTGGGAGCGGCTGTCTCCCGTATTGATCCAAAACGGACCAGGGTCTATGCCGGGGAAGATATTGGAGTGCCGATAAAACAGCTGCCCCGGATGCTTGAACATATCAGGGATATTTCTCAGGAGTTGGGCCTTCCCATAATGACCTATGGCCATATAGGAGATGGAAACCTTCATACAGGTATCACTGTTGATCTGCTGGATGAAAATGAGTGTAAAATACTGGAAGAGGTTGTGGAGAGGATCCACCAGCAGGCCCTCAGTCTCGGAGGGACGGTCAGTGCTGAACACGGAATAGGCCGGGCCCGTGCCAGATATATGGAAAAGGAACATCCGGATTCCATGTGGGTTATGAAAGCTATTAAAAAAGCTCTGGACCCCTGCGATACAATGAACCCCGGAAAAATGGGTCTTTGAGGATTGAGTTTAAGACTGTAAAAGCCTCTGGAATAAGTCTCTCTGGAATAAGTCTCTCTGGAATAAGTCTCTCTGGAATAAGTCTCTCTGGAATAAGTCTCTCTGGAACATAGTGTGTGCAAGGAGTTTCAAAACAGGTGTATGGGATGGATAGTGAATCGTTACGTTTAATTTTAAAGTGTGTTCATTGTGGAACATGCAGAAGTGTATGTCCTGTCTTTGAAGAGCTGGGATGGGAATCCACATGTACCCGGGGACGTATGATGATGGCCCGGGGGATATTCGATAGTCTGGATGTTGATGAGGGGGTTGCCTATAGTCTTAACACCTGCACCACCTGCGGTCTGTGTAAACAGATCTGCCCTGCAGGTGTTGATCCTGTGAATATAGTGGAAATGGCTCGCAAGGAACTGTTAAGGATATCCGGTCCCACCGGGTCCCGGGCAGACCTTTATGAAAAAGTTAATTCACATGGAAATCCTCTGGGAGAATCTTCAAGCAGGCTTTCCTGGCTGGGGGATCAGCACAGGGTTGCGGAAAAAGCGGATCATGTTTATTTTGTGGGTTGCCTGGGAGCATATCGATATCAGCGATCAGCCTTTGCAGCATATGATATCCTCAAAAAGTTCAATACGACAATACTGAAGGATGAAAGATGTTGTGGCTCACCTCTGCTGCGCATGGGGTTTGATGCAACTGATCTTATTGAGCATAATCTTGAGCAGATAGAAAGGACCGGGGCCCATACTGTCATTGTTAGTTGTGCAGGCTGTTATACCACTTTAAAGAACGACTACCCCTCAAGTCTTAATGTGGTCCACATAACTGAATTTCTGGAAGAGCATCTGGAAGAACTGGATCTTAAGTCCCTGGATATGGATGTAACCTATCATGACCCCTGTCATCTGGGCAGAAGTAACGGGATATATGATCCCCCCCGCAATATCATAAATTCCATATGTCGTTTGAAAGAGATGGATTCCAGCCGGGAGGATGCAAGGTGCTGTGGCGGTGGCGGAGGTGTTAGAAAGACCTATCCGGACCTTTCAGGTGCCATTGCTAAAAAACGGATTGAGGAATGTCCTCAGGACATTGATGCCGTGATCACATGCTGTCCGCTTTGCAGAAGTAATCTTGAAATGGAAACTGAAAAAAAGGTCATGGATATAGTGGACCTGTTGAATTTGTCGATGGACGGGGCCCCTTAATCATCTCTGATCGAGAGTTTAAATTCTCATGTGGTCAAAACAGGAAGGACTATATGGTACTGGATCTGTTCATCGTTTCCCTTTTTGATCCAGATGTCCCCGTCATGGGAATTGATGATCTTTTTGGATAAGGAAAGTCCGAGTCTGTCCATATCGTCATCAATGTCAATGGTATCAGTGTATTCATTACAGAAAAGGTGAAGGTCATCTGTATCGACGTGGCCTTCTTTAAAGGATATGACCAGATGTATCATGTCCTTTTCATTGGTCACCTGCAGGGATATGGATGAATTATCAATACTGTATTCTATTGCTTTGTCCAGCAGATGGAGGGTCACACGTTCGATATAATTCTTATTGCCATGGACCAGAGGGATCTCAGGGGGCATGTTAAGGTTTATGCTTATGTTCTTTTTATCCAGCTGTGGGCCCATGTCGTGGAAAGCTGTTTCTATGATATCCTTAAGCTGTATTTCGGTGAAAGTATAGCGTATCACATTATCCTGCATCGTGGTGACATAGAATAATGACTCCACCAGGTGACGCAGACGTTGGGCATTTCTAACAATAGCACCCATGGCCCTGTGCTGCTGCTTATTGATCTCTCCAATGCGGTTACTGTATAACAGTTCACTAAAACCTTTTATGGAGATGAGTGGTGTCCTTAGTTCATGGCTTATATTGGCCAGGAACTCATCTTTCATCTTATGGATGGATTGGAGTTTTTCATGGGCCAGAACAATCTTCTTTTCCTGCTCTTTTATTTCTGTGAAGTCATCGCCTGCACGGATTAAGCCGATGATGTTCTCTTTGTCGTCTTTAAGGAGCACATCGTTCCAGAGGATGATCCTCTGTTGAGTTTCACCTTTGTCATTACGAACAAGGATCGCATCTTCAAGTATCCTTTTTTCAGGAGTCTGCCCTTCCAGTATTGCAGTAAAGTATTCACGGTTGGTTTCTTTAAGATCATCAGGGATGAAGTTGTCTATCCATTTTTTTCCTATGAGCTCGTTGCGGTTAAATCCCAGTAATCTGCATGTCCTTTTGTTCAAAAAAGTGATAGTAAGGTCTTTGCTGAGAATTACAACAATGGATCCGGTGGCATCAAGATATCTAAGGGATTGGTTGCGTTCTTCAATTATTCTTTCCTGAAGGCGTTTGATCTTAAGCAGTGAATTAACACGCGAATGGATCTCCTGATATCCTGAAGGTTTGTTGAGGAAATCATCGGCCCCCTCGTCCAGACTTCTTATTTTTGCGTCCCTGTCTGTAAGGGCGGTTACCATTACGATGGGTATTATCTTTGTCCTTTCATTGTTCTTGAGGATCTTGCAAACTTCATACCCTGTCATATCAGGCATCATTATGTCAAGAAGGATCAGGTCCGGTTCCTCTTCAAGTGCTTTTTGAAGCCCCTCTTTCCCTGAATATGCTTTCAGAACAAGGAACTTCGGGGAGAGGATAGCCTCCATCAGTTCCACATTGTATTCTTCATCATCTACTACCAGTATTCTGGGTTGTATGATAGTATTGTTCAAGTAGTTCTCTCTCCTTAAACCTGTATGCAGGGACCTTTATCATATCCGGGGGTCAGCAAAGGATATTTTGTGAAAGCTCGTTTTTAATTATGAGATGTGAACAATGCATCAGACTTCCATGAAAATGTAGATATTTTTCAATTTCTGATTTCAATGAAAGTGTTAAATGATTCGATGGCAAAGTTTACCTTCCCGGCCTCAAGACTAAAGTTTTGGGCTTTCTCTGAACGTGTATCCTGTTTAATTTAAAATACAATTATATTTATCTATTCTTATTATATAAAACGTTATTTTGATCAGGGTTCAACTCTCTTTTTTTCTGTTCTTTTGTCCCTTCCGGGATATAAGGCAATTCCAGGTATTTCCAATGAGGTCCATCCTTCCGGTTAGTTTTAAGCCTTCATAGACAAGATTGCGATTATAGGATTCCCTGTATTGTAACATGGCCCTCTGGATGTTCTTTTCTTTTCTTGAGGTTGCCACATATACTTTTTCTTCGGTAAAGGGGTTGATTCCGGTGTGGAACATGCAGGTTGCTACGGTCATAGGGGTCGGGGTAAAATCCTGTACCTGCTGGGTGTATCTTCCTGTATCACGTATATACTCTGCAATATTGACCATATGTTCCAGGGTACATCCAGGATGGCCGGACATGAGGAAAGTGATAATATATTGCTTTTTGTTTAGCTTTTTGTTTATGTCCTCAAACATTGCTGCAAATCTTTCAAAAACTTCCCTTCCCGGTTTTTTCATCTGGTCGGTGACTTCTTTTGAGTAATGCTCGGGAGCAACCTTAAGCTGGCCCCCAATATGGTATTTGCAGAGCTGTTCCATATAATCAGGATCAAGCAGGGCAAGATCATAGCGGACACCATAACTGACCATAACTTTTTTGACACCCGGTATCTCCCGAAGTTTTTGGAGTAGTTCCAGGTTCTTTTTATGGGATGTGTCCAGGGAAGGACATATGGTAGGGTAGAGGCAGTTACGGTCCTTGCATGCACCGTACTTTTCCCATTTTTCACATTTCATCCCGTACATATTGGCTGTGGGCCCTCCCACGCCCACGATATATCCGTTGTAGTCCTTCATTTTTGTGATGGCTGTAGCTTCCCGTACCAGGGAATCAATGCTGCGGCTTGATATGGTCCGTCCCTGATGCTGGGTTATGGCACAGAAAGAACAGGAACCAAAACAGCCCCGATGGCTGGTAAGGGAGAACATAACAGGTTCCAGTCCGGGTATCTTTTCCCTGTAAATAGGATGGGCCTGTCTGGTAAAGGGCAGTTCATAGACATGATCCAGCTCCTCTGTAGCAAGAGGGGGCATTGGAGGGTTCTGTATGATCGTTGTCTTTGGATGGGGTTGTATGAGTGTTTTTCCTGTGACAGGGTCCTGCTGTTCAAACATCATTTTGAAGGCTCTGGCATACAGCAGTTTATCCTTTGAAACATCATTGTATGAAGGCATTTCTATTTGATCAGCTGGTAAACTACCGCAGGCTTTGAGCTTTTTCCATTCTTTAACTTCCATTTTCCAGACAGTTCCCGCAACATCCCTGAGCTCTTTTATATCCCCGCCGCTGTCCAGATGTCTGGCGATGCGGATTATCTGGTTTTCTCCCATTCCATATACCAGTATGTCTGCAGGGGCGTCTGCAAGAAGGGATTGTCTTACTTTGTCGGACCAATAATCATATTGTGCAAGCCTGCGCAGGGAGGCCTCGATCCCGCCCAGTACGATAGGTGTGTCCGGATAGGCCTGTTTTATGCGGTTTGAATAGACCAGTGTCGCACGGTTTGGCCGCAGGCCCGTTCTGCCTCCCGGGGAGTACATATCCTTGCTTCTGGGTTTGAAGGCGGGGGTATAGTTGCTGACCATTGAGTCCACATTTCCTGCGGTGACTGCAAAGAAAAGTCGTGGGCGCCCCAAACGGGTGAAATCTTCAATATTGTCCCATCCTGGCTGGGCAATGATACCAACTCTGAAACCTTTGTCTTCCAGTACCCGGCCAATGACTGCGGCACCAAAGCCATGATGATCTACATATGCATCTCCGGTCACGATGATCACATCAAGTTCATCCCAGCCCTTCATGTGGCATTCTTTTTTGCTCATGGGGAGGAATTCTGACATATCAGCTGAACGGGTCCCTTTTTTCTTAGCCATTTAAACCTCTTCAAAGAGTGCCTGACATGCGCAGGGACATCTGTAGTTGCAGGTTCACTTTTGTACTGGTCACAGGCCCGTGTCCGGGGTAGAGGGTGATAATGTCCAGTTTTGTGAGCTTTTCTATGGAGTTGTGCAACAAGGCGGCATCTCCCCCTTTAAAATCACTTCTTCCTATGCCTCCGTTGGAGAATACAGTGTCTCCTGAGAAAAGACCTTTTGAGTAGGGTTCATAGAGGCAGATACCTCCCGGGGTATGGCCGGGGGTGTGGATGATCTCAAGTGCCTCAGCTTCATCGATGACCACTATGTCACCGTTCTGATAGAGTATATCCGGCACGATGGGTGGGGCACTTTGTCCAAAGAAGGTTGAGGCGGTGTAGCTATCATCATTTAGCAGCTTTGCATCTTTTTCATGTATCCCTATGGAGGCCCCGCTTTTGGAAGCAACTTCCAAGGCTGAGGCAGTGTGGTCAAAATGACAGTGGGTGAGGACTATTAGTTCCAGGTCCTGCAGATCAATATGTTCTTTGAGCTGTTCAATGAGCTTTTCAGGTTCCATCCCTGTGTCTATGAGGATCTTCTGGTTCACAAGATATGAATTACAGGAATATGGGGATGTGTTGAATTTTTGTACTTTCATTCTTATCTCCTTCCTTTTTATGAAAGGCTGTTAGTGGGTCAAAAGGGAATAGGCCCTGCGGGTGTTGTTACGTGTGATCCTGGCAATCTCGGTCTCTTCCATATCTTTTATCTTTGCGATGGTGGAGACTGAATCCAGGACGAATGCAGGTTCATTCCTGCCTTTTCTTGGAGAAAGGTAGGGGCTGTCGGTCTCGATGAGCATGTTTTCAAGGGGGACCTTTTCAGCTATTTGCCGGTGATGTTCTGAAAAGCATACAAGTGTAGGTATGGATATGTAATGTCCCCGGTCGATGATATCATCTGCGGTGGAGAGGGATCCTCCATAGCAATGGAATATGACCGTGTCCAGATGAGCGGACATTGCAAGACATTCCTCCTCTGCATCCCTTCCATGGATTACCAGGGGTTTTTCTGCTCTTGAGGCTATGTCTATGACCTTTTCAAAATAATTCTTTTGTCTCTGTCTTTCGGCCGGGTCTTTATGGTAATAATGATCAAGACCTGCTTCTCCAATGCCGACTGCTTCACCGACATGTTCTTCTATTTCCAGAAGTACCTCCTCTATCTTCTCATCCGATGCCTTGCAGACAAAAAGGGGACTCAGCCCCAGAGTAGCATGGATCATTTCATATTTTTGAGAAAGGGCAAGGGTGGAGCGGTTGGTCTTCAGATCCACTCCTGAGTTGACCATTTCGATCACACCGGCACCCAGGGCCCTGAGGATCGCTTCCTCACGGTCCGGATTGAACTTGGGGAAATCAAGATGGCAGTGTGCATCGATCACGTTTAACATTGGCTCTTGAGGATGGTCAGACATGGTCTGGTCTACATTTTGTTTGTTTTCAGGGAAGTGTTGCATGTCTGATTATTAAATCAAAGCATTAGATAAATGTATTGAATCCGGGAGGGATATAGAGGATAAAATAGTATAAAGTGCCTGATCACACTTAAGTTCTGGTCGGTTAAGTTTTAGACCGTGAACTAAAAAGAAAAGATTACAGTACCGGCAGGGACTCTTTGACGTGCATCTCAAGGTACACTGCCTTACCGGTTTTACCTGTAATTTCTGATAGGATGTCTGCAACCCCTCAGGTCTTGAGGAGCATATTGATAGCCGTTACAAGTGCATCCACCGAGGCCATGACAATATCTTCATTGGCGGCTCTGGCAGATACGATCCGGCCTTTGTCGTCCTGAACACCTATGATCACCTCGGCCAGGGCATCGGATCCTCCGGTGACAGCTTCGATCCTGAAGTCGTGGATACTGACATGGGAACTTTCTCCCATAATGTTCTCCACAGCTTTAAGGGCTGCATCCACAGGACCCACACCGATATTGGATGTGACTCTCTCTTCACCGTTGACAAGGGCCTTGACCACAGCGGTGGATGTGGTTACATTCCCGCTCATTACCGTGAACTCTTTAAGTTCGATTGGTGGCATTCCTTCAGGTTTGCCCAGTACATCAAAAGCCACAGCATAAAGGTCGGCGTCGGTTATGCGTTTACCTTTGTCAGCGATGGTCTTGACCTTTTCGATAATGGTTTCAAGCTGTTGTCCGGTAGGGTGGATGTTCGCAGATTCCAGTGAGCGCAGCACGGCATGTTTGCCGGCATGCTTGCCCAGTACGATCCTGCGGGTGTGGCCCACCATCTCGGGGGTCATGATACCGGGTTCGAAGGTGTCGGAGTTCTCCAGTACACCATGGGTGTGTATCCCGGATTCGTGGGCAAAGGCATTCTCTCCCACAATAGGTACATGGGGTGCCAGGGCAATATTGGTGAACCTTTCCACCATGCGGGCGGTTTCGACGATATATTCGGTATTGATGTTCGTCTTTGCACCGTAGATGGATGTCAGTGCCATCACAGTTTCTGCAAGGTCGGCATTACCAGCTCTTTCTCCAAGTCCGTTGATAGTCACCTGTGCCTGGCTGGCACCGGCTTCAATGGCCATCAGGCTGTTGGCCACGGCCAGGCCAAAGTCGTTGTGGCAATGGGTGTCGATGGGAATGTTGACAGCCTCATTCAGGGTGGATATGAGATTAAACATCCCTGAAGGGGATATCACTCCCACTGTATCAGGGACATTGATGATGTCACATCCTGCATCTTCAACGGCTTTGAAGATCTGGATCAGGTAGTCAATGTCCGTACGGGTGGCATCCATTGCAGAGAACATGCATCTAAGACCGTGGTCCTTGATGTATTCAACCGCATTTATTGCCATATCCTGTACTTCTTCCCGGCTCTTTTTGATGGTGTGTATCCTCTGTATGTCAGAAGTGGATACAAAGGTGTGTATCAGGTCCACATCGCAATCTATGCAGGTGTCAAGGTCTTTTTGCAACACTCTTGCAAGACCGCAGATCTCTGAGTTGAGGCCTGCTTTTGCAATATTTGTCACAGATTCCTTATCTCCTGCGGATGCTATCGGGAATCCTGCTTCGATGATGTCCACTCCAAGTTTGTCGAGCTGTCTGGCTATCTGGAACTTTTGCTCTGGAGTAAGGGACACACCGGGGGTCTGTTCACCATCACGAAGAGTGGTGTCAAAAATAGTTATCTGTCTGTCTTTTATCTTATCGCTGTAAAAAGCGATCCCTCAGTGTTGTATTTGTAACCATAGTAATCTCTTAAAACTAGATATCTTATACTATATATAGTATTTGCCTGGATATTTCCTGAGCTTAGTAGATCCATAATATCATTGTTTTTGTGAAAGGGTATTATGGCATACTTTTTCATTAATTTTATACATTACTACTCTTTTTTAGCATAATGTCAGTTTATGTCACGGTAACTATAAATACGATGACTGTATGGTAGGGGTACTTTCAAAGCACCTCTCCATGCCTTGCATGCGATGTTCTTTGGGTATAGTAATATCATAACCGATGCATTCTGCATCATATCTTTCATCGGTTCTTCCGATGACAAGGTATTTATACTATGTGAACTATTATGGGACTCCGCGCAATGCGCGCGAGTTTCTAATCACCGCCTAAATGGAGACCAAAGTTGTTTTGGTCTGACGTTGGATTGGCAGTTCGATCAATTCTGATCGGTATACTCATATACCTTATGATGGGCCCTGTGTCTATCATAATTATTTAAGAATTGATCAACTACGTGCAGAAAATATAACTCTCTTCCACAAGAAGAGTGTTCTTTTCCGACAATTTACTAGTTGACTTCCAAGTGTGCTATATATAACTCTGGTTGATCCTGCCAGAGGTTACTGCTATCGGTGTTCGACTAAGCCATGCGAGTTAAATGTTCTTCGTGAACATAGCGAACTGCTCAGTAACACGTGGATAACCTGCCCCTGGGTCAGGCATAACTCCGGGAAACTGGAGATAATACCTGATCGGCCATGACAGCTGGAATGCGTCGTGGTTTAAAGGCTTTGGCCGCCCGGGGATGGATCTGCGGTCTATCAGGTAGTAGTGGGTGTAACGTACCTACTAGCCTACGACGGATATGGGTTGTGAGAGCAAGAGCCCAGAGATGGATTCTGAGACATGAATCCAGGCCCTACGGGGCGCAGCAGGCGCGAAAACTTTACAATGCGGGAAACCGCGATAAGGGGACACCGAGTGCCAGCATATTATGTTGGCTGTCCACATGTGTAAACAGCATGTGTTAGCAAGGGCCGGGCAAGACCGGTGCCAGCCGCCGCGGTAACACCGGCGGCCCGAGTGGTAATCACTATTATTGGGTCTAAAGGGTCCGTAGCCTGTTTGATCAGTCTTTCGGGAAATCTGATAGCTTAACTATCAGGCTTCCGGGGGATACTGTCAGACTTGGGACCGGGAGAGGTAAGAGGTACTACAGGGGTAGGAGTGAAATCTTGTAATCCCTGTGGGACCACCGGTGGCGAAGGCGTCTTACCAGAACGGGTCCGACGGTGAGGGACGAAAGCTGGGGGCACGAACCGGATTAGATACCCGGGTAGTCCCAGCCGTAAACGATGTTCGCTAGGTGTCTGGGACGGTGCGACCGTTTCAGGTGCCGCAGGGAAGCCGTGAAGCGAACCACCTGGGAAGTACGGCCGCAAGGCTGAAACTTAAAGGAATTGGCGGGGGAGCACTACAACGGGTGGAGCCTGCGGTTTAATTGGACTCAACGCCGGAAAACTCACCGGGGGCGACAGCAATATGTAGATCAGGCTAAAGACCTTATCTGAATCGCTGAGAGGAGGTGCATGGCCGTCGTCAGTTCGTACTGTGAAGCATCCTGTTAAGTCAGGCAACGAGCGAGACCCGTGCCCACTGTTGCCAGCATGTCCTTCGGGATGATGGGTACTCTGTGGGGACCGCTGGTGCTAAACCAGAGGAAGGTGCGGGCTACGGTAGGTCAGTATGCCCCGAATCTCCCGGGCTACACGCGGGCTACAATGGTCGGGACAATGGGTTCCTACACCGAAAGGTGATGGTAATCTCCTAAACCCGGCCTTAGTTCGAATCGAGGACTGTAACTCGTCCTCGTGAAGCTGGAATCCGTAGTAATCGCGTTTCAACATAGCGCGGTGAATACGTCCCTGCTCCTTGCACACACCGCCCGTCAAACCACCCGAGTGAGGTATGGGTGAGGGTACGAACATCGTGTCGTATTCGAACCTAAATTTCGCAAGGGGGGTTAAGTCGTAACAAGGTAGCCGTAGGGGAATCTGCGGCTGGATCACCTCCTAAGCAAGACATTCAAAGAAATGTCCCATACCGATCAGAAATCGAAAAACTGCCAATTCAACTTCCTAAAGCTGGAAACTCATAGGGCTTGTAGATCAGTTGGAAGATCGTCGCCTTTGCAAGGCGAAGGCCCTGGGTTCGAATCCCAGCAAGTCCATTGGATATAATTCCAAATCATCAAGTGCACCAGGCAAGTAATGTTGCCCGGGAAGGATGAAGTGCCTGATACCCCGATATCGGGCGCAATGAGATCATGTATATATTGTATATCAGACGCTCACTGGACAAAGTGAGATGGACTCTGGTAATTATGCCTTCAGGTGAATGGCTCGGCTCAAGCGCTGAAGAAGGACGTGCCAAGCTGCGATAAGCCCGGGGTAGGTGCATGGAACCGACGAACCCGGGATCTCCTAATGAGACCTCTTAACACATCTGTGTTGATCAGTAATGATCGGGAACGTCCCGAATTGAAACATCTTAGTAGGGACAGGAAAAGAAATCGAAGAGATGCCGTTAGTAATGGCGAATGAACACGGCAAAGTTCAAACCGAATCCCTCCGGTAACGGCAGGGAAATGTGGTGTTACAGGCTTATCCTTTTATCCCACCCCTTTTAGTTTAATTCCTCTGGAACGTGGAACCATAGAGTGTGACAGTCACGTAAACAACAAAGGGAGGATTTTGGATATGTCCTGAGTACCGTGTGTTGGAAATCACGCGGGAATTTGGGAGGCACCAACTTCCAAAACTAAATACGTCTTGAGACCGATAGTGAAGTAGTAGGGTGACCGAAAACTGAAAAGTACCCCAAAAAGGGAGGTTCAAAGTGCCTGAAACCTGTAGGCGATGGAGCGATATGGCATGAAAGGATCTTCAATACGAAGGAAACAGCCGCGAGGCTGCTGTACGAGTATTGTCGCCGATGTCATATCTTACGTTTTGAAGAACGGGCCAGGGAGTGTATCTAAGTGGCGAAGGCTAACCTTATATCAGGGAAGCCAAAGCGAAAGCAACATGTGCGCATCTTCGGAGAGGCACGACGTATACAAGTGCGTGGAGTCACTAAGGTACGACCCGAAGCCGGGTGATCTAGGCGTGGGCAGGTTGAAGCGTGGCGAAAGCTACGTGGAGGACCGCAAGCGGTATTGATCTGCAAATCATTCGCGTGACCTGCGTCTCGGAGTGAAAGGCTAATCTAACCCGGCATCAGCTGGTTCCTTCCAAAACATGTCGTAGCATGACCTGACTGGAGACTGGTAGTGGAGTAGAGCACTGATTGATGGTCCTGGGGGAGAAATCCCTCACCCGTCTGTCAAACTCCAAACCCACTACCGTTGTAGAAGGTCGGAGTCCGGGCTACTGGGGTAAGCCTGTAGTCCGTAAGGGAGACAACCCAGCCCGTGGTTAAGGTCCCTCAGTGTCGACTAAGTGTTAATACTAAAGGGCGTCCTAAGCCCTAGACAGCTGGAAGGTTAGCTTAGAAGCAGCTATCCTTTAAAGAGTGCGTAACAGCCCACCAGTCGAGGTTTGGGGCCCCGAAAATGGACGGGGCTCAAGTCGACCACCGATACCACGGAGTACCGAAAGGTAATCTTGTAGGAAGGCGTTGCGTTCGGGCAGAAGCAGGGCTGTGAAGTCCTGTGGACCGTGCGGAAACGAAAATCCTGGTAATAGTAACAGCATAGTCAGGTGAGAATCCTGACCGCCGAAGGGGCCAGGTTTCCTCGGCAATGATCGTCAGCCGAGGGTTAGTCGGTCCTAAGACGTACCGTAATTCGAGTACGCCAAAAGGGAAACAGGTTAATATTCCTGTACCATTTGACAATAAAACTGACGTTTCGGGGCAGGCCGGGCAGCGCTGTCGCGCTGTCCAAGCATCGAATCCTGTGGAGAGCCGTCATGGCGAGAAGCAGGAGAATCTGTGATGGCGTAAGCCGGCTGCACCCTGGAACCCGTGAAAAGGAAGTCAAATGTCCGTACCGAGAACTGACACTGGTGCCCCTAGCTGAAAAGGCTAAGGCGTGTCGGAAATAATTTGGCTAAGGGAATTCGGCAAATTGGCTCCGTAACTTCGGGAGAAGGAGTGCCTGCTGTGAAGACAGCAGGTCGCAGTGACCAGAGAACTCTAACTGTCTAATACCAACATAGGAGATCGCAAACCCGTAAGGGCTAGTACGATCTCTGAATCCTGCTCAGTGCAGGTACCTGAAACTTCGGTTCAACGGAAAGAAGGGCCTGTAAACAGCGGGGGTAACTATGACCCTCTTAAGGTAGCGTAGTACCTTGTCGCTTAATTGGCGACTTGCATGAATGGATCAATGAGAGTTCTACTGTCCCTAGCCAGAGTCCGGTGAAGCTTACATTCTAGTGCAGAGTCTAGAGACCTCTAGGGGGAAGTGAAGACCCCGTGGAGCTTTACTGCAGCCTGTCGTTGGGTTGTGACCCTGGATGTACAGTGTAGGTAGGAGACGTCGAAGCCGGTGCGCCAGCATCGGTGGAGTCGCAATTGGGACACTACCCTTCCAGAGTTACGGCCCTCACTCTTGTATAAGAGGACACCGATAGGTGGGCAGTTTGCCTGGGGCGGGACGCCCTTGAAAAGATATCAAGGGCGCGCAATGGTCAACTCAAGTGGGTCGGAAACCTACTGAAGAGTGCAAGAGCATAAGTTGGCCTGACGTGATCCAGCACAGTAGTGGATCGCGAGACGAAAGTCGGTTCTAGCGAACCTTTATGTCCCGCTTGGTGCGGGCTAAAGATGACAGAAAAGTTACCCCGGGGATAATTGAGTCGTTGCCGGCAAGAGCACATATCGACCCGGCAGCTTGCTACCTCGATGTCGGTTCTTTCCATCCTGGCTGTGCAGCAGCAGCCAAGGGTGAGGTTGTTCGCCTATTAAAGGAGATCGTGAGCTGGGTTTAGACCGTCGTGAGACAGGTCGGTTACTATCTACTAGAGGTGTATGTGGTCTGAGGGTAAGTTGCTTTTAGTACGAGAGGAACAGAGCAACGGCGCCACTGGTCGATCGGTTGTCCGACAGGGCAATGCCGAGCAGCTACGCGCTAAGGAATAAGAGCTGAATGCATCTAAGCTCGAAATCTGACCTAAAAAGAGACTACTGTAAGGGGTCCGGTAAAAGACCGGTTTGATAGGATCGGGATGTACGCACCAAGGCAACGAGGTGTTCAGTCCGCGGTCACTAATCTCCGTGCCTTATCCGTCCCACTCTGTCCAGGCGAAATCTGATATGCAATATGAAATACATGATCAATTATAAGTTATAGGTATGAGCATGGCGGCCATAGCGGCCGGGAAACTCCTGTACCCTTTCCGAACACAGAAGATAAGCCAGCCCACGTTGTTTACTGTACTAAGATGCGCGAGCTCTTGGGAACTCTACATCGCTGCTATGTTCATCCTTTACACATCTTCTACTTATTTTGCTAAAATTGTTCCTGCTTTTTTCTGAGAGTTCACCGTTCTGCCAGATCCATCTTTGCTTTTTCGTGTCGTTGCATAAATTATACTAAAGAGCCTGCCATATATACAAATGGATGTGATATGATGCAGGAATATGATCTTATTGTAATAGGCAGTGGTTGTGGAATGAACTATGTGGCCCCGATCCTTGACAGTAATCCGGACCTTAAGGTGGCTGTGATCGACAGGGACAGGCCCGGGGGTATATGTCTGACCCGGGGTTGTATCCCTTCCAAGATGCTGCTTTACCCTGCTGAACTGGTCCGGGAGATCGAAAGGTCCTCTCAATTTGGTATTGATGCTGAGATTAAGCATGTGGATTTTGGGGCCGTCATGGGCAGGATGAGATCTGCTATCGATGCGGATATGAAACTGATCCGCAACAGTCTTAATAAGAATCCTCGAATTGACTTTTTTGAAAGCACTGCAGAGTTTATTGAGCCCTATGTCCTTAAGGTCGGGGATGAGCTGATAACATCCAGACTCATTTATCTAAGCACAGGGTCCAGGCCCATGATCCCTCCTGTAAAGGGTCTTGATGATGTGGATTTTTTAACCAGTGATTCAGTGCTTGATCTAAAGGAGCTTCCTGAAAGTCTTGTTATTGTGGGAGGAGGATATATAGCTGCAGAATACGGGCATTTCTTTTCGGCCATGGGTTCCAGAGTCACTATCATAGGTCGCAGTCCCCGTATCCTTGATCAGGAGGAACCCGAGATAAGTGTGCTTGCCGCAATGAAGCTATCCGAACATATGGAGGTCATCACCGGTCATGAAGTTGTGGAGATCTCTTCAAATGGTTCTTCTAAAAAAGTTACAGCCAGGGACCGTCAAAGTGGTGAGCAGCTGGAACGTGACTGTGATGCTGTACTGGTGGCAACAGGCCGCAGTTCCAATGCGGATGTGCTCTTTGCGGAAAGGTCCGGGATTGAGGTTGATGCCAGGGGATGGATAAAGACAGATGAACATCTGGAGACCACCTGTAAAGGGGTATGGGCCTTTGGAGATGCCAATGGAAAGTATCTGTTCAAGCATGTGGGTAATTATGAATCGGGTGTGGTCTATGCCAATTCAATTTTGGGTGAGGATGTCAAAGCGGATTATCATGCGGTGCCTCATGCAGTATTTTCCTCTCCTGAGATCGCCGGGGTCGGAATGAAGGAGGCAGATGCGGTCGCTGAGTTTGGTGAAGAGGATACATTGATCGGTTTTTACAGGTTTGAAGATACCGGCAAGGGAATGGCCCTGGGTCTGGAAGACTATTTTGTAAAACTTATCCTGCAGAAAAAGGCTCATCGTCTGCTGGGAGCTCACATCATAGGCCCGCAGGCTTCGGTGCTGATCCATGAGATCATTCCGCTGATGTATATTTCCGGAGGAAATCTCGGGCCCCTTGTTAACTGTATGGACATCCATCCCTCTTTAAGTGAAGTGGTAAAAAGAGCGGCCAGATCCTTTATGCCTGTGTCAGAGTATCATGATTTGATCCGGGCCCTGGGGCTTGAAGGATGATAATCAGAGATAGCCTCAGCTGGCCTGCAGATGGTTTAGTGAATGCATATGGTTAGTGAAAATAGTAAAGATCGGTTTGTGTCTGTATAAAAAAAAGCAGAGCCTGATAGTTCAGGCTGCAAGGGAAAGGATAGCTTCTGCGATGTCACCGTTGGAATCTTTAAGGGCCTGCAGGGCAGCTTCCTGAGTAGCTCCTGTCTGTTCCACTACCAATCTGACATCATCCTCGGGGATAACGACTTCTCTGGGCATCTCTTCAGGGGTGCCTGTGACCTGGTAGGTATCCACACCCTGTGCTTTCATGATGGTGACACTGGCATCATTGAACACTATGTCTTTATCTGCAGTTCTGATGATAACCTGTTCTACATCCTCTACCTCATCGATGTTGATGCCCATCTGCTTCATCATCTGTTTAACTTTTTTCGGGTTCATGCCCCGACCGCCCATACCTGGAATCATTTAGTCACCTTTAATCTTTAGAGGATGGATAGCACTTATGGATTAAAAAGCTTATTATTAGTGGCAACCGCCACCACAACTTCCACAGCCACAGGCAGCGTTTGGATTGTCAACTACAAAGCCCTTGCCAGCTTCCGAATCGATGAAATCGATGGTTGCCCCGCTAAGTTCATTGCTGACATCTTCGGTCATAACGATCTTGATGTCATTGGTTGTGACCGTTACATCACCTTCTTTTGTTTCATTGTCCAGTGCAAGGCCATACTGTATTCCACTGCAGCTCATTCCTGCTACGAAAACCCGTAGCGAATGGTCCTTTTTGTTCTCTGATTCAAGTAATGACCTTAATTCTTCTGCTGCTTTTTCTGTGATCTCTATCATGAAATGTCCTCCTGTAGTCACTGTAAACTTTATAAAAAACAGTAACGATGGTCTCCTATATATAGTTGTCAGTATTTAAATGTTCGCATTATAGCGAACAACACTTCAGATGAATTCCACATCGTCATCCAGTGGCTCTTCCAGGATCTGTGCAGTATGTCCGTTGATCTCCACAGACTTCCTTTTTCCACCGACCTCCCATATAGGTACATAGACCATTGTGAGATTAAGATCAATATCTTTGTCTTCGGGCATGACCTGTTTATGCTCCGAGATAATGGTTTCCCCCACCATATTGTCAAAACGTACATCCCTGGTATATTTCTTTTTGATATTGTTTATCAGTATGTCATGGGCCTCCTGCTCATCCACAGACCGGGCTTTGACATCATAATCTTCAAAGATGGTTATGGAATGTTCGATACTGTCAATATTCATATTGTCTTCATTACCATTAAGGGCGTTAATACTTCCCCGTTCCTCACCTGAGATGTTGATCAGTTTGTTCTTGAACCTCTGCTGGGTGTAGACCCTGTATGCATAGCTCCAGAAGGGGATGAATTTCAGGTTTGCCTTTTCAGGTTTGCCTATCTCGGTCATGGCAATGGACAGGGCCTTTTCCTTTGAGACCATCAGGGGAGCGCAGGGTATCTCCAGGGTCAGAGGTTGGTGCTCTTCCGTAAGAAGCTGTTCTTCCTGAGGGGTAATATTATCTTCCCGGGGTGTACTGTTATCAGGTTGCACAAAGGTCTCAAAGAGAACAGGTTCTTCCTGATCAGGGGTATTTTCCTGTTCACGGGTCTGTGTTGTGGCAGGTTCATTCAAACTGAAATCAGGCCAGCCCATCCGTTTTCTTTCGGGTTCTTCCCGGGATGGTGGAATGAAATAGCCTGCTGTGAGATATGTATGTTCTGTTTCCTCCGTTTGCTTAATGTCATCGATCAGTTCCAGCTCTTCAGTAACACCCTTAAGATCCGCGATGACAGCTTTTCCGATCTTTTGTTCCAGGATGTCATTATCCCAGAGAAGGACCCCCAATTCCGTTGCCAGTTGATGTAATTGTGGGTCAAGTTCTTCGGTTGTGACATAGAGTTTTGTCCCGTCAAGCGAAGAATTCGCCAGTTCTCTGATCTGTTGGAGATCAGTAACATCACCCATTCGTATGTATGTTGTCTTTCCATTTTTCTCCACTATCAGATCATCGTTCACGGTTTCGGAAACGACATGTCCTGAAGAACTGAATATATTTGTAAATAGGTCCATTAGTCTCTGTTTCATTTTTATCAACCAAATATTTATGCAAAATTATTGTTATCAGAGGACCCTTGTGGTGGTCTCCAGTTCAATTCCCTTATGGGTTATGTTGTAGGATATTGTCCTGTCCGGGGGGATCATTCCTCTCATCTTCCTTATCAGTATAGAACGTTCGATCTCGCTGCCACGTTCTTTCATCCTGAATTCGATGACCCCGTCACAAACGCTTTTGAGGTTGTTCTCCACGATAGGGTCGTGCATTCCTCCGGTCATGAGCACCAGCTGTACGGCTTTTGTGAGCTTTCCTATTGAAGACATGATCTCAATGGTCTCTATGACACTGGAGAGTTCATAGGACCTTATGAAAAAGGATATGGAATCGATCACTCCCCGGTACTTGTCGTTTCTTTCCTGGGTTACGGTGGATTTGAGCAGGTTCATGGTGTCAATGTTCTGTTTGAGGAATTCCTTTGCAGAAAGGTCGCGGGTGTAGGCCTGGGGCAGGATATTGTAGAACCTGGGTGCATATGCATCAATAAAATCAATTTTCTTATCATCGATATATTGTCTGACATCCCAGCCGAAGTTCTTCATATCATCGATGATCTCGGGAACAGGGTGCTGTGCAGAGAAATAATACACTTCTTCATTGTTCACCAGTCCTCCATGTACGAACTGCTGGGCAAATACTTCTGAACTGGCCCCTGGTTCTGCAAGCAGGAGTATGGTGGTTCCCGGAGGTACTCCGCCTCCTAGCTGCACGTCCAGTCCAACGATCCCGGTAGGTACTCTGTATCCTCCTGTGCCATCAAAACTATAGTCCATTTATTAACCCCTTCCTTTTATGGTTAAAAAAGTAATAAATTAATACATTGTACAAATTATTATAACGATTGCTATACTATTGTTCCCTCTCATTTTTATAGTTATAGTATATCTTATTATTGATCACCATGATAAAGCTTGATGATATAAAATTTGATGATAATGGACTTATCCCTGCAGTGGCACAGGACCATGAGAATGGGGAAGTACTGATGCTTGCCTATATGAACAGGGAGGCCCTTGAAAAGACCATTGAGACCGGGATCGCGCATTACTGGAGCCGCAGCAGGCAGAAACTGTGGAAAAAAGGGGAGAGCTCCGGACATATGCAGACCGTCCATGAGATGCTCATTGACTGTGATCTGGATGCTGTTGTGATGAAGATCAAGCAGGTTGGAGGGGCCTGTCACATGGGATATCGTACCTGTTTCTACCGGAATATGGAAGGAGAGGTTGTCGGAGAGAAGATATTTGAACCGGATGAGGTCTACTGACCTTTTCCTTTATTCATTCTTTTTTTATTTTGTTGCTTTTTCTTTATCTATCCTTTTAATTTCAGGCAGGTACGATCCTCTCCACTACTTAGAAGTGAATTCTATCCGCTTGTGCAGGGGGACTTCTGCTATAATTGTTAAATAGCTTCCCGACCTATGAATGTACATGAACAGTGAACAGTCATTAATTAAGATCGTTCCGGATACCAGTGTGATCATAGATGGACGTATTTCGGAGCTGATCAGAAATGGGGGTTATGAGGGAGCACATATTTTCATACCTGAGGGTGTTGTGGCGGAGCTGGAGGCTCAGGCCAACCGGGGTCTTGAGATCGGCAACAGAGGTCTTGATGAGTTAAAATCCCTTCAGGATATGGCCGGAGAGGGCCGGATATTCATATCTTTTACAGGCAAAAGACCGGGGCCGGAAGAGGTAAAGCTGGCAAAGGGGGGAGAGATCGATGCTCTTATTCGTTCCAGTGCGGAAGAGATCGGGGCAACTTTCATTACCGGGGATCGGGTACAGTATGAAGTTGCAGTGGCCCGGGGTCTTGATGTTGAATATCTGCGCCCTTCCATGGCCCGTTTTGAACCTCTTATCATTGAAGGTTTCTTTACTAAAGATACCATGTCCGTGCATCTGAAGAACGGGGTATCTCCAATGGCCAAACGCGGTACCATTAAAGAAGTAGAGTTCATGAAGATCCGGGATACTCCCTGTACCTATGGGGAATTGAGGGCCATATCACGTGAGCTTTTTGAGCGTGCCAGGGCTGATCCGGGCTCCTTTATGGAGATCTCACACAAAGGTGCCTCTGTACTGCAGATAGGCGATATGAGGATTGCTATCTCCAATGCTCCTTTTTCTGATGATATGGAGATAACAGCTGTACGTCCGGTGGCTTCTGTAGACCTGGAGCAGTATCATCTGGGGGATGTCCTCAAACAGCGTATCCTGGGTCAGAGGGGTATCCTGGTGGCAGGTCCCCCAGGTGCAGGCAAATCCACTTTTGCAGCAGGAGTGGCCCGTTTTTTGCATGAGAATGGTGCGGTGGTCAAGACCATGGAATCTCCCCGGGACCTGCAGGTGCCAAAGGAGATCACCCAGTACTCTCCCCTGGATGGGGATATGGAGAATACGGCGGATATATTGCTCCTGGTAAGGCCGGATTATACTATCTATGATGAAGTGCGTAAAAGCCGGGACTTTGGTATCTTTGCAGATATGCGCCTTGCAGGTGTGGGTATGGTGGGTGTGGTACATGCCAACCGCGCGGTGGATGCCATTCAGCGTCTCATTGGCAGGGTTGAGCTTGGAGTGATCCCTCAGGTTGTGGATACTGTTATCTTCATTGACAGGGGTGAGGTTGCCAAAGTACAGATACTTGAGTTTACGGTCAAGGTCCCTGCAGGTATGAATGAAGCAGACCTGGCCCGGCCTGTGATCCTGATCAGTGACCTTGAAAGTGGCATTGTGGAGTTTGAGATCTACACTTTTGGAGAACAGGTCGTGGTGATGCCGGTGGGTAAAGCGTCTTCCGATAAGGCGGTCTGGGGCCTGGCCGGGGAGCAGATAAAGGATCTTGTGCGTCATTATGTAAGCGGGCCTGTGGATGTTAAGATGATATCCGACAGCAGTTGTGTTGTCAGGGTACTTGAGGCAGAGATCTATAAGGTCATTGGAAAGGGCGGCATTATCATCAATGAGATCGAAAGGATCGCAGGTGTGCATATTGATGTGAGAGAGCTTGAAAAGAGCAGTATTCAGCCTTCTTCCTCCTCACCTTCCGCGAAGGTATATCATCCGGCTGTTGAGCATACTAAAAAACATCTGATCCTTAATGTGATGGACCTGGCTTCCGAGGATGTGGAGATCTATGCAGGGGATCAGTATATTTTCACTGCTACTGTGAGCAAGCACGGGGATGTGAAGGTGCGCTGGAACTCACCCATTGCTCAGAGCATTATGGATGCAGTGGATGACGGGGAGCCGGTGACTGTGAGGGTTATCTAAAACATCAGAAATTGAATAATGTGGTCTGGCCACCGGTATGTCTGCGGGCCTTTTTGTTTTCAGGTGGCCTGGCATCCGGGGATATCCTCCCCAGGTCTTTCATTATATTATGGGCGATCTTTTCGCCCACTATCTTCTTCAGATCGGCCATATCCATGTCCATTATATCCTTTTTGGAAGTATAACCTGCATCATACAATTTTCTGGCCCTGATTCGTCCGATGTTCCTTATTGCTATAAGGGGTAAAAGTTCTTTTTTGACACCATGCTTTAGCCGCAGTTCAAGTTCGGTTGCAAGTCTGGAGGCCCCCAGGTCCATCATGGAAGAGATGTTCCTTATTGCATGCATTATCCATTGCAGGGAGGAGGATGTGTTGTGTATGTCCCCTTCATAGATGTTGAAGGTGTCCATTATGAGATCCGGATGGGTGCCATTTATCCATTCCAGCATGATCCTGGAGGTTTTGATCTCCCGGATAAGTTCGTTGAAATCCGTATCTGACTGGATATGGGGGGTCCAGGGAGAGTTCGTTTTCATGTGATTCTATATATTCGACAAGTCCTTCGAGTTCATCATCCTTGAAATAGGAGGTGCGTACATCAGGGGTATGGGTGGCCAGATGAAGCAGGGTAAGGTCTGTAAGTTTTCCCTTGTAATCCTTAAGTCCTTCAATGATCAGGGCTGCAGAGAGGGGGTCTACATATAGTCTGGAGACCAGGGCCCCCAGGGTGGTGGGTTTTAATTGGTCGGTTTCTGAGACCATATTATAGTTGGTGAGAAAATCAATGCACAGGTCCACTTCTTCCAGGAGCATCTGCATGTCCGTATAGCAGGCGCAGAATGTCCGGCTCATGAACTGTAGCATCTGCTGCCGGGTGGTGGTGTAGCCGCTTGCGATACAGGAGAGGACATGGGTCCTGAGGGCGGCCTGGTTCCCGAGTCGGGATTCGATGTTCTCTGCTTCTGCAAAGATGTATTCCTCCATGAGTTCCTGTACTTTCTCCTCCTGTTTTGCGATCATTATGGCTTCCCCGTAGGGGTCCAGATGGGGTCTTCCGGCCCGGCCTGCCATTTGCTTATATTCCAGGACAGGGATGTGGACGCTTCCGAATTCCGGATGGTAACGGGTATATTGTCTGATGAGGACCCTTCTTGCAGGCAGGTTAAGACCTGCGGCCAGGGTGGGGGTGGAGGAGATGATGCGAAGGACCCCGTCCCTGAATCCTTTTTCCACGATGGACCGCTGGGCGGAGTTTAAACCTGCATGATGGAATGCGGCTCCGTTTTCGATACAGGTTGCAAGTTTTTTTGCTTCCCTTGTATCACTTGACCTGATCACTTTTTCTGCCATCTCCTGAAGGAGTTTTATGTCTTCAGGGCCCAGGGTATTGGATATATATTTGCCTGCACTGCGTGCAAAGGCGGAGCTGTTGCGCCGGGATGAGTTGAATACCAGACACTGTCCCCCTTCCCGGATGGTGTCCAGGATTATGTTGATAGCGTCATCGGAGGTGGGTTGATCTATCTTTTTCTCTGAGTCTGCAAAGATGAGTCTGCCGCCCAGGTGTATCCCTTCGAAGAGCTTTGTGGGCCTCCACTGGCTGATGATGGCTTCTGCGTCAAGCCAGCGTGCCAGCTCCCGGGCATTTCCCACCGTGGCGGACAGACCCAGCATCTGGGCATCGGGGTTAAGATGCCTTAGTTTTGTCATGGTGATGTCCAGTACCGGTCCTCTTTCAGGATCGTTTAGCAGATGTACTTCATCTACCACGATGCAGTTGATCTGTCCCATCCAGGGAGTGGAGTTGCGCATGAGGGAGTCGGCCTTTTCCGAGGTACATACGATGATGTCGTTCTCCCCGAGTTTGATGCTCTTTGAGTCCAGGTCCCCGGTGGATATGCCGCATTTGATCCCGAACTGGCTGAACTGTTTGAAGTGTTCGTATTTTTCATTGGCCAGGGCTATGAGGGGGACTATATAGAGGGCCTTGCCGCCGGCAAGGACATTTTTGAGCATTGCCAGTTCTGCAAGCAGGGTCTTGCCGGAGGCGGTAGGGATGGCCGCCAGGATGTTCTTATGGTCCAGCAGGCCCTGGCGGATGGCCCGGGACTGGGGGGGATAGAGGGCTTCTATGCCTGCGTCCAGGTAGAATTGTCTGATCCTCTCGTCTATGTCCAGCTCCTTTATTGGTATGGGCTGGCTGTTTACCTGGATCTGCTCTTTTTCAGGCAATGTTTCCTCTTCAGGGGGGATCCTGCTGGCGGGAATGAAGGGGTTTTGTTTCATATTATTTTATGTCCTGGTCTTACCGGATGTATCATCAAATATTCTTTTTTATTGGAACTACGGGTGAACTTTGATCTTCCAGGCCCAGTACATTGATAATGTCAGCTCCGTTTGGAAGGATGAACTTTGTGTTCTCTTTCAGGGAGGATTCACATACTTCCAGACGCTTTAGTTCCTGGGCATTGCCTTCAAAGAACCTTGCTGCTGATGTGGATACCTTTTCAATGGCTTCTGCCTGTGCAATGGCTTTTATGCGCATGGACTGTCCTTCTCCTTCTGCACGTTTGATGGCAGCCTGTTTATCTCCTTCGGCCCGGTTGATGTTCGCTTCTTTATAACCTTCTGATTCAAGGACCGTGGCTCTTTTCTGGCGTTCTGCTTCCATTTGTTTGCTCATTGCATCTTTTATCCTTGTTGGTGGGTCTATCTTTTGCAGTTCCACACGGGTTATTTTGACTCCCCAGGCATCGGTCACTGTGTCCAGGGTGTCCTGAAGTTTGGCATTGATGGTGTCCCTTGCACTAAGACAGGTGTCCAGTTCCTGTTCTCCGATCAGGTTCCTGAGATTTGTCTGTGCCAGAGTGATGCATGCTATCTCAAAATCTTCAACTTCATAACGTGTTTTCTTCGGGTCAATTATTTTATAATAGACAACTCCGTCAACTTCTACGGATACATTGTCCCTTGTGATGACCTGCTGGGGGTCAACATTGATGACCTGTTCTCTCATGTCAATACGTATGAGTTCGTCTATGAAAGGGATTATGAAAGAAAGCCCGCTGGCCTTTTTTGAGTGGTATTTTCCAAGTCTTTCCACCAATCCGACCTCATGTTGTTTTACAACTTCGGCCCCTTTGATCATCCCTGCACCTGTAATTATAACTAAAAGTACGATTAGTTCGAATATCATTGTTCATATCTCCATTCACGACTGCATTTATTATTCGCCGTGATAATCAAGATATTTTATTATGTTCATGCCTATATATCTTTATGTTCGAATCTGGCTGGCAATGATCTGATTGAGCGTTTCAAGGAACTGTTCTTTTTTCCCAAATGGCACCGTGGCTCCGGCTGCAATATCATGACCTCCTCCAGCACCTCCTACCTTCTCACAGGTAAGCTGGAGGGCCTTTGAGAGGTCAAGCCCTTTGTTCACCAGTCCCCTTGTTCCTCTTGCGGAGACCTTATGGCCGTCGTCTTTGTCTGCAAAGGCAATGACAGGGAGGTTGCGGTTGTTTGAGAGGGAGTAGGCCATACCGGCTACGATCCCCACAACGGTGTCAGGGATCTTGTCCTTTGCATCAAAGTATTGCAGATGGGATAGTTGCTGCATTCCCTGCTGTTTTACATAGTTGAGCCCTTCTACCAGGTTTATGCGGTGCTGCTCCAGCAATTTTGTTGCCTGGTGGAAGGCCCTGTCCCGATCTCCCAGGCAGACGGCCAGCCCTATGTCTGCATGTCCGTAGCGGCCGGTGGCATTTAGCAGGGTGGCATATTCCTTTGTATCCCGCATGGGTGTGCCTTCTTTTTCACCGGGGAGGATGTAGGTCTCTCCTACAAGATGTTGTATCGTGGCTGAGGATAGGCCCCGGGATAGTCCGTATCGTATCAGGGAGGATATGAGCTCTTTTTTTTGTTCATCGCTCAGGTCTATCCAGCGTTTTTCGGAGTCTGTGCCTGTTTGCTGGATAAAGGCCCTGGAACTTTGTTCATTGTCAGTGAGCCCGGGTATGTAGGGGTCGGAGGAATACATGAGGAGTTTGTAGAGGGGCCTGGTCTGTTTGCCAAAGAGGGTAAGGTCGTTTACAGGGGATACTGCACAACTCCCTTCTTCCAGTATCATCCGGTTTATGCTGATAAGTTTGCCTTTTTTCCTCTCCTGCATATCCCCGATGGCTCCCACAATGGCCAGGCCTGCAAGGTCCCGGTTATCTCCCAGCTGGTTTGCCAGTATGTATGCCATCCCGGACCCTGATACTTCATAGGCCCCGTTGATGTTGAATAAATGAGGATTAAGGTGGAGGGGCAATTCTCCCTGGGGCCGGTGATGGTCTGCTATGATGGCATTGATGTGATTGCTTTTTATATGTTCTATCTGGCCGCTGCCCAGGTCGGTGAAGATCACCAGTTCATGTTGTTGTGATCCTATCTCTTTGCAGATGGTTTCGTCAAGCTGGCGTATGAACCGCATTTCATATTCTATACCAGCACGCTTTAGGGCCAGGGCTATGATCCCTGCCGCACTGATCCCATCGGCATCGATATGGGAGACACAGAGTACCTTGCGGTGTTTTAGTATTTCTTCTGCACACCTTGTGGCCAGTTGTTGCAGGGGTTTGTGCATGTTGTATCATTCCTGAAGGGTTTTGTTGAGGCGCTGTTTGTCAAAACGTTTGGGTTCATGTCCTATGGGAATACCTCCTTTCCAGAGGTCTGCAATGTAATCAAGGTCCAGATCCCTGCTTCCCAGTATGGCAACTATTTTCGAATAGATGACCGCTCCTCCACAATCCTCCGGAGGGGAGGCCCGTCTGCCCCGAAGACAGACAGGGTATATCTGGTCCGGGTCGGGGAGCAGGGTCTTTTCCAGCAGGATACTCAGTTCCCAGCGGGCCTGATATGTATCGTAGGTATATTCCAGTATATCTCCTTCGTCTTTGATCAGTTCAGATAGTTTAGTTCCTTTTTTAGCCGGAGTGTTAAATCTGTGATCTTTTTTATCTTTCCATTCCATGAGGGTCTGTATGATCCTGTGGAGCTGGTCCAGTGTGATGTCATCCCGGACATGTATTTGCCTCCATATAGGGGGTTTTACGTCCTGGAGGCTGATCTTTAATTGATAGATCCCATTGATGTCGCAGTGGTCTTTACCCAGTTTGAGAGGCTCGGGGGAGAGGGGCTGGCCGTATGCAAGGCTGATGGCAGTGTCGCTGATGCTGGTGTAGTATTTTTCCATTAGTTTATCAAAGTCATTCCTGCTGTCCCAGAACTGAGGTGTCCCGAGGTTCTTTATCAGGGCCGCATTGCCTTGAGGTGTACCTATTTCCACCGGGAAGGTAAGCTCATTGCCTTTCCAGAAGTCTTTCTCTTCGACCGGTTCCAGAACCTCAGGTTCGGTTCTTTCAGGGCAACTTTCCAGCCGGTGCTCTCTGAGGGCTGCTATTATCTGTTCCCTGTCCTTTCCCCTCAGGGCAAATATGATGAAAGGGTCCCTGTCGAATTCTTCGGCAATGATGTAATAGACCGCAGCGATGTGTTTGCAGGGGTTGGCACTGTCAGGACAGCTGCATTTTGTCTTTATTTCCCGGGGGGACTGCGGGAAAAGGGTGATGTCCTGGAGAACATCTTCGATGTCATGGGGCATTTCTCCGTTTAAGAGCTTTGCAGCATAGGAGGCTTTTGAGGCGAGGGACTCTATGATCTGATCCCAGGTCTTATTATCAAAGGGCTGGATCGTTATGGTGACGTTATATGGAGTGGGCCTTGATCCCTGCGTCTGTGCACTTATCGTATTGTCCTTTATGGTGTAGTTTAAGACCTGGCCTTTTCTTGCATATCGTTTTCCGCGGTCCAGTCTGCTTTTCCAGCCAAAGGATTCCAGAAGTTCTACCCACTTTTTGGACCACCAGGTATCTCCGATGGCTCCTCTTCTGCTTTTGGCTTTTATTCCGCCTTCTACCTCTATGGGAGTGGAGGGTGAATATCCTCCCCAGTAATCATATCTGCTCATCGCAGGCCACCTCCCTGTCAAGGGTTAACATCTGTTTTAATTGATCTGTGCTCATCTGTGTAAGCCATTGTTCTCCTGATCCGATTATATTGCCTGCCAGGGTCTTTTTCTTTTCGATCAGCTCGTCGATCTTCTCTTCCAGGGTCCCGTCACAGAGGAATTTGTGTACCTGGACGTTCTTTTTCTGTCCTATACGAAAAGCCCTGTCCGTTGCCTGGTCCTCTACTGCAGGGTTCCACCAGCGGTCAAAGTGGAAGACATGGTTGGCCCGGGTAAGATTAAGACCCACACCTCCGGCCTTTATGGATAGGATGAAGATCCTGGGTCCGCTTTGCTGTGAGAATCTCTCTACCATTTCGTCCCTTTTCTTCTTTGGGATGCCGCCGTGGAGGAATAGTACCTCCAGGTCAAAGGTGTCCTGGAAATGTTCCTTTAGCATCTGGCCCATCTTTGCATACTGGGTGAATACCAGGGCATTGTCCCCTTCTGATAGAACTTCTTCCATCATTTCGGTGATGCGGTTAAGTTTGCCGGAGCGGCCTTTAAGGGCCGAGCCATCGTCCAGGAAATTTGCGGGATGGTTGCAGAGCTGTTTTAGTTTTGTGAGGGAGGAGAGGACCAGGCCTTTGCGGGATATTCCTTCTGCAGTGTCGATATTTTTGAGCATGTCGGATACTACGGCTTCATAGAGGGTGGCCTGTTCTTTTGTGAGGTTGCAGTGTACTTTGGTCTCGATCTTTTCAGGCAGGTCCTTTATGATATCAGGATCGGTCTTAAGGCGCCTGAGGATGAAGGGCTGGACGGTGCTGCGCAGTTTGAGGGTGGCGTCCCGGTCATTGAAGCTTTCAATGGGGATGGCAATTTCCTTGTGGAAGCTGTCATGGGCCCCCAGGTAGCCGGGGTTTAAGAATTCCATTATGGACCATAGCTCCAGGAGCCGGTTCTCTACAGGGGTACCGGTCAGGGCGATGCGGGTGGCGGCGTTAAGCTGTCTTACTGAGCGGGATTGTTTTGTGAGATGGTTCTTGACGTTCTGGGCTTCGTCCAGGGCTGCGATGTTCCAGTCAGTTTTTGAGAGGGTTTCCAGGTCCCGGTGGATGAGGCCGTATGTGGTGATGATCAGGTCATGGTGGTTGATCTGTTCAAGGAGATCTTCTCCTTTTTTGCGGTTGCTGCCATGGTGTACCATTACGCTTAAGTCCGGGGCAAAGCGTGTGGCTTCGTTTTTCCAGTTGCCCACAATGGAGGTGGGGCAGATGAGTATGGAGGGTTTTGTCTGGCCGTCGGCTTTGTTCTTAAGGAGCAGACTGAGCAGCTGTATGGTCTTTCCAAGTCCCATGTCATCGGCCAGGCAGGCTCCCAGACCGCAGTTTTGCATGAAGCTAAGCCAGGACAGGCCGTTTGTCTGATAGGGGCGAAGCTGTGCGTTTAAGGTTTTGGGCTGGGGGATGGTTTTGATGTTGTGGTTGTCCTTTAGTTGTTCCAGGACGTCCTTTAGCCATCCGGAGGTGTTAAGTCCGGTCAGCTGCAGTTTGTCCTGTTCTTCTTTAAGGGCAATTTTGAGGGCATCTTGAAGCTGGATCTCTCCGCTTTTGTTCTTTTTGACGTATTTGAGGGCCTTTTCGATCTCGGTCACTTTTATTTCATGCCATTGTCCCCTTAGATATACCAGGGGTATCTTGAGGTGGGAGAGGTATTTGAATTCCTCTTCGGTCATGATCTGGTCCCCCAGGGCCATCTCCCAGTTGTATTCTATGACGGAGTCAAAGGAGAAGAGGCCTTTTGCAGCCTTTTTAGGGGCGAGGTTAAGTTTTGGTCCAACTTCCGGCCTTTTTTTATGCCACCAGGAAGGTACCTGTACCCCGAACCCGCCTTCGGTTAGCTGCGGGACGGCTTCTTTGAGGAATGTGTAGGCCTCAGGTGTTTCCAGGCAGGCAGCTTCAGGAGAGGGTGTTTCCAGGCTTTCTTCTATGGGTTTAAATATCTGTCCTGCTCTGGCCAGGCCTGTGAGGAGCTTTTCCTGGGGGTCGCTGAAGCGGCGTTCCAGGTAGGTGAGGTGGTCTTCCTTTGTTTTCCATATGATTTCTGCAGGAAGCATGAGGCTGGGGTCATCGGTGGCCTGGAGGAAGTATTCCAGTTTCCATTTTTCGGTGTCACCTCCAGGTGATTCCAGCCTGAAACATGTCCTTATATCGGAGGCTGTGATGGAGTCGAGGACCTCTTTCCAGCGTTTCTCGCTTTCTTCAAGTTCCAGTGTCCGGGTCCTGTCTATATTCATGGGCTCTCCTGTGATCAGGGAGTCCAGCCAGGCCCGGGAGAGGCTCTTTTCCCTGATATTGCTTACCGGCACCCATTTGCGTATGCAGGCATTGATGGTGGTGTTTAGATAATCTTCCAGTATGATGGTCTGGTCATGGTCAAAAGCAGAGCAGACCGGAGGGATGCTTTTTTTGAGCAGGTGGATCCTCTCCAGGTCTTCAGGTGTGCTGAGGACGTATTCCCATTGGGCGTATGTATGCTTTCCCTTTTCAATGGTTGAGGGGATGAAGTGTTGTTTTGAGAGCAGTTCCAGGGCAAATCCGGCAGTTTTGGACCAGTACCACAGGTCTGATCCGGGACGTGTGTCCTCTGCCTGAAGCCAGGCCCCGGACAGGGAAGCAAGCATGAGCGTAGCATCCTCTGTTCTCATGGAGAGGCCCTGCAGGCTCCACTGCTTAAGCAGTTTTTCTGTGTTATCAAAATCTGCATGCATGTCCGGTGAAGGATGGGGATGTTTTGAATTTGAAGGCAGGGTGATGGCCGCAGTGTCGGGGACGGGCCTGATGTCTGTGAATTCTTTAAGGGATCTTTGAAGCTCGTCTGTTGATGCCTGGAAGGGGTGATGAGGGGCCTGGCCGGGGTCTGTCTTTGGCGGTCTGCCCCTCCGTTTGAGGGGCTTTGAGGAGTCCTCGGCCCAGAAAAAGAATGTGGATGGGTTTGATTGTGCGGCGGATGTCTTCCAGGTCCCGTGTAGTATGATCATAGCTGGAAAGGATTTGTTCTGTTTGTTTATGTAATTATTGTTCTGCTGTTTTGGATGGGGATGCAGACCTATCGAGATTTATACTGCCTCTGCTCAAAATTTCAAAGGTAGTATGAACAATGAATAAAAGCTTAGTTTCTATTGTAGCACTTATAGTGGTGCTAACCATGGCTTCTCCTGCTCTTGCAGATTCCATGGGTACGGAATCGTTTGTTAACAATGTAGCTTTGGAAATTGATTGCGAATCATTTTCCATGAAGATCGTATCCCCATCCGAAGATGTTCTCTGGAATGCGTCAGATGATAGTGTGAGGATAATTTTCAAAGAGTGCTTGTTTGCGGCCATACATTGGGGTTTTATTTATAATGATAGGTTTGTCATTGAACTTAATTATCATATAGCAGGAGCAATGATCTGGCAGCAATTAAATGACATTGTACCTCGAATTCTATCTGTTTTGGATGCCGCAACTGATCAATACTCAAAATAAATCTGCAAAAATTCTTGAGAAAACATGATTAAAAGTGACTCATTTTTTGAAAATCGATACATGTGAGCGTTTTCAGGTTTACGATTAATATCATTGAACTAAGATATATTGAGTATTCTATGTAAGATTGTGTATTTCATAAGTTCAATAGATACAATTTTCATATTGGCTCAGTTGGTATTGATTTCTAATACATTTAATTTTGCTTTTTATATGTAGTAAGCAGATTATTGTATACACGATTAATTGTTCTTTCTGATTTTGATGATAACTTTATATATCAGCTAGAGTACATGTTGTATTGTAATCTTTTAGTCTTTATTAGGAGGTTGGCTTTTAATGGGAATCCTGGACATGGCAAAAAATATGCATAATGCTTATTATGCAACTATAATAATAACGGCATTGCTTGTTCTTTTGATCGCATTATTTTAAGTTAAATCCTGTTTTTGTGTGGCGTTTTGTATGATGAGTTTATTTGTTTTTTTAGTGTTACTGCTGGGTATATTTGGGGTATTTATCACACAATATCTGGGACAATATAGAGAAGCATACAAACTGTGGATACAGTATGTAGTATATGATAAAGATATGAATTTTCGTTCCAGTTGTCGGTTTCAAAAATATACCCGATCAATACATTGTTGTCAAGGAACAGTTTCATGTATCAGGCCCCTCCATGATGAATCCGGTAGGCACATTGCATAACTTTTTTTTCAATATCTTCATGACAGGATCTGTATTCATAGTGTTCTGAAAGAACATTCTCTCTAATTTGTTCAAGTATGTCATGAAACATTATTATTGATAATTCGTACTCTTCTTTCCAGCTGGTTAGAAGACTCTGATCAGGAAGGGTTTGATCGATACAAAACTGTTGTTCATTCCAACCCTGTTTCAAACCAGGGTTTATACCCTGTTTTTTCAACCGATGTTCTAAAAGATTCATTAACTTGAAAAAATGGTATTTATACAAAACCGGTTTTTCCTATCTGACAAAAAGCCTTCTGATAGAATCAATGCTATATTCCAATAGCTGATTAGTTTCTGTTTCCATCTGCCATCCCAATAAGAGGTATTTTCCAATAACATTGTAAATATTACTGCTGATGCATTTGAATATGTCGGGATGCTCCTGATCCAGGAGTTGGATATCTTTAAAGAGCACAGTTTGAGTACACTTCCCTCTTATTCTGAACTTCTCACTTCCCTTATCTTCGGATATCTCCCCTGTCCTGCGGACATAACAGTATCTGCTCTATACCACCCATCATGCGCCCCTGTCAGGGTCAGATGACAGTGCTGATAATAAGAATCCTGTCTGCGCGAGCCATACCAGCTATTCTCCCCCTCTATGCTCAGGCCCAGATTAACCCTGGCACTATCTTCACTGACATCATACCTCACATAAATATCAGAAAGGCCCCCCGTAGAATTATCTATGGGCAGTACCAGTGCACTTTCCCCGGGCCCCATGGTATCAATAAGATAGTCCGTCTCATAATAGTTGTCCAGCACAATGCTCTTTTCCCCATGAACCTTTATTGGCCCCACATTCTCCAAAGCTATCATTGTACCGTTCTCAGTCTCCACAAAATAGCTATCCCACTTCCCTGTATAGACATTATCCTCTTTCACTCTCTCAATGAAGTCCTCACTAAATGACAGATTATCCTTCCCCCAAACCACCGGAACATAAATGGTCACATTATCAATGACAGTGGTCACATCAGGTCTGGAATCCACATACAAGTGAAGTCTGTACATATAGTTGCTTCTCACATCCTCGCTATAGTAGTCCCAGTCCTTCTGATCCTGCGCACTCTCCGCAAAACCCAGCAAGACCAGGCTCCCAAATATCAATCCCACATACAGCAGCACCCCCAGCCCCAGAGCCAAAAAGATACCTATCCCCACTTTACAGGTCTTCCTCACACCCACACCTCCAGATCAATAGTATTAATAAAAGGGCCCTGGCCCTCACTCCTTCTTCTTAAAGAACAACCAGTTCCCAAACCCCGCCTTAATCAGCACATAGGCCCCCCTCAGCCTCTCCCCCTCAAGCACGAACACGATCTCCCTCTCCGTCCTCTTAAGTATCCTGGCCTCCCCCCGATCCCAGATCTTAACATTCCCGGCCCCATACTGCCCCTGCGGTATCACCCCCTCAAAATCCGCATACTCCATAGGATGATCCTCCGTCCGTATCTCCAGCCTCTTGATGCCAGCTTCTGTAGGAGGAGTTTTAGGCAGGGCCCAGCTTTTCAGGACGCCGTTTATTTCCAGGCGCAGGTCGTAGTGGAGAGTGCTTGCATCGTGTTTCTGGATGACGAAGATTGGGGGCATGGTTATTTTTGAATTTATATAGAATGACTTATTTCAATCAATTTTATGTTATACTTAAAATTTGATCAAACTTCATCTTTTTGCTTTGTGCTCATCACACATTCGTGCCCACCAATCAGAATATGGTTCGCCAGTTTCTTTTTCGTGTTTTGCTTTATAGTGAGCATCAATTCCATCCCATCCATTTCCCTTAAAAATATGGCCACAAATTGGACAAATTCTTGGATGTGTGATATTTTTACCCCAACATGGACAATTTTCATTACACATAGTATTCACCATAAATCAGTATTGTGTCTTTATATATCTATATTTCTTGGCCTAACAAGTTTAATTTTCTGGAAGTAAACCTACCAACATTATTGGAACTGGAATTGGCAACAATTTGAAATATCTATAGGCAAAATCAAATTCAGCCATATTATTTACACTTGAAGGTCTTGTTGGGAAAAATTCTTTTGGATCTGTTGGGACAATCAAGACTGCTAAGGACAACAAATTATTTGCTAAACCATAATGAAACTTGTAGTAGTCACGATATATGGTTGCACTGTTTCCAAATTGGACTTCAATAAAAATATCTTCTTTCTGAAAATCTCCGATTAATTTTGGTTTATCATGAAGTAATGGCTTTGGTTTCCAATTAAATTTATCAAATTCTATTTCAAATGATTTATTATAGGCTGCTTGATGATGGTAAGTTCTACCTTTGAATTGAACTTCAAATTCTGAATCCCATTTTATATTGTCGATACACTTAAAGATCTCATGAACTTCAGTTACATTGCTTAATAATTTGTGACTGCAAAAGAAATATTCCTCTTTATATTTCATGATGGGTTCATCCATTCATTCTATATGATGCGAAAAGGTGTTATTTATTATAAACTCAATGATATTTGTGTAAGTTTAGTTTATTTTTGTTAGTTTAAACACAATCATTTTTCTTTTGTTGTTAGAACTATCGAATCCCTCTATTATTAAATGACTATGGTAACACAGTTCTCCTAAATATTTAACAGAACCGTTTCCCATTTGTTTAAAAAGATGTAATGTTTTCTCATTTTTTAGATGGTTTTTGATGGCTAAATTTCCCCTTGTAAATTCCATGTCTCCATTCTGGCCTTCTCCTGTATAAGTGAAAAAGCCATCATTTCCCCATCCATCTTTATATCCATGCTCTTCACCACTTTTACTTGTAAAAAGGAAGATTGCATTGGATTTTTTTGAGGGGCATATACCACTTTGCCTATTTCCTCCAAATAAATCATGGATATATTTTCGTTTGTAATCTTGGCCTATGATAAACATTTGTGTTCAAAAAGAATGAAAGTACAAAGTATATATTATTTTCTAAGAAATGTTGTATCTCCGCCAACACAAACCACACACTTTAAATAAAATAACTCAAAATCTACAGTCCATCACTGAAGGTCTCCACAATCATGCAACTCTCACAACTCCAATCCTGGCTGGGCCCCCTAAACTTCACCTACATCCGCCCTCTCTTGCGTGGCTACCTTTTCTCCAACCCCGATAACGTCTTTGTGGCCGTGGATGTTGGTATTTGTGATACTGCTGATCCATTTAGCTATTCTGAGTATACCAGGGAGCAGAATGATCTGGTGTCTTCATCTACAAAATTCTTCAGGTTCGTTGTGGATGATGGAGAGGATCTGGAAAGGGCCCGGGCCCGGCTTGAGCTATTTATGGGTAGTGGGATCGAGGATGTGGATGTGAAGGTCCATGGGATGGATAGGTCCAGGGCGGCTATTGATCCTACTGTGCCGGAGGCTTATTTTGAGGAGGCGTTTACGGAGGTCTATGGGCGGGAGTGCCTGAATATGATCTATCGGGAGTATCCGGTGCTGGATGTGCTGGGGGAGACCAGGTGGATGGATTATGTGATCTTTTCCAGGGAGGGGATGGTTTGTGTGGAGAAGAATGGGGTGAGGTTCCATCATCCTCTTTTTATCGGGAAGGAGAGGTACAGGGCCCAGCTTTTGAAACAGAATTCTATCATGGGGCTGGGGGGTAAGGTCTATCGGTGGTCACTGGAGAGTATGCAGTTTAAGGATGTCTTTTGCGAAGAGATAAAGGCATATCTGCCTGCAAAGGAGGACATCATCCAGGCCCATCATGTCTATGCGAAAAGAGAAGTGAAGCTGTTCGATCATCAGGAGGATGTGCTTAAGAACATACGCAGGGCCCGGGAGGAGGGGTGCAAGGCTTTTCTGGTGGTGCTGCCTACAGGGACAGGGAAGACGCATGTGGTGGTCTGCGATCATATCTTAAATTCAGGCGCTTACAGGATGCTTGTGCTGGTGCCGTCACGAAAACTTAAGGAACAGTGGATCGGGTACTTCCGAAGGGAACAAAGAACTCATCAGTTTTCCGGGGCCATCGGGAGCAGTGATGAAGATGATATAATGGTCGTGACGTATTCCTGGATCAGCAGGCATTATCAGGAATATTCTTCCGATACTTTTGGATATATCGTGGTGGATGAGGCCCATCATGCGGTGGCACCGACACTGAAAAAGGTTATCTCTTTCTTTGATCCACAGACCCTCATAGGACTTACAGCGACACCGGACAGGCTTGATGCAAAGAAGCTGGAGGATATATTCGGGGAATATGAAACCTCCCTTACCTTAAAGGAGGCCATTGAAAAGGATGTACTCTCTCCGATCAGGGCCTTCAGGGTGAAGAGCAATCTTGACCTGAGTGAGATCCGGTATAACGGGAAGGATTATGTTTCCACTGACCTGCAAAAGGGGGTTATCGTGCCTTCCAGGGATCAGTTGATAGTGGATGTGCTAAAGAAATATTTTGTCACCAGTGATATGCCTTTTAGATCCGGGATCGTCTTCTGTGTCTCGGTCAACCATGCGATATCCATGGCAAGGAGGATGCAGAAGTATGGTATCTCCGCAATGGCCGTCAGCGGATCTGAAAAGCAATCCACTAAATTTATTGAGCAATACCAGCAGGGCGATATTCAGTTCCTCTGCACCTGCTCATTACTTACTGAAGGCTGGGACTCACCCCGGACTTCCATCATAGTCATGGCCAGGCCCACCATGTCAAAGGTGCTCTATCTGCAGCAGCTGGGGAGGGGGACAAGGAAATATCCCGGCAAGGAGGCTCTGTATGTCATCGATGTGGTGGATAATTACGGGCCCCTGAATGTACCCTGGAGCTGTCATGCAGTCTTTGATATGTCCAATTATCTGCCCTGGGGGACCCTGTTTGAAAGTGAGGAGGGCTATGGTCAGCCTGTGGGAGAGGAAGTGATACTTGCAGGACTCTATGAAAAGGAAAGGAAGATCGAAAAGCTCAACATCTTCACCTTTGAAAAGGAATATCCCGATCATCTGGGAGTGGAAGAGCTTGCCAGGGAACTTTTCATTTCCACCGGATCACTAAGGAGCTGGGTTAAAAAAGGGAAGGTTGTTCCCGATGTGAGCATTCCGTTTGGCAGACAGGAATTGTATTATTTCCATCCGGGCCGGGTGGATGAGATCAGGCAGGAAAGGGGTCTGAAAGTACATAATGAACAGACACAGTATGATGACTTCTTTGAATTCCTTGAAAAAGGAGATTACTCATTCTCATACAAGGTGATCTTCCTGCTTTCCATGCTAAAGAAAGTGGATCATAATGGAGAATGCAATCTTGATGACCTGCTGGATCTCTACCGCAGGTTCTACAGGATGCGTATTGATGCGGGGTTGCCTGTGGACAGGGGGAATTGTCCCTACAACAGGCCCGAGTTCCTGGAAGACAGGGATACAATGAAAAGGAACATGCTCTCAAATCCCTTTGAGAAATTTGAACGAAAACGGTTCATGTATCACTGCAAGGACCTCAACAACATTGCCTTTTCATTTTCACTATGGAAAAAGATAAACGATCAGCAGCATTTTGAAAGGATACGTAATAAGATGTTCGGGGACCTTGAGAACTACTATAAGGAATTAGGGGGAATCCCAAATATAGAAGAGGTCCGCAATATCTGGTCGAAGGACTGATCAAACATGGTTTCAAAAAAGTACAACAAACTTGTCAGGGACAACATCATTGACATCATCAGGAGTGATGGTAAGGAGGCGGCCTTCCATCATGTTTCAGGGGAGGAATACAGGAAATATCTTATCCTTAAGCTTAAGGAAGAAGTTGAGGAGTTCCTGGAGGCCAGGACGGTTGAGGAGCTGGCTGACATTAAAGAAGTTCTGGATGCACTGGGGGCCCTGCCTGTCTATTCTGATCTTGAAGAGGTGCAAAAAGAGAAGGCCCGCACTAACGGAGGGTTTGCTTTGGGGATCGTGCTGGATGAGGTTGTTGAGAGGGACTGATGGATTAATTTGGTAAGCTATATATATTAATTGGATTTATATTCATTTAGTAATTTGTTGGCCCCCCTATATACATCATGGTGATGGTCTCAGTCTGGATAGCTGAGGCTGGATGCATGTGCGGGCCTTTTAAGAGGTGTTAAGTTATGAGTGAAGAGAGAGAAGCTCAGATGGAGAGGCAGATGGACGCGCAGAGGCAGACGATCATGGAGTTATCCACTCCTGTCATAAAGATCTGGGATGGAGTTATGTTGTTGCCTCTTGTAGGGATCATTGATACTGTCCGCTCCCAGCATATCATCGAGAATCTGTTAAATGCGATTGTTGAGAATGAGGCCTCGGTTGCGATCCTTGATCTGACCGGAGTTCCTGTGGTTGATACCAGTGTGGCACGGCATATACTCAAGACCGTAAGTGCTGCAAAGATGCTGGGTTCGCAGGTCATACTGACCGGTTTTAGTCCGGATGTGTCCCAGACCCTGGTGACACTGGGTATTGACCTTAGTAATATAACCACTTGCGGGACTTTAAAACTTGGTGTTGAAAAGGCCTTCAGTATGATAAATAAGAAAGTGGTGTCCACAGAAGGTTGATACTGATGATACCCGTATTAAAGCTAAGAGATGTACTGCTTTGTTCCATTCAAAGTGACATGACAGATGACGATGCACTGGAATTCCAGTCCCAGTTACTTGAAAAGCTGGGGAAAACTGAAGCAAAAGGTGTCATCATCGACATTACCGGAATGGACGTAGTGGACTCTTTCATGGCAAGGGTTATCAATGAAACTGCAAAGATGTCCCGGGTCATGGGTGCAAAGGTCTTCCTTTGTGGAATGCAGCCCATGGTTGCCCTGACCCTGGTGGAAATGGGCCGTGAACTCATTGGAGTCCATACGGCATTGAATCTGGATAAAGCATTTGACAGTATTCAGGAGCTTTTTGGGGAAATTGAAGATGGTTATAAAAATCCCAATTAAAACACAGCAGGATGTAGTTATAGCCCGTAAGACTGCAAAAGAGATAATGGAGTCAAATGGGTTTGGTCCTGCATCCCAGACCCGAATGGCAACTGCCATATCTGAGCTGACCAGGAATGTTGTCAGATATGCGGATGAAGGCATGTGTACAATTGAAGAGGTCCACTCTCCTGAAGAGGTTGTAATAAGGGCTATTATCGAGGATAACGGTCCGGGTATCGAAGATATTGATCGTGCATTGGAAGATGGTTTCAGCTCCGGTAATAGTCTTGGTGCAGGTCTTCCCGGTGCCAGAAGACTTGTAAATGACTTTGATATATCTTCAAACCCTGGTTATACCAGGGTGGTCATGGAGATTCAAAGGTCCAATGATTGAAACTGTGTGCAGATAGGGTGAAAAATCTATACTTTTATATTAATTGAATTCATATTTATGTTATTAAAAAATTCAATACTGGCCCTCTAATGTTTCTTTGATCCTCTGTATCCATCTGGACCGGGTGATATATGCGGGCTATAATATGAGGTGTAAACCATGAGTGAAGAAAAAGAAGCCAGGATGGAAAAGCAGATGGAAGCACAGAGACAGGCAATAATGGAATTATCCACTCCTGTTATAAAGATCTGGGATGGAGTTATGTTGTTGCCGCTTGTAGGGATCATTGATACTGTCCGCTCCCAGCATATCATCGAGAATCTGTTAAATGCGATTGTTGAGAATGAAGCGTCGGTTGCGATCCTTGATCTGACCGGAGTTCCTGTGGTTGATACCAGTGTGGCACGGCATATACTCAAGACCGTAAGTGCTGCAAAGATGCTGGGTTCTGAGGTCATACTGACCGGTTTTAGTCCGGATGTGTCCCAGACCCTTGTGACCCTGGGCATTGACCTTAGTAATATAACCACCTGTGGATCATTAAAGCTGGGCATTGAAAAGGCCTTCAGTATGATAAACAAAAAAGTGGTATCCACAGAAGGTTGATCCTGATGATACCCGTACTGAAGTTGAGGGATGTATTGCTTTGTTCCATTCAAAGTGACATGACCGATGATGATGCACTGGAATTCCAGTTCCAGTTACTTGAAAAGCTGGGGAAAACCGAAGCAAAAGGCGTCATAATTGACATCACCGGAATGGATGTAGTGGACTCTTTCATGGCAAGGGTTATCAACGAAACCGCAAAGATGTCCCGGATAATGGGTGCAAAGGTCTTTCTTTGTGGAATGCAGCCTATGGTTGCTCTGACCCTGGTGGAAATGGGTCGTGAACTCATTGGAGTCCATACGGCATTGAATCTGGATAAAGCATTTGACCGCATTCTGGATATTTTTGAAGGTGAGAAGGATGTCCCGGATAATTCCAATTAATTCACAGCAGGATATAATAGTGGCCCGAAAAGTTGCCAAAGAGATAATGGAGTCAAATGGTTTTGGGTCTGCAGCTCAGACCCGTATGGCAACCGCGATCTCGGAGTTGACCAGAAATGTCATCAAATATGCAGGGGAAGGTGAGTGTTCTATTGAAGAGCATATAACCCCGGGTGAAATTATTATTAAGGTATCAGTTGAAGATAATGGTCCCGGTATCGACAATATTGAGCAGGCGATGAAGGAAGGGTTCAGCACTGGCAAAGGCCTTGGTGCGGGTCTTCCCGGTGCCAAAAAACTTGTTAATAATTTCAACATATCTTCCAGACCCGGTCTTACAAAGGTGAATATGGAGATTAGAAGGTTTACATGACCGATGTTACCATAACGGTTGCACATGAACATGACATCGGATATGTTCAGGTCATGGTCAGGAGGCTTGCCTTAAGCGTGGGTTTCTCTGTGTCTGACGTACAGCGTATTGTAACGGCTGCATCCGAGCTTGCAAGCAATCTGGTGTTCCATACGGTCCAGGGAGGAAGTATAACTATAAAGAGTGTACAGGACAATGATCGCACAGGCATCGAACTCATTGCAGAAGATAATGGTCCTGGTATCCCTGATATCGAAAAAGCCATGGAGGATGGTTTCTCAACTCTTTCAGGGAGCCTGGGGTGTGGATTATCTGCTGTAGGCAGATTGATGAATGAAATGGAGATATTTTCAGAGAAGGGAACAAAGATAATTGCAAGGAAGTGGTGTACCTGAAGATTAGTGTGGCAACTCGCTCATTTTATAATGACCCTTATTGTGGGGACCAGTGTGCATGCTGGGAAAATGAGGGCAGGATTATCCTTTGCATGGTGGATGGATTGGGCCATGGGGAACCGGCCCAGGTGGCTGCAGAAGCTGCAATTGATTATATGTACAAACACCCTGAAAGTTCACTGGAAGAATTATTTGCAGGTTGTGATCGTTCGATCCGTCATACAAGAGGGGTTGCAATGAATGTCATCTTCATTGCCAATGGTGTATTGAAACATGCAGGTATCGGCAATGTCAGATCGGTCATATATCGGGATGAAAGCATAAATCTGGTTGGTAACTGGGGCATTGTTGGAGGAGGCTATAGGACTCTGACCGTTCAATCGTTTAATATTGAAAAAGGGGATCTAATCCTTATGTGGACAGATGGTATAAGTGAACACTTCAGTCTTAGGGAATATGACCGTTCACTACTTCAAGATGAAGGCCAGCTTGCAGATGCCATCCTGGATGACCATGGAAAGATAACCGATGATGCAACCGTGATGATCTACAGGTACAGGGATTAATATGGAAGGGAACAGACAATTCAAAAATGAGTATTATAAGATTCTTCACTTATATATTGATGATCCTGATGAAAAATATCTTTTTGATGTATCAGAGCTTGGCAGAGAAATGGTCCTGTCCGGTTTTCCTCCGGAAGAGCTTATAGAGATCCATGAATATGCGGTTAATGAGCTTGGAAAGGTATTCAAACCCTATAAGCTCGTAGAGAATGCACAATTGTTGCTAAAACCCCTCATGGAGATCATGATATCCTATGGGATTGCCTTCAGGGAATGGGTGGATGCATCCGAACGTGCCCGGAATGCTCTTGAAAAACATTATGCTCAACTTGAACAGGTGAACCTGGAACTGGAAACAAGCAGAAAACAATTCTCCACTTTCATGTACCATTTGCCCGCTCTGGCTTTCATAACGGATGAAACCGGGAATAATCTCTATATGAATGAATATCTTAAGGATCATCTCTCTATTACAGAGTTATCTGATCATCCAATAATGAGCAATTTTTCCAATCAACTTTCCAGTGACACCATTAATTATAACAATAAACATTATCGTATGCTCAAATTCCCTATTTCAGACGAAGGGCCCGCAAAATTATATGGTTATCTGGGAGTTGATATCACCGATCATATCCAGGCAAGGGAAATGATGGAAGAGGCCAAGCTGGCGGCAGAAGCTGCCAATCGTTCCAAGGCAGAATTCCTTGCGAACATGAGCCATGAGCTTCGGACACCGTTAAATTCCATCATTGGCTTTTCTGATCTTCTTTTGTCCATGGACGGTAAACTCGATATCAGGCAAAAAAGATATGTTGGGAATGTGCTGTCAAGCGGCAAACACCTTTTAAATCTGATAAATGATATTCTGGACCTTTCCAAAATTGATGCCGGGAAGATGGATATGTATTATGAAAATATTCAGATCACCTCTCTTGTGGATGAGGTTTGCTCGGTGTTAAGGTCCATTTCAGCAAAAGACAGAGTACATTTAACCTGTAATATAGAAAGGGATCTGCCGCTCATCCAGGCAGACAGGGAAAAGCTCAAACAGATCCTTTTTAATCTGATAGGCAATGCCATCAAGTTCACAAAAGCAGGAGGTTTTGTAGAGGTGGGGGCCCGCATGAAAGAAGATGATGTGGAAATCTTTGTAACCGACACCGGCATAGGTATCTCACAGGAAGATCAGAAAAAGCTGTTCAATCCCTTTGTCCAGGTGGATTCCAGTACCTCCAGACAGTATCAGGGAACAGGCCTGGGCCTTGCCCTGGTAAAACGTTTTGTAGAGCTGCATGGGGGAAGTGTGGGTCTTGAAAGCAAGATTGATGAAGGTTCAACTTTTAGTTTTACCCTTCCGCTTTGAGCTTCAAAAAAACGTTAATATACATTGCTGTCCATTAAAAAGTGGAGAATAGCATGAAAGTTTCGGTAATTGGTTCCGGTTATGTGGGCTCGGTCACAGCAGCATGTTTTGCAGAACTTGGGCATGAGGTCATCTGCATTGATATAGATGAGAAGAAAGTACAGATGATCAATGACGGTATCCCTCCGATCTGGGAGGAGGGCCTGGAAGATCTGCTGGCAAAACATACCCAGAAAAAGCTGATCGCAACATCCGATTATGATTATGCCATTGCCAACACCGATGTATCCTTCATCTGTGTGGGTACTCCTTCCAATGAACATGGCAACATCGACCTGTCCATTGTGGGAGCCGCTTCCAAAAGTATCGGGCAGGCCCTGGCAAAAAAAGAGGGATATCATGTGGTAGTGGTAAAAAGTACCGTTGTTCCCGGGACGACCAGAGATGTGGTCCTTCCTCTCATTGAAGAATATTCCGGAAAAAAAGAAGGGGTCGGCTTTGGTATCGGGATGAACCCTGAATTCTTAAGAGAAGGCAAGGCCATATATGACTTCATGCACCCGGACAAGATCGTGGTAGGATCCGTCGATCAGCGTGCAGGGGCTATAGTCAGTGATCTGTACTGGGACCTGGACTGTGAGATCACCCGCACCGATACTTCCACTGCAGAAATGATCAAATACGTCAATAATTCCTTCTTGGCCACCAAGATCTCCTTTGCCAATGAGATCGGCAATATCTGCAAAAGACTCGGGATCAACACCTATGAGGTCATGGAGGCTGTGGGCAGGGACTTCAGGATCAGTCCCAATTTCCTAAACAGCGGGGCCGGTTTTGGCGGGTCCTGTTTCCCCAAGGATGTACGTGCCCTGATCGGCAGGGCAAAGCAGCTGGATTACTATCCTGTTCTGCTGGAATCTGTCATAGAGATCAATAAGCTCCAGCCCCTCCAGATGATAGAACTGCTGGAAAACGAACTTGGGGATATAAAAGGCAAACAGATCGCTGTTCTGGGCCTGGCCTTCAAGAACGATACCGATGATATAAGGGAATCCCGCTCCATCCCGGTCATAGCCACTCTCCTTAAAAAAGGAGCTGAGGTACTGGCCTATGATCCCATGGCCACTGAGAACATGAAGCATATCTATCCTGACATCACCTACTGCGGATCGGCCACGCAGGCCCTGGACAATGCCGATGCCTGTCTGCTCATGACCGAATGGGATGAGTTCAGGAAGCTTGACAGTGAACTTAAGTCCATGAAGACCCCTCTTGTGATCGATGGCAGACATCTTCTTGATCCGGAAAAGATGGAACAGGCCATCAATTATCAGGGTCTGTGCTGGTGATATGATGGCTGCCGGGGAGATGAAAGAGGATCTGCAGGGCCGCATTGAGTCCTTTGACCAGAGTGTGCGCAGTCTGGAAAAAAGGCTTCGTGCAGTGGAGAGAAGGCTGTGTGTGGACATCCCGGAGGGCAGCTCATCTAAGAACGGTTCTAACACAGGGCTGGATATTGCTGCAATAGATCAGCTATACGAGCAGCTTTCCAGACTTGCCCGGGACCAGGAAGAGATCCGCGATCTGATGATGGGGCCCTTAAGATCCGATATGGACCAGCTCACCGACCGTCTGGAGGCGGCCCTGGAAGATCAGGAGAGGCGACTGAGTGCCATTGAGGACCAGAACCGCATAAGCATCGGCTCCATAAAGATCCCTGTGGAACTCTCCGGAATTGCCGGGGCCATAGCTCTGGTGCTGACAGGCTCCCTTATATTCGCAGGCCGATGGGACATCATCCGCTCCCCCTACTTTTCCCTTCTGCTGGCTATTCTGCTTGGAGGGGCCGTACTGCTCAAGTTCTATCTGGTGAATAAAAAGAGGTTGTAAGCTCACCTGGAAAAAAGGTTATGAGCTCACCTGGGAAAAAGGTTATGAGTTTATCTGGAAAGGTTATGAGCTCACCTGAAAAAGAGGTTATGAGTTCATCTGGAAAATAGACTATGAACTCACCTGAAAAAAGATCATGAGCTCTTTGTGACCTTCACAAAGAACCCGTCATTGTAATCCATATACCCCTCAGCCATGGTCCGGATGGATATGTATCCGGTCTGTCTGGAATAGGGTATGGACATATTGATAAGCTGTAGTTGTACCTGGCCCTGCACATCGGTGGTCCCGGCCACAGCGACATTTTCCGAAGGGTCCCTGAGGATGACATTACATCCTGGAACCGGGTCTTCCTCAAAGTCCTGCACTGTGATAAGCATAACAGAGGAATTACCTGTCCCGTTTATCGTCATATTACTGACATTGGACAGGGCATAGACCGGTCTTGGGGACTGCGGGGTATTCGCAATGGCCGCCACGATGACTGCAAAGCCGATAAGACCGATGGTCGTAAGCACCACCAGGCGTATGGGCAGGCCCAGGGCCGCCCTCTCACTGGCAAGAAGTCCGGTGATAAGGCCCACCTCACTTGGTCTTGATGATCATCACAGCATCCATTTTCTCATAGTCATAGAAACCGTTGGCCGATATGGACAGGTCCATTGTCCCTTCATTCTGGTTGGCCCCGAATTCCACAGGAGCACTGCTTGAAACAAGCGTGGTCATCCCGTTAATATCGGTATTATTGGTAGCCACACCACCCAGGCCCCTTAAGACCACATTCGCATCCCGGACAGGGTTTCCGTCAGGGTCTGTTGCCTTGATCTTCACCACAACGGTCAGGGGATTTTGTGCTGTGACCGCATCCACCACAATGGTATTGCCGGCCGACAGGGTCTGGCTCTGCAGTCCCGATTCCTCAATATCCACGGACATATTCTTCGTGGGCGGGGGTATGATCGCGATAAGGGCCGCAAGGGCCACCATCCCGACAACAAGCATAACGACTATGTTGATAGGCAGCTCAATGGCCGCCTCATCTCTCACAAACTTTTTATAGTTTTTCATTCCATCACCACAATTTTCAGTACCACCTGAACATTTTAGATAATGGTCCTATGTAAATATAAATCATACTATTTTTCATAGGGGGATTAATAATTATATGAAGTAGATAGATTCAAAAACGGCCTTTAGATATTGAAAATGGATTCCTGTTCAAATATGGAAGTTCTATTGTAAGGATGAAGAATACTTTCACCGGATTCACAGATTGGTTATATGGGGTGTGGTTAGAAAAGATGGGTTACTATTATTGGGATGTAGGGGCAGAGAAAGCCCATGACTTCAGTCGTGGGTAGTTCACTAATTATAATGGTAGAGAGGAGACTAAAACAAACAATAAAGTGAGATATAAACTATTAGAATCTGTTAAAATATATTTAATTAATAGTTAAAATGCTAGATACCCTCATGAATGAATGTATGCAGGATCATTCAATTATGCTTATTAGTTAACAAAAACTCACCCTGTTCATTTTGAACGACATGGCCTTGTTCGATCAACAGATCCAATATTGCTTTAACTTCCTTTATTTCAAGACCACTGCTGATCTCATCTATTTTCATGGGGTTTGATTTTAACCGAACTCTGATCGTATTGGTGAACATATCTTCGTATGCAATATCATGCAGACTCTCAATAATTGGATGGATGATATTATATTTCTCAAAAAACTCTTCAATGCCAGTATAAAAATATGCCAGCCATGCATATTCGTTTATCTTATTTTCGTTTTGCCAGATGAATTCTTTTTCAATCACATCAAAATCCAGGCCTTTGCTGAATAATGAATACATATCTTCCCGGTCTCTTTCCCTTGTTGTGATCGACTTGAACACGAATATATCCTCTGGAGATATCATGTAGACCGAGACATTTTGCATTTTAAAGAGTTCTTGTGAGCGTTTTATCATGCCTTCAGAAAGTTGAAGTCCACCACAGATTGTATTAACAAAAATATCCCATCTAAGCTCATCTATATTTTCAAGAATTGCACTTGCACCCATCTGTTCATATGGACCACGGACGGCAGGAACAGTATATCCTATAGACCTTAACGCATTTTTAATAAGTTCTAACTCACGCTTTGATTTGATCACAACGTCGATGTCTTTAGTGGCAGGCTTATACGTTTGAAAACTCATTGATCCCCCGCCAATGAGGTATAAATTCACGTGTTCCTGCAGTGCTTCGTTGAGCTTTTCAAACTCCCTTTCAAGATAATGTCTATCGAATGACCCTGGACTCATCTTTATCCATCCTATTAATGCAAATCTCTTATCATATCCTGGAACTCATTCCATGGAAGAACATAATCACTATTTTTCTTTTTTGTAGCGATGTAATCTAGCAGTGTTTTCACATGGTCTTCGACATCATAACGTCTTCCAAATTCAACTAATTTTGAAGGACATATTTTTAAGTGAAGTGCCAGAGCATATGAATTATAAATTGAACTATATGGATCGGTCAAAATCGTGTGTATGATGTAATCTTCATCTTTAAGCTTTCTTTTGCTGTCAAAATAATATCTTGTATCGCTTATGATCTTTAGATCATATTCATGAAATATGCTTATTGCAGTAGGATGAATTGAGTTTTTCTGAATCTTTTTTTTAGCATCATCGAATTCTGAATCGATCTTGAATAAGAACTGTGCCCCTCTTTGCCATATCAAAACCGCATTTTCAGAAAACGTTCTAAGGCTTTGGTTTGTCTTGTACTTCCAGTAATTCTCAACAAAACTTTTAATTAAAGGATGGCGTTCACTCAAAACATATTTATTTTGTTTTTTGAGAATGATTCCATATTTTCCCAGCTCATGTATTGTTAATGAAACTGTTTTTCTGTTAAGCCCGGTAATTTCAGCAATATCTATAATTGAACGTGGGATTTCCAACACACTTAAAGTGTGTAATGATGAAGATGTTAATATCTTATTCAATGGAAGACGAGAATATTCCACAATAATATTTCTCAATGAACAAGAATGTAATGATTCAGAACGATCAATGTATACTTTTCTACCTTCTTTTTGTTTTACAACAAGACCATCTGCTTTAAGTGAGTTAACGGCTTTAGAAATTGTGGAATGGTCTAACTCTAAGGTTGCTGATAAGTCCGATATTGTTGTTGGATGAGTTAGGTTCTTGAATATCCCCAGTTTAGTAGAATTCAGCATTATGTGTAAAAATGTTCACATATTATATATATTGTATGACTTAAATTGGACATTGCTCTCTATTTCCTCATCCAGTATTTCTGTCGTTTTTTCAATTGTATAATCTTTTTATACCCGTTGTATTTGTACGGAAAGAGCATCAATAGAATTATTAATAATTATAAAATGAATCTGAAAGAAAAGTCATTCAACAAAAAGTGGAAAGAATTGCCATGCAAAAAGCGTATGATGATATAAATGAAAACTCAGTCTGATCTCTTCAGTTTTTAATAACTTCCTTCTATTTTCTGATCTATGCAAAACTGTTTCTAGATAGTTATAATGTAGCAGAGGGATGCTATGTTTGTGGCAAGATGACTTTTGTGAAACATTTCCCTGATGAATGAAGTCAACTTTTCATTCTCTTGTGAACCACCCATGACTGAAGTTGCAGACTTTTTATGCCCCTGCATCCATTAATCGTAACGTTACATTCATGTATCAATACCATACTAAAGTCCTCCATGAAAGAGATAGTTATCATTGATTACGGTCTGGGAAATCTGCGCAGTGTACTTAAGGGGCTGGAATATGCCGGGGCCCGGGTTGTGATCTCAAAAGAGCCTTCTGATATCAGCAATGCAGACGGGCTCATCCTGCCAGGTGTGGGGGCCTTTGGAGATGCGATGAAAAATGTCGTGCCTTTTCTGGATGATATAAATGCCTTTGTGGAGTCAGGCCGGCCCCTGCTCGGGATATGTCTGGGAGAGCAGATGCTGATGTCCCTTTCTGAAGAAGGTACTCTGACCAATGGCCTCTCACTTATCCCCGGAGAGGTGGTAAGATTTCCACACACCGAACTTAAGGTCCCCCATATGGGCTGGAACAGCCTGAACATCTCTCAGGAACATCCTCTCTTTAAAGGGATCCCTGATGGCAGTTATGTGTATTTTGTCCACTCCTATTATGTGGATACGGACCGGGAACATACCCTGGCCTCCTGTAAGTACGGAGTTGAGTTTGCCGCTTCAGTGGTAAATTCAAAGGGCAATGTGATGGGGACTCAGTTCCATCCGGAAAAGAGCGGGGATATCGGCCTTAAGATGCTGAAGAATTTTGTAAATATGTGCTAATGAGGTTTTTTCAATGGACATAGAAGGTTATGCAAAAAAAGGACTTCTCAGAAAGGACCCGGGCCTTGAAGAAAAGCTTGCTTTAAGGATCCTGGAGATCAAGGACACCACAACAGAACATGCCCGGGACCTGGCCAGGGCCGCAATCGTGGAGGCCAGAGCCACTCTGAATGTTAAGGGTGATGTTCTCACCTCCACCGTATCCGGTGTGAGTATGGGCCAGTTCGGTGTGGGTTCCCGGGGATTGGGGGATTTCTATGCCCATGAGCAGATCGCCCGGATCATAGGGAAGACCGATGCGGAAGTGGACAGCTCCCAGCTGGATGATTCCGGAGCTATGAAAAACCCCCTGGGGGATGGATACATAATCCTTACCATTGACGGCATGCACTCCCGGCTGAGTGATTTTCCCTTCCTGGCAGGTTTCCATGTGGCCAGGGCCTCCCTGAGGGATATATATGTCATGGGTTCCCGGCCTCTGGCCCTGCTTTCAGACATTCATCTGGCCGATGACGGGGATGTGGGCAAGATATTTGACCACATCGCCGGGATCACCACGGTCTCTGAGCTGACCGGTATTCCTCTGATCACCGGAAGCACCCTGCGCATAGGCGGGGACATGGATATAGGAGAGCGTCTCACAGGTGGTGTGGGGGCTGTGGGTACAGCGTCCCATCTGACCTCCAGGATCCGCACCTCACCTGGAGATGTCATTCTCATGAGCGAGGGTGCCGGAGGAGGGACCATTTCCACTGCGGCCCTGTACTATGAAAAACATGATGTAGTGGACCGTACCATGAACATAAAGTTCCTGGAGGCATGTGAAGCTCTGATATCATCAGGCCTTACCGAACATATCCATGCCATGACCGATGTCACCAACGGCGGTATACGCGGAGATGCCAAAGAGATCTCCCGCACAGCCGGAGTAAAGCTTGTCTTTGACGAATCAAAGATGAGGCCCCTGGTGGATCCCGTGGTCCTGGACATGCTGGAGGAACTTGAGATCGATTATCTGGGAGTCTCCCTGGACGCCCTGCTGGTCATTGCCCCGGAGTCCGTGGCAGGGGATATCATTGATGTGGTAAGGGAAGCAGGGGTCAATATGGATATTATCGGTCATGTGGAAGAAGGGGACGGGGCCTTTGTCCTCCTGGACGACAAATTGCAGGATTTCACACCCAGGTTCAGGGAATCCGCTTACACTCCAATAAAAAAGATGATAGGGGATCACAATCCCCGGGACTTTGAACAGATGAAGGCCGCCGTTGACGCAGCGGCCCTTGCGGCAATGGAGAAAAAAGAGAAGGTGATCCGCAGCATCAGGGAAAGGTCAACTACCCACGACTAAGGTCGTGGGCTTGCTTAATGGAGCGTGCTTTCCCGGTAAAGGAAAGATCACTCATCCTCCTTTTTCTCAACCCTGAGGACAGGACCATCCTTCTCCACGATGGTCACATCCTCTCCCTTTTCTATCAATTCTGAAGACCTTGCCGTCCAGTATTCACCCCGGTAGCGTACAAAACCATCCTCTGAAGATATATCCTCAATAGCTTCTGCCTGCTCTCCCACAAAACTTTCCCCTATCACAGGTTTGCGGTGTCTGACCTCCACTACCTTATACAACACCAGGGCAAAGAACATCCCCACCACCAGGGTGGGCCCCACAACGGCAATGATCATCGATCTCTGGACATCGGCTGGAGTGTACCAGCGGGGATAGTCCATGGGTATGAGGAATATGCTTCCCGCGATAAGGCACAGCAGTCCCGCGATCCCGAACACCCCGAACCCCGGGGCCTGGATCTCCAGGATAAGCAGCGCCACTCCCAGGATTATCAGGAAGATGGCCGCGATATTAACATCAAATCCCATTCCGATCAGGCCCAGGGTAATGGATACCACCCCGAAGATCTCCGCCCCGAAACCCGGATTGGATATCCCCAGGACTATCCCGTAAATACCCAGCATCAAAAGCAGGGAGGATATTATGGGATCGGATATCAGGTCCATGAATTGCAGGGGCAGGGATGGGGCATAGTTAACTATGGTAGCATCGGCAGTATCCAGGGTCTTTCCCTTAACTTCCATCCCGTTCACCTGAATAAGCAGGTCATCCAGGTCCTCTGCCACGATCTCAATAACTCCTATCTCCAGAGCCTCATCATTATTGAGGTTGAGGTTTTTGGTAATGAACTCCTCGGCTGCAGTCTCATTGCGGTCGTGCATGCGGGCCTTCTCCTTTATCAGGGCCACAAGGGCATTGACGATCTTATCATCTTCAATGGGCTCTATACCTTCTGTAGACATTGACACCGGCTGGGCCGATCCTATGATGGTATATGGTGCCATTGCAGCCACATCCGTTCCCATAAGGATAAGTGTCCCTGCAGACCAGGCCTTGGTGCCTTCAGGATACACGTATCCGATCACAGGCACATCCGAGGCCTCGATGGCTTCCAGTATAAGGAGGGTCTCATCCACCCCGCCTCCAGGTGTGTTCAAAGTGATCACAAGGGCCTCAAAATCCTCTGCCTCTGCAATGCTGAGGGCCTGGACCACCAGGTCATCGGATACCGGTGTAATGTCATCGTCCAGATCCATTACCAGGACCCGGGACCCGGCCGCTGTGCATGGAATAAATAAAGAAAAAAGGAAGAGAAAAAGAAGGATCTTCCTGTTGTTCATAGTGCCTCCTTCACTTCTGGGACATCGCCTTTGACAGAGCCACTATATCGGCGGTATTCGTGGAATTGGATACAACCACCAGGTTCTTCTCCCGGGCCACCTCGGCAATGGTCTGCAGTTCCCTTAGTTTGATTGCAACAGGCATTTCCTGATACATGGCTGCAGCTTTTTTCATATTCTCAGATGCCATGAGTTCACCCTCGGACAGGATGATACGGGAACGTTTCTCACGCTCGGCCTCTGCCTGCTTTGCAATGGCACGCAGCATGGAGTCATCAATGCTCACATCTCTTAAGGTGACTCCGGTGACCTTGATACCCCAGGGATCGGTGGAAACATCAAGCATCTCCTGTATGTCCTTATTGATGGTTTCCCTTTCGGAAAGCACCTCATCCAGTTCTATCTGGCCTATGACATCCCTTAAGGTTGTCTGGGAAAGCATGGCAGTGGCATATCTGAAATCCTCCACTTCATTAACTGCTGAGGCCGGTTCTATTACCTTATAATACACAACTGCATCAACAGCCACGGTCACATTATCCTTGGTGATCACTGCCTGTTTGGGCACGTCGATGGTGACCACACGCAGGTCCACCTTATAGACGGTATCGATTATGGGGATAATAAGGAACAGACCCGGTCCCTTAACTCCGCTGAACCTTCCCAGACGGAATATGACAACACGCTCGTATTCCTTGACGATCTTTATGGCCTGGGACAGGATAATGACACCTATCACCAGTACGGGTACTAAGAACTCTCCTAACATTTTGCTACCTCTGTTTTCTATTAGATACTTTACATACGTATCTCTTTATATTTATATGCAAAGCTTGTTCCATTATCTATTTGAAACCCCTCCTTTAAAAAACGATACAAAAACATTAATCTATTTTGAACAATTATGTGTTGATACAATGAAAGAAGAATGCAAAGATTGTCAGGGCAAGGGCTACAGGGTCCTTTCCAGAGAAAGATGTCCTGATTGCAAAGGTAGCGGAAAAACAAAATCCGTAAACATCATGACCCTTTCCGAAAAGGATGTGAACAGCTTCCTGCAAAGTGGTTCGGACTGTCCCCGCTGCAATGGTACCGGGGAAGTGGAGGTAAAGGATCCATGTGTCTGTTGCTATGGCCAGGGTGCTTTTTACAAATGTGATGTTTGTGGCTGTGAAATCGACCGGCCTCAGCCTGATGGCAGGGAGGTTTGTGACGCTTGCAGTAAGATCAATGTTGTGCATACCCTGGATGATTCCTGTGACCAGGAAGAACTGGAAGTGGGCAAACTCTACCATGCAAAGGTTAACAATATCGCAGCCTTTGGTGTGTTCGTGGATCTTAATTCCAATATGAGGGGCCTGATCCATTCCAGCAACATCACTGATCCTCTTGAGGCCGGAGCGGCTGTCATCGTTGAGGTAAGGGAGATCCGCCGGGATGGTAAGATGGACCTCATTCCCCGCAAGATCGGGGAATTCAGGGAGGTGGAAGTTGAAAAGCAGATCCCTGTGCGTATTTCCTCCGAGATGGAACAATTCACAGGCAAGCTCATCAGGGTCGAAGGAGAGGTCATCCAGATCAAACAGACCGGGGGCCCCACCATATTCACCATATCCGATGAAGGCGGGGTCATCTCTGCCGCTGCCTTCCAGAAGGCAGGGGAAAGAGCCTATCCCCACATCCTTGCCGATATGATCGTAACCGCAACAGGAGAGGTCACCTCCAGAGGAGATCGTCTCCAGCTGGAAGTAAAGAGCATGAAAGCCCTGAGCGGTGAGGCGGCAGAGGCTACCAGAAAGCGGATCGAGTCTGTGATTGAAAGGAAAGCCGAACCCTCGCAGATCGAGTTTTTGGTTGAAAGTGAGATACTGGAGCGCCTGCGGCCCGCAATGATGGATGTGGCCCGGGATATCAAAAGAGCCATATTGCACTCAAAACCCATCCTGCTTCGCCATCATGCAGATGCTGACGGGATGACGGCCGCCCTGGCCGTAGAACGTGCTATCGTTCCTCTCATAAGGGAGATCAACGGACCTGATGCAGAATATCATTATTATAAACGGGCCCCCTCCAAGGCACCATTCTATGAGATGGCAGATGTAACAAAAGATATCTGCTATGCTCTGGAGGATGTGTCCCGCCACGGACAGAAGATGCCCCTGGTGGTCATGGTGGACAATGGTTCCACCGAAGAGGATGTGGAATCCATGCGGCAGGCGCAGGTCTATGGTATTGACCTGGTTGTCGTGGACCATCACCATCCCGATGAAGCCGTGGACCAGTTTTTGCTCTCCCATGTGAACCCGGCCCATGTGGGCGGGGATTTTGGTATCACCGCAGGTATGCTTGCAACCGAGGTTGCCCGGATGATCAATCCCGATGTAACTGAGCAGATCAAACATTTGCCTGCCATAGCAGCGGTGGGGGACCGCTCGGAAGCTCCTGAAGCTCAGGCCTATAAAGACCTGATAGCTTCCAGGTATGACCTGGCCCGGCTCAAGGACATTGCCCTGGCCCTTGACTTTGAAGCCTACTGGCTGAAGTTCAACAGTGGAAAAGGGGTTGTGGATGACATCATGGACCTTGGAGACCCGATCAGACATGACAAAATAGTCGATCTGCTCTGTGAGCAGGCCAATGCTATGATCGATGAGCAGCTGGAGGCCTGTATGCCCAATGTAAAATCCAGGGAACTGCCCAATGGTTCCATACTCAATGTACTGGATGTTGAGAACTATGCCCACAAATTCACCTTCCCGCCACCCGGCAAGACCTCAGGGGAAGTACATGACAGGATGTGCCAGAAAACTCCGGACAAACCTGTCATCACCATCGGCTACGGCCCTGACTTTGCGGTGATCCGTTCAAAAGGTGTAAAAATGAACATCCCCCGCATGGTCCGTGAGCTCCATGAGGAGATCGTCGGAGGCGGTGTCAACGGCGGAGGGCATCTGGTAGTTGGAAGTATCAAGTTCGTAGAAGGAATGCGGACAGAAGTGCTTTCCAAACTGGTGGAAAAAGTAGGTTCGGATGAAGTGGATCAGACCGGCCTGTAATGAGTGTGAAGGCAGGCCTGTGAAAAATAGATCAAATAGAAAAAGTAGGTTCAGAGGAAAGGGCAGATCCCTTTCCTTTTTAAATTCAGTCCACGCGTGTGATCTTTACAAGGGAGCATACGGGTACTTCTGCAATGTGATCTGCATTCTTTTTATCCACGATCACAGCTATTGCAACGGGTTTTGATCCCATTTCCTTTAACTGCTCGGCCACATCGGTGACTGTCCTGCCTGAAGATATCACATCATCCACGATGACACAGCTTTTTGCATCCACTTCTGCAAAGTTCCTGCTGAATATTCCTCTCTGTTTTGGCTTTTCCAGTTTGTCGTCATAATCATGGAATATAGAGAACTGCACTCCCATGGATTCTGCCATCATGGTAGCGATGGGTATCCCGCTTAAGCCTATTCCCACGATCAGGTCCACCTCATTCTCATTTTCACACAATGACTCTTCTACCATATCGCACAGTGCGTCAGAGATGGATTTGAGACGGTAAGCATTTTTCCCCAGACTGCTCCAGTTGACCGAGATATCTTTTGGTGCAGGTGGTACGGAGACCTCCTTCTTTGAGCGGGTCAACAGCCAGGTTACCGTTTCTCTGGATACATTCAGCTCGTTTGCGATCTGTCCTGTCACAAGGCCATTGGCCTGTAATTCGACTGCTTTCTGGACCATTTCTTCAATATTCTTCATTTTATCCCTGCCTGAAAATGACCTCTATGTTCATTATGGAAGATAGTGCAAAAGTCAACTTATTATTTGTTCTTTTCTCTTATGGTTTTATGGTATGGCTTATTTGAGTTTCTGTTTCCTGACCTTCTTCAGGGCCGATCCGCACACCGGACAGACATCCCCCTGATCGAACTTACGCTTGCATGCGGTGCATTTGCGTCCCCAGACCAGTTTATCCTTTATTTTCTTCTGGCCAACAGGTCTGACCTCAATGCCCAGTATGCTGGCAACATTCTGCACTGCATAATCGTCGGTAAGCAGGACTGCATCCTCTTTATGTTCAAGGGCCTTTGCCAGTACGTCCAGGTCGGTGTCTGAAAGTTCCCGCAGATCGCCCGTATCCCCTGCCTTCTCCTTTATCTGTTGCAGGAATACAGGGTCTGGCTGTTCCAGGCGCATTCCCATCTCACATGCAAGTTCAAAACGCATTCGTGTCTCAACACTTTTCATCTCCGGGGCCACTGAAGGCACGGTGATATAGTCCGGGCCGTCTGCTCCCTTTCCATGGATGAAAAGGGCTGAATCTGCGATATATAGTGTCATGGTTTTATCCATCTATAAGCATAATGAAGCTTAATTGTTCAAATCAATCCTTAAAATGGTCTGCTTGAATATATAGGTTCTTTTAAGGTGTCGGAGGAAAAGGTGGTTGCAGATACATTTAGCATCTTTTATATATATGCTAAAGTAATAAGGAATTGCTTAATGAAGATAATGGCCCCTGTTTTTCATAAAGATCGGCTATAAATGTGAAAATATGATTGGGAGCTAAAGGAGTATTGTCCATGCCCACAATATCCGTAGTTATGCCCTCAATGAATGAAGAAAGTACGATCGGGGTCTGTATAGAAAAGGCCCGGAAGATCTTTGAACATTATGGTGTTGAAGGGGAGATCATTGTTGTGGATAATTCCACAGACAGTACTCCCCGGCTAGCAAGTTCAATGGGTGCAGAGGTCATTGGATCCGTAAAAGGATATGGGAATGCCTATATCACAGGGCTGTCCCATGCTAAAGGTGACTACATCGTTATAGCCGATGCTGACGGTACGTATGATTTTGAAGAGATCCCGAAGTTTCTTAAGTATTTAATGAATGATGAAGCGGATCTTGTAATGGGCAGCCGGCTTAAAGGAAATATTAAAAAAGGTGCCATGCCCTGGTTGCATCAATATATAGGAAATCCATTTTTAACCTGGCTTTTGAACATCCTGTTCAAGACAAATATATCGGATGCCCACTGCGGCATGAGGGCATTCACAAAGGAGGCCCTCAACAGGATAGACCTCAAGACCCACGGGATGGAACTTGCCTCGGAAATGGTTATAGAAGCGGCATATAATGGGCTGAGGATCAGGGAAGTTCCTATAAACTATTACCCCAGGGATGCTCCCTCAAACCTGCGCTCCTTTCAGGACGGGTGGAGACATATACGCTTTATGATGCTATATCATCCGGTCCCTTTTCTCTATATCCCGGGGGCCTTTGTATTTATATTCGGGTTCCTTATTACTTCCATTCTTCTTTTGCAGGGAAGTGTGGAAAACAGAGCACATTCTTTCATTCTGGGAGGTATGATGCTTGTGATAGGTGGTCAGATACTGGCCACAGGGACTTATATGAAGACCTACGGTATAATCCATGGAGTATATAAGAGAAAAGATCCGGGCGATTATAAATTTTTGAATTACCACTCCCTTGAAATAGAGCTATTGGCAGGAGCTATCATCCTTATTGCAGGACTCCTTCTGGGAGCAAAGGTTGCCTGGACGTGGATCAGTGCAGGGTGTGGGTCCATGCTGGAGATCGAATATGCAGTATTGTCAATGGTCTTTGGCTCGATCGGTATCCAGCTTGTATTCAGTGCCATATTCCTGAGTGTAATGCTCCTTGATACGGATACGGACAGGTGAGTTTATTTGAAGATCGCTTTTGTCTATGATGCAATATACCCTTGGGTCAAAGGTGGTGCTGAAAAACGTATCTATGAGCTTGGCAAACGTCTTGCCAGTCGCGGAGATGATGTCCACCTCTTTGGTGTCAAATGGTGGAAAGGTGAAGATGTCATCCAGTATGAAGGGATGACCCTGCACGGGGTGTGCGGTCCCCTGAATTTGTATGTTAATTCAAGGCGCTCGATCCGGGAGGCCCTGATCTTCTCAGGCAGATTAATTGCTCCTCTTTTGAAGGAACGATTTGATCTTATCGATGTTAGTGTATTCCCTTATTTTTCCTGTTTTGCTGTAAAGGCAGTAGCAGTTCTTAGAAGGACCCCGGTCGTTTTTACCTGGCATGAGGTATGGGATGATTACTGGTATGAATATATGGGGAAGCCGGGTATTTTTGGGTGGGCCATTGAAAGAATGGTTTCAAAAATATCATCCAAAAATATTGCTGTTTCTCAGTGGACAAAGAACAGACTGATCTCCATTGGCCTGGCCCCCGGGAAAATCCATGTTGTTCCCAACGGGATCGACCTTAAAAGAATAGCGAACACAAAACCTTCGGACAAAAGATGTGACATAATGTTTGCAGGAAGGCTCATAAAAGAGAAAAATGTTGATGTTCTGCTAAAAGCCGTAGCCGGATTAAAGGCGGATATTCCGGATATAAGATGCTCTGTAATTGGAGACGGCCCTGAAAAAGACAGGCTGGTAAAGCTCTCTGAAGAACTCGGGATATCCAGTAATGTTGAATTTTCCGGATTTGTGGAATATGATGAACTTATTGGCCGGATAAGATCATCTAAAATATTCACTCTTCCTTCAAGCCGGGAAGGGTTCGGGATGATTGTAATTGAGTCCTTTGCCTGTGCTGTTGCTGTGATCACTGTTAATGAAAAATATAATGCAGCACAGGGTCTGATCGATGAGGGTGTTAATGGACTTATCACAGGCCTTGACCCTGATCAACTTGCCTGCGCTTTAAGGAACATGCTGCAAAATAGTACATTGCTTGAAATGAGCTCACAAGCTGCATTTGAAAAAGCAGGAAATTATGAATGGGACCTTATCATCCCCAAACTTGAGTACGTATATGGTGAAGGAAGATGAAGGTTGCTATATTCCATGACTATATCGGGGCCATTGGTGGCGGGGAAAAACTCATTTTGACACTTGCAAGGGGACTTGATGCAACTGTCATCACCACTGATGTCGATATGGATTCGGTCAGGAAGATGGGATATGAGGATATAGACATCATCAGTCTTGGAGAAACTTTAAAGGCCCCGCTTTTAAAACAAATAGATGCTTCCTATAAGTTTGCAAAATGCGATCTGTCAAAAGAATATGATCTCTTTATCTTCTCCGGGAACTGGGCCCATTTTGGAGCAAGGAAACATAAACCCAATCTTTATTACTGCCATACTCCTACCAGAGTTTTTTATGACCTGTATGATGTATACATCAGGGAACATTCCTTTTTTGTATCCATACTGTTTAGGCTCTGGGTGGGCTTACATAAAAAGGTGTCTGAATATTTTCTATCCCATGTGGACAGGATCGTAACAAATTCTGTGAATACACAGGCTCGTATACGGAAATATTTCCATCAATATTCACAGGTCATCTATCCCCCGGTTGACACCTCTAAATATAAATTCAAAGAATACGGGGATTTCTGGCTGTCCGTAAACCGCCTCTACCCGGAGAAAAGAATTGAATTACAGATTGAAGCCTTTAGAAAGATGCCCGGCCAGAGGCTCATCATAGTTGGCGGATATTCAAAAGGAGACCATGCATCAGCATATGCATCAAAACTGACCGGTAGCCTTCCTGAGAATGTGGTCCTGGTCGGAAGCGTTTCTGAAGACGAACTAATAGAATTATATGCCACCTGCAAAGGATGTATAACAACTGCTATGAATGAGGATTTTGGGATGACACCAATAGAATCCATGGCCGCAGGGAAGCCCGTTGTAGCTGTCAGAGAGGGTGGTTATCTTGAAAGTGTAATTGATGGAGCTACGGGTATACTGGTAGAAGCAGATGCAGCAAGTATTGTCAGATCGGTTAATATCATTTCCAGCAATCCGGAGAAATATAAGACTGCATGCATCAACAGGGCAAAAGTGTTTGATACCTGCGAATTTATAAGGAAAATAAGAGATGCTATTGGGGATAAAAAAAGCTATTAAAAGTAATTGGTGGAGGACATGAATATTTTGTTTGCTATTTTTGTTTATCTGCTATTTTTCCAGCGTATAGTTTTTTCAAGTCCTTCTGTAATATCTGTAGCTGGTATCCAGTCAATTTCTTCCCTTATTCTGGAAATATCCAATATTATCTTCCTGGTATAATTGATAGGAGGTTCTACATGCTCCGGTACTATTTCGTATCCGAAGATCCCGGACATAATTTCGATCAACTCGTTTAAAGAAGTACCCTTTCCGCTTCCTATATTGAAAATATTTTGATTTGTCCTTTTCTCCAGCAGGGCTATGGTTGCATCAATTGCATCTTTGATGTAAATGTAATCTCTAACCATAGTTCCATCTCCATAGATAAGAGGTGGTTTTCCATTTTTGATATTATTTAAGAATGCAGGTATTACGCCTTGCTTTCCATTAGGATTTTGTCTTTCACCATATGGATTTGAATATCTTAAGATCTGGTAGTCTATTCCATATAGAGATTTAAAATAATGCAAGTAGTTTTCAATAGCCAGTTTTGATATTGAATAAGGGTTTACCGGGTTGAGGGGTGCGTTTTCACTAACCGGGATGTTTCCTGTATTTCCATATATAGTGCCACCTGATGATGCGTATATTATTTTTTTAACATTATTCTTTTCTGCATTCTGAAATAATTTAACAGAACTTATCAGATTGGACCTGATATCAAAAACAGGGTCTTCTACTGCAGTTGCGGGTGTCGTTGTAGATATATAATGAAATACAAGATCAACGTCTTTTAATGAATTACACACATCACTTTCATTCAGGAAATCTCCTTTTACAATTTCAACTTTGTCGATTATTGCATCTAAGTTTTCTTCCCCATGTTTAAAGCTATCAAATATAGTGACATCATATCCGTTTTGGACCAATCCCTCAGCAAGATGTGAACCAATAAACCCATTTCCACCCAATACCAAACATTTTGCCATCAGCTTTCCCCATCTTACTATTAATATTACTACTGCTATTGCTGCTACTGCTATTACTGCTACTGCTATTACTGCTACTGCTATTACTGCTACTGCTATTACTGCTACTGCTATTACTGCTACTGCTATTACTGCTACTGCTATTACTGCTACTGCTATTACTGCTACTGCTATTACTGCTACTGCTATTACTGCTACTACTGCTACTACTATTACTGCTACTACTATTACTGCTACTACTATTACTGCTACTACTATTACTGCTACTACTATTACTGCTACTACTATTACTGCTACTACTATTACTGCTACTATTGCTATCTAAAATCGATTTGCATGAAGAGTTGCAATTATTTTTGTGAATTTCTAATCAAGTCCAGATATAGTTTCTCATACTCAAATACTTCTTCTTCAATCCTTGGAGGATGGTTTATTTTTGCTTTCATTTCATTCAGAATTTCAGGGTCCTCCCCGATCATCTGTAGAATTTTTGCCAGGGATTGTGAATTACCTGCTTCAAAGACAAATCCGTTTTCACCATCTTTTACAACTTCGGTCAGACCTCCCAGGTCAGAAACGATTACGGGAATATTATGAGCTAATGCTCTTAGCATGACCAGTGGAGAGTTTTCCCACCAGATCGATGGAACTGCCAGAACATCGATTTCATCGAGTATCTGTGGCATTTCTTTGTATTCATAAGGGCCATGAAATTCAACTTTATCATCATTTATGGCCAAATCCTTAAGTTCATTATAATAGTCGGTATCGTGAAAACAACTACCATGAAACTTTATTTTAGTGTTACGCATGTTTGCTTTTCTAAAAGCTTCTAAAAGCACATGGGCGCCTTTATGAGGTAAAACTGAACTTAAATATCCTATCGTAATTTCATCAGTTTTAGAGTAAGTTTTAGAATTATACCTTACATTGGTGTAGTCCTTGCCAAATCGTATTAACTTTATATTGTTGGAGAAGTTATTCATTTCAAAAAGATTTTTCAAAAATTTTGTTGGAGATACAACACAATTTACTGATTGTATGTATTTATATGCATCATTAAATCTATGGATCAATATATCTTTCTCTGAATTTCCATAGCATTCACTTATACATTTCACTCCTTTTTCAGGGCCGGTGCACAACTCTCCCCTTTGTGTTACAGCTATTCCTTTTGGACACATTAACCAGAAATCCGTTAATGTCAGAACTATGGGTATATTTCTTTTTTTTGCAACGTTTAGAATTGATCCCGCTCTCATGGGGTGACATATATGAACAATATCAAATTCCTTGTCAGAAAAAACACTATCTAAAAAATTCTCCATTTCGGTGTCAAAAACGGCAAAGTTAATTTGTGGTAAGTCTTCCCTGTATCTAAATGAGATTACAGGAACTCCTTGATATATATATTCTTTAATTAAAAAATCATTTTTTGATCTGAAGTCCTCAGTTTCATTATAACCGTATGTTAGAACCACTACGGAGTGGCCTGACTTCTGCATTTGTTTACTTTGATTTAAAACGAGTCTTTCAGTTCCAGTATAATGTTTTGGAAAAAATTGATGAACTACGTATAATATGCGCATCTTAAACACCCCTTCCAAGCAAATTATCTATCTGCTGCATTTTTTGATCGTTAATTTCGTGAGAATATAAGTTTCCTAAATATGATCCGCAATAAACTCCAAACAAACTATATGTTGCTTCGATCAGATCAGCGGTTTTGTAATTTTTATATATTTTTCCCACAAAATTTTTAAAATCCTGGATGGTATGCAGGTAGTTCTCGTTCAATAACTTATTGTCAATGTGTGTAATTTCACATATGTTTCCAAGTTCTGAGAATATATCATCAAGTTGAGTTTTATTTTCCATTTCTAAAATATTGCCCGGGACATTTTTATATAGGCAGTTCTTGAGAGTTGAAAAGTAAGAGTCGATTTCAATATGATCCCCATATTTTGAAGTAATTGTAGAAATAGCCCGGTTCAAAGAGATATATTGAAAAATTATTGCATTTAAGGCCAGATTTAAATCAGGTCTATTAATTTGTCTTTCTATATTAAGGATTTCAACCACTGATATGGAATCTATATAGGCCCTTCTCATAAAATAAGCCGGATTTCTGTTGTGGGAATGAATAACTCCAACCGAATGTAAAAAAGCTATCTTGTATTCACTCTCAATTAACCTAATCCCCAAATCAAGATCTTCAGCAAACGAGATTTTTTTGAATTTAAAATCTTTATATATATCGCTTTTAATACAGGAGCAAACATTATCTATTCCAGCTAATTTTCTTTTCTCAATTAGAGACAGTTTGTCGATACTTCTTTTATTCAAACCCATTATCCTGTCTTCATTGAATTCCATCTGTCTGGAGTGGCTCCAGATTGAATAGCATGCAAAAAGATTCGCATCACTTCTTGGAACCTGTCTACAGGTCGATGCAACAATTTTATCATCATTTGTAAGCACTTTTACCATATTGTAAAGCCAATAATCATTGATCGGTATTGCATCCTGAACCGTAAATAATAGGTAATCTCCGGTGGCCCTCTCTGCTCCATAGTTCCTGGTCTCACCATGATTAAAATCTTCAGGCCTTATAGTGTATACCTTTGAACCATATTTTTCAGCTAATAAAATAGTCTTATCCGTTGATCCACTATCGATGATGATCATTTCAATTTCTTTAATTCCCTTTTGACCATTAATCTTCTCAAGAGTATATTCAAAATCAGGGCCTGCATTTTTGGTTGGAATAACAACTGAAACTTTTTGTTCTATTATAGGTAATTCATCTAAATTATCAGGAATTTGGATCGCAGGTCCGGGCCCCGGGATACATGTGTCGGTATGCTGTGCATTTTTCCCGGGGAAGTAGTGGTCTTTTACCTGGCCCAAAAAACTTCTTCTCCCCTGTGCAACTAAAGCTCTTCCACCTTTTAATCTGATATCATAACGATTTCGTCTTCTTGTTCCCGGGGGTAACAAACGATCCACAACCCCATAGTGAAATTTCAACAACAAATTCCACACAATGCTTTCTTGCATAGATTGCAGGGAACAATTGAGCTCATTAATTTGAGTATCTCTTTCCTGGAGTTTTCTGGTTATTTCATTAATTTGAGTATCTCTTTCCTGTAGGCTTCTGGTTATTTCATTAATTTGAGTATCTCTTTCCTGGAGGCCTCTGTTCATTTGATTAATTTGTGTATCCCTTTCCTGTAGGCCCCTGTTCATTTGGTTAATCTGTGCGTCTCTTTCCTGGAGGCCCCTGTTCATTTCATTAATTTTTGTGTCTCTTTCCTGGAGGCCCCTGTTCATTTGATTAATTTGTGTCTCTTTTTCCTGTAGGCCTCTGTTCATTTGATTAATTTGTGTATCCCTTTCCTGTAGGCCTCTGTTTATTTGATTAATTTGTGTATCCCTTTCCTGGAGGCCCCTGTTCATTTGGTTAATCTGTGCGTCTCTTTCCTGGAGGCCCCTGTTCATTTCATTAATTTTTGTGTCTCTTTCCTGTAGGCTTCTGATTATTTCATTAATTTGAGTATCTTTTTCCTGTAGGCTTCTGGTTATTTCATTAATTTGAGTATCTCTTTCCTGGAGTTTTCTGGTTATTTCATTAATTTGAGTATCTCTTTCCTGTAGGCTTCTGGTTATTTCATTAATTTGTGTATCTTTTTCCTGGAGGCCCCTGTTCATCTCATTAATTTGTGTATCTTTTTCCTGGAGGCTCCTGGTTATTTCATTAATTTTTATATCTCTTGTTTTCAACTGTTGGTCAAGCATGACTTTATTACCCAGATATGAATAGAGCCTGGTTATAGCCGGGATTTCATCTTTGCTCATGTTTAAGAAAGTCAGTAAAACCTCTGGAAGTTCTGTTCCGACTGCAATTACGCCCAGGCCGAATCCATGTTTAAATTCGAAAGATGGATAACTACCAGCTAGTTCTTCCCAAAATTTCCAGACACCAAATCCTCTTTCATGGACATTTGTATCATGGAATAGAATTACACCCCGTTTGCTCATTTTTGGCAACCACATCTCAAAATCATTTTTTACTGCATCATAGGTATGATATCCGTCAATATGCAGAAGGTCGATACTGTTATCTGAAAAGTAATTCAAGGCATCTTCAAACCGGGTTTTGAGCAATTGAGAAAAATCACTGTATAATGGATCATGGTATGCTTTTAATTCGTCAAATAATTCATGTTCGTAAAATCCTGCATGATCATCGCCTTCCCATGTGTCAACAGCATAACAGGCAGTCTCCAGTCTTAAGATACTAACTGCCTGGCAAAAAGCACAATAAGAATCACCCTTATGTGTTCCTAATTCCACAAAGTTCTTAGGTTTCAACATCTGCACAATAGTAAAGGCAAATGGAATATGTTGATGCCAGGAAGTGATATCAGTAAGTCGATGAGGCTTTTCAAAACATAATGGATAATTTAGAGGATTAAATAACATGTATATTTATCTCCTTTTTTCTGCCAGTCAGGTTCGACACAGGGAAGCGAGGAAGTCCAGTAGAAGTTTGTATGCATTCTTAAATCTGATTTCATATCAACTGATGTTTTTTATTGTGGTCTTTTATAAACCATGGCAAAGAGGTCTTCATACTTTTTCATGATATTATCCATATTGTAATAAGACTCTATTTTATCTGTGCCCTTTTTTCCCCTCATCTTCCATTCCTCTTTGTTTTCATAGAGGTCGATCATTGCTGATTTGAGATGGTCCGTATTTTCAGGATCTTCCTCTGAGTAATATCTGTTTAGATTGGAGCTATTCAGGTTAACAATGTCTCCATAGGAGTTAGGAACAATAATTCCTATGTCATTGTCTTTAATGACATCTCTTGATGCTCCAACATCCGTTAAGATTAGGGGTAGACCAAAATACATTGCTTCCATCATGGAGATACTCCATCCTTCAAAGAGGGAAGGCAGTAAAAAAGCATCAGATAGTCGATAAAGGTCTATCAGGTCATGTTCTGATACAAATCCTGTTGATAATATATGTTTCTCCAATCCTTCATTTTTAATTCTTTCTTTAAATTTATTGCAGTAATTGAAATCTAAGGTATGGCCCACACTGATCACTTTCATATCCGGGTATTTTACGACCAGGTCTTTCATTGCACTGATCAAGAGATTATGCCCTTTAGCTCCCTGACATGCGGCCACATGTAAAAAGACATAATTATCCTCATCAATTCCAAAATCCATTCTGTTTTTAAGAGTATGTCCGGGCAGTCCATTGTATCTTTTAAGATTAAGGCCGTTTGGCAGTACTTCTATTTTTTTTGCACTAATTCCAAAATGGTGTCTTGAATATCGACTTACATTTTTCGATACTGCAATATATTTGTTAATATTATCATCCACTTCCCTGAATTCAGTTAACTCAGCCGGTTCTAACCAGACATAATTGTTATGAATTACCGGGATAACTGGAATACCTGATTTTGATGCAATGTGAACGCCAAAGTTAGAATAATGAGGGTTGATCATGTCAATATGATACTCTGTAATGATCCTTTCATACTTTGTCTCATCACCATTTATTAAGAAAACAGGAATGTTGTTTTTCTTACATTTATCTGCAATATGGCCGGTCTTTTCTATACACAAAATAAATACATTGAATAGATCTTTGTTAAGATTGGTTGCCAGATCAAAAATAACCTGCTCCAATCCCCCTTTGTCCAGACTTCTGGTCTCAATTAAAACATTTAATTTTCTATTAAGGTAAACCTGTGGTGGAATTCTTTTTTCATCCGGTCTGGTCAATCTGTAGAATGTTCTGCAATTTGCAAGTTTTAATATCAATTCTAAGGAATGCTCATTAAAAGAAGGAATTAGCATGACCTTTTCTGGATACGTGTTATGTAAGAGATTAAAGGATCTTTCATTTAATGTGATTATCCAGTCGCTGAACTCAAATACTTCAGTATCAACGGTGTTTTCATTAATCTCAGCCTCAACTACGATAATTTTGAAAATATCTTCCTTTTGATCCAGACTTTTAAAGAGAGGCCCCATTTCAGTATTATTAGAAAACAAAATACATTTTTTAGCTGCTCTTTGATCTTTAATTTCATTTAACACATCGAGTTGACCAGCATTATGATATGTTTGATAATATTTTCTCGCAATTTCAAAAGAAGGGCTTTCATCAAGGAAAACGATATCGAATATTTCATCGTAGAAATCCTTTCTTTGAGTTTCATATTCCATTAATTTCTCTACTTTATTATGAATATCAAATATCTCAGCTTTTGCACTTATTGTATTATCATGCACACGATACTTGTATAATGCATCCTTTTTTCCAAGATGTCTTATTTTAAATAGATTATTAATTCTCATCCAGTAATCATAATCTTCACAGCCAAATGAGTTGGGGTCATACTCTCCAATCACTTTGCTAACTGTTGCCCGATACATGAAACAGGCCCCAATAAAATTATCTTTGACCACATTGAGCTTTTCTGTTGATCCTGGAAGATGGATGATGCTTGAACCTTTTACTTTTTGATTATGAACACGGAAGTCAGATCCTGTTAAAGGAACACCCCGGTCATCAATTGCTTCATAATTACAGTAGACCATATCTGCATCAAGATTCTCCTGTAAGAATCGAACCTGCTCTTCCAGCTGTTGTGGAAGCATAATATTATCAGCCGAGGTCCAGGTATGAAACTCTCCTGTAGCATAGGAAAAACCATTTGTTAGTGCCTTTGGTAGCTTCTGGTTTTCCTGTGTAAGTATTAGAATACGGGGGCATTCGGCATATTTATCGAGTATGGGTTTGATATTATCCGTTGACCCGTCATTTACAATAATTAGTTCAAAGTTTTGGTATGTTTGAGCCAGAACACTTTTAATGGCCTCTTCAAGCAGGTCTGCCTGGTTATATACAGGTAATACGATGCTCACTTTGTTCTTTTTTTCTCCAAAGCAAACCCCTTTTATTTCCGGTTCATTTATTTCTTCTATTACCTGTAAAGACCTGTCCGATCTGATCTTATCAGGAATATTTTCATTTTGCAGTTCATCTTCCTCATCAATACGGCTATGACCAGGACCATCCATTGAGCTGTTATGATTCATTATTCTATTAAGAATTGCAGAAATTGTCTTTGTTACTGAAGATTCCAGGCTGAAATATTTCCCGTAGAACTGACTGAATCTCCATGACAATGAACTCTCTCTCTGGTTCAGTATTGCTTTGAGTCCCTCTATTTCATTGTTCCTGTTTTGGATCTTCCCTTTCAGGCCTTCTATCTCATTGTTTCTGTCTTGAATATTGTCTTTTAGTCCCTCTATCTCATTGTTTCTGTCTTGAATATTGTCTTTGAGCCCCTCTGCTTCATTGTTCCTGTTTTGAATCTTCCCTTTCAGGCCTTCTATCTCATTGTTTCTGTCTTGAATATTGTCTTTTAGTCCCTCTATCTCATTGTTCCTGTTTTGAATATTGTCTTTGAGCCCCTCTATCTCATTGTTCCTGTTTTGAATATTGTCTTTGAGCCCCTCTATCTCATTGTTCCTGTTTTGAATATTGTCTTTGAGCCCCTCTATCTCATTGTTCCTGTTTTGAATCTTCCCTTTCAGGCCTTCTATCTCATTGTTTCTGTTTTGAATATTGTCTTTGAGCCCCTCTATCTCATCATTGCTGTTTTCAATTTGTTCTTTCAGGTCCAGAAGTTGATTATCCTTATCTTTAATCTGTGAGTTTAAGGCCTGATTTAGAATGTCATTTTTCTCAAGTCTGGATGTAACAGCATAAAAATCAAAGTGATATGTGCTATTCTCAACAAATGATTCTATTTTAATGACATTTTCCAGTATTTTTTCGTAATTTAATAAAGGACTCTCTTTTTTCGGGCGGGCAATTAAAGCAATGAGATAATTCTGGTCATTTGAAACAAGGTTTTGCCTGTTGATATTTTGATATTGCTGGCCAATTTTAGAATCAATATAATTAAACTGATCAAGGGTAAAACCCTTCCCGATATACTTCTCTTCAATAAATTCCAGGCCTGCTGCTTCTGCCAGATGACCAAGGGAGTCACGTAATAGTTCTTTGCCCCACTCCCATTCATTATTTTCCATGGCCTGTTGTCGAAATAATAAATACGGGATACTTTTTGCATTTGGAACAAGAACCACTACATATTGTCGGGCAACCTGGCCCATTTTCTTTAAAGCATCAATTACATCCCATGCACCAAAGTGCTCAAGGACTCCCGAATTCCAGACGACATCGCAAGAGTTTACCAGACCTGCAGAAAGGTTCCTCATGTCAGCATTAATGAAATCACCTTTTAGATCATTGTTAGCGTAATATTTCTCTGCTTTCTCTAAGGCCACCTTGCTGAAATCAAGAAGGGTTGTCCGGAACCCCTTGCTTGCAAGGTATCCCGATAGATGACCGCTTCCACAGCCGGCCTCTAACAATGATGATCCAGGTCCGATCCCTAATTCTAAAAGCAATTGTTCAATCTCTCTGGCAAGTGCTATTTCAGAATGGTTAGCTTCATCAGAATAATTCTCTGACACCTTATCCCATAATTTTGGTGATTGTGAATCAATATACATGTCCTTCATGTTTGATATCTCACTGTTGCTTCGTATCTTATCGTTGTTTATTGCCCTGGTGACATTTCATTGATTGCCGTATGATCAGATCGGCCATTTTCAATGCTTTTTTTTCCCATGTGTTTTCTTCTGTGATCTTTAAAAGCTTAGCAGGGTCCGGTCTATTATTAAGGGCCAGCGGTATGGAATTGACGAAATCTTCGATATTTTTTGATATGTATGCAGCGTCTCTATAAACGTTAATTTCAGGTAAATTAGTGGAGATAACACATTTTCCAGCCGCAATATATTCATAGAATTTGATTGGGTTTGAGCTCAGGGTTAGATCATTGATCTTGAAGGGAATGATACAGGCATCAAATGACCTCAGATAATTTGGGAGCATGATGTAAGGCTTTTTTCCAAGAATAAATATGTTCGGTAAATCTTTTAATGAATTGATGCTGTCTTTCACATTCGAAAATTGTGGGCCGACCAATACAATGGAATAATCCGGATATTCTCTGGCAATCGACTCTATGATCTTAAAATCAACCCAGTCGTCAAGGGCCCCTACATATCCGATAATTGGTTCTTTTATATTTTTAATGTCAGCAGGTACGGGAATATCAGTCATTGCCTTATTAAAAAGATCGACATCTACTCCGTTCCCTATTAAATGCACATTGTACTCCCGTTGTTCAGCGATCTTCTCTTTCAAATAAGAAGAAGCAACAAAGACAATATTTCCTTTCCCGATCAATCTGTCAAGATAGGTCTTCATCCAGGAAGGGACATTGGAGAAAGAGAGCTTATCATCTATAAGGTCAAAGACTACCATCTTTTCATTTAATTTACCGATCAAACTTGAATACCGTGGTTCATAATAGAATAGAAGCGGTTCTTTTATATCTTGTTTTTTGAATAAAAGGTGAATCCACAATAAAATGAAGGAATCATTAATCCATCTAAGTCTCCTGAACCTGTCTATTAAAGGAAATGATGGTAAAGAAACAATTGAGATGTTCTTCTCTTTTCTGATAAATAACCTGTGAGGTTGGCGGAGGAGGACTGGAATTGATGTAGGTTCTATAAACAAAATATTCCAGTTTTGGGGAAACCTTGTAAGGATCTGCTGGTGCCTTTGCCAGAGAGCATCCCAGAATATATCTGAGAAACAAACAATATCTATTGGCCCGGCCTTAAAAGAAGAATTCATATTCATATCCTCAATCCATGTCCTCAATCCATGTCCTCAATCCATCGATATTTTACAAAAATCCTTCACAATTTCATAGAAAAATCCTCTTTTTCAAGTGTAAGATTCGGGTTATAGTAAGGGTCTCCCCTGTCAATAACTTCTCCCCATTTTTGTCTCATATACTCAACCTCCCTTAAGAAACGTTCCTGTTTTTCAGGACTGTCTTCATAACCCCTGCTCAATGACTCGTGATGGTACAATTCTGCATAGGGCGTATAAACTATCCTATATCCCTTTTCTCTTATCTTTAAGCACAGATCAACATCATTAAAGGCAACTGCAAGATTTTTTTCATCAAAACCGCCGGCTTCTTCAAATACTTCTTTTCTCATCATCATACATGCAGCGGTAACAGCACTCACATTGTTAATGATGTTTGCTCTTCCAAAGTAACCATGGTCTTTCCCGGGGAACTTCCGATGTGAAAGGCCTGCCACTTTATGCAGACCCATTCCTAAAATGATTCCTGAATGTTGTATTGTATCATCCGGATACAATAGTTTACATCCAACAGCTCCCACTTCAGGTCTTTGAGCTTCTTTAATCAGGGATGCCAACCAGCCTTCTGCGATAACTTCTGTATCATCATTTAAAAATAATATGTACTCTCCGTTAGCATTAGATACCGCAAAATTGTTGATTGCAGAAAAATTAAAAGGTTTACTATAATCTATAATTTTGATATTGTCTGTATACTTTATTTTTTCAAAATAATCATATGTGGCTTCATCAATGCTATTGTTATTTACCACGATTATTTCATAGTTTATGTATTTAGTGAATTTTAAAACACTATCGATACATTTTCTCAATACATCTGCATTATCCTTTGTAGGGATTATAATACTTACAGGAGAGTTTTCTGATATTTCTCTATTTACTCGATATGAACCGGTCCAGAAACCATCCATGATCTGGCCTTTCAGGTGGTTTCTTTTTAGATAATCAGCCAGGGCTCTTTTAGCGGCAGTATATGCGTACTTTTTAGAATCAATACTGCAGGCAGCAGAGTTTGGAACCATACGCCAGTGATATAGAATTTTTGGAATATGGTGTATTGAAGCAGTTTTTTCTATAAACCTTAGCACAAGGTCATAATCCTGGCTACCATCATAACTTTTTCTAAATCCTTCAATTTCATCAATGATCTTCTTATTGTAAACACCAAAATGACATGTGTACATACATGCTAAAAATGTATCTAAAGACCAGTTGGGTTTAAAGAAAGGATCACTTCTTTTATCCTCAAGATCGATCTTATCCTCATCACTATAGATCATGTCCGTATCTCTATTATTCTGAAGATATTTTACAACTTCATATAGAGCGTCAGGGGAGAGCATATCGTCATGATCAAGCAGGCCTATATAATCACCGGTAGCTATGGCCAGTGCTTCATTGGAGTTTTCAGAGATGCCTTTATTTTCAGTGAGGAATTTAACCTTAATTCTTCCATCCATCTCCGGGTAATTTTTGAGACAATCCCTTACCTCCTGTTTAGTGGAAGCGTCGGCAAGGCAGAGTTCCCAGTTATCATAAACCTGATCCCTGACCGATTCAATTGCAGCTTTTATCCAGGTTACATCCGGATTATAAACCGGGACAATGATGCTGATCTTTGGTTTATATTCAAAATTTTGTATCTCTTTTTTGTATTGACCAAGTTCCGCAGCTGTGGCTTCATTTTTGAGGATCCAGAGGTCGTATTTACTTTTAATTCCGGCATTAACAAATACCTGGAATCCGATATTACCATTTAAAGGCTCTCCGGCATAGATCAAGGATAATTTTCTGCTCTGTTGAGTTTCATTGCACCAGACTGCAGCAGCAGGTTCATCTCTGGAAATTAGTCTGAATGTAAAGTTTCGGGAATCTTTTATTGATTTAAATTTAAAGGAAGTATGTTCATTATCTTTAATTTGATAACCTTTTACGATTGTTTTTCTTAATATCTCGTTATCAGAACTTATTATTTGAAGCTCGAGATCTGAATTTGTTCTTTTATATGTTGCTGTCAGAATTTTAATTTCGTTTAGGCCTTTTACAGGTGATTCAAAATTCCCGGAAAGTGGTTTTGATAGAGATAGAGGGAAACTTTGTGGTTTTATATGTGTTTCTAAAATAGGGACTCTGGAAGAATCAAAATATTGGTTGTTTGATCTCTCCTTCGCTTTATACAAAAATGCTTTAAATCCATCGTTTGCTATTAATCTGAGGCTGAGAAGACCCAGGTCATATATATGCCTTATTTTAGTATTGCAGGGGAAGATTAAATCGATTAGGTGTTGAAATTTTGTTAATATATTCCAGGTAATACTATTATGAATAGAGCTTAATTCGTGGTTTTGATCGGAAATCAAATTTTCAAGACTGGAAATACGGTCCTCCCTGCTTTCAACTTCCTTGCCTCTGTTCTCAATATCAGTTTCAAGACTGGAAATACGGTTCTCCCTGTTTTCAATTTCCTTTCCTCTGGCCTCAATTTCAGTTTCAAGACTGGAAATACGGTTCTCCCTGTTTTCAATTTCCTTTCCTCTGGCCTCAATTTCAGTTTCAAGACTGGAAATACGTTTCTCCCTGCTTTCAACTTCCCTTCCTCTGGCCTCAATTTCAGTTTCAAGACTGGAAATACGGTTCTCCCTGCTTTCAACTTCCCTTCCTCTGTTCTCAATATCAGTTTCAAGACTGGAAATACGGGCCTCCCTGTTTTCAATTTCCTTTCCTCTGGCCTCAATTTCAGCTTCAAGGTTAGAAATATGTGTATTTTTACTATCTGTTAATTGTCCGAGGCTCTCAAAAATAAGTGACTCCAGTTCACGATATTTCAATAGATCAATTTCACTGGCATATTCGGGATCAATATCAGGCAAAGACCCTTTTTTACCCATCAAATATATTGTTCTATATGCAGGGCCGGTTAAGTCACCCAGGGATTTAAAATTTTCATTATAGTATCTGTATACTTTACTGATACTTTCCGCTGGTATACCGAATTTATATGAATAAAATATGTAGAGTTGTAATAGGAACCAGTTAGAAATGTTGTTCGTCTGTGTTTTTGAAAAGCTAAACTTGTTCTCTCTCAAGAACGATTCCAGCTCATTTTTAGATGGCAGTCCGTTTTCGATATGCTCTTTAAGCCAGGGGTGTGGTTCTCCTGCTATCTCCCTATAATAGTTGCATGCTCTAATCTCTGCATCTTCCACTTCTTCAGAGTAAAATGGGGCCCCAAGTATGACAAAACTTTTACTGATACGAAACATTTCGGAAAGGACTTTTAATCGATCTTTTTCAGGAATATGCTCATAGACATCAGAAGAGACAACCACGTCATAAGAACTGTCTTTATAAGGGGCGTTTTTGACATTCCCCAAAACATAATTCAATCCATTCCCCATTCGGATATCCAGGACATGTATCTCATCATTTTTTAAAAAAGAACACAACCTTCCCTGCCTTCCCCCCACATCCAGTATTTTAAGAGCTTCTCCCTCTTTTCGAATCCCATCTATCATTTTTTTTATGATAATATCTCTGGTATAAAGGTCAAAAGGAAGATCTATCAGATCCATATCATCCCTCATTTCAGGACCCACCTTACAGGTATATTAAATAACCCATAATTTCTAATTTCAGTGTTCTTTACTTTGAATTCATGAACACAATGCTGATGATCGTAAGGATGCTGACAGGAATTATCGTATATGGCAGCCGAGAATTTATATGAACCATCCAGCAGGGGCATCTCATCAATAATAAGATCAATTTCCCCGTCCCCTTCTATAAGACCGATGTCCATCTGGCAGAATTTTGTATTGGGCCCGGTAATGTTCACATCATCTTTATGGATCGCAACACCAAAGACCGGGTCCTTTATCTGTACTTTTGTTGTGTACTTTATTTTTGCCACAAATTTATTTCCGGTCTGGAATATATATGATTCCCCACTGCTATTAAAGAATTTAATATCTGTGATACTTGCCTCTTTTGAGCCCCGGTTAACTGACTGATCGATCTGTTCTTTTTCGATGCTCTTTTGTGTATCCTGATATTCAGATAATATCCTTTCAGTTTCTTTCTTGTTAACAAAGTTTAGATAATCGCTGATAACACACTCAGTTGGTCCCTCTGATACAATGGCCCCGCTGTGGAGGAACAGACACCGATCACAAATTTGTTCCACCGTTGGCAGTGCATGTGATACGAACACGATTGTTTTTCCCTTTTGTTTGTACTCATTGATCTTATCATTACATTTTGATTGAAACGCCTTGTCTCCAACTGAAAGGACCTCATCTATCAAAAGCACATCAGGGTCTGTGGATATTGCAGTTGCAAACGCCAGTCTCGCATACATTCCTGATGAAAGATTCTTCAGTTTTGTATCTTTGAATCTTTCAAGTTCTGCAAACTTAAAGATGGAATCTACATTCCGATCCATCTCTTTATGATTGATCCCCATTATTGCTCCATAGAGATAGACGTTCTCAATTGCAGTAAGTTCAGGCTGGAATCCAACACCAAGTTCCAGGAATGGTGCCACATTGTCATTTACCAGAACAGAACCGTTGTCAGGGACCAGTACTCCTGCCAGGATCTTAAGAAGCGTGCTCTTTCCGGAGCCGTTCTCTCCAATTATTCCAAAGGTCTCACCCTGCTTTACTTTGAAACTGACATCCCTGAGAGCTTCAAAGACCTCATAATTGTATGACCTGCCAGTAACTTTTCCTATCACATTGTCATAAACAGTTGTTTTTCTTTCGTGAGGGATCTTAAAGGATTTGGATACATTACTGACATCAATTGCATACTGAGTATCATTTTTTGATCCGGCTTTTGAGTTGAATTTGAACAATTTTCATACCTCCTCAGCAAACCGTGGTGACAATCTCTTAAACACAGCGGATCCAATAATTATAAATAGCAATCCAAATCCTGCGACTACCAGAAAATCAGATACTGAAGGGACACTGTTGTAAAGTAGTATATCCCTGTACATGACCATCAGTCTTGTTATGGGATTGAGCATATAATATAATATATAGTTTTCAGGCACCAGAGACAGTGGATAGATGATCGGGGAGGCGTAAAATCCGATCTGTAAAAGGATATCCCAGATCTGATTAAGGTCCCTGAAATATACATAAAGACAGGCAAGCAGTAAACTGATCCCGAATACGATTAAAAAATACAGCGCATGGACTATCGGGAACAAAAGAACTGTTGCTGAGAGGTGTGCTCCAAATATTATCAATAATGGTACCAGTACGATAAACTCAAGTATTGAGCTTACAAACGCTGACATTGTGAGGCTAAATGGGAGTATCTCTCTTGGAATGTAGATCTTGGTCACAAGATTTGGTTTTCCGACAATCGATGACATTGCGGTCATTGTTCCGTTTGCCAGAAAACGCCAGGCTATGATCCCTATTAAAAGATACAGGGCAAAGTATTCCTGCTCAAACCTGAATATATTGCTAAATACTGCATAGAGTACAAGCATCATAAGCAAGGGATTTAGCATTGACCAGGCAAATCCCAGAACAGAACTCTGGTATTTAACCTTAAGGTCGGCTACGACTAAATTTTTAATAAGTTCACTGTAATCAAAAAGGTACATGATCGATTAATCCTCAATTCGAGCATTCCTTATCAGTTCACTGGCCCTGAACAAAGATTCAAATGTCCCTGCATCGCTCCAGTATCCATTAAGTGTTGAAAAGCCCAGCTCACCCATACGGATGTACTCATTGTTCACATCGGTGATCTCCAGTTCACCTCTGCCGGAAGGTTCCAGAGTCCTGATGATGTCAAACACACGTGGGTCGTACATATACAATCCTGTAACCGCAAGATCAGATCCTGGTATTTCCGGCTTCTCTTCAATGGAGATGATCCCCCCATCCCTGATCTGTGCCACTCCAAATCGGTTAGCATCCGGGACCTGCTTTAAGAAGACCCTGGCCCCGGTTCTGAAAGACTTAACGTCCTCTCGAATATCATCTTCAAAGATGTTGTCTCCAAGGATCACAACTACCGGTTCATCATCTGCAAAATCCCGGGTTAAACTCAGGGCCTGTGCAATTCCTCCTGCACTATCCTGTATCTCATAAGTAAGATGCACACCGAATCTGGCACCCGATCCAAGCAGTTCCAGAAAATGACCTGCATGGCCGCGCCCTGAGACGATCATGATATTGTCAATTCCTGCATTTATTAGCGTTTGCAGAGGGTAATATATCATGGGTCTGTCATAGACCGGTAAAAGGTGTTTGTTCGTTACCCGGGTAAGAGGATATAGGCGGGATCCTTTGCCACCTGCAAGGATCACTCCCTTCATATTTGCTCCTTCAAGTAATCACTGAGTGCTTCTTTCCAGTGTCTCATGGGCCCGGTTCTTGTGTTTGTCAGAACCGAATATTTCGGTCTTTTTGCTTTCTGGACAAACTCTTCACTCAAACAGGGTTCAACATTGTCTATAATAGCAGCTGCAAATTCAAACCAGGAACATACACCATCGTTGGTGATGTGATATATCCCGGGGTCCAGTTCAATTATATCAGATATTTTCCGGGCAAGGTCCCTGGTATAGGTGGGTTTACCAAATTGATCACTTACGACCTTAACAGTATCCATCTCAGCTGAAAGTCTGAGCATTGTGTCAACGAAGTTCTTTCCATGTGATCCGAAAAGCCAGGAGATCCTTACGATCCGATAATCTTCCATATTATCCATGATTCGCCTTTCACCAAGCAATTTGGATCTGCCATATACATTGATCGGATTTGTCTGATCTGCTTCTGTGTATTCCTCTTTTGACCCGTCAAATACATAATCGGTGCTGAAGTGGACAAGTTTTGCTCCCACCTGTGAACAACCTTCAGCGATATATCCCGGGCCGTGTCCATTGACTGCAAATGCAAGGTCCTGTTTGTCCTCACAACCATCCACATTGGTGTAGGCTGCTGCATTGATCACCACATCCGGCCCGATCTTTTTGATAGAAGCAATGACCTGGTCTCTATCGGTAATATCAAGGTCCCGGTGTGTCAGCCGGACTGATTCGGGGAACTTCAAACACAGATCAGTCCCGAGCATGCCATTTGCACCTATTATCAGTGTTTTAATGTTTTCCACCACCAGCTGTTCTCAACATACCAGTTGACCGTCTCTTCAAGGGCCCTGTCAAAATCATATTCCACTTTCCACCCGAGCTTTTTCAGTTTAGAACAATCAAGTGAATATCTAAGATCATGTCCCGGCCTGTCCTTAACAAATTCGATCATTGAGCTATCTTTTCCAAGGGCCTCCAGTATCCCGGAAGTGATCTCAAGATTGCTTTTTTCGCATCCGCCTCCGATATTATAGACCTCACCCACAGCTGCATTATGAAGTATAAGGTCCACGGCTTTGCAGTGATCAAGAACATATATCCAGTCACGTACATTCATTCCGTTCCCGTAAACCGGTACTTTTTTGTTATCCTGAAGATTGGTGATGAACAGGGGTATTAACTTTTCAGGATATTGATAGGGCCCGAAGTTGTTCGTGCACCGTGTGACGATCACCGGCAACTTATGGGTAATATAATATGAAAGTGCAAGCAGGTCAGAACCTGCCTTACTTGATGAATACGGACTTGATGGGTTGAGCATATCCGTTTCTTTAAATGACCCTGCATCGGTGCTTCCATATACTTCATCAGTTGAGATATGAATGAATCGTTGAATATCGTTTTCCAGTGCGCTCTGGAGGAGTACATGTGTGCCCAGAACATTTGTTTTCACAAACACGGCACCATCTTCAATGGAATTATCAACATGGCTCTCCGCAGCAAAATGAACCACACAGTCCACCTTTTGCATGAGGCCCTTTACGATGTGAGGATCGCAGATATCCCCCCGGACAAATGAATAATTTTCATTATCCTCTATATCTTTTAGATTTTCCGTATTCCCTGCATAGGTCAGTTCATCCAGGTTGATTATTTCATAGTCAGGATATTTATTTAATATGTGGCGGATGAAATTGCTTCCAATAAATCCGCATCCACCAGTAACCAGTATTTTCAATATTTCACGCTCCTTTAGGGAAGGAAACCCTCTACTTTAGTCGTGGGTATGACAACCATTGCTTTTTTTTCTTGCTACTATCCTACCGGTACATTCTATTAATATATATTTATACAGCTTCCCATATGTTATATTTACAAGTTAATGTTTGCCGCCTTACCTTTCAAGGAGAACAAAGCTAATTATATACAGGTACATTTGTTAATCAGGTTTAAAATGTCTGCTACAGAAACATCAATAATAATCTTAACCCGAAATGGTGAATCTACTATAAAGGGATGCCTTGAACAGGTATACACGCAAAATTACACAGATTTTGAAGTAATAGTCATTGATTCAGCCTCTACAGACGGGACTTTGGATATTCTCAGCAATTTTCCGGTGAGGTTATTTAATATCAAAGTTGAAGAATTCGGCCATGGTAAGACCAGGAATTATGGGGCAAAGCTTGCAAAAGGGAAATATCTTGTTTATCTGACACAGGATGCAATTCCTTTTAATGAACACTGGCTTGGAAACTTACTTCAAAATTTCATTAATAAGGATGTTGCAGGTGCATATAGCAGGAATGTCCCGAAAGAGGGGTGTGATCCCTTTGAAGCAAGATACATCACGCGTGGCTGGGGTACTGAAAAACAATTGAAGAGCATAAAAGACCCCTCAAGTAATTATCCCGCAAGTTATAAAGAACTTGTATTCTTCTCAAATACCAGTTCCTGTATCAGAAAAGATGTCTGGGAAAAGATTCCTTTTGATGACGATCTGGTTCAGACTGAAGATCAGGACTGGGCCCGGAAAGTTCTTGAAGCTGGTTATAAAATAGCATACGACCCCTCTTCAATGGTACTTCACTCCCATAATAATTCTCTTAAGACCCTTTTCAGGAAATATTTTGATGCAGGTACCGCACATAAGATCGTATTTAAAAATAACAATAATGTATACTTTCCCCTGATCCCCTTTTTTTCAGTAATTTCCACCTTTTTGGATTTCAAGTTCATGCTATCCCATGACTATGGGTCACTCAGCATCATTAAATGGCTGCCAGCAGCAGTGGTACGTCATTTCATAGAAGCAACTGGTTTCTGGTTGGGGCTACATTTCAATATTTTACCACTGTATCTCAAGAGAAAATTTACAATATCCGGGAGATATTAAATTCAGGGGTCTATTAAATTCAGGAGTATATTAAACTCTGGAACATATTATACTCCAAAAAAGGTTAAATAGCTTATCTCAATCATTTATAAATTATTTATGAATTTTTTATATATAGGTTGTAAACTCTATCTAGCCTTTCGGCAGAGTTCTCCCAGGAATGGTTTTCTGCAAGCATTCTGGCATTGTTCCTGAGTTTATTCTGGAGCTCTTTATCAAGCATCAATATCTGCATATTCCTGGCAAGCTCATCTGGTTTTTTTGGGTTTACCAGCAAAGCACTTTCTTTATGAACAAAAACAGATGTGATCCCTCCAACACATGTGGTTATGATGGGTAATCCTGCAGATGCTGCTTCCATCAGTGTCAATGGCAATCCTTCCCAGAGGGAAGGTAATACGAAAATATCGCATTTTAGGTATTGCTCCAGGAGTTTCTCATCGTCAAGCCGGCCCGTGAATGTTACCCTGTCTTCGAGGTGCAGTTGCTTTGTGAGTGACATGAGCTTGTCTTTGTGTTTTCCATCTCCTGTTATGATCACTTCAAAATCATTCCCATTCATTATATCAGTTGCTTTTAGTAAATCATTCCCATTTAGCAGATCAGTTGCTTTTAGTAAATCATTCCCATTTAGCAGATCAGTTGCTTTTAGCAGATATTCGACCCCCTTTTGCTTTTCCAGTCTTCCAGTGAACAGGAAACGTGTTATTTCCCCGGGCCTTTCAGCACGTATCTTGTGGAATTTATGGATGTCCACACCATTTGGGATGTGAATTGCATTTCCTATTCCCATATTTTGCAGACATTCAAGTCCGGTTTTGTCAACTGTTATTATTTTCTTAAAAGATGCATGTTTAAGGAAAAACTTCTCTGCAAACCTTTTTGGAAAACAGTATTGCTTATCGTTAAAACTGATCCCATGACATGTATTTATCACAGGTATTCCATAGATCCTTGCTGCAAAAGAAATAACAAAACCCAGGTCAGCTGAATGAGAATGAATGATAGATGGTTTTAGTTTATTCAGGGTCCCAAAGGCCTGGAAAAACAACAAGAAAAGAGATATTATCCTTCTTAATGTGATCTTATCAAGATCTGATGATCTGTCCTTTAATCCAAAATTAAGAACATGGTCATTTTGATCTATTTCATCACAATTTGAAACCAGTATGTATACCTGATGTCCCATATTATGTTGCTGCTTTTTAAGATTATAAGTAACATAGGCATCACCTCCTGTCATGGGATGATACTTTTTAGTCACATGCAGGATTTTCATAGAAGGCCCCTCGTAGCCAATAATGATATTTAGATCTCTGGAAATGACTGATGCTGATATCCCGGCAAAACACATATCGTGTTTTTTGTATAGTGGCTACAACATATAGTGGCTACAACATATAGTGGCTACAATGTATAGTGGCTACAATGTATAGTGGCTACAATGTATAGTGGCTACAATGTATAGTGGCTACAATGTATAGTGGCTACAATGTATAGTGGCTACAATGTATAGTGGCTACAATGTATAGTGGCTACATGTCTTGAATAAGTGTCGATGACACCGGCACATCACGCTCCTTTAAGGAAGGAAGCCCGGGACTTTAGCCGTGGGTAGTTGACTCAAAGTTCATTTCAGCATCCTCAAAGCTTTTCATCATTCTATCTTTTTCTGATACCACAACATCTCTGTCCTGGATCTTCCAGTCGATATCAAGTGAGGGGTCGTTCCATATGATTCCTCTTTCAGCTGCAGGATCATAGAAGTTGTCACACTTATAGCTAAAGATCGCACTCCTGCTTAAGACCGAAAAACCATGTGCAAATCCTCCTGGAATAAGTAATTGCTTCTTATTTTCTTCGGAAAGTTCCACACCAAACCATTGTCCAAATGTGGGAGAGTTTTTTCTAAGGTCCACCGCAACATCGTATACTTTCCCCTGAAGGACCCTTACAAGTTTTGCCTGTGCATAAGGTTCCAGTTGATAGTGCAGGCCTCTGATCACTCCGTAAGAAGACCTTGATTCATTATCCTGAACAAATACATATTTTTCTTCGAGCAGATCGTCAAGTTTTTTTTTGTTATAGCTCTCTAAAAAATAACCCCGGCTATCTTCGAAGATACGAGGTTCAATTACAAATAGCCCTTCTATCTTTGTCTTAATCAGTTTCATGATAAATGGGGTACAGGGGCAAAGGAGTTCCACGATAGCGTGGAACAATCGGGCCCCGTACGGTTATTGTGTTTACCGTAATCAGATTGATGGGTATGGTGTTCGTTTCTTGTTGAAATATTCATATCCATCCATCCTGTTTATTAGATTACAGTAAACATGATTGATTCCTTGTGCCAATTTAATACCATCTTTATTCTTGATATTAAATCGACCTGTTTTTCTACATGCTATTGAACCTGTCATGGTTCCTTTATACTTTCCTTTTGGAATATTTGCTTTTACAATATCACCTGTCTGGAACCCGGAGAATGACTTCTGGTTAGTTAAATAACCTCGTGGAAATCCAAATTCTTCAGCAGTCATCGTATCCTTTTTTCGATTACAATCTTTACTTTATCCCACATTGATGAATTTTGATATATTTGTATATTGCACTACTTCACTAAGAAGTTCCGGGAATATATATATATGTTCAAATCAATGAGTTGCAAAAATATTTAGGCCCGTCCATATGAAAGATCGCAATCAACTTTTAAGCAGTAAACTGACAGTTATTTTTCTGGTACTGGTAGCTTTTGTTATAAGGTCAGTTTCTTCCTGGACAGTTTTTGCAAATGGCAAGGTCATCTTTACCGGAACTGATCCCTTCTATCATATGAGAAGAATTGTGTATACCACACAAAATTTCCCTTCCACTTTAACGTTCGATTCCTATCTGAACTATCCCTATGGTTTTGATATAGGCTGGCCTCCGCTTTATGATCAGGCAGCTGCATTGTTTGCTCTGATCCTGGGTTATGGCAACCCAACCCTCCATACTATAGAGGTTGCAGGTGCCCTCTTCCCTGCCCTTCTCGGGGCCCTGACGATCATACCTCTCTATTTTGTAACCCTTTCCATCTCCGATAAAAGAGCGGCCCTTTTAAGTGTCGTTGTGATCTCACTCATACCGGCCCATCTTGCAGTTTCAAGGGTTGGGGCCGCAGATCATCATGTCGCCGAGGTGCTGCTCTCAACGACCGCATATGTATTTTTCATGCTCTCCCTGAAGTACGGGAAAGATGTCAGCCTTTCATTTTCAAACATCAAACAAATAAGTTCACAGTGGTCCGTTGCTAAACCTCTCATCTTTTCAGGGGCCACAGGTATCATCCTTGGTCTTGCTTTATTTACCTGGATAGGGTCTCCCATATATGTCGGTCTTATCATTTTGTTTGCTCTGGTCCAGTTCACTTTTGACCTGCGCAAGAAAATATCCTCTGAATACCTTTTGATAAGTACGGCCACCACATACCTTGTAACCCTTATTGTAATTACACCTTTTATCTTGATACTGGTTCGTCCGGGATATCAGACCAGTGGAATGTTCCTCTCCTGGTTCCATGTATCATATGTGTCAATTTTACTGCTATCTGCAATAGTACTCGGGGCACTCTCCTGGTTCATAGGTTCAAAATATCTGAAATGGTGGTATTATCCTGCCATCGTCACAATTTCATCCGGGCTTTGTATTGCAGCTGTGAGCATTCTTTCACCTGACTTTTATCAAAACCTGGCTTCCGGGATCCTTTATCTTCTTGGAAGCGGGCCAACACTTGGAATGATCAGTGAAGCAATGCCGATCATATATGAGAATGGGTTTACACTGGTACCTCTCTGGCAATGTTTCGGGATATTCATTATCCCCTCTGTGATTGGTTTTGGCCTTGTTATCAGAAAAACTATCAAAGAAGACTGTCCACCCGATAAGCTCTTTTTCATAGTGTGGTCGCTTGTTGTTATTCTCCTTACTCTGTCCCAGAGAAGGTTTGCATATCTGCTTTCAATAAATATTGCAATATTAACAGGATTTTTTATAATTTCAGTATTTGATCTGCTAAAGGATGATCCAAAAAAAGGAAATGCAAAAAAAGGGTCAAAAAAGGATATATCTAAAACTCCTTTCTGGCAACTTGGGGCCGGTATAGCTATCTCAATGATCCTGATCCTGGTCACAGGGCTGTTATTTTTTGGTAATACTATCAGCATCCTTACTGATCCGGAAGTTCCTCCCTCTGACTGGGTGGAATCCCTTGAATGGCTTAAGTCAGGCAGTCCTGAAACATCATATTATCTAAACCCCTGTGAAAAACCGGAATATGGGGTCTTAAGCTGGTGGGACTATGGGAACTGGATCCTATATATTGCCAGAAGGCCTCCGGTAGCCAATAATTTTCAGACCGGTCTGGAAGACTGTGCCAGATATTTTGCAACTTCGAATGAATCTGAAGGTCTATCCATACTGGATAAGAGAAATGTACGATATGTCATCACTGACACCTGGATGGTCACAGTCAAAACCAGACATATCATTAATACTGCAGGCGATGGATATTTTGAAAAAGGTGAGTTTGAGGAGTATCATCAGAGTAAGGAATTTATGAATACCACTTTAGCAAAACTTCATCTATTAGACGGTTCACAATCCGGAAATCTTCGATTGATATATGAATCAAATAATTCTTCCCGGGCTATGTCCAGATATAGAATATATGGCTATGAGAATATCAGCAATGTTAAAATATTTGAGTATGTGCCCGGTTTGACAATTAGAGGTTATTCAAAACCAGCTGAAACAGTATATGTAAATACAGATCTGATATCAAATCAGGGAAGGGAATTCGAGTATCAAAATGAAGTAACAGCCAATGAAAGTGGCTGGTATGAAATTAGAGTCCCATACTCTACACAGGATCCTTCCTATAGTACCAGAGCCATCACCCCATATGAAATATGGGTAAAAGGAAGCGGAACAAAAAAAGAAATTTCAGTCTATGAAAATGATGTAATGGAAGGCAATGAGATCCGGCTTGATCTGGAATGGGATTAAGATCTTTACATGGCCCCCCTTTTCTTTCTTTTTTTAACTAACATCCAAACCGTTTGAGATCAAATGTTCCACAAAGCCCGTGCTTGTTGCCATGCCAGGTTTGGGTACTCCAGTCCCCGGAAAAGCAGCTACACAAAGAGTACACAGTCCTTTTCAAGGGAGTTGTGACCAACCGATATGATGAATCACTGCAAGAGTGTTCAGTCCTCTTCAGGAAGGAGTACTTCTATATTGTCTTTGCAAATATCCAGCTGTCTTATATGGTCATCATGACCGCTGCCTTTCATCTTTTTAATGTGGATGTTCTTTATGATCCTGTCCTTTTTCTGATCCAGGCCCAGTACAATAGAAGTATCCATCCAGCGGTCCAGCTGTTGCAGTCCTTCACAATTTCCGGTGGTGAACAGGGAGGTAATCCCTATCTCCCGGGCCCAGGCTGAAAGTCTCATTATACACTGCTGTATGTCATTTGCATCCATTATGCTGTCAAAACGATCCACCCCATCGATCAGAACCCGTTCGATCCCATTATCGGATATCAGGGATGGCAGCTGAAGCATAAGCTCTCCGGTTTGCAAGGTTGAAAGGTCCAGAGGAAGCAGTTTGATCATTCCGGAATCAATAAGTTCGGACATGTCCGGTTCGATGGAGTTTAACACCATCATCTCTTCTGGACCCTCCGGCGATATGATCAGTCCACTCTCGCCGTATCTGGCCCCCTGTGCTATGAAACGGTTTCCTGCTATGGTCTTTCCGGTTCCGCTGTCTCCCTGCAGAAGGGTACAGGTCCCCTGGATAAGGCCGCCATTTAACATGGTATCAAGGCCGCCTATTCCTGTGGAAAGTCGTTTTTGGTTATATTTTATAGTGGATGGGATATTATGTATCCTGTGCAGCTGTATCCCTTTATTGGTGATGGAGAAGGGGTGTTTTCCACTCATATAACCCTGGCCCCGCATCTTGAGGATCTCCAGGTGCCTGACCCGGTTCCTGCCAGTAAGGTCATTGGAAAGGGATATGATACCATCGGCAACATGGCTTATCTCATCTTCGATCAGTTGCTTTTCCGGGAGGTCTGCAGTGGCAATGACCAGTGCATCCCATTTTTTCATCCTCAGGAACAGATCATAGTAAAAGCGTCTTTTTGTTTCTCCTTCCAGGCTTTTGCCTATGATGCTTATTGGATCTATCACGACCCTGTCAGGATTCAGACGCTCCACAGATTCTTCCAGGTTCCACATAAAGGAATAGATCCCTTTGTCAAGGGTCTCGGTCCCAATAGGAATATAATTGATATTCCCTTTTGAGATCAGGGATACCTTGTAGAAATCCAGCTTTGACATGAAGTTGTTGACCATTGCAATAGGTTCGTTCAGGGAGGTCACATATACACAGACCTCCCCCTCTTGAGATGCATTAAAAATGGATTGCATTGCAAGGGTTGTCTTACCTGTTCCTGCTGATCCGGATATAAGGATGGATGCAGGCTTTGTGAATCCCCCGTCAAGGACTTCATCAAGTCCCGGGATCTGAGAGCTAACCTGTTTCATAAAAGGCACCTGTAAAAATATATATTAAAATTATATTTTAATAGCTCTATGTAATGGTTCATATTTATATATGTCTGTTATATGTTTAACCTTCCTCTCAATGACCTATTTATAATATTCAGATAATTATCTGATCATCTACACAGGAAAGCGATATTATGGATGTTCATCTGGATTTGGAAAAGGCCAGACAGGCCATTGTGGATTTCATTAAAGAATATGCAGCTGCGACCCCCAGCGGCGGGGCAGTTATAGGTGTTAGTGGAGGGATCGATTCTGCCCTTACAGCTTATCTCACGGTGGAGGCCCTGGGTGCTGAAAATGTGCTGGGATTGCACATGCCGGAATTAAACGTAACTCCTGCAGAGGATGTACTGGATGCCACCATGGTGGCGGAATCCCTCGGGATCGAACTAAAGACCATTGATATTTCCGGTCTTGTCAGTGAGTATGAGCACATCATCCCTGACAGTGCCGACACCACAGCACATGTGACAGGCAACCTTAAGGCCCGGATCAGAATGACGATTCTGTATTATTATGCAAACCTCCTGGGCCGGGTTGTCATGGGTACAGGCAACCGTACCGAATTCCTCCTGGGATATTTCACCAAATATGGTGACGGAGGGGTGGACCTTGAACCCATAGGTGATCTGTTCAAGACCGAAGTGCGCAAGATGTCCTCCCTGGTGGGAGTACCGGAAGGTGTCATTGACAAGGCCCCCTCTGCCGGACTCTGGGTGGGCCAGACCGATGAGGATGATCTGGGAATGGCCTATGAGGATATTGACAGGGTCCTTGGCCTTTTGCTTGAAGGAGAGACCCCTCAATATGTACAGGACCTTATGGGGATACCCATTGAACGCACCAATGCCCTTCTGGTAAGGATCCGGAACAATCTGCACAAAAGGAATACGCCACCCATCCCCTGTATGGAAAAGTTGAGATAATTCTGTTTAGAATAAGTATATTCACTTAATCCGGAATTAGCCATATTCATTATATTTTTAGGAAGAAAGCCCACGACTTTAGTCGTGGGTTGTTGACCTCATCGTGAAGGGAACAGGTCTGCATCCTGTTGTTGATATCTAACCAGGGGTTTTGCAAGATGTCTCCTGGCACAGGGTGGTACTTCATATATACCGGGCCTGATGTCTCTCTCAACTTCAATCTGCTCTGTATCTGCTGAGGTTGTCCTGCATTTTTTGCATCTGTATCCCTGTCCGGCCCCTGCGGATTTCATCTTCTTTCCACAGTCCGGACAGGTCGGGTTCCCCTGTTCAAAAAGAGGGGCCAGAGTGATGATCTGCATCTTCTCTATATTGAGGGTGCTGCTTTTCACACTGCCTGAGAACACAGCTGAGTCCCCCGGGATGAGCTTTCTGACCAGTTGTCTGAAGTTCTTTGTGGGTTCATAGGCCGCACAATCCATGGTATTGCCCTGCAGGTCCGATATACTGAAGATGGTGTGACCTCCTCTTATCGTATACGGTTTTTTTGCCACAACAGCTTCAATGGTATAGGAATGCATGTCTTTGATCTCATTAATAGACTTAGCCGGGATCAGATGCATGTCCGTACCCTGCTGGGTCCTGTAGATCGCATGGCGCTCTACAGGTTCGCAGATTATCATACTGGCAGCCTTTTCCACGATCTGTGCAGTCTCTCCCCTTATACCGAACAGGATCGGATCAGGAGAATGGGGGATACAGACAACAAGATCGTTTGCCATATCAACGGTATCCCATGTATGTGGATATGTGGCCTTATCTGCCCTTCTCACACTTTCCTCATCCACTTTTCTAAGGGTTCCCCAGTTCTTTTTTTCCCGATAGGCAAGATATTCGTATGTATGGTCCCAGTCATCATCAAGCATGGCCCCGCAGACGGCCAGAGCACCGATAAGACCCCTGCCGTTCTTGAAGCCTCTATGCTTTATACCCAGCTTTTCAATAAGCTGTTTTGTCTGCTCTATCGTTCTGACACATCGGACTGTCCGGGGAAACAGTTTGGTAAGAACAGGCCGGACCCGTTCATATTCGCTGTTTTTTATGAACACCACTCCTGGATTGGTCATTTCACTATCCATCCGGGAGAGCTCCTCAACAGCATTGATCACATGTTCCATGATCCTCCCGTCCATATTCTCATCGGGTATGATCTCAAGTGCCACAGCGGCGTTTCCCCGGGTCTTATAGGGTATCGTGGGATTAAACCGTATAAGGAGAGGTTGCGAGCTTATCTGTCCGTATTCTGAAAGCTCTTCCATAAGCAGTGCGCCCAGATAGGTTGTGCACATGCCTTCTCTTGAATCCGTATCATCAATGCCTATGATCATAAAATCATCTCAAAAGACCCCCTGAATAAGCCAGGGGAGGAATGTGATGTTATTGCCGTCATTCCTGTTGTTTTGCATCTGTACATCCTTTTGTTGTATTATTGTTTCGGATGTGATCGTCCTATGTTCCTGAATTGAAGTGTTTGTCGGTCCTATTTTTTGTATCTCCTGGAATGAGTCACCGGTTACTTTTATATAGATTTACAAACAATCATTTTATTGTCATGACAAAAGAGATCTTGATACATCAGATCATTGATGTGCTTGAGAAAGCAGGCTTCATGGTCTCAAATCGTTGCAACATCAGGCCCCGTAGCTTTGATCTGGCTGCACGTAAGGATGATATTCTGATATTTTATAAGGTCCTGTATAATATTGACGGTCTCAACGAGGAAACTGCACGGGAGATGAAATCCCTTGCAACGTATCTGGGCGGATTCCCGATATTGATCGGTGCAAAGACCAGGGATCAGCTGCTTGAAGACAGTGTTGTATATATGAGGTATGATATACCAGCGGTGAATGTACAGACATTGTATGATTATTTTGTAGAGAACATTCCTCCGCTTGTATCAGCTGCACCGGGAGGTCTGTATGTTTCCATAGACGGAGATGTACTAAAGGAGGCCAGAATGGGCATTTCAATGTCTATCGGTGTGCTTGCATCGCAGCTGGGTGTGTCCAGGCGTACTATCAGTAAATACGAGGAAGGTTGTATGGATGCGTCCATTGACATCGTCCTCCAGCTTGAGGAATTGCTGGATGTGGCTCTGGCCCGTTCCATCGATATTCTTCATTCCTTTGGCAGGGAGGATGTGACCCCTGACAATAGCTATGAAGTTCCCTCAAAAGAGGCAAATCCCCCTCTGTCCGATGGTTCCAATGTACTGGATCTGATGTACACCCTGGGCTATGATATCCTTTCCACTCATCAGGCACCCTTTAAAGCTGTAACAAAGGACAGTTCCAATACCATGCTCACAGGCATCAGTGAATATAGCAATGCAATGATCAAACGTGCCCATCTGATGAGCAGTATCTCTGATGTGGCCCGTACCCGTTCGGTCTTCATTATTGAAGGCAGGAGTAAATCCACTTCGGTGGAACATACGATCCTTATTGAAAGAAAGGAACTTGATTCTATTTCAGATGCTGATGAACTTGATATCCTCCTGAATGAGAAGGTCACCGAAGATCTGGATAACTGAAGTATTTTCTCATCATTTTTTTTTGCAATTTCTGAAAAGCTTGAACATCCTGATTCCAAAACCCTAATATATGGCAATCCCATATCAATGGGACAATGACTATTAATATTGGAGTTCTTGTTTCCGGAAGGGGTTCCAATCTGCAGTCCATTATAGATAATATTGAGAACGGGTCCATACCCGACTCGGTTATCAAAGTGGTCATCAGTGATGTGGAAGGTGCCTATGCACTGGAGAGGGCAAAAAAATATGGCATCGAGGCTGTCAGCATCCTCCCCGGGGATTTTGCAGACAAATCGGCCTATGAAGCCCATCTTCTGTGCGTTTTGCAGGGATACGGCCTTGATCTGGTCCTGCTTGCAGGTTATATGCGCATCATCGGCAGCGGGATCATATCCGAATACAAGGATCGTATCATGAATATCCACCCTGCTCTTCTTCCTGCTTTTAAAGGTCTGCACGCCCAGAGGCAGGCCTTTGAATATGGTGTGAAGGTGGCGGGATGTACCGTGCATTTCGTGGATGAAGGTATGGACACAGGCCCCATCATCATTCAGCGCTGTGTGGAGGTACTTGAAGATGATGATGAAGATACTCTTGCGGCCAGGATCCTGGAGAAGGAACATATTATATTCCCGGAGGCAGTAAGATTGTTCGCGCAGAACAGGTTAAAGGTGGAAGGCAGGAGAGTCTACGTTCTCTAATCCTGCCTGATAAGATCACATCCTGATAAGGATGGTATATTTGTACCGGATCAGAGATGGGTTTTCAGTTCTCATAAGGAAGACCCCGGATACATTAATTCAAGATCATTGATATTTCATTAATAAATTATAAAGGAAAGATGAAAGATGTCTTATATTTCAGAGATTGACCCCGAAATTGCCAGTGCACTGGAGCTGGAAGCACAGCGCCAGGACTTCAAATTGAATCTTATTGCTTCTGAGAACTATACAAGCCGTGCTGTCATGGAGGCCCAGGGTTCTATAATGACGAACAAGTATGCGGAAGGATATTCCGGCAAAAGGTACTACGGCGGCTGTGAATTTGTGGACATGGCCGAGGACCTTGCAATTGAAAGAGCAAAGGCCATATTTGATGCCGAACATGTCAATGTACAGCCTCATTCAGGGTCCGGTGCCAATATGGCAGTATATTTCTCCGTTCTCAAGCCAGGGGACAAGATCATGTCCATGGACCTCTCCCACGGAGGCCATCTTTCCCATGGAAGTCCTGTAAGTTTTTCAGGTCAGCTCTATGATATCGTTCCATATGGGGTTTCAAAAGAGACCGGAATGCTGGATTATAATGAACTGATGGAGCTGGCAAAGAAAGAAAAGCCCCGGATGATCGTGGTCGGTGCCTCAGCCTATTCCCGTATCATTGATTTTAAAGCCTTCAGGGAGATCGCAGATGAGGTGGAAGCATATCTGCTTGCAGATATAGCTCATATAGCAGGCCTTGTGGCAGCAGGAGTACACCCCAATCCGTTCCCTCATGTGGACTTTGCCACTACCACCACCCACAAGACCCTCAGGGGTCCAAGAGGTGGAATGGTCATGTGCCGGGAAGAGTATGCAAAGGCTATTAATAAGTCAGTCTTCCCCGGTATACAGGGTGGCCCCCTCATGCATATCATCGCAGCAAAGGCAGTTGCATTCAAGGAAGCTCAGAGTGAAAAGTTCAAACAGGACCAGCAGCAGACCGTTAAGAATGCACAGGCTCTGTGTAAAGCCCTGCAGGATCGGGACTTTGATATCGTTTCAGATGGCACCGACAACCACCTTATGCTCCTGGACCTCAACAAGTTCGATGTGACCGGAAAGGATGCGGAGACCATCATGAGCAAGGCCGGCATAGTGATCAATAAGAACACCATACCCTTTGAGACCCGGGGACCTTTCATCACCAGCGGTCTTCGTGCGGGGACTCCTGCAGCGACCACCAGGGGTATGAAGGAAGCCCAGATGGAAGAGATCGCAGACTTCTTCAAGACAATCATTGAGAACATGGATAATGACACTGTCCTTGAAAGTGTAAGTGCGGATGTCCAGCAGTTGTGTGCTGATTTCCCTATCTACGCACATCTCAAATGATGTGGTTGTGATAAAATGACCGGGGAAGATCATATAATAGATGGAAGGGCCGTTGCAAAGAAAGTGGAATCTGAAGTAAAGGATGGTGTCTTGAAGCTCAAAGCTGAAAAAGATATCATTCCGGGCCTTGCGACCATCCTTGTGGGGGATGATCCCGCCTCAAAGATGTATGTAAGGCTTAAGCATAAAGCCTGTGATCGGGTTGGTATTGCTGCAGAGGATATCCCTCTGCCTGCATCAACCACCATGGAAGAGTTGCTTGAAGTCATCAGTTCACTAAATGCAAGGGAGGATATACATGGCATCCTTCTTCAGCTTCCCCTGCCCGCCCATCTTAATGAACAGGAGGCAATGATCGCCATTGACCCTTCAAAGGATGCGGATGGGTTCCATCCTTTCAATATGGGAAAACTTCTCATAGGATCAGAGGAACTTGTACCCTGCACCCCCAAGGGGATCATTCGTGCCCTTGAGGAATATGATATTAACCTGCAGGGCAAATATGCGGTGATAGTGGGGCATAGTAATGTTGTGGGTAAACCTATGGCTGCCATGTTCGTAAACCGAAATGCAACTGTCTCTGTCTGTCATGTGTTCACGGATGATATCTCAAAGTTCACCACTCAGGCCGACATCCTTGTTGTTGGTACGGGTGTCAAGCACCTGATCAAAGCGGATATGGTAAAAGAAGGTGCCGTGGTGTTTGATGTGGGTATCTCTGAAGAGAACGGTAAGATTTACGGGGATGTTGATTTTGAGAATGTGGTTAAAAAAGCCTCCCTGATCACTCCTGTTCCCGGTGGTGTGGGCCCCATGACAATTTCCATTCTTATGCAGCATGTGCTCCTGGCAGCACAGAAGACTGCATAATTCTTTTTTTTACGGATCGTTTCATATAATATCAGGTTTCATAATTATTGGTTATACAATGGTCGTTGATGTTGATATATGCGGGCTTAAGGTAGGTGATGAACATCCTGTTCATTTGATGGGTGTCATCAATCTGAGCCGGGAATCCTTTTACAAAGGTTCGGTTGTTGATGAGGACCACGTTCTTGATGTTGCCTGGAAGATGGTGGATGAAGGAGCTTCAATCATTGATCTGGGAGCCAGGTCCACCTGGCCCCTGGCAGACCCCATCACCAGAAAGGAGGAATGTAAGAGACTGCTTCCTGCTTTAAGGTCATTAAAGGATAATGTGGATGTCGTGGTTTCGGTGGACACCATGTTCTGCGATATTGCCGACTGTGCCCTTGAGAATGGTGCGGACATGGTTAACGATGTGGCGGGCTTTACGCTTGAAGGAGGTATGCCGGATGTGGTTGCATCCCATAATTGCCCTGCGGTGGTCATGGCTGCAGAAAAGGTCCCCGGGGACCTGATAGGCATGGATGCGATCATGCATAATCTTGATGATATCCTTCTGCGCTCTGAAGAGTATGGTATCGATACCGACCAGCTCATACTGGACCCGGCCATTGGCAAATGGGTACCTGAAAAATTACCCCTCTATGATCTTGAGACCCTGGATAGGTTCGACCGGCTTCAAGTTTTTGAAAAACCCCTGCTTGCGGCCATCTCCCGCAAATCCTTCATTGGAGATATACTGGGTAAGCCGGCTGCTGAGCGTCTCAGCGGAAGTCTGGCCGCAGCTGCCATAGCCGTACATAAAGGGGCCCACATCATCCGCACACATGATGTGGCACCAACTCTGGATGTTGTCCGCATAGCAGCTGCCATCCGCAGCAGGACCCCTGTGGCCCTGGAGCAGGACTTCAAGGTAAGTGTCCTGCATATCTCAAGTCCGGATGATTCTCTTATTGCAATGCGCAATATCAAAGTGACAGAGACAGGGTCCAGGATCATGAGGGATAAGACCGTCTCCTGTGTCCTGCGCATCAGCAATATCACCACCACCGAGGCCCTGATCATAAAACAGGAAATGCTCTCAAGAGGCGGGGATGCTGCCCTGGAGCGGGATGCGGTCTCCCATGAGGCGGACCATACCGATGTGATCATTATGGGCACCCTGCTTGAGCTTAAGAAACTATCTGAAAAGCTCACCTGCCAGGCCCGCAATCTTCCTGTTATTTCAAAACTGATAATGGATTGTCTGGAAACAGGCAAAGATGTGCATTATTCCTACAGAGGTTAAACATGATCATCTCATCTTCCAAACCTTTTTCTCAGATTCTGAGTATGCTTGAGGGCAAAAAGAATGTCTTTATTGTAGGCTGCAATGTATGTGCTGCAAAACTGCATGTAGGCGGGGAAGATGAGGTGAATGATATGGCCCGAAGTCTTGAAAAAGAGGGTTTTACGATTACCGGAACAACTGTTGCCAAAGCTGCCTGCAGTGTGCGCGGGGAACAGTTCCTGGAAGATGTCGGCCCTGCAATAAAGGATACGGATGCTGTCCTGGTGATGGCCTGTGGCAGTGGCACTTCCAATATTGCCCGCTTTGTGGACGTGGAGGTCTATCCTGCCAATAATACGGATTCTCTGGGGGCCATGGAGACAGGAGAGGTATTAAACCATCTCTGTGCCATGTGTGGAGACTGTACTGTCTGGGAATTTGGAGGGGTCTGTCCTCAGGCCCGGTGTCCCAAACAGTTGCTCAACGGCCCCTGCGGGGGGTCCATTGAGGGTAAATGTGAAGTGGACCCGGAAAAGGAATGTGTGTGGGAGCTGATCTATGCAAGAATGGAAAAGCTTGGAAAGACAGATATGTTAGAAAAGGTCAGGGATCCAAAAGAGCATCAGGTACGTTGATACTGTTCTTTGCCCTTTACATTGCTGCACACAAATTTTCATGTTCTTTAAAGTATCGTGTATGTGATCTCTTTTTGATCTCGATGCATTTAATATATAGATCAGCATATTACTCCTGATGCCTCTTAGTTTTAAAGAAAGACTGGATAGCGGCGATTTTCTGATAACCGGTGAGGTGGCCCCTCCCAAAGGTACTGATATCTCGCAACTCCTTTTGGATGCAAGATCCATCGGGGACTGCGTGGATGCCATTAATGTCACAGATGACCAGCGTGCGGTCATGCGGATGAGTCCCATAGCTGCCGGAAAACTCCTGCAGGACGGCGGCTATGAAGTGATCGTGCAGTTAACCTGCAGGGACCGCAATCGTCTGGCTTTGCAGTCCGATCTGCTGGGGGCCGCTGCCCTGGGGATCAGGAACCTGTGCATTATGACCGGAGATCATCCGGTCAAGGGAGATCATCCCGGAACAAAACCGGTATATGATCTGGATTCTGTCCAGTTGTTGCAGTTGATAATGAAAATGAGTGAAGGGTCTGATCTGGCAGGCAATAAGCTCTCCGGAATTCCTGCTTTTACTGTGGGCGCCGTCTCCAATACCGATGCAGACAGGCCCATGCAACTGATGAAGCTTGAGAAGAAGGTAAATTGCGGTGCACAGTTCATCCAGACCCAGGCCGTTTATGATGTGGAGGGATTTGCACGATTCATGGAGGCCATCTCCCATCTGGATATACCTGTACTGGCCGGGATCATTCCCCTTCGCTCTGCAAGCATGGCCCGTTTTATGAATGCGAACATTCCCGGGATACAGGTAAGTGAGCAGGTTATAATGCGCATGGAAGGTGCAGAGGATCCTGTCCGGGAAGGTCTTATTATTGCCGCTGAAACGATCAGGGAACTTAAGGGATTGTGCAGAGGTGTTCATCTGATGCCTATTAAGGATAATTCATCTGTGAAAGAATTACTGATGATGTCAAACATCCACTAAATAAGAGTTAAAAGGTTGGTCACATGAAAGCAACGCAGGTAGAATGCGCTAAAAATGGAATTGTAACTTCGGAAATGGAATATGTGTCTGAACATGAATCCCTGAATATTGAGGATGTCGTGTCCGGGGTTGCAGAAGGCAGTCTTGTAATAATGGTTCGCAGGGATTGTCCTCCGGTGGCTATCGGAAAAGGGGCGAAGACAAAGGTAAATGTAAACCTGGGAACTTCTTCGGCAGCCATTGATATGGGATCTGAGATGGAAAAAGTAAAGGTTGCGCAAAAATACGGTGCTGATACGATCACTGATCTTTCCATGGGTGGAGACATCTCTCTGATAAGAAAGATGGTGTTTGAAAATACCTCTCTTCCTGTAACAACTGTACCTGTATATCAATCGGTAACAGAACTTGGGATGGAGAATGTTACCGGAGATGACATGCTGCACTATCTGAAAGAACATATCAATGAGGGTGTAAGTTCGGTTGTTCTCCATTGTGTGGATCAGAACATGCTTGGAAAACTAAAGGGAATTGGCCGTATAATGGGTATGGTCTCAAAAGGAGGGTCCTTTACAAGTGTGATGATGCTCAGACAAAAATGTGAAAATCCATTCGTTGAGCATTTTGATGAAGTTCTTTCATTGCTCAGAAAAAACGATGTTGTACTGTCCCTGGGAAATACCATGCGCAGCGGATGTATCCATGATCTTTGTGATCGCCCCCAGATGATGGAGATCAAAAACAATGCAAAGCTTGCCCATCTGGCAAATGAAGCAGGTGTGCAGGTCATTATAGAAGGTGTGGGAGGACATGTTAATGCCAGTGACATTCCCGTACAGATAAAGGAACATCGGAAATTATCACATTTTCCGATTTTCGTTGCAGGTCCCCTCCCCACTGATATCGGTGTGGGGTACGATCATATTGCCGGGGCCGTGGGAGCAAGCATTGCAAGTGGTAATGGTGCAGATTATCTGTGTTATATCACTCCTGCAGAACACCTTTCCCTGCCCACAGCCAGGCAGGTCCGTGAAGGTTTAATTGCGTTTAAGATCGCTGCTCATATTGGTGATTCAATGAAATACGGTCTGGATGAAAGTGACCGTTTGCTTGCAGACAGAAGGGCTGTTTTTGACTGGGACGGTCAGATGGAATTTGCTCTGGACCTGGACAAACCGCTTGAAACCTGTCCCAAACAGGGTCCCTGTTCTATGTGCGGGGAGTATTGTGCATTGAAGATCATGTCAGGTTATCTTTCCGGAGGTGAATGAATGGATGTTGATAGCCCCCGGATCAGGATGTACGGTATCCGCACCCCCCTGATCACACCGGGGGATGATATGGGTCAGGTCATTGCAGATACACTTGATAAGGAAAGCATCCTGCCCGAGGATGGTGACATCCTGATCCTGGCCGAGTCAGCAGTGGCGACAGCCGAGGGACGGATGGTGAAGCTCTCCTGTGTAACACCCGGGCCCCGGGCTCTGGAGCTTGCTGAAAAGTATTGTCTGGACCCCAGGGAGATGGAGCTGGTACTTCAGGAATGTGATGAGGTCATTGGAGGGGTACCCGGTGCGGCCCTGACCATCACCCGGGGCAATCTTGCTCCAAATGCCGGAATTGATGGTTCCAATGCTCCTGAGGGTCATGTGGTGCTTTTGCCTGCCGATCCCATGGAGAGTGCCCGGAGGATCCGAAAACAGCTGGAAGGGCATTTTTCCTGTCATATCGGGGTCATAGTTGGCGATAGCCGTACCCAGCCTCTGCGGCTGGGATGTGTGGGCGTGGCCCTGGGTACTTCAGGACTCCTGCCTGTGGAAGATGCCCGGGGAAGTTGTGATCTTTTCGGAAAGCCGTTGCATATAACACGCAAAGCAGTGGCCGATAACCTGGTGTCTGCGGCCCAGCTGGTCATGGGTGAGGCCAACGAGCGTATTCCCTGTGTCCTGGTCAGGGGTTCGGGTGTGACAATGGTGGAAGGTTCGGAGGATATGCCCCTTTTCACTCCTGCGGAGTGTATGTATTATAGTGATATCGATCATTCGAGGAGTTAATATTAAGACTCTTATTTTTATTCTTTGACCGTAATCTTTATATAGTATACTGCAAATGGTTGTGTATGGAAAGCACAATACTGTGCATACTACCAATTACATTATAACTCAGGTGAAACTTATATAACAAAATACAGGGCCCTGAATGAATTATCCCCGTCTTTAATGGATCTCAGGGTTCTTTTAACAAAGGTGAATAACATGAGCAATATAGTATTACTGGATTTTAGTGCAACATGGTGTGGTCCCTGTCAGATGCAAAAACCCATTCTTGAGACCCTTGAAAAGGAGATGGGTGATAAAGTGGATGTAAAACTTATCGATGTGGACCAGAACAATGCCATGGCTGCCAAATATGGCATACAGGTTGTCCCCACACTTATCATTGAAAAGGACGGCCAGGTCGTCAAGCAGTTCACAGGCGTGACCAGCGCAGATGTCCTTCGTGCAGAGCTCAATGCTTTGATGTGAGTCTTTTTAGTCCTTACTCCTCATTATTTCCTCCCCTCTTTTTTCTTTTTTGACCTGAAGGATATATTCTATTCCATTCCATATTTCCAGGTGAGTTTAATTATTTTAACACAATATTGATTTTTTATTATGCAACTCTATATATCTACATAAATTCATATATTCTAAATGCTATTCATATTTGCTCTGTCAGATGTTGCATATTATTTTCTAAAATCGATGTGATCCTATGATAAGAACTCGAACATCCAGCTTATTCATAATTCTAATAATGTTACTTTCCACAGGTGTCTTTGGTCTTGCTTCAGGATCTGCTACATCACCTCTGGTTGATGCTCTGTTTGTTGAAGATGAGTTCACGTTATCAACTGTTACATCGTCCCCCTCCATGATGAATGGAACTGGCAACATCATCTACCTCAAGGTCCTTCAGATCGATACCGACAGAGAGATGGTATCTATTACAAAATCTCAGGGTCCGCAAACCGGCTATTATCTCATTCAGTTCACCGATGTGGTACAGCAGGAATGGAAAGATGAACTTGAGGCCCGGGGCCTGGACCTGATCAGCTATGTCCCGGAGAATACCTATCTGGCTGACTTGAATGATGTTGATATAGACAGGGTCACAGAACTGGAATATGTGCGCTGGGCCGGAGAATACAGAAGTGAGTATCGCATTGATCCCTCTGTGTCCCAATACGGGACCGGTATAGAGGTGAATGTCCTGCTATTTGGCCCCTTCTCTGAACAGGTCGCCGATCACGTTGAAGCTTCAGGAGGGATCATCCTTTCCAGCTCCCCGGATAAGTTGCAGGTTCGCATGAATGCGGATCTTATAAGGGAGCTTGCAGATATGGAAGAGGTGATGTGGATAGAGCCTTACAATCCTCCCGTACTTATGAATGATGTGGCAGGAGATATCATAAAGACCAACTGGACCCGCAATACCCATAATCTCACAGGTAGCGGTCAGATAGTGGCGGTATGTGATACCGGCATCGATGAGGACCATCCGGACTTTGCGGGCCGTATTGACATTGTGTTTGATCTTGCCAATGATCTTTATGGATCAAAGGATAAATTCAGTGGTCATGGTACACATGTATCAGGTTCGGTCCTGGGTAATGGTTCGGCCTCAGGTGGTCAATTTGCAGGTTCAGCTCCTCAGGCCCATCTGGTCTTCCAGGCAGTGGAAGATGACTTTGAATATCTTACGGGCCTGCCAACTGACCTGAACGATCTGTTCCAGCAGGCATATGACAATGATGCCCGCATCCATACCAATAGCTGGGGTAGTTCGAGTGCAGGGGCATATACTTCCTATTCCCGGGAAGTGGATGAGTTCATGTGGGCCCATCAGGATATGCTGGTGCTGTTCTCTGCAGGCAATGATGGAATTGACGCAAATTCAGATGGTATCATTGATCTGGATTGCATAGGTTCTCCTGCAACTGCTAAGAATTGTCTGACAGTGGGCGCATCTGAGAATTTCCGGCCTACCATAAACAGTACCTATGGGTATAACTGGCCTTTTGATTATCCTGTCCTTCCCATCTATACCGACAGAATTGCTAATGACATAGAAGGTATTGCTGCTTTTAGTAGCCGGGGACCCACAAATGATGGCAGGCTCAAACCTGATGTTGTGGCACCTGGAACTTACATCTACTCAACACGTTCCTCTGATGAAAGTCAGTCAGGTTCTAATAGCAGCTATATGTATATGAGCGGGACAAGTATGGCCACTCCCCTTACAGCAGGTACTGCGGCACTTGTCAGGCAACATTATGTGGATGTTCTCAATCACACACCATCAGCCGCTCTTCTTAAAGCCACCATTATCCAGGGGGCCCATGACATGTATCCCGGGCAATATTCCAATGAAGATGTGGGACATGTACCGGATAACTCCCAGGGCTGGGGGCGTGTGGACCTTGAACAATCCCTGTATCCTGATAACAGCACCCTGCATTATTCAGATGCACATTCACTATCAACAGAACAGACGGTCGTGGCCCGCTATTATGTGGTCAATAATTCCACTCCTTTTAAAGCCACCCTGGTCTGGACCGATTATCCTTCAAGTTTGATCTCTCTGGAGAATCTGGTAAATGATCTGGACCTGGCAATAATGTCTCCTAATGGGACGGTACACGATGTTGACGACAATGTTAATAATGTAGAACAGATCTCAATACCTTCTCCCGTTTTAGGATGGTATGAAGTAAGAGTTATTGGCAACAATGTTCCCGAGGGTCCACAGCCATTTGCTATGGTGATCACCGGGAATGTCAGTGATAATGGCACCGTTACAGTGCCTACATTAACGTCGATTAATATTACCACTTCTCTTCCAAGCCTGATTATTGATGGAGAAAACCTTGACCTTAGTGCCAGTTCGTTTGATCAGCATAATGTTAGTTTCTCCACTGTCATTCATTGGAACAGTAGTAATACTACTGTTGGTACTGTAAACTCTCGAACCGGTTTGTTTCAAGCCCTTTCGGGTGGTAATACTTTAATTACAGCATTTAATGGCTCTATTACAGATAGTATACTGATTAATGTCACAGGCCGTTATGTTGGCAGCATTAATATTTCCAATGTCACTCTCTATACAGGTCAGTCCCATACCTTCACACCGCAGGTTCTGGACCAGTTCAACAACTCATATGATGCCCTGCTTGGCTGGACCAGCAGTAATACCACTGTAGGAACCATCAATTCTACTACAGGGTTCTTCCAGGCCCTTCAGGGTGGATCTGCCATGATTACCGCTACCAATAACAGTGTCAGTGGCAATGCCACCGTCACCGTACTCCCATCTCCTGTTCTCTCTTCCATCAATATCACCACATCCATTCCAGGCCTGGTCATTGACGGGGATTTTCTTGACCTTAATGCCAGCGGATACGACCAGTACAACAACAGCTTTTCTGCACAGATAAGCTGGAACAGCAGCAACACCACTGTGGGTACCATCAATTCCAGTACCGGATATTTCCAGGCCCTGGCAGGTGGCAGTACAATGATCACAGCTTTCAATGGTTCCGTTACAGACAGTATGACGATCAATGTCACTGTAACCGTATCCACTCAGCCTTCCTCAGGCGGCAGTAGTGGTGGAGGAGGCTCTTCGGGTGAGGAATATGAGAACATCGACCTGAAAGAAGTGGAATCCATCTTTGTAATTGGAGGTTCACAGATATCATATGACTTTGAAGAAGAGCAAAACGCCATCATGAATGTGAAGTTCGAATCCCTGAAAAATGCCGGGAAGATCTCCACCACCATAGAGGTATTAAAAGACCTATCCGCTCTGGCCTCTGAAGAGCCTCCCTGTGACCGGGTCTACCAGTACATGAACATCTGGGTGGGCAAAGCAGGGTTTGCTACAGAGGAGAACATTGCCGATGCCAGGATCGGATTTAAGATTGAGGCCTCCTGGCTTAAGGATAATGGTATGGAAGCTGACAATGTACGGCTTTACCGGTATCATGAGGATGCGTGGCAAGAGCTGACAACAGTCGTTTCAGACAGGGATGAGAAATACGTTTACTTTGAGGCCCAAACCCCGGGATTTTCTCCCTTTGCTATCGGGACCCTTCCCGGTGAGGTCCCCGTGATCACTGATATGGAACCCTCCTCAATAAAACCGGATGAGCCCTCCGATACCAGTCAGGATGCAGGTATGGCGGATGAATCCTCCCGCACGGAAAAGGAGTGGCCTGTAAATATGGTCATTTTAAGTGCCATTTTCCTCATCCTGGTAGTGGCCGGTTATCTGTATTTGAAGAGGAAAGGAAAATAAGGACCTAATCCGGAAGGCAGGATATCACCTTTCTTTGCGGAAGGTTTCTGCTTCAAAGGCTTAAAAACATGTATATATACCGGATACCATTGAGGCATAGATGAAACGACTGATCGATATGGGCGTGATGCCTTCAAGACAGAGGAATACCAGGGGGACGTTAAAACCCCATCTATGTCTGAGTTTCCGGTCAGAAGGGGGCCGATTGAGCACTTTTACCATTGATTCCACCAGGAACACAGGTAAAACCCCTCAGCCGGATGCCTATCTGATCACTCATGCCCATTCCGATCATTACGGTAGTTCTGCAATGCTTTCGGACAGGGCGGTGTGTACGGATAAGACCGCAAAGGCCCTGGAGATCCGGTATGAAAGGGTCTATAAAGGGTCCACTCTTGCCACCGGGGATAGCATTGTGATCAATGATGTGGAGGTTAAGACCTATACTACAGGTCATACTGAGGGAGCGGTTGCTTTTTACTGGGTCAATGATGTAGGTACGCGTATCCTTGTCACCGGGGATGTGAAGGACCCTTCAGCCCTTCCAGACTGTGATCTGCTTATCACCGAGGCCAACTATGGTGATGTGAATGACCTTTCATGTTATTTTGAGGACGATGTGGAAGGCCTGCGACATGTCCTGGAGTCCGAACCGCATGTTGCCTTTGGGGCCTATGCTTTTGGAAAAGCTCAGAGGGTGGTGGAGATGCTAAGGTCCTTTGGACATCAGGATGTGATCGAAATGGAGGATAAGTCCCTGCAACTGACCCGCTGTTTACTTGATAATGCCGGAGAACTGGCAGGCCTGGGTGAATGTGGTCATGAAGGGGTCTGTATCGTACCTCCCCGGGCCCTTGCTGACCTTCCGGACAGTATGCCCAAATATGTGATGACCGGCAGGGTGGACCAGCGCTATGCGGCTATCTCTATCAGTGATCATCTGGATGCAAGGGGTCTGGTCCAGATGGTGGAGAAGCTAGATCCTGAAATGACCCTGGTCTATCATCCAAAAGGACCTCGTCCCGCAAGGTTTGCTTCTCATCTCCAATCTCTGGGCAGGGCTGCCATCTCTCTGGATGATGTTTCCAATATAATGAGCCATCACATCCTTTGAACTGCTCATCCCGCTGTTTGCAGGAATGGTAGCAGTTCAGTTATTGTCCATTTCTCTCTATCTTTTATTTGAATGTTCCGCTTCAGGAATAAATGTTTATATAGGTTCTGTTCTCTATAAATCCCTACAACTCTATACTCATTTCAGGAGAAGACGTCAATTGAAAAAACAAAGCAAAGCTAAGGCAGGTAATCCTGATAAGAACTCCAATGCACCTGAGGTGACCTCAAAACCATTGATCAGGGAGAAGACTCCTGAGGAACGCAAAAAGGCCCATATCCAGAGCATCATAAAAACAGCAGTAGCTGCATTTCTGGGCATACTGGCCGGATTTATTGCATTCTTCAGATTAGATGCCGGCCTGGAGACCAAATGGTATGCAATACTGGTCATTGTGGCTATCCTTGCCTATTATGCCCAGCGTATCATCTATCCGGCCATCAAGATCAACACAAAGGAATTCGGATTCAAGGACTGGTTCTATGTTGAGTTCATTGTCATTGATTTCTGTCTTGTTACCTGGACCTTACTGTTAAACTAATGTATTGCCGGACAGTATCCTGTTTATGTAAAGGGATTTCAGGTCCGGTAATATTTGCTCTATAATCTTTGCCTAATAATACTTTCAGGGATCTTTCATGCGAATAGCAATACTGAATAAAGACAGCTGCCAGCCAAGGCGCTGCAGTCATGAATGTGAGAAATACTGCCCCAGGGTCCGTACCGGGGATGAGACTATCATTTTTGAAGAGGACGGTAAACCCTTAATATCCGAAGAGCTTTGCGTGGGGTGTGGTATCTGTGTGAACAAATGCCCCTTTGATGCTATTATGATCATTGGCCTTCCTGAAGCTCTCAAAGAGCCCACTCATCGCTACGGGCCCAATGGATTTGCCCTCTATGGCCTGCCACTGCCCCAGGTGGGCAGGGTGACAGGTATCCTGGGACCCAATGGTATAGGTAAGAGTACGTCCGTACAGATCCTTTCCGGTGCCCTTGTTCCCAATTTCGGGGGCCAGTCCGGGGATTGGGACAGAGTTTTAGACCATTATTCAGGCACCGGCATGTATGATTATTTCAGGGATATTGTGGATGGGAAGCTAAAAGTGTCCCAGAAACCCCAGTATGTTGACCTGATACCCAAAGCATTCAAAGGAAAGACCATTGATCTGCTCAGTAATGCTGATGAGAGGGGTGTGATGGATGAGCTTATAGAAAGGCTTGATCTGGCCCATATCGTTAACCGTGAGATCGGGGACCTTAGTGGCGGTGAGCTTCAGAGGGTTGCCATTGCAGCCTGTGCAGGCAAAGATGCGGATTTCTATTTCTTTGATGAGATCAGTCCCTATCTTGACATCTATCAGCGTATTAATTCCTCCCAGCTGATCCAGGAGATCTCAAAGGATAAAGCGGTCCTTGTAGTTGAACACGACCTTGCGATCCTGGACATGCTCTCAGATGTGGTGCATGTGGCCTATGGTGAGCCCGGAGGGTATGGTGTGGTCACCCATCCCAAGACCGTCCGTGTCGCGATCAATCAATATCTTAAAGGCTATCTGCCTGAAGAGAATGTCCGTATTCGTCCTGATGCCATCAAGTTCGAGGTCCATCCTCCCAGGGTGGAGACCGATGTGGCGACCCTGGTGGACTATTGTGCCTTCTCCAAAAAATATGATGCCGGCTTTTCCCTGAAGACCGACGGAGGTTCCTTAAAAGAAGGAGAGGTTCTGGGTATTGTTGGACCAAATGGTATCGGCAAGTCCACTTTCGTAAAGATCCTTGCAGGGGAGGTTGAGCCAGACGAAGGCAAACTTGACATTGATGTGAACATCTCCTACAAACCCCAGTACATAAAGGCCGATGTTCCCATGCAGGTAAAACAATTCCTGCGGACCATTTCCCGCAAGGTGGATACCAGCTACTATGAAGCTGAGGTCGCCCGGCCTTTGCAGCTGGAGAAGCTCTATGAACGTTTCCTCCCCGACCTTAGTGGCGGTGAGCTTCAAAGAGTTGCCATTGCCGCCTGTCTGACACGGGATGCAGATCTGTATATTCTGGACGAGCCCAGTGCCCATCTTGATGTGGAACAGCGCTCCCTTGCCACAAAGGCCATCAAACGTTTTGCAGAGAACAACAGCAAGACTGCCATGGTGGTCGATCACGATATCTATATGATCGATATGTTAAGTGAAAGGCTGATCGTCTTTGAAGGCGAAGCCGCAGTTTATGGTGAGGCCCATTCCCCCTTAAGCATGCAGGACGGGATGAACAGCTTCCTCTCAAATCTGAACATCACCTTCCGTCGGGACGAGGATACCTCCAGGCCCAGGGTGAATAAACCAGATTCAAGGCTGGACAGGGAGCAGAAGTCCAAAGGGGAATACTATTACTACAGGGTGGATGAATAAGTTCAGGTCACCTTTTTCTTTTTATATATAGAGCGTAAATCCCCGATGTCTTTAACTTCGGGGTAGTTCACCTGATAGATTCAAAGGGCCGTTTATCCCTTTTAATTGGTCCGTTCTCCATTCTCTTTTTATGTGAACTACCCGCGACTGATGTGGTGGACTTTCTCTGCCTCTGCGCTCCAATCATCGTAAGTCCGGTCTCAGCAGGTTTTAGGTCTTACTTTTTCTTCTTTTTATATGCCAGATACCAGGTAAGGAATTCGGTGTACAGGATGATCCCCAGCAGGGTCGACCAGAGGAAGAGCAGTATATGGTAATTATTGACCGGAACCCTTCCGTCTTCAAGCAGTATATGTTCATAGGCAAGGAAATTGGTGGCACTCTCCGGGATGATTACTATCAGTATCAGAGGGATGAATAGAAGTGCCAGGGCCGCTATAAGGGATGATACATTGATAAGCAGGTAAATGGTGACGATCACCAGCAGGCCGCATATCGCGATGGTCATTAACAGATCTATCACTTCTATCCTTCCCTCAATAAATCATATATTTCTGATTCCATCCTAATTAACTGATCAAAATATATTAATGTATTCTGGCAGGCCCGATCAGGTTGTGATCAATTTGTCCCCTTTGTGTTCGCATAACGAAGATACAGGTACAATGTAAGGGGTATCAGGGACAATAGCATTGTAAGGGCGATAAAGCCTGTGAAAAGGAATGCAAGGGTGTCCGTCCGTCCCGCAGCTTCCGGTCTGTTTCCAGTTTGTCCGCCTGCACTGTTCTCATTGATCAAGGATGTATTCTCTTTTTCATAAACATAGAGGAACATGGAAGGCAGGCTAAGTACCCCACTATCCTCCTCTTCATCAATATAGGATATGTCCAGTTCCGGGAATTTATATGTACCTGGACTGTCAGCCTTAATTGTGCCGGAAAGTACCTTTGTTTCCCCCGGTTCAAGGCTTGTCTCAACTTCATCACTTCCGTAAACAAGGTTAAGTCCCTGTGGAATACTTTCCCGGAAGGATATGTCCAGTGGTTTTGTCCCTCTGTTATGCAATTTAATGCTAATGTCCACACTTTCGGTAACATATATATCAGTGACCATAAGCTCTCTGGTGGCTTCAAAATAGTTTCCTTCCACTTTCAGGTCCGGTCCATTTCCTGAAGAGACTGTATACGATCCGTCCAGGCTGGCCAGGGCTCCTTCCTGTGGATAGACACCGGGAAGGGTGGGGAAGACCCGGTATTTTATCATTTGGGAACTTTCCGGAGCCATATCCAGTTCCCATTCCGTCTTTTCAAGGTCTGTGGGAATGAATGAAGGGGGAATGCTGTCCTTTATAGTAATGGTCTTTCCCGAACTTGCATTATTGAAGACCTTTATGGTTATTTCAAAGGGTTCCTGATCTTCCTGTTCCTGGCTGAACAGGACACCCTCTTCAGGAGATATGATCTTCTCGATATTTATATAGGAGTTGATCACAATATTATTGCTCGTGGTGTTGGAATATAAAGTTTCAAGATAATCAAATCCCTCTACCCTGCAATTGATGCTTATGTTCTCACCAGCTTCAGATTCAGGTAGTTCTATCAGCAATGGTGTGGTGAAGGTTTCCCCCGGGCCAAGGACAGAGGGTGTACTATTTCCCACAAAGACCCGTCCCTTTGTAATGGCCGGGGTAATAACAATTCCTCTGAGGGGAATTGTTCCCGGGTTAGTAACGACCACATCTGTTTGAGGTTTCTCATTGGAATGGTAATGATCCTTCAGCCCATCTATTTCAATAACAGGGTCAGGAGTACCCCGGGTGTAGGGCTTAAGGGTGGCCGTCTTAGTGACAGGATCAATATAGGAGAGAAGTAACATCAGGTCCCCGGGGTATTTCTTAAAATCTCCGATCCCAAAGCTGTCTTTGGTGCTCTCCCCGCAACAGGACACTGTCAGGCTGGTATAGGTGTTTTCAATATTGTTTATAAGGATAGTGGAGTTGAGCAACTGTGTTTTTTGCCCTTCAGCAAGCTGAACGGGCCCGCCAATAGGTATCCATACTTTCTCATATTCCTGCTCATAGACACTGATGGAAACTCTGTTGTTCTGGATATTGTTGATTGTGATCCTGAACTGCCCGTCATATTGGTTTTCATATATATATTCATTATTTGCCAGTGCATCTGCAAAGAAGTGAGCGATATAATTATTGTTCCTGTAGAGCAGGAAGGTAGCAAGGGGTCCCTGATCTGTGCTGCCGTTTAGATCAAGTTGATGCAGTTTAATAGTATATCCGTCTGAATTAGCCCTCTCCCCCATACCCAGCTCAAAGCTTCCCTGATAGACCCAGATACGTTCATACTGGTGGTCATATGCTGAGCAGAGGGTCGGCATCAATAGAAGGATTGACAGGATACAGATGATACGCATCAGGAACATTATCTTCTTTTATAGGGTTCATGCTGCTTAAATATAGCGTGAGGATAAGCTTATCTGACCCTTATGTCACATCGGAAGGTGTGTCTCGCCTTTGTCCCTCAGGATGCTGTACGTACATAGAACAGGTAGAATCCCTTAATATCACGACGATTGATCATGACTACTTTTCTGCTATTCTCCAATTTATGTTCAAAGGCTACCCAGGTACCGTCGGATGACTCACAACAATCCTCTATCCTGATTATGGGTAATTCTTCTTCATTCATCAGTGTCACATTAGCACTGAGGAAGGTGTTCTCCGGGACTTCATTCAACATATATTTGACAGGTATTTCGAAAGATTCTGTACCAAAGATCATAATTTCACCTCATTACTTTTGAAGGTATTGTGTGTTATGATTAATGTGTACGCTTCTATATCAATTTTATCGATATTCTTTCAATTACACTTGTCTTTAACAAACTGGAAGGATATGGCCATTCAATAATGTTTAATTGCATTGCCTGCATTATCCCTGATCATGCTTACAAAAAGGATAATTCCCTGTCTTGATGTGACCCTTGACAGTGAGGGCGGAACCGTGGTTAAAGGCGTTGAGTTCGTTGACCTTAAAAAAGCCGGGGACCCGGTGGACCTTGCCAAAAGGTATAATGAGCAGGGGGCCGATGAACTTGTCTTTCTGGACATCACCGCCTCCCATGAGGGCCGCTCCACCATGATCGATGTGATACAGCGTACTGCAGATGAAGTGTTCATTCCCCTGACCGTGGGAGGAGGAATTGGAAGTGTGGAGGACATCCGTCAGATCCTGCGGGCCGGGGCCGATAAGGTTTCCATTAATACTGCTGCAATAAAGGATCCGCAGCTGATACGCAGTTCTTCTGAGATATTTGGTTCCCAGTGTATCGTGACAGCCATTGACTGCAAACGTAATACGAACATAGAGGATAATCAGGACAAGACCATAATAGAACTTGAGGACGGTACCCCTGCCTGGTATGAAGTGGTTATCTATGGAGGCCGCAAACCCACAGGTATTGATGCGGTACAGTGGGCCCGGGAGGTGGAGAGCCTGGGCAGCGGGGAGATCCTGCTGACAAGCATGGACAGGGATGGCACATATGATGGTTTTGATATTCCTATCACAAGTACCCTTTCAGATATTCTGGAGATCCCCATAATTGCTTCAGGCGGGGTGGGCAATCCCGAACATATGTATGAAGGTTTCACAAAAGGAAAAGCAGATGCCGGTCTGGCTGCAAGTATATTCCATTTCGGGGAATATACGGTGGGGGATGTTAAGGAGTTCCTTAAAGAGAAAGGCATTCCTGTGAGAATTTGAATTAAAAGAGGTCTAAAACATGGAGATATCCCGTTTCCAGCAGATAATGTATGATATGTATGCCCATAACGACCGCCGCAGAGGTCCTGCAGCTACCATGCTCTGGCTTGTGGAAGAGGTGGGGGAACTTGCCGAGGCGGTCAGAAGGGATGATGAGACAATGCTGCGCGAAGAGCTTGCAGACTGCTTTGCCTGGATGGGGGCCCTGGCAAATCTTTATGATATCGATCTGGAGGAAGTCTTCCTGGAAAAATATCCCGGGGTCTGTCCCACATGTAAAAAGAATCCCTGCATCTGTACGGATTAAAAGGTGAATGAAATATGCAATTAAAAGGACAAAATCTAAAGGAAGCCAGGGTTCTGGTTACAGGCGGTGCAGGTTTTATCGGCAGCCATATCGTGGATAGTTTAATGGCCCGGGGTGCCCATGTTAAAGTCCTGGACAATTTCAGTTCAGGCCGTAAAGAGCTGATATCACAGCATTCTGACAACAACAGATTCTGTCTTGTGGAAGGGGACCTGCTAAATGGTCCCACCCTGGAAAAAGCCCTTGAAGATGTGGATATTGTCTTCCACATCGCAGCTGACCCCGATGTACGCCTGGGGGCCACCAACAGTGCGGTCCATTTTGAGCAGAACATCCTGGCAACCTACAAATTACTTGAGGCAATGCGTCTGGCAGAAGTAAGCAATATAGTATTTACCTCCACTTCCACGGTCTATGGAGAGGCTCTGGAGGTCCCCACTCCGGAAGACTATGGCCCTCTGGTTCCCATATCCCTGTATGGTGCCTCCAAACTTGCCTGTGAGGCCCTGATCACTTCATATTCCCATACCTTCAATATGAGGTCCTGGCTGTTCCGTTTTGCCAATATCATAGGGAAGAGGAGCAATCACGGGATCATTGTGGATTTCATCCAAAAACTGCGTCAGGACCCGGACAGACTGGAGATCCTGGGGGACGGGAAACAGTCAAAGTCATATCTGCATGTGGAAGAATGTGTGGAAGGGCTGCTGTTTGCAGTTGAGAATGGCGCAGAGCAGATCAATATATTCAATGTGGGATCAGAAGATACCATCACTGCAACCGATATAGGGATGATAGTGATCCGGGAGATGGGTCTTGAGGATGTTGAGATCACCTACACCGGAGGAAAGAGGGGCTGGAAGGGGGATGTCCCCCGGATGATGCTGTCTGTGGAGAAGCTCAAAGAACTTGGCTGGGTCCCCGGGATGTCCTCAGATGAAAGTGTCAGGGCCACCGTTGCTTCTATTCTCGGAAAGGATTGATATCCACGATCCTTAAATTGAATTAAATATCTGGAAGATGACCTGATGGCCTTGATACCTGAACTGCTAGCCCCTGCCGGAAACTTTGATTGCCTTGTTGCAGCGGTGGAAAACGGGGCTGATGCAGTCTATCTTGGAGCCTGCAGTCTCGGGGCCCGGGCATATGCAGATAATTTTGACCTGGATATGATAGCCCGGGCCATTGATTATTGTCATCTGCGGGGAGTTTGTGTCTTTGTCACTTTAAATACTCTGGTCCTTGACTCTGAAATGGATGAACTTATCAGAATACTCTGTTTCCTGGAAACAGAAGGTGCTGATGGAGTGATCATTCAGGACCAGGCGGTGGCCTGTCTGGTCCGGGAGCTGGGACTTAAGATCCCGGTACATGCAAGCACCCAGATGAGCATCCATAATGTTGAAAGTGTACATTTCCTTGAAGAGCTCGGGGTAAAAAGGGTGATCCTTGCCCGGGAACTGTCCCTGGACCAGATCCGTCATATAAAGGCAAACACCGGTGCACAGATCGAAGTGTTCGCTCACGGGGCCCTGTGCATAAGCTATTCCGGACAGTGTCTTCTAAGCAGTATGATCGGTGGCAGAAGCGGAAATCGGGGTCATTGTGCCCAGCCCTGCAGAAAAGGATACAAGCTTCTCAAAGATGATACTGCCATAAAGGTACAGGGCAATTATCTCTTAAGTCCCCGGGACCTGAACACATCCCGGATATTGCCGGAGCTGATCAGAACCGGAGTGGACTCTCTCAAGATCGAGGGAAGGATGAAAAGACCTGAATATGTGGCAGGGGTTGTCCGGGTGTATCGTACATTGCTGGACAGATATGCAAAAGACCCTGACTCCTATTATGTAAAGAAGGAAGAGTATGACATCCTTGAGCAATTGTTCAACCGTGGTTTTACCACTTCCTATCTTGAAGACCGTCCCCGCAGGGGGCTGATGTCCCCTCAGATGCCCTACAATCGGGGAGTACCGGTAGGAGAGGTCACCGGTTATGATAAAAAAAGCAGAACTTTGAAAGTCAGGCTTACCGGTCATCTCAACCAGGGGGATGGTATCGGTCTGGAAGGGGATGAAGATAGAGGTCAGGTCATCAACCGCATGTCTGTTAAAGGAAAGCCCGTGGAGAAGGCCGGACCAGGCCAGCTTATTGAGATCCCCACAAAATATCCTGTTAAAAAAGGGCAGTTATTCCGGACCCGGGACAGTTCCCTTATGGACGCGTTGCAGAAAAGTTACGCCCGGAATCCTCCTTTAAAGAAGATACCCATTGACCTTACGGTCCGGGCCCATAAGGGGAAACCTCTTGAGATTAAAATGGAGGACATGGATGGTAATATTGCCCGCATCGTTGCTGAGGGGGTTGTGGAAGAGGCCCTTAAAAGACCCATGACCTCCGGGCAGATTGAGGCTCAGGTCTGCAAACTTGGAAATACTGTATTTAGTCCCTCCTGCGTAGATGTGGATGTTCAGGGTAATGTGTTCATTCCCATCAGACAGCTAAATGAAATAAGGGGTCTGGCCGTTGATAAGCTCAGTCAGCTTCGCATCAATAAGTGGAAACGGTCCCCTCCTGTAAAATCCCTCCGGATAAGGGTGGAAGAAAACCCTCCTCCATCTTCATCTACAGCACCCCTTCTTTCTGTTGTCCTGGATGATCTCGATAAACTGAAAAAGGCCATTGCCACAGGAGCCGATATCATATATATGGGCGGGGAAGTGTTCAGGGGGCACGTCCCTGTGGAGCTTGAGGAAGCAGTTCACCTGTGCAGGGAGGCAGGTGTCAGGTTCTGTCTGAGGACTCCGGTCATCATTCCTGATGCAAAGCTTCCGGCCATAAAGAAGCAGCTCATTTCTGCAAGGGCCATGGGTGTTGACGAATTGCTGGTGAGCAATCCGGCTATCCTTTACCTGGTCGGGGATATGGGTTTTGATATTGTAACAGACATATCTTTAAATGTTTTTAATGGCAATTCCCTTGCTTTCTATCGATCTCAGGGTGCTTCCAGGGTATGCCTGTCCCCGGAACTGACCCTGGGGCAGATACGCACACTGGCTTTACAGGGCCCGGTGGAATGTATGGTCCAGGGCAGGTATGAGGTGATGGTATCCCGTTATTGCCTCATCGGAGATATTGAAGGCGGGGATGGGGTATGCTCCAGGCCCTGTGAGGAAGGTGTTTATGCTCTCAGGGACAATAAGGGATATGAGTTCCCTCTGGAGATGGACAGCGACTGCAGGATGCATATACTGAATTCCCGTCAGCTCTGTATGCTTGATCATATTGAAGAATTACTGGATCTGCAGGTCCTGCGCATAGAAGGACGCTGGATGGACGCAGATGAGCTGGAAAAGGTGACAGCTTTGTACAGGGAGTGTATAGATAAAAAACAAAAAGGTACCTGCAGGGATATTACAGCGGAACATACCACAGGTCATTATTATCGGGGTGTCCTATGAAAATATTCCTTTCCGCTTCCATAAGGGGTGGCCGCCAACTTCTTGAAACCTATCAGTTCATCCTTACATTGCTTGAGGGTCAGGGACATGAGGTCATGAACCCTCATGTGGCTGACAGGGATGTTGAGGAAAAAGAAGTCTCTATGACCGAGGAACAGATATTTTCCAGGGATATGGATGCACTGGAAGTATCCCGGGCCCTGATCGCAGAGGTAAGTCTTGCTTCTACAGGAGTTGGCTATGAGATCTGCCATGCTATTGGCAAGGGGATCCCGGTACTTTGTGTTCACAGGCCCGGGAGTAATGTCTCGGCAATGGTCAGGGGTAATCCCCGGATCGCAATAAAGGAATATGGCAGTGAAGAAGAGCTATCCCGAATACTGGCCGAATTTATGGTCATTGCGGGGAATTAATAACATCTGTTATGGTAACTATTAAATACTCTTATTATATATTTTACAGGGATACACATGGTTGCATCTGAAATAATTGTCGTACTGGTTGCAGTGATAGTAGCCCTTCTGCTCTATAAGGTGCTCAAGACCGTAAAGAACATGGTCATCAATACCATTGTGGGCCTGGTCATCCTGGTTGTGGCCAATCTTGCTCTGGGTCTTAATATTGCATATACCTGGGTGGTAATACTTACATGTGCCCTGGCAGGACCTGTGGGAGCGATCTTCATCATTCTCTTAAATCAGCTCGGGCTGTTCTTTTAAATTTTGCGTATGGTCGCCTGGATCATATGGCGGGTATAGGCCTGTCCTTTGAATTTTTTCTCATATCTTCTTTCAGTAAGCTCCACCACTTCCATGTCCCTGAAAAGCTTTTCAAGCTCACCTTTTGAAAAATAATGATAGATGATACCGCTGTTGCGCCTGAATGTATGAGGTTCTGCCTCTTCTCCTCCATAGCGCATATCATCCACTCCGAATACCTCCAGGAAGAGCAGTCCTCCGGGTACAAGGACCCTCTGAACCTCATTAATGGCCTCTGTCCTTTCTTTCTCCAGCAGATGCTGCAAAACCCCGTGGCACAGGATGCTATCGAAGCTATCTGCCTTAAAAGGCATATGGGTCATGGTCGAGAGGACAGTCCCTGCATCCCTGCTCCTTTTCCTGAGAGAGTCCCTGCAGGTCTTTAACGCTGTAAAGGAAACATCCAGGCCTGTACATATAAACTGTTTTGAAAAGGGGAGCAGGTATCTGCCCTTCCCGCAACCTGCATCAAGGACCCTTGCCCCCGGGATGAGCTTTGAAGCTATGTTCTCTATGGGAACAGCCCCGCCCCAGCGGGCATGGGCATGTTCCGTCTCCCAGGCATGCAGATGCTGCATGTCCCTGTTTTCCAGATCAATGATCCTGTTTTCCATATCTACGATTCTGTTTTCCATATCAGGGCCTGTAGGTGGAGGCCTGTTTGAACCGCTCTTCCAGGAAGTCTTTGTCCATGGAGGAGAGGAACCAGCCTGCTTTGGGTCCGGATGCCTGACCCAGCAGGCAGGTATAGATGGCCTTGAAAAGGGTCTTTGGATTTATTTCCAGCTGCTCGTTGTCCTGTTCAAGTATCTGTGCCATCTTTGTGTGCAGTGAGGATGCCGGGTCCTTTGCAGTATATATCAGATTGTGATAATCCTCTCCGGTAAGTTCTTCCCTGCCTGCCATGATATCGGCAAAAGCTCCCAGAAATGCCTTCTGCTCATCTGAAAGGGTGGCGCTCATCTGCGGTAAGGTCTCTTTGACACTGAACTTTGCAAAAGGAGGGGCATACATATCCAGCCAGCCGGCGACATTGGAAACAAGTTCTTCAATGCACTTTTTGCTGGATGTATCATATCCGGCCCTCTCAACGATTGCCATGATCCTGTCCATGTCCCCTCCGGCCACCTGGTAGATGGTGGTCATATGCTTGAAGGGTATGTCCGTGTGGCAGATGCCCTTTGCATGGGAAAGTTCGATAAGGCGTTTGTCATAATCTCCGGGTTCTTCCAGGTTGTGCAGCCTTTCGTACTCATCCACCAGGGTGAGCAGGGGCTGGGCCGGATCAAAGCGAATATGTTTTTCAGGCTTTGTACGTATGATCAGATAACGCAGGACTTCGGGAGGTACGACCTTAAGCATATCGGAAATGGATACAACGACCCCTGTTGAGGAGGACATGGCCCCTTCCTTGCCCAGCATGATCCACTCATAGACAATGGGCTGTGGTTCAATGTGTCCGAATATCTCCTGAACTATGCGTTTTCCTGTGTCATAGGACCCTCCTCTGGAAGCATGGTCCTTTCCAAAGGGTTCCACCGTGACATTGAGCATCTTCCATTTTGCAGGCCAGTCCACCCTCCAGGTAAGTTTGCCGCCACCGGCCATGGGTACGGTACCTATGTCCCCGCAGGAGCACTCATAGTCCACAGTGGCCGCTTCAACGTCAAATCCAGTGACAGTGGTGGTGTTGATCCTGCCGCACTTGTTGCATACAGGGTTAAATGGACTCCACTGCGGGGCCACATCTTTCCCGGAGACTTCTTTAAGGATCCTGGCGATCTCATCCCTTTTGAGCAGTGCCGTCTTTATAGCCTGTGTGAACTGTCCGCTTTCATAGAGCTCATTGGCCCTGTAGACCTTCGGATGGATTCCCAGGCGTTCCAGACCTTCCAGGAAAGGTTTGAGGAAATGTTCTGCATAGTTGGCACATTCCCCGCAGGGGCATGGGATGCGTGAGAGGGGTTTTCCCACATGCTCTTCGTAGCTGTCATCAAGGAAGGGGTAAACCTTCCTGAGGGGATCGAAATTGTCCGCAATATAGATGAACTGTGCATTAAGTCCCATATCCTGCATGGCCCTGTAAGCCGCATCTGCTGTGACTACCTCTCTCATATTCCCTATATGTATATGTCCTGAGGGAGTGATCCCTGTGGAAACCAGATGGTCCTTCCCTTTCTTTGATGCAGTGTCTGCGACCACATCTGCCCAGTGTGTTATTTCTGTCATTTGTATCACCGATGATCGATTATTTGGATATTTTCTTTAAAACCGTTATTCTGAATCATATAACTATCCGGATCGTTCTGCTTCTCCGGTCCCTTATTATTTTGTTTACGAGTGTATGATTGCAATTGTTAATATGGTCCTCTTTAAGGCAGGATCTTAGATGATCATCCTTGTCTCTATCTCTCCCAGGTCGCAAAAATCCGATCTGAAATTATAGGCCCCTGCATTGATGAAGACTATCTCATCCCCCACTTCGGGTTTTTTGTCAAAATATACCCGGTATCTGAACAGGTCCATGGAACATGGGGTACAGCCTTTAATCACATAGGGGGTTGTGTTATTGTTGCTGCATTCTCCTTCCACACGTAGTTTCACAGGCACCAGGATGGCATCCATATCACTGTTGTAGACAGAGGCATTGACTATGATGTTATTGTCATAGATGCCCGTGATATGGGTGACAAGCTTTCCTGCAGGGGCACAAATGAACCGCCCCGGTTCCATCATAAGCTTTATGTCACTCTTATGCAGCCAGTCCTTAAGCTGCGTAAGCTGCCTGAATATACCCTGCAGGACGTTCATATTAGTATTTGCATACTCCGAGGGCAGGCCCCCGCCGATATTGAGGATGTCAATGGCCTCAAGGGTTTGCTGTGTGAGGACATCTTCGATCTCCTTTCTGATCTTCCACTCATTGACATTCTGTGTCTTTCGGTGGAAATGTACTCCCAGACTTTTGATCCGGGGATTCTCCTTAAGTTTTGCAATGGAGGCATTTATCACATCCGAGCTCATGCCGAATACAAAATATCTTTCTGTCCGGATGGAATGTTCTTTAAGCTTTAAACGCAGGAGCAGGGTGATCTTCCAGTCTTTTCCTTTAAGTGTGTCCTGGAGGGTGTTCAGGTCATATTCATTATCAATGGCAAAACTGCGGATACCCATTCCATATAGCTGTTCAATGGATCGCTGTGTCCAGCCCTGGGCCAGGAAAAGGACCCTTGACATGTCCTGGATATGTTTGAGTTCATTGAACATATGCACACTGATAAATCCCTCTGTGTTCTTTTCAATGATCGGAGTTGCTTTTGGATTTGTCTTTGAGCTAAATCCCGCAATGTCCGCTATCTGTGCGACTTTGTTGAACTGGTCTATCAGGACATGTTCTGAAAGGGTGAAATATGGCTGTTCCGCATTTGTCTGTTGTGCGGCAACTTCTTTGCCGTGATCACCTTTTGCAACCATGTCATCTGTTGTGGTCGAATTCTGTTTGCCTGGCATATGGGCTCACTCCCGGGTTCCTGTGGATGCAAGCAGTCCGTCCAGACGGAGTTCGTCCAGGGCCCGTATCATTGCAAGGGGGAAAGTAATGCTCACATCCCCGATGACAGTTGCCACATCACTCTCATCCTTGACCTTTCCCCAGGACTTGGCCTCGTTTGTATTGGCCCCTGACATGCTCCCTGAGGTCCGGTGGGCTGTGGTCATATAGACCGCATATTCCGCTCCTCCGTTGAGCAGAGTGCTAAGGATGGCATGATGTTTGGATATGGACCCGCCCAGGGCAATGACACCCTTTTTCTCATCATAGCTGCTGGCAAAGAGGATGTTCCCGAAATCCCGGACCACATCGACCATGAAGTCGGGATGGTCCTTCTGGAACAGGTAAAGGTGGAATCCAAATGCTCCGTCTGTTATTGCCGGACAGAAGATGGGTACGTTGTTTTTAGAGGCCTGGTAGAGTATGGAGTTCTCATCATCAAGCATACTGCCTATCTCCCCGAGCATTTCGGAGACGCTCCAGCGTTTCTTCTTTTCATAGAGTTTCTTAAGCATCTGGCCGATAAGACTTTCAAAGTTCATGTAGCTCTCATTGTTTATCAGTAGATTTCCCACCCGGTTTATGCCCTGTTCATGCAGCTGCACATCATCTATCTGGAAATTACCTATATGGAATTCCTCTCCGGTTGCCTTCATGATATCTTCTTCCAGGCCCCCTACCGTGGTCACGATGATATCTGCAATACCAAGTTCTATTAACTGTGCAAAAAATCCCCTCAGTCCCGAGGTGACCATATTGGAGGTAAATGTAAGAAAGACCTTTGCAGAATCCTTTTTCATCTTCACGATGATATCCGAGGCCTTCTGAAGCTCAACACTTTGAAAACCAATATGTTCATAACTGTCCACAAGTCTGGAAACGGTCATATCCTGTTCCCATCTAAGATCCTTTACTTTTACCATTAATGATCACCGGAGAATGATTGGAAAGCGGCCCGTATGTGCGGATGACACAGGCATTTTGTGATGTATGTGAGTTGATCTGTGATTTTGTATGTAATGTTTTTATCATCTGTTTTGATGCTCAAATTGAAGCACAGATATAAATATTGTTTGGATATTGTCCTGTTTCATGGCACCATTAAGATTTGTATTGGTTGGGACCATATAAGATTAGCAGTCGTGCAGATTATATACTTCATCAGCAAGTAATGTTAAAGTATTTCTCACCTGCGTTCAAGGACTTCTCACCTGCCCCGGGAAGGTGACTCCTGCTTTTGAAGCTGAAGGTTTGAAAATGTCTGCTGAAGGTACAAACATGATCCCTAAAAAAGCATTTATCGTAAAAGGCACCGGTGTCCACCGGGACAGACTTGCTTCCTTTGAGCTTGCTCTCAGGGATGCGGGGATTGAAAAGTATAATCTGGTGAAGGTATCCAGTATCCTGCCCCCAAATTGTGAGCTCATCTCCAGAGAAGAGGGCCTGCGGGAACTCAGCCCCGGCCAGATCGTTTACTGTGTCCTGGCAAGGAACCAGACCAATGAACCCCATCGGATGCTTGCTGCGGCCATAGGCAATGCGGTACCTGTGAATCGGGATGATCATGGATATATTGCCGAGCATCATTCCTTCGGGGAGGATGAACGGACTGCAGGGGCCTATGCGGAAGATCTTGCCGCTACAATGCTTGCAACTACTCTGGGGATGGAGGTTGATGAGAGTTCCACCAGGGAGGAAAGGGAAAGGGTATTTAAGTCAAATGGTCATATATTCGATACCAGTCATTATTGTTGTTGTGTCCGGGGAGATCCGGATGGAAAATGGACCACAGTTCTGGTCTCAATGGTGTTCGTGCTTTGATCGCCCTGCTCCCTCAGGATCATTTTGTATTTTCATTAAGGTCCCCGGACAATGGTGATGTCTCTATTTTGTGGTGTGTCTGGCCTGTTAATTACCCTTTAAAATGTTTAGCTTCATCAATGGATTTGTAATGCCAAATTATTTTGAGCATGGGAAACCAAAATATATATATCCTGAATTGCAGTTATAGCATTCCATCATACGGTAATGTGAGTTAAATGAATCCTGAACGAATAGAAGAATATCTTGAAACGATACTGTATCTTTCAAGAAGGGAAAATGGTCCTGTGAAGAACAAGGACATTGCTGAGGAGTTGAAACTATCCCCTGCTTCTGTTTCCGAGATGGTACAGTCTCTCACTGAACAGGGGTATCTTTCCCATATGCCCTATCATGGGGTGGAGCTTACTGAAAAGGGGCTTGATATAGGGAAAAAGGCCCGCCGTAAACACTATATTATTGAAAAGTTCCTGACGGATGTGCTTAAGCTAAACCATGACATTGCACACAATGAGGCATGTGGTCTTGAAATCCAGATGTCTGATCTGGTAGTGGAGAGCATGTGCACCTTTATGGGAAGTAATTGTTCAAACTGCACTCCGCTGGATGATGAACATTGCTGTATCGTCAAAGAGAAGTATTTTCCCCTTTCAGATCTGAATGAGGGCGATGAGGGAACTGTGGTCATGATGAGCCTTCCCCGGGCTTCAAAGGAGCGGCTGACCTCCCTGGGGCTTATCGCAGGGGAGGGCATTGAGGTTAAGCGAAAACAAAAACAGGGGTCTACATCCATAATAAGCCGGGGTACCGAGATCGCCCTGGGCAATGAGATTGCCAGGAAGATCTTTGTCCGTAAGGGAAAAGCTGGCAAACGCTGGCCAAGGGGTGATAGACATCAGTCTTGATAAAGCCAGATCAGATGTAAGGCAGATGGGTGTGGGTCATGATATGACCATTGCTTTTGTAGGTAACCCCAGTGTCGGGAAAAGTGCCATCTTTTCCAGGCTTACCGGCGTGGGAGTGATCGTTGCCAATTATCCCGGAACCACGGTGGAACTGACCCACGGGACCATGAAGGTAGGGTCAAAGAAAGTTGACCTTGTGGACCTTCCCGGTATCTATTCACTGGGTGCTTCCACTGAGGATGAAAAGGTCTCCAAGACCTATCTGTTACATGAATATCCCGATGTCATCGTTAATGTCGTGGATGCCACGCGTCTGGAAAGGAACCTCTATCTTACTCTCCAGCTCCTTGAATTCGATATCCCTGTAGTTGTGGCCCTTAATCAGATGGATGCCGCAAAGGAAATGGGTATCGAGGTTGATGTGGATAAACTTTCTGAGATGCTTGGTGTCCCTGTGATCCCTACCATTGCGATCAAAAGTCTGGGTCTGGATGAACTTATGCATGAAGCCATAGAGGGTGACCATTCCAGCCAGGAACATCTGCGTGTACATTATGACAATCATATTCTGCGAGCTCTGAAGAGCCTTGACGGGCAGTTCCCCAATATCAGTTATGGTGTAAAGGTACGGGCCCTTGAGAGGGATGAGGATTTCGTCAACTCAAGTTGCAGGCCCCATGATGCGGGGTTGTTGCTGGCAACTACGGATTCCATTACCCGGGATATTGAAGAGGCCCATGATATGCTGCTTTCAGATACCATTGCCAGGGACCTGTATGGGGAGGCGGGCCATGTGGTGGACCTGGTCACAAGTCAGGTTGAACCGGCAATTACTATTAAGGACCGGCTGGACTCTTTCCTCACATCTGAATATGTGGGAATTGCCAGTCTGGTGGGTGCTTTACTGCTGACTTTCCTGATCGTGTTCAGGGTCGGAGGTTTCCTTGAAGAGGGCATTGTGACCCTGTTCGAGACATATCTGATAGCTCCGGTGGAAGGAATGCTCACCGGCGTATCACCTGTCCTCAGGAATGTCATTATCTATTCCCTGCTTGGAATTGAGGCGGGATTTGCCATTGCGATTCCCTATATTGCAGTGTTCTATGTGATCCTCTCTTTGTTCGAGGACTCCGGTTATCTCACCCGGGCCTCTTTCCTGCTGGATACATTGACCCATAAACTTGGATTGCACGGCAGGGCTATCATTCCACTGGTGCTAGGCCTGGGTTGTAATGTGCCTGCAATAATGTCCACCAGGGCCCTTAACACAAGACGTGAGCGAAGGATCGCTTCCGTACTGATCTCCCTTATTCCCTGTTCTGCCAGAACAGTTATAATCCTTGGTCTGGTGGGCACATTTGTGGGATACTGGGCAGCCGTATCCATCTATGTGATGCAGGTGTTCATCATCTTCATTACCGGCTGGGTCCTGGGTAAAGGTCTCCCGGGAGAACGCACCGGCATGATCATGGAAATGGCCCCTTTAAGACGGCCGGACTCAAAGGCTACTTTACACAAGACCTGGTTGCGTGTGCGTGAATTCGTTTATGTGGCCTTTCCTCTGCTGGTTGCAGGCAGTGCTCTGCTTGGTCTGCTGGATTCGGTCGGGGTACTGGATGCTTTCCAGTCAGCTGTTGCGCCTCTTTCCACAGGGTTGCTGGGACTGCCGGCCTTTGCAGCAACGGCACTGGTATTTGGTATCCTCAGGAAGGAAATGGCCCTGCAGATCCTTGCAGTACTTGCAGGAACCGCCAATTTTGCAATGGTGATGACACCTTTGCAGATGTATGTATTTGCTGTGATCACTACCATCTATGTACCATGTGTGGCAACTATCGCAATACTAAAACATGAACTTGGGTGGAAGGATACTGCTCTGATATCGATATTCACCGTTGTACTTGCATTAACGGTTGGAGCATTGATCAATCATGTCTATCTGTTGCTCTGAGCTTTGCGGGCCGTGAAGATTGTTCGTATTCAATCGAACCGGTAAATATTAATAGTACGGTGTTAACTACTAATTGATGACCCGTATAACGCATATGTATCAAAAGACTGCAATGAGTGCTCTGATGGATATTTTTGAAATGAGTAACATGCGCGAGCCTGTTGTCGATGAGGTAATTTCCATGCTGGAGATCATGGGGACTCATGGGTCAATGACAGATGCCGCAGTTGTCTATGATGATGAAGAATTGTATCATGTTCACACGATGAACATCATGCCTGATAATAAAAAAGGGATATGATCCCTTTCTTTTTTATAAATGGGCCCACCTTACCACTGGATCGTGAAGTTTAACAATTTTCTGATATTTGCTGATATTTCAGGAGAACCGGAGCAATAAAAAGTGTGGTCTTTGACAAGATAACCGTCCTGTTCAATTCCATCCAGATACCCATACCAGTATACTACCATACCTGTGCCGTAATCCCTTTCATAGTACTGGTACTGTTTTTTAAAATAATGGGCATGTTCCTTTATATCTCCAAAGATTGCCTTGCTTTCGATCCAGGATATCTCCCTCCCTTCGATCTCAATTGATCTGGAAAGTAAAAAATCAGGGGTCTTGGCATGGCCCATTTCCCTGAGGTCCTCTTCAGTGCTAAATTCAAGTTCCCTGGCACAAAGCCATCTGGCAATGATGTTTTCTCCCATAATTCCTCTTTTTGACTGCAGTTCATGGGCTTTTGGAGAAAAGAAGTGATCTGATTCAAGTGCCTTTCTTACTTCATTTGCAAGTCTGCGGTCAGGGAATGTATCCAGGTTATTGAGGACATGTTTTTTGGAATATCCCATTTCTTTTATAATTATAGAGGCCATAAGGGTTGCAGGCACATCATTCTTTTGGGCCAGGTTTGTGATACTTATTCCTTTCTTCCAGAGGTACATATGGTGTGAGCTGTTGTTCTGTAACCGATGCATGTTTTTTTTGACCTTTGAAACTATCTTCTGGTTCAGTATTGAACAGATAACTCCTTTTGGTTCTTTAAATAATACAGATGCATGGTTCACATCGTCGATGCTATTCACTAAATTATAGATCCTCTGGTATGTTTTTTTATCCATTCGAACCAGCTGTCCCTAATTTTCTAGTTATCTGGCAGTCAGAGCACTTTTTCTTTGTACAGTTCTTTTTTGCATATTCTACTATGAGGGCATGGTATTCCTTATACAGGGGAATATCAGCAGGCAGTTCCTCTTCGAATAATGTCTGGAGCTTTGTGTAATTCCCTTCGATGCCAATACATTTTAACATTCTGGTCGTATAGGCATCGATCACAAATTTGGGTTTTTCTGCAGCATAGAGTATGATACTGTCTGCGGTTTCGTTTCCCACACCTTTAAGAGATAGTAGCAGAGGTCTTAACTGATCAGTGGGTAAGTTCAGGACCTCCTCAAGTCCCCTTTCTGAAAAAAAAGTCGCAATAGCTTTAAGCCTTAATGTTTTCTGGTGATAGAAACCACAGCATCTGATCTTATCCTCAATAAGTTCAGTTTCCGCACTTGCCAGGGTGTCGGGCTTTATAAGATCATATTCTTTAAGTTGTATTATGGCCTTTTCCACATTTGTCCATTTTGTCTGCTGGGTTAGTATGGTGCCTATGATCACCTCAAAAGGTGTGTCTGCAGGCCACCAGTCCAGATGCCCGATCTCCTCAAGCAGTAGCTGATATAATCGGGTTATCATCATGTCTGTCATGCAATATTATGGACAATTTACAATAATATATAATTATGGTTTGAAAAAACAGACAGGATATTCTCTGAATATGAGCCTCAAATAATGAAAGTGCAGGTACTTTCATGGTAAATAAGTTCCCGGCTACTTCTGAGGGCTTTGAATTGCGTGTCCGGGATATTTGTCAGGGGTTATGTCCTATGTGAAACAGATGTTAGCTGGAATGTATACATATGTTATCAATGTATGCCTCTGTTTCAGACCGTTTTCAGACTTAAATTTAGGGTTCTATACTGTCCTTGTATATCTATCGTTCTTCAGGCCCAGAATTCTTTTTCATAGTCTTCCGGAAGATCGTCCATGAAGTTGAGGTTGTTTCTGTTTTGAGATGTATTTGTGTTGTCATTCCGGATGTCTTCGGCAGGAGGTAGTTCATTCAGGTCTTTTATAAAGGAATCACCCTTTTTTGAAGGAATGCTTTTTTCAATCTCTGTATTAATCGCCGGAGCGTTTCCAGAGCTTGCCGTGCCTTCAGGGAAATTCCCGGATAATGAGCTTATATTATTACGCAGGGCCCGAACCTTTTGTGAACCAGATGTAAAATGTTCTTCTCTGCCTGTCTGATGGCCAGGACCATAGCCAAGCGTGCAGTTCTCATCACCACTTCTCCAGTCGATGTGGAAAAGATGGCATTGCTTTTTTTTACATCCGGGTGTTCCGTCAAGGGGACAGGTTTTGGGTAATTCCATTCTTTAACACTTCTTTTTTATTTAGAACCGTTTAATCATGTCTGCTATCAGGGATGCTACACTTATCTTGCTCTGTGCTTTTTCCAGTGTATCGGTGGCTATTATTTCGTGGACTCCTGCATTGTAGAGCTTCAGTACGGCATTCTTTGTGAGTACAGGGTGCACACAGGCAATATAAACATCCCTGGCTCCCTGACTTTTTAAGAGCTTGATGGATTCGGCCATAGTGCCCCCTGTGGCTATCATATCGTCGATTAGGATGACCTCTCTGTCCTTGACATCGATATTCTTTGTCTTTATGGTCACCGTATCCCCTGAAAGTCGTGTCTTCTCCAGATAGTCGTAATCTATTCCGATATCGGCTGAAGCACTTTCTGCAATGTCTATCGCCCCGGCATCAGGGGAGATTATAAGCGGGTCTTTAAGGTTCAGGGAGCGGATATAGTTGCCCAGCAGGTGGGATGCATCCAGGTCAAAGGCATCGGCATTGAAGTATTCAAGGATACTCTTTTCATGGATATTCACCGTGATGACCCTGTCCACATTGATGGTCCTTGCAATAGCACGTGCACTGATGGCCTCGCCTGACTTGAATACTTTGTCCTGTCTTGCATATCCCATATAGGGGATCACCACATTGATGGTAGGAGCTTCCTCACAGGCATCTATCATCTGCAAAAGGGCAATGATGTCTGCATCTGTAGGTGTGCTCTGGATGATGGTCACATCATCGATGCTGTTGTCAACGATCCTTGTGTAAACCTCTCCGTCAGGAAAACGGTTAAATTCACAAAGGGCCGGTTCACTGTTCAATTCCCTTGCCACACGGGCTGCAAGTAACTGGGACGCAGGTCCTGCTATGATCTTCAATTGATGTACCTCACTATAATTAGCAATGATCTATAATTTAACTCTATAATTTAATGATCTGTATTGAGGCCAGTGATATGCATTATATTTTCAATGATCAAAGGCCTGTGATCTATGATATCGTATGCCTGTAGATGCACGGTAAAGTTATGCGACCTATCTGAAATAAGCTTAAATCTGAAATAAGCTTAAATCTGAAATAAGCTTAAATCTGAAATAAGCTTTAATATTTGTCTTATTTGATATCATTTCTCTATATATGAACATTGCTATGTTGTTTTTGGCTGTTTATCATTAAGACCCGGGCCAGAGTAATTGTTAAAGTGTTGATTTTATCTTCTCGATCACCCGGATGTCCTCTATGGATGTAACAGGGTAATTACCGGTCTCGTCCTTTTCTGCGGATTTAACCATGTCCCATATGGTCAGCAGGGCCACTGAAACTCCTGTTACAGCTTCCATTTCCACCCCTGTCTTTCCCACCGAACTGACCTCAACGGTTGCGGACACGAATTGATCATGTATCTCAAAATCCACATCCACAGCTGTTATTGGTATCTGGTGGCACATCGGGATCAGGTCCGGGGTGCGTTTGACAGCAAATATTGCCGCCGTCCTTGCGGTTGAGAGTACATTCCCCTTTTCAACAGTTCCTTCTGATATCTTTTTGAGGGTGGTTGAGCAGAGGCGTATCCGGCCGGTTGCTTTTGCATAGCGTCTTATGATGTCTTTACGGCTGATGTCAACCATATAGGCCCTCTCATCCTTTATGTGCGAAAAATCCTTTGTCAATGAATCACCTTTGTGAATGTATGTTTTGTGAGTACGTATGAGAGACCATATCCCTTCTGTCAGTCGATCCTTACATGTCTGCGCTGGTCATAGTCTTCCAGGGTGCTATTAAGTTTCTCCAGAAGGCCCTGTGCTTCCCTGACTGTAAGTTTTATGATCTCCTCATCCTCTCCATGGCTGATAAGTATCCTCACCCATTCCCTTTCAATGTCAATGTTTATGCTCCTTTCCATAATGCTATCCTCCTTTGATTCCCTACTTATATTCGGGCAGATAAGAGGTTAGTGTATTCAATTTTACACTTATTACCATTCTTGTTTATATCCGGTTCTATGTATTCCCGGCCTGGTTTATATCCGGTTCCATATATTCCCGATTCAATCCATCTTCCTGGCCAGGGGTATCATTTCGATGATGTCCGTGGCCAGCAACCCATCACCCTTTTCTTCAAATGCAAGATCTCCTGCACGGCCGTTTATAAAAGCAGCACAGCAGGCCGATAGTACCGGTTCATTTGTGCACAGCAGTGCACCTGTGATCCCTGCCAGTACATCCCCTGTACCTCCTGCTGTCATTCCGGGATTGCCGGTCCGGTTAAGCAATATCCTTTCTCCATCGGATATGATGTCTTCAGGCCCTTTAAGCAGGGTTATTACATTATTCCTTTTTGAAAGCTCCTTTACTGTTTCCCTGCTTTTTTTCGTGTCGTCTTTTGTGTCGGTTTCCCTGTTTAATCCGCACTTTTCCTTTAACATATTGAACTCTGCAGCATGGGGGGTAAGTATGGCGGTTTTGTCTGGGGATAATGGAAGGTCCAGAGCACTCAGCCCGTCTGCATCAATAACTATCTTTCCACACAGGGGTATTATCTTTGAGACTGCAGAAAGCGTTGTGGTTTCCCGGCCCAGACCCATGCCAATGACCACCACATCATGGTCTGTTATAAGGTTCTGCAGTTGAGGGATATCTTCCTCGCATAATCGTGATGAAGAAAGCTTCCTTACAATAAGGTCAGGAGAATATGAAGCTATAGTGGCATATGAGCTTTCGGGAGTTGCAATGGTTACAATGTCCGCTCCGCTTCTCAGGGCAGCCAGTCCGGTGAGGGCCGGTGCTCCGGTGTATGCACCTCCGCCTATGATAAGGACCCTTCCACCCTGTCCTTTATGACTGTCCGGTTGGTGACGTGAGAGGGTCTTCAGGTCCCCTGCTCCCACATATCGCATGGCATCTTCACAGACACCTATATTTACAACTTCAAGTTTGCCAATATATTCCCGGAACTTTGGGTCTGTCAATCCGGTCTTGGCCCTGTGGAATGTAAGTGTGACATCACCACGGACTGCTTTTTCAAAACTTCCTCCATCCGGGTCAAGACCTGAAGGCACATCCACGCAGACAACTTTTGCATCTGAGGCATTGATAAGATCGATGATCGTTGATTCGGGTTCTCTGATATTTCCTTTTATCCCGGTTCCAAGCAGGCCGTCTATTATGATGTCTGCATCTTCTAACCAGCCACATTTTCTGAGCTGAATGGGGTCCTTTGTTTGCATAATGGAGTATATGGATGTATGGTGCAGAAGGTCAAAGTTCAGTCTTGCATCAGGTGTTCTGATGTCGTTTCTTTGTCCTGCAAGTATGACCCTTATATCCAGCCCCCCGCTGGCAGCCAGATGCCTTGCAGCCACAAAAGCATCACCTGCGTTGTTCCCCCTTCCTGCAATAATGACAACAGTACCTTTACCGATCATCTCCAGAGCCTTTCTTGCAACGGCCCCTCCTGCATTTTCCATTAACTGGATCCCTGTAAGACCAAGATATTCACAATTTGCATCAATAGCTTTCATTCTGGAAGATGAGATTATGGAATCGGATGTGTTTGTTGTGTTCATTCTATCAAATTAATTTCTGCTGTCATTGTATTTAGAACTATCAATTTCTCTGGTGAACTGACCAGGATTTTCTTTTGGTGGTATGATTGGCTGAAAAAAGTCTTATATGTTGGTGTCAATCATCTTAATGATAAGGAGGTAATTGTTATACCTGTTCTCAAAGAAACGGAAACTTCTGATAAGAAGTGGCCCAGACCCACATATCTTATACTTGGAAGTGGAAGTATTGGTTTTGCTCTGGCAAAGGAGCTTAAGGAACATAGGGATCTGATCATTGTTGACAAGGATTCTCAAAAAGTAGAGACCCTCAGGGAAGAGGCCTATGAGGCCATTGTGGGAGATATAAGTGATCCGGAGATCTTCGGGCAGATCAGTGTCAGGGACCTGGCTGGTATCCTTGTTCTAAGTTCTGACAATGATGCCAATATTGCGGCGCTTAAGAACATCAAGGAATATGCTGTTAACATAAAAGGTCTGGACCTTGAAAACACCTATTGTATGGCCCGGGCATCGGATGTTATCAGTAAACAGGAAATGGAGGCATTGGGTGCGGACCAGGTGTTCATGCCCTCCAGGCTGGTTTCAAGGTCTTTGCTTCGGTCTATAGAAAAAGCCGAATCCATCCGTAGAGGCCATAAATTGTCCCGGTGGTTCAAGGACATGTCCGGAAAAAGACTGGCTATCGTGGTCCATGACAACCCGGACCCTGATGCTATTTCAAGTGCACTGGCCCTTCAGCATATAGGGGACAGCTTTGATGTGACTTCATCCATATTGTATCACGGGGAGATCGGACATCAGGAGAATAAAGCATTTGTCAATCTTCTGGGAATTGATCTAAACCGTATGGAGGAGCTTGACCTGATGGACTTTGACTCTATAGCCATGGTAGACTGTGCTGTTCCCGGAGCAAATAATATGTTATCTCCAGGTACCCAGCTGGGGGTTGTCATCGACCATCATCCAATGGGTGAGGTGGAAGTGAATGCAGATTATTTGGACGTACGTCCCAATGTGGGTGCATCCGCCACGATCCTGACCAAATATCTTCAGGAACTGAACCTTGATATCAACAAAGAGCTTGCCACTGCCCTGCTATATGGTATTCGAACCGATACACTGGACTTTAAACGTAATACCGATTCAGCTGACCTTTCTGCAGCAGCATATCTGTATCCTCTTTCGGACCATGATATCCTGGACCGGCTGGAAAGACCTTCCATGTCCATTGAGACCCTTGATATACTGGGTGAGGCTATCATCAACAGGCAGGTGACAGGCAGTTATCTGGTCACCAATGTAGGAGCTGTAAGGGACAGGGATGCTTTGCCCCAGGCAGCGGATTATCTTCTGAACCTTGAAGGTGTTTCCACCACAATAGTCATCGGTGTTTCGGATGAGGTCATATACATCTCCGGAAGGAGTAATGATATAAGGATCAACCTGGGAGAGATACTGCGCAAAGCTTTCGGGGAAGAAGCAGCAGGCGGGCATTCAAATGCTGCCGGGGCCCAGATCCCTCTGGGACTGTTCAGTGATACCAAGGACCGTCAGACCTTATTGCGTCTTGTTAATGAAACCGTAGTGAGGAAGTTCTTCAATGCAGTGGGGCTTGAGGATGATCAGGAATGATCTTTGAGCTTCACAGAGGTTTATAGATGTCCATTCCCGGGTTTCCCGTGGTTTCATTGTATTTCCAGAGTTGCGAAGGTGATAGGGTTCCATGAAGCCTGCATATATTCAGATGTTGGTGAATGATCTGGAACGGCAGCTTGATGAGGCTTCCAGTCTTGACATGGATGAACTTGCGTCTCAAATCCGGGAGATCGGTTTTTCCTGCAGGATGTGCGGAAATTGCTGCCGGCGCAATGCAGGGGATAACCGGGTAATGCTGACCTGCAGGGATATTGAAAAACTGGAAGTTTCTGATAGATGTCCGGGGGTATCGTTGTCTGGAATGTTGCCGGTTGATGTTGAATTTGAGTCTGTTCCCTCTCTTTTATCCCATCTTGATCAGCTTGATGTGGATGATCAGGGCAGAGTCCATGCTTTTGGATGGTGTCTGAGGAGGAAGGACAATGGGGATTGTTGTTTCCTGGGTGTTCCTCATGTATCTTCTATTATGGATGTATCTCTTGCCCTTCCCAACTCTCCCAGCTCTATCAGTTTCCCTGCATCTATTGCACCTTGTGCTTCTTCCACTCCATTAGTTCCCATCATTCAAGAGGCCCCGGCAGATGAATGTAGGTGTGCTGTGTATGAGAGCAGGCCTTATCTATGCAGGACCTATCCTTTTTTTATAATGGACGGGCAACTTGAGGTCTCTGAATGTGAGGGATTGGGACAGTCTATCTCAAAGCCGGATGCCAGGGCCCTTGCCCGGGATCTGATCGACAGGTATGTGTGTGAACTTAAGGATACCCTTTTGCTATACCGCAACTTTGAATGTTTCAATGCTGAAGGGGCCGGGAAAAAAGCTGTTCTTAAAAGTATTTCCAGTGGAGAGATAATTTGTGTCGTACATCATGCAGGTGGGCAAACCCATGTGAAGGTCCGATTAAAGCAGGATGATGTCACCTCTTCATGTGGCTGAAGTCATGTTTTTGTCTACTCATATGGCCCATTTTCTAAAAGTTAATGCGGTGGAAATATTTATGATTGTTGGGGTGCAGGAGCAGAGAAAGCCCACGACTTCAGTCGTGGAGAGTTCACATGTGGGTGGATAAGGTGAGGTGGATAAGGTGAGGTGGATTAGGTGAGGTGGATTAGGTGAGGTGGATTAGGTGAGGTGGATTAGGTGAGGTGGATTAGGTGAGGTGGATTAGGTGAGGTGGATTAGGTGAGGTGGATTAGGTGAGGTGGATAAGGTGAGGTGGATAAGTTGAGGTGGATTAGACTTTTGTATACTTTTATATATAGTTTGATGTATTAAATCTACCACATGTATATATACATATATGATGTTGGAGTAAAAGTGGATTTCGCTATAACCTTTGATTAAGACCTCTCATTGAAGTGGTATTCAATTAAGGTCCCATTGAAGTAATGTTTAATTAGAATTATATTGAGTAAGTGGTTAATATGTCTGACAACAACGATCAACCAATGACAATATCCGAAAAGATATTCTCAAAAGCATCCGGATCAACGGCCAGGGCCGGGGATTTTGTCCTTGCAAACATCGACAGGGCCATGACCCATGATATAACCGGTCCTCTTGCAGTGGATGGTTTCTATGAGATAATGCGTGACAAAGAAGAGAAAAAGGTCTGGGACCCCAGCAAGATAGTCATATTGTTTGACCATCAGGTACCTGCGGATTCTCTCCACGCCTCTGCCAATCACATAAAGCTCAGGAAGTTCGCCCGGGAGCAGGGTATATTGAACTATGATGTATATGAGGGGGTCTGTCATCAGGTAATGCCTGAAAAAGGTCATGTAAAACCCGGTGACCTTGTGGTGGGTTCCGATTCCCACACATGTGCCTATGGTTCTCTGGGGGCCTTCTCCACCGGCGTGGGGTCCACGGATATGGCAGCGGTATTTGCTTCCGGAAAGCTCTGGTTCAAGGTTCCCGAGACCATCCGGTTCGAGATGCGCGGCAAACTTGCTGACAGGGTCTATTCCAAAGATGTCATTCTGCATCTTATAGGGGATGTTGGTGCGGAAGGAGCCAGATATATGGCGGCTGAATATGCCGGTCCCATTGTGGAAGCAATGCCAATGTCAGAGCGGATGACCATGTCCAATATGGCCATTGAGATGGGTGGCAAAGCAGGTATAGTTGAAGCGGACAGTGTGACCGAAGCCTACCTTAAAGAAAGGATCCCTGACTTTAAGCTGGACAGTTACTGGGCCTCGGATGAAGGTGCAACGTATGCATCCCTGCATGAATATGATCTGTCCGATCTTGAGCCTCAGGTAGCCTGTCCTCACAATGTGGATAATGTAAAACCTGTCACTGAAGTGGAAGGTGTCAAACTGGACCAGATCTTTGTAGGTTCATGTACCAACGGCCGGTTTGAAGACCTTAAGGTCCTTGCAGAGCTCATGGGTAATGAACCGGTGGCAAAAGGTGTGCGTCTGCTTATCATTCCTGCTTCCAGGACCGAATATATGAAGGCACTTCATGCAGGTTACATAGAACAGTTCATGGAAGCCGGTGCTATTGTTGAGTCTCCATGTTGTGGTCCCTGTATGGGTGGCTCCTTTGGTCTTCTTGGAGATGGCGAGGTCGGCCTTGCAACCTCCAACCGTAACTTCAAAGGCAGGGAAGGCAGTCCTGAATCATTTGTATATCTTAGTTCCCCGGCCACCGCTGCAGCATCTGCCCTGACCGGTGAGATCACCGATCCAAGAAAGATATGAGCTAAAAGATATTGGATAAAAGATATTGGATAAAAGATATTGGATAAAAGATATTGGATAAAAGATATTGGATAAAAGATATTGGATAAAAGATATTGGATAAAAGATCGGATATCTGGGATAAAAAAAGATTTGCAGCCAGAGGGTGTTTCCGGGTTGAATTGATCAGGCCCTGATGTTATTGCATCGGGCCCCCGGAAATTTTCAGGACAAATCTATCTCTGGAATTGTTCATGTTTCTGGAATTATGCTTTCTTGTATCTTTTTTGATATTAAGTTTAGTTTAACTTATTTGTAATTCCTGTTGAACAGTTCCTTTATGATATCGCTGGAACTGATCACTCCGATCGGTCTGTAAGAGGCCCCCACGGCTTCTTCTGACATGACTATCAGCCGGTGGACTTTCTTTTTTACCATTATGTCTGCGGCCTCCCTTATTGTGACAGAGGGGCTCACAGTTTCCACAGATTCAGACATTATATCTTCAATAGGGGCTATTTCCCAGTTATTCTCTTTCATCTGTTTGAGGATGTCGATATCAGAGACCACTCCGAAAGTCTCTCCGTTATCCTCCACTGCGATAACTGCGGACACATTGTTCAGGGCCATTACTCTTGCAACATCGGCTGCATTTGCCTCAAAATATATGGTAACCACTCCTCTGGTCATTACATCCTTTACTTTCAGGTCTTCTCCTATCACTTTTCATTCCTCCTTTGAAGATCTCCTGTGCTCCTTTACATAGAAGGTCCCGGAAGCAGTAAATAACTGCGACAATATTTATTTTAAGATTTTTCGTATAAATAAACATCGCAACTGTTTATCATTATTATTAATGTGGTACCGGTTGAAAGCTGATCAGTTCATAAGCTATTTATGTCATCTTCTGTTATCCAGAGTCTGATAGATCATTAATATGGAGATTTTCTATGGTTGATACGGATCTGACAGTACTGAATGAAGTGTATGATGTGATAATGGACAGAAAGCAAAATCCTGTTGAAGGATCCTATGTCTGCTCTCTTTTCAATCACCGTAAAGGGATAGACAAGGTGCTTGAGAAAATAGGGGAAGAAGCAGTTGAAACAATACTTGCTGTAAAAGGGGATGACAGGGAACAGATCATCTATGAATCTGCTGACCTGCTGTTCCATATGCTTGTTATGTTCGCATCTGCCGGTGTGACCCTTGAGGATATTGCAAAAGAGATGGAAAAAAGAAGACATTAAGGCCGTATCAATATACGGCCAGTTCATGAAGTACATCTGTCTTTGAAAGCATTCCAATAGGCACTCCTTCGGATATTACGATAAGTCTGCCTATATTGTGCTCATTGAACATATGCACCGCATCACTTAATGAGGCTTCACTGTCGATTGTAATAACATTCTTTGTCATTATGTCCCTGACTTTCAGTGTCACCTTGCCACTGGCAAGGACCTCGCCTATGTCCATGAATGTGACAATTCCTGTGATGATTCCATTCTCTTTAACAGGGGCCCCATGGATCTGGTTCTTTATGAATATCCGGGCAGCTTCCTGTATGGTGGCATTTGCATCCAGATTGATAGGGTCCTTGGTCAGATAATGTTTGATGGATTTCTTGGGCAGGGATACCATTTCATTGATTGTGAACAGCAGGGAATTCTCGGTATCATCCCTGCCAACAACCTCTCCCCGGACAATTAATCTGTTTACCGGGGTTGGTCCTACCTGTACCAGATCTCCTCCTATGAATTCCTTGATATTACCGATGACCTTTATACGGCTGTTGCACATATCCGGATGGCGTACGGTGGTGAATATGATCTCTGCAACAGTGGCACCCTTGACAACCTCTCCATTACGGAAGAGGGGTACATTGGCTTCTTTATCCAGGGAGGCCATGTTCAATGCTTCATATGCATTGCCTGTAGCTCTGTATCCTCCTTTTGGACCCGGTACTCCTTCCACAAGGCCCAGCATCTTGAGGGATTGCATCTGGTTGCGCACAGTGCCGGGATTTCTGTCGATGAGTTCTGCGATCTCTTCTCCTTTTACCGCAGCATCTTTCTGTCTTTGCAGATTAATAAGTTCGATTATGATCTCTTTTTGAATTGGGGTAAGTTCCATGGGATTCACCTTTTATTTCTTTATATGGTCTGGTTCTTAAGAGGTATTTGATTTTAACAGGTTCATTGACCTGTGCAGGCAAAGTGGTATTGACATCTGATCTTTTGGTTCTTTTTTAGTAAGGCAAGTCAAATATAAGAGGTGGTCCGTCATGTGCGAGATTTCTTACTATAGGATTACTCAAATATTCTATATATAAATGTTGTAATTATAAAAGGATTGAGACTAAATGGCCTGCAATTTAGTTAAAGCCTCCTTAAAAAGTCCGTGGAAACTCACAGTAAGGGATTATTGCATCCTTCCTTAATGGAAAAAGCCTTTCAGGGAATAAGAATATATAGCTTATATGAGTTGTGCTTGCAAATAAGGCAGTGAGACACTATGATATTTGAGAAGATCCATACGGTTCCTACATCTGATGAACTTATTGACAAAGCCTTTCGAAGAGCTACCAGAGCCAAGGCCGGGAAGAATTCTTCAAAGCGCAGGACTATTGCTGAAGCGCAGGAATCGATGATCATTACCGCAGGTAACATCCTTTCTGATAACCTTTCCAATATCGTGCGCCGTTTCCCGAGTTTTGACAGTCTTCCTGATTTTTACTATGAACTTGTGGACATAGTTGTTGGTGTGGATGAACTAAGGGCAGCTCTTGGTTCCGCAGACTGGGCAGCTTCAAAGACCCATGAGATCTCCAGGGAGTATGTTGGCAGGATAAGAGATGGTGGTGATCCAATTACCATAAGGAAAGAGGCTTTTGGCAGACTGGCCTCTGTAATGGCTTCAGTATCCAAAAAGCTTATCTACCTGAATTCTGCACGCAATATACTGAGAAAATTGCCCGATATCAGGGTAGAGCCAACGCTTGTAGTTGCCGGTTATCCGAATGTGGGCAAGTCCAGCTTTGTATCAATTGTAACCGGGGCCAGGCCTGAAGTTGCATCCTATCCTTTCACCACAAAAGGAGTTTTGATAGGTCATTTCCAGAGGGATGGCATACGGTATCAGGTCATTGACACTCCGGGCCTGCTTGACAGACCCATGGCTGAGCGTAATGATGTGGAAATGCAGGCCATCACAGCTATCAAGTATCTGAATTGTGTCCTTCTTTTCATAGTTGACCCCACCGAATCCTGCGGGTTTGAGGTAAAGGATCAGCTAAATCTGTTATCTGAAGTAAAAGAGAACTTCCCTATGCCTGTTCTGGTCGTTGCAAACAAATCGGATCTGGCTCATTCTGACATCCCGATGGACATGTCCATGTCAACTCTTACTGGTGAAGGAGTTGAAGAGGTTGCTGATCGTCTGGTGGGGATGGTAGAAGTAAAAGAAGAAAGTATGGAAGATCATATGGAAGGTATGAGTAATCATATGGAAAATATGGGCGGGCCTATGTGAAGGTCATGTGTGAAAACTCAATCAATCGATCCATCGATCCATCAATATTTTTAAAAAAAGAGACAGTTATCCCCTGTCTTCATTGCAGGGGTACTGTTTTAAAGCACATTTTCCATTATCTGAAGGGCCTTTTTAATATCTTCCATTGAAGTTGCATAGGAGATCCTTATATGGCCCTCTCCGTTATTCCCGAAGGCTGTTCCAGGTACGACCACAACACCATTGGCTATAAGTTTTGATGCCACTTCCTGGCTGTCTTCAACTTTGGGGAACATATAGAATGCACCTTTTGGAGATTCGCATTCCATCCCCAGGTTCGTTATTCCTTTAAGAAGGACATCCCTGCGTTCTCTGAACTCATCTCTCATGGCAAATACTGAATCCTGGGGTCCGGTTATGGCTGCAAAGGCGGCTTTTTGTGCAATGGAATTGGCACAGGCCTGGACATACTGGTGAACCTTAAGCATCTGTTCGGTGTATTCTTTCCTGGCTGCAGTATATCCTATCCTCCATCCGGTCATGGAATAGGTCTTTGAAACTGCATTGATGGTAATTACATTATCGGTGAACTGCCCGGGGCTTATATGTTCTCCTTCATAGAGGAAATGTTCATAGACCTCATCAGAGATAAGAGTGATACCGTGATCGTCAGCTATCTGGGCAAAGGCTTTCATATCCGCTTCTGACTGAACTCCGCCTGTAGGGTTGCAGGGTGAATTGATTATAAGGGCCTTTGTCTTGCTGCTGATATTCTCCAGTATTGTGTCAGGTTCAAGGGTAAGTTCCTCACCAGTTGGTACATCAACTACCTTTCCTCCCATGAATTCAGTAAGAGCTCTATATGAAACAAAACCCGGGTCTGCTATCATAACCTCGTCACCCGGGTCGACCAGGGCTGCCAGGGCTATCTCCAGGGCTTCGGATGCACCTGATGTTACAATAACCTCTTCAGGGCCTATATCGAGGTTGTTCTCATCCTTAAACTTCCGGCTAAGAGCCTGTCTGAGTTCAAGGGTGCCCGAACCATAGGTATATCCGGTGAAGCCTTCATTAATAGCATCGATAGCTGCCTGCCTTATATGGGCCGGGGTGTCAAAATCAGGTTGTCCCAGGCCAAGGTTAATGGCATCTGAACCTGCAGCTTCGAACATCTTGCGTATCCCTGAGATGTCCACACCCATTACCCTTTTTGCAAATCCTTTCTGTTCCATGATAGTCCCTCTGTATTACTGGATGGTCGTTTTGCTGGATGTTCTGTTTTACGGTTTGCTCTGTTTTATCGGATCGTTTCTCTCATTCAAGTTTTGCATGCCTTGATTTAAGCTCGGCCTCTGAGGTACCTGTGATGCCTATAAGTTGTGCAATGACAGCATCCAGGAAGACCAGGGATGATATCTCAAAGGATGTTCCCAGGGGTGTCAGATGAGTATATTCTCCTCTCATGTGGCGCTCAAGATATCCGCCGACATCATTCTTTGTCCTTCCGGGAATTACGACCACTGTATCGGAAAGACGTCCAAGTGTGGAGTCATCATTGGATGTGACAGTGATCAGTGTGGCACCTATCTCTTTTGTGATCCTTCCCAGGTTGGATATGGATCTGGTTTCTCCTGATCCTGATATTGCAATAACGACGTCTTCCTTTTCAACTGCAGGGGTTGTGGATTCCCCGACAACGAATGACTTGAGCCCAAGGTGCATAAGGCGCATTGCAAAAGCTTTTCCAACAAGTCCGGAACGGCCGGCTCCCATGAGGAATATGTGTTGAGCATCGAATATCTCATCTATCATTTTGTTGACCATGGTCCTGTCAAGTTTGTCAGCTACAATATTCAGGTGTTCAGCCATTAATTTTATTGAAGGGATAAGAAAATCACATTCTATTGGAGGTTTGTCTGTCATAATAGGTCACGTCTTTGTTATTAATGAAAGGAATGATTGGTATATTTTTTACTGTTATCTGTTGTGTTTGGGATGTCTTTACGGCTGTTAACCTCTTTAATTTCTATAAAGGGGTCATGGACGTTATACTGATGTTGCTGTGCTATATTACAAAAGATGATCTGTTCATTCTTTATAGACAACGTTCTTCACTTTCCAGTCCGGTATTGTCTTTAGTTCATCGGCCAGCTGGATTATGTTCGAATCGTTTCCATTCCAGTAAATGTCCAGAGAGATGTCATCATTTGTTAATTTTTGCAGGGTGTCCCTGGCCATGTGTAAAAGGGCACTCTTATTATGGAAAGGAACATTGAATATCACCCGGTATCCCTGAGAGGTCTTTGCATAGGATATAAGAACATAGCCATGACTCTCATATTCTGTGATCTTCTCAAAATTACAGACCATTTCTATTTCATGAAGGGCTGATTTATCAATATTGGATATCTCCAGGATAACTTTCCCTATAACTGATTCTGGAGTCTTACGCCCAAACCAGATGTTTATTTTTCCATATGTGCAGATGATGTTCACATCATCCGTGCCCATCTCATAGTGGGAGAGAGGCCGGTTAGCGGTGTTGCTGCCGTTCATTTGTGATAATCCGAAAGGTTATTTGCTTGCAGATACGAGGGCACTGATCATATCCCTGTCCTTCTTAAGGGTCTTAAGCTGGTTTGCAGGCCCTATTACAGTAAGACGGCCCCTTGTTTTCTTTTTGAATAGCTTGCCCATGATCGAGTTATCATTTGAAGAAGGATAGGTTTCCATTTCTATGCCTGAGAATCCATCCGGCATGATCTGGGTCATGGTAGCTTCAATAAGACTGGCCTCTTCTGCAGGTGTCAGGCCTTTCTCAAGTACAAGGATCTTGCCGCTTTTGACTTCATCGATTATGAACCTGATCTTCTCGACAGGTGCCATCTTCGCCAGTCTGTCCTCAGAAAGCATGTCCATTTGAATGCCTTGCATTTTGATCACCCAAACCTTTTCCCTATCTCTTCATATAGGGTTTCGATGTTCTTTCCTTCAAGGGCAGATATGGCCACCATTGGATGTTGCGGGAAGGCCTCTCTGATAGTGGCAGGAGAGGATTCCGGCAGGTCGATCTTATTTGCAGCAATAAGAAGGGGCAGTTTTCTTGCTTCCATATTTCCAATTACTGTTACATTCACCTGGGTGAACGGGTCTTCAGTTGCATCCATGACAAGAATGACCCCGTCCAGGTTCTCAAGCCATTTGACAGCTTCGATCACACCTTCTGTAGCTTCTTTGGCCCTTCTCTTTGATTCATTCTCATCCATTCCCTTTTCCATGAACTCGTGGAAGTCGATCTTTGTGGCAAGTCCCGGTGTGTCAACAATGTCAAGGGTTATGGAATTTCCATTGGTGCGGATGGTAACACCTTCCCGGCGTCTGGCCCTGCGGGTCTCATGAGCAACATGGGACACTGAACCCATCGCATCTCCGGTCCAGTCCCTCAGGATCTTGTTTGCCAGTGTGGTCTTACCTGCATTCGGTGGGCCGTATATCCCTATGCGAGGGTTCTTTTTATTAAAAAGTTTTCGGAATATTCTGGTGAAGTTCTGTTTAAATGATAGTATTACGCCCATTGCTTTTCTCCTGTTGCAGTGTGATATTTCCCTTTAAATATGTGTTTTCCTTATCTGTTATCTTATAAATAATAGTTTCTATGATGAAGTTTCTATCTTTTATCCCTCTATCATACTTAAACAGGAAACGTCTGGTACTTTATGCTTTTAGATTCCAGGAGAATGGATCCCGATCGATCATCTGTAATTTAGATGAATAGCATGCATTATCGAAAGAACATTTATGGTCTCTGGAATTCTATGCATCTATTTATTCGTATACCTATACACATATGTGTATTTCTTTGTGTATATTTATGCATTTATATTTATTTATTTATTTATTTATTGAAATGGCCATTGACAGATTAATTGCAACTTCTGATATATTTGCAGCATAGTCTCCTATTCTGTCGATACTGTCAACCACAGTTCCCAGGGATACTATCATTTCAGGAGAGTCCAGCTTAAGCAGCATTTTATTCAACTCATCGATCTCCTTTTGTATATTCGGAACCTGCTCCAGAACATGTTCTGCAAGTTCAGCATCTTTATTGTAGAGGGCCTCAAAGGAATCTTCAACCATCTTTGATGTGCTGATACTGGCACTTTCGATCACATCCATGGTTTCAGATGGTATCCTGACTTTGAGATTGGATGATATATTTGCTATCTTGCGTGCATGGTCGGCTATCCTTTCAAGGGAGATAGCTGCCAGTCGCAGATCATGATATTCATCAATTGTGCTGTCGGATGTGTCGGGCAGACGTGACCCCTGCAGTATGGCTCTGAACTGTTTGGAAATAAGCAGATATAATCTGTCCACTTCATCGTCCCTTTCCAGGATGTCCAGGGCCAGATCATTGTCCCCTTTTTTAAGGGAATCGATAGAATCCTTAAGCATTGAACTGGATATCAGGTACATTCTGCGAACACTCTTTTTGATCGAGACCTCGCCGGAGTTGAGCAGGTCCTGTATAAGAACACTGTTTGATGTCTCTTCTATGATCTCAGGGCCAATGAGCTTGTGACATACATCGCGAATGGTCTTTTTCTGTTTTGAAAGGATACGTTTTCCTTTAAGCTCAAGTATATCATTACCTGAAAGGTAAGCGGCTATCAGTTTCCTTATCAATCGGTCGTCGGTGTATCCTTCAACATATATCTTGTTCTTTTTTGTTTGAACCGGGGTGTTGGGTGGAATTAAACTTAGACATCCGTCAGATTGGGGTTGCAGCGTGACCTGGGAGCCGGCCTGGATACCAGCCCTCTGGGCCCATTTCTTTGGTAGTGATATGATATAGGTGGATCCGCCGGTTTGCTGGACTTTTCGTGTTTCTATGATAATCCCTCAGAGGTTTAAATCTATATATCTATCTATAAATCTGTTTTTATTATGTATAAATTGATCCATCTTATATTGATGTGGCAATATATATTCTGACAGGCATATGTATGACCTGTATATACATTTTGTCATAAACTCAATGAAAGCCGTATCTTCCTATAAGAGGAACAAAGATAACTTCTCCGTGGTCTTCAATGGAGATCTCTGAGTAATTATTTTTTTTTACCAGGTAGAGGTGCTGGTAGTGAGAGCCTGCCGGTATGACCATCAAACCTCCTTCCGATAATTGTTTAATGAGGGGGTCGGGTATGTAGGGTGCTGCTGAGGTGACTATGATACGCTTATAGGGAGCATGTTTCTCAAAACCGGCTGAGCCATCTGCACATATTATATCCACATTCGTATATCCGGTCCTTCTTAGATTTTGCCGGGCCATTTCTGCTAGTTCAGGAAGTCTTTCAATGCTGTAGATGTGTCCTGTCTTTCCGGTAATCTCGGCCATGACAGCAGCATTATACCCACAACCTGCTCCTATTTCCAGTATCCTGGCACCTTCCTTTATGTCCAGAAGGTCGCACATAATGGCAACCATATGGGGAGCTGATATGGTTTGACCTGAACCAATCGGCAGGGGCATGTCTATATAAGCTGAACCTGCAACTTCTTCAGGTACGAACAAATGTCTTGGAACCCTGAGCATTGCCTCCAAAACTTTTTCTGATATCCCCTTAGTTCTAAGATCGCTTATCAGTTCCTTTCTCGATAGTTCCTGCTCCATGCTGTTGTGTTTTCCCCCCAACCTTTCCTGTATGTTTGCCTGGTGTAAATACGTTTTATATATTTTGCAGGTACCCTGTCCCCTCTCTTTGAAAGGAACCCTCCGTCCCTGACCTTTATGCGCAGGATCATAAGTTCCTTATTCTTCATCTTTTCAATATCCCCTACGACAAATTCCTGATCTCCGGGAACTTTCTTTTGAATGGATACTGTCTCCCCGCTGGCTTTTATGGCAATCTTTACCGTAACTTCATCAATGGCTCGTCCCCAGAGGGTATCAATATCCCCGACCTTTGAACCCTCAACTCTTTTTAGAGTTGATTCGATGGATGTTATTATAATTGGGAAGACCTCTTCCTCTTTTTCATCATCAATGACGATCTCATCATCTACATAGACCATCTCTTCCGAATCCATTCTGGTCCAGAGGGTGAATGATCTGTCCTCCTTGCTTACTATGACCTTTATGCGACTGTTCTTTTTCGGTTCGATGGTGGCCGGATGTATCTCTCCACATTGCTGGCATTGTACCACCGGGTTCTGCCCATCTCTGAGTATATAATGTGGTAACGGTATTTTTGGTGAACATGCCGGGCATACTACGTCAATCTCTTCTTTCATAATTTTCCTGCCTTTATTTGCTTGAATTTTGATATATGGAATATGTATTAAAGCTATATTGGTATATGACCATATCTTGAACATTACCCATCTGCATGGATTACCTGCATTAGTGGAAGGCAACTCGTCTATGTTCCGGATAGATGATAAGTTGTCTGGAAAAGGGTGATTAGAAATGGTTTCCTATCTTCAGGAGTACAATTCCCGGTTGCCAGTTCCCCTGTCTGAGACAGCATGTGAAGCTATGAACTCTCTTATAAGTTGTGCTCCAAGGATGGCAGTCTGTCCGTTGTCATATTCCGGGGCTATCTCCATGATGTCAAAAGCTGCAGATATGGGGGCAAGACCTCTGATGATATCCCTTACCTGCAGGGATGTAAGGCCAAAGGGTTCCGGGGTTCCCAGTCCCGGTGCAAAGGCCGGGTCCAGTGCATCCATGTCCAGTGAAAGATAGATCCGGTCACAATCAAGATATCTTTTGATCTCCTGAACAAGGCTGTCAACTCCTTTTTCAGTGACCTCTTCGGGAGTATAGTATTTGACGGAGTTATCCCGGGCAAAATCCCATTCTTCTTTTGAACCGCTTCTAACACCTATGGTCACATATCTATCTGTTACTTCTTCGATAATATGGCGGGATACACAGGCATGACTGTATTTTATCCCTTCATATTCATCCCTCAGGTCCAGATGAGCATCCAGTACCACTACTCCAATATCAGCTTCTGCTTTTTTAAAACAGGCCTTCACGCAGGGGAGGGTAAGGGAATGTTCTCCCCCGATCATGATGGGTATTTTTTTCCGGGTGAAAAGTTCAGAGACTTCCTGGTACAATTCTGTCAGGTTATCGTCCACATGGCCTGAAATATCAAAATTACCCATGTCGTGTATCATCAGATCCGAGAGGTTAATGTCAAAAAAAGGATTGTAACTTTCAAAGTTAAGTGATGCCTTTCTGATAGCATCCGGGGCCCAGCGGCTGCCTGAGCGGAATGTGGAAGTCCGATCAAAGGGAACTCCAAAAAGGGTGTATCTGGCAGACACAGGGTCTGCCAGTGCATCCATGAATATGGGCTGATAGAACATAGTATCCCGTCAGGGATCATCTCATGTCGATCTTCATGTTGCCCATTGCTGTGATGAATGTAATGTCGCTGCCTTCAGTGACCCTATCCTTGTATTCATCCGGAATGGTAAGTTCGAGGGTGGAATAGTCTTCCATATCCATTAACTGGGCAATGTTTCCGCTGATGGAAAGTACCTGGGCTGTCTTGCGCTCTACGATAGGAACGTAGATCTTGCTGGAAACTGAACTGACAATGGAACGTTTCTGATTGTCAAAGATGCCAATGGCATCGATCCTTGCTTTTGCAGATCCGTGTTTTCCAGGTTTGGATTTTGAAATACTCTTAATTACACAGGCCTCATCATCGATAACGACATATTTTCCTTCTTTGAGTTCTTTTACCTCAACTTGCTGTTTCATTTGTGATCCTCCTATGAATGAAAAACATAAAGTTTTTATTATGGAATAAATCTGTGCTTATAATTTTCTCTTCCATATATCAAGTTAACGACAAGTTAAGGGTTATGCAGCTTTATCTGTTTCCTTCTCTTTTTTGAATAAATCAGTTTTTATTTTTTGTCGAATGAATCTTTTTCGAGCTTTTCCCTCAATTTGTGATAGTGTCTCCAGCCAATCCCCTGATAACCAATTACAGTGAGTATGATCAAAATGGCTATGATCAGATATGGATATGTTGCTTCCAGCAACAGCGGGTTCAGATCTTCTCTCTGGGCATAAGTGGGATACATAATATCTTTTTTATCCGTACTGTGGGCCAGGCCCAGAGCATGGCCGATCTCATGTTTTGCCACGGTCCGCATATTTGCGTTCCCGTATTGTCTCCAGGAGAAGCCTTCATAATTGCCAACTTCCAGTACTATTTCGGAACGAACGTACTTCCCGCTTTTCTCATAGGATACACAATGTCCTGCAACCCCTTCCGGGGCACCGATCACGGTTTCCATGTTCTCCACCCATCGGATATTTATGTCGGCATCCGGATCCCCTGTGAGAGTGAACCCCGGGACATAGTTAAGCTTACCATTGCCTCCTTCCTCCCAGTAATCCATTGCTATGAGTACCTGGTCTTTATATCCGGGGCTATAGTGGGGAGGTACATTCACATCATCAATATGTACGGTTATAGGGGAGTGGTCCCAGGGTCTGTCCAGCAGGAAAGGATAACTCTGCTCTCCCAGAATGGCAGAAACAATTGTCACTGAACTTATAAGTACCAATACAAAAATGAATTTTTTGGAAATCATATCTGTTGTCCCCCCTTATAAATGATGTTTCAGACAGGTACCCTTTGAGTATTTATTTAAGGAGTGTTGGTTATCCTGTTGAAACGAAGTGTAAAGGCCGTACCATTTTCTCTTTTGATAGTAAGCTTTGCTCCGATCTGTTCGGTCAGTTCATGAACAAGCTGCAAACCCAGGCTATTTGCTTTCCGTATGTCCAGGTCATCGGACAACCCTGTTCCGTCATCTTTTATGGTGAGTATGTACTCATCTTCTTTGCGGTGGAAGGTCAGTTGTATCCTGCCTGTATCTCTGTTGGTGAAGGCATATTTAAAACAATTAGTGATCAATTCGTTTACAATCAGGCCCAGGTGGATGGCTGTGTCAATGTCCAGATACTCTTTTTGCAGATCAGTTTCCATTTTTATTAAAGGATCGTTCCCGGCATTCATACTATACAGGAAATTTGCAATATTCCTCAGGTAGTCACTTATGTCAATAGTGTCCATATCCCGGGATAGATACAGCTTTTCATGGGCCATGGCCATGGATTGAACCCGGTTCCTGCTTTCTTTAAATGAATTTGTAGTTTTCTCATCAGTAAACTTGCGGGCCTCCAGGTCCAGCAAGCTTGAGATTATCTGAAGATTGTTCTTTATCCGGTGGTGTATCTCTTTCTCATGGATCTCCTCATTTTTCAGAAGAGCCTCCTGTGCAGCTTTTTTTTCAGTAATATCTTCTCCGGAGCGAAGTACTCCGGTGACAGTGCCGTTTTTATCTTTAAGAAGGGTGTTATGCCAGTTAATTATCCTTGTCTGACCTGTTCTGTTAATGATGGATGATTCGTAGTTTTTCAGTTCCATATCATTATTGCAAATGAATTGATGATGGTCTCCCTTTGATTGTGTACGTTTTTCAGGAACGATGAATAGGTCAAAGAAATTTTTCCCGATAAGGTCAGATTCATTTTCATATCCCATTATCTCACAGCCTTTTTTGTTTATCAAAGCTATTTTCTGGGATATATCTACAACCATCAGGACGACCCCCGCAGTGTCAAGATAGGTCCTCGCCAGGTTTCGCTCCTGCCTGAGACGGCAGGTAAGCTCTTTAATTTTCAGGAGGGAACCGATCCTTATGCGAAGTTCTGTACGGTCCACAGGTTTTGTCAGAAAATCATCTGCCCCGGCCTTCAAAGCATTGACGCGGTCTTCTTTGCTGGAAAGGGCCGTGACTATGACTATTGGTATGAACCCGGTGGTGGTGTTGTTTTTGAGTAGCTGGCAGAGTTCGTCCCCCTGCATATCGGGCATCATTATATCCAGCAGGATAAGGTTAATGTCTCCCTTTTCCAGGATCTTCAGGGCTTGCTTTGCGTTGTAGGCTTTTATTACATTGTGATCTCCGAAAAGATATGCTTCCATAAGGTCCGCATTGCGTGCTTCGTCATCAACTACAAGGATGTTGGGAACATTTGTTCTATTGTTCATATGCTGATCTCTATATCTTTTATTTTTCAGCAGGTATGATTTTGTCCTTAAAAGGTTTCATCCTGTTGAATAGCTTGAAATATGATTAAATAAATTTCCTTTGTATGAACTTCATTTCATTGAAATATACTCATGTAGTTATAATTATTTTTCTATGTTTGTCCCTTTCAGGTTGTCTGGGCCTTGAAAATGCTCCTGAACGTACGGCTGCCAATGTGACCAGGATCGTTGACGGCGATACGTTTGTAATTGACTCCGGCGAAAAGGTCCGGCTGGTGGGAGTGGATACTCCGGAGGTTGATGAAGCATATTATGAGGAGGCAAAGCAGTATATGGTGGAGAATGTGCTGGGACAACAGGTTGAGCTTGAGGTTGATGTGAGTAACAGGGATACATTTGGTCGTTTGCTCAGATATGTCTGGCTAAACGGCGAGCTGGTCAATGAACAGCTGGTCCTCTCCGGTCTTGCGGTCTCAAAGACATATGAACCGGATACCCGTTATCAGAAGACCTTTGAAGCTGCCCAGTTAAGGGCCCGGGAAGATCGGGTGGGGCTGTGGTCCTCCTCCACTTCTTCCTCTTCTTCAACCATTTCATCCTTTTCCTCTGATGCAGAGGGTCAGGCCGATAACTCTGATGGAGATGTTATTTCCTATATGGATGCAGGTCGTTATATCGGGCAGGTCCGGACTGTGGAGGGAGTGATCGTAAAAACCAGCAAATATGATTCAGGAGGCATTACATTCCTGAACTTCCATGATCCTTATGAGGGATATTTCACGGTGGTCATATATTCAGATGATCTGGATGATTTTCCTCAGGACCCGGAGGTCATGTATCATATGAAAAAAGTAAGGGTCACCGGAAAGATAATCGACTATAAAGGTTCTCCTGAGATCGTTGTGGATGATCCCTCTCAAATAGATATATTGTAATCCATATGATGGTATAATCCGTATGATGGTATAATTCGTATGATGGTATAATTCGTATGATGGTATAATTCGTATGGTATGATCGTTATGATCAAAATCATCAACATTATTAGGGGCTTAAATGATGTGCACGGAAAAGAAAAAGGTAGCAGTTGTCTTTGATAGCGCAGGTACTCTCCTGCATATGTATCGTGTGGCCAGGGACATGGAAAGTGGTGAGGTCCTTAAAGGGATCGCAAGCACTTCTCTGGTGGCAGAAAAAAAAGGGCGTGCACTGCTGGTCCTGCATATTGACCCCGGTCTGGTCATGGGTGGGGATGTGGATGTCAGGATCGTGGATTTCCTTGAAATGCATGGATTAAGCATTGATATAAGTTGTGCAAGCAGTCCTTTTACAGTTGAGGAGGCATATGGCATCCTTGAGGATAGTAAAGCATCCATCGCAGACCTTCAGGAAGTCCTGTGCTATGTAAAATCTCGCTGTCCGAACATATTCTATATTGCTGTGGGTGTGATAGTGGACAGGGATTCTCATAGTGTGGTCTATTCTGTCAGTACCGGAGGTCGCCTTTATCATGATACGACAGAAGCCATCAGGGAATTGAAAAAGCGCGGGGTTGACACCTATATAGCTTCAGGGGACAGCATAAGGAATCTTGAAAGCCTGGTCAGATGTATCGATATACCCATAGAGGGGGTATTTGATATTGCCACGACCCGGGATAAAGAGAACATCGTTAAGGAACTTAAGGGTGTATATGATGTTGTTTTGATGGTGGGGGACGGTATGAATGACATCCTGGCTCTAAGAGCTGCGGATATAGGTGTGGTTACCCTGCAGCAGGGGGACAAGCGCCCTCAGAAACTTTATGATGCGGCTGATATTGTCATTAATGATATAATTGAGGTCATTGGTATTGTGGATAATCTTTGATGATACGAATCTTTTTTGCATCCTTAATAATGATAATATGCCGCAAGGCATCGTTTTTAAATGTTAACAGTGATATTACGATGCGTTATGTTTATGTAGTGTATCATGTAATGCATCTGTATCTGTTACAAATTATTATTGCCATTGTGATGCTGGTCTGGCAATCATTATCATTGATTTTGTACAAACCATGCAAAACAGTTATGTAACTGATATCTATATTCATAAGAGTCTCACAAGGATCACTCATTAATCGGAGGAAATTAAATGTCACTGTTCATTGAGATCAAGGACCTGACTATAGCTTATGATGGTGTCAAGGTTTTAAAAAACATCAATCTTAACATAAACGAAGGTGAAGTAGTTGGTATTCTGGGCCGCAGTGGTTCCGGAAAGACAATTTTGATGCATGCACTGCGTGGAGCAGAGGAATATGAGGAAATATCCGGTTCCATTGTCTATCATCTGGCGCACTGTGAAAAATGTGGCCACATAGACCCTCCGAGTAAAGTGGGTGAAACCTGCCGCAATTGTAAAGAAGGGGATATGAAACCTTTTGAAGCTGATTTTGTAAAACTGTCCCTTCATGCAAATGACCGCAGGGAAGTTTCCAAAAGGGTTGCTATCATGCTCCAGAGGACCTTTGCCCTGTACGGAGATGACAGGGTGATCACCAATGTAATGAATTCCCTTACTGAGATCGGTTATAAAGGCGGAGATGCCATGTCCAGGGCGATGGAGTTGCTTGAGGATGTGCGTATGTCCCATCGTATGATGCATGTGGCCCGTGACCTTAGTGGAGGAGAGAAACAGAGGGTGGTACTCGCAAGGCAGCTTGTACGAAATCCCATGCTCCTGCTGGCAGATGAGCCCACAGGCACCCTTGATCCCAACACTGCAGATGTGGTGCATGACGTCATTGAAAATGCTGTGAAGGCCTATAATATGACCATGGTGATCACCTCTCACTGGTCCGAGGTCATTGAGGAACTGGCCGACAAGGCCATCATTCTGGAAGACGGGGCCATTGTCAGTGAAGGTGATCCCAAAGCTGTTGCAGCTGAATTCATGAAAATGGTCTCCCATATTGACAAAAAGGATAATGTCCAGCTGGGAGATAATATCATTGAAGTAAAGAATCTGGTTAAAAAATATATCTCTGTTACAAGGGGTGTGGTAAATGCCGTGAATGATGTTACCTTTGATGTCAAACAGGGTGAGATATACGGACTTGCCGGGACCAGCGGTGCCGGAAAGACCACTACCTCCGAGATCCTGATGGGAATTGTGCAACCTACCAGAGGTGAGGTTAATGTCAGGGTCGGGGATGAATGGGTCGACATGAAGGACCCGGGTCCCGATAACCGTGGTCGTGCCAAAAAGTATATGGGTATCCTGCATCAGGAGTACGGTCTGTACACTCATCGTACTATCATTGATAACCTTACTGAGTCCATTGGCATTGATCTGCCATATGAGATCGCAATGCGCAAGGCCGTAAAGACCCTGGTGACCACCGGATTTTCCGAAGAGAAAGCAAAGAACATATTGCCAAAGATGGCTGATGATATCAGTGAAGGAGAGCGCCACCGGGTTGCCCTTGCACAGATACTGATGAAAGAACCAAATATCATCATAATGGATGAACCCACCGGAACCATGGACCCTGTGACCAAGATCGAAGTGACAAGGTCGATCCTCAGAGCAAGGGAAGAGATGGGCGATACGTTCGTCATTGTATCCCATGATATGGATTTCCTATATGAGGCCTGCGATCGTGTGGCATTGATGAGGGATGGCAAGATCGTTGATATTGGCAGACCGGACACCGTTCTTTCCCAGCTTACGGAAGAAGAGCGCGTGCTTGCTGCTCAGGAGGCATAATCCCACAACAGGGCCATGGCACCATTCTATAATTTCTGATGATACGGATACTTTAGACCTTGCTGTGGCCATTGTTGTAAGGATTGGCATTTTGTAACGATCGTTGTAAAGAGCAATAGGTTGAGATCACTATTGCTATGAAAACCATATGTTCCCGGATACGCATGGGTTTCCGGGAATCTTTATTAAGGTTCTCCATTAATGACCAGGTCTTGTGTTAATACCCATCTTTTATGATGGGCCGGGTAAAGGCTTATAAAATCCTCTGAATATCTGTTTTTTTTGAGTTTCCCGGATGCAGTACTGATGTAAAACAACAGGAAAGCATAACTTTATGATTAAGCTTTTTATTATCTATGTGAGGAGGCGATAGAGCTGAGTGATGATATACATTTGGAGATCAATGGACAAAAAATGGCATTTCCGGAAGGTTCCACTCTGGGTTATGCAATTGAGGTCTCAAAGGCCCCCTATAAGGAAGGTTGTGCTGTGGGCATACTGAAAAAAACAGAGGACCGCAGTACAGGCGAAGTTACCGATTATATGATAAGGACCACCAAAGGTGATATCAGAATAGAACTTGCAGCCTGGTCCGTCTCCTCTGGAAGATGGTCTGCTGACCACCCATCATATGAGAATGTTCCGGTACGCTGGAGTGACGGGAAAGCCGTGGCTTTTGGTCCATTTTCCACTGATCTGAATCCCACACACCGGGCCCGGCGATTTGAACAGTATGATGTTATTTACGGGGCCGGCGGATTTGATCCGGCCAATACCCATCTTATAATAGTCCTGCATGAACATTCCTCTGAATATGGGGCCCCTGAGGAAGGTACCTTTGGTAAGGTCGTGGCAGGTAAGAAGGTCCTTGAGTTGCTGGGAAAGGGAGATAGTATCCTGGGGATCGATGAGGTGGTTGAATGGGAAAAGACAGGAGAGCACCTTTGTACCACTGACATGTCAACGGTCCTGGAGGATGGGTGGAGTGTCTTCACCTTCATGAACATAACAATGGACAATGAATCTCCTGAAGGGGCAGAGCATTTCTTTGCCCTCACAAAGGATGGGACCTTTACGGTCGATCTTTGTTCCAGTTCATTCATTTCTGATCATTCATTGCACGGGGAAATGTGTACCTATGAGAATTTCGAACCTCGCGTTGCCGGTTCTGTCTGGGTAAGGACTGTTGGTTATGGTACCGGAAAGATGTTCATCTCCCTGGACGGGCGTCCTGCAAGTATTATGCATTCTATTGTAGGGAATGTGGACACGGGTATAGAGCTTGCAAGGATCGCAGAAAAAGGTCAGGACCTGTTCATATCCACATCTCCCGAACCTGTCTGGCTGCTGGGCATGGATTTTTCCAGTGCGGAGAGGAAACTATCTGAACTTGGTGTGGAGCTTCAACGCAGAGGGCATGTTGAAGATGATTCCATTATTGTGAAACAGGAACCTGCCACAACGCTTGAAGTTCTGGGTGACGGAAAGGTAGTGGCATATGGTGAACCTGCTTCCAGGCTGGTTCGCATAGAACTTTATGATGACCTTGCTCCAAAGACCCTTGATTTTTTCAGACATGCCATTGACCTGCAGTTCAAACCTGTAGGGGCTCTGCCTTTGATCATGAAGTATGAAAATACTTTTATATTCAAGGCAGAAAAACAGGCTGAGAAATATAAGGAGATCTTCCCGGAGAACACTCCTGCAGATATGGTCCGGGGGGGATATATCGGAGTTACCAACCAGGCTGCTAAAAGGATGGGCATGGTAGGGGTCAAACTGGACGATGAGACTGATTTTGGTCCCACCGGTGAAAAGTTCTCCAGTACCAATATCATTGGCAGGGTACTTGAGCCTGAAAAGCTTCAGGCATTTGAGGAGGGTGATGTGATGTATGTGATAGAGAGGCGGGAAGGTGATCTTTAATGGCAGATAATGCTGATAAAAATATCACAAAGATCGTGGTGATCAGTTCGGACAGTGTCCTTCCGATGGATGCGGCTATGAAGGTATATGAGTCCGAAGGCTCTATCACGATAAAGGAAACCTGTTTTGGGACCATGGTGACAGGGCCAATGGCAGCTGTTAACAAAGTGGTGGAAAAGATCCGCTCAATGGACAGGAATCATATCTTTGTCAAGGACAGAGGATTCAAACCCGGTGCTGCAGATCGCTGTCGGGCTTCAAGGGGTGGAGGCCCAAGGCCGGGATTCCATTTTCTCAGGGAGGAGGTCAGTATGTTACCTATGATAGGTAAGGCTCTGGATGATTATGATTCAGGAAAGCCCCTTAAGGAAAAGGAAAACCCGGGTAAACTGGCCGTATCAAAATTACAAAAGATCATTGAATCTGAATTATGAGGTGTTATATTGGTAAAAGTATTTATTTATCCCACGAACAGCCTGATCCTGTCTGACCTTGTGGAAAGATTTGGACATCAGCCCCTTGCTATGATGGAGAAGATACGTGAAAAGATCACTACTGTGGGTGTGGACTCCCCGCCTCTTAACATTACTCCTGAAGGTCCAAAACATGGTTTAAAATATGCTGCAGTGGAGGTCCCTGCCGGGGTTCGGGGTCGAATGTCCATAGTGGGCCCTCTTATAGATGAGGCTGAAGCGGCGATCATTGTGGCGGATGCTTCCATTAGTTTTGGATGTATGGGCTGTGCACGTACCAACGAGCTTACAAAGTTCCTTATAAGGGAAAAAAAGGTCCCTACTCTGGAGGTTGATTATCCACATTCCCAGGAGGATGGGCAGGAATTTGTGTATAGGATAGCTGAGTTCTTAAAATCCCTGGATGGTGATTCTAAGTGACAGAAAATGATACGGTCATAATTGCCCTGGTTTCATGTGGAAGTGAATATGCAGGAGTACAGAAAGAACTTGAATCGGCTGCAGAGTCCCTGAATGCAAAACTGGTATATCCTGAAATGGATGTCTCAGCGCTTGATGATATCGGTATGGAATTTGGCCTGGAGGTTGCAAGTCCTGATCTTAAACTAATGATGGCCCGGGCAAAGGCTGTCGTGGAAGGGGTTGCAAAGGTGGACGGAGTGTTTGTGACCTCCTGTTTCCGCTGTGCTGAAGCTGCTATTGTCAGGAATGAGATCCGAAGATATGTGTTCCAGAACTCGGGTCTTCCTGTGATCAGTTATTCATTCACTGAAAGGACCACAGCTTCCACATTACTCACCCGTATGGAAGCCCTTACCACTATTGCCCGCAGAAAGCATCTGCTTTCCAGGGAACATCAGGTAGGCATCACCGCAGGTGTGGATTCCGGGTCTACCACTACCAAAGCAGTGGTCATGAAGGATGATGAGATCATCGGAGAAGGCTGGGTCCCAACTATCAAGGTGCTTGAAAGTGCTGAAAAGGCACTCCAGCAGGCCCTTGATCAGGCAGGACTTAAAAAAGAGGATATCCAGGCCATGGGTACAACAGGATACGGCCGTTTCCTCATAGGGGAACATTTCAATGCCGACCTGATCCAGGAAGAGATCACCGTCAACTCTAAGGGAGCTGTGTATCTTGCAGGTAAACAAAAAGGAAGTGCTACTGTTATCGATATAGGAGGGATGGACAATAAAGCCATCTCCGTTGAGGACGGTATTCCGGGCATGTTCACCATGGGTGGTATCTGTGCGGGTGCTTCCGGGCGTTTTCTGGAGATGACCTCCAAGCGTCTTGGTGTGGAGATCACCGATCTTGGGGACCTGGCTGTAAAGGGTATTGATAAGAATGTGGAGATGAACAGTTATTGTATCGTCTTTGGTATCCAGTCCCTGGTCAACTCCCTGGCAAAAGGGTCCAGTCCCGAGGATGTTGCGGCGGCTGCCTGTCATAGTGTGGTGGAGCAGATATTTGAGCAACAGCTCCAGGAAGTGGAGGTTAAGGAACCCCTGATCCTTGTGGGTGGCTCTTCCCTTATTGCAGGTGTGCCAAAGGCCCTTGGAGAACTGCTCAAGGTGGATGTTGTGGTCCCTCCCCATTCCCAGCTGATCGGGGCGGTGGGTGCGGCCCTGCTGTCATCCGGTTATGTAAAGGAGTGATTCATTATGGATCCTCTTGAGATGTTCGTAGTTGAGACCACTGTCCCTTCTGAAGCCGGAGCTTACAGGAGCATACTGGAGGATGTGATCTCAGAACTGGGATTTGCAAGAAGTATCGGGCGGCTTAAGGTTATCATAAGGCCCGAAGATTCATTGTTCGTGATGGCTTTGATGTTGCGTTCAGGTCTTCCCCCTGTTAAGGCCGGGGACATACTGGATTCCGGTGAGGCCAGAAATCCGATAAGAGTCCTTATAGATGTGAAACAGGAACAGTATATGCCTGTGCTTATCGACAAATTGCTGGCGGAGTTTGGATCGGACAAAGTTGTGCAGACACAAAGAAGTAACATTGAGATAATCACCGGTGATCCTGAGGGCAGTATTGAACTGATCAACAGCCTGGTGGTGGATGATCCTGCTCAGACCCTCAGGGAAAGACTGGCTGATATGGCCATCAGGTCCTGTCCCGAAGGGTTCAGGGTAAGATATCATTCCCTTTCCAATGACCGTTTTATTTTCGTGGCATCCGAGGATACCATTGAACAGGAATGGATCGATGAGGGTCACAGTTTACTGGAAGAAATTGCAGGAGTTGATATTCATGGCAGCAGTGCTTGAACCTTATATCTATGAAGGCGGTATCCATAAACACAGTCTTATCCTGGAGCTTCTTGAGGATCTGGGAGGTTATCTTGTACAGAAGACCCCCGCCTCAACTGAAGTGACGCTGGTGATGCTGATACCTAAAAAGGATGTGCAACTTATTGAAGTGCTTTGCAACAGTTTGCTTGGAAAGCTTACAAAAGCTCCTCTTACCGGGACCGAGATCGCAGTGGTCTCACCCACTCTGGCTTCCCATCATCTTCCCCATTCCGCATGTGATGTGGCTGAATATCTGCGTCGCGGCGGGTCCAATACGAATATGATAGGGCTTGCCCGGGGAATGGGAAGAAGGGTGGCCCTGTCAGCGGATTATGAAAGGAAGCTCATCAACGAGCATGATGTGGCAGTGTTCTCCTTTGGTTCCTTTAGCGATTGTATCATCAATAAGAAACCCAAATTATTCGAAGGTATCACCATACCGATCCTGGTGACCGGTGGTCCGGACCTTAAGACCGAAGATGTGGAAGGTGCGGATATGTATGTGGGAGGTATCGGCAGGGTGGCCCACAGGATGCGTAAGGGTCCTGAACTGGATGCCATGGATGTACTTAATGACAGGGTGGCAGATATCATTGATCAGATGCGAGAGGAAATGGTAAAGGATGAACTTGCAGTCCTGCCTGCACGGGTTATGAAAGAGGTCCGGGAACAGGTTAGTGATATTTTCAATGTTCTGTCCCCGGCCCCTATCACATTACAACTTGCCGGGTTGAGGATAAAATTGCCCTATGAACGTTATCATGAAGCCATCAGCAATATCGAGTTTGATGAAGGCTATGTCCTTGCAGACCTGGCTGAGGTACTTCCTTCAAAGATGAGGGATTATATATTAATAAAGATTAAAAGGAGATCTGAAGCAGGTGCCTCTATCTAAGGCCACCAGGGTTTTGTTTATTAAATATTGAGGATGGATAGTATGGATATTGAGCGGATAAGAAAGATAGTGGCAAAAGAACCTGATGAGGCGGTGGACGCTGTTCTTGAAGGTGTCAGGGACAAATATGGTGAGATCCCTTATATCCTTGATTTTATGAAAGACATGCCGGACCTTTTGATCCCAAAAGTGATGTATGATAATTCTATTATGCGGGAATTCGAAAGGCTTGATCCCAGGACCATCGAACTGATCTGTGTGGGTGTCTCATCTGCACTGCGCTGTGAACATTGCATGAAGATGCATATCAGAGTTGCCAAAAGGCTTGGTCTGTCAAAAGAGGAAATATTTGATGCCATCCTTATTGGAGGTGCTCTGTCCAATGCATCCGTCCTGGCAGAAGGTACCCGCGCTCTGGATACTGAAATGGATGAGAGTGTCTGTCCTTCGGATGGTTCATGTGATGTGTGCAGCATCGCAGCACATGAGTCAGAGGTTTGAATACATAATTGTTTTTCCCGGGCATGACCTGTTGATGTTATCCCGGGCCTGGTCCTTTTTCTTTTTTATTGACCCTTTTTTTTGCTTTATCGGGAATCCGGGTTGAATTGTCTGCAAACATTATATATTTTGTCTTATTTTGTTCTATTCTATTCATCCCAGCAGGGGCATGCCTGAAAGGAGGGCCCCTGCGGCATATCCCAGTATGACACCACCATTTAAGAATGGAAGACCTGCCTGGGGTTTGCCTTTCATTACCAGTATCGTCAGGGCGAAAAAGCCGACAAGGGTTCCGATGATAGCTCCCAGGGAGGGGTATGATATGAATCCCGAATGCTCTATGAAGACATTTGCAGATACAACCAGAACGGTTGGCATCACCGCATCTCCAAGTCCCATGAAAAAGGCTTCTCTTTCTCCTTCCTTATTCAGGCTGTCAGTGATGAATGAGTAGTTCAATTTTTTCGGGACTACAAAGAGGATGGGGAGCTTAAGGTCCATCACTCCTTCGGCAAGGTCGATCATATGTTTTGTCTTGTAGACTGATATGGCATCGTAGGCAGCCAGGAGGCCCAGGAGAACAATGGCCGGGATTATCCCAAAGGATATGCCAAAGATTGAACTGGCCGCAGCACCGATCAATATGCCGATGGTGTCGATCACATACCATTCCGGGAATTTGTATAGTAGTACTGTCAGGCCCAGGGAGAGGACCGTGGATATTATATAGTTCAGGGATTCGCCGGTCCCAAGGATATGGAGCAGGGGATAGAATGCATAGAACAGGGTCGCTGCCACTGCCAGCAGGATGGTTAGTTGAATGAACCATTTCATATTCTTTTTAATGGCTATGAGTAAAACGAATGTAAATATAAGGATGAATCCGATGTAGTAGAGGGAATTTGCTGTGGATTCGGGGTCTTCAACTGCCTGCATTCCCAGCTCATCCATGGGAGATGCCAGCAGGAGGGCCCCTATCTGGACAATAAGGATAAATCCTGCCATTGCGAGCATGGGGAGATAATCTCTGAGTGTATTTTCCTCTGAACTCAATTACATAAACTCCTTTTGGAATTTTAAAAAATCTTGTAGATCATATAATGGATGCACTGTATTTATAAGTATTCTCCTTTGATTATAAAATACGGCAATGTGGCCCTTATATTCTGCCGGGTTCAAACCGGGATTTCTGTTTGTAATTAATCCTCAATTGTTGGTATAATTAATCTTCAATTGTTGGGAACGTATTTCTTTCTGCCTTGAGGAAGGTGATTCCTGCTTTCTTGAATGTCTGATCCATAGAGATCTGTTTCGGATACATTATATACAGGTAACAACTATGTTGTTGATACAAAGATAAGTGAGGCATAGTCATGGATACTCGGGATGTATTGTTTTCTATCGTGATGGTGATATCTTCTTTTGTGCTTACGTATGAGTGGCTTGGAAGGTTTAAGTACAGTCCGGCAAATTCCCTGATCATTCTGTCAGCTATGGTCATGGTAGGTGCTCTGGCGGGGATGATCCTGTCCCTTGATATGAGATTGCGTAATATTGAGAAGTTGCTCGGAGAAAAAGAGCGTTCTCTTCGGGTGAATATTCAAAGTATTGAGGATTCAGTGGATAAAAGGATGGCAGATGTGGTAACTGTTGTGGATGATGCCATGGATACGATGAACAGGCGTATTTATCGTTGAGTTGTCAAAATTTCAGATGTAAGTAGTTTCATGGACTTATGTGTACATTATTGTATGTATATGATCGATCGATGTTCGACATATGCCGAAAACAATATTAACAGGTTCGTAATACCTGATACAGATGATTGTAATCTTATAGGGGGAGTGCGTGCATGCGCATTGATGTAGAACCTATTGGCATAATTAAAAAAGCTGGAAAATATTCGGAAGTATTGATCTATTCTGATTTTGAGGGCATACTAAAGAATATGATGTCCAGGATAGGGAATGTGCCGGGTCAGGATATATTGATCGTTCATAAGAATGGTGACCTGGATGGCATTCATCAGGTAACTGTTACAAAGACAACTCTTGTGGAAAAAATGGGCAATATCCTGAAGGTTGACCGAATAAATGCCCATGATGATCCTGTGATCGATGTCTGTCTGGATGAGAAAAAGAGTGTTTCAGGCCATGCCTGATCGTTTTTGCCGGAATTTTGGATATATATCCTTTTGATTTGAGTTGATATTACATTTTTTTGTAAAAGAAAATCTTTTGTGATCTGGCATTTAGTATTGTCAGTTGTATGAAAATGTTTCCAGGATCAGGTGAAGATAAATGGGTACGGATATCGGTGATCTGCTTTTAAAAAAAGAAGTTGAGTTATCTTCTCTCTTTGGAAAGGTCGTTGCAATAGATGCGTATAATGTCCTCTATCAGTTCCTTAGCATAATTCGGCAGCAGGACGGGACTCCGCTGAAGGATTCCAGCGGCAACATTACTTCCCATCTCTCCGGTATACTGTATCGTTTTACCAATCTTATTGAGGCTGGCATAAAGCCTGTCTTCGTTTTTGACGGCAAACCTCCGGAACAGAAGACAAATACCCTTAAGCAACGCAAGAAAAACAGGGATATAGCCCGGGAAAAGTGGGATGATGCTGTGGAAAAGGGTGATACTGAGGGTGCTTATAAATATGCCCAGGCCTCTTCCAGGATCACAGATGATATTTTGAAGGACTCTGTCCGCCTGCTGGAACTGATGGGTATCCCCTATATAATGGCACCATCTGAGGGAGAGGCCCAGGCCTCTTATATGGTCCGGAAAAATGATGCCGACTACATCGGTTCCCAGGATTATGATTCCCTGCTTTTCGGGGCCCCTGCTGTTCTGCGCAACCTGACCATCACAGGTAAGCGCAAATTACCCCGCAAGAACGTATATGTGGATGTTAAACCCGAGCTTGTATCTCTTGAGGAGAGCCTTGCAGAGTTAGGTATAGACCGGGACCAGCTTATCGATATTGCTCTTTGTGTGGGCACTGACTATGATCCCGGGCTTAGTAACATAGGGCCCAAAAAAGCATTGAAACTGGTCAGGGAACATGGTGATATCCAGGGTATCCTGGAAGCAACCGGCAATGAGATCCCGGAGCTTGAGTCCAAAAGAGGACTGTTCACCCATCCGGATGTCAGTGATGACTATCAGCTTGAATGGGGAGCCCCGGATCGTGGAGGCATCATCGCCTTTTTATGCGACGAACATGATTTCTCCCGGGACCGGGTGGAAAAAGCACTGGACCGTCTGGAACAGGCCAGGGCCGCAGCATCCCAGAGTACGCTGGACCGCTGGTTCTGAATGATCTGTCTATTGATTGCGGTAAATCCGAAACCTTCTCTTTTTTGGATAACCTTAACGCTCTTTTATGGGATGATGTCCACGACTTTAGTCGTGGGTCGTTGACTCCCCGATCAGGCATGTCCCTGTCATTTCATCCGGTTGGGGGACTCCCAGCAGATGCAGAAGTGTTGGAGAGACATCCGAAAGCTTTCCATCTTTAAGTTTTACATCTTTCCGTTCTGTTACATAGATACAGGGGACGGGATTGGAGGTATGGGCAGTGTGGGGTTTGCCTGTGTCAGGGTCGCTCATCTTTTCTGCATTGCCATGATCGGCTATGATGATGGCCTCACCACCAACGTCTATTAACTTATCTGCTATCTGTCCCACACAATCATCTACAGCTTCCACAGCTTTTATGGCGGCTTCCATTATTCCTGTGTGGCCTACCATATCCATATTGGCAAAATTGAGGATGATGACATCATAGATATTCGAATCGATCTCCTTTAGCAGTTGATCTGTGACTTTGTAAGCACTCATTTCGGGTTGCAGGTCATAGGTCGCAACCTTCGGGGAGGGGATCATACACCTTTGTTCATTCTCATTGTGTTTTTCCACTCCGCCATTGAAAAAGAAGGTCACATGAGCATATTTTTCCGTCTCTGCGATACGCAGCTGTTTGAGCTTATGATGGCTGAGGACTTCTCCCAGGGTATTTTTGATCTGCTCCGGCGGGAAAGCTATGGGTACGTCCAGTTGTTCGTCATACTCTGCCATGCAGACAAAATGGACCTGCGGGACAGTTTCCCTTTCCATCTCCATATCATCTTTCATGAAAGCATAGGTGAGCTGCCTGGCCCGATCCGGCCTGAAATTAAAGAAGATGACCGAATCATTGTCCTTAATTGTCGTAAGGGGCTTCCCATTGCCATCAGTGATCACGGAAGGCTTTATGAACTCATCCTCTTCCCCTCTTTCATAGCTTTCTTTTATGGCCGATATGGAATCGCTGCAAAGGATCCCTTCCCCGGCTGTGAGGGCCTTATAGGCAAGTGAGGTACGTTCCCAGCGCTTATCCCTGTCCATTGCATAGTACCTGCCGCTGACAGTGGCAACCTTTACCTGGCTGTTCGCATAGACCTTTTCAAATCCCTGCATGTCTTCCAGGGCCTGTGTGGGAGGTACGTCCCTGCCATCCAGGAAGGCGTGGATATAAACCGTCTCAATCCCCCTTTGCCGGGCCATTTTGATAAGGGCATGCAAATGATCCATGTGGCTGTGCACCCCTCCAAAGGAGAACAGGCCCATGATGTGGAGGCTGGATGCCTTCTCTTTCACATTCTCCAGGGCATCGATGAGCACCTGGTTGTTGAAGATGTCCCCGTCACTGATGCTTTTGTTGATGCGGGTGAGGTCCTGGTAGACGATCCTGCCGGCTCCGATGTTAAGATGCCCTACCTCAGAGTTGCCCATCTGTCCCGGTGGCAGGCCCACAGCTTCCCCGGAAGCCTGCAGGAAGGAATGGGGACAGGTTGCAAAGAGCCGGTCCAGGTTTGGGGTAGAAGCTGAAGCGATCGCATTATCGTCTGTCCGGGGGGAGTATCCCCAGCCGTCCAGTATCATTAAAAGAAGTGGTCTTGGAGTGTTCATAATAGAACAGGATTGTTCGGAGTACTATTAAATCCTTCTTTTCCATGCGATCCTGTTATTTGATTCATTTAAGATATCTCTCTTTGTCACCTGCTTTTACGATCATGGGGTGCAGGAGCAGAGAAAGCCCACGACTTCAGTCGTGGGTAGTTCACTCATATCTCAGAGAATCCACAGGTTTCATCTTTGAGGCATTATAGGCGGGTATCACTCCGGAGAGAACCCCTATTCCCACTGCAATGGATATGCCCATAAGCATCAGATCTACAGAGATCGCTCCTCCAAGGGTACTGCGCATCATGCTGATGCCCAGGTAGGGGAACAGTGAGGAGAGGCCCATGCTCAGAAGGATTCCGAGGACCCCTCCTACAAAGCCTACCAGGGCGGAATTGAGGACAAATATCATCATTATGTCCCTGTTGGTGGCACCAATTGCTTTCATGGTTCCGATCTCCTTTGTCTTTTCCATGACCGAGGTGAACATCGTATTGGCGATTCCCACGGCTCCCACAAGCAGGGATACCCCGGCAATGGCCCCCAGGAAGAGGGTCATGGATTCTGTCATGTCCGAGACACTGTCAGCCATGGATTTGGAGGTCTGGGTGGTAAAGTCACGGTCATCCTCGTCCACATGTCTGGATATCATGAGCTTCTCTATTATTTCCTCCTCCACAGCGTCCACATTATCCACATCATTGACTTTCACGGTGATGGAATCAAAGACGTCGGACTCTGCATCCTCAATGACCAGAGTTGCAGTATCTATGGGCATGACGATGGACCTGTCACTCTCACCTTCCGCAAAGATGCCTACCACACGGATCGATTTTCCATTGATGGTGATGACCTGGTTCAGTCCCACAGGCTGGTCATAGATCTCATTGGCAATGTTATACCCTATGACCGCAACAGCTGCGTCCGAGGGTTCCAGAAGTCTGCCGGATTCCAGTTCATAGCTGGTTGCATATTGCCAGATCTGGGGATCAACTCCACTTATACTAAAACTTGCAGTCTCTCCCAGGTAGTAGACCTCTTCATTACCCGAGATCTCTCCATAGAGGTATTCTATATCATCGATAAGCTTGAGTGCCATGATATCCTTATCGGTAAGTTCCACATCGGTTGTGGTACCTCCACTATCACCTCCTCTGTCTCCTCCGGGGCCAAAGGCCATTGATGCTCCGGAATATCCAGGAGTGACGGTGATCACAGTCAGGTCCATGTCCGAAAGCCTGCTCTGGATGTCTTCCTCCATGCTGTCTCCCAGGGCCATGATCGTGATCACAGAGCCAACTCCGATCACAATCCCTATGATGGTCAGCCAGCTTCTAAGCTTACTGTGGATCAGGATGTTGGTTGCCAGCTTAAAGCATGTACGGGTCCTCATTTGAGATCGTCCTTTTCATTCTTTTTTTTACGGTAGTAGTAAGCTCCTCCTGCAACTGCCAGGACGATCACGATATAGACAAGGTTTGATGTGCTCAAAATACTGCTGTTGCTGGCCCCCGGTCTCTGTCCGTCCGTGAAGTCTGCGGAGACAGATGTGAGTGAAATGGGTACGGTCTTATCCACACTGACCCTCTCCCCGGTGGAATCCGTATATTCTATGAGCACCTGCAGGCCTTCTGAATCATCTTTCTGGAAGGATGGGCGGTCTGACATATCGTCATTGTCCGGGTCAGGGCCCGATTCGGGGGCTACCTCTCCATTGGTGGAGTTTGCCTGGTTTGAGGCGATGCTAAAAGAGGTAATGGTATAATCCCCTGTGTCCAGATTCCCGACGATAGAGGATGAGCTGCCTGTGGTCCTGTAGCCGGCCTGTTCGGGTATGCTCACTTTTACGGAGTATGCCTGGTTATTGCCCACATTGGCAACGGTCAGGGACACTTCTCCGGAACTGCTTTCTGAAAAGGATACGTCAAAGTCCGTCCCGCCACCTACGAACAGGCCGGTTCTGGTGCTTATCTGCTCGGTATTGGAATCATAGTCTTCAAAGGTCAAAGCAATGTCAAGCTGATAGAGGCCGGGGTCTGCATTGATGTCTGCCATTACCGTATAGCTGATGGTTTCGGATTCCCCGGCAGCAAGATAGTTTATGTATTTGGTATTATCTGAATAGACCGGCAGGATGATCCCGCTTGCATCTTCCCAGGAGATCACCATATTCTTGAGAGGGGAATTTCCGGTATTGGTTACGATGAAATCCAGTTCTTCCTCTGTGGCCGTATCAATGCTGGATTTTGAGACGGTTACGATCTGGGCATATTCCTTGCCCCTTACATCGATGTCAATGGTACCGGTTGTGACAAGTTCGGTAGTATCGTCATAGCTGGTCAGGTCCAGTTCATAGATCTCTTCAGGTGCATTGGAGTCCACCAGGAGTTTGAATTTGACGATAGCAGCATTTTCATCATCCTGACGTGCATCCAGATAGGATATGGTATTTGTTAGGGATTCTCCTGAGACCTGGCTAAAGGGATATTCAGGTTCCAGTTCGATGACGATGTTCTCAAGGTCCTTGTTACCGGTATTGAGGACACTGAAGGTCAGTTCCATTGTTTCTCCGGGCCTTGCAGGGTCCGGGTTCTGGTTGATGAGCTCTATGCTTGTTGATGATGAATCTATGTATGTGGATGCACTTACGGCTGGAATACAGCTGATTAGAACAACTGCCATTATTATCAATTGGAATAGTTTCATTAAAAGGCCTCCAGGGGTTTGAGTGGAGTTGTGTCTTCAAGTTTGACAGGTTTTTTATCTTCAATATATTCTATCTGTCCGTCCTTTATGTGGACGATCTTATTGGCGTATTTTACAGGTGTGGTATCATGGGTCACTATTATGATGGTCTTATTCTGCTGCACATGCATCTCGTGCAGAAATTCCAGGATATAATCTCCCGTCTTGCTGTCCAGATTCCCGGTGGGCTCATCGGCAAGGAGGATCTCCGGGTCCACTGCCAGGGCCCTTGCGATGGCAACCCTCTGCCTCTGCCCGCCTGAGAGCTGGGACGGGAGGTTATTGATCTTATCTGCCAGGCCCACAATATCGAGCAGTTCCTTTGCCCGGGTTCTGGAACTATCCGGGTCACTTTCCTGGAATTCAAGGGGTAACATCACATTTTCAAGGGTGTTTAAGGTGGGGATCAGGTTGAACTGCTGGAAGATGAAACCTATCATCCTCCCTCTGATCTGGGCCAGCCGGGAATCATCCATCTTTGCAATGTCTTTACCATTTAGAAGTACAGTACCTTTGCTGGGCAGGTCCAGGCAACCGATAAGGTTCATCATGGTACTTTTCCCGCTCCCGCTTGGGCCCAGGATTACAATGAAATCCCCTTTTTCGATTTCCAGATCGACATTTTTCAATGCATTGAACTCTATCTCTCCCATCCGGTATATTTTCCATACATCCTGAAGTTGCAGGACGGTTTGTGTAAATGTTTCAGGATCATGTGTATCCGGGTGTTGTTCTTTCATAATTAGCTTCCATGATAATTTATTTCAGATTCTTTAATTTTTAAAAATCCCTTCTGGTCCAGAGTGCCCCTGAAGCAGATCAGGGGCATCTGAAGAGGTGGTATGAGGTGCGTCAGTGTGAAGGGTGTCTCACTGACTGCAAACTCCTCATCCTCAGGGTATAATATAAAGATACTTTACTTCAGGGAGTTTCAGATGCTGTAAAGCTTAAATGAAGCTTTTTAGAAGCATCTCAATAGAAATAAATGCTATTGTATAGCTAAATTTCAAAATAAAGTATTAATATGATTTAAAAATAGGTTTGTGTAGGGTATTGCCTTTAATTAATTTTCATCCGCAGCATCATTGTCCATGCACAGGATATCATCTGTGAGGATGATGATATTGCCGCGGCCCTTTTTGTATTTGGTCAGCCATCCCCTCCTCTCCAGGTCATGTATCATCATGCTGACCTTACCTTCCGAGTACCGTATATGCTTGCGCATCTCTTTCTGGGTCATCCTTCCGCCGTTTTTGATCAGTATCTCCAGGACTTCCTGGAGATCAGCAGGGAGGTCCTTTATGTCTTCCCGGGTCTTTGGTCGGCTGTCTTCCTGTTCAATGATCTCATCCTCTTCCTGTTCCATTTCTCCTGTCTCTGTATTATTATCAGAAAGGTCGGCTGGTTCAGTATCAGGGACTGGATCTGATACAGGGTCTAAAATAGGCTTATCTTCCACCACAATATCTGTTTTCTCTTTAATGGGGTTGGTAGGAAGGGGATTGTTATCGGCCCTGGCGGTATTTTCGGTGTCGTCCGGGATGTGTTCAGCGGTCCCCTTACTTTTGGGGGTTTGTTGTGGATCTGTTTCTTCTGTTGGTCTGGTTTTGCTTTCAAGAAGTTCACTTTCATCCAGGCCCGGCCTTTCAGATGGTTCTATCTCTTTTGTCGGTGTTCTTGTTCCGGGTGTATCGGATAAAGAAGTGGGCAATGAAGTGGATAGATGAGTGGATTCATCAGTGGGCAATGAAGTGGATAGATGAGTGGATTCATCAGTGGGCAATGAAGTGGATAAAGAAGTAGACTTGACAGTAGATTTTGCAGTTTTTCCCCCGGTGCCAGGTGAGGAGCGTTTTTGCAGGAAATATCCTGCCAGGCCCAGGCCTGCTATGATCACTGCAATATAGGGTAGCATCGAGGTAATGTCTGTAGATCCTGATGATGAAGATGTATTCTCCGGTTCTGTTTCCGTGAAGCTTTCGGAGTATTGGGGGGTCAGGAGAAGGTCCATGACATAGTCCCCGTCATCGGTTACTGTGATCGTTTCCGTAGCTTTATGGGTTATGGTATTGTTCTGATAGGAAGTGGCTTCTATCTGGTAATTCCCGGGTTCAAGTTCAAAGGAATAGATGCCATATTTGGCCACCAGGGACTGTGGAGGTGTTGAATTGACCTCCAGGACAACATTTTCTGCAGGGAGGAAAGTGTCCCATTCATAGACGACCCCGTGAATGTTAGCCGCAGCTCCTGCAGTTGGAACCTGAAGTATGAGTATGGCAAAAAGCCAGCATAGGGTCAACAGTTTGTTTTCAGGGAACATATATTAATTATCAAATTATATTCGGCAAATTATCAAGTCGTTGCAGAAATCCTCTGCGGAAGTCGGGGGAAGTGCGACATCAATGGACTTATTTGGATTTTCCTTGCATAGTTTGAGGCCCCTGTGAACCTTGATGTTGCTGTTCTCCTCCTGTGGTCCCCGGGGGTGGTGGGAATATCATATCCGGGATTTGATATGTAACATCTCTTATAATATATGTTCCATTGCCTTTCATTAATATCATCCCTGTACCGGCTGCATCAATGGTTAAATTATCTCCTGTTATCAGTACGGTAAGGCCAGATCCTGAAAGATTCATGTTTCCTGAGAATTGTTCATATACATTTGCTTTCATCTGATCCTTTTCAGCGGTAGTGTAGGTTGCATTAAGATCGATGACTGCGTTATTGCGGGGATCTACCAGGGCTACAGTTGCATCCCGTGCGGTCATCCGTATGTCAAGGTCACCTGAAAGGGAAGTGTACCCGTCATTGTGGATGGATATGTTTCCATTTTCCAGTGTTACCTGGCCCGGCAGGGCTATCCTGGAATCCCTTATTATACTTTTTATAACAAGGTGGGAGCGGTACATGTCCTTTGCTGATTCAAAATAATGTTGTTGAGCTGTTTCAGGTGAATTCCTGCGGGCCTGGTCCGCCATCTCTTTGGTCTGTCTTGCACTTTCCACATAATCATTGAAGCGGTTTATTTTCATCTCAAGATCTTCAACATCTTCACCTTCATCCTGCAGTCTTTGTAACTCATTTTCCAGGAAGGCCCCCATTTCATCTGTTCGGGAGATATCCTGTTCTATCCAGGCACTTACGTTTGTCACATTATGGTCCTGTATCCACATCATGGTAGCATTCCCTGTTTCATCGACAGGTTCATTGTCAATGCATCCGCTAATGGAGATGACCAGCAGCAAAAGGGCAATAAGAATGATATGTCTGTTCATTGTTCACCTTCATTGTTATAATCCAGTATTTGGAGTCATCTAATATAAGGATGCTTTTGATGTCCCGGATTTTGTGTGAATAATTAAAGGCATTATATGGTTTTTAAAACTTCAATAAACTTCATGACAGGTTCAATTGCTGAAATCACTTTTATTTATGTTTATTTATGATATAGTCTTTTTATATACTTTTAATTTCAATTTAATACCTGTATTTATCTTTTTATAATCTCCATTTGTTTTGGTCCCCGGATGATCTTTGGGTAGATGTGGGGATGCCTGATACAGCAGAAACAGGTTCTTGCGGTCGATAAACAGTTTGGATTATTTGTTTAAGTTCATCATTTTTATATTTGTAATTATAATATGGTGTTTTTTAAGTATTATAGGATAATAATCGGTTTAAATAGCTTTAAAGTAGGTTAAATAGTTTATTTTATCATTTTGGCTTGTTTTTGAAGCTTCATAATGAAAGTATCCTTATATTCAAATCTGATCTAGCTGTATTTGTTGACAGTCAGGATGTACTGTAGTAAGGAGAGATTCGATGAACAGAAACATAGTGAAATATTTAGGAGGCATTGCAACCGTCCTTATGGTTCTCAGTTTGTTTTCCACAGGTGCGTTTGCTTTTGCCCAGGATCGCGGGATGAATGAAGATAATGGTCACAGGATGGGAGGAATGGAAGGCCCTGCTATGGCCGAAGGTGCAGACTTTGAAGATCTTACCTTTGAGGAAGTTCAGGAAATGATGCTTGATCATGTCGATAATATGATCGAACGTCTTACCTCTGCCCAGGACCGCCTTGACAACGATGAGAACTGCCCTCTGAGTGAAGAAGATATCACTAATGGTCTTGCTGAACTTGAGTCCCTGAGAGAAGAAATTGCCGCCGCTGAAGACCTTGATGATCTTGATGCTATCAGAGATGATTTGAAGGAACTTGCCGGAGAGCGTGGAAATAAAATGGGCCCGGGCCCTGACGGAGAACGTGGAATGGGAATGGGTGAAGACTTTGAGGACCTGACCTTCGAGGAAGCTCAGGAAATGATGCTTGATCATGTCGATAACAGGATCGAACGTCTTACCTCTACCCAGGACCGTCTTGACAACGATGAGAACTGCCCTCTGAGTGAAGAAGATATCACTGATGGTCTTGCTGAACTTGAGTCCCTGAGAGAAGAAATTGCCGCCGCTGAAGACCTTGATGATCTTGATACTATCAGAGATGATTTGAAGGAACTTGCCGGAGAGCGTGGAAATAAAATGGGCCCGGGCCCTGACGGAGAACGTGGAATGGGAATGGGTGAAGACTTTGAGGACCTGACCTTCGAGGAAGCTCAGGAAATGATGCTTGATCATGTCGATAACAGGATCGAACGTCTTACCTCTGCCCAGGACCGTCTTGACAACGATGAGAACTGCCCTCTGAGTGAAGAAGATATCACTGATGGTCTTGCTGAACTTGAGTCCCTGAGAGAAGAAATTGCCGCCGCTGAAGACCTTGATGATCTTGATACTATCAGAGATGATTTGAAGGAACTTGCCGGAGAGCGTGGAAATGAAATGAACAAAGACTCTGGAAAAGAAAGACCTGGCAGACATGCAGGCAACTTTGGCCCAAATGAAGAAATGGATGAGTAAATTCATCCATTCATTTCACTTTTTTGAGTCATTTTTATAACGTTTTAAGATTGTTTCTGGTTTTGTTCTTGTGATATTATTGCAGCTTCTGTTTTTACTTTTGTCCTATTACCTGAGGCAATTTTAACAAAACTACGCATAACATTTTCCAAATATCAGCCTTAAATACTGAAAGCACAAGTGCTTTCACGGTAAACTGAAGTCATTAAACTGAAGTCATTAAACTGAAGTCATTAAACTGAAGTCATTAAACTGAAGATATCATTGGGTTTTCTGAGTGGAATCTACAGTATCTGTATATCTTCCCCCGGGCCCTGAAAAAAGATTCGGGTTTTCTGACATGATCTTTTTTGATCATTTTGCTCAGTGATGTCCAAAACATAGAGAAACGGCATGATCTGAGATCTTCTAAAATCGAAACATGTCCGGGAACATCCACCCTTCTGTCCGAACGGATGGTCCAGTTAATTGGCTGGAAACTTCAGGTGGTATGGTGAGTGTACTGTGTGAGGCCATCCGGGCCATATGATGTCATGCCAATGCCCTGTTCCCACATGCCTCTGACATCAAGCAGATCATTGGAAAGGATCGGTCTTGTTTCAGGGGGCAGTGTTTCTATCTTCCAGGTTTCAGGGGGGGTATTTTGGGATATTATCTGGAATTGAATCGGTTTAAATAGCTTTAAAGTAGGTTAAATAGTTTATTTTATCATTTTAGCTTGTTTTTGAAACTTCATGATGAAAGTATCCTTATATTCAAATCTGATCTAGCTGTATTTGTTGACAGTCAGAATGTACTGTTGTAAGGAGAGATTCGATGAACAGAAACATAGTGAAATATTTAGGAGGCATTGCAACCGTCCTTATGGTTCTCAGTTTCTTTTCCACAGGTGCCTTTGCTTTTGCCCAGGATCGCGGGATGAATGAAGAGGATGGAATGATGAGAGGTATGGGAGGCCCTGCTATGAATGAAGGTGAATTGCAGGGTGAGGGCAATGCTCAAATGATGGGTGAAATGCAGGGCAATGGAATGAAGATGGGCCACTCTGATATGTTTGCAATGGCTGGCAATGGACTCCTGGTTCTCTCTGAAGATATCTTTGAGGATCTGACCTTTGAGGAAGCTCAGGAAATGATGCTTGAACATATTGACAATGGGGTTGAGCGTTTAAACCTTGCCGGAGATCGTCTTGATAATGATGGCCGCAGTCCTCTTACTGAAGACGAGATCGCTGAAAAGATCGCTTTGCTTGAGGCCCTGAGTGAAGAGGTTTCTGCCGCTGAGGATAAAGAGGACCTTGAATCTGTGTGCTTCAGTCTTGCCCGTGATACCCTTGAGGCTTCCCTTGATCAGAAGATCGATCGTCTCAACATAGGTCTTGAGCGTCTTGAATCCGGTGACTCCTGCCCCCTTACTGAAGAAGAGCTTAATGAAAAGATCGCTTCCCTTGAGGCATTGAAGGACGATGTTGCTGCCGCTGAGGATAAAGAGGACCTTGACGCGATCAAAGATGAATTAAAGGATCTGGCTGGAGGACCTGGAAATGGTATGGACAAAGGCCCTGATGGTGAGCGTGGAATGGACAGAGGATCCGGAATGGATATGTCAAAAGGACACCGGGGCAACTTTGGTGGAAATGCTGAAATGGATGGGTGAGCTCATCCACTTTTTATTTTCCTCTTTTTATTTTTTTATTGTTTTGCTTTTTTTGTTATCTTTTTTTGTAACACTGTTGCAATTCTTGTTTTCATAACACAAAGCTAATATAAAAAGAAACTCCAAAATATGTGTAAGGGATCTAATAAAGGAATCGATATGATCAAAAAGGATATTGTTCTGGAAAGACTGGATAAACTGCTTCCGGAATTGAAAAGGAAATATAAAGTAAGTAAAATAGGCCTTTTTGGGTCAGTGGCGAGGGATGAGTGCAAGACCGACAGTGATATTGACTTTCTTGTTGAGTTTGATAAAGGTGGGGACCTTTTTGATCTGGCGGCCCTTGGAATTTTTCTTGAAGAAGAGTTTGGTTCAAAGGTGGATATAGTCTCGAAACGTGCCGTAAGGGATGAGCTGAAGAGCAGGATTTTTTCAGAAGTAGTTTATGCACATGCATGAGGTGGATTTCATGCATGAGTACAGGATGTTTTTAACTGACATTGTTAGAGATCGATGAAATTGAAGAGTTCACTTCGGGCATGGACTTCAATGATTTCCTGAATGACAGGAAAACCCGAAAGGCGGTCGTGAAGAATATCGAAATCATCGGTGAAGCCGCTAAAAATGTGCCTGATGATATAAAAGCATGTCATCCTGATATTGAGTGGCGAGTGATTGCCGGGATGAGGGACCGCCTGGTGCATGGGTACTTTGGAATTGATTATGAGATTGTGTGGGAGGTTGTTGGAAATCGTTTGATTGGTTTGAGGGGTTCTGTCAGGGAAATCCTGGTTGAAATTGATTGACCGATTGATTGATTGATTGATTGATTGATTGATTGATTGATTGATTGATTGATTGATTGATTGATTGAAAGTATTTAATGCCATTTTATCTATTTTGTCTTATATTCTCGTTTTAAATAGTTTTTTAAGCTTTTAATGACCTTCATTTATAATTTTAGGTTATTTTTGAAGCTTCAGGCTGAAAGTATCCTTATATTCAAATCTGATCTAGCTGTATTTGTTGACAGTCAGGATGTACTGTTGTAAGGAGAGATTCGATGAACAGAAACATAGTGAAATATTTAGGAGGCATTGCAACCGTCCTTATGGTTCTCAGTTTGTTTTCCACAGGTGCGTTTGCTTTTGCCCAGGATCGCGGGATGAATGAAGATAATGGTCACAGGATGGGAGGAATGGAAGGCCCTGCTATGGCCGAAGCTGCAGACTTTGAAGATCTTACCTTTGAGGAAGTTCAGGAAATGATGCTTGATCATGTCGATAACAGGATCGAACGTCTTACCTCTGCCCAGGACCGTCTTGACAACGATGAGAACTACCCTCTGAGTGAAGAAGATATCACTGATGGTCTTGCTGAACTTGAGTCCCTGAGAGAAGAAATTACCGCCGCTGAAGACCTTGATGATCTTGATGCTATCAGAGATGATTTGAAGGAACTTGCCGGAGAGCGTGGAAATGAAATGGGCCCTGGCCCTGACGGAGAACGTGGAATGGGAATGGATGAAGACTTTGAGGACCTGACCTTCGAGGAAGCTCAGGAAATGATGCTTGATCATGTCGATAACAGGATCGAACGTCTTACCTCTGCCCAGGATCGTCTTGACAACGATGAGAACTGCCCTCTGAGTGAAGAAGATATCACTGATGGTCTTGCTGAACTTGAGTCCCTGAGAGAAGAAATTGCCGCCGCTGAAGACCTTGATGATCTTGATACTATCAGAGATGATTTGAAGGAACTTGCCGGAGAGCGTGGAAATGAAATGAACAAAGACTCTGGAAAAGAAAGACCTGGCAGACATGCAGGCAACTTTGGCCCAAATGAAGAAATGGATGAGTAAATTCATCCATTCATTTCACTTTTTTGAGTCATTATTATATCGTTTTAAGATTGTTTCTGGTTTTGTTCTTGTGATATTATTGCAGCTTCTGTTTTTACTTTTGTCCTATTATCTGAGGCAATTTTAACAAAAATACGCATAACATTTTCCAAATATCAGCCTTAAATCTGAAAGCACAAGTGCTTTCACGGTAAATTGAAGTCATTAAACTGAAGATGTCATTGGGTTTTCTGAGTGGAATCTACAGTATCTGTATATCTTTCCCCGGGCCCTGAAAAAAGATTCGGGTTTTCTGACATGATCTTTTTTGATCATTTTGCTCAGTGATGTCCAAAACATAGAGAAACGGCATGATCTGAGATCTTCTAAAATCGAAACATGTCCGGGAACATCCACCCTTCTGTCCGACCGGATGGTCCAGTTAATTGGCTGGAAACTTCAGGTGGTATGATGAGTGTACTGTGTGAGGCCATCCGGGCCATATGATGTCATGCCAATGCCCTGTTCCCACATGCCTCTGACATCAAGCAGATCATTGGAAAGGGTCGGTCTTGTTTCAGGGGGCAGTGTTTCTATCTTCCAGGTTGCAGGGGGGGCATTTTGGGATATTATCTGGAATTGAATCGGTTATAATTGGTTTAAATAGCTTTAAAGTAGGTTATGAAGCTTTATTTGCTATTTTAGTTTAATTTTGAAACTTCATGTTGAAAGTATCCTTATATTCAAATCTGATCTAGCTGTATTTGTTGACAGTCAGGATGTACTGTTGTAAGGAGAGATTCGATGAACAGAATCGTAGTGAAATATTTGGGAGGCATTGCAACCGTCCTTATGGTTCTCAGTCTGTTTTCCACAGGTGCGCTTGCTTATGCCCGGGATAGCGGGATGAATGAAGATAATGGTCATATGATGGGAGGCCCTGCTATGATCGAATGTGTTGGAAATGAAGATAATGACTTCAGAGCTGCCGGGATGCCGGGTAATGGAATGAAGATGGGCTACTCTGACAGTTTCGGTCCTGAAAAGGCCGGAAATGGTCTCCTGGTCGTATCTGAAGACTTCTTTGAGGATATGAGCTTTGAGGAAGCTCAGGATATGATGCTTGACCATGTGGATAACAGGATCGAACACCTTAATCTTGCCGGGGAACTCCTTGACAACGATGAAAGGTGCCCACTGACTGAAGAAGAGATCGCTGATGGTCTTGCTGAACTTGAATCTATAAGAGAGGAGATTACTGCCGCTGAAGACCTTGAAGATCTTGATTCCGTGCGTTTCACCCTTGCTCAGGAATATCTTGAACGCTGCCTTGATCAGAAGATTGAGCGTCTTAACTCTGCCCAGGCACGTCTTGATTACGACAAGGCCTGCCCTCTGACTGAAGAGGAGATAGCTGATGGTCTTGCTGAGCTTGAATCCCTGAAAGAAGAGATTGCCACAGCTGAAGACCTTGATGATCTTGAATCTGTGAGCTTTGCTCTTGCAAGTGAAGGTCTTGATCACAGCCTTGATCAGAAGGTCCAGCGGCTTAACCTTATGCAGTTGCGTCTTGACAATGGATATTCCTGCCCACTGACTGAAGAAGAGATCGCCAATGGCCTTGCCACCCTTGAGGCCCTGCAGGATGATGTCAGTGCTGCTGAAGATGTTGAGGATCTGGAATCCGTACGTTTCACCCTTGCCAGTCAGTCCCTTGAACACTTCCTTGATCAGAAGATCGAGCTCCTCAACTTTGCTCAGTTGTGCATTGACAATGGTTATTCATATCCAATGAGCGAGGATGAGATCGCTGATAGTCTTTCCACCCTTGAGGGCCTGCAGGATGATGTTGCCGCCGCTGAGGACCGTGAGGACCTTGATGTGATCAGGGATGAATTGAAGGAAGTGGCCGGAGAATTCAGGGAAGAACATGGGATCGAAAAGCCTGAAAGACATCCGGGCAACTTCGATGGAAATGAAGAAATGGATGAGTAAATTCATCCATTAATTTTACTTTTTTGCGATTATAGTTATCTTTGTTGCGTCTTTGTTTTTGTGATGTTCTTGTAGCTCCTGTTTTTCTGCTTTAAATTATTATTATCTTTTTAGGATACTTAAGTATGTTTTAATAGATAATTATATATCCTTTAATATCAGTTTATGTTATTTATATGACTAACGGGTTGAGATATACATGGCTGTACTTTCTATAATTGGCTGCAGAATGATGGAAGATGAGATCGTTCATGTAGTAGGTAGTGATCCGTCTGTGACCAGGTTGATGGTAATTGAGAACGGAAATCATCACAGCATCGTCAGAAAGTTCGAATATCATGGTTTTGATGTGGAGGTTGTTCGCAACCTGCCCATGCGTTCCTCTACAGGGGATGGCCTTACAGTTATCGTATCTCTGCAGAGGATCGCCCTGCATTTGAATCCAAACCGGCTTGCCCGGGAGACCTATGCAAATGTACGTAAATATGCCACCTTTTCCGATGGTGTCCTGCTTTTCTACGGCCAGTGCGGCAATGCTTTTGGAGATCTTGAAAGCTTTTCTGAAAAATGTGGTTGCAGTATCAGGACCCTCAATGACAACGTTTCTGCAGATGGGGCCGGACAGGTAGTGGACTGTATCTCCGCAGCTGTTGCAGGCAATGATAATTATAACAGTCTGATCAGACAGTATCCCTCGGCCATGTTCTTCACTCCCATGTGGTCCTCCAACTGGAGATCCCTTTTTAAGGCCGGAAAAAAGAGCGAATACAATCTTGAGGCATCTGCTTCTTATTTCAATAGATGTGGGATAAATAAACTGATCAAGATCGATACCGGTCTTTCCTATGAGGGTGAATTTCACAATAATGTAGATACTTTTGTGAAAAAATTCGATTTTGATGTTATCGAGGTCAAAGGAAGCGTTCATATTGCAGAATCTTCCTATACTTCTATTAAAGCGGACATGTCCCTGTCAGGTTCCCTTCGGGTCAGACAACCGCCCCTTTTCTATCAAAAGGTTTGCTAAGGTTTAAAGTATCATTGAGCTTTTTTGAGTAAGAACCCGGGCATGTCTCTTCAGCCAGCCCCTGAAAACATACGTCAGTTTCTGACATCATCTTTTTTAAGCATAAAAGAACATCTGCTAGCTATGAACAGTGATAGTATTGACTGGAATGAAGTGTGGATCAGGCAGATGGCCCGCCACAATGAGGTTGAAGGCTCATCTGATGCTGTGGATATCTGGGGCACCGAGGAAAATGCCCGGAATTTCTGGGAACGTATCCAGAATGATAGCGTGCGGATTGGCCGAACCCTTGACGGCCTTGACCTGCACCCCGATTCAAAAGTGCTTGATATCGGAGCGGGCCCTGGCAGTCTGTCCATCCCCCTGTCCGACCGGGTGGCCCATATCACAGCAGTGGAACCGTCAAACGGCATGATGGGTGTACTGCGTGAGAACATCCGGGAGAGGGGAATTGAGAATATAAGTACGATACACAAAAGCTGGGAGGATCTTGATATATCTGAACTGGACGGCCCATATGATGTCATAATAGCTTCCTATTCCCTGCATGTCCCGGATCTTAAGCAGGCCATTGAAAAGATCCAGGCCGTGTCAAATGGAAGCGTCTACATCTTCTGGTTTGCCGGGCCCACTTCCTGGGACAGGTATTATGGTGATATCTGGCCTGCCCTTCACGGAGAACAGTATCATACATCCCCCAAATGCGATGTACTCTACAATGTGCTCTACAATATGGGCATCTATCCCAATATCATTGTATTCCCCCTGAACCGTGACACGGTATTCTCCTCCCTTGATGAAGCTATTGAACACTACAGGCCCCACTACCGGATAAATACCCGCGAACAGGAGGATATCCTCAGAGAGTATTTCAAAAAGGTCCTGCTCCTGGAAGATGGCAGTGCTGTTCAGAAAGGGGATACCATGCGGGTGAAGATGTGGTGGACTAACGAAAATAAAGATTGAGTCTAATAATTCTCAAAAAAGGATCAAAAGGATATGCTCGTGCATATCCTGATTCAATGCAAAAAGTGTCTCATTCCGGTAAAGATCATCGAAACGCCAAGTCTGTTGGCAGTCTCTATCACTTCTTCATCCCGGATGGACCCACCTGGTGAGAGTATATACTGTATATTATTCTCTGCAGCATGGATGATGCTGTCATCGAAGGGGAAGAAAGCGTCTGAGGCCATGACACATCGGGAAAGAATATCCTGTGTGTACTTTTCCAGTTCCATGTCAGGCTGCTCTCTTTCATAGATGATCTCCAGGTTCTCCCTTGCTTTTGTGGCCGCAAGTTTGCGTATGGAATCCACCCTGTTGGGCTGGCCTGCGCCCATTGCAAGCATCTTATAACAACCATCGGCATATTCATAAGCCAGGGTCACGGAATTGGATTTGGTTGACTTGCATGCACAGATGCAGAATTCGGAAAGGTTGCGTTTGTCTTCCGGATAGGTCTTATCCGTAACACATTCCCATTTCTCATACAGGCCGATATTGCGGGACTGTTTGAGCATGCCTCCTACAACATATTTGTAGGTGCAGTCCACATCAAAGCTCTCATTGAAGTTCTCAAGCTCCAGCAGACGCAGGTTGGCACTCTTATTTTTCAGGAATTCCAGAGCGTCATGGTCAAATCCGGGGGCCAGGATGATCTCCACGAACTTTCCTTTAAGGAACTGTGCGGATGTTAGATCAACCACCGTATTGGTGCAGATGATACTTCCAAATGCAGAGATGGGGTCACCGTCCCAGGCATGTTGCAGGGCCTGTGCAAGGGTGTTGCCAGTTGCCAGGCCGCAGGGATTGTTGTGTTTGACAATAGCCACAGCACTCTTATCATTACCCAGCTCCTTGATCGTCTGCAGGGCATTGTCGGCATCCACATAATTGTTATAGGAAAGCTCTTTTCCATGAAGTTGCCTGACATTTGAAAGGGATGGGCCCTTTACGGAGCTGTCTTTGTAATAGGTTGCTTGCTGATGCCAGTTCTCTCCGTATCGCAGTTTTACACCTTCAACAAAGTTCATGCGCAGGACCTCTTCTTCAAGCAGGGTCCTGCTAAGGTATGTGTCAATGGTGCTGTCATAATCTGCCGTATGGCGGAATGCCTTAACTGCCAGAAGTTCCCTGGTCTGCTGACTGACGGTTCCCGAGGACCTGAGTTCCTTGAGTATATGACCATAATCATCAGGATCGGACAAAACAGTAACTGATCTGTAGTTCTTGGCCGCGGACCTGAGCAGGGTGGGGCCGCCAATATCAATGTTCTCAATGGCTTCCTCAAGGTTTACGCCCTCCTTTGAGATGGTAACCTCAAAGGGGTACAGGTTTACAGCAACAAGATCGATAAGTTCGATGGATTCTTTCTCTGCTTCTCCTACATGCCCCGCGTCTTCTCTCAGGCATAACAGCCCGCCATGTATCCTGGGGTGGAGTGTCTTGACCCGGCCTCCCATCATCTCGGGGAAACCTGTGACTTCCGAGACATCAATGGTCTCAATTCCCGCATCCCTAAGCATGCGTGCAGTCCCGCCGGTGGATATGATCTCTATATTCAGTTGCTCCAGTCCCCGTGCAAAATCAACGATGCCGGTTTTGTCGGAAACGCTTAGCAATGCTCTTTTTACCAAAAAATCACCAAGTCAGATAGTTAAGTATCACCTATAAATGTTTTGGCGCGTGGAAGATGACAGGGGTATATATAGAAACCCCATCTATCTAAAGGACAGGATGAAAAAAAGCTATTCAGTATTAACATTGGTATTGCTAATCTCTTTGATCATACTATATTCTGTATCCAGGCAGCCGGATCAGTTATTGCAGATGGTCGATCGTATAAGCGGGCTTTTTGGCTATCTTTTCCTTTTCCTGGCCCTGTTATCCTCTGAGTACATGAAACAGATCAAAAATATATTTGGAAAAGGGTTCATTAAGGTCCATCACCAGCTTGGTCGTATAGCAGTTGCATTGATGCTGATCCATCCGGTTGCCTTTGCACTTGAAAAAGGAAGTATTCTGGTATTTGTCCCGATATTTTTTCCCCTTGAACAGTTCCTGGAACTTGCAGGCAGGCCTGCACTGTATGTCCTCCTAATAGGGATCCTTGCAGGAGTGTATCGCAAAAAAATGATAAAGACCTGGAAGAAGTTCCATTATCTGATCTATCCGGGATTCTTATTGGTGTTCATCCATGCCTGGTTCATCGGGACAGACCTGCAGTATCCTTTTATGCAGTTCCTATGGGTTTTAATGCTGCTGATTGCGGCCGGTGTGTTCGTACACAAACATATCCGGGTGAAAAAAGTAAAGTGACTGAAAAACCTTCTTCAGCCAAATTTCACCAGCGGACAGATAGGTATGCAGGCCCCGCAGTGGTTACAGTTGTTACCGATCATTGCAATCCCATTTTTCATCTTTATGGCATTATTGGGACATCTGGACACACAAACACCACATCCGGTACACTTTAAGGCCTTGATAACCGATCTGTGGATACTGTCCATGAACTTATGGGCCATTTTTTCATCCTTGCCTCTTGCGGTCACCACTCCCGAAGCAAAGATCTGTGCATGTTGATCCTCGCTATCCACAACAGCAACCCCTTCGATGAATGCGGGTTTGCCGCAGGCCCGAAGCATTCCGGTCTGTTCTATCAGCTCAAGATCAATGGCCCTGCCAAAGCTGCCCTCTGCTGACATCCCGCCTTCACGGCAGGGCCTGTATCCTGAAGTTATGGAAAAACTAAGCTTTTGTTCCATTTTCGAAACAGGGCTGGTATTGATCCCCTTTTCCTTTGCCACCGCTGCAATGGCCGGGGGAAGTTTCTGCCACCTCCATAATCCCAGATCCACCCATTGTTCTGACAGCCCCCTCTGATGTGCATATTCAAGCAGATGTGAACGAAGTTTGTCCGCAAGTTCCGGATGGGTGTTCTTAAGCTGTATAAGGTCGGCAAGGGAGGAAGATGGGCACAGCCAGCAACCGATGCGGTCAAAGCCTTTCTCATACATGGGATTGTAGGGAAGTTCCCTGCTGAAGATGTACAACCATACATGCAGGGCTGTCCAGTCCTGTATGGGGCTGGCCCCGATCTGATTGCCCACCCAGGGGTTCTTCCAGATGCGGTCGCTTCTGGCCCGGGTGGTGGATTCATATTTTCGCTGGCCTATGAATGTCAGGCAGCCGTTCTCATAGTTATCATCAATGACCCTGGAAAGGGGGCCGAGTTTACAAACTTTGCAGCACCAGCGGGCTTCCACACTGGGCGGGCCGAACTGGCCGATGTTCTCCCAGAAGGCATCGCCTGCATTTTTTATCCGGGGATGCTTTCCATACAGGGCGGCCACCTGTTCCACATTCTCGATGGTTTCGGGAAATTCGATCCCTGTATCTGCAAAAAGGATGTCAAAATCATCCCGGCATTCACTGACCAGCTGCACAACAGCAAGACTGTCCTTGCCACCTGAATAGGAAACGCTCACCGGCCTGTCCACCGTTGCGGTGACATTTTTGATAAAATCATGGGCCTTATGGACTGCTTTTTCCATTATCTCTGAATTGGCATTCACCCCATCCTGCCAGGATTTCTCCTGCACAGGTACCTTAAAAGGTTCAGGTAACCCTTTCCAGCGGGTCTTAACACCCACGCCCTTACTGAGTTCTTTCATCTCCACCCCGCTCATACGTGCGCGGCCGGTGGCGATGATCTCACCCTCTTCATTAAGGACGACCACTTCATCGCCCTTTTTTATCTGTGGATCTGCATCAAGGATCCCGGGGGCAAGCAAACTGGCTCCTTTCAGGATGAACTGTACCGCTCCACTATCCATCACGACCCATCCCCTCATGTCTGCAAGGTCCTTTCCCTTAAACAGATGCTGTGCGGCCGCAAGTCTTGGAAGCAGGGTCCATTTCATCTTGTCCAGTTCAAATCGAACGCTTCCCAGGACCTGACCATCCATGATGACCTCTTCCATACGGTCGTCATAGGGGGTCTTATTCAGCACCACCAGATGGCCCGGAGGGATTAGCGGGGCATTGAACTGCTCTGCAGCAATGCTATTGATATGTTCTATATCATAATCAAAGGCCGGCCGGATATCTCCGGGTGGGGTGATGTCGATCTTCTTTGTGACTGCTCCACAGCCGCATTTCTTTCCAAGGACGGGTACATTGCACTCGCCGCACCAGTGCAGGAGCATCTTTCCCAGATAAACAGGTTTTGACATTATAGTGGGACATCATAAGGATGCATAAATAGCTTTTGGAACTCAATGACCTGGAACGATACGAATAAGAAATGGGGAATGGGATGTGAGATATGATAAATGATAAATGGGAAATGAGCAATATCTTTGCTTAGAGGAATTTGGAGGCAAGGCTTGATCCCGTATCGCACAGATGGGTGAACTTACAATGCTTGCACAGCGGGCCGGTCTTTTTCTCAGGCAGCTGTCCCCCTTTGATCCTGTCCACCCTGGTGCGGATCTTAAGCACCTGGCGGCGCTGTTCGGCCCGCACCTTTACCCTGCGCAACAGTCCGTGACGCGCATAAAGGATAAGGCCTGTGTCAATATTCTCATCATAGGTCTCTTCCACAAGGAGTATATGTGCGGCCATCTGTATCTTCTCATTAAGCCACACCCCGTTCCCGGGACATTTGCCGGTACGGATGTTTAAGGGAACGATCTTTCCTTTGTATGATATGAGTGCAGAGGGGATCCCTGTCATCATAAGACGCTGAGAGTACAGGACAGGCTCATTGCGGTATGGCTCCAGAAGTCTGATCAGATCATCTTTGCCAATGTCCTGGGCTGTTGAGAACAGGTTCTGTGCGATCTGCGGGAGCAGGGCTTTAACGTTTTCCTTTGCTTCTGTAAGTATGTCTTCTGTTACATCCTTCAGGTCAGCGGAATGGATAAGTTCAAGTTCGGATTGTATTCGGTCTATCTCATCTGAAAGTTCGGTGAGAAAAGGACTGCGGTCACTGCGTCTGATCACATCTGTATAGGACATTGCCAGTTCCTTTAATATAAGGTGTTCTATATAAGAAGATGTAATAGAAGGGTAGAACTCATGTTCCCTGTTTGCATAATATACATGCCTGGGACATTTCATATATAACATGAGATCTGAAACATTTGCCTTTGAGGTAAGGGTTTGAAGAGACATTTGTAAGAAATAATTATCGGCATTCTATAAATAGTTGAATGGATTTGATGGATTTAATCGACAATAAACGAACTCATATTCGTTAAATATATATTGTTTCTCTTTCATGTAGGTAATAAGTTATGGCCGAAGATATATCATCTCATGAAAATATCCGCCAGCGTCTGGCTGAAAAAATGGCCGGGGAGATCACCCTGTCGGAAAAGCCGGGGGAAGCGTTAAAAAAGTGGAGACTAAACTTTGAGATCCCTCAGACAGATCTGGCAAGTTATCTGGGAGTATCCCCTTCGGTGATAAGTGATTATGAAAGTGGCAGGCGTAAATCTCCGGGTACCCTTATTGTCAGCAAGATCGTGGAAGCCCTCCTTGATATTGACGTTGCCAATGGAGGGCAGAAGATCCATGCCTATGAAGGTATGTTATACACTGATCCCGGTTCCAGGGCCGTATATGCCACCTATGAATATACCTATCCCATCCAGGCTGCAAAACTGGTGACGCTGATCGAAGCAGATATTGTCAATAAGGGGATCGAAAAACCCCTCTATGGTTTTACTGTGGTGGATAGTAAGAAGGCCATTCTGGAATTGTCTTCCCATGAGTTCCAGAAACTATATGGCTGGAGTACGGAACGCGCCCTGATCTTCACAAAGGTGCAGACCGGCAAATCCCCCATGGTTGCCATACGTGTGACCAATCTGAAACCAGGTGTTGTGGTCATTCATGGACTAAGGGGCAATCAGGTGGATCCCATGGCTAAAAAGATGGCCGAGATCGACCGGATCCCGCTTCTGGCAACGACCATGGACCTTGATGAGATGGTGGAAGCGCTGAAGAAATACAGCCAGTACCATGTAAAGGAGTGACATAGTGTCCGGAAGATGAGATTCGTATTTAAAAGCTCATGGTGCTATTTCGAATTGTCTTATGAACAGATACGGCCCCGGGTCTTTAACAAAGTACCCGTTTAAAGGGCCCAAATTGTATAACAAAAGGTGAATGAAAATGACTGTTGGTATTGTCTCATATGGAGCATATATTCCAGGTTACAGGATTAAAGTGGAAGATATTGCACGTGTATGGGGAGATGATGCAGATGTCCTTAAATCAGGATTGATGGTTAATGAAAAGTCCGTCCCTGATCTTGATGAAGATACAGCCACCATTGCAGTGGAAGCGGCCCGCAATGCTATAAAGCGAGCAGATGTGGACCCTCAGCGCATGGGGGCTGTATATACGGGCTCTGAAAGCCATCCCTATGCGGTAAAACCCACCAGTACAATTGTAGCAGAGGCCATCGGTGCAACTCCATTCATGACTGCAGCTGATATGGAGTTTGCCTGCAAGGCAGGTACTGCGGCAGTCCAGGCCTGTATGGGCCAGGTGTCATGCGGGATGATCGATCTGGGCCTGGCCACAGGTGCGGATGTATCCCAGGGTGCTCCCGGAGATGCACTGGAATATACAGCTGCTGCAGGAGGGGTTTCTTTTATCATAGGTTCAAAGGAGTCCGAGCTGGTAGCGATCATTGAAGATACTTTTTCCTTTACAACGGATACGCCTGATTTCTGGCGTCGTGAAGGTATGCCCTACCCTGAACATGGGGGCAGGTTCACAGGAGAGCCGGGTTATTTCAAACATGTGACCGGTGCGGCCCGGGGCCTTATGGAAAAAATGGGTACCACTCCATCAGATTATGATAATGCAGTTTTCCACCAGCCAAACGGGAAGTTCCCGACAAGGGTTGCAGGAATGCTTGGATTTAGTAAAGAACAGATCAAACCCGGTCTGGTCGTAACAAGGCTGGGCAACACCTATTCAGGTTCCTGTCTTATGGGTATTGCAGCCACGCTTGACCAGGCAAAACCCGGGGACCGCATCTTTGCCACGGCATTTGGTTCCGGGGCAGGGGGAGATGCATTCAGCATTAAGGTCACCGACCGGATCGATGAGATCCGGAATAATGCACCGACGGTAGAGGAGTTGCTAAAGGACCCTATCTATCTGGATTATGCAATGTATGCCAAACATAAGGGTAAGATAAAGCTGGCATGAGGTTTTAATAATGAGAGATGTAGCGATCATTGGTGTGAAATGCACAAAATTTGGTGAGATGTGGGATGCTTCCTTCAGGGACATCATCACGGAGGCCGGCGTGGGAGCTCTTGAGGATTCCGGTGTAAGCGGGGAAGAGATCGATGAGATGTATGTGGGGAACATGAGCGGAGGCCAGTTCGTTGACCAGGAGCATATCGGTGCCCTTATTGCGGATTATTCCGGACTTTCCCGGGACCTTCATCTGCCCTCCACCAGGGTTGAGGCCGCCTGTGCTTCAGGCGGACTTGCTCTAAGACAGGGTTTTCTGTCCGTAGCTTCAGGCTTGCAGGATATTGTAGTGGCAGCAGGGGTTGAAAAGATGACCGATGTGTCTTCCGGGGAGGCCTCAACTGCCCTACTAGAGCGGCAGCCGCAGACAGGGAATGGGAGGGGATCATGGGGGCCACATTCCCGGGACTCTATGCAATGATAGCCCGGTCCCACATGGACACGTATGGCACCACTTCCGAGCAGCTGGCAGAGGTTGCTGTAAAGAACCACTACAATGGTTCCATGAACCCGATTGCACAGTATAAGAGCCCCATTACGGTTGAAAAGGTGTTGAATTCGATCATGGTGGCAGACCCGCTGCATATATTCGACTGTTCCCCGATAACCGATGGAGCAGCTGCGGTGGTCCTGGCACCAGCTGAGGTCGCACATAAGTATACGGATACTCCTATCTATATCAAAGGCAGCGGACAGGCAAGTGACAGTATCGCCCTGCATGACCGTCGGGATATTTCCACACTGGATGCTTCTGTATTTGCCGGTAAAAGGGCCTATGATATGGCAGGTTTTGGTCCTGATGATATTGATCTTGTGGAAGTTCACGACTGTTTCACCATTGCCGAGATATGTGCTATTGAGGATCTTGGATTTGCCAGCAAAGGTGAAGGCGGCAAGGTGACCGAAGAGGGAGAGACTGCTATTGGAGGTCGAATTCCTGTGAACCCTTCCGGCGGGCTTAAGGCATGTGGACATCCTGTAGGTGCCACCGGCATAAAGCAGGTCGTGGAAATCACCGAACAGTTACGCGGAGAGGCCGGAAAACGGCAGGTTGAAGGAGCTGAAGTGGCTATGGCCCATAATGTGGGCGGATCAGGTGCTACTGCAGTTGTTCATATTCTATCGAGGCAGAGGTGATCAGGATGTCTGTTGCAAGATTCTGGAGAAAGCAGATCCACCGGTATAATCTGGTTGGAACTAAATGTAATAAATGTGGAGAACATTTCTATCCGCCAAGGAATATGTGCCCCTCATGCAGGCGTGAAGGAGAGATAGATAGCTATAAGTTTAGCGGAGAGGGGCAGATCGTCACCTATACCATCATCCATACCGCTGCAGAAGGTTTTGAAGGTCAGGCTCCCTATGTGCTTGGCATTGTTCAGCTGGATGAAGGCCCACGGCTTACCAGCCAGATCGTGGTAGGTCTGGATGATGTAAAGATCGGAATGAAGGTCAGGCCCGTGTTCAGAAAGCTTGGTGAAGGCGGAGATCGGGGTATGATCTATTATGGTACGAAGTTCATCCCTGCCTGAGTACGGTTTGATCTATAGCTGAATATATTTGAGTGCAGGCCCGCTGGTTTGCACAATTCTCTTATTTTTAGACATTTAAGTTAATTTACTTTCATCTAATTCTTTAATATGTTATGTTGAGGTCGGGTTTTAGAATGATAGAAATAGAGGTTAAGGTACGCGCAAAGCATGCTGATGTAAAACCACTTCTTTTTGGTCTTGGGGCGCACGAAGTTAAGGTGGAGTTGCATGAAGATATTTATTACAATGCTCCTCATCGGGATTTTGGTGTGACTGATGAAGCATTGAGGATACGCTCAATGGATGACACCTCATATATGACATATAAGGGAAAAAAACTTGACGTGCTTTCCAAGACCCGTGAAGAGTTTGAGACCTCTGTGGATGGTGGACAGGCCCGAAGCATTCTTGAAGCCCTTGGTTTTGTACGCTCCGGTGTGGTATGTAAAAAGCGTGAAGTCCTGATACTGGATGATATAACCATCTGCCTGGACCGGGTGGATGATCTGGGGGAGTTCCTTGAGGTGGAGACTGTGGCTGATTCTGATATCGATGGACACAGAGAGGCCCTTTTTGATTTGCTTGAAAAAATAGGGGTTAAAAAAGAAGCTTCCATCCGCACCTCCTATCTGGAGATGCTGATGGATGAAAGTATCCTCTGATATTAAGGAGACCTTGCTTTTCCCGGTAGCAGTTCGCATGGGAAAAGGATCAGCCGATCCTTGTTCCTGGTTTTGCTTCTTTTTCAGGGCCCAGCAGGATGGCATTATGGTCCTCATCAATGCCTGCCAGTACCATTCCACTGGACTGGACCCCGCATAGCTTTGCAGGTTCCAGGTTCGCCAGAATGAGTACCTGCCGGCCGGGAAGGTTTTCAGGGTCATGGGTCTGCTTTATACCGGCCACCACCTGGCGGGGCTGTGCTTCGCCGATATCCACCTGGAGCCTGAGGAGTTTCTTTGACTTCTTAATGGCCTCGGCAGCCACGATGGTACCGATCCTTATATCCATCTTTCCAAAATCATCAAATGTAATGTTCTCTTTCACGGGTATTTCCTCTTCTTCCTCTTTTCCTGATTGTTTTGCAATGGCCTTCTTTACCCTTTCATTGGTAATGGCTTCCATTGCTTCGGTCCTGTCATCTTCCATCTTTTCAAACAGCAGGGCCGGTTTTGAGATCGGGGTTTTGCTGTTGATGATGGTGGTGGCCTCATCATATGTCAGGGTGTGGATATCCCCTTGCTGACCCAGCTGTTGCCAGGCCTCTTCCATCTTTGAAGGGAGTATGGGTTCAAAGAGGATGCACAGGGCCCTGGATATCTGCATGCAGTTCTTGAGGACCTTCCCACACAGAGCTTCATCCTCTTTGATAAGCTTCCAGGGTTCATGGGACTGGAAATAGGTGTTCCCGTAGGATGCCAGGGACATGACAGTGTCGGCATACTTTTTGAACTCATAGTTCTCCAGGGCGGCCTTTGCATCGTTGGTCGTGGCACGGATCGTTTCCAGTATCTCAGGTTCAATGTCCCCTTCGGGAATTTCTTTGAAGTTCTTGAAAGTGAACAGCAGGGTACGATAGAAGAAGTTCCCGAACACTCCCACCAGTTCGGTATTAATCTTTTCCTGGAACACCTTCCAGGAGAAGTTCAGCTCCTTTGTGTGGGATGTATAGCTTGAAAGATAATATCTGAGCAGGTCCGGATGCAGACCACTGTCCAGGTAATCCTCATTGACCCAGACCACATATCCACGGCTTTTTGAGAAGGTCTTATCTTCGATCTTCACCATTCCTGAGGCCACCACGGCCCAGGGCTGGCTGTATCCTGCACCTTTAAGCATTGCAGGCCAGAAGATACAATGATGGTAAATGATATCCCCGCCGATGAAATGGATTATCCGGGAATCCTCCTTCCAGTATTTTTCCCAGCTGGAAGGGTCGTTAGTACTGTCCCTGGCCCACTCTTCGGTAAAGGCCATATATCCTATAGGAGCATCCACCCAGACATATACCACAAGGTCGTCATGGCCCGGGAACCGCACTCCCCATTCCAGGTTACGGGTGATGCACCAGTCTGTCAGTTCCTGGTTGATCCATCCGCGGGCATAATTGCGTGCATTGAGGGTACCTCCAAGTTTATCCAGATGCTCAAGCAGGAAATCCTTGAACTTAGAGAGCCTGAAGAAGAAATGTTCCTGACTTTTGTATTCGGCAGGCCCGCCGCAGATGGTACAGGTGGGGGATTCAAGTTCTCCTGGTTCCAGGTGTTTTCCGCAACCCTGGTCACATTCATCTCCCCGGGCCTCTTCCTTGCAGTGAGGACAGGTGCCTTTTACATATCTGTCCGGAAGGAAGCGGTTACATGCAGGGCAATAGGCGATCTCGATGGTCTTCGGGAACACATGGCCATTCTCTATTAGCTTGTTGACTATCTGTGTGGTCCGGTCATGGTTGACCTGATCATCGGTGGTGCCAAAGGCATCGAAGTTCACTCCCATGGACTTAAAGACTTCGTCAAAATGGGTGTGGTATTTTTTAATCAGTTCCCGGGGAGTGGTGTTTAATTCTTCGGCATTAAAGACGATGGGGGTACCGTGAGTGTCTGATCCACAGACAAAGGTAACCTCCTGGCCGGTCTTTTTCAATGCTCTGACGAATATGTCGGCAGGGATGTAGGTCCTAAGATGGCCCACATGCGCTTTCCCGTTTGCATAGGGAAGTCCGCAGGTAACAAGTACAGGTTTATCTGAAGGGAATCTGGACAATTTTTTATCTCCATTGTATTATGATTATTTATTTTAATCTTTCAGATGCAATGGTCAGCAATTATAAAATATATTTCGCTTCTTTTTCTGCCTGTTGAATGTTAAAGGTCTACTTCCCGTACATCCAATAACTGTGAGTAAGGGAAATTCAGGTTGAATTGAGGTAAACTTTTTGAATGGTCAGATACATCTTTAAGACAGGCCTTCAAGGCCAGAGGAATTTAATGTCATACAAAATGTTTCCAAGCCGTGATACCGACAAACCGGAAAAAAGTGAAATAAGCTCTCCTGGTAATAATGAGGATGCTCCTCTTTTTGATGATAATATCATCGATGTTCAGGAAGAAACTGATGAGATCGCTCCTCAGAATGATGTAAATGATACAGCTTTAGAGACTGATGCTGAGACTTCGTCTCAGGGCTACTCTGCAACTTCTAGTGATGATACTGTCAGCGAGTCTGATGAGCTGTCAGATGAAACCGTTGAAGTTGCGGAAGTACCTGTCAATGATGATATTCCTTTTGAGGAAAACACTTCTTTTGAGGGTCAGCAACAGCTGGATAATTCTGCCATGTATGCTGGTGATCATGATCAGGTGACTCGATCAAATACTCCGGCTAACGATCAGGCCCCGGCTGGCCTATCTTCAGGTTCATCCTCCAATTCAGGGAACACTACCTTTTCAAACCCTCCACCTGCTTCCAATTCATCTGAGCCCGTCCATCCTGCAGGGCCTGTTAAAAAGAACAGGAAATGGCAGTATGCGGGTATATTCCTGGTACTGCTTTTGATCATCGGTGGCAGTTTTGTGGTGATCTTCCAGTCCTTTGGAGGGGAGGTCTATCCCACTCATGACAGGGTGGCTGTGATCTATGTCCAGGGATACATGATCACCGGTAACATTCCTTCCGGATTTGGCTATGCAACTTCCGAGGCAGTCTGTGACAATCTGCGCCGTGCCGCGGCGGATGAATCGGTGAAGGCCATTGTGATGAGGGTCAACAGTGGAGGAGGGTCCCCTGTGGCCTCGGAGGAGATCATCGTGGAGATGAAAAAGGTTCAGGATCAGGGTATACCTATAGTTGTTTCCATGGGGGATGTGGCGGCCAGTGCTGCCTATCATATATCGGCCCCTGCGGATCTGATCATGGCAAGCCCTTCAACAGTTACTGGAAGTATTGGTGTGATCAGTGTCTATACCAACAGGTCTGCATATTATGAAGATGAAGGTATAGAGTACGAAGTGATCAAATCCGGGGAGTTCAAGGACATGGGTCGGGACTGGAGAGGCCTTTCAGATGAAGAGAGGGAATATGCCGACAGTGTCGTTCTGGAGATATATGATCTGTTCATTGAGGATATTGCCAGGGATCGGGACATGAGCCTGGGTGAGGTCAAGGACATCGCAGACGGGAGGATCTATACCGGGGTTACAGCCAGACAGATCGGTCTTGTGGACGAATTCGGAAACCTCTATGATGCCATTGATGCGGCAGCTGAACTTGGAGGGATTGAAGGGGACCCCTCGGTCCATCATATGAACAAACCGTTCATCTCAAGCCTGCTCTTTGGATCGGAATATGTACCCTCAGATGAGCTTATACGTCAGCTGGCAAGTTATTATGAGGATTCACCTGTGGGCAAGATCATGATGTGATCAGTGGATCTTCTCAAAAAGAGGGATCATTCCAGGGAGGATATATCCCATCCCAGATGTTCCCTGATCACCACATAGGCCATTTGAGGGGGGAATGCTCCCGCTTCGGTCACTATCAGATCGATGTATTCTGCCGGGGTTATGTCAAAGGCCGGATTTTTGACAGTCACATTTGAAAGCCGGGACAAAACCTCCTCATCGATAACCTCTTCGCAGTCCCTCTCCTCTATCTCGACCATATCCCCGAGCAATGTCTTCGGACTGAATTTGAATGTCTCCGCAACACAGATAAGGTTCTTCCTGGCTTCATGGGCCGCAAGGGCCACCTGTGAGGTGCCAACCTTGTTCACCAGGGCCCCGTTGACCGTAATGGCATCCGCACCCACGATGGCCAGGTCTACATCCTTCATGCAGTATCGCACCGCCGAGTCCACTATCAGAGTTGTGTGTATCCCGTGATCATTGAGCTCTTTTATGGTAATGAATCCCTGTCTTCGGGGTCTTGATTCCGTGGCGATGACCGATATGTCCTTTCCCTGGTCGAATGCCTTTTTGATCACTGCAATGGCTGCATGGGAGTTGCAATGGGTCATGATGACATCTCCGTCCCGGATCCTTTTTGCACCGATCTCCCCCATCTTTTCCAGTGCACCATTTGCTTTTGCTATGAATTTTTCTGCATTGCTTATGATCTGCTGTCTTGCTTCATCAAGACTGTTGTGTGAATGCCTTGCCGTGAGCATCACTGCATTGGGAAGGGATACGGCTGTGGGCCGGGTATCGATCAGTATTTGTGATGCTTTTCTGATCTTCCCGTTAAACTCTTCAAGTGTGTGGCAGGGTACATCCCTTGCATAATCCCCCAGGGCCTTTGATGCTGCCATTGCTATCCTGCCTGCACCACGTATCTGCATGGTGCGAATCTTTTCTGCGGTATCAAGTAACTGTTCCATGGAGCATAATTATCCTGCCTGGATTTATAGGTTACAGGAAAACTTTCAGGAGAGTTACAACTGTGAACTGCCCACGACTGAAGTTGTGGCAGGGTTCCGATCATTATATCCGCCTTATTTTTAAGTAAGTACTGCCAAGTAATTTCCATGAATAAAATAGTGTCTGTAAATCCTTCCACAGGGACGGTTAATGAAGAATTTAAGCCTTATGATGCTGAAAGGGTAAACGGAGCTTTGAAAAGATCAAAACAGGCCTTTGGGGTGTGGAGTCGTCTTGATGTCAGCCAGCGTTGCAGATACCTTGAAAATGTAGCTTCAGTCCTGCACGCTCGCAGGGAGGAGTTTGCAAGGACCATCACTCTGGAGATGGGTAAGCCTGTCAGGCAGGCTATGGGGGAAGTAAGTAAATGTGCGGCTATGTTCGAGTATTTTGCAAAACATGCAGAATCTATTCTGGAACCCCGGGAGGTGGGTGGTGTGTCAGGCTCCTCCTATTGCTCTGCAAGTTCCGGGGGGCCTAAACCACAGGCAGCATCTTCGGTCATCTCCTTTGAACCCATGGGAACCGTCCTTGCTATAAAACCCTGGAATTTCCCTTTCTGGCAGGTACTGAGTGCAGCCTCCCATATACTTGCAGGGGGGAATGTAATGCTGCTTAAACATTCAAGTAATGTGCCCCTTTGTGCCCTTAAGATCGAGGAGGTATTCGCAGAGGCAGGTCTGGATGAAGGTGTGTTCCAGACCCTTCTTATTGATGGGGATATGGCTTCTTCTCTTATCGGAAAGGATGGAGTGGACGCTGTCTCTTTCACCGGCAGTCTTCCTGCAGGGCGAGAGGTTGCCCATATGGCAGGCTATCATATGAAAAAATGTGTCCTTGAGCTGGGGGGAAGTGACCCCTTCATAGTTATGGAAGATGCTGATATTGAAAAAGCCGCAAAGGTAGGTGTATCCAGTCGTTTCCTCAATACCGGTCAGACATGTATCTCCTCAAAACGTTTCATTGTTCAGGAAGATGTACTGGAAGAGTTCACCTCCCTGTTCTGTGAAAAGACGGCTGAGCTTGTCATGGGGGACCCCTTTGATCCAAAGACCGATATTGGGTCCCTTGTGGGGGAGGGGGCTGTAAAAGAGATCGAGGGGCAGGTTGAGGACGGGTTGCTTAAGGGTGCGCATGCCAGGCTATCAGGGGGCCGGATCAAAGGACCCGGGTCCTTTTATGCTCCTGTGGTACTTACGTCAGTTAATTCTGATATGAAAGTAATGAAGGAGGAGACATTTGGCCCTGTAGCTCCTATAATAGGGGTTGATAATGCTGCTGAGGCAATAAAGCTTGCAAACGACACAGAATTTGGTCTGGGGGCCAGTGTGTGGAGCCGGGACCTGTGTGAAGCTTCCCGTATCGCATCCGGTGTAAAGGCCGGGGTCATGGGCATCAATGGGTTTTTCAGACTGGAGGCTGACATGCCATTTGGAGGGGTTAAAAAAAGTGGAATAGGTCGGGAACTCTCCGAATTCGGCTTCTATGAGTTCATGGATATCAAGAGTTCGTGTATATATTGAATACAGCTCCGGTTGGATCGGTGGCCTTTTCTTTCTGTAGGTGTGGTTGCAGAGGGAAGGTCATTTTTTTGTATTCTCACTATGTTCTGCTTCAAGTTCCTTTAATTTTTCCACCAGTTCTTCTTTTGTGAAACTTCCTTTGTGCATCACTGAAACAACATTTCCGCGTAATTTATCCATGTCCTCTCCAATGATGTCCTTGGCCGTACAGATGATCACCGGAATATCCTTTGTACCGGTCTTTGACTTGATGGCGGTCAGCACATCATAACCACTGACATTTGGCATCATCAGGTCCAGAATAATAGCATCAGGATGTTCCTTTTCGGTGATGTCTATGCCTTCCTGTCCTCCATGGGCCCGGAGTGATTTAAAGCCCGCAGTCTCGACTATGGAGCACATAAGTTCAAGGGCATCGGGTTCATCATCCACTATGAGTATCCGGGGTGAAGTTGTATTTATGCTGTTTTTAAGTTTTTCAATGGTATCCAGAAGGGTATTCTTGTCAACGGGTTTTACAAAGTAGTCCGAGGCTCCGGATGCCAGTCCAATGTTTTTGTCATCAACCATGGATATTATTATGATGGGTATGCTTGATGTCCTTTCATTGGTCCGGAGATTGTTTAGCACGTCCCACCCATCCATACCCGGCATCATTATGTCCGTGGTTATCGCAAAGGGTTTCATGACCTTTGCCATGGTCACTCCGTCCTTGCCGTTTGTGGCGGCAATAACTCTGTATCCTGCATCCACAAGGCTTAAGGTGAGCAATTCCCTTGAGCGGGGATCATCTTCTATTACCAGGATCAGAGGTTCAGTCCCGTCACTGTTCTCAGGAACACTGATGTGAGGTGCTATGTTCTTTATCTTTTTTGTATCAACTTCTTCAGAAATGGCCGGCACTTCCGGACGGGTGGGTTCTCTGGAAGGTTGTGGAGTGGGTTGTGTGTGTGGGTCAATTACACTTTTGTTCTTTACAGGAATGGAAAAACCAAAAGTGCTTCCTTCTCCAACTTTACTTTCAAGCCAGACATCTCCTCCATGGAGCTGCGTGAACTTCTTAACAAGTGCAAGGCCCAGACCGGTTCCCTGATATTCCCGGGTGGTTGAGGCATCCAGCTGCTTAAATGGGTTAAAGAGCTTTTTCTGGTCTTCTTCCGTGATCCCAATTCCGGTATCAGTGACTGTGATCAGGGCCATATCTTCACTTGTTGTGGCATTGATGCTGACCTTTCCGGACTCCGGGGTGAATTTGATCGCATTGCTGACCAGGTTGAACAGGATCTGCTTGAATTTCCCTCTGTCCGTATCAATGATCTCAAGACCGTCTTCAATAGAACTTTCCAGTGTAATCTCTTTCTTTTTAGCAAGAGGTGAGATTATGGATTTAACCTCTTCAAAGACCGGATAGATCTTTACTTGTTCATAATGGAGTTCCATCTTACCTGCTTCAACCTTGGAGAGGTCCAGGATGTCATTGATAAGGTTTAACAGATGTTTTCCGCTGTCATATACATTGCCTATGTATTTTGCCTGTTTTTCATTCAGCTCTCCAAAAGTACCATCCATGAGTATCTCGGAAAAGCCTATTATGGAGTTTAGGGGTGTCCTCAGCTCATGGCTCATATTGGCTAAAAATTCACTCTTGCTGCGATTTGAAGCCTCAGCTGCTATCTTTGCATTGAGTGATTCCTGCTGGGCTTGCTTGAGGTCCGAGATGTCAATAAAACTCTCCAGAAGGCATTTTCTGCCGTTAAGGTTTATGTGGACTACACTTTTAAGGATAGGAAGTTCACTTCCATCGGCCCTGATCAGGGCTCTTTCCGAATGGTCCACTTCCTGTCCAAGATCGGTGATGGGACATTTTCCTTTTTCAGCGGGACAGATGAATTTGTGACATATCTTGCCTGTGATCTCTTCCTTTTCCATACCGAACATTTCCAGGGCCAGGGGATTTGCATTGATAATTTTGTGATTTTGCTCATCTATGAGCACAACACCGGTTGGCAGGGTCCGAATAATATTCTCCAGTTCAATGTTGCGTTCCAGGACTTCTTTTTCCATTATCTTTTGTTCGATATACATACTGAGGGACTCTGCGATAGCCTCGAGAAGATGCTTTTCTTCTTTTAAGAAAGGGCCATCATCTTCAGGAGGCATTTGCCGGAGGTAGCAGACCTCTATAAGGCCCTGATGGCTATCGCCGTTTTGATGAAGTACTATATCCTGCTGTATCTTCCAGGATGTATCCTGATAATTGGATGTCTGGAAAATATCTTCATTGTATGAGACCCTGGCACAGGCAAGATCTGGATATTGCCAGCCTTCGGGGATGATCTCAGTTATTTTTTCAAGCCCCTCATTAATGGAGCTGGCTTTTTCCATGGACTTTGAAATAGAGTACATACAATCTGTTTCTTTTACCCTTTCACTTAATTGATGCTCTATTTTTTCCCGTTGAACAATATGTTCCTTTAACAATTTGTTCTTCTTTTTTATGTGGATCAGGAAGTAGACCAGCATTGCAATTGCAATGATCATCAGAAGAATTACATACCAGTAATTCCTGACAACATCCATGAGGGTAAAGGATCCGTAGTCCTCATAAGGGGGCAGTCCCAGCTCTTTTAGACAATCATGGACAGGCTCATAGTTCAGGGGTATGGTCCAGCTGTAATACTGTCCCTTCTTTGCAGCGGTGCTGTCGGGGTCAATGCTATAGAGTACGGATGCCACACTCCGTGCATGTTCATCTGTCGTGTATTTTGTTTTTGAAAAGGCCCATTCGGGGTAGAGAGAAGTGCTATGGATAAGGGAAAAGTCTTCATTTCTTTTCTGGTTCAGAACTTTGATGGTGTTAAGGTCAAGTTTTCCTTCAGATGCCATGGATTCCAGAATACCTGAGCGAACCACTCCCACGTCTGCTTCCTTTTGAGTCACTTTTGCCACAACATCCGCGCTTGTGGATGCATATATTTTATCCGCAAAGTCCTTTTCAGGGTCAATGCCATTTATTTGCATTTCTTTTTGTGCTATGATACAACTAAAACAATTGTCGCTTGTGGTGGTGAACACTCTATTTTGGATGTCAGCTATGTGATTTATGTCATTTTGATCGGAAGTTGTGAACAGTACGGCACCTATCTGGGTGTATGGTGAACCGTTCCAGAGGGTTTCCAGGGTTGCTATGCGTGTGATGGAATGGTCTGCTTCCAGCTGGACATAGAGGGCAGGGTCTGTTACAATAAAATCAATTTCATGATTGTCGATGGCTTCCTGAACAGTATCCCGATAAAGGGGTATGATCCTGAAAGTAAGTTCAGGAATGGATGCGGTGAGATGGTCCGCGGTAGCTTGCCATTTTTCGACTGTGGAATTTTCATATCCTTCATGGGTAAGGATTCCTATATAGAGGGTTTGTTCGGTTGCGCCAGCAGGTGAGAGGGTCAGGATAAGGAGCAGGCATGTTATGAGCAATATCAGATGGTGTGGAAGAATATTGTCTCTTTTCATAGTGTTTCTAATATTTATTTAAGGTCAAACTATATATAAATTATCAAACTTTAGTTCGCTGTTTTAAGATTCATTTTTTGATTATCAATACAGGAATGAATGATTATGCACTCTGGAAAAGATCACCCAAGGGGATTTGATGTAATAGGTGACATCGCCATTGTCTCCATACCTGAGCTATCTTCAAAGAAGAGGTCTGATATAGTTGATTCTGTCATCACATCCCGGGCCAACATACATACTGTATTAAACAAAATAACAAAACTTGAAGGTGAGAGGAGGGTGGCGGGTTTTGAAGTCCTGGCAGGTGATAGTACTGTGACCACCCACTCAGAGTTTGGTCTTAGATATCGTATGGATCTTTCCAGGGTTTTTTTCAATGGCAGGCTGGGGTATGAGAGACACAGGGTGGCCTCAAATGTGATGCAGGGGGAAAAAGTACTCGTTCCTTTCTGCGGGGTGGGGCCATTTGCGATACCAGCAGCGGTAAAAGGGGCCTTTGTGGTGGGGGTTGAGAAGAATCCGGATGCATGCAAATGGTCAAAGGAGAATGTACGGCTTAATCATGTTGAAGGAAACATGGAGGTCATCCTTATGGACGCATTACATCTTGGGAAAATGTTCACCGGGACCTTTGATCGCATTATCATTCCCACCCCTTATGGTTTTGACTCTTTTCTGAAGATTGCTGTACCTATTGTGAAAATAGGTGGCCATATTCATTTCTATACGTTTAAAAAGAAGTTCCAGATCCCGGGTCTTATTAAACAGTACCATCAGATGGGTCTTGGAGTTAAGTTCTATCGCAGATGCGGGAATGTGGCCCCTGGTGTGAGCAGATGGGTATTTGATATGGTCAGGGTGTGAAAAGTTTTTTGTATCTGTCATTGCACATGTTCATGCAGGTTTTGTAAATGACATGCACTGATAATAATAACAGGGAGTTACATACCATAGTCATTCTATGTTCTGATGCGGATGCTGCGAGTTTGAATATTAAAGAACATCTGTTTGGAATGGTTCCCTGGAAGAGGATGGATATTTCTCTTGAAAATGCGGAGGATTTCCGCAATGTCTATGAATATGAAAATTTCAGATTGGTTGAGAGTTCCTTGCCCCATATCTACCAGGCCGGAGTGGACAGAAAACTGGAAGGTGTGGGTCTGAATTGTGATCTTATCATCTTCGCATCAAAGCATAAGAGCGGGGATGGGCGTAAATTGCTGACAGCTCATATTTCAGGTAATCCCGGGGATGCCAGGCTTGGCGGGAATCCTTCTCAGATCACAAAAGCAGCTCCATTTGCCCTGCGCTCGGTCCTGTACTCTGTATCAGAAGAGGCCAGTAGTATTGGATATGGGGTTTCCATGGAATCCACCCATCATGGGCCTTCGGACCTGAAAGTCCCTTCCGTTTTCGCTGAGATTGGAAGTGGTGAGTCAGAGTGGACCGACAGGAAGGCAGGTGAACTGTTGGCCAGGGCAATTTTGGATGTGAATGAAGAATATCATCCTGTGGCAATTGGTTTTGGAGGAGGGCATTATGCATCAAGGCAGAGTGAGATACTGCTATCCTCAAATATCACCTTCGGACATAATTTCCCTACCTATCAGCTTGAGCATGTGGATGAGAGGATGTTTGCAATGGCAGTGGAGATGTCAGATGCAGACCTTGTTTACCTTGATCGCAAGGCGATGTCAAAAAAACAGAGGGGACAGATCACAGGTCTTGCACACAATGCTGGTCTGCCGGTATTAAGGGAAGGGGATATAATGGAGATGGGGTCTGTCCCATGGAAGATGTTCCTGTCTTTAAGGTCCCTGGTGGAGGAATGCTGTCCGGGAAGCAGATTAAGACTTTCTGATGGGATGCGGGAGTTGTTGTGCAGTGATAATTGCATGTATAATTGCGGTATGTGTCATGATGATATTGATGTGATCCTGCTGGATGGGGCTTTCATAAAATTTGTTTATTCTACTGACCCTCAATGTTTCACTCAGTTGCTCACTTTGTCAGATATTGCTTATGTTGAGCAGGATAACGGTACTGTCGGGAATGTATTTTTCAGCATCAAGAGCCTTTGTGATTCTGAGTTCGAAGCCATACTTACAGATGAATGCATTAAAATACTAAAAGAACATTATGAGATTGAATATCTTCCTGATGAGATGACACTGTTGGTCACAGAGGTAAAATTCAGTCCTGAGATGGCATATGATCTGGGAATTCCTTCAGGTCCCCTTTTTGGCAGACTGGCCAAGGGCCATCCGGTGAGTATTGAGGATAGGCAGATCCTGCCTGAAATGGTACAGAACAAAGTAAAAAGAAAGTTCAAATTGGGAAGGTCAGGCGTTTGACTTCAGGCATTGTCAACAATACCTATATATAAAAATGCTTGAATTATGTGAATGAATATATGTTTGCAGATAACGATCATAATATAGAATTGATCTTTGATAATTTCGTGGAGGAAATTTAATGGAAGGCATAGTAAATGAGGCACTGGCATTGTCTCAGGAGGAAAAGAATATCCGTTCCGGTATAACAGGTCCAAGGGACCCTGCTGATGTGGATGCAGAACTGGACGAGATCCTGATGGGACTGGAAACCAATATTAAGGTGATCGGTTGTGGTGGAGGGGGTTCCAACAGTACCCAGAGGATGTTAAAGGAAAATATTGAGGGTGCTGATCTGATCGCATTGAACACGGATGCCCAGCATCTTCGTAAGATGAAAAATGTAAAAAAGGTCCTTATTGGAAGGAAAAAGGCCCGTGGACTTGGGGCCGGAGGTATCCCTCAGATCGGGGAGGATGCTGCATTTGAAAGTATTGATCAGATCAAAGCCCATGTAGAGGGTGCAGATATGGTGTTCATCACAGCCGGTCTTGGAGGGGGTACCGGTACAGGGTCTGCTCCGGTAGTGGCTGAGGTTGCAAGGGATGCTGATGCACTGACCATTGCGGTTGTCACTCTTCCTTTTGCAATGGAAGGTCCGATAAGGATGACCAATGCGGAGGCAGGCCTTGAAAGGTTGAGGAATGTCGCCGATACCGTGATCGTGGTGCCCAATGATCGTCTTCTTGAGGTGGCAGCAAGGCTTCCTCTTGAAGCAGCATTTAAAGTTTCTGATGATGTCGTAACGAAAGCCGTGCAGGGGATTACAGAACTTATCACCAAGCCCGGTCTTGTGAACCTTGACTTTGCAGATGTTCGCACCGTCATGCAAAACGGTGGTGTGGCCATGATAGGTCTTGGAGAGGAAGAGGGTGAGGGCAAGGCTGTGGAATCCGTTCACAGGGCCCTGAGGAGTAAGCTTCTGGATATTGATATTTCAGGTGCCACCTCTGCGCTGGTGAATGTTGTCGGTGGTCCTGATATGACCATTGAGGAAGCTGAGTCTGTTATCCAGGAAGTCTATAAGAGGGTGGATCCAAATGCCCGCCTTATCTGGGGAGCACAGGTTGATCCGGACCTTGAGCACAGGATCAGGACAATGATCGTTGTAACCGGAGTAAAATCCCCTCAGATATATGGCCATGGCAGCTCCAAGAACATCACCCGTAAATACGGGATCGATTTCGTGAAATGAGGTTTAATCCTCATTTTATACCTCCCGGATTTGTCATTCTATCGAAAGGTATTTTATTATGAACGTTATTTAAGCGAACCTACTATCATAGTTTAAGCTATCTGATGATACAGAATTTGTTCTGTTTCATTGGTTATACTGATATTAATTAATTGAAACCGGTTGTGAAAAATTGGCAGAGAATATGTTTGAACCGACTCAGATAAACCGCAATATCATGCAGGTATTAAAATCCTATTTGCGGGTATTGAAGTTGTCAAAGAAACCTTCACGTGAAGAGTTCCTGATGATCTCCAAGGTTGCAGGTGCAGGTATTCTTGTAGTGGGATTTTTAGGTTTTGTGGTCTATCTACTGTTAACTGAAATGCCTCAGTGGGTGTAAATCCATGGATGAAGACGCCGCTATATTTGTTGTAAAGACAACTGTGAACCAGGAGCGCTCAGTGGCCAACATGCTGGCTCAGGTTGCAAAGAAAGATGGTCTGGATATCCGTGCCATCCTTGCACCTGATGAGCTTAAGGGATATGTCCTTCTGGAAGCTCCTGATTCGGGATTGGTGGAGCTGGCCATTCAGTCAGTACCCCATGCAAGGGCGGTTGTCAAAGGACGTTCCAGCATTGCAGAGATCATGCATTTTCTCTCTCCAAAGCCCACGGTCACAGGTATTACGGAAGGAGCTATCATCGAGGTCACTTCCGGTCCTTTCAAAGGAGAAAAGGCACGTGTCAAGCGTGTGGATGATGACCATGAGGAGATCACTGTGGAATTGTTCGATGCAGTGGTACCAATACCTATAACTATACGTGGTGATACTGTTAGGGTCCTCAGGAAAGAGGAAAGTGAGTCCTGATCAATTAATATCGAGGCTTAATGAGCTTCATTAATTTGAAGGAATATTACTAATTAGAATTAGATTTAAAAAAGGTGATTACTAATGGCAAGTATTGTTGAAGCCCTGGTTCCAGGAGGTAAAGCAAATCCTGGTCCGCCACTTGGTCCTGCACTGGGACCTCTTGGTGTGAACATTAAAGATGTTATCGACAAGATCAATGAGAAGACAAACGATTACAATGGTATGCAGGTTCCTGTGAAAGTGATCGTTGATGATGACAAGAATGTTGAGATTGAGGTGGGTACTCCCCCAACATCTGCTCTTGTCCTCAAGGAAGCAGGCATTGAAAAAGGAGCCGGAGAGGCAGGAACCGTTGTCGTAGGTGACCTTCAGATCGCCCAGGTTGCAAAGATTGCCCGTATGAAAAAGGATAACATCCTCTCATATTCCCTTAAGGCCGCTATGAAAGAGGTCATGGGCACCTGTGTCCCGATGGGAGTTACCATTGAAGGAATGGATCCGAGGGAATGCCAGAAAGCAGTGGATGAAGGCAATTTTGACGAGGCCATAGCTTCAGAAGCTTGGTAAGTTATTTTGTCCGGTAAAATTCCACTTAACCGTTAGGTTTAAAATAGTTGCTCCTTTATTGGAGTCTTCATAGTAGAGAACAATGAGATCTGAAGTCTCATTGTTTTCCGTAGTAGGCCATATTGGCTGTATATGTTGATATTCAATATCAACCGGGCGCTTTGCGTCCTTAGAATATACCTATTGACTACGGGAGGTGTATAATGGTAGATGAAACTACAGTTAATGCAGTTAAACAGTTAATTGAGAATTCTCCTGTGAGAAAATTCTCTGAAAGTGTGGACCTTGCAATTAACCTGAAGAACCTCGATATGAGTCAACCCAAGAACCGTGTGGATGAAGAGATCATCCTTCCAAAGGGTCTTGGTAAAGACTTAAAGATCGCTGTTTTTGCAAAAGGTGATGTTGGTCTTCAGGCAAAGGAAGCAGGTTGTGACTATGTTTTCACCGACGAGGATATTAGTGAATTGGGTGAAGATAAGAACCGGGCAAGAAGCCTGGCGAACGAGTGCGACTTCTTTATTGCAGAGGTACAGTACATGGCCCTTATTGGTAAGACCCTTGGTGCTATCCTGGGTCCCCGTGGAAAGATGCCTGTGCCACTGACCCCTGATAAGAATGTTGCAGACCTGATCAATTCCTCCAGGAATTCCATTCGTATACGTTCTAAAGACAGGTTGACATTCCATGTGTCAATCGGAAGGCGTGACATGGATGTGGATAGTCTTGCAGAGAACATTGACACCGTGCTTTACAGAGTAGAGCATGCCCTTGAAAAAGGAAAGCAGAACATTAAATCTATTTATGTTACTACCACCATGGGTAACTCTGTGAGGTTGATATGATGGATGCAGATCACCACAGTGAGCATATCCCCAAGTGGAAGAGGGATGAGATCCAGAACATCAAGGACCTTATCAACGATTACCCCCTTTTCGGTGTTGTTGGTATTGGTGGTATTCCTGCAAAGCAGCTGCAGTCCATGAGGAGGGACCTCAAGGATCTGGCAGTTTTAAAAGTTTCCAGGAACACTCTGATGAAAAGGGCCCTTGATGAATCTGATGATAATGTCAAACAGATGGACGATTATGTGACAGTTCAGACTGCTCTGGTGTTCACGGATCAGAATCCATTCAAGCTCTATAAAATTTTGGAACAGAGCAAGACACCTTCTCCCATAAAGGCCGGGGCTATAGCTCCAAATGATATTATTGTTGAAAAAGGTCCTACAAGCTTCCCTCCAGGTCCCATCCTGGGAGATCTTCAGGCAGCAGGCATCCCTGCAGCTATTGATGGGGGTAAAGTGGTAATCAGGGAGACCAAGGCGGTTGCCAAAGAGGGCGAGCCAGTGTCCCAGAAACTTGCCGCAATGCTTTCCAGACTTGAGATCTACCCTGTGGAAGTCGGTCTTGACCTAAGAGCGGTCTATGAATCCGGTTCAGTTTTCACTCCGGATGTTCTGGCTATTGATGAGGATGAATACTTCAACAACTTCATTGCCGCAACACAACAGGCGTTTAATCTCTCTGTCAATGCAGCCTATCCAACAGCTGACAATATGGCCACCCTTATTTCAAAGGCTGTTTGTGAGTCAAGGAATGTTGCTGTTAATGCCACTGTCTTTGAGCCAGAGGTTATGGACACATTGCTTGGTAAAGCATATTCCCAGATGCTTGGCGTTGCATCTGCAGCTTCAGCCAATGATGAAGGGGCTGTAGGCGACGAACTGAAGGAAGCACTCGGTGCAGCAGCAAGTGTTGCTGTTGAGACTGTTGCAGAAGAGGCTCCTGAGGAAGTTGTGGAAGAGAAGGAAGAGGAAAACGAAGAAGATGCTGAAGAGGAAGGCATGGCCGGTCTTGGAGCACTCTTTGGATGATTATTTAATTATATTAATACAAAAGGTGATTTACAATGGAATACATATATGCAGCACTTTTGCTACACAAAGCTGGTAAAGAGATTTCAGAAGAAGCAGTTACTGCAGTACTGACTGCAGCAGGTATCGATGTCAATGATGCACGTGCAAAGGCACTGGTCGCAGCTCTTGAAGATGTGGACATCGAAGAGGCAATGGCCACCGCAGCATTTGCAGCTCCAGCAGCCGCAGCTCCTGCAGCAGCCGCAGAGGCTCCTGCAGCTGAAGAAGAGGCAGCAGCTGAAGAAGAAGAGGATGACAGTGAAGCTGAAGAGAGCGGCATGGCCGGTCTTGGAGCCCTCTTCGGATAAGCTCATTATTTAAAAACGGATATCCGCCATTGCGGATATCACCAATTCTTTTTTTTTGCTGTTTTAACATCTATTTTTGTCAGACCATTTACGTTAATCTTTAAGCACACTCTTTTTTAGATCAGTCTTCAGAAAGGCCGCCTAAATCTTCATATTCCAGCTGATTGAGTTCTTCTCCCAGTGCTTCCAGCTCTTCTGCGGATATGTTAAGACCGGTTGTGTTCTCTACTTCTGTTTCAATATCAGATGTTTCCTGAGCGTTTCCACTATCCTCAGGGGTTTCTGAATCGGGAGTGTCAGGTGTGTCCACAATATCTGCAGAATTGTCCGCACAGCCGCATATGAGCAGGGCTGCCAGTATAAGGCCAGCTATGATGAGTCTGTTCAAATTATTCCCCTCCTGCCAGTATCATTGAATAGGCCTGTTCCAGATGTCTGTGTGCACTGAGAAGGTCTCCTTTTGCTATTCGAAGGTAGTTATTCCCATTTGAGAACCTTATCAGAGGAGTGCCCGGCAGGGTGACCTGCTGGTACTGTGCTTCAGCATTGTCGATGTTCTCCCTTGCACTGTCGATGTCGTCCCGGGCCAGGTCAAGTTCTGCTATGATATCCTCATTGTCAGTGAGCCCGGCTGCAGCATTCCGAAGTTTTTGTTCGTATTCTTCCACCCTGTCTGCCTGCTCATTAGCCACATATACCCACATGGACCCGGTATTGCGGCCCACATCGGTCATCAGTTCGGTATAACTCCCAACCATCTTCAAAAAAACGATCCCAAGCTGCAGGCGATTTTCAATTCCATCAACCTCTGCCCTGAGTTCGTCGATCTTCTCAAGGTTTTTGTCCACATCTTCCTGAATGGATCGTTTTATGTCATCCGGGACCCGTGGATCTTCTTCTGCCTCCAGTCCTTTCCATATAAGCCAGGCTTCAGCTTCTTCCAGGGCCGCATGAAGGGAGTTCTTCCCCATATTCACCACTTTCTGCTCGTTCCCCTGGCTGCGGTCCGCGGCCCAGTCCACCTTTGCATTCCTGTAAGCCTGTCTGGCCTCCAGACTGTTATCTTTTGCATCATACCAGTCCTGTTTTGCGTCCTGCACGCTCATTGCACTCACAGCCACAGGCTGCATCAGGACCAGGACCACTAGTAATATCAAATATGATCTTTTCACAATTGAACCTCCTTTATAAGATGTGTGCGAAAGAAGTTAATATCTTTTATGGCCCTGCGCAACTAACGGAAATGAGGATTATATCCGGCCCCACGTCCCTTAGTTTATGGTGATCTCTTTCTTTTGCAGGCCAGCAGGAGTGCTGTGAGTGTTAGCGGGATGGTGAAGGCGGGGGTTGAGTTGGTTGTTTGAGTGGGGGCGGGGTCTGGTTGGTTGTAGTATTCGGTGGAGATTGTGGGGTAGACGGCGGTGAACTCGCTGTTTATAAGTGTACGCCCATCTGCTCCAAGTTCATCAATCTGATATACAAAATTGAGAGGTAAACTTCCTCCTTTCCAACCATCAGTAGCTTTGACTTCCCACTCAAAAACTTCTGTTGAGTTTTCCTCCATAATTTGCCCGGTATACTCACCAATTTTTGATGTTGGTCCTTCAATAATTACAAAATTTCCTTCGCCAAGTTCACTCAATTTTGTTGATACAAAGTATTTTTGATATACTGTAAACTCAACACGAATTGTAAAAGGTTCTCCAATTTTTAAAAGAGGTTTTGCAGCATCTAATTCTAAAATTTCATCGTTATAATAAGCTTTGTAAGTATAGATTTCTCCATAAGGATTGTATGCACTTACTATGCTTGAATTTATAAGTAACAAACTAATGCATAAAATTATTTTTAGTTTCATAATTAACCTCTGTATTCATTTGATAATGAATTGTAGCTTATGGAATATTCAGAACGCCCTCCAGTTTTATCTCCAACTCCTTTTGGACCTGAACCAACAATTGTGGTAGCATATCCTCCAAACTGGAAGGTTATAGGTTTATTATCTCCAAGAATTATTGGACTCCCATCAGGGTTAACTTTTACTGGGTGTCTCACACGTTCGTCTTCTCTCACATGCTCTTGACCCACATGCCCCATATAAGAATTAAATATCACTTCATTATCACTGTCCGTAACTTCAAACCTCTCATATTTCCCGATCACATCATACGTCCACACATTCACCGTAACCACCCACTGAGGCGGGATCAGTGGCAGTCCGCAAGGTACATACTTCATCGTTTTCTGCAATCTCTTCTCCACCTTCCGGGCCGTTTTCTCAGTATAATAAAGCTGAGCATCATCCATCATTACCTGCAGTTCACTATTCACAGCTTCAAACCCGTTGTCAATGGCCTCGCTATTATCAATTATAACCACGCTGATCCCCTCTGTCACACCAATCCTCACATCAGTATCCACCCTGTTGAGTACCGCATCCATCCCGGGCCCTGTAAGAGCTGGATTATCACTTACGATCCGGGCCCGGACCCGAACTGATAATTCATCTGAAAGTGTATCATCAGCTGACTGGTTGATGATCTGTGTATTGGACAGGCCATCTAAATATCCGGAAGTTACTGCTTCTGCAGTATCAGCATCCATCCAGTCCGACACTACCGGATCATCACTTACCTGCTCTGCTATCTTCTCAGGAATCCTCTGTTTCATCTGATTGCTGTAGGTGCGGGTCAGGCCATCGATTTGAGAATCCAGGGCCGATGTGTCCAGGGAAACTGCCTGTTCACTCAGGTTCTGCTCCATTGCAACCACTTCTGCATTAAGCTGTGCAATATTCTGACTGACCATCCTGGTTGTGTGGGATTTGATCGGGTCAGTGGTCTGAGAAAGCACTTCTGCAATGTCCTTTCCAATACCGGTGGTGAATACACAGGTGTTCCTGACCCCTAAAGGATAGATTGTCATTCCCTTTGGATCTTTAAGTTCGTATTCACCCCTCAGATCAAACTCCGGATCATGATACAGGTGATCAGGCCACTGATCCACCATCACCGTCATGTTCTCTGTCCAGTTGTACTTACTCTGCGGCATCGCGGTGATCGTCATAGGCTCTATGATCCCCATCTCCGAACCCAGAGCGGCCCCGGCCATCTGCATTGCGGGATTGTTGAACAGGGAGAGTGATCCGGAATCTATCCGGGTCAGGGCCGGCAGATCAACTCCCGGGAAATCCACTCCGCTTTCCTGAAGTTTGTCCAGCAGATATGAATTAAGATCCGATCTCAGATTTCCGTTCTTCTCCTCAATGTCTTGTATAAGATAGGCATAAGCCTCCTTTCTGGCAATATACCGGGCCCCGTGACTATTAGTATAGAGATCTCCATCTTTAACATACTGGCTTTTATTGACATACAGGTCCTCATCCATCTCATCAAGCAACTGCCTTGCAGCAGTGTATTGCAGATCAGTGGGGTCCTTCCCCGGCTCCTGTAACAACGATGCATTCACATGGGGATCATTTGAATCGATGGTGTCCATCATAAGCAGGATGTCATCGGCTACAACTTTATTAACCCAGGAAGGAACATCGCACTCCACGTATTCTGGCAGTAAATAGTGATCATCCGGGTAGAGCCAGTGCATCCTCTCAATCTCCTGGATGTCCACATACAGGGCCGCATACTTATCCGCAGCATCACTGCAGCAGGTATCTGTCACATTCACGCCGTCTAAATTGAAAGTGGTATCATGGAACTCCCGCAGGATGGCATCCTCATAATCTTCAAGGCCGCTGTACTGCTCGAAAGAAGGTAACTGTTTATATAAGATACTCAACCTCTCGGCCTCCACCTCCTGATGGCTCATGGTGACATGATCGGTAGTACTGAAGGTATCACTGTCGGATCCGGAACTTGAGTTACGATGATGGTCATATACCGGGACCCAGTTACCACTTATGTTGTGATAACCTTCAAGTGTTTTCCACTTATATGTATAATCGTAGGTATAATCCGCACGCCATTTAGCTTCGATAGTATAGCTGATGTCATACTTCACATCCCAGTCAAAAGCATGGTCCTCCCGGTACAGATATCCATCTTCACGCTTTACACCAAGTAAATGATCATTGCCCATATGATTAAAAGAAGGCCGCACCTCCACATCGACTACATCAACATCAGTCAATCTCACATTTGCATTATTCACACTCCAGCTGTCGAGTGAACCCCTGGGCGGATTGATCCCGGGACTAAGCTTCTTTGAATAATATGCACTTACCCTGTCCTCCCAGGAATACTCCTCCACCCGGGCCCCTGTATGTGTTCCTGAAGTCAGGTAAGAAGCACTCCAGCTCACTTTTTCGCCCCCGGAGGACACTGAACCTCTGGATGCACTCACCGAAGTCCCCGCAGGTTCCACCGGATAGAACCCATCCCTTATCACCCGGGCCTGCACCTGTGCAGTATAAAGTTCTCCGGTCACATCATGTACCAGATCGTGAGCACTGTTCCACCGGTGGTCCTCGAACACCCAGCCATCCAGGGTTGAGGTGGTATGGTCTGAGGCCCTCACACACAGCTGTGAGCTTTGTTCGATCTGCTCAAAACTCACTCCTGAATCTGACATCGAATCAACGACCGCCTCTTCCATATCCATATTAAAAGACCTCTTCTCACTCAGGTTCTCAAACGTCATGGAGGTATTGTTCTCAAACCCTCCCCTGCCATTTATATCCTCATACAGGACCTTGCCATTATAATAAGTCGTATACATCAGGGCCCAGGGGTCTGTTGAATCAAAGACCCTCTTCTGGGTATACACCGAACCGGCATTCACAGCCGAGGATAAAGCAGGATTTGTAATGATATTCAGAGGACCATTTGCATAATGCTGCCATGGCCCGTACACAAACGAGCGGATGTTCATGGCTCCAAGTACTATATTGGACGTGTCCGCACTATTAAGGGATGTCTCATATTCCCGGGTCAGCTCCTCCAGCAGAGGTTGTCTGGAACTTACCAGGGTGGAGATGTTCATGCTCCTTTGAACTTCCTGGCCCGTCTCCAGATCAACAAGAGTATAGTTAAGATCGTTAATGGAGAATACCTGGTAGATCTGATAGACCTTGCCACTTTGCTCTTCATGACGCTCAAGAGTGCCGTTAATCCCACTGATATGGATATCCCCGGGCCCTATATCCGGCTTAACATTAATGGCATATTTCCCGAACACATGGGTATTGTTCTGGTAACTTCCCCTGATAAGCTCATTGAATGAATTGGCAGTGATATCCTTCACCGGATCCATTCCCAGCGCAAACCAGTCCGAAGCCTTAAGCTCCCCACCACAATGCATCTCCACCAGTCCATAACCATACGCACAACTTTCAGGAATGGTCACCTGCTTTTCAAAGGATACGCTATGCCACATGCTCACCGCTTCTCCCAGATCAAACACCTCGATGACATTGCCGGCCTCATCGCTGATGGTGATCACGATCGTCTTATTCGCCCAGAGGGATGATATGCTGTACCACACATCTGCAGGCAGATTTGCCTCAATGCGCATCACCCCTCCACTTTCAACATCATGGTCCTTTGCAATGATCCTGAAGTCATCCTCTGAAAATGTATTTGCCGAAGTGTTCCGGGGCTCAATGATCGGATGCTGCCCTTTCCACTGCAAAGCCTCCATCCCGGCATAGTTCAGACATCTTGACAGATCGGTGGCTGCAAGGCCCAGGGCCGTGTTCTGGGGGTCGGTCCTCTCAGTATTGTAGATGGTCTGTGCGATCTGGTAATCCGCCTGCAGGAAATATGCGGATGTCAGGGCCGCTCCCAGAACAATGAAGATCCCTATGACCGAGAAAGGCACATAGGCTGCGCTATCCCTGATGATATGGTATCCTCTTCGGGCCCGCATAGAGCATTTCAAATAACAATAGACATTCCTGATAGCACCACCTGCCACAGTCTATCATACTATCAGGCAATGCTTTATATAATTATTTAATACATGTTTCTTTATTATTTAGGAAGTATATGTTATTCCCGGAAGCTTCACATTTCAATTTCAACATTGGCAATACCGGTCCAGTCAAACCAGCCTTTGACAGATGTTACATTCCTGTCAGCCAACATTGTTGCATTATCGATACCATCGGTTGAACTTATGCGTGTATCTTCTGGAAAGGATATGGTAAGTTCGGTATGGGGTTCTCCTGTAAAGCTGAAATCGCCGGAGGATCTCAGGAGGGGCCGGTCAAATACATAGGTCACTGCATATGTGTTTTTCAGGGGCTCTGTTTTATCGACCCTCCCCAGTAATTCCCTGTCTATATAGGCATTAAACTCCATGGGATGTATATCTGTAGAACTTCCGTTTTTAGAGACATCCATCTGTTTTGAAAGGGATGTGCGGAAATGATCCCTTGTGCTTGCATCGACCTTCATCAATTCCCAGGCACTGACATAACTATCGTTGTTCCCGAAAAAAGCATCTATCGTGGTCCTGAAAAGAATGGATGTGTTGTGGTCATAAATGTCTGTGTATTCCCAGACCATTCCATTCTCATTCAGGACGATCTCATTGGTCCAGGCTGCATCGGCAGGAATGCAGGTGGCAGTCAGGACAAACAGCAATATCAGGCAGTGTCTGGAATACATATTATCGGGTTGTGACCAGACACCCATCCTCGGTTACAAGCATGGTGTGTTCTTTCTGGGAGACCATTCCTCCGTCCACTTCTTTGAGCACAGGGTAGGACATGACATTGCCTGCCTTTTCAAGCTGCATCAGGGAATAGTCGAGTTTATCGGAGGTCAGCCATCTTTTAGCAAAAGGTAATGTGCGGTACTGTTTAAGTTCTTTCATGACCTTCCTGGCAGCAGGCAGTCGAATGGGCCGGTTGCCGACCACCTGGTAGATCTCAGCCCAGTTTCCATCAGCGATCCTGCCGGCTCCGTCGGTAGCAAAAGGTTCAATAGCGATGCTGTCTCCGGCTTTAAGCTCCACGCCGTGGTCGATATGTCTGTTAGGTATGCTGGGGGGAGTGTGGGCCATATACTGGGCCACTCCGTGACCTGTTAGATTGATCACCGGTTTAAAACCGTGTCCTTTGATCGTCTCTTCAATAGCATTTCCAATGTCTGCAGTGGTAACTCCGCTCCTGACGATCTCTATGGCTGCTTCAAGGGCATCAGCAGTGGCTTTTACCAGGTCGGAATTCTCTCCTGAAAGGTCCACGGTAATAGCAGAATCCGCAATATATCCATTTACATGGACTCCCAGGTCCAGTTTTATTACATCCTTCCCGAAGACCGTTTCTTCTCCGGCACGCGGTGTGGCATGGGCCGCTTCATCATTTCTGGATATATTGCAGGGGAATGCAGGGAATCCGCCAAGTTCAATGGTCCTTTGTTCAACATGCTCTGCAACTTCCAGAAGGCTTGCTCCAACCTTTATTATATCCTCAGCTTCACTGCGTACCTGTGAAAGTATCTTACCTGCAGTTATATAATCTGCAATGATATCTTCGATCTCTTCTTTCTTGTCTGTCATTATGAACACCTATAAAAGCTCACGGGGTTTAAACTACAAATTCCTTTTCCATTTTGGTCAGATTCACATATCCATCTTCTGTGATCACTACCATGTCTTCAAGCCGTATCCCGCCTATGTCAGGATAATACAGCCCTGGTTCAATGGTAATGACATTACCTTCTTCCAGTTCCACTTCTGCATTTGCCACAGGAGGCTGTTCATGGATCTCCAGTCCCACTCCGTGGCCTGTGGAATGGATGAATCCTGTTTTGGCCCCGCTGCAGATGGTGTCATATCCTTTTTCTTCCAGCACAGCACAGACCTTCTTGTGAACATCACTGCAAAGGACTCCGGGCCTTAACATCTCCAGGCCTGCCTGCTGTGCTGCATGGACTGCATCATACATGTCCTTTAATTTGTCTGTGGGTTCCCCTCTTATGACTGTGCGGGTCATGTCTGCAAAATATCCTGTTATTTTGCTGCGGGGGAATATGTCTATTACAATGGCCTCCGAGGTAGTGATCTCTCCCTCTCCGGCCCAGTGGGGGTTGGATGCATTTTTACCACAGGCTGCAATGGTATCTTTTGCTTCACAGCCATATTCCAGTAGTTTCATGTCGATGGCCATGCGAAGCCTTTCAGATGTAAGGGGTGTGTCTTCAAAATACAGTACTCCCTCCCGGTCCTGGGCCTCTTTAACCATCCCGATGGCTGCAGCCATGGCACTTTCGCATGCTTGCTGTGTATGCTTGATCTTTTCGATCTCTTCGGGGCTCTTACGGGCTCTTTTTTTGATAAAAGGACTTTTGAACGGAAGGACTGAGAAGCCAAACTCTTTCAGGGTCTGTGCGGTGAACAGGGGGAAATCCCTGGGGACCTGTATGTGTCTTACACCCTCATTCTGCAAAAGTTCTGCGATACACTGGCAATAGGCCTGCTCCGGGTCCTTTGTTAATTTAGCTTTTGAACTATAATCATAATCTTCAGGTGTCTTTATGATCTGGATGCGGGATTCAAGGGCCGCCCTTGAGCTTTCCATGCCCGAGATCATCATGATCTCTTTTCCATCCTTTGTCTGAACATACAGGAATGGGTCAGGGGCAGAGAACTTTGTTGCATAGTACATGTCGGCATTACTGGAGTCCCCCCGAATAATGAATGCGTCGCAGTGATTTGATATGATGGAGCTTGTAATATCCATATTAGTGCTGATCTGTTCCATAGAATTGGATATGTGCTCCTGGTACATAAAGTTACATGCAGTTATGCCCGGGAGGTATCCCGGGGACCTGATATGCTGGCTGATATGTAAGAGACCTGCGGACAAAAATAAGATCAGTTATTTTCTGTATGCTACATAGATATCCGCCTCCAGCATTTCTCCGTCTTCATAGAAATGATGGACGAAGTAAATGTTGCCGTCTCTGTCAAGGGTTGGTTCGCCTGCAAATTGTGATATGATCAATTCCGGCTCCTGCCACTCCCCTTCTATCTTTTCAGATCTGAAGATCGCAGGACTTCCCATATACCACCTGTTAAACCATAGTTGATTTCCATCAGGGGTTATGTAGGGCATTCCTTCATTCTGTGCAGAGTTGACAACTTCAATGTTGACAGGGTCTGTCCATTCTCCATTAATGCTGGTTAACATCCATATGTCGCTATCTCCTTTTCCTCCTGGCCTGGCAGAATGGTAATAGAGTTCATTTCCATGGACATGCAGTTCACCTACCTCATATTCAGGATCAAAGTCGGCATTTTCCCAATCAGTCCACTTTCCGTCTTTGTACTTTGCCAGGAACCAGTGAAGGCCGGTATAACCTTCCCTTGCACTACAAAACAACATCTCATTGGCCCGGATAAATTCGCAGCCATCAAGAGCCAGTTTGCCTGTATCTTGCAGCATAACTCTTTTCGGTTCCTGGAATGTGGCGTTATTGATATTTGAGACATAGATGCCTGTTACTCCATCGAGGATTTGTTTTTCCACCGGTACCCTTACGTCAGGGGTAAAGAAGAAATACAATTCATCCCTGTCTGCTGGAATGAAAGGGGAATCTTCGGCACCTGCAGTGTTTATCACTTCCAGTGGCACAGGTTTTTCATATTCTTCAGAATGCAATTGCGGGGGGTATCTGTCTGCTTCAGGTGTTATTTTCACTCTGTCAGCGGGTATTTTGCTGTACCTGTCAGGTAAAGGTTCTTCTTGTTCCTCTGCGCTACAGCCGCTAAACAGGATGCAAATAAGGATCAAAGCAACAACCATTGTTCTCTTCCTCATGTTCGTTGACCTCTTTTTAATTAAGTTAAAACTCTTTGTTCGACCGGGGAGTATTTGACTCTATTAATTCTGCGATGATGGAATATATGATTTCTCATAATATGTTGTATTCTCTGGTTGTTGCACTCTCTGGCAGAGGTAAGGTCAAATAATAAACAGGTTTAAGGAACTGAACCATGATGGAAATCTTGTGGCAGGGGTGGGTTGTGCTACCTACTCCATGTATTTAGTTAGGTATGTGCCAATCCCTTTTAATAAATTATAGAAAAATATTTAGTGATGGTAAGACATGTTGGCCAGAAAACAGTCATCTTAAATGCAGTCTATGAGATATGTGGTCCGGTCACAATGAATACAGAAACTTTATTCCTTAGAAGAAGGAGAGCGAGTATGTCGCTCTTTTTCTATTCTTTGGTTCAGGTGTGTTTGTCGTTCTCTTTTGGAGAGAAGCGGCAGAAGTGGCTTTTCAGGATCTTTCCATTGTCACCAAAATTGATGGCAAATGCAAGGGAATTCTCCGGGTCGTCTCCTGGTTGTACGTAAAGGACCGTACGATTTTCCATGATCATTTCTCCTTATTCCCCACGGTTGTATCCATGGCCTGAATATACTCTGTACATCCTGTTCCTGTAGATGGTCCCATCTTCTTTGAATACTGTGGAAAATACAACTGCAGGTTCACTGTTCTCAGATCTGTAGAGTATGACATTGTTCAGTAAGTTTTCACTCATGTATTTCCTCCTTTTAATATCCGGGGGTCCAGTTTCTCCTTGCCGGGAAGCGGGTAACAATTCAATGAAATTCCCCCCCACTTGCGAACACAAAACCCCATACATTTACATTCATCTTATTGTATTTATACTATCGTTATTGGATTATTTATGTAAGCTTTATGGATAACTAATGGTATTTTCTTTATTGTTGAGTTTTTCGGCCGGTCACTCTACACAAAAACCAATCATATCAAATCGTGTCTTCAAAAACTCTTTTTGTGAACATACTACTTAACTATGTGTACACATACATTATTATATATGTCTCACATACAAAAAGTATATGCGGGGATTGAATATGGTCCGGGATTGCAGGAGCTGACTGAATTCATTTATGAAGCTAAATATATACTACTGTTCTATGTAATAGGAGACATCATAACAACATTTCATGCTCTTAAATATGGTTTTGAGGAAAATGTCTTTCTGGCTGCCATGATGGAACATTTTGGTATGTGGAGTCTTTTGATCTTAAAGATGATCTTTGTGATCATTGCTTACTGGAACTATCATCAAATACGTATCTGGGATGATTCCCGGGCCCATCTTCTCTGGGATGTAACAAAATACCTGATCGTTTCTGTGGGTATTGTACTTGTTGTTAATAATACGATGGTCATCTGTGGTTTCTGCAGTTTATTGCAACTGTTGGGCCTGATTCCTTTGTGATCAATCCCACAACTAAACGTGTGTTTTTCTATAATATTGCCCAATACATCCAATTTTAAAATAGAGTGTCGTGCTCTGGAGACTAAAGTAGTGTTTTTTCCTGTGTGTGCCATGCCAGCATAATGCCCGGTCTGGCACTTCCTGATATAGTAGTTTCTGGTCTGATGATGGTATTCAATAATTGGCGAATTATCAGCAGTGGTTATAATATATATAGAATGTCTCTTAATATTAGCAACACACAATCATAGCTATAGGGATCACAATGGAGCTGAGAGCATAAAATCTATCATTCTGGCCGGTGGCCTGGGTACCCGCCTGTGGCCACTTAGCAGGCAGCATTATCCGAAACAATTCCTGAAGATGGGGGAGAGGTCCTTGTTCCAGGACACCTACCTCAGATGCCTTAAGATCTCAGATGAGGATGAGGTCTTTGTGGTGACCACGCAGGATCAGAAATTCTTTGTTCTGGGGCAGGTAAAAGAGCTGGGGTATGATATTCCTGTGGGTAATGTCCTGATCGAACCTGTGGGGAAGAATACCCTCCCTGCCATCACCTATGCCATGGCGGTCATAGGAGGTCGTTATGGGAGCTGCAATGCTGCAATATTCTCTTCTGATCACATACTTGGCGAAACTGCTATGGAAAGGATATCTGGAGCAGAGGGCCTTGCTGCAGAAAATCTGGTGACCTTTGGAGTTGTGCCGGCCTCTCCCCATACTGGATATGGTTACATAAATCCGGGAGAGGGTCTGGATGTGGGGTACAGGGTCCTGGATTTTAAGGAAAAACCGGATGTTGAACATGCACGGGAATATATCGAGCAGGGTTTCCTGTGGAATAGCGGAATGTTCCTTTTCAACACGGATGTCTTCTTTAACCAGCTTGAGAAATATGAACCCGATATCTATGCTGCCTTTTATGCTGAAGATATTGGGGATGTTCTGAATGATATCGATCCGATCTACAGGGCCCTTCCTTCTGTATCGGTGGATTATGGTATCATGGAAAGGTCTGATAGGGTGGCGGTCGTCAAACTTGAGGAGAGATGGAGTGATCTGGGTAATTTTGATTCCCTTTTTGAAGAGTATGAAAAGAACGGGGATGGAAATGTATCCTATCAATGCGACGATGTTGTTCTCTCTTCAACAGGCAATCTGATCTGCTCAAGGGAGGATAAGATCGTATCCCTTATCGATGTTAATGATATGGTAGTGGTGGATTCTCCGGATGCTCTGCTCATATGTCCCAGAAAGAGCAGTCAGAAGGTCAAAGATGTTGTGAACATACTAAAAGAGAAAAACGATGAAAGGGTTATCCTGCATCAGACTGTCTACAGGCCCTGGGGCACATATACTATCCTGGAAAACTCTCCTACTCACAAGATCAAGAACATCACCGTGATGCCTGAGAATAGCCTTAGCCTGCAGCTGCATCATCACAGGAGTGAGCACTGGGTGGTCGTGAAAGGAATGGCCTGTGTACAGATCGGCAAGGAATCCTTTTTCTTAAGGCCCGGGGAAAGTACGTTCATAACGGCAGGTACAAAACACCGTCTTTCAAATCCCGGGAAATTACCTCTGGAGATCATCGAGGTACAACTCGGGGAGTGTGTGGACGAGGACGACATCGTTCGGTTTGATGATGATTATGGCAGAGCAGGATGAATTAATCAGTGGAGTTAAGATCATGGATGTAAAAAAAGCAGTAATTCCCGCAGCAGGACTTGGAACACGTTTTTTGCCAGCGACCAAATCAATGCCCAAGGAAATGCTTCCGATAATAGATAAGCCTGTGATACACTATGTTGTGGAAGAGGCCATAGCTGCAGGGATCGATGATATCATTTTTGTAACAGGCCGAAGTAAGCGGGCCATTGAGGATTATTTTGATGAGTCCCCCGAACTTGAGATGCATCTTGAATCCCGCAATAAGACCCAATTGCTTGAAATGGTCCAGGATATCTCTTCAATGGCAGATATACACTATATCCGCCAGAAAGAACCCAGGGGACTGGGAGATGCCATAATGACCGCCAGGAAACATATCAGCGGGGAGCCCTTTGCAGTATTGCTTGGGGACGACATCATCGTCAATGATACTCCCTGCATAGAGCAGCTCATCGATATCTACAAACGATATGGCCGCTCAACAATAGCTGTGGAGGAAGTCCCGCAGGAAAAGGTGAGCAGTTATGGTATCATCAAAGGAAAGCTCATGGATGAATCATTGTATGTCCTTGAGGACATCGTGGAAAAACCAGCTGTTGAGCAGGCCCCCTCTAACATAGGTGCCATAGGCAGATATGTCTTCACGCCGGAGATATTTGAGTGTATCGAGAAGACATCCGAGGGTGTTGGAGGTGAGATCCAGCTGACCGACGGTATAAGACTGCTCAATGAGATCCAGAAGGTGTATGCCTATAAGTTCCTGGGTACCAGGTATGATACCGGGGATAAACTGGGGTATGTGAAGGCTGTGGTTGATTTCGCGCTGGAGACTAAGGAGATGTGCGATGATATCAGGTCTTATATTGAAGATGTTCTGGTTTCACAGCATGATTGACAGGTTAGTTCACGTGTTTATTTACCATGAAAGTACCTGCACTGTCATTATTTGAGGCTGATATTCAGAGAATATCATGTCTGTTTTTCACAATTATTTTGCAGAGGCGGACGATGGTCATAAACATAAGCATTTGCTTTTTTGATCCTATGTTTAATCATTTCCGTCTCTGGATGGCTTTACAATAAAGTTCTTCACAGTTTCTGGAGCAACCGGGTACTATACCCGGTCACATTCCTTCCCTTTTCATTGGTTCCCATACATGTACATCTCTGAGCATGTTAAAAAGGCCAAAGAAAAGGTATGCCTGGTACAGGATGAAAGAGGAGAGTATATTTGGGCGCCAGTTCCCGATCAACATAACAGATGCTACCAGTACGATAAAGGCCAGCCCATATGCCGGTCCTATCGTGGCAAGATAAAGTGCCCATAAAAATATTGAGAGCAGTGTCATCCCGGGTACGATAAAAAGCATTATGATCCTTAGCGGGAATATGAAGGTTCCAAACCGGCCATATTTTGGAGACAGTACGTCCAGGTTCGCAAAAGTAGCTTCAAGCAGTCGTGTTGCTCTTCTTATCTTCTGGTTCTTCTGTTCGCTGAACTTGTGTGGTACATATTCATAGAATTTGGCAGATTGTACATACTGGCACCTGTATCCGTTGCGGATCACCGAAAGGGCCATACTTGCATCGTCGGCTCCTTTTCTTGTGTTGAGTGCCCTGGATGCTTTTCTTTTGAAGGCTACAACAGCTCCGTTTAAACAATAGGTTGAACTGATATTGCTTTCCCATGTGCATATTTTTCCATAGATCGAGCGATAAGCTGTTTCTGAATTTGAAAAGACTGTTTCTCCTTTTGCAAGTGGTATCATATCTCCGGAGACGGCCCCTATCTTATCATCACTAAGAAGTACTCCAAGAAGATCAGGCAGGGTATTTTTGTCATATAGACCATCAGATCCGGTTATCGCTATGATCTCGCTTGAGGCTTCGTCAATACCTCTGTTTATAGTTTTGTTCACACCGCTTCTTTTGTGGGTGATAACCTTCCCATTGGCTGAATTCTTTTCCAGGGCTTCTTTTGCGACCGTTTCGGTCCTGTCTGTTGAACCATCATTTGATATGATGATCTCCATCCTGTCAACAGGATAGCTTTCTGCAAGATTACTAACCCGATCTGCGATCACCAGTTCTTCATTATAGGCAGGGATCACAATGCTGACAAATGGTTTCTCCGGCAGTGGAGGTACCTTTTTTGGTTTTGAAAACGTTGCTCCCAGAATATATATCCCATATACTGTCACAGGAATTGCTGTAACAAGGATTGTGATGAGTAATAATGTGTTCATATTATTGTTCCCGGGGATTTTTTTCTTTTATCTGTCTTCACAATACTTATATCCTATTGTATAATCACTATAATAGAATTTGTATTCATTCAAAGGTGAAGAGTTGAACATATGAGCGGCAAAGATAGGTTTAATATTGATATAAAAGGTAGCCTTCCATATGCATTGGGAGTGATTATCTCTTTTATGGTGGCATTTTATCTGCGGACCATTCCGAAGGCCGGTGTATTCCTGTCCAATGGTTTCGTACGTTTTGGCGGGAATGATCCGTGGTATCATTTGAGGAATGTGGAATCCATTTTGCATAATTATCCCAATATGTTATGGTTCGATGCATATACTCAATATCCTCTTGGTCAGAATCAGGTGTTTGCCCCTTTGTTCGACATGTTCCTTTCCACTATCATCTGGGTCCTTGGCGGAGGTAATCCTGACCAGGAACTGATCTATAGCGTGTGTGCCTACTATCCTGTGGTACTTGGGTCGCTGGTGGCAATTCCTACATATTTTGTGGCAAAGTGGCTTTTTGACAGAAGGGTTGGTGTGCTGGCAGCATTTCTGGTTGCAATTGCACCAGGTCAGATTCTTTCACGTTCAACCATAGGTTTTAATGACCACCATATCGGGGAGACTCTGCTGAGTACGATCACTGCCATGTTCCTGATAATGGCTATAAATACTGCCAGGGAGCACAATATCACTTTTGAAGGGCTTAAAAACAAACAATTTGATGGTATTAAACCGGCACTTCCGTATTTCATCCTGACCGGTGTTTCTCTGGGTGCATATACCCTGGCCTGGAAGGGCGCTCTGTTCTTCAGTTTGATCATAGGTGTCTACATTGCTATCCAGCATATCGTGGATCATTTGCATAAAAGGGATACGGATTATCTTGCTGTGGGTGGAATTGTTATTTTTGCAATCGCTTTTATCATGGTTCTTCTGGTTCCATATCTTGGAGGGACCAAAGCGATGCACTTGAAGGGGCTGTTTGCAGGTATCATAGCATTTCCAGCTCTTACCGCGATGTCAAAGTTGCTTAACAAAAAAGATTATCCTGGGTATTATTATCCTGGTCTGGCACTGGCTTCATTTGTACTGGTGGTCGTGCTGGCGAAGGTTTTTTCTCCTTCCAGTTATGCGCTGATCACCAGTGTGTTTGGTTATTTCATGCAGACAGGTGGAGGTTTGACAGTTGCTGAAGCATCTCCTCTTCTGTCTGTGGGGGGCGTTTTTTCCCTCCAGCCTATCTGGTATAATTTTGGTTTGAATGGTTACCTTTCGTTTTTAGCTCTTGGGATACTGATCTATGGTGCAAGGAAAAAAAGCTCTCAGGAAAAGACATTCCTTATCATCTGGTCTCTGATGATCATCTGGGCCATGTTGCAACAGAACCGTTTTGCATATTATTATTCAGTGAACATGTCCATTCTTGCTGCATATCTGGGTGTAAAGATAATGGACCTGGCGGGTCTTTCAAGTCTGGGAAATAGGATGAAAGGTCTTTCTGTATCTGAAATTATTGCCAAGTTTTCATTCATTGAGAATGTCAAACCTTTAATTGCAGTCTTTGTTATCCTTGTCATTCTTGTATACCCTGCCTATAGTCTGTCTGTTCAACAGTCACAGGGCACCGGCGGTCCAAATGGTTACTGGATAGAGACGACTATGTGGTTAAATGAAAATACTCCTGACACGGGCCTCGATTATTATGAGAACTATGAACGACCCCCATCTGGAGAGTCATATCAATATCCAGAAAGTGCTTATGGTGTTATGTCCTGGTGGGATTATGGACACTGGATCGAAGTGATCGGCAGACGTATTCCCAATGCAAATCCTTTCCAGGCAGGTATCGGAGGCCGGCGCAACAGTATTGAGGAGGAGAATATGCCAGGTGCATCCACCTTCTTCACAGCCCCCACGGAAGCAGCAGCAACGCAGGTCCTGGAAGCAGTGCACCCGGATCCCGATAAGGCCGGGGCCCGTTATATCGTCTCCGATGTGGAGATGGCAACGGGTAAGTTCTATGCAATGTCGGCCTGGACCCTTGACACTGCAGATTATTATGTTTCGGTGATGACGGACCAGGGCTATCAGAACGTTCCGGGTCAGAGGTACTTTAATACCATGGAGGCCCGGTTGCATATGTTCGATGGCAATGGTCTGAAACAGTACCGTATGGTCTATGAGTCCCATGGAACTACGACTGCTGAGACCGGTTATAAGAATGTCTACAATGTGCTCTATGGCGGCAACATCCCGGTCGTGGATACCGGTTATGTGAAGATCTTCGAGTATGTGGAAGGGGCCCGGATCACAGGAAGTGCTCCTGCAGGGGAGAAGGTGACCATTTCCAACACTATCCTTTCCAATCAGATGAGGACATTTGAATATAAGCAGACCACCACTTCCGATGGAACCTTTGAGTTCATTGTTCCGTATTCCACAACCGGGCCCATTGAAGGGCAGACTCAGTTTGCCACAGGACCCATTGGGCCGTATACGGTTTCCTATCAGGATACTTCCACTCAGGTGAGTGTGACCGAGCAGGATGTGTTAAATGGAGCAACTGTGGCTGTGTGAACGGCCACATACAAATATGGGCATGCAGAATAATCCTTTAAGGTGATACAATGGAAAAAAAGTTAAAAGGAAAAGCATGGGTATTTGGAGATGATATTGATACCGATGTGATCATTCCGGGAAAGTATCTTCGGACAACGGATATGCAGGTCTTTGCGGACCATGCTATGGAAGGTGTGGACCCTGAGTTCTCAGTTAAGGTCAGCAAAGGGGACGTCGTTGTCGGGGGCAATAATTTTGGTTGCGGTTCCTCAAGGGAACAGGCGGCCCTTGCCCTGAAATACGCAGGTGTTTCCTGTGTGGTGGCAAAGTCCTTTGGAAGGATATTTTTCCGCAATGCTATCAATGTGGGCCTGCCTCTGATGGAGGCTGATATTGAGTGCAAAGAAGGGGATATTGTTGAAGTGGACCTTAATGAAGGGACAGTGGAGGTCAACGGCTCTGTTTTCAAAGGCAATAAACTGCCGGACTTCCTTCTGGAGATCCTCACCGACGGCGGACTTGTGGCCCACCGGAAAGCAATGCAGGATAAGGCATGATATTCCCTGATGAATACAAGTATGTGGGTGTGACCGACATACATCCTGATGATGTCGAGGAAGATATCATCTATTTCCTCACGGAGTATATGATCGTTGGGCGCAGGCTTCCTGATGATGTGGAGTATTCTGTCTATCATGTGATCAAAGAGGGAGATGGCCTGCTCCAGAATGTAGTGGATATCGAACTGGTCGCATCAGGGCCTGAGGTGATCAGGTATGACAGAAAGCTCAACATTAAGGACCGCAACCTCCTGATCGAATTATCCCATGGACTGTGCAAAGATGGAGTAAATACGGTTATATTCACAGGTGTGGATAATCATGTGACCTTTGTGCATGAACCATCTCTTTCAGAGATCACCGTGATCGAGATCGTGGATGTCATACCTCCCGAGCCTTCCTGGCTTTCCCAGGTCATCCGCAGACTGGAGAAGAGCGGGATATTCGGGGACCTTGCAGTGCAGTTCGTGGAGAATGTGACGGACCTGAGAAGGTTTGAGGGAGATAATACTGTCTTCCCGTGTTCCTGTTCGGGCCTTAAGGGAAAATGTCTGGACTCCGACATAATTACCGAGAACGGTTCCCTGCTTGTGGGTTGTGAGATATCCAAAAAACTCTTTGAATCCAGATTCCCGGAACTGGAATATTCTTTTGTGAACATCTGTCCTTTCCATTCGGACATTTTCAGCCCCACCCGTCCTTTCATCACCCGCTGTTGCCGCTCTGAGAAGTCCGGCCGGGTGAAGATCGGCGGTATCGAGGGTGCTGTGGTTCACTGGGGTGCTTCGGAGTTCGATGTTGCCGAAGCTATAAAAAGACTGGTCCTGGACCTTAAGGCAGGTGCTGATAATGACCCATAAGATAGCGATCGTAAAAGGAGATGGCGTGGGCAAGGAGGTCATTCCTGTGGCCGAGAACATACTGGATTGTTTTGATCTGCCTGTGGAGAAGGTTTATCTGGAACTTGGTTATGGTAAATGGGAGAGGACCGGTTCTGCCATAACGGATGAAGATATTGAGCTGTTGAAGCAATGTGATTGTGTGCTCTTCGGGGCCATCACAACCCCTCCTGATCCCAATTATAAAAGTGTGCTCCTGACCATACGCAAGGAGCTGGACCTCTATGCCAATATCCGTCCTATAAAACCCCTAAAAGGAGTCCCGGGTGTGACCGGAAGGAATGATTTCGATATGGTCATAGTCCGTGAGAACACCGAGGGCATGTATTCCGGTATTGAGGAAGTGGGCAGTGAAGATGCCTTTACCAAAAGAGTGGTCACCTCCCACGGCTCCCGAAGGATAGCCGCACGTGCCTGTAACCTTGCAAAGGCCCGCCGCAACCATGTGACCATCGTCCACAAATCCAATGTCCTCAAGTCCGACACTCTCTTCCTGAAAAAGTGCACAGATGTGGCCCGACAAAAAGAAGTGGAATACTCCACCATGCTGGTGGATGCCATGGCCTACAGCATGATGATGTTCCCTGACCGATATGATGTCATAGTCACAACCAACCTCTTTGGTGACATATTAAGCGACATGGCCGCCTCCCTGGTAGGCAGCATAGGTCTTGTACCCAGTGCAAACATCGGTGAGAAGCAGGCCTTCTTCGAACCTGTCCACGGCAGTGCTCCTGATATCGCCGGCCAGGGCCTGGCAAATCCTATTGCCGCCATCCTCAGTCTGAAGATGATGCTCGACTGGCTTGGATATCCTGAGTGGGCCCAGGTTGTGGAAGATGCAGTGAATGATGTTCTAATGGATGGCATCAAGACTCCCGACCTTGGCGGGAATGCAAGTACCACTAAGGTTGGTGAAGCTATCCGGGCCCGTGTTCTGGAAAAGCTTTGATGCTTATCTTTTTCTTTTGTATGCCAGCAGGAGTGCCGCGAGTGCTACCGGGATGGTGAATGCGGGTGTTGAGTTGGTGGTTTGATTGGGGGTGGGGTCTGGCTGGTCGTAGTATTCGGTTGAGATTGTGGGGTAGACGGCTGTGAATCCACTATTTAAAAAAGAGTCATGGTCGCCTTTTTTAATTAATGTATAATGAAAGTCAATTGGAGCACTTCCTCCAGCCCATTCTTCTGTAGCTTTTAATGTCCACTCATAATTATATGACTCATTTTCTTTAAAGATTCGTGAAGTGCTTTCCCCTAATTTAGAAGGTCCTTCTATAACCTCAAAATGTTTTTCGCCCAAATCTGTCCCAATGTCTGAAAGTTCAACATAGGCTTTACATTCTTGATTCATTTTCATTTCGATAGTTATTTTGAACGGTTCACCAATTTTAATTAATGGGGTAGGTGTAGAAGCTCCTGGGTAGAGTTTATCATTGTAATAAACATTGATGTTCCCATACTCACTTTCTCCAAAAGCAGCATTTGGTATTGCTGCTGTAAATATTAAGAATGATGTTATAACTAAAATTTTAAAATCCATTATTCTATCACCAATTCGTTGTATAATTCATCATATCCAATTGATTTCTCAGTTCTTTTTCCTGTTTTGTCACCGACTCCCTTTGGTCCACTACCAACAATAGTTGCAGCGTATCCCGAAAAGCCAAATGATATTATATTATTTTTACCTAATTTTAAAGCAAATCCAAACTCATCCAATTTATATGGGTGAAATATTGTTTCATCCATTCTCACATATTCCTGCCCCACATGCCCCATATAAGAATTAAATATCACTTCATTATCACTATCCGTAACCTCAAACCTCTCATACTTCCCGATCACATCATACGTCCACACATTCACCGTAACCACCCACTGAGGTGGTATCAACGGCAGTCCGCAAGGTACATGCTTCATCGTTTTCTGCAATCGCTTCTCCACCTTCCGGGCCGTCTTCTCAGTATAATAAAGCTGAGCATCATCCATCATTACCTGCAGTTCATTATTCACAGCTTCAAAACTGCTGTCGATGGCCTCGCTATTATCAATTATCACCACACTGATCCCTTCTGTCACTCCCAGCCTCACATCAGTGTCCACCCTGTTAAGCACTGCATCCATCCCGGGCCCGGTAAGAGCTGGATTATCACTTACGATCCGGGCCCGGACCCGAACTGATAATTCATCCGAAAGTGTATCATCAGCTGACTGGTTGATGATCTGTGTATTGGACAGGCCATCTAAATAACCGGAGACCACTGTCTTTGCAGTATCAGCATCCATCCAGCTCGAAACTACCGGATCATCACTCACCTGCTCTGCTATCTTCTCAGGTATCCTCTGTTTCATCTGATTGCTGTAGGTGCGGGTCAGGCCATCGATTTGAGAATCCAGGGCCGAGGTGTCCAGAGAAACCGCCTGTTCACTCAGGTTCTGCTCCATTGCAACCACCTCTGCATTAAGCTGGGCAATGTTCTGGCTGACCATCCGGGTGGTGTGGGACTTGATAGGATCGGTAGTCTGAGACAGCACCTCTGCTATATCCTTTCCAATACCGGTGGTAAACACACAGGTATTCTTAACTCCCAGTGGATAGATCGTCTTGCCACTCAAATCATCGATCCACTCATACTCTCCCCTCAGATCAAACTCCGGGTCATGATACAGGTGATCAGGCCACTGATCCACCATCACTGTCATGTTCTCTGTCCAGTTGTACTTACTCTGCGGCATTGCGGTGATCGTCATAGGCTCTATGATTCCCATCTCCGATCCCAGAGCGGCCCCGGCCATCTGCATTGCGGGATTGTTGAACAGGGAGAGTGAACCTGAATCGATCCGGGCCAGGGCCGGCAGATCAACTCCCGGGAAATCCACTCCGCTTTCCTGAAGTTTGTCCAGCAGATATGAATTAAGATCCGATCTCAGATTTCCGTTCTTCTCCTCAATGTCTTGTATAAGATAGGCATAAGCCTCATTTTTAGCAATATATCGGGCCCCGTGGCTGTTCGTATAGAGATCCCCATCTTTAACATACTGGCTTTTATTGACATACAGGTCCTCATCCATCTCATCAAGCAACTGCCTTGCGGCAGTGTACTGCAGATCAGTGGGGTCCTTCCCCGGCTCCTGTAACAACGATGCATTCACATGGGGATCATTTGAATCGATGGTGTCCATCATAAGCAGGATGTCATCGGCTACAACTTTATTAACCCAGGAAGGAACATCGCACTGCACGTATTCTGGCAGTAAATAGTGATCATCCGGGTAGAGCCAGTGCATCCTCTCGATCTCCTGGATGTCCACATACAGGGCCGCATACTTATCCGCAGCATCACTGCAGCAGGTATCTGTCACATTCACGCCGTCTAAATTGAAAGTGGTATCATGGAACTCCCGCAGGATGGCATCCTCATAATCCTCAAGGCCGCTGTACTGCTCGAAAGAAGGTAACTGTTTATATAAGATACTCAACCTCTCAGCCTCCACCTCCTGGTGGGACATGGAGAAATGATCCGTGGTACTGAACGTATCACTATCCGATCCGGAACTTGACATGCTGTGATGGTCATATACCGGGACCAGGTTACCACTTATGTTGTCATAACCTTCAAGTGTCTTCCACTTATACGTATAATCGTAGGTATAATCCGCACGCCATTTAGCTTCGATAGTATAGCTGATGTCATACTTCACATCCCAGTCAAAAGCATGGTCCTCCCGGTACAGATATCCATCTTCACGCTTTACACCAAGTAAATGATCATTGCCCATATGATTAAAAGAAGGCCGCACCTCCACATCGACTACATCAACATCAGTCAATCTCACATTTGCATTATTCACACTCCAGCTGTCGAGTGAACCCCTAGGCGGATTGATCCCGGGACTAAGCTTCTTTGAATAATATGCTCTTACCCTGTCCTCCCAGGAATACTCCTCCACCCGGGCCCCTGTATGTGTTCCTGAAGTCAGGTAAGAAGCACTCCAGCTCACTTTTTCGCCCCCGGAGGACACTGAACCTCTGGATGCACTCACCGAAGTCCCCGCAGGTTCCACCGGATAGAACCCATCCCTTATCACCCGGGCCTGCACCTGTGCTGTATACAGCTCTCCGGTCACATCATGTACCAGATCGTGAGCACTGTTCCACCGGTGGTCCTCGAACACCCAGCCATCCAGGGTTGAGGTGGTATGGTCTGAGGCCCTCACACACAGCTGTGAGCTTTGCTCTATCTGCTCAAAACTCACTCCTGACTCTGACATCGAATCAGCGACAGCCTCTTCCATATCCATATTAAAAGACCTCTTCTCACTCAGGTTCTCAAACGTCCTGGAGGTATTGTTCTCAAACCCTCCCCTGCCATTTATATCCTCATACAGGACCTTGCCATTATAATAAGTCGTATACATCAGGGCCCAGGGGTCTGTTGAATCAAAGACCCTCTTCTGGGTATACACCGAACCGGCATTCACAGCCGAGGATAAAGCAGGATTTGTAATGATATTCAGAGGACCATTTGCATAATGCTGCCAGGGCCCGTACACAAACGAGCGGATGTTCATGGCTCCAAGTACTATATTGGATGTGTCCGCACTATTAAGGGATGTCTCATATTCCCGGGTCAGCTCCTCCAGCAGAGGTTGTCTGGAACTTACCAGGGTGGAGATGTTCATGCTCCTTTGAACTTCCTGGCCCGTCTCCAGATCAACAAGTGTATAGTTCAGATCTTCAATGGAGAATACCTGATAGATCTGATAGACCTTGCCACTTTGCTCTTCATGACGCTCAAGAGTGCCGTTAATCCCACTGATATGGATATCCCCGGGCCCTATATCCGGCTTAACATTAATGGCATATTTCCCGAACACATGGGTATTGTTCTGGTAACTTCCCCTGATAAGCTCATTGAATGAATTGGCAGTGATATCCTTCACCGGATCCATTCCCAGCGCAAACCAGTCCGAAGCCTTAAGCTCCCCACCACAATGCATCTCCACCAGTCCATAACCATACGCACAACTCTCAGGAATGGTCACCTGCTTTTCAAAGGATACGCTATGCCACATGCTCACCGCTTCCCCCAGATCAAACACCTCGATGACATTGCCGGCCTCATCGCTGATGGTGATCACGATCTCTTTATTGGCCCAGAGAGAAGAGATACTATACCACACATCTGCAGGCAGATTTGCCTCAATGCGCATCACCCCTCCACTTTCAACATCATGGTCCTTTGCAATGATCCTGAAGTCATCCTCTGAAAATGTATTTGCCGAAGTGTTCCGGGGCTCAATGATCGGATGCTGCCCTTTCCACTGCAAAGCCTCCATCCCGGCATAGTTCAGGCATCTTGACAGATCGGTGGCTGCAAGGCCCAGGGCCGTGTTCTGGGGATCGGTCCTCTCAGTATTGTAGATGGTCTGTGCGATCTGGTAATCGGCCTGCAGGAAATATGCGGATGTCAGGGCCGCTCCCAGAACAATGAAGATCCCTATGACCGAGAAAGGCACATAGGCTGCGCTATCCCTGATGATATGGTATCCTCTTCGGGCCCGCATAGAGCATTTCAAATAACAATAGACATTCCTGATAGCACCACCTGCCACAGTCTATCATACTATCAGGCAATGCTTTATATAATTATTTAATACATGTTTCTTTATTATTTAGGAAGTATATGTTATTCCCGGAAGGGGATAACCAGATCCTTTTTCCACATTTCCAGAGACCCAAGCATATGGTATTTCATAAATACGCCCAGAGGGACCTTCCCTAGTATTCCTGCCAGGATCAGGAACAACACTTCCAGAATGATGAAAGGTGCAAGCACAAGCCAGGGAAGTTGGGATGATGTTGATATGAATTCCACTCCAAAGTATATCATTACATCAATGAGCACAAAGAACACAAATGGAATAAAAAGGATGATCAGTAGTGCAATAGCTATGATTATGCTCCCGGCCCCCCACAAGATGGCCCTTCCCAGCCAGTAGACAAGCATCTGCTGCCAGTCCTTCATAGCAAGCGATAGAACAGTTCTGAATGATTCCAGGATGCCCTTTTCCTGATAGAGGACCACTGGAATGGAGAGATTGATAAGGGAATTTACAATCGACGAGATTATCGCAATGATGAATATCAATGTCAACAGGCTTAGAACTCCTGCGATCATCATGGGCCAGAACTCATCATAGGTTCCGTTGACTACCTGTACTATCAGGGGCAGGGCCGCAAGAGCAAGGATTGAGAGAAAGAGCAAACTGATCCCCAGGCGAAGCAGGAACAGTCTGAAACCCTGTGAAAGGAACCTTCCGGAATATTCCAGTACCCTTACATCATTGCGCACCAGGGATTCCACGAGGGTAAAATCCATCAGGCTGGCCAGGTACTGGAAGAGAACTATAAGTCCGATTATCAATACAATGGTCACTACTGCAAGTGAAATACCCGGTAATGATAATTGATCGAGGATGGCATTATATGAAATGGTGTCTGCAAACGGCATATCCTGAACCTGTAGGTCAGATATATCTGTGCCTCCTCCGCCATTTCCTCCTGAACCGTTGAAACCGGCCCCGCTTCCTGCCAGTATTATTATGAAAGCAAGCCGGACCCATTTCCAGAGTTCAAAGGGTTCAAACAGAGCCCTTTTGCTTCTGGAAAAGGCTTTATCCAGGGATTCAAGTGCGTACCATTCCATGGAATTGATAACGTTTTGCTTGTATATATGTTTCAGGGTTACATTTATTCAGGCCGGCTCTGCTTTGTGGCTTTGCTTCGTTTTCGATAGCCTGAAGATTTTGGTGTCCTTCTTTTCCCTGAACGTTTGCGTTCATTTGAATCTTTCATCCTGACCTTTTCGATCTCAGGAAGATCTTCTTTGATTATATTGAACTTTTTATTGGATCGTTTGATCTTATTAAAGTCCTGTGCATCCCGGCTTGTGACGATGTTGATGACCTTGCCGCCTCTGCCTGCTCTTGCTGTCCTTCCGATCCTGTGGACGTACTCATTCGGGTCCTGAGGCATGTCGTAGTTATAGACATGGGATACATAAGGTATGTCCAGGCCCCTTGCAGCCACGTCGGTACAGACCAGTGCATGGGCTTTGTTGGAATTGAACTTCTTCATCGTTGTCTTTCGCTTTGCCTGGGTGTATCCCCCATGGATGGCCAGAGCATCGATGTCATTATGTTTGAGGTTCTTTGCGATATTGTCCACATATTTCCTGGTATTGCAGAAGATCATGACAAGGCCGGACTTTTCATTTTCCAGAAGGTTGACAAGCAATGAGAATTTCATTCCGCTGTCCACATTATAGTATACCTGTTCAAGCTTTTCAGGATCAACCTGGGATTCGGCAAAGATCTTGAGAGGATCTCTCATGTAATTTCTGGAGATGCGTTTAATCTCTTTTGAGACGGTTGCTGAGAACAACAGGGTCTGTCTGTTTTCGGGACACTCATCAATGATGGCTTCCACATCCTCAATGAAACCCATATCAAGCATTCTGTCTGCTTCGTCCAGAACCAGGGTCTTTACACTCATAAGGTCTATTGTGCCTCTTTCAATATGGTCCAGCAGACGACCTGGAGTTGCTACTACAATATCTGCAATCTTTAATTTCTGTATCTGCGGGTTTATGGAAACCCCGCCGTATATGGCCGCGATCTTTAAGCTTTTATGACGGGAAAATGTCTTGAGGCTTTCGTGGACCTGTTCGGCCAGCTCCCTTGTTGGTGTGAGGACCAGGGCCTGGATCCCTTTACCTTTCCTTGTATTCTGGATGATACCGCACCCAAAGGCCAGGGTCTTTCCCGAGCCTGTGGCGGCTCCGCCAATGATATCCTTTCCCTGAATGATAGGGGGTATTGCCATTTCCTGTATCTGGGTGGGCTCTTCGAAAAACTGCTCCTCTATGGATTTCAGGATAGGTTCGGCGATGCCCAGATCTTTAAATTTTTCCATGATAATTACCTGTTAATTAAAACTGACTGTTATTTTGACGTTATTTTCTTAATAAGCCTTTGAAAATGATGGGAGATGATAAGAAGGGATGGAAGACATGACCTTACTGGTGATATCCTGTATTTCCTGAGATCTCAAAACTCGTTCATTCTGAAAAAGCAAATGGCCTGACATGTCTTTGTTATGTATTGTAACTGATGAACAATGTCATGCCTGTGATCAATGTATTGCTATTAATATCTGTAGCTTATTATTCTGTAATTAATGTACTGGTGTTAGATGTACCCTCATATGGCTGTGAGTTTATAAACATAACCCCAATAGTATTATATTTGGCCCGGATATAACTGCAGCAAACAGGAATTATTACCATGACCCGATTCTCTCCCCTACTGGCAGCACGTGTTCTCTGGCAGACCAGAGTGCGTAAGAGGCCCTTTGTAATGTCCCATGCCATCAATTCCAGATGTAATATGCGCTGCAGTTTTTGTGAATACTGGAAAGAGGAAGGGCCGGAAATGCCTCTTGAGGATGTATATTCTCTGCTTGATGAGGCCCGCTCCTTCGGGATCGGGATCTATAATGCCTGGACGGTGGAGCCTTTACTTAGAAAAGACCTCCCTCTTATCCTTGCCCATGCAAAGAAGCTGGGAATGATCACGTTCCTTATCACCAATGGCAAGTTGCTGGAAAAGCGTCTGGACGATCTTGAGGACCTGGATTATCTCTCGGTTTCAGTGGACGGAATTAAAAGTTATCGTGATATCCGGGGGATGGATGTGGAAAAGATCCTGGATGGGATAAAAAAGGCCCGGGGGAAACTGCGCAATCCCGTACTGCTAAACTGTGTGATCAGTGGGAAGAACCTGGATGATATAGAGGAGCTCATCCATCTTGCAAAAGAGCTTCATGTTAAGGTCTCCTTTGAGCCGCTGTATGAGTTTAGCGGTATAGAGCAGGAGGTATGGGAGAACATGGGCATCCATGACCTTGACAGATACAAAAAGGTCGTAGATCGCATTATGGAACTAAAAAGGCAGGGTTATCCTGTCATAAATTCCTACAGGTATCTGAAGATGGTCCGGGATCTGAAGATGGATTGGAAATGCCATGCCAATGATCTTATCCTGAATGTGGCCGCCGATGGTACTATAGAAAGCTGCAGGGTACACCGGGAGGCCCTGGGAAATGTGATGGATGGAATCGTAAATGTCTGGGAGGCTTCAAAAAAGCAAAGAAAAGCCTCATCTGAAACATGTCCCGGCTGTCTTTTCTTCGGATACGTTGAGAACAGTTTGATGTATGAGTTTGATCTGGATGTAGTAAGACATTATGAGTGGATGTGAACTACCCACGACTAAAGTCGTGTGCTTTCTCTGCCCCTGCACCCCGATAATCATGAATATGGATTAATATGTGTGGATGTTATTCCTGGTTCAGGGTCGGTAGATCCATATTTTGGCCTTCTCCCCCGATTCTGCCTCCGGTAATTCCACAGGATCGTATATCTGATGCTCCATCTCTCCGGGATGTTTGCCCTTTGCAAGCAGGGCAGCAGCAGGAGTGAATATCTCCCTACCATGGAAAGTGGCTTACATGGGCCCTGCAACAGTCTTCTTATATTCTGCCGGGGTCGATCTCATAGACTTCCATAGATCTGCTGGATATAGTCTCCAATTTTCGGGCCGCCTGCAGTAGCAGACCATTATCCGGTCCCACCAGATAGTGTGATCCTGCCTGGATAAAATGGCCCGGCGCTGTGCATCCACGCCGGGATCTGCTATTGCCAGGACGTTACCAGGGTGTTTGGGAGGATGTTTGGGAGGATGTTTGGGAGGATGTTTGGGAGGATGTTTGGGAGGACGTTTGGCAGGACGTTTGGGAGGATGTTTGGCAGGACGTTTGGCAGGATGTTTGGCAGGATGTTTGGCAGGATGTTTGGCAGGATGTTTGGCAGGATGTTTGGCAGGATGTTTGGCAGGATGTTTGGCAGGATGTTTGGCAGGATGTTTGGCAGTTTATATAAAATCCCATTCTCTATATTTATTATTCAATGTATAAAATCTCTTAAAATTTAGTTGATTAAAACAAAAGTAGTCTGTTGATAAGCTTTATATAAAATACTCTTCTAACTGCTTTGATATATTATTTATAAGAGGTTACTCTATGGATGGATATCAATTATTCTTGATAATGCTTGCAGTCTACTTATGTGGGCTCATTGGAATTGGATGGTATTTTACTAAAAGACAGAAGACAGTAACTGACTTCTGGCTTGCCGGACGAAAGATCGGGACCATCGGGGTGGGTTTCTCATCCGCGGCTTCCTGGCTGACAGCAGGTGGTATGCTGGCGGTCATCGGTCTTTTCATGATGCTGGGTATGGGGTCTATATGGAGCTTTGTTGCACCCAATATACTGGCACTTCTTATCATCGCTGTTTTCGTAAAGAAGATAAAGAACCTTCCTGCTATCACCCAGCCTGAGTTGCTGGAGCAGAGGTACAGTGCTGCAATACGTGCGCCGGTTGCATTTATAATCACTATCGTGATGATCCTTTTCGCAGTTGCTGATATCAAAGGGTTTGCACTGGTCCTGCAGATATTCTACGGACTGGACCCACTGTATGCAGCTCTTATCGTGGCCCTTGCAGTGTCCGTATATGTAACTCTTGGAGGACTTCATGCAGTGGTCTGGACCGATGTGGTGCAGTTCATTTTCCTTTCAGTCTTTGCCATAGCAATGGCCTTCCTTGCGGTGGGGGCCGCCACATCCGTAGCTGTGGATGCTCCAACTGCTTCAGAACTGTTCTCCAATGTTTCAGGTGACTGGTGGAACCCGTTCATCATAGGTATGCCAATGGTCCTGATCTTCCTGATCGCGATAGTTCCTGGCTGGATCACCGAACAGGACCCCTGGCAAAAGCTCTGGGCCGCAAAGGACTCAAGCTCTGCAAGGAACGGTCTGATACTGGGTTCTTTACTTATCACCATCGTCTTTGTAGCATGTGGTGTAATAGCCATCAGCTTTAATTCCCTCTATCCGGAGATCCTTGAAGCAGGTTTTCCCATGGGAATGGCCGATGCAGAACCTGCACTGCTTAATTTCATAAATTCCAGTTTCTCTCCCTTTGTAATTGCACTTAGCGCCATAGGTCTTGCAGCAGCATCTATGTCCTGTGCTGACACCTTTGCAACATCAGGTGCATCCTGTCTTTCCCGTGATGTATACCAGAGATTCATAAAACCGGATGCAACTATGAAAGAGATGCTCATGATCAACCGTGTGAGTGTCCTTATAATTGTGGCCGGAGCCACCATCGGTTCCTTCCTGATAGACGGAATCCTTGATGCGATCCACATAGCCACTTTTATAGCAAGTGCTTCCTACTTCTTCCCTCTCATGGGTGGTATCTACTGGAAGCGTGCTACAAAGGAAGGGGCCCTGGCCGGTCTGGTCGTGGGTGCCATTGCACAGGTAGGTCTTACTGCATATGACCTGTCCATGACAGCTCCTTTTGCAACAGCTTACCTGGAAACTATCCATCCTGTCCTCATGGGACATGGAGTTGTTGCAGGAATGCTCCTTAGTGGAATATCCTTCTTTGGTGTCTCTCTGATGACCTCTCCTTCAGAGGCTGTTAACCTTGCTCCCTTCTTTAAGGAAGCTGCCGAAGAGCTTTCCTCAAAGGATGCTGAAGCTGTGGATGAAAATGATCCGAAATATAAGAAGTTCCAGGGTATCATCGATGAAGAGATCACAGGTGAGAGGGCCCACCTGCATGTGAGGCTGGAAAGCTCTGCAACCGTGAACTGGCATAAGTTCGTGGACACGCTCAGGTCCACCTATTCCACCTGGGTCTCCCCCACAGGAAAGGACTCTGTACACCGTCTTATCCAGTCCGATATGCTGGCATGTGTGTCCATTACAAGGGGTCACAATGAAAGAGAGATCTGGTTTGCCGCCGAGCCTCCTCTGGATACGGTGAGCATGCAGAAGAAAGAATTGTTCGTGGCATTCAATGAGGTTTCCAGGGCCCTGGAGAATATCGGGGTATTCCTGACCATTGCCGATGAGGAATGAATTGCTCCTCTGTGATCATTTGATCCTATAAGGATATTGATCCTATAAGGATATTGATCCTGTAAGGACATTGATCCTGTAAGGACATTGATCCTGTAAGGACATTGATCCTGTAAGGATATTGTACTGCCTTCAGGAAGGCAGATCAGGGGCAGGCCTTTCTGCCCTTTTTGTTTTATTATTCCGTGCAGAGGTCCCCCCTTGTATTCATGGGCGGACTCTTACCGTTAATCTTTTTAAATAATCCAGCCTGATGGAAACGATGAAAAAATCATTATTGATCTTCTGTCTGTGTATTCTGATGATCTCCCTTTTCGCCTCCGGATGCATAGATGAGCTTGTCCAGGCATCTGAGGAGAATGAGAGTGTCAACCTGAGATCCTATGAGCTGGAAGTTTTCCGTAATAATTCCAATGTTTCCACTTTAAACACTTCCACATTCTATCTATCAGTAAATGGTACTGCAGAAGTGGTCCATATGGTGGTAAATGCCTCAATGATCGATGTGGTCCCTCTTGAGGACCTGACACAAAGCGGTGATGATATTCTATCAAACATAGTGGTCATTGCAGGCAATGCCAGTGAGACTGAAGCCTCCTATGAGACCTTTGAGAAATTTTCCAACCTTTCAGAGGAGGAGTTTGTCCCTGTTGAGTATTCTGTTGAGGAGGATGTGGTCAGGGGGCAGAAACATCAATATCTGAAGTTCAATGACACGATCACAGGGATCGTTGCCTTTACGCAGGCAGGCCCTCCTGGCCAGGATTTCCTTTACATCCCCACACATACATCCGTTGTCAGGTTCGTCCTGCCTGAAGGATATGATACGGGCAATTCTTTTATTGGTAAGGTAAATCCTGAACCGGATCACATATACTATGATGATACGGACCGCAAGGTCCTGGTCTGGTATGATGTTCATGTGACCTATTCCACCCTTACCCATATGGCCCAGGACCTGCTGGGCACCAGTATCCCTGAAGAGGAGATACCCTTCACGCCAGTGTCCATTAAATTCTATAAGGACTCCGCTCCCGGAATGCTTCTGATAGGCATGAGTATCCTTGGGGCCGGTGCATTACTGGTGCTGGGGAATTACTACCTGACCCGCAGGAGGCTTGTGGAGAACAGGAAAATGATCGAGAAAAGTGCAGAACAAAAGTATCGGTCCCGGAAAAAGCAGTAAGTTCTGCTATCAGATGCTTTCGGTACTGTCGGAAAAGTTGTCGGTATCAGAAATAGAACGTCATTCCGTCATATCCCAGGGGCAGTTTTTTGCAGGCCTGTTCATGGGGTTTGAAATAATGGCTCAGGTGGGTCATTACCAGTTGTTTGGCATTGATTGTCTCTGCCAGTTCCAGGGCCTCAGCGGAGTTCATATGTTTCTTTACTTCAAAGCCTGCATCTGAGGGTATGATCGCATCGGCAATGAGCAGGTCCGGGTTTTTCATGATATGTATGCTCTGCAAAGGTATGTCCCTTTCAGTATCTCCTGTGATGACGACCTTTTTGTCATATCCCCGGATCACAACACCGATGGGGTCCTTTATGGGAGGGTGGTTGACCCTGAAGAGGGTGAAGGTAAGTCCTATAAGTTCGAACGGTTCATACATCCTGACATCATGTCGCCGGGGTTTTAAAAAAGATACATAGTCCAGGATGTAGTCCAGCGTGTCGGTGACCCCGTATACATCCACCTTATACTGCACCCTGTGGAATTCTCCAAATCCTGTATAGTGGTCATAATGGCCGTGGGTCCAGATCACTCCGTCTACATGGGATATATCATGTGCAAGCATCTGCTGTCGCATATCCGGGCTTGTATCAACAAGTACGGTCCCGTGTTTTGATTCAACCAGTACGGAAAATCTCAGTCTCCGGGACTTTCCTCCTTTTCTGGCTTCCTGACAGGTAGGGCAGGTGCAGCCAATGACCGGAGTTCCCGGTGCATCTCCTGTTCCAAGCAAGGTGATCTTAAAATCAGAATCCTTCGGTATTGATGACATATTCATCGGATTTGATATAGGCGCGCTGGTTGAATTTTTCCACTGCATCCACAAGGTCCTGCTGGCCTATACGGGTCCTCTCCCTGACCAGGGCGCTGAGAACACATTCCCTTATCACCATCCGCAGATCAGAACCGGAATAACCGTTTGTGATATTGGCGATCTCCTCCATCTGGAAATCCCCTTCTATTTCCCGGGTGATGATCTCCAGTATCCTTTTGCGCATCGATTCGTCCGGAAGGGGGAAGTTCACGATGTTGTCAAACCTCCTCCAGGCAGCTGAATCAAGCATTCGGGGGTGGTTGGTTGCGGCTATCAGGAGCACTCCGTCATTGGTCAGGCTGATGTTATCGATAGCTTTAAGCAGGGTATTAACCGCTCTTTTCAGAGCCGCATGTTCATCCGAAGCCCTGGTCTTGGCAACGAAATCGAACTCATCGATAAAAAGGATACATGGACTGAGCTTTTTGGCCAGGGCGAAGACCCTGTCAATGTTCTTTGCGGTCTCTCCGAGGTACTGATCCGTGATCATGGAGAGCTTGACCTCTACAAAAGGAATTGAAAGTTTCTCTGACATGGCCTTTGCAACCGAGGTCTTTCCGGTTCCCGGAGGCCCTACAAGCAGGATCTTTCCTATGTCATAGAGGCCTATGTGTCTGAGATAGTCCCGGTACTGGAGGGCCTTGACGATCTTTTCCACCTCTTCCAGCTGTTCGTTGGTAAGGACCAGTTCTCTGAGGGTCTGGCTCACATCCTCTGGTGCCACCATCTGGACCAGCTTTAGCATGTCGTCTCCTCCCTCTTCTTCGGATATCTCAGATTTAAGGGATTCCAGCCATTCCCTGTCCACTTCTTTTGGACGGGTCAGTGCCCGGGCCTTAGCATAGGAATTTTCGCAGCTTTTAAAATGATAGGCAAGCGCAGGGTTTGATTCGATCCTGGTGGCACTATCTTCCTGTTTTTGAAACCACTGAGCGGCTACGTCAAAGGATGTGAGCTTTATTTTGAATGAGACCTTATCTGTGTCAATGAATGGAAGGGTTAACATATCTCCTTTGAGCTCCTCCACACCATACAAAGTTTCAATATCTTTCATTGATACGGAAACAGGTTTTGGGACCCCTTTGTATGCACGATCCCAGTAATGCTTGCGTATGTTCTTTGGCAGGTCACTGACATCCATCTCACTATTTTTGTTGTATATGTATGCGGTCAATAGCAGTTCCACAATGTCAAGTGTATCGGACATTTTTCTTTGCCTCTTGATAAGATTAAAAATATTATTTAGCCTGAATCAAGCTATTATGTGCTCTTTTTAGATAAAATTTGTGTACATCCGTTATGGATTGGATCTTATCTCCCTTCGGGGGTATGAGTTTCAAATGGCCCTTAATATCCCGGGGTGTGGTAAATATATCTCTGATCTATGTGAAAGCTTCATGACAAGCTCTTCGGTCTTTTCTGCAGGTATGTCGTATTTGAGAGCTATTATCTGAAGCTCATCCAGACCGATGCTTTTTTTCTCCCTGATTATTGAAAGCAGGAGTTGCTCCTGGTCTTTGGCCCTTTCTTTTTTGACTGTAGCTGTTTTCCGGTCCGATCTTTTCAGAGAGGTGTTCTTCTGGTCGTTGTTATCTGTATCCTGCATTCTGACATGCCCCGGATTGTGTACAGCATCATCATTTACCGGTAAGCTCACGGATCGAAATGCATTGTTCCATTCACTGTTGCTCCTCTGAGTCAGTTCTGCCTGAATTTTGCTTCGCTCCTGGATGGCTTCCTCCAGTGAACCTGTATGACAGAACCTCCTGAGCTTATTAAGCTGTAACCGGGCCGCACAGTTTTGACAGCGTGTCGTCTTTGTTCCCGTATCCTCTATGATCTGAGCCTGCCTTTTGCATCTGTTACAGACGATGATATAATATCCTGACATGAGTTTTTCTGTATTACATATGCTGTGGGTCTAAATAAAATCTGTGCAGCTGGATAATTATTTACCTCATGGGATATTCATACCTTATATATGATACGTCTGGTCCGCAGGGAAGATGTGCCTTTCATTGTTCAATTGGAAGAGCTTTGTTTTAAAGTAGCCTGGCCCGGGTCCGTGTTCTATTCATTTGTAGGGCATCCGGGTTTTGTCCTGTTTGAAAAGGATGACAATGTGGCGGGTTATGTCCTGCTGGTGGCGGATCGGGAATGGGCCCATCTGGCAAACCTGGCCACCTGTCCGGATCACAGAAGACAGGGTGTGGCCAGCATTCTTTTAAATTATTGTGAAAAGCTATCAGCTGCAAACCTGTTCTCCCGGATCAGGCTGGAGGTCAGGGAAAAGAATCATGTGGCCCGGGAATTCTATATTTCAAGGGGATTTGAACAGGTGGATATGATCTGTGATTATTATCTTGATGACAATGCTGTCGTCATGGAGAAAAATATCTGATCTTTCAAAGGGCATGTACATTTTTTTTAATACCTCAGATCATTACGACCATGGGGCCTGGTGGAAGAGAAAGCCAGCTACGTTGGTAGCGGGTAGTTCACATGTCTGTACGATCCTTTATTTCCCGTAACGCCGCTGACGCTTCTGATAGTCCCTGATTATCCTGAGCAGGTCTATTTTCCTGAGCTCATACCAGTTCACATCGGTAAAGTAGAGTTCCGAGTAGACGGATTGCCATATAAGAAAATCCGAGAGATGTTTTCCCCCTGCCCTGACTATAAGATCCGGTTCCTCCTTAACCACCAGATAGGATTCGATCATATGTTCATCGATATTATCGGGCAGGAGTTTTCCTTCCTTTACATCATGCAACAGGGAACAGACAGCTTTTGTGATCTCACTTCTGCCTCCAAGACCGACACATAGGTAGAGGCTCATAGTTTTTCCTTTTCTTTGCATCCGGGCCCTGCCCTGCTCATCATAGATGGTCACGTCTATGCCTGAAGGCAGATCATCGATCTGCTTTTTTAATTGATCAATGAGCTTTTCCACCATTTCGTTTTGGAGCTCTTCATCAATATCCAGTACCTCTATATAGAAACTGAGTACTTCTATTCCTATCTTTGAGCACCAGCGTACGACCTGGTCCAGCTTGCTCGCGCCTGCGGGATGCAGCAGGTCGGCCTCAGAAAGCACCATTGTTACATGTGCAGGGACCTTCCCGGCAGTGGTATCGATATGATCTTCCAGATATTTCTCATACAATTTCCTTATCATGGTCCTGTCAGCGTGCAGTGGAGACGATCTTGATGACATCTCCGTCGTTTAGTTCGTGTTTTTCTCCAAGTCTCATCTTTGTTCTTCCATCCACTGCGTAGAGGAAGTGGTCCCCTATGTCGGTATGCACCTGGTAGGCCAGGTCATGGGCAGTGGAACCCTTTTTCATAAGGAAGGCATCAGGGAGCATACGGTCGTTCTTATCCATCCATTTGCTCTCATCCTCAACCGGATAGACAACGATCAGATCCAGCAGTTCAAATACTGCCCGGTTAATACATTCCTGTATCCCGCATCCCCCGCTTTCAATGGAGTCCATCAGATGTTTTATGTTATCCAGACCCTTTTGCTGGGCCTGCGTAAGTTCCTCTGCAGTGACCGTAAATCCATGGTCTCCTGGCAGATAGGATATGGCACCGCTTTTTGCAGCAGACCGTAAGGCCAGTTCCCCTGCTGCACTGATCGGTTCTACCAGCAGGTCAAGTTCCTTTAACCTTCTGATGTTGTCCGGCGGGGCAATATCAACCTTGTTGGCCGCTATCATGGTGGGTTTGCTCAGGGCCCGGATGGCATCGCACAGACGCACCATGTCCTCTTCTTCCCAGGTGGTACATTCAGCAGGCATCTTGCACTCCAGCAGTGCATCATGGGCCTGGGATTCATTGACTCCAGCTCCCATCAGCTGTTCGGAAATGACCGTTTCGATCTTGAGGCCCTCTGCCTTGATCTTTCGGGAGAGGCGTTCCCAGTTGCGTTTGAGAATCCCTTTCATCCACATCGTGATCTCATGGTTGAGGAAATCCACATCTTCCAGGGGGTCGTGTGCTGCGATATCGATAGGATTACCTTCGATATCTGTGGAGCCTGAGGCATCAATGACATGTATGATGGCCTGTGCCTGCCTCAGCTCGTCAAGGAATGCATTCCCAAGACCCTTCCCCATGTGGGCATCGGGTACAAGGCCTGCTACATCAATGACCTCTATGGGGATATAACGTATGCCATCCTCACAATTGCCACAGCGCTTATCTTTTTCCATACAGGGGCATGTTGCACGTACATAGGTCACTCCGCGGTTGGCATTGATGGTGGTGAAGGGGTAGTTGGCAATCTCCACTTCTGCCATGGTCGCCGCCTTAAAGAAGGTGGATTTACCTGCATTGGGTTTTCCTGCAAGTCCTATTATCATTGACATGCACTATGATTCATCGTTGATGCATTTAACTTTTTTTAGTGCGAACGGGTATATCGCCATCTCTGATCAAAATTGAGCCGGGAATGTCTTCATATATCGGTAATATTTATATTGTATTAAGTTATTAGTGGGCTGACCAGTCTGTCCCGGTAGGGTAGCGGATATCCTTGAAGCCTGCGGAGCTTTAGACCCGAGTTCAAGTCTCGGCCGGGACGTGCTATACTTCTTTTTGAAAGATTTCAATATTCTGAGGATTTTCAATATTCTGAGGATTTTTGATATTCGGAGGATATAGGTCATTTATAATTCGGATATTGTATAATCTCTATCAGACTTCCCATTGTTTTGTCATCGTTTTTTTATATACGTGTCTTTTTTTCACAGCACAACATACAGTTTAAATAAGATTAGTCACAGATGTTGACTGTAATTATTTTTATTGTATAATAGGACCTGGTCTGGTTCAGGGTCTATGAAGAGGTATGAGGATGAATATACGCGGAGTAATAATATGTATTGCATCCCTGCTTGTAATGGCTGGTCTTGCGTCGGCAGACGTGAGCCATGATTTCCTGGAGGGTCCCTTTGAAACGGGGCCTGATGTGACACAGAGATGTATCTCCTGTCATGCAGGTGAAGCGGAGGATATACTGAATTCATCTCACTGGCTGTGGTCAGGGTGTGCTGCATGTACCTGTGCGGAAGGTAGTGAGTTTGATGAAGAGATGGGAAAACGGATGGAAATAAACAATTTCTGTGTTGCGGTTCCGTCCAATGAGCCCAGATGTACTTCCTGTCATATAGGATATGGCTGGGAGGACAAGACATTCGATTTTACAGATGCTTCAGGCATAGATTGTCTTGTCTGCCATGATGGCACGGGCACATATAAGAAAATACCCACCGGGGCAGGAGCTCCTTTCCCTGAAGTGGACCTGGTGGCAGTGGCCCGGAGTGTTGACACACCAACAAGGGCAACCTGTGGTGACAATTGTCACTTCTACGGCGGCGGTGGGGATAATGTGAAACATGGGGACATGTCCACGGCCCTTTCAGAGCCTTCCCCTGAACTGGATGTGCATATGGGAGGCGGAGACTTTGACTGTCAGGTCTGTCACGAGACCCACGACCATAATATTGCAGGTCGTTCCTCAAGCCCTCTGGGTACACAGTGCAGAGTATTATGTTCTGACTGTCACACAAACACCCCTCATACAGGAAGCAGCAAGGAACGTCTGGATTCCCATAGTGAGTCCATAGCCTGTCAGACCTGTCATATTCCACAGGTGGCCCAGGGTGTTCCCACCAAGATGTACTGGGACTGGTCTGAGGCAGGACAGGATATTGCCGATATCCCTGTGGATGAGTATGGAAAAGAGACCTATAATAAGAAGAAAGGTTCTTTTGTCTGGGAGATGAATATCACTCCGACCTATGCCTGGTATAATGGTGAGTTTGAGAAGTATCATCCAGGAGATCTGATCGATCCCGATGAGCTCAACACCATCAGTGCACCTGTGGGAGATATCGATGACCCGATGTCAAAGATCTATCCTTTCAAGGTGCATACTGCAATGCAGATCAGTGATGCCGAATACAAATATCTCATCGTGCCGGACCTGTTTGGCGGGGAGGATGCTTACTGGACTGCATATGACTGGGATAAGGCTGCAGCAGCAGGTATGGAATATATCGGTCTGCCTTACAGTGGTGAATATGAGTTCGTGGAGACTGAGCTGTACCTGAGCTTAAACCATGAGGTTGCTCCCGCTCAGAACGCTCTTGAATGTATGGATTGCCATTCTGAGCAGGGAAGCTTTGACTTTGAGGCCCTGGGGTATGAAGGGGATCCCATGATGCTTGGAATAAGCAGATTTGATGAGGCTGCTCCTGAGTCTGAAGATGCAGGTGCAGATACCGGACAGGATACACCCGGTTTTGAAATATTCCTGGCAATGATCGGTCTGAGTGCTGCATTTGTGTTGTTGCGTCGCAATGACTGAGCTTTGATGTGTGGACTACACACATCTTTTTTCTTCTTTTTTAGACCGGCAATCCTTATATAGAAGTTCATTCATCTACAATGAACGAGTATAGTACATAATGTACTTTCTCGGAATTCAAGATTACATAATGATTTAATTAAGGAGGTCTATAATTGGCAGGACAATCTATTTACCAGAGGTCAACTGGCAGGGATGCACAGAGCAATAATATCCTTGCAGGAAAGGCCGTTGCGAATGCTGTACGTTCAACCCTTGGTCCCAAGGGCATGGACAAGATGCTTGTGGATGGAATGGGAGATGTGGTCATAACCAATGATGGTGCCACTATCTTAAAGGAAATGGATATTGAGCACCCGGCAGCAAAGATGATCGTGGAAGTATCCAAAACCCAGGATGATCAGGTCGGCGACGGTACCACCACAGCAGCTGTACTTGCAGGCGAACTTCTTGCAAAGGCAGAGGAACTAATTTTCAAGGGTGTACATCCAACCATTATCTCCACCGGTTACAGGCATGCTGCAGCCAAATGCAGAGAACTTCTGGAGACTATTACCATTGATATCTCCAGGGATGACCTTGAAGGCCTCAGGAAGATCGCCGGTACTGCAATTACCGGAAAAGGTGCTGAATCAAACAAAGAGATGTTGTCTGAACTGACCGTTGATGCGGTCCTGGCAGTCACAGAAGATACCGATGAGGGTCTCACTGTGAATGTGGATGACATCAAGATCGAGAAGAGGGCAGGCGGCAGTATGAACGATTCCGAGCTTATCCATGGTCTTGTCATTGATAAGTCAAGGTCACATCCAAACATGCCTGAGAGTGTGGAAGATGCAAAGATCCTCCTGGTTAGCTGTCCCATTGAATTTAAGAAGACCGAAAAGAATGCCGAGATAAAGATCACCTCTCCTGACCAGATGCAGATGTTCCTGGACCAGGAAGAGAGTATGATGAAAGCAATGGCTCAGAAGGTCATCTCCAGTGGAGCCAATGTGGTTATCTGCCAGAAGGGCATCGATGATATGGCCCAGCATTATATTGAGCAGGCAGGCATCTATGCTATCCGCAGGGTCAAGAAGAGCGATGTTATACGCTTAAGCAAGGTCACAGGCGGAGTTATCATTCAGGATATTGATGAGATCACACCGGATGATGTGGGCCATGCAGACCTTGTGGAAGAGAGGGATGTTAAAGGTTCAAAGATGACCTATGTTACAGGCTGCAGTGAAAAGAAGGCAGTTTCAATCATCCTTCACGGTGGTACCGAACATGTGGTAGATTCCATCCAGCGTGCCCTTAATGATGCTTTGCATGTGGTTGCAGCTTCCCTTGAGGACGGTAAGGTCGTTGCAGGCGGAAGTTCTCCTGAGGTTGAGCTTTCTCTCAGACTGGGTGAATATGCAGCAACCCTCAAAGGCAGGGAGCAGCTGGCTGTGAGCAAGTTCGCAGAAGCCCTTGAGGTCATTCCTTCAACACTGGCCGAGAATTCCGGTCTTGATTCTATTGACATGCTTGTGGAACTGCGTTCCCAGCATGAACAGGGTAACAAGAGACATGGTATAGATGTCTATTCCGGCAAGGTCGTCGACATGTGGGAAATGAATGTTGTGGAACCCCTGCGTATCAAGACCCAGGCTATCAACTCTGCTACAGAGGCAACGATCATGATCCTCAGGATCGATGACATCGTGGCTGCAAGCGGTAATAAGACCGCAGGCCCGACCCCTGAAATGCCTGACCTTGACATGGAAGCAGGTTACTGATCAGATGTGCCATTATTAATGGCACTTTTTCTTTTTTCCACATTCATCATAAGGGCCCGTTTTGGGTAATGTTATGTATTTTCTCTATTCTTTCCGTTGGGTCTTTCAACAGGTTTATGTAACTTGTAAACCAGTATATTTTTTATGGTTGACTTCAATCTCAATCCACCCTCTAAGACTGAAAGTGATATCCGCAGGATGGTGTTTGCAGCCCTGTTTGCAGCCCTTACAGCTGTTGGTGCCTATGTCTCTATCCCCATAGGACCGGTACCCATCACTTTGCAGGTCCTTTTTGTGCTTCTGGCCGGGGCCATGCTGGGAAGCAGGTGGGGTACTTTGAGTATGGTAGTATATGTTTTGCTGGGTATCGCGGGCCTGCCGGTATTCACCGGGGGAGGTTGTGGCATCGGTTATCTGCTGGGACCTACCGGAGGTTATATAGCAGGTTTTATTCTCTCGGCTTTTCTGATGGGGTTCGCATTTGAAAGGATTAGCTCAGAAAATATGTTTTTAACTTCCCTTATACTGGCGTGCGGACTGTTAGTGATCTATATTGCCGGCCTCATGAGGCTCATCCAGGTAGCTGATCTATCATTGGCCCAGGCCTTTGCCCTGGGAATGCTTCCATTTCTTCCTGCAGATATGCTGAAGGTCTTTGCAGCGGCCTATATCATCAAGAATTATCGGGACAGTATCTGAAATGATAGACATTAAAGGATTGAGCTATAGCTATCCAAACGGGACGGTGGGCCTGCAGGATATAGACCTGCATATCAGCAGGGGTGAATATGTCTGTATACTGGGAATGAACGGGTCGGGTAAATCCACTCTGGTAAGGCATTTTAACGGGTTGTTAAGGCCGGAAAGCTCAGAGGTGAAAGTGATGGGACTGGATACATGCAGGGAGGAAGACCTCTGGCAGGTCCGCAGACATGTGGGTATGGTCTTTCAGGACCCCTGGAGTCAGGGTATAGGGGATACAGTTGAAGAGGATGTGGCCTTTGGACCCGGGAACCTTGCACTTCCTGTAGATATCATAGATTCCCGGGTGACAGGGTCCCTGAAAGTGGTGGGAATGGAGTCATATCGCCAATGTGGGATGCGCTCCCTTAGCGGGGGACAGACTCAGAAAACAGCATTTGCCTGTGTCCTTGCCCTTATGCCGGAGTGTATCATCTTTGATGAGGTCACTTCCATGCTGGACCCTGTATCCAGGGTCGGCCTCCTGGAGCAGATTAAAGAGTTGCACATGTCCGGGAAGACCGTTATACATGTGACCCACTACCTGGAAGAAGTGGCAGATGCACAGCGATTGATCTTCATGTCACAGGGACGGATCCTCCATGACGGTCCTGTGCCTGAAGTTATCCAAAAGATTGCAGGGTCCGGGTTTGAGATGCCTGAATTCATTGAACTGGGCCTGCGTCTGCAAGCGGCAGGGATCATTGAGGATGTTCCTTTGCGTCCCCGGGATCTGGTGGAGGAGATATGTGCATTGAAGTAAAAGAGCTCTGTTTTGGCTATGGGTCCCGAAAGGTCCTTGATGATGTTAATTTTTCCATATACCCGGCAGAGATGGTAGGTATCATTGGAAAAGTGGGGTCCGGAAAGACCACTTTGATCAAACATCTCAATGGCCTTTTGAAACCATCCTCCGGAAGTGTTTGTGTGGATGGTATCCCTGCTCAGAACAGGAAAATAGTTGAAAAGGTTGGAATGCTATTCCAGAACCCTGCAAAACAGTTCTTTGCACGTACTGTTTACGAGGAAATTGCTTTTGGTCCGGAAAATCTGGGTCATAATGCCGATCAGGTCCGTACATCAGTACACAAGGCCCTGTCTATGGTGGGATTGCCAGAAGAGGTCCTTCAATCCTCTCCTTTTGAGTTAAGCGGGGGACAGATGCGTCTTGTAGCTCTGGCCTCAATTTTGTCCATGTCTCCTGTATATCTGGTCCTGGATGAACCTGTGTCCGGTTTAAGTCGCAGGGTCAGGAACGATATGTTCGCTGTTTTACGCAGGCTCTGTACAAAAGGAGTTGGAGTGGTGGTGGTATCCCATGGTGTTGAAGAGCTTCTGGAGAATGTGGATCGACTTATCGTTCTGGATGGCGGTATGATCAGTTTTGACGGTACTCCCGGTGAATATATACATTCTGCAGGAGCTTTGCTCCCCCGGATCACCGGGGTCATGCAGGACCTGCAGAAATGCGGTTTTGATGTGAGGGATGATATCTTCTGTGCAGAGGATGCCTTTGAGGAGATTAGCAGGGTCCTGGGGTTTGAGCATGAGTGATATGCTGTTCACCTATGTGAGGGTGAATTCTCCTCTACATTCCCTGGATCCCCGGACCAAACTGCTTTTTGTTATGTGTGTGAGCATACTGATATTTCGTCTTTCCACTTTGGTCCATCTGCTGGGCCTGCTGGTATTTTTCCTGGTATTGATGCTGATCTCGCAAGTGCCTGCAGTTGTTTTCTTACGGTCCCTGCGGACCATTGCTATCTTTGTCTTTGCTATCTTTATGACGCATCTGATCTTCACTCCGGGTGTTCCTCTTATGCATTCAGGTCCCGCTGCTTTGATACCTGCTTCCTTTGAAGGCCTGGTAAAAGGTCTTGTCTTTGCACTGAGATTTTCCCTGCTGATCCTGTTTGCCACTCTGCTTACAGCCACCACCCGTTCCGGACAGATCACCTGCGGGATAGAACGTCTGCTCAGGCCCCTGAAGCTGCCAGGTGTGAGTTCCTTTGATATTGCCACAATGATGGGCCTGGCCATATATTTCATCCCGAATCTTTTAAGCAGTGCAACTGAGATCAGGGATGCACAAAGGGCAAGGGGTCTTCATTCAGGTCATGGGCCTGTGAAAGTTCTGGTCTCTCTTTCCTATCCTGTACTTGCAGCTTCCCTGCGCATGGTCGATGATGTCAGTATGGCAATGGAAAGCAGATGTTATCAGGGGGAATACCGGACCAGTCTCTATCAGCTGCAGATGACTTTCACTGACAGGTTCCTCTGTGTAATGATTCCTCTTATTCTGATCTATCTTCTTTTTTTCACTTCCCTTGCGACAGGTTGATATACATGAATATATGAACATATATTCATGAATAGCTCATGTGAACGTGTGGATACTGATCTGATAGGCAAACTGGCCCGACAGCTTCCTGATGATGGTGCCATAGTGCGCATTTCCAATATATTCCATGCTCTGAGGTCTTCCACCCGCCTTGAGATCATGTTCCTGCTGCTGCAGAAGGATATGTGTGTGTGTGAGCTGGAATATGCTCTGGGAAAGAACCAGTCAACCATATCCCATGCCCTGAGGACCCTGCGTCAGCTGGATCTGGTCAGGACAAAGAAGGAGGGGCGTTATGTGGTCTATTTTGTCGCAGATGAACATGTGAGCAACCTGATGCAATTATGCAGGGAGCATGTGGAGGGATGTAACTGATGGATCTGCTGGTTCATGTGAAAGGTGTTCTGCTTGAATCCTGGAATGTGCTTGGGGATGCTTCCTTTTATCTGCTTGCAGGGTTTGGGATAGCAGGATTGTTGCATGTTCTTCTCCCGGATGAAAAGGTGATGAAATATCTGGGGAGGTCCGCAGGACGATTACGCAGTGTAATAAATGCTTCTGTCCTGGGTGTCCCTCTTCCCCTGTGCTCCTGCGGGGTGATCCCTGCAGCCATATCCCTTAAAAAGCGTGGGGCCACAAGAGGTGCAACCCTGTCATTTCTGATCTCCACTCCTCAGACCGGGGTGGATTCAATTGCCATCACCTATGCTCTGCTTGATCCGATCATGACGGTATTCAGACCGGTTGCTACCACGGTTACGGCGATCACCGCGGGGTTGATGGAGAATGTGGTGGAGCCTGTGACATCTTTTGTGGGAAAGAAGACCCTGGATGGGGAGGATGAATGTAGTTGCGCCGATCACAGCGGTTGTGATCCTATTTTGGCTTCCACTGTCCTTCCAATGGTGTCTTCGACAAGTGATGGTTCTGATCCCTGTTGTGAAAGTTCCTGTTGTGAAAGTTCCTGTTGTGCTCCTTCCAGGGGTGGTTCCAGTTTGCTAAATGGCCTGAAGTATGCTTATATTGACCTTATGGGAGATATTGCTCTATGGCTTGTGGTGGGGATACTGCTGGCAGGTCTGATCTCATATGCCATGCCTGCGGAATTGATATCCACCTATCTGGGTGGGGGTATATTGTCCATGTTTCTGGCACTGGTGGTTGGTATTCCTCTTTATATCTGTGCAACAGCTTCTACCCCGCTTGCGGCGGTGCTGATCGCCAAAGGAATGAGTCCCGGAGCAGCTTTCGTGTTCCTGCTTGCAGGTCCTGCCACCAATGTGGCAACCATCACGATGGTGCTCAAGTTCCTGGGTAAGAGGTCGGCTCTTGTTTATCTGAGTTCCATTGCAGTATGTGCATTACTTTTTGGCCTGCTTCTTGATCTGATCTATGGTATGCTGGGTGTGGATGCTTCTTCAATAGCTGGAAGTGCAGGGGCTTTGATGCCCGGGCACGCCAGGGACATATTTGCATTGATACTGCTTCCTTTGATGCTATATGGTTTTGTGAGGAAGAGATACCTTAAGAGGCACTAATGCCTGATATGTGAAGTATTCCTGGCCTAAGCAAGGTGCTCATGCTCTAATGATGAACTATTCCTTTCCTGTGCAGAGCGGCGTATTTTGATGATAAAAATAGTGGGAGTTGCAGGGGTTTTATCCAGCAGGATCAATCTGTCTGTTCTTTTTCTTTATTTAGTTCACTTGAGAGTACATTCCTTATCTTTTCCTTGAACTGATCGATCATTACATCTGCTTCAAGTTCATTAGATAAAGTGGCATCATGGCCATATGGAGCTTTTGTTTCTCTCAATGTTTCCGGAGGGATGCCCACGATCTTACCCAGACTATTGTGGTTTCTGATCCCTTCTTTTTTCCATGAAAAATCGTCACCGGACATTGGAACACTTCCTTTCAAAACCTTTCGATTTATGCACATGTTTGACTATATTCTTTTAGCATATATACCCTGCGGTCTGCAATCCTATTATCTTTCTTTATCTATTATTATTGTTTGCAGCGTTTATGGGTCAATTTATTATATATATGTTATTGACTAATAATTTATTGGTGTCCTGCAGTTTTAGTGGTTGATCCACAAGGTTGCTCAGGCCCTTTATTGATCAATGAAAGGGAGTGTTAGAACATGGCATGGGATGATTGGGTATTTGGTGCTTTGACCGGAGGATTATATAATTTAGGTAAATCAGCAGTTAATGCAATGGGGGGCGTGGGTGATGCTGCGGAAGAAGCAGGTGTTGCCATTGCAAACATTGGCAGTACAGTTGAGACTCTGGGAAAGCAGTTAACATCTTTGTTAAAGGAGACCGAGGAGCTCATCACGATCAAAAGATCTGCTCCGCGGGATGAGGCAGACCTGTGGGATGAGGAAAAAGAGCTTCTGGAGGACCTGCGGCAGCAGCGGGATGAGATTAAGGCTCAATTAAGGGAGCTGGGTGTGGATGAACCTTCGTCTTTCACTTTTGACTTTTCGGATATGTTCAGTGATTTCCAGAACATAATGAAAAAGTTTAGTCTCATAAGCAAACTGACTGCAGTTAATCTGCAGATCAAAGATATCCTCTACCAGGAACCAGGTGTGCTTACCACAGGGATATACAATGCTAAGGAGGTCCTGGAGCGTTTCAATACTATTGAGCAGCCAATGATAGAGGATGTTCTGGAAGGTATTGACAGCAACCTGGATGTTTCCGAAGACGTGCTGGAAGAGGTAAAAAAGCTCTTTGTGACAAAGAAACGCTATCCTGTGCTGGAAGCAGACCTGACTCCCATACAGAAGGACAGACTGGAATGGATCGGGGCCGAAAAGAACTACTTCCAGAGTCTGGTATCCAGGAATTCCACCATCTCCTCCAGTCTTTCCGGGGCCATCTTATCCATGAAGGTCCCGGAGATGACCATCCTGCCCGGTTCCATCACTTCAGCCGGGGCCCTGAACATACATGATAATGTGAACATAGCAGATAGTTCCGTCTCCCTCGTTGATGACATTCGTGATACTGTCCTTGCAGGTGATGTCCGTGACATTTCCCGTGGCGATGCTGCCCGTGATACTGTCCGTGCAGGTGATGTCCGTGATATTTCCCGTGGCGATGCTGCCCGTGATACTGTCCGTGCAGGTGATGTCCGTGATATTTCCCGTGGCGATGCTGTTGGTAACATATCCGGAAGCAACCTTTCTGCAACTTCTTCGGGGCACATCTCCGAGAGGATCGCACGAACTGAAATTAATTCTGCAAAAACGGAGCACGGGGCAGGGGGAAGTGGACCGGCCTCATCTGAGATGCCAGCTTCTGATACGGCATTTTCTGCCAATGGATTGAAGATGCTCAATGCTGCTCTTCTAAAGGACCTTTCCACTGTGCGGACCCCGGCCATGGTGATCCCCCAGGGGGCAAAGGTTTCCGCTCATCTGAATACGAAGTTTGATGGATATGCACAGGTCTGCTCATTCTATAAGGCAAAGAATGTCTTCTTTGAGAGGGAGATATCTAAACTGGAGCGTATGGAGGGCCTGATCCGTTACAGATGGGAGGAAACTCCCGGAGTGGTTCCCAGGACCCTGGAACAGGCCCATGATGTACTTGACAGGTTCCATGATGAGGAACAGCCCCGGGTGGAAGCTGTCCTGGATAATCTCAATGAGAACCTGGAGGAATCAAAGCAGACTTTCTCAAAGGTTAATGATACCCTGGACCTGGTCCAGGGGGTGCTTTCAGGTGTTGAGAATAAGTATGTTAAGTACGGTCTGATGGCTATTGGAGGTCTTATTCTCCTGAACCTGGTCCTGGGTCTGATAGTATTGGTGAGGATCTCACTTCTTGGTTTTACATGAAGGCCAATGGCCTTCTATTTCTTCTTTTGGAACTCATTTTTGCCTTTTTGATGTCTTCTCACTTCGTATTCTTTGTTTTCTCTTTTTTTTATGATGATCTCGTTTGACCTGTATTCTGGAAGTTAACAGTGAAAAATTAATGCGTTATGTTTATGTAATGGTCTTAATCATTTAAACTGGGTATGCCTTTTAGGTATGTCTAAAATCATCTTTGATTGATGATCATATTGATCTGACAGAGTTTCATGGAGATCAAGGAGTTGGATCTTTCCATGCAATATATGGAATAAAGGAGTTGTTCTTAGTATGAAATATAGTCTTGGTATCGATGCAGGTGGTACCTATACAGATGCGGTGCTTTTGAGAGATGCGGATGATACTATCATTCAGTCCAATAAGGCCCTGACCACATATCCTGACCCGCTGGATGGGATCAGGAATGCGATCGACGGTATTGATGAAGAATATTTAAAAGATGTAAAAGTGGTCTCGGTATCCACCACTCTTTCCACAAACAGTATCCTTGAAGGAACAGGGTTCCCTGTGGGGCTGATCCTGGTCGGGAATTATGATATTAAGCAGGACCTTCCCACCGAGCATTATGTGCAGGTGGAAGGCGGACATAATTACAATGGTATTGAAACGGCACCTCTGAATGAGGAGAAGGTCAGAGAGTTTGCCCGTCAGGTTAAGGACAGGGTGGCGGCCTTTGCAGTATCCTCATATTTTAGTATCCGCAATCACGAACATGAGCTGAGGGTCAAGGAGATCGTACTTGAAGAGACCGGACTTCCTGTGGTATGTGCTCATGAACTTTCCCAGGATCTGGGGGCCTTTGAAAGAGCGGTAACTGCTTTTTTCAATGCCCAGCTCATCCCGGTGACAGAGAGGTTCATGTCCACTGTGGAAACCTATATTCAGTCCAAGGGAATGAATGCCCGGGTATTCATGCTCAAATGTGACGGTTCTGTGATAGGTATTAAAAGTGCCCTGGAAAAGCCCATCGAATCCATCTTCTCCGGCCCTGCCGGCAGTCTGGTGGGTGCATCCTTCCTTACCAAAAATGAGACCTGTGCGGTCATTGATGTGGGTGGTACCAGTACCGATATCTCAGTGATCAAAAACGGCGTTCCTGATATGAGTGATTCCGGGGCCGTTGTGGGCGGATGGAAGACCAGGGTGAAAGCCATTAAGATGGAGACCTCTGCCATGGGCGGGGACAGTGATGTCTGGGTTAAGGATAATGTTGTGCACATCGGGCCCAGAAGGGTCATCCCGCTTTGCCGGGCAGCCGTACTCTATCCGGACTTCCTGGATCAGCTGCGGACCAATCCGATGCCTTCCAAGGGGCTTCTGGGAAAGAATTTCCAGCCCACCAAGTTCTTTGTCAGGACTGATTATGAACCTCTTGGTCTTACTCCTATGGAAGAAGAGCTTCTTAAGACCATATCCAAAGAGCCCACCTCTATCAGGGAACTGCGTACGCGTTTGAACAAATTCCCATCTTCCAAACATCTTGATCTGCTCATAAAGAAGCGGCTTGTCCAGGTCATCGGATTTACCCCAACCGATGCTTTGCATGTGCTTGGTGACTATACGGCCCGCAATGTGGAAGCTTCTCAGATCGGGTCTGGTTATCTGGGTTCCCTGTGCAAGCGTGACATGGAAGAGTTCTCTGCTTTTGTGAAGCAGGAGTTCTCCAAGAACATGGCAGCTGACCTTATGTCCTTCTTCCTGGAAGGTATTCCCAAAGAAGAGGTACGCAAGATCTTTGACATAGAGTCTCCTACAAAGTTCAAAGTGGAGATCCCCGTTGTCCTTATCGGCGGTCCGGTAATAGCTTATCTGGATGAGATAAGGTCCCTGCTGGATGCCGAGGTTCTGGTCCCGGAATTTGCCAGTGTGGGTAATGCCGCAGGGGCCCTTGCAGCCAAGGGTATCCGCAGAGTTGACATCCTTATCAGACCGGCTTCAATGGCAGCCCCTGACTGGGAATTCAATGTGTTCTCCGAGGCCGGAAAAAAGAGTTTCTATGAATATTCGCAGGCACTTGAATATGCCAATGCCATGGGTCGGGAGACCATTATGCAATATATGAAAGATGCAGGTCTTGACCCGGAGCATGTGAATATCGACGTGAATAAAGAGGATATCATTCCTGATGGCTGGGCCAATCCGATGGAGACCCGGATAAGGATCATTGGTGTGGGTACCAGTCTGATGGATGACGAAGAATAATTATGTTACAGGAAGGGTTTTGTTTCCCTTTCTGATCTTTAATTATGTTACAGGAAGGGCCTTGTTTCCCTTTCTGATCTTTTCCTTTTTTTGTACCACTACGGGGCATATTGATCTGTTTAGGATCGTACGTTTTTAGGATTGTCCCTAAAAAATGGTCATGCTAACCAATATCTTAAAGTATTGTTCATGACAATTGTTATGCAGGAATAAATTCCCGGGGGCTTACTTTATGGCATATTGTTCTAAAAGAAATGGTGACAACCGTTTATGCGGTATCGTTGGTATTTTAATCCTGTTGATATTCATTTTGCTTGGGATGTTCATATATGAATGTGTGATCAAAGGCCTGATCATGTCCGTATGGGGTCCCTGAGCGTGAACTGGGGGAATATGCAGACCCACGACCAGTCGGTGGGCCTGTGATATATTTGCTTCTGGTTTGATAACAGGGGAGCAGTTTCACGATTCTTTAAGGAAGGAAGCCCACGACTTTAGTCGTGGGTAGTCGACTGATTCTCCTCTTTGTTCATCCTTTCCCTCTCACTGTTGAGGACCTTGCGGATGACAAGCTTCTTTTTTCCAAAGCCTATGTCGGGTACTTCCGGGTAGTTCTCGGTGGCATATTCATGTAATTCCATGGGTGTCATTTTAGTTAATTTGTCTTCCAGTTCCAGCAGATGTTTCATTTTTCTGTCTCCTTTAATTTTTAAGTCCTTCTATGTAAAAACAGGCATGATGTCCATTCTTATATGAATTATTTCCGTATTATTCTTTTTGGGCCGCAGAAGTTGTTGCATAACAGAAATAATTATGAGCCGGGAGATATATCTAGTACTATATTCTATTTAATGATAAAATAATAGGTGATCTTAGTGAGTGATTATAAACCAATACCATCTTCTTTTATGTTTAAGAGCCTGAAAGATTCAAAGACGATCATCCTGGCGGCAAATCCCCGTATTGCCCTTGTGTTAAAGGGAATTATGCGAGCTGCAAAGGATATGGATGCGGCCCTGATACTGGAGCTGGCCCGTTCCGAATGCAATGTTGATGGCGGGTATTCAGGAATGACCCCGGCTGATATTTCCAGAAGGGCCCTTGAGGCAGCACAGGATGTCGGGTTTGATGTCTGGGCTCTGCATGCGGACCATATCGGGGTTAAGAAAGGTACTCCTGAGGATATCGAGACCACCAAAGAGCTGGTGACCGCCCAGATGGAGGCAGGTTTTACTTCCTTTGCGATCGATGCTTCCCATCTGTTCAATTTCCAGGGCGGCAATCTGCGCGAAGAGCTGTCACAGAACATCGATGCCACCATTGCCATAGGCAATCACATCAAAGCAGGTATGGGAGATAAGGAATATGGACTGGAGGTCGAGGTAGGCGAGATCGGCAGGGAGGATGAGTTTGGTCGTGTTCTTACAAGGCCCGAGGAAGCGGTCACTTTCATCAGTGCTCTGAATGAGAGCGGCATCCATCCCCATGTCCTGGCCATTGCCAATGGAAGTGCCCATGGCAATACCTATGATGAGGCCGGAAATCTTATAGAACAGGTGTCAGTGGACATCGAGCAGACCATTGCGGTGGCAAAGGCCCTGAAGGACAGTGGTTCTGATGTGAGGATCGCCCAGCATGGTATCACCGGTACTCCCAGGGACCTTATCCACAACCATTTCCCCCACGGGGATATCCTCAAAGGGAATGTGGCTACCTTCTACCAGAACATTGTCTGGGACATGCTGAAGGTGTATGAGCCACAGTTGTATCAGACCATATGGGACTGGACCATTGAGAACTATAAGGAAAAGGCCCCGGGTAAGCAGGATAAGGAGATCTTTGGCAAGTATAGCAAGTTTGCGATCAAAGAGTTCTTTGACCGGATATATTCCGTATCAGATGATGCCAGACTGGCCATCGAGGCCATGGCCTATGCAGAGACGCTGGTATTTTTGAAGGCCTTTGAGAGCAGGGGCAGCGCACAGATTGTCAGGGATTATATGAAAACACTCTGATATTTTCCCTATACATTCTGACGCAGATCAATATTTACGTAATGTCAGACAATGGCCCCTGAGTTTCTCAGGGGTTCTACATCTTTTTTTGGTGGCACGGTCTTTTTCCTGATCATTCATGTCTTAATGCATCCAGCGGATTCATATTCGAGGCCTTCCAGGCAGGATACATACCTCCGATAAGACTGGTGGCAATTCCAAAGAGCATTCCCTGCAGGATATTGATGAGGGTGGAGGCTGTGAACAGGTAGGTGGTATCCTTGACTATCAGGGCTATGATCAGGTAACTGGCCCCTATTGTGAACACCCCGCCCAGTATGCTTGCGGCAACACCCAGCAGCAGGGCCTCCAGCAGGAACATGGTGAGCACGTCCTTACGGGATGCTCCCACAGCTTTCATAACTCCGATCTCCTTTGTTCTCTCCATTGTTGACATGAGCATTACATTAAGGATGCTCACTCCGGCCACAAGCAGGGATATGGAGCCTATTCCCATAAGGAACAGGGATATGGATTTAAAGGCTTCATTGATGCTGTCCAGGATCACATTGGTGGCAAAGACGGTAACAACCTCTTCTTTTTTGTTCAGGAGGTCTTCTATCCCTTCCTTTATGTCATTGACCTGCTGCAGATCTTCGGCCTTGACTATCACCATATCATATTCTTCTTCCCTGTCAGGATAGAGCTTCTCAAACATCTGGTCAGAGGTGAATATCCCTGTATCGGCGTTGATGTCAAATCCCATGCCCCGCTCTTTTAATATTCCCACTACCCGCAGCCTTGAATCGGCTATCTCTATCTTGTTTCCCACTTTCAGTTCCAGGTTGTCTGCGATGGAGGATCCCACGACACAATCCGTGGAGCCTGATTTGAAGAACTGTCCCTCTTCGATCTCCACCAGTTCTTCAAGGTCCTCCCTGTCAACATCATAGATTGAGGCAAAGGTATAGATGTTCTTAGACTCCACCCGGTCTCCGGCAGTATAGAGGGGGATGGTGGCCTTTATACCGTCGATCTTCCTTAATTGTTTTATCTGTTTATCGGTGATACCGTCCTCCCCCGGGGCCGGATAGATAAGTATCTTATCCCCCACATCTCCGAAGGAATCGGTGACTGACATCTTGAGGCTGTTACCCAGTATGCCCATGGAGGAGATGGCAATTACCCCTATGATGATCCCCACTGCGGCCAGGACTGTGCGGAAGGTCTGCCTTTTAAGGTTGCGTTTTGCAAGCTGCAGATACATGTTGTTCTGCAATTCATTCAGGGATATCATCGCTTACCTCCCCGTCAACCAGGACAATGGTCTTACTGGCATATTCGGTCAGTCTGGGATCATGGGTGACCACGATGACGGTGGTCCCTTCCCGGTTGAGTTTGCTTAAAAGCTCCATTATGTTCTTACCGGTCTTTGAATCCAGGTTCCCTGTGGGCTCATCTGCAAGCAGGACCGGCGGGTCGTTTGCCAGGGCCCGGGCAATGGCCACACGCTGTTGCTGTCCCCCGGAGAGTTCATTGGGCCGGTGATGGGCATATTCCAGGTCCAGGTTGGCCTGTCGGAGTGCTGCTATGGCTCTTTTCCGGCGCAGCTGTGGCTCTATACGGTTAAATATCATGGGGATCTCCACGTTCTCAACTGCGGTGAGGGTGGGGATAAGGTTGAACTGCTGGAAAATAAAACCGATATTGTTTCTGCGTATAGCGGTGAGAGCGTCGTCGTTGAGGGTCTTTATATTCGTCCCGTTTATGAATATGGATCCGGATGTGGGTTTGTCCAGACATCCTATCATGTTGAGCAAAGTGGACTTGCCGGAACCGGAGGCCCCCATGATTGTGGCAAAATCCCCTTTTTCAATGGTCAGACTCACTCCGTTAAGGGCCCGAATCTCATTGTTGCCCAGTGTATAGATACGTTTGACATCCTTAAGTTCAATGATGGTATCCATCCTCATTCCTCAGGATAGGGTTCACTCTCATCCGGGTTTTTCCTTTTCCTCCAGCTGTAGAATATGATACCTGCAACCAGCAAGGCGGCAAGGCCTGTGACCGCCAGGACCCATAATGGGGTTTGTGTATCCGTTTCCTTTGACACGATGTTGTTATCGATGTCCAGCTTTGAGGTAATGGAGGAGTAGACATTGTCAGTGTCTCGAAACTCAATGGTTATCGGGATGGAGTTGATCTGGTCGGAGAGTACCCGGGCTGAAAGCTCGAAACTGCTGAAATCATCTGCTTCCAGGGTTCCCACAAAATAGTTCGCATAGGGCTGCATGGGCTGGATATCATCTGACTGCACTACGGTGATCAGTACATTCTTTGCATCGGTGGTCCCGAAATTATTGATGTCCCCGGTGACCGTATAGGTGTTCCCGAAATTTGTGACCTCTATATTGGTGAAGATCAGGGATGTCTGTTCCACAACTGTTACAGCAGTCTCTTTTTCTGAGGATATGTGAGAATTGTCCCCGTTAAAGTACGAGGCGCTAAAGGATACATTGCGCATTCCTGCCGGGACGTTCATGGTGTTCATGGTCAGGCTTACCCTGGATCGGTTTCCTGCAGGAACTGTGCCCACAAAGACCTCGGCAGGATTGAATGTAATGTCCCTGGCTTTCGGGATGATCATCACATTATTCACGTCATTGGGCCTGGGGTTGACAATGTCCAGCTCTACAGTGGAGATCTCGTTCATCACGGTGGCAGGCATTGTGGCCAGGATAAGCTTAATGTCCCGGCTGTCCACCTTTACGGGAATATTGTAGTTAAGGTCGTACATATCACTGCCTCCCACAACTTCCATGTTCAGGAAATGAACTCTGTCGGTGGCATCGTCCTGTGCTTTTATATTAAAGGCGATACGGATGGAGTCCTGCGGGCCCAGCAGTCCTATATCGGTATATTCATTGTCCAGGATCTCAATATTATCATTTCCATCCAGGGTGATGCTGGCTATATAGGCATTCATGTCAAAGGTCTGGTCATCCTCTTTAACATAGACCTCTGAGGTGGCCATATTCTTTATGGACAGGGTCAGGGTTCCGGTATCTCCCGGAAGAAGGGCAGCTGGTTCCAGGGTGTAGTCCACCACCACGGTGGGCCTTATTTCGGTATCTGCACCTGCCGGGACTATGAGCAGACAGGTCACTAATAGAAGTATAATTATGCTCTTCACTTCATACACCCATGAATTTTGATGCAGAGTAGAGAATGTAGAGTCCGATGGGTATGCCTACGGTGATCAGGGCATTCTTTACGCTGAGGTTGCGGGCATGGACCAGCCCGAATATCCAGATGCTGGCGCTCCATAAGGTGAATATGATCCCCAGTATCATGGTCATCTTCATCGTGGGGTCATTGAGCATGGCCTGCTGTATCATTGTCGGGTCTTCCATCATGAGATTTTCCACGGAAAAGGAGGTCTTTATGGCAATGATGCCCGCAATCCCGCTGAACATTGAAGGAATGAATCCGTAGGATACAAATTCCAGGACCCTTTTGAATTCTCCTGCTCCTCCCAGGAGGGCGGATATTCCATAAAAGATGGCTGCATAGACCACCCACATTATAATGGTGGTTATAAAGGCCGCAACTCCTCCGATAGCTGCCCCCACTCCGGCAAAGGCGGCGGCCTCTGCCGGGAGTACTTCTATGATCATCTGTGCGACGATCATTGCATTGACCGCACTGAGGATCGCCAGCAGGGCAATGATCAGTATAGGGGTTCCAAGACTTACTTTGTGTTGCATTTTCTCAGAAAAGAAGTTATCCGGATCGGTTAATATCTGTATGATGCTCATGCTCTTTTCTATATATCGTATGGTATTAATATTTATGCTAAAGTCCTCCAAAAGACATTTAACAGAGCAATTTACTCTTATTGTACTATGGGCCTTATTCAGCGTTTATTCGGGAAAAAAGAAGTTCGTGAAGAACCGGTGAGAGTTGAACTAACGTTTTCTGAAGTTGTGGAGTGGTCCCGTTCTCATTATGAAGAAGTATTCGGGGGTCTGGAAGACCATATACAGGATTGTTATGCACAACTTGCAGATGGCCTTAAAGAGTTGCAGGAGGTCAAAAAGGACCTTGCCGGAGCCGGGATATCCAATGAGGTCATAAACAGGCGGCTGGTTAAGGCGGGCCGGTCCAACAGGGATAACCTTCTGAAGAACATTGATATCCTTTCTGATAAGGCAAAGGTGCCGCAGGATCCTTCTCCCCGGGTGGCCCTGGAGTTTACGGCTGAATTTCGAAGTTTGCTGGACACCTTCTTTGAGAACACACTGCGCAGCCAGCAATATGTGAAGGCCCTTTTCCCGGAGGAGTACCGTCTTACAATGGATTGCATGAATCGGATCAATTCCTTGCTGGAAGACCTTTCCGGCAGATTGAAGGGTCTTGAAGGTAAGCTTGTTGCCTATGGTCAGCTTGAGGGGATGGTCAATGAATTCTTTTCTTCAGAGGGGCAGGTCCGGTCTAAAAGAGAGGAAATATCATCTCTTGAAGTCAAAAGCGGGGATATTGAAGTTCAGTTGAAGGATCTGGCTGCACAGCTGGACCTACTTCAAACTTCCGGGGAGATGGAAAGGGTGGAAGAACTTGAACGGACACTGGCAGGTCTTGAAGAGAAGATACATGATGTGGATTCCCGTGCAAGGGGCCTGATCTCACCTCTCTCCAAAGCTATGGAGCGGATGGAGAAGCAGGATCAGTCCGGCAGACATGTTATGGCCCCGCAGACAAAGGACGAAATCAATTCCATAAGGCAGAATGCGGTATATGTGCTGAACAATGACATCACCGCATTACTTCAGGAGATACGCTTAAGAGTGGAGTCAAATGACCTTGGCCTGAAGGAACAGAAAGTTGAAGGTACATTAAAACAGATATACCTGCTGAATAATTCCGATGCGCTCCTCTCCCTAAAACAGGAAAGGAATTCTCTTTTAGAACAGGTTACCTCTGTAAGGGGTGAACTTGAAACTTCGGGTATATACGGTGAGATCCGCAGTCTGGAGGAGTCTATTAAAGCTCTCACTTCAAAACACGATTCAACGGTGACCGATCTTGCCAGCAAGCAGCATCAGCTTGAGTCCCTGGTCGGTGAGAGGGATGGATTAAAGCTTTCCATTAAAACTGATATGGAAAAGGTATTCGGATATACTTTTGTGATCGATTGATCCGGCTGGAGATATGACCATCCCCCGGGCTAAAGTTAAAGGCTTTCATTACGATCATCAGGGCAGAGAATTCCCCCTGTTTTAGTCATGGGCAGTTGATTTTTCCAATAGTGTTCAGGGCCCGATAAGTCCCTTTAACTGCTCCACGACATCTTGATATTCTATGTCATGTATCACAACGGTCTTCTTGCTTGAGGTGGCCCCGCTGGAAATACTGACAAAACTGCCGGGGATATTGAACAAAGTTGCAAAACCCTGGCATAGCTGAGTATTTGCCTTGCCTTTGCGGGCCGGACTGGTCAGTTTGACCTCTATTCTTTTTCTCCAGGTATTGTAACCGTCGGGTATGGATAGTCTGCGGGCCCCTGGTGTGACCTCAATGTCCAGGCTGATGCCGACTCCGGTCTTTCTGATCGCTTCTTCAAAGGTCATCTGGATGGTCCCGGGGATATTGAATGATTGTCATAAAAAGATAAAGGGGTGATAATGCTGTATCCCGGCGCACTAACTCCGAAGGATCATTCGCTGGAATCTCCGCAGTCCCCTTCAGTTTCCCTCGTGACAGGCTTAATGTCGCATTATCGTTGTGCCGCATTGAGGTTGTCTGTACAATCACTGAAAGGCTCTGCCATATTCTCATGCAAGGACCTTACAATGCGCCGGGTGAATATTGTCTATGATGCATATAAGGTTTATCGTATTTTATAGATTTGATGTAGACTACCCGGGACTAAATTTGTGGGCGTTCTCTGCCCCTACACCCCAATAATCGCAATTGATAACCTATGTAATTTTCAATTTAATTAGTGTATATTTTCACATATGCTATTTTTCATATGTAATTAATATCGGTTATTTGAGCAATTTCAACAGAAGTTCCATCAAAAATAACATCTTTTATGAGTTCATTCTTGTACTCAAATCTAAATATCCACAAAAACCGAGGCATTGGTTTGTATAATATTTTCAGATGTTCTTCTTTTGTTAAATTGGATAGTAGATGTTTTTTGTAGTCTTGAACAGTTGTAAGGAAAAATGACCATTTTGAATCCTTTATGTTAATATTTTTTTGACGAATATTATTAAAATCTGTTTGGAATTGGATGAAATAGTCATAAATTTTATCAAAAGTGAGTCTTATTTTTGGATATATAGGTACAACTAAATACATTAATTCATATATTTCAGAGCTATTTGTGAAATTTCTTTTCCAGTGGATGTATGAATTATTATCATCCTTTGATTTTATCCGTGTGTAAGGACCCATTCCATCGTCATGAACATATATTTCATTAATGGACCCATATTTATCAGTACGCAATCCGGATATTACTGCAGTATGATAAATGTGTTCAGAAGCCCACTCATTCTCCTCTGAATTGTTATTATTTTTTGGCAAATTTGTTTTGCAGTTTTTGTCGTATTCAAACTCAGGTCCCATATCTTTGACAAAAGATATTATTGGTATGTTGGCATTTTTTATATATGCTTGAAGTAAAACCGGTACGATCTCTTTTAAATATTCATCTGCTTCATTTTTCAAAAGTGACTGTATATTAATGATTTCATAATCAAGTCCTATTTCCTTTAAAAAGGTTAACACTTGTTTTAAGGTCAGTCCATAGGATGGAAAGTTCCTATAATTCTCTGTATATTTATTTGATTTAAGAGTAATTTCAAAGAGAGATGCCCTCTTTATATCAAACATTTCGTTATAGATATGATTAATAATCCACAAAGATGTCGTGGCACATGCACCTACAGCAATATCCTGTGTTTGAAATGGTAACGTTTCCAAACAAATGCTTAGGCCATAAAGATTTATAGAATTTTTAGTTTTGATGAAATGTCTTTTATGTCCATCTTTTTGAATTTCATCATCATATGTTCTCAAAACAGTTCTACCTATAAGTTTTTCCTTTTTGAAGGGGTCGTTAATCAGACTTCTCTCTATTGGCTTAATTATTAAGAAACCAAGATAACTGTCTATTATAGATTTAGTTGTTTCTTTTTTGTTTAACAATGCATTTTTAAAATCAACTTCGCTAAATTCAATTGAAAAGAAATGAATCCTCTATGTAAATTTACTTATCTCTTCAAAAGAACGGGAATAATAATTTGAAAAATCTAAAAGGTAGTCTCTGTCTATATACTTATCTTCTATTATTATTGTTTTATAATCTATTTCCGGGTTTGATAAATATATATTAATGTATTTTGCCGGAAGTGAATCACCAACAATTTCTGAAAAATGCTTTTTTGTATATATCTTGAGACTTTCTTGATCAATCATTGATTTCATACTAGTTATTAATATATTTGCATTTTATATAATTTATCGAAACACTATCTCTAGATCTTTGCCTGAAAGGTTACTACTCAATTGCTGAAATTTTCCCCTAGCTATGTTTTTTTTATTTACATTTAATCTGTCAAATTTTGCAATAGATTCAGCTAAGGCTTTTTTTTCAGTCGATGATAATTTAGTCATAGTTATCACTTTTGTAATCTCTTTCTTGAATGTCATCTTCTTATAAACCTTTATTTTTATATATTTAAATCCTTTTTGGTGACTGCTCCCACGACTTCAGTCGTGGGTAGTTCACTTAAATCAGCTGCCGTTTATATGGGCCGTTTCCCGGTATTCTTCCTTGAAAATGCATGGATATGATGTCTTAAACGAAGGATACGGGTCTTTTGGACATCCCTGTTCTGAAGTCTTCCTCGATCCATTGCCTGACCCCGGCCGGGCCGTCAAGACTTAAGGAAAGCTCCCTCATCATGTCCAGCCTGTTGCGATATTCTTCATTCCCGATAAGCTTTTTGAGGCTTTCAAGGATATGTCTTTTAGAGGCAAAGTAGTCCAGCCGGATACCCAGGCCGTCTTCATCAATAGCTGCGGAATTGTTCTGTTGTTCGCTGTGGTCGCGGTCCGGGACGGTGATCATGGGGATTCCAAAGCTTAAGGCTTCCATCATGGTGCTGTGGCCCCCGGGAGCAATGATTACATCACAGGCGCGCATGTAAGGGAACTGGTTGTCTATGAACTGGAGCATAGTTACGATTATTGGGGTGTAGGGGCAGAGAAAGCCCATGACTTCAGTCGTGGGATGAATCGTGCCCCACACATTTTTAGATATAAACCATAATCAAACATTCTCAGCAACAACAATATTTATGTGCATTGTACTCATTTAGTTATATAGTGTCTGTGGGTGTAATATATGAAACGTGGTAATAAGTTTAGACTTTATCCCAACGATGGTCAGAAATTGATCATTAAAAAGCATGTTGATGCATGTCGTTTCATTTATAATAAGTCTCTGGCTTTAAAATCATTTATGCATGATAAGTTCAAAATCAACGTTTCTGGAAAACAGTTGGATGAGCACCTGGTGGTACTCAAGACTATATACCCCTGGTTAACAGAAGTTAATTCACAATCTCTACAACAGGCAAATCGAAACCTTATGACAGGTTATAATAACTTTTTTAAAGGAAATAGTGAATTGCCCACGTTTAAATCAAAGCGAAATGTCAAAAATGAGGGATTTGATCATGGGGAGCAGGTGGGCTGGAAACTATATTAATTTAATCCTGCTATGGTAATTCTTTCTTATCTATATATTTTTGTTAAATAATTTGTTTTATATTAAATTCAAAATCCATAAACTTTATATATTACTCATCGGTAATTAATAGCCTAGTCATCAGATGTAGATGAATAATCGTTATGAATATTCACACTTTATGTGCCCTTATCTGAGGGTCTCTCCAGGACTTTCAGGGCACCTGTCTGAGATCATAGGTTCGAAAAGAGGTAATTCAATGACAGATCAAAACCCATTTGAAAATGCAAGAAAGCAGTTACAGAAATGTGCAGATATCCTTGAACTGGATGAAGGTATCCATGAGATGCTCAGAAACCCTATGAGGGAAATGCATGTTTCTTTGCCTGTACGTATGGATGATGGCAGCATCAAGGTGTTCCAGGGATTCAGGGTCCAGTACAATGACGCAAAAGGACCTACCAAAGGTGGTATCCGCTTCCACCCTGAAGAGACCGTGGACACAGTAAAGGCCCTTGCAGCCTGGATGACCTGGAAATGTGCAGTTATGGACCTGCCTCTTGGTGGAGGTAAGGGAGGAGTTATCTGCAACCCCAAGGAAATGTCTGCAGGCGAACTTGAGCGCCTCTCCAGAAAGTTCATTTCAAGCATTTCAATGATCGTGGGCCCGGACAAGGATGTCCCCGCTCCTGATGTATATACCAACCCGCAGATGATGGCCTGGATGATGGACGAGTTCTCCAAATTCGCAGGTAAGAACCAGTCAGGTGTCATCACCGGTAAGCCACTCAGCATTGGCGGATCCCTTGGTCGTGGAGACGCAACCGCACGTGGTGGACTCTATGCAGTACGTGAGGCAGCAGAAGTGATCGGCCTTGACCTTCAGGGTGCCACAGTGGCAATCCAGGGATACGGAAATGCAGGTTACTTCGCAGCAGCTCTTTGTGAGGAGCTCTTCGGATGCAAGGTCGTTGCAGTCAGTGACAGCAGAGGCGGTGTCATGAACATGGATGGTCTTGACCCCGAGAAGGCACAGGAACACAAGATGGCAACCGGATCAGTTGTTGGTCTTGCAGGCACCGAGCCTGTGTCCAATGAAGATATCCTTGAACTTGATGTGGACATCCTGGTCCCTGCAGCTCTTGAGCATGTGATCACCGAGAAGAACGCAGACAGGATCAAAGCAAAGATCGTTGCCGAGCTGGCCAATGGTCCAACAACCCCTGATGCAGATGAGATCCTCTACAACAGAGGCATACACCTGATCCCTGACTTCCTCTGTAATGGTGGCGGAGTTACTGTGTCCTACTTTGAAATGGTGCAGAACTTCTACATGTACCGCTGGAGTGAGGAGCGTGTCCACACCCGTCTGGATGCCAAGATGACCAATGCATACCATTCAGTCCTGGAAGCTTCCAATAAGTATGGCATCAACATGAGAACAGCTGCATATGTGGTAGCTGTGAACCGTGTTGTTGAAGCAATGGCAGACCGCGGATGGCTTTAAGCCCTTTGAGGTGAGTAACAGATCATAAGGGAGAAGTCAGTACTTCTCCCTTTTTTTTTATCGTTTTGATTTCGATAGATATATCTTACTTTATGGATTAGGGGTCAATATGAAGATTGCAATTTTAGGCGGGACCGGTAATATTGGCAAGGGTTTTGCTCTGCGCTGGGCAGGCCGCCATGATATTATCATAGGTTCCAGAAAGGCCGAGAAGGCTGAGAAGGTGGCAGGTGAATATACACAGATCCTGCAGGACCATGGTATTGATGCGGTGATCAAGGGTACGGATAATAAGGATGCTGCTGCCAGGGCGGATGTGATCATTATGGGGATACGCTATGAACAGGTCCCTTCGGTCATTGAGCTTATCACTCCTGTTTTGAAGGACCAGATCATGGTTTCTGTCGTGGTGCCCATGGAGAAGGACAGGTGCTATATAAGGCCGGAGTCTGACCACATAACCATTGATGCTACTGAAAACTCTGATTATAATGCAGACTTTTTCTGTTATACGACTCCAAAAGCCGGCAGTGCGGCCCAGGAGATGGCAGGGCTGCTGCCTGAGGGCATAAGTCTTGTTTCCGCATTCCACAATGTCCCCGCTAAAAAACTTGCAGACCTTGATATTAAACTTGAGTTCGATATTGCTGTCTGTGGGGATGATATGCATTCCAAGAACGTTGTGTTTGATCTGGTCCGGGACATACCCGACCTGCGTCCTCTGGACATAGGGCCGCTTGAGACCTCTGCAATGGTGGAATCCCTTACTCCCCTGGTGATAAACATAGTCATCAGGAACAAATTAAAGGACGTAGGGATACGTTTTGTCTGAGATGTCTTCTTCTGTTTAACGGGAAGGGGCCTGCTCCTTCCTTATATCATCTTTTTTCCTGTTTTCATCTTCTGTTGTTAATGTCAGTTCTCTTTTCCTTTCCAGTTTTCCTTCCTTTTTCAGCGTATCTTCTGTTAAGTTCCCCTTTGTGAACTACCCGCAACTAAAGTCGTGGGCTTTCTCTGCCCATACATCCCAATGATCGTAATCTCTGCATCCTCTTATAATACCCCACCAAAAATATGATATATAGAGAAGCTGGATTTAGAGCTTATAAAATTAAACCAGTTTTCAGGTGATTGAGTGAATATTCAAAGCAAAGATGATGTTTATAAGGCTATAGAAGAGCACAATGTTAAGTTCATCAGACTTCAGTTCACCGATATTCAGGGAGTTGTCAAGGATGTGGAGATCCCTGTGATCCAGATCGAGAAGGCTCTGGATGTGGGTATTTCCTTTGACGGCTCTTCTGTTGAAGGATTTGTGCGTATCGATGAGTCCGATATGGTGCTGCGTCCCGATGTATCTTCCTTTGCGATCCTTCCCTGGAATCAGAAGAAAGGTGTGGTTGCCAGGATGGTCTGTGATGTATATCTTCCGGATGGCACACCTTTTGGAGGGGATCCCAGAAACGTTCTTAAAAAGGTGATGGCACAGGCCAGTGAAATGGGTTTTTCCCTGAATGTAGGGCCCGAACTGGAGTTCTTTTTGTTCGAGAAGAAAGATGGTCAGGCAACCACAATTCCTCATGACTTTGGCCGGTATTTTGAGTTTGCCCCTGCAGACCTTGCAGAGGATATCCGCCGTGATATCGTGCTGACCCTTACTGACCTTGGCTTTGAGATCGAGGCTTCCCACCATGAAGTGGCCTTCGGGCAGCATGAGATCGACTTTAAGTACGGAAGTGCCCTTGCCACAGCTGACAATGTGATGACCTTCAAATATGTCACCCGTACCATTGCAAAGCTTAATGGTCTGCATGGCACCTTCATGCCCAAACCCATATTCGGAGAGAACGGCTCGGGTATGCATGTGAACCTGTCCCTTTCAAAGGACGGTAAAAATGCTTTCTTTGACCCTGAGGCCGACATGCAGATAAGTGAAGAGGCTCGCTTTTTCATCGGGGGTCTGCTCAAACATGTAAAGGCCATTACAGCTATTTCCAATCCTCTGGTCAATTCCTATAAGAGACTGGTACCGGGTTATGAAGCACCGGTCTATATTGCCTGGTCCGGGGCCAACAGGAGTTCCCTGATCCGTATCCCTGCGGCCCGGGGCAATGGTACCCGTGTGGAACTGCGCAGTCCGGACCCATCCTGTAATCCTTATATCACCTTTGCAGCCATCCTTGCTGCGGGCCTGGACGGCATAAAGAACCGCATCGATCCGGGTGAGCCTATTGATGTGAACATCTTTGATCTCTCCGCCAGCGGTCGTGATGATATGGGTATTGACACCCTGCCTTCCACCCTGTTTAGCTCAATAGAGTATCTTGAGGAGGATGAAGTGATCCGGGAGGCTCTGGGGTCCCATGTACATGAGAACATTTTAAGACTTGCAAAGGCAGAATGGGATAGTTACCGTATCCAGGTGCATGATTGGGAGATCCAGCGTTATCTGAACACTATCTGAACACTATCTGGAAAGCAGGTTTTATCCTGCTTATTCTTTTCTTTTTTATCATTTAATTTTTGAACATCATCTGTGAATATGAGGTGTGTCTGTTCTGGTTATCATCATTAGGATGAGTCAGTTTAATATATAATCCGCATTAATATGTTACTTAATGAATCCTGAAGCTCCCTGTCTGTCTGATGATCAGGCTGTGTCCGAGATCGTTGGTGAAATGCTGATGCTTGCAATAACCGTTATCGCTTTTTCAGCTATTGCCATGTTCGTATTTTCATTTCAGGGGGCCGAGGACTCTCCCAATGTTGATATAACTACCTGGGTGGATGTTCCTTCCAGTACCATGCATTTCAGGAATATGGGCGGGGATGTTGTGGATGTGGATGAGCTGCGGATGGTGCTCAATGTTAATGGCAGTATCATTGAACTCACTTCAGCGGATATCATTTCCATATATGGGGGGTATGTCTGGAATACAGGAGATGTAATCTCCATCAATTCTTCGGATAATTGGGGGATCGACATAGGGGAAGAGGACCTTGTAAGCGCAAATCTTGTACATACTCCCTCCAGTTCGGTTCTGATCAGCGGCCCTATACTGGGTGATGGGATAGCTTCAGGCAGTTTCCTTGTTTCCCCGAATCCATCGGGCTGTATGATCTCCTGCTGGACGCTGAATGAAAATTCAGGTTCTGTTGCTTATGACTCAGTCGGGGATAATGACGGCACGGTCCATGATGCTACCTGGACTGCAGGGATCAATGGGTCTGCATTGCTATTCAATGGGAATGATGACCGGGTGGAAGTGGATGATGACAGCACCTTAAATCCCCGTGAAGCCATCTCGGTGGAGGCCTGGGTGAAATGGAGCATTGACCCGGCAACCGGGGATAACTGGGCCAATATTGTGGATAAGGGTGGAGAGTATCAATATCAGCTGCAGCACGGGCCCGGGAATACCGCGTTTGAGTTTGCACTTCAGACAATGGATAGTCGGGAATGGGTCTATTCCACCACCTCTCCTGTGCAGGGGCAGTGGTATCATGTTGTGGGTACCTACAGTACCTTTGATTCTCAGATGTGCATATATGTCAATGGTGTGCTTGAGGACACGCAGGGTCTGACAGGGCAGATCCTCACCACAGGAGATCCCCTGCTGATAGGCAAACATAATGACCAGGACCGCAATTTTGAGGGGGTCATTGATGAGGTATGTGTGTATGGATGTAAACTCACCGATTCCCAGGTAAGGGACAGATATGAGCTTTTCCAGGGGCCCACCGCACCTGTCCTGTCCGCACAGAGCCCGGCAACACCCCATTCCAGCAGTACCACACAGGCGGTAACTTTCAGTGCGACCAGTGATCAGGATTCCTATAATGAGTTCCTGCTGGACGGAGCGGTCCAGGGCTGGTCCAATGGCACTTCACCTTCCTTTGAACTTTCCGGAATATCTCAGGGCAGTTATACTGTTACTCTGATAGCACATAACTCCACGGATATGTCCCTGACCGATACAATGGTCTGGGACTGGACCGTGGCTTCAGGGTACAATAATTATGCACGGTGGCTGGTTCTGAACAAACCGGATAGGGGTGGAATCCTTAAGGACGGAGGGTACCTGAGCTTTACAAACGATGGAAATTATCGTCATGTGGAGATCGATGGTACCCGGTATGATCTTCAGGTGGGGGATGAGGTTAAACTGGAGATACTGGGAGATCAGACATCCGGAGAGATCAATATCAATGGGCCATCCTCTCAGATCAGCACCTTTGATCTGGATGTGAATTTCTATGTGGATGGTGTGCTTCAGGACAGCGGGGCTGTAACTTCCATTTATGTCAGTCCGTTCTCGGATTTTGTATCCACCTTAAGTTATGAACTTGCACCCTATGACAGCTCTGTGTACCTTGAGGTCAACGGCAGTACAGTGATCCCCTGGTGGCCGGTGAATTCCACAGGGGTCAATGTGTATGAGATCGGAGTGTATGATTCGGGAGCTACCAATCTCAATTTCAATCCCTCAAACACTTATCTTGTGTCCAGTGGTTACTATGAACTTGTGGACGGATCGGCTACATCAGGAGGCAGCGCTCACTGGCCCCTTGATGAGAATTCAGGCACGGTTGCCTATGACTCCATAGGGGATAATGACGGAACTGTCAACGGTGCTTCCTGGACCACAGGGAGAAATGGCAGTGCCCTTTCCTTTGACGGCGTAAACGACTATGTGCAGATCGATGATCCTGTAGTGGACGGCTATCCATTCACGGTATGTGCCTGGATCAGGACCTCCGCTTCCGGGGATGATATGGTAATCGCTTCCCTGGCGGACAGTTCGGTAAGTAATTCCTATTATGGTATCTTCATTGACCATCCCAGAGGCATCGGGTTGCGTGCCCGTAATACTGCTACCCGGGAAGTCTTTGGGAGTACGGATGTTGCAGATGGTGAGTGGCATTATGTTGTGGGAGTGTTCGCTTCTGAGAGTGAGAGGAGGCTGTATGTGGATGGAGTGCTGGAGGTTACGGATACTGACAGTTCGTCTTTCAATTCGGATGCTGATGTATGGAGTATAGGCAGATGGCCTACCAGTCTTCCGGATGCATACTTTGAAGGGGATATTGATGAAGTATGTGTGAATGCTACTGCCTGGACCGATTCACAGGTGGCATCCCGCTATGCTTCCTATATGTCAGCAAACACCATAAATGATGCCTGGTGGAGATTTGAGGGCACAGGGGATGCACTGGATAGTATAGGGGACAATGATGGTGTGTTTGTGGAAGATGCAACCCGGGGAAGTGGTGTGAACGGTTCGGGTCTGGTCGTGGGCGGCAGGGATGATTATGTGAGTGTCCCTGATGCTGCTGATCTTGACCTGTCGGAGGAAGGGACCATTGAGGCCTGGATCAATATGGATTCCTATCTGTCCTATTCGGGTATTGTGCATAAAGGAGGGGAGAATGACTGGTCGGATGAAGCCTATACACTTCAGTTCTTCGACACTCGCAGGATCTTGCTGGGCATTGTCAATGAAGATGGGGATGATGTTACCCTGGAGTCCACCACCTATCTTTCAGATGATACCTGGTATCATGTGGTGGGTACCTGGGATGCAAGCTCTCTTAAGATATATGTGAACGGGGCCCTTGAGAATACGGTCTCCAATACTGTGGGTGAGGCCCGCAACAGTGAGGGTTCCCTGCAGATCGGGGCCCAGCTGACCGAGGATTTTTCAGGATACGATAATTTTGGTTTTGATGGTGTTGTGGATGAGGTCCGGCTCTATCACCGGGCCCTTGATGCAGGTCAGGTGCAGCAGCAATATCTGCTAAATGTTCCTTCAGGTCCTTCGACCACGGTCTCCTACAGCGTGGCAGGTCCCAGGGATGATGCTGAAGAGACGCTTAGTGGTGGAACGATGTCACGTTCCAGTTCGGACCTGGAACTCATCAAGGATTCAAAGGATCAGGAGGTGGGTATCCGGTTCAGGAATGTGGATATCCCACAGGGCAGTACCATCCAGTCGGCCACGGTGACCTTTGTTATCGATGAATACAAGGATGATGAGACCGACCTGGTGATATATGCCCATGATATCGATGACTCCCCTGAGTTTGAGACGGATAAAAGGGACATTACCGACAGGGATAAGACTGCCGCATCGGTGCAGTGGAATGACCTTCCTGTTCTGGCTGTGGGGGAGGAGCTGGAGTCTGTGGATGTTTCTGCAGTGATACAGGAGGTCGTTGACAGGCCTGGCTGGAATGCAGGTAATTCATTGTCTCTGATCATCACGGGAAGTGGAAAGAGGACAGTTGAATCCTATGATGGCAGCTCCTCTGATGCCGCATTGATCACGATCACATATTCGTCATAATATCCTATTACACAGCTACCAAAATATTCATGTGGTATGCTGTGTCTTTTTTGTCCATGAGCGATGTGATGTTATTATGGGATGATCCCCTCTTATTTGAAAAATTGTTCAAAGAAGCGGGCCTTAAATGTCAGCGTGTGCTTTCCTCTTCCCTGGGCACTCCCTTCCTCCCTCCCTGCAGGTGTGTGGTGGTGCCAACCGGTTTTGCCAACCCGGCCTATACGAAGGTTGGAAAAGGGATTGAGAGCAACGGGAAAAAGCTGGAGGGATTTGTCCGCTCCGGTGGTGTATTACTTATCTTCGGGCCTCTTGTAACAAAATATGATTACTCCTGGCTTCCTGTGGAACTATCCTATGTGGAAAGCCATGGTCAGACCGGTCTTGAAGTAGTGGGGGACCATACGGCCTGCAGCATTGTGGCCGGTGATGTCACAGTGGAATGTGACGGTTATTTCTCTGATACCGACGGCCGGGTTGTAATGAAAAATGATGACGGTCATCCGGTCCTTGTGGTATGGGAATTGGGTGAGGGAACCATCATTGCAACCACTCTGCATGAATTCCCGTCTGTGGATTTCCTCAAATGTGTGGTGGGCGGTGCAAAAAAGGTGAAGGTATAAATATAAGTTAAATATTCAAAAATATAAATCAAATATGAAAATATAAATTAAATCTAAAAAGTTTAAAAAGATATATGTGGTAGGGGTATTAAACGATCAGTCCTTCATGGCCCGCAGTTTTTCGATCTCATCCTCTGCGTCTTCCAGTTTCAGGACAAAAAGGCCGGAGCAGGGTTTTATGTACTGGAAGATGATGTCCTTTCCACAGACCCCGATGGGTATGGTGGCCCCTCCTTTTAGCATGATACCCCTTAGTTTGTAACCTCCGGGTACGTGGTAGACCTCGCCGCATTGTTCTTTGATGAAGCTTTCACATTCTTCGAGGGTGACCCCTTTTAACAGGATCTCATAGGGGATGTCATTGATACAGGCCATTTTATCACTTAAACAAGTTGTATGTCGCCTACCTTTATACCCTTTTCCACGATCTTTCCGACGATCTTCCCACCGCTTATCTCCACCGCTTTTTGTGCATCCTCCTGTGGCAGTATGATCAAAAAGCCCATTCCCATATTGAAGGTCCTGTACATCTCCCCGATGTCCACATTACCTTGTTCCTGGAGGAACTTGAAGACATCCTGAGGGGGCAGTGGGTCATTTATGTCAAAACCCAGGTCGGTGACCCTTTTGAGCTTGAGCAGCCCGCTGCCGGTTATATGGGCCAGGCCGTGTACGTCACATTCTTTTATGACATCCAGGACTTCCATATAGATCCGGGTGGGGATGAGCAGTTCTTCTCCTATGGTGGTCTCAGGGTTATAGGGGAAAGGGTCCTGATAGGAATATCCGGACTCTTTGATGATCCGGCGCACCAGGGTATAACCGTTGCTGTGGACCCCGCTTGAGGGTATGCCCACAAGGATGTCTCCCAATTGGACCTTCTCTCCGGTGATGATACTATCCTTTTTTACCATTCCCAGACATGTCCCGGCCAGGTCGTAGCCGTTTATGATCTCGGGCAATGTGGCAGTCTCCCCGCCCAGGATGCTCATCCTGGATATCTCTGCACCCTCTGTAAGGCCTTTGCCGATCTGCTCTGCAAAATCCTCATCATGCTTTTCCAGAGCCAGATAGTCCACAAACCCCACAGGTTCGGCCCCGATGGCAAGCAGGTCGTTCACATTCATGGCAATGCAGTCAATGCCCACACTGTCCCATTTTTTCATCTCATTGGAGATGAGGACCTTGGAACCCACACCGTCAGTTGCCAGCCCCAGAGCAAAATCTCCAAAGTCCATGAGACCTGCATAATGCCCTATGCTGGTAAGGGGTGCTCCCGGCCCCTGTCTCTGGTAGTTCATTGCGCCGGTAAGGGCTTTGATCGTTTTCTCTTCCGTATGGATGTCCACACCGGAATCTGCATATGTGAGTTTATCGCTCAATTCTCTTCCTCCCCTATTTCAAGTCTGAATTCCTGATGCAGTACTCTGACTGCGTCAATTGCGTCTTTTTGTGCTATTACAAAGGATATATTGTGCTGGGATGAACCCTGACTGATCATGATCACATTAATTCCTTCTCTTCCAAGGGCTCCGAATACCTTGCCTGCAACTCCGGGTATCCCGTCCATTCCGGCCCCGACCACCGCTATGATACAAACTTCAGTGTCATATACCACATCTTTGACGATCTCTTTGTCAAATTCATGTTTAAGGGCCTTTATGGCTCCATCCAGATGGGCCTGTTCCACTATCAGGGACATATTGGCTTCAGAGGAGCTCTGGCTTATCATTATTATATTGACCCCGGCATTTGCCAGGCTGGAAAAGATCCTGGCGGCAGTGCCAATGGCTCCCACCATACCTGCTCCGCAGATATTGATAGAGGCGACCTTATTGATGAGGGTGACTGCTTTTGCCACCTCTTTTTTACGGGTCTGGTCCTCTATGATGAGGGTGCCCGGGAAGGAAGTGTCAAAGGTGTTCTTGACCCTTACCGGGATGCCGTGTTTGATGGCAGGTTCAATGGCCCTGGGGTGGAGTACCTTTGCTCCGAAATATGACATTTCCATGGCTTCAATATAGGAGATGGTAGGGATGGTCCGGGCCTGCGGCACGATCCCCGGGTCGGTTGTCATGATGCCGTACACTTCTTTCCAGAGCCAGATCTCATCGGCCTCAACTGCGGCTCCCACAATAGAGGCGGTAAAATCAGAGCCTCCCCTGCCCAGGGTGGTGATGATCCCCTGCCTGTCCTCTGCAATAAAACCGGTGATCACAGGGAGGGAGTTTTCCAGGAGGGGGCCAATGTTGTTGCGTACCTGTTCGTAGCTGATGTTTACAGGATGGGCATTTCCATACTCGCTGTTGGTGACAATACCTGCCTCTCCACCGGTGAAGGGGTCGGAGGGACAGCCCAGACTGCGGAGGGAACCACTTATGATGGGTACTGCAAGGCGCTCACCATAGGATGATATATAATCAATGGACCTGAGGGTCAGCTCTCCCAGATAACAGATGCCTATAAGGGCTTTTTCCAGTTCATCAATGCGCATATCAATGGCCCGGGCCACCTCGTCAGCTATCCTTTCATCCGGGATGGCGTCAGCTATTGCATCATAGTGTTTTTTGGCAAGGTCGGTCATGAATTCCTTGATCCGGGAAACCTTTCCTTTTCGGGAGGCTTCGGTTGCATTGGAGAGGAGGCCGTCTGTGACTCCTCCCAGGGCTGAGGTGATGGCAACGACCTCATGACCTTCATCCCTGTAACTTTTCAATAATTGGGCAACATGGCGGATCTTCTTCCCGTCTGCGATGGATGTTCCGCCAAATTTCATTACGTATCTCATGGTAGGATCACATTCTGGTTAATAATATATAGGGTTCTGGTTCCTAAAAAGCACCGTATCATATAAATATTATGAACGGATGGCAGGCCGGGTGTAATATTTTGAAAAAGTCCGGCTGTATCTATAGATGCAGTTTGTACGGGTATAAAGCAATTTGTACCGTTGAACTACCCACGACTAAAGTCGTGGGTTTTCTCTGCCCCTACACCCCCAACAATCGTAAAAATGAAAAAAAGACGGGACCTTTTCGGGCCCCGCTGCTCACATGAATTCTTTCTTAAGCAAAAGCGCCATTATCAGCAGAATGGCCCCGGCGAGCAGATAGTTAAAACCCGGAATACTGCCAATACCATCTAATCCGTCTGCAAGTGAACTTTCTTCATCTTCATCTGTTGATGAAGATCGTTCACCGGATTGCGTATCGGTTTCATCTTCCCCGCCCTGGCCCGATACGGTGAAAGTAGTACTCTGCATATTACCTGACCCGTCATCTGCAACGGTGGTGACCCTCACTTCATGTTCTCCTCCGTCCAGACCTTCGGTAAGGGTTGTGTATTCACCTTTTTCAACATCTCGTCTGCTGTCGATCTTTTCACCGTCCAGATAGATGGTGATCTCGGAGGCCCCGTTATCGACCTGGTAGGTGATGATGGCCCTATCCCCGCTTTTGAGGGCGGAGCCACTGACACTTTCCACATTGATCTCTATATTGCTCTCAACTACGACATCCTGCCTTTTGGTGACCTCTTTTAGCAAAACGGTACTGGAGTCTTCACCCCGGAAGGTATTGTGGAGTTTTGCAATGAATATGGTGACAACCCTGTCCCCGTCGGTCCTGTAGTAGGCGAAATAATGTCCTTTGCCCATGTCCTTCTCCGTCTTGACCTCATATCCGTTCCTGGAGAGGGTCATGGTGGCGTTCTCATCATCTACATCAGATACCGAGAGGCTGTATCCGTTATTCAGGTCAAAGGGCTTGTCAGATTCCACGGGGAAGGAGTCGTCCAGGGCCAGGTAATCCTCATCCAGGGATGGGTCCAGGAATTGCTCGATCCTGATCCGGGAGGTACCGCTGCGGGTACTTTCATCCAGCGGGGTTATGGTAAAGATCAGGTGGTCCTCTTCGTCCTCATCTTCTTCCTCGATGGTATGTACATACTCAAAAGGTCTTTCTTCTTTAGCAGTTCCCTGTCCCTCTTCCAGTTCATCGCCGTCCAGGAGGATCTCCAGCCAGACATCTCCGTTCTCAGGATTGATGTCCTGTATGTGGATGGTATAGCCCTGTTCCAGGATAAGTTTCTGGTCAAGTTCGACTGTCCTTTCGGAGTAGTGGATGATGGGCCCCACTTCATTTGCACATGTGGCGGGCTGGATGGTTAACAGGGCAATGCCCAGTACTAACAGGATGATCATATGTTTCAAGATTTCTCACTTCCGGGGTTGGCTTTCTGATATTATATGTGAGAACATCTTATATAATGTGCTCTCTATCAGTATTATTACGGATTGTTCTGAAAGTTATCTTAAAAAGGTGTGCTGATGAAATATATCATACTTATCGGGGATGGTATGGCTGACCATCCTCTTGAAGAAATAGCCAATATGACCGTTTTGCAAAAGTCCCGTACTCCTAATATGGACTATATGACCAGAAACGGTCTTGCAGGTCTTGTGAGCAATGTCCCTGAAGGCCTCCCTCCGGGAAGTGATGTGGCCAATATGTCGATCATCGGTTATGACCCTGAGCAATTCTATTCCGGCAGGGCCCCTCTGGAGGCGGCAAGTATGGGAATTCCCCTTAAAGAGAGGGATGTGGCTTTCAGGTGCAATCTGATCACTGTAAGTAACGAACATATTGCGGATCACAGTGCAGGTCATATCACCAGCGAGGAGGCAAAAGAGCTTATCAAAGCCGTTGATTCTCAACTGGGGACAGATGATCTGCGGTTCTATCCCGGTATCAGTTATCGTCATCTGCTGGTGGCTTCAAATGATGTGGGAGCTGAGGCCGACTGTACTCCTCCCCATGATGTGATCGATGAGGAAAGATCACTACATATGCCACGGGGTAAGGACAGCGAGGTCCTCTGTGATCTGATCGACCGGTCCATACCGATCCTGGAGGACCATCCGGTAAACCGTGCCCGCAGCGAGGCAGGCAAGGGAGTTGGCAATTGTGTCTGGTTCTGGGGCCAGGGCTATGCTCCCAGTTTTACGGATTTCAAAGAGCTCTACGGCCTTAGCGGCTCGGTGATCAGTGCTGTTGATCTGATCAAGGGTCTGGGGATATATGCAGGGCTTGATGTGATCGAGGTGCCAGGGGCCACAGGTTATCTGGACACCAACTATGCGGGCAAGGCTGAATATGCCATGGAGTCTCTGAAGGACCATGACTTTGTGGTGGTGCATGTGGAAGCACCCGATGAGGCCGGTCATATGGGGGATATGAAGGCCAAGATCCAGGCCATTGAGGACTTTGATGAAAAAGTGGTCGGCAACGTGCTCAAAGCGGCCCGTGAGTCACCTGAGGACTATATTATAGTGGTGCTTCCGGACCATCCCACCCCCGTTGCACTGCGTACTCATACCTCCGAACCTGTGCCCTTTGTGATGTACTGTACCAGGGAGGATGAAGTGGACAGTGTGGAGACCTTTGACGAGGAGGCCATGAAAAAAGGCAGTCTGGGTCATGTGAGGGGATGTAATCTTATTCGTATGATGATGGAGAGGGCCTGAAGGAATTCAGGTCATCTGTGAACTACCCGGGCCTGAAGCCGTGGGCTTTCTCTGCCCCTGCACCCATGAACGTAATCTATATATTTCTCCCGAACAAATATGTAGATGTTAGCAACAAATGCTAACGGTAAAGGAGTGGTAATCTATGAAATTCGGTTTGACGCGCAGGGGACCGTCCAGACTTTCAACCTGGGACCCCTTTGATGAGATCAGACAGACGCAGGAACACCTCAATCAGTTATTCAGGGATGTGTCTCCTGCAGGATGGTTTGAAGAGAAGTCCATGTATCCTCTGATGGATATAAAGGAAGAAGGAAATAATGTCATTGTGACCACCGACCTTCCGGGAGTTGAAAAGAAGGATATTGATCTGAGGGTCAAGGATGACATGCTTGAGATCCGGGCTGAATGCAGCAAGGAGTCTGAAGAGAAGGAGGAGGGTTTTTTCAGGAAGGAACGTACCTACTCAAGTTTTTCAAGGGCTGTGGGCCTGCCTTCGAATGTGACCGATGAGGGGGCCACTGCAAAGCTTGAAAACGGTGTGCTTACCGTGACCCTTCCAAAGACCGGGGAGGAGCAAAAGCCCCGCATAGCCATTGAATGATCAACATCTCTTATATTTTTTAGAATAGTGCGGCATCAGTCAGAGTTTCTCATCATCTTTTGCTCAGATGGGGTAACTTTCATCATCGCCGCACCTTTTCCTATATGGATAGGATTATTTATTTGTGATGCCATCTTCCCCACGAGGTCATTTCTTTGAAGATGGAACTATTCACTGTTGACGGACTGCCTCTGATAAAGGCAGGGGATGATATTGCAGAGCTGATCTGTGAGAGAGCGGTACTTGAGGATATGGATGTGGTGGCCATTGCTTCCACTATCGTGGCCAGGGCTGAGGGAGCGGTGGTCTGCCAGGCTGATCTGGTTCCCGGTGAACATGCAAAGAAGATCGCTGCGGCCTCAGGCAAGGATGCCGCACTGATCCAGGCGGTGCTTAACAACAGTGCGGAGGTCCTGATGGAGGACCCCATCCTGCTGGTGGAGAACTTAAACGGTCATGTGAGCATCCATGCGGGTATTGATGATTCAAATGTGGAGGAAGGTTATCTTGCCAGGTTACCTGATGATCCGGATGCATCAGCCCGGGGGATCGCATCAAAGATCAAAGAGCTTACCGGCAGGAAAGTAAGTGTCATACTCACCGATACCAACGGCCGTGCCTTCAAAAAAGGGCAGACAGGGGTTGCAGTGGGCCTGTCCGGTCTGGAAGTGATACTGGACTGGAGGGGAAAAAGGGACCTGTTTGGCAGGGAGTTGAAGATAGCCGAGGAGGCGGTGGCTGATGAGCTTGCATCTGCGGCAAATCTGCTCATGGGTGAAGGCGGGGACGGCCAGCCTGTGGTAATCATCCGGGGGCTTGACCTGTATACGGACAGGCAGTGCTCTGTTAAACAGATGTACAGAAATCGGGACGAGGATGTGATCAGAAAAGGTTTAGTCTGTCTCAAGCAGTCCGGTGAGCGGTAAATTATCCACCTGTACCCCTGCTTCCTTAAAGAACTGCAGAGCGTCGGTGTCAGGATAGGGGGTGATATAGACCACCCTTCTAATATTTGAGTTGATGATCATCTTGGCACAGAGGATACAGGGCTGGTGGGTACAGTAGAGGGTCGAATCGGCGATACTGACCCCGTGCAGGGCCGCCTGGATGATGGCATTCTGCTCGGCATGGACCGCACGGCATTTCTCATGACGGGTACCTGATGCGATATTGTTCTGCTCCCGGATGCATCCGATGTCCAGACAGTGTTCCATGTTCCGGGGTGCACCATTGTAGCCTGTGGAAAGGATCCTCTTATCCTTCACGATCACAGCTCCAACCCGGTTGCGCAGGCACGTGGCTCTCTTTGCTACCACAGCTGCTATCTCCAGGAAGTATTCGTCAATGGATGGTCGGTTCATAGTATCAAAGAAAACATTAAGTAGTATATATAAGTTCCAGTGTATTATGTACATCATCCTTTGGGGTCATAACTACCCGCAGGATAGATCAGTAAAGAAAATCTTGAATATCATCGGAGCATTAAAAAAATGGCCATTTTGATCGACTATCTGGATTCATTCGTCAGGGGACGGGATGACAGGCAACTGATATCCATCCCCGCTGCCGTACTGGCAATATCCCTGCTGGTACTGGCAGCTGTTTTTGTAAGTAGCGGGGCCCCGGTTATCCTGGGGCTGGAGTTTAAGGGCGGCACGATGATCGCCTTTGAGACACCGGACCTGGTCGAGGACCTGGAAGCGGCATATCAGGATTATCCTCTGGTAGATGCGCGTAAGGCGGGGGACCGTGCTATACTGCAGTTTGGGCCCATGGATAATGAAATGCAGCGCATGCTGGAGGATGGTATCACAGGTGCGTATTCCAATGTGGAGATCAAGCAGATAGGTGCGATATACGGGCAGGAATTGCAACAGCAGGCAATAAAAGCGGTACTTCTCTCTTTCATAGGGATGGCCCTTGTGGTGTTCATTATATTCAGGACCTTTGTCCCTTCCCTTGCAGTGGTGATATCTGCCTTTTCGGACATTGTGATAGCAGCTGCTTTTATGAACATTGCGGGGATCGAACTGTCCCTGGGAACAGTGGCTGCCCTCTTGATGCTCATCGGTTATTCTGTGGACAGTGATATACTGCTTACCACCCGCCTGCTCAAACGCAGGGGAGAGGTGGATGAGAACATCAGCCGGGCCATGCATACCGGGCTGACCATGACCACCACCACCCTGGCGGCCCTGGCGGTGATGTATCTGGTGTCCACATTCTCATATCTGGTAACCTCCTCGGTCTCCCAGATCAATCTGCTCTCCGATATTGCCATCGTACTGATATTCGGTCTGATTGCGGATATCATGAACACCTGGCTGCTTAATACGGGAATACTGCGCTGGCATATAAGCCGCAGCAGGAGGTCACGGGCATGAGAGAGGATGAAAAAGAGCCAGTGGGACTTAAAAGGGACCTTCGGGTGATCCTGCTCATTGCGGCTGTATTACTTTCGATCGTGTTCATCCATCCCGGATATTCTGCGGATGAGGGATTTACCACTAACCTGAACTATGGTCTGGACCTGGAAGGAGGTTCCTGGCTGCAGATCCGTCTGCAGGGTGCTGTGACACAGCTGGACGGGGATGTTGAAGGCCTTGCAGATGTCTATCTTTCCAATGCCCTGGGCTATCCGGTTGAGATTACCGGCGTAAGCGGTCAGGATGATATGGGTACCGCAGGAAGTACGGTGCAGTTCATTACAAGTTCAGAGGTGACCTCTACCAGTCTGAACAATCTGGCTCTGGGAGAAAGCGAGATCAGCTATATGGGCAATAACTCCGAGGTAGTGCTCTTTACTACAGAAGAGGCCCTCATGACACAATATCTGTCCGATTCCCTGGGAGCGGAGGTCATTCCTCTGGCAATGGCAGACGGGAATGTGGAATACGAGATCCGCACCTCGGTGACACTGGAGGACCTGGAGGCTCTCATGTTACCTGTTGGCGGTTCTGTTGTTGAGGACATTGACGGCAATCCTGTATTCCGCGTGGGTGTGAGGACACAGACCAGGGATATGACCAAGGAGATATTGAGCGAGAAGCTCAATGCCCTGGGACTTAAGGACATTCCTGTGCGCACGGTCGGGGATGATTATATACTGATCGACTTTGCAGGCATTGATCTGGCCACGGCCAAGGATATTGCGCAGAAGCCCGGAAAGTTCGAGATCCGTATACAGACCGAGGGTAATGAGACCAAACATGTGCTCTATGGTGATGATATTGAAAGTGTGGGTGTCCCGGGTTTCCATGATGAGCAGTGGCACACACCTTTCAGGCTGAACAGTGACGGGGCCCTTGCCCTGCAACAGGCGGCCATTGAGACCGGAGCCACTGATAATCCCGATGCTCACTGGCTGTACATGTACCTTGACGGCAATGAGGTCTATGGGGCACCTTTTAGTTATTCTGCCGCCAATAAGATCCGGGAGATCCCCATCTATGCCTGGGAATGTTCCACCGGTTCTGGTGAGGATAGTAAGGCCCGGGCCGAAGAGCTGCAGATCCATCTGCGTGCAGGTGCTTTGCCTGTGAATGTGGAGCTGATGGGCTCAGGTCATGTGGATGCGGCCCTGGGTACCCAGTTTAAGAACCAGGCAGTTCTTGCAGGTCTGCTGGCCTTGATGGCTGTGGCATTTGTGGTATATCGAAGATATCATCAAAAGGAGATCCTTTTACCCATGGTGGGCACATCCATCAGTGAGGTCATTATGATCCTGGGATTTGCCGCCGCTGTGGGCTGGCAGATGGACCTTGCAGCCATTGCAGGAGTGATCGCGGCTATAGGTACCGGTATTGACCATCTGGTGATCATCACCGATGAAGTGCTCCATGAAGGTAAGCTTCCCACCACCAAGGTATATATGGAGAGGATAACCAAGGCTTTCAGTATCATCTTTGCAGCGGCGGCCACCACCACCATTGCCATGTCCCCTCTGGTGGTCATGGGTTTTGGTGCTCTCAAGGGTTTTGCCATTACCACTATTGTGGGTGTAATGATCGGTGTGCTTATTGCCCGGCCGGTATATGGCAAGGTGATAAAGGTCGTGCTGGATGAAGGAAAGTGAGAATATGACTGAGGACCTGTGGACACTGCGGCATCGGCCCGGGACACTGGACGCTATGGCAGGCAATGCCGGAGCTGTGAATGTGCTCAAAAAACTCATTGCTTCAGGGAACCTGCCGCATATGGTGTTCCACGGGCCCGAGAACTCGGGTAAGACAAGTGCGGGATTTGCCCTTGGAAGAATGCTGTATGGGGACAGTATGGAGGGCAATTTCACCTATTTCAATGCCTCGGATTTCTTTGACCGGGGGAAGGAATACCTGGTCAGGGATAAGCGGTTCTATCACATCCTGGGGACCGATGATCCCAAAAAGATCCGCCCCAGTGTGATATCCATATTCAAGACCGTGGTGAACGAGTTTGCAGGAATGGGTTCCATTGACGCGGATTTTAAGGTGATTTTCATAGACAGTGCCCAGTCCCTGGACCGGGATGCACAGAATGCACTAAGGCGGATCATGGAAAAGTATACCCGCACCTGCAGGTTCATCCTTCCACGACACGACCTTCCAGTTTGATCTCTCCCCTGCGCTCCAGGGGACTGGAAGTGTTCTTTAGCTATGTTTCGGATGATGAGCTGATCAGCTATATGAAGGATGTTGCTGCAAAGGAAAGGGTATTGATAGCAGATGATGCTCTTAAGGCCCTTGCACATTATGCAGGTGGTAATATCTCCCGGGCTTTGCTGTCCCTGCAGTTTGCTGTGATCGGACATCCCGGGGAGGAGATCACTTCCAATATATTATATGAGGAGTCGCTCCTGGAGGTCCAAAGCAGTGTGTCAGACCTTAATCAAAAGGCTCTTGAGCATGATGTGGTCGGGTCTCGCAAGTTCATTGATTCCCTTCTGCTGGAGGATGGTCTGTCAGGTCCTGAGATCGTGGAGCAGTTGCATAAGTTCCTGGACGGGTCCAATCTGTCCCCCCCTGAGCTGGCCCGGGCCGTATGTGAGCTGGCAGATACGGATATGGACCTGCTGGACGGGTCCAATGCCAGGATACATCTGGAATCCCTTGTCACCCGCCTGTATTGAAGGTGTATTATGTCAGATGCTGATTTTGAAAAAGCCTGCAGGAAATTGCTGGAGATGGTCCTGGAAGGGTCTGTCACTGATAAACATTCTCTTAATGAAGCTAAAAAAGCGGTGAGCAAGGAGTACAGGCTTTCCACCCTGCCCCGCAATCCCCATATAATCGCAACCGGTACTCCTGCAGAGCAGGAGCAGGTGAAGGGATTTTTACAGCAAAAGCCCGTGCGTACTATCTCGGGGGTGGCGGTGATCGCGGCGATGACCTCCCCTGCTCCCTGTCCTCACGGTGTGTGCATTCCCTGTCCCGGGGGGCCGGATTCTGTCTTTAATTCTCCGCAAAGCTATATGGGCCGGGAGCCTGCCACCATGAGGGGTATACAATACGGATATGATCCCTATGCTATTGTTTCGGGCAGGTTGGGCCAGCTTAAACAGATCGGTCATGATGTGGACAAGGCAGAACTGATCGTTATGGGTGGGACCTTTTCCGCACGCAGTATCGATTATCAGGAATGGTTCACCAAACGCTGTCTGGAAGCCATGAACGATCATGAGGGACTGGAGTGGAGGCAGCAGGCCAATCCTCTGGGTATTGCTTCTCCCTACTATACCCTGGAATCCGTGCAGCAGGCCAATGAGACGGCAGCGGTGCGCAATACCGGGATCACTTTTGAGACCCGTCCTGACTGGGCAGAAAAAGTGCATGTTGACCGGATGCTTGAGCTGGGTGCCACCAAAGTAGAGATCGGGGTGCAAAGTGTCTATGATTTCGTACTGGAGCGGATGCGCAGGGGACATGGTGTGGCGGATACCATCCGGGCCAACAGTATTCTCAGGGACAGCGGACTTAAGGTGGGTTTCCATATGATGCCTCATCTTCCGGGCCTGGACCTGGAAAGGGACCTGCGCAGTTTTAAAAGATTATTCAGCGATCCGGGATTTATGCCTGATTATCTCAAGATATATCCTACTCTGGTAACCGAAGGGACCCAGCTTCATCGGATGTGGCTAAGAGGGGATTATGAGGCCCTGGATGATGAGAGGGCTGTGGACCTGCTTGCAGACATCAAAGCAATCCTGCCGGGATGGGTGCGGATGCAGCGCATCCAGCGGGATATTCCCTCCCCGCAGATCATTGCAGGGGTTAAGAAAAGCAATATCCGTCAGCTTGCAAGACAGAGACTTGAAGAGCGGGGGCAAAGATGCCGGTGTATCCGGTGCAGGGAAGTGGGTCACAATATGCTTAAAGGCAGGCAGGTGGACCCTGACTCAATTGAGCTGACCATGGAAAGCTATGAGGCCTGTGGGGGGATGGAGCATTTCATTGCCTTTGAAGATGTAAGCAATGATATTCTCATAGGCTTCCTGCGGTTGCGTTTCCCCTGTGATCCCCACAGGAAGGAATTGGAGGATGCGGCCCTTGTCCGGGAATTGCATGTATATGGATCCCTTGTACCCCCCGGGCAGGCTGCAGGGGTCACTGACTGGCAGCATCGGGGTTATGGAGAAAAACTGCTGGGACATGCAAAGGAGCTGGCCCGCAACCAGGGGTACCGGAAACTGTCCGTGATCAGTGGTATCGGGGTCAGGGAGTACTACAGGAAATTTGGTTATTACAGGGATGGGGTTTATATGTCCTGTGATCTATAAGATTCTGTATATATGAATGTGAACTTAATATTAATAATTCTCAATATGTGTCCGATGCTATTGAATGCTGGATAAGGAATGTGTATATATGATCTATATGGGAGGTTATCATATTGACTGAAGAGCTTATGGAAATGCTAGGGGAGATCAATGGTAAACTGGACCGTCTTCTTTTGCATCAGGAGTCAAAGAGTGATGTTGATGATGGTATATTCGATGTGCTGGATGCAATGACCTTGCTTGAGCTGCCCCCTCATCTGCGGACAACTGCCATGACCCTTTTTGAGATCGGAGAGGGCAGTGCGGATGATCTTGCTGTCAGGACCGGAAAGGAGAGAGCAGTGGAGAGTAATTATCTCAATCAGCTGGTTCGAATGGGACATGTTTCAAAGTCCAGGGTGGGCCGGAAGGTTTACTTTAGCATCAATGAAAGTTCAGGGCAATGATCGTTTGGGTTTACGGATTTGTTTTTGTGTATTAATTTAAGTTTGTTTTTACTTATATTTTTATTACCCAGGTTGAATATTTTACATAATGTTCGTTTTGATCCCCGGATTCTGTTTTTTTGTGGATTTTTGCAATTTTACTTGTTTTAACTTTTTTAAATCTTTGTGTACCTTCTGTGAGACGTAAAACGTATCTTCTTTTCAAGTTTACCTGTTTTGTCTACAATCGTATTTTTTAAATGCTTTTATATATCATCGTGAATATCTATTTCATGGTTCAAGAGGTTCTACAGAGGTATGTGGTATGGGTAAGACAATAGCAGTCCATTCTTCAAAAGGCGGTACGGGTAAAACGGTGGTGGCTCTGAATCTGGCATGTGCGTATGCATCCCGTGGGAAGGATGTTTGCCTGCTGGATGTGGATTTTAAAGCCCCTACATTTTTTAGTGAGGATTTTCCCTTGCCGGCTCATTATCTTAACGATGTGCTGGCAGGTAAATGTGATATCCTGGATGCCATCCTGGATGTAAGTGACAGGATATCGGTTCCCGGTAAGGTCTTTGTAGGTTTGTCCAATCCGGATATACTGGCTATCAGGGAGATCTCCAGAAAAGATAGAAAATGGCAGTCAAAGGCGCTCAAGAATCTGATGAGCTCCAAAAAGACGTTACTTTCCCGTTTTGATTCAGTGATCATGGATGTGGGTCCGGGTGTTGATTTTACTTCAGTTAATGCTATTGCGGTCTCTGATTTTGTGCTTATGGTAAGTAAACCTGGTCATACCTGTTGCAAGTGTACCCGGCAGGTGGTCAACGGTGTTTATGCTTCTCTGGAAAAGCCCTGCGGGATGTTACAGAATATGTGTCATGAGGAATTGCTGGAAAGTTGTAATACGTCTCTTGAGGTCCTCGGGAGGATCAGTTGCAGTTGTGAGGTTGCTATTCGCAATGAATCCGAGATATTTACTGTTAGTGATCCTTCCCATCCTTTTTCAAAGGCTATATTCGAACTGATGCATGATATCGATCTGAAACTTGAGAATAGCTGAGGTTATTTTTCCTCATTTTTCAGTATCTTTTTCACATCTTCCACATATTCTTTATAATCTTCCATATTCTCATTCTCAATGTCTTCCTGGAAGGTCTGACTTTCCATAATGGTACTGCGCAAAACCATGATCAGCATGAACATTATAAATGCCGATACAAAGGCCAGTATGGTGCGCTCTACGGGATATATGTGCACCACTCCAACAAACAGGTCAGCCGGCAGATCGAAGATAAGGATGGCTGCAATGCTTCCAAGTATGTGGTCTCCAAGCACTGCGATCAGACCGGTTGCAAACAGGAACGCAAAGATGTAAATATCCTCTTCCGGTCCCGGAGTCTGTACATGAATATAAAAAGGCCCAGTACCAGTATATGGTACCAGGGGTAGTAGAATACTTCTCTTCCCTCGGGGGTGAGATACCAGGCAAGGACCACGATAGAATACAATGCTATGGCTATTTTTTCCCTGCGAGTTATACACAGTCCTGCCAGTGTAGAGGAAAATGCCACAAATATCGGACTGATCAGATGAAAGGTATCCATGTGCGTATAGCCCACTACATTATGAAGCAGGATACCGGTGAATGATATGACAGGTCCTAAATAGGGCCCCAGTGCCATGCCGTTGAGGGACCCAAAGGCTACCAGTGAACTGATGCGGGCACCTTCAAGCCCTACAACGTTCTCAAAATCCGGGAACCAGCTTGCAAAGTAGGTAAGGATCAGGGCGCAGAGGACCATGGTGCCGGTCAGTTTCCTGTTCTTTATTAGCTGGTTGTAGATCTCTATGGTTTTCACATTGCTATATTGCACTATATTGTATATACACTTTTAGGAAAAGAAGTATTTTTTTTTACTTTCCTTTTTCCAGGTATCAGAAATGATATATATAGTCATGGCATTTAGCGGATAGATTACTATGATGTTCATTGGAGAAGCACTTATAGGCGAGGAGCCAGAACTCGCACATGTAGATCTTTTGATAGGAGACAAGGAGGGACCTGTGGGCCAGGCCTTTGCAACCGGAATGACCCAGCTTTCTGCAGGACATACTCCTCTCTTATCTGTGATACGCCCGAATTTACCCACCAAACCTTCCACCCTGATCGTACCCAAGGTCACAGTGAAGAACATGGACCAGGCCTCCCAGATCTTCGGGCCTGCCCAGGCAGCTGTTGCCAAGGCTGTTGCCGATGCACTGGAAGAGGGTATAATTGCAAAAGAGCAGGCTGAGGATATGGTCATTGTGGCCAGTGTGTTCATACACCCGCAGGCTGTGGATTATAACAGGATATTCCGTTACAATTACGGAGCCACCAAGCTGGCCTTAAAGCGTGCCCTGAATGGTTTCCCTGATGTTGACACTGTCCTTGCCGAGAAGGATAAGTCCTCCCATGCGGTCATGGGCTTTAAGGTCTCCAGATTATGGGATGCCCCGTATCTGCAGGTGGCCCTGGACAATCCGAATATCACAGCCATCAGCAATGTCGTACAGCAGTTGCCTCTGAGTGATCACCTGATCCTGGAAGCAGGCACTCCGCTGATCAAGCGTTATGGTGTGGATGTGATCAGAAAACTGCGTGAGATCAGGCCGGACGCGTTCATCGTTGCGGACCTTAAGACCCTGGATACCGGTAACCTGGAAGCCAGGATGGTTGCCGATGCCACAGCAGATGCTATTGTGGTGTCTGCCCTTGCACCTGTCCCCACTCTGGATAAGGCTATTAAGGAGGCCCACAAGACCGGTATCTATGCGGTAATGGACACCCTGAACAATCCTGATCCGATCTCCGTACTGGAGCAACTGGAGGAGCTTCCTGATGTTGTGGAACTGCACCGTGCCATTGATCTGGAAGGGGACGATGAGAAACATGCCTGGAAGGGTATTAAGGATATTAAGGCCCTGGCTGAGAAGCGTAATGCAAAGATGCTGGTGGCAGTTGCCGGCGGTGTACGCGTTGATGTGATCCCCGATGCTCTCGGGCTTGGCGCTGACATCCTTGTTGTGGGCCGTGCCATTACCAATTCAAAGAATATCAGGCAGGCTGCAGAGCAGTTCCTGGAAGGTATGAACAAACCCGAGATCGACCAGTTCAGGGTTATGACCGATTTCTGAGGTGTCTCTATGAGCACACCTCTTATTGTACTCAACCTCAAGACCTATCTTGAGTCCACAGGTGAGAATGCCCTGGTAATTGCCAGGGCCTGTCAGGAAGTGGCCGAAGATTGCGGGGCCGATATTGCAGTGGCTCCCCAGCTTTGCGATATCTACAGAGTGGCATCTGAGGTGGATATCCCGGTCTATTCTCAGCATGTGGATGGTGTGGGCCCGGGAAGTTCCACCGGTCATGTGTACGCCCGGTGTGTGAAAGATGCCGGAGCTTGTGGTACACTGATCAATCATTCCGAGAGACGGCTGACCCTGGCTGATATCGATGCATCTGTCACCGCAGCCAAAAAGGCAGGCCTTTCCACCATTGTCTGCAGTAATAATGTTGCCACCACGGCTGCAGCTGCAGCCCTGGGCCCGGACTATGTGGCAGTGGAGCCCCCGGAGCTTATCGGATCCGGTATTCCTGTTTCAAGTGCAGACCCTGCAGTGGTCAGTGATTCGGTGGAAGCTGTTAAGAAAGTGAACCCTGCAGTACAGGTTCTCTGCGGTGCCGGGATCTCAAAAGGCGAGGATCTTAAAAGCGCTCTGGAGCTTGGCTCTGTGGGAGTCTTGCTGGCCTCGGGTATTGTTAAGGCAAAGGATCCTAAGGCCGCACTGGAAGAGCTTGTAAGTTTGATCTGAATTTATACCTGGATATATCGTGCGTTATACGCACACTATTTTTTTTATCATTAAAAGCAGAGCTCCTGCAGGTGGTATCTGATAGCTTTCTTCTGGTGAACTACCCGCAACTGAAGTCGTGGGCTTTCTTTGCCCCTGCACCCCAAAAATCGTAAATATTGTTCTTTGAGATAAGCTTCACAGGAACCAGTAAGCTATAAAGAGCAGAAGGGCCGCAAATCCAACTTTTATTCCCATGGTCAACTCCAGATGGAGCTGACTTGCCACCATATTGGAGATGCCGATGGGTGGCGGGGATATCAGCAGGGCTGCCAGGAATAGAGCGGCACCTGAGATGTAGTTGCCTGTGACAAGTAGCAGATACAATCCCTGAAGGCCCAGGTATATGCCAAACAGGGCGATGAAGAACAGCCCCATCTTATAGAATCTGAGGTATTTTGTAATATCACCGGATACCAGCTGTGTGGTTTTAAGATCTTTTGTATCTTTCATCTAAGTCCCTATGTGTTTTATAATTGATATATGTTTAGCCCCGGATAGTGCAGCCCAGGCCGCAGAGTAATTGTTCTACGTCTTCCTGTACCCGGGAGGCAGGCTGGTCGCCCAGGATGGTTATACGGTAGGTGATGTTGTGCTGCTGGTAGATATCAATAATTTCAGTTAGAACAATCCCGGTGCAGGTGGCTATCATCTGTTGCAGGATCTTCGGGTCGGCCTTTTGAGGAATAAGGACCGAGATATCCCGGGTGCTGTGGGTCAGATTATCCTTTTTCCACTCAAGCAGTTCCTGTGCATCCAGCAGTCTGACATTTTCGGTCTTGAGGCTGATCCCTGTGGAGAGGATCACGGTATTTGGTGTGACCTTTTCGATCACGCCTATATGGGTGACCCCGGAGTGCAGGTGCACAAATCCCCTTTCGCGTCCGATGGAGTGGATCATTTCTTCCACTTCCTCTATACGGGCATTGATGAGCTTGTCCGAGCGGTGAAGTGCGGCAGGCGTGTTCTTAAAATGGGCTGCAGCATTGGTCATTTCCTGGCAGAATCCTTCAGTGTCATGGTCTGCTACCATGGCGGAGAGCTTCTGACATTGCTTTATGAAGGCCCTGTGCACTGCGGGTACCGAGGGGTTCTCCATCTGTATATGGGCATAAAGATAGGGATTCTGGCCCAGGATCCTGCCCACAAAGTCCACCATGATCTCATAGACCGGGCTCATGAACCGCCTGGAGCGGTCGATGTCAAAGTCCAGGCTCCTGAAGGTGGAGCCGATGGTGATGTAGGCAAAATGGGTCAGGCCCTGTACCACCGAGACAAAATGGTCGTGTTCTTCGGGAGCGATGATCTCTATATGGGCCCCGTTTTGTTCAAAGAGGTCGTGTATATGGGAGAACCATTTTTCACATCTGCCTTTAACGGGACACATGATGACTATCTGTCCGTGCAGGGTGGGGATGGAAGGCCCGAACATCGGGTGTGTGCCCAGTATTTCCACATCCCGGGGGGCGTGTTGTTTCATGGCCTCCACCGGTTTTGTTTTAATGGAGGTCAGGTCCATTAGCAAACTGCCGCTTTTCATTTTAGGGGCAGTTTGTGCAATGATGTCAGGGGTGATGTCAATGGGGACGCTGATCATCACGATATCGGCATCAGCTATACTTTTGTCCAGATCATGGGCGTATTGTACTCCCATCTGCTGTGCCACTTCCACTTTCCCGCTGCTGCCCTGGATGATCACTTCATAGTCACGCTCTTTAAGGAAGCGGGTGAACCACTGTCCCATCCCTCCGGTCCCTCCGATGATAAGTACTTTCATTTGAGTCCCTCCAGAACGGCCTTTTTCATAATTTCCACAGGTGGCTGCTTCCCGGTCCAGATCCGGAAGGCCTCAGCACCCTGATAGACCAGCATCATGACTCCTTCCACGGTCTTTGCTCCGGCTTTTTCCGCTTCTTCGAGTAATTTTGTCCTGCGGGGGTTGTAGACGATATCAAATACAGTAAGGCCGTTGTGGAGATATCTTGCAGGGATCGGGGTGGTGTCTGTGTGGGGGTGCATTCCCAGGGGGGTTGTGTTGACCAGGATGTCAGTTTCAGGGAGAAGTTCTTCCAGGGTGTCCAGTCCGTATCCGGTTGTTCCCGGAATTTCTGCGGAAAGCTCTTCTGCACGTTTTGGGGTCCGGTTTGCAATACTGACCCTGCCTCCTGCATCTGCAAAGGTAAATGCCAGGGCCCGGGCCGCTCCGCCTGCTCCCAGGATGAGGATATTTGAGTCCTTAATGGTACAGTTCTCATCTTCCAGGGCCCGCATGGCCCCGATCCCGTCGGTATTGTATCCTTTGATCGTTTTGTCAAAGGTGATGGTGTTGACGGCTTTGATCTTTGCGGCAAGGGGATCGGGTCGTATGTATTCCAGGGCCTTTTCTTTCAGGGGCACGGTGAGGTTAACTCCTCCAAAGCCCAGGGCCCGGGCTCCGTTTAGAGCATCTTTTAAGTTATCGGGACTGACCCTGAAAGCATGATACTGACAGTTTAGGTTAAGTTCCTTAAAGGCCGCATTGTGCATGTTGGGGGAGAGGGAATGGGCGATGGGGTCGCCCAGGACTGCATAAACGGTTTTCAGAGTACCATCTCCAGTGCAGTTTTTAACTGATCTGTCCTGAGCTGGCCCGGGGCGATGGCAGCATCGATGCTGCCGTATGTGAGCACCGATCCATAGCAGGGGGCAATGATGCGGGTATGTTTGCCCATATTGCCCATGGCAATGGTGCAGATGTCCTTGTTGTTAAGGGTAAGTTCCAGCAGGTTTAAGATGTCTTTATGGTTTTGGGGCATGACCGCCAGTTTGGCAATGGAGGCCCCATCTCCAAAGGAGCTGTCTATGATATCCTGCATCTGCTCCATGGTGGGGGTGTTGTGGAAGAAATGGCTGGAGATGATAACTGCAGTATCTTGTGAATGTGCGGTTTCTATCAGGTCCTGTTTATTTTCTGCACACAGTTCTATGTCAATGGCCCCTGCCAGGGGGATATATTGTTTTAGAATGTCCCGTCTTTTCTCTTCAGAACCTGTCCATTTCCCACCTTCTTTCTGTAACCTGTTGGTTGCAATACAGGGTGCATCCGGTATTTCAGGAAGGCTGTCCATCAGGTCCAGACGCAATTCCAGTATGTCCGCACCCAGTTCCAGGGCTTTTGGAGCTTTTTTCATATCATCAAGGGCCGCAACGATGGCAGCCCTTTTGTCAGTGTCGTACTGTCCGATGAGTACCATGCTTATTTCTCTATGATGGTCTCTTCTACCTTCATTCCGAAATGCCGGCCTCCTTCTTCATAGTTGACCAGTACTCTGTCCCCTTCTTTTACGGCGGCTACTGAAATTGGTTCGCCTTCAGGGTCCACCAGTTTGATGGTCTCGGCATTCTGGAGGATGTTCTTTACCACAGCTCCATCTACTTCGGCTTCGATGAGTATGAGAGGACGTCTTTCTATCTTAACCCGGCCCACTATACCGGTTCTTTGCTCTCCATTGCTGTTTACGATAGTTACCGGATCTCCGGATTCAAGCTCACAGAGATATCTTGTCTTTTCTCCTACCTTTATGTAGGCATGTACGGCTCCGGCATTGACCCGGAAGGGCCGGGAGGCTACGTAGGGACTGTCCTGGGATTCGGAGTGTACCAGGAACATCCCGTCGGAACTGGATCCCACCAGCATACCCTCACCTTTTTGCATGAGGTTGCAGGTGTCCACACAGACCCGGTCTCCCATGCCCACAGGTTCTACCCTTGTGATGGTGGCAACTTTAAGGCCCAGGTCTTCCACTCCTGCCTTTTCTGAGATATTCACGGTGGATTTTATGACATCGGGACTATCTGTGTCCAGGAGAACTCCGTCACTGCCATGTTCCATGGTCTCAAGGGCCAGTTTTGCCTCAGCAGCATCCTGGGCGCCGGATATGAGCTTCACATCAAAGTCCTGGAGTCCTGCGATGAGGTTCTCCAGGGGGATGACCTTCCAGTCGGTTCCCACGATGATGAGGATGTCACATTCCTTTCCCATGGCCTTTGCGAACTCTTCATAGCTCTTGTTGTGGATGACCACATAGGCAGCCACGGTGGCTCCTTTGTCTTTGAGTTTCATGGCGGTGATCATGTCCATGGACCCGGTCATGTCCGAGGGCAGGGGCTTTGTGCCATCTCCTTCACCATTCTTGCCCACCACGATGACATCAGCATCGCACTCTGAGCTGCTAAAGGCGGCTACCTTTATGTCCCCCAGTTCCCTGACCTTCTGGACCTCCGGTGCATCGACCATTACATAGTCCACACCTGATTCCAGGGCTGTCGTAATCCTTTCCTTATGTGCTTCCCAGCTTCCCCGGTCAGCTTTAAGCCATATACTTTTATCTTTCATATAGATCGCCATTATTTGAGTATCTGCAGTGCTTCTTCCACACTACTGTTTTGATGTACTATATGGGTTATAGCCCTTGTCATTTTTATGGGATCAGGATGCTGGAATACATTCCTTCCAATGGCCACTCCCCGGGCTCCGGCCTGGATGGCTTCATGGATCATCTGCAGGAACTGCTCATCGGTCTCGGTCTTGGGCCCGCCGGCCACGACCACCGGTACCGGACAGCCCTGTACCACATTGCGGAAGGAGTCGATATCCCCGGTGTATACGGTCTTGATGACATCAGAGCCAAGCTCTGCTCCCACCCTTGCGGCATGGGCCACCATTTCCGGATCATGGGGGTTGGTGACCTTTTTACCCCTGGGGTACATCATGGAAAGCAGGGGTATGCCCCAGAAGTCGCATTGTTCGGCTACGGTCCCCAGTTTTTTGAGCTGGTCGGATTCGGTCTCTGAACCCACGTTGACATGGATGGAGACTGCATCGGCCCCCATCTTCATGGCTTCTTCCACCTTGCAGACCAGGACCTTGTCATTGGGGTCGGGGCCCAGGGAGGTGGAAGCGCTCATATGGACGATCAGGCCGATATCATGGCCGTATCCCCGATGTCCGTGCATTACCATACCTTTTTGCATAAGCACTGCATCGGCCCCTCCTTCTGCTACTTTGTTGATGGAGTCGGCCACATCGATAAGACCCGGGAGGGGTCCGTCGGATATCCCGTGGTCCATTGGTACGATGACCATATTGCGGCTGTTCCTGTGCATTATCCTTTCTATTCGAATGTTCTTTCCGATTTCTGTCATTAATATCTCTCCGTGTTAGTATGTGACATAGTAGCATGGTTATACTATTTATACTTTGTTCTTAAATAAGGGGCATATGCAGGAATTGAATATACTTGTTGTTAATAATTATGGGCAGTTCTGCCATCTTATCCACCGGACAGTACGTGACCTTGACATGGAAGTAAGTATCATCCCCAATACCACTCCGGTTGAGGACGTGCTTGCACAGGAGCCGGACGGTTTGATCTTAAGCGGGGGCCCTTGTATGGACCGTGTGGGATTATGTGAGGATTATGTAAATAATATTGATGTTCCTATCCTGGGGATCTGTCTGGGCCATCAGCTCATTGCAAAGACCTTTGGAGGTAAGATCGCCTCGGGCGGGTCCGGAGGGTTTGCGGATATTGAAGTGGAGATATTGGAAGAAGATGATATCCTCAGGGGCCTGGGTCCCGTTACATCGGTGTGGGCATCCCATGGGGATGAGGTAACCGCTCTTCCCGAAGGATTCATGCACCTGGCCCGCTCGGATGTGTGTGAGATCGAGGCTATGAAACATCCGGAACTACCTGTATATGGTGTGCAGTGGCACCCTGAAGTGGCTCATACAGATCGGGGCGATGATCTGTTCCTTAATTTCTTTGAGGTCTGTGAACGTAACTCATAATGATGATAATCATTAATAATATTTATGGATAGTTATATATTAAATGACTACTATAATAGTATTACTGACCTTCAAATAGGTGGTACGAACTTATGAAAATGAATATTAGCAGAGCACTGACTGTGCTCATTGGTTTAATGATGGTGTTTAGTGTGGCAGGTGTTGCCGCAGCCGGGCCTGGTGAAATTACCCATGCTCTTGATGCTTCCCCTTCCCCTGCATCATCTACGTCCCTGTCCCCGATCGTGACAGAGACCGGAAAGATCAGTCTGTCAATTGACGGAATGGGAACACTTACCGACAGCGGTATCGTACAGGTGGAGAAACCTGCCGGTGCTACTGTAAAGGCAGCTTATCTTATCACCGCTTCAATGTATGGTGCCGGCCCGCTGGCAGATGGGACCCTCACTGTCGCAGGTAACCCTGTAAGCTGGGACGATGGTGTATCATCCCTTAGCTGGTGGAACTATTATGCAGATGTGACTTCTACTGTAAAACCGATCGTTGACGGCGCTCCTGCAGGCCGGATCAATATCTCTCTTATGGAATCCCCTTCTGCTAAGGTGGATGGAAGTGTTCTTGCTGTGATCTTTGATGATCCCGGTGTGGTCAAGGACAATACCGTTGTTCTGCTCTTTGGCGGTCAGAACACTGCCGGAGATACCTTCAACATCGGCCTGGCCGAACCTCTGGACATGAGCGATCCTGATCTGGCTCTGGGTATGAGCCTGGGTATATCCTATGGATACCAGGCATCCGGTGGTGACCAGTACAGCATCGTTGATGTGAATGGGGACCGTCTTACAACTTCCGCAGGCGGGGAGGATGATGGTGCTTCTTCCAATGGTGCTCTCATTACCGTAGGAGGTCTTGATGACAACAGCTCCAACCCGGCTGACCCATATAAGACCCCGGTGGATCCACGTACTGATGACGAGCTTTATGACCTGCTTCCATTTGTGGAAAGCGGTGATACTTCCATTCAGGTGAACACAAGCAACCCATCCAATGATGACAACATCTTCTTCGGTGCCTTTAACCTGGCTTCCACTTCCGCAGTGGTTGGTGAGGGTATCGTCCTGGGCCCATCAAATGCTCAGAACCCGCTAAACCAGCTTCACACCGTGACAGCTACTGTCCAGGATGATGCAGGTGCTCCTGTTGTCAACCGTACCGTAACCTTTGAGGTCATCTCCGGACCTAACGCCGGTAACGGTGGAAGTACCATGACCGATGCAGACGGTAAGGCAACATTTAGCTACACCAGCACAGTTGCAGGTACCGATGTGATCCGTGCCAGTTTCATTGATTCCAGGCAGGAAGTCAGATACTCCAATGAAGTTACCAAGGAATGGGTGGACGTACAGATCCCCGAATTCCCAACCATAGCACTGCCAATTGCAGCTATCATGGGCCTTGTATTTTTGGGTATGAGAAGAAGAGAGGAGTGATCCTCTCAGTCTTTTCTTTTTTTGATCTTTTTAGTTTCTATACTGTTCTATTTTTCGTAAAATAATTCCCTTTCCTGTCAATTGGTGTGAACCAGGTTAGTCAGGGCAGTAGTTCGCGTTTTTAATCTGCATCCAAATATCATTATTATGAGCATCATATATAAAATATATGGATAGTTATATATTTTATAAACTTCTAATGTTCATTGCTATCTATTAACATAGGTGGTACGATATGATGAAAATAAAAATTAGTAGAGCATTAACTGTGCTCATAGGTGTTATGATGGTGCTCAGCGTGGTGGGTGTTGCCGCAGCTGTACCTGGTGAGATATCCAGCAGTATTGAAGCTTCTCCCTCCCCTGCATCATCTGCGTCCCTGTCCCCCTTTGTGACAGAGACCGGAAAGATCAGTCTGTCAATTGACGGAATGGGAACACTTTCTGACAGCGGTATCGTCCAGGTGGAAAAGCCTGCAGGTGCCACCGTAAAAGCTGCTTATCTTATCACTGCTTCAATGGCTCTGCGTGGTCCGCTGGCAGATGGTACTCTTATTATCGAAAGTACTCCGGTTAACTGGGATGCCGGTGTTAGTTCCAATTACTGGTGGAACTACCATGCGGATGTGACCCAAATCGTAAAGCCTGTTGTTGACGCTGCTCCTGCAGGCCGGGTTAATATAAGTTTGACCGAGTCTCCTTCATCCAGTGTAGATGGAAGCGTGCTTGCCGTGATCTTTGATGATCCGAATGTGGTCAAGGATAATACCGTTGTTTTGCTCTTTGGAGGTCAGAGTCCTGTCGGTGATACCTTCAACATCGGTATGGCCGAACCTATTGACCTGAGCGATCCTGATCTGGCCCTGGGTATGAGCCTGGGTATTTCCTATGGATTCCAGGAGGGTGGCGTCCAGCAGTTCAGTATTGTTGATGTCAACGGTGCCCGTCTGACAACCTCTGCAGGTGGAGAGGATGACGGTACTTCTTCCAATGGTGCACTGATCACAGTGGGAGGTCTTGATGATAACAGCTCCAACCCGGCTGACCCATATGCAACCCCAACCAATCCACGCAGCGATGATGAACTCTATGACCTGCTTCCATTTGTGGAAAATGGTGATACTTCCATCCAGGTGAACACAAGCAACCCATCCTACGATGACAATATCTTCTTTGGTGCCTTTAACCTGGCTTCCACTTCCGCAGTGGTCGGTGAGGGTATCGTCCTGGGCCCATCCAGTGCACAGAACCCCTTAAACCAGCTTCACACCGTAACAGCTACCGTTCAGGATGATGCAGGTGCTCCTGTGGTTAACCGTACCGTGACCTTTGAAGTTATATCTGGTCCCAATTCCGGAAATGGTGGAACTGCCATGACCGATGCAGACGGTAAGGCTACATTCAGCTACACCAGCACAGTTGCAGGTACCGATGTGATCCGTGCCAGTTTCATTGACTCCAGACAGGAAGTAAGATATTCCAATGAAGTTACCAAGGAATGGGTGGATGTACAGATCCCTGAATTCCCAACCATTGCTCTGCCAATTGCAGCTATAATGGGCCTTGTGCTTCTGGGTATGAGAAGAAGAGAGGAGTGATTTCCTCTCACTCATTTTTTGTCATTATTATAATAAGTAACATTCTAAAAATAGACAGGTAGTTATATATTTTATTATCTTCATATTTTGAAGTACTATCTAATCATTTAGGTGGTGCGATTCATGAAGATGAATATACGTAGAGTACTTGGGGTGCTCACTGGCTTTATGATGGTGCTTGCTGCGGGGGGTATCGTTGCAGCACAGCCCGGTACTATTGACTCTGCTGAAGAATCTCCTTCTCCTGCATCAACTACGTCCCTTTCACCTTTTGTAACGGAGACCGGCAGGATCAGCCTCTCCCTTGATGGAATGGGAACGTTAACTGAAAGTGGTATTGTACAGGTGGAAAAACCTGTAAATGCGACAGTAAGAAGTGCATATCTTATCACTGCTTCCATGTACAGGCAGGGCCCGCTGGCCAATGGCACGCTCAGTGTTGCAGCCAGTCCTGTAAGCTGGGATGTGAGTATAAGTTCCCTTAGCTGGTGGAATCATTATGCAGATGTGACCCCTGTCGTAAAACCGATCGTTGACGCCGCTCCTGCAGGCCGGATCAATATCTCTCTTACGGAATCCCCTTCTGTTAAGGTGGATGGAAGTGTGCTTGCTGTGATCTTTGATGATCCAAATGTTGTCAAGGACAATACTGTTGTTTTGCTCTTTGGCGGCCAGAACACTGCCGGAGATACCTTCAACATCGGCCTGGCTCAACCTCTGGACCTGAGCGATCCTGATCTGGCCCTGGGTATGAGCCTGGGTATATCCTATGGATACCAGAAATACGGTGGTGATCAGTACAGCATCGTTGATGTTAATGGCGTCCGTCTGACAACCTCTGCAGGCGGTGAGGATGACGGTGCTTCTTCCAATGGTGCTCTTATCACGGTGGGGGGCCTTGATGACAACAGCTCCAATCCGTCTGACCCATATGCAACTCCGTCCAATCCACGTACTGACGATGAACTCTATGATCTGCTTCCCTTTGTGGAAGATGGTGATACATCCATTCAGGTGAACACAAGTAACCCGTCCAATGACGACAATATGTTCTTCGGTGCTTTCAACCTGGCCTCAACCTCTGCAGTGGTTGGTGAGGGTATCGTCCTGGGTCCATCCAGTGCTCAAAACCCGCTAAACCAGCCACATACCGTGACAGCTACCGTTCAGGATGATGCAGGTGCACCGGTTGTCAACCGTACGGTGACATTTGAAGTGATCCTGGGGCCCAATGCCGGTGCAGGTGGTACAGCTATGACAGATGCGGATGGTCAGGCCATGTTCACCTATGCCAGTTCGGTTGCAGGGGTGGATGTGATCCGGGCCAGCTTTGTTGATTCCAGTATGGAGATAAGGTATTCCAATAAGGTCTCCAAGGAATGGGTGGATGTCCTTATACCTGAATTCCCTACCCTTGCCCTGCCAATAGCAGCTATACTGGGCCTTACGTTTTTGATTTTGAGAAGAAGGGAGGAGTGATCCTCTCACTTATTTAGCATGAAAGTACTTTGCACTTTCATTATTTGAGACTGATATTCAGAGAATATCATGTCTGTTTTTTGGAATACTGAATGTAAATGTACTTCCTTTGTTTAACTCACTTTCTACTTCTATCCATCCGCCATGCATTTCCACGAATTTCTTTACCAGGACAAGTCCCAGGCCTGTTCCAGGATACTGTCTTGAGGCTGAGGAATCCAGTTGTGAGAAAGGTTTGAACAAATGATCGAGGTCCTCTTTAGCAATGCCTATGCCTGTATCGGTGATACGGGTGATGATATCATCTTCGCAGCTGATGGTTAAAGTGACCTCACCTCCTTTCGGGGTGAACTTGATGGCATTGTTTAGCAGGTTATAGAGGATCTGTTTGAATTTCAGGAGGTCGGCATGAATAATACTGTCCTGTATCAGGGCCTTGAGAGTTATATCCTTTGAGTCTGCCAGGGGTTTGAGGAGGCCGGTGATGGAGTTTGCAGCTGTGGATACTGGAAAGCTTTCGTAGTGCATTTCCATATCCCCTGATTCGATATGGGAGAGGTCTATCATATTATTTATGATCTCCAGCAGCTGTTCCCCGTTGCTAAATATGGTGTTGGCATAGGTCTGCTGTTGCTGGCTCAGATCTCCGGCCAGTCCGCTTTTCATAAGCCTGGAAAATCCTATTATGGAGTTTAGTGGAGTTCTTAGTTCATGGCTGATTATAGAGATGAATTCCCCTTTTAAGCGGCTTGCCTCCTCTGCATGTAATTTTGCTTCACTCAGGGCTTCCTGGGTCTCTTTTATGGCAGAGATGTCCGTGGCACAGCACAGCAGGCCGGTGCAATTGCCTTCATTATCTGTTATGGGATCCTTGGTGATGGTAAACCAGGTGCCTCTTATCTTTTTTGTATATGTTACGGCCGTTTTATTATCCATTATCTCCCTGTCCCCGGAGATGATCTTTGCGGCCTCTTCAGGGGGAAAGAAGTCATAAGCAGTTTTGCCGGTCAAATCTTCAATTCCAAAGAAATCGCCAAACATCCGGTTTACGACCAGATATTCGCCTTCCCTGCTCTTTAAGGCCAGGATGTCGGATGTGGTGTTGAAAACAATATTTAAGAGCCTGTGATATTCCTTTTCCTGCTTTTCGGCCTTCTCTTTGAGGGTCATGTCCCGGGAAACCCCTATGATGGCATCCTGCTCGTTCCATTTTCCATGGGTCACCCGGCTTTCTACAGGCAGAAGCTCTCCTGTTGCTTTAATTACCGGGATCCTGCAGTCCTCTCTTTTACTTTGAAGGATATCATCTATGTTCTTCTTTGCCTGTTCCCTGAGTTCAGGGGGGTGGAGCATTATGACATTCTTATTTTGGAGTTGCTCTTTGGTATATCCCAGTTTTTGTTCCACTACCTTATTGACATGAATGATGTTTCCATCCATATCCATCACAAAGATCAGATCATCCAGATTGTCCACCAGGACCCTGAGGTTGCGTCTCTGAGTTTCCAGCTCAAGTTCGGTCATCTTGCGGACAATATGTCCTCCCAGACTGGAGGCAATGGTACTCAGGGTTGTGCGTACGTTTTCGGGGATACTGTCTGATGTATGGGACGCCACGTTCAGACAGGCCACGGTTGCGTCCTGATGTCGTATGGGTAGGCTCAAAAAACTGCGCAGTCCTTCCTTTTCATAGGTGGGTGAACATTTTGATCTGATCTGGTCCAGAGAATTATATACCGGAGTACCCTCTCTGAGAAGTCTATATGGATATGCGTTCCAGTCACAATGGGATGCTCCTAAGATAAAGTCCGGCCCCACTCCAATGGAAGTTATGAGGTCTATCTCTCCCTCTCTTATAAGGTATATGCCCCCGCAGTCAATTGGTTCTATTTCGGAAAGGATATTAAGGACATCCTGGAACGTCTCCCTGAAATCCTTCATTGAATTCATGACCAGACCCAGGCGGTTCTGTATATTTAGCAGTTTTTCAGAGTTTTTGAGTTTGCTGATGTCGCAGTGTGTTCCTTTCATCTTTATGGGTCTATCTCCATCCCATTCTGAGACATATCCCCTGCAAAGGATCCACATCCAGTGTCCCTCCGGATGCTTCATACGCATTTCACATTCATAAAAAGGGATATTTCCCTGAAAATACTCTTTCTGTATCTGTTCTGATCTTAAAAGGTCTTCAGGATGGATAAGTTTGTTCAACTCTCCCATATCAATAGCAGGGTTCTGAAGTACAGGTTCCTGTTTGTTAAGACTTACCTGGTTTGTTCTGAGGTCCCACTCCCAGATACCTACTCCCAGCATATCAAGCATATCTTTCATTATAATATTACAATAATGATGATTAACTATTTAACGTTTGCTTTATGCTATAGGACATGTCCGATCTTAAAAGAACTTCTGCATCAGCATGGCGTCTTCTTCCAGGTTCGGACTTTCGCATATCACCCTTCCACTGACATTGAAATCCCGCAGGGCCTGCAAAAGCTCTTTATAATTCATGTCAGACTCTTCCAGAATAAGATGGTTCTTCTCCCCTTTTGGGCCGTATTCTATCCCTGATATATGGCAGTGCAGGTTCTCCAGCCCGAAGCGGCCCAGTTTGTCCTCCATCTGTGTGAGGATGTCGCAGAATTCTTCGTATGTATTATACTCGCCGGCACTGCGGGCATGCAGGTGGGAAAAGTCGATACAGGGCAGGACATTGTCCACAGTCTGAGCCATGTCAAGGGTCTCGCTCAGATCCCCGAACTGGGTAGGCTTTCCCGTGGTCTCGGGGCGCAGGAAGACGGGTATGTTCTCGTCCTTAAGTCTTTGAGTAAGCTCTTCCAGCGATCCGATCACCCGGTTGAGAACAGTTTCACTGCTGTCCTTATGATAGTAGGCCGGGTGGAATATGATGGAGTCAGCCCCGCATAGGTTTCCGATCCGGGCGGCCTGGTAGATGCGCTCGATACTTGCGGTGATCTTTTCAGGTTCGCGGGAGTTGAGGTTGATATAATAGGGTGCATGGACGCTCAGGGCCACGTCATACTTTTGTGCCGCTTCTTTTACTTTTGCGGCAGTTTCCTCTTTCATCCGCACTCCCCGGACAAATTCCAGTTCCATGCAGTCCAGGCCCAGCTCCCTTATGCGCTCAATGCCTCCTGTGCTGCCTTTTCCCTTTGCGCTAAGAGGAGTGCCTGCGGTACCAAAAAGTAGTCCGCTCATATTATCCCTATATGAAGGCGTAGCTCTTTTGCAAGGTCAGCCGAGACCTTTTCCTTTAAAAGATCGGTGAAGGAGTCGATGTCCTCAGGGTCCAGGGAGCGTATGTCCTCTTTGTCCTCAAGGCCCATCTGTGCCAGGTATTCCAGTTCTTCCGGGTCCAGTCGCTCAAGTCTTTGCCTGAAATCATCCGCATCGGCTGCGATCTTATGGGAGATGGGGCGCAGGATGAAGGGGTAGGGGTGTCCCATCTCGGAGATATGACTGCTTTGAGGTGCAAGTTTGCTGAATATCCTTTTGTCAGTTTCGCTGAATTCTCGTCCCATGTGCAGGTATATGTCAGCGGATTATTTTAGTTTACCGTGTATATCGATCTCTCCGAGGGAGATGCGGGTGGAGGAGATGGGATCTTTGTCCTGTGCCAGGATATAATCGATGCGTACTATCTTCAGGGGAGGGATACAGGCGGCTTCTCTTATCTGATTGATCTTTTGCGCCACAGGATAGGTTTCAGGAGAGACCACAATGGTGTCATATTCCTCTTCCAGGGTGGAGCCATAGGGGTCGTTTAGCATCTGTATATGGTAGATCCCTGGTTGCGGGAGGGTTTCTATAAAATTGATGAGTTGCTGTTTGCGTGTATGGTAGTCGGGTATGTCCCTGCCTTTTGCCCCTGCCATCATGTCCGAGGTCAGTCCGATCTCCAGCAGACTGCCTGCTGCCACCTCAAATGCCTTTCTTAGCAGTTCTTTATGCCCGTCATGGAGGTATTCGAATGTTCCTCCAACAGCTGTCTTTCCCATGGGAGGGGGAAAGGGTTTCCTGTTTGATAAGGTTTTTGTTACGTGCGTAACAATTATATTGCATACCATATTAGTCAGGGCAATGGACCATTCGGTAAGTCATAGTATTGCCTTTATTCACCGCAATAATTTCATGTTCCTCTCCCGTCAGCTGGAAGCCTACAATATCGGCCCGGGCCAGTTTCCATTTTTAATGATGCTCTTCCATCGGGATGGTATGAGGCAGGAAGATATGGGAAGGTTGCGGGGTCTTACCCGGGCCAGCTGTACCCGGGCTTTGCAAAAGCTTGAGACAGAGGGGTATGTGAACAGGCAGAAGGACCCCGGGGACGGCCGGGCGTATCGTGTGTATCTGACAGAGAAGGGTCGCAGGATACAGGATGTGATCTATCGTCTGGACAGCTTAAGACATGAAACACTGCTTGCAGGTTTTTCCGATACGGATAAGGCAGTACTGGAAGGTCTTCTTGAACGTATGGTCAGCAATATAAGAGGAGAAAGACATGAGCCGTCATAGTGAGGCCCTGGGGGAGGACGATATCGGCAAACTTCTGTTGCGGCTGTCTGCCCCTGCCACGGTGGGAATGGTGGTCATGGGAATGTACAATATCGCAGATACCATCTTTGTGGGCCGGGCCCTGGGAGATGCCAGTGTGCAGGGTATCGGGGGAATTTCCATCTGTTTTCCCATCCAGATGCTCATGATGGCCCTGTCCCTGGGGATCGGGATCGGTGGAGCATCGGTGATCTCCCGCAGTCTTGGAAAAAGGGACATGTTACGTGCAAACCGTACTTTCGGGAACATTATGACCATGTCGGTATTAATGGGTCTGATCATTACGGTTGTTGGTAGTGTTTTTATTGACCCCATGCTGAAGGTATTCGGAGCCACAGAATCGATCATGCCCTATGCTCTGGATTATATGAGCATCATCCTGCTGGGGACGGTATTGATCTTTGTGTCCCAGGTGGCCAATAATGTGGTAAGGGCCGAGGGGAATGCAAAGGTGGCCATGTATACCATGCTTGTCGGGGCCGGGCTTAATATCCTGCTGGACCCGGTATTTATCTTCTGGCTGGATATGGGAGTTAAGGGTGCGGCCATTGCCACGGTTATCTCCCAGTTCATCGGTATGATGTCTTTGATCTATTATTTCGTTCGTGGATCCTCGGTACTGGAATTTAGCGGTATTGGACTTGATCCGGGGATACTCAGGGAAGTTTTTTCTGTGGGAATGGCAACCTTTGCCCGTAATGGTTCCGCCAGCGTGGTAATGTTGCTGCTTAATAATGTGCTGGGGGTCTATGGCGGGGATATGGCCATTGCAGTCTACGGGATCTTTAACCGGATGTTCATGTTCTCTGCCATGCCCACCATCGGGCTGATCCAGGGGATGCAGCCGATACTTGGATTTAACTACGGGGCCGGGCAGTATGCCAGGGTTAAGGATACGGTGATGCTGTGCGTGGGGCTGGCCACCGCTATCTCGGTGCTGGGTTTTCTTATAATGTTCCTGTTCCCGGATCAGTTGTTTTCCATATTCAGCAAGGATGTTTCCCTTATAGGCTCAGGGGCCGGGGCCACCAGGATCATGGTGCTTATGATGCCCCTGCTGGGGTTCCAGTTCGTCGTGGGGGCCATGTACCAGGCTCTGGGCAAGGCCCGTCCGGCACTGATATTGTCCGTTACCCGGCAGATGCTGTTCCTCATTCCGTTTGTGCTGATACTGCCGTATTTTTTTGGTCTTAAAGGAGTATGGATGGCCTTTCCGGTATCCGATCTTTTGACCTTTGTGCTGACATTGTTCTTCTTTATGAATGAGTATGATCTGCTGGTCGATGGATAATACTTTCACCCTGCTTCACTCAGGCTTATATAGATATGGGAAGTACACAGACATGTGCACCTCAGAATGAAACTGTGCATCTTAAGGAGCGATACCAAATGAGTGATATGTTATTGGAAGACCTTGACCATGTGGGCCCTGCAACCGCCCAGAAACTCAAGGATGCCGGATTTACTACTATCGAAGCCATTGCTGTGGCCTCCCCTGCTGAACTTGCAAATACTGCGGAGATCGGTGAATCCACCGCCGCCAAGATCATCACCGCTGCCCGTCAGTCTGCGGACATTGGCGGGTTTGAGACCGGTGATGCTGTTCTGGAGCGCCGCAAACTTGTGGGCAAACTGTCCACTGGCTGTATGGAGTTCAATGAGATGATGGGAGGCGGGATCGAGAGCCAGTCCATAACTGAAATGTATGGTGAGTTCGGATCAGGTAAGACCCAGATAGCCCATCAGCTGGCAGTCAATGTCCAGCTCCCCCGTGAAAGGGGTGGTCTTGGTGGTTCTGTAATTATAATAGATACCGAGAATACCTTCCGGCCCGAACGTATCGCCCAGATGGTGGAGGGACTCTCACAGCGCTATGGTGAAGAGTTCAATCCTGAGGATTTCCTGCAGAACATCCATGTGGCCAGGGCATATAATTCCAATCATCAGATACTTCTTGTGGATTCCGCCTCCGAGCTTGCCAATGAGCTTAAGGACACGGACCGCCCGGTCCGTCTGATGATCGTGGACTCCCTCACAGCCCATTTCAGGGCCGAATATGTGGGCAGGGGTACCCTGGCTGACAGGCAGCAAAAACTGAACAAACATCTCCATGGCCTCCAGCGTTTCGGGGACCTGTTCAATGCCTGTGTTATCGTGACCAATCAGGTGATGTCCAAACCCGATGCATTCTTTGGAGATCCCACCAAACCCATAGGCGGCCATATACTGGGCCATACCGCCACATTCCGGCTTTATATCCGCAAGTCCAAAGGGGATAAGCGCATCGTCCGGCTGGTAGATTCTCCCAACCTGCCTGATGGTGAATCGATCATATCCATCACCACCGAGGGCCTGCTGGACCCATGATTATATTTATGTTTGTGCTGTATTTTGAGTCATGAAAGCTATTGTCATTGACATCGACGGGACGATCACCAACCGCAAACGCCACTTAAATCTCGGGGTTGCAGCCAGATTACGGGATCTTGAGATCCCCGTGGTCCTGGCCACAGGCAACCCTCTGTGTTATGCCCATGCGGCGGCAAAGCTCATCGGCCTTTGCGGTGTGGTCATTGCGGAGAACGGAGGTGTGGTCTCCTTTGGTTTTGATACTATCCCTGTGGTACAGGACGGTATGGAGGATTGTGAGAAAGCCTTCGAATTACTTTCTAAAGAGTATACTCTAACTACCCTGGGGGCTGCCTATCGAAGTACCGAGGTTGTATTGTCCCGGGACGTACCTGTTGAGTCCTTAAGGGAGACCCTTGCAGACCGTGTGGATGTGGAGATCATCGATACCGGTTATGCTATCCATATCAAGAGCCGTCACATCAACAAGGGGACCGGCCTTACTGCAGTTGCAGCCCATCTGGGTCTGTCAGAAAAGGATTTTGTGGCCATCGGGGATTCCTGCAATGATGTGGAAATGATGCAACTGTCAGGTATGGGCATTGCCGTGGCTAATGCCGACGGGGCGGCACTTGAAGCTGCGGACAGGGTTATGACAATGCCCTTTGGGGAAGGGGTAATGGAGGCCCTGGACCTTTTACAGATATGAGCGGGCCAGGCTTTTTTCAACAACTATATAGTCCTTGATGGAACTTACCGAGGTGAAGGGCATGATTATAAGCTGCCCGTCCTTCTGGTATTTGGATGTATCCAGACCCATATCAGGTTTTACCATCAGGTCCAGAAGCTCTCCTGTCTTGTCTTCCATAACTATACTTTCCAGTACTCCAAGCTCGGTACCGTCGGTTGCCATTACCTGTTTGTTGGATAGGTTCTTTGCGAATATTTTAGCCATGATTGATCACCTTATATATAGCCCATGTATGAACTTGTTTCCTGTTTGCGGGTTCCGCCTTTGAGCATCTGCTCCATTTTGCTGTAGAACTCTGCCATATTCTCGGTTATGGTGGGTTTCACTTTTTCCAGAGCTGTCATGAAATGGTCCCTGCGGACTGTCTTTGCATCAAAGTCTTCTCTTAGTGCAAGCATTACCGCTTCCCTGCAGGCCGCTTCTATATCCGCTCCTACATATCCTTCGGTCAGGGCGGAAAGTTCTGCAGTGTCAACATCACTGTCCAGGGGGATGTTGCGGGTGTGAATATTGAATATGCTCTGTCTGCCTTCCAGGGTGGACCTGCCCACCAGTACCAGCCGGTCAAACCGACCTGACCTCATCAGGGCCGGGTCCAGCATGTCCGGACGGTTGGTGGCGGCAATTACTACAACTTCCTTTAAAGCTTCCATACCGTCCAGCTCGGTTAACAGCTGGTTGACCACCTGCTGGGAGGCCCTGGCGGTCTCACTGTCATTCATCCTTGCTGCTGCAATGGAGTCGATCTCATCAAAGAAGATGATACAGGGAGAGACCTGCCGTGCTTTTTTGAATATGTCCCGGATGGCCTTTTCGGATTCTCCTACGAATTTGGAGAGGACCTGGGGGCCTTTGATGCTGATGAAGTTGGCATTGGATTCATTGGCCACAGCCTGTGCCACCAGGGTCTTACCCGTTCCGGGAGGGCCGTAGAGCAGTATCCCTTTGGGAGCTTTGATCCCCATCTGGCTGATGCGCTCCGGATATTTAAGGGGCCACTCTACAGCTTCTTCTATTTCCTGTCTGGCGTCTTCCAGCCCGCCCACATCGTCCCAGTCCACGGTAGGTACTTCTACCATCACTTCCCGCATGGCGGAGGGCTCGATCTCTTTGAGTGCCTCTTCAAAGTCATCCCGTCGGACCTCAACCTTTTCCAGGACCTCCTGCGGGATGGTCTCTTCCTCCAGGTCTATTTCGGGCAGGACCCTGCGCAGGGAGCGCATGGAAGCTTCCTGGACCAGGGCAAGCAGGTCGGCCCCTACAAAGCCCTGGGTATAATCTGCCAGGTATTCCATGTACTGGATGTCCACGTCTTCTGAGAGGGGCATTCCCCTGGTGTGGATCTGAAGGATCTCCTTGCGGTCTTCGCTGTCAGGGACTCCTATCTCTATCTCCCTGTCAAATCTCCCGGGTCGCCGCAGGGCAGGATCTATGGAATCCAGCCGGTTGGTGGCGCCGATGACCACGATCTGGCCCCGCTCTTCCATGCCGTCCATGAGGGTGAGCAGCTGGGCCACGACCCTGCGTTCCACCTCTCCGGTGACATTCTCTCTTTTTGGGGCGATGGAGTCTATCTCGTCGATGAATATGATGGATGGGGCATTGTCCTCTGCCTCTTCGAAGATCTTGCGCAGGCGCTCTTCACTCTCTCCATAGAAGCGGCCCATGATCTCCGGACCTGCAATATAGTGGAAGTTAGCTCTGGATTCATTGGCCACAGCTTTGGCTATAAGGGTCTTGCCTGTTCCGGGAGGGCCGTAGAGAATGACGCCTTTGGGTGGTTCTACGTTAAGGCGCTGGAAGATCTCATGGTGTTTAAGGGGCAGTTCTATCATTTCCCTTACCCTCTGGATCTCTTCGCCCAGGCCACCTATGTCCTCATAGGCAATACCCCGGGCGGCGTCCTCATAGCCTGTGACGGGTTTTTGCCTGAGCTCTATTTCGGTGTTGTCGTTGATGATAAGTATGCCCTCTTGCGGGTCGGTCTCAATGGCGATGAGGGGTATTGCCTGATTGCCGGGGGTGGCCTGGGTCATGGAGCTGATGATGGGTATGACATCTCCGCTTACAAGGGGCCTTTTGAGGATATTATGTTTGATGATGGCCGATGTGCTGTTGCCAAATTCCACCATGACCCCTTCCGGAGGGGCCAGGACAACTTTATTTGCAGGGATGACTCCGGCCTTTTTGATGAGTACCTTCTCTCCGATGCCCACTCCGGCATTCTGCCGGGTGAAACCATCGATGCGCATGATCCCCTGGCCCCAGTCCTGCCTGTCCGCACGCCATACCTTGGCAGCGGTGACCTTTTTCCCGTGTATCTCTATGATATCTCCCGGGGAGAGTTGCAGGCTTAAGAGGGTGGAGGGGTCCAGTCGAATGATCCCACGTCCAAAATCTATGGGATGTGCTTTTTCTACTTTGATCTCTGTTTCGTGCATTGGTCTCATCCTATAATTCTCAATAAGGATTATATACTTTTAGTACATACTATAGGCTGCATTTAAAGATATGTTTTGGTGATATATTACTGGATTATGCTTTTTGCCTTTTTCTGTAGTTGGTTTACCATGACAGCTAACGGTCTTTGAATGCGCTTAAGTAAAGGACGTGTAAATTTTGTTTAATAGTATGGAATCTACTGCTCCCGTTGAAGAGGGAGAGACTTACAATGTCACCATTGAGGACATCGCCCGTGAGGGAGATGGCATTGCCCGTGTAAGCGGTTTTGTGATCTTTGTACCCGGTACCAAAGAAGGTGACGTGGTTGATGTAAAGGTAACCAAAGTGCTGCGTAAGTTCGCTTTTGGTGAACTGGCTGACTGAGGTGTTTTTCAATGTTCAATAATAATGAGTCTACTGCTCCTGTTTCCGAGGGAGAGACCTACAATGTCACTATCGAGGACATCGCCCGCGAGGGAGATGGCATTGCCCGCGTCAAAGGTTTTGTGATCTTTGTACCCGGCGCCAAAGAAGGTGACGTAGTTGATGTAAAGGTGACCAAAGTGCTGCGCAAGTTCGCTTTTGGTGAACTGGCTGACTGAGGTGTTTTTCAATGTTTAGTAATAATGAATCCACAGCTCCTGTTTCTGAGGGAGAGACCTACAGTGTGACCATCGAGGACATCGCCCGTGAGGGAGATGGCATTGCCCGTGTAAGCGGTTTTGTTATCTTTGTTCCAGGTACCCAGGTAGGCGACGAAGTTGAAGTAAAAGTGACCAAAGTGCTGCGCAAGTTCGCTTTTGGTGAACTGGCTGACTGAGGTGTTTTTCAATGTTTAGTAATAATGAATCCACAGCTCCTGTTTCTGAGGGAGAGACCTACAGTGTGACCATCGAGGACATCGCCCGTGAGGGAGATGGCATTGCCCGTGTAAGCGGTTTTGTTATCTTTGTTCCAGGTACCCAGGTAGGCGACGAAGTTGAAGTAAAAGTGACCAAAGTACTGCGCAAGTTCGCTTTTGGTGAACTGGCTGACTGAGGTGTTTTTCAATGTTCAATAATAATGAAGCATCTGCTCCTGTTTCCGAGGGAGAGACCTACAGTGTTACCATCGAGGACATCGCCCGTGAGGGAGATGGCATTGCCCGTGTAAGCGGTTTTGTTATCTTTGTTCCAGGTACCCAGGTAGGCGACGAAGTTGAAGTAAAAGTGACCAAAGTACTGCGCAAGTTCGCTTTTGGTGAACTGGCTGACTGAGGTGTTTTTCAATGTTCAATAATAATGAAGCATCTGCTCCTGTTTCCGAGGGAGAGACCTACAGTGTTACCATCGAGGACATCGCCCGTGAGGGAGATGGCATTGCCCGTGTAAGCGGTTTTGTTATCTTTGTTCCAGGTACCCAGGTAGGCGACGAAGTTGAAGTAAAAGTGACCAAAGTAATGCGCAAGTTCGCTTTTGGTGAACTGGCTGACTGAGGTGTTTTTCAATGTTCAATAATAATGAAGCATCTGCTCCTGTTTCCGAGGGAGAGACCTACAGTGTTACCATCGAGGACATCGCCCGTGAGGGAGATGGCATTGCCCGTGTAAGCGGTTTTGTTATCTTTGTTCCAGGTACTCAGGTAGGCGACGAAGTTGAAGTAAAAGTGACCAAAGTACTGCGCAAGTTCGCTTTTGGTGAACTGGCTGACTGAGGTGTTTTTCAATGTTCAATAATAATGAAGCATCTGCTCCTGTTTCCGAGGGAGAGACCTACAGTGTTACCATCGAGGACATCGCCCGTGAGGGAGATGGCATTGCCCGTGTAAGCGGTTTTGTTATCTTTGTTCCAGGTACTCAGGTAGGCGACGAAGTTGAAGTAAAAGTGACCAAAGTAATGCGCAAGTTCGCTTTTGGTGAACTGGCCGAATAAGATCTTTTTCAGTTTGAGATCTTCTCAAACTGTATTTTTTTTAGACAGGGATGATTTCCGGCAATAAGATAGTTCCTTTTTTCTACAGATATATTTCTTCAATATCAGCTTTTTTGAAAAGCCATGGCTCTTCCACTGAAATTTTCATGGTCATGACCTGATAAGGTCTTTAAAAACTTTACTAAAAAAAGAGGGGGTCAGGAGCATGTGCTCCTGGCTTATTCTTCCCAGACCGCAATGATCTTGTCGATTGAAATATGGGTGTATCTGTCGTCTTTTTTGATCGTGAGGACGCCATCAGCACAGGCTTCAATGTTTCCCTGGAATCTGTCGGGGCCACCACAGTATACGTATACATCTTTCTTCAGATAGTGTTCTACTAAGAATGATTGCATTGTTTTTACCTCCCTTTTTATGTAAGTACTAATAAGTGTTATCTGTATTTAAACATATTGGTTGTATTAATTTTATTTATATGAAATTTTATATTTGTGACTATATCATTTAAACGTAACACTGCCAATTGATGCGGTTTTTGTAAAAATAATGTATCCTGTGCAAACTGGCTTTATGTAACTCAAGTGGATTATACTTATGTGCCAGATGCAAAGGTTTATATATGATGATTTTGCGGGAAGAAAAGAGTGATAATTGTGCCCTGACCGGGCTGACTTTGCAGAGAAACGGTCCCGTCATGCAGATCTGTATAGCTTTTTACCAGAGAGAGGCCCAGACCAGTGCCTTTTGTGGTGTCTGCCTGGCGGAAGGGCTCGAAAACCTCTTTTTGAAGGTGTGCAGGTATTCCGATCCCCGTGTCTTTGACAGTGAGAATGATATTGTTATTATCTTTTTTTGCTTCTAGGCTGATGCTGCCATTTTCCGGAGTGAATTTGATGGAATTGCCCAGGAGGTTGATGAGGATCTGTTTGAGCTTGAAGGGGTCTGCGTATATGGTAAGATCGTTGCTGTTAAAGGTTAAATGGAGCTGTTTTTCCATTATCAGGGGGGAGAGGATGTCCTCTATTTCTTTAAAGAGGGCAGTCAGGGGGAATGTTTCTCTCTCAAGCTGTATCTTCCCGGCTTCGATCCGGGCCAGGTCCAGGATGTCGTTGATCAGGGAGAGCAGATGGGCTCCGCTGCCGGAGATGTTCTTCATATAATGTTGTTGTTTTGGAGTAAGTTCTCCGGCCCTGCCTGATCTGACCAGGTCCGAGAAACCTATTATGGCGTTTAAGGGGGTGCGGATCTCATGGCTCATGCTGGCCAGGAACTGGCTTTTGGAGCGGTTTGCCTCTTCAGCTTTTGCTTTGGCTTTGAGTATCTCTTTTTCTGCCTGTTTGCGGGCGGTTATGTCGGAGAGGGCCCCGACCATGCCAATGACTTTGCCATTCTCTTTTACGGGAGCTTCCCTTACTTCAAAGAGGAACTTTTTGCCATTTTTGTGTACCAGTTCCAGTTCATAGGGTTTTTGCGCTTTGCCTGTCCTGAGAGCAGAACTCTTGTTTTTGATAATCTGGTTCATGTCCGTCCTTTCTGAAAAAAAACTGTTTTCTGAAAAGGTTGTCCAGTCAACTTTGAGCTCTTCAGGAGTGTATCCCAGCATGCTGATCTGGGGGCTGATATAGGTAAGGACATTGTTTGTGTCATGGGAGTAGAATATATTGGTACTGTTCTCCACGATGTCACGCAGTTTCTTTTCGCTTTTTTCAAGAGCTTCATAGGCAAGGCTGTTGCTCAGGGCTATGGCTGCATATTCCCCGAATGTCTTTGCCAGTTTTGCGTCATGGGTGTCAAAATCCCCGTCCTTATAGGCAAAGCCCATGATCCCCACGGTCTTTTTCTGAACATTGAGGGGACTGAAGAGGACATTGGGAAGGTCCATATGCCCCGGTGGCATAAAGTCGGCCCATTTGCTTTTCATGAAGTCGTTGTCATAGACGACCTCTCCTGTGCGGTAAGCCTGCTCCCGAAGGCCCCTTATGGGCATGGGCAGGCTCGGGTCCACTGTACATGGAAGGCCCCCGTCTTCCAGAAAGAGCACTTCGTTCTCCTCTCCGTTTTCGGAGAGCATGGCCACGTAACCGGCTTTTGCACCTATGGCCCTTGCACAGGCGTCAAAGATCTTTCTGGCGACTCCGGCAAAATCATTGTTTTCCAGGATCTCATGGGTGATGTTCAAAAGCTCGTGGATTTCCTGCTCCTTTTTTCTTGAGTGGGCCAGACTGCTGATGTAGGGAGTGATGTCCTGGGTGAATCCGATACATATTCCATCGTCCAGGCAACAGGTGTTAAGTGTTAAGGTGCGCTTGTGTCCGTCCTTTCTTAACAGGGGAAGGCGCATGGTGAGGGTTCCGGATTGTTTTAATTTTTTGAATTTATTCTTTATGTACTCCTGATCTTCAGGAGGGGAGATGTCCAGGATGTTCATGGAAAGAAGCTCTTTTTCTGTATATCCGGTGAGTTTGCAGGCAGCAGAATTGACCTTCAGGTAATTGCCCCGGTCATCACTGATGAATATTCCCTCGGGAGCATTCTGAACAAATGCATCAAGCCTTTGTTCAATATTCCTTTTTTCAGTAACGTCTATGAAAATGCCGTATACATATCTGTCATTGAAGGGTACGGAATTCACATTCACATATATGATGCTGCCATCCTTCCTTTTGACCGGCAGATTGCGGGATATGTCCGTTTTGCCATTGATATGATTTTGCAGCTGGCCCAGGACATCCTGGTAATATTGCTTCGGATGAATGTCTTCCATGGTAAGTTGCTGTATTTCCTGTATGGTATACCCCAGCATATCTGCAAAGCGCTGGTTGCAGTAGACGAACCTGCGGGTACGTGGGTCCAGCAGATGGATCCCTGATACTGTATCATTTAAAAGGGGATCTGATCTTAAGCGCTGCAGCAGGATACCCTCAGGTGTAACGGTCGCTTTGATAAGGAGTGTCTGCTCGCCGTCAGGGGTGTATTCGAACGTGAGGGCGTCTTCAAGGCCCCTGAGAGAGTTTTTCAGGATGGTGTCCGGGATAGATATCCATTTTTCATTGGAATAAATGATGTTTCCATCTTTGAGGAGGGCCAGGCCCGTGTCGATGTAGTTGAGGAGGTTCATCTGCATATACATTTGAGCTGATCGTTTATATGCTTTTATGATCGATTTAGTAATTAATGAGATGGGAGCAGTCATGATTGATATTATTATTCTAACAGGCTATATATAGGATAAATTATAACTGTTCTCTGATATAATTTGTGATAAGAAGATTTTTCAGGTGCTCCATGAATATTGAAATGCTAATGCCACTTGTGAATAATGCGGCCCTGCTCCTGACCATCGGTGTGCTGTATAATATTTTCTTCTATAATGTTGATATGAGCATACGCTGGAAGGGCGTTGTTTCAGGGATAGCCGTGGGCCTGGTCGGAATTGCGCTGATGCTTAATCCCCGGGAGCTGTATCCGGGACTGTTCTATGATACGCGTTCCATCCTGGTGAGTATCGTTGCTCTTTTTTTTGGGGCCATTCCAGCTGTGATAGGGTCTTTGATGATCATCTTCTATCGTCTCTATCAGGGAGGGGCCGGGGCCATTGTCGGTATTTCTGTGGTTGTCTGCTCGCTGGCAGTGGGTCTGTTGTGGCGCAGGGGACATGCAAGGCTTAAAAGGGTCCTGGGAAAGTTCGACCTGTATGTTTTTGGATTGATCGTACATTTTTTCATGCTCTTGTGAATGCTGCTGCTTCCCTGGCTCCATGCCTTCGAGGTGCTGGGCAACATTGGTCTGCCTGTGCTGCTGCTATATCCGGTGGGTACCCTGGTACTGGGTACTCTCCTTGAGAACACGATCTCGCGCAAGAGGATACAGGATGAGCTATTCAGGGCGGAGAGGAAGTATAGACAGGTCCATGATGTACTGCAGGGGGTGGTGGAGAGTCCTGATGATGTTGCCATAGTCGCCCTGGACAGGGATTATCGTCATCTTGTCTTTAACAATAATCATCGAGTCCGTATGGAGAATAAATGGGGTGTTGGGGTTGAAGCAGGTGTTAACATGCTTGAATGCATAGGGGATCCGTCAGACAGGCAGAGGGCTAAGGGTAATTTTGACCGGGCCCTTGCAGGAGAGGCTTTCACTATCGTTGAGGAGTATGGAGGTTTCTGGTATGAGAATGTGTGCGGTCCGCTAAGGGATGATGAAGGATATATCATTGGCCTGACGTTGTTTTTGACCGATATCACAAAGCGCAGGATGGCGGAGCTTAAGATCGAGCAGGAGGCTGTAAGAAGACGTATCTTTATCGAGCAGTCCCGGGACGGGATAGTCGTGCTTGATCTTGAGGGAAAGGTCTTTGAGGCCAATCAGGGATTTGCGGATATGCTCGGGTATTCTCTTCAAGAGGTTCTTTCCTTACATATATGGGACTGGGATGTACAGTATTCAAAGAAGGGAGTTCGGGGAATGTTGGAATGTGTTGATGATACAGGAGATCATTTCGAGAGCCTCCATCGTCGCAGGGATGGATCTTTGCTTGATGTTGATATCACTTCGAATGCGGCCAGTTTTGGAGAGCAGAAGCTTATTTTTTGTGTCTGCAGGGATATAACCGGGCGTAAGCGTGCTGAGAAGGAGCTGATAAGGGCCAGGCTGGAGGCGGAATCTTCCAGCAGGGTCAAGTCGGAATTCCTAGCAAACATGAGTCATGAACTGAGGACCCCCCTTAATGCGATAATTGGTTTTTCCGATATGTTGAAAGACTCAAAGCAGCCGGACGATAAACAGCTTCGTTATGCCGTTAATATCAATTACAGTGGCAGGCATCTGCTGGCGCTGATCAATGATATACTGGACCTGTCCAAGGTGGAAGCGGGTAAGATGGAACTTGACAGTGTTTCCTTTTCCGTTTTTCAGGTGATCGATGAAGTGATTACAATGATGGGCCCCCTGGCATCAAAGAAGAGTATTGATCCTGTTGTTGAGGACCGTTTTGAGGATGGCACTATTTTTGCTGACAGGCTTAAGTTCAAGCAGATCATCTATAATCTGCTCAGCAATGCGATAAAGTTCACCCCGGAGGGTGGCAAAGTTTCTGTCCGGGTAAAAAGGATCGAGGGTGGGGTGGAGGTCTGTGTCCGGGATAGTGGCATAGGCATTCCTGAGGACATGCAAAAGGAGGTCTTTGATCCCTTCATCCAGGTCGATGCTTCGGATAGTCGGATATATGAAGGTACCGGCCTGGGCCTGTCCCTGGTGAAGCACTTTGTAAAAATGCATGGTGGGAGGATTCGGCTTGAGAGCAGGGAAGGGGAGGGAAGTAATTTTACTTTTACTATTTTCCAGGGCCCTTGATGTATCTGTTAAGTTGTCCTGTTATTTTGATCTTGCTCAAATATTGGCGTGAAGCAAGCTGACTATCCTGGTGGGTCTGATCCTGTCTTCAAATATGTATGACAACTTTGGGGTTGTGTACATGTATTCTTTTATTAGTTTTTATGTGTTTATTTCTACTTATAGATGTTATTATGCTTGACCAGTGATGCCTGAATCAATATGTTGAGGCCCAATATTTGTAATATGGATGCCGGGTAATTCTATGAATTTATTACGATGTGATTAATTCTGGATGTGTAATTCGATTTTTTTTGCAGGTAGTTAAATTGGGTTTTAAAAGTATTTCTTTTAGGGTGTGTGGTCATGAAATCGTTTTTTTTGAAATTTTTATGTACATATGTAATATATATATGTACATATATTGATTATATTTATATATTCTATGAGGTGAATAAAATGAAAAAATATTTCGACATGGCTTTGAAGGGTTTGCTTGTCATGGTAGTGTTCTCTATGTTTACATTCGCAGCGACTGCAAGTCCTGGTACTACAACCAACAGCGGTGACGATGCACCATCCGGTTCCGCTGTGAATCCAACTGCATCAGGATCATTTGATACTACAGGTGGGATTGTTTATGCGACAGATCTGACTGCAGATTCATATACCGAAAGATGGGCAGGTTTCTACGGTAATGTGACCGGTACCATAAGTCTTGCTGTTGACAATGGTGATGAGGCTGATCATGATCTTTTCCAGTGGACATGGTCAGCTGCCGATGAAGGTCAGGTCATTGCAAGTACCTCTAGTACTATTGAATGGGGAGATATTCAGGCATCTACAGCTGATGATCTTGATTATGCATGGGGATTTAACAATAGTGTGGATGTTAATGGTACTACAACTGTAGGTGGTTCTGATACGGCTGCAGCTGCTGTCACTAGCTCAGACACCACAGCCACCTTTAGGATAGGGGATAAGAATGTTCTTTCTGCTCCAGCCATAACTAGCGGGGGCGGATGGGACACAGCAATCGTTGCGGATACAAATGCAGAACATCCTGAATCAAGTGATTTCTTGTTCGTCACGGATATTGCTAACGATCATGCAGGCTTCAATGGGGAAAACCATGATTTTGAACTGATCGTGCCAACAGATGATTCCCTTGGTGGAACTGAAACCTATTACTTCTACGTTGAACTCTTCTAAGCGGGCTTTAAACCCGCCTTTTTCTTTTTTTTAATAGTATATTTAATATCCCTGGGCCGGGTTGTATTATCATGAAGAAAATATTCTTTATTCTACTAATTCTACTGGGCAGCGGCATAGCAGCTGCTGATGTGGATTGTGTTCTGATCAATTCTGCCAGCTGGGAGGATGTTTATTCCGGTATGCTTTATGCTGGTTTTACGGATGTTCCTGCCAGGTTTCTATTAAGTGAGGGACACGGTACTCAGATAATGGATGATTTTGATCGCAGTGTCAGGCAGATCCTTTTGATCGAGTCTACCAGGGTTCCCTATGCGCTGAATTATGAATATCGTCTGACATCGGAAGGTTTCAGGGTGATAGGGATTCGGGCTGAGACTGATTCGGGCCTGAACCTTGAACTTTCGCAGATGTTAAGGGCCGATAGTTTCATAGTGGTGGATGATTCCTATGGTCACGGAGCAGTTTCTGTGGCCCCCTATGCTATTGCAAATAATTCCTTTGTATTGTTTGCCAGCAGGGAAAATATTGATGTGGTCTATTCCTATCTGAGCGGAATTGAGATAGAGCATCTTCTGCTTTATGGTAAACTGGATAAGGAGGTCCGGGAAGCTCTTGCGGAGTTCGATCCAGATGTAATCAACAACGGGAACCGCTTCGATGATAATATAGAGATCGTTGAGCGGTTCATGGAGGCATATCCTACAGAGCAGGTGATACTTACGGATGGACAGATCCTGGAGCCTACTATTATTCAGGGAGAACATCCTGTTCTTTTCATTGGCAGGGATGATGTCCCTCCTCAGGTCATCGATTATGTACAGGATAATGAGGAAAACATTTCTGTGGGTGTTGTGGTAGGCAGCGGTATGGAGAAAGCTTCCCGCAAGTTTAAGGATTATTCCAATCTGTCCGTGTTCATTAAATTCGGTCAGGGCCTTCCAGGTGAGGGTATCCAGGATCTGGATGTGTTCAGATTACCGGTGCATGAGTTTGATCTGGAGATCGTATCTACGACTTTGAATCTTGCAAGTAGTCAGGTGGAAGTGGTCTATACAAACAATGCTGAGATAGATACCTATTTGATTTCTACCGTCACGGTGTATTCAGATGGTGAACATGTTGCCACTACCGGAGATATTGATCCTGTGCTTGTGCTTTCCGGCCAGACCCTCCCGGTCGCATATGATGTTTCTTTGGATGGTGCGGTTTCAAACCTGATGGTTGAGGTTACTTCTCGTATAGGGGAATATGAGCGTTCTCAGAGTGTAGTTATTACAGATGAGATGGAAGTGGCGGTAGTGGAGGTGGAAGACTTCTCCGGGATAGAGGTGACCGGGGCCACCTATGATAAGGGGGATCATAAGATTCGTGTGGATGTCAAAAATACCGGGCCAGAGGGAGTATATATAAGTCCCAGGGTCAGTGTCACTATATACGGGGATGAGAGGGTTCTTTCAAAGGATGAGCCTATCTTCCTTGAGGATGGGGTCGAAGTGGAATTCATTGTGGATCTTTCGGATACGAATCTGGAGGAGAATGAAATGGTCTTTGTCCATGTGAACTACGGCAAAAGTAGTGGTTCTATGATCAAGGTCTATGAAGATGAGCTTCCTCTTGAAGTGTCCTCGGATCTTGTTCCTGATGGTTTGGGCCTTGGTAGTCCGATGATGTTGATACAGCTGGTCATCTTATTGATCGTATGCAAGGTGTTTGGGCGTAGAATTAAGAAGTGATCGTAGTGAGCAGGAGCATTTGTCTGATCTGTTGCACCCTGATGTTGCTTTGTTTTGTTCAGGGTGCAGATGCCCGGGTATTTAATGTGTCCGGGAACTTTTCGACAGTTGTACTGCCACGTAATGCCAATGTTGTGGATGCCAGTTTTTGTATTAATAGTTCTGAGTCTGTTTCAAACCTGACCCTTGATGTTGGCAGGGATGGTGTTGTGGAGTGGGGGCCTGAGATCCTTAATGGTACCCTGGAGCTTAATGATTCCAATGCAGGTCTTGTTGATGCTTTTAATGCTTTTATCCCGCAGGTGGATGAGAATGCTTTGGGAGTGAACTATTCGGAGAATGTGAGCATTGAGCTTAATTTTTCATCTGAAAATGTTACTGTGTCCAGGGTAAACATCAGTTATGTGCTCTGGTTCAATTTGTGTGGTAATGTGGGTGGGAATATCAGATTAAGTGATGGTGTAAATGATCTTATGACCTGGGCCTGGCAGACCGGTGCGGGCAATGTCTATGCAGTTGATAGTGATTCATCGATCGATTGGATGGCTTTAAGACCGATAGGTTATGACCTTAATGGGAATGTATCTTCCTTTGACCTTGAGGATATCAGCACAAATCTGTATATGAGTCCGGGGTATAATTTTACGAATGTGTACGATCTGAACGGCAGTGTGAGTTCCTTTTCCGTTTTTGGCAGAGAGGTCCAGAATGTACCTGTGGTGAACAGCTCTGATAAAGAGGGCCCATTAGAAGATGCGGATTTTGTGACCGGAGTACTGTGGGATTCAAGTGATGATTCCGGTGATCTTGAATATGATACCACTGATAAGGAGGATCTGGTCTTCATCACAAACATCAACCCGGATAAAAGTTCACCTGTCTGTACATCCCCTCACGATTATGAATTCGTATTACCTGCCAACTTTGGCTCCCATGAGGGCAACAACGATAGGATCTCGCTTTACCTGGAATTGATGTGATGCGAACTCCTCCAGTATAACTTGTGATTCTGATCCTTGCACGCCTGTGAAATATACACTGTAATATGCCTGATATCCCCTGATATTTTCCACACCTGGTTACTTCTGTAATAGAGGAACAATAATAATTTATAAATATTTATAGTATCGGGATGGTCGGGCCCGGAGGATTTTAAGATTGTTATTATTCTAACAGGCTATATATAGGATAAATTATAACTGTTCTCTGATATAATTTGTGATAAGAAGATTTTTCAGGTGCTCCATGAATATTGAAATGCTAATGCCACTTGTGAATAATGCGGCCCTGCTCCTGACCATCGGTGTGCTGTATAATATTTTCTTCTATAATGTTGATATGAGCATACGCTGGAAGGGCGTTGTTTCAGGGATAGCCGTGGGCCTGGTCGGAATTGCGCTGATGCTTAATCCCTGGGAGCTGTATCCGGGACTGTTCTATGATACGCGTTCCATCCTGGTGAGTATCGTTGCTCTTTTTTTTGGGGCTATTCCAGCTGTGATAGGATCTTTGATGATCATCTTCTATCGTCTCTATCAGGGAGGGGCCGGGGCCATTGTGGGAGTGTCTGTTGTCTTATGTTCGCTTATATTGGGTCTGTTGTGGAGAAGGGGTCATGCAAGGCTTAAAGGGGTCCTGGGAAGTTCTGATCTGTATGTTTTTGGTCTGCTGGTGCATGTGTTCATGCTGTTGTGCATGTTGCTGCTTCCCTGGCCCCATGCCTTTGAAGTTTTGAGGCATATTGCACTTCCTGTTATGCTGCTATATCCTGCAGGTACCGTGTTGCTTGGGACTCTCCTTGAAAACACTCTTTTCCTTAAGAGGACACGGGATGAGCTGGTGAAGGCGGAGAGGAAGTACCGTCAGGCCCACAATATCCTGCAGGGTGTTGTGGAAAGTCCTGAAGGTGTTGCCATATTTGCTCTGGACACGGAATACAGGCACCTTTTCTTTAACAAAAATCATCGGGTCCGTATGGAACAGAAATGGGGTGTCACGGTTGAAGAAGGTGTTAATATGCTGGAATGTATAGGGGAGTCGTCGGACAGGGAGAGGGCAAAGGCAAACTTTGACAGGGCCCTTGCAGGAGAAGCCTTCACAATCGTTGAGGAATACGGAGAGTACTGGTATGAGAATGCCTATGGCCCCTTAAGGGATGATTCGGGACATATCATTGGTCTGACATTATTCCTGTTTGATATCACAAAGCGCAGAAGAGCGGAGATTAAAATTGAGCAGGAAGCTGTGAGAAGACGTATCTTCATCGAGCAGTCCCGGGACGGGATCGTTGTGCTTGATCTTGAAGGTGGGGTATTTGAGGCCAATCAAAGGTTTGCGGATATGCTTGGTTATTCTTCTGAAGAGGTGGCTTCTTTACATGTGTGGGAATGGGATGCACAGTCTTCAAAAGAGAAGATAAGGGAGATCTTGCAGAATGTTGATGAGGCAGGGGAGCATTTCGAAACCGTCCATAAACGTAAGGACGGATCCCTTCTGGATGTTGATATAACTTCGAATGCGGCCAGGTTTGGAGAGCAGAAGCTGATCTTTTGTGTCTGCAGGGATATAACTGATCGAAAACGTGCTGAAAAGGAGCTTATCAATGCCAGAATGGAGGCGGAGGCCTCCAGCAGGGCCAAGTCGGAATTCCTGGCAAACATGAGTCATGAACTGAGAACCCCCCTTAATGCGATAATTGGTTTTTCTGACATGTTAAAGGATTCAGGGCTGCCGGACGATAAACAGCTTCGCTATGCCGGTAATATCAATGAAAGCGGCAGGCATCTGCTGGCTTTGATCAATGATATACTGGACCTGTCCAAAGTGGAGGCCGGTAAGATGGAACTTGATCTTGTCTGTTTTTCCGTTTTCCAGGTGATCGATGAAGTGATCACAATGATGGGCCCCATTGCATCAAAGAAGGGTATTTCTCCTGTTGTTGAGGACCGTTTTGAGGATGACACTATCTTTGCTGACAGGCTTAAGTTCAAACAGATCATTTACAATCTGCTCAGCAATGCGATAAAGTTCACCCCGGAGGGTGGCAACGTTTCTGTCCGGGTAAAAAGGATAGATGACGGTGTGGAGGTATGTGTGCGGGATAGTGGCATAGGCATTCCTGAGGATATGCAAAAGGAAGTCTTTGATCCCTTCACCCAGGTCGATGCTTCGGATAGCCGGATGTATGAAGGAACCGGCCTGGGCCTGTCCCTTGTGAAGCATTTTGTAAAGATGCATGGCGGGAGGGTTCGTCTTGAGAGCAGGGAAGGGGAGGGGAGCACTTTTACTTTTACGATTATTTGGGAGCAGGGAAAGTCCGTGACTTGATTGGCGGGCAGTTCACTTAGACATAGATAGGGCATGATAAAGTTTAAATGAATTTAATAGAAATATTGTACTATGAGGAAGAGGGCAGAGGTAATAATCTCGGGAAGGGTTCAAAGGGCCGGTTTTAGAGATTTTGTTGATGAACAATCTTTCGATCTTTTAATCAATGGTTTTGTTAAAAACCTTGATGATGGTACAGTTGAGCTTATCTGCGAGGGTGAAGAGGAAAACATTAAGAGATTGCTTGAGAGAATTAATATCATTGAATACCCGATACGTGTGGATGGCATCGATGTAGTCTATAAGGAACCTACCGGTGAGTTCAATGAATTTGAGATCATCCGTGAGGAAGATCTGACAGCTGCAACCTTTGAACGGATGGATTCTGCTGTTCGATATATCCGAAAGATGAATTCTGATATTGTCTTAAAACTTGAAGACCTGACTGATCACGTTGACAGTGTTGGCGAAAAGGTCGATCTTGTTGGTAAGAAGGTTGAAGGTGTTGGTAAGAAGGTTGATCTTGTTGGTTCTAAGGTTGACGGTGTTGGCGAAAAGGTCGATCTTGTTGGTGAGAAGGTTGACGGTGTTGGTGAAAAGGTCGATCTTGTTGGTTCTAAAGTTGATCTTGTTGGTGAAAAAGTTGACATTGTTGGTGAAAAGGTCGATATGAACAGGCAGGAAATATCTTCTGAAGTTCGTTTAAATCGGGATGATTTCAGGTCTCATCTTGATGAGAGGATATCATCACTTGAACATGAGCTGGCACAAATCAAGGCAAAGATGATGTCCTGATCAACTACCTGATCCGGATATTAAGCAACATCTTATAATGCAAATCTTTTTTCAAAAGACGGCTGCAACAGTGTTTGTTCTGTCACTTTTTTAACTTTGTGGCCCAATTTGAACAAATGGGATGGCTGATCCGTTTTCATCAAAATATTCTGACCTTGTTCCCGGAAGGGCCTTTATAAACCGCTTTAATATGTCCGGATCATCTCTGTATACGGTCATCCTGATGCTCCAGTGACCATTTTCTTTCATTGAGATTTGTGGAGCTCTGTATTTTTGTATCCGGGTTAAGTATTTATATAATGCTTATAATATTTTGAATTTGTAAGGAGGGTTTATTTTTGCAAATTTATGCAAAATAACACTCTTTCTTGGTGACATTGACGGTGTGAAGCGTATGCTGATAGAATTTAGTATCGAGAATTTCCGGTCTTTTAAAGAGAAGGTATCTTTTAGTCTGCTCTCCTCTAATAGTGATCACTCTCTTTCGAATAATTTAATCCCCGGGGACAGGGCAATCATTATGGGTGAAGGTGTCAGTCGAAATTCACTGGGTAAAGGTAATGATCTGCTTAAAGGTGCTGTTATATATGGAGCAAATGCCTCAGGGAAAAGCAATTTGTTAAGGGCCCTTGACTATTTAAGGCACATTATAATCAGTTCAGCTCAAAATATGCCGGGGGATGAAATAAGTTTTGATCCTTTTCGCCTTGATGCCAGATGTTTAAATAAACCCTGCAAATTTGATATCGATTTCATCTATGAAAACGTCCGATACAATTATGGGGCCTCTTTTACAGCTGAAAGGGTGATTGAAGAGTACCTGTATTATTATCCTAAAGGTTCTGTTGCCACCATCTTTGAAAGGACGGATACGAATGATTATAAGTTCACATCCGACAAAAAAAGACAGAACCGTATCAAAATGGACACCAATGAGAATGTCTTTTATCTGGCCTCTTCTGCCCGGAGTAATTATGATAGAACGACCGGGCCTTTCAGATGGTTTAAGGAAGTTCTTTGTGAAGTTTCCCATACTTCGATGTTGAACTTTGATGAAACTTTGAAGGCCCGGTTTGTTAAGTTTTTAAAATATGCAGATGAAAGCATAACCGGTATTGCAGAGGACGAGATACTTCACAAGGCCCCGGGTAATGAAATTAAGATCCCTCTTGAACTTGAATCCACGGGAGTAAAAGAGCTATTTGCATTGCTTTGTTCCCTTTTTGAGTTGCTTGATAAAGAAAAAGTGATGTTTGCCGATGACCCCGGGAAGGCCCTTCACCCTTTATTGTATGAATATCTGATCAGGATGTTCAACGAGGATATGGTTAAGTCCCAGCTCATTTTCTCAACTCACAATACTTACCTGCTCAATCCGGAATTATTGCGAAGGGATCAGATCTGGTTTTGTGAAAAGGATATTGATGACGGGGCCACCAGGCTTTACTCTCTGCTGGAGTTTAAGCAGAGGAATAATGCTAACTTTGAAAAGAGTTATCTAAATGGGAAGTACGGGGCCATTCCTTTAGTAGAAGCCCGGTGTGAACCGGGTAAGTGAATATTGATTTAGTAGGTTGGTTCTTTTTCAAAGTCGGGGCAGAGAGTTCTACGATAACGTGGAACAATCGTGCACGCACATGTTTAGGTATAAATCATAATCAAACATTTTCGACATCATCCAAGTGATTTATGCATAGAGCGTAAAACCCCTATGTCTTTAGCATAGGGGATGTAAGCGTCTATCGACATAATTCCGATAACTATATACTGAATGTGGTACATTGTTAAGATGTCTGCGGAACGTGGATTTGCGTAAAGCAGTTCCATTTACCTATACTTTCTTAGCAAGTGGTCATTATACCAACGTGTTTTACACGGGTCGCAAAGAGTCATGAGGTCTTTAGCTTCGGGGTAGTTCACAGTCTAATTGAGCTATATGGGATTAATAAAGGGTCATATATCTAAAAATTCAAAATCTATTAATACAACTTATATAGTTTGAACATGAATACCTATTAATTGACGATATTCAAATTTCCAAATGAGGGTTGGTCATGGGTAATACTTTGGAAGAAGAAAAATTAGATTCACTGATGGAAAAAATGGGACATGATCTCCGGCAAAATCTGCTGGTAAAAAGTAATTTTGAAAAGCGAATTAGCCATAAGAGTCCAGAAGATTTCCTTAGACCTTTTACAATTTAAGTAACTGTTCTGTTCTTGAAGGGTCATTTATGGATGTTTGTCCTTTTGATGATGCTCCTTATCATATGGGGTCATCATGTCCAAGTGCATATTTGCTTGACTATTTAGATTATCTTCATGCAAAAACGATTGTTGTTGAAGATAAATACATCGATAAAGATTATTTAATTGATTATTCTAATTTCTACTCTCGTTCTTTTAAAGAGCATAGCAAGTACACAACACGCCTACATTTCTTTGGTAACTCTTTTTCTAAAAGCGAGTTTATGGGTAAATTTCACTCAGACACAACATTTCAGTCAGACTTATCTGAAAACTATTTAGGATTCATAGTTGTTAAGCCACTAGAAATTGATGAAAAATATTATCACATCGGCCGCACTCTGTTGGCAACATATCCGGCATCTGCTGAAGAAGGAGATTCTCGAAAGTATTTGTAGCACAAACACCAGGTCTCTTTGTACGGCATTCCTTTAGAAATTATTTCACTACCATATCAGACGCAAGATGGTGTCGTTTCAGCCTGTGCTACAACTGCAATTTGGACATCAACTAACGCTTTGAACTCAGTTTTTGGGATCCAAAAACAATCCCCCTTTGAAATAACTACCATTTCTGTAGCTTATCCAGGGGTAGAACGAAATTTCCCATCAGGTGGGTTGAATATTCTCCAAATAAAAAATTATTTTAATTCAATTGGAATGGAAACTGAATCTATCAACGTATTGATAGAACCAAAAATAATTCCAGATGTTTTGAAAGCTTATTTTAATCTCCGTTTGCCTATTGTGGCTTGCTTAAATTTACAAAAAAAAATAGAATCTGAAAGTGAGATCGAAGAACCCGGGACAGAAGATGATTTTCATGCTGTTGTCATAAGTGGTTATCGCTACGATAGTGATGGAAATGTTATTGAATTATATTCCCACGATGATAGAATCGGGCCATATAGTAAGATATATCCTGTAACTTGTGATGATGAAGGCTATTTTGATTTTTCTCACTGGAAAAACGAATGGATTAATGATTTTGGATATGACGACTTAATTGTTCAAACCCTCTTAATTCCGGTATACCCTAAAATAAGAGTTGGATTTAAACGTATATATGATGCGTATTTGAACAATATGCAAAGCCTTAAGGGAGAATACAAATCAACTCTTTTTTTAGAAGAACTGAACAATTATAAGAACTATTTGTTAAAAAGTTCAATCGAGAATAAATCAAAAATACTAATTGACAATTTCCCAAAATATTTATGGATAGTTCGTATAGAAAAGAATGGCTTAATAAAATTTGATTATGTTTTTGATGCTACTTCACCTTTAACTGATAAACCACTCTTTAAAATTAAATACACATAATTATCTATTTGCCTATAGGATATATAAATTGTAACTATTGTATATAATTTCAGTTTCTGATTATATCTCTTTTAGTGTTTATGATCCTGAAGGCAAGTGTTCTTTTATCAAATATTATGCTGAAAAGGATAAAGCTGAAATAGCATTGAAATTGGTGGAGTTTGATGATGGCGCTGCACCCATTTTTCCGGATCAGTTGTTTTATTTGAACGCAGAGCGTTTTGGGCCCCGTGTTTGTCAGGGTATGGATACACAATTATATGCAAATACCGGGACACAGGGAAAATACATGGGTTTTGCACTGGCCAGTAATCCTGACTTTCCAGTTGAAGAGGAAAGAAGGCTATCAGTTGGAAAATCTCAGTTTCCAAAGTTAAATAAGCAGGTTGAATACTGGCTGGATTTTTGCATAAGCATCATTCAGGGATGTGTTTTTATACATGGAATAGCATACACTGTTCATATTACAATTCTAGTATAATCACATTAGAGAAGTGAGTAATTATGTCTACAGAAGATTTTAATCGAAATTTTTGGATATCTTATTCATTACCCGCAGCAGCATTTGGCATTTTAATTATTATGTTTATTGCCGCTTTCTGGTTTGCATGATTTTTTCTTTAATTTATCTTTTTGAGGTTTTTGTTTGATAGAACTCTTAGTTTTCTTAGTGATAGTATTTGGTGTTTTTGGTCTTTTTCTCACACAATATCTTGTTCAATATAGACAAGCGTATGCTTTATGGATTCAAGACATTACATATAATGGTAAAAATTTAGAAGATGACAGGAAGTGTGAAATTGGTGCAAGCATCGAATCACTTTCAAGAGAATTATGCGAGTTATCAGATGTACTTTTCTTTGTAACACTATTAATTAATTTCACATTGTTTGTAATTGTTGGTGGGATAACAGTGAAATTATATTTATATGGATTTTTCCACCATGTATTTTATTCATCGTTTTTTGATTATTGGAATGCATTAAACTACGCAACTAAAGCAGATTATATGTTGATGTTATCTGGTTTATTATTATCAGCTTCAATTATGTGTATAATTCCAAAATTGTTGAAATGTCTGAAAATTTTAGGTGAAGAAAAGCAAAATGCTATTGATGCAAAACTTTTTGATGTTTGGTGGAAACATAAATGTCACAGATATAAATCTCCTGAATATAGGGAAAACGGGCAGCCTAGTCAGTTGTATCGGATTTTAGCTAAACGTATTGCAAATCAAGATGTGACTGATGCAACAAAAGATGAGATTGAACTTGTAAAAAACCTTTATCCTAAAATGTTTAAGAACTATTGTTAATTTTGAAAAATTATAGTGATTTATGTACACGCTTGTATATGACTTCATCACCTGTACATTCAGTACTTTTGCAATTTTACCTCCATCTTGTTCCTTTAGCCATTGAATTACATATCCTCAACAAACTCCCTCAGCCCTTCCTCCAGTGTCACTACCGGCTTAAATCCTATCTCCCGGGCCCGTGAAATATCCGCCACACTATGTCTGATATCCCCCGCAACAGCTTCAACATGCTCCACACCCAGCTCAGGTTTGTTGTATAATTCAAGAATGATCTGTGCCAGTTCGTTCACAGAGGTCGGGCCCCCTGTTCCCACATTATACACATTGCCCACACACTGCTTTTTCTCAAGACAAATCTTTACCATCCTCACAATATCGTGTACCGATACAAAGTCCCGGGTCTGCTCTCCGTCTCCGTAGATGATGGGCCTTTGATCATTCTTTACTCTCTCTATGAACTTTGAGATCACTCCGGAGTAGGGATTTGAGGGGTCCTGCCTGGGACTGTAGATGTTAAAGGGCCTGATCGCCACGCATGGAAGGTTGTATGCTTTCTCATACATCATGCAGTACTTCTCTCCTGCGAGCTTACTGCACCCGTATGGAGACATGGGCCCCTGCTCATGCTGCTCTTTTACCGGAATTTCCGCGGGGTCCCCGTACACAGCTGCGGAGCTGAAATAGACGAATCGCTCGATATCTGCTTCTCTGCAGGCCTCCAGGAGGTTCAGTGTCCCTCTGATGTTGTTGTCCATGTCCATGAGAGGTTCTTCCAGGGAGCGGTAGACGCTGATGTGGGCCGCTGTGTGGATTACCAGGTCGATGTCTTCCAGGATTTTGGTGAGGTCGTCCCGGATGTCGGCCCTGATGATCTTTACATCGACATCCTCTTTTGTGGTGGAGGAGTAGTTGTCCAGGACCGTGATGTCGTAGTCATCTTTTAGAGAGTCAATGAGGTAGCTGCCGACCTGGCCCAGGCCCCCGGTGATAAGTAGTTGTTTCATGGTGGGGGGATATGGCGGGGATTATTGATAAAGGTTTTTTGTGACAGTTTTCGATAAGTTGTAACTATTGTATATAATTTCAGTTACATAACTATTGGCTGCGATTTTGTTAACACCATTATGCTTATATATTGATTATAAACAATATTTAATGGGGACTGTAGTATTGGTGGGTGTACCTGATGTATAATTCTATCTGGTTGCGATGTTTAGGTCACTTTTTCCGATCTCCTCTGTATCACAGGAGGTCGCTTGTTGATCATTGTTGCAGCAATTCCTGTTTATAATGAAGAGGCTCATATAAAGGAGATCATTCGCAAGACCCTTTTGTATGTGGATGAGGTGGTCCTTGTGGATGATGGCAGTACGGATGCCACTGCCTCTATTGCCAGGAGTCTGGGTGTGCATGTTGTAAGCCATGAACACAATATGGGTAAAGAGGAGGCCCTTAAGAGAGCTTTTAAAGAGGCCATGCGTTTTAACCCATCCATCCTTGTGAGCATTTACGGCAACGGAATCTATAATCCGGATGATATCCCCTATATGCTCAATCCTATCTTAACCATGGAAGCAGATATTGTAAATGGGGCCTGCTGTCCGTCTTCTCATACTCTTAGCCAGGAACTGGAAGATCTAAAGACAGTTGGGGAACCTGTCAAACTTAGCGGGTTTTGTGCTTATTCATCCCGGGTCTTTGAGATCTTAAACTCTGTGAAGGCCGGAAGTTGTATTGAACGCAATATTATTGCAGAGGCCCTGGAGAGCGGGTATGAGATCACGGAAGTTCCCGTTAAGCTTCTGGACCCGGACAGGTTTAACGCTCTTTGTAAGTACAGGATCGGTGTTGTGGTCCCGGCCTATAATGAAGAGCAGCTTATTGAAAAGACCCTTGAAGGGATTCCGGGGTATGTGGAACGTATCTATGTGGTAAATGATTGCAGCAGCGATAATACTGCCGGCATACTGGAGAATGTGAAAGATCCCAGGGTGGAGGTGATCACACATCAGGTCAACAAAGGTGTCGGGGCGGCTTTAATCAGTGGCTATAAACAGGCCCTGCGTGAGAAGATGGACATTACTGCCATTATGGCCGGAGATAATCAGATGAACCCGGATCAGCTTCCCAGGCTTCTGATCCCTATTATTGAAGGTCAGGCCGATTATACCAAGGCCAATCGTCTGTTTAGTACTGATTATCGCATAGGTATGAGCCATTTGAGGGTGATTGGCAATGCGCTTCTTACCATCCTGACAAAGATAGCCAGTGGATACTGGAACATAATGGACCCTCAGAATGGTTATACAGCCATTTCCAGGGAGGCCCTTATGAATATAGGTGTTGATGAGGTCTATACGTACTACGGTTATTGCAACCATATGCTCATACGGCTTAATGCCTTTGGTTTTCGGGTGACGGATGTGATCATGCCTGCAAGGTATGGGAATGAAAGGTCCACCATTAAGTACGGGCCCTATATGTTCAGGGTCTCCTTTATGCTTTTCAGGGGTTTTTTGTGGAGACTTAAGATGAAATATATCATATTAAGCTTCCATCCGCTGGTATTGTTCTATGTGTTTTCTATGTTCTTGCTTCCTTCCGGCCTGTTATTTGGTCTGGGGATATTCATCTGGAAGGCAATGGGGTTGCATGTGTCTGCAAATTATCCTCTGCTGGATGCTTTGATGTTGCTCTCGGGGTTCCAGTTCCTGCTGTTTGCGATGTTCTTTGATATGCAGGAGTCCAATAGGGATATGAGGAGGTATTATTGAACGGTTGTATGTTTTTATTGCCCGGGCCGGGGTTCAATTAAGTTCTTTTTTTAGCACATATAGTCTGATGAAATAGAATTTCAGCAGTGACATAAGAATGATCGTTACTGTGGTGGCCAGGGCCGCTCCGTGTATTCCGTACTCCGGGATCAGCATGAAATTTAAGAGGATGTTGCAGATGGCACAGGATAGTGAGATCTTATACACTATGTTCACTTTTCCTATGGCCGGGAGGGTGCAGTCTACAGAATGCACTGTGGAATAGATGGCATATCCTGCTAACAGGATGAGCATTGGCGTATATGCGGATATGAACTGTTCTGTGAACAGTATGGTGATCAGGGGCCTGCCAAGGATAGTCAGTATGACTGCAATGGATAATATGATCAGGAATGTTTTGAGCATGGTCTTCTTTATCAGGTCTGTTGTCCGTTTGTAATCTGATCTTCCGTAATGATAGGCGACAGAAGGTTCGATGACCGTGTGGACTGAATTGGGTATCAGGGTGATGCTCTGTGTCAACAGTACGGCCACCGCATAGATCCCTACATTTTCGGCGTCCAGGAAATGGCCGACCATAAGACTGTCAACCTGGGTGTTGATCATGCCTATGGTGTTTGAGAGGACATAGTAGAACCCGAACCAGGCCACCTCTTTGAACTTCTCTGAGAAGGCCAGGCCGGTGCAGATGCCTTTGATGAAGAAAAAAGATGCCAGACCGGTCAGTATGGTGGGTATGACCAGTCCGAGGATCGCTCCTCTGACCCCGATGTTTGCGACCAGCTGGACGGAGAGTATGAATATAAAAGCGTTCTGAAAGATGTTGATCAGCGCATAGGACCTCATTTGCCGAAGACCCACCAGAGTACCCAGTACCATTTTTTCAATGGCTATGAAGGGCAGGCAGAAAGCTACATATTTTAGGTAAGGCCCCATTTCAGGGATGTCAAATATTGATATTGCTATAAGGTCTGCAGATAGGTAGAATACGATCGCCATTATGGTCCCGGTTATAAGGGAGCCGCTCAGGCCTGCACTGATATACTCTTTGATCCTGTTCTCGTCGTCGGCAAATTGCGCTACGTATTTTGTCAGGGCCGAACCGATCCCAAAGCCTGAGAACTGCATGCCGAACATGTAAATGGTAAAGACAAGCGTGTAGACTCCCAGGCCCTGAGGGCCAAGTTCTTTTCCCAGCACTATCCTGAGCAGCAGGTGGGATAAAGATGAGATCGCAAGGCTGATGAAGGACCACTGGATGTCTTTCATCATTTTATTTAGTTTGAACATGATATTCCCGGTCTGCTATTAGTATTGAAATGTGATTAAGAAATCCCCCTTTTTCTTTGATCACACAGTACTCTGATCCTCCACGTCCACAATGTCCTTCAGGCCCAGCACAAACAAACCTTTCTCCGGAGCAATTTCCTTTGCGCATATTCCGTAGTATATGTTGCAATCTTCTTTGAGGCTGAGGTATTCTTTTTTTTGGTGGAGGGCCCGGAGGATATCCGGTGTGTCGGTGACAGTTCTCCATTTGCATTCTATGAGCATTATATTGTCTGTGGTCAGGTCAGTTATGAGCAGGTCTATATCATAGGTGTTGCGGCCTTTTGGAGCGTTTTTTATGGTTCCCCATTGTCTGCCTATGCGATGGGGTTTGAAAGGGAGCAGTCCGGGGTTGTTCCGGAGGTATTCTTTAACGATTCTTTCGAAGGAGAAACCCATGAAGGTATCGATGTTGTTTTTAAAGAGGGTGAAAAGTTCTTCGGTGCGTTCCTGTTCGAAATAGGCTTCATAGCGTTTGATGAAAGTGAACCAGAAATGCAGGAAGGGGTCTTTGATGGTGTATATGCCTCTTCTGGAGCGGCGGGGGTCATCCAGGATGGGTGTTTCCCTTTTTACGACATTGTACTGTTTGCGCATAATCTCCAGGTACCTGGAGGACCGGTTGCCCTTTTGGCCCAGTATGGAGTTGATCTCTCCCATAGTGTTCTTCCCGGAAGCTATGGCTTCCAGGATGGAATAATATGTCCTGTACTCACCTGCAAATTCCGTTATGAGCACATTGCGGCCTTCTTCCTTGAGCAGGGGCATGTTTGCGTCAAAGAAGAATGCTTTTGTGTTTTGTTCAAAGGAACTCCCGGGCCGGTTTTCCAGCAGGTCGTAATATTTTGGGATTCCTCCAAAGATAGCATAATATCTGAGCATGTCCTCCCTGTCCTTTATATTCAGATCGGAAAGGATATTGAGGACCGTTTCAAGGCACAGTGCTTTAAGTTCTATCATTATGTCCGCCCTGCCGTAGAGGGGGTGGGCCGGGTCTGTGAATACTTTGTTCATCAGGGAATGGCTTGAACCGCTAATGAACATGCAGCATTTCTTCTCTTTATATCTAAACTCATCTGCAAGTTTCTGTATATCGGAATAGATACTCTTATCCATGTCATAGAAGTTCTGGAATTCATCCACGAACAGGAATTGATGCTTTTCGATAAGGTATCTGAACAGGTCTGTGACATTTTTGAACTCCGGGATATTTCTGTCCCCTGCAATCTCCTGCAGAAAGGTTTCCTTTGTCTTATGCATCGGGACAAATACATATTCAAAATCCCGGTCCTTTAAGAATTCCAGTACCATTCGTGTCTTCCCGACCCTGCGCCTTCCACTTATCACTACAAGCCGAAAACCCGACAGACCACATACTTCAGACAGTTTTTGCATCTCTTCCTCACGGTCATAGAACTTCATACAGATTTCCTCTGGAAATTAGATACATGTTATGTATCATACATGGCATGTATTTAAATCATATCGCCAAAAAAAAGAAAGGCCCGTGAACCGGGCCGTAAAAGATCTGCCTTCTTTGTGAAAAATTGTTTTATAGGATCTCACTGAAGTGGGCGGAAGTTATGGTCAGGTCCTGGATGTTGATGATGCCGTCCTGATTCACATCCCAGCGGGGGTAGTTACTCTCGTAGGTCCTGCCGTAGTTCTGTCCCAGGAAGGTGATGTCCAGGATGTTTACGATATTATCCTGATTTACATCCCATCTGGGGTGCAGGTCGGTGACAGTTACCGTGTTTACGGTAATGATTTCATTTACTCCGTCGCTGACCTTGAGTTCAATGGTGTGTTCTCCGGCGGATTCATAGTCCAGGGCCCAGGTGTAATTTTGGGTTGTGCTGACCTGCTGGCCGTCGATCAATATGATGTAACTTAGCTCATCACCGTCTGCGTCGGAGGCATTTGTAAGGACACTGATCGTGGTGGCCTCTTCAAAGACAGAGCCGTCTTCGGGATTGAAGAGGGTTATCAGGGGAGGGGTGTTGAGCTTGTTGACCTTGATATCGACTGTCATGCTGTCTGTGAGATAACTGTCTGTGACCCTGAAGGTTGCTTCATATTCTCCTGCATCTCCTCTCTCAGGTGTCCAGGTGAAGGTGTTCCCGTTCAGGGAGGCCCCTGGTGGGAGGGAAGGGGCTGAATATGTGAGCGGGTCTGCGTCCGGATCGTTTGCCCTGAGTGTGAAGGTGAGGGTCTGTGTTTCATCCAGGGTCTGCAGGGGCAGGGAATTGAAGGCCGGTGCAGTGTCGATCAGGATCGTGGAGTTTTGTATCGTATATGGTGCAGGCCGGGAATTGACGTCGCTGAGGATAACATTGGACAGGTTAAGGGTTGCATACCCTGTGGAGTCTGCGGCCTTAAGGTCAATGTTTACGATCACTCCTTCATCGGTGATGGAGCTCTGGCCCAGGAGGGTTATGAAGATGTTTGATACCAGGCCATCTTCAATGGTTCCTGCATTGAACAGGGTCTGTGCGGCCTGGCTGAACAGAGTGCCTTCCGTGATGCTGTTGATTATCAGATTGGAGGATATTATATCCAGCTGTGCACCTGTTATCGGTACTCCCGGATCAATCGATATGTTTGCGCTGAAGGTTTCGCCGGGGAGGACTGTCAGGGCCGACGGGTTGACCGCGATCGTATTGGAGGATGTTGATATGGTGATCGTGACAGTGTCGCAGTGGGTTGTTCCCTGTGAGTCTGTCATGATGAGTGTTACTGTATAGACTCCGGCCGTATCGTATGAATGCTCTGCATAATTACCGGTGGTGTCCGGACCGATCCCGTCGGCAAGGTCAAAGTCCCATGCATAGGATTCCATCTCTGCGGCTGTGCTTAAATAAATGGTCTCGCCGATGTTAGCGGAGGTAACTGAATGTATTGCATCAGGAAAGCTGTTGCCAAGGATCACCGTCGGGTAACCGTCGTCCTCAACTACTGCTGGTGCATCAATGTTATTGTTTAGTATCCAGATGTTTTCTGTTGTTGCTGTGCTGTAGATGTCTAATAATACTCCTTTTCTGTCGGATGTTATGTCATTGTTTATGATGGTGTGCTCCCCGGCGGCGTCTATGAGACGTATTCCAAACCAGGGTGATGTTATGGAGTTGTTGTTAAAGGTGATGTCTTTGTTGTATATGGATTCAATTCCGCCAACCAGCTGGTTGCTGTCAAAGGTTACGTCCCTGAAATATTGGAGTATGATGGATTTGGTCAGTTCATCTGTGCATACATTATTTATGATTGTGACATTTTCAGAATAGTTGTCTATTTCTGCATCGTAATAGATGAAGGCGTCATTGTAGTTGACAAAGGTGTTGCTGTCGATTACGACGTCGTGGATCGGTTTTATGTAGCCGCCGTTGTCAAAGTGATTGTTCCTGATGGTTGAGGGTGCGTGCAGTTCACAGGAGATCAGATTGGCCCGGAAGGTGTTGTTGTTTATGATGTGGTTGCCGGTTCCGATCATGTGGATCGCTTTGTTACAATCGATGATGGTGTTGCCGGTGATCAGGCTGTGGCTGTCTGAGAGCTCAATTCCTTTGTCACAATTGGAGATGGTGTTGCCTGTTATGGTCAGGACGGCTCTTGTGCCGGGATGGGTGTTTATGGCTTCGGCTGTACTGCTTTCGAATATATTGTCTGTGATGCTTATGTTTCTGCATTTGCCTGCGGATATGCCTGATCCTGTCCCGGACCCTGCGGCGATGTAGTGTCTGCCGTTTTCCAGGAAGGTGTTGTTGTTTATGTTGATGTCATCACAGGCATTGTACAGGGAGATGCTATATCCCATACCGGTTTCGAAGATGTTGCTAAAGGCATTGTTTTCTATATTGGTGTTTAGAGAGTCCCAGAGGCTTATTCCATGGGTGCTGAAGTTGCTGAAACTGCAGTCTGTTACTGTGATGTTGTTTGTGCCGTAGAATCTGATACCTACTGAACTGGTTTCTATCCCGTAGCCTTTAAAATCGATGTTTTCGAAGCTGAAGTTCTCGAACATTGTTATCTTTCTGACATTCGCATTTGTGTAACCGTCGTACAGGGGCCGGTCAATTGAGATCGTTTTATTGTTTATGGCAGTTATGCGGACGATCTCTCCATTGTTGGTGGTGTCTGAGATCTTGATGTGATCATTGACATTAAGGCCGGTTGTGTCCTGGAGTTCCAGGGATGTGTCAGAAGGATTGGCATCGGTTGCCAGGGCCAGGGTTGATGAGGAATATCCATCGATATGATTTGTGAAGGCCAGGCCGTTGAAGCAGTTGAATGTGACTTCACCGTTGCCGATTAAGGATATGTCCGGCTGGAGGTAGACGGTGGTGCTTATTGAGTAGGCTGCGGTTTCAAAATAGATGGTGCCTCCATTTTCGAGCTGGTCTATTGAGTACTGGATGGCTCCGGCGTCGTTTGTTCCCCGGTAGATGATGTTTTGGTCCTGGTCCTGGGCAAGGACCATGTCGTTGTTTTTGGTTATTGTTATTGATTCGGATGTTTGGGCTGCAACAGAATTTATACTTAACAATATTATTATAGTCGTAATAATGATGTGGGTGAAAATTTTGCGTAATATCATTTTGATCCCCTCAGAGTATGGTTGGTCATTTAAACGTTTCTCATGTTCATTGATATAAGAATTATGAGTTGAACATGGACAAAAAACAGGTATGTGTGAACAAATGCATTCCTTTCATAGAGATGGTGGTCGTATTTCAGGTAAAACCGGCCGGGGGCTATCTGGCTGTATGCATTCGCAGTGTTTAGAACTTTTATTCTGATTGATGTTTTGAGTAGTTGTAGATCTTCAGTTTGGAGCTGATCTGCTTTGATTTATAAGTGCCGCAGTTGTGTTCATTTTTGAATCGCCGTTTAAGTTTTTCATTACTATCACCTCAGGCTGAAGTATTGTTTTCTTTTTGTCATATTTTTTCTTTACAAATCTACTGGCCACAAATTTATGGTATGTTTTGTTCCACAATTGATTGCGGATAGTTGCAATCGACGTCATAGTATATAAAATATATATATTGACTTGTATAATAATTGAGTGAAGAATTTTTTTGGTTTACAGGTTGAGCAATGTTGTCTGAATTTCGGAGTTAGTGCCTATGCTCTCCTGTTATCTCCGATTTCGCTCCCTCTAATAATTCAGATCCCACCGGGCCCATATCATCGTATTTTGTATCCAATCGTCTCAACAACAAACTTACTTCATTTTTAGGATATGATTCTCAGTTCAAAAATACATGGCATGGGCTATGGTATTTGATGAAAAGTAACTTTCATCCTTCGTTTGTATGGAGTCCCAACAATTCCAACAACTTCATTAGGTGATCTGTTTTCCCGGCTTTTGAATAAACGATGTGTTCATTTCCTTTAGTAACCACACTATGAGCGGAAAGAAGTTTCAACAGCTTCACTAAAGGCCTTCCTGAAAAATCGATACATGGAGGTTCACTTTCATTTTCAAGATTCATTCTTGCAATGACCCTCATCAAGGCCCTTATGAGTAATGAAATGTTAAGCAACATTGCCAATGCTTCAATGCGCTCTGGTTTTTTCAGGAAGATCGTTGACAGCATTGTAGGTTTTTTAGTTCTTCAAAATTAGTTTCGATAAATTTTGTATTCCTGCAGTATCTGCTTATCTTTTTTATCTTTTTTAAAAATATTCATAATCAGAACAAAGGATTCCTTATTCTGTTTGTACTTTTTGACGCGATCTTTGTTTTCAGTCAATTCGCCTGGCGTGACTACAAATTTTTCAATAACAACAGGTGGTTTTGTATTCTTTGAAGACTTTCCCCGGGGCCTTTTTTCTATAACCTCTTTTTCAACATTGAAATTTATTTAAAAACTGATATCGAAATGTTTAAAATTGTTAATGACATTTATACTTTAGATTCTATGGATAATCATCAAATTAATCGCAAGAAACATAACTGGGATTATGACTATCTTCATGACAGTTTTTTTTCATATCCGGAAAGAAATCCAGAAGGTGTTGAATATGCACACTCTCTTGATATTGATGGAATTATAATGGATATTGGTTCAGATGATTCAATTTTGGGAGTGGAAATATTAGACATCTCCAAAAAACTTAATGTCAGTAAGTCCAACATCCAGCATCCTGCAAACATGAAAATAGAATTAAATATTTCCGAAAAAACAATTGAGATAAAATTGACCTTTGCCGTAATCAAAAGGAATAGCACAATTGAAAAAATTGCATCTGCAATTAGTGCCAACGATTTTAATCTACCTGCTGGAACCCAGATTCGTGCTGTATCAGCTTAATTTATCAGAGATAATTTTTCTTTATATACTGGAATACCATGCTCATCCACAAGCATTCCAGTCATGATCTTTTTTAGTTCGGGTCTTTTATGTTTTCCATGAAAGTACTTCCATTTTCATTGTTTGAGTCTGATATTCACTATGCCTGTTTACTGTGTCCATACTTTACATTCAACCCTTCGTAACCTTCCTGCTCACAAACTTCACAATCCCCATAAAATACGTGTGATGTCGTGTCTGTATGATGGATGTGGCTGAAATTATTCTATCAAGGGGCCAAAGATTGAAAACAGGAAATTTAGGGGATAAATTAAATAAATAATCCATTGATATTTTATAGTGTGTGATGGGGACTGACAGGTTTGGATCTACTGCGAAAGTAATTCTTTATACATCTCCTTTAGTTGGTGCTGTGGGTATTGGTATTCCTTTACTGCTGGGGATGTTTAATTTTGCTCTGCTGGGGAGCTACCTTGGAATTCCTCTGATCTTTGGGCCGTTTATCTATTACAGGTACAGGGGAAAGCGTTGTGTTTTGGTTAAATGTGATGACAGGATATTCATTCAGCTTGTGGCGATCTTTTTTGTTTGTGTTTCTCTGGCGATTATGGTCATATATATCTATGATGTCAGGCCCGTTCTATTTTATGTCCTTATTGCATTGATGAGCATGTTGATCCTGTTTGAGATCCTGCTGTTTGATGATCCGGGGAATAAGACCTGGCTTATTCTGTTCCAGTCTATGATATTGATGCTTTGTATTTTGTGGAGTGTCAATATGAAGTATTTTTTCTATATCTCCAGGACCGATCCGATCGGTCATGTGGCCCTGATCAGGTCTTTAATAGAAACTGCTTATGTTAAGGAGGAAGTGTTTAAGATCTATAGCCCGTTTGCGCTGTGGCATATTCTGTGTGCCGGTGTTTACCAGGTGACGGGGGTGGAGTTGCCTCTTCAAAAAGTGATGTTCTTTGTGAACGGTATTATCTATTCGTTTATGCCACCGGTGATATATGCAGTATCCCGCAATGTGTTCGGGAATGAAAAAGTGGCATTATTAAGTGCTTTATTCATCTGTATTAATCCTGATGTGATCCAGTATGGCCTGGCATCGATTTCCAGGAGTGTTGTGTCGTTTTTGTTCCTGCTGCTGATACTGTCCCTGTTGAGAAGGGACAAAATGGTGATGGTGTGTATTATACTGATTTTCCCGATCGTGATCTATCACACCGCTTCAACTCCATTCATTGTGGTGATCCTTGTGGCTCTTTATATCTACAGTACAGGTGGTGTGATTACTTCTAATTATATTGGTCTTTTTGTGGTTTTTAATCTGTTCTACTGGATGTTCTATGCCCGGTTGCTGTTTGAGACGGTGATCAATAATATTGTTGTGAGTGCTCCGTCCGGGGTGTTGACGGGGGCGGTGTTCTCTGCGCCTTTGCAGGAGCTGTTTAATTATCTTCATTATGGTCTGCTACTGTTTTTTATTCTTCTGGGGGTGCTGTTTGGTTCCCGGTCTTTGGGGAGGGTTTTCTGTTTGATGGGTCTTGTGTCCGTTGTGGTGGCTTTTCCAGGGCCGGTGCTTCTTATTAATAAGTTTGCGGGTAATTTTAGTTTTTCAAGGTTTGGACAGTATGTTTTCCCGTTTGTGTGTCTGGCGGCATCTTTTGGGTTTTTTAAGTTGTTTGGTGCTACCAGGAGGTTTTCCAGAGCTTTTGTTGTTGTGCTTTTTGTGTTGCTTGTGTTTTTGTCTGTTTCCAATGATTTTGTTGCCTCCGATGATCCACTGGTGAAGCGGCCATTCTATACTTTTTATCTTACGGAGCAGGAGATCGTATCTTTTGAGAGGGTGTCTTCTTTTGCGACGGGTTATGTGATGTCGGATTATGTGAGTGTGCGATATCTGTATCTTTCGGGGAGTCCTTATAGAAGTCATATTCTGGAGATCGATCCTTCGGATAGGACTTTATTGAGGGATACGGATCATGATGTGTTTTTGATCAGGACAGGGGAGCTTTCTAAAAGGCCCCTTAAGTTGTATGCCGGTGAGGGGGGATTTGTTCTTAATCCTTCTTATGAGGCGAATCTGGATTATTACAGTGATCTGCGTCTGGAATATGATAAGGTCTATGATTCAGGTGCTGTTGTTGGGCATGTTTGAAGTCCACCAGCTGTATATTTCATCTGCAGATGTCATCCAGGCATTTTTTTCATAGCAGTAGGCAAGTATCTTTTCATATAATCTGGCCCAGTCTTTTTTGAAAGGACAGTTGAAGGAGTTGTTGTGCCAGAGGATGGTGATGACTCCATTATATTTTTCAACTGTGTCGATGAGGTCTTTTGTGATCTGCCAGGCCTGTTTGAAGGAGGTAGTGACGAAGTTGAAGAGGGCACAGTCCATTATTATGAGGGGGATCTCCAGGATGTCCGGATATGGTTGATATGGGTGGCACATGCCATTCCTGAATCCGACCATATTATTGTATCCCAGGGTTGTGTCGTATTTGAAGCCGGCCTGCCGGAGCAGTTTCCAGGTGTCGGGGACTTTGAACATTAAGTAGTGGTTGCGATATCCGATGACCTGTTTTCCGATGGCATCTTCCAGTCTCTTTTTTTCTTTGATGATGGCTTCCAGGTCGTTGTAGGCATAGTATCCTCCGTGCAGGCCGATTTCCCGGTCCTGGTCCAGGATGTGGGTTAGCTGGTCGGTGAGGTCTTCTATGTTGTATCTGAATCTGTGCGGGTCTTTGTCTGTTGCTAAGAAGTAGAATGAGGATTTTGCATTGTATCTGTTTTCTAATTGGATGATGCTGTCAAAGTTCATGTATGGTCTGGAGAAGAGTTGCTGGAAGCCTTTGAGGTCTTTGATGCAGTAGAGGGAGGAGAGGAGGAGGTGTTTGAAAGGGGTGTAGACATCGTCTATGTCGTGTGTGAGGCAGAGGGCGAATTTGTGGCCGTGGGGATATTGTTTGTTTATTTTTACAGAGTTTACGGGAGTTAAGACGTCCGGGTTGGACTGTGGGGAGTACATGCTGTTGTTCATGTTCTAAGCTCCGATATGATGAATCTGTATTTTCCATTTTGAGTCCTTTCTATTTGATCGACGATGTGAAATTCTATGTCCCATTCTTCTGATCTGGTCTTTGTCAGTGATGTGATGTGTTCCAGCTGTTTTTCGTCGAAGTCGTCTTCTACGACCATTTTGATGATTATTTTGTGGAGGGTCTTTTGTATTACCTGGAATTCCTTTACGTTGCTGATTTCCCAGAATATGTAGAGGAAGAAGGCCCCGTTGACATATTTGCCTTCGGGGGTGAGGAGCATTTCCAGCTGTCTTCCACTTATTTCTTTGAGCAGTTTTGTTTTGCGGCCGCAGCTGCATGTTTCTTCACTTATTTGTCCTATGTCACCGGTCTGATATCGTATGAAGGGCATTGCATGGTTGGTGATGTTTGTTGCCAGGATGTTGCCGTCGATGACTTCCAGGATGCTTCTTTCGGTGCTTATGTGCAGTCCGTTGTGTTCGGGGCATTCAAAGGCGCTTATTCCTCCGTCGTTTAGGCCGTATCCGTCAAAGACTTCGCAGTCAAAGACTTCGTTTATTGTTTTTCTCATGTGGGGGAAGAGTTTTTCGGCGGTTGTGAATACTGTTTTGGGCGTTTGAATTTCGATGTTGTTCTTTTGTAGCCATTTTGCATAGAAGTAGATGGAGGAGGCGTATCCTCTGATGTATTCGGGTTTGAAGGTGTTTATTATTTCAGTGTATTTTTGCATGTCTTCCTCACCCATGTCAAAGGAGGAGAGCTGTTTTGTGTTGCGGGTGATTTCGTGGACCTTTTTTATTATTGTGGGTTTTGTGCCGACTTCCAGGGAGGCCCCTGCAAGAAAGACCATTTTGTCTCCGGGCTGATATCCGGCGTATCCCCAGCCGCGATAGAGCAGGGCCGCGCCCAGGAAGCGGTCGTCTTTTGAGAGCAGGTAGCTGAAGGGTTTGCCGGTTGAGCCTCCGGTGGTTGATTCTATGTATGGGGGGAGGTGTTGTGGTTGGAAGGCCTGCGGGTCTTTTCTGATGATCTCTTTGGTGAGGATGGGTAGTTTTTGAAGGTCTTTGATATTGTTGATGTCGCAGGGGTGGAGGTTTAGTTTTTTGAAGAGGTTGTGGTAGTAGGGTATGTTGTTGTAGGCGAAGCGGATCATCTTTTGAAGTTTTTTCTTTTGTTGCTGTTCGTGTGGTTCCCACTGGTTCTTTACGACCTGGTTGTAGAGTTTGTGAAATCCCGGGTATTGGGCCTGATGGGCGAGCATGAAGAGTTGTTTGTTTAGCATTTGCAAATCCCTTCTACGAAGTCTGCCATGAACCTGGTTACGTCGATCTTGTCTTTGATAAGTTGTTGTCTTTTTTGTTTTCCCTGTGCTTTGAGCTGTTTGTTTTTGAGGAGGTGTTCGATTAGTTCGAATACGTCTTTTTCGTCGTTGTATGTCCATAATAGTCCGTATTGGTTCAGTTCTGTGAATATACCGAAGTGTTTTGCTTCTGTGGATATGGATATTGCATGTGTGCCCAGTGTGGCGGCTTCTGAGGCGGTGGTGGTGCCTTCTCCTATGTAGAGGGTGGCGTAGTATAGGAGGTGGTGGAGTTTTTCGGGGGAGGTTGTTATTTTGTATTTTTGTAGTTCGGGTTCCAGGGTGCTTTCTGAGGTGATGAGGACCTTTGCATATGTTTGAAGGCGGCGGATGAATTCCAGTCTGTTTTGTATCCCGTGGTGTCCTATGTCATGGCTGGCTTTCCAGGAGACGAATCGGACGATGATGTAGTCTTCTAGGCCCTGCGGTTGTGGTGTGAAGTAGTTTGGGTGGAGGTATGCGAGTTCGTGGTATCCGTTGTAACGAATGTGTTTTTTACCCAGGTCCTTTTTGAAGGAGTCCGGGGTGAGGATGAAGTCTGTGAAGGGGAGGGTGATGAGGTTGTTGAGTTTTGCGTGTTCGGTGTCGGTAAAGCTGATGGAAGTGGCTTTTGTGATCTTTGAGATGTGGGCCCCCAGTTCGTCGAGGATGCCGATGAAGATGTGGATGTCGTTCTTTTTCTGGAGTTTGTAGGTTGCGATGTCCCCTTTTAGCATGTACAGGGAGTTGATGAGGAGGTGGCTGCTTCTTTTTCCGTAGACTTGATATTTGAGGGAGTATTTGTTTAACAGTTCTATGGTGACGTCTTTGTCGATGGTGTTGATGAATATCCTGTGGCCCCTCTCTTCCATTATGCCGATGAAGTTTTTGAAGAAATGTACATGTGCGGGATGGCCGATGTTTATGAGGATGTTCATTGTGTTCTCTCCTTTTATGGTATGTGACGTCTGATGTGGGGGCCGAGTTTTTTTGTTAACGGGAGGGGGATTTTTGTCCATATTTTTGCGAGGGTGCTGTATTTTTGCTGGGGTGTTTTTTCTATGGATGGATAGTAGTGGTAATGCAGGGGTAGTTCTTTTGCTCCCCATTTGTTCTTGAATCTGGTGTTGTTTGAGGGACTTCGGCCAAAGTCGAAGAGGGTGTAGTTGTTTTTGCAGGCGTATTTGATGGTGTTCCAGTAGATGAAATCGTTTGGTGCGGTGCTTAGATATTCGGGGAGGGAGGCCCCCCAGCCTGCAATTATTGTTTTTTTGAATGTGAGGAGGTAGAGGGCGGATATTATGCGGTTATTGAGGAGTACTTTTGCGATGAGGACGTTTTCGGGGAAGTATTTCCGTATGTTTTTGAAGAACATGATGTCATGAACGGGGGTGCCCAGTTTTTTCATGTTTATTGCGTAGATGTTGTAGAACTCATTTGTTGAGTCCGGGTCAATTTCGAATTTGAGATTGCTTTTTTCTCCTTTGCGTACTCTGTTCCTCTTTTTTTTGCTCATTTTTTCCCAGAGATGTTGCGGGTCTTTTGATAGTTCCAGCTGGAAGGTTGAGTAGGAGTGTTCTTCAGGCCCGTATAGATTGCGGAGTTCGCAATGATTTGTATCCAGCATGTTTGTTGCTTTTTCTATCAATGCTTTTTCGATCATGTCGGAGTTGCTGCAAACTCCGCCGTAAGGGGCGAATGGGACTGAGATGAGACATTTTTTGAAAAAGGGGCTGTTCAGGTATACTGCCGGGAGTATGCCCAGAATGGTGTCATTTTCTTTTGCTAAAAAGCAATATGGTTCATATCTGTATGTGTCTTTGATGACCTTCATCCACCCGGTCTGATGATAGAATGTGGAGTGCTGATGTTTGCGGACATAGTCATTCCAGTCCTGCTCGTACTCTTCATTCTAGAGAATTAGTTCCATTTATGCCCCCCATATTAAATTCTTTGAGACCGTTTAGGATGTGCCTTATCTTTTTTTCAACGGTGTTCCCTTTGATGGCCCAGTAGAACGGTCTGCCTCTGCCAATTTGAGGGAATCTTTCGTTTGAGATGTCAATTGAATGAAAATAGAATACCGTGTCTCCTCTTTTTAGGCTCTGTCTCAGGCCCCTGAGGATCATGTGGGACCCCAGGAATCTAAGCATTGGTCCTCCGGTGGTGGGGATCTTGAACCCTGCAAGATCGTAGTAGGCCCAGGGATATTCGGTGAAGTTCCTGTCAGTTCCTTTTTCAAGGGAGCCTTCCATTGGATAATATGGATATGTGGATACATTTTTTGGTGCTGCATCCATTTTGTTGTAGAGGCTGTTGATACAAACCGAGGAGTCGTACTTAAAACCCATTTTTTCAAGGCTGTCGAGCATCCAGCCTCCGACCAGGGCATTTGGGGCCCTGTAGCCGATCACTTTCTGTCCGGATACTTTTTTAAGGATGTTTCTGGCCTGAGTTGTTTGTTTTTCAAAATCTTTTGTGGTTATGGCCGGTTCTTTTGTTCTGTTGCTGAGCGTACATGAATGGTGCAGGCCGTGACAGGCTATCTCATGTCCGCGCTCACAAATGGATTCGACCAGGCCCGGATAGTGCTAAGCTATGTCTGCAACGACAAAGAATGTTGCAGTTATATTGAATTGATCCAGCAGGTCCAGGGCCCGGCCTGTTGGCTCTGTGAGATAGTCATATCTGTTCTCCCATCTGTTAAAGAAGTCATCAACATCCCTGTATACGGAAAAGCTGGATCCGCAAACAGAAGGGATGTGATACCAGTCCTCTATATCCACTGTGACGATCAGATTATTTGTCATACCCCCACCTTCCGTGCAGGGATGCTATAGTCAAAACTACGAAGCTCTAAGGTTCTGAAAATTAGAGTCCCCACTCCCCCACACATTACAGTACTTAATATGTTATTAACAAAAGTATATAAACCTGATCACATTGAGGAGATCACTTCTGCAACCCTGAACACCAGCATTGAGGCGACAACCAGGATCAAAGGGAATATGCCTATGTCAAGGGAAGCCGAATTTGGTTTTTCCCGGAGCAGGGCCAGTAGTTCTTTGACGGTCATCAGGATCATTAAACAGATGAAGGCCAGTATTCCATATTCAGACATTCCCGGTGTTGTTGTCATGCTTATTGCAGAAGTTGTGCCGCTCACCGGTGCCATCATAATGTTCACATTTATGTATTTCCTGTATGGACTTATAAAGGGTACGGATGGTTGTCATTATGTATGCTGCAACTGAACATAGCAGGTGGAGTGGATTTGAATATACTTCTCCGTATATGGACGATGCCGGGTTGATCTCCAGGTTCATTGAAAAAGGGCATGACCTTTTCTGGATCGTTTTTTCTACTGCAGAGGGATCTCTGCCTCCCGAGATCCCGAAAGATACTCTTAAATGTGAATTCCTGGATGTTGTCAGGGCCCCTGGCCTTGACAAATACGATGTACTAAATTTCAAGGTCCGCTATCTTGACGAGCCTCACAAAGACCTGGCTGGCCCGGGAAGCCTCCTGTTTCTAATGGAATGAGATGAATGAGGATCATTGATGAGTCCCGCGACCTGAAGGAAATGTTCTATTTCGAAAAGCCCACAACCTCCCGGGTGATGAATTCCTTCCTCTGCTCGTAATGGAACACCTCCCCGGTGATGATACGTATGTTGTCACCCGCAGACGGGACATGATCCGCTCCGGCATCAAGTTTGAAGGTACCTGCATCAAAAATGATGACATGAATTCAGTATCTCTCTGAAAAGCTGGGCCTGAAATACGCCTTCGGTTTCCAGTTCAAACTAAGTTCCGACAACACCCCCAAATTGCTGGAGTGCAACCCCCGTAGGGCACCCTACCTTTGCCGGTGCAAACATCATCTATTCCGCTGTAAAGCAGGCCCTGGACGAGAAGATCCCTTCCCGGGTTCCCGTCTACTAAGATACCGGGGCTCAGTAGGAGTCATTCCATGAAAATCTGGGAAAATATCTTAGATCCGGCGAGTGGCACATGCACACAGGTTATACGGACGGAAACAATTCCGTACATGAATATTGTGAAAAAGCCGTCGATATAGGAGTTCCCCCTGGTTGCATTCACCGAACATGTCCGCAGGGAGTTAAACTATGACTTCAGCAGTTTTCTAAACGATATTGAAGAGGCCCGGGCCGAGTTTGATCTGATCATATTATCAGGCTGTGAAACCAAAGTGTTACCCGACGGAGCCCTGGATGTATCTTCTGAAATTTTGAAGGAGGTAGATTATCCTATATTCGCTTTTCATTCATTTCCACAGGATGTGGATCTTTACCTAAGATGCGTAACTGCCGTCCTGGACAACAGATATGTTAATGCATGGGCCCACCCCGGAGCCTTTTTGGAAAGAAAGGGGTTGAGTGTATCTGAGGAAGGATTGGTGCCGGTTTTTGAACTGATGAGGCACAATCAGGTCCTGCTTGAGGTTAACGGGAAGTATGGAGTTCCTCCGGGAAGGTGGCTTGAGCTGGCCCGGGCAGCTGAGGTAGATCTTGTGACAGGCAATGATGTTCATTACCTGAGGGATCTTTCGAGGAATGGATGATTTGGGGCTTGTGGCCCGGCGATAGTTTTTTACATTCTCCCTCAGTTCAAAAAATGTCTGATCCCCTCAATATAATTCACTATTGGATGGATTAATTCACACCGAAAACACGTTATCGTTATCATCATTATGTTTATATATGTTAAATGTTGTATCAATGAAACGAGGTTAATTACTTGAATCCCCCAGAGGCCCTTCATAAAAACGAACGGGAGCAGAACACATGACTGACGTCACCGCCGTTCTCCCCGCCTACAATGAAGAAGTTGCCATCGGCAGCATGATCCTCATGTGCAAAAAGCACACCGACCGCATCATAGTTGTTGATGACGGCAGTACAGACAGAACTGCCAAAGTAGCAACCCTGGCCGGGGCCGAGGTCATAGTCCACCCCAAGAACCTGGGCAAAGGCGCCGCCCTGAAAACCGGTTTCGAAGCCGCCAAAGGCTCCTGGATCATAGTAACCATGGACACCGACGGCCAGCACAACCCCGACGACATCCCCCGTTTGACGGCCCCCATCCACGCCGGAGATGCCGACATGGTAAACGGCAGCCGTTATCTGAATGGTCATGACACAGACACTCCTGCTTACAGAAGAGTAGGCCAGACAGTCCTGGATCATGCAACACGGTTTAACACGGGCCTGGAGTTGACAGATTCCCAATCAGGATTCAGGGCCTTCGTCGGACATTCAATTGATTCATTCCGTTTCAAAGCGGACAATCTGGCCATTGAGAGTGAAATGCTGGTGGACGCTGCTAATGCGGGCCTGCGGATCAGTGAGGTGGAGATTGGAGTGAGGTATGATGTGGATTGTTCAAGTGAAAATCCTGTGAGGCATGGAGTGGGAGTGCTGGTAAGGGTATTGAAGGACATGGAATTTAACAAGCCGCTGTATTATTTTACAGTACCCGGGTTGGTGATGACAGTTTTTGGGTTGATACTGGGCCTTGGTTTCCTGAGAGATTTTTATCTTGGTGCAAGTCTGAACTTTGGGCCGACTATATTGATGATCATGATTACTTTGATTGGTACATTCATGACATTTACAGGAATGATGTTGCATTCTATATCCAGATTAATCAGGCAGTGTAATTGATATTGTGGGGAATGGATTTGAAAATAGCAATTATACTTGGGACCAGGCCTGAAATAATCAAAATGAGTCCCATCATAAGGGAATGCGAGAAACAGGGACTCGAACATTACATCCTGCACACCAATCAGCACTATAGTCACGAAATGGACTGCATCTTTTTTGAGGAACTTGAGCTTCCTCAGCCTCGCTATAACGTTGATGCTGGTGCAAATATAATTGATTCACTGGGGTCTATGATGGACACAAAGGGATGGGAAAATCCATATGGTGATGCATCGAAGTTGATTGTAGATAAATTATTGAATTCATAAAGGAATGAATATGTCAAAGATCTGTGTCCTTGGAATGGGGTATATTGGCCTTCCAACTGCTCTTTTGTTCGCTAACAACGGGAATGAAGTGGTTGGTGTTGATATCAACCACGGGGTAGTTGATTTGCTTAACAATGGTTCTATGCCTTTTGAAGAAGAAGGATTTCAGCAACTTCTGGATAGGTCCGTTGAGATTGATACGTTCAGGGCCCGGCCAGATGTTGAAAAATCTGATGTTTTTCTTGTGGCAGTTCCCACTCCCTTTGATTCGGATCTGAAAATGGCAGATTTGAAGTATGTGATCTCAGCCTGTGAGATGATTTATCCTCACCTTAAAAAAGGAAATCTTGTAATTATAGAATCGACCATTCCTCCAAAGACATGTGAGAACCGTGTCAGGAAAACCCTTGAGAAGTCAGGTCTGAAAGCTCATAATGATTTCTATATTTCACATTGTCCTGAGAGGGCTATTCCCGGGAATACTCTTTATGAGATGGTTCATAATGACAGGGTAATTGGTGGAATTGATGAGAAGTCTACTCAGATGACAAAAGACCTTTATTCATGCTTTGTAAAAGGTAGTCTTTATCTGACCAACAGCAATACAGCTGAGATGATCAAGCTTATGGAAAATACCTATCGTGATGTTAATATTGCTCTTGCCAATGAACTGGCCAAAATCTCTGAAGAGTATGGTATTAATGTCTGGGAAGCTGTTGATATTGCTAATAAACATCCCCGGGTTAATGTACATAGGCCCGGCCCGGGGGTTGGAGGACATTGCATTGCAATTGACCCGTGGTTTTTGACAGAAGATTCTAAAAGTAGTGGTCTGATCAGTCTTTCCCGACAGATAAACGATTCCATGCCTGTTCATGTCCTTGGAATGGTTAAAAAGATGGTTGAAGGAATAGATGATCCGATCATTACTGTCTTTGGAGTTGCATATAAAGGGGACATCGGGGATACAAGGGCTACCCCTGCGAGGAAGTTCATAAGGCTTGCGGAAAAAGAAGGTTATTGGGTCAGGGTATATGATCCTTATGTCACTGATTTTGAGTGTCCGATCCTGCAACTTGACGAAGCTGTGGATGGCAGTGATTGTATTGTGATTTTGACCGATCATGGTGTATTTAAAACAATGGATTTTGGACATATTGCTTCCAAAATGCGCAATCGAAAGATAATCGATACCAGGAATCTGTTTGAGGATTGTTGTCCTCAGGATTTTGATCTAAAAGTACTAGGTAAATCAACAATGAAGGGCACATATTAATGAAAATACTTGTAATATCTCAGCATTTCCCCCCTGACAGGTCTGGAAATGCATCCCGTATCTTTGACATTACCAGACATATTGCAAAATATGGTGATGATGTTACAGTACTTTCCCCTCATCCAAATTTCCCACATGGATCTTTTGAAAGGAAGTGGTCTTTGTCCGAATCAAAACATATTGAAGGTATTAATGTTATCAATATTCTTTCCTGGTTACCGGGTTCAAAGGATCCCGGATTTGTAAGCAGAATGGGTTATTATCTGACCTTTCCAATCCATACGGTCTTGTGGACCTTTTTCAATCATCGTAAATTTGATGTGATCATTACTTCGGCCCCTCCTATATTCACAGGGTTTGGTGGATTGTTCTCCAAAGTCCTTTTCAGGAAGAAATGGGTGATGGATGTGAGGGATCTGTGGATCAATGCATCTATATCACTGGGGTTTTTAAAACAGGGGAGTTTATTTGAAAAGATGAGCCGAATGTATGAGCAGGCCTGTTATTCCAGAGCTGATCTTATTTGTGGTACCACTCAGGAACTTGGGGAGGATATAGTGAGGACCTACAGGAATATTGATGAAACTAAAGTAAAAGTAGTTCCTAATGGAGTTGATACTGAACTTTTTTATCCTCTTGATATCCCAAAGAAGAACCAGATGATCTATGCAGGGAACATCGGTCATGCTCAGGACCTGGAAAATGTCATTCTTTCTTTAAAGAAGATAAATGAAAAGTTTGAGATGAAACTAATCATTGCCGGTGATGGTGATATTAAAGAGGATTTGATGGAGCTAACCGTCGAAAATGGTCTTGATGATCTGGTAGAATTTCCGGGTATGGTCCCAAGGGGAAAAGTCCCTGAAATGTTCTCTGAATCGCTTATTGGCCTTGCACCACTTAAAAAACTGAAGACCCTGGAATATGCAGTTCCAACAAAAGCATATGAGACTATGGCCTGCGGAATTCCCTTTGTGGGGTGTGGTGAAGGCGAGATACGAAAACTTGCAGAAGCTTCCGGTGGGGGAGTAATTGCTGAAAATTCAGCTGATGATATCGCTGATACTATCATTGATCTGCTTGAAGATCCTCGAAAAATGAAAGAGATGGGAAATAATGGCCGTACTTTTGTCGAGGAATATTATAGCCGCCAGCAAATAGCTGCAAATCTTAAAACAAATATCCATAGTATTGGGAATATCGATTAAAGGAGTTAGTTTATGCAGGATCTGAATGAACGCATGTACAGGACCATTTCTCACATAATCGATAATGGGATATATCCTAATTTGAAAATTGAGGATAATATCGCTTATACTATAGACCCTGTTTACAAAATTACAAGAAACAGGGTAAATGCTGAATGTGTCAAGACTTTGTTGCGGATCAATGGAATGGGTGATAAAGATCATTCTGAGGTCATAAAGAAACTTCTAAATCAACTTGTTAATAAACAGGGGTCGGATGGCTGCTGGAATGAGATACATGCTAAATACGATGAACCTTCTGCGCTTATCACATCAATTGTCGGTGAAGCATTGCTTGATGGTTATTTGGGTCTTGGAATGGGGGATCTGGAAGACCATATTCATCTTGCCAGGGATTTTGTACTCGCAAACTACACATCCCCGGGGTATTTCAAGAAATCTTCAGTATATGTTGCAGATCATCTTAATGTGGATGCGACCTGTGGGGCTTTTATTGCAAAATATGGGAAAGTTTTCTGTGACGACAAGTGTCTTGAAATTGCTAAAAAAACGGCAGATCATATTTGTAAATATCAATTTTCTGATGGGGCTTATCCATATACCAATGATAACCACGGGAACTACCAGTATGGCCTTGAAATCCCGTGCATACACTATCAGGGCGTGACTATCTATTATCTTTTGAAGATCTTGGATGCATTTGGAGATAGCTGGCTTAATGAAGAAATTAATAAAGGAATTGATTGGCTGGTATCTGTGCAATACGATGATGGGCGTTTTGACTGGTCAAAAAGTGGATTGATGTTTGCTTATTATTTGAGTGGTGCATATGCATTTGCCATTCCCTGTTTTCTTTATGGGAATAATAGCTATGTCTCAAATTCATCAGCAGCAATGGATGTTCTGGAAAGTAATATAAAGGATATCGCTAATAGATGGGAGAGTGCACCAATGAGGGGATTGCCTGCCTCCTTGTTTACATCTGTTAAAACAGCTAACCTTGGGGAATACCCCCTTAAACACAGGTTATTCAGATTCGGTTATGGGATGTACAGGCAGTATGCAAGGCGCCGTTTTTCAGAGGGCGTAAATCCGAAGCTATTCAACTTCCTCTCCTCTATCATGGGGATAAATACATCAACAATAGAGCCAGATAATAACTTTCCGGATCTCTTTATGACCTCTGAGATACTGGATTGTTTGAGCTATTCGTTAACTAAATATTACAATAATACGGAGATTAATACATGAAACAGGTTGTCCTGAATCTTAAAAGCGGGGATCTGACGGTTGAGGAAGTACCAATTCCCACACTCAAAGGCAGTGGTGTCCTTGTCAGGAACCACTATTCAGTTATTAGTGCGGGTACCGAATCAGGACTTGTGGAGCTTGCCGAAAAATCTCTGATAGGGAAGGCCCGTGCAAGGCCGGACCTTGCCAAAAAGGTCATTGACAAGGCAAAAAGAGATGGCCCTGTATCTGCATTTCAGCAGGCTATGGGCCGGCTGGAACAGAGGGAACCTCTGGGTTATAGCAGCTCTGGAGAGGTTATTGCAGTCAGTGAGGATATTACTGATATAAGGATAGGGGACCGTGTTGCATGTGCTGGTGCAGGGTATGCAAATCATGCGGACGTTGCATTCATTCCCCGCAATCTTTGTGTAAAGGTTCCGGATAATGTTGATCTCAAAGATGCCTGTTTTACAACAGTAGGCTCCATTGCAATGCAGGGAGTCCGCAATGCCGATGTAAAGGTCGGGGAGAATGTTGTGGTTGTCGGACTGGGTCTTGTAGGATTAATTACAGTGCAGATCCTGAAAGCCGCCGGTTGCAGGGTATTTGGTGTTGACCTTGATGAAACAAAGGTCAAACTTGCCAGTGAGATCGGTGCAGATGCTGCGTTCTCAAGAAATTCTCCCAATATCGAAGAGAAGATTAATCAATTTACCCGCGGGATTGGTGCCGATGCAACGATCATCGCAGCCGCCACAAAGTCAAATGATCCCGTTGACTTTGCTGCAAATGTGACAAGAGAGCGTGGTAAAGTGGTGATTGTGGGCCTTGTTGGAATGGACATTCCCAGGGAGCCCTATTACAATAAAGAAATAGAATTACGTGTTTCAAGATCATACGGTCCCGGAAGATATGATCGTAATTATGAAGAATTTGGCCAGGACTATCCGGCAGCATATGTACGCTGGACAGAAAACCGGAATATGGAGGCCTTTGTGGACCTTCTGGCAATGAAGAAATTCTCAATGGAGAAGATAATCACTCATGAATTCACAATAGATGAGGCACCGGAAGCCTACAAGATCATCGAAGAAAAAAAACCCTATTTAGGCATTGTCCTGGAATACGATGTAGATAAAAAGATCGAGGATAAGGTCATACTTAAAACACCAGAGCCTGTAAAAGGGGTCGATACTCCTGTAGTCGGAGTAATAGGTGCCGGAATATTTGCAACCAGCACCCTCTTGCCTAATCTTGCAAAGATAAAAAACATCAAGTTAAAGGGTCTCTCTGCAGCAAGCGGTATCAGTTGTGAATCTGTGGCCAAAAAATATGGCTTTGAATACTGCACTTCCGATTACCACAAAGTCCTCGAAGATCCCGATATCAATTGTGTAATAGCAGCAACAAGGAACAGTCTCCACGCACCAATCGTGATCGAGGCCCTCAAGAACAAAAAAGCCATCCTTGTAGAAAAGCCCCTCGCACTGAATGAAGAAGAACTTCAGGAAATCAAAGACACCTGGCAGGAATACGGGGGCCATGTAATGGTAGGTTTCAACAGACGCTACTCAGAACTTGGAGGCAAACTAAAGGACTTCTTCAAAGGCCGAACACAACCCATGGTTGCATTCTACCGGGTGAATGCCGAATCCATCCCCCAGGACCACTGGATATACGACCCATCCGAAGGCGGGGGCCGTATCATCACTGAATGCTGTCACTTCATCGATTTCATGCAATACGTTATAGACTCTTCCCCTGTTGAAGTCTACGCAAAGAAGATAGAAACAGAGGCCAACAGCCCTGAAGATGCTGAGAATGTCTCAATAACCATCTCCTTTGAAGATGGTTCAGTCGGAACAGTGATCTACACAACACACGGTGACAGTTCCTTTTCCAAAGAACACGCCGAGTTCTTTGCAGATGGTATGGTAGGTACAATTACCGATTTCAAGAAACTTGAGCTTGTGAAGGATGGAAAGAGTACTAAAATTAATAAGAAAATGGTAACTGAGAAAGGACATAGGAATGAACTTGAGGTATTTTTTGGGGTTTATCTCCTAAATGAAATCATGGATTTGAAATATAATATTATAACAACATTCTCAACGTTTAAAGCGGTTGAATCGCTTCAAAAAAGGGTACCTACTATAATTGGAAGTTAATGTTATTCAATTTTATTCAGAGGTTGATCTCAAATGAACACACTCATTCCTAAAATAAAGGGGTATATCACTCAAGTAAGTACTGAATCAATGATTAGTAGTTCCAATCATAATGATTATGAACCATCGGTGTCTTTTTGCATTCCTACTAAAAATGAAGCTGGTTTTATAGAAGAATGTTTAAAGTCGGTTTTGAATCAAGATTATAAAAATATAGAAGTCATTGTTGTAGATGGGTATTCTACTGATTCAACTGTAGAAATTGCAGAAAAATATGGGTGTAAAGTTTATTTTGATGGCGTGTCTCTTGCAAATTCAAGACAAGTAAGTGTTGAAAAGAGTTCTGGAGAGATCTTAGCTATTTGGGACGCGGACATTATTATTCCTCATAAAAATTGGCTAAAAAATGCAGTCAAATGTTTCCAGTTATCAGATCAAATAAGTACAGTTTGGCCTAAAATAATAGCTCCTCCTTCAGGACCTTGGACACAAAAATGTAATCGTGCTCATTCTAATCTTGTATTTCAGGAAAGAATTAAAAAAGTTAGTGGAGTATTTGGGGGAGGAAATGCTTTATTTAGAAGGGAGCATGTTTTTTCTGTAGATGGGTTTGATACTTCATATGATTTTGGCGAAGATATGATTTTGGCGAAAAGATTGAAAGATGTTGGTTATTATGTTGTTGAGTATGGTGACCCACTTATACATGATACGATGGATTCAATTATGGGAATCTATAATAGATCTCTTTGGGGGTCTCAAGCATTTAAAACGAGAGGGTTGAATTTTTATCAACAAAGTAAAATCGATATCTTTAGGGAACAATATTGCCTTGGTTTAAAGGGGATGTTGCAAGGATTGATTAGAGGTCAGTATTTTTGGTTGACATACCCTGCGATACTTTTTGTCAAATCGATGGCATACTCTAAAAATATTTTGTTGGCAAAACAGCATAATTCTAAATAAATCGGAATTAAATGTCAGTCATTCGAAACATTCGTATTTGTTTATGTGGGTTATAATATGAATATATTATATGTGGTTTCCGGTTTTGCTCCTGCGTGGGGATTAGGTGGTGTAGCAAGGTCTTCATATGAGATAAGCAAAGAAATGGTGCAAAGAGGGCATAAAGTTACTGTTTACACAACAGATATATTCGATTTTAAAACAAGGCATAGTTATTTTTATAAATATTGGCATGGGATGCATGTCTACTATTTCAAAACATTATCAAATTTTCTGGCAAAAAACAAATTCAATGTTTCTTTGAATTATATATATTATATCTATAAAAATATGTCAACGTTTGATATTGTGCATATTCATGAGTATAGGACAATTAATTCAACAATTGCAGCTTATTTTGCAAAAAGAAATGGAGTGCCTTATATTATTCAACCCAGAGGATCTGTTCCAACTATGAGTAAATCTTTGCAAAAAAAAATTTATGATAAGCTTTTTGGGAAGTCAATTATTGAGCATTCTGTTAAAATAATTGCAACTTCTACCATTGAGTCGGATCAATATTCTAAGGTTTTTCCACATTTATCTAAAGATAAAATCGTTCATGTTCCTAATGGAATCAATTTGGATGAATACTATCCATTACCTCTTAAAGGAAGTTTTAAGAAAAAATACTCTATAGGGGACGATTATAAAGTTATTCTATATCTTGGTAGAATTCATAAAAGAAAAGGTATTGATCTTCTAATTGAAGCTTTTAGGGAGTTGAAAAATGAGTACAAAAGACTTAAGCTTTTGATTGTAGGGCCAAATGATGGATATTTATATGAAATCAAAATGATGGTAAAAAAACTTGATTTAGAAGATGATATTTTACTGACTGGTCCTCTTTATGAATATGAAAAAATAGAATCATATGTTGATGCAGATGTTTTTGTTATGCCATCAAAGGATAAGTATGAATCCTTTGGCAATGTTGCTTTGGAAGCTCTTGCATGTGGTACGCCAATTATTCTGACAAATAATTGTGGTGTCTCGGAATGGATTTATTGTGATTTATGCAATGTAATTAGTTGTGATAAGGATGAACTGAAATTATGCATTTCAAAAATCCTATTTGGGGAGAAAGTTTGTGAAGATACATTGACTTCTTGTAATATTTGTGATCTTAATGTTTTTAGTTGGAGTTCTGTTTGTGACAGATTGGAAGGTGTTTATAATTCAATTATTTAACTTTTGGTGATTGATTATGTGTTCTAACGATTCTAATAGCTCTTATATTTTAGTAACACCTGTTAAAAATGAAGAGTCAAACCTTCCATCTTTAGTTTAGTCTGTTGTTTGTCAATATATGAAACCAATTGTATGGGTTATTGTTGATGATAATAGTGATGATGCATCCTCTGATCTTATAAATGATGCTATATGTAAACATCCATGGATTCATTGCCTTACTTTAAATGAAAAATGTGGATATGATTTAGAGGAACATTATGCAGATGTCTGTAGGCGTGGGTTTAATTATGCATTGAAGATTACATCAACATTGAATTATTCTTATTCTTATATTGGTTTATCTGATGCTGATATGATTTATCCAAAAGATTATTTTTGTCGATTAATTTCTTTTTTAGATGACAATATTGAATATGGTCTTGTGTGTGGTAACCTTTTTATTTGGGATGTGAATGGTAATCATTACAATATATCATGTTCGAATGGTAAAAATGTATCTGTATCTGGAACAGGTAGGCTTTGGAGGGTAGAAGCTTTTGATGAATCTGAAGGATATTTAAAAGTAAAATCACCAGATTCAGTGTCAAATATCAAACTTTTATTAAGGGGGTGGAAAATTAAGCGTCTTGAAGATGTTGTTTACTATCAAACTCGTGAAACGGGCGATAAAATTAATATTTTTTATGGGTATTACAATAGAGGCAAAAGAGCTTATTATTTGAATGCAAATATTCTGTCTGTCATTAATACTTTATTATATATTCTTACTTCATGCGAAAAATATAAACTAAAAAAATGCCTGTCCTATTTTTCGGGTTATATTTATTCTTTTTTAAAGCGAAGTGATAAAATTTCGGATATAGAGGTGAAGAAGTATAATGGCAGTTATAAAAGGGTTCTTTACAGCTATCTCGATTATGTAAAAAAACCATGAAAACATAATCTACTAAGAGGCTGTTGAGAATGCAAAAATTCATGTTTGAAATGAACATTAAAGATTAATTTTAGACTCTACCGTTTCTCAATTCTGTGTCAATAAAATGGGGTAAAACATGGTTTCGTGTAATAGTAAACTTTTATCAATTTCACTTATTATTTGTTTTTTATTATTATCTTTAAACAATATTTTGATATTAAATATGGATCAAGTGGGCTATAATTTTTCATTGTATGATTGTTTGCCTTTATTTGTATGGATTTTGATTGGATTTTGTATTTTAAGTGGGTCTTATATTGCTGTTTGGTGTATTTTATGCGGAAATGATTTTCGAAAGTGGTGGGTTACTGGGATAATTTTAATATGTTCTGCAAATATTATTGTAATATTGTTGCCTTTTTTGTCAGGTTATATCTTTCCGACTTCAGGTGATCACTTAAGTCATGTTGGGTATGCAAAGGTAATATTAGATAATGGTGTTATTGGTTCTAGAGACGTTTATCCAATAATCCATATATTCATGACAGTAATGGTTCTCTTAATCAATAGTTCAATATTCAATGTTTCTTATTTTATATCTCCGTTTTTTTACTTATTATTTATCATTTTTACTTATATGTTTTGTAGGTGGCTTCTTCCAAAAGACATTGCATCTCTTTGTTTATTAATGAGTACAGTCATCTCGTGCTACTATTTTTCTAGTATTTTTCCACTAGGTTTGTCTTTGCTAACTCTCCCTTTGATTTTTTATTTGTATTTTAAGCGTTTGGATGTAAAAAAAGTTCCATATGAAGTATTACTATTTATTTATATATTCTATATTGTTTTATTCCACCCAGTGTCTGGATTTATCCTTCTCTTTATTTTTTTAATAGTAGAGTTTGGAAATCAATTACATACTCTATCTTTTTATAAAGTAGTCAATTTTTCACCTAGAGCGATTTCCTTAATACCTTCATCAGTTCTGTTTATAACTTTATTATTATGGATTTGGAATTATTATTGGGTTTGGGAATCATCAGTTATGTCACTTATCAGTTGGACAAACGGTGAAATGTTAAGTACTTCTATGGTTTATAAAGCTCAAGAAGGCTTTCAGAGAATAAATATGAATTGGTTTGATATTATTAAATTATTCATAAAGGTGTATGGTCAAATCTTTGTTTACTTTGCTTTATCTGTTAGCTTTATCATTTTAGTTGCAACAAAAAAAGTCCACATGTCTGTGGAAAAATTCCAACATATATATCTATATTGCTTTATATTTGTTTTAGTTTCATCAGTTTGGATAATTGATTACGTTAGGCCTTTAACATCTTTATCTGGTGGGCGTCTAATTTCTGTTGTTATTCCGATGTTTCCACTTCTTGTCGGCGCTTCACTCTTTTATTACTCACTAATTATCAAAAAATCATTGTATAAAAATGTCATTATATTTAATATCTTAAGCAAAATAAACATTAAAAAATATGGTGTTATTTTTGTTGTTTTAATGATTAGCTTTTGTTCAATAATTGAAATTTCTTCATTTTATCCGTCACCGTATATATATTCTTCGAATGAAGCAATTACTTTTGCTGGATTGAGTGGGCCGACTTGGTTATTAGAAAATGGGGTGAGTAATATAGAAATATCTGGTGCGGGAATTCCAAATATTCATCGAATATCAGATGCTGTTTATGGTACTCATCAAAAATATCCTAATTGGAATGGGACAGCTACAAATCATTTTGGATATTTAGAAAATGATAGTTTATTGTGTGAATCATTGTTCAATAAGTATTTAATTTTGCGTCCACATTATTTAATCAATTTTTACACATATCTCTTTCCGGAAGTTGATCGTTTCAATAGGGGTGATTTAAAAAAACTAGATACAGACTCTTTAGTGTGTTTTATATATACAAATTCTGAAGTACACGTTAGTTAGGTTTCCTCAATGTAAGAATTAATCTATCATGCTAAACTGCTTAATAGTTATATAAAATAATTTAATTGGATGTGCATTATATGAATGAACTATATGTAGCTCATACTCCTTATCATATATTAATATCATGTGGAATTGCTAGTCTCAATAGTAAAGATAAGTACTTGATAATAACTTATGATTTTCCTCAAGCAGAAATATTTAAAGAATCTATTATTAATTGGGATTCGAATCCATTTAAAAAAGTAATATTGATACCTGGAACGGTTTCGGTCGCAAATAAAAATTTTTTTTCCTTGACGAAGTTACATTACAATAATTCCTTCAAATTAAAAGATATATATCTAAAATATTGTTCAAAAGATGTTTGTTCAATTTATTTATTTAATGATCGTAGACCCGAAGTTCAATATATTAGTCATATAAATTCTGTAGAAAAAGGTTTTAATATATTTGTTGAGGATGGACTTGTTGTTTATAGCAACTATATCGCAAAAAAATCAAATATTATTTTATATTTTTTGCTAAAATTAGTTTATGGAGTGCATTATGAACCTAATAACATACTGGGGTCATCTAAATTTATTGATAAACTTATGGTTTTCATGCCTAAATATATAAGGCCTACATTACAGAATAAATCTGTGGATCAAATACCATTTTCAATTTTTAATAAATTAAATACTGAATTAATTCCTTTAATATTTACTAAGTATGCTTCGAAAAATCATTTTGGTTATGATTGTTTGCTGGTTGTTGATCACTCTGATTTATTTAAAGGTTCAATAATTGATTCTTATATTAAAATTTACTCTGAAATAATAGCTTTATTATCTACAAGATATTCTAAATTAGGTATAAAGTATCATCCTCGAGAAGAAAAGGGAGATTTTTTAAAAATTAGAATGTCTAACAAATGTGAGATATTACCGCAATCATTGCCAATGGAATTAATTTACTTGGATAATGTACATAATCCTCCCAAATTAGTGATTAGCAATATCTCAACAGCATTAATGACTTGTAATATTATTTTCAAAGGAAATGTTTCTATAGTTTCGACAACAAAAATATTTGGTTTTAACGGTGATCCTCGTTTATTATCTATGTTTAGGGATTTTGGTGTAATTATCCCAGATTCATTTAGTGAGTTTCATGAAGTGCTTGAGAGTGTATTATAAGTGCCTCTTCGCTGTTTCATGTGGGTAAATTGAATTCCAGTTGTCCTAATTTCAAGTAAACCATAGTCATGAAGTTCTGAATGTTCCTATAACCACGTGCTCCTCTTTTTAAAGATTGAACAATACTATTTAGGCTTTCTAACAAACCATTGGTTATTCTCACATCATGGTAATTCAAAATCCCATCCCAATGGTTCTTGATCTTTTTTGCTACTCCAATCATGGGTTTCAATCTGCTATACGTAGCCCAAAAATACCACTTTTTGAGAAATTGCTCTGCAAAGTCACGATTCTGGATATTCCAAAAATCCCTCAGAGAAAGCCTGATGTTATATGCTCTCACTGTCTTGAGGTTCATATCTTTGAGACTATCCAGCTTTTTTTGTTGTTTGACCTGACATTTCGGACCCCAATCAAAGTCAAAACACATATTATATTTTAGAACTGTTTAATATGACATCAGGCAGGTCTTTTGACTAAACCCATTTATTTAAATAATATATTTTTAATAGTATCTTATATGAGGAAGATGAATGGTAATACGAACAAGAAAGAACTTTCTCCATCAGTAGAAGGTTCCAAGACTTTTGATAAATTATCCAAAGTTGTCAACGGCGGTTTATTTTTCCCCACTTTAGGCGGTTTAAAATTCCCCACCTTAAGATATAAAGTTACCTCTAAATCTCCAAATTCTTCCTAACTCTTTATAATTTTACAGTCTGCAAACCGACTTTTTGGCGGTCTTTTAGTCTGTAACTGTCACCTTTGATGTTTATTGTCGTACAGTGATGCAGGATCCTGTCAAGAACAGCTGATGCAATGACATTATCCTGGAAGATCTCTCCCCACTGACCGTACGACTTGTTCGAGGTGAATATGATAGAACTCTTTTCATAGCGTTTTGAAATCAACTGAAAGAAACAATGGGCCCCTTCTTCATCAAAAGGAAGGTAACCTACTTCATCAACTATGAGTAATCTGTATTTGTTGAAATCCTTGAGTTTTTTTTCAAGAAGGCCTTCCTTATTTGCTTTTTTCAATTTTTCAATAAGGTTTCCTGCATTGATGAAGTAAACTGACATCCCTGCTTTTGCAGATTCCATACCAAGTGCTATTGCAAGATGCGATTTACCCACTCCAGGAGGACCAAGGAATACCACATTTTCTGCATTATGTACAAATCTCAGTGTAGCAAGGTCCTCAATGACCTTCCTGTCCAGTGATTGCTGGAACTCAAAATTAAAGTCCTCCAGAGTCTTTCGTGAAGGAAAAACAGCAAGTTTGATCCTTCTTTCAACAGCTGCAGTCTCTCTGTGTTTCCTCTCATGTTCAAGAAGTTGATCAAGTATCTCAATGGTGTTTTTACCTTCTTTTGATGCAATTTCAAGAACATTATCAATCACCTGTTCAACTGTATTCAGCTTCAGAAGCAAAAGGTTTTCATGCAACCTTTCATAGACAAGAGGATTCATCGCAAATCACCTTCACAAAGTGAATCATAGACAGCAAGAGGCCTGCTTTCAACTTCTACATCCGTAAACTTAAATGGGATTTGAATTGCCTTCCTTGACGCTGAATTCTGTTTTAAGATCTCAGCATACAATCCTTTGAAATGCTCTTTTTTCTTGATGACTCTACTATTTCCAGGAACGATCTCATGTTCACAAAGCTGGTCACCATCAACAAAGACCTTAAACTTCCCATCGGATATCTGTATTTCAGATATCCTTCCTGCATACTGATATGGTACAGAATACTTGTTCCCCAGATATGATACGTAACATTCCCTTGCGATCTTCCTGCTCTCCTTTTTCACTATTTTGAATGGATGATCATTAACAGGAAGAAGCTTTTCATGATTAAGTCTTTCAAAGGGTATTTCATGGGTTGTTCCATGAACTGTTGAGTTCACTCTTTCGAGCCACATAGTCACCTGATCATTAAGGTTTGCAAGGGAGCTAAACTCACTCCCAAGGAAGAAATCCCTCTTAAGGTAACCAATCGTATTCTCGATCTTACCCTTTGTCTGGGGCCTGTATGGCCTGCATAAGCGAGGAATGAACCCATAATGATTGAAGAAATCCTAAAACTGTGAATTCCACTGCGATTGAGATGACTTCATAGCCCTTTTTATGACAACCTGTTTCATGTTGTCATAAAGGATCTCCTGTGTACAACCGCCAAAATACTCAAAGGCATTTATGTGACAATTCAGGAGTGTTGGCGTGTCAATGCTAAGCGTAAATTCAACAAACCTCACTCGAGAATAACCAAGGATCATGCTGAAACAATACAGCTTTTTGACCTTTCCATCAATTTCAATAGTTCCGAGTTCACCCCAGTCTACCTGTGCCTGAACACCTGGTTTTGTTTCATAACGTAACACAGCAGGAACTCCCTGTTTGGGCCTGACTTTCTTCACATAGTCCTTCACAATGGTTAATCCACCAGGATAACCCATTTCCTTGATCTCACGGAACAGTCGATTAGCTGAATAATTCCCTTCTTTAAGTTTTTCAAGGATATAAGACTTGTAAGGATCTAGTTTACTTGGTCTTGGTTTTCGTTTCTTTGATTCAGGTGGGTCCTTTTTTAGAACATACTTTTTTACTGTCTTACGGTCTCTGCCTGTTCTCTTTGCGATTTCACTGATGCTCAGGCCTTGCATATACAAATGTCTCATATTTATCCATTCCTCCACTGTCAGCATTCGTCACAATCCTTGAACTTTTCATAAGAATTGTTAACTGGGGAATTTTAAACCGCCAAAAGTGGGGAAAAGTAAACCGCCGTTGACACAAGCCTACGAAAAGACCTACAATGAGATGGATATTTTTTAAGTTCTAGGGAATTACAGAGCTTATTACTCAGGAGGAAGACAAAATGGAGTCAGAAATATTGAATATGGAAGATGAAAATTGGAATATATTGAGGCTCATGGGGGAAAAATGTGAAAACATCTATCTTTAAATCGAGGACCTGCCGAATGTAAGTTACTGTCTTACGGTCTCTGCCTGTTCTCTTTGCGATTTCACTAATGCTCAGGTCTTGCATATACAAATGTCTCATCTTTATCCATTCCTCCACTGTCAGCATTTGTCACAATCCTTGAACTTTTCACAAGAATTGTTAACTGGGGTATTTTAAACCGCCGATTGTGGGGAATTCTGGACCGCCGTTGACAAACTTCATATGTTCTTAGTTTTGTTTGCATGTTTGACCAACACAGCAAAGCTAAGAACACTCTTATTACTTTTGACTGTCAATCTTGGGCTGTCAGTGAAAATAACTGTTTTTACCATTGATTCGATATACTCTGCTTCTTTCACCGGATTAAGTTCAAACTTGAGCTCCAGATATCAATGACGCAGAAGTGATTTGAAGAATGAAATTTCTTCATCTTGGAATGTCTTTAATGTATACATAAGTGAAATATATATAGTGGCACAAAAAAAGATAAGCAGTAATATCTTGTGCCATCCTGTTGGTTCATAGATAATGATTGGTATGGACATCACAGAAGAAGATAATATACTCTTTAATATTATTTGTGGGTTCATGTTAAACTGAAGTATTTGTTGGGAGTGTCTTATGGTCAATAAGAAACTGAATCCAAACGCTATAAGAGTTGTAAAAGCTGCTGCCACGATTCCAATATAAGGAATAAGGGAAAAATTCAGTACAAGGTTTATTATTGCAGCGATTATCCAAATTCTTCCAATTACATATGTCTGTTTTTCAAGAACTATAATTTGAAAGAGTATCGTATAAGCTCCAAATAAGAGCATACTTGCAGCTACAAAAGGAGTTATAAGAAACCCTTTCTCTGCGATTTCTGGGGTTGAAAGGACTGTTAGTAGGGGTTTGGACAATATTGATATTCCAAAAGTAGTGGGAATTGTAATTATCATGAAATATTTAAAAGAATAGCTAAGTATATGTTTGACATTTTCAATTTGCTTTTTATCATAATTTTCTGAAAGAATTGAAGGTAGGAGGAAAGAAAGGGGTGCTATAAACATGCTCATAATTCCTCCAATCGAATATCCAGGGGAATAATATCCAACAGAGGAAGCACCACATAGAATTCCTATTACGTAGCGGTCACTTGAATTAACTATCCAACTTGATAGGTTGCTTGGTAAAGTTGGAATCCCAAATCCCAAAAATTCTTTTAGATTATGGAATTGAGGAAACTTAAATCCCACGTCATTATAAACAAGAATTATTAGTATGAGAAATAGTATCAGGTTAACTGTAAGTAAACCATAAACAGCACCAGTAATTCCATAGCCATTAAGTACAAAAAAGCCAACTATAATAATCATCAAAAATGTCTTAATCAGCATTATGGACGAATATTTTTTAATATATTGTTTTGCTCGGAGATAATTTAGGAAAAATAATATCATACATTCAAAAAAAACAATTATTGTTAAAATCTGTGTGACGAATAAGTCACCTTCAAACAAATAATAGGCTATTTGTTCCGAAAATGTATATAATATAGTTGAAGTTAATATGGTTGACAGTAGAACTATACTAAATATAGAATAAAATGTCTCTTGCAAATCATCTTTATATTTTAAAGCGGGAATATATCGAACCATTGTAAAGGGAAGTCCGAAAAGAGCAAGTTGAGGTACTATTCCAATAGTTACTACAATTTGGGCCCAAATCCCATAATTTTCAATAGAAAGATTTTTTGTAAAGATTGGAAGTAGTATTAGTCCTTGTAATCCTACGATTAATTGGGTTAACCCAATAAGTCCTATTCGTTGTGCAAAAAGATGGAATTGTGTCATGCTTATTCTACTAATCGGTGATTATATGACCTTAACTCTACTCATTTAGAGATTAGATTTATGCTTTGTTTTCCTGAAGTCTTCACTTGTCATTATAGTTTAACTGAATCTTAATATGTTGGTAACACTAAATGCATTATTTTAAATCACCTTATGGTTCAGATTTCTTTCATCATAGATAGTATGACTAAGTGTGTTCTGCAACATATAGTAATGTTTATTCTATTTTAGTTTTCTCATTTTCACAATAAAATAGTTTCTCTATCTATATATATTTATATAAGTAGTTAATTATATTTATGTCTTCTTTAGGCGCCAATTTGTATTTATATATATTTTTAATATATGTAATGGTAATTTTAAAAGAAGGACTCATTATATTTGGATTTATTTACGATTGTGTATATTTTTATTTGGTATGCAAGATGTCAAAATAATCTCTATAAATTCTCTCACAGCACCATTTCCACCACTTCTGTTAAGATTTATAATACCTCCTATTTTTTTAACATCAGTGGTCGCATTAGATGGGCACGCTGCTAATCCAACATTATTTAACAGTTCAATGTCGTTAATGTCATCACCTATGTATGCAACATCTGCTAAGTCAATACCTTCTTTTAAGCAAATTTGTTTTGCTATCAGTAATTTGTGGTTGACTCCTTGGTATAAATAGTCGACTTTGAGTTTATCAGCTCTATTTTTTACAATATTTGTCTCTTCAGAGGTTATTAAACCTGTTTTAATTCCTGCTTTTCTTAACAATTCAATACCTTTTCCATCATGGGTACTAAATTTTTTCAATTCATCTCCTTTTTCACTATAATACATACCGGAATCCGTTAAAACACCATCAACATCTGTTAAAAATAGTTTAATGGGGTGGGGATTTGAGGGCACTTTGCATTGTAAAAAATGTTCTACAATTTCCCAATCATCAGGTTCGTCAATTTCATAATATGACCTTTCAGGCATTTTGTAGTAGGCAATGTTGCCTGATAACCGACACCCTGTCCTGAGAAAATTTTCTTTTTTTGTTATATAAATTGCTCCGTTTTCGACGATAAACCCTTCAAAATCTTGCCTTCTGGGACGATATTCAGGTTCATAGTTTACAGGTTGAACAAAGCCATCATTTTTAATTTGCCAAACAAATCTTTTCTGTTCCACAACTGATAATAAAGAATCAGCTTCTTTTTGTTCATATATATCAATTGCATTATCTATATCTTGAGACATCAGTAGAGGGGATGTTGGTTGAATCAGAATTAAGTTCTCAAATTCATACTTTTCTGCAAATTCATTTATTACTAGTTCTGTACTTGCTTCATCAGTTGAAGATTTTGGGTTACGTCCAATCACCTCTAATTTGCCATAACCAAATAGATTGCAGATATCTGCAATCTTCTTGGAATCTGTACTCAAATATACTTTACAAATTTTATTACATCCGATAGCAGAATCAATAGCCCATTGAACAAGTGGTTTCCCTGCTATCATTTTTATGTTTTTTAAGGGAATGCTTTTGCTGCCACCTCTTGCAGGGATTAAAGCTACGTATTTGTTCGGCAAATTAAACCCTCTTAAGTTTTTCTCTTTGTACTTTTTCTATATCAAGTATATCCTTGTTTTTATAAGAAAGAGCTTTTGAAACATTCCTTAAATCACGTGTAAGTCTTCTCATCCCATCAGGTTCAAGACTGGCTGCATGGTCAGTTCCTTTCCAAGTTCTGTCCAGAGTGAAATGTCTTTCAAAATCATTTGCTCCATAAGCCAGTGCAGCAATATCAGCAGCAATTCCCAGATGGTGGCCGGAAAATCCAATTCCTTTAACTCTATCTTCAAAATTGTCTTTAATTCTGATAATCTCTTTTAAGCAAATATCTTCGAAAGGAACGGGGTATCCAGAAGTACAACTGTAAACTATTAAATCCTTTGCACGAGACTTTTCTTCAAAAAAGTGGATGATTTTTTCTTCTTCTTCTTTTGAAGTCATTCCAAAAGAGAGGTGTATCTCACCTTCATAATTGTTGCATAAATAATCTAACATGTCGAATTTGAGGTTGCATGCTGATGGTATTTTTATTAGTTCTGGTTTAAGGGATGAAATTTCTTTTGCAGATGTGAGGTCCCAAACAGAAGTTGAATAAATAACATTCCATTCTTCACACCATTCTTTTAGTTGCCTGTGTTGATCAAGATTTAATTCTAAATATTCTCTATGTTCTCCATATGTCTTACCATATGAGTTGGCTGGTACTGGGTGGGGTTTATTATACTCATTGGCAGTTAATAGTTCCTTTGGGGTTCGTTTTTGGAATTTTATGACGTCTACTTTACAAAATTGAGAGGCAACCTTAATCATTTCATGGGCAATTTCCATATCTCCTTTGTGGTTACATCCTATCTCAGCTATTACATATCTCATTATTGTTCACCGTTTCCCGAAATCTTTTGAAGTATGTTTACTATATTGTTTGTTATCTTATTGTGATAGCTTTTCTATCCAGTGCTTATCCTATAGTAATATGGTTTTTCTATTATAAGATGGTTTGTTAAGTACTCAATACAGTTATAGTATGGTTTTTTACAGTGAATATTATTTTGAATCTCTAATATATAAGTGGGCTGTTAATATTCTGTAATTAACACTCTCTTTATGCTCTATATTTCAAAGAGTAATTTTTTATACTTTGTGCGTATCTAAAAAAGCCGATGCGTTTCAATGAAAGCACAGTATAATTTGTAATCAATCTTTTAATATTATAAGGGGTTGGATAATATCTGTATTTTTCTATCTTTTTTAGGAACTCTATTGTTTTTTGATATTCATTATTTATTTTTGTGTTATATTCTTGTTGGGTTACTCTAAAGACACTACGTATTATTTCATCTCCAATAACAAGTTCATATCCACTTTTATTCATAATATTTTTTAGAGTAGTTAGGTTGAAATGATATACATGAGCATTTTGAAGATATTTTAAAAAATCCATGTCGTAACTATTAGTAAGATTATTAATCCCTGGTAGCTCTATATATATAAGTGTGTCTGGCCGGCATATCGATTTAATTTTAAGTAATTCTTCTAGTGGGTTTAATATGTGTTCCAAAACATGTGAATATATTATAATGTCGGGGGTCCCATTAACTTTCACATCATTAATTGTTCCTTCGATCAGGTTTAAGCCATAATGTGTTTTTCCAAATGTTACATATTCTGACCCCAGGTCACAGCCGTAAACTTCATTCCCCCTCTCTTTGAAATAGTGCAGAATTCCACCGGCACCTGTGCCAATTTCTAGAATTTTCATTTTATTGATGCACATATTTAAATTATTTTCCATGTATTCGTAAATATATTTTCCATGTTTGTATTGACTTTTAAAAAAATCATATGTTGGCGTTTCAGCTCCTACGTAAAGTTTTCTATATTCATAGTTATAAAATTCATTATATGATTCCTGTGTCATTCTTGGGTTTGTCTGGATCAATCCACATTTCTTACAAATTACAACAGGCATGTAAAGTCCATAACGATCTTTTTCAGAGAGTAGTTCGAAGGAATCCTCCTCATCATTATTACAAATGCCACACGGAACATTCTCAAATTTATACTTATTTATATTTACTTTATTTTCAATAATTTTCCTCGTCTCTAATTGAGTTTTATTTAATTTGATAGCGTTTTTTCTGTTGTATTTAAATCTGTCAGCAAGCACAAGAATCACCTCATCTATATACATTACTATTTGATCTGTTGTCATTTTGTAATGGTTATTTAATAATGTATAGGTTCTTATATTATTTTACAACTGTTATGTCACACTTCTATTGTTGGATAATAACGTTTTAATTTAACTCTCACATCAGTTGTTGTAAACTGCTAACATATCTTGTAATAAAGATTATTTTCGGAAAGATGCTAATTTTTTACTTTGTCAATCAAAGTCTGTTTGTTTCCAATCATGCGTCTAAATATTGTTTATTCAACACATTTAATTCAATCTCTCCCATGTTCAGCCAACTCCCAATGTTTTGGAGTAAAACAAACTTGAATCTGTTAAGTAGTTTTTTGTTTTCTCAGGGGGAAATATCTCATAACAGTATTTGAAAGTATGCTATTGTAGTTATCCATTACAAGCGTAATTTTTCCTGCAGATTCATATTTCCTGGCAACCAGTTTCATAAGCTAGGCCCAGTCTTTTTTAGTTTTGCGTTCAGTGATCTCCACAATTCTTTAACTTGTAAGTGGTTCTATTTCACTTGTCCCGAATAACGACCCTTAAATGGTTCAACTTTCATTTCTCCATGACAACTTTTCTCTGACAAATTGACCCGATTTGGTTTCTGCTTTTCCCCATGTTGTCTTGCAAGTTTCATACAAATTTGTTCTCAAAAATGCATGTTGCAATAGGTGTCAACGGCGGTTTACTTTTCCCCACTTTTGGCGGTTTAAAATTCCCCACCTTAAGATATAAAGTTACCTCTAAATCTCCAAATTCTTCCTAACTCTTTATAATTTTACAGTCTGCAAACCGACTTTTTGGCGGTCTTTTAGTCTGTAACTGTCACCTTTGATGTTTATTGTCGTACAGTGATGCAGAATCCTGTCAAGAACAGTTGATGCAATTACATTATCCTGGAAGATCTCTCCCCACTGACCGTACGACTTGTTCGAGGTGAATATGATAGAACTTTTCTCATAGCGTTTTGAAATCAACTGAAAGAAACAATGGCCCCCCCTTCTTCATCAAAAGGAAGGTAACCTACTTCATCAACGATGAGTAATCTGTATTTGTTTAAATCCTTGAGCTTTTTCTCAAGAAGTCCTTCACGATTCGATTTTTTCAATTTTTCAATCAGGTTTCCTGCATTGATGAAGTAAACTGACATACCTGCTTTACAGGCTGTAATAAAAGTATGTTGAATTCTACAATTGGGTAATATTTTCAATCTATAATTCACATCTCAAATCAAAAACTACTAACACATTTCATTGGCAGACAGATATTCATCAACATTTCGTTAAATCGCTGCCCAAAATAGCACTTTTTGCTACTTTCTTTGCTTTCATTTGTGATTTCGTTGATGCTTTTGCCTTCTTGCTTTAAATGTTTTGCAATTTTTGCTATGTTGTGTGCAGCACACATCAAAGTAAATTCAATTTTTGTCTTGCGAAGCCCTCTTAAAAGAAATTGTGTAAATCCCCTATTTTGTTTAGATTGGCCAAATACAGGTTCTACAGTGTACATTCTTTCTTGATATTGTTCACTTCCTTCTTTAGAACTTAACTTATTTCTCATATCTGTCATTAAATGCTCACGAGGATCTCTTGAAATAGTTCTTTTATCACTCTTAGTACATGCATTCTTTAATACACATATAGAACAAAACTTGCAGACATATTTTTTTAAATCCGGCTTTTCATCTCGTTTTTGGATTGTTGTAAATGGGATCTCAAATCCAGCGGGGCAAAAATAACAATCTTTTTCAGAATCATATTTAAAAAGTGATTTTCTAAACCACTTGTTCTTTCCTCTCTTCTCAATTTCATAAAAGTTATCTGGAATGTATGAATCAATGTGTAATTCATTTAAAAATTCAATATTATCATATGAAAAATATCCTGCATCAGCTAATAATATTGATGGTTTATAGCCTAATGTTTGTATTACGTTTTTTATCATTGGTTCAACTTGATGCAAGTCATTAGGTTCGCATACAACATCTGCTGCAACAATTATTTGTTCATTTCCATCAACAGCGGCTTGACAATTGTAGGAAGGTTTTTTGCTTTTGTCTTTATGCATCATGATATTGGCATCATGATCAGTAAGATTTATTTTCTGAATTTTTTTTTGCTCGGCTTTCTTCAAAGCTTCTTCCAGTATCTTTTTTCTCTTTTTCGGATCAGCTAATTCTTCTGGAACTTTATAAGGAGTGGAATCGCCGTATAACTCATCTTCCATTTTATCATGTTCAATACTTTCCTTAAGAATTTTCTCAATTGCTTTCTCAATTGCATCAGGTGTTTTGCTTTTACGTGGTGATGCATTTGCTTTTACTTTAGTCCCATCTAAAGAAATGCAAGAACCTATCAAATCCATGTCCTTACATAAACCAACAATTTGTGAAAAGATCTCTTTGATTGAATCAAGATGAGTTGCACGGAAACGGCAAATTGTGTGATAATCAGGCTTCTGCATGGATGCCAGATACATAAAAGCAGTATCAGTTTTCAACATGTTATCAATCTTACGTGAGCTTCTCACGTTTATGAGATATCCATACAATAAGATTTTCAAAAGACATCTTGGATGATAAGCAGGACAACCTTCCTCAGAATATGTTTCCTCTATCTTAGTAATATCAATGACATCTACAATGTCATTTATCACTCTGGCGATATGTCCTTCAGGTACAAACTCTTTCAAACTATATGGTAACAGAAACTGCTGATCTTGATCATATTTCTTGAACATGGTAATTACCCTAGATCAAAATGGTTTAAAAAAATATAGTTACTATATATTAATAGTTGCAAAGAAATATGTACTTTCCGGTTAAATTGCCTTTTTGTACAACGTGCTTAGTTTTGATACAGCCTGGTAAGTTCTTTTTATGATCTATGCAATTCTGAAAACCAAAATCAGTAGTGTTAAAATCACACGGAAATCTTCTTCTATTCCACAAAGGCCCGGGCACTCCAGTATGCAGTAGAGTTCATGGTGGATAATTCTCTTTTCAACTATAAACTTTCCACCGCAGGTGGGGGAGGTATTTTCTTTGTATTCCCCGGGCTTCCTCTGGAAATAAGTGATTTGTTCATAGTTGAAGTTTTTGTGATGTGAGGGCATGCAGGGACTTTCAGGAAAGAAGTGGATCGGGATGCTTCCTGAAAATGGGCCTTTGTTAAAATGTGTTTTTAAAACGGTGGTCTCTCTCAGAGAGCCTTTGTAATCAAATAATATTTATTTAAAAAGATTAATGAGATGTAAAATCCTATTCGAGATTAACCAAAAATTCTCTTTAAGCAGAAACCTTCTCCTCTTCGGCCCGGGCCTGGCATCCAAGCGTACAGTACAATTCCCGGTGCGCTACTCTTTCTTCAACAATGAACTTCCGGCCGCAGGCCGGACATGTCTTTTCAACGTATTCCATGTTCTCCCTCAAGATTAGTTATATTCTCTTTATTGATAAGGATTTTGTTTTGGCGGAAGTGGGCTTCCTCCCTTTATACTCATCTATATATATTTAAAGACATAACACTCATGTATGTCTAAAGTCATAATGCTACTAATAATAATGGCATTGACATTCCTTTCGGGATGCGTGTCGGATGAAGAGCTTTCTTATTATGGGGAGGAGATACCGCCTTACAGCTACACAGAGGACGGGGCCGCCGTGGGGATATGTGTGGACTTGATCGGGGAGGTCTCCGGGGGTAGTGTTGAGATGGGGGCCTGGGATGTGATCTATAATAAGGGGGTTTCTGAAGAGAATGTCGTCATCTGTGCTATGGTGAGGTCTGCTCAGAGGGATCCTCTCTTTAAGTGGGCGGGGCCCATTCATACGGACAGGCATGTTTTGTTTGCGCAGCGAAACTTTGAGTTTTCGGGAGATCTTGATGACTATCGGATCGGGGTTATTTCCAGTGATAGCGGGGAGGAGCAACTCAGGGGGATGGGGGTCCGGGAACTTGTTGAGTTTGAGTCGGTTGAGGGGATGATCGGGGCCATGGAGAGTGGGGAGATTGATCTTTGGTGTTATCAGGAGGCTGCGGGGCGTCACTTTAGTAAGGAGGTAATGGGGAGTGCTTATTATTATAGGGTCGTGGAGGAGCTGGAGGAGGTTGAGGTTTATGTGGCGTTCAGTAAGGACGTGAGGGATGAGGTTGTTCTGGAATTCCAGGATGAGATTGATTCTTTGAAGGAGAGCGGGGAGTATGAGGTTATTCTGGGGAGGTATTTGCCGGAGGTGGGGCTTTCTCAGCTGACTTTCCTGACGGAGGAGTTTGCTCCGGTTAATTATGTTGAGGATGGGGAACCTGCGGGGATCTCGGTGGATATTCTGGAGGCCATCTTTGAGGATGTGGGAGCTTCGGGAGCGCAGGTCCGGGTCGTGGACTGGGAGGATGGGTATGAGGCTGTGATGAATAATGACAGTACTGTACTGTTCTCTATGGCCAGGACGTAGGAGAGGGAAGAGCTGTTCCAGTGGGTGGGGCCCATTGTAAGGACTGACTTTGTGCTGTTCGGGGATGTGGAAGTGTCTTCTGAGGAAGAGCTTGAGCAGTATCGTATCGGAGCGGTTGCCGGCTCTCTGGAAACGGAGCTGTTCGAAGATGTCATCACCGGGGAGGATCCGGAGGAGATGATCTCCTTACTTGAGAGTGGCCAGATCGATCTGTGGGCCACAGGGGAGCTTGCAGGCAGGCATCAGATGAAACTCAGTAATGTCAGCTATGAAAAGGTGTGGACCATCAGGGAGCAGGAGCTTTATTATGCGTTTAGCAGGGATGTTCCGGTCTTAATGGTGGAAGCGTTCGGGGAATCCTTTGATACGGTATATAACAGGAAGGATGAGCAGGGTGTAAGTAAGTATGAGAGGATCGTCTACAGGCATATGGGAGTGAGCAGTGCAAAGCAGTCCTATAGTGATGCGCGGGTCATGGAGCTGGTCAATGATACGGCAGATGACCTGGCAGAGGACACACCCGGGACACTGGAAAGCATGAACCTGGGGCAGGCCCCTTATGTAAAGGAGGACGGGCTCTACTGCTTTGTCTATGACACCAATACCACCATAGTGGGACATGCGACCAATATAAAGATCGTGGGAGTCAACCTCAAAGGAAAGACTGACGTCACAGGCAAGGCCTACAGGGACGAGATCCTGGCAGGGGCCCTGGCTGACGGGTCGGGATGGGAGGAATATGTGTATCTTAATCCGTCCATGGCCAATCTGTACCATAAGAAGACGTTCTATCGTCTTGCAGAAGGGAGTGACGGGAAAGAGTATGTCGTATGTGCGGGGAACTACAGGGTCTGATACAGGCCCTTTTTTTAATTTAAAGATCTGGCCTGGATGAACATTGAATCCGGGAAATGATACTGGTGATTATTCACACAAATCATTTGCACCACAAAATAGATTGGTAAAGCATATATTCTGTAAAAGAGATATACTAATTTATACTTAAGGGGCCATTGTGAATGAGCGAAATAGATATGCAATTTGAAAATCTCGGTCTGGAAGAGAAGGAAATTCTTCTGGGAATACTGGGGTATTATGTCGATGAGAATGGCATGATCTTTAATCGGGAAACTGGTAAAGAACACCTTTGTCCGGTTACAAATGATGTTATCTTCATTGAGAATGCATCTGTTTTGCCAGGTTCCACAGTTGTCATGAACACGACGGATCTGTCATTATCTGAATATTTCCTGGAACACCTGGAAAGTTAATTTTTTTGTTCCCATGGTTCCAATTGATATTCCACCAGAGTTGCTGACTAAAACTCTTCCAGAGCTTTTAAATTTGCTGGCAGCAGGTAAGATTTCTAAAGATTTGTATGATGCAGTCACATCAAGGGTTAAAGAACTCCGGGATAAAAAGGAATATGGTTTCACTCCTGATCCACAAACTGCAGTTGAATTAAAGAATATCACTCAAAGTGATGCTTATAAAAGAATGCATTGGATCGCATAAATATCTTAACCTGGTCTGAATGGGCCTTAGAATTGAAAAACTTAGTTATTCCAAACCTGCTAGTGAAATAACTACTTTTAAAAATGAAGTTTATGGGAGATATGGGCGTGAAGGAATCACGATTCTTAACATGGGTAGTACAAGGATTCTCATTCCTTTAATACAACATTTAAGTAATATGAAAATTGAGTCTAATTATTCTCAGGAAGATATGTTGAATTATTTTGTTGAGATTGTTCATGATTGGAAAAAGATCACTATCTATCATAAATTTAAAGATGGAGTAGAGGAATTAATGAAGCAAATCAATCTGTATATGGATTTGCATCATGAAGTTTTCTTTGTGTTTGGAATTGGTTCTGCAGGTGCTCAGGCGGCAACAGCTATATCGTCCCTTAGTAATGAAGGGATTATACAAAATAAAGGGTATATGTTCACATTGATCTCAAGAGAAACTGATCAGATGGGTCGTGATCATTTCACCTGGTTTTTCAAAAATAACTATACTTTTGATAAGATCACATTAAGATCTTAATTTAGTTGGTTTCCAGTGACAATTAATCGATCATCTACAGGCATATGGGAGTGAGTACTGCACAGCAGTCCTACTCTGATGCACAGGTCATGGAGCTGGTCAATACTACGGCAGAGGACCTGGAAGAGGACGCACCGGGGACACTCATAGTCATGAATCCGGGGCAGGCCCCCTACATGAACGGGCTCTACTCCTTTGTGTATGACACCAATACCACCATAGTGGGCCATGCCACCAATATCCAGCTTATGGGAGTGAACCTGAAAGGAAAGATCGATGTCACAGGCAAGGCCTGCAGGGACGAGATGCTGGCAGGGGCCCTGGCAAACGGGACCGGATGGAATCTGTTCACATGGATCCTTCCATGGCCAATCTGTACCACAAGAAGATGTTCTACTGTCCTGTCAGCGGAAGTGACGGGAAAGAGTGCGTGGAATTACAGGGTCTGATCAGGGCCCTGGTTTATTTTTAAAAAATTTCAGGTCATTTTCTTCAAGAGCGACGTTTCCGGATCAAATCAGTATCGCGTCTGGTGACGAATCCCCCATTATTATTGCTTATCTTAATTATTTCTAACTACTTCCGAAAACATTATATAGTACTCAGGTCATCCTGCAACATCATTATAATTAAAATAATGGTGTTGTTAATGAAATTAAAAGAATTAGTTATAACTATCTTATTGTTGGGAATACTCACCAGTGGGTGTGTTTCCATGACAATAGATTCAAAGGTCGATAACAGTGGAAATCTTCAAAACTACAAAGTGGTGGTCTCCACTAACAGTTGTGTCTATGGTTTGTTGAATTCTGAAATGTCAGATGATGGAATGACAATCAGGGAAAGCGTCGAAGCAAATGGTGGTACCTACACTGAAGAATGGAATGAGGAGGAAGATGAAGTTGACATAATCATCGAGAAAATTAATAATGAATCCGTAGACATCCAGGTGGAAGGGGACTATATCATTTTTAGAGATGACTTTACAGATATGTCAGAACTGACTTCCAGATATGACGACGATGATATGACCAGTGAAATGGTGAACAGTGCAATTAAAATTCACTATTATTTGGAAATGCCTGGAAAGATTGTGGACTCCAATGCAAATACTGTTGATGGAAATAAGGCAGAATGGCATATGATGGATCTGAAGTCCACAAAACCGATCTATGCTAAAAGTGAAGTATCCACCCTCCCGGGATTCAGGATCGCAGAAGGCCTTTTCTCCCTGTTATTTTCGCTTTACATTATAAAGAGGGTCTGATATGGATTCAATCATTAATAGGTCTGCAATGGTTCTGATGATTCTGTTTATGTTGATGCCCCCGGCCAGCGGCAGCTCAGAGTCCTATTCCCTGACAGCAGATGAAAAAATATCTATTGGTAATTATGAGATATCTCCTATAAAGATCGACTATAATAACAGCAGGGTATGGCTGGAATGCCAGAAAAATGGTATGTATGTAGATGCTCAGACAGTTAGTGAAGGCCGGACCTGGATAAGTGAATCCGGTTTATGCGTATATGTAGATGAATTTTTCATGGACCAGAGCGAACCTGCGGTCCGTCTGTCTGTTTCTCAGCCGGATCTGGATGTACTGGTTGATTCAACCCTCCCCTGTCAGTTCGAACTATCTGCAGACGAATCGGAATATTTCACTTTCACTATAACGAACAACGGGTCAGCACCCGTTGAAGAAGTTCACTTGATCGTAAGTGTATCTCCTGGTCTGGAGATAGAAAGTTATAGTTCCACAGCTGAAGACATGAATTTAAATTTGAGTCATAGGGGTGATGAATTTTGTGACATTGATAACATCACAATGACTTCAAAAAGTGATCTGTTAGATGCCTGGAAAAGCTATGACTCCAATGAAAGTCAGAAAATAACTGTTACCGTCAAACGCATTTGTTCAGGAGAACAATTCATTTACTTCCGGGCCGCCTCAGGCAATGATTTATCCTTAATCAGATATCCTGAGTCCGATGAATTCATTGATCAGCAGGGCTACTCTTCTAAAAAGACCACAGTAAATCCGGTTATAGATTGGGACAATGGCCTTGTTCTAAAAAGTACATTTTCTTCCAGGCCTCCTGTAATTGACGGAGTCATATCTTCAGGAGAATGGAACAAAGTCTCTTTAGCAATAGATGGTACAGATAATGAATTCATTGAATCCATAGTTGGATATGTCATGAATGATGAGGATTATCTGTACATAGCAGCAGTTATTCCGGAGATTCAAGCGCCTGAAAGTACCTACGAAGATGCAAATCCCGGTGACATTGTAAGCTACGCCCTTGAAGTTGCTATACTGGATCAAACAGTCGGTATGAAAGATATAAAGTCCCTGGAATCCTCAAAAAGCATACACTCTTACTACACAGATTCCTCCTATAACATCCCGAACCCGGAAGAAATCAGTGGTGGAGATACTATTTATCTGGAAACTTGTGGAGAGGAAGTTCCAAATGGGGATGGAGTCGTAAGATTTTCAGAAAATGGTGGCAATCTCGACTACACGTTTGAATTCAAAATCCCATTAAACTCAGGTGACCCTCTTGATGTCGTAATCGGGGAAAACAATGCCGACATACGCCTATCTTTTTTCAAAATGTTAAACGACTCAACTGTTGGATTAATGGGTGAACCAGTTATTTCGTGGCCCTCTTTCTCAAGTTTTCCCTCCACTGAGGCCCATCTGATCCTGGATAACGTTTTGCTTCAAGAACAGGAAGATGAACTTCTCACCATTGATACACTGCCTGCGTCATCAACTGATGACGCTGAGCTTCCCGCTGATGCTAAACCGCTTTCAAACGATACGCAGTCCTCATCTGAAAGGTCAACTCCGGGATTTGGATCAATCGAAGGCCTGTTTGCAATATGTGCTCTGGCAATGCTGGTCTTTGGGAAGAACTCATAAAAAGTGTCACAAGAATATGAAAGGGGGCCTTCCCTCCTTTCCAGTAAAAAGGCATTAGATTCAGGTAGTTCATCCTGAGGGTTAATTTCGATTAATGGGAGGAAGGGGTAGAAAATGCCCGCGACTTTATTTGTGGGTAGTTCATAAATGGCCAACCTGTATCATAAGAAGACGCTCTACCGTCTTGTCAGCGGAAGTGACGGGAAAGAGTGCTGGGAACTACAGGGTCTGAAACAGGCCCTCTCCTTTTTTTAAAATATATTTTCAGAATTATCCTTTGGATTTGATTTTTGAAACAGTCATTACTAAATATCTAAATACTCCTTGACTATATTATTAGCTATGCATAATTTATTTATAGTTGTAGTGCATTAAATTTTTAGTATGTTGGAGGGTACACTTTGAAATATAAATCAGATTAGGAATCATACAAGGAAATTCTGGATAATAATAAGATAAAGTATCTTTATCACTTTACTGATGCTTCAAACATTCAATCCATAAAATACCATGGTGGATTGTATAGTTGGCAATATTGTGATCGCAATGACATAAAAATATTTAAACCCGGGGGAGATGCTCTCTCAAGGCGTTTAGATTCCAGATATGATCTGGGAAATTATGTTCGCTTATCTTTTAATAGGGCTCCACCTATGTTATTTGTAGCCATTAGGGAGAAAAGAATTACCAGTCCTGTGATTTTGTTAGTGGATCCTGATGTTATTTGCTGGGAATCTACAAATTTTAGCAATATAAATGCTACTAACAACATTGCAGCTATTGGTGATGATCTCCCTTCTTTTGAATCAATTGAATTAAATCTGGCAACCCGGAAATATAATTATAACAAACATACACCTGAAGAAAAGAAGTTGATACAGGCAGAAGTCCTTATCAAAGAACATTTGCCTTTGAAATACATAATATGAGGTGTTTACAATGGCTCAAAGACCAATATTTGTTCCGATTACTGAAGGTAAATCATTTGTAAAAACAGTAGATATCGATTTCAAGTGGTATCCTGGTTACTCTATTCAACAAAAGCAAAAATCCATTACTTCTTTACATGAAAACGCTAGAGAAAAACAAATAAATTCTGTTCTGGAGATCTCAACAAAATCAACTGAAACTATTGGTGTATCATTAAGTGCTTTTAATTTACTCATTCGTTTAAACGATGGAAACAAAATTAGTGTTGAAGCTGCTTATCAGGGTAGCAAGAAATTTGAGCATGGTGGTCCTTATACAGACTTTTTCAATCTCGAAGGATCAAAAATAAAGAAAGATAAAAGACTCCATAATTCTGGGAAATTAGTCTCTTTTGCATTCGATGGAGATGAATGGTCTTTGGAACCAAAAGATGGATTCTATAATTGGCTCTACATAAAAGCACTTTCTCAGAATGAAGATATTTCAAAAACTTTAACTATGTATGATGGTTTTTCTGATATTGAGTTTAATCCAAAGAAGTCATTCAGTTGCCAGGCAAAAGCAGCTGCTTTGTTCGTGTCATTAACAAAAAGGGGTCTGCTGGATAAGGCCATTAAAAATCCAGATACTTTAAAAAAGGTTGTTTCTAATCATTCAATTTTAACGTTTGATGCGTTTAAATAAACCATCTGTAATAATCCGATATGTTAAAAATTTATTGTGAGGTATTTATGGAATCATTTTCTGGTCATCTTATGGAAGAAATATCACTTGTACAAACTAAAACACAGTGCCCAAATGAAATAATACTCAACTTCCAAAACATTTTGTCTGAAACATTGGAGGCCGATAGTAGTGTCAATTGGGATGGGTTGCTTATAGATAGTTTTACTGGCAAAAAACCATCTGTTCCTACATTGAAAGAAATACCTCGTAAACCGGAAAGGGGGGATATAAGATATTGTCCCAGGTTTAACATTGTTGAAAAGATTTTCCCGAGATTCAGGAAAAAGAAAGAAAAAGCAGCTACTGCTAAATTTAAGGGTGATGTTGAATTTTGGACTAAATCAGTGGAAAAGATCAATGAATCCAATAGATTACTTAAGGATTCGTATTTGGAATCTGTCAGGAAATGGAAACACAACGAAATAATCCTTGGGCTAAAGAATAAATATTTTAGGAAAAATTCTGCTGTTATTTTAGACTATTGTAATATGATCCTTATAAGGTCTGCATGGCCTGCCTGTTTTCCAAATAAGTGGAATCTTTCTTATCACGAAAGTTCTAATACCCTGCTCATAGATTTTTTGCTTCCATTTGTCAAAGGTTTGCAAAAGAAATATATTTCAACTGATTCTGGTTTTTCCAGGGTAGATATTTCAAAGATATATTCTCAACTTCCATACAAAATTGTCTTTAAAATAATGCATGAAGTGTTTTCAGGAGACAAAGTTAATTCTATTGATTCAGTTGTTTTGAATGGTTGGGTTAAATCCAATGAAAAAAATGCTGGTAAAACTCCCTATTTTTGTGACTTATCGGTTCAATGTACCAAAGAAAAATTCTTTTCATTACCTCTGGAGGCAGTTAATCCAAAAGTTTGCTTTGAACAACTTGATGGTCTAAAATATGGTAAAATTAACTATGAAATTATGCCATTCATGTCAATAAATGAAGAAATCAATGATTTTTTGCTTGAGGGTTTACATTGGTAAATTTGGATCGTCTACAGTTATATGGGAGTGAGTACTGCAAAGCAGTCCTATAGTGACACGCAGGTCATGGAACTGGTCAACATCACAGCAGAAGACCTGGAAGAGGACGCACCGGGGACACTGGAAACCATGAATCCGGGGCAGGCCCCCTATTTGATGGAGGACGGGCTGTACAGCTTCGTCTATTATAGCAATACCACTATAGTGGGCCATGCCACCAATATCCAGCTTATGGGAGTGAACCTCAAAGGAAAGACCGATGTCACAGGCAAGGCCTGCAGGGACGAGATGCTGGCAGGGGCCCTGGCAAACGGGACCGGATGGAATCTGTTCACATGGATTCTTCCATGGCCAATCTGTACCACAAGAAGACGTTCTATCGTCTTGCAGAAGGGAGTGACGGGAAAGAATATGTTGTATGTGCGGGGGTCTGATGCAGGCCCTTTTTTTAATTTAAAGACCCGGGACCGGGTGGGGTCAGACGTTTTCTTTTTCAGTGGCAGTTCTCTGGTTGAACTGAGATTTCGGACCCCCTTCAAAAAACACAACTTGATATATTTAGTTATACAGTCTAGTGCCAACTTTATGATATTTGCCATCATTGCAATTAATTTACACCAGGAATAAATAGATAAATAAGTTATACTTACACAATATTATATAAATTATTTTTAAGTTTTAAAAGTTTGGTACTGTTTGGCAAAACCAGAGACTTTTTAGAATTTGTGCCACCCACATACCTATTAAAATAAGAAAGTGATTGCAAAAATCACTTCATTTTTGACGAAGGGTCCGAAATGTCAGGTTGAATAAAATAGTGGAAGATTTTGGAACAAACTAACTTTGATGGTGGCATAATCCTCTGGAAAGGCAGAATGTTAAATAACATTATTTAATATTATTCAATCGGGGTAACATAAATGGTTTTGAAAACATTTAATGTAGATGAAGCTACTTACAAACAGTTTTCTGCTCTGTGTAAGGCCCATGGAATAAGCATGAGCAAACAGATACAGATGTTTATGGAAAGTGTAATATCCAATGAACCTGAAGCAAAGCAGGAATATCTGGATAAGCTTGAAAACATAAAAAAAGGAAAATTTCTTTATGTGGCTGATTTTTCTAAGCGTTATGGGTCAGAATAATGGATTATGATATAATCGTATCTGAAAGTGCAGATAAAAAGTTTTCAAAACTTGCAAAAAAGAACCCAAAGCAAATGGCTATCATCAGCAAAAAAGTTCAACAAATCCTCCAGAATCCATATCATTATAAGCCATTACGTGGAGATTTGCACGGTTCAAGAAGGGTACACATTGATTCTTCTTTTGTGCTAATTTATGATATTGATGAAGATAACAAATTAATCAGGGTCCTTGACTATGCCCATCATGATGTTATCTATTGATCAATTCCTGCAAAATGAATTTCTAAGCAGGTTTGGATACTTCTACAGGGAACCATATTCTCTCCCGGGAGGGACATGAACACATACTTTTCCATCCTGCAAACCATTTCACATGGCCGGACACGGCCGGGTCAGATTACGGTTTTTACCGGAATTATTTCCCGGAGTATCTATCCGTATCCTGAGAACCTGATACGGTCTGGATCTGTCGAAAGACAGGCCCCCCTCTTCGGACTTGTCGCAAAAAAGATCCACGCAAAAGTAAAAATGCAGGATACCTGGTCTTTGACCTTGAGGATCTTTGATGGATGGGGCAGGGTTAGTTGATCCACAATATTAGTTTTTCCTATGAACACCATTTAATCTATAATAGTTAGTGCGGTCTCCTATGAGATGGATGTTCCCGGGATCCTGCAGGCCAGGCCCCATACATAAACGGACTCTACTTCTTCGTCTATGACACCATGGTGGCTCATGGTTAAAAAGAGCGTGCAATGGAAGCTCACGAATAAAGGCCCGGGCTTTCTCTGACCCTGCGTTTCAATCATTATAAAAATATTGTCTAATTAGATCGGGGATTCTGGAAGTTAATTAGACAGGCTTAACATATGAAAGGGAAAACAGAGCAAACTATAACTGCTATAGTTGCTATAGTGCAGGCAATGAATGCAACTACTACAATACAGGTGAAAACTAAAACGCGTGATGATCTTCGTTCCATCGGTTCAATGGGAGAAGATTACAACAGCGTGATTGAACGTCTTATCCGGGAACACAATCATAACAATCTTGTAAAATACAGCAGGCAGGTAGCAGAAGAACGAAAAGACGAGTTTGTGAGTATAGATGAGCTTTGATATCCTTGTTCTTCCTGACCTTTTTAAAAGGCTTCCTGCAGGAGTGAAGGACAATATCAGGACCGCACTGAATCACTTAACGGATCCTTTCCCCGGAAGTGGAAAAGGAGAGATAAAAGAAATCAAAGGTGCTGGAGATGTTGCATATCGTCTCAGGATCGGAAGCTATCGGGTGTTCTACAGGATAGATGAAAAAGATCAGAAAGTTTATGTTTTTGATATTCTGACTGCTGAACAAGCCCATAAAAAATATGGACGATTGTGATTTTTCTGCTTGAAAAAAACGAATTCAAATGATACATCAACAATTCAGGAAGTTCGTTCATTTTTAAAGCAATCCGATAAATCAATTTGGGAACAAGCCAAACCAAAAAACTCATCTTTGTCGGGAGAAGAGTATAAACAAGTTTGGGAAATACTTTCTGGAGAGGGTTGATGAGTATAAGTGCTGCTATATCTCCCACTTCAAAGGATTCCATAATAGTACTTATTCTTCGAGTATAAACACCATGTATGTAAGATTCAGAAAATTTCGTTTTGTCTTCAGTGGCAGTTCTCTGGTTGTTTGTGGGTCTGTTGAGTCACGTTTGAAAAAGTGAGGAATGAAGCAGGATGCCATGGACTTCAGTCCCGGGTAGTTGACCGGGACAATACCTCATGACTAACAATTGGGGACTTTTCAATGATCTCTCCCCATTTTTCGGCGAAGCAGTCCATACACATTCCATTCTGTTGGAAGTGTTTATCATCAGGGACCTTGCCACAACACCTGCATTTTGTACTCATCAAATCCCATCTCCATTCACATATATCACTGAAACAGTGCCATATTTTGTTATATGAAACTATTGGTATTTAATATATTCATCTACAATAGTGGACCATTTTCCTATTAGGGTATGAACACCAGTTAAACTGTAGTGGCTAGCAGGGTTTCCTATGATCAGGCAGGCAGCAGGAGCTTTATTATGCGTTTAGCAGGGATGTATCTCCTTTGGAGATAGAAGCATTTGAGCAGGGCCTTGATACAGTAAAGAACCTGAAGAATGCGCAGGGTGAGTGAGTATGAGAGGATCGTCTACAGGTATATGGGAGTAAGCGGTGCAAAGCAGTCCTATAGTGATGCGAGGGTCATGGAGCTGGTCAACACCACAGCAGATGACCTGGCAAAGGATGCCCCCGGGACCCTGCAGGCCATCAATTCAGGGCAGGCCCCTTACATGGACGGGCACTACTGCTTTGTCTATGACACCAATGTCACAATGGTGGGACATGCGACCAATATCAGGCTGGTGGGAGTAAGCTTTAAAGGAAAGACCGATGTCACAGGCAGGGCCTTCAGGGATGAGATCCTGGCAGGGTCCCTGGCTGACGGGTCGGGATGGGAGGAATATGTGTATCTAAGTCCGTCCAGGGCCAATCTGTACCATAAGAAGACGTTCTATCGTCTTGCAGAAGGGAGTGACGGGAAAGAGTATGTCGTATGTGCGGGGAACTACAGGGTCTGATACAGGCCCTTTTCTGCTTTTTTTAGTGATAAAGGAAGCAGGATCCGGAGGAATTTACAGACGAATTGGTGCACTAACATTATTTTGCAAAGATTGATGGAAAACAATATAATACACGGTGTAGATTGTAAATAAAGAAGGAAACAAAATGAACACTATTAAGCAAATTGAAATTACGAATTATAAAGGGATCGAAGAAATGAAGATCCCTTGTAAATCAATTAACATAATAGTTGGGCCAAACAACACAGGAAAATCATCAATTTTACAATCAATCTGGATGGCCATATCCTCCCTGAACAAATTTGAAGATACACTGGGTACTGAATTTTCAGATGTCGTATTAGATCATGATGACAACATGAAATTTTTGTTGCATAAAGATAATAACAAAGCCGATATACTTTTAACATTAAGTAATAAGAAAAATATTCTGTTAACATTGCAATATCTTGAAAGGAATTATCCCGGGGAAATTGCAGAGGAAATCTTTACCTTTTTGTATTCTGACACTATAAAGGAACTTTCAAATATATATTTTGAAATAGAAAATGAATCAATATATAGAACATACCGTTTGTTAAGAGATCTAAAAAATAAAATACAACACTTAAAACTCGAAGAATCATCCGAAAAGATAGATCGAATGCTGGATGAAGTGAGCGAGTCAATAGGCTCTCAAAATGAAAAGGTAATCAATGATTTTCTTAACAGCAAAAAGTTATTCTTAAAATCACAGTTAGATGGTAATCTTATTGATATACATACCATAACAAATATTTACAATGGAGAAATCCCGCTTCAAAATAAAAGAACTGATATTGACATCCCCGAAATCCCTCTGATTTTTAGTTCAACTTTCCTCAATGATAATATATATCAATTATATCAAAAACTCCTGGATGTAAAGAAAATATCAACTTCGCTTGAAACCTTAAAGGAAAACATCCCCTATTTTGAAGACATTAGAGAAAAAGACAATGATCTAATTGTTTTATTAAAAAACATTGATAATCCACTACCCATATCTATGATGGGGGAGGGCTTTCGAGCACTTTTAAAACTTTCCTTTATTTCAACATTAATTAAAGATGGAATTGTATTACTTGAAGAACCTGAAAATTCAATGCATCCGGGATATCTGGAACTTTTAGCTAAAGAAATCGTTTCAAATTCTGAAAGTTCCCAATTTTTTATAACCACACATAGTTTAGAATTATTAAAATATATATTGGATGTTGCAGAACAAACAAATAAAATCAATTCGATACACGTTTTAAGATTGCATCGATTGAGTGAAGGCTTTATTGAAAGGGAAATATGTCCTGGTGCAGAAGCACAAGAAGAAATAAAAGAAATAGAAACTGACATGAGAGGATTTTGATGCTGAATCTTATCCTGGGTGAAGGAAAAAACGATGCATGGTTTTTTGATGAAGTCATAAGAAATAATGCACATCGTGAACCCTATATGCTACATGATACTGAAAAAAAGCGAACAAATGACCTCATAAGTGCAATTAAAAATTGGCGTTTTATGCAAAACAGATATTCCTTAATAATATACGGGGATTCTGGCAAATTAAAAACCTATAAAATTCTACAAAGAGTTATAGTGGATACTCTGGGAAAATTTAACGATGATATACTAATCACTTTTGTTCTGGATGATGACGGATCTAAATATAGTGAAATACAGAAGGGATTAATAGATAGATTGGAGGAACTTGCAAACAACCCCTGTAAATTTTCTCCTTTTCCAAAAACAGAATGTAATAACGGTTTATATTATATGACTCATCCAAAAGGGAAAGGGAGAGTTATAGTTAGACTCTGTACTGTGCCCATAAGTCTGGAAACATGTATCGTCAACGAACTAAAGAAAAGCATGAGTTGCATTCAGGATGATCCTCACAAGGTTATCAAAGATGTTTCCAGGGATAAATATAATGATGACCCGGAAAAACTAATTAGATGTATCGCCAATTTATTAAAAGATGAAGAATGGGCTAAAAAAGTAGTGAGCTTTGCATATCAATAACCATCTTTAGACCGGAGACTCTAATATATTAAATCAACAAAATCCCTGTTCTTGATTTCTATAAAAAATTCGTCGCTGTTTCATGTGGGTAAACTGAAATCCTAAATGATACTTTATGTGTAAAAAATGTCTAATCCTAATGAAGTTCTGGAAGTTAATTAGCCAGACTTTTGTGAAACTCCTGGCCCTTTCCATAATTATAAACCCTAATCTAAATTAGTCCTAATTATGATTAGTGCTTTTGCGGGCCGGGAAGAAGATCTCTCCCTTATGGAGAAGGAGCGGGAAAAGGATATTGGAAGCTTTGTGATCATCTATGGAAGGAGACGTGTCGGCAAGACCGGTCTGGTACTGGAAGTCTCAAAAGGGGATATTATCATGGCAGGGGCCCTGGCAAACGGGACCGGATGGGAGTAATCTGTTTGTATAAATCCGTCCAGGGCCAACCTGTACCATAAGAAGACGTTCTATCGTCCTGCAAGTGTGGGAAAGAGTATGTCTTTGCAGGGGTCAGATCCGGCCCCTCTCTTTTTTAAGGCAGAATTCTAAACAGATCTCAAATCTTATTGATGGTATTTTCTTTTGATAGGAAATAGGCCTGCAGTATATTGTTTGTGAGTTTCTTTGAAATGTCCTGACACTCAGTCGTTTTTCTCAAGGTAGAGGGCAATATAGCGGGCAAACTGCTCCAGGTCATCCAGATGATTTTGCAGGTAAAAATAGACCTTTTCCATGTCTATATGGGCATACCTATGGACAGGCACATTTCTAAAACCTGCAGCAGGTGAAATCTGTCTGGAAAGATCTACCGGCAATATTCCATTGGATCGTGAATATTTCTTTGTAGGATTCTGGTTTTTTCAGTGACCTGCGGGAAATTATCATTTCTCCGATGTCGATCATGCACTCAAGTGATACCTGAAGATATCTTTCCACTGCTCCTTTTAGAGTTTGATCCTGTCTGATTTCTTCCAGCCTGTAGTCCTGATAATCTTTGAGGATATCAATATATTCCTCCAGTAGTTCCAGTTTTGAATATATTGTCTCATCCATTAATTCCGGCCTCTATCCTCTGCTTTATGTTTTCTCTCATATACCGCTGTCTGTAAAACTTTTCATCAAGATATCTGGACATGATCTTTTTTTCGAAGGATACGCGCCGGGCCTCATCGGACTTCAAAACAGACCCTTCTTTAATAATATTATAATTTAAGAGCAGGGATGATTCATTCATGATGCTCAGGTCTACCCTGTCTGATCCCAGCAACCCCACGATATCATCTATGAGACGCAATTCCAGATCGAAGACCTCCGGTTTTGAAAGGCCTTCTTCCAGCAGAACTCCTATGTCCACATCACTTAGCCTGTAATCGTTACCTCTTGCAACCGAGCCGAACAGGTAAGCCAGTGTAACCTCTTCCTGACCACTGAAATACTTTGAAAGTTTTGATTTCAGATCATACATGCTGTATAAAAGAAAGCCCTTGTTTTATAAAAAAGGTTTGTGCATATAGTGGTATACTACTTATGTACTAACTTCGTTAAGACTGATCTCTCCAGCGGCAATAGGGTGTACCAATAGATTTGATTCATGGAACTTCTTCATAACTTTGTCAAGTTTCCTGGAAACTTTGGGTGTGTAATATGCTTCACCACATTCCTGGCATACAAAAGCAGGGACATCTTTAATAGAGAGTACCCTTCCATAAAGTTTGATCACAAACTCCGTTTTACTTTCGACAAGTTTTCCATGACAGAAACTACATTTACTAGGTATCATTGTTTTCTCTCCTTATTCTGTTGTCAATCCATTTATCCTTTGCCGGCGTATAAACAGTAATGATTCGTATGTGATCATTGCACTGTCCTATGACTACATGAAGAGCTTCAAATCCAGCCATTCCCAGTATAAGTGCAGAAGGGCAGGGTTCATCATCGCTATAATCCTCAATAATTTCTCCACTCAGTATTACGATTAACGGGGTGTAGGGGTAGAGAGTTCCACGATAACGTGGAACAATCGTACCCCACCTCTTAGATAATCGAGCTTACACATAAACTTTTTAAACAATCCGGACATATTAACTTCTAATGCGTAAGACATACAAGTTCCGTATCTATCCAACTAAACCACAACAAAAACAGATGGAGCGCATCCTGGAATTATGTAGACAGGTGTATAATCGCACATTGGAGGAACGAAAAACCGCTTATGCTGAAAGAGGCGAGACACTCTCCAAATACACTCTCAACAAACTACTTCCCGAATGGAAAAAAGAGAATCCCGAATACAAAGAGGTATTCTCTCAAACCCTTCAAGAAGTACAAGAAAGAGTAGACCTTGCATTCAAGCACTTTTTCAGACGTGTGAAAAGTGGAGAAAAACCAGGATACCCACGATTCAAAGGTAAAGGATGGTACGATAGTTTCACATATCCTCAAATGGGATTCAAGCTTGAGGATAATATTTTGTATCTTTCCAAAATCGGAAACGTCCGTGTAAAAATGCATCGGGAAGTTGAAGGTGACATTAAAAGAATCATTGTTAGACGTTCTGCACGTAAAAAATGGTACGTTTCCATAATAACCGAATGTGAATCCGTGGAGATTCCAGAGCGAAATGTGGAACACGTTGTAGGTATTGACATGGGATTATCCAGTTTCGCAACCCTGTCAGATGGAACATCTATACCCAATCCTCGCTTCTTCCGTATGGAAGAAAAGGAGCTTGCCAAAGCTTCGCGAAAGTTATCTAAAGCCGCAAAAGGTTCCCAAAAACATAAAAAAGCTGTTCGGGTAGTACAAAGAGTACATGAAAGAATAGCAAACAAGCGTTATGATTTCATTCATCAGTTAAGCAGACTATTGGTAGATGATTATTCCTTCATAGCTTTTGAAGATTTAAACATCAAGAACATGCTTAAAAATCATTGTCTTGCAAAAAGCATATCAGATGCTGCATGGAATATGTTAATCTCTGCAACAAAGTACAAGGCTGAAAGTGCTGGTTCTTTAGTTGTATCGGTTAATCCTGCAAATACCTCTAAGATGTGCTCAAGGTGTGGCCTGTTAGTGGAAAAAACACTAGCAGATAGAACACATAAATGTAATAGCTGTGGTCTGGTTTTAGACCGGGACCACAATGCTGCTATCAACATTCTCAGATTGGGATTGCAATCTGTCGGTATAGAAACCGTAGAAGCCCGCGAACTTTAGTCGTGGGAGCAGTCACCGGAATTGCTTCCAGAGGTATCTATCCGTATCTTGAGAACCTTATAAGGCCTGGATTTGTCCAGAGGCAGACCCCCTTTCCCGGGACAGGGAAGAAAGGGATCTATCTGATCAGAGATAATGTATTTGATTTCTGGTTTAACTTTGTCCACAATAAAAAACAGCTCATAGAACAGGGCCTTGCAGACCTGGATGCAGGCAGTCTGTTCCGCTATTGCGGTAAAAAATTCGAACAGCTCGTTGCAAAACAGCTCATTTTTTCCCTTCTCCCCGGCATCAGGCAGGTGGGCCGATGGTGGTATAAGGAAGAAGAAATCGATCTGGTGGCAATTAACGATCTGCAGCAGACCATCTTCATAGAATGCAAGTGGAAATCACTTTCAGAAAAAGATGCTATGAGAATATTGCATGATCTTCAAAACAAAGCCGAAGTCTTTCAGGTGGAAGGCCCTCTCTTCGGACTGGTCGCAAAAAAGGTCCAGGGAAAAACAAAACTACAGGCAGCAGGATACCTGGTCTTTGACCTTGAGTATCTCTGATGGATGGGGCAGGGAAAATTCAGTTTAAAGTTGGTGGATGCTTTTTGATAAAATCAGGTCAAAACAGATTCTCTTTTCCATATTCCCTCACTGAAAAAACAGGGTCTCTGTAAAATACAAGCTCATAATCAATGATTGCTTTATTTTCAGTTGCACTATATGGTATGTCTTCATGGGAAAGAGCACTTATCTGAGTGGCATTCCAGCTGAAATATTTTGAAATGGTATCATCGATGGAAAGGATCTCATTGCCGGATAATAAGGACATATCCGGTTTACTGTCTGATAAAAACTTAATCTGTATGTAATTTCCAACATGTCTGACAACAGATTCGATCTTGCCTTCAGCTTCAAGGTTAGAAACAGCTTCATCAAAATGACATGGTGCGGGGCCATGGTCAATTTTTCTATAAGACTCTCCGGTCATTTTTTCTTCAAATAATTCGTAATAGTTAAAGTCATTAAAGTAAAGTAGCTTAAATAAGACGGTTTTACCAACTGAATCGATCCCACCGGTCCTGTAAATTATATAATGTAGAACCCGTTTGAATTTTTCAAAATTAAAACCGTCTTCGCAGACATTCAAAATCGTTTCATCAATATCAGCAACAGGCTTTAATGTATCCATATTCAATCCACCAATTAATCTCAAATAAGAGATGAGCCATATCCGTTTTGTTCAATCAGTATTAATGCTTTTCCTTTTAAGAGGACATATTCTTATCTATTGTTTCTATCCTTCTGATAATTGCATCCTGAAGCTGTATGTCTTCCAGGAAGTCGTCCTTTGTCTTGTTGAATACATATTTCTCAATTATTCCAATGGAATCAACAATATGTCTGACAAAGACTCCGGGATCCTTCATAATATCCTCACTTCTTCTTTAAGGATCTGCTCCCTGATAAGGGGATTTATGGAATTATTAGTAATGACTTCTACCTTTTTTCGGGATTCTTTTTCAAGTTCCAGTTCAAGTCTGGCAAGATCAAAGAGGCTTTTTCTGGTCTTAAAATGGACAAGGATATCGATATCGCTTTTTTCATCTGCCTGGTTTCTTGCAAAAGATCCGAATATGCCGGCTTTATCCACATCATTTTTCAAAAGTATCGGGATTATTTTTCCCTTGTAACCGTCAATCTGCTTCCAGGGCATATTATCAATGTTATTTATGTCTTCTATTTTTATGAAGTTTTGGGTACTTTGCAATACACTCCTCTTTTCAGGGCCACTGAAATGGTGTGCTTCATGTACAAACTCCGTTAAAACTAATCTCCCCAGCGGCAATTGGGTGTACCAACAGCTCTGACTTACGGAACTTTTCCATAACCCGATCAAGTTTGCTGGAAAATTCGGGTGTGTAATATGCTTCACCACATTCCTGGCATACAAAAGCAGGGATATCTTTAATAGAGAGCCCCCCTGGAGTCCGGCCAATAATTCCGTTTTTCCTTGAGCAAGCTTCCCATGACATAAACTGCATTTATCAGGGATCATTGTCTTCCCTCTATCTTTTGTCGTCAATCCATCCATCCTTTTGTCTGAGTAGAAGGGCCCCTATCCATCAGACCATATCTGCGATATCATCCAGGTCCAGTACCAGATGATCCATATCTGCTTTTCCCTCTATTTTTCTGGCAATGACACAATAATATTTCTTCCAGTTCCCTCTAACTTTCTCACTTTTGGCCCGAAGCCTGCAGATCACACTGGAAGCTTCCTTTTCTGAAAGGTCTTTCCATTCCACTTCACAGAAAAGGGCCTCACGGGTTTCTTTGTTAAAAGCGATGAGGTCGATCTCTTCACCTTTTTTCCACCAGTTCCCTATCCCGGTGAACCTGAAAGGTAGCTTTTCCTTTTTGTTCAGGCCGATAAGCAATTCCCTGGCAACATCTTCAAAAGCGTATCCGAAATAGGTGTTTATGTCTTTGAGGACAAGGCTTTCTGCAAGATCCGGGTCTATCTCAAAGGTGCCGTAGTGTTTGTAGATGAATCTGAAATAGAATCTGAAGAAACTGTCCTGCAAAAAATAGCGTGAATTTTGAAGGCCTCCTTCTATCACAGGTCCCCTCTTCACGACAATTTCATACTTGTGGGTCAACTCGTTAAGGTACTTTGAAACCGTTGTTGCAGGCATGGCGGTATAATCGGCAATGAGGGTGGGTGTATTTTTTCCTGCTGCGATAGCCTCCAGTATTGAGAAATAGCCCATGTGACGGGTGCCAAATTCCAGGACAAGGATGTTCTTTGCCTCCTCGTTGAGCATTTTTGTCTCCACAAAGAGTTTCCTGAAAACATCTGTGGCATCGGGTTTGCTAAACTGTGCTGCAAGAAGAAGGTATTTTGGAACCCCTCCAGGTATAAAATATGTTTTCATGGCCTCTTCAAGCTCAAAAGCTTTCATTCCATTAAGAAAAGCATAACTATCTGCAAAAGTGAACGGTTTCACATTAAAAATATAAGTGGCCCTGCCAGATAAAGGCTCCCTGCTCTGCTCAAAGATATTCTTCATCATGCCTATAAAAGAACCGATCACGATGAACTGATGGGGACTCTGCCGATGGTGTGCATCCCGGAATTTCTGGAATTTAGAAAAAAAGTCCGGACTTATCCTGGCAAAGTTCTGGAATTCGTCCAGTATGATCACCAGTTTCTCCTGCAGGCCAAACAATAATATAAAAAAATCATCAAAGCTTTCCAGCCTGGGCCGAACACCCATGATCTTTTCAAGCTCCATTTCCAGATCACCCAGCAGCAGCTCTTCACTTTTTATTTCCACAAAAAGATACAGATGGGCTTTATCCTTCACAAATTCCCTGGCAAGCTCAGTCTTTCCAACCCTTCTTCTACCATAGAATACGATAAGAGATGAGGCGGAAGATCTATAAAGTTCTTCAAGTTGTGAAAGTTCGCTCTTGCGGCCAAAGAAGTATACCAGGTAGTATATTACTGATCAGTAAGCATTAATAAGTTATGACCGGTCTTTCAGGAATATGTGTTCCCGCTCTGGAGTGAAGGCCACATATACTTAAAAAATCTCAGATCATTGCAGGAGTATACAGGTTTTCCACATCTGCCTGAAGAGATATATTTAAGTTCTTGCAGACCAACTTCTAACTATGTCTGAAGTGATCGACTCTGAAGAGATTGTGCATGAACTAAGAGCAATTAGAGATGATCTTGATTTCATCAAGAGGCACATGGTAGACGTTGACTCAATTATGACAGAAGAGGATTTTCATTCTCTAAATGAATTCAGATCTGAAAAGAACACCGGTAAACTTGTTTCTCATGAAGAACTTAAAAAAGAACCCGGATTATAATATATTCCAGACAGTCTGCCAAATTTTTGAGAACCCTTGACAGGGACAATGTCTCCCGGATTACCAAAAAAATTGAGAAACTGGTGGAAGAGCCCATTTCACATGACTCTAAAACTACAGTCGGATGTCGTGGAAAAACATATCGGGTTCGAGTTGGGGATTATCGAATTCTGTATGAAGTTGATTATAATGGCAATCTGATTGGAATTATCAAGATAGATAAAAGATCCAGGGTCTATTAATGACCCTTTTTTAATTTCATTTGTTCATTGAGGGGGATGTGTCTGTTTTGATGTATGGGGCACATGATGTGGTATATAATGGTTCCATCCTGTTTTTAAAAAGGCCATGTCAGCTTGATACACTAATCTGGATTAGTACTAATTGCAATTAGTATTTTGCATCCAATTATGGTTTCACCTTATGAGGCCCTCTTATCCCTCATCCCCTTACCAGCCATTTCCACAGCGGAACATAACTGACACCATCCTCCTCCTTTTCCACATCTTCCGTAAGCAAAAGGGCCCGGCCCTCATGATTTTCCAGAAATTCATGCAGTCCCTTTGTTTCCCGTGAGTCTATCTCATTGGTATAGGAAACATTGATGGCCGTAAGTCTTCCCTCAATATCCCTTGCAACAAAATCAACCTCATTTTTCCCTTTCCAGTAATACACTTCACAGGCCCGGCGTTTGAGCTCTATGAAAGTGATGTTCTCTGCAAGTCTGCCGGTGTCCCGTGAAAGCTGGAATGCCACAGCACCGCGCAGGCCCGGGTCTGTGCAATATATCTTGCGTGGGTTGACCTGGCGACTTTTCAGGGAGGTGCTAAATATTGGCATCTGAGAGATCAGGTTGATGTCTTCCAGGTATGAGAGATATTCGGCCAGGGTCTCTTTGCTCACATGGGTATGCTCTTTGATGGTCCTGTAATAGGAGTTGATGCTGAAAAGATTGCTGATGTTGGTCAGCAGGTAGGTCGAGAGATTTTTAAGCAGGTCGATGTTGCGGATGGAATATCTCTCAACAAGGTCCCTGTAGATGAACATCTCATAATAGTTCTTCAGTATCATCTGTCTTAAACTCTCCTCTTCCAGTACGACTTCCGGGAACCCTCCCCATTGCAGATATTGTGCAAAGCTGGCCTTGATCGCATATCGATTGCGGCCATACTCGTCTTCAGGATCTATGTTCTTAAAATGCAGAAATTCCCTGAAACTTAAGGGGTACAGATGGAAAGGCAGGGTCCTTCCACGCAGACTGGTTGCAATCTCCTGGCTTAGCAGTTTTGAACTTGAACCTGTGATGAAGATCCTTGCATCCATCGTATCATGAAGTCTTCTCACAAAGAGTTCCCAGTCAGCTACATTCTGGATCTCATCAAAGAAGAGGTACAGTGTCTTATCATGATTATCCGGGTACAGCTCAAAATAGGCCTCAATGATAAGGTCCAGCTCATTTAATTTAAGAGGCATGATCCTGTCATCCTCAAAATTGATGTACAGTATACACCCGGGATCCTCTCTTTTCCTGAGGGCCTGTATAAGCTGATAGAAATAGAACGTTTTCCCGCTACGTCTTGACCCGATAAGACTGATGACTTTCCCGGTATCCGGGATATGGAGTTCCCGATTGTGGATATGGGGCAGGTCCCTTTCATGGAATTCCCGGATGATCCGCTTAAAAACAGTCTTTTTATCCATATGGTCCTTTATGCAAGTCTGGTTATTTAGTTATTTGGTCTTGTATGAAAGATCAATTAATGAGTTATTTAGTCTTATGTAAAAGGTCAATTTAAACTTCTGCGCCACCTAACAACCCCAATCACACACACAACAATCCCCACGATCTCCCCCACAAACACCACCGATGCGGCCGGATCATAACAATTATTCATCACCGTCAGGAAATAATCCAGAAAACTTCCCTTGATCTCATCTGCCGGGAATCCCCATCCCATCAGGGGCCAGAAAAGCACCTCCGGGGTCTTCCACATGAAATCCTTTGCCAGGTGCAAAAGTGCCGCTGCTGGCAGGATGAGATATCTCCTGTCCCTGGCAAGCAACAGGATCAGGCCCGCTATCAGGCCCCAGAAGATAAGTGTGTGAGCAAATATACGGCCGCTGGAAAGGGTATCCTGGAGGATTATGCGGCCCAGGGGCTTGTCGATAAGGTCAGGGAGGAGGGCCCCTATTGGAATAAGTTCGTAGCGGATCTTTCCTTTAAGGTCAGGGAAGGTTAACTGCAGGAGGTAGAATATAAGGAGGGTGATACCTATGTGGCCGAAGATGAACATCGTGGAGGTATTGTAAGCTATGGGTATTAAGGATTATTGTGGAATGACATCAACCATTTCCTTTAAGACATCATCCCTGATCAATGGATGGAGGGCCCTTGCAGATATTACATCAACATGTGGTCCCGGCAATTTCTCAAGATAATCTCCCGAGCCCACCAGGTCTAATAGGGTAGCCCCCTCATAAAAATTAACAAGTACGTCAATGTCACAACAATTTCATACTTGTGGGTCAACTCGTTAAGGTACTTTGAAACCGTTGTTGCAGGCATGGCGGTATAATCGGCAATTGGGGGAGGCGTATTTTTTTCTGCTGAGATAGCCTCCAGTATTGAGAAATAGCCCCTGTGGCAGGTGCCAAATTCCAGGACAAGGATGTTCTTTGCCTCCTCGGTGAGGATTTTTGTTTCCACAAAGAGTTTCCTGAAAACATCTGTGGCATCGGGTTTGCTAAACTGTGTCGCAAGAAGAAGGTATTTTGGAACCCCTCCAGGCATGAAATATGTTTTCATAGCCTCTTCAGGTTCAAAAGCTTTCATACCGTTAAGAAAGGCATAACTATCCGCAAAAGGTGAACGGCTTCACATTAAAAAGGTAGTAAATGACTCGTCTTTCGGGAATATGTGTTCTCAATCCACAGTGAGGGCCACATACTATGTGGAATACTCACGATTGAAGTCGGGGGTAGCTCACAATATATTCTTCTTCATCTATACTGGCACTGGCTCCCCGGGGTGTGATCAATATACAGTTGTCTATATCTTATTGTTTATTTGAAATAATTTAAAAAACTTTATATATTAATTTAATTATACCCCAACACCATAATTTTATAATTAAAATCTATGCAAAATTTAAAATATGGTGTTGCTGATGAAATTAAAGGAATTCGTTATTGCGGTTTTACTACTGGGGGTTATCACCAGTGGATGTTTGACCATGACCATAGACTCAAAAGTAGATGGTAATGGAGACCTTCAAAATTATAAGATAGTGCTCACAACAAACAGCTTTGTTTATGGGTTATTGACCTCTGAACTAAGTGAAGATGACATGACACTTCGTGAACAGGTCGAATCAGAAGGTGGCACTTATTCTGAAGAATGGAATGAAGATGAAGATGAAGTCAGCATTATCATCGAGAATATAGATTCTGAATCCACAGACATTCAGGTAGAAGGAGAATACATAATCTTTAGAGATGAATTTACAGATTTCCCAAACCAGGCGTCTGAATTTGAAGATGAAGAGATGGATCAATTGATGAATGGTGCAATTAAAATTCATTATTATCTGGAAATGCCTGGTAAAATTGTGGATTCCAATGCAAATGAGGTTAATGGAAATAAAGCAGAGTGGCATATAATGGACCTGCGGTCTGCAAAACCAGTCTATGCAAAAAGTGAAAAGTCAACCCTGCCAGGATTTGGGGCCGTGGAAAGTCTTTTTGCTGTGTTCCTCTCGCTCTACATCATAAGGAGGACTCAATAATCCTCTTTCCTCCTTTTTTGGTTAAAAACGTAAGGCCTATGTGAATGATAATTTGATCTTTAAATCATATTTGAAAGGAAATATTTATGAGGTGATACTATACTTAACTCGCTTAACAGATCTATTCTAATTTTATTGATCCTGCTGATCCTGGTAATTCCAGCCAGTTGTGAATCCGATTCATATTCCCTTGTAGCAGGTGAGAAAGTCGTAATTGGTAATTATGAGATCTCTCCTATTAAGATCGATTGCAACAGCAGCAGGGTATGGCTTGAGTGCCAGAAAAATGGTAATTATGTAGACGGCAGGTCCGTTTTTGAGAATAAGACCTGGCTAAGTGAATCCGGTGTTTGCATACATGTGGATGAGGTATCCATGGGCCAGACTGAGCCTGTAGTTCACCTGTCTATTTCCCTTCCTGTGCTGGATGTACTGGTTGAAGGACCCGATCCCGAGTTTGAATTATCAGCTGATGGATCGGAAAAGCTCACTTTTAGTGTAATGAACAATGGATCTGCATCTGTTGATGAAGTTCACTTGATCGTAAGTGTCTCTCCTGGCCTGGAGATTGAAAGTTACAGCTCCACAGCTGCGGACATGAATTTTAGTTTAAGCCACATGGGTGATGAGATAAGTGATATCGATAATACCACAAAGACTTCAAGAAGTGATCATTTAGATGTCTGGAAATCCTTTGATGTCAATGAAAGTCAGGAAATAAGTGTTGTTGTAAAACGTATCTGCTGCGGGGAACACTTTGTTTACTATCGAACAACATCTGGCAATGAATATTCATTTATCAGATATCCTGAATCAGGCCAATTCACTGACTATCAGGGATATTATTCAAACAGGATCACAGCTCAGCCACTTATAAGCTGGGGGGGAGGCATGACTCTAAAAAGTACATTTGCCGCCAGGCCCCCTGTGATTGATGGAGTTATATCTTCAGGAGAATGGAATAAGGTCTCTTTTGGACTGGATAATACAGGCGATGAATTTATTGAGAGCATGTTTGGATATGTCATGAATGACGAAGAATATCTGTACGTGGCGGTAGTTGTTCCAGACCTTGAAGCTCCTGAAAGCACCTATGAAGATGCAACACCTGGTGACATTGTAAGCTACGTTCTTGAAGTTATGGTCCTGGATCCGATAAGCGGCATACAGGATGTAAAGACCCTGGTATCTTCGATAAATACACATTCTTATTACACTGATTATTCCTATAAAACTCCAACAGAGGAGGAAATCGAAGAGAAAATAATGAGTGGGGAAACCATTTACGAGGAATATCTCGGAGATGAAGTTCTAAACGGGGAGGGAGTCGTAAGATTTTCAGAAAACGAAGACGCTCTTGACTACACATTTGAATTTAAAATACCCTTAAACTCCAGTGATCCTCTGGATATCGTAATAGGAGAGGATGATACTGATCTTTGCATAACTTTCTACGAGATGTTTAATGCTTCATCTGGTGGATTAATGTGTGAGCCTGTGGTTTCCTGGCCTTCTTACTCAGTTTATGCCTTTAATGATGCGCATCTGGTACTGGAAGGGGTAACGCAGGAGGACGAACTTCCCTCTGTTGACACTGAACTTCCATTATCAAGTGATGCCCCGCAACTTCCCGATGCAGGGGACAAAAGCCCCCTTTCAAATGATGATCAATCCCCCTCTGAGAGGTCAACTCCGGGATTTGGGTCCATCGAAGGGCTTTTTGTCATCTGTGTCCTGACAATGCTGGTACCAGGGAAGAGGTCTTAAGTCTAAAATAAGTTGAATGGTCCCCCGGTTCATTTGAATTAGAAGGCCGGGGGTTCATTGGATAATGTTTGCAACCTGAATTGGGCCCGTTTTTCTCTAAAGGTTGTGAACACTAATTTTTTTATTGAGGCAGGAATTTCGTTTTATCCTGATCAAAGGCCCTGATAGGAACTGTATTTCTCCGTGATCGCAGTCATGTGTTTTTGGGCAAAGTACCCCTGAATAAATATTTTGAACAAACCAAAACTTTTATATCTGGCCACTTCTGTCTTATCCTATGTGGTTGTAAAATTGTGGAATAGTACTAATGATATTTGATCCCTGAAGTTATCCTTTTACATTTTCCATAAGTGGCAACCCTCTTTTACCTAAAAGAAGGTGGTATAGACATGAACAAACTATTAATTCTGGCACTGGCCTTCATAATGATCACAGGGGCCGGGGTTGCATCCGCAAAGTCGGTATATGTTATTGATAACATCAATTCGCACCCCACTCCTATCAGTGCTTATGATATACAGGCCAACAGTATCGTTTATCAGACAACCAATACAGTTCCCGAATATGGCTGGGGTGCCGTGGGCCTTGCCGTTGATACGGATTCTGCTTATCTTTTCGTTACATATGAGAACTCAAACAAGATCAGCATAGTAAATGCAACGACCATGATGGTTCCTGCAAGCAGCCCTGTGGAAGCACCCGGTGCTTTAGACCTTGCAGGCATTGTTGTGGATCAGGACAGGCAGAAAGTGTACACTGTGGACAGGTCTACAAACAATCTGTATGTATATACCTGGGATCCCTCGGGCCCGACACTAACCCTGGACGGTGGCAGCTACATAGATCTGGATGGTGTGAATGATGTTTATGGAGTTGCTCTTGATGAGATCAATGATCTTTTCTATGTTGCTTCAGCCAATGAAAAGAAGATCGCCTATTATGACACTGCTACCTGGGCCCTTCAGGGATCCTTTACTGTCACTCCAAGACCAATGGGAGTCGCAGTCGATGCCAGCAGTGGATTGGTGTATTCCGGCGGAAGATCCGATAATATGATCAGCAAATATGACCTTGCTACCAGTACTGAGATCACACACGTTGTCGGAGGCAACGCCGAACCCATCGGTTTTGCAGTGGACCCTGCTACAGGCAATCTGTTCGTAACGACATATGCGGGTTCTGCTCCATATGGCGATGTTCTGCTGATGTATGATTCTGATCTGAACGAACTGGACATGACCGCAGATCTTGGAAACCCAACCGGTGTCTGCGTACCTGGTAAGGATATCTCTTTTAATCCGCTCAACATGGAAAAGACCGACGGTGTAACTCAGGTATATCAGGGTGATACACTAACCTATTCCATCAGCTATGACAATGCACAGAACACTGAACCGGTAACAGGTGTGACCATCGTTGACGCTTTGCCTGCAGGGGTGAGCTATGTATCCTCGACCAATGGCGGTGTATATGATGCCACTACCCGTACCGTCATCTGGGATATCGGTACACTGGACGCAGGTGCTTCAAGCGCAACGGTCAGCGTCACGGTAACAGTCGATGCACCAGCAGGAACAGTATTTGACAATGCCGCCACAATAGACAGTGAGAACACGGCTCCGACAACCCGCCATGACGATGACACTGAAGTTGTCGTGTATCAGCAGCAGGTTCCGGAGTTCCCGACCATCGCACTGCCAATCGTCGCGATCCTTGGCCTGAGCCTATTCTTCCAGCGTCGCCGGGATGAGTAAGGACTGCGTCCTTACTTCTTTTTTTTACAGGGCCCCCGGGGTCTGCTACAGTTTCTCCCTCAATACAACGGGATATCAATCTGTTAAAAAATAATTTGTATTGATCTGTCAGTCCCGTACAAAAACATTCATTCAAATATCAACACTCTTATATCCAATACGGGCCCATATTATCATAGGGGTTGTAGTTTTTGTGGGGTTATGATACATCTGTCTTTTTTTCTCCATAGTTGCAGCCCTATGAAGGTGGTAAGTATGGATATAAGATACATCTTAGTAGCAGTCCTGGCAGTAATGATACTGACCGGGGCCGCATCAGCAAAGTCGGTATATGTGATCGACGATATCAATTCGAATCCAACGCCTATCAGTGCTTATGACATTCAGGCCTCAGGTATTGTTTATCAGACTACCAACACGGTACCCTACTATGGCTGGGGAGCCGTGGGCCTGGCAGTTGATACGGATTCTGCATATCTGTTCGTCACATACGAAAGCTCCAACCAGATCAGCATCGTCAATGCAACGACCATGATGGTTTCAGCCAGCAGTCCTGTGGAAGCACCCGGGGCCTCAAACCTTGCAGGCATTGTTGTGGACCAGGACAAACAGAAAGTGTATGCTGTGGACCGGCATACCAATCATCTATACGTCTATGCCTGGGATCCGGTAGCCACAACCCTCACTCTTGAAGGTGGCAGCTACTTGAGCCTGGCCAATGTCACCGATGCCTATGGTATTGCCCTTGATGAAACAACCGATCTGCTCTATGTAGCTTCAGCCAATGAAAAGAAGATCGCCTATTATGACACCGCGACCTGGACCTTCCAGGGCTCCTTCACCGTAACACCTCATCCAATGGGAGTTGCAATCGATGCCAGCAATGGATGGGTATATTCCGGTGGCTGGAGTGATGCCATGATCAGCAAATATGATTTTGCAACAGACACAGAGGTCACTCACGTTGTCGGAGGCAATGCCGAACCGATCGGTTTTGCAGTGGATCCGGCCACAAGCAATCTGTTCGTAACGACCTATGCAGGCTCTGCTCCATACGGGGATGTCCTGCTGATGTATGACAGCGATCTGAATGAACTGGACCGGACCGGAGATATTGGAAGTCCAACCGGTGTCTGTGTACCCGGCAAGGATATCTCATTCAATCCGCTCAACATGGCAAAGACAGACGGTGTGACCATGGTACTCCAGGGAGGTATGCTAACCTACACCATCAGCTACGACAATGCAGGGAACAACAACCCGGTAGACGCTGTGGCCATCGTTGACACCCTGCCTGCAGAGGTAAACTACGTCTCTTCCACCAATAGTGGTGTGTATGATGCAGTCAACCACACTGTCACCTGGAATATAGGCACACTGGAAGCAGGGGCCCCGGAGGCAACTGTCAGTGTAACAGTGACCGTGGACCCATCCACCCCGGTAGGCACAATGCTTGACAATGCCGCCACAATAGACAGTGAGGACACGGCCCCCACGACCCAACATGACGACGACACCGAAGTCATCTGGGAGATCCCTGAATTTCCGACCATCGCACTGCCAATTGCAGCGATCCTTGGTCTGGCATTCTTGTTTGTACGCCGCAGGGATGAGTAAGGACTGATGTCCTTACTCTTTTTTTTATCTTCACAGCATTTCCACTTTCATCATTTGGGCCCGTTTTTCTCTAAAACTCCTTTGTATCAATCTTTTCCATAGTGGAACATAACTGATACCATTTTCCGTAAGGGGAGGCCCTCCATTTTTTTAAACTCTTCTACATTTTTTAAGTTCATCCTGCGGCCTGAAGGTCAACCCCCTCCGTGAGAACACATCGAATCCCGTCTCACCCAAAAACACCCTCAATATAGGCCCGGGTCCTCTCATCCACCGGATCCTCAAACACCTGCCTGGCCGGCCCCTGCTCAACCACCTCGCCCAGATACAAAAAGACCACATAGTCTGCGATCCGCTTTGCCTGTCTTAACACATGGGTGACGAACACCACCGTATAATCCTCCTTCAAACTGACCAGCTCGCTCTCAATATGCTTTGCAGAGATGGGATCCAGGGCCGAGGTGGTCTCGTCACAGAGTATTATCCCCGGCTCAACGGCAAGGGCCCGGGCCAGGCATAAACGCTGCTGCTGACCCAGAGACAGACCGGTTGCAGGATCATTTAACCTCTCCCTGACCTCCTCCCACAGGCCCACTCTCTTCAGGGACATCTCCACAATATCCCCCCGGTCCCGCATCCCATGAATTTTAGGTCCATATGCCACATTATCCCGGATGGACATGGGAAGGGGATTCGGGGCCTGGGCTATCATACCGATGTCCTTTCGCAACTTTGTGACATCCATATCAGCGGACAGGATGTTGTTGCCATCCACCAGGATCTGCCCTTCATAGCTTAAGCCCTCTACCATATCGTTCATCCGGTTCATGCATTTGAGCAATGTGGACTTTCCACAGCCTGAAGGGCCTATTATAACGGTGATCTTATTCTTCGGGATCGTGACATTTACCTCTTTAAGTATCGGCCTGGGACCGATCTTCAAATTCAGATCCCTTATCTGAATGTTCTCATTTAATGACATATCTCATAAACCTCCTGGAAAGAATGCGGGAAAGGGCACTAAGGCACAGTACGATCAAAAGGAGAATAACTGCAGAAGCATAGGCCCGTTGCTGAACCTCAGCAATTGGAGTGGATAACTGGAAAAATATTGCCAGGGGCAGGGTTGCCACAGGGTCCCCTAAAGAAGCCGGGATTGAATCGGTATACCCTGCGGTGAACAGCACCGAAGCTGCATCCCCTATGGCCCTCCCAAAGGCCATCAGAGTGATCGTAAGGATGCCGGGCAGGGTCTGCCGCACCACCATCCCCAGGGTCTCAAAGCGGGTGGACCCCAGGGCATAAGAAGCCTCCCTTACCTTTTCAGGTACATTTTGCATCACCTCATCCATACCACGGGCCAGGATGGGTGTGATAAATAGGGACACCGTGATAATCCCCCAGAACAGGGAAGCTCTCTGTTCCAGGCGGACCATTATCAAAAAAACAAACACTCCGTATATAAGGGAAGGCAGGCCCGTGGACACCTCCAGGACCATCCGTATAAATGAACTCTTCCTGCGATTAAGATACAATGCAATTAAAAGACTCAATACAAAAGCAATAACTATCGCCCCTGTTGAAAGATAAAGAGAACCCAGGATCGCATTTAAGATCCCTCCCCCTCCTCCAAGGTAATATCCCCCGGCAGGAGGAGAAGTGACCATTTCAATGGAAAGGGCTGACACACCCCTTACAAGAACAGTGGCAAACACTGCAACAAGACTACCCATCACAAGCAGCACAGATACAAACATGACAACTTTAAAGAAACTCTCCTCCAGCCTCCTTCCGTCCATCATGCCATCCTCCCTTTAAACTTAAGCAACACATATTTAGAAACAAGATTAAAACCGACAACCATCACAAAAAGCAACAATGCCGCAAACATCAGGGCCGAATCATAGATCGGAACAGACATCATCTCCCCGTAGTTATTCGCAATCAGAGCAGGGATCGGATAGGCAGGGTCAAACACCGAAGACGGAACTTTTGCAACATTGCCCACAACCATAAGCACCGCCATGGTCTCCCCGAAAGCCCGGCTAAATCCCAGGATCACACCTGCAAAGATCCCTGTCAATCCCTTTTTCAGGACAACGTATTTTGTGGTTTCCCACTGATTGGCCCCCAGGGCCAGGGAAGCCTCCCTCATCTGTGAGGGAACCACTGACAACACTTCATAGATAACGGAAATTAATATCGGCAGCACCATGATTGAGAGGACCATCCCTCCGGCAAGGACACTGTATCCACAACCGCCCCCACCAAATATTGGAGATAGTGTATCCCGGATAAAAGGAACTATCAGAAGGATACCGAAAAGGCCATACACCACAGACGGAATCCCGGCAAGCAGGTCAATAAAAGGCTGCACTGTCTTTCTCACCCCTGGCCGGGCATATTCGGACAGATAGATGGCCGTAAAAAGAGATACCGGCACAGAGAACAACATTGCAAGACAGGTCACCCATACAGTCGCGGATATGAACGGATAGAACCCGAACTCCCCTGCCAGGGGTTTCCAGGAAGAGGATAACAGCAACATATCCAGCGGATACAGGGACAGGACCTGTCTGGAATGAAGCAGTAAAAGGCCCAGTATCATCACCAGAACTGCTGATATCAGGACCACAGGTATCACCATCACTTTATGCGCAAAGCGGTCAAGCAGATACCTGCGCTTAAGATGCCCCTCCTCGTGGTTCATAGCCCACCATCAAGCTTACTCATTTCAACCAGCAACCGGTCTTCAGAAAGAGGAAGATACCCGTTCTCCAGAGTATACTGCTGCCCGTCAGTAAGGATCCATTCCACAAAATCCCTGGTGGCCCCTTCAAACCCGTCCCTGGCCACAAGGTTAAGGTCCCTGACAGGCGGGGACGGATAGCGGCCCTGAGATATTGCAAGGATAAGATCATCCCGGGTCTTATAGAAATCCTCCTCCGGATCGACCACACCGTTATCATTCAGATCAAGCGGAATGACCTGTATCCCTTCCAGAGGCAAACCGGTAGTAAAGTCATAGGCAAAATTAATATTATTATATCCAATTCCATATCTGTCCGCCTTCACCGCTTCAGCAATCCCCGGGTCCCCGGACACACCGGTACCCAGCAGGTCTTCCTGAGAATAACCCAGATATTTAGCCCAGATAGCTGCCGCACCTGATGCATCGGAGCGGGTATAGAGATTAAGCCGGGCCTGCGGTACGGGGTAGATCTCATCCCAGTACTCATATTCTCCATCAATATACATCTGTTTGAGCAAAGAGCGGTTAAACCCCCTCTTACTGACTATCTCAGCTGCAGGATTGTTCCGGTTCATCGTGGCAACCACAGCGTCCCTGCTCACAGCAACCCATACGGCCCCCTTATCCTCTTCCTGAGGATAGATATCCCTTGAGACCATTCCAATATCCACCATAGAGGAAAGGGCATCGGTCATACCTTTGCCGGCACCACCCGCGCAGATATCAAAATCCACGTCCGGATTTACCTTATTATATTCTTCGGTCCAGACGATCATCATGGGATAAAGTGCAAAAGCCCCCGAGATCGCAATGGTCTCCCTGTTCTCCCCTGCATTGCCCACACAACCTGAAAATTGAGTGGCAATGATCAATACTAACAAAAGTGCCCACATTGGAAAATGCTTCATTTCTGATCACATAATATCATTATGTTCTGGTATATAAAAATATATTGGTATATTACCAATACATATTGGTAGTATATTGGTTTAATACCAATTAATATAGCATAATAGTACGAATATACCAATATAGATCATGATTATAAAAGATAACATTTATGTCTAAAAAAGGCTTACTTAAGGACATTATATCAACATTAAATCCGGTATGTCCACATTGGGTGCATTAAAACAGGATTTATACCAATATATATTGGTACTATGTTGCAACAGGAACAATATATATAATGAATACTATTATTTCAGTAAACGTGGTGTTTACTTGTCGCTGATAGATTCCAATGATATCGTATGTGTAGAAGAGACTGCAGTGACCGTGAGGTCCTACAGACGAAGGACAACGGTTCCTTCAAAGATCTACAATCTGCTGGAGATCAAACCCGGGGATTCCCTCAGGTGGATCGCTCTGAAAGATGGAACTGTTTATATAACCAAGGTTAAAAAAGAAAGTGATCCCGATGAATGAAAAAGAGCTCCCTGAATTATTATCAAAGATGATAGTCATCTGCGAGAAGGCCGGCGATATCATCCTGAGCTACTATAATGAAAACAGAAAGGCCATTGAGACCAAGGATGATGATTCCCCCCTGACAAAAGCGGACCTGGAGTCCGACCGTTACATATGGGACAGCCTGGGACAGGACATCCCCATCATATCAGAGGAAAACTATCCCGAATATGAAGACAGAAAGGACTTCTGTGAATTCTTCCTGGTGGACCCTCTGGACGGCACCAAAGAATTCCTGGACGGCAACGGGGAATTCACGGTCAACATCGCATATCTTAAAGACAAAAGGCCGGTAATGGGAGTCATCCATGCCCCTGTGCTTAAGACAACCTTCTTTGCGGCAGAGGGCCTGGGAGCATATCGCAAAGATCAGGACGGTATAAGCAAACTTCCTCTAAATAAACTGACAGGCGAAAACCTCATCGCAACAGGAAGCCGCAAACACTCCACCTGTCAGGATGAGCAGTTCATGCACGATAACGGCATCACCGATGTAAGGCCTGCAGGCTCCTCCCTCAAGTTCTGTGAAGTGGCAATGGGTAATGCACATATGTATCCCAGGTTCCAGGGGTCCATGGAATGGGACATCGCAGCGGCCCACATCATCGTAAATGAGGCGGGGTGCAAAATATACGACCTTGTTACCCTGGAGGAACCCCTGTACAACAAAACCTCATTAAAGAACGATCATTTTCTTGTCCTGGGCCAGGGCCCGGACATATCTTCCATTAAATTACCTGAGTGAGTGATCCATGTTAAAAGAAGGATATACATTATGGTTTACCGGCTGGTCGGGTTCAGGCAAGACCACCATCGCAATGGCCCTTGAAAAAGAGCTTAAAAAAAGGGATTTGCAATATGTCCAGCGTCTTGACGGGGACATCGTCAGAGAAGACCTGTGCAGCGACCTGGGGTTCTCAAAGGAAGACCGCAATGAGAACATAAGAAGAGCCACCTTTATTGCACAGATGTTATCAAACAACGGCGTTGCAACCCTGGTCTCCTTCATATCCCCCTACAGGGACCTGAGGGCCCATGCCAGAAGTCGCTGTCATAACTTCATCGAAGTCTATGTGAAATGCGACAGGGACACCCTGATAAAGCGGGATGTTAAAGGCCTGTATGAAAAGGCCTTAAACAATGAGATCACCGAATTTACCGGGATCAGTGATCCCTATGAAGAACCTGAAAACCCGGAACTGGTCCTTGACACAGCAAAAGAGGACCTTGAAGGATCAGCTGGAAAGGTCATAGAATATCTTGAAAAGAATAAGTTCATCTGAGGCCCATAAATGTCTGTTACAGAAGAAGCCTACAGGCTTTCAAACCTTAAGACCCTTGAAGCCGAAAGTATCGGAATAATAAGGGAAGTTGCTGCGGAATTTGAAAATCCGGTCATGCTCTACTCGGTGGGCAAGGACTCCTCGGTCATGGCCCATCTGGCCATAAAGGCCTTCTATCCCGGAAAGGTCCCCTTCCCCCTCCTGCATGTCGACACCGGCTACAAATTCCCGGAAATGTATGAATTCCGGGACGAGTACACCCGCAAGAACAACCTGGACCTGAAGGTCCACAGGAATGAAGAGGCCCTTGCAAAAGGGATCAACCCGCTTAAGGTCGGCACGGTCAAATGCTGCGCCGAACTCAAGACCCGGGCCCTGCTGGATGCCTTAAAGGAAGGCGGCTATGATGCCGCCTTTGGCGGAGCCCGCAGGGACGAGGAACGCTCCCGTGCAAAAGAGAGGATATTCTCCTTCCGGGACAGACACGGACAGTGGGACCCGAAGAACCAGAAGCCAGAACTCTGGAATATCTTTAACTCAAAGATAGACCCCGGAGAATCCATCAGGGTCTTCCCCCTTTCTAACTGGACCGAACTGGATATCTGGTCCTACATATATCAGGAGAACATTGAAGTGGTTCCCCTCTATTTTGCCAAAAAGAGGGCCGTGATCGAAAAGAATGGTCAGCTTATCCCTGCCTATGATGGTCAGGAAGAAGCAACAGAGATAATGTGCCGCTTCAGGACCCTGGGCTGTCATTACTGCACAGGTGCGGTCCGTTCGGAAGCAGACACCATGCCAAAGATCATTGAAGAGATGATGGTGGCCCGGCATTCCGAAAGGATAACCAGGGTGATAGACCATGACCAGGACAGCTCCATGGAACAGAAGAAAAAGGAGGGATATTTCTGAGCGAACTTAAGTCCCTCATTGAAAAGAACCAGCACATCGACCTGCTAAGGTTTGCAACTGCAGGCAGTGTCGATGATGGAAAATCCACCCTTATAGGCCGCTTGCTCCATGACTCAAAATCCATATTCGAAGACCAGCTAAATGCCATAAAGAGCTATTCAAAGCTCCACCGGGACCAGGAGATAGACTACGCTTTAGTGACAGATGGCCTTAAATCCGAAAGAGAGCAGGGTATCACCATCGATGTGGCCTATCGTTTCTATTCCACTCCAAAAAGACGATTCATCATTGCAGATACCCCGGGCCATGAACAATACACCAGGAACATGGCCACCGGAGCCTCAAATTCATCCCTGGCCCTCATCCTGGTCGATGCCCGCAACGGCGTGGTGACCCAGACAAAAAGACATACGTTCATCTCCTCCCTGCTTGGCATCAGGCATTTTGTAGTGGCCGTCAACAAGATGGATCTGGTTGACTACTCCGAAGAGGTCTTCGAAGATATAGTGAACCAGTACAACACCTTCTCTGACAAACTGTCCGCAGAATCCATCTACTTCATACCCATAAGTGCTCTTAAAGGGGACAATGTCATAGAAAGAAGCGAGAACATGTCCTGGTTTAAAGGCTCCACCCTGCTGGATTACCTGGAGAACGTCAACGTCTCCGGGGGACGAAATCTCATCGACTTCAGGTTCCCGGTACAATATGTGAACTGGGCCGGCAATGATTTTAGAGGTTATTGCGGGACTATCTCTTCAGGAGTGGTACGAAAAGGAGATGAGGTACGGGTCATTCCTTCGGGAAAGACCTCGAAGATCTCAAGGATAGTAACCTATGAAGGAGACCCTGACTATGCCTTTGCCCCCATGGCCGTGACCCTCTGTCTGGAAGACGACATTGACATAAGCCGCGGAGATGTGATCGCAAGGGTCAACAACCTCCCGGGCATTGCCGGCAACATCGAAGCCAATATCGTCTGGATGGACAATGAACCCATGGAGATAGGGAAAGATTACCTGGTCAAGCATACGACCAATACGGTCAAAGGTAATATTACCGAAGTGCGCTACAAATTCGATCCGGAAAAGATCCACAGAAAGCCTGCAACATCCCTTCAGCTAAATGAGATCGGAAAGGTCAATCTCGAATTAAAGAGTCCCATCTATGCCGATCAGTATTCAAAGAACCGGATCACAGGCTCATTCATCCTGATCGACCCCCATACCAACCAGACCGCAGCTGCCGGAATGATATCAAAATACAAACAGGTATCTCCAGACAAGGCCTGCAGGTCTGTAAAAGCAAAGGTAATTGCATATCCGTTTGACAAAATACAGGATGCACGGGCCAATTATGACAGGCTTTCCATGCAGGGTACCCATTGCATCTATGTGGACGATGACATGCTCAAGAACAACCTTTTAAGAGATGTCCCTGCGGGAAGTGAAAGGTATTGCGAGATGATAAAGGAGCTATGCAATATCGTAACGGATTCCGGAGTATCGGTAGTACTCTGTTCGGATCACTACTAATGGGGATAACATAATGGGAAACGAGCACCGGATCATTCTTTTCAGCCTTATGGTCCTTCTTATCGTTTACCTGTTACCCCCTCCGGAAGGTCTGTCCCCCCAGGCCTGGAACGCCCTGGGGATCTTCCTGCTGGCCATTATCCTCTGGACCACAAGCGCGCTCCCGTTATCCGTAACAGGTCTTTTTGTGATCGTACTGCTGCCCTTGCTTGATGTCATGAGCAGCAGGGACGCCTTTGCCCTTTTCGGGAACAAGGCGGTATTCTTTATCCTGGGTGCGTTCATCCTGGCCGCGGCCATGCTCAAGACAGGCCTGAGCAAAAGGATCGCCCTGCTTATGCTGGGCAGATTTGACCGTACCCCCCGCAGACTGCTGTGCAGTGTGATGTTCACCTCGGCCATGCTCTCATTCATAATGCCCGAACATGCCGTGGCTGCCATTATGTTCCCGGTGATCGGGACAATCGCCGACAGCCTGGACCTTGAACCCTTGAGCAGTAAATATGGCACCCTGCTGTTCCTCTCCATGGCCTGGGGTGCGATCATCGGAGGTGTGGGGACCCTGCTTGGCGGGGCCCGCAATCCCCTTGCGATAGGTCTGCTGGAAGAGAGCACAGGTCTTACCATCACTTTCTTTGAATGGTGCATTGCGGCAATACCCATCGTCTTTGTAATGCTTATAGCAGGTTTTCTGATACTCAACATCTTTTTCCCCATAGATGTGAAGGATGTGAAAGCAGCAAAAAAGGTCCTGGGCCGGGAACTTGAAGAGATCGGAAGTATGAGCATACTGGAAAAGAAGACCGCAATGGTCCTCACCTTCACGATCCTTCTGTGGATATTTGCCGGAAACCAGCTGGGCCTGGCCGTAATAGCTATCCTTTCGGCCGTATCCCTGTTCTTTTTCAACATCCTTTCCTGGGATGATGTGGAATCAAATGTGAACTGGGGTATCATCCTCATGTATGGGGGAGCCATTGCCCTGGGATCGGCCCTTGCAAACACAGGAGCTGCACAGTGGATAGCTCAACAGGTATTAGGCAGTGGTTACCTCACCCCTCTTATCGTATTGCTTGTGGTCAGCCTGGTTGCCATCTTCCTGACAGAGGCCATCAGCAACTCTGCGGCCGTTGCCATCCTGCTGCCCATCGGGTTTAGTATCTGCAGCGTACTTGACATCAACACGATCTCAATGGTCTATATGATCGCCATTCCCGCAGGTCTGGCTTTCATCCTGCCCATGGGCACCCCTGCCAATGCTATTGCATATTCCTCGGGTTACTATGAAATAAAGGAGGTACTGCTTCCAGGCCTGATACTGAATATCATCTCCTGGATAGTCTTTGTTGCAATGGCCCTTATATACTGGCCTCTGGTGGGGATTTATATAACATGATATTTAATCTGAGGGATGACATGACCGATACAGTACTGGTAGCTTTTTCAGCAACTTCCATTCACACAAAGCTGGCAAAAGCGGCCCTTGATATGGCAGAGGAGAACAATGCAAAACTTATCATACTAAGCGTTCGCGATCAGAACATGGCGGAAAAGGTGGCCCGGATGACCAAAGATCACGGATTCATGGGCCGGGCAGTGGTAGAGAAACTTGCTCTGGATATTAAAAAGGACAGGAATGAACTTATCAGACAGAGGCTCGGGAAAGTGGAACAGGGGGCCCTGGACCGCGGGATTGAGTTTGAGACTGTAAGTGTTAAAGGGGAATTTGCAGAGCAGGTGCTAAAAGCTGCAAAAGAGTGTAGTGCGGATGTTGTTCTTATTGACAATAAAAATAAGAAGATCGGTATATTAATCAAAAGTGAGAGGCTTGGACTGATATTAGTTGAAAATTAATAAATTTTGGTATCAAATATGTTAATATGTTTAATTGCAGATGCAAAAGCTGTTCATACAGTTAAGTGGGCAGAATATTTATCAAAAAAAGGGCATGAAGTACATCTTATAAGCTACGAACCATTTTCTATCCCAATTGATGGAGTTACAATACACATAGTTAAATCATTTTTTAATAATTTGTATCTGGGTTTCATTCCTAAACATATAAGAATACATAATATTGTAAAATCGATTGATCCGGATATTATTCATGGTCTTTTTGTATCTAAATTTGGTTTTCATGCTGCTCTTTTGAAGAAAAAGTGCCCCCTTGTTATAAGTGCTTGGGGAAGTGATATATTAATAATTCCTCATAGGTCTAAATTGCTCTGGTTTTTCACCAACTTATCTCTAAAAAAAGCTAACCTTATATATGCAGCATCTGAAGATTTAAAGAAAAAAATTATTCATTACTTCAATATTAATCCTGATTTAATTAAGATTAATATTCATGGTGTGGATTTTAGTATGTTTCATCTGAAAGAATATTCATACCTTGCATCTGAATATAAAGAAATTCTTGTTTGTTCAAACAGAAGTCTTAAACCAGTATATAACGTTAAATGCCTGATCGATGCCATCCCGAAAGTCATTTCAAAAAATAAAAACATTAAGTTCTTGATAATAGGCACAGGTCCTGATGAAAATGAAATTAAGGATCTGACTTGCAAATTGGGTGTTGAAGATTACGTTTCATTCATCGGCAGGGTAGATCAATTTGAAATGTCTGATTATCTTATTAAGAGTGACATTTATGTATCTACTTCTTTGTCTGATGGAACACCTGTTTCGATGCTTGAAGCAATGGCATGTGGGTTGCCTTGTATTATGACTGATGTGGGTGATGTTAGTAAATGGATAGAAGATAGATTCAATGGATTTCTGTTCTGTCCGGGTGATTCTCAGCTTCTGGCTGATAGAATCATTGAGTTAGCGGATGATTCTAAGAAAAGGCAGACTTTTGGTTTAAGATCATATAAAAAAGCGTATCAGAATGCCAATCAAAATAATATCATGAAATCTGTGCTAGAAGATTATTTTAAACTAATTAATGAATTCTAATTAGACGCACTTAGCAGAAGACTTCTTTTGCAAGTAAGAGTATTTAAGGTTTCAATATTTTATTCGACGATAAATTTTCAAGAAAATTTCGGAACCACTTATTATGTGCAGAATCTTAGTATAAACTAAATTATTGCACACCACTTTCCAATAAAGTTTATTTTTCATCGATAAATATATTTTATTTTGTTTGTATATATTGTTTTTAGTTTTAATGTCAATATCTATATATTTTAACAACCGCATGGTTTCTTTTTGATTAATTGAGGAAAATGCCTGAGTATAATTATTGTTCGTAAATTCATTCAATTTGTTATTTGCACTTATCTTTTTAAGTCTAACTATCAGATAATCATTTCCTTTTATAGTATTCGTTATTTTACTGGTCCAGGAAGCTTCAACTCCTTTTCTATATACACTCATTACGTCGGGAATGAACAAAGCTCCTTTATCTATTGAACCCAATATCTGTATATAATAATCTAACATTGGTGCTTCTTTTGCAAATTTAAAAAAATCCATGATGGCTGGAAGGACCTATCTTTTAAACATAAGTGAATTTGTAGGGATTCCTCCACCATCCATTAAAATTATTTCATTTGTTTTAAAGATGTTAATTTTTTCACCATAAGGTGCTATCAGTTTGTCTTTCCTTTTTCCGTTTTCCCATTTTATGATGGCCGGATGAAAACTAATATTGTATTGCGAATTTTTCTTCATCTCTGTAACTTGTTTTTGTAATTTTAAAGGGTCAATCCAGTAGTCATCACCTTCACAAATTGCAATGTAATCTCCTTTTGCCCTTGAAAAATTAAATTCCGGATTTATTTTATGTCCTTTTGAATATTTGTTTTCTTTCTGATAAATTGGTTTTATTATTTCAGGGTACCTGGATTCATATTCTTTAATAATTTGAGCTGTCTTATCGGTTGAAGCATCATCATGAATAAGTATTTCTAATGGGAAATCTGTTGTTTGTTTCAAAAATCCTTCGATAGCATCTTTGATGTATTTTTCATGATTGTAGGCTGTACAACAAATACTTACTACTGGTCTTGAATTACCCATTAGCTAACCCTTCCTTAAGTCATCAACTCATTTTTTTATATGACAGTAGCGGTTTAGTCCTTGTATATCCATGAATTTGATAATAACCTATATTTGTGTTTTATTGGCAGAATCCATCCGAAATACGTTGTTTATTTGTAGCCATAATGTTTGAGAAATTTAGATGATTTATTTTCAAATTCATTAATTTCATCTGGAGATAATTCTAATTTATGTTTCCCTATTTCCTGTGGCATTGGTTTTTCAAGAGTTTTTTGTTTCCACATCAAAAAATCCCTGGGTTCAAGTGTTTTTTCTTTGTTTAATATGTGGTATTTAAGCATATCAGGGTCATACTTAATACCAAGCCAGCTACAAATTTTATTTAAATATTTTTCCGGGTATCTAACTAAATCTTCATAGCGGATTTCAAATACATGTTCTTGAGAGCATTCAGACAGACCCGCATGTATTTTTTCCAGTGCTTCTTTCCATTCGATAGCGATTTGTTCAATATCATCTGAAAGTTGCGGAGCATATTGATGTTTTATTCTTGCAAATTTTAATTTTTTGTATGATGTGGCTACATCTCTTCCATCACGTACAATATGCAAAAAATAAGCATTTGGATACATTGATCTAATAGTAGGTATATGATTTAAATAGAAATTGTTTTTATCGCCCCACAATTTTGGGTCTTTCTGGATTGTAATCCCATAATAAATATAAATTGATGATATGAGTTCCGGATAAGAGGCAGGACTTTTCTCAATTAAATAACGTCTCAAATCATCTTTGCTAAGGTCCCATGTGTCAATTTTTTTAGATTCAAATAAATCGAAAAGGAATAAATCAATTTTTTTATCTATATCCTGATTCATTTTATCCCAATTTTGCCACTTATTGTGCCACCATACTGCAAAACCACATTCTGGTGGTATGAGTATCTGGGGGTGGCTTGTAATCATGAGTCTTAAAAGCGTTGTGCCTGAACGAGGGTTGCCAATTATAAAAAGGGGGGAGTTTAAATCAGAATTCATAGTATTACCTTTTTAGAAATAATTTATTAAAAATCTTGTATTATTTTGACTATCTGTGTTATATCTTCAAAAGTCAAATCTGAATATATAGGCAAACACAATATCTTACTTGATATATCTCTTGAAATCGGACATGAATTGCGATTTTCGACGAATGCAAGAGTGTCCAGTGAAGGATAAAAGTAGCGTCTGGGATTAATATTCTTATCGTTTAGTCTTTGTTTTATCTTATGCATTATCTCTTTATTTTTTAATAGCAGAGGAAAATACATGTAATTATTATTTGAATGGATATTTCGTTTTTGCAGACGGCAGTTATTGCTGATAAGTTTTTTTTCGTAATATTTCCAGAGTCTCTGACGTTCACTGATTTCTGAATCAATCCCATCAAGAACACAGAGTCCCATTGCAGCCTGGAATTCATTCATTTTTGCGTTAATTCCCAGTTCTACAATTGAATCCGGTCCATCAATACCAAAATTGATCATTAATCTGGCTTTTTCATAATCATCTTTTTTCTTAAAGACTATAGCACCACCCTCTATTGTGTGGAATAGTTTGGTGGCATGAAAGCTTAATATGGAGGCATCACCGTAAGAAAGAACACTTCTGCCTTTGTATTTGATGGCAAATGCATGTGCTGCATCATAGATGGTCTTAATGTTGTGTTTTTGTGCTATTTCTTCAATCCTGCTAATTTCACACGTGTTACCAAAAACATGAACCGGAACTATTGCAGATGTCCTTGAAGTAAAAGTTTCTTCTATTTTAGAGGCATCGATACATAAAGTTTCAGGATCGATGTCTGCAAAAATTGGATTTATTCCTTCCCATACAAGAGAACTGGTTGTTGCAACAAAACTAAACGGGGTTGTTATAGCTTCTCCTTTTATTCCAAGAACTTTGTATGCAACCTGAAGGGCAAGGGTACCATTTGATACCAGTAACAGGTTTTCTACTCCAAGATATTTTTCCAGTCTGCTGGTTAATTCTTGAACCAATGGGCCGTTATTGGTCATCCAGGCAGATTTGTATATTTGATCAATATATTTATCTAGTTTTTTCCTTTCTGGCAAATAAGGTTTTGTTACATTTATCAAATTGATATCCCTCTGTATTGGTTTAGATATTTTTAAGTTTTCCATTTATCAGAATTAAAGGCAGAATCGAGTTGTAACTTTGTTTTTGCTGTGTTGGTAGCATATCTTATCTTTTAATTAGATTATATTTGTTTATAAAGGTATTTACAATTATCATGTATACTGCCGAGAAAGCATTGTTTTAAAGAATTTCAATTCTTCTTTATCAAATCCCTTTAACAAAAATAGAAGTATAAAGTAGAATAGTGCACATATTATGATTACAATAAAAGTTTCAATTAATCCCTCTGGATTCCACAAAAATATAATTATGGACATCAGTAGTGAACTAAAAACACTTTTGATGGTAAATTTTATGTTTAAGCTAAAATTCAGATGCTTTGTGGAATAATAATATATGATCAGAAAAGCAACTATAAATGCAAATAGAGTGGTAATTGCTGCAGCTATAATTCCAATAAATGGGATCAATAATAAATTTAGAATTAAATTAATTGTTGCAGCAATAACCCATACCGTTCCTATTATTTTTGTATTTTTTACAAGTAATAGAACTTTTTGGAATATACTGAATGTACCAAAAATAACTGCACCAAAAGCCACAAAAGGTGTTATAAGATAACCCTGGTCGGCAATCTCAGGGGTAGACAGGATTAGCAGGAATGTTTTTGAAAGCATTGATATTCCAAATGCTGTTGGAATTGCAATAGCCAGAAAATATTTAAGAGAAAATCCCAGATACTTTTTCACTTCATTTAAATCCCCGGCGTCATAATGTCTTGATAACACCATGGGGAGCATGAAATTCAAGGGTTCAATGAACATTTGTACAATGATACCTAATGTATAACCCGGAGAATAATACCCAACTGCTCCGGTACCCAAAAAACCACCAATTATATATCGGTCACTTGAATTTGTAATCCACTGAGACATAGTTGAGGGTACCATAGGCAAACCATATTTCAGATGCTCTTTAAGATGACTGATATCAGGCAGACTAATTCCAATTTGATACACAACAATAAATAAAATAATAATACATATTACAATAGATTTTGCAAGCAGTCCCAGAAGCGCTTCATTAATCCCTCCGCCTCGAAATACAAAAAATGCAACAAAAACGACAAGCAAAAAATCTCTCAGACAAAAAAGAAAAGAGTGTTTTTTTATTTGTTCAGTTACACGTAAATAATTAAACAAAATTATAACGACCGTTTCAAAAAAAATTACCAGTGAAAGTATCTTTACAGCGGTAATATTTCCTCCAAATAGCAAGCTGGAAATGGGGGATGCTAACAAATATATGATGGTGGAAACAAAGACCCCATTAATTATAAAAACCAATAAAAATGAATAAAATATTTTTGTAACAGAATCTTTGATTTTGAGAGATGGGAAAAAACGAACCATTGTTTCAGGAAGGCCCAACCCTACTATATTGGGTATAATTCCAATAGTAACCATTACCTGTGCCCAGATTCCGTAATCCATTATTGGAAGGTTTTTAGTAAGAATTGGAAGGAGAATGATCCCTTTAAAACTATTCAAAAATTTACTGGTGCCAACAAGCCCTATGCGCCATGCAAAAATTTTGTGATCTTGCATTATTACCCATCTCTTAAATTATAATATTCAAACCAACCACTTCCAAAAACATTTATTTATTATTAAATTAGAGCTGAGGTTGCATTTATTTGTCTGGTTAGCTTAATCTATTCTTTTTATCAAACTTGAATTTAACTGTATTTGTTGAGATACCATTCAATTGTTTTAATTATCCCTGTTTCAAACTTTTCATCGGCTTGCCAGCCAAGATGTGTTTCTATTTTGGTTGCATCAATGGCATATCTTTTGTCATGTCCGGCCCGGTCCTCGACATAGGTTATAAAATCTTTGTAACTTCCATTAGATAAGGGTTTTACTTCATCCAGCAGTTCACATATTTTGTTTGCTATATAATTGTTACTTCTTTCGTTGTGACCGCCAATATTATAGGTTTCACCTGCTTTTCCCCTGTGGTAGGCAAGATCAATGGCTTTACAATGGTCGAGTACATAAAGCCAATCTCTTATATTACTTCCATCGCCATAAATGGGAATTGGATTTTCCATAAGAGCATTTCTAATTATTTTCGGAATAAACTTTTCATCGTGTTGCTTTGGTCCATAATTATTCGAGCAATTCGTGATGATTGTGTTCATTCCGTAGGTTTGATGGTAAGTCCTGACGATCATATCACTACCTGCTTTACTGGCACTGTAGGGAGAATTTGGTGCATAGGGTGTGGCTTCTGTAAAAAAGCCTTTTTCACAAAGTGTTCCATATACTTCATCTGTTGAAATGTGGTGAAACCGATGAATACTATTTTTATTTTTCCAGTTCTTATGTGCAACATCAATTAAAGTAAATGTCCCGTTGAGATTAGTTTTGATAAATATGTCCGGATTTTTTATTGAATTGTCTACATGGGATTCTGCAGCAAAATGTATCACTCCATCAATAGAATATTCATTAAAAATGAATTCTACCAGATCCCTGTTACAAATGTTTCCTTTGATGAATTTGTAGTGAGGATTATCTCTTATCTCGTTAAGATTTTCCAGGCTACCTGCGTAAGTGAGATTATCAAGATTGATCAGATTGTATTCTTGATATTTTTCAAGGAAATAGGGAATAAAGTTACTTCCAATAAAACCTGCTCCTCCCGTGACTAAAATATTATTCATTAGTCATCAACTCTCTAAGATATATGGCATAGTCAGTTTTTTCAAGAGAATGGGCTATAGATAATACCTGCTCTTTACCTATCCACCCATTGTTGTAAGCGATTTCTTCCAGGCAGGCTATCTTATATCCCTGTCTTTTTTCAATTGTCTGGACAAACTGGCCGGCAGCTAATAAACTGTCGTGGGTTCCGGTGTCCAGCCATGCAAAACCTCTTCCCAGACGTTCTACTTTTATCTTTCCTCTTTTTAGGTATTCCCTATTTACTGAAGTAATCTCAAGTTCTCCTCTGTCTGATGGTTTTACATTTTTAGCGATTTCAACAACATGGTTGTCATAAAAATAGAGACCAGTGACAGCATAATGAGATTTTGGTTTTTCAGGTTTTTCTTCAATACCGATAATATGTTTATTATCATCAAATTCAATGACACCAAACCTTTTTGGGTCTTTTACCTGATAACCAAATAAAACAGCTCCTTCTTTTAGATTGGCAGCTTCTTTCAAACGGGGTGAAAAATTCTGTCCATAAAAAACATTATCTCCAAGTATAAGACAAACATTATCATCTCCTATGAAATCCTCTCCAAGAATAAATGCCTGTGCCAGCCCGTCTGGTGAAGGTTGGGGTTTATATGAGAAATGAACTCCCCATTTAGATCCGTCTCCAAGAAGTTCTTCATAAAATGGAAGATGTTGGGACGTTGATATGATTAATATTTCCCGAATTCCAGATAACATCAGGACTGATAATGGGTAATATATCATCGGTTTGTCGTATATTGGTAAAAGTTGTTTGCTAATGGGTAATGTTATAGGATGAAGCCTAGTTCCACTTCCACCTGCCAAAATTATCCCTTTCATAGTAAGCTCTTCTTTATATTTTGTTAATATTGATTTAGTGACGCTACACTTTCAGTACATAATAAGTATTATCTCAATGTTGTATATTTTTCTATAATTATATCTTGTAACTAGACATTCTGAATATATATAATTTAAAATGGCATCAGTTTTAGGTATTTTTCAGGATTTATATTTTTTGTAGATGTATAAATATAACGTTTCAAAAACATATTCTGTTTTTCACCACTTTATCCATTATCGACAGGTGATATTCCCTGATCCCCGGGATATTAAGCTCTTTATCGATCACCCGGTTTAGATGTTTGTTGTCCTTAAAGGCTCCTCTTATGTTCACCCCGTGGGCTCCCGATGTCCTCCAGATCAAATAGAACTCTTTTACTGCCTTAAGATGGTCCAGGATCTCATCTGAGCGGCCCGGGTCAATGGACAGGCCCATTGTGACTATCAGAGGATACCCGATCTTTTCATAATCAAGATCGATGGTGAACCGGGATATTACTCCATTTTCCACCATCTTTTTCATGCGGTTCTTTATGGTGACATCGGATACCTCCAGCCTTTTTGCGATCTCTTTGAACGAGGTCCGGCTGTCCAGGTCCAGTATGTTTAATATTTTAATGTCCAGATCATCCATAATTCATTTTTTAAACTAACATAGTATATAATATTTGCTTTTCAAAGAATGTAGGTCTTTCTATTGTTATTGTTTTTACAATAAATAAACGTTGTTTCATTCAATACTTCGAAATCTGAATTAAATTCGGTTATAATCTTTATAAAACAAAACTATTTATATCTTCAACCCCAATCTTTCCCTATGAAGGTCGGTATAGTCAATCTGGCGGTCCTGCTCATTGTCATCACTGCAGGGTCGATGATCTCCGGTTGTGTGGAGGAAGAAGAGCAGAATGGAAACCCTCTGGTCCGTTATGGAGGCCAGCATTATCCCGGGGAATATGTTCTGGCAGGCTCTCCTCAGATCTGGAATAATTATGGTATCGATGTGGAACATACTCTCTTTAGCAGCGGGGCCGAGAACTCCGAAGCCCTGATCGCAGGTCGTGTGGATATTAACTGCGGGTCTGACACAAAGACAGTGACCCTTTTCAATGCCATGCCCGGCGAGGTGATAATCATCGGCGTTTTGCAAAGGGGAGATCGCTATTCAACAGTGGTGCGGCCGGAAGATGATATCACTTCCTGGGAAGACCTTAAGGGCAAAAAAGTTGCCACACGTTTCGGGACAGGGGCCGAATCCGTCCTCAGGAAATACTATGAACAGGAAGGCTATCAGTGGGAAGACTTCGAATATGTGAACCTGAAGATCGAAGACATGCCAGCGGCTCTGGAAAGCGGTCAGATCGATGCGTTCACGGCCTGGGAACCCACCCCTGCAATTGCCGAAGCAAAGGGCATTGGTGTGGTAATGAGGACCTACGGGGATGTTTCCCTTACTCCTGTGAACATCCACACCACCAAAGCATATGCACAGGACCATGAAGATGAGATCGTCCGTTTCCTTGCGGCCCATCTTGAAAAAGCAGAAATGATCGAGTCCGATCCGGCCAATGTGGCGCAAATTGCCTCACAGACCGCAGCACAAAGAGGTGTGACCATCTCCCCCGATGCATTCGAGCGGGTCTTTAATCGTATCGATTTCAGTCTTGACATAGACCAGGACGCAATTGACAGCATAAACGGGACCGCACAGTTCCTGCTGGACCAGGGTAAGATCGACACAATACCCGCAATAGAATATGACAGCTCCTATCTGGAAAAGGCAAAGGCTTTAAGGGATTCAATGGAATAAGGGGTATTATGAAAACCCCTAAGATCGTACCTTCAGACCTTTATTTTCTGGTCCCGGTATTTGCAATTATAATTGCCTGGGACCTGCTGGGAAGGTATGGTCTTATCAATCCCATCCTCATCTCCTCTCCTTCTGAAGCATTATTTACTATCTATGAACTTTTCATCACAAAGGGTTCAAACGGACATTCCCTTTTGTTAACCCATATCTACAATAGTTTTTACAGGCTGATGACAGCTTTCATCTTCTCATCGACCGCAGGCTGTCTGATCGGTATAGTAATGGGTTCAAAGGAATGGGTCTACAAACTGCTTGACCCGATCATCACTCTGATAATGCCCATTCCCGGCATCGCCTGGGCCCCGATATTCATGATCTGGTTCGGCATCGGGAACAACGCCATCATTGCGGCGGTTGCAATTGCCAGTTTCTTTCCGGTGGTCTATAATGTATCGGCAGGTGCCCGGACCATCAACCGGGACTATATATGGGCCGCCCGCAGCATGGGGGCGAATAATTCAGTCCTGTTCCTCAAAGTATATCTGCCCCTGATCGTCTCCTATCTGTTCACCGGCCTTAAACTCGGGTTTGCCAGGGGCTGGAAGACTGTAATAGCGGTGGAAATGATCGCCGCAAGCATGTGGGGCCTGGGTTTTATGATACTTGAGGCCCGGGAGTTCTTACATCCCTCGGTGATCTATTCGGGGATAATCGTCATGGCACTGATTTACTATTTCGTCGAGCATGTCCTGATCAGGTATGTTGAAAAAAACACGATCGAAAAATGGGGTATGGTTAAAAAAGGAGGGGTATTGTGAGATCCGGTCTGAAAGATTTCATTTTCCCTCTTTTCCTGTTCGTCATTATCTGGGAAATCGCGGCACTTACCACCGGTTCAAATTCCGTTCCGTCCCCCATCTCAATAATGTTAAGGATAGGGGAATTATCCATTTCAAACAATATCCTCCAGATCAATATATACCACAGCATGTACCGGTATATATTTGGCTGTTCAATTGCCCTTATCTGCGGTACCTCTCTGGGGATCATGATGGGACTTAACCAGGTGATCTATAAGACATTCAAACCCCTGGTCAGTCTGTTCATTTCCCTTCCCACCCTGGCCTGGGTCCCGCTGCTTCTGGTCTTTGTGGGTATAGGAGATACCACCATAATGATCGCCATCTTCCTGGGGGCCTTCTTTCCCCTGGTCTACAATACTCTAAACGGTATCCAGTCGGTCAATACCGATATGGTCCTGGCTGCCCGGACCATGGGTGCCGGCAGGTATCAAATCTTTATGAATGTCATCCTTCCCGGATCCCTGGTCTCCATACTGACCGGTTTTCGCCTTGCCATAGGCAACTCCTGGAGGGCCCTGGTGGGAGCGGAGATGCTGGCGGCTACCAATTACGGTCTGGGTTATATGATCTATTCGGCAAGGGCTTTCTATGATATCGAGTCCATGTTCGCAGGGCTTGTGATGATCGCACTGCTAAGTTTTACCCTGGACACTGCTCTTATAAAGATGATCGAGAACAGGACCATTAGAAAGTGGGGCCTTTTGAGGAGTGATTAAATTGCAGTCAAAGATTTCGATGAAAAATGTTTGCAGGTCCTTTATTCAGAATGATAAACGCATTGATGCAATCACAGATATTGATCTGTCCGTTGAACAGAACCGTTTCATATCCATAGTAGGCCCCTCAGGATGCGGGAAATCCACTTTGCTCAAACTCATTGCCGGCTTTGACACGCCTTCTGAAGGGCAGGTCCTGGTAAACGGTGCCGGTGTAAAAGCACCCGGGCCTGACAGGGGTTTTGTCTTCCAGCATTCCACACTCTTCCCCTGGAAGACTGTACTTAAGAATGTGATGTTCGGTCTGGAACTGCAGGATGTCAGCAGGGAGCAGGCTCTGGAAAAAGCCCGGTATTTCATATCCCTGGTGGGTCTTAAAGGGTTTGAAGATGTCTATCCTCACACTCTTTCCGGAGGAATGAAACAAAGAGCCGAGATCGCCCGGGTACTTGCCTATGACCCGGAGATACTGCTTATGGATGAGCCCTTCGGAGCCCTTGATGCCCAGACCAGGAAGGTCATGCAGGTGGAGCTGGAAAAGATATGGCGTAAACAGAAAAAGACCGTCATCTTCGTAACCCATAGTGTCCTTGAAGCTGTATATCTCTCCGATATCGTCTATGTCATGACAGCCAGGCCCGGCAGGATAAAAGAAAGGATCGATATTGATCTGCCCAGGCCCCGGGACTTCAAAGACGACCGTTTCCTGCACATCAGGAATGATATCCTCAGATTACTTGAGGACGAGGTACAAAAGAGCCTGGAGATGGAAGGGGGACAGGTTTGATCAAATGTCCAATACCGCAGATGACAATTTCCATATCAGGCCAGGACAATGATAACGGACATGATATTCTTTGAATATCAGGCCCGGACAATGAAAGTGGAAACACTTTCATGGTAAAATTTCATGTAAGATCATCATCCGGATTGAGCTCTTTATGTCTCTTATAGTCTATAAGGGGTCCAGGTATCATTTTTCTGTCAAATAATATCCTGTACAGACTGTACATGAACACAGCCAGGTCCGGAAAAGGGTCAGTTAAGGTGAAGTCATAGCAGGACCTGGTTGCAAAGCGCTTGAAAAAGGCTTTAAGATCGGCAAAGGTCCCGAAGGACACTGCCTGAAGTTCCTGGCCCAGCAGCCAGCGGTATCTCAGTCCTCTCTTATAATTCAGTGATTTTTCCGGTATCCTTCCCGAAGCCACTTCCAGTGCGATGTTTAGAATGTCAGGGTTGGCTTTGAGGGACAGGGGGGAAGAACCCCACATTTTGGCGTTCACCTCTATAAGGTAGTATTCTCCTGTGGAAGGGTCCTGTCTGAATTCGACCTGGAAAGGCCCGGTCCATCCCGACCTTTTCATTATGATCGCTGCCTTTTCGATCAGCTGAGGATCGTCATAGATATCATTAACGGCCGCAACCCCGCCTCTTAATGGAAATGTGATGGTCCTGCGTTGGGGGACGGAATAGAAAAGTTCCCCCTCTATCGCAAACCCGCCCACGTCATAAACATGGCCCGGTATGTATTGCTGGACAATGAACTCATCCTCATCTTCGGCCTTTGAAAGGAAATTTGTGATCTCATCCATGTCCCGGGCCAGGATCACATTGCCGTTGATTCCCTTGCCCCGGGTAAGTTTCACAATGACCGGGAATCTGTCGATCTCAGGGCAGTCCCCTTTCCTTATACATCCATAGCTTTTCGGAAGCAGTATGTCCGTACCTTCAAGGGTGTCATAGAGTTTGTTCTTGTCTGACAGGTCCCAGTAGACCTCTTCTGCTCCGTAGGGTGTTCTCATCCTCACAGAGCTGTCCTGTGCAATAGAGTTGATATAATCGGTGATCAGATAATATCCAAAGGGGAAAAAGATATCACACTTTTGTTCATCATATATCCTTTTCAGTTCAGTTATCCGCCCCGCCCCTTCTTTATTATTTACCACCACTGCTTTGTGTATATGCCTGAACAGATTGTTTGCTATGTGGGCCTGCATTGGAGATTTCACTCCCAGGATGATCTCATGTCCGTTTCGGGACAGATGCCTGCACGCCTCGAATACATGCTGGCCCGTATCAGCGATCAGTATCTTCATTTTTCACCCACTCGTAGAGTTCATCCGCACTGCAAAGCCAGGCATTCTTATCATAAGAGTAATCCAGGATACGTTTGTAGAGGTCCAGGTATTTCCCGTACATGAAATTATTATGCCAGATCACGGTCACCACCCCGTTGCATCTCTCCACGGTGTCCAGCGTTCTTTTTATCAGGGCCCAGCTTTTCTCGACATCAAGGCGCATATAGTCCCTTAACAGAGTGCAGTCCATGAAGTTAAGGGGTATCTCCCAGATATCGATCTCTTTGTTCTCATTCAGGTCAAAAGGTTTGAAAGGATGGCACATCCCGTTCCTGAAACCTGCGCAATCTGCATATCCGAAGGTGCTGTCGTATCCAAACCCTGCCTGGCTGAGAAGTTTCCAGGTGTCCGGGGTCTTAAAGTGCAGAAAATGGTTCCTGTAACCTGTAACTTTTTTACCAAGGGCCTTCTCGATCCTTGCTTTTTCCTCTTTAAGGAACTTCAGATCATGGTACGCCTCATGGCCTCCATGCAATCCCACGCCCCAGCCTCTGGAGGAGATGTATTTCAGAACCTTTGCCTGTTTTTGTATATCAAAGGAATATTCCCAGTCACCTTTTTTAAGTGCAAGGAAAAAGAAGGTGGACTTTGCATCATATTGTGATTCCAGTTCTATGATCTGTCGGAAGTTCCAGTCTTTTTTCAGGAGAGCATCAAATGGAATACGCATGGCCTGACCAAAATCCCCGGAAACTCCCGTACCCAGGCAGATCCTCAAACATCCCTTCACACTCCTGAAGACATAGTCGATATCATGTGTCAGACATACTGCGAATTTCTTATTATCCGGATACTGTGTTTTAAAACCTTTTTCAACCAGATATTTTGAGACCACAGGCTCCATCACATTCCTGTGCCTGCTCATATAATGGGCAAATCTCTCGTTCTTATCCAGAAAATCAGGGGTATACTCTTCCTTTTTTGTATAAAGTTCCCACATATCCTGGTTTTGTCTGATAAGTTCTGTTATGTCTGAGGAATGCATGTTATTACCTCTGGTTAGGGTGATGTCCATAAAAAGGGATACTATTTGATATAATATTTTGCCATGAAGGCTCTTATACATTAGTTGTTTATTGTAGATGTATGGGTTGTTATACAGGTCCGGATACGCTGAATAAAAACTGAAAGAAAACTCCGCCCACCTTCGATATACCTCAAACAAACCCTCTGCGCCACCTCACAACCCCCACCAAACACACCAGGATCCCCGCAATCTCCCCCACAAACACCACAGATACGGCCGGATCATAACAATTATTCACCACTGCCAGGAAATAGTCCAGAAAACTTCCCTTGATCTCATCTGCCGGGAATCCCCATCCCATCAGGGGCCAGAAAAGCACCTCCGGGGTCTCCCACATGAAATCCTCGGCCAGGTGCATCAAAGCTGCCCCGGGCAGAATAAGGTATCTCCTGTCCCTGACAAGCAACAGGATAAGGCCCGCTATCAGGACCCAGAAGATAAGTGTGTGAGCAAATATACGGCCGCTGGAAAGGGTCTCCTGCAGGATTATACGACCCAGGGGTTTGTCGATAAGGTCCGGGAGGAGGGCCCCTATTGGAATAAGTTCGTAGCGAATCTTTCCTTTAAGGTCCGGGAAGGTTAACTGCAGGAGGTAGAATATAAGGATGGTGATACCTATGTGGCCGAAGATGAACATCGTGGTGGTATTGTAAGCTATGGGTATTAAGGATTATTGTGGAATGACATTAACCATTTCCTTTAAGACATCATCCCTTATCAATGGATGGAGGGCCCTTGCAGATATTACATCAACGTGTGGTCCCAGCAATTCCTCAAGATAATCTCCCAGGCCCACCAGATCTAATAGGGTAGCTCCATCATAAAAATTAACAAGTACGTCAATGTCACTATCAGGTTTCTGGTCTCCTCTTGCATAAGATCCAAAGATGCCGCAAACCTCAGCTTTGAACAGCTCTTTGATCTCATCCCTGTGCTCATTGATAAGGGATTTGATCCCGGATACTTTTTTCATATCTTTCATGATTGTGATATTGGGATTTAATCCAATATATTTGTTGGCGGGAAATATACGTTGTGATCAGGCCTCCATAAACCGTTATAACTATAATGATTACAAAAATTATGGTTATGAAAATCTATAACCGAAAAAAAGAATTAGAGGTACTGGATATACTGGACAGGCCCCGGCCTTCGTTTCTGGTGATCACAGGGAGGAGGAGGGTCGGGAAGACCGAACTGATCAAACAGCTGAGCCGGGGGCGCAAACTGGTATATCTTTTTGTTGACAGCAACAAAAGCATTGACATCCTTATGTCCGAGTTTGACAGAATACTTAAAGATTCCCTGGACCTTCCGGAATATATACAGCTGGATGATCCGGACAAATTCCTTCAGTTCATCACCACCTATGAGAAAGATCTGGTACTGGCCATCGATGAGTTTCAGAGATTTCTGAAGATATATCCCTCCTTCATTACTCCCGGACAGGCAACTGGTGGAACAGAAAAGGGAATGAGATCGACCTTCCGGGGATCAATCACGAAAATAAAAAGGCTCTGGCCCTGGAGATCAAAAACAAAACCCTCACAGAAAATGCCGCAAGGAAGATCCTTAAGTACACCCTCGAAAAGGCCTCAAAGATCGGGGAGCTTTCCGGAATGGAAGTTAAAGCAGGGCTTGTGGCCTGGAAAGTTGAAGGCAAAAAGCAGCTGGAGATGGACGGCTTGCTGATATGGGAACTGGAAGAGCTCCTCTGAGGCCCTGTCGTGTATGTCTGTCAACTCCGAAAACGTCTATCCCGCAACCGACCGCCAACCCGGCCTGCGCTTACCCGCTGCCTTTGAGCAAAACCTCAGCGCCCTTTCAGTACCAGCAGAAGCACAGCAACAATAAGCAGTACAGGCAGGGCCCACAGATATGACCCTCTCTTTTTATCTTCCTCAATGTCCTCTGCCACCTCTTCAATATCGACAGCTAATGGCCCGGCCAGTACCGTAAACTCCGGGAATCCCGGAGTCCTTACTTCTAAGATCTTCATGGCCCAAGCCTTACAAGCTTCTCTTCTTTATAGGCCTCAATAGCTCCCAGACAGACCTCCAGAGCATGCTTGCCTTCCTCCCCTGCGGGATGGGCCTTCTCTCCGGTCTTCACACAATGGATGAAATGGTCCAGCTCGTTGCGCAGAGGTTCGGATTTTTCAACCTTGGCATGACGGATCCAGCCCTTGTCATGGATCTCTACGGTCTGGTCCATATAGTCCAGATAGGCAACTCCTTCCAGGCCCACAACGGTGAGCTTCCTGACCTTATGGGGGGTGAGCCAGTTCACATCCACCAGACCGGAGAGGTCATGGTCCAGTCTTAAGTGTACGCTGGCATGGTCTTCAAAAGGATGGATATTGGCCCCGGCGATGGCATGGACCTGATTGATCTTCCTGCCATACAGATAGGCGATCACATCAACATCATGCACACCGATATCCAGGATCACACCCACGTCCCTTATCCTGGGATTATAGGGCCCCACACGCCGGGTGGATATGGAGACGATCTTGCCCAGTATCCCGGAATCAATGATCTCCTTAAGCCGCATAACTGCCGGATTGAAGCGCTCGATATGGCCCACCATCAGGGTCTTATTGACCTGTTCTGCCTTATTTATCATGATATTGGCATTCTCAATGGTATCGGCCACCGGTTTTTCCACCAGCACGTCCAGGCCTGCCTCGAGGGCGTCCAGTACCACCTGTTTATGCAGTTTGGTTGGCACCACAATGCTCACCGCATCCAGATGGGTGAACATCTCCTTATAATCAGTAAAATAAGCTGTATCGTATCTTTCTGCCAGGGCCCTGACCCTATCTTCATCTATATCTGCAATTCCAGCAAGTTCCACATCCTCCATCTCATGATAGATACGGACATGGTTTACTCCCATGGCACCTGTGCCTACTACGCCTACTCTTATCATCGGATCGCTCCTGATGGTAGATGTGCCGGGACATTTAAATATTGTGTGGTATGCAGGTATTCTTTTCCTGCTTTACATGGGCCTGAGAGTAGCATGACATGGTGCAGTAGAGTTCTTTATGGGCCACCCTTTCAGCAACTGTGAAGGGTTTCCCGCAGATCGGACATCTTTTTATGATATATTCCATATTGTCATCATATGTTTTATACGTATTTAAACTTATCATAATAATTATGATGTTTGCATTCTGGTGAGTGCAAATTTAAGATGTATGCTCTGTCTTGATATACAGATTAAGGGGGCAATCCCCTCCTTTTATAAAAAAGAAAAGCTTATCATCATTGTGCTCATAACTGTCTACTAGAAAAAGTGGGCTGACATGCTCTTATTTTAAAGGTGGACACAATGAAGATACCAATACCCGGAATACTGTTAATCATAATGCTCTGCACGACCCCGGCCCAGGCGGGCCTGGGTGCAGACGCCGAATACTTCCTGAACCTGTCGATAGACGGCACGGACCTCTACATCGCCAATCACTTCAACTCCAGTACAGATGGTAACTGGATCTGTCTTGAGGGCGGGGACAGCTTCAGCATTCCCTCACCCCTGACCTTCAGCTTTGAAGGTATCAACAGCAGTACCATTGATATGGGGGGCCATGATATTGATCTTGATTTCAATGTCCTGAACAACACCCTATATACTGTGGCATATCCCTATGATTCCCATCGATATTACACCAATGCCACAGGCCGTGATGAGGTCTCCTTCCTCTTCAACGGTTCTACCCATTTTGCCGGAGCTGATGTTGACGTCCACCTCTTCAACTCCAGTGCAGACTCCTTCCTTTCAGGTATTGATGGCATCACCACCGGTGACAGCTCCGCAGTCGAAGGCCTGCTCAACTCCTCCCTGCAGATGAGTGAGAAGACCCTGGACTTAAACGGGGATCTGTCCGCCTCCTTTGGCACCCTCACTCCGGGCCAGTATGCTCTTTTAATAATGTATGTCGATGATACTGCCGGGACCAACACAATGCTTGGTATCACCCTCTTTGATGTGGTCACCTATGACTGTGATGTCGCCACCGGCCTTGACGGCAACAATGCCACCATTGACATCGATCTCATTGATGCACCTGCAGGAAACTATACCTATGATACTGTCCTTCTGTCAAAGTCCGCCTATGCCACCGACATCCTCCTGGAGTTCAACGGCACCCGGGAAAGCCTGGACCTTTTGATCAACAACATCATCTTTGTTGACGGTGTCAACATTCCCAACGGCAGTATCTATGATCTTAACCAGAGCTTTGTAAGGGACCGTTTGACCGGCATGTACGGGGCCAATAATGTCTCCATCCAGCATACTGATGCAGGCAACTCAACCACTTTTAATATAGACACCACCAACCTTACCCTTTCCAATTATCTGGTATTCACCACCGTCACCCATGACGGCAGGACCGTAGCTTTCAACCAGGACGAACTGGACCTGGTAATCCATGACATCGATATTAGTGTCAACACCACCTCGAAGGATGTCGAACCTTCTGAAAACGCCGTATATCTTGTCACAATAGAGAACAACGGCAATGTTGAAGAAAGTCTCAACATCACAGCCACCTCTCCTTCAGGTGTGGATGCAAACCTTAACCGCACCTCCATCACCCTGGGCCCGGGCAATTCCACTCAGGTAACTCTAAGTGTGGTCAGTGACATCATAGGGGATTCCTATCCTGTCACCGTCAAAGCAACAGCGGATGAAACATCCGACTCCATCAAGACCTACACCAACGTCCTGGACCCCTTAACTGTCAGTATGGACAGCATACATAAGATCACTGTCACCAATCTCAACGCCAGTTATCTTCTCACCGTCTCAAACAGTGGAAACCGGGCCCATACCTTCAATCTCAGCGTGGTTTCCCAGGCCAATGCCTTCCTGAACTTAAGCACTGTCACTCTCAGTGCAGGTGACTCCCAGGACGTACTGCTAAACGTCAGCTCTCCTGTAGAAGGCCTGTTCACCACTCAGGTAACGGTCAACAACTCTCAGGACACCGATACCCTCACAGTTCTCACCAATGTAGGAACAGCTCCTGTTCACTCCATCGAACTTACTTCAAACACGCAATCACTGACATTAGAACCCGGTGCTCCCACCAATTATCAAATCGTATTGGAAAACACAGGTAATGTCAACGAAACAGTGTATTTCAGTGTCATCGCACCTCCTGAGGTCAAAGCAAGTCTTATCACAAGCTCCAAAACCCTGACTCCCGGTCAGACTTTCAACAACATCCTCACAGTCGCCTCAGAAAACATAGGGGGCCCTTACTCCGTCACAGTCCACGCCGCCTCTGATAGTGCCTCTGATGATCTGGTCACACGCACAACCTTCATCACCCCGATCAAGGTCGTAGCAAACGCAAATAAAAAGACCGTCCTGACCAATCAGCCAGCAAACTATAGCCTAACCGTGACCAACACAGGAACGATGGCCCATACCTTCAATCTCAATGCCACCTGCAATGCCACCGACTCCCTTTCAAACACTTCCCTTAACCTGGGCCCCGGCAACAGCAGCACGGTCACCTATAGTGTCAGCTCAGGTACGACAGGGACCTATGATTCCCTTATCAATGTCAATTACAAATACACATCTCTTATCACTTTATCTGATGCCTATATCCACCACAACCTCTCAATGAGCACCCGGGTAGATACCCGGCCTGTCTATGGCGTCTCCCTGAGCTCCAACACCAGTACCCAATCCGTAAACACCGGTGTCAATGCCACCTATGAACTAACCATACTCAACACCGGGAATGTCAATGACAGCTTTGATCTGACCCTGAACAACCCGCGGGCCGATGTGGCAGTCCTTAATGACAGCACTCCTGTTTATTTAGTGGCCGGGCAGCAGACTACCCGACTGCTCACCGTCTCCTCGGCAAACGGAGGGACATGTGATGTCACAGTAACAGCTTCATCCGGTAACTCATCCAGAAGTGCAGGTGTCACCACAATCACAAAGGTCAGCTCTCATGGACTCCTCCTGAGTGCCGGGTCAGTTGCCACTACCACCACACCCAACACCACTGCAACCCTTACCTTAAGCCTTAAGAACCTGGGTAATGTGGCCGACAACTTCACCCTCACCTCTCAGTCCACCAACAACACCGTTTCAATGCCATCAACCCTTACCAGTGTGGCAGCTGGTGAGACCCGGGAATTCAAAGTGACCCTGTTCAGCTCTGATGTGGGCACTTCGGTCTCCACCATCAAAGCCACCTCACAGGGAGATACGTCCAAAAGAGCAAGTAAGGCATTAATCCTGACAGTCAACCCGGCCCCGGTCTACAGTGTCTCTGTCAGTGTCCGCGACCCCATAGCTACCATCGAACAAAACGAGGACCTTAGTTATCTGGTCAATGTAAAGAACAACGGTAATGTCAATGACACCTATACTGTCAGTTCCACATCCGCAAACGCAGATATTTCAGCTGCCTCTGTGTCCCTTTTGCCGGGTCAGACAGGCACCCTGGTCTTAAATGTGACCGGTCTGGCAACGCCCGGGTCCTATGTAGTCCCGGTCACTGTCACCTCACAGACACAGAGCACTGCAAGTAGTGTCTCCTATGCTCATATCGATGTATCCCGTATTGCAAGTGTCATCATCACTCCCGGATCTCAGACCGTCAAAGGCAGTGATCCCTCCGTATATGACATCAAGGTCACCAACACCGGAACACAGGCACATGACTACAGGTTCAGTAAACTCTCCAGCAGTGCCAACACCACCCTTACCATATCTCCGGCTACCATCTATGACCTGGAGAGTGGTGAAAGCGCCCACGTTGAACTCACCTTCAACAACACCGGGGCCTCTGACAGACGCATTGCAGCAAAACTCAATGTTCATGACCTGGCAAATCCACTCAAATCCACCGGTTTTAGCATCAATACTCTTTATCTGACTGCTGACATTCATGGTGTTGATCTAAAATCCGATACCCTTACCAATAGTATCAATTCCGGCAATGATGCCACCTATTCCCTTACTGTCTTTAATCTGGGTAATGTCAATGAGACCTTTACTCTTGCTGCAAACCGCGGCACTCTCTCAGCCTCAGCCATTACTCTGGGCCCCGGAGAAAGTGAGTTTGTCACCTTCACCGATTCACCCACAGCATCAGGGGACTATGTAAGCCGCATTGTCGCCTCCTCTGCCAATGCAAGTGATTCCCTGAGGATCACCACCCGTGTGCTGGAAGTTCAGGAAGAATATATCTTCAACTCTCAGGTCGATGAGCTCTCTTCGGTGACCGATTCCAATGTCACTGACAGTACTGTGGTCAATTCACTAATAACCGACAGTACCATCCAGGATTCCCATATAGAGGCCTCCACCATCGACAACTGTTCGATCATGTATTCCGACATGGAGAACATTCTGTTAAAGGATGCTTATGTCCGGGAGAACTTCATCTACAACGGTACGGTAACTCTGGATGACGTTGAGTACAACGTCCTTGCATCAGAATATCCTGATGGAGCCACCATTGATCAGTTGCTTCAGGGCGAGGACAGTTTTGAAAACACTCTTGCCGGTACCCCGGGTGAGAAGACCGAGATCGAGGCCCCGGAGTCCAACGTAACTCTCCAGATAAGCAGCAATGAAAGCTTTGTGGGTGGTAGTCTTGAGGTTAAGAGGACAAGCACTCCCTCCAGTAACACCTCCGCTCCTTCCTTCTCGGTGGCCGGAAGTTATCTGACCTTTGAGGAAAGCGGCAATATTGAAGAGGCAATGACCCATGTGGTCATCGGCTTCTATTATGATGAAGCAGATCTGGGCACCCTTTCCGAAGACGAACTATATATGTACTGGTACAATGCGACCAATGATTCCTGGGTGGCCCTGGAAGGTGCCGGAACTCCCGACTTCTGTCTGGGAGCAGGTGTTAACACCACTTCAAACTATGTCTGGGCCAATGTGACACACTTTTCCACATATACTCTGGGTGGTCCTGTAGCATCCGGCAGTACAGGTGGATCAGGTGGTTCGGGTACAGGTGAGGCAGAGGTAGTTGAAGATGAAGAAGATGAAATTTCGGAAAACATTGACCGCAAAGTGGGCATGTCCCTGCCTCTTTTAGAAGATGAACCGGTACAGTACAGCTTCAGTCAGGAAGCCCATCCGGTGGTAAACGTTCATTTCATACCCCTTGTGAGCGACCCCCTTGCCATGGTAACTGTGGAGGTGCTTAAAGGCACATCCTCTCAGCTGGAAGGCCCCGCTCCCGGTTTTGTCTATAGCAATTTCAATGTGATATCAGACCTGTCCGGGGATGAAGTACAGGACATATCCATTGATTTCATGGTGGATGCCGCCTGGCTTCAGGATATGGGTGTAGCAGCTGAGGATATCCGTCTGTATGTCTATGACAATGGCTGGAAAGAACTGGAAACCACAAAGACCAATGGCCTCACTTATAATGCAAAGACTTCGGTATTTGGCTTCTTTGCAATAACAGGTGCCATATCTGAAGACGGGCAAACTCTGCCTCAGGCCTCTTTCACTGCAGATGCTATGTCCGGTCAGGCTCCTCTTAAAGTAAGGTTTACCGACACCTCTGCAGATGCAGTGAGTTATTCCTGGGACTTCGGGGATGGTGCTACATCTGTCCAGGCATCTCCTGTCCATACCTTCACCGATCCGGGTACCTATACTGTGGTCCTTACTGTCAGTAATGGTGCCGGTCAGGATACAATGGAAATGGACATAACTGTCCTGGAAAGCGAGGAGGACACCGGATCAGGTCTTCCTTTCCTGCCACCTGTTGCTGTAGTTGTCATCCTTTTGACAGCAGCGGGCCTGGTCAGACGCAGGGGAGGTCAGTGACCTCTTCCTGCATTTCATTATGATGATAATTATAACATTTCAAATTGATTCATAATGTTAATATACCAGGAATAATATATTAGTGGTTAACAGTCTGGTGGTTTTTAGGCTGGTGGTACGGCCTCATGCGGGGGGCAACTTGCCCCCCTTATCCCCTCTATTTTTGATAGTTCTTTTTTGTTCATTATTTACCATGAAAGTGCCTGCACTTTCATTGTCGAGCCCTGATATTCAATGAATATCATGTCTGTTTTATAGAGATACAATGATGCTCATCATCATTACTTCTGGCATTCATTGAATAAGTTCTTATATTATGAACGTGTAAATATAATTAGTGTACGATACTGTATCTGCAGTCATTGTGCTAAAAAAACGGACCCGGCCTTCTAAGCTCCCCCCACTGCAGAGGGCCGGGGTCTTTCCTCACAAGGGCCCGTTAAGCGGGTCTCCTGTTCTTCATGACGTTAGCTTTAATAGATATGTTCCAATAAATACATGTAATGTCTGGATTTTTGAGCAATGTATTGAAGCTAAGCTCCGGGAGCGTTGTGGCCCAGTTTTGCAGTTTTTTGCTCATCCCCCTGATCACCAGGATATATTCTCCGCCGGATCTGGGTGTGCTCCAGCTCTTTATCTCAATCACAGGTACCATTGCCATCCTCTCCTGTTTCTCCTATCAGCTGGCTATATTACTTCCGGAGAAGGATGAAGATGCAGCTTCCCTTCTTGTTCTTTGTGTCCTGCTGGTCACGCTGGTCTCTTTGTTCAGTGGTATCATCTGTCTTTTCTTTGCACAGGAGATCTCCCTGCTGTTAAATACTCCCCGGCTTTCCGATTATATGATATTCATTCCGCTTGTTATTTTCTTAAACGGCATGTTCCTGGTCCTGGGGTACTGGCTTTCCCGCAGGGACAGGTTTGGCCTGATGGGCCTGTCAAGGATGTTCCACATGCCCCTGACCCGTTTGATCCAGATACTCTATAGTACTATCACCATCTCACCTCTGGGCCTTGTACTCGGGGTCACCGGCGGTTATACTGTGGCCAGTGCGATAATGCTGAAAAGTCTGCGCAGGGATGTATCCTTTTTTCACGATATTTCGGTGGATCGTATCCGATGGGTTGCTTACAGATACCGGGACTTCCCTCTTTTCTCATCCTGGAGTGCCCTGGCAAATACGATCTCCCTTCAGACCCCTTCCCTGATGCTGGCCTATTTCTATACCACCAATGTGGTGGGTCTGTATTCCCTGGCAAATAGTGCGGTAAGCATCCCCATGGGTCTGGTCGGCATAGCTATCGGGCAGGTCTTCTTCCAGAAAGCCAGTTCTGAAATGAATCTGCAGGGTAACGTGGTCAATGTTGTCTCAAAGACCTACAAAAGGCTGGTATCCCTGGGTGTCTTTCCAATGCTTGTACTGATGATCATAGGAGAGGAACTCTTTGGTCTGGTATTTGGTTCGGAATGGACCGATGCCGGACTCTATGCCCGTATCCTGGCCCCCTGGATGTTTTTGATCTTCATTTCTTCTCCGCTCTCCAATCTGTTTAGCGTATTCGAAAAACAAAAGACAGGTCTGGTCTTCAATTTGTTGTTGCTTATCTCAAGGGTGAGCGTGCTATATATTGCCAGCCTTTTTGGAGGGCCGGCCCTGGCTTTGCTTCTTTTCTCCTTCACAGGAGTCATCTTCTGGCTGTGGATGAACCTGTATCTGCTCAAACTTTCTACAATAAGCATACAGGCCTGCCTCCTGACAATGGCACGATACATCCTCATATCCATGGGAATCTGCCTTCCCCTTCTCATACTCAGGCAGGCCCATGGGAATATCTATCTGATCCTGGGGACCGCTTTACTTACCACACTGGTCTATTACGGGGCCCTGCTCTACAAAGATGACCAATTAAGACGGGGTCTGTCCTCGCTTTTGAGATAAAAAACGATGTATATTTAATAAAATATATAAATCTCATAATAATCATACTCATAACTTCCTAAAACTCTTAGATAAGTTTATATGCCATTAATGCATAGTATGTATTAGAGCCCAATGGGCGAAAACCCCTCCGGAACTGGTGGTACATTTCGGATCGGTACAAAAGCGGTGGTACGCTTTATCGGTGGTGGTGGTGGTACACCTTAATTGGTGGTGGTACACTTTAATCGGTGGTGGTACACCTTAATCGGTGGTGGTATACTTTAACTGGTGGTGGTACACCTTTCACGTTCACTATTTCCTCCTTTTTTCTTTTTTCCACAGGGCCACATGAAAAGCTAGATATATAATATCGTATTCTTTGGAGTGAAACTAATATACAGGAAAGTAGTACATTTCTTTCCTGTTTATATGAAAGTGATCACATGGCATATGATATTATAGAAAAAAAGCAACTGGTGCCGGAATTACACCAGATGAAGATCCTGGCCCCTGATGTGGCCAGGGCCGCAAAACCAGGTCAGTTCATCATTTTGCGTATCGATGAGGGCGGAGAGCGTATCCCGCTGACCATTGCGGACTATGACACTGAAAAAGGAACAATCACCATTATTTTCCAGGAAATGGGTAAGACCACAAAGCAACTTGGTTCAATGGAAGCAGGAGACGTCCTGCAGGACTTTGTGGGCCCGCTGGGTCACCCTTCCGAGATCGATAAGGTCGGTACTGTCGTCCTTGTGGGCGGAGGCGTGGGTATTGCTCCTATATACCCCCAGATAAGTGCATACCGTGAGGCAGGTAACAAAGTCATCTGTATCATCGGGGCCCGAAACGAGGACCTCCTCATCCTTGAAGAACAGATAGTGGCTGAAAGTGATGAAGTGCTCATCGCAACAGATGATGGTTCCAAAGGACACCACGGCTTTGTCACCGACCTTGTAAAACAGCTGCTTGACGGCGAGGAAAAGATCGACAGGATCGTTGCCATCGGCCCTCCTATCATGATGAGAGCTGTAGCAGGTGTCACCGAACCTTATGATGTGGAAACAATAGTAAGCTTAAACCCGATCATGATCGACGGTACCGGGATGTGTGGCGGATGTCGTGTATCCGTGGCAGGCCAGACAAAGTTCGCCTGCGTGGACGGTCCTGAATTCAATGCCCGGGACGTGGACTTCAATCTGCTCATGAGCAGGCTCAACCTTTACCGCAATGAAGAAGGAGAGGCCCTGGAAGGCTATAAGAAGAAATGCGGAGGCAATTGCACATGTCATTAAGACAGGAGATGCCCAGACAGTCCCCGCAGGAGCGTATCTGCAACTTCAATGAAGTGGCCCTGGGATATGATAAAGAAACAGCCATGATCGAAGCCGGTCGCTGTCTGGAATGCAACAATCCAAAATGTGTGGAAGGCTGTCCGGTCAACATCGACATTCCTGCCTTTATCGGCAAAGTAAAGACCGGAGATTTTGAAGAAGCCATCGACATCATCAAAGCCACCAACACCCTGCCCGCAGTCTGCGGCCGTGTGTGCCCTCAGGAAGAGCAGTGTGAAAAATACTGTATCCTCAACAAAAAAGGCTCTCCTGTTGCAATTGGAAGACTTGAGAGATTCTGTGCGGACATGGACAAGGGGACAAAGGACCCTGAAAAACCCGCTGCGACAGGAAAGAAAGTGGCAGTTGTGGGCTCAGGCCCTGCAGGACTGACCGCAGCTTCCGATCTGGCAAAGGCCGGGCACAGTGTGACCATATTCGAAGCCCTCCATGAGGCCGGAGGGGTCCTGGTATACGGTATCCCCGAATTCAGGCTGCCCAAGGCCATCGTAAAAGAAGAGGTCGAATATATCAAAAAGCTTGGCGTGGACATCAAAGTGGATTATGTCATCGGCAGGATCTTCACGATCAAAGAGCTCAAAGAACAGTTCGATGCCATCTTCCTGGGTACAGGCGCAGGTCTGCCCGGATTTATGGGAATTGAAGGGGAGAACCTCAACGGGGTCTACTCCGCAAACGAGTTCTTAACCCGGGTCAACCTAATGAAAGCCTACCGTTTCCCGGAGTTTGACACCCCCGTCAAGAACAAAGGCAAGATCATCGTAGTGGGTGGCGGAAATGTAGCCATGGACGCCGCACGCAGTGCCCTGCGTCTGGGATTCTCCGAGGTCAGCATCGTCTACCGAAGAGGGGATGAAGAACTCCCGGCAAGACGTGAGGAGATCGAGAACGCCAAAGAGGAAGGGGTCATAATGCGCCTTCTCACCAACCCTGTCCGTATCCTGGAAGGAGAGAACATGACAGTAAGCGGTGTGGAATGTGTAAAGATGGAACTTGGTGAACCCGATGCATCAGGTCGCCGCAGGCCCGTACCCATAGAAGGCTCCGAACATATCGTCGAAGCAGACGTTGTCATCGTAGCTATAGGCACCTCACCCAATCCCGTCATCTTTGAAGGTTCAGAAGGTCTTGAAACCTCTAAATGGGGTACCATCGTCGTGGACGAGGATGGCATCACCTCCCTGGAAGGCGTTGCCGCAGGCGGAGATGCCGTCACAGGAGCAGCCACCGTCATCAGTGCCATGGGAGCAGGTAAGATCGCAGCCGCAGCCATTGACAGGTATCTTGAATCAAAATGAACACTAAATCCCGGATCAACTGGTGTACCCGTTGCAACCTGGCTCTTTTAGATGAGCGCTGTGATATCTGCGGCAATCACGGAAAAGAGCTCACCCTCTCCGGCAACGGGGACATCAGGCCAGGTTCGGTATATGAAAGAGAGCTTCTCTGCTCCCTGATGGTCCGGGACTTCGGACATGACATCACAGAGGGGAAACTTCTTCTTTTTAATAAGATCCCCGGAGAGGACAGGACCGATGAGGTCGTAATGGATGGTTTCAACATCGGCACACTTCGGTTTGACATGGCCTTAATGGAACATGTCTTTGACCCGTCCATGTACTTTGCCTGGCTCATACACGGGAATACGAATAAAGTTGTAGCAATAAAAGAAAGCAGGCAGCATCTAAGCGGCAAAAAGGTTAAGGCCGAAAACATCGTCCACAAGGACCCTTCTGTCAACCCCGGTGATCCCGTAGTAGTGGAATGCGGCAATATGGTGGGTATCGGGACATATACCGCCCCCGATCTTAGAATTAAGAAGATCGCCACAAAGAAAGGCACTCTGGATAAAAAGAGCCCGCAGATGGAAGAGCTTGTACAGGCCAACCTTTCCCACATAAAACAGCTGGGCAAGAATGCAATGAACTCCATCAAAGGACTTGCCAATCAGAAAAACTACAAAGACCACCCGGTCCATGTCTCCTTCAGCGGGGGCAAGGACAGTCTTGTGGTCCTGGACCTGACCTTAAGTGCTCTTAAGAAGCGAGAAGTAAAGGCCTTCTTCTTAAACACCGGCATTGAATTCCCTCAAACCGTTGAATTTGCCCGGCAGTTCTGTAAAAAACACAATATCGAACTGACAGAAGCACAGGCCGGCAATGCCTTTTGGGAGAACCTCAAGCGTTTTGGCCCTCCTGCAAAGGACTTCAGATGGTGCTGCAAGGTCTGCAAACTGGCCCCCGCTTCGGGTGTGATCGACGGCGTCAGCCTCACCGTTGACGGCAAACGCAGATACGAATCCTTCTCCAGGGCCAATATCTCAGGCAGCGAAGAGAATCCCTTCGTACCCGGTCAGCTCAACATCTTCCCTATCAGGAACTGGAGGGCCCTGGAGGTCTGGTTGTATATCCACTGGAGAAAACTTGAGTACAACCCTCTGTATGACCGGGGATTTGAAAGAGTGGGCTGCTACCTCTGTCCTGCCGAGCTTAGTGCTGAATATGAACGAATAAAAGAGATACATCCCGATCTGTACGAAAAATGGAACTCCTATCTCCTGTCCTGGGCCGCAGAGCAGGGGCTGTCCCCTGCCTACATAGAGCACGGGTTCTGGAGATGGAAAGAGCATCCTCCCAAGATGGTGCAACTGGCAAAACAGCTGGGGATAGAGCTTGATCCGGTACCAATAAAGACCGAACTGGATATCGATCTTGTCAGTGGTATGTCCGCCTGCAGGTTCGGGGATTTCACCATAGAGGCCACAGTTAGGGGAATAGACATCTGTGATGCCGCAGTGGTACTGAACATAATGGGCGAGGTCACATATTCACAGGAGCTGGGGATGGTCCTGGTCAAAAACGACAGAGGCTCTGTCAAAATGTTCTCCCCGGGTTCAGTAAAGGTCACCGCAGAGAACAAGGAAGATGCCCGGGCCCTGTTTGAAGAACTAACTAAGCAGTTGCTTCGCATAACCGGCTGCACCCTGTGCGGGATCTGCCTTAAGGCCTGTCCTGTGGATGCCATTGAAATAGGTAAACTGACTATAAAGGACAACTGTATACGTTGCGGGAAATGTACACAGGCATGTGTGGTGGCAAAATATTCCCATCATATCCTCAAGGACCTTTCCTGAAGTATTATATATTGTGTTCTCTATATTAACCATCGGAATATGTTGATGGATAACAGGGATGGGGTTGCTATTCTCATAGCTTCCCGCTGGAAGATCATAGCATCGCTAATGATGCTGATCCTTTTTTGTATATTCCTGGTCGTGCTCCTGCCCCTGGCGGACGGGATCATGCTGGGACTGGTATTTGCATATATATGCAGGCCCCTTTACAAGCCTTTGAACAGATACAGCCATCTGGGGGCCTTTGTGGCCACAATGTTCATTGTCACTCCCATCGTCATCATCCTGGGTATTGGTGTAGTGGAGATCATCGATCAGATCGTCTGGATAACTGAAAATCAGGGGGATGTCATAGGTGGCCTTTTTGACATGGTCAGGGGTATAGATATTCCTGAAGCTTTCCATGAACAGATCACGCAGACCATCTGGGATTCTTCCATATCTGTCCTTCCCCTGCTTGGAAACCTTGTATTTGTTTCCTATGCGCAGGGTGTGGCAATGTTTTTGATCAATATAATGATCGCAGTCTTTGTCTGTTTCTTCCTGCTTGCCGATGGGGACAAACTCTACGATTCCCTGCTTAAGCTTGTTCCCGAAGAGCATAAGAGTGTCATGGTGGAGTATTTTGATCACCTGGATATGATATTAAGCGGAGTCTTCATTGGCAATGCCTATGCCGCTCTATCGGTAAGCACCCTGTCTGTCATTGTGTTCTATGCCTTTGGACTATCCCATATCCTGGCCCTGGCCTCCCTGATCTTCATAGCCTCGGTCATCCCCATGTTCGCAGGTTATACGGTACTTGTGGTCCTTGCGGTGATACGGTATTTCTCTCTGGGCCTGGAAAGTGCGATAACCTTCTTTGTGGTCTCCTCCATAATCATCTATGCTCCCCCCGAACTGTTCCTGCGGCCCTATCTTGCAGGGATCAAATCCCATATCCATCCCCTTCTGATCCTGCTGACCTTCCTGGGTGGTGCCTTTGTAGGCGGAATTGCAGGTTTTTTTGCCGCTCCCATCCTGCTGGGCTCAATGATAGCCGGTTACAGGGTATATGAGGAACATAATGAAGCTGAAATTGAAAAAGGTTAATAAGGATTGATTCGTTCTAAGAGACAATCACGGTGAGACCATGCAATTATTACTCATTCATTCCGATCATATTGAATACGAAGTAAAGAAAAGTACGCCTGTTGCGGAAAAGATAGAGGATTCCTTTAAAAAGGGACGTCTGGAGGAAGCCCTCACGGCCTTTATTGCAGTGGAAAGTTATGATGAGGCCAATCCTGCACAGGTAGTCGAAAAAGCAGTAGCTGAAATAGAGAAGGTCCTGGGCCAGGTAAATTCCACCAATGTCATGGTATATCCATATGCCCATTTAAGCTGCGAACTCTCCTCTCCTAAAACGGCAGTATCCGTACTGAAGGACATAGAGACCGCTCTTGCTGACAAATATACGGTGAAAAGGGCTCCTTTTGGCTGGTATAAGGCCTTTAACATCAGTTGCAAGGGACATCCTCTCTCCGAACTTTCCCGTTCCATCCGTCCTGAAGGGTCTTCCCCCGGGAAGAAAGAAGAGGACAAAGAAGTCGTCTCCGAGGCTCTTAAAGCGGAAAGTACCGCCAGGTCCTACTGGCATGTGCTGACCCCTGACGGTCAGCTTCACGATGCGGAAAGTTTCGATTTCACCGGTCACGACAATTTGAAGAAGTTCGTGGACTATGAGATCACCAAGAACCGTAACATCGATAAGGCCCCGCCACATGTTGAACTGATGCGCAGGCTTGAGATCGCAGACTATGAACCCGGCTCAGACTCCGGGAACATGCGCTATTATCCAAAAGGCCGTTTTATGAAATCCCTTATTGAGAACTTCGTCATCGAAGAGACCACAAAGGGAGGGGCAATGGAGGTGGAGACCCCCCTGATGTATGACATGGAACACCCCACCCTGAAGAAATATCTGGACAGGTTCCCTGCAAGACAGTATTCCATCGAGTCCGATAAAAGGCATATGTTCTTAAGATTTGCCGCATGTTTTGGACAGTTCCTCATGAACCATGATATGACCATCTCCTACCGCAATCTGCCCATGAAGATGATCGAAATGACCCGCTACAGTTTCCGTAAGGAACAGCGGGGTGAGCTTGTGGGCCTGCGCAGGCTGCGAGCTTTTACCATGCCGGATATGCACACCCTCTGTCCTGATATGGACGGGTCCATATCCCAGTTCGGGGAGCAGTACAGCATGTGCATCGATACCCTGGGTAAGATCGGTATCGATGTAAGTGATTTTGAAGTGGCCATACGTTTTACCCGGGATTTCTATGAGCAGAACCGGGACTTCATCACCGACCTGGCCCGCAAGGTTGACAAACCCGTACTTGTGGAAATGTGGGATACCAGGTTCTTCTATTTCGTATTGAAGTTCGAATTCAATTTCGTGGACGCCATTGCCAAGGCCAGCGCCCTCTCAACGGTACAGATAGATGTTGAGAACGCAGAAAGGTATGATATCAGTTATATAAATGACAGCGGGGAGAAGAAGCGTCCTGTTGTCCTTCACTGTTCTCCCAGCGGGGCCATCGAGCGCTGTATCTATGCCCTGCTGGAAAAAGCAGCCATGGACACCGAGGCCGGAAAAGTACCCATGCTGCCTGTGTGGCTGTGTCCCACCCAGGTCCGTCTGATCCCTATATCTCCAGATCACCTGGAATTTGCTCAAAACCTTGCGGACAGTCTTGACTGTCGTGTGGATATTGATGACAGGGAAGAGACCGTCGGAAAGCGCATCAGGGATGCCGGAATGGAATGGATCCCATATGTGGTGGTCATCGGGGACAATGAACTGGAAAGCGGAAAGCTTACCGTCACCGTGCGTGCCGAGTCACAACCTAAGAAACCCTGCAAGGTTGAAATGAGCGCTGAACAATTGAATGAACGTGTCCTGGAAGAGATCGGGGATATGCCATACAGAGGCCTGCCCCTTGCACAAAAGCTTTCTGTGCGTCCCAGGTTCTTCTGAGGTGATCTGAATGGAAACCGATGCATTGATCTATGTGTCCGGCAGGGTACAGAAGGTCTATTTCAGAGGTTTCACTCAGGAGCGGGCAAAAGAGCTTGGTCTTAAAGGCTATGCACAAAACCTTCCGGATGGCCGTGTAAAGGTGGTTGTCCGGGGTAGTAAGGAAGCTATTATGCGTTTGATCGCTGTCCTGCACACAGGGCCCGGCCTTGCCAGTGTCACAGATGTTGAAGTGAACTGGAAAGAGGCGGATGAAGAATTTGAAGACTTTGTGATAAGGCGTTAAATCTTAGACTGTTCGTAGAGCTCGTATTCCAGCTCTGCGATCCTTTTTTCAAGTTCTTCCATTCCCAGAAGATCTTTGAGTTCTGCCAGGCATTCCATACATATATGGGAATTTCCCAGTATCCTGCCCTCACAGACATTTTCTTTATAATTCCCTTCGATCTCCGGTTCGACGCATTTTTTTCCACAGAATATACATTCCATCTTTTCCACTCCCTTTATTTACTATTTAAAAATATTCTTATATAATCCTGACGATGTGTGACTATGGAAAACAAGGCCGCAATAGCAGAATATCAGATGAGGCTGGAACATATAGAAGAGGTGCTATCCGGGCTGACGGAGCGGGCCCGGGCGGGTGATGTCATACTGGTGGAGGGTAAAAAGGACATCATATCCCTGAAACGCCTGAATATTCAGGGGGTCATAAAGGTCGTAACCCATCACCCCCTCTCCCTTATAACAGAAGAGCTGGCCGGGATGGGCCGGGATGTGATCATCCTCACCGACTGGGACCGCAGGGGTGATATCCTTGCTGAGCGTTTATCTGAAGACCTGCAATATCTGGGAGTGAATGCGGACCTTCAGCTGCGGCGGAAGTTAAGCAGTCTGGTAAAAAAGGACATTAAGGACGTTGAAGCCCTTTATGTGCATGTGGTGAGGTTGCGCAAACTGGTCAGCTGACCGATATGGGTTCCTGGATGAACTTCTCCGATGTGATGGCCCCGCATTTGCTGCAATAGTACATTGTGTTAACCCCGATCTTCATTCTTTTAAGCTGGCAACTACAGCGTGTACAACTTTTGCTTTTCATAATGATCCCCCATATTATTTAGTAAGGTCCCGTATGGATACTCTCTAATTATATAAGACCCGGTATTAAATTTGTAATTTGTTATATATAAGAGTTGGCATAATATATGTTTTCTTTAATGATCATCAGGGGTTAGGTTCACTAAAGTTAAAAGGCATGGGAGGATATGTATTACCATGTTCAATATCATCATAGTCAGATATGGGGAACTGGCCCTGAAAAGTCCCGGTGTGAGAAACCTCTATGAAGGTATGCTCATGCGAAACATCGAGGCAATGCTTAAACAGAGGGGAGCAGTTTATTCAAAGGTCTACCGGGAATGGGGCCGTATCTTCGTTAAAAGTGAGGACCCTGTTGCAGTGAATGCAATTGCAGATGTCTTTGGTGTGGTCTCCACCTCCGGGGCTGTCATGACCGATGCAACTGCTGAAGCGGCCTGCAGTATGTGTGCGCACATAGCTGAAGATCACATTAAGGCGGATGAGTCCTTCGGGATCAGGGCCCGCAGGTCCGGGAACCACCCCTTCACCTCCACCGAACTTGGCAGGATGTGCGGGGATGCTGTATGGGAACGCCTGGAATCCCTGGGCCATTCTCCTTCAGTGGACCTGACTTCCCCGGACAAAGAGATATTCGTGGAGATGAGACAGGATAGGGCCTATGTATATACCGATGTGGTCAAAGGGGTGGGAGGCCTGCCCCTGGGCAGTCAGGGAAAGATGGTGGCCCTGATGTCCGGAGGGATCGATTCCCCGGTGGCCGCCTGGCTGCTCATGCGCCGGGGTGTGCATGTGATCCCGGTCTACATCAACAATGATCCCTATGCCGATGAGACCACCCATGACCGGGCACATAAGTGCATAGAGGTCCTTCAGAAATGGTCCCCTGCAGATCCCCTGAAAGTATATGAAGTTCCCAATGGGAAAAATATGGATACCTTCCTGGACAGCTGCGGGAAACGCAATATATGCCTGATCTGCAAGCGCACCATGTACCGGCTGGCCTATGAGGTCATGAAAAAGGAAAAGGCCCATGGCATCATCACCGGCTCTTCCCTGGGCCAGGTGGCTTCCCAGACAGCTGCCAATATGCATGCCGAGATCCACGGTCTGGGCATTCCCATCTACCATCCTCTCATCAGTTTTGACAAGACCGAGATCATTGACCTGGCCCGGCGCATCGGCACCTATGAGATCTCCACACTTCCTTCAACAGGATGTCTTGCAGTACCCGATCATCCCGAGATCAAGGCCCGGTATGACCTGGTTGAAAAAGAGGAAAAAGAACTGGATATCCGGGGGATGATCGACTCTGCAATGGAGAGGGCCCGGTGGTATGAGGCTAAAAGAATATGATACTGCCGGTTATGATCGATGATATTGCTTAAAATCACCGATTATAATCGTTAATTTTATCTTACTTGAAGCTAAATACACATCATGGATCAGATGGTAGCTGATGTGCTGGAAAGGCAGAATCCCTGGTGGTTTGGAAAAAATTACAGTACAGGTATCCTCAGACTTCCTTTTTATCCGATGCTGGCTGCATATATGGATACTGAAGAGATCTTACTCATATTGGGTGCGAGAAGGACAGGGAAATCAACCCTTATCTTTCAGCTGATAGAAAGCCTGGAACTTTGTGAAGAAGAATCTGACTCAGTTCTGTATCTAAATCTGGATGAGCCAGTACTTCAGAGTCAGTCTGATAAAGTTAATCTTCTATCCGGCATCATTGAGGAGTATATCGTATCAACGAAAAAGGAAAGGTACTTTATCTTCCTTGATGAAGTTCAGAATTTTGAGTACTGGACACAGACTCTGAAGATCCTGTATGATACTGATAAGCGTCTTAAGTTCATATTAACAGGATCCACATCTTCCCTGCTTGCAAAAAAAAACGATCACCAGGCTGTCTGGCAGATACCTTTCTGTGACAATTTTTCCTCTTACCTTTAAGGAATATCTGGATTTCAAAGGATACAAAAAGCCCACTTCTACAGAGAAAAGACTGGAATTTGAAGAATATCTCAAATATGGTTCTTTTCCCAGGATAGTTCTTGAAAAGAATGCTGAAATTAAAGAAGAGATTTTGAAGATATACTATGAGACCATTTACCTTAAGGACATAATATTTCCCCATAAGCTCAGAAATAACCGGGACGTAACAGGTCTGCTCTATTTCATCATATCAAACGTGGGGAAGCCTTTTTCCTACAATAGAATGGCAAATGTCCTGGAGATCTCTGCAGATACGGTTAAGGAATACCTTGGATATGCTCAGGATGCTTACCTGCTTTATTCTCTCACCAAATTCGACTTCTCATTGAAAAAACAGCTTGCAAACCCCAAGAAACTGTACTGTCTTGATACTGGCCTTATAAGTTCCATTTCTTTCAGGTTCTCTGAGAATTATGGAAGGCTTCTGGAAAATCTGGTTTGCATCGAACTTGTACGGAGAAAACAGGAGATCTATTATCATAAAAGAGCCCATGAATGTGATTTTGTAGTTAAGGAAGGCGGTAGGATCACCCACGCTATCCAGGTGACTAAAGAGTTAAATCCTGAAAACAGAAAACGTGAGCTTGCAGGCTTGTTAGATGCAATGGATTCTTATGGGCTGCAGGAAGGCATGATCCTGACAGAGGATAGTGAGGAGCTCATTGAAAAAGATGACCGGATCATTTCCGTCAGGCCTGTGTGGAAATGGTTGCTGGAGTGAACTTCTTGCTTAATGTCTGAAGATCAGGAAGTTCTGCTGAGGCAGGATGTCGTATTCTTCCTCCAGCACAAACCCTGCGGCCTCCATTTCAGATTCGATCGTATCCCTCTCCACTGCATGTCCGAAAAGCCTGTGAAATCTCAAAGTTCCTTTTTCCTTATAATCGATGATGGCAACCCTTCCTTCCTTTTTCAGGGCCCTTTTAGCCTCACTGAAATATCTGCTCCTTTCACTCAGGTGGTGATAGACATTCCTCAAAAATATCAGATCACAGTCCCTGCATTCCTGTGGAAAAGCATCTTCTCTTGCTGTGAGGGCCGTTATATTGCTTACCTTCTGCTCCCTGGCACATCTTTCCAGATGCTCAAGAAAACCGGGGTTGGCATCGATACCGTAGACCATTCCTTCCGGGCCCACACCTCTGGAGAACTCCAGGGAAAAATATCCACCGCCCACACCTATATCCGCAACTATCTGCCCCTTCTTAATGTCAAGGACAGAAAGGATCCTTTCAGGATGGCTGTTTTTTGATCTGGCCCTGCGGTTAAACATCCTGGCTCGAATATCACTCATATTGATCCCTCCGGGAATGAGAGGCATGAGCCTCTCACTGCTCCTGTACCCTTTTGTTCAGGTGTATCAGGCCCAGGCCTCCAAGCAGGAAGAAGATTCCCCAGCCGCTGATCTGCATGCTGAACTCCTGTGCAAGGTCTGCCAGAAGATAGAGTATTCCCACTGCAAGTACCAGATATCCATACCAATTTCCATTGTGTCTCATTTCTTTTCACCTTCAAGTATTTTCTTTATTTGTGTTCTGGTGAGAGAGAGGTCAATCTCTCCAAAAGGCCCTGCAAGTTGCAGTACACTGTCCTCAAGTAAGGACAGCTCTTCAAGGAGCAGGCCCCCGCTGATCTCAAGCTCTTCCGTACAGTCACATCTAAGCTTCAGGTCTTCCACAAGGGAGAGGTCCCGGATCGCAATGGAGAAATTAAATTTTGTTGTTGACACTGCTTTCACCACTTACTGCTATCTTCACAGGGATATTTGAAGTGAATCTGGAACAGATGTTAGGATAGTAACAATGATGTGACCTGGTATGAAGGATGTAACAATTTGTGGTCTTCTGGCCGGCCATATATGGAAGGAATTACGATTATTGGGGCGCAGACGCAGAGAAAGGCCACTATTTAGTCGTGAGTGATTCCCTGTTATGGCAGGACTGTTCAGATGGGACTCCCTTTTGGTTAATGCAGCGGAAAGCTTAATTATTAGACTTGTGATACTTAGGATTATGAGTCTTTTTGTAGACCGTGCCGATGAAATGGCCTTTCTGGAATCTGAATATGCAAAGGACAGGTCTTCTCTCATTGTGATATATGGGCGAAGAAGGGTGGGGAAGACCGAGCTTGCTTTGAAGTTTGCAGCCGGGAAACCGGCGGTTTATTATCTTTCCCAAAAGTTTGACCTTGAGGGCGGGGTGGAGGATTTTCTGGAAAAGACCTGTGAACAACTTGGCATTTATCGGCCCATGATCTCAAAATGGGATGATGCACTCAAGTTCATTTCCCGGCAGATGGAAACAAAGCCGGTGATCATCATCGATGAAGTTCCTTACCTTATAGAAGGCAGCAGTGCAGCCATGTCGGCTTTTCAGGCTGCGTGGGACCTTTATCTTAAAGATGCAGATGTTATGCTCATCCTGCTGGGTTCCAGTATAGGGATGATGGAAAATGAAGTGCTTGGATACCGATCTGCTCTGTATGGCAGAAGGAGCGGGCAGATCAAAGTAGAACCCCTGCGTTTCAGGTACATCAGGGATTTTTTCCCTCAAAAGGATGCAGAGGAGATCGTAAAGATATATGGTTGTCTGGGAGGTGTGCCGGCCTATCTTAATAAATTCGACAGAAGTCTTGATTTTGCAGAGAACATCAATGAAAATATGTTGAACAGGGCAACTTTTCTTTATGAAGAAGCGACCTTCCTGCTCAGAGAGGAGCTCAGGGAGCCAACGAATTATGAACTGATCCTTGAAGCTATATCCCGGGGAAAGAACCGGGTTTCTGAGATTGCAAATGAGACAGGTATGAGTGTGAATAACGTTCCCAAATATCTGCGTGTGCTCATGGGTCTTGGTCTGGTATGCAGGGAGTTTCCTGCAATCTCTAAAAAGGCCCGGGAAATTAAGGCAGGTTCGATATATGCCCTTTCAGATCCTTTCCTGAAGTTCTGGTACACCTATATATTTCCCACAAGATCTATACTGGAGCTTAACCGGGATGCAACCCTTTCAAAGATCTCCAACTCTTATGGCAGGTATCTGGGTCATGTCTTTGAAGACATTTCCATGCAATATCTAACAGATCTCAATCGATCGGGGTCCCTTCCCTTTGCCTTTGAAAAGATAGGCCGGCAATGGGGGAAGATCAAGGGAGCGCAAAAAAAGGCCAGTACCTATGAGATTGATCTGGTTGCATTAAATGAAAGCTCAAAGGATATCCTTTTTGTTGAGTGCAAGTGGCAGGACCTGGATGCCAGGAGTGCAGACAGGGTATTGAAGGACCTGAAAAGAAAGGCTGGTTATGTCCACTGGAACAATGAAGATCGAAAGGAACATTTTGCAATCGTTGCAAAGAGAATAAAAGATAAAGGCCGATTGGTCGGCGAAGAGTGCCTGGCCTTTGATCTGGAAGACATTTTCGCTTTGATTTAAACGTGGGCCTTCTCTGCCCCGACACCCCAAAAATCGTACTGATTTAACTTAAAAGCCATTTCCACACGGGCCTGATGATTATTTTCTTATCCATAAGCTCTATTTCTTCATCGGCATCCTCGGTGAGTATTAGTAGATATCTATCTTCTTCATCGGTAAGTATTGATGGATACCTATCGTCTTCATCGGTAAGTATTGATAAACATCTACCTTCTTCATCGGTAATTATTGGTAAATATCTATTTTCTTCATCGGTAAGTATTAGTGAATAATTAATTCTTTATCGTCAATTATTTGAAGATGTTTGTCCTCATCAGCAACTTCTGTGAGATAGCTCTCATTTAGGTCGGTAACTATCTGCAAGCAATATAACAGCAACCACTTTGGTTGAATTATGTATTTAGTGAGCTACCAGTTCGTGGGCCTTCTCTGCCCCTCACAAGGAGATCACCTTGCTCAAAGTTAAAAGAACGAGACTTTAAAAATAGCTATCTGCCCGGGACCAATACCCCGGGCAGATTATATATCACACCGGCCAGGATCAGGCAAGGTCAAAGCGGTCGAGGTTCATTACCTTATCCCAGGCTGCTATGAAGTCTTTCACGAACTTTTCCCCCGCGTCCTCACTGGCATAGACTTCTGAAATGGCCCGAAGCTGGGAATTCGAACCAAAGATCAGGTCAACACGGGTACCGGTCCACTTCATCTGACCTGTTGCACGGTCATATCCCTCAAACACATCTTCCGGGCCCGGCTTCCACTCTGTGCTCATGTCAAGCAGGTTCACGAAAAAGTCATTGGTGAGCGTCTGTGGCCGGCGGGTGAATACGCCGTGTCGGGTTTGTGCGAAGTTTGTATCCAGGACACGCATTCCACCCAGGAGGACCGTCATCTGCGGAGCACTCAGGGTCAGCTGTTGTGCCCGGTCCACCAGCATATGTTCTGCAGGGATGGCGTATCTGGCTTTCTGGTAATTGCAAAATCCATCTGCTTTTGGTTCCAGTACACTGAATGACACAACATCCGTTTGCTCATCCGATGCATCCGTACGTCCTGGTATGAAAGGAACTTTCACAGGATATCCGGCACCTTTTGCCGCCTGTTCGATAGCGGCACAGCCACCAAGGACGATCAGGTCTGCAAGTGATACCTTCTTACCACCTGATGACGCGCTGTTGAAATCCTTGCGGATCCCTTCCAGGACTTTAAGCACGGTGGCAAGTTGTTCGGGCTGGTTGACCTCCCAGTCTTTCTGGGGGGAAAGGCGAATGCGTGCCCCGTTAGCTCCTCCGCGTTTGTCGGAGCCACGGAATGTGGACGCTGAGGCCCAGGCCGTTGAGACCAGCTTTGAGATGGACAGCCCCGAGTCAAGTATCCTGCTCTTAAGGTCTTCAATATCCTCTGCATCAACCAGTTCGTGGTCCACTTCCGGGACCGGGTCCTGCCAGATCAATTCTTCTTTTGGGACTTCCTCTCCCAGATAGCGTGAGCGAGGACCCATGTCACGGTGGGTCAGCTTGAACCAGGCGCGTGCGAAGGCATCTTTGAACTTTTCGGGATTTTCCAGATAGTCTCGTGCAATTGGTTCATATATCGGATCAAACTTTAACGAAAGGTCTGCGGTGGTCATCATGGGCCGGTGCTTTTTGGTCGGATCATGTGCATCGATGACCATATCCTCTTCCTCAACATCCTTTGCCAGCCACTGGTTCGCGCCGGCCGGACTTTTGACCAGTTCATAATCGTATTTGAACAGCACTTTCAGATATCCCATATCCCAGTGTGTAGGATTTGGTTTCCAGGCTCCCTCAATACCGCTGGAGATGGTATCCCCGGAATTGCCACAGCCAAAGCTGCTCTTCCATCCAAGGCCCTGTTCCTCGATGGGAGCGGCTTCAGGTTCCGGGCCGACCAGTCCCGCATCGCCTGCTCCATGACATTTACCAAAGGTATGGCCGCCGGCAACAAGTGCGACGGTCTCTTCATCGTTCATGGCCATGCGTGCAAAGGTCTCCCGCACATCCCTGGCAGAGGCAAGCGGGTCGGGATTTCCGTCCGGGCCTTCCGGGTTCACGTAGATCAGTCCCATCTGCACTGCAGCCAGGGGGTTTTCAAGATCCCTGTCCCCGGAATAGCGGCTGTGGGGTTTATCGCTGGTGGCCAGCCATTCCTCTTCAGAACCCCAGTATACATCTTCTTCCATCTCCCAGATATCCTCACGGCCTCCCCCAAAACCGAATGTCTTAAAACCCATTGATTCTAAGGCGCAGTTGCCGGCCAGTATCATGAGGTCGGCCCAGGAGATACTTTTGCCATATTTCTGCTTGATCGGCCAGAGCAACCGGCGGGCCTTGTCCAGGTTCACATTATCCGGCCAGCTGTTAAGAGGAGCAAAGCGCTGGTTTCCGGTACCACCGCCGCCGCGACCGTCTCCCATACGGTAGGTGCCTGCGCTGTGCCAGGCCATCCGTATAAAGAGTCCACCGTAGTGACCATAATCAGCCGGCCACCAGTCCCGGGAGTCGGTCATCAGTTCATACAGGTCTTTCTTCACGGCCTGAAGATCAAGTTTTTTGAATTCCTCTGCATAATTGAATTCCTGGCCCATGGGATTGGATATGGAAGTGTGCTGGTGCAGGATCCTGAGATTTAACTGATTCGGCCACCAGTCCCGGTTTGACGTACCACTGAGGGTATTTAAATCCATATTCGGGTTCTTGCTATCTTTATTCATAGTATTTCTCCTGTCTTTTTAAGAAATCATCGCAGGAAACCCTGCGTAAATCAAGATATGTGATGTGTCCCTGTTTTTTGAATCAGAGTTGTTTTTTGTGGTATTAATTTCTAAAATCAAATAATAAAAAATCCTGGAGGCCGTTCCACAGACACATCTGGTCTTTTAATCATGTGAAATTTTAAAACGGCCTGAACAGCTGTTTCAGCAGTTGTCTGTGACAAAGTCTGAAGATCAGTGCAGGTCCACGAATTTAGTTACATATGATCCAGCCCCCCACCTACTGGAAATTGAATAATAGCAACCTTTATATAGAGCTTGATTGTACTTAACAGTTTTTGTTATATCATTGTGAACTGGGAAAGTTCTTATGATTAAAATTAATGGACCCGGCGGGATTTGAACCCGCGGCCTTTACGTTGCGAACGTAACGATCTCCCCCTGATCTACGGGCCCGGGGGATGAAATTAAGAAAAGAAAAGTAAAAAAGGAAAGAGAAAAAGGTTGCAGGATATTTAGACTGGCCTGCCCAGTTCGGTGACCTGTACGCTTTCCACACCTTCAACCTGAGCGAAGGCCTCTTCCACAGGTTCGGTGCCGCCTTCAAGGTCGCCTACAAGGATAACCACTACAAGGGCCTTGAGGCCAAAGGCTACAGGTTCTTCTTTTGAAGTGTAAAGGGAAGCTCCTTCAGGCAATGCGGCCTCAAGGTTTGCTTTGAGTTCTTCCAGGTCACGCTCCACTCCATCGGGCATGATCTTCATTGTTGCTGCTACTTCTCCCATCTGAAACACCTCAGGGTCCTACGAATCCGCATTTTGGACATTTGTAGGGGTTGCTCTGATGTCTGCACTGGGTACATCTGCCAATCTCTGTGTCACAAACAGGACATGCGAAACGGGTGTAGCCCTGCTGCACAAGATTGACACCACATGATGTGCATTGTTCAACTTTTGCCATTGATTATCTCCTTAATATGATCTTAATATTGGAAGTAATGGTTCCGTACATAATCCGTATCTAATTTAAATATTCCCCTTGATAAGTGTCCCTTTTACGTTCAGTCCCAGTATGCCAGCCCACACTCTTTCCGGGTATTTTCCATTTATGACCAAACAGTCCATTTTATTCCTTTTAAGGAAAGCGGGCAAACGAATGTCCGCACATGTGGTCCCCATCTTTTCAAGCTCAGCTGCAGATATCTCCCCGGTCATTTCCCCATCGATAAGGACACCGTCCACATCGGTCACTTTAATGAACCTGGCCCCGCATTTGTATGCGAACCAGGCGGCGATGGTGTCCGAGGTTACGTCCCAGCAGTGTTCAAGTTCGTCCCTTTCCTGCAGGGGCCGGTATGCCTGCACAATGGCCATCCTCTCCTGACACGCCTCCGGCTCAGTTGTCCCGGGAAGGCCTGTTCTGTCCATTAGATACCAGGCATATTGTTCCATTGCCAGGACAGCCATCCAGTGGGCCGCATCCTCTCCCAATCCGTGTTGCATATCCAGACTGCGGACCAGGTTTGCAAAAGGACCTCCTCCCGGTACGATAAGCAGCTCAAGGTATGTGTCCTGCACTCTGGAATAAAGCTGCTTCAATAACTCAGGGGCTGCTTCCAGCAGACTGCCACCAAGTTTGAGTATCACTTTTTCAGCTCTCATCATCCTCAAACATTCTGGCGGCTGCATATGCAGGCAATACCTTTGAGATATCTTTGCCCCATTTCTTAGAAGCGGATATGCATTCAAAACCGCATTTCTCTGCGGCTTCCCGGATCAGGAACTCTCCAAGGCCCGCACAGACCACTCTGTTAAGTCCATTTTTGCGTCCCACTTCCTGAATTCCCTCGCAAAGCAGATCGATCTGCCTTTTTTTGATCTGCTCTGCAATGGATATTAGCTCATCCTCTGTCACTTCCTCCAGATCAGCACAGACCACCCGGGCCAGACGGCGCATGCAATCCGTTTTAGATCTGCCCGCACCGTCAGCTGTCTCGCAGGTGTAATCTGTCTCTTTGATATCCTCAAGTAAGGTATAGACATCCGCAGTGCCTGCAAAGAATTCTGAGGATAAACGGCATTTCTTTCCTCTAAGCTCCACCTCCCCGAGCAGGGCCGGTATGGTGGTACGCAGGGTGCCTGCATAGATCAGTTCACTGTTAAGGAGACGCTCCAGGTCCCCGCTGCCGGCCTGATGCTGCTGATTAAGAATGGGAATAATGTCACTGGTGGTACTGCCCACGTCCACAAATATACAATCTCCGAATTCTTTTCCCGCCAGGTTGGCAGATGCGGCCCAGTTGGCTGCGGCAAGATCACGAAGTGTGATATTGTCGGTCTTAAGACGGCCCCGGTTATCCACATAGCGGATGTCGCAGTCAAAGGCATCTTCAACAGCCTTCATAATAAAGTCCACACCCTGCTTCTTGTCATCAAAACAATCAGCAAGTTCTCCTGTCATAACCACTGCAACAGCTTCTGGATGTAACCTTGATGATACATCCTTTAAGAATAGGGGCAGGGTGGTGTCCTTCCACAGGGGGATGTAATGCAGTTCAACAAGTTTTCCATCAGGTGAGGCTATCTTTGTATTGGCCCCCCCTATATCGATACCTATCATACCAGTTCCTCTTTTGTAAATGAATATACTCCGTTTATGTTCACCGATTCGGGAAGTTGTGAGTGGACGTTGTTAAGCAGAAGGCCGGCTATCTCCTCCTGCATCACTTTTGAGATACTTACCAGGGATGTGGTGGGCCTGGGATTGACATCGATCACATAGTTGTCCTCTCCCTGGATGATGTCCACTCCTGTATAACCATGGCATCCCAGCACTTTGGCAGCTCTGATAGCAGTTTCATACAGTTTTTCTTTTTCAGGGGTCTCATAGGGGCTAAGACTTCCGCGGTATTCCACCGGGGAATTATTTCTTCCCGGGTCCATTTCCACCAGTTGTTTGTTCACAGTCAGGGGGAGTGTCCTCTTTCCGCAGATCAGACTGACACTTAAGGATTCTCCGGGTATGAACTCTGTTGCGATGTGTCCCTGTGGAATGTTTCCTCCTCTGGAAAAATAAGTATCCTCGGATGCACAGCCACAGCGGGGTTTTATTACCCAGTCGTTCTCCGGGATAGTTCCCGTCTCCAGGGTCCGGGGAACTCTCACACAGGCCTCCCGGAGCAGTTTTGTACAGACAAGTTTGTCCGCACATCTTTCCACAGCTTCAGGGCAGCTGCCCAGATTAAGGGTATTGTCCTCTATGATGGCGCTAAGCCGGGCCAGGTCCTCTTCCGGTGCGATCACCAGACCTGCATCACATTGCAAAGCCTGAGTTCTCAGGACGCTTTCCAGACTTTCAGCAGTACAATTAACCTTCTCTGCTCCTTTAATGGAAGGGCCTGATGAGGTATAGCACACCTCATGGCCCAGTCGCAGGAAACTTGAAGCCAGGGTATCCAGCATGGCCCTCCCTTCCAGCAGATAGGTGCCTGAAAGGCCCGTACTGAAAGCAAATTCAGAAAGTAGAATTCTCATATATCCTGAGATTGTTTAATGATATTTGTATTTACTGCAGTTGCAGATGCAGGGTCTGATCATTTGTAGCTACAACAATCATATATATGATCAATATCCTTTAAGCTGTGAGGTATATTTAAGGATGAACGGTGAAATATTTGACAATCCATTCGTGCGGACACTTTCGGTTTCGGTATCTATGGCCATCTTTATGATCGGTGTGGCCCTGGGGATCATGCAGATATTCTCCACTGGTTCCTCTCCGATGCCCATCTCGCTTATTTTACTCATCTTTGCTGTGATCTTCATCATTGGTTCGGTGTTCTTTGAAAGCCGGAATGTGGATCAGGTCAATTCGATGATCGGAGGTATGATCATCTCTTTTGTCCTGACCTTTTCCATTATATCCTTTTTCGGAGGTATCAATTTTCTCCTGAGCGGTGGAATTGGAACACTGGGATGGGACCGGATGATCTCGGCCCTTGCAGTCTGTATGGTCGCAAGTATGGTGATCGTAAAGATGCTTTTATATCGTATGCAGGGACAGTATGCATAATTGTTCTATGCGTTTTTTCCAGTTGATTTATTGCACAATGAAGCACAAAGTATTTATAGAACTACAAACAATCACATGCTGTTAATAATACCGCTAATTAAATAAAGCGGAGAATGATCAATGGTAGACAAATCTGAGAACAATGATGAACAGGATCCGCAAGTAACTTGCAGACTGGAAGATGAGACCACTACCGATGATGATATGTCTACGGATAAGCAGCTGACCGAGCTTAAAGAGCAAATAATACGGCAGCGGGCTGAATTCGATAACTTCAGAAAGCGCAGTATCCGGGAAAAGGAGCAGCTTCGTAAATTTGCAGTGGAGGACCTGATGGTCCGCCTGCTTGATGTCTGTGATAATTTTGAGCGTGCCCTTGAGTCCGGCAAAAAAGCAGACGATGTAAACTCTGTTGTTGAAGGAGTGGAGCTTGTCTTTAAGCAGTTCACTTCAATCCTTGAACAGGAGGGCCTGGAAAGGATCCGATGCGAAGGGGAGGAATTTGATCCCCATCTGCATGATGCCATGTCCCATATAGAGACATGTGAGTATCCTGACAACTGTGTGATGGAAGTGTGTAAACCCGGGTATATGATGAACTCAAAGGTCATCCGGCATGCACAGGTGATGGTCTCGAAGAACCCTGAAGAAGAACAATGATTAGTATAATTTATAGAACAGTGAGGTATTATCATGGGAAAGATATTGGGAATTGATCTGGGAACTACAAATTCATGTATGGCTGTGATCGAAGGGGGACAACCTACTGTAATTCCAAATGCAGAAGGTGGCAGGACAACTCCTTCCGTAGTAGGTTTTTCAAAGAAAGGGGAAAAACTGGTCGGTCAGGTTGCAAAAAGACAACTGGTAGCCAATTCTGACAATACGGTAAGTTCCATTAAACGCCACATCGGTGAGGGCGACTATACAGTGAACTTAAACGGGAAGGACTACACCCCTCAGGAGGTCTCCTCCATGGTCCTGAGAAAACTCAAAGAAGATGCGGAGGCCTATATTGGAGAGACGATCTCCCAGGCTGTCATTACAGTGCCTGCATATTTCAATGACTCACAGCGTCAGGCCACAAAGGATGCCGGAAAGATCGCCGGTCTTGAGGTCATGAGGATCATCAATGAGCCAACTGCAGCATCTCTGGCATATGGTCTTGATAAAGAGGAAGGTGACCACAAGATCCTGGTCTATGACCTGGGAGGAGGTACCTTTGATGTATCCATCCTTGAACTTGGAGATGGTGTATTTGAAGTACTGTCCACAAGCGGGGATACTCATCTTGGAGGAGATGACTTCGATGACCGTCTGGTAAAACACCTTGTTGAAGAATTCAAAAAGGTTGAGGGTATTGACCTGTCCGGTGACAAAGCTGCCCTGCAGCGCTTAAAGGATGCTGCTGAAAAGGCTAAGATCGAACTTTCCGGTGTGCCTTCCACCAATGTCAACCTTCCGTTCATCACTGCAGACGCTAATGGACAGCCCAAACATATTGATATTGATGTGACCAGGGCCCAGTTCGAAAAACTGACCGGGGACCTTGTGGATAAGACCCTGGAATCCATGAAACAGGCATTAAGTGACGCAAAACTTAAACCTGCAGATATTGAAAAGATCCTGCTCATCGGTGGTTCCACCAGGATCCCTGCAGTATATAATCTTGTAAAGAACTTCATCGGCAAGGACCCATACAAGAACATCAATCCTGATGAAGCTGTAGCTGTTGGTGCTGCCATTCAGGCCGGTGTGCTTGGAGGAGAGGTCCATGATGTCCTTTTGCTGGATGTCACCCCGCTGACCCTTGGTATCGAGACAATGGGAGGGGTTGCAACACCACTGATCGAAAGGAACACCACCATACCTACCAAAAAGAGCCAGATATTCTCCACCGCCGCGGACAACCAGCCTTCTGTGGAGATCCATATCCTGCAGGGTGAGCGTGGAATTGCATCTGCCAATAAGACCCTGGGCCGTTTCATGCTGGACGGTATCCCGCCAGCTCCCAGAGGTATGCCCCAGATCGAGGTTACCTTCGACATCGATTCCAATGGTATCCTGCATGTGAATGCAAAGGACCTGGGGACCGGTAAGGAACAGTCCATATCCATCCAGAAGCCTGGCGGTCTGTCCGATGAGGAGATCGACCAGATGGTCCAGGACGCCGAGGTCCATGCTGAAGAGGACAAGGCACGCAAGGAAGAGATAGAGGTCCGCAACAATGCAGATTCCCTGGTCAATGCTGCCGAAAAGACCTTAAAGGAGGCAGATGATGTGGCTACCCAGGAGCAGAAAGACTCCATTGAAGCTGCTATCAAAGACCTCAAAGAAGCTCTCGAGGGTGAGGACATCGAGGCTATCAAGACAAAGACTGAAGAATTGCAGTCAGCAGTCTATGAAGTATCGGCTGTGATGTATCAGAAGGCCCAGGAAGCAGCTGCTGCAGCTGCAGAAGAGGGTGCGGATGAGAAGTCTTCATCTGCTTCAGACGATGATGTCGTCGATGCAGACTATGAGGTCGTAGACGAAGACAAATAAGCAGGATGTGCCTTTGCACATCCCTTTTCTTTCATAAAGGTGTACCATGTCGACCACGCGTGATTATTATGAGATACTTGGTGTTTCGAAAGAAGCATCTGAGACCGACATTAAAAAAGCATACAGAAAGCTTGCAATGAAATTCCACCCGGACAAGAACAAGGATGAGGGTGCAGAAGAGAAGTTCAAGGAGATATCTGAGGCCTATGCTGTCCTGTCGGATCCTGAAAAGCGCGCACAGTATGATCGTTTCGGACATGCGGGTATCGATGGTCGGTACAGCGATGAAGATATTTTCAGAGGAGCTGACTTTGGAGGCTTTGAAGACCTGGGTGATATCCTGGGCAGCATCTTTGGCGGCGGTATGTTCGGAGGTGGGTTCGGTGGTTTTGGAGGCGGTGGACGCAGAAGGTCCGGGCCCATGAGAGGAGCCGACCTTAGATATGACCTTTCTGTAACTCTTGAACAGGCAGCCTTTGGAGAAAGTGTCAATATTACAGTTCCCAGAGCTGAGAACTGTGAGAGTTGTAATGGTACCGGTGCAAAGCCAGGTACAAGTCCCAGGACCTGTCCCGCATGTCAGGGTTCAGGCCAGGTGACCCATGCCCGCAGGACCCCGCTTGGTAATTTCATGACCACCACCACATGTGACCAGTGTCATGGGAACGGGCAGATCATTGAATCTCCCTGTCCTGCCTGTAAGGGTACCGGTAAACAAAAGAAAGTACGTAAGCTTTCCATCAATGTACCAAAGGGTGCGGATACCGGAATGCGCCTTAAGATCACAGGTGAGGGTGAAGCCGGGACCCGCGGTGCTCCTTCAGGAGACCTGTATGTGGTCCTTCACATAAGTTCCCATGATAAATTTGATCGTATGGGCGATGATATTTTCTATGAGACCCCTATCAGTTTCACTCAGGCGGCCCTGGGCGATGAGATCATGGTGCCCACACTGCACGGTAAGGTAAAAATGAAGATCAAGGCCGGGACCCAGACCCATTCGGTATTAAGGCTTAAGGGCAAGGGAATGCCCAGGTTGCATGGTCATGGTCAGGGAGACCAGCTTGTAAGGGTGGTCGTGGAAACCCCGAAGGAGCTGACTGGCAAGCAAAAGGAATTACTCGAGGAATTCCAGAGGATCAGCAAAGATGATCCCCGTTCCTCAAAGAAGGGTAAGGGTTTTTTCGATAAAGTAAAAGAATCCCTGGAAGATGCCGTATCGGCCATTGACAGAAGTCTGATGCCCGATGCATGAGTGTTGAGATGGCCCCCGGCTTCTTCTTATTAAGGGGTCCCCCGGAGTTTTGCAAGAGCTCTTTCTGATGCAATGTGGCCATTTTTTCAACATCTTCTAACGGTTTGATCTCTATATGATCATTTTTTGCTATGACTGCACTTTTGTCATGCCAGTCAAACCGGTTGTCGGGCGGCTTTTCAAACCCATAACTTTTTCTGAGTAAAGTTTAACAATAATATCGACCTTTAACGGTATCCTGTAAAGGTCGTGTTCTTATGAAGATCATTATAATTGGTGCAGGTGAGGTAGGATACCATATTGCCAAATCACTCTATGTTGATAATGATGTGATCGTTATCGAAATCGATGAGGAGGCCTGTGATCGGGTGGATGAGCTGGATGTCCAGGTAGAGCATGGCAATGGGGCCAATGCGGACATATTGTCCCGACATCTGGATGGTGCTGACCTGCTTATTGCGGTCACGGGTTCGGATGAGGTGAATATAGTAGCTTGTTCTGCTGCCAGACTGATCGTTCCAAACTCCGGGCTTAAGACCATGGCAATGGTTACCAATCCTGATTATATTGACAAGCCAGTGGCAAATCGTTCAAAGATCGGGGTTGACGTGATGATCTGCCCGGAACTTGCACTGGCCTCTGAAGTGGCTGAGATACTTTCCATTCCTTCTGCAATTGATTCTGAACAGTTTGCACAGGGCAAGGTCCGGATGCTTGAGTTTGTTGTGAACGAGAATAATGATATTGCAGGCAAGGCTATGAAGGAACTTGCACTGGCCGATTGCTGTATCATAAGTGCTATTTATCGCAATTCAAGGATCATCATACCCCATGGGGATGATCGTATAAGGGCAAATGACCATGTAGTGGTCATCGGCAAGGCCGATGCCATGATGAATGTTAGTGGTCTTTTTGGAGGGGTTAAGAAAAACACCCGGGTGCTGATCATAGGTGGTGGTTCGGTGGGTTTCTATCTGGCCAAGCTCCTTAGAAGGAAGGTTGATATAAAGATAATTGAAAAGAGTCCTGAAAGGTGTGAGTTCATCGCCCAGAACCTTCCCGAGGTCCTTGTCCTGCGGGGCAATGGTACTGACCTTAATCTGCTTAAGGAGGAAGGGGTAAAGAATATGGATGTGGTGGTCTCGGTAACGGACAGTGATGAAAAGAACCTGCTCTGTTCCCTGCTGGCCAAACAGCTTGGTGCCAAAAAGGTGGTGGTCCGGGCCGATCATCTGGATTATGTCCCCCTGTTTGAACTTGTGGGGGTGGACCGGGCTGTAAGTCCCAGGGAAGCTACTATTAACGAAGCATTGAAAATGACAATGGGAACGGGTATTGAAGCCCTTACAATGATAGAGGGGGAAAAGGCTGAGATCGTTGAATATATTGCAGGTGTGGATTCAAAGGTTTCCGGAAAACCTCTTAAGAACATAAAATTCCCGGAAGATTCCCTTGTCTGCATGGTGGTACATAGTGAAGAAACCATCGTGCCCCGGGGGAGCTATATCATAAAACCCGGGGACAGGGTACTTGTCTTTTCATTACCCTCAGCCCACCGGGATGTGGAGCAGCTGTTCTTATAATTGTGGAGGTAAGTGTTGTGGTAAATCACAGGATCGTGCTTAATGTACTGGGGAGCATTATATGGCGGCTTGGGTTTATAATGCTTATTCCACTGGCTGTGGCGATCTACTATGGTGACCCTAAATTTCCCTATGCACTGGGTTTTTTAGTGGCTGCTGTTTTTGGCTGGGTACTAACTTCTATTTTCCCTGATAAAGGTGAAGAATGGGAAAAGCGGGAAGGATTTGCGATCGTGGCCCTGGGATGGCTGATAGTAGCTCTGTTCGGTGCTATCCCGTATATAATGCTGGATCATATATCGGTGATTGACGCTCTTTTTGAATCCATGTCAGGTTTTACAACCACCGGGGCTACGGTATTGCCTGATATTGACGGGGAATACAGGTCACTGCTTTTGTGGAGAAGTCTGACCCAGTGGCTGGGGGGTATGGGTATCATAATGCTCTTTATTGCTATCCTTCCCAAATTGGGAGTTGCCGGCAGACAGATGTTCAGGGCTGAGGCCCCCGGCCCTACAGAGGATAAACTAAAACCCAGGATCCGGGAGACTGCAGTTATCCTCTGGAAGATCTATGTTGGAATCTCACTTGTAGAGGTTGTTTTGTTATGGTTTTTCACAAAAATGAACCTTTTTGATGCATTGACCCATACGTTCACGACCATGGCCTGCGGGGGGTTTTCTCCTTACGGTCAAAGCATTGCTTATTTTAATGATCCTTTGATCGAGGGTATAATCACCTTTTTTATGATCCTTGCAGGTGCAAACTTTGCATTGCACTATAAGATCTTAAGAAAAGGAAAGGTGAATTACGTTAAGGATGATGAGCTTAGATTTTATCTGTTCATAATTGTTACAGGTACTTTGATCCTGACCTTTTTGTTATACCGCGATATGTATGGTGATGTCGCTCTTTCTTTCAGGTATGCGGTCTTTCAGATAGTATCCATCATTACGACCACAGGGTTTGCAAGTGTTGATTTTAATCAGTGGACCGATCCTTCCCTTTTCATGTTGCTTCTTATGATGTTCATTGGTGGTTGTGCCGGGTCCACTGCAGGAGGTGTAAAGGTGGTCAGGATCTTCCTGCTGTTGAAATACGCCCGCAGGGAGATATTCAAGGTGGTTCATCCCAGGGCCGTGAGGCCTGTTAAATTAAATGGCAGAACAGTGCCTGCAGATGTGATGCAGGCAATTATATCGTTTGTTGTGATCTATTTTTTGATCTTCATCTTAAGTTCCGGGATCCTTGCCATCCTGGGCCTGGACCTGATCACTTCTTTTACTGCATCTATTGCAACCCTTGGAAATATAGGCCCTGGCTTTGCAGCCGTGGGACCTATGGCCAACTTTGCTTCCATTCCCGCAGTGGGTAAACTGGTCCTGATAGCCAATATGTGGATCGGAAGGCTGGAGGTATTTACAGTTATTGTGCTGCTGATGCCGGAGTTCTGGAAACGCTGAAGTTTGGAGTGGTTTGTCCGGGATTATATCTCATTTTCAAGGTGGCTGAATTCCAGGTCTCCTTTTACAACGTCCTTAAACAGTCCTCGAAGGTCCCAGAGCAGTTTCTTATTTGCTTTGAACAGGGCATAGAGCAGGTCCAGCAGGCTCATACTTGTGAAGTTCACATGTTTGAGGGAGTGGGCCAGGGAGTTGAGGTTCTCATCGGAAAACTCAATGAATTTGTCCTTAACCTTCAGACCGCTGTGTATCTCCACTCCGATGGTCTTTTTCCACAGGTCTTCATATTCCCGGAGGGCTTCCATGGAACAGTCATTGTTTTTTATAGCCTTTGCTGCTACTTCTCCTGCGATCTTTCCTGCGTCCATGGCATTGACGATACCTCCTCCGGTGATGGGGTCGGACTGATGGGCGGCATCTCCCACAAGCATCAGGCCCGGGGCAATGGTACGGTCCATGCACCCGCTGACCGGAACCCCTCCTACATTCAGTTCAATGATCTTTGCATCGGGAAGATACTGTTCCATGAACTCATCCAGGTATTCAACAGGTCGTTTGTTTCCGCATTTACTGCCCAGGATGCCGATGCCAACATTTGCTGTGTCCCCTCCTTTTGGGAAGATCCAGACATATCCGCTAGGTGCGATCTCATTGCCCAGATAGAAGTAGCAGTATTCCTGATCAATGCCGGCCCCGGTTACCAGATACTGGGCACAGGTCTCTATGTCTGCAGGTTTAAGATGAGTGTCTATACCGGCCCATCGGCCAACCTTTGATTCCACTCCATCCGCACCGATCACGATCTTTGAGCGTATCTCATATGTCTTGCCCCGATGCATTGCATGGATACCTTTGACAACCCCATTCTCTATGATAAGTCCGGTGGCCCGGGTCTTGACCATCACTTCCACGCCTGCAAGAGCACTTTCATTGGCCAGGGCCCGGTCAAATATCTTGCGTTCCAGTACGAATCCGACTTCTCCTCCGGAGATCTCCTCTGCCATCTCGATCATGGTGCCATCAGGGGAGTATATGCGGGAGCCTTTAAGGTCGGCACAGATCCAGGAAGGATCGGGCTTTATATGTTTTTTCAGGTGATATTTACTGGCCCCTTCGGCACAGCGGATGGGGTCTCCTATTTCCTGACGTTTTTCTATCATCAGGACGTCCATGCCCTGCAGAGCGGCGTTTTTGGCAGCAACGGATCCGCCGGGCCCGGCGCCGACAACAATGACATCATAGGCCTCTTTCATCTGTTCACCTCGATCGCACCAAGAGGACAGATCTTTGCACAGATGCCACAGCCGGTGCATTTATTTTCATCGACCTCTATCCAGGTTTCCACAAGCTCCAGTGCAGCTGCGGGACAGACTCCGACACATGCGCCACAATAACCGCATTTATATTTATTGACATTGATGCTCATTGATTATCACCGATTGATCTGTATTCGTATAATTTTAAAATCATATAGGTTTTGCAGTTTGTTGCTATTACGCGAAATATATATATGTTCTTATCGATTTGAGTTCCGATTTCCAGGGGTAATTTTGATATTTTTGTCCGTTGTGGATATATTATGCATTATACAATTGTCTATATCACTGCCGGGGATATGACCTGTGCCCGGTCCATTGCCAGGGAACTTGTGGAAGATCATCTTGCGGCCTGTGTTAACATGCATCCGATAAATTCGGTCTACCGGTGGGAGGGAGAACTTGTTGAAGAGGAAGGGGTGGGAATTTTTGTGAAGACCACATCGGATCGTTTGTCACGTGTCAAGGAGACGGTCCGGTCAATGCATAGTGATGAGGTTCCATGTATTGTGTCATGGGATATTTCCGGAGATGAGGAATATCTGCTGTGGGTCTTAGGGCAGACCCGGACACAGCGGTGATATCTTAACTCTTCCTTCTCCTGTGAGGGAGGTGAAGTTACAGCTGACATAATCCCGGGCCCTGCCTGTTCCGTGGAGCAGCAGTTCGGTGAGGTCCTGGGGTTCATCGATATCGGTGCTTGCCAGGAAGGAATCGAATATGTGCAGGGTCATTTCCAGCTCTTCTGTGATCCGGCAATGGGTGCTAAAGCTGCAGCCATAATACTTGACATGGAATCTGATAGGGTCCTTTATGTAAAGGATGTTTGTACCTCCGCCTTTTCCAGGTACTATGACCACATCTTCTTCATGTGACATTATGCTTTTGATGGTTTCAGGCCGGACGAGGGGAAGGTCTGCCATTATTATCATCACCGGTTCATCGATGGTATTCAGGTAACCATTTAGTCCTTCGTTAAGGCCTGGCCTGGTGAGGACCATATTGGTGTTTTTTGGTACCTGTATCCCGGAGGTGGTGAGGATGTCTATTTTTGTGACCTGTGCATCCTGAAGGGTGTTGACCACGTCGTTTAACATGCATTCTACAAACTCTTCCCTTTCATTTTTTGTCATGACCCGGGATAGTCTGGATTTTGCATCCTCTTTTTTATAGGGTATGACCGCTCTCATGACATGTCCTCATACACTGCATTTCTTAGTTGGGGTTGTTTTCCACTGTCCCGGATGATCCATTCAAGTTCTTCTGCAGGGACATATTCTCCGTTGGACCCGCCTGAGGCGGTGGTGATCTGGTCTTCCATGAGGGTGCCTCCCAGGTCATTGGCTCCGCAGGAGAGGGCCACCTGTGCAAGCTTTTTTCCAAGCTTTACCCAGCAGGCCTGGATGTTATTGATATGAGTGTTAAGCAGGATCCTGGCGATGGCGATTAGCTGCAGGTCCCGGGTCCCGGTGGTCATGTACTGCCCGTTTTTAAGTAGTTCCTCACCGATGGGGTTGTTGTAGGGCATGAAGGGCATGGTGATGAATTCAGTGAAGGCCTTTGTTTCTTTTTGTATCTCCCGCAGGGTCAGTATGTGGTCAAACCTTTCCTCCCAGGTCTCCACATGGCCGTACATCATGGTGGAGTTGGTGCGAAGCCCGGCTTTGTGGGATGTCCTTACCGTATCGATCCACTGCTGGGTTGTGATCTTGTCAGGGCAGATGATATTGCGTACCCTGTCCGAGAGGATCTCGGCTGAGGTTCCTGTCAGTGTCCCCAGGCCCCGGGCTTTGAGGTCACTGAAGGCTTTGTCCAGGGGGGTGTTTGAGCGGGAGGCGGCGTAGTGGACCTCCATGGGGGAGAACCCGTGGAGGGTCATCTTCGGATAGTGGGTGTGGATACTTTCTATTATTTCATTATAGTAGTCCAGGGTAAGTTTTGGGAGATATCCTCCCTGGATGCAGATCTCCACGGCTCCCGCATCCTGTGCTTCCCCTACTTTTTTTAGTATTTCTTCTATGGTGAGGATATATCCCTCTCCTGTGCGAAAGGCGCAGAATTTGCAATGTCCCGCACACATATTGGTGATGTAGATGTTGCGGTTGGTGACATAGGTGACCGTGTCCCCGACTGCTTCTTTGCGCAGGGTGTTAGCCAGGGCATAGACTTCGAGGGGGTCGGTTTCCAGTAATGTGAATGCATCTTCTTTTGTGGCTTCTCCCCTGCGGGAGCGGTCGATAAGGTCTTGTGGTATCATGGTCCCATGGTCCTGTAGATCGTGTCTCTTTGTACAGGCGTTCTCTGTGCTGCGGTTATGATCCATTCCAGCTCCTCTGTGGTGATGCTTTCTCCATGGCCCGCACCGGCGGCTTTTGAGATGCTCTCTTCCATGAGGGTTCCTCCAAGATCATTGGCCCCGCAGAGCAGGGCCAGCTGGGCAAGTTTCTTTCCCAGTTTTACCCAGCTTGCCTGTATGTTATCGATATGAGTGTGAAGAAGGATACGGGATATGGCATAGATCTGCAGGTCTTCAATGCCTGTTGTCATGAAACGGCCCTTTTTGAGTAAATCTTCCCCTATGGGGTTGTTGTAGGGCATGAAGGGCAGGGGCACGAATTCGGTGAATCCCCCTGTCTGTTGCTGTATCCTTCTGATGGTTAGTATATGATCAATGCGCTCCTCCCGGGTCTCCACATGCCCGTACATCATGGTGGCCGTGGTGGGAATTCCAAGTTTATGTGCTGTGGTGACGATCTTTTCCCACTGCTGTTTTGTGATCTTGTGGGGACAGATGATACTGCGTACCCTGTCTGAGAGGATCTCTGCAGCGGTGCCGGGCATGGTGTTTAGGCCCGCGGCTTTTAGCTGTTTGAGGGTATCTTCAATGGAAGTTGATGTTGCGTGGTAGACTTCCATGGGTGAGAAACAGTGGGTATGGATGTCGGGATTGGCCTGCTTTGCTGCTTTGAGGATGTCCAGGTAGAGGTTTATGTCTGCGTCCGGGAGCAGTCCTCCCTGTATACAGACTTCGGTGATGTCGCAGTCTTTGATCTTTTCTTTTATTTCTTCCAGGCTGAGCCTGTAGCCGATCTTGTTTTGAAATGCACAGAACCCGCAATCCCCTATACAGATGTCGGTGAAGTTGATGTTACGGTTCTTAACATAGGTGACCCGGTCTCCTACAGCGTGTTCTCTGAGCTGGTCTGCCAGTTTGTAGAGTTCAAAGGGCCCGGCCTCTAATAGATGCAGGGCATCTTCCCGGGTTGCAGTTCCTTTATATGCTCTGTCGATGATTTCCTGTGGTATCATTTCCTGTATCCCTCGCTATCTGAGAGCTCTTCAACAAGCTTTGCAAGTTGCGGACTGTACCATCCCTTTTTGATGAATTGAGGATATACCGGCAGTCTTTCCCTTAATGGAATTCCTTCAAGCTGATCCAGGGTGGGCCAGTCAGCTTCCGGATTGATCCAGTCAATGGTCACCGGAGAGATCCCTCCCAGGTCCGTGGCCCCGCACTCGATGAGTTTTTCCGGAGCAATGAGATTTGGTGCCACCTGTACTGCAATGTCGTCAGGAAGGATCTGTCTTGCCAGGTAAACCGTTTCCATCATCTCCTTTTCAGTGGGCCCAGGATGGTCTGCCATAGCAGTATCAGGTTTTGGCGTGAAGTTCTGTATGATGGCCTCCTGTATATGTCCGTACTGTTTGTGGAGATCTGCAATAGTTTGAAGGGAATGAATCCTGTCTTCTGCAGATTCCCCGATCCCCACCAGTATCCCGGTAGTGAATGGTATCTCAAGTTCCCCTGCTGTTTTGATCATCTTTATGCGTGTGGACGGATCCTTGCCAGGGGATTCTCTATGGGCCTCAACCTTTGCAGTTGTCTCCAGCATAAGCCCCATGCTTATGTTCCAGGGTTTAAGGATTCTAAGCTCAGCTTCGCTCAGGATACCGGCATTGGTATGTGGAAGCAGGCCCGCCTCTATTGCCAGTTCGCACAGGTGCCTGACATAAGCTACCGTACTGGAATATCCCATCTCCTCAAGCCAGATTCTGTATTCGGGAACTTCCTCTGCATATTCTCCAAATACGAACAGGGCCTCCGTGCAGCCTGACTCTCTTCCTTTCTCAAGTACCGGAAGGATCTGCTCTTCGGATAAAAGGTGGCCCTGGCCGGGTTTTTTCCTGAAGGTACAATAAGCGCAATTGTTCCTGCAGATATTGGTTACCGGGAGGAAGACATTGCGTGCGAATGTGATGTGTGAAGGCATATTCGTTGATGTAATGAGGGGATTAGTACATAAGGTTTATTGGTGGGGGTGTGGGCCCATGGGTTTTTTTAAGATTGTGTTTGGTTTTCTATAATATACCATCTTCGTGGTAGATATTGGTTCTAGAAAAATGGTCATTATTGTATTCCAATGCCCTTTCTTTCAGAAACACGTTTAATTTCTCAAAATCAGGGTGACGCGAACTGCCGCAATCAAAGTTCTCAATGATGGGAAGGCAATCAGCAGTAAGTACTGATTTTTTGAATCTTTTCAGGGGCATTGGGAAAATTTAGTCTTTGAACTGATAGGTCGTGCATAGTGCCCATTTGCGGACGTCTTCGACTTCTTCTGCAGTAATATCCTGATTTAGCCTCTCAATAAATATGTCTAAATCGGCCCCCTTTAGCTCAGGAATATATTCTACTACCTCAGACACTTTATAACACCTACAGTTATCAGACTTTTTTTAGTTCATATTAAATGAATATATTTAGATATAGTGATTCGGTTTTAGCAACCCATATTGGATATAACAATATTCTTGTGTATATTATTATGTCCCTTTAACCCCTCACATCTGAAATAAAACTATACTTATATATTGTAACTGAGATTTCGGACCCCCTCCCAAAAAACACTACTTAATATTTTTAGTTATACAGTCCAGTGTCAACTTTATAATATTTACTGACATAGTAGTTAATTAATATTTGAAATATATGGATAAATATGCAATACTTGAATTATATTATATAAAATATTTTTAAGCTTTAAGAGTTCAGTACCGTTTGGCAAAACCAGAGACTTTTTAGAACTTGTACCGCCCACATACTTATTAAAATAATAAAGTTGTTGCAAAAATCACTTCATTTTTGACGAGGGGGCCGAAATGTCAGTTGTAACCAGTATTTTCAAATACTTTTCCATCCGATACAGATGATATTTATTATACATATAATCTAGTATTGTTGGGGTGTAAGGGCAAAGAAAGCCCACGAGTTCAGTAGTGGATAATTCACTATTTTTCTATCCTCTTTAATAATTATTTGTTAATTAAAACATTTTCTTTACTATACTTTATGTATAAATATATATAATTTAAATATATTTTCATGCACAAGTTTGTTTGCAAGAACATTTCATGTATGACTCGAAGATAGTGTGTAGCCAGAATAAATTAAAAAGTCTCTATATAACCCATATTTTTAAGTTTATCAAAAAGATATTATCGTGAAATGGGGCCACAAATCAATTGTGGATATTGGGTACGATTTCCATCCTTAATTTAACATTTACATCCTTCGATGGGGCCACTATCAGTGGATATTTAAAAATAACAGTCAATTCTATAAATATGCTTTCTGTATGGATTATTTTCAATTTAGTTTGGCTTTTGTTATGGATTAAGAAAGTTCTGGATGTTTAAGATGTGTCAGCCAAACTTATTTGGTTTATTATAATATTCCACTCAATTTATGCGATGTTAAATCGTGGAATCCGTCAAAGAAATGAAATTTTAAACATAATTTACATCGATAAGAATTCTTCATCAATTGGGCCACAATATTATTGTGGTAGTGTGTAAAAGAGTTTCCCGTATAAGCAGGGTTTAACCGTCTTCAATTGAGCCACAGATAACGATTTGTGGAAACTGCCCAGAGCGGAGTTAACCGCTTCCACGGCACTGTCCTTCAATTGGGCCGCAGATAATGATCTGTGGAAACACGATCAAGGATGAGTTCCCTGTACATGTGGGGATGCTTCAATTGGGCCACAGACAATGATCTGTGGAAACACGCGTTTTGGTTTGAAGTTCTTTAAATCCAGTACCTCGCTTCAATTGGGCCACAGATAACGATCTGTGGAAACTCAAAGGGGTGTTTCCCACATGTGTGGGGATGAACCGGCTTCAATCGGGCCACAGATTACGATCTGTGGAAACAACTCATCCACGTACAAATCAGACCTATGAGGGATTGGCTTCAATCGGGCCACAGATAACGATCTGTGGAAACTCCGCCATTAATTCGCTCTCCGGGTCCCATACTCGGCTTCAATCGGGCCACAGATAACGATCTGTGGAAACAGGTTTTCAAATGAATAAAAAGCAAAAGAATACACTCGCTTCAATCGGGCCACAGATAACGATCTGTGGAAACAACAAAACCGTTCACGTTCAACCTGACCGCCACAAATGCTTCAATCGGGCCACAGATAACGATCTGTGGAAACGGGTTTCATGGTGGAGTTACCGAACTGGACCTTGAAGCTTCAATCGGGCCACAGATAACGATCTGTGGAAACACATCTATACTGGGACGATGAAGCAGATGCAGATAATTGCTTCAATCGGGCCACAGATAACGATCTGTGGAAACAGTATGAGCCGATCGTTGAGAAGGCCAGGGCCGCAGGTGCTTCAATCGGGCCACAGATAACGATCTGTGGAAACCTGATGTCAGAAAAGCATGAGCGGTTAATTCATGACTAGCTTCAATCGGGCCACAGATAACGATCTGTGGAAACCCCGATAATACTGTTCACGTCAAGAGACCCGGACTCTGCTTCAATCGGGCCACAGATAACGATCTGTGGAAACTAAGCTGGTGTAAACCATAAGAACTATTAAGAAATCCTGCTTCAATCGGGCCACAGATAACGATCTGTGGAAACACAGATTTAGCTATACGGTTAGAGCCTGCATACTTAGGCTTCAATCGGGCCACAGATAACGATCTGTGGAAACTATTCAATAGCCTAGAAGGCCCCCTGGTGTAAATATGCTTCAATCGGGCCACAGATAACGATCTGTGGAAACACATCTTTCAAAAATTAAATATGAAATACGACATAAAGCTTCAATCGGGCCACAGATAACGATCTGTGGAAACCGAGCTGGCCGTTGCTCAGAATAGGATATCTCATCTTGCTTCAATCGGGCCACAGATAACGATCTGTGGAAACCGTATTCAATGTCAATGGATTTGACAATATCACCATCATGCTTCAATCGGGCCACAGATAACGATCTGTGGAAACGAACACATATTTTAAGGCATGTACGACCACTGGAATTTTGCTTCAATCGGGCCACAGATAACGATCTGTGGAAACACATTTCAATGGATTTGAAGCAGGGGTTATTGTAAGCTTCAATCGGGCCACAGATAACGATCTGTGGAAACGCTGAAGCAGACGAAATACTAAGTAACAGTATTAGACGCTTCAATCGGGCCACAGATAACGATCTGTGGAAACAGAGTCAAAAACAGTATTGCCACTTGGTGGCTTCAATTGCTTCAATCGGGCCACAGATAACGATCTGTGGAAACTCCATCTTCATGTTCAATCTTCATGCTTCCTCCTTCCGCTTCAATCGGGCCACAGATAACGATCTGTGGAAACGAATTACCTTATGTTCATCGATACACTGAGATTTATGCTTCAATCGGGCCACAGATAACGATCTGTGGAAACGTTAAAGAAATTTCTAAAAAATTTAATGATAGAGTGGGAGCTTCAATCGGGCCACAGATAACGATCTGTGGAAACGAAGTTCGGCAATTCTGCAATAGGAACGCGCATTTCATGCTTCAATCGGGCCACAGATAACGATCTGTGGAAACTGACGGTACAAACACCACATATATCATAAAATCAAAGCTTCAATCGGGCCACAGATAACGATCTGTGGAAACAGAGTCATCATATTTTATGACCTCTCCATCATCTTTAACGCTTCAATCGGGCCACAGATAACGATCTGTGGAAACATCCAGGCTAACCCAGGTTGACCAGGTGGACCAGGCGCTTCAATCGGGCCACAGATAACGATCTGTGGAAACCATCCAGTTAACATATCCGCCAACAGCGGAAACCTAACGCTTCAATCGGGCCACAGATAACGATCTGTGGAAACAATATCGTAGCCCCAGGCCCCCATCCGTCCGCGTTTGCTTCAATCGGGCCACAGATAACGATCTGTGGAAACGAAGAAGGGGACCGGATCACCGTCTATATCCAGACTACGCTTCAATCGGGCCACAGATAACGATCTGTGGAAACACAGACCGTTAACCGCTTTTCCACATCGTTACATTCGCTTCAATCGGGCCACAGATAACGATCTGTGGAAACCTGGTCTACTGATAGTGGTGGTGTAAGAGGTGGCAAGCTTCAATCGGGCCACAGATAACGATCTGTGGAAACTAATATTAAAAACGGTAATGGTACTGAAACCAGCAATGCTTCAATCGGGCCACAGATAACGATCTGTGGAAACTACTGCTCCGGTGGGCGGTGCTGCTGGTGGTAAACTTGCTTCAATCGGGCCACAGATAACGATCTGTGGAAACGTCCTGCCCGAACTTAAAAGGCGGCTGGAACTTGAGAGCTTCAATCGGGCCACAGATAACGATCTGTGGAAACTCAATTACAGGTGGTGTACTGGTGTATATCATGGAAGGCTTCAATCGGGCCACAGATAACGATCTGTGGAAACGGTGTGACCAAGCCGCGTTCATATGCACTGCTACAGCAGCTTCAATCGGGCCACAGATAACGATCTGTGGAAACCTTCCGAAAGGCCGGGGAACCGAGGAAGAAAAGAAGAGCTTCAATCGGGCCACAGATAACGATCTGTGGAAACCGTGCACAAAAAAAAGGCATTGCAGTGACTGCATGAACCCACTTATTTCGAGCACTTGATATTACTGATGTTTTCATTCATAAAAAAGCTTTCTATATTCTATAAAAAAAGAAGGAGGAGCTCTGTCGAGCTTATATATAATGTACAGTCATCACCGGGGTTCTCGAAAATCAGATTATTATGGTTGATTCGTTGTGTTCATAGGGTTGCTGGCCTATGTAGGTTATTTTGTTTTTAGAAGTGTTGCCAGTGGGGCCGAGGTCTATGACCATTATTCCGTCTTCATTGTTGTTTATGATGTCTTCAAGTTCGCTGGTGAGGATTATCATGTCTTTTTCTTCAATGTCGCAACGATATACTGAATATTGAAGTCTATATCCATATCCTTTCAGGGTATTTCTGACCTTTGAGAGTCTTTTCTCATCAGTGATATCATAGCTGACAATATAGAACTTAAGGCCCACTTTATCACCTCACATAAAAATACGGATAACTATCGATCTCCCCGGTCACCTTACGTGATAGCAGACGTGCCTGAACTTCAATTATTCTTCTGTAGCTAACACTATATTCAAAGACAGGGTGCTTGATCGCAGTGTTCATTCTTCTTTCATAGGCCCCTATTACTTTCTTTTTTGCCTCTCTTTTAAACATCATCCCTGATTTCCTTTTTATAAAATCATCTGCAGTAAGCTCTCCTGTGTTGAAGAGTTTGATGGCAACGGAATCACATATTATCGGCCGGAACTCTTCCATCAGATCAAGTGCTAAAGCTGGTTTTCCATATTTTTGTTGATGGTAAAATCCAAGATATGGATCAAAACCTACAGAAAGCAACTTTACAAAGCACTCTTTTGCAAGCATCCCATAAAGATATGACAGGGTGGCATTAACAGGGTCCTTTGGCGGACGTTTATTTCTTCCATCAAATGAATATGATGTATCGAATTTAAGTAGGCTATCAAACCTTGAAAAATACGTCCTGGCTGCCTGTCCTTCTATCCCGAGCAGTTTGTCGATGCCGGATACGTTTTCTGCTTTTTTGATATAGTCAGATAAATTGTTGAGGATATCTTTTGAAGCTTCTTTGTCGTTCCTTCTTATCAGTGTTCTTGAATTCTTAATTTTTCCTATGACAAAGGATCTGGCAATATCAAGGCATATTTGTTCATCATAGGAAGTTTCAAATTGTTTTCTTCTAAGGCCTATATTCTTATGGACTATTCCGCTTGAATATCCGTAGAACCATCCCCCAAATGAAAAATAGCAAATAGTTATGTCTCTGCTAACCAGTTCTCTGACTACCGCTGTGGTAATATAACAGTCTCCATAGATGGAGACACTTGTTATTTTATTTATAGGCACTTCCTGAAGTGTTTCTTTGTCTTTTGAGATGATTATTCTTTCATCTTTTTTTCTCAATGAACAACCCCACTCTGTAATGTATATGGATATACCATCATCTCTTGAAGGATAAAGTAATCTTGGTTTTAATGGTTCATCTTTGAAAAAATTAGTTTCATCCGGCAGGCATATTCCAACCAGAGAACATGAAGGGCATTTTGGACTGTCAACAAGTGGTGGGGGTGCAGTTTCACTATCTTTTAATTCTTTCAAAGATTCAATGGTTTCAAGAGTTTTTTGAATCAGATCATCATCAAAATCGATTCTGACCCTGGATTTAGATTTGACAAAATAAAGGTATCCGTAATTACATTCAAAACCATGATCTCTTAAAAGCAGTCCCTGAGCACATAGTTGAACTCTCTCCGGGTCTCGTGCATTGCCTTCGACATCCGGGATCTTTCCTCTTTTATAATCGATTGGAACTGCACTTTTTTCTGTACCTTCCACGACATCAATGATAGAGACTATTCCCAGAGATTCGGAGCTGATCTTCATGGAAGTTATCTTAAACTCATCTTTGATCTCTTCACGAATATCTCCTGTTTCTTTGTCAACTCTTTTATGGGATTTTGTTCCCTCAAGAGTATATTTGTTATCTACAAAATCTCCCTGTATCCATTCAATATGACATAACCTGGGGCAATATACATATTCGTTTAACATCCGTACTGGAATGAGTTCATCTTGCATATTCTCACCAATTAGATTAATGGAAAAGGCTGTGAACCTGCTTTGAGTGCAGGTCCATCCCATCCGACCGGCACGAATGGAAGACCGCCTTCAGATCTTGCGGATTAAGCCGGTTAAAGATACTTTATTCACTTTGCGATCCTGAACATTCCCATACCCTGATGGGATGCATATCCAAGGGAAATGGGGCCTTTTATTTTGTCTTCAAATATCAATTTGAACCCGTATGGATTTGACATTGTGGGTCCTTTCTTCCCCCGTCGGTATCTTTTGAATTCAATCCATCTGGAATTAAGCTCTCCTGGATCTGGTATTATTGCTGCAGGTCTTGGCAGGTCTATATTCTCAAGTTCCCGAAGTAATTGGGAAACAGCGCCATCTTTTTGTATTACAGTTCTGTCTGTTGGAACTACTCCATAGTCATGGAGCAGGTTTTCTTCAGTAGAATAATGTCCTTTTGTCTCTGGAAGTATGATCTGAACATCCTCAAGTGCGGATGTCTTCCACTCACCGCCTCTTTTGCACTTGGGATGTCGTGTCAAAAGGAAAGGTGTAAAGGATTCCCATGATGTTGAAGGGCCTAATACCGTGGAGTTTGCATTGTCCGGAAGATCATCTTTGCCACCCATGCCAAGTAACATCAGGTTCAGTTCTTTTTCCAGATCATAACCATACAATCGATTAAGATCAAAAAGACTTCTTTGATGGGCCCGGTCAAACCCTTCTCTTGAGTAGATCATCAAGTGGTCAATACGCCCGTCTCCATCTTCATCATAGGGGAGGAAATAGGCATGTGGATGACCTGAAAGCATTTTTCCTTCAGGGTCTTTTCCTGAAAATATAGGTGAAGGGTCCTTGTGTAACTTCATGGCAGCACTTCTGGCAACATCTGCTACTTCTATAGCATATCTGCTGGATGGGAGAACTGTGGAATCCACAAGGTATTTTGCATAGTTAACAGCGGGTCTCTGTCTTTCTGTTTGTGATCTTTTGATGTTTGAAAAACGATCTTCAGGAGCAGCATACTTCACAAAACTTACATTTTCAGGATATGCCTGTCTTTTTTTCACCAGATTTGCTGCATAAGTGAAAAGCGGATGTACATATTGTCCCTTTTCTTTCCTGAACAGTTCAGGTAGCCCCGTTTCATTCACACAAAGTAGTTTTATAGTGTCAAAATTCCCGTCACTGATTTCTTCAACGGGACACACATTCATTTCTGTGTCTTCAGAAAGACAAACTCTGGCATTTACCCAGGACTCTGATCTGCCAAGATAGTTAATGTTTCTGAGAATGTCATCCAGCATGTTCACCTGTTCTTTTTGCAGATTAGCTTCTGGAAATCTGACAAGCAGTTCGGCATCTTTCTCAAAGTTGAGAAAAGTATCAAATATAAGCTTCTTTTTGCTCTTATCCGGCATATAGTGTCTTTTATGGCTTATTGTAGCTCTGGGAATAAGGTACTCAGGTTTTCCTGCCAACTGCTCAATGACAGATTTGATATCCTCTTCCCCATAATGGTTTGCAGTTTTGAACCAGGTTGAAAGGATGGCCCTTAATATACGCCATTGTGATGGGGGCCATTCCACATCTCCCTCATTTACATGCTTTGCCCATGTAGTGGCATGATACTTATTTGCGGGAAAAGAAAAGGATAGGGTAAGCATTATTACCACCAATCCTTATTTGGATCCATCTTCAAGCAGTGTGACAGCAGGGTCTGTAAATGTTCCATTATTCCGGCAGGATGTGATCAGGTCTGGAATTTGAGCTTCAATATCTTCAAAACAGTCCAGTTCAATAACTCGGTCATTTTCATCTCTTGCTGTAAGCTCTTCAATTACTTTCAGGTCACAGGCTGTTCTCAGTCTGAGGTCTTCTTTAAGACATTTGTAAGCCTTGTAGATGGAGACTTTGGTCAGAAGTTCCTGTGCTGTTTCATCCAGTCCAAGACTACGTATATGTGCCAGGTCTATGTTGAAGTATGCGACGATTTCTCCTGCCATATATTCAGTCCTTGGATACGGGACGTTACCCTCTCCACCGGATTTGCCGGGATCCACATAATCTTTTTTCACTCCACCGCTAACGGCTCTGGAAATGTTCTCTGCTTCGATAAAACCGGAAATGATCCTTTGCATCCTTAACTGTCCTCCACCAAGCTTCTCTTTTCCGGTATCAAATCCCCCGCTGATCCATACTCCATGGATGAGGCTGTTTGGATCATATTTGAACAGCATGTTTGCCAATTTCTTCAGGTCAAAGGGCCTGTCACCTTTGCCAAATTCGGCCTTGAATACTTCATTCAACTTCTTGTTGTTGATTATGCGGGAGGATCCCATCCGGTGGGATTCATGAAGTGATGTCGTGAATGCCCCATCAGCAAGGTTTACTTTCACGTATGGCATTCCTCTCAATACTTCAACAAGGTCATCTTCATTGTCATCCCAGCAGACCTTTTCCATACGATTGGCCATTGATTGGGTAGATTCTACCAGCAACAGTGATCTTCCATCAGGGGTTTGGTATTCTGCAGCACCAAGGTCCGGGAATCCTGTTGGCTGGAAACGATCTCCCTGAAGGGGGGCCAGCTTTGCTTTCATCAAAAGCTTACGTGCATCTGTCAGCTTTCCAATAGTCTCTGTCTTTTCGTTTGACTTAATTTCACTCATACGATTACCTCTTGTTGAATGTTATTTTCTATTAATGATTTATTCTCAGTGTTTCTCAAAACCGCCTTTGCAAGCGTATTATATTGCCATACTGGTATCAAAAGAGCAGCCAGTATCCTTTCACTTACTTTTTGGTCCAGAGCAAAATCAGGAATTAAAACGTTTGTCTTCATTGAACCCATCGGAACAAATCCATGAGTTCGAAGTCTTCTGATTGCTATTTCAATAGCTTTTTGTGGGTTATGTGAAAATAAGTTAATTATGTCTTCATCAAATTTGATGGAGACCGTTCCATTGTCCACATCAGTTTTATATGTTGTTTTCAGTATCCCTTTCTTTTTAGTGAAAACTCCATCAGGGAACACAAGTTTTAGAAGAGCATATGCATTGAAATAAGGAGAGAAGGTTTCTTGGTTTTCAACACGTGCTGGTTCTTTGTAGTCTCTCCATTTAATCGTTGAAAGTCCAAAGAGTAAACTTGAAATTTTATCCTCATCAAGTTCTCCATTTATAAATAATACAATGTCATGAATATCTGCTTTGTAGTATCCTCTCACAGGCCATCCTTTGCCAAGTTTCTGTGATTCGAGAACTCTTCTTTTTAATATATTGATCAGATTCTTATAAAGATCTGATTGGCTCCAGGTTACTGATTTTAGATCTTCGATCCATTCATAGGACCCCCTCCACTTCACAGGCTCAAGTTGTTTTCTGATGGATCCAAGATCACTGTCATTAATTGAGGCCAATGCACAGGCAATCCTATATTCTGCAGAGCCATCGTCACAAGCAGGGATCCATTTTGCAGTAAGACCTGACAGCGGTTTCACAGGTTTTTCAGAGCTGGCCTTTGAAAATGATTGCTCTGCTTTGCCAAGTTCAATCAGCACATTTTGAAGATATCCCTCTCCACCATATTTTGTAAAATCAAATATCGCGCTTTCTATTCTGTGGAAGTGTTTTTTATATCTTACAGGTGTGTTTGAGTTGTTAGAAAGAATTCTTAATTTATTGATCCAGTAGTCACATTCTGCGATCAGATCTGTATTTTTGACATTCTGAACCTTGAATTTACCCATAAATATTGCAATGTTGCTCTGTCCATTCCTTTCCATCCTTCCATAACGATTAAAGGCAGAAATTCCACGATCTACTCCCAATGAGGAAACCGCAAGATTAAAATCAAGACCGTTTCTGACCTTTTTCTTTCCAAAATTCACCTTTCCTTCTTTGAATAAAAATACGATCTCCTGGAAACGGGATGGTGTGTCCCACACCGGCATCCAGAATTCTTTGGAAAATTCTGATGTCTTTATGTCTGAAAGATGACCCACGCCGGTTAAGGATGCTTCTACTGTGAAAGGAAAAGAGGCCTCTCCACTGACATTATATTTTTTAGTGGCCGAGCCTGCAAAGAAAAGAGCACCCTCAAGTGCAAGTACAATATCCCAGGGATTTAATAGATTGTTTTGGGCAGTCTCTGGATTAAGTTGTCCACAACTGAGGTCTTTTTCTTTCTTGTAACGATCGCCATATAAGGATGCTTTTAAAGACCTATTCAACTGGTCCTCCTCATAGTTAAAGAAAAGGAAGTTCAACGCTTCCATATGGCTTTTTGAGTAGCTTCCACTTCCTTCATTCCCTCCAGTACCAAGCAGGTACATGACTTCGCTTCCATTTTCAGTAAGGGCATAACAGGCATCTATCCATTGCCTTACACTATTGTTCACTTCAGATCTCAAATGGAATATGTAGTTGTCTTTCTCTTTTTTATCCGGTTTTTTGTTGATGGAGTATTTTTGATTAATTTTCCTTATCGACAAGACTCCATCGATGAATTTTTGAAACCTTTTGTTTTCAGATCCCATGATTTTTTCAAGAGCCTCTCGGGCACCTTTTTCACTGTTTTCATCCCAGAACCCACTTCTTGATCCCCATGGTACAAAAAATGGGGATGGTGAAAAATCTTCCTGGAAAAATCGTTCAAGTTCTTCGGGGGCCAGTTTTGTTCTTATACAAAAATGTCCTCTCCTCCAGTAGCCACGTACTGATGGGTCTGCCTGCTGGTGTATGATCCTGAATATCCCCAATCCTTTCAGATAATTGATCAAAGTTTCATCTTCGCACCCGGGAAGTTCTATTTCGTTCATATATATCATTCCACCTTTGTTTCCCCTTTACTTGCACGTTCATCTGCAGCTTTTAAGAGGGCCTCAAGATATGCAAGTCTATAAATTCCATGTTCGTCAATAAGATCCAGCATCCTTGAAGTCCAGCTATCCCCTTTGGGCCCCTGTCCCAGTTTCATGTAAGATAGGTCAAGTTCTGTTTCCGGTATAGTAATCTCCCCAAGGTCTATTTCAGGCAATATGTCTCCCTGCCAGACACCTCTTGCAAAAAGACGTTCGTCCTCTGGTCTCTTTTCATCAGGTAGAGATCGAATGGATAACCGTATTTTTCCGTGATGGGCGGCGACCAGATAGGCTGTCAGATCATCAACCCCATTTTCAAGAGCTGACAGAGCACTTGCAAGTTCGTGACGGAAGTATTTTCGGCCCCCATTTTTTACATAAGTTTTCCAGTTTAACCAGCAAGCTTCCGGAGCTTTTGCAAGCAAACCCGCATTTTCTCCAGATTCAATTTTGTCCTGGAATTGTTTGTGTGCTTTGCCTGCATCATGCCATAATGCGCTTCTGTGGAGTATTCTTCGGGTTTCATCATCCAGGTTAAGTTTGTCGGATATATGGTCCATCAAATTACAGACATTTGATGTGTGCTCTGCAATGGTCTCAAAAGCTCCTTCGCTAAAGTCAAATGAAGCCAGCATGTCCGATCTGATCTCACCTGCAATATATTCAGGAGGATCAATCCGTTTTTTAGATTTTACGTCCCATCCAAGTTCGGGATCATAGCAACCGCTTTTAGAATCTATCATGACCATGCTGTTGGGAGTAAGAGTGGAATATCTTGATATCCTGTCCCATTTACCCTCATAGTAATCCCAGATCCAGGCATCCTTTTCAGCTAATGTTTCTGTCAATTTGTTTGCAATAGGGGCCCTGCAAAGTTCTTCTCTGGATGGTGAGGGTTTTATGTTCTTAATTTCAGTCATGGAGGTGTCCCTCCAGAATACATTGAAATCCCTGTCTCCTCCTTCTCGAATGAAATGTGATATATCAATCTCATTCCCGCTGAGATCTGATGTTGTGTCAAATAGGTCTACAACGTCTTTGTCCCTTATTATGTGGAGGTATTCTGTATCCTCAAGGGAGATGGATTCAATGTCTTTCAACGATGCACTACTCAGGTGTGCTAATTTGTTTTTAGCATCATCAATGGTTTCGTTTTTGTAAGGAAGTGCCTTCTTTACATCCATCCAGTATATTTTTGCATCCTCGGATTCTCCCATTCTATTGCAACGTCCGAATCTCTGGACCATGGATGACCACGGTGCTACTTCGGTGATAAGTACGTCTGAAGAAATGTCCACACCGGCTTCAATAACCTGGGTGGACACGATTATTTTATGGTCATCGGAATCCATCTGTTCGTGGAGTTGATTTTTCTCATAGGGCCTGAAGCGTGAATGTAACAGGAGACATGAATCAACTTTTTTCTTTATGTCCTTGTATATTTTGACCGCCCGGTCTACTGTATTCAATATCAGTATCACTTTTTTCCCGTTGTTATGGAACTCAATAGCTTTTGAAACAGCATTTTCCGGCTCTATCTTTTCAATGGATTTAGACGCGGTTATCCTTCTTGCTACTACAGGATCATGAAGGTCATCATTATTCAATTCAAATGCAGAACCATCTTTTTCTGATACGGTTGCACTCATCTGTATTGTTCGGGTATTAAAATGAACACCATATTGTTGCCTGAATTGTTGTAACTGCAATCCTGTCCTCGCTCCGATTCCCATTAGTTGTACTTCATCAAGTATCCAGAGGCAGTCATTGTTAAGTAGTCCCAAATGCAGTGGCCAGCGGTACTTGCTCATACCATATCCACGGTTCAATGCTCTTGAAAGAAGCATGTCCTGAGTACCTATTATAATTACATTCTTTTCGGGATAGATATCCCAGGGTATATTTTGTTCCCCTCCCATAAGTACAATGATTTCCGGTTTTTCAAATCCATCTATACCTTCCAGATTTTGTAACCATTTTTCAACATTCTCTTTTGTTTGTTCAACCAGAGTGCGCATTGGTAAACAGTAAATGAGTCTTCTGGGTGTGGCTTTCCGGATTGAGAGGTCTGAAAAAAAGCGCCTATATGTCCACATCAGAACCACTGCTGATGTCTTACCTATTCCCGTGGGTATTCTGATTGTATTTGTGTCACTGTATTCTTCAATGAGTCGCAGCTGGTATGGAAACGGCGAATAACCTGTGGCCTGTTTGTATATCTGGGAGTAGTTATGATTCATGAAATTCAACTCTAGTATAAATTGTTCGATGATCTATATATATCTTTTGTTAATTTAACATTTACATGAACATACTTTTTCTCGTTACGGATACATCCATCTAAGTGATGGTATATTCTATCATTGATTAAACATTGTATTGAACTGATTGTATAAAATCTTTTTGTAATTGGTATTTATGATTAAAATATATTTACTTTGTTTGTCGGCTACAATCAGTAAACCTCTGCTTATTTCCAGTTCAAAAACATGAAAATCCCCTCCACAGGAATACCTATATATAAATAATCACTTCACATTCACTTTAACAATTACAGGTATTCATCATGTCAACACAAGCTAGAGATATCACAGTCCGTCATTTCAACAAGGGAGTGGCGTTATTTGAAGAGGGTGACCTGGAGGGGGCCCTGGCATCTTTCCAGGAAGCGAGTGAGTATGCGAATAATTCGGGGTTTCTGGAGATTGAGGGGGCTTTGTATGAGAATCTGGGGGGAGTCCTGGAGGGCCTGGGGCGAAGGGATGAGGCTTTTGAGTGGTATTTTAAGATACTGGAGCTGTCTGATCTGCCGGGGGATATCAGGGCCCTGGCTTTGAATAAAGCGGGGAGCTTTTTTGTGGATGAGGGGAGGTTTGAGGAGGCCCTTGAGCTTTACAGGGAGGCTGTTGTTATTTGTGAGCAGAATGCTTCAGTGCAGGACCATTGTTGTGCGGTTCATGATCTGGCGGCATTGTATGCGCATATGGGGGAGTATGAGAAGGCAAGGGAGGGGTTTGAGAGGGCCCTTGAGATGGTGGATGATCCTAAGAAGGAAGCGACCATCTGCTATAATCTGGGGAGGGTGCTTGTGCGGACAGGATCTAAAGATCCGGTACCTGTTTTGAAGAGGGCCCGGGAGCTCTCCGGGGACAGGGAGCGGGTTCGCGAGCTTTCACTGTCCATCGGGCAGGTGTTGCTTGATGAAGATAAATATGAAGAGGCTACTTTTTACCTGGAGGATGCCATGCCTTCAAAAGAGCAGGTGGAGGGGTTGCAGAAATTAGCACAATTTTATCCTTCAAAACATGAGGATATAGTAATAATAAGCCAGAGACTGCTGGAAGAGGATCCGCAGTTCTATTTGCAGGCCATCCTTACCTCCCTGCAGGCCCTTGACACTCCGGTTGATGAAATCCTTTCCAGTGTTCCCCAAAAACATCGGGAGACCATGATCAGCTTACTGGAAGACCGGGCAGAAACTAAAGAAGAACTTGAACTTCTCCTTCCCCTGCTTCCTGCAGAAAAGGCCGCAGCAGCCCGCAACAAACTGGCGGCCCTTTTAGCTGCAGAGGGAGATTATAAAAGGGCCATGGAAATGTTCCGGGTCTGCCTTGAAGAGTATGAGGGCAATCCTTCCGGACAGAGCATGATCCTCAACAATCTTGGAAAGCTTCTGGCAGATACCGGTTCATTGGATGAAGCAAAGAAAACCTATGAACAGGCCCTGCAGATATATGTCGGTCTGTTCAAGGAAGAGCCTGACAACCCTTCCTACAAAAGCTATGCCTCCAGTACTATGAAGAACCTCTCCTCCCTGCTCTGTGAGATGGGACGGCCTGAAGATGGAAAACGAATGTATGACCTGAGCCAGGAGATCATCAATGGATCCTGAGATACTGGCCCCGGCAGGGGACATGGACTCTTTAAAGGCAGCCATCAAAGGCGGGGCTGATGCGGTCTATCTTGGAGTATCGGATCTCAATGCCAGGCAGGGGGCCGCCAACTTTGACACGAACGAGCTGGAAGAGGCCATCGACCTGGCCCATATCCACGGGGTGAAAGTATTCCTGGCCCTTAACATTCCTCTTAAACAAAAAGAGCTTCAGCAAGCTCTGGATGTGGTGGACCTGGCCTATAGCGCAGGCATTGATGCCATCATCCTGCAGGACCCCGGTCTTATCTCAATTTTACACACTTTCTATCCTGATCTGCGTTTACATGCAAGTACACAGATGACCATCCACAACACTCCGGGTGTGGAACTACTCGCAGATTGGGGGGCCTCAAGGGCTATAGTTTCCAGAGAACTCACAACAACCGAACTTAGAGAAATAATAAAAAAATCTCCCATAGAGATCGAAGTATTCGTCCACGGAGCCCTGTGCTATTCCTATTCAGGTAACTGTCTTTTCAGCAGTTTCACAACCGGCAGGAGTGCCAACAGAGGGGCCTGTGCCCAGCTTTGCAGAATGCCCTATCACTTCACCGTCAACGGGAAGAAGGTCTTCAACAAAGGACGTTTTCCCATCAGCTGTGCGGAACTTTCCACCCTTGAGCGTATCGATGAGATCCGGGACACAGGTGTTGCCAGTCTTAAGATCGAAGGGAGGATGAAAAGGCCTGAATATGTCACAGGAGTGACTATGGAATACAAAAGGGCCCTGAAAAAAGAACCCCGCCAGACTGAACTTGCCCGGCTTTTCTACCGGGGTTTCACACAGGGATTCATCCTGGGAGAGAGGGACGTGGTCCACTCCAGGTACAGCTCCGACTACGGCCAGTTCCTGGGAAAGGTAGAAAGGATCACCAGAAACGGCCAGCTGACGATCAAACTGGAACATGATGTCCATGTAAAGGATGGAGTGGGCATACACACAAAAAGCAGAGTACTTGGTTCAGCTATAAGTAGCATAAAACCCGACCCTGATAAAGGTCTCAAAGGCCAGACCGTCACCCTGGAGATCAGCCCGAAGACCGCAAAGGCCGTAAAAAAAGGTGATGAGGTCTACCTCACAACCGACAGATACCTCTTAAAACAGCTCCAGGACCTGCCCATGCAGTCCTATCCAGTGGACATTGAAGTAATAGCACAAAAAGACCATCCCCTGGAAATACACATGCAAAACGGCCCCCTTCACGCATCCATAACCGATGAATATGTGGTACAGGGTGCAAAAAGCTCTCCCACGACCGAAGAAAAAATTCTCCAGGCAGTGCAGAAACTGGGAGACACCTCCCTGAGTGCAGCTTCCGTGAACATCAGGGCCGATGAGGACATCTTCATCCCCCTCAAGGTCATAAGCAACCTCAAACGCCAGGTAGCAGAAGCATTCACCGATCAGCTGCTCATCAGAAGAGAACCGGTTCATCCTGTCCTCCCGGAGATCCCCACATCCCCTGTAAAATCCCAAAAACTGAGTGTGGAAGTCGCAGACCTTGCCTCCTTTAGCAATGCACTGGCCGCCGGGGCCGATATCATCTATCTTCCTATAGAACTGTTCCCGCAGGTAAAGGACAGCAAAGCCGACATCTTCTTCATCACCCCCAGGGTGGCACATGACCATGAGATCGACATCCACTTACTGGAGGAAGTACGTGCGGCAGGCTTTGGCATAACCTGCTCGGACTTTGGAATGGTCAGGATCGCAACTGAGCTTCAGATCCCCTTCATAGCTCGCAAAGAGCTCAATATCTTCAACTCCTTAAGCGTTCGTCAGCTCGGGGCCTGCAGGGTCACCCTCTCCTCTGAGCTTAACCTGGAAGAGATGCAGGAAATTGAGGGTCCCGGGCTGGAAGCTGTGGTATACGGCCGGGAACTGATGCTGATCACCGAACACGATCTCATAGAAGGCATGAAAGGTATCGTTCACCTGGTGAACAAGAACGGAGACATGTTCCCCGTAAAAAGATGGGGTACAAGGACCCTCATCTATGACTCCAGGGTACTCAACATGCTGGACCACCTCCACAAACTCTCCTTCCTGGATGTGATCTGCCTGGACCTCTGCCTGTGCAGGCCCGATGAGATCACACCCATCGTCACCTCCTATAAGAACGCAATGCAAAAACTCCCCTGTAGCCCTCTTAAAGGAAAGGCCTTCTCCACGGGTCAATATTTCAAAGGGGTTTGAACGATGATCATCCTCTCATCCGCCTCCTCCAGGAGATAGGCCCTGTTGCAACAGCTCATAGGTGACACGTTCTCAGTCATCATAAGTGATTATGAAGAACCCCCGCAACCTGAAATGACCCCCGAAGAGCTGGTAATGCATCACAGTTTCCGCAAGGCAGCCAGTATCAAACAACCTGGCATAATAATCGCCGCGGACACCATTGTCCTGTGCGATAACAAGATACTGGGAAAAGCTCATACAAATAAGGAAGCTGAGGAAATGCTTGGATGTATCAGCGGAAAAAAGATCAGAGTGATCACCGGACTGACCGTACGGAAAGACAGCCGGAATAAAACCTGTTTTGAATCCACCGACGTATACATAAGAAAAATATCAAAAGAAGAGATCGCTTCCTGCATAGCCACCGGAGAACCCATCGGGAAGGCCGGAGCCTTTGCCATTCAGGGCAAAGGAGCCTGTTTTGCAGAGCGCATCGACGGGGACCCCTTCAATGTGGTGGGGTTGCCCCTGTTCAGATTAAGTGAAATATTGAAATCCTTCGGAGTGGACATATTCAGGCAAGGTTTGCCACCTGAGTGACCCCTTCAATAAGTATATCCACTTCCTCTTCAGTATTATACAGGGCAAAGGAGGCCCGCACCGTTCCCGGGACCTGTAACATATCCACCGACGGCATGGCACAGTGATAACCGCTGCGTACACAGATCCTTTTGGTCTCATCCAGGATCATAGCCACATCATGAGGGTTCATTCCCTTCACATTAAAAGGTACAACTCCAGCTCTTTGTGAAGGCCCGTAGACCTCGACCCCCTCGATTTGTGCCAGGCCGGATGCCGCTTTTTTAGCCAGCATTCTCTCATGCTTTTCAATTTCCATAACCCCCAGCTCACTGATATACTCAACCGCCCGGCCCAGGCCGATCACACCGGGCATATTGGGAGTTCCGGCCTCAAACCTTTCAGGGGCGACCTCCAGTTCATATCCCTGATCCGTGACCTTGCGCACCGCTCCTCCTCCGATGATCACAGGTTCGATCATATCCGGGTCCTTAAGACAGAGAACACCGGTCCCCTGGGGGCCCAGCAGTCCCTTATGTCCCGGGGTGATGAACATATCACATCCAATGTCCTTAAGGTCCACAGGCATATGGCCCGCAGACTGAGAACCATCCACAAGTACCCGGATATCCGGGTTTTTGTTATGGATCAGCTTTGTCAGCTGTTTTACATCCGTAATACATCCCAGCACATTTGAAACATGGTTTAAGGCCACAAGTTTTGTATCTTCGGTGATCGCATCCACAACCTTCATGGGGTCAATATGCCCCTGCATATCAGGGGCCACCATGGTCAGTTTAACTCCCTGCTCCCTCAACCTCATCCAGGGCAGCAGATTGGAATGGTGCTCCAGGTAGGTGGTAATGATATGGTCCCCTCTGTTCCATCTCATTCCCAGGGCCACCAGATTGATGCTCTGGGTGGCATTCTTTGTGAAAATGGTCCCCGTGCTCTCACAATTTAAAAAAGCCGCCACAATGTCTCTGGCATCCTCATATCTCTGTGTCGTGAGCCGGGCAAGCCGGTGGGCTCCCCTGCCATGGTTGGCGGCATATTTATAAAAATACTCGTTCATGGCCTCCACAGCCGGTACCGGGGTCTGGGTGGTGGCCCCGTTGTCCAGGTAGATGACCTCGTTTAATACGGGAAAGTCCTTTCGGACAGCAGTAATATCATACATGTCATGCTGTACGCATGACAGATAAAAATAAGTTGTGTGTGAAAAGGGTGGGAGGCAGGTTGCCTCACTTGGACAGCATACCGCCTACCATGAACTGGTATTGCTCCAGTTCCTCTAAACTGAGCTTGTCCATGGTATGCCCGTTGATAACGCAGTGGTATGTCTGCCTGTCTTCACACTTGCTACATATTTCATTGTTTTTAATGACGAATTTGGTCATTTAGCTTCCTCCTGTCTCTTCAATTGTTTTTCTAAAAAATTCATCTGTGTTTGCCAGATGTTAAAACCATTATAATGGTTTAATACTAAATAAAGTTTGTGTTCCGGGCGAAATGTCGCAAAGATTATAATGATTCAGATAAGTTCCAGTAAACATGTCCGTTTCCATAGACAGATCACTCAAATACATAGAGGGTACCCAGCGTGTCCTTAACGAGAACACCACTCTGGAGAACACCCTGCCCCATCTGGATATGATAGGGGTCACCAGGATCGCCAGCATCACCGAACTTGACCGGATAGGGATACCCGTCTTCTCTGCCATCAGGCCCTCTGCAGCAGAAGGGGCCATTTCGGTCTATTCCGGAAAGGGCAGATCAGAGGTCCAGGCCAGGATCTCCTCCATGATGGAAAGCTTTGAACGCTGCCTGGCTGAAAGGATCAATGCAGATATTGAAGAAGGGGTAAGTGCAGAGGAATTCATAAGTGAGGGTGAAGAAGATAAATATTTGATCGACCCCCGACAATTCCTGCTACCCGAAAATCTCCCTCAGGACAGTCTTGTGGAATGGACTCAGGGCCGCGACCTGTTGCAGGAGCGTGAAGTGTTCGTTCCATCCAACGCAGTCTACCACCCCTATGACGCCCCTGGTCAGTCAAAACAGCTTTTCAGAAGCAACACCAACGGCCTTGCATCCGGTAATGTGATCGAGGAGGCCATCCTCCACGGCTTGCTGGAAGTAATAGAAAGGGATGCACTGAGCATTGCGGAATTTAACCGTTACAGTGGAAAGAAGCTCATTCTCACCGAAGAGGATGGAACTAATTATCAAATGGTCGAAATGTTCAAAAAAGCCGGAGTTGACATCCATCTCTGGGTCCTGGAACATGACACTCCCATTACCACTGTCGTTGCCGCCACCGATGATGCGCAGCTTAAGGACCCTGCTCTGCTGGTCATGGGAGCCGGGGCCCATCTCAAACCTGAGATCGCCATCAGTCGTGCCATCACCGAGGCGGCCCAGTCCCGGGTCGTACAGATCCACGGGGCCAGGGAGGATACTGCCAGAGAAGAATTCGTCCGGCAGATCGGTTATGAACGAATGAAGCGGATGAACGGTTTCTGGTATGAGGACGGGGAAACTGTTTCAGCTTCCAGCCTGCAGGACATTTCCGCACAAACCCCTGCAGAGAACATTGATATCATACTTAAGCATCTAAGGGGCATAGCCTCTCATGCAATTGTAGTCAACCTCTCGCGAAGCAGTGTTCCCGTCCCTGTGGTCAGGGTCATCATACCCGGATTTGAACAATATACCCTGGACCGGGAACGGGTGGGCCAGCGTATCAAGATGCACTCTAAAAAAGGTGCAGTAACAGAGAAACCCTGGAAGCAGGGTCGCAGGCGGTATAAATGAAAAAGGTCGCTGTCTTCACAGGCACCAGCATCTCCCATGAAGATGCAAAGGCTATCCTGAATGCGGATTATTTCCCTCCGGTTGCCCGGGGGGACCTGGAAAAGATCAGAGGCTATGACATCGTAGGCATCATAGACGGAGTCTTCTTCAACCGGGCCGCAGTGGCCCATAAGGAGATCCTCGGGGTCATGGACAGAGGTATCACAGTTGTCGGTGGCTGCAGTATGGGGGCTCTTCGGGCCGCCGAGCTGGATGTACACGGGATGATAGGTGTTGGAAAGGTCTACGCCTGGTACAGGGACGGGGTGATCGAATCCGATGATGAGGTGGCCGTGATCACCAACCCCGAAACGTATGAAGCGGTCTCCGCCCCCCTGGTCAACATCCGGGAAACTTTCAAAGCAGCCGCAGAGGCCGGAATAATAAATGAAACAGCCCTGGCTTCTTTGCTAAAGATAGCACAACAGCTGCACTATCCCCGCAGGAATTATTTCCGTATCATCGATGAGGCTCTGTCCGCAGGCATCCTCACACATACCAGCAAATTAAAACAGTTCTGCAAAGAAAATGAAGTCGATGTAAAAAGAGAGGATGCCATCGCAGTATTGAAAAAGATCTGCGGGCTTATTGCTTCTGAGGAATGTGAATTGTAAAAGTACTGCCTTCATCGGGTTTGCTTATAAGCTCAATGTTCCCGCCATGAAGATTGACGTAGCTTTTCACCAGGGACAGGCCCAGGCCGGTTCCCTTGCTTTTTTCCGAAAGATATGAGCGGATCCGGGTGAAGGGTTCAAATACCTTTTTTTGCTCCTCATTCTGGATTCCGATGCCATCATCCTTCACACTGATCACAAGCTCATTATTTTCTATGGTGGCCCATACAATGACATTGCCATTCTCTGGAGTGAATTTTATGGAATTTGTGACGAGATTGACCAGTATCTGCTTGAGTCCGGAAGCATCTGCCACAGCCTGCACATCATGATCTTCAAATAAGACCTTTATATCCTTTTTTAGGGCAAGGGGATAGATCACATTTGATACCTCATGGAAGATGGTCTTCATTTTTAATAATTCAGGGTTCAGTTTCACCTTACCTGCCTGACTCTTTGAGAAGTCCAGAAGGTCATTGATCATCTCAAGCAGGTGGATTCCATTATTTGCAATGTTTTCCACATGTTTTTTCTGTTTCTCATTGAGGGGGCCGAATTTCTCTTCCTGTATAATATGGGCAAAACCGATTATGGAATTTAGGGGGGTTCGCAGTTCATGGCTGGCATTTGCCAGGAAAAGATTCCTTTCTTCATTGAGCTGTCTGGATTCTGCCATTGCTTTAAGGATGGCCTCTTCAGCAAGTTTCCTTTCCGTGATATCAGTAAGGGTGATGAACAGGAGCTGTTCTTCTTCAGGAGAACTATGTCCAAAAAGAGAGGATTCTTCCAGTCTGCCTCTGATCTCCACATATTTTATTTCAGGTGATTTCAGGCGAACTTCTATTGTTTTCTTATCAGGTCTCTTATAAAAAGCCCTGAAACGGGAATGGAATATATTGTGGTCTTCATTGTGGATGTATCTGGTGAGAGGTCGCTCTACAGTATCATTACCCGTCAGTTCCAGCATTTTGCAAAGAGATCGGTTTGCCTTCCGGATGATCCCGTTGGTATCGATCAGAGCATAACCGACAGGAGCATGGTGAAAAAGCTGGTAATACCGCTCCCTTTGCCTGACCAGTTCTTCCTGGGATTGCTTAAGCTCTTCATTTTGCAGCTCCAGTTCTATCTGGTGGACCCTCAACTCCTGCAGTATCTGTTTAACATTATCATCAAGACCCTCCGGGTCTTCATTGTGGTCAGAATCAAGATAGATCTGAACTGCTTTTTCTTTCAGAGAATCCATATCTTTATTCACCTTCTCCCTCCCGGATATGAATAGAAATGATTATCCTGCCTTCAGGAATTGTGAATATGGTCAGTTCCTGTAAGCTGTCCTGATGGAAATAGCTCTCAGGTCCTATCTGGATAGAGGAATAATTCTCAAATACAGTCATACATGTATTTCTGATCCTGTCCTTATGTTGCGGGAAGGTCAGTTCAAGGACCTCTTTTCCTGTAATATCGGCGGAATCAAACCAATTACCGGCACAGCAGTTAATGTCTCTTATGATAAGGTCCCTGTCCAGGACCAGGGCCGGTTCTTTCATGCAGTTAATAATAAAGTCACACTGATTATCTATTGATTTTAAATAATCTCTGTCAAGTTTTATCCCGGTAATATCCTGTATCGTACCAAAGACCCTTCTGGTACCGTCCTCGTTGCTGTCAATCTTTCCAATGACCCTGACCCATTTTTTATTTCTCTTTGCAGTAATGAACCTTAAAGTCAGGTCAAAAGGTTCTCCTTTTTCAATGGCATTGGTGACTGCTGTTTCTATTTTTTGCCTTTCCTGCGGGGCATAGAACTCAATTCCATTGTCCACCTCATGGTCAAAATCCGGATCCACCTCATGTATCTTATAGACCTCATCGGTCCAGGTCGTTTTCATTGTGGCAACATCTATCTCCCAGCCCCCTATGCCTGCAAGTGTTGCGGTATCATCAAGCCATATATTGCTTTTTCTAAGGGAGTTCTGTGTCTTCTTAAGGAGAGTTATATCAACAGAAGTGATTATTATGCCTGAATAAAGGCCTTTTCCAATTTCATAGGGGAGTATCTTTAACAGGTACCAGTGACCGTTGGTAGCCTGATATTCATTTTCATAGTTTGATTCCAGGTCTTGCACATTGCTGATGATCCGGTCCATTTCTTTTTCCCCTATCAGATTGGTTATTCCTTCAAGGGACCTGCCAATATCATTGTCCACAAGTTTGAATATCTTTTTGACAGGGTCGGTGAATTTACGTATTTCCAGGTTCTCGTCCAGGAACAGATAGCCTATGTGGGTATTGTCCATAAGATTCTCCAGGTCATTATTGGTCTCGGTAAGTTCCATGATCTTGGACTGGAACTCTGCATTAACAGTATGCAGCTCCTCATTTACTGACTGGAGTTCCTCATTTGTGGCCTGTAGTTCCTCATTACTGGCAAAGAGTTCTTCATTTGTTGCCTGGAGTTCTTCATTTGATGTTTCAAGTTCTTCAATGGTTGCCTGGAGGTTCTCTTTTGTAAATTGCAACTCATTTTCAAGATCGTTTATCCTCTGTTCCACTTCCCTGGATACATCATATTCCAGATGATCATCCCCGGAAGATTCCAGTTCTTTCTGCTCCGTTTTGATTATATATATGGCAGCAAGACTTTCTTTGTTCTTTTTCTGAGGTAAGAGTTTGATACGTATGGTAAAACGCTGTTTCAGGTTGTTTATATAAGTGTTAACATTGGTATATTTTATCTCTTTACCCATAGTGAAGACCTTCTGAAGCCCTGTGCTGATGGGGATCGAAAGGTCTTTTGGTATCATCTTTGTTATCTCATAGGCGATTTTTCCGGAAGGGAATTTGATTATTCCTTCCAGATCACCCAGGGTATAGATGAGTTCCCTGTTCTCATTGACTACGAAGGTTGCGGGCATGTAGTCCTCTCCCAGGGGTTCAATGATCCTTTCAAGGAGTTTTTCCTCACTATTTAATTTTGGAGTTGATCTATAAAGATTATTTGGTATTGGCAGAGTTTTGCCGGTGATCCTGACATTCCTCAGTTTATCAGGGTCGGACAGGTTTACCTTCATACGTGAACGATAGATCTTCCACTTATTTTCCAGTATCTCAAAATAGCTGGACCTATCCCCTGTGGTCTCACTTGGCCCCAGGAACAATAAACCTCCTTCTCTTAAGGAATAATTGAATAATTCCAGGACCTTGTTCTGGAGGACCGGCTGGAAGTATATCAGCAGGTTCCTGCAGGTGATGAGGTCAATATTGGCAAAAGGAGGGTCCATAAGGATGTCATGCTGGGCAAAGACGACCATCTCCCGGATCCCCCGGCTCACTTTGAAATAATTGTCTTTATATATGAAATATTTCTGTAGCAGATCCGACGGCACGTCAGCTACAATACTTTCAGAGTACTGACCCATGCCGGCAAGTATTATAGCTTCCTGGTCCACATCGGTGGCAAAGATCTTCACATTCAAAGAAAGGCCCAGCTTTTCCAGACTTTCCCTGACAATAATGGCCATTGAATATGCTTCCTCACCGGTGGAACAGCCAGCCACCCACAGACGCAGTTCCTTTTTATTATTTACAAGAATCAGTTTCTCCAGATAATCGTCGGATAAAAGTTCAAAAGCCTCCCTGTCCCTGAAAAAATGAGTGACCCCGATGAGCAGTTCCCTGTGCAGGGTACTGACCTCAGCAGGATTATTTTCCAGAGCACGCACATAATCCTTGAAATCTTCAAAATGCCCTATCATCATCCGCCGTTTGATACGCCTGACAATGGTGTTTGGTTTATAGTAGGTAAAATCCACTTTGTATCTTTTCCTCAGTAAAGAAAAGAGCATATCCATGCCATCCTGGTCAGTCAGTATTGTGGAAGTTTCATCCTTTCTGGTCATATAAGGGTGCTTGATGAAGGACTCAAGGTGATCTGCCATGTTCTCCGGTGCAAGGACATAGTCCACGATCCCGGTGGATATGGCGCTTTTTGGCATGCCGTCAAATTTGGCGGTATCTTCTTTTTGCACCATGACCATCCCTCCTTTTTCCTTGATGGCCCGTATACCCCGCATACCGTCACTGCCGGTCCCTGAAAGGATCACTCCGATCCCATGATCCCCTATATCCTCGGCCAGGGACTCAAAGAAAATATCTATGGGGAGATTGAGTCCCCTGGATGGGACCTGGTCTTTTAAGAGCAATTTTCCATGAAAGATCGTAAGGTTCTTCTTTGGAGGGATCAGGTATACCTTATTTGGTCTGACAAACATTCCCTCCTGCGCCCGCAGGACTTCCATATCTGTCTTTTTAGAAAGCAGTTCCACCATCAGACTTTTGTAATCAGGGGACAGGTGCTGTATGACAACAAAGCTCATACCGGTGTCAACCGGCATATTTTCAAAAAAAGATTCAAGAGCTTCCAGGCCTCCTGCAGAGGCACCGACCCCTACTATATATTGTTCATCTTCTATGTGGATGGTATTATCCGTTTCAGGTTCTTTCATTGGGGGATCACTTTTTTGACAGGGGGTAAATATATACATTTCATCAAACATATCTAATGATCTTACGACATATCAAGACCACAGGTAAGGTGTTCGATCTTTCCGCATACGCCCATTGTGGGGTGGCCCATGGAAGAGCAGATACGGTCAATGGTCTCTTTTGAAACAAAACCTTCAAAACGAGCTACTTCCCTGCAGGCCTCTTCAGGGGAGAGACCATAGTGATTGAGCATCAGACTGAGGATGCGGTGCCGTCTTACAAGGAAATGGGCATAAGTTCTGCCCTTTTCGGTAAGGGTGACCCCTTTATAGGGGATATGGTTGACATAACCTGAAGCCGAAAGTTCATTGATGGTCTTGGTGGAGGTGGAGGGGTCCACTCCCAGATGTCCGGATATATCAGTGGTGCGAACTGTGTCATCCTTTTCCAGCAGGAATTTAAGATACTTGATCTTGCGGGGGGATAGTTCCAGCCCTGTGATATCATCCATGAGACTATATTGTTTTATAAATTATTTAATATTTCTGGAGTTTATGAAATCCTGTATAAGCGCCGCGGAGATGCTCAGCTTCCCGGGCAGGCCTGGCAGATGCTCGATATCAAACCAGTCCGCATCTTTTATCTCCACCGGATCGATAACGATATCCCCTTTTTCATATTCTGCAGTAAATCCCACCATAAGAGAGGCAGGGAAAGGCCAGGGCTGGCTGCCGAAATATTCGGGTTGCTTTATTTTCACTCCCACCTCTTCCATAACCTCCCGGTGAACTGCATGTTCCAGGGTCTCTCCTGGTTCCACAAAACCTGCGATAAGTCCGTATCTGCCTTCCGGAGCCCGTATTCCCCGTGCCATAAGGACACGGTCATCTTTGTATATCAGCACGATGATAGCCGGGCTGATCCGGGGATAGCTAAGATGAGCACATTGTGCACATTGCATTGCTGTCTCTTCAGGGACGTAGTGCATCTTCCCGGCACAGATTCCGCAATATTGGTTAATTCGATAATGTTCTGCCATCTGAACAGCCCGGGAAGCTATCCCGAGCATTTCCATATCCAGTACTCCATATAGTTCCCGCAGACCATGGAACTGCATGTTCTGTGGGACTTCAAGATCAGCAGGCAGTTGTGCACAGTAACAATCCCTGTCTTCCAGGGTCCCTATATGGATAAGTTCCAGATCGATATCCGGCAGATAGGTAAAGTCCGGGCTCACCAGTAATTGTCTTTTTTGAACAAGGAAGTACAGGGGTTCTCCTTCCGGATCATTGACAGGGTGGAATATAAGTTTCTCCGAGGCAAATGCGAGTTGATGGTTCAGGCAGATCACATCCGGGTCGATTTGAGCAATAAGTATGTCAGCTCAAAGTCCTGCATATCTTATATAATAACCCCAGGCAATCAGACTGATAGCACCCACAGCAGCTATCAGTATGAAACTGTTGCGGGAGGTATCATAAAGTTCCTTTGAACCTGCAAAACGTATCCAGGTCAGCTTGTTCAGAGTACTGATGATCCCTGCCAGGATCGCAGTCTCAGCGGCCACTGTATAAGAGATTGTCCCGTTAAAGGCCAGGGCCCCCACCGACGCTACGACCGCAGAGCTGCTAACCACTCCCCCCAGGGCCGTGACATAGATCCCCGCATCTCCGAAGAACTGGTTTGCCAGAGTGGCCAGCACCAGTAATATGGTGAATATTGCTCCAAACCGGAAGGCAGGTTTGAGGGCAAAAGGGGAGCCGATATCAAGAGGTTCGCTCATTGTATCATAGCTTTTCCTTCTGGCAGCAACGATCACCAGGACTGTGGCCAGCATGATCAGATGCGGAGGGAGCATCATCAGCATGGTCCGGCCGGTGCTATCCACAATAAGGGCGATCAGGGTATTGCTGATGATCATGGAGATATTGGACATAAGTATCCCGATATACAGAGCGTTGACCAGGCTGGAGCGGTTCTTTGACATCCCTGCCAGGGCCCCGGTGGTGGCCTCACTGCTCACAAATCCTCCGAAAAGTCCGGAGAAGGATATCCCACCCCGGGTCCCGTAGCGTTTCAGGGACACATAGCTGACAAAACCGATGGTAAGTACCAGGGCAACGATCAGGATGGCCGCTTTTAGATCCACTATTCCAAATACCGGTTCTTCGGGCATCAGGGGGTACAGGATAAAGGCAACTGCCAGGAACTGGACCGCATTGAGGATATCATCATCACTAAGATGGGCCGCAAAGGAATGCAGGGGTTTTTTCTCAATGAGCAGGAAAGTGATGACAACCCCGCTGATGATCGCGAACAAATAATAATCCAGAGCCACCAGCATTCCCAGGATGAATGTAAGGAATAGTGCCATGGCTCCGGTAAGACCCAGTTTGCCATTTTCCAGATAGATCCTGTACATAAGACCAAGCGAGATGATCGATATCAATATAAGGGATATGATCAGGACCCAATCTCCCAGCAGGCGTGAGGCAAAGGTGGCCAGCATTCCCCCAAGACATACCATGGCAAAGGTCCTAACTCCGGCAAACACAGTTTGATCGCTACGCCGGTGTTCTCTCTCAATACCGATAAGGATACCGATCATAAAGGAGAGGATAAGTTTTTGTAAAAAATCATATATCACGGGATCGATGCCAATCATTGGAACTGCCATTTATTGATTCACCTTATTCTCTTCAAATTATAGTGTCCTGTACTATAAAAGTAAATTTAATAACCCATGTGATATATAGTTTTCAGAGGAGGGTATGTCTTGATAATACATCAGTTCTTTACAAACGGAATCTCGAACAGTTCATACATCTTCGGCGGGAGGGGACATTGTGCTGTAGTTGACCCGGATAGAAGTGTGGAAATATATCTTAATATGGCAGAAGATATGGGCTGGAAGATCACTCACATACTGCTCACCCATCTGCATGCTGATTTTGTATCGGGCCATCTGGAACTTGCAAACCTGACCGGAGCGGACATATATGCACCTGCAGGAGTGGATTATGGATTTTCTGCAATACCCCTGGAACAGGGTAGCTCTTTTTCCATTGAAGATATGGACATAAGTGTCCTTAGTACCCCGGGCCATACTCCCGAACACATCTCCTATGTGGTGGCAGACACCTCGCGCGGTGAAGAACCTGTCTGCTTGTTTTGCGGTGACACTCTCTTTGTAGGAGATGTGGGCCGCCCGGACCTGTTCCCGGGAAGAGCGGTAGAGCTTGCAGGAAAACTCTATGAAAGCCTGAAGACCCTTGCAGGTCTTCCTGACTCCTGTGAAGTATATCCCGCACATGGGGCAGGCTCCCTGTGCGGAAGGGCCCTGGCCGCCAAAAGGAGCAGTACCATTGGTTATGAAAAGAAGTACAACTATGCATTAAATATTGCAGACAAAAAGGAGTTCATATCCTCCCTGACCGGAAATATGCCTCCTGCTCCGGATCATTTCAGCCGGTGCACCATCACTAACAGGCAGGGTCCTCAACTGCTCAGATCCCTTCCCTCTCCTGTTCCTCTGTCCCCCTTGCAATTCTCAGAACAGCTATTAAACCAGCAGCCTGTCGTACTGGACGTGCGCAGTTATGAAGCCTATGGGGGACAGCACATACCCGGATCATACAGCATCGACATGGGTGGTAATTTCGCCACCTTCTCCGGGTGGCTATTGCCCCCGGATAAAGTCATCTATCTGGTGGTGAATGATCCCGCACAGGCAGATCAGGCGGCAGTCTGGCTTCACCGTGTGGGTCTGGATAACGTATCTGCATATCTGAAAGGGGGAATGTACTCCTGGGCTCTCTCCGGTCTTCCAACCGCACACCTCTGTCAGATCTCATCGATCCGTTTGCATGAGATCGCAGAAAGTGACACCGACATGGTGATCCTGGACGTGCGTGCGGAATCAGAATATAAGCAGTATCATATCCCCGGGGCAGTAAATATTCCCCTGGAGGGTCTCAGGACCCGTTTTGATGAACTTGATCCTGACGATCGGATCATTACCGTATGCGGGAGCGGGCACCGCTCAAGCATGGGGGCCAGTATACTGGAGCAAAAAGGATTCAGGGATCTGTACAATGCCGCGGGTGGTATGGCAGGTTATAATGCCGCCGGATACGGTCAGGAATGTAAACTATGCCGTCTTCCCTGGACAGGGAGTGCTTAAAGCTTAAGATACAGCCCTGCTTTTATGTCAAGGAACCGGTTCGGGAAACGTTCCCGGATATGTTCTTTATGGGATGTGCAATGCCCTGCACCGATCAGCTCCATCCCTTCCATGAGTTCGTATTCCTCACTTCCGTGCAGGCCCCCCATGATCCCCCTTACTTTTTCCTGTGCGGATCCGATTATGGCCTTAAGGCCCGGGTGGGCACAGCCGGTGATGATAAAGGGCCCCTTTGAGGTATTTAGTATCAGGGACTGTTCTTTAATGGAATCTCCAAGTTCTCCTGTGGATAAGACATTATCACATATACGGCACCCCTGTGTAACTTCATGGAGGTTACCTTTCTTTGCGATCTCCTGTTTGAGATTGGCAGAAAAGGAAGCCGGGACAAAGACTTCCATTCCCGGATTAAGATTGATGACATCTGCCAGGCCTCCGATATGGTCCCAGTGTTGATGGGAGAGGACCAGGATATCAATCCCACTGACGTCGATGTCTAATATGTCAAGGTTTTTGAGCAGGCAGTGCCCGTCCCAGCCGGTATCGAAGAGGATCTTCTCATTGCCCGTATCGATCAGGCACGAAAAACCCCAGCCGCTGTTAAGTCCCGGGTACTTACGTGTGTCTGCTTCATTATCATAGACAATGGTTACCTCAAAATCCATCACTTACCACTCCATACCTTGAACGTATTCTTAAGATAGTACCTTGAATAGATCGCCGCGGCAGGATTATGTGTCAGTACACGATCCTTTACGATAAAGGTGGAGACCGGGGCTTTTGAATGCTGTGTGAACAGGATATCATGGCCGATGCAAAGCCCGACGATCAGGTTCAGTTCGGTCTCATTCTCATTGAGTATCTCTGCCTGGCCAATCGGGTTACATGTGGCCTCAAAACCTTCTCCTCGCAGTTTATCCAGATCATATTCTCCTTTATCTATCCCGCATATCTTACAACAGGCCGAGATGACCTCAAAATCCTTTTCCAGTATCCGGGCGGTGATCTCTGCTTCCTTTTCCAGGCCCACACAAAAGGCGATCCCCAGTTTCTTATATCCCATCTCTTTTGCATAGAGGATGATCTCTTCCAGGCGGGTCTTCTTCATATAGTGCTCTGATTCGATATGTGCCGAGACCTGCATTGAGCGCAGGTCATCGTCCTTATATTCAATATCATCTGCAAGACCAAAACAGTCTTTCCCATTGCTGCAATCCTTTTCATTACAATCTGCACATTTCATGCTAACACTTATCCTTATATGAGCTCACAGGCCCATCTTCTCCCTGACATTCTCCCACATATCGGCAATACCCCGGGAGAATTCATTGTCACAGTATTCGATAACTGTCTCCTCTTCGATCATGGCCTGTGTGGGAGAGGGGTCATAGGGTAATTTACCGACCACAGGTACTTCATTTTCCCTGCAGTATCTTTCAATATAACAGGAATTCTCCTCATTCACATCGAATTTATTGATGCACACCAGTGCCGGAATATTAAAATACGCGGCCACATCAAGGACCCTCTCCAGGTCATGTATCCCGGAAAGGCTGGGCTCGGTGACCACCAGTACCATATCCACACCGGTTATAGCGGCAATGACCGAACATCCGGTTCCCGGAGGCCCGTCAATGATCACCAGGTCTTTCCCATACCGGTGGGCAAGGGTGCGGGCATGTTCTCTGACAACAGCCACAAGTTTTCCTCCTGCTTCTTCACCCACCTTAAGTTTTGCATGGGCCATGGGCCCAAATCGGGTCATGGATTCAAACGCTTCCCCGGATGTCCATTTCAACATCTCTACAGCATTTGTGGGACAGATGTATTCACAGACACCACAGCCTTCACATCTGCAGGTGTCCACGATCAGGTCCTCTCCAATAGCATTGAAACGGCAGTGATCGATACATTCCCCGCAACCTGTACAGCGGTTAAGATCAATAGAGGCCATGTCCAGGCCGTAGAACTCAAAGGTGCCCGTGACCTGCGGCTGGAGCAGCAGGTGCATATCCGCAGCATCCACATCGCAGTCTGCCAGGACACTGTCCCCGGACAGGCAGGCAAAGGCCGAGGTGATGGTGGTCTTACCGGTCCCGCCTTTTCCGCTGATGATCGTTAATTGTTTCATTTTTCTACCCCCACAATGTCCTTTATGGTCTCATATACCCCTTTGAATTCACTTCTCCAGTAGGGCATCTCCTGTACAAAGGGGATACCCTTTGAATACAGGTTCGCAATATTAAGGTCATGGGGTATGCGCAGCAGGATGTCGATGTTCTCCTGATTGCAGTATCTTTCAACCCTTTCATCCCCCATGTCCGAGCGATTGATGATCACTCCAAAGGCAAGGTCAAGGTTGCGTACCACATCCACTGCAAGTTTAAGGTCATAAAGACCAAAAGGTGTTGGTTCGGTGACCAGGATACAATAATCGCATTCTTTCAGAGTGGCGATCACAGGGCAGGCCGTACCCGGTGGTGCGTCGATTATATTGATGCCTTCCGGATCCATGAAGGTCTTAAGCTTATTGATCACCGGGGTTGCCATGGGTTCACCGATATTGAGCAGGCCTTCATATAGTTCAACCCTGTCCTCCTGGCTGTATCCCCTGCGGATCACTCCTGTGGTCCTCTCCTGCTCACTGATCGCATCATTGGGACAGACCAGTTTACATCCTCCACAGCCATGGCACAGGCTTGCGAACACCAGCACTTTCTCGGGCAGGATTGCCAGGGCATTGTATCTGCAGAAACGGGCACAATGGCCGCAATGATCGCATTTTGAATCATCCACTACAGGCACATCATTATTCACATCGGTTATCTTTTCAAGCTCGTATGCAAGGAACAGGTTACAATTAGGCTCTTCCACATCACAGTCCAGCAACCGGACATTTTCCAGTGACAGTGCAAGGTTTACTGCCACTGTGGTCTTGCCTGTACCTCCTTTACCACTTGCTATTGCTATTTTCATTGAGTATCCCCATAAAATTCCCTCTGTAAGCGGAGGGTGAAAAAGAAAAACGGGAATAAGTTCTACTCATTCCCGGTTTGAAGGTATTTATTCGTACAGGACCTCTCTTATGAACTGTCCTTCACCGACCTTTGCAATGATATTACCAAGCCTTTCCTTTCCAGGTTTTGTTCTGTATTTCACAAAGGTCTGCCTGACCTTTTCCATCAGGGCAGGGATCTCCTCCTTTGTACAGAATTCCTTGAGCAGTACGGCTTTGGTGGGCCTGCGCCCGCTGTTGCCTCCGATCCAGACCGAGTATCCTCTGGCGTCCTCAACAGCTGCTTCGTGGGGACATTCTCTCACACACCAGCCACAGTTGGCACATAGATCGCGGTCTATGACAGCTTTCCCTCCTGAGATGGAGATGGCATTGAATTTACATAATTCAACACAGCGTCCGCAACCCACACATTTTTCATTATCGATAACCGGACGAAGCTGACCCATGATACCAATATCATGATCCCGTATCCTGACACAGCTGTTGGGACATCCTGATATACCCACTTTCATTTTGTGGGGGGTCATCTTCTGGGCAAACTGCATGGTGATCTCATCCCCGATCTGCTTGGTTTCCACCAGGCCTTCGGGACAGTAGGCATTACCCGGACAGGATGTGGCATATCCCATGCCGATGGTCTTCAGACCACTGCCATAGATCTCTGCCATAAGGGCATCCATATTCTCTCCTTTAACCCCCTGGATCTCAATGCTCTTACGTGTGGTAAGCTCAAGGGTACCATCACCGTATTTGCCGGCCAGCTCTGCCACTTTGGCGATGTATTCATGATCGGCAATACCGGAATTTGTCTTTATCTTTACAAAATTGGTACCATTGACCTCAGTTCTGACCCCCGGATAGTCCCGGACCCAGTAGCATCTGACATCTTCCCCGCTTTCCAGGCGCCTGCTAAGCTCCTTATTGAACTTGTGCATCTTTATGGCCGCAAAGTCCTCTATCATTTCCAGGTCAGCTGTTTCATTTACCTCAAGGTATCCGGCTTTGTGTGCTTTTTCAAGTAATTCCACTCCTTTTGCATTCCTGGCGATCAGGGTGGTCCAGCCCTGGGAAGAGCCCACATGACCGGCTGAGATGTCAGCAACCTTTGAGACAGCATCCCTGCAGATGCGGCACCCATCCCATACACAGTCTTTTACGTCCTTGAGGGATATTTCCACATCCCCGCTTTCGGTTGTCACCAGCATCTCATCAAGGTGTATGGCAAATTTCTTTATAGTGGATACATCGATACCGATGCTTCCCAGATATTCATATAGCTTATTGTGGTCGAAGTTCTCCATACAGAACAGGCCGATACTGTATGCAATATCCGGTATGAGTGCTTTTTCCCCATCCTTACCCACTTCTATGGGATGGACGTTCAGGCCGGTAAAGAACTGGGTCCTGCGGGTACCGTACATCTGGCAGGGAACCCCTACCATAGCCACCTTACCCAGCTCCCCGTTGCTTTCGCGCAGGGAGGAAAGGACCGGTACTGCAGAATATTTAGCACCTGAGGTGTCCAGTAATTCATCCTTACCTCTGATGATCCTGGAGTCGGGTTTGGAAAAACCTGAGGTGGTGACCGCTCCGTCGATCAGATCATTATCGAACATATATGCCAGAAGGGCGGTAACAGCTCCTCCATCCTGACCTTTATTGCGTATAGCTTCGTCAGTGGCCCTGGCAGAGACGATCCTTTCATATTGTCCCACAGGGGAAGGGGGCTTTGCCTTGAACTGGAATACATTCATTGACAGGCGTGAAGCATCGGTCATAACCCTCTGGCAGACATCCTTACATGCACCCAGGCCGTTGCGGTAACATTCTTCCTTAAGGGCAGGTCCGTCCTCCTTGAACTCTATGATCTCATAGGGACAGACTGCCGCACATGCACCACAAAGGGTGCACATTCCGGTATCTACCACTGCGTCTTTCAGGAACCATTTATACTCTTCTGGCATTGTATCTCTCCTTTTTTAATGGTGGTGATGGTGGTCGTGGCCCTGACATACATTCTGGCTGTTTGGCAGGCAAAGGTCCCCTGCTTCCCAGGCATTAAATGCATCCTGTACTGTTCCACTGGCTCCGACATATACTGTAATGTCATAGCTTGCGAACATATTCACTGCCTTCTGGCCAAGTCCTCCACACAGCATGACATGAACACCTGATTTTGCAAGGAGTTCAGGGGGCAAACCGATCCCTCCTCTATGTTCACTGGTGTTCTCGATCACTTCGACTTCTTTTGTATCTGTATCAACGATCGTATAGCTTGGAACCTGTCCAAAATGCTGTCCGACCATATCATCCATTCCGCCTTTTCCCATTGAGGGTATGCAAACTTTCATTTTTAGATCACCTTTTGTTTAATCTTACTTAAATTGTCAATTATTAATGATAATGGCAAATTTAGACCCGTTCAGTTGCGTCCTGCACCTCTTCCCGAGCCACGGCCCATGCCCCTTCCTGAGCCAGACCCACGACCCATACCTCTTCCCTGCCCGGATCCCCGGCCCTGTCCGTTACTGCTTCCTGTGTTGCTGCCCTGTCCGTTACTGCTTCCCATGTTGCTGCCCTGTCCGTTACTGCTTCCTATGTTGCTGCCCTGATCGGCCGGTGCCATGTTCACATGGCCCTTTGAAGTCGGACTGTCGGTAGCGGTAAGGGTATTGTTCCTGTACTGCTCAAGTGCATCGTTTACGGAACCCGTGATGCCGGTATACACTGTTATTCCGGCAGCTTCAAGGACAGGATAGGCATTTGGGCCCACACTGCCAGTAAGAAGGGCATCTGCTCCGGTCTTTGAGATGAACTGGGCAGCCTGTATGCCTGCACCCCCGGGAGCAGAGGCTGCGGGGTTCTCAAAACTTTCTGTTTGAGAGGTGTCGGTATCGAAAAGAATGAAATATCCGCATCTGCCAAAATGAGGGTTGCTCGGGCTGCTTAGTTCTGTTCCACTGGATGTTATGCATATTTTCATTTGAAGTATCAATCCTTTATTGTAAGTCTTATCTCTCATTCATTTAGAAATATATAAACTTAATCCATAACATTTATATATTTACTCTCATCTGGATTTATATCACAGAATGTTATAGAATGTCGGTATTTGATGGGGCCGATCAGACACAATATCCGTTCAATCACCAGTCAGTTTTTATATGTGTGAATATATTATATTCTCCATATGTTAACACTTTTTGAAGCCATGGTCCTGGGGCTGGTACAGGGAATCGCGGAATGGCTCCCTGTAAGCAGTGAAGGCATGACCTCTCTGGTGATGGTGGCATTCTTTGATAAGACACTGGCCCAGGCTATTCCCATATCCATCTGGCTGCATATCGGTACCTTATTATCAGCGATTGTCTTTTTCAGGAAGGATGTGTGCGATATATTGTCCCGTGTTCCGGGATATGTGCGTGATCTGCCTCAAAAGAACACCCCATCTGATCCTCTCATCACTTTCCTTATCATAGTGACCATCCTGACCGGGCTGGTGGGATATCCGCTTATCATCCTGGCAACCGGTATGCATGATATATCCGGAGCCCCGGCAATGGCTTTGATCGGGGCACTCCTGATCTTCACCGGTCTGCTCCAGAAGTTCTCGGACAGAAGGCCAAATGAGCAGAAGGACCCGTCATTAAAGGACTCCCTTATCACCGGTATGGCCCAGGGCCTGGCCGCCCTTCCCGGAGTTAGCCGCTCGGGGATCACTGTCTCAACCCTGGTATTGCTGCGCTTTAATGCGCCTGATGCCATAAAACTTAGTTTTCTTATGAGCATCCCTGCAGTACTGGCCGCTGAGGTCGGCATTGGACTTATGGGTTCCATTGAAATGGATATATATTCACTGGTGGCCCTGCTGTTCTCCTTTGGCTCGGGCCTGCTCACCATAGACCTTTTCCTGAAGGTAGCTGAAAAAGTGGATTTCTCCAGTTTCTGCATAGTACTGGGCCTGCTCAGTCTCACCGGTCTGCTTTTTTAAGAATCATGTGCCGGGTAAAGCCCGTGTCATGTAAAAAGGTCACATTGATAAGCGTTCAAAAAGATGGTATTCCAAAAAAGTTCCATTCCTGAAAGAGTCTGAACAGCCAGCTGTTTTTCATCTGATACAAAAAAGCATGCAGGTCATGATACGGCCAGCAACGGGCCGTAACATAACTTTGTGAGGTGAGTCCCTCCCTGCAGGGCAGGGAGTTTTTTATAATCGATCAAAAAGAAATGGACTTAGTAAGTCCAGTTCTTTGCTGCCTCTACCATTGCCTGAAGGTTCTCGGTAGGGGTCTTACTTACAATTCCACATCCAGGTGCAAGCAGGCCTCTGTCTCCAAGGGCCTCAAGGACCTTTGCGGATTCTGCCTTTACATCTTCAGGGGTCTTGTTCCACAGACAGTTGACAGGGTCAAGGTTTCCTACGATAAGGGCCTTGTCCACTTTGCTCACTGCGGTTGCGATATCGACGTTCTGGTCAACACTTATCGCGTCAACACCGGATGCTTCCATAAGCTGCAGGCCTTCGGTTGTGTCACCGCAGATGTGGAGGACAACAGGCACATTAAGCTCGTGCATTGCATCAGCGATCTTCTTGTGGAATGGAACTACGAACATGTTGTAGAACTCATCTCCGATGAGCTGGTAGCTTGCTGTTGGGTCAATAAGGGAAAGGGTGTCTGCACCGTTTGCGACCTGGTTCTTTGCATATTCTATGCAGAAGTCGGTGGTGAAATCCATGACCTTAAGGCCAAATTCCTGATCTGTCATGATTGTCATGAACCAGGAGTCACCGGTAAGGTGCTGTGCAAGGGAGAATGGTCCGATCATACTTCCGATGATTGGAAGCTCTTCGCCATATTTGTCTGCAAGGATCTTGACTGCCTGAGCGATCCTGCCTACCCTGCCAGTGGTGACGTCATATTCCCTGTGTTCTTCAAGGTCTTCTGCCTTGTTTATCACATGGTTAATTACGGATGGCTGCTGTTCTCTTGTACTTGGCTTGATGCCACAGCCGAAGAACTCAGCTTCTGCGGTGATGTCAAAAGGCACACGTACAGCTTCAAAGCCGATGATGGTGTGTGCTGCTTCTGCAAGGGTTGCCATCTTTTCAGGGTCCTCATGGGCCTCAGGCCACTCGGCACCACAGGCGTCCATCAGGTCCACGGTACCTGTCTGTGTAACACAGATAGCGGGCATTCTGTCAACCTTTTCTCCGTTTAACATACGGGATAATCTTTCTTTTGGTGTATAGTCTGACATTTAAGTTCTCCTTTAACTTAACCTTCTTCAACTTAACCTTAATTATAAAAAGGCAAAACTGCTATGTATTTAGCACATAAATAACTTTTTATTCGCATGGTCCCCATATTGCCTCAAAAGACTGCATAAAGCATTGAAGACACTCCAATTACAAGTGGCTCCATGACCAGGTCCACATCATATTTCTCAGATATCTCATCAGGCAGTCCGCAGGGTATTCCCGGAGTGGAGACCAGGCAGCGCTCACTGATCATTCCTTCTGATATGGTGTCTGCATTCGGGGTTGCTTCAAAGACCATTGAGAACCGATCTTCCTTGTGATCCTCTATTCTCTTAACCCCAAGTTCTGCAATTGCTCTTTCCAGGGCCTTTTCGTCCGGGTCATAGGCAAAGACATTAAAGCCTTTATGTGTAAGGTGGGCCGCTCCTGCATATCCAACCCTTCCCAGGCCTATTACCAGAACATCCTTTGAGGCGGCTTCCTTAAACAGGGAAGCTATCTCCGCATAGATGACCCCTGTACAGACATGGTTGGTTGCGATCTTTCCGGTCCTGAGGTTGTGGGCTATGAAAATATGGTCATCTGCCATGAGGATTATATCGGCCTTCTCGCAGATCGCCTCATAATAGCCTGTGATGTCAGGATGGGGTGTGATGAATCCCTCAAGTCCGAAATATTCCACTATTGCAAGCAACGAAGCTGAAAAATTGCTGATCACGCCGTTACCTGCTGTAATGGGAATTATACCCACTTTCTGACAACCCGGGCTGGTCCCGTATATTGCCTCGCAGATCTGCTTGATGTCCATTCCTGTTGCCCTGTTAAGGGTCTCATTGTTCTCTTTGAACCTGTTTAGAAGATCTTCAAGATCCTCCGGTGTTAATAATGCCATTGCTTCTCTCCTCTCCTTTTCTCTCCTGTTTAGATCCTGCTACGGTATCTTAGAGCTCTTCCTCTTTTATGATCGAGACTGCCTTTTCTCTTAGTTTTAGTGTGCTGCTTTCATCTTCCCCATGGCAGATCAGGGTGTAGGCATTCCTCCTTCCAGTACATTTGAAGATCTCCATGCCAGGTTGCTTATAATATTCCCGGTAATCCTCTCCCCGGGACAGTATATGCTCCCCAACCGGGGTAAGCTCCTTTCCATCCTCCAGGAGATGCTCCAGGATACAGTATCCCTTTTCAGGTGCCTGGTCGATGGGTTCCACTCCGTCTTTAAAGGCTTTTAAAAGGAGTTCCACCAGATTGATACCTGAAGAATGATAAACGACAATGGGTGTCTGGCTCGGGAACCTGGCATCGATCTCGATGACCTTTGGGCCGCTTTCAGAGACAATTGCTTCCACATCCATGATCCCCCGGATACCCAGCTTTTGGGCCAGTTTATGGGAGATCTCTCTGAATTGTGGATTATGCTCAATGGGAGTTATCCTTGTACAGTCATAGGTGTCATCGATATGCACCTTTGTTTCCTTAACCACGGCAAAATTATTCCCATCTCCGATAACTTCCAGAGAAATAACATCTCCCGGGACATATTCCTCCACGAGCATGTCCGGGGAAAGTCCCTCAAGCTCCCGGTCATCATGGATGATCCGGGTTCCCACACTGCTGCTTAAGCAGGGAGGTTTGACAAAATAAGGCGGTTTTGAAGGTCTGCTTTTAGGTGTGGGGATATCGATCCGTTTAAAGAAATCTGCGGAGAGGTTCTTATCCCTGCTGATATGGTAGGCATCATGGTCAAACAGCACAGAGCATTTGAGTTCAGGTGTGATCTCCTTTATAAATTCAAGGGTTTCAAGGTCCTCATTCACCGGCAGGATGGCATCCACATCCTCACAGATGCGGATGAGCCTGCCCGGATCATCCTGTATATCAAAGCAATGGAAACTGTCAACAACATGGCGTATCAGGGCCTTCTCATTCCTGTCAATAAGAACTACCTCAATACCTGCCTGCCTGGCAAGGTATGTTACTTCGAATCCCTGCAGTTTTCCCCCTATTATACAAATTGCAGTCATTCTACCTGCCCCCAATGACCTGCTCAAAGGCTTCCTGGCTGGCAGGTTCCATTCCCATGGTGGCAAGCCGTTCCACCACACTGGCTACATCCCGGTTCCTTTCGGAATGCTCCCTGTCATAATTGACAACTCCTTCCAGGGAAGAATCCGAGGAGATGATTGAGGTCACCACATTGGCCCCGGCATTTAGCCTGTCCACCATTCCGTCAATACCTTCAAGGTCCAGTGAGGCGGGGATAAGTTTTTTCGGGAACAATAACCGCAGTATGGAGATGATCTGAAGCTCCCGGGAACAGTTGAAAAATTCATTTGTTTCCAGAGGGGTCCCTTTCTGGGGTATAAAGGTCATCACCCGTACCATATCCGTGTTAGCGGCTTGCATCCCTCTCAGGGATGTGATGGTTGAATCAATGTCCGGTTCAACTCCGGTAAGCATTCCATCCTCTGTACAATAACCTATCTGGCCCGCATAACTGCGGCAGTTTATCCTTTCCCGGAAAGACTGTTCGACCCTCAGCCGTTTGTAAAGCTCTCTGTCATAGGTCTCCTGGTAGAGGGCAAGGAAATTTGCCCCGTTTTGCTTAAGTTGCTCAAGGGTCTCATTGCTGACAACTCCCGGGGATATCATAATTGGCATTCCCGTATCTTCCTTAACTGCACGCACCATTTCCACCAGTCTTTCGGGATGGTTGTGGTAATAAGGGTCCTCTCCCATGGTCAGATCGATCATATGGACCCCTTCGTCCTTTATCGACCTGCAGATCTTCCTGATATCCTCCAGGCTCAGCCTGTATCTGTGGATATCATTGCATCGGTTGTAATAGCAAAAAGCACATTTATTCTTACAGTAGGTGGAAAAATACACAAAACTGTATAAAAAGACCTTATTCCCGAAGAAATGGTCCCGCACCGCTGCAGCCACCGTATAAAGTTGATCAAGCTCCTCAGGGTCACTTATCAGAAGCAGTTCCCTGAGGTCATCATCGGATAATTCGGCCCCATCTATGATCTTTTGTGCATATGCCTCAAGATCCGATAGGTCCATATCTTTAAACAAACTCCTCACCTCATAGATTGGTATTAATTCCGTTGTAATACAGCTCAGATCTGCTTGCACGGCGTATGTTGCGATAGTCGTGTTTGACCTTAAGCAATCTCTCCAGTCCAAAACCTGCTCCGATCCAGGGTTTACTCACACCCCATTCCCTGTCCAGCGGGATGGGCCCGACCACAGCAGAGGACAGCTCCAGTTCCCCGTGCATGACGTCCATGGTTTCCCCGTACACCATACAGCTGTCTGCTTCAATGGTGTATTCGATACCCAGGTGGTCCAGGAACTCTCCTATGATATTCTCCAGGTTCTTCCGGGTACAATTGGATCCCATCTGACAGAAGTTGAGCATGGTGAACTCTTCCAGATGCCGGCTTCCGTCAGACTCTTTTCTGTAACAGGTCCCTATCTCAAAGATCCTTACAGGGTCGGGCAAGACCTTGTCGAATTTACGCAGACAGTTATAGAGACAGGGGGCCAGCATAGGGCGCAGGCACATATTATCTCCCACTTTGAATATCTGTTTTGAAAGGTGATCGTCCTGATCAATACCCATACGGTGGATATATTCCAGGGGGATCATGATCGGGGATTTGATCTCAAGGAATCCTCTTTGCGTGAAGAAAGCTGTAATGGTCCTTTCAAGTTTGCCCAGTTCATTCTCCCGTTCTTCCTCATAGATATTCTTAAGCTCATCCTTTCTCTTGCCTATCAGCTCTTTTTCCAGGATCTTAAATTCAGGCAGTTCCTCTCTTTGAGATAGTTTATCCCCGGGTGTTGAAAGGGCCTTTATCCTTTCTATCTGTGAAGGAGAATATTCTATCTTCTTTTCAGTCTGATCTTTGACCGTTCTTCCGGATTGATCTTTCTTCCTTTCAACTGCCACTTTCTTTTCAGGTTGTTTGTTCTCTGCAACTGTTGGTTTGTTCTCTGCAACTGTTTTAGCATTAATCTCATTGAGGGCGTCTGTTGTGGCCCTTTCCTTTGTGCCCATGCTCTGCTCCCCGGGTATGGTGGTCTGTGTGGAAACGGATCTTACTACGGTAGCCTTTGGCTTTTTAGGAGTTTTTTTCGTTGTTGAGAGCACGCTCACAGTTGAGCCCGGTTTTTTAAAGGTCTTCTTTACAAAACGTTCGATCCTCTCATCGGATAGTTTGCAGCGCTTGCATACCTTACGGTACTTATTGTATCTTAAGGCCCTTGCAGAACGGCTGGATCTGGAATTTCTCACAGTGAAGGTCTCTCCGCAGTCCGTCACTATGTGAATGTTCTTCCTGACCACTTCTATATCCTTAACTCCATGAAGTAATCCGCTTCGGGACAACCATACACCGTTGGTAGCAACCAGGGCATCGAGTAACTTCTTTTCCATGCTCCTATGCTCCTGTGGTGATATTATTCATATTTATCATCCCTGCGGTCGAAAAAAATTCGGTGGGAAAGATCTTATTCAGATCTTATTCCCTGGCGGAAACCCCGGGAATCTAACCCGGCTGAATGGATTTAGAGTCCATTCGATCTACATGATCAGATTTCCATGCTGAATGGTTGTGATGCAGGTTTATTTCCTGCAACTTACTTATCTAAAGTATCATATAGTACTTATATTTATAGATTGTGGATGATGTTCCGGAGATTGTCCCTTTAAGGCCCGTCATATTCTCTTTATTCCATCTGTTATTCTTTTTTTTGATCCTGTCTGGCATTCCGGTTCGTAAAACAAATAATGAAAGAGTGTAGTGCTTATATACTATAGGATATTAGCTGTTTGAGTCAACTAAGGTTAAGTTGTTTCCGGTGTCTCAAATACATTCTGCAACTAAAATCATTTTTACATAACTTAATATAGTTTTCCTTCATAAAATGGATAACTAGTGTGGCGATTCATGTGTCTGAAAAAAACAGAACTTTACCTCTTAGGAAGCACATCATTGATCTATCACCGGCCATACACGGAGGGCTTGTTCACAAAGCCTCTCTTGATATGGGTGTTCAGGAATCGAACATTATTGATATGAGTGCAAGCCTGAATCCTCTTGGAAGTCCCTTTGATTACCCGGGTTGCGATCTGGACCTGGATGATCTTCTGGAGGAGTCCAGGGACTCTATGTATCGTTATCCGGATAACAGGTATCTGGAGTTTCGGGAAGCTGCAGCATCTTTTGCAGGGCCTGGTCTGGAAGCCTGCAATATAGTTCCCGGGAATGGTTCCTGTGAACTGATCAGACTGGTCGCGGAATGTGCCCTGGAAAAAGATGATGTTGTCCTTATCCCGCAGCCCACCTTTGCTGAATATGAGCAGCAGGCAAGGATATGCGGGGGTAGGATCGAGTATATTGGTTTTGATGATCTTTTTGAGCTCACCGATGAACAGCTGGAAATGGCTAAAATGCTTTTTGTCTGTAATCCCAACAATCCCACAGGCAATCTGATCCCGCGCAAGGACCTGATAGAGCTTGCAAAGCGCTGTGTTTCATTTGATGTGATATTGTTCGTTGATGAAGCGTTCATAGAGCTATCCTCTCCTGACCAGAGCATTGCAGACCAGGTGGTATCCAGTGATCATCTCATTGTCCTGCGCTCCCTTACCAAGAACTTCGCAATTCCTGGAATACGTCTGGGTTTTTGTATCGCATCTTCTGATATGGCAGCTGTTTTGAACAATGCCCGTCTTTCCTGGGACCTGGGTGCCATACCAGATGTGGTGGGCACGGCCCTGCTTAATATGGAAGGAGGCTGTAACAGTGATTATCTGATAGAGTCTCGCAGGTTCATTGAAAAAGAGCGGCGCTATCTTCTGGAAAGACTTTCCGATATCTATGGATTTGATCCCCTTCCCGGCCATGTGAACTATGTGCTGGTGGATGTAAGCACTCTGCTGATGGATTCGGTAGAGCTGACCTGGAGACTTGAATCCCATGGTATCCTTATCAGGGATTGCAGTTCCTTTGCTACCCTTGACCGGGATTATGTCAGGATCGCCGTACGTACCCGGGGAGAGACTGGCAGGCTCATACAGGCCATCGGGGATGTGCTGACTGAATCCGGCAAGGAATACGCCGAGATGAAACTGAAAAAGGCAATTGAGAAGGCCAGCTCTGACAATTGTGGTGCAAGCAGGAACACCTGCGAATATTATCCCTGTCATTTTCCGGGCCAGGACTGCACCTTTTGTTTCTGTCCTTTCTATCCCTGTGAGGATGAGCGGACAGGGGGCAAATGGATTGACAGTACCACAGGCGGTAAGGTCTGGAGCTGTGAGGATTGTACCATAGTGCACAGGCCCGGGGTGGTAAAAGATATCCTTGAGATCCTCATGGAGGATGCAGATGCAGATGGCAACCTTGCAAGGGCCTGGAATGAAGTAATAGAACCAATTTTGTGATATGGATTTATTTCCGGCTGACCTGGTCGGTACTGTCCGGATTGGTTGCCAATGTGGAATAATTTGTCGGTATGATTTGTCTTTATATGGATGGAGGATATGGATGGATGCTATTATCATGGCAGGAGGTGCCGGGCAACGGCTTGGTATGGAAGAGAAGGCATGTGTCATGCTTGAAGGGCGACCTTTGATATCTTATGTAATAGATGCCATGCAGCAATCCTGTTATGTGGACAATATATTTGTCCAGGTCTCGTCATATTCCCCCCATACGGAACAGGTGGTCAGGGAAATCTATGGGGACAGCGTATCCCTGGTAAGCAGTTCCGGGGATAATTATATCGGTGATATGGTCTCTGCGGTCCGCTTAGCCGGATCATCAGGCCCTGTTCTGCTCATGATGCCGGATCTGCCTTTGATCACTCCCCTTCTTATTGATGGTATCATAGAAGCATATAGCTATTGTGAAGTGTCAGCCCTCTCGGTCCATATTCCTCTTTCCATCTACAGGGAACTGGATATCAGGCCCTCAACTGTCTTCTATAAAAAGGGGGCAATGCTTGTTCCTGCAGGCATCAATATCCTTAATGCAGATGAAATCTCAAAAGAGCAGGCCGAGAATGATCATGTTCTTTATGACCCCAGGCTGGCAATGAGCATTGACTCGTTTGAGGATCTGGATAGATGCAGTATATATATGAAGACCCGTTCCGTTCTGCCTCTGGCCAGATGATCATAAAAGTTTGAATAAATTAATATAGCTGCTCCTCTTTAGGATAAGGGATAAGCGTGTCTGAAAATAATAACAGGTCTCTTAAAGAGCATATTGTAGAACTTCAATGTCCTGCACATGGTGGATTGATCGTGCAGACAGCAGAAAAGTATGGTCTTGACCCGGAGATGATCCTGGACCTTAGTGCCAGCCTCAATCCCATTGGAACTCCCTTTGACCACCCATCCGGAGGTCTCCTGCTGGAGGATGTTCTGGGCCAGGCAATTGAAAAAATGCAACAGTATCCTGATAATCGATATCTTCAGCTGCGTAGTGCAGCGGCTTGTTTTATTGGTGATCCTATCTGTCTGGATAACATCATACCGGGAAATGGTTCATGTGAGATAATGCGTCTTGTGGCCGAGTGTATGCTTGATGAGAATGATGTTGTGCTCATTCCCCACCCAACATTTAATGAATATGAGCAGCAATGCAAAATTACCGGGGCCAATATACAATATATATCGCAGGAGGATATCTTTTGTATCGATGATGAGCTGCTTGCCAGTGCAAAGCTGCTCTTTGTCTGCAATCCCAATAACCCCACCGGTATTCTGCACCCCCGGGAAAAGATCCTGGATCTTGCGCGTCGATGTGCTGCAAAGGATACTTTCCTTTTTGTGGATGAAGCGTTCATAGAGCTTTCCAATCCTTTAGAAAGTGTTGCAGCAACAGTTCAGGACCATCCCGGTATGCTTGTCCTGCGCTCCCTTACCAAGGACTTTGCGGTCCCCGGAGTACGTCTGGGTTTTGCTGTGGCCTGTACTGAGGTTGCAGAAAGGCTTAATACAGCCCGCCTTTCCTGGAACCTGGGTTCTCTTGCAGATGCCATGGGAACGGCTTTTCTGAGAATGGAAGGTGGTTCATATAGTAAGTATCTGGAAACATCAAGACAGACCGTCTGCAAAGATCGTGAATATCTCATTAAAAAAATGTCCGGGATTCGCAAGTTCAAACCAATTCCAAGTGATGTCAACTATATTCTTGTGGACCTTGAGCAGTCTGTTCTGGATTCAGTGGAGCTGAGCAGTCGCCTGGCTCAAAAAGGCATATTGATACGTGACTGCAGTTCTTTCCCTTCTATGGGCAACAGGTATGTGCGCATTGCTGTAAGGCCCCGGGAAGAAACGGATCGTCTCTCAACAGCTCTGGGTGAGGTGGTCGTGGAAAAAGCCCGGGACATTGCAAAGGAAAACCTTTGCTCATTGCTGGACAAAGGCATTCATACTCCTCAGGGAGGCAATACTGACTGTCCTTATTATCCATGTCATCATTTCCCTGACCAGGACTGCACTTTCTGTTTCTGTCCGTTCTACCCCTGTAAGGATACCCGCACAGGGGGAAAATGGGTGGAAAGGTCCAGCGGAGGTTCGGTATGGAGTTGTGAGGACTGTACTATTGTCCATGAAAAAGAGTTCGTACAGGAAGCTCTGGACATATTGCATGGCGAAGGGGACCTTGATGATAAATTGAAGAAGGTCTGGGAAAAGGTGATGGAGCCCCGTTTATGATCGAGATGCTTATCCCCGATACATATCATCTGATACTGGTACTGCTCCTTGCGGCTGTATATGACCTTGTCGCAGGTGAACCTCCCACTCCCCTGCATCCTGTTGTCTGGATAGGTAATTTCATTGCTTTCCTTAAAAAGAGGGCTCCGGCCTCCCACAGGAAGGCATACGGTGTTTTCCTGGGTCTCTCAACGATCCTCTTTGCCTCTTCAATAGCATTTATTGTTCTGCTGGTAGCAAATCTTTCCTTTATGCCCGCTCCGGCTGGACTGCTCATTGAGGCCTATTTCCTCAAATCCACCTTTGCGATCAAACGGCTTATGGAGGCTTCTGATGAGGTGTATTCGGATCTGGCAGGAGGGGACCTTCCCGGTGCAAGGAAACATCTGTCAATGTATGTAAGCAGGGATACGTCCTCCCTTAACGAGTCCCAGGTATGTTCCTCGATCATCGAGACATGTTCCGAGAACTTTGTGGATGGTATCCTTTCCCCATTGTTCTTTTATTTGCTCCTGGGTCCCTTCGGGCTCATCGGAGCATATATTTTCAAAGCAGTAAGTACCCTGGATTCCATGGTGGGATATATGGATGAGAAGCATCGGGATATCGGGTATTTTTCAGCTAATTTTGATGATATCCTCAACTGGGTCCCTGCAAGGGTATGTGTGATTTTGGTGACCATTTCCTCTTTCCTGCTGGACCTTGTGGCTTCAGGGCGCGGGAAAAAGCTTGATCATGGAGGTGCTATCAGATGTGCCACAAGTGACTGCAGGGCAACGGCATCTCCAAATTCCGGATATCCCATGGCTTCAGTGGCAGGTGTATTGCATGTGAGGCTGGAAAAGCCCCGAACATATATCATTGGAAAGGATTTTCCCTGGCCGGTGACCGAAGACATAAAGAAAGCATCGCAAGTTATATTGATAGCTTCAATACTTTCTGTATTATTATTTTCATTACTGATCTATGTATCAGGTTATTTGATCTATTGAGTAGAGGTGTTTGTTATGAAATTATCGGATATAGATGCTCCCGATCTTAAAAAAGGACAGGCAAAAGAGCTTGAAGGTGATATCACCCATAGTATCGTTGATATTCTGGAGGAGGAAGGTATAACCGTTGATATGCTTGTGGATACGGGCCTGGCCCTGTATGCCCCGCATCCGGGTCTGGAGACCCGTGAGATTGCAGAAAAGCGATTCAGGGATGAGCTGGACCTGGCGATATCCGATCCCAATCTGTGTATGCTTATCTACTCCGGTATCCTTCTGGAACATGAGGGCAGACAGGGAAGACTGCCCAATATCAGCCGCAGCTCCTATGAGAGGGACCTGACCTTCATCATTGCTGATGAGGTCATCGGAATGAGCATTGCTAAATACATCAGCGGGGATAAAGGGATGTTCGAGTTCGTAAGATTTGACAAACAAAAACCCGGTATCCTTTCTGAATTGGGTCCTTTCATGGATGATGTCATCGGAGGTCTAATTGGGGGGGTATCTGCCAACATGTACACCCGGGCCCTGGCCGATCTGGCAAAAAAACAAAAATCTGAGCAGAAAAATGAAGACAGGGATGTAAACGGTGGTGTTATAGCCGGATGAACGCTTTCTTACTTGCATTACGGACAAGTTTTGGGTTCCTTTCGACCATTCCTGTGGGTATCACCATGGAAGGGCTGGAGGAGCTGATCAAGCGCAGCTATATGCAGACCTTTGCAGGGGTTGTTCTGGGTGTCCTTATAGGTATTGTTGCATATGTGACCCAGTGGGCACTTGCCCCGCAGATCAGTGCTGTTATTATAATCGCTTTTATCTACTACATAACCGGTCTGAACCATCTGGACGGACTGGCGGATTTCGGAGACGGGGCAACGGCCCACGGTTCCCTGGAAAAGAAGATCCATGCCCTTAAGGACGTATCACTGGGAATTGGTGGTGTGGCCTATGCGGCTATTGCATTGTTAGGCCTCTACGCTTCCATATCCGCTCTGCAAAATGAGATCCTGGCATCTCCTGGCATTGGTTATCTTGCTCCTGTCTATATTCTGCCTGTGGCCCTGCTGGTTGCGGAGATCGGAGCCAAGCAGGCCATGCTCACAGTGGCAGGGTTTGGTAAGTCCATACACGAGGGGCTGGGTTCCATGATCATCAATGGAACAACCCCTTCCAGATATCTGGTTGCATTTGTAGTGGGGCTGGTTGCCTGCCTGCCTTTTGGTCTGATCGGACTTTGCGGTTATATTGCAGCTATTGTATCTGCTTTTGTGGTCATCAACGTATCCGGCAGACACTTCAAAGGGGTTAATGGTGACTGTGTCGGTACGTCCAATGAGATTGCACGCATCATTGTTCTGATCGTGTTCACCATGATCCTTCATGCTATCAATAACGGGTCAGGAGGGCTGGCATGGATGCCGTTATAATGGCCGGGGGCCAGGGTCTCAGGCTGGGTATGGGGGAGAAACCCTGTGTCGAGCTTTTGGGAAAACCTATGATATGCTATGTTATAGATGCTCTCAAGCAGTCAGCAGGGATCGATACGATATATGTAACGGTCTCCCCGTCAACTCCTTTTACAGAAGAGCTTGTGCTTGACAGGTATGAAGGGGAAGTTAAGATCATGTCTACGGCCGGGGATAATTATGTGGGTGATATGGTATATGCAGTGGAAGAAGCGGGCATTAAGGACCCTGTTATGATCATTATGTCAGACCTTCCTCTGGTGAGCTCTGAGCTGCTTGACAACATCATAGATGCCTATGGAAAATGTGGTGTTGATTCCATGTCTGTCTTCATTCCTCTTTCTCTTTGTAAGGATATTGGGATACGCCCTGATACGGTCTTTAACTGGAAGGGTCGCTTCATCGTCCCTGCAGGTATCAATGTCCTCAGAGGGGATACGATCAATGAGGAACAGGCCTATCATAACTATATGCTTGATGATCCTGAGCTTGCACTTAATATTAATACTGCAGAGGATATGAAACGCTGTGAGCATATCCTGATGAAAAAGATGCATGCTAAGGGTGAGGATGGTAAAAAGACCCGTTGTGATGTTGTGGAATCCTGATATCACGAGCTTTTTGAATAGTACTGGAAGTTGTTGATTGTGAACTACCCACGACTGAAGTCGTGGGCATTTTCTGCCCCTGCGCCTCATCAATCGTAAGTTAATGATGAGTGCCCCTTATATGGAAGATAGATACATGAATGCCGCAAGATATGAAAATACCCGTCTTTATTCCCGGGAGTCCGTATGTCTGGTGACAGGTGACCCCGAATCTACCTGTGACATAAAGTCTCTTTCAGAGGAGCAGCGACTGCTTTGTGAAGTCCTGGACGATCCCTTTGAGCTTGTCTATATTATAGAAAAGTTCTATTCAATGGAAATAAAAGATCCGGAAAAGTTCAGGATGGCCCTGATACGCATCCAGATCGATTCCGACCTGCGTCTGGATCAGGATATCCGGAAACATCAGAAAAGGGGTTATATAGCCAGGACCATTGAAAAGTTGCTCTTTAGTGAGATCATGCTCGAAATAGTCCGGGAACCGGATCTCGTACTTGATGAATAAGGTCGATCATGGTTTGTATGTGCATCTGATTTCCTGATGCCAGTGACCCTGCATTCTGTGCTGTGTTTTTTCCGGTTCCAGCTTCAAGCGTTATCGGGCCTGATCGCTGTCCGATGCAAGTTTTTGGAAATATGGCACGTTGGCCCCGGATTCCGGGCACACTTAATTATGATGTAGGATCCACTCTTTAATGATAAGTGTCATATAAGTTACCGTTTATATTACTATTGTATTAACATAGCACTTGGATTATCACAATGAAGTTCATTTCTCAGGTGGAAATATGGATGATGAAACTATAATGGAAAGAGTCCCCACAGGTATCAGGGGATTGGATGAGATGTTAAACGGAGGCTATTTCAAAGGGACTGCAAATGTGGTCTCTGGCGGGTCAGGTACCGGTAAGACCATATTCGGTTCCCAGTTCCTTTATGAAGGGGCTAAGAATGGTGAGGTGGGTATGTGTATCATTACCTCGGAGGAGTCCAAAAGCCTTATACGTGAGATGAGGACCTCCTTTGGCTGGGAACTTGATAAGCTGGTCGAAGAAGGGAAGCTTATCTTTGTGGATATAACCGATCCGGGCCTGCGGCTGCAGAAGAGTGTGGAGATCGCTCCCTCCGAGCTGATCAAAAGCTTCAGGAAACTTGTGGAAAGTAAGATCGAACAGGTCAAACCCGACCGTATCTTCATTGATTCCATTGAGGCCCTGTTTTTGGCAATAGAATCCAATTATAAATTAAGGACCCTAATTGATGATGTATTTGGTATCTTCAGAAAGCATGATGTGACCTCGGTGATCACCGTGGGCTCGATGTTCGGTCTGGATACAATGGTTGAATATGGTGCGGATTCGGTTGTAAAACTGGGCCGTGAGATCATTGGCAGCAATCTTCAGCGCACCATCTATGTAATGAAGATGAGAGGTTCAGGTACTGTTAATGAAGTAAGGGTACTTCATATCTCTGATAGTGGAATGGCAGTCCTTGCCCAGTCACCCTATCTTGACTGAGTTTTTGGGATATAGATGATCAGGGGGATTGCATATCCCTCTTTTTATTCATCTTTATAATTTTTATTTTGATGTAGCTCTTGGCTATATTTTGCTTTTGAATACTTTAGGCCAAGATTATTGGGAATTTCTTTATTTTTTAAAAAGTGTCTATGTTCAGAGCAAATACCAATCCATATCATTGGTTGAGAGCTCTTCATGTACTCCCACTGTTCGCTTGTCCAGGCCTTCGATAGATGTGATTGCATCGGATAGGTCCTGAAGGTATTGCTGCTGGCTCAGGCTGCCGTAGATGAAACGTTTTTCAGGCCTGATGGAGGCTTCCATGGTTTTTGTGAGGGGTACGATGGTTACCGGTATGCCTGTCCTTCTGGTGGCATTCTCCATGGCGGTTCTGAAATCCCCTATGCAATAGGCGATGCGGTGCTCATAGTGGTCTTTTGTCTTTTCCAGATATCTGGACAGCCGGTCACTTTCCATTTTAATGAAATCCCGCTTTATTTTTGCAACATTGCATTTTCCCATCATGAACCTGTAGTCCATGAAGGGATATTGTTCATCAAGTTCTCTTGGTGTGACACCGCATGTCCCGAAAACTACCACATGAACATCTTCTGGTCTGAGGATGCCGAAAATTATCCTGTCATAGATGCGGTGGGAGGGACTTAGATGATAGGGTTTGCGCATGGCACAGGGTACAAAGATACCGTATTTCCTTTCAGGGGGTTCGTATTGGGAAAGGATCCACTCGTTGGCCCTGATCATATCAGGATGGTAGATCAGGCGTTCGGTATCAAGAGGTTCGTCACAGCGTTGGTTTTCAGGTATTATAGGTTTCAAGGGATTAGTGGTTCTGATAAACTATATATATAATTAACGACGTGAGTATTATGGTTTTGTATAAACTGTGCACTAATGAAAATTAATTCTAATCTTTAATATGTATTAATTCTCAATTTTTTTGCTATAAATGAAGATCATACTTTGAGTGATATAATATGATGGGTTCTATCAGAGAAATGTTGCGGGCGAACTGTGAATGTGATGATGTGACAAAATGCATCCTGGGACTTAAGAATCTGGATCTTGATGCCTATAAAGCACTGCTTTTAAAAGGGCCCATGACTGCCGAGCAGCTTGGAGAACAGCTCAAAAGGGAGAGGAGTACTGCCTACAGGTCCCTGCAGAATCTCATATCCTGCGGCCTTGTGTTCCGGGAGACCCGAACCATCGATATAGGGGGATATTATTATGAATATGCCGCCGTGGACCCGGTGGAAGTTAAAATGATGTTAAGGGAGAACATTGAACAATGGTATAACAAGGTCACCACGCTGATCGAAAATATTGATAAAGAATTGCTGGAAGAGAATGTTGAATAAGGTCATTAATTAAGAGTGTTGTATTAAGGAATCTTTGATAATAACAAAGATCACAGAGCTTACATTCTATTTGTGTTTTTTCTGTGATCAGTGTTCTTATCTCAGTGTTCTTATCTCTGTGTTCTTATCTCTGTGTTCTTATCTCTGTATTTTTATCTCAGTGTTCTTATCTCAGTATTATTCTCTCAGTGTTTTTATCTTTGTATTCGTTTCTGTATTTTTGTGAACTACCTGTGACTAAAGTCATGGGCTTTCTTTGGCCCTGCACCTCAATAATAGTAATAATGGGTACAGTTGTGAAGTTTATCTCTCGTTTTGATCATGAGTGTATATGGTTAGTTCCTCATAATTATGGTGGTAATGACATTATAAACATCTTCGCAATGTTTATATATTAATTGCCATATATATCTCTTCGTATCAAACATGTAACTTGATGCTTTCAGGTGGTACAAAAATGAAATGGATATACAATACAATAATTGCACTTGCTGTGTTCATGCTGGTGGCTTCAGGTGCTGCACTTGCTGTAGCTGAGAACGATCTTAATGATAACCCTGAGGATTATCCTGCATACACCGTGAGACTTGAACCAATGGCCGCTACTACAGAAACGACAGTGGACAATGGAGATGGAACATTCACCTATACTCAGATAGTGGATGAGTCCAGCACCGCACCTCATTATATAGACCCGATCTATTATGGTTTTGAAATATACAGCTGGTATGATGAGGACTATGGATGGAAACACACTTTCCCCAATGCAAGTGAGCCCGGCATTGTGATCAACTCAGTAAATCTGATGATCAGGGCCTGGGATGTTGACGCTGAACCTTATCACGGCTGGGATGGGGAATACGACCATGTGACCGGAGATGGTGTTGATTTTGATCCTGTATATCTGCAGGGTAGCAGTAACACCTGGTCTGAAACTGTGTTCGATGTGGCACCTTCCCTTATAGCTGATGGTGAAATGGATGTCTGGCTTGATATTGATATGCACCACAACTATGATGATTGGGCAACAACCCTTGATAAGAGTGTCCTGACAGTTGTGTACAGTACCAACGGTAACAACACCCCGCCATACGCACCGGAACTTTCCGTTCCATCCTGTGTGGCCAATGCCAGTGATCTTGTGGTAAGTGTTATTGGTCCAAACCCTGCAGACCCTGATATGAACGACTCTGTTACCTACACATACCGCTGGTTCGTTGATATCGGTACCGGTGGATACATTGAAGATGAATTTGCTGGCAGAGGCAATCACATCGGTGACACTGTTCCTGCAGCAGATACTATGACCGGTGACCAGTGGATGGTCCGTGTGACTGCGATCGATTCCCATGGGGCCCAGACCTTCTCTCAGATCGAGTTCCCTGAAGTTACCGATACATGCAACCAGATCCCTGAATTCCCCGCAATTGCCCTTCCTGTAATGGCGATCCTCGGTCTGGCATTTATCCTGCAGCGCAGGAAAGAATAATTCTGAAAACCCTTTTTGGGTTTTCTTTTTTCTCTTTTTTATACTTCTTTTTTTATATGGTTTACTAACAGTCGCTTTGTGTCATTATCATTATAATAATAATAACATTTAAGAAATCTTCGAAATGTATATATGTTAATGAATGGTAGTTCTATACATCAATAGATTCACCGTGATGCTTTCAGGTGGTATAATATGAAATGGATATATAACACAATAATTGCACTCGCCGTGTTCATGCTGGTGGCTTCAGGTGCTGCACTTGCTGTAGCTGAGAATGATCTTAATGATAACCCTGAGGACTATCCTGCATACACCGTGAGACTTGAACCAATGGCCGCTACTACAGAAACGACAGTGGACAATGGAGATGGAACATTCACCTATACTCAGATCGTGGATGAGTCCAGCACCGCACCTCATTATATAGCTCCTTCTAACTACGGCTTTGAAATATACAGCTGGTATGATGAGGACTATGGTTGGAAACACACTTTCCCCAATGCAAGTGAGCCCGGCATTGTGATCAACTCAGTAAATCTGATGGTCAGGGCCTGGGACGTTGATGCTGAACCTTCTCACGGCTGGGAAGGGGAATACGACCATGTGACCGGAGATGGTGTTGATTTTGATCCTGTATATCTGCAGGGTAGCAGTAACACCTGGTCTGAAACTGTGTTCGATGTGGCGCCTTCCCTTATTACAGATGGAGAAATGGATGTCTGGATTGATATCGACATTCATCATACCGAGGATCACTGGGCAACAACCCTTGATAAGAGTGTTCTGACCGTTGTGTACAGTACCAACGGCAACAATACTCCTCCATATGCACCGGAACTTTCCGTTCCATCCTGTGTGGCCAATGCCAGTGACCTTGTGGTAAGTGTTATTGGTCCAAACCCTGCAGATCCTGACATGAACGACTCTGTTACCTACACATACCGCTGGTTCGTTGATATCGGTACCGGTGGATACATTGAAGATGATTTTGCAGGCAGAGGCAATCACGTTGGTGACACTGTTCCTGCAGCTGACACCATGACCGGTGACCAGTGGATGGTCCGTGTGACTGCAATTGACTCTCACGGGGCCCGGACCTTCTCTCAGATCGAGTTCCCTGAAGTTACCGATACCTGCAACCAGATCCCTGAATTCCCTGCAATTGCCCTTCCTGTAATGGCGATCCTCGGTCTGGCATTTATCCTGCAGCGCAGGAAAGAATAATTCTGAAAACCCATCCGGGTTTTCTTTTCCTCTTTTTTTATTTTGTTCCCTGATTCAGATTCATCTTTAAAAGATGCCTTTTTGTCAGTCCATTGTCATAACCTTCTGCAAATTGTTGTGGGAATATCATGGCCCTGGTGGCATGGTTTTAGAAGCTGACAGCTAAAGTCATGTAATCTAAGGAATATATGTCAATTGGTGATATATGACCAAAGAATATCATCCATCAAAATATGTAACAATACTCTATTCCAGATAGTGCTAAATAAAAAAATACGGGTGGATCAATAAACGTAATATTTACGATCACGGGGGTCAGGGCAGAAAGCTCAGGACTTTAGTAGTGGACACTTCACCTTATCAGATGGAGTCCACAAAGACCGCTATCCTTTCAAGAGCTTCTTTTATGTCCTCTCTGGATGCGGCATAGGCACACCTTAAATGGCCGTATCCGGCATCACCGAAGATATTGCCCGGTATGGTGACCACTTTCTGTTCATTGACCAGACGTTCTGCGAACTCGTCTGAGGACAGGCCGGTGCTTTGAATGGATGGGAATGTATAAAATGCTCCTTTTGGTCTGAAACAATCCAGACCTATATCATTCAGACCTTTTACTATAAGATTGCGACGACGGTCATATTCCCGGATCATCTTCTGCATTTCTTCTTCCCCGTTCTTCAGGGCCTCGATCGCTCCGACCTGGGCTGTTACCGGGGCACAGAGCATAGTATACTGGTGAATGAGCATCATGGAGTTGATGAACTCAGGGACTGCCAGGGCATAGGCCATTCTGAATCCGGTCATTGCATGGGATTTTGAAAAACCGTTGAGCAATATCGTGCGCTCTTTCATTCCTTCAAGGCTTGAAAAGCAGGTATGTTCTCCTTCATAGGTCATGCATTCGTAGACCTCGTCGGATATCATTATAAGGTCATTTTCAATGACCAGGTCTGCAATCTCTTCCAGCTCCCTGCGGTCCATGGTCGCACCGGTGGGATTATTTGGATAGTTCATAATGATTGCTTTTGTCCGGGGTGTGATCGCAGAGATGAGATCATCAGGTGTCAGTTTGAAATCATTCTCCCTTTTTGTGGATACTATCACAGGGACACCGCCTGCAAAAATGACTGCAGGTACGTAGGCAACATAGGATGGCTGTGCTACTATTACCTCATCGCCGGGGTTTACAATGGCCCTTATCGCCAGGTCTGCTGCTTCACTGACACCTGTGGTGACCAGTATCTCAGAAGCGGGGTCAAAATATGTCCTGTGCTTCTTTATGTACAGTCTGGAGATCTCTTCCCTTAGTTCAAGCAGGCCAAAATTAGAGGTGTATGAAGTCTCTCCATGTTCAATGGAATGAATGCAGGCCTCCCGGATATGCCAGGGGGTTACATAGTCAGGTTCGCCCACTCCAAGGGATATTACATCCTCATCCCCGGAAACCATGTCAAAGAATTTACGGATCCCGGATGGGGGTACCTTTTTCAGATTATCTGCCAGATATGAAGCAGGATTAAAAGAATTGCTCAGAAGGATCCCTCCTTATGGAGATACAGGAAGCCGTTTGAATTGATCCGGCTCTTCCATTATGATCCCATCTTCTTTGTAGGTCTTGAGCACAAAATGAGTGGCCGTGCTCTGTACCTGTTCCAGGGTAGCTATTTTCTCTGCAACAAAGAACGCCACCTGTTTCATGGATTGCCCGCGTACGGTGATCGCTATGTCATGTTCTCCGGAGAGAAGCCTGACAGAGCGTACTTCCGGGAACTTGTATAGCCTTTCAGCGATCGCCTGATATCCAAGCTTTCTTTCCAGGCTGACCTTTAATTCTATGATGGCATACACATAGTTCTCACCCGCAAGTTCCCAATCGATCACCGTTTTGTATTTTTTGATTATCTTTGAGAGCTCAAGTTGCTCAATTCTTTGAACAACTTCTGTGACTTCCATATTGGTGAGGGCCGCAATGTCCTGTGGACTTGCTTTTGCATCTTCTTCCAGTATTTCCAGTATATTGCGGGTCTGTTCATCCATGCCTGTATGCACATCCTGTACATTCATTCGATAAGTATTGCGTTGATGACCCCATCCTGTCCGGGACGGCTGGTCACCCTGGCATTACCCAGGTCAGTTTTAATAATGCAGCCTTTTGTAAGGATGTTACGTCTGACATAGTGTTCATTAGCCACATTGTCAATTACATTCTCAATACTTGAGACCACGGTCTTTCCGTCAGCGGGGTTGGTCACATTTGCGACATTGCACTGCAGGAGTCTGACCTTTGAATTTCCACCACGGGTGGAAACTAACTTCCTTTTTGTGTCGTTAACATGTGTTTCAGCCGGTTCACGTCCAAGCTCGAATTTCTTTTTAGCACGTGATGGGTTGATCTTTGCACCTGTATATTTCCTTTTTGATCTTCCTTGGAATTGCATGATATATCCTCATGTAAATATATTGAATAGTAAAATCTATGGACCACTGGAGTCCATTAACCTACTTTTAGTATCAGTATATGGGGATACTCTTACTAATAGGATTGTATATGAACTTTTCGAGTCATCATATCTGATGGCATTCAGCTTGGACGATGGGAGTCAGTTCGACCTGACGATAAATGATAAATAATGATAACATTAATTGCTTTGCATGCTTCGTATTACATTTCTTGGAACTGCCGGGTCCCTGCCCACTGTGAATCGGAATCCTTCTGCGATAATGGTGAACCGTGATGGTGAAATGCTGTTGTTTGATTGCGGGGAAGGTACCCAGCAACAGATGATGAAGGCAAGGACCGGGATGAAAGGACTCAGTTCCATTTTCATAAGTCATTTCCATGCCGATCATGTGCTGGGAATTCCCGGACTTACCCAGACCATGTCTTTTCAGGGCCGGACCGACCCTTTGTATATATATGGTCCCCGTGGTGTCGAAGATTTCATCAGCTGCCTTGTATCAATAGGGTATGACCGCCTGAACTTTGAGATTCGCCCTGTCCGGATGGAGCCAGGGGACGTTGTGGATAAAGACGGATATTCTATAAAAGCGATTCGTACCGAACATAGCGTTCCAAGCCTTGGATATGCACTTGTGGAAGATCAAAGGCCAGGTCGTTTTGACCGGCAAAAAGCCATTTCTCTGGGTATCCCTGTGGGTCCTCTATTCTCCAGACTGCAGAAGGGGGAGTCGGTTGAGGTCGACGGGAAGCGTATATTACCCGATGATGTAATTGGCCCGTCCCGCAGCGGGCGGACGCTGGTCTATACCGGGGATACACGGCCCTGCAGCAGCATCCTTGATGCAAGCAAAGGTGCTGACCTGCTGATACACGATGCCACCCTCGCAGATGAAATGCAGGAATGGGCCCGTGAATCCATGCACTCAACCTCATCCGAGGCTGCCCGGCTGGCCCGGGATGCAAATGTGGGCAAGCTGGTACTGACCCACATAAGTTCCAGATACAGTGATGACGCAAGTCTGCTGTTGAAGGAGGCCCGGGGTATATTTGAGAATGTCGTGGTCGCAGAGGATCTGATGGTCATTGAGGTTCCTTACGATTAACGGGGTGTAGGGGTAGAGAGTTCCACGATAACGTGGAACAATCGTACCCCACCTCTTAGATAATCTAACTTATACATAAACTTTTTAAATAATCCATACATATTAACTTCTAATGCGTAAGACATACAAGTTCCGGCTCTATCCAACTAAACCACAACAAAAACAGATGGAGCGAATCCTGGAATTATGTAGACAGGTGTATAATCGTACATTGGAGGAACGAAAAACCGCTTATGCTGAAAGAGGCGAGACACTCTCCAAATACACTCTCAACAAACTACTTCCCGAATGGAAAAAAGAGAATCCCGAATACAAAGAAGTATTCTCTCAAACCCTTCAAGAAGTACAAGAAAGAGTAGACCTTGCATTCAAGCACTTTTTCAGACGTGTGAACAGTGGAGAAAAACCAGGATACCCACGATTCAAAGGTAAAGGACGGTACGATAGTTTCACATATCCTCAAATGGGATTCAAACTTGAAGATAATATGTTATATCTTTCCAAAATCGGAAACGTCCGTGTAAGAATGCATCGGGAAGTTGAAGGTGACATTAAAAGAATCATTGTTAGACGTTCTGCACGTAAAAAATGGTACGTTTCCATAGTAACCGAATGTGAATACGTGGAGATTCCAGAACGAAATATGGAACACGTTGTAGGTATTGACATGGGATTATCCAGTTTTGCAACCCTTTCAGATGGAGCATCTATACCTAATCCTCGTTTCTTCCGTATGGAAGAAAAGGAACTTGCCAAAGCTTCGCGAAAGTTATCTAAAGCCGCAAAAGGTTCCCCCGAACATAAAAAAGCTATTCGGGTAGTACAAAGAGTACATGAAAGAATAGCAAATAAACGTTATGATTTCATTCATCAGTTAAGCAGACAATTGGTAGATGATCATTCTTTCATAGCTTTTGAAGATTTGAACATCAAGAACATGCTTAAAAATCATTGTCTTGCAAAAAGCATATCAGATGCTGCATGGAATATGTTAATCTCTGCAACAAAGTACAAGGCTGAAAGTGCTGGTTCTTTAGTTGTATCGGTTAATCCTGCAAATACCTCTAAGATGTGCTCAAGGTGTGGCCTGTTAGTGGAAAAAACACTAGCAGATAGAACACATAAATGTAATAGTTGTGGTCTGGTTTTAGACCGGGACCACAACGGTGCTATCAACATTCTCAGATTGGGATTGCAATCTGTCGGTATAGAAACCGTAGAAGCCCACGAACTTTAGTCGTGGGAGCAGTCACAAGGGGTGATTGTTTTGCTATCGTCTTTGACCCTGTTGTCGTGTTGATTGTTTTGATGTCGGTTCAGAACCGGGCCGAATATTCCTTTATCCATTCAGTGTCTTATCCATTCAGTGTCATATGTGTTTTCTATCCTTGTTCTTATAATGATCAATGGTTCGAACGATTCGAACGATCAACTTTTATAAGACCTGTTCTATATATCTACTTATAAGTATATTTATGGTCACAGAATATGATCATATGATCCGGTTCCTATCCGGTTCATAGGTGGTGGTACTATGCTGAGCGGTGGCCCCTCAGAAAGAAAGAGAGAAAGAAATCTAGTAGATCCCTATCACATTGATGAGTTTAATGAACTGATTGCCAGACTTGCTTCCCTTAAGGATAAGGAGTTGCAGATCTCCAGGGGTATTGACAGATTGACTCCCAAGGTCTGCAATACTGCTGTACGACTTGCCAGGGAGGATAATGATAGTCCTCTAAATCGTATAGATCAGGCGATATCAATGAATTTTGCAGATCCTGATGTGATAAAACAGGATATGGATAAGTTGATAGCTTCCAGATTGAATCTGGGCCAGGCCTTTAAATACCCTGAGCTTTATCCTTTTGATCAGACCCGTAAAAGGGATCTGATCCCCCGGGAAAAACCGGTGGATAAAAAACTGTTGATCAACTTCGATTATGCCATGGAAGCTCTCAATGAGCAGGAATTATCTCCTGATCGATGGAACATCATCATCAATCACAAATGGTTTGAAATGAGTACGGAGCCATATTTTAAACTTGTTCCTGAAATGCTTCCTTCGGGTGCAAAATATTCAACTGATGCCGGGGTGGTGAACATACAGGACCTGTTCGATATGGAAGCTATCCGCAAGCAGTGGCATGCTCCTATCAACATCTTTAACCCTGAATGTGTGGATATCCTCAGCAGGAATGTACGTACTAAGGTCAGGTGTACTGATGAAGATGGTGGGGTGCATGAATATGAAATAGAATGGACGGAAGAGTGACCTGTATTAGTATTGAGTGATATATTGTTGTTGCAGCTTTTTTTGCTGCAACTTAAATGATGGTCCAGTCAAGTTCATTATCTTCCTGGTCATAGAGATGGACTTCCATGTTCATTTCGTCCAGCTCATGGGAAAGCAAACGTACTCCTATATAAAGGGAACTTCCAACTTCTATGTTCTCTCCATTGTTCTTCACTTTGGAGAAATAGACCCTTCCTCCGGAGTCTTCGTCTTCAACGGTCACGCCTTTCCATTGCAGGTTGTCGATCACGTTTACAACTTTGCATTCAAATCTATCTGTCTCTTCAATCTCTGTCATATAGTTCACCTGTGGGATGGGTCCCTCAAATGCAGTTCATGGCCTGCCCATGACTGCGTATGTATAACTTTTTTCTTAAAGGCAGGTCAATATAAGTATCTGTTGTTCTTTTAGAACAGATGCCCTTTTCATGTGTACAGCTCAGCAGGACATTTGCCAGAGTCCTTTTTCATTATCCTTTGCGCCACTTTAATAAGGTCGTTACCTGTAACATGTTCTCTGTTTTCGATAATTGCTTCATGCAATGTAGTTTTCATGACCTTTTCCACAAGGTCCCTTCCAGAGAGGCCTGCTGTGATGTCTGCAAGCTCCTTTATGTTAGTATCCTTTACGGGCAGAGGGAAATCTTTGAGGTTAAGGCTGATTATGTCATATCTTTCTTCAGTGTCAGGCAGGGTGAATTCGATCTCTTCTTCAAATCGGCTCCTTATGGCACTGTCCAGTGTCTCTATCCGGTTTGTCACTCCGATAGTACAGATGCCCATATGTTCGTTGATGCCATCCATTTCGGTTAACAGGGCATTGACCACTTCGGAAACATCACCTCGTATCTCCTGGAAACGCCTGTCCAGGGCTACTGCATCCAGTTCATCAATGAAAATGATACAGGGTTTTGTATCTTCTGCATCTTCATAAAGCTGATGTATCTGTCTGGCCGCATCTCCTACATATTCTCCGATAAGCTGGGTGGCCTTGATGGGGAAAAGCGGGACATTGGCCTTATTTGCCAGAGCTTTTGCAAGCATGGTCTTGCCTGTACCGGGAGGACCATGAAAGAGTACATTACGCGGGGCCCATTTTCCAAAGAGTTCAGGTTCCTGTAAAGACTGTTCAATGATCCTGCACTTCCTGCGGGCCATATCCTGGCCCACAATGTCTTCAAAACCGATCTGTCCTGTATCTTCCCTTTTTTCAGGTTGGTCTTCTTCGGTCACGGTGATGCAGGTACTTGCACCTATCACCGAGGATGGGGGATAGACCTCTTCTATCTCATAGGCAAAGTCCGGATACATTCTTCTGTCAAAAAGAAAATCTCCTTCATTGGCAACAAGTCCGTTCCATTGTTCACGGGCATAATACTGGAATACTTCCGGGTCCTCGATCCGGGGATACTCGTCCAGTATCGTATTGAGTGGATATCCCCTTGGCCTGATCCTCAAAAATTCTGTTGAGGATATTCCCGGCTCAAAGTTATGCTCCCTTATTTTCTTCTGATTTGTACGTTGATTAGATCGGACTATGATATCATCTCTTTTGGATTTAATCGTCTGATAAATGAACTTTTATCTACTTATTGGAAGTGCTTTCAATCAAAGTTAAACCTAACCCTGTGCTAACTCTCTAATATTATCTTTGCAGGGAAACTCCTATCTCTTATGATCTGCAAATTTGAGTTGCATATATCTGCAAATTACCATCTGCATTCTTTTATGATCTGCAAATTTGAGTTGCATATATCTGCAAATTACCATCTGCATTCTTTTTTGAGGGAGTATCTTTTATATAATTTGTTTTCTAATAGTAGCGTATTAATACTCATCACCATAATACTGAGTGATAAACAATGGCTCGAATACTGGTCGTAGAAGATAATCCAATGAATATGGAGTTGACTGTTGATCTGCTGGAATCCTGGGAATATGAAGTGATCCAGGCAGAAGATGGGCCGGAAGCTCTGGAAAAGATAAAGGAGAATTCTATTGATCTCGTCTTGCTGGATATGCAACTCCCCAAGATGGATGGTCTGGAAGTTCTTCAGAAATTAAAAGATGATCCCGGTACTGTCAATATCCCGGTTGTGGCCCTGACAGCTCATTCAATGGCCGGGGATGAAGATAAATTCCTGGATGCGGGATGTACTGGTTATATTTCCAAACCGATCGATATACATGAATTTAAAGAACTGATCCCCGGATTCCTGGTTTAAAGGGGCAGTTTAAAATAGATCGGTTTAAGCTGGTATGATCATCATTTTTTAGTGTTGATCAATTTGAAAGGAAGTATCCAATGACAACAGATCAGGCTCCCAGAATACTGGTTGTTGATGATGAACCTTTAAACATTGAATTGATGGAGATATATCTCTCTGACAATTACAGGATCATTCCTGCTGAAAATGGTAAAGAAGGCCTTGAAAAGGCCTATGATGATATTGACATGATCCTCCTTGATGTAATGATGCCTGATATGACCGGATATGAGGTATGCAGGATCCTGAAGAATGATCCACTGACCTGTTTTATCCCTGTCATCATGGTAACTGCACTTTCTGCAAAAGAGGAGAAGATCAAGGGTATTGAGGCAGGTGCAGACGATTTCCTCCCAAAGCCCGTTGACCGGCTGGAACTTGAGACCCGCGTAAGATCCCTTCTTCGTATCCGGGAATTGCATGGTAATCTGCTTAAAGAGCGTGACCAGGCCCAGAATTACCTGGATGTGGCCGGTGTGATCCTCTGTGTTTTCAACAGGCAATATCATGTGGAAATGATGAACATAAAAGGGTACGATCTCCTTGATCTTGGGGAAAGGGATGTCCTTGGCAAGGATTTTATCCAGTCTTTTATTCCTGATGAGTTCAAAGATCATTGCATTGAAAAATTTAACATCCTGCTTTCCGGAAGGCTTGAAGGCGTGGAGTATATGGAATGCCCTATCCTCACTTCCGATGGTTCGCAACGTTTGATCCGATGGCATCATTCTTTGCTTAAGGATGGTACGGGAACTGTAACAGGTATCCTCAGTTCCGGGGAAGACATCACTGAAAGCAAAAGAGCCGAGATGGAATTAAAACAGTATGCACAGGAGTTGAAACGTTCCAATGATCTCAAGGACCTTTTCATTGATATTATCCGGCATGACCTTATGAATCCTGCAGGGGCTGTAAAAGGCTTTACAGAGATCCTTTTAAAAGAGAGCTGGGACGATCGCCATCTCACGTTGCTCAGGTCCATTCAACGTACGAACAGAAAACTGATCAATATGATCGAAAGTGCTGCAGCTTTTGCAAAGGTTGAATCTTCCAGTCAACTGGACATTAAGGTCCTTGACCTTCACAAACTTATCAATGATGTCCTGGAGTCCCTGGATGTCCAGATACAGGATCGGGATATTGCTATAGATGACCGTCTTGAAGGTCAGTATCTGATAAGGGCAGACCCCATGATAGGTGAAGTGTTCCTTAACCTGGTATCCAATGCAGTAAAGTACGGGCCTGAACACAGCATGATCATCATTGAAATGGAGGATCTGGGAGATGCATGGAAAGTATCTGTTATTGACAATGGCCCGGGTATTGCTGATGAAGATAAGCTCCATGTTTTTGAACGTTTCAAAAGGGTACATAAAGGTTCTATAAAAGGGACCGGCCTTGGGCTTGCCATCGTGAAAAGGATAATTGACATGCACATGGGCCAGGTGGTAGTTGCTGATAATCCTCTGGGACAGGGCTGTATGTTCCAGGTGACCCTCAATAAGGAAACCCCGGTGAAACCGTCGGTCTGAAACGGTTTATCACTCGTATTGTTTGTTGTTTAGCTGTCTTCTGTTTGTCACTGTGTCGTTCGTTGTTTAGCTGTCTTCTGTTTGTCACTGTGTTGATCGTTGTTTAGCTGTTTTCTGTTTGTCACTGTGTTGATCGTTGTTTAGCTGTTTTCTGTTTGTCACTGTGTTGATCGTTGTTTAGCTGTTTTCTGTTTGTCACTGTGTTGATCGTTGTTTAGCTGTTTTCTGTTTGTCACTGTGTTGATCGTTGTTTAGCTGTTTTTTGTTTAGCTGTTTTTTGTTTGTCACTGTGTCGATCGTTGTTTAGCTGTTTTCTGTCTGTCGCTTTGTTGATTGTTTTCAGTTCATGTTCTATGAACATTTTTGGCAGTTTGTTCCAATAACTTTAAAACAAATGCCTGCTATGCCTTTGTATCTTAAACAACATGAGGCACGAACATGGAACTTGATGAAATAGTTATCACCAGAGCTATCATTGAAGAATTCTCTAAGGTCTTTCTTGATTATACAGATGTGGATGTGGCACTTGTGGGCGGCGGGCCTGCAAATCTTGTTGCGGCAAAATATCTGGCAGATGCCGGATTAAAGACGGCCCTTTTTGAAAAGAAGCTCTCTATTGGAGGAGGTATGTGGGGCGGCGGAATGATGTTCCCGCGTATTGTGGTCCAGGAGGATGCACTCCATATACTTGATGATTTTGATATTAACTATCATGAATATGACCAGGGATATTATGTGGCCAATTCTGTGGAATCCGTTGGCAAGCTCATAAGTGGTGCAACATCAGCCGGGGCCGAGATATTCAATCTTGTCTCTGTAGAGGATGTAATGATCAGGGAGAATGACAGGGTGTGTGGCCTGGTCATAAACTGGTCCGCTGTGGAAATGGGTCATTTGCACGTTGATCCTCTTACTGTTCGCAGCAAGATGGTGATAGACGGTACAGGTCACGAAGCGGCCGTATGCAGCACTGTGCAGCGCAAGATCCCCGGTGCTAAGCTGGGTGAGCTTGGTGTGGTTGGTGAAAAACCAATGTGGGCCGATGTCGGAGAACGTTTATTGATGGAAACTACAAAAGAGGTCTATCCCGGTCTGCTCGTCACCGGAATGGCAGCAAATGCCGTTGCAGGTGCTCCACGTATGGGTCCTGTATTTGGAGGAATGCTGCTCTCGGGCAAACAGGCTGCACAGATCGCCATCTCCAAAATAGGCTAATATCAACAGTTGGAGGGTAATTTTTATATACAAGAATTACTAGTATAAGGTGCTTCATGTATAAGCACCTCTCCATGCCGGGGTAGGGTAGCGGTTATCCTGTAGCCCTGTGGAGGCTACGATCCGAGTTCGACTCTCGGTCCCGGCCCCATTCTTCAGTATTTGTCTGATCTTATCTGTTCTTACTTCTGTTCTTACTTCTGTTCTTACTTCTGTTCTTACTTCTATTCTTACGATTAACGGGGTGTAGGGGTAGAGAAAGCCCACTGCTTTAGCTGTGGGATGAATCGTACCCCACCTCTTAGATAATCTAACTTATACATAAACTTTTTAAATAATCCGGACATATTAACTTCTAATGCGTAAGACATACAAGTTCCGGCTCTATCCAACTAAACCACAACAAAAACAGATGGAGCGCATCCTGGAATTATGTAGACAGGTGTATAATCGCACATTGGAGGAACGAAAAACCGCTTATGCTGAAAGAGGCGAGACACTCTCCAAATACACTCTCAACAAACTACTTCCCGAATGGAAAAAAGAGAATCCCGAATACAAAGAGGTATTCTCTCAAACCCTTCAAGAAGTACAAGAAAGAGTAGACCTTGCATTCAAGCACTTTTTCAGACGTGTGAAAAGTGGAGAAAAACCAGGATACCCACGATTCAAAGGTAAAGGATGGTACGATAGTTTCACATATCCTCAAATGGGATTCAAGCTTGAGGATAATATTTTGTATCTTTCCAAAATCGGAAACGTCCGTGTAAAAATGCATCGGGAAGTTGAAGGTGACATTAAAAGAATCATTGTTAGACGTTCTGCACGTAAAAAATGGTACGTTTCCATAATAACCGAATGTGAATCCGTGGAGATTCCAGAGCGAAGTGTGGAACACGTTGTAGGTATTGACATGGGATTATCCAGTTTCGCAACCCTGTCAGATGGAACATCTATACCTAATCCTCGCTTTTTCCGTATGGAAGAAAAGGAGCTTGCCAAAGCTTCGCGAAAGTTATCTAAAGCCGCAAAAGGTTCCCCCGAACATAAAAAAGCTATTCGGGTAGTACAAAGAGTACATGAAAGAATAGCAAATAAACGTTATGATTTCATTCATCAGTTAAGCAGACAATTGGTAGATGATCATTCTTTCATAGCTTTTGAAGATTTGAACATCAAGAACATGCTTAAAAATCATTGTCTTGCAAAAAGCATATCAGATGCTGCATGGAATATGTTAATCTCTGCAACAAAGTACAAGGCTGAAAGTGCTGGTTCTTTAGTTGTATCGGTTAATCCTGCAAATACCTCTAAGATGTGCTCAAGGTGTGGTCTGTTAGTGGAAAAAACACTAGCAGATAGAACACATAAATGTAATAGCTGTGGTCTGGTTTTAGACCGGGACCACAATGCTGCTATCAACATTCTCAGATTGGGATTGCAATCTGTCGGTATAGAAACCGTAGAAGCCCACGAACTTTAGTCGTGGGAGCAGTCACTTCTATTCTGAATATTGGATGTTACCCTGAATTTTGTCCTTGTTATTTTTAAAAAGTTCCACTTCAGTCATTAGTTCATAGGTGTCAGGGCATGCCTGGAGTCCACATGCAATTATCTCTGTGAGTAATGAGTTTTAGAAGTTCGGGTATTGTTCAGTATGTCGGATCAAAATCGTATAAAAAAAAGTTCTGGAAATCCCTTAGTGGAATCTCCTGTCAAAATCCGGATATAGTTCCTCAGTGTCAGCTAGTTCTTCAAAGGCTGCATGACGAGGGCTAATTATTACCACATGGGCCGGAGGATGGATCTTTCTGAGTTTATTTATCGCTGCACCGGCATTGGTATCCAGGGCCACCAGAGCTGCGGAATTGCATTTTGATCGTAAGGGCAGGCCCGACACACTTACCAGCAACTGGTCTGCATAGTTTGGTTCAATGCGTTTAGGGTCTGATCTGAATTTCATGCTTCCATAATGCTCAAGATCGTGCAATGCAATTTTAACTTTGTTCTGATCCTCTGCCCGAATCACAGCAAAAGATTTCATTTTTTGTCCCCACTAACATTTTTTAAAGTACAAAACGCATTATGATGTATAAGTATATAAAGATATATCCATTCCGGAGAAGCATATGGAAATTCCACCCATATGGCTTCTTAAATTATTGTGACTACTTTATATTATTGTAAGCACATCATACCTGTGCAAAAAAAGAATGTATCCGGATCCTATCCCGGATACACTATATCAGTATTTAGTCCCCAAGTTCCTTTGAACGTTTTGAAGATGCGATCACTGCATTCATAAATGCGGCTCTTATGGCGCTTTCTTCAAGGGTGTGTATGCCCCTTATCGTTGTTCCTCCGGGGGAGGTGACCATGTCCTTAAGTTCTGCAGGATGCTTTCCTGTCTCAAGGACCATTTTTGCCGCACCCAGGACGGTCTGTGCGGCAAGTGTCAGGGCACTCTGCCGGTCAAGGCCTTCCAGAACAGCACCATCAGCCATGGCCTCGATAACAGGGAAGATATAGGCAGGTCCGCTTCCTGAGAGGCCTGTAACAGCATCCATGAGGTTCTCTGTGACCGTAGTGGCACTTCCCATAAGTCCAAAGATCTCCAGGGCTACCTCCATATCTTCTTCAGTAGCAACGGACCCTGCACAGATGGCAGAGGCGGCCTGGGCCACAGTGGCAGCTATATTTGGCATGACACGCACAACCCTTGTTCCAGGTTGCAAATTCTCTTCTATGCTTTTTATGGGTACCCCGGCGGCAATGGATATCACCAGCTTGTCTTTGGTGATATACTCACTGATCCCGGTGAGCACATTTTTAAGTATCTGAGGTTTTACTGCAAGGACTATGATCTCTGTGTTCTTAACGGTAAGGGAATTGTCTGTGGACGTTGTGATCCCCGTTTCATCCTTAAGTGCCATAAGGCCTGGTTCATACACATCGCTTGCGTAAATGTTCTGATTGCTGATACCTGCATTAAGCAGTCCTTTTATGAGGGACTGGCCCATTTTGCCTGTACCAATAAATCCAATCTTCCGGTTTGTAATATACATTTTATATCCCTGTCAAAAAATAGAGGCCCCTTCCTTCTCTTTGACTATCTCTGCATAAAAAGTAAGGGCCTCGGTCTTCACTTCTTTTTTATCTTGACGATATCGCCAAGAGTTGTGCCTGTATTCAGGCTGCTGCCTGACCAGTCTTCAGAATTGATCCTTTCTGTAAGTTCAATGTCCAGCGCATGTTCAAGTTTGACCCTTACCGAATCCTCAGGAACGATCTGAGCTTTTTCGATCTTCTTAAGAAGGGATGCCTTCTCTTTGATCTTTATTGCCAGCTCTTCCTGTGTAAGACCAAGTTTAACTCTTGCTTCACGCACGACCTTATCATAATCTTCTATCAATTCATCCTTCTTCATCTCTGCAAGCGGGTCCTTCCTGGACCCTGGCCTTGAAGGCCTTCGTTTTAAGGTTGGTGCAACAGGTGCGACCTTTCTGGATACCGGGGTACGTGCATTGACAGCATTTCCATACTGGGAGCATTTCGCACAGGTGGTAAGTTCGCTGCCATCAATGGTGATCTTGTGTGGTTGGCCCCGTATTTCTATCCCACATATTTCACATTGCATTGGTATCATCTCTGGAAAAATATTCCCATTGCTATTTACTCAATGGGCTAAAGAAAACCTGTCTACCGTATGGTAGCAGGATCAGTCACGAAAGTTCTATATACGGTCTCTACTTAAATATTATTCGGAACCATGAGCGAAACAACAAATGAAGACAGAAGTGATGAGTACAGGTTCAACAATTCCGCTTATTTAGAACAGCTTCCTCCGGGGGAAGATGTGGAGTTCTCCAAATACCTGCTGGACCGTATGAATCAGCTCGAATCCCGAAATACCTATCTTAAAGAGCAATGCGATCAGATCGAGTCAGAAAAGCGCCTGGTGGAATCCCAGAAGCTCAAATATGAGCGTGAGGTCAGGAAACTTCGCTCAGAGATCGACAAATTAAAGACCGTACCTCTTGTGATGGCTGAGATCGTTGATGTTATCGATGATGACAGGATCATCGTTCGAAGCAGTACAGGGCCCCAGTTCCTGGTCGGGTTTTCCCAGTTCATAGATGCAGACCTTCTTGTTCCCGGTTCCAAGGTGGCCCTAAATCAGCAGAGTTTGTCTGTGGTGGATGTAATCCCCAGATCTGAAGAACCCTTTGTTTCTGCCATGGAGGTCCTTGAGTCCCAGGAAGTTGATTATTCCAGTATCGGGGGTCTGGATGAACAGATCCAGGAGATCATTGAAACCGTGGAATTACCGATCAAAAAACCTGAAGCTTTCTCCAGAATTGGCATCACACCACCAAAAGGTGTATTGCTCTTTGGTCCACCGGGGACAGGCAAGACCCTGCTTGCAAAAGCTGTGGCTCACAGGACCGAGGCTACCTTCATCAGAGTGGTTGGTTCCGAACTGGTCCAGAAATACATCGGGGATGGGTCCCGTCTTGTCAGGGGGATCTTTGAAATGGCCCGAAAGAAAGCTCCTACAATTTTATTCATCGATGAGCTGGATGCCATTGCAGCCATTCGCTTAAACGATACCAATGGGGCTGACAGGGAGGTACAGCGGACCCTGATGCAGTTGCTTGCGGAAATGGACGGTTTCAGCAACCGCGGTGAGGTGCGCATAATAGCTGCCACCAATCGTGTGGATGTACTGGACCCGGCCATTGTGCGCCCTGGCAGATTTGACCGTATGATCTCTATACCAATGCCCGATGAACAGGGCAGACATACCATCCTTAATATCCATACCCAGGACCTGTCCCTTTCAGAAGATGTGGACCTTGCACAGGTTGCCCGTCTGGCCGGGAATGCCAGTGGTGCGGATCTTTATGCCATCGTGATGGAAGCAGGTATGAAGGCTGTGCGCAACAACAGGGAATCTATCTTCATGTCCGATCTGAAAGATTCGGTGGACAAGGTTCTTGGTTCAAGGAATAATGTTGCGGACGAGGGTTCTTCCTCAATGTTCTGTTAACTTTCCGGTAGTTCAATGCCTGTCGAAAACATTGCTATTATTTTAGGACTTGCATCTGCATTATCCTGGGGTGCGGGGGATTTTGTAGGGGGATATGCTGCCAGGCGCGCGAATGCCTATACTGTGGTCCTGGCCACCCAGATACTGGGTATCATCGTATTTCCGGTCATGGCAGTTGTATTTTCAGAGGATATGCCTTCTCTGGATAATCTCATATGGGGTGGTTTTTCAGGATTTTTCGGAGCTGCAGGGCTCATCGCTTTGTATGTGGGTCTGGCCCGGGGTAAAATGAGCATTGTTGCTCCCATAGCTGCAGTGATATCTTTAATAATACCTGTTATATATTCAGCTTTTTATGAAGGCATGCCTTCTCTTTTTAAGGTCATGGGTTTTGTTTTTGCATTTATCGGGATATGGCTCATTGCCAGTATGGGGGCCGGTTCCAACTTAAAATTAAAGGACCTGGAATATCCATTCCTGGCAGGCATATTATTTGGTCTGTTCTTCATCTCCATTGACAGGTTCAGCTCCAGTGCAATTTACTGGCCATTAACGGTTTCAAGAATTACAGCATTACTTATGCTTGCAGGATTCATGATGTGTACAAAAAATGGCTGCAGACCTTCGTCCGGTGCACTTGCTGTGGTTGTCCTTGCCGCATTTTTTAACACCGGTGGCTCTGCTCTGTTCGCCCTGGCTTCCGGGGCCGGAAGACTGGACGTTGCTTCCATCCTGGCTTCCCTGAGTCCGGCGGTAACAGTACTGCTTGCATGTGTTCTGTTAAAAGAGCACATTGCCTTACGCCAGTGGTCAGGGGTCATTGCCGTCCTGTTCGCCATTGTCCTTATATCCATGTGAGGTCAACGTTTAAGGCAGTGGTCACAGTTTAAAAGAGTCCCCTGTTTAAAGGTGGAGCTAAAGTTTAAGAGGAGGCCTATATTATATGGAAAAGACATTTCATATTAAACCTCAGATCCGCATCCTGGGAATAGATGATTCCGCACTGATCTTTCGGGAGATCCTTATTGTGGGGGCCTTTTTCAGGGGAGGGCAGTGGCTTGACGGGGTGATGCATTCCTATGTCATACGTGATGGTCTGGATGCGACTGAGAGGATAGCCGATATGGTCATCTCCAGTAAACATTCCTCTCAGATAAGGGTCATTATGCTGGATGGTGTGACCTATGGAGGTTTCAATCCGGTGGATATCAAACAGCTAAACAGAGCCACAGGAATTGCTGTGATCGTTGTCATGAGACATCTGCCCGATCTTGTGCAGATCAGGCAGGCCCTCTCTCATTTGAATGATACTGAAAAAAGAATGGAGATGATCCTCCGGGCAGGTCCCATTGAAAAAGTGGTTACGGATGCCGGAGAGAGCCCGATCTATATCCAGTGTGCGGGCATTGATATGGCTCTGGCCTCAAGGATCGTATGTTTAAGCTGTGTCCACAGCAATATACCTGAACCCCTCAGAGTTGCCCATATGATCGCAACCGGTATGATCTGCGGGGAGTCCAGAGGCCAGGCCTGAGATATCAGACCCGCTTCTCTATCTCAAACTTAATAACTGGTCAGAGTGCTCAGCTGTTGTTATATTTATTCAGGATATCAAGACCGGTTTCCAGAAGGCCATCTGCCTGTTTTTTTGTACCTGCTTCTGCAAAGATGCGTATGATAGGTTCTGTTCCAGATGGTCGGATCAGTATCCAGCCTGCTTCAAACCATATCTTCACTCCGTCTGTGATGTCAACGTTTTCATACTCATCCAGCACATGCTCTTTAACCCGGTTCATCGTGTCTTCCAGATCAGCACATTTGACCTTTGTCTTTGAATTGGAATAAGGCGGGACCCCTGCTGCCATTGAGGACAGGGTTGTGCCTTTGGCCATCAGCTCCAGTAGCTTGGCACAGGCCATGGCCCCGTCACGGCAGTACTGGTGCTCGGGAAAGATCAGTCCGCCATTACCCTCTCCGCCAAATACTGCATCTATCTCCATCATCTTCCGGGCCACGTTGATCGATCCAACTGCAGTCCAGACCAGTTCCACACCGGCCTCTTCTGTAACATCAAGCATCCGGCGGGAAGAACTGACAGGAGTTACGACTGAGCCTTTCTTATTTTGAAGGATCTGCTTTGTCATCATTGCCAGGAGCACATCCTCATCAATGAACTCTCCATTCTCATCAAAGAAAACGGCCCGGTCTGCATCACCGTCCTGGGCAACTCCCATATCAGCTCCCCTGCTTTTGATGATGTCCGACAGTTCGGTCAGCACATCCGGGGTAGGTTCAGGATTTCTTCCCGGGAAGGTCCCGTCGATCTGGGCATTGAGGGTTATGACCTCACAGCCCAGTTTTTGAAGTAAAAAAGGCAATGTCAGGGACCCGGCCCCGCATCCGGTGTCCACAACGACCCTGAATCTTTTATCTATAACACTTTGTGAATCAATGGTATTAATGATGCCCTGCAGATAGTATTCATTCACATTCCGGTCAATCCTGAGATCTCCGGTCCGGTCCCAGTTGCAGGTGGCAAACTCCTTTGAATAATAGAGTTTTTCGACTTCCTTCTCATCCTGCCGGGACAGTTCGCTTCCATCAGGTGCTATGAGTTTGATGCCATTGTATTCCCTGGGATTATGGGATGCGGTGATCTCGATACCCGCATCAGCATGTTCCTTCACATAATACTGTATGGAAGGGGTGGGCACCTTCCCGATATCAATTACAGTAAGCCCTGTGGAAAGGGCCCCTGCAATAGCTGCAGCCTTTAACATCTCCCCTGATATACGGGTATCCTGGCCGATTGCCACAATACCCTTTGAACCCATGAATGTCCCCATACTCCTGGCCACGTCCATTGCAAGCTGAGGTGTGATATATTCATTGGCGATCCCGCGTACTCCGTTTGTTCCAAAAAATGCCATTGTATTTCTCCCAAAACGATGAAAACTATTAATATTAACTGGAAATAACCACTATAACTGTAATAAACACTATTAACTGTAATGACCGGTTTTTTGATCCGATGATCACTATGGTTAATGTCTTTTAACATATTTGATTATTACTTATAGATTTGTTTTCTGCCAGCCTCTTTCCTGCCTTAAGAGTTAAATTATATGAGGTCTAAAGTATGGCCTATGTTAATGAAGGATGAAGGTAAGATCGTCATATGGCCTGTGAACATCAACAAGGCAAAAACCAGAAAAGGCGGCAGGATCATATCCAGAAAGAGTTCGGTCCAGAACCCTACTCTCCAGGAGATCACAACGGCAGCTCAGAAACTTGGGATGGAACCTGTGGTCCAGGAAGATAAAAAATATCCCGGATCATGGTGGGAAGGCAGTGGACGTATTTTGATTGAAAAAAGTGAACCAAAGCCTATGATCGCAAGAAAGCTATCCCGCCAGATCAAAGACCTGCGGGGAAATTAAGTCAGTGGACCAGGTTCAATGACCTGGTTAACAAATTTATCTGATAGCTCTTGCTTAAAATTCGGTGATCTATCCTTATAATTTTATAAAAAGATCAGGGCCAGAGGCCAAAACTTGCGCTCAGGAGTAATATACCCAGGCCGCACAGGGCTCCGAAGATGACCACTGATTTCGGATCGATGTGAATAGCTCTCTTGTCTGCATCGTAGTATCTCATGATACCTGCAGATGACATAAGTCCATTACCGCTTGATTTCTTTTTTGCCATATTATCTTCCGTGGTTGTTGAATTGGATTAAGTGTAATATAGTATTGATATTGCAATACAATACTGATATATCAGTTAAACTGTATATATCCATCCGTGTATGTGTCCACATATGCGGGTCATATATTTATCCTTTTTTACTCAATTTTATCTTTGTTCTGGTATTATTGTTCTAATTAAGGACCTTATAGGGGAGTTCACCGTTTTTCAATATTTCCGGTTGAGTGTAGTTAACTCTGTATCCCGGAAAGGTTAATTCCATATCAGAGGAAGACCTCATCCATCAGGAACGGGGGATAGTATATCTCTTTTTCAGTAATTATCCCGGAGACATTCTCCATGGGTGTGGCATCAAAGGCGGGGTTGTAGACCTTCACATCTGCAGGTGCGATCTGCACATCTCCCATAAAACGCAGCTCATCAGGATCTCTCTCCTCGATCTCCACGCTTCCTTCCCATCCATGGGGATCAAAGGTGGACAGAGGGGCCGCCACATAGAAAGGTATCTCATGTTCCCTTGCAAGTACGGAATGGGTATAGGTGCCGATCTTATTGAACACGACATCCTGGGTGATCCTGTCCGCACCCACGATCACCTTGTCGATAATACCCTGCTTCATTACATGACCTGCCATGGAGTCTGTGATAAGGGTTACATCGATACCATCCTGCATAAGCTCCCAGGTGGTGATCCTGCCACCCTGGTTTAAGGGCCGGGTCTCACAGGCAATGACGCTGATCTGTTTATTATCCTCAACTGCAGAGCGGATCACACCCAGGGCCGTTCCCCGGTCCACACAGGCCATCTTTCCTGCATTGCAGTGGGTCATGACCGTGTCTCCATCCTCAAGCAGTTTTGACCCGATCTTTCCGATCTTCCGGTTGATCGCCACATCCTCATCTGCGATCCTTGCCGCTTCCAGCCGGACGATCTCTTTGATACCGGCAAGGTCGTAGGCATCGGATATTGCATTTAGTACCCTGTCCACGGCCCAGGCCAGGTTGATGGCTGTTGGTCTTGTTGCTTTAAGTGTGGCACCAGCCACTTTCAGGTCCCTGGTCAGGCCATCCATGGAATCTGCACTGCTTGAGAATGCCGCAAGGGCCATTCCAAATCCTCCGGCAGCAGCCAGTGCAGGAGCACCTCTGACCCGAAGGGAGCGGATGGCTTCACAAAGGGATGCAAGGTTGGTACATTCTATTATCTTTAACTCAACTGGCAGATATGTCTGGTCCACGAGTTTAACGGAGTTATTATTTTCATCCAGGTCAATGGTACGCATATATGATCACCTGACCTGCATATGGTACAGTTGATATATATTAATGTGTGCTCTGTCCAAAGTATATATAGTTCCCCTTCCTATTCTCAAACAATGCAAAAAAAGACCCTCTATCATGACCCTGTCCACAAGACCATCCTGGCCGGTGAACTGGAACATCTTCTCATAAACTCAGACCCTGTTCAGCGATTGCGCGGTATTCAACAACTGGGTCTTGCAGATGTGATCTTTCCGGGAGCTACTCACACAAGGTTTGAGCACAGCCTTGGGACCATGCATACTGCCTCCATTCTGGGCAGTTCTCTGGGACTTGAACAGGAAGATATTGAAAAGCTTCGGCTTGCCGGTCTGTTACATGATGTGGGTCATTCTGCTTTTTCCCATGCTGTGGAAGGGATACTTAAAAGGGAACCTGCCATGCAACCCCATCTGGATGGGAAACGGTTCCTCAAACATGAAGCTTTCACCCGTTATATCATTGAGAGTGTCATCCCTGAAGACAGGGCCATTGCCGGATATGTGGAAGAATACTACGGACAGGATTGTTCAAAGTTCTTCAGGCAGATCTCCTGCATTGCCACAGGGGATCATTCCTCCATTGACCGCCCTTATCTGGCCCAGCTGATAGCAGGGGATATTGATGCGGACAGGATCGATTTTCTGCTCAGGGATTCCTATCATACCGGTGTAGGTCTGGGACTTATTGATGTGGACCAGATCGTTGAAAATCTTTACATTAAAGATGGGAATGTGATCCTGGGTGATCCTGAAGGTGATCTGGATGGGGAGATGACCCTGGTAGCAGCAGAGTCAATGCTTATTGCCCGGTCCCATCATTACACTGCGATCATTCATCATCCCGGGACCCAGGCTGTGCGGACCATGTTGCTAAATGCACTGGAAAATGCCCTTGAACATTTGAGGGAAAAGAAAGGTGATGAGTTTGTACGGGAGGTCATGGTCGATTTTTTCACAGTATTTAATGACATGGACCTGCTCAACTTCATCCATGCCAGCGGGGATGGGTATGCTCGAAGGCTTTTGCAGGATATCAGGAGTGGCAGGTTGTACAGACCGGTTTCCCGTTTTAATCAGAAGACACTTTCCCCTGCCACCAGAATGGCCCTTTCTACAATAGCCCGCCACGGGGTTGCCCGAAAGATGTTTGAAAAGGAACTTGAGAAGTCTCTGTGCGAGATCACAGGTCATATGCCCGGGGATATACTGGCGGACCTTAGCGTTGCAAGCGGCGTTCCCAGGGCCACACGTGTGGTCATTGGAGGGCAGGAGAGCTTTTTTTATGATGAATCCACCCTTGCCAGCGGTCTGGTACGTGCCATATCCCGTCAGATGTACCTTACTGCCTTTATGGCCCCGGACCATATCGGCGGCGGTTTTTCCCTTAAGGATGGATTCCCGATCGATGTGGCTATTCAGGAAGTGGTGGACGAGCTTTCCCCCCGTTTGCTTGGTTTTATCAGAGAGGAGCAATATCTTTCTGTTGAAGGTTTGATCCTGCTTTTCTATGCTATCCATAGTCTGTTCCAGGTGGTCTCTGAGGAGTTCGTATCGATCCCGCGTATTCGCAACATTACCTGGTTCTACCGTACCATTGAAAAATTCGGAAATGACGAACGTCTGCAGTATCTTTTCGATTATGATTTCCATTCCCGTTATGGTTTCCCCTATAGTGAGAAGGTATTTGAGGATATGCAATTACTTGTGGCCATGGGGATCGTGGATGAAGACCTGAGATACTTTGAAAAGGCAGGTCATTTCAAACAGCGGTATGAATATGTGCTGACCGGTGATGGGTCAAGTTATGGTAAATCTTTGCTAAAACCCTATGAGCAGGAGTTTAAGAGGATATCGTCATATCTTGAGTTGAACAAGCATACCATTCCCAGGGACATGGTGACGATCTCCAGGTCCAGGTACGGGTCCGGGAAAAAGGATAAAGGCAGGAAGGATATATACAGGAAAAAACACAGCCCCTGAATCCGGTTGTGATCAGGACTAACAGGTGAAGATATGAAGGAAGGCGAGATAGTAATGCTTAGGACCCATCACAGGGGAAAGGTGCGGGAGTTTGTCACTTCTGTATGTAAAGATAAATTCCATACGGATTTCGGGATCATAGATATGAGTATGTTATTTGATCTGGATGTGGGGGACAGGATCGATTCACATATGGGGCAGACCTTTGTGATCCAGAGGCCCAGGGCCCCTGACCTGTTCAGGCATGCAAAACGTACAGGCACCCCGATCATGCCAAAGGATATAGGTATGATACTGGGTCATACCGGCATCTGTAAGGAGGACGTGATACTGGAAGCAGGTACAGGGTCCGGTATACTTACAATGTATCTGGGGTTTATCGCAAAAAGGGTTTTAAGTTTTGAGATCAGGGAGGATTTTGCAGAAGTGGCCCGTAATAATGTTAAAAATGCCGGCCTTAGAAATGTGGAGATCCGCTGCGGGGACATTGTTGAGGTCACCGGGACCCTTGATGAGATGTTCGATGTGGTCATCCTTGACACAATTGATGCTGCAGCTGTGGTACCCACAGCTTTCAGAGTGCTGCGGCCCGGAGGTTTCCTGGTGACCTATTCACCTTTCCTTGAGCAGACCACTCAGATCAGAAAGGCCATGGAAGCCGAGGATTTCTTTGAGGTCGAGACCATTGAGTGCATGGAACGGACCATGTCATTCTCACAGAGAGGAACCCGGCCCTCAACTGCAAGGGTGGGTCATACGGGATATCTCACATTTGCAAGGGTCTGAGCTGCTTTATATAAAAAGCAGAACATTCTTTGCACAAAAGCATGGAAAACTCTTTTCTCAAAAGCATGGAAAGCTCTTTGCTCAAAAGAAAAGCTCACTCCACACCCTTCGAGGTGATGGTGAACTCACAGGTACTGCCTTCGGGCCGGGACCTGTGTTTGAGAAGAGTTGCTTTCCTTTTTCCATTACCGGTCCTTTCAAGCTGGATTATGGCTTTGGATATATGTTCCAGCCCGCTTCCGCCAATGGGTTTGAGGGTACCTGAAGTAATGTTTGAGTAGACCTGGTTGGTGATAAGCACCACGATCCCTCTTTTGCGGGCCAGGCTGTGTAAAAAACCCACCTGGTTTGCCAGTTCCCTTCTGGTCTTGATACTGGACTCATCATCATCCAGTTCCAAACGATAATATGCTGTTGCAGAGTCCATTATGATGACTCCTATGTTCTCATAGCTGATCTTATCGATCTCCATTATCGCAGCATACTGTTCTTCAAAACTATGGGGTTCGAAGATGATGATGTTTTGGGCTATCTGTTTTGCATTCTCTCCGGCAATCTGCCTGAATCTGTCCGGAGACAGGCCCTCGGTATCGATGAAAATGGCCTTTTTACCTTCTTTTACACATTCAACCGCAAGTTGCAGGCAGATATTTGTCTTTCCGCTGCCTGCCTCTCCGAATATCTGTGTAACGACCCCGGCCTCAAAGCCATCTCCCAACAGTTCGTCCAGTGGTTTGCAGCCTGATGATAATTGTTTTATTGTTCACACCCCGTTTTGTGATAATGGGTATAGAAGTCTTGGTAGATATTAACCTTTTTCTGTTTTTGGCATCTTTTGTTTTTAACATGTTTTTATTTGGGCCCGTTCTGTTCTGCCGGTTACACCAATGTTTTGATTATTTGTTTTGATTATTTGTTTTGATTATTTGTTTTGATTATTTGTTTTGTTTTGTTTTGTTTTGTTCTTTCGTTCGTTCGTTCGTTTGTTATGTGTCCAGAGAGCCGGATATCTTATTTGTTATCAGATATATTACCATGTTACTTATCAGTTAGGTTATCTGTTTGGTATTCAATTATACTAAATACCTTACCAGCTCTTTTACTTCTCCTCAGATTTTGGTCTGATCCTGATAATGTATTGGATCTGTATACTTGACTATATGTATCTGTCATGGGCTGAATAAAGGTTATTTACTCAGCTCGCATATCACTGATTTACCTAAAATTCACATTGATCATCCTGTGACATACCCACTGGCGGATTGAGATATAATGTCTCTTGATACTGGTTGTTGGTGAAATTTGTAATAGTGGGGTTTGTATGTCAGGATCCATAAAGCATAGCAGAGGAATGAGAGAAACATGTCTGAAATAATCATATATACAACAGAAACCTGTCCGAAATGTGTGCAATTAAAAAAAGTATTAAAGACCAATAATGTTGCCTTCACAGAGGCCGATATGTCCACTCCGGAATCACTGACTGAATTGCGTGTTAATGGTGTGTTCACACTAACCGCTCCGGTCCTTCAGGTAGATGAGGATTTCCTGACATGCGATGAGCTCTTTGACGGTGTCGATGTGAACCTTGGCTCACTTGAGTCCATACTATAAAGGAGGTTGTAAGATGGGGGATAATAGTTCCGTAATGGTGGAAAGTACCGAACAGATGGTCGATAATATGAAAACCGATGTTAGTGAACAGTCCGGTGATGTTATATCTGAATCTGTTGCACATCATTTAATGCAGCAGACCCTGGATGGTAATCTGATATCCACAATGCCAAAGGTACGTAACACCGACGGGCATATGGTGGACTGGGACCGCAACATAGTGGTACATCAATTGCTCAGGGAAACATCCCTGAGTGAAAGGTTCCATGGCATTGCTCCCATAACTGCAGAAGAGGCCCATGACATTGCCCGGGAGACTGAAAAACGTATCAGGAGCATGAACATCAAATTCCTTTCCGGTCCTCTGATAAGGGAGCTGGTGAATATGATCCTTCTTGAAAGGGGTCATGTGGAATGGCGTAACATCTCCACCAGGGTAGGATCCCCGGTATTTGATGCATGTGAGATAGATCTGGGTTCGGGATTTGAGGCCAATGAGAATGCCAATCTTCAGGAGAATGCCGAGACCTCTCACAAAAAGAAGGCCGACAAGATCTCCAAGGAACAGTATCTTCTCCTGCTGCCTCCCAAACTTGCAGACCTGCACTTAAACGGTGATATCCATATCCATGATCTTGAGTATATGGGTACCAGGGCGTTCTGTCAGGACTGGGACCTGAGGTATTTCTTCTACTATGGCCTGATGCCTGATGGATCAGGTGCCAAGGCAAGCGTTGCAGGCCCTGCCATGAAAGCAGAAGTGGCAATGCTGCATGCGGTCAAGGCCCTGGGAAGTGCCCAGACCAACTTTGCCGGAGGGCAGGGATTCTATAATTTCCTCACTTTCTGTGCCCCTTACTTTGAAGGCAAATCCTATGAGGATATCGAACAGCTCATGCAGATGTTCGTTTATGAGATGACCCAGATGATGGTGGCCCGTGGCGGCCAGCTTGTCTTCTCCTCCGTACAGCTTTCCCCCGGTGTCCCGAAGATGTGGAGGGACAAACCCGCAGTCTATCGGGGCCGGGTATGGGATGGTACCAATGGTACCGATAAAAGGGTCTATGGTGACTATGAACGTGAGGTAAGGCTTGGTTTCAAGGCCCTCATGAACGTCATGCTTCAGGGCGATTACTGGGGCAAACCCTTTAATTTCCCCAAACCCGAGATATCCATCGAACCGGATTTCATGCAGGAGGACGAAATGTTCAACCGGGCCCATCCGGACCTGCCCACCTATGATGATCTGTACACAATGACCTTTGAGCTCACAGCAAAGTACGGCACTCCATATTTCGATAACCAATTGCCTGAGTACAGAGGGGCCGGGGAAGGTATTTCCTGTTATCAATGCTGTGCCTACCAGTTCTCTGCAAATGCAGAGGATGATGATGAGTTTGATGAAAAGCTCTATTTCAAGGAGGGAAAGCATTTCTCAATGGGTTCCTGGCAGGTCGTATCCCTCAACTGTCCCAGGGCGGCCTATCGTGCAGAGGGGGATGATCAAAAGCTTTTCTCCCATCTGAAAGGTCTTATGGAGGAGGCTGTCGATGTCTTCAAGACCAAGGTAAGATGGATGACCCCGATCATTGACGGAGGACGTATGCCCTTTGCAACCCAGACGCCCAAGGATCCTGTGACCGGAGAGAAAGGAGCCATTGCAGTGGACATCAGGTCTCTGGTCTTTACCGTAGGTGTTGTCGGTATCAATGAAATGGTGCAGTATCATACCGGTTATCAGATGCACGAATCCAAAAAGGCTTTCAAGCTGGCAATACGCTGTATGACGGAAATGGAGATGTATGCAAAACAGCTCTCCGAGCAAAATGGAATGGAGCTGGCTCTGGCCCGCACCCCTGCAGAGACCACGGTACAGCGATTTGCAGTCTCTGACATGTTGCATGAGGAGTTCAGGGACAGTGTGCTCTCGGTCGTCAAAGGAGATCCTGAAGCAGCCATCCGTGAACTCAAGAATACCCATGATCTTCCGGTCTACTACACCAACGGTACCCACGTACCACCAGGTGCGGATGTGTCCCTGATCGACAGGATCAATATCGAACATGTCTTCTTCCCTGTGGTTGACGGGGGGGATATCATGCATATCTGGATGGGTGAAGGTTCCCCTGATGCAAAGGGCCTGAAGGAATTTGCCATGAACATCGCCCGCAACACCCAGACAGGTTACTTTGCCTTCACAAAGGACATGACCGTCTGTATGGATGATTTCCATATGATGTCCGGCCTTAAGGATACCTGTGAGAATTGTGGCTCTGCCAATGTGGAGCAGCTCTCCAGGGTCACAGGTTACATCCAGTCCGTAAGTGGCTGGAACGCTGCAAAGAAACAGGAACTTGAAGACCGTATGAGATACAGTTCTTCAGACATGATCTGATCGTGGTATAATGGAAATAAATTTCGGGGATTCAATTCCCATCTCTACGGTAGACTGGCACGGGAAGGTGTCAGTCGTCCTTTTTTTACGTGGCTGCCCCTATCGCTGTCCCTACTGTCACAATTATGAGATCCTGGGAGGTTCTGATCCCGTCAATTCCTCAAAGCTCGGGAAGATCATCAAAGATTCCTCTCCCTTTGTCAGTAATGTGGTCTTCTCGGGAGGAGAACCCCTTCTTCAATATGAAGCAGTAAAACATCTTGCCGGATATGCCCGCAGTCTTGGCCTGCTTGTGGGGGTGCATACAAATGGTTTCTATCCTCAGGAGACCCGAAAGCTCATTGATGAAGGTCTGGTGGACAAGTTCTTCATTGATGTGAAGGCCCCTCTGGATGATCCTGAAATGTATGCAAAGGCCACAGGACATGATGATTTTGAAACTGTTCCTTCGGGAGAGGTTGTAGTGGAAAAGGTCAGACAGACCATATCCATTGTAACCGATGGCAACATCGACCATGAACTGCGTACCACTGCCATAAGGGGCTTTATAGGAGATTCTGACGATATCCGGGCCATTGCCAGGTCAGTTGCAGAATATCTTGAAAAGAGCCGGGCCCCCTATGTGATACAGCAGGGTCTGCCGGACCATGCCATGAAAAAGAGCATGAGGGATATCCTTCCTTTTTCCCGGGAAGAGATGTTGCAACTTGCACAGTGTGCCCATGAATATGTGGACAATGTCTGGATCCGGACAAAAGAGCAGGGGAACGAAAAGGTTAACTTCGAATCGATTTGAAGTTTAAGTAAAAACTTTATATGTTCGTGGTGTAGCATTCTATAAGGAAGAGTGCAGCCATGAAACAAAAAATTGTGTTATCAGTATTGCTCCTGCTTTCTATAATGGCAGCAGGTTGTATGGGGGATTCCTATGATTCTGGTGTTCAGGAAGAGAGTGGTGGATTTGACACCGGGATAATGTTCGATGAGTCGGCCCGGGATGTCTATGCAGAGAAGTCATATGCACAGAATTCATATGCAGAGGCCCAGGATGATGCGGGTGTTGAGCGTAAGGTGATCCGGACCGCCGATATATCCCTTGAAGCCGATAATGTCTCAACCGTAATAGATAGTATCGAGAATATCGCGGCCGAACATGAGGGTTATGTTTCTTCTTCATCGGTATATGACAGCTATTATGGGGATGGGCAGGCCCGTGTCGGTTATATAACCATAAGGGTACCTTCCTCTGATCTTGATGACGTACTGGGGAAGATCGGTTCTCTGGGAAAGGTCACTTCTGAAAGCACCTCCGGAACAGATGTGACCGAAGAATACATTGATGTCGAGGCCCGTCTGTCCAATCTGGAAAAACAGGAGACACGCCTCCAGGAGATCCTGGAGATGACTACCACGGTGGAAGAGGTCCTTGAAGTGGAAAGGGAACTGGGCCGGGTAAGAGGAGAGATCGAAAGCCTGACCGGAAGGCTCAACTATCTCAATGACCGCATAGACCTTGCAACCATTGATGTGCATGTGAGAGAGCCCACATCGATCACTCATTCCTGGGGACTTCGGGATGCTCTCTCAGAATCAGTACATGGTTTTATTTCCAGTGTCAACGGTATAATCGTGTTCATAGGTTATGCATTGCCTGTGACGATATTCTTGCTGATATCCGGGACCATCCTGGTACTGATCGTAAGAAGGATAAGAGGATGATCTCATCCTCTTTTTTAGGTGGTAGCTGTTGATAATGGTGATTTTTTGATTTTGTATCTTTATTAATACATCAATACCCGATAACAATATTTTGATAATTAAGTTTTAATGAATATGTAGCAATAATGGTAAACATCATGGTGAATTCAAAACCTGTTTCAAACATTAATGAACGTGATCTCATCGATCACCTCTGCAGTATATTTAATCCTGTGGATAGCAGCAGTCTTTGTGAAAGTCCTTCAGGCCCGGCCTTTTCCGGTTCGGACATCTTTATAGGTGCAGGCAGGGATGACTGTGCGGTCCTGGATATCTCTGATACAGAATATCTGGTAATTACCACGGATATGTTACACAGAAAAACGGATTTCCCACCTCAGATGACTCCCTGGCAGATGGGCTGGATGTCTGCGGCAGTTAACCTGAGCGATGTGGCCGCTATGGGTGCAGATCCTGCAGGTCTGCTCATGGCCCTGGGGATCACAGAGGATATGGACCTGGATCTTGTGGATCAGCTCGCACAGGGGGTGCAGGCCTGTGTGCAGTATTGTAAGACCCGGGTGATCGGAGGGGACATGGACCTGCATGATGAGCTTACCATCACAGGCACGGCCCTTGGCCGGGTGAGTAAACATCAGCTTTTGAGGCGACAGGGGGCCCGGGTCGGGGATCTTGTCTGTGTCACGGGTAATGCCGGCTCTGCCGGTGCGGCTCTGATAGCTCTGGAAAAGGGGCTTGATGCATCTGAGGAGTTGTTAAGGACACTCTTTGAACCTGTGCCCCGGGTGCATGAAGGGCAGATGCTTGCACAAAGCGGGGCCGTGACCTCAATGATGGATACCAGTGACGGTCTGTCTCTTTCTTTATATGACCTTGCCAGGGTAAATGGTGTGGGCTTTGAGATAGGGGAAGAGGCCCTGCCTGTTGATCCGGAGTTGTTCGGGCTTTTTTGCGATGAGGATATAACGGATCTGGCCCTGTACAGCGGAGGGGATTTTGAACTGCTTTTTACAGTTGATCCTGAGAAGATATCAGAAGCTGAATCCGCATGTTATTTAAATGTTGTAGGTAAAGTAATTGAACAAAGTAATGAGGTTAATTTAATTAGAAGGGATCAAACCAGGTCTTCGATATATCGAAAGGGTTATGTACATATAGGAGAGCTGGGTAACATATAACAAATCAACATATACGATCATCAAATAATGGAGATAATCTATGAATATACGTTTAATAATGATAGGCCTGATCGTTCTGGTCCTGGGTTGCGGTGTGGCCGCAGCTGCCCCGAACATCACTTCCTATAATCCTTCTTCCCTTACACCATCGAGTTTTGTAGGGGTCGCACAGAACTTTGACGTAACTGTCAATGAAACATGCAATATTACCTGGTACATGAACGGTACCAATGTCCAGCAGGTCAGTGGCCTGACTGACACCTATACTAACAACACCGCACCAGCAGGTACGTATAATGTAACGGCAGTTGCCAGCAATGTGAATGGTTCTGTCAATGTATCCTGGTTGTGGACTGTGAACAATCCCGCTCCCGGGATCACGCCTTCCCCTGCTTCTCCTGTAAGCGATAATGTGGGAGATTCCAGGACCTTTACTGTCAATGTCAATCAAACGGCCAATGTTGCCTGGTTCCTTAACGGAAATGCATTGTTCACCAATAATTCAGTGACAGCAGCTTCATACACCAATACTTCCGCAAAACTGGGAGCACATAATGTAACGGCTGTTGCAAGCAATGCAAACGGCAGTGATATGTTTTCCTGGGTCTGGAACGTTGCGGCAGTACCTGCTCCGTCCATAACATCTACAACCCCTTCAGGAAATACAGCCACGGATAATACCGGGGATTCCAGGACTTTTACGGTGAACACCGACCAGTCCGTTAATGCTACCTGGTATCTGAACGGGTCTGTTGTGTCCACAGATACCTCGGTGATGTCTTCCTCATATCTCAATAACTCCGCAAAGGCCGGTACCTTCAATATTACCGCTTTTGTGAATAATTCCAATGGAAATGATGTCCATACCTGGACCTGGACAGTGTCCAATCTTCCCCTGAACATCACAGGTTTTTCACCTGCATCAAATCCCACTACCACAGTTGGGAACACACCGGAGTTCAACATCACTACCAATCAGGTTTGCACAGTGACCTGGAAGGAGAATGGTTCAGTTGTCAAGAGCGAGCCGGGAGTAACGTTCTCAACTTACAATGACACCACAGCTGCAGTTGGCACCTATAATATCACTGCAACTGTCACAAATGCCAATGGCACCCTTACAAAGTCCTGGATCTGGAATGTGAAACCCCAGACATACTTTACCGGTAACGGGGTCTGGGATGGTACTGCAGGCCTGTCCCTGGACTATACCTGGAATGCCCTGAGCTATTCCGGTTTCTACTATGATCTCGATTCGGGCCTGGGCTCTGAAAGCATGACCCTGCATCTGGACAGTACTTCTGACAGGAGCATCGGGGACAATGATCTTAACTATACCACCTCACCCATCGAAACTGACTTTGAACATGGGGCCTGGGGTAAATATGAGGTAATTGGTTTCATGGCAGAGAGGTATTTTGCAGGTTATACTGTAAATACATCAACAGCCATTACAACATCTTCCATAAGTATGATGGCCCGGGGCCAGCTATCCAAAGTTCTTATTGATGATGATGAGAAGCAGTCCGTTTATTCAGGTTCCGCATTGATCCTTGAAGACGGATATGCTCTGAACATCGTGGAGCTGGACAAGGATGGCAATAAAGTGTTCGTGACTTTAACCAAGGACGGCGATGAACTGGACAGCGGTGTCCTTTCCACAGGTACTCCTTATATCTATGAGGCCGATATCGGGGATCTGGACGATGTGCCCATGGTCATCGTCAATTTCAAGGAGATCTTCAGTGGTATTGAGACCAATGCAGTATTTGTTGAAGGTATCTTCCAGATCTCGGATGATTACCTGGACTTAAATTCCGGGGATGAGTTTGGCATCATGGAAATTAAGAGTATCAGTGCAACAAAGATCGAAATGGAGAATGAGGATTCATTCAGTCTCTCCAAAGGCGATACTGTGGAGATCATGGGTAAGCTCAAGTTCCTTGTAGCAGATGACAATACTCTAAGGTTTGCACCTTTTGTGGACATGTCTGACCCTGGTACCTATGAACTTAGAGGTACTATTGCCGAGGATCAGGTCTACAAATGGACCCCTCTGAACTTTGAAGGTTTCTACTATGACATTGATGAAGGTATACAGAGTGAGTCCCTGGAAGTAAAGACCCTTGCAGGCAGGACCATAGCTTCCGGACAGCTTGTGTATACCGCAGTTCCTGTGACAACCACCTTTGAGCACAGTGCCTGGGGTTCTTATGAGGTCATTGGTTTCATGGCCGAGAAATACTTTGCAGGTTATCTTGGAACAACTACTTTCACCGGTGCGCTAAGTACAATGTCCAGTGGCCAGCTTTCAAAGGTCCTTATTGATGACGATGATCAAAAATCCATCTATGGAGGTTCTGCCCTTATTCTTGAGGATGGCTATTCCCTGAGTATCGTGGAAGTGGATAAGGACGGAGGCAAGGTCTTTGTAGAATTAGAAAAGGATGGTGATGAGGTTGACAGCGGAATAGTCTCATCAAATGATGACTATATCTATGAGACCGATCTGGGTGATATGGATGACGTACCTATCATAGTGGTCCATTTTGACGAGATCTTCAGAGGTACCGAGACCAATGCAGTATTTGTGGAAGGTATCTTCCAGATATCCGATGATTATCTGGAACTGGAAGGAGGGGATTCCTATGATGAAATGGAGATCACCTCGGTCACATCCACAAAGATCGAAATGAAGAATGAGGATTCGATCGATCTGGGCAAGGGCGATGAGATCGAGCTTATGGGAGAGGTCATGATCAATGTGGCTGATGATTCATCCTCGGTCAGGTATTATCCATATGTTGAAGAGGAGACCGAACCATCCGATTCCCTGGAAGTCGACCTGAGTGCCAGTACAATTAAAGAAGGTGAAAGTGTCACCATCACCGTGACATCAAGAGGTTCCCTGATCAGTGACGCCGAGGTACGTTCCGAAGGCAGTCGTATTGGAACCACCGATGAAGAAGGCCGGCTGACCTACACTTTCTCTGATGAAGGCATCTATACCATAGTGGCTGAAAAAGAGCAGTATGTTGATAGTGCAGGAGTTGACATTGAGGTCATCTCTCCTGAAGATGAGGCCCGCAAGATGAGCATAGAACCTCCTGAGGTCATCTATGAAGGAGATACTGTTACCTTTACAGTTGTCAGGAGCATAGACGGTGAGGCCCTTGAAGATGTGGATGTGACCTATGACGGCAAGTACATAGGCACCACCGATGCTATCGGTGAGGTCGCCTACACGGTAAAGGAGGCCGGGATGCACAAGCTTGTTGCCACCAGCGATGAATATCTGGACTCTGAGCTTAACATTGAAGTAAAGGCCCTGGAAGCCAGGTTTGACTTTGCAGACCTTGTGCTCTCTCCTCTGGAGGTAAGTTCCGGAGATGATGTAACCATCACCCTGAATGCAACCAACACCGGTCAGGCCCGGGGCAGCTATGAAGTTGAGCTTTTGATCAATGGCAATGCCACCCAGACCCTTGAGATAAGTCTTGATGTAGGTGAAAGTACGGATGTGGAATTTATCCACACTGCCGGAGAACCTGGCACCTATCTTGTAAAAGTGGAGGGAATGACCCGTACACTGGAAGTTGAAGAAGGGTCAAACACCATTCTCTACCTGCTGGGTGGTGCAGGTCTGGCAGTGATCGGAGGAGCAGTTTATCTGTTCACCGCAGGTGGCTGGACAGCAGAGATCGCAGGAGCAAAAATGGGTGAGGCTTTCGCATCTCTGAGCGAAAAAGTTTCACAGATGCTCTCTTCAATAAGAAAATAAGTTTTCATCAATAGTACAGTAGTTTTCAGGCTGTATCTAAAAGCTTGCCCGCAATTTATCTGTGGCAAGCGTTTCCTATTTTAAGAACTTTTTTTCTAAATTTTGAGGTACTCTAATACTTCATCACAGAATTTTGGCATATTTCTACTCAAGTTCTCCTGATTGATGGATTCTGATCGTTATGGTTTAAGGTTTTGTTGAATTTATATATCTATTTATTAGGTCTAATTTATTTATCTCCTCATGCACATTTATTTAATATTATTATTGTATATTTAAAATCAAATCGCGATATTTTTTTATAGAGGTTTTAGTAATAACCTACCTGGTAAACTCATAAACAAATTGGTGGTGTAGTACATTAATAAATTATTGTTAAAAGTAGTTAGTACTGTATTTTTAGTTCTTCTTTTCAGTACTTCTGGTGCAGTTGCAGAAGATGGATTTGATGTAATGGTGACAGACTTCAGTCCGTATGAGGTCGATCTTTCCGGGCAGTCGTTTGAAGAGCGCATGTCAACTCTGAAGGTCATCAAAGAATCATTTGAGGACAAAGATGAAGGTTTTGTAAGCCCCTCTCTTTTGGATATTAATTCATTATCTCAAAAAAACAGACCTGATGAATATGGATTTGATCTTGCACCTATGATCAGTGAGCGATCAAATTATTCCTTAACACTAAGTGGAAATGCAGAAATGTTGTGGAGATATGAAAATTTAAATCTTCATGAAGGTATTGAAGTGGATTTTCTTGATGATGTTAATGGTGACAGGGCATTTGATATCCTTTTGTATGATGAACACGATGGTGGTCATCTCTATTTGTTAAGTGGGCGGGATGGTTCTATAATATGGCATAAGGAATATAAATGCTGGACATTTGGGGGTCGCTATGATGATTTAAATTCCGATGGAATTGCTGAACTGGTGGTAGTTGACAGGTATGATCATAATAACAAAGAATTAATTTTATTTTCAGTCCTCAGTGGTAAAAATGGCAATTTATTAAATGAGTTTGAAATAGAACTTGAACAAAGTGAAAGTATCAATCCATTTATCAGCTATGAACATTCAGACCTGACTGGTGATGGAATTGGCGAAGTGTTCTTAAAGATTGAATATGAATACGAGAACAATTTGAGTTATTCTGTTGATAGCAAAATAATTGTTATTGATCCTGCTGTATGTTCTATAGTATGGAATGTTTCAATTCCAGGGATTATCTGGATTGAAAGATTTAGCCTTGATTGCAATGGTGATGGAATCGATGACCCACTCATTACGTATTATGACAATGAATACAATCATTACATAACTTTATTAAGCGGATTTGATGGAAGAGTAATACTGGACTCATTGTCCTGTGGTTATGGATTCTCTAAGGATACCGATGTCGATGCGGATGGTCTTCCCGATGTAATTCTTGGGATAAGTGAATATAATTCCTGCAGTTATGTCTATGATAACAGGATAGTCGCGCTTAAAGGGACAGACGGTACACAGATCTGGTCGGTTCCTTGCTCTAATTCAGATTATATGAATTTTAATTTTGATGCATTTGGTGAAGATGTTAATTCTGATGGTATTAAAGACATTGTTGCAGGTATTGATAACTCTATTTCTTTGTTAAGTGGAAAAGATGGTTCTCAAATATGGACAACTAATAATGTTGCTCATTTTGTTATTTATACAAAAGCAGTGAATAATGATGGGATAGATGATGTTTGTTTGGTTTCAAGCGATTGGAATGGATCTTTTGGAATAACTGTATTGAATGGTGTTGATGGTCGACTTATATGGAAATACACCGGAAGCACTACTTATGATTTTAGCGTTGATTTTGAAGACGATATCGATGGTGACAATAAAGATGATGTTTTCATATCTACCGTAAAATTGCAGGATGGAACGATTTATACAACCTTGAAAGTATTGAGTGGTGCCAATGGAAGGCTTGTGTGGATGAATTCTTATCCGATAAATATAGATCAGGATATTCTTGATGAGGGTTTTGTAGGGAAATATGCATATGCCTGGACACATTGTGGTCATGATTTTAATGGCGACGCTACTAAAGACCCTGTCGTTGAATTAGAATTTTATTTTAGTGACGGATACGATTATTATACAATTGGGATGGTTTTAGTTGCCGATGGGAATACTGGTAATGAGATCTGGAATGCTCAGTTCACTTCTGATGGGTGGACAGGTTTTCGGATTACTTGTTATGGTTTCGATCTTAATCGAAATGGGATTGGGGATATTTTCTTTTCAACAGACAAAGGAGCTTATGCAGTAACTACAGCTACCGTTCCCGTTAATCGGGCTCCTGTCGCTTCATTCTTTGCTGATACTGTAAATGGGGAAGTGCCTCTGGAAGTTCAGTTCACGGATAGTTCAAGCAGGGCCCCAACTTCCTGGTCATGGGATTTTGGTGATGGGTCCAGTTCTACATTGCAGGACCCTTTGCATACTTATGGTGAAGTCGGAAATTACACCGTAAGTCTGCAAGTAAGTAACAATTACGGTTCAGATATAACTACAAAAATAAACTATATCAGTGTAACAGAACCAAATTCAATACCAATTGCCAGCATTATTAATATTACTCCAGATCCTGCCGTGGAAGGAAGATCTGTTTTCTTCGAAGGTGAAGGTCATGATACAGATGGTACGGTCATTGGATACAAGTGGACTTCCAGTATAGATGGAGAGCTGAGCAGCTCTTCAATATTCAATACTTCTGATCTTTCCATTGGTATTCACACTATTTACTTTAGTGTAAAAGATGATGATGGTGCCTGGTCCGATCCAATTTCAGAAACATTGGAAGTAAGAGATGAAAAAGCACCTGATGTTTATATTTCTGCAACACAGGTTTCAAACATCAGCGTTAATGCACCTGTTACAATTCATCTAAACAGTACGGATGCTCATCCGGCATTCACTGAACTGGTAATTAAGGATTCCCGAGGACAGAGGATCGTTAATTTAACAGTTTCCGATGAAGTTGCAGATGGTTCTGCATTTGAATATGTCTGGAATGCAACTTTCAGCAATCATACTGCGGTCCCGAGTGGGATATATAATATTGTTGTAAATAGTACTGATGAATCTGGCAATCAGGCATCTTCAAACGTCAGTATAGTCGTTGATAACACCAGGCCTGAGATTAATATAATTGACATTAAAGGTTCTGGTTCTGAAAATGGTTTTGTATATTCAAACTCAGTTATTGCAATAAATGCCATGGCTGATACGGATGTTACTTCAGTAAGCTTTACGATGAGATCTGCATTTACGAACTTCTTTAGAAAGGCCGATGCAAATTTCACAAATGGAAGCTGGTCTGCGTCATTCAATCTTTCAGATGTGCCCGATGATGGAATTTATTTGATCAATGTAACTGCAACGGATGCAGCAAATAACACAAATTCAACTCTGTCCGGTACAGGGGTGCAGGTTGACCGTGAAGCTCCTCTGTTATACACACAATCAGAATTTAATGGAACTCATATTATTGTAAATATAAGTTCTTCTGAGGCCCTTTCAGGTGGCCCCCGGCTTACTATTAATTCTGAAATAGTTCTGCTGGAGGATACATCTAATGGTTGGTCAGGTTCTTATGATCGTGGCATTAACAGTACATTCTTAATAAGTGCTAAAGGAAGTGACCTGGCAGGAAACATTGGTGCTGTTGATTCCAGAATGTCTGTTGAAGTTATTGAAACTGATAATAATACTGCAACATTCACCAGTCCTGAATCGGGAGCTTCCATAACATTCAGAACTACGAATGAGACAACCTCAAATGCTACTATTACTGAAAGTTTCCAGCAGATGGTGAACATGACTGATGGCTCAATTGGCCTGTATTTCGTTGATGTTGATCCTGGAAGTGGTCTTGAGGACAATTTTTCGAATGCCACAATAAGGATTCCTATTAATGAATCCACTTTGCCTGCTGGAATAGATATTAACGATGTTTCCATTTGCTATTACAATGGAACCAGTGGTGAATGGGAAGCAGTGACTACTACTGTAGAATCTATTAATGGTCTTGATCATTGGGTTGCACATGTTTCTCACTTCTCCATTTATGCTGCTATTGCAGGTGACAATGTGGCTCCTGAGCTTGATAGTGTAAATCCCTCAGCTGGTCTGAAGTTTGAGAATGGAACAACATTTGTTAATATCAGATTCAATTATAGTGATCTTTTAAGCGGTATAAATGTCAGTTCTGTTATTTTCAAATTTAATGGTGTGGAGATTAACAATAGTGCAAATCTGGAGATAACCAGTTGCTATGTTTCTTATAATGCTACTGATCTAAGTTCAGGTTCTTACATCGCTTCAATGAATGTTGCAGATAATGCAAACAACATTGCGACATTTGAAACATCATTCTCGATCGCTACAAAAGTCAATAACAATAATGGTGGTTCTCCCAGTGGTGGCGGTGGAGGTGGCGGTTCTGGTAATACCGGTGAATCCTTTGAAAACATTATTGCAAAAGATCGTAAGAGCTGTAATGTTTTCATTGGTGAGACCTCCAGATATGAGTTTGATGAAGAAATATCCAATGTTTCCTATGTACAATTCAAAGGTACGACAAATGCCGGTAAGATCTCTACACTGATCGAAATTTTGAAAGACACTTCAGCACTTGTTGATTCTCCTGCTCCGGGCAATGTGTATCAAAATCTGAATATATGGGTGGGCAATGCCGCTTTTGGTGCGGATAAGATTGAAGACGCAGTCATAGGTTTCCGTATAAGTAAAGCCTGGCTAACTGAAAATGGGTTTGATGGGTCAGATGTTGTATTGTATCGCTACAACGATGGGTGGACCGGACTATCTACACAAAAGATATCTGAGGATGAGGAATATGTTTACTTTGAAGCACAAACTTCAGGCTTCTCATCTTTTGCCATGTCCGCCACAGATGATGAAGGTCGGATAAATGGTGCTGGTAAAAGGTCCTCTCCTGAAGATGAAGCTCTGGATGGCAATCCTGCTGGAGAAACTCCGGATGAAGGACCACGTTCCATTCCCGAATCCAGTGTTCTGCTGACATCAGGAATATTGCTTTTGGTTGCTCTGCTTTTAAGAAGGATGGACTGATCTTCAGTCCTTCTTTTTTGATTTTTTTAATAATAAGTTCCAATAGAACTTTTACCATTAAAGTTCCTCTTCACTTTCCTTCTTGCTGGACTCGATCTTATGGGCCACGTTCTCAATGGCTTCCAGCAGGCTGTTCTTTGGCATAATGGTTGCAACCGGGATGCGGATGATCTTTTCGATGGTAGGACTTACGATGGGGGCACATACCAGGGCCTTTGCCCCTTCCCTTTCAGCCCGCACAGCTCCTATTATGGCTTCTTCCATTGTGGTGGCGGAATATTCCCTGATCGTACACAGGGTCCCGGCGATCTTCCTTTTAGTTTCGTTAATATTGTCAAGCACGGGCCTTGCGGCAATGACTGCAATGAAATCCCCTATCTCGGTTCCTTCGATAGTCCTGATGGTCTTGACTATCTGCCTTAATGTCCTCATGTTGGGTTCCCGGTTTCCGGACATGAGCTTGTACAGAGTGCTGGGGGGAATATTGGCATATTCTGCAAACTCTATAGCTGTAAGTTCCAGGTCTTCCTTTATGACCTTCAGCAGGGTCTGCTGGAAAGCCTCGTCCGATTCAAAAGCTGCATCTATGACCTTTTTTGCTACACTCATTGTATTTCCTTCTGATCCTATGGAATGACATGATATCTATAATGTTTATTAAATATGGATTCCCTGTCTCATAAAGGATATACAGTTGTTATTATTAATACTTTTAGGACATATATGGGCCGTTAACGGCAAAATATAAATATTGAGTTTTGAAGAAACAGAATGATAGAGTCAGAACTTATCAGGTTATGATGCATAGAGTCAAAACTTATTGGGTTCTGATGCAGGACAAAAATGTCCAATTAGCACATATGTTCCAGGGAGGTATATGATATGAATAAATATTTAATTCCAGTTTTATTGATCATTGCAGGTGCTGTCCTTCTTTCAGGATGCAGTGATGATTCAGACACCATGACCCGGATTAATATCGGGTATCAGCCAAGTACACATCAGATCGCCCATATGACAGCTATGGAAAAAGGCTGGTGGGTTGAAGACCTTCAGCCCTTCGGGATCGAAGAGGCCGTGGATTATGAATTCCCCACAGGTGCTCCTGAGATGCAGTCCATGCTCTCCGGAGACCTTGATATAGCCTATGTAGGTGCAGCTCCGGTGATCTCGGCCTTAAGTGCAGGACTTGATGCTAAGATCGTTGCAGCGGTGAACACCCAGGGCTCAGACCTTGTCTTAAGGCCGGATGTACCCTATGAGAGTCCTGAGGACCTTAAAGGGCTGACCATAGCAACCTTCCCGCCCGGGACAATTCAGGATACTCTGCTGCGTGACTGGCTTATCGACAATGGCCTTGATCCTGAAGAAGATGTGGATATCAAAGGAATGGGTCCCGGGGATGCAATGTCAGCGATCTCTGCAGGTCAGATCGATGGTGCATTCCTTCCGCATCCGGCTCCCACACTGATCGAGAATGAAGGCAGTGGACGTACAGTACTGGTTTCAGGTGAGATCATGCCCAACCATGCCTGCTGTGTGCTTGTGGTCAGCGGTGATCTGATACGCAATCATCCGGATATGGTGGAGCAGATCGTCAGGACCCATATTAAGGCCACAGAATACAATGTAGCCAATGTGGATGAAGCCGCACAGATCTTTGCGACCAAGCAGGAATGGGATGTGGAGACCGTAAAGGATTCCCTTGAAGAATGGGACGGTCTGTGGACTGCTGATCCTAATCCAATCGTTGATTCCACGGTGGGGTATGCACAGGTTCAGTATGAACTCGGGTATATAGACACTGAACTTGGTCAGGATGATATCTTTGACCTGAGTTTCTATGAAAGATACCTCCAGGAGTGATGGATTAAGGAACTGTCATTCTAAAAGGTCAGCGAGTGGTCGTGCATAGGCGACCACCCGGTGGCCTCTATTGATCCTCATACCAAATTGCAATCATACAAGAAATCTAAAATAGTAAGATACATTAATGACCAGAGCATATAGAAAGGCCGGCCCGGGAATAACTATCTCCAGGGCCCGGAGAGAGGACATGAGTAAAAAGGGCATAAGGAATATGGATCAGAGAGAGCTTGAAGTCGCTTCTCTGGTAGGTGCGGTCATTTTATGGCAGCTTGTAGCGGACCTGATTGTAGACAGCAAACTGATATTGCCCAGTTTTACTGATGTTGTCCTTTCCTTTATTAAGATCCTCCAGAGCGGTGTGATCTTTTCAGATCTTGGGATCAGTCTGTTGCATTTTGGGATCGGCATCCTTTCAGCCATGCTGATAGGTATCCCCATAGGTGTGCTCATGGGCTGGTTCAAGCATGTCAACCAGGCCTTTGATCCCCTTATAGAGATCATACGTCCAATACCGCCTCTGGCCTGGATACCCTTTGCCATTGTCTGGTTCGGGCTGACCCATATATCTGCAGGGTTTGTGGTGTTCATCGGAGCCGTGTTTCCTATAATAATCAACACAGTTGCTGGTTTTAAAGGTATACCCAGAGTATATGTGGAGGCAGGCAAGGTGCTTGGCTGTCTTAAGAACAAGGATCTGATACGCTATGTGGCTCTTCCTTCAGCCCTTCCCTCCGTTGCCGCAGGGATCCGGATTGCTATGGGTGTTGGCTGGATGTGTCTTGTAGCTGCAGAGATGTTCGGAGTCAGCAAAGCAGGACTTGGATACAAGATCTGGTGGCATTACTATCTTCACCAGATGGACTTTGTACTGGTCTATATGCTGATACTGGGATTTCTGGGTCTTCTTATCGACAGACTGTTCAGATGGTATGTGGACGGCCGTCTTCTTAAATGGCGTACAGGGGTGGTGATGTAAATGGGTCAGTTAAATATTTCCGGTTTATCCCTTAAATTTGAAAAAAAAGAGGGTCAATCAACCCTTGCACTGGATAATGTGGATCTGGAGGTGAGGGATAAGGAATTCGTCTGTTTCATCGGCCCTTCCGGTTGTGGCAAGACCACTTTGCTCAGGATAATAGCAGGGCTTGAACTGCCCGATTCCGGAACGATCACCCTGGACGGGGAAGATATCAGTCTCCCTGATTCAAAAAGAGGCATGGTCTTCCAGGAATATTCTCTTTTTCCCTGGCAGACTGTCCTGCAAAACATTACCTTTGGTCCACGGATGAAAGGTATGGAAAAACAAAAAGCTCTGGAACTGGCTCAAAAATATCTGGAACTTGTGGGCCTGGAGCAGTTCAGGGATAGTTATCCCCATGAACTTTCCGGAGGCATGCGTCAGAGGGTTGCCATAGCCCGTGCCCTGGCCAACGAGCCAAGTGTACTGCTTATGGATGAACCCTTCGGGGCCCTGGATGCTCAGACCAGGAACCTGCTCCAGAACGAATTGTTGCAGGTATGGGAGAAGAACCAGATCACTATTTTATTCGTTACTCACAGTGTTGATGAGGCAGTATTCCTTGCCGACAGGATCGTAGTCTTAAGTGCAAGGCCTGGCAGGGTAAAAGAGACCATTGAGGTAGATCTGCCCCGGCCACGGGACAGGACCGGAGCGCAGGCCAATGAGCTCAGGAACAGGTTATTGTGCATGCTGGCCGAAGAGAGGAATTGAAGTTGCATTAAGCGTGTTCACTCATCTGTCCTGACGACCACTTTGGTACAATTTGCCAGATCCCTTACACGTACCTGGCCGATGAGTTCAATGGAAACACCTGCTTTTGCTGAATCCAGCCTGCATCCGGGACGTATGCTCATATGGCCGCCACAATTAGTATTGCCATATATGGTTGTATTGTCCATTATGGTCAGGTCTCCGCTGACATCAATATCCCCTTTTATGACGGACCTGGGTCCTATAAGGGCCTGATCTGCTTTTATGCTTCCGCCAATTACTGAGCCCTTTGCCAGTTCAAGCCTTCCGGTGATCTTCACATCCTTCCAGAAATTTACACCCGGGCCGACGATCACATTGCCGTCAAAATACACATTATCTTCAAAAAAAGGCTTTCCTTTTTATAATGAATGTATTGGATTCAGAGTGGTGACGTATATTTTGGTTCATGCTGGACCTCTGATGTATCAGTATTTCGATACGTTAATATTCTTTCCATGCAAATAGTTAAATAATGCTTATTTGTGTTTCAGGATGACATGTATTCTTTTTGGTACATACATGTACCTTAACACATTGCATCTTGTCAGGGGGATTCTGTTATAGGATATATGAACAGTAAAAAAGAACCGGACTCATATAGCTTTTCCGATCTGGTAGATGTAGTATCCCTGCAGGAGCTAATGGATAAATTCTATGTGGCAACCGGTATTCCCTGCGGGATCATTGGCCGGGAAGGCAATATCCTGGTGAAAGTGGGGTGGCAGGAGATATGTACCCGGTTCCATCGTATGAACCCGGTTTCTCGAAGGCGTTGTATTGAATGTGACCGATATATTTCCAATCATCTGGATAAAAACAGAGATTTTGTGGAATACAAATGCAGGAATGGTCTGATAGACATAGGTATTCCTATAATTGTAGAGGGTAATTATCTGGCCACAATGTTCTTTGGTCAGTTTTTGTATCAGAGTCCTGATCTGCGATATTTTAAAGAGCAGGCCCTTGAAATAGGGGTTGATATGGATGAATATCTGGAGGCCATTCAAAAGGTACCTGTATTCACCAGAGAGCGGGTTTTACAGATCATTGAGTATTATGTTAAACTGGGCCGGTTCCTTACTGATATAGGCCTTGAAAGTCTCAGGTATCAGCGATCCCAAAAAAAGCTGGAAGAAAATGAATTACGGCTAAGACAGATAATTGATACGGTTCCCTATGGTATGTTCGTCCGGGATGGAATGGGTAACTATCTTGTGGTGAACAAAGGGATGGAGCAGATATATGGTATGCCGGTGGAGGATATACTGGGGAAAAATGCCAGAGATGTAATGGACCCGGGAGTAATGGAGGAATGCCTTGATCAGGATCGTGAAGTGATTGAAACTGGTAAACCTCTTCATATATTTGAAAAGGATTTTGTCTACCCTGATGGATCTGCCCATGTACTGGAGATCACCCGGAATCCATTTACTGCCTCTGAAGTACCTGCTGTGCTCAGTGTCGGAATAGACATCACAAAAAGGAAACAGTTTGAGATGGAGCTTTACAGATCCAGGGAAGACCTGATAATGCGCAACAGGATATCCAGAGCTTTTCTTTTAAACAGTGATGACAGTGTTTACAAAGCCCTCTTTGAGATCATGATCGATGCACTGGATAGCAAACACGGGGTTTTTGGCTATATTGACCCTGATGGGAATCTGATCTGTGCTTCCATGACCGAGGAGGTCTGGGAGATGTGCAATGTTGAAGATAAAAGTCTGGTCTTTCCTCCTGCTACCTGGGTTGGAATGTGGGATAAAATACTCAACCAAAGTTTGATCTATTGCATTAATGATGAGTCTGACTTTAACCTGCCTTCGGGTCACATTGCCATAAACAGGGCCCTGGGAGTTCCCATAGTTTTCAGGAACAATGTGATTGGCCTTATAATTGTTGCGAATAGTCCCTCGGACTATACAGCCGAGGATAAGTCTAAACTTGAGGAAATGGCCGGTTTTATTGCTCCTCTGCTTAATGCTCGTCTGGAAGAGGGCAGACTTGATCTTAAGCGCAAAAAAGCAGAAAAGGCCCTGCAGGAATATGCAGTTGAACTGGAGTATTCCAACAACATAAAGGACCTTTTTACCGATATCATGCGGCATGACCTTTTAAATCCGGCAGGAGTTGTCAAAGGTTTTGTTGATATACTGATCAAAAAAGAGGAAGATGCTGAAAAGGTTCGGATGCTTGAAACGATTCAAAGGAACAATGAACGGATGATCGAGATGATCCGTAATGCTGCCAAACTTTCCAGGCTCAGCTGTGCTGAAAACCTGGAGCTAAATGAGACTGACCTTTCTCCATTCTTAAAAGAATCAATAAAAAGTTTCATTCCTATAGCTGAAATTAAAGGTATTGATCTAAACTTGCTTGCTAAAGGGCAATGTAATGCCTGGTTAAATCCGGTCATTGAGGATGTATTTGCTAACTTCCTGTCCAATGCCATAAAATATTCCCCTGAAGGCAGCAGGGTTACGGTTGATATTGAGGATAAAGGGGATAAATGGAAGGTCATGTTCACAGACCAGGGCCCCGGTGTTCCGGACAAGGACAAAAAGATCATATTTGATCGTTTTGAACAGCTCAATGAAGATATGGCTGGTTCAGGGGTCAAAGGTTCCGGCCTGGGGCTGGCCATAGCCAAACGTATAATGGAGATGCATCAGGGTAACCTTGGAGTGGACGACAATCCGGAAGGTAAGGGTAGTATTTTCTGGGTAACTCTGGATAAAAGCAAAAGTGTGTGATTGTCAAATCCCGATCAACGCCAGGGTGATCAGTGAATTGACGGTGGCCATTATATCACCACCATCCCTGCCCCAGGATCCGTTATCATTCTGGACCTGAAGGAGCCATTGTGAGATTGTTTTCTTTTCATCCTGAACGTCTGCAAGCAGCAATGCCTGGAAGGCCAGGTTATAGGTTGATAGTTGATTGCTGTCAAACCCTTCCTGAAGTTTTAAATTGAGCCATTCTGCTTTTTCCCGGATGAATTTGTGATG
>CAXXJW010000001.1:0-1940436 GCA_963676195.2 Methanosarcinaceae archaeon | reverse complement strand
GTAGAGGGACTCTATGGCCTGTTCCATAATGTCCTTATGTCCGACAACAACCGCACGACTCATCTGTTTTGGCTTAAGCATGGATTGTCCTCTCAAACTCTTTGATCAGATTTTCGACGGCTTCGTTGATGTATGCTTCAGAGTTCCTGCTGATCATCTCAGCATCTTGTTTTCCGTCAGCGATGATCTTCTCGTAGTCTTTTTTGATCGTCTCTTCAGCAGATGACAGGTTTTCCTGTGCATATCTTGCAGCATCTGCTTCGGCCTGTTTAATGATCTCCCGGGCTTCGGCGCGAGCTTCATTAATCCGCTCGTTCTTACTTTTTTGCCCTTCTTCGATCATTTTGGCCGCGCTTTGTTCTGCTTCTTTGATTTCAGATAAGATTTTATCTTTGGCCATATAAATCCTCGGTATTTATGGTTTTGTTTGATTACCTGGCGTGATTACTTCACCCCTATATCTAACAAGCATATAAGTTATTCGGTTATTGTTTTCCGGTATCGATAATGTTAATTATTTATCATTGATTTTGCTAAAATTGTTAGTTAGATTTCCCTTATTTAAGGTCCACTCTAAGGGGTATCCTTGCATTTTCAGGGATTGTGTGTATATATTTGCTGCGGAATTGCGGGTTACGCATCATGCAGTAATCTGCTGAACCTTTGTATGCTTCATGCTTTCCCATTCTTTTCCATATGGTCTCAAGCTCCTCTTCACGGATGTTCCCGAAGGAAAGAGGTGTGTATGCACATGGGAGTACATCCCCGCCGGCAGTGACATGCATCCATCTCCTGCCTGCAAAACAGCCAAACTGATCCGGGCCCATGAAATAGGGGAAGGCAGTGACCCGGGGACCTTCGGTGGCGGTGTTCTTCTCTTTCTGGAAACGTTCCAGTCTTTTTACATCCTTTTGTGTGATGACCTCATCTTCATGTTCCAGCCAGCGGCCCACTGCTATGATCTCGTATATGGACATCTCATGCATTCCCAGATCCTGAGCAAGGCCATAGAAATCCTCCAGATCATCGATATTATCCGGTGAGACCACCACGAACATGTCCGTAAGGATGCCTGCGGCAAGGGCATTGTTAATTCCATTGATGGCATCTTTATAAGCCCCCTGCCTGCCCCGGATGCGATCATGTTCCTTTTCGAAGGGGCTGTCTATGCTGATGTTAACTGCATACATCCCTGCATTTGAAAGTTCTTCTGCTCTTTGCGGTGTAAGACCAAAACCCGATGTGAAACAGGTGGCAACAGCCCTTGATTTATCTACTTTTGCAACCATGTCTGCAATATCCTTTCGTAGCATTGTCTCTCCTCCGTCAAAGGATATTGCATATGCACCAAGGTCTATGGCCTGTGAGATGGTGCGGTTGATCTCATCAAAGGTAAGTTCCGGGTCTGCTTTAATATCTGCAGCTCCGCAGTGGATACAATTATTTGGGCAGCGATCGGTAATTCCAATGGACATCTGATCAGGAACCCTTTTTCTTAATATGGATGCTACCTGTGCACTGATGAGCCTGTCAAAGACAGGTCCCGGCACAGGGGGGGCCCAGGTCGAGAAGATGATCCTCTCCTCATCAAAAAGGATCGGTTTTTCTTCCTGGAAAATCTTATTTATTCTTTTAATTATTGGTTTTGCCACCGTGGAAAAAGGCCCTTCAGCGTCCAGGACCACTTTTCCATTGCTGGTGTCAGCATTTACTTTTATTATTGATCTGTCATATACCCGCATAGGTTCACCTGATAAGCATTTATTTGTGATCTTAATTTAATGATATTTGATCTGGCGGAAGATGTGTTATCGTTAATTTGTAGGATTTGGTCTGTTAGTGTTGATCTGTTAGTATTGATCTGTTAGTATTGATCTGTTGGTATGATCTAGATCTGTATGGAGCTAAGTCTTATGTCTTCTGGTCTCTGTTTACAGGCCATCGGGTAACATTTTTGCAGTGATGAGTTCGGTTATGTGCAGAAGCTTTTCACGGGCCCTGCATGGGGAGAATGTTTCAAGATTGTCCCTTGCAAGCTGTATGTGGTCCAGGGCCGTTGTCTTTGCTATGTTTATGGCTTTTTCAGTTTCCAGAGTTCGGTCGTAGATCTGTAACAGGGACAGGGATTCATATCTTGACTTCTTATCGGGGATCACAGTGGTGAATTCCAGCAGATCGTCGAGTATCTGATAGGCAGTTCCCAGATGGTCTCCGTATGCCCTTAAGTGATCAATGCAGTTCTGGTCAGCACCCGCTATATAGGCTCCCATGGCAGCACTTGCAGAGAAAAGGGAGGCGGTCTTTTTCCTTATGCATTCGAAATACTCTTCTTCCTGAAGGCTGTCCTGGTCCAGAGCGATGTCAAGGGCCTCTCCTTCTGCCATTGCCATTCCGGCAGTGCCAAATTCCCTTATAACATCATGTTCATAGGGTGAAATAAGTTCTATGGAGCGGGATATCAGATAATCGCCTGCAAGCAGGGCTGAAGCTGGGCCGAACTTATGGTGGGCGGATTCCACTCCTCTTCGTGTAACACCTTCATCAAGGATGTCATCATGGATCAGGGAGGCCGAGTGGATAAGTTCAATAGCCGCAGCGGCATTCACTCCGTTTTTGTTAATGTCTCCCAGATCATTGAGGTCCTGTGCAGTGCTATTGTCATCATTACTGTTGCAATAACATATATCAGTACATAAAAGCAATATCACAGACCTGATCTTCTTTCCACCTGAGCTGCAAATATGTTCCACCATCGTTCTCATTGGCGAGTTCATGTCGATGTCATTAATGATCCTGTAGATGGCATTGTTGACATCCATGTACTCATCCCATTGTTCAATTTCCATCTGTCTTTCCTCTATTTGCAGTACTTTGTTCACCAGTTTGGGTTTATGTGATGGTTACGTGATAACAATTATCCGAAGTCCTGGCAGGTCTGATCTTATTCGGAATATTTTGAAGGACATCCAGCTACTATCTGGCTGGCCTCTATGGTACCTTCGGATGTCATTGTACCGGCCAGGCTGATGCTCTTTCCGTCTGCAAGGGTTGCAGGCAGGTCTCCTGTGTACACAATATGTATGTTATATTTCTTATTTTCGGCATCTTCAAGATCAAAGGAAATGGCCTCTGTGGATGTGTTGAGGCTTCCGTTTTTGATCGTTCCCATTGTATTGATCCGGCTCCCGTCATACTCTTGAGGATGTGTAACAAGCTCTGAGACCATAAGGTATCCCTGTTGATTTGTGTCAATGCCCCAGAGGCCTATCGCCAGGATCAACACTATTGCCATGGCAGTAAGCAGGGTCTTTTTCATTTTATCCATATGGGGATCTCCATTCTTATTTTTTGCATGTCTGAAGACGTTTGCTAAGGCTGGTACGTATCTTTATCAGATATATAGCATATGAGATGATCACTATCCAGGTGATCGCAAAAGCTGTGAGAAGGGCACTCATATCTTTTAAACCTGTGTATCTTATGTGGTTTGGCTTTTATTAAGTTATGGCATTAACTATTTGTTACCATAATTATGTATTGCGCTATACTTAAAAAGTAGATCAGCTATCACCCTACTAACATCTGACTTATCACCTTGATAATGTCATTCATTTGATATGCTGTCGCTGACGTCCTTTAAACTTATAACTAATATTCAGGTGGATCTATTATGACAAAACCTCCAAGACTGATCGCATGGGAACTGACCGCCGGATGTAACCTTTCCTGTGTGCATTGCAGGGGATCATCTACGGATAAGGTCCCTGAAGGCGAGCTTACGACCACTCAGGCCCGGGCCTTTATTGATGAGATCGTATCCATGGGAAAGCCGATCCTGATCCTTAGCGGAGGGGAACCTCTTGTAAGGGCAGATGTCTTTGAACTGGCAAAGTATGGTACTGAACAGGGACTGCGCGTGGTCCTTGCCACCAATGGTACCCTGCTGACCCCGGATATTGTCAAAAAACTGATCGATTCAGGTGTCCAGAGGGTCAGCATAAGCATTGATGGTTCCTCAGCACAGACCCATGATGCTTTCAGAGGGGTGCCCGGGGCCTTTGATGGCGCCATGCGCGGTATAGGTTATCTCAGTGATGCAGGCCTTGATTTCCAGATCAACACTACCATTACTAAACGCAATCTTGAGGAGATCCCTGCAATTCTGGAGCTTGCAACGGACCTGGGGGCAAAGGCCCATCATATCTTCCTGCTTGTGCCTACTGGAAGGGGAGAGGGACTTAAGGACGAGGAGATACCCCCGGCTGATTATGAGAGGGTGCTCAACTGGTTCTATGACCAGCAGAAGAAGACGGATATTCAGCTTAAGGCCACATGCGCTCCCCATTATTTCCGTATCATGCGTCAGAGGGCAAAGCGTGAGGGCATTGAGGTAAGCGTCAAGACCCACGGATATGAGGCCATGACAAAGGGATGCCTGGGTGGAACAGGTTTTTGCTTTGTTTCAAGCATCGGAGATGTCCAGCCCTGCGGTTACCTTCCGGTAGTGGCAGGTAATATCAGAGAAAAGGGTTTCCGGGAAGTCTGGGAGAATTCAAAGCTGTTCAATGACCTGAGGGATGAAAGCAAACTTAAAGGGAAATGTGGCAGGTGCAGTTATAAAAGTGTGTGTGGCGGATGCCGGGCCCGTGCCTATGCTGCCACAGGCGATTATATGGCAGAGGAGCCCTACTGTATCTATGTACCCCCGGAACAAATGTGATGTTCTGCTGATATCAGGTGCAAGCAATGAATATTGATGAGGTTCATAAACTTTCATGACAGCTCAAGGTATGCAAAATCTATTATAATGATTAATACATTTGATGTCCATTCCCATGATACAATTAGATGATATTGATAAAAAGATCCTGAATCTGATCCAGCTGGACTTTCCCCTTGAAGTCCATCCCTTTGAAAAATTAAGTAAGCTTGTAGGGATATCTGAAACTGAGCTTCTATTAAGGCTTGAAAAGCTGAGAAATTCAGGTGCGGTGCGCCGTATCGGTCCCATCATTAATTCCAGAAAGGTTGGAGGTTTTGGCACTCTGGTTGCAATAAGGGCCCCGGAAGACCGCATTGAGGAAGTGGCGGCCCTGATCAACGCCCATCCGGAGGTTTCCCATAATTACCTGAGGGATGCGGAATATAATATATGGTTCACCATTTCTGCCCCGAGTACAGAAAGGCTGGATGAGATAATCGAGGTTCTCAGGAAAGAGACCGGTTGTCCTGTCATTGATCTGCCGACAAAACGTCTGTTTAAAATAGGAGTGAAGTTCAATGTCCGGTGAAACTGAGGATAATTTTGCTGCAGAGGATGGGTCCAGAATATTTGAAACTGAGTCTCCCGGAAATGATGGTCCGGATGTATCTGTAGATAAGGGGCGTGTGCTTTCAGACCTGGACCCCATTGACAGGTCCATTCTTAAGAAGACACAGGACGGTATTTCTTTTTCCCATGCACCTTTCAGGGATATTGCAAAGGAACTTGGCATCAGTGAGGAGGATGTTGTCCAAAGGCTTGAGAGGATGCAGCAAAATGAGGTCATTCGCAGGTTTGGTGCTTCTATCGGGCACAGGGTGATCGGTATCACTGCAAATGCTATGTGCACCTGGAACGTCCCTGATGAAGAAGTGGAACGTATCGGTCTTATGATGGCTGATTTTGATGAGGTCACCCATTGCTATCAACGCCCCCGGTATCCTGACTGGCCCTATAATCTGTTCACCATGGTCCATTCCTATTCAAAGAAAGATTGTGAAGATATCATTGCACGGATCTCAAAGTCCACGGGCATTGAGGATTACAGGATCCTGTATAGTCTGCGCGAGTTCAAAAAGACTGGTGTAAGACTTTAATATTATATTCTTTATCTTATATCCCGGTAGTATTGAACATTGCAGATGTGACCTGTTATGAAAGAGTCAAAAAAATACCTCCCTCTGTTCATCTCTTTAAGATCAAGGAAAGTTGTTATATTTGGAGCAGGTTCGGTTGGGTTGCGCAAAGCCTCCCTTTTTTCGCAGCATGCATCGGTGGAGGTTGTCAGTGCAGAGTATACGGACGGATTTGATGACCTCAAAAGGATAAACAATGTTCGTCTTATTTCCCGGGACCTTTCCCTTTTAACAGATGATGAACTTAATGAACTGGTCCGGGATGCTTTCATTGTTGTTCCTGCAACAAGTAATATGTACCTTAATGACAGGATCTGCCAGCTGTGTCATGACCGGGGGATCCTTGTCAATGAAGTTAATAATGCAGGGGATGTTATAATCCCTTCAGTGGTTTGCAGGGGTGATCTTAATATAGGCATCTGCACTCTGGGTTCCAGCCCGGCCATGTCAAAGTTCATCCGGCAGAAACTGGATGATGTCTTCACTGAAGAGTATGGATCAATGATACGCCTGCAGGCACAGATGCGGGACATTCTCAAGGAAAATGTTCCGGATCAGAAAGACCGCAAAAGGGTCCTCTGGGAGATACTTGAATCCGATGAGGTCTGGGAGGGCCTGAAAAACTCCTATGATAAAGGGTATGAGATCGCATATGATATATTCCAGAAGCACATAGACAGGGAAGGTTGATGTTATGTTATTTTATAGTATACTTGAATTAAGCATTTTTGTTCCGGATCATTTGATCACATCTCCTGTAATATCAGCCGGAGGCTCACAGTGACCGAGATCTCCAGCATGGTCATCACCCATGCAAAGGCAACCGTTGAAGAGATGGAAGATTCCTGGCATGGTGATCTGGAATTGGTGCTGGATAAACTGTATGCCAATGAACTGGTTCTGGAATGCGCGGTCCTAAAGACCTGTAATCGGGTTGAGCTGTATGTTGTTTCCCCTAAAGGAAGCAGTGTCCTGTTCCATTTTGCAAAGGATATGGGCGTTTCTTCCCGGATCGTGGAGTTCTATGACCATGATGAATCCTTAAGACATCTGCTGCGTCTGTCCTCGGGTCTGGAGTCCATGATAATAGGTGAGGATCAGATACTGGGTCAGATAAAGGACCTGTTCCTTGTTGCCAAAGAGGCCGGAACCATTGGCAAGACCCTGAGTACGGCATTCAGTAAGGCAATACAGGTGGGTAAACGGGTACGCACCGAGACCCTGATCAACAGGGGGGCTCTGTCCATAGCTTCAGCTGCCGTGGACCTTGCTGATGATATCTTAGACGGCCTTCAGGATAAGAATATCCTGGTCATTGGGACCGGGGAGATGGGTACTCTGGTTACAAGTGCCCTGGTTCACAGAAATATGAACCTTATCTATATTGCCAATCGTACTTATGAGAAAGCAAGGGACCTGGCCCGTGATCTTGGCGGGGAAGCAGTTAAATTTAACCAGCTTGAACAATTCGTCTCTACTGCGGATGTGGTGATCAGTGCCACAGCCGCTCCGCATTTCGTACTCGGGAAGGATGTTGTTTCCCGGGCCATGGAAGGGAGAAAGAAAGATCTGCTCCTGATCGATATTGCAAGTCCCAGGGACATTGATCCCTCGATCGAGGAGCTTCACAATATTATACTGCGCAACATTGACAGCCTCAGGGTCATCAATGAAAAGAACCTTCTGATGAGGAAGGAGGAGGCCAAAAAGGCCGAGGTGATCGTGGAGGAGGAACTGGAACTTCTCAGGGCTCAGTACAAAAGACAGAAGGCTGATGCTGTCATATCCAGTCTTTATAGCCAGACCTATCAGATAAGGGAGGCGGAGACCGAACGTGCTGTCAACCGTCTGAGTTCCTATCATACCATGGGGGAGATCGAATGCAATGTATTGGAGGATATGGCCCGGGCCATCACCAATAAGATACTTGCAGAACCCACCAAGATATTAAGGAATGCGGCAGAATATGATGATGAACAGTTCCTGGATGCAGTGGCCCGGCTTTTCAGGCCAGCTCAGTCTCAGGGATCTAAATAATGTTCTCAATATTATCAATATAATCACTCAAGGAGTTGGATAAATGTTCCCACAGGTTAGAATGCGAAGGTTAAGAAGTGGTAAGATACGTGATCTTGTACGTGAGACATCACTTAGTGTGGATGATCTGATATATCCCATCTTTGTTGACGAGAACATTGATGAACCTGTGTCGGTCCCTTCCATGCCCGGTGTATTCCGCATCCCCCCGGACGCAGTTGCAGACCAGGCCCTGGAAGTGGCACAGCTGGGAATTCCGGGAGTGATCCTGTTTGGCATTCCCTCTCATAAAGATGATGTAGGTTCCTGTTCCTTTGGTGATGACGATGTGGTCCAGCATGCAACCCGGAATATCAGGGAGGCCCTTGGAAAGGACCTCCTGGTGGTCACGGATGTGTGTATGTGTGAATATACAGACCATGGTCATTGCGGTATCGTGGATATGGAGTCCCATGAAGTGCTCAATGATCCCACTCTGGAATATCTGGGGAAGATCTCGGTCAGCCATGCCCGGGCCGGAGCTGACATAGTAGCTCCCTCCGGAATGATGGACGGGATGATCGGTGCCATCAGAGGGGCCCTGGATGACAATAATTTCAGTAATATTCCTATCATGTCCTATGCAGCCAAATACTCCTCCGCCTTCTATGGGCCTTTCAGGGATGCGGCTGATTCCGGTTATTCCTTCGGGGACAGGTCAACCTATCAGATGGACCCTGCCAACTCCGATGAAGCCATCCGGGAGGTGGAGCTTGATATCCTTGAAGGTGCGGATATGGTGATGGTCAAACCTGCACTGCCCTATCTTGATATCCTCTATCGCATCAAGCATGAGTTCAACATGCCCACTGCGGCCTATAATGTGAGCGGGGAGTTCTCCATGCTCAAAGCCGCTGCACAGAGGGGCTGGCTTGATGAGAAAAAGGTCATGTATGAATCCCTGCTTTCCATTAAAAGGGCCGGTGCGGATATCATTCTGACCTATTTTGCAAAGGAACTGGCCATTATGCTTAATGAGTAAAGCAAAAAGGTGACCTTGTTTTAGCAACATAATAGGATATAAAGACCTGAACCAGGGCCCAATATAGATTTTACTGGTGATACAATGAACTTTGAAAGATCCGAACAATTATACAACAGAGCAAAAGATCTCCTTCCCGGGGGAGTAAGCAGCCCGGTACGTGCCATCAAACCCTATCCGTTCTATACATCCTCGGCCAGCGGGGCCCGGATAACAGATGCAGATGGCAATGAATATCTTGATTATTGTCTGGGATACGGCCCCAAGATCCTGGGGCATTCCCATCCTGTGATAAAAGAGGCAATCATAAAGCAGCTGGATAAGGGCTGGCTCTATGGTACCCCTACCGATCTGGAAGTGACCCTTGCGGAGAAGATCGTTTCCCTATATCCTTCCATCGACATGCTTAGATTCATTTCAACCGGTACCGAGGCTACAATGAGTGCCCTGAGGGCTGCCCGCGGTTTTACCGGCAGGGACAAGTTCATCAAAATAGAGGGAGGTTTCCACGGGGCTCATGATGCTGTCCTGGTCAAGGCCGGCTCAGGCGCGACAACCCACGGTGAACCCGATTCCCCCGGAATTCCTGCTGATTTTACAAAACACACCCTGCAGATCCCCTATAATGATATTGAAGCCCTTACTGCCACCATTGAGGCCAATAAGGATGATGTGGCAGCATTCATTCTGGAGCCGGTGCTTGGTAATATCGGTCCGATACTTCCCGAAGGGGATTATCTTAAAGAGGTCCGCAAGGTCACTCAGGAAAATGACGTATTGCTCATCTTTGATGAAGTGATCACAGGTTTCAGGCTTGCTATGGGCGGGGCCCAGGAATACTTTGGTATCACCCCTGATATGACCACTCTGGGTAAGATCGTCGGAGGAGGTCTGCCCATAGGTGTATTTGGAGGTAAAAAGGAGATCATGGAACTTGTTTCCCCGTCCGGCCCTGTCTATCAGGCAGGAACTTTCAGCGGCAGTCCTGCATCCGTGGCTGCCGGTATTGCAGCCCTTGGTGTACTGGAAAAGGAAAAGGTGCATGAGAGGCTGGCAAAAAATGGAGATATGATTCGTTCAAACCTCAACGATATAGTAACTGATAAAGGCCTTGATTATAATGTATCCGGTATTGCTTCCATGTTCAAGGTCTTCTTCGGGGATATGCCCCGCAATTATCAGGATGTCCTGACATGTGACAAAGCGGGTTATCTGGACTTCTTCCGCAATATGCTTGAAGCCGGTATCTTCCTGCCACCTTCCCAGTTCGAAACCAACTTCATCTCTCTGGCACATACTCAGGAGGATATTGAGGTCACACTGGAAGCCTATGGAAAATACCTCTGATCCGGGACTGATAATATGATACTGGGTACAAGAGGAAGCGACCTTGCAATGGCACAGGCCGATACCGTTACTTCCATGCTGGGTGAGCAGGGATATGAAGTGGAGCGAAAGATCATCAAGACCTCCGGGGACAGGTTCACCGACCGTCCTCTGCATGAGGTTGCCGGGGTCGGGGCCTTTGTCAGGGAACTGGACGACCGGATGTTTGCCGGAGAGGTTGATATTGCGGTCCATTCTATGAAGGACCTGCCAACACAGCGGCCTGAAGAGCTGGCGATCGCCGCAGTGCTTGAAAGGGATTCTCCCTATGATGTGCTGCTCACCCAGGATGGGACCTGTCTGGACGAACTCCCTCAGGGTTCTATTATCGGCACGACATCCATGCGCCGCCGGGCCCAGATCCTGCGGTACAGGCCCGATCTTGTTGTTCAGGACCTGCGGGGTAATATCAATACCCGGCTTAAAAAACTTGAGGATGGTCTTTATGATGGTATCCTGCTTGCAGAGGCCGGTCTTGAAAGAATGGGCTGGGAGCTGGAAAGGGAAAGGCTTGATCCGTCAAATTTCTGTCCTTCTGCCAATCAGGGTACCATAGCTGTTGTCACAATGGCTGACTCTGAGGCAGAAAAGGCCTGCAACAGCCTTGATCATGTGTATTCACGTATTGAGACCGAGGTGGAGCGGATCATGATCACCGATGTGGAAGGGGGATGTGTGGTCCCGATCGGTTCCTTTGCCCGGATCGAAGGGGAGGAGATCCACGTGCTTGTGGAGGTATTGTCCCTGGATGGTTCCCGGGAGGTGCGTATCGAGGATTTCATCCCTCTGGAAGGCTATCACGATCATGCGTCCCGGATCGGTTCCCTGCTTGTTGAGATGGGTGGTAAGGAACTTGTAAAGGATGCGGTATGCCAGCTGGGGACATCTAAGGAATGATGTAAGATGGTTACAGTTACAGGTCTTAAGCTGGAGGACCCCCTGATCCTTGCTTCAGGTATCATGGGTACCACCGGGGCTTCCCTGGTGCGCATGGCCCGCTGCGGTGCGGGGGCGGTGGTTACCAAGTCCATTGGTCCCTCTCCCAAAAAAGGCCATCCTAACCCGAGTATGATACAGCTTGAATGTGGTTTTTTAAATGCAATGGGCCTGCCCAATCCTTCTTACGGGGAATTTGCCCGTGAGCTTGAGATCGCAAAAAAGGATTCCGGTGTGCCGGTGATCTGCAGTATCTTTGGCGGGAATGCCGAAGAGTTCGTGGAGGTGGCAGAGGGTCTTACAGGTGCGGATGCCTTTGAGCTGAATTTAAGCTGTCCCCATGCACAGGGATATGGGGCTACCATCGGTACAGATCCTGAACTGGTGGAACAGATCACTGCTGCGGTATGTGATGCGGTGGATGTGCCTGTATGGGTTAAACTGACTCCGAATGTGGATGATATTGTGCCTATAGGTGAAGCGTCTGAGCGTGGCGGGGCTGCTGCGGTGGTAGCTATCAATACCCTGCGGGCAATGGCCATTGATATCTATTCGGGATATCCCATCCTGGGTAATCGTTACGGGGGTCTTTCAGGTGCCGCTGTGAAGCCTGTGGCTGTAAAATGTGTCTATGACCTTTATGCCGCTGTGGATATTCCGGTGATCGGTGTTGGAGGTGTCTCCTGTTTTGAAGATGTTGTGGAGATGCTCATGGCCGGGGCCTGTGCTGTTGAAGTGGGGTCGGCTGTGTATGAGAGTCCGGAGATATTCAGGGACCTTTCTTCAGGGGTCAGGGAATTTGTGATAGAGCAGGGTTATTCCGGTGTAGAGGACCTGATCGGTCTGGCCCATGAGGTATGATTATGCGTCCGTTATATGCAAAGATAGTAAAGATAGTTGAGGAATCTCCTTCCACCAGGACCTTCAGGTTCGATATAAGTCTGGACGAAGGCCTGCCCGGACAGTTTTTGATGGTATGGGTACATGGTGTGGACGAGGTCCCCATGACCACTTCCTATAAGGATGGTATTACCGTGCAGAAGGTGGGCGATGCAACGGCCCGTCTCTTTGAGATGAGTGAAGGGGACCATATTGGTATCAGGGGCCCCTTTGGCAGAGGTTTTACATTGCCTGAAGAGAATGAACATATCCTTATCGTGGCAGGCGGGGTGGGGGCTGCTCCCCTGGCCTGTCTTGCAGAAGAGGTCACCTGTCAGGTCACCACCGTTCTGGGGGCCCGGACAGAAGCAGAGCTGATACAAAAGGAGAGGTTTGAAAAGGCCGGAGAGGTGCACATCTCCACAGATGACGGATCGGCCGGATGCTGTGGTTTTGTGACCCATGTGCTTGCAGACTTTGACCTTGAGGGTTATGACAGGATCTATGTCTGCGGCCCGGAAATGATGATGTTCAATGTACTGAAGATGCTTGAGTCCCGGGGAGCTACCGGGCGCAGTGAGTTTAGTCTGCACCGGTATTTCAAATGCGGGATCGGGGTTTGCGGGGCCTGCTGTATGGACAGGACCGGGCTTAGGGTCTGCAGGGACGGCCCGGTGTTTGGCGGGACTGAACTGGTTGATTCCGAGTTCGGGAAGTATATGAGGGATTCCAGCGGGAAGAGGGTCAGTTTCTGATCATTTCCCGATCTTTGAGAGGAGGCTGCTGAATAAAAAGAGCAGATTGCCCTGGAAGTAGAGGACATCGGGGTCAGTTCTTTCTTTTTCAGTAGCATGCAATGAAGCGAACTCCAGGTCCTTTTCAGCCTAAGATGTGATGGATTCAACAGGCTGGTCCGGGTCCTGGGAAAGTTCATAGCTGAGGAGATTGTGCAGGGAGGTCTCATTAAGATAGGTCTCTATCCATTGTTCCAGCTGCTGAGTGTACTTTTCAGATAGCCTGAGGTTTTCGAGCAGGTGCAGGGAGTGTTCCTGTTCATTGTTTTTCGTTTTCATGATTGCCTCTTCCGGAAAGGATACATTTAACAAACCATTTATATTAATTGACTTTATTAGTACTTATAATTCAGGATATGTAACCATGATGGGCCGATTCAAATACGGGGATGACGTTTTTTACGGTGAGATCAGTGAGGGGCTTGTTAGAGCTACCGGTGATGACGGGAGGGTGTTCGAACTTGCGGATGTGCAGGTCCTCTCCCCGGCCACTCCGTCCAAGATCATCTGTATAGGTCTTAATTACCGGGACCATGCAATAGAGCTGGATATGGATATCCCGCAGGAGCCGATCATATTCATGAAACCCCCTTCTGCAGTAATAGGTACGGGGGGCAGGATCGTTTACCCATCTTCCAGTGAGAGGGTGGATTATGAGGCCGAGCTTGCTGTGGTCATAGGGAAGCGCTGCAAGAGGATCGATCGCGGCCGGTCCCGGGATGTGATCGCAGGATATACCTGTTTTAATGATGTCACCGCAAGGGACCTGCAGCAAAAGGACGGGCAGTGGACCCGGGCCAAAAGTTTTGATACCTTTGCTCCCCTGGGGCCTTTTATTGTGCCTGTGGATAAGTTCTGTGCGGAGGATGTGGGTATTCGCTGTATGGTCAATGATGAGGTCCGGCAGGATTCACGTACCTCAAACCTTATATTTGACATACCATATCTCATAGAGTTCATCTCGAATATCATGACCCTTGAAGTGGGAGATGTGATCGCCACCGGTACCCCGCCGGGGGTTGGAGAATTATCTCGTGGCGATGTTGTCAAGGTTGAGATCGACGGTCTGGGGGTCCTGAAAAATGAGGTTGTATAATGTTATTTGATCAGATCAATAAAGAACTTGAACTTACACAAAGGCACCTGATCGTTTTTAAGAATGTGGTGGAAAAGGGCCCTATAGGTATCCTCAAGCTTGCCGAGGAGACCGGGATGCCCACCCATAAGGTACGCTATTCTCTCAGGGTGCTTGAACAGGAGCATCTGATCAAACCTTCCTCCCACGGGGCTATTGCAGGGGACCTGGCCGGGGAGTTCATGGAAGGTTTTTCCCATAATATTGAATCAATTCTTGAAAAAGTAAAAGAGATCGATGGGCTTGTCGACTAAGCAAATCATCTTTTTTTGAGGTATTTTAATGATCCTTAATGATGAAGATAAGATCACTATTGAAAAGTTTGCATTACAGAATGCTGTGAAATATGGAAAAGCGCCCCAGCTTGGAGCGGTCATGGGTCGTGTGATGGGGATATGCCCCCACCTGCGTCCGGTTGCAAAGGACCTGGGCCCGGTGATCCAGCAGATCCTGGATGAGGTGGCTTCTGAAAGTGCTGAGATCTGGCAGGAGAGGCTGGAAAAGATCGCCCCCGAGCTTATTGAGGAGCTTTCGGTGAAAAAGGAGCCTGGTAAAGGGCTTAAACCCCTGGATGTAAAGGAGGGGGAGAAGGTTGTCATGCGTTTTGCACCCAATCCCAACGGCCCGGCGACCCTGGGAAGTACCCGGGGGATGGTGATCAATTCCGAGTATGTGAAGATGTATGACGGTACTTTCATCATTCGTTTTGATGATACCGACCCGCAGAACAAGCGTCCGATGCTTGAGGCATATGACTGGTATATTGAGGATTGTACCTGGCTCGGGGCAAAACCGGATAAGGTTGTCATTGCTTCGGATCAGATGGAGGTGTATTATGATTATGCCCGCAAGCTCATTGAAATGGGCCATGCCTATGTCTGTTTCTGCCAGGGCGGGGATTTCAAGCAGTTCAAGGATGCCAAACAGCCCTGTCCCCACCGGGATCAAAGTGTTGAGGATAATCTGAAGTTCTGGGACAGCATGCTTGCCGGGGAATATGAGGAAAAGCAGGCCGTCCTGCGGATCAAGACCGATATCACCCATAAGGACCCGGCCCTGAGGGATTATGGGGCATTTCGTATCGTTAAGACTCCTCACCCCAGGCCGCAGATCGATGATAAGTATGTTGTCTGGCCCCTGCTTGATTTTGAAGGAGCTATCGAGGACCATGAGCTGGGGATGACTCATATCATCAGGGGTAAGGACCTGATGGATAGTGAGAAAAGACAGGGTTATATCTATGATTATCTTGGCTGGGATTATCCTAAGACCACCCACTGGGGCCGGATCAAGATGCATGAATTCGGTAAGTTCAGTACAAGTTCCCTGCGCCAGTCCATTGAGGAAGGGGAATATTCCGGCTGGGATGATCCCAGATTGCCTACTTTAAGGGCTTTGAAAAGGCGTGGGATCCTTCCTGAAGCTGTGCGCAAGTTCATGATCGACATGGGTGTGGGTGAGACGGATATCAGCATCAGTATGGATACTCTCTATGCAGAGAATCGCAAGATCATTGATCCGCTTGCAAACCGGTATTTCTTTGTCTGGGACCCTGTGGAGCTTGCTATTGAGGATGCGCAGTCCTGTGTTGCAACCCCGTCCCTGCATCCCACAGAGAAAAGAGGGCAGCGCAGTATCCCGGTGGATTCCACAGTGCTGGTGTGCCGGGAGGATGTTGGTTCTGCTGGAGATCAGCTTCGTCTTAAGGATCTGTATAATGTAGAGATCACTTCAACAAATCCGCTTAAGGCCCGCTGCATTGACAATTCCTTAAAGGATGAAAGTGGTAACCGCCGCCGTATCATCCACTGGGCCCCTGTTGAGAATGTGCCTGTGAAGGTTCTGGGTCCGCAGGGTGAGACCACCGGTGTGGCCGAACCCGGAGTTGTTGCAGAGCTGGATAAGATGGTGCAGTTCGAACGTTTTGGTTTCTGCAGGATCGACAGTGTGGACGACGAAGTCGTCGCCTACTTTGCTCACAAATGAAATATGTGGGTCCATCCGGGCCCCTTCATATCTTTTTTAGTATAGCTGACCCCGTGTACCTTTAGCCCGCTCTCATCCAGTAAAGTGATGGCCCCGCCTGAGTTGGTAAGTATTACCGCTCTTCCTGAAAGTTTTATTTTTACGCAGGCCCCTGCCCTGATGGTTCCGCGCAGGTATGAACGTCTCTTTTTATTATCCACTATAGACCACCCGTCAAGGGAGATGTCTTCAGGGGTCGGGTTGAGAAGGGTAATGTTTTCAGAACCTCTGTCCTGGCCCACCGGATCAATGAGTGCTGAAATGATCCTGACGGATTGTTGTGGTTCATATTCTATCCTGTGGCCCGTGATGTCATCGGTATGGAATGACTGAGACTGGAAGGCCAGAAAGATCGCTATCCATTGCTCTTTGTCCGGCAGGTGGATGAGCAGCCCCCCGTCCTGCCAGACCCCATCGGAGTATTCCCAGCGCTTCGAGCTGCCCTGGTTCATGTGGATATCATGTATCCCCCTTCCCGGCAGGAAGCCAAAGTAGCTGTCCCGTCTGTTGTTCTCAGGCCCCCAGGGCTCTCCGAAGGCGTAAATATATGCGTTTTCTCTGCCAATGGCCCTGGATATGTATTTATTGAGCAGATCGTTAAGGTCATTGTCCGGGCCCGGTGCGTTGTGGGGGAGAGTTTTCATTTCAGATCTGTCGAAAAGATTGGAGCGAATAAAGTCCAGGCCTTCGGTCTTGTTTTTAAGCTCTGTGAAGCCGGCGGGGAGTTTTTCCAGGCCTTCAAGGATCGGATGGTTGAAGTCGGTTTTGACGACGTAGAGCAGGTCGGAAGGTTCGGTGCTGGAGCTGATGTTGATGGCAATGCGGTGTTTTGAAGTGTTGTCAATGGCGAGGATGTGGAAATGGGGGGAGGGCCCATGGCCGTTGATGCAGTTTACTGGCTTTGCTTTGAGGACTCCGTAGTTTTCTAGGGGCATGGGTAGGAAGATGTTGTGGGGGTTTAAGTAGATATTTATTTTGGATGATTAAAGTCCATAGTGTACTATGCTCATTCCCTCTTGTAATAAGATACATGGTATGTATCATACATTATATGTATCTAATATTCATAATACAGAATGTGAGTAATTTGCTTCAAGTTTATAATTTTGGAACAATATCTCCCAAAATATGAATTTCCATGCTTTATACAAATAACCCGGGCCACTATATATGTGCATTTGTAAATGCCAATGGTGGCAGAATACTGTTGTATATTGATGGTAAAGGTGGTGAATGACTGGTAAAAACTTTTGATCGAAATGCAACCTCCAGAAAAAAGCCAGTAAATAACCAGAAAACACCCAGTAAAAACATGGGTTGCTGGAGAGTAATAAAAAAAGTAATTAATAAATAATCCCATACCCCATCAAACCACCTCCTGCACAGACCAGGGCCTGCGACCCAAAAACGAAGACAGCTATGCAATTGCACAACTACCCGATTCTCTCCTGATGATCGTGGCCGATGGCCTTGGAGGACATAAGGCCGGAGAGGTTGCCTGCAATATGACAGTCACCGCGATCCGGGAGCATGTGGAAAAGATGTTATTATTAAACCATAACTTCCGTAACACCCTCGGAGAGGCTGTAATAAGGGCCAATTGATACTGTCTGCAGGTCCGGAAGTTCAAATCCAATGCATGCGGGAATGGGTAGTACGGTCCTGATCAATGAGCAAAACGCATATTTTCTGAGCGTGGGGGATTCCCGGGCCTATCTGATCCGAGAAGACAGTATCGTGCAGGTCACAAAGGACCATTCCCCGGTCCGGGAAATGCTGGACCCGGGTATCATCGGGCAGGAAGAAGCGTTCAATCATCTTGTGAAGAACATGGTGGATCAGGTAGTTGGAAGCAGAGAACCTGTCAGGTCCGATCACTACCGTTTAAAAATGCAAAACAATGACCTCCTGCTTCTTTGTTCGGCCAGCTGGAGTGTGTCCTGAGAGAGTATGACCTCCTGCATCTTCACTGAAGCTTCTGAAAAGCCGGCCCCGTCTATGAAAAAGGTGCAAAGGATAATTTCACCATTGCACTGTACAAACATTCCTTCGCAGGATACCTGATGGCTTAAAAAGGTTTTTTAAATCCCGGGCCCTTTATACTACCATAATGCAACTTATTCATGGAGATGTTAAATGAAACTATTTGGTTCTTCGGGTATCAGAGGGGTCACCAATAAGGATGTGACAGTGGATCTGGCTTTGAAAGTGGGGATGGCCCTGGGGTTATCCTGCAAAAGTGCGGTCGTGGGCCGGGACCCGCGTATAGCAGGGGAGATGATCGAGCAGGCCATCATCTCAGGACTGCTCAGTTCCGGATGTGATGTTGTGAAGGTGGGGATGGTGAGCACTCCCACCCTGGCCTATATGACCCGGGACTATGATTGCGGGGTAATGGTCACGGCCTCCCACAATCCGGCGGAATATGTGGGCATCAAATTATGGAATCCTGACGGGATGGCCTTTGACTCAAAACAGCAGACTGGAATCGAGGAATGTATCGGGAAGGAAGCCTTCAAACCGGTTAAGTGGAATCTGGTGGGCAGACTATCTGAAAGCTCTGATGCCATACGGGCACATAAAGAGAGGATCTTAAGCCTTGTAAAACCTTCATCAACGCGCGTTGTCATCGATTGTGGCTGTGGGGCCGGAAGCAGCATCACTCCCTATGTCCTCAGGGAGATGGGATGTGAGGTGATCACATTAAACTCACAGGCCGACGGGTATTTCCCTGCGCGCAATCCCGAACCAAACGACGCCAATCTTGAACTGCTGAAAAAAGCGGTCGTGCATTTCCAGGCTGATATTGGCATTGCCCAGGACGGAGATGCGGACCGGATGATGGCGGTGGATGAAAATGGGGAATTTGTCACAGGAGATGAGATGCTTGCGATCTTTGCCCTGTCGCAATGCAATGAAGGCTCCACTCTGGTGGCCCCGGTGGACACCTCGATGATGGTGGATGATGCCCTGCCTTCAAGCAAGGTCATCCGAACCAGGGTCGGGGATGTATATGTAGCCGAAAAGATCAAAGAGCACAGGGCCGCCTTTGGCGGAGAACCCTCGGGAAGCTGGATCTTCCCTGATATATCATACTGTCCCGACGGCATATATGCCTCTGCAAAGATCGTGGAGATGACAACACAAGCCTCCCTCTCAAAACTTAAGTCCACCCTTCCCCATTACCCCACGATACGTGGTACCATAGCCTGTCCTGATGAGAAGAAAGCTGCAGTCATGGAGACCCTGCAAAAGCGTCTTCATCCCCTGGGAACCATCACTGACATTGACGGCATACGCCTGGAAACAGGTGAGGGCTGGCTGCTGATCCGTCCCTCCGGGACCGAGCCTAAGATCAGGATCACTGCCGAGGCCCGGGAAAACACAGAGGAGTTATTTGAAATGGGTGAAAAAGCAGTAATGGAGGCACTCTCATGAAAGCGGTCATACTGGTTGCAGGAGAAGGGACCCGGATGAGGCCCCTGACCACCTCCTGTCCCAAGGTCATGCTTCCCGTAGCCAATCGTCCCATGCTCGAACACATAGTCACCTCTGCTATCAGTGCAGGAGTGGACGGGTTTGTTTTCATCACCGGATATCAGGAAGAGACGATCATTGAGCACTTTGGCAATGGAAGTGAGTGGAACACATCCATCGAGTACGTCCATCAGGAAAAGCAGCTGGGTACCGCCAATGCCATCGGATATGCCCGGGGCCATGTAAAGGACACTTTCCTGGTCCTGAATGGGGATATGCTCATCAACCCTTCCCATATCTCAAGCCTGCTGGAAAGAAAAGAAGATGCGGTGCTGACCGTAAAACAGGTTGACAATCCCACCCAGTTCGGGGTCATCGCAACCGAAGGGGACAGGGTCGTAAGCATTGTGGAAAAACCTGAAGTACCTCCCTCTGACCTGGCCAATGCAGGGATCTATCTGTTCAATGAAACCATCTTCGACATGATCGACAGGACTGAACTTTCCCGGAGGGGGGAATATGAGATCACCCGCTCCATCGAACTGCTGCTGGAAGAGGGGGCAGATGTGGGATACCAGTTGCTGGAGGATGAATGGATCGATATCGGCAGGCCCTGGGACCTGCTGGATGCCAATAAGGTCCTGTTAAGTGATGCTAAAGCTTATTGCAAAGGTCTTGTGGAAGGCAACGCCACCCTTATCGGGGAAGTGCAGATCGGAGAAGGCACCCTGGTGCGAAATGGTTCCTATATCATAGGCCCGGTGGTCATCGGGGAAGGCTGTGACATAGGGCCCAACTGTTTCATCCGTCCCTCCACTGCCATTGGAAATGATGTACATATTGGTAATGCTGTGGAGATTAAGAACAGTGTAATTATGGACGGGACAAAGATAGGTCATCTCAGTTATGTGGGGGACAGCATAATCGGCCGGGCCTGCAACTTCGGTGCGGGTACCAAAGTGGCCAACCTGCGGCATGACGGAAAGAATATCAAAGTAACATTAAAAGGCAAACGCACCGACACCGGCAGGAGGAAGCTGGGTGTGATCATGGGGGATGATGTCCACACAGGTATCAACACCAGTATAAATGTTGGCACTGTTCTGGACACCGGAAGTTCCACCGGGCCCGGTGAAATAGTAAAATGAGGTAAGACCCATGCAAAAGATGGAGGATATGGCAAAGGAAGTTGCAGACACGATCAGACAATACTCCCATGTACGCATCATCTCCCACAATGATGCCGACGGGATATCCTCTGCAGCCATCATCTGCCAGGCCCTGCTGCGTGCAGGCATAACATATCAGGCCAGCATCCGACCCATGCTGGATAAGGATGTCATAGAAACGGTGAACAACAGCACCATGCCAGGGGACCTGGTCATGTTCTGTGACATGGGCAGCGGCTATCCCGATCTGATATCACAGGTAACAGAGGACGTTGTCATAATCGATCACCATAAACCTGCAGGACAGGCCCCGGCAAAAGCTGTGGTAAATCCTCATCTGGCAGGCATTGAAGGGGCCATCGACCTGTGTGCCGGCTGTACCACCTATCTGGTGGCTGAACAACTGGACTCACGGAACATCGACCTTGCCGGCCTGGCCATAGCCGGTGCTGTGGGTGACAAGCAATTATTCGAACAGGGCAATAAGCTCATCTTAGACAGAGCGGTTAAAGCCGGGGTCGTATCCATAAGAAAAGGACTCAAGGTCGGCGATGGGGACATTGCCCGCATCCTTGCCACAAACCCGGAACCCTACCTGGACATCACCGGGGATGAAGCAGCCATCAGTCAGTTCCTGAGCTCTCTGAACATATCAGGTAATGTAGAGGACCTCTCACCTGAGGCTCTTAAAAAGCTCTCCTCTGCCATTGTGGTCAAACTTGCAAAAAACGCATCTCCTGAAGCTGTGGATGCAACCCTTGGAGATGTATATATACTCAATAAGGAACTCATAAAGAATGTCTATGACATGGTCACTTTGATGAACACCTGCGGAAAGGAAGAAAAAGGGGACATGGCCCTTTCCATCTGCCTTGGGGATGAAACGTTCCTGCAGGAAGCAAACCAGCTGGTACTGGAAAACCAGAAAAAGATAGTTTCGGACATAAAGAAGGCCCTGGGCCTGCTTAAGGAAGGAAAGTACATATGGTATATCAATGCCAGTGATATGGAATCAACAGGTATGATCGCAAGTACTGTCATCCGGTACATGCACCCGGAAAAACCCTTTGTGGCGGTCAACCAGGTCGAAGAGCTGGTCAAAGTCTCTGCAAGGGGGACAAGGGCCCTGGTGGAGAGGGGCCTGGACCTCTGTGAAGCCCTGCGCATTGCCGCAGGAGAAGCAGGTGGCAATGGAGGAGGACATAATATCGCTTCCGGTGCATCCATTCCTCCGGGAACTGCAGATGCGTTCATTAAAAGGGTGGACGGCATTGTGGGAGAACAGCTGGGCTGATGATCATGAAAGTAGTGACTGAACTTACAATGAAGCTGGACGATCCTTCGTGCCTGATAAAGGCCCTTGAGCCTGACAATATGCCCAATATGCAGTGCAGTGTCACTGATGGGGCCGGACATTTCAGGATCGGGTCAGAGAAACTCTCCTCCATGATCGCCGTACTGGATGATCTGCTCATGAACATCAAGATAGCGGAGGACATTATGGAAGCAGTCGAAGATGACGGGGAAGGTGATGCTTAATGGCGGATAGATAGGACATGGCCCTGATCAACGAGAATGTATCGCTGTCTGCCTCCCTTCTGGAAGAATTCACAGTCCTGGAGCAGCGTATACTCTCCTGTACATCCTGTGAGCTCTGCAAGACCGTGAACAACCGGGTCATCGGGAAAGGTTCTCTAAATCCCCGGATCATCTTCATCGGAGAGGCCCCCGGGAAGAATGAAGACCTGAGTGGAATTCCTTTTTGCGGCAGGGCCGGAAAGGTGCTGGACTCAATGATCGAGTACATGGATATTGCCGATGAGGACTGGGCCGTCATCAATACGGTCAAATGCCGCCCTCCTGACAACCGGGCCCCCAAAAAAGGAGAGCTTGCTTCCTGTAAGCCGTTTTTAGATAAGCAGATAGAACTGCTTGATCCCGCTCTGATCATCCTGCTGGGTAACACTGCTCAAAAAGCCTTCTGCCCGGGCAGGAAACTGGAATGGGGATGTGCACAGCAGATCGATGGCCGGCATATACTGAAGATCTATCATCCGGCGGCCCTGATCTATACCAGGTCAAGGACGCAGGACCAGTACAGGTTCATCGATGAGAATTCCCATTTCTGGAAATGATCGAATGGAAAATCTATTAATGTTTTGATCGTTTTCATACTGATGACGATCATATGGAATTATGATCCCGGACCATGGATGTAAATTATGATCAGGGATTTTACTCCCATAATTAATTAAAACCCGGAATAACCGTTTAAATACAATGAATTAAAATCCGATATATCTGTTGAGGAATTATATGGAATTAAAATTTGATCTTAAGGGTTCATTTAAAACAAGTGCAGACCCGGCAAAAGCAAAAGATGTGATCGCTGAGTATATTGAAGAAGCGAATAATACCATACTCACAAAGGGAGCTCCTGAAGGTCAGGGGGCCAGGGTTGTGGAATGGGAACTTGTGGGCAATTCCATTGAGTTGCATATCGAGTCCGGGCGTTTTGTCAGGGCCCATGATGCCATGATCCGTCTTAGAAAGCCCCTTGCAGGCAAGCTGGGTAAACAGTTCCATATCGGTGTAAGGGGTGTTGATGTAAAACAGTTCTCCATCACTATCCCGGCAAAGGAAGACCTTGATGTGAAGATTCCCTATGTAAAGGATATCAGCTTCACAGGGGATGCCCTTGTCCTTGAGCTTGAGCTGGGTGAATCTGAACTGGAGAACCGCATACCTGACAGGATCCTGACCCTGATGGAAGAGAAGGTAAAAGAAAAGGATTATGGGGGCAAGGCCGAGCACTGGCAGGTGCTCTGGCAGAGTGATAAGAAGGACCATCCCTTTGATGGAGATCCTACTCAGGAAATGGTTAAGCAGGGCTGGATCAAAAGAGGTGCCAGCAGAGGACAGTGGATACATGGCCCACAGTCTGCAAAGATGTTCCGCACCTTTGAGAAGATCGTTCAGGAAGAGCTCCTTGAACCGCTGGGTTATAAAGAGATGATCTTCCCGAAACTGGTGCCATGGGAGGTCTGGCAAAAGTCCGGCCATGCCAAAGGTGTCTATCCTGAGATCTACTATGTCTGTCCTCCAAAGACCCGGGACCCAAAGTTCTGGGAAGAAGTATCCGACTACTACAAAGTGACCCATGAAGTCCCCACGGCCCTGATCAAGGAAAAGATAGGGGACCCCATAGGAGGTCTTTGTTATGCACAGTGTCCTCCATTCTGGATGTATCTGCAGGGCGAGACCATCCCCACCGATTCCTTCCCCGTTAAGGTATTTGACCGCTCGGGAACCTCCCATCGCTATGAAAGCGGCGGGATCCACGGTATGGAGCGTGTGGACGAGTTCCACCGGGTGGAGATCGTCTGGCTCGGGACAAAAGAGCAGGTCATAGAAGCCGCATCAAAGCTTCATGAGAGATACATGCACATCTTCAATGATATCCTGGACCTGGAATGGAGAAAGGCCTGGGTAACTCCCTGGTTCATGGCCCAGGAAGGTCTTACCGGTCTGTCCGAACAAAGAGAAGCCGGGACCACGGATTATGAAGCTCCCCTGCCCTACAGAGGCGAGGATGGGGAATGGCTGGAGTTCCAGAACGTCAGTATCAACGGTAACAAATACCCCTCAGGCTTCAACGTGAAATGTCAGTCCGGAGAGGAACTATGGTCAGGCTGTTCCGGTGTGGGCCTGGAACGCTGGGCATCTGCATTTTTCGCCCAGAAGGGCCTGGATCCTGAGAACTGGCCTGAAGAGTTCAGGAAAAGAGCAGGAGAGCTTCCGGAAGGGATTCCCTTCCTTTAATCCTCCTTTTCTTTTTTTGACAGCTATCTGTCTGATTTTTTATAGCTTTTCTGGATTGGTACCGTTCCATTTATATATGGATATGTATAGTATAACGAGCCATTAAATGCAGTTGTACTCATTGAGTTATCTTTAAGTCCGTATCACGAACATACAGGCCATTTTTGGCCCATCACAAATTACACTGGAGGAATTAATTGGCAAGAAAGAAAGTACAGAGGAAACTTGATAAGTGGAAATCCAAAACCTGGTATAATATCGAGGCTCCGGTTTTCATGGGAAGAGGGCACATTGGAGTGACCCCGGCAGATGAACCTGAAAATCTTGTAGGGCGCTTTGTGGAAACCACAGTAGGAGAGCTCACGAACGATTTTTCAAAACACAATATTAAGCTCAAGCTGGAAATTAATAATGTGACAGGTGACGTAGCAAATACAAGGTTTATAGGACATGAGATCACAACAGACTATCTCAGGTCCATAGTAAAACGTCAGACATCCCGTATTGACTCTAATCTTGATATCAAGACAAAGGATGGATACAAGATCCGTATCAAGCCTATCTGTTTCACAGTAAAAAGGGCACGTTCCAGTCAGATCCGCGCATTAAGGGAAGTTATGAATACCATCATAACAAAACGTGCATCTGAAACTGATTATGAGCACTTCATCGAGGAAGCTATCACCGGAAAGCTTTCCGCCAACATCTACAGGAATTCCAAGAACATCTATCCTCTCAGAAGGGTGGAGATCAGGAAGACCGAAGTCAAAGCAGTCCCACCACAGGCAGCAGCTGCTGATGCACCGGCTGAAGTACCTGAACCTGAAGCACCGGTTGAGGCTCCTGTTGAGGACATTGAACCAGCAGAGACTACAGAATAATTTGATTACTCAATGGGCCAGATGGCCCGTTGATTTTGTTTTTATATTTATAAATCTTTTTTTGTCATATCTGTTCAGGTTCACTCCACTGTAACACTTTTAGCAAGGTTCCTTGGTTTGTCTATGGAACATCCTTTTGTAAGTGCAGTGTAGTATGCAAGCAGTTGCAACACAACTGATGAAAGTATGGGAGCCAGCAATTCCTGGGTAGAAGGGATCCTGAGTACATGATCCACATATTTCTCGATCTCGGTATCATCTTCATCGGCAATGGCAATGACCATTGCATCCCTTGCTTTTACTTCCTTGATATTGCTCAGTATCTTGTCATAGACATGTCCTTTTGTCGCAATGGCGACCACAGGGGTTCCGCTGGATAACAATGCGAGGGGGCCGTGTTTTAGTTCGCCTGCAGCATATCCTTCGGCATGGATGTAGGATATCTCCTTCAATTTCAGGGCCCCCTCCAGGGCAACCGGGTAGTTCAAATGACGCCCAATGAAGAAATAATCGCTGGAATCGGCAAATGGTATTGCACATTCTTCAATATCGATCTTTTTGTTCAGTATTTTCTGTACCTGGCCCGGTATGTTCTTCAGACCCATCAGGATATTCTTTGCGTCATTCACCCGAACCTTTCCTCTTATCCTTGCAAAATGCAGGGCTATTAAATAGAGCACCACCATCTGTGCCGTAAAGGTCTTTGTTGCAGCAACCCCTATCTCCGGGCCTGCATGGGTATATACCACATTTTCAGTCTCCCTTGTGATGGAACTGCCCACAACATTTGTTATTGCAATGGTCCGGCATCCATAGGAATTGCAGCTTTTTATCGCCGCAAGGGTGTCGGCGGTCTCACCTGACTGGGTGATAGCAATGGTCAGGACATTCTGGTTGATAACGGGATCACTATATCGAAACTCTGAACCGGTGTTCACATCGGTGTGAATATGTGCGAGTCCTTCAAAAAGATACTTTCCCACAAGACCTGCATTCCAGGAAGTCCCGCAGGCTACGATATCGATCCTGTCTATCCCTTTAATATCTTCGGCACAAAGGGTAAGTTCATCAAGGGTGATGCTTCCGTCAAGTTCGGATATCTTGCCGGAAAATGTCTCATGTATGGAAGTGGCCTGTTCATGGATCTCTTTGAGCATGAAATGCTCATACCCGGCCTTTTCCGCAGCTTCGATATCCCACTCAATTGTGGAGGTCTGCTTTTCCAGCCGCTTTCCGTCCAGGTCATAAAAATCCAGCTCTCCAGGCCTTATACTGACAAGTTCCATATCATTTACAAAAATAACTTCTTTTGTATGATTGAGGAATGCGGTCACATCAGATGCTGCAAAATATTCTTTCTCCCCAATTCCTATGACCAGCGGACTATCCTTCCTTGCAGCCACCATCAGATCAGGTTGATCATTGCAGACCGTGGCAATTGCATAGGAACCATCGATCCTTTCAACTGCTTCTTTCACAGCTGTAAGAAGGTCACATTGCATCTGGCCGGAGCCCGTCTGACCATAGATAATGTGGTGGATTAGATGGGCTATTACTTCAGTATCGGTCTCTGAAAGGAATACATAACCATAAGATTCCAGTTCTTCCTTGATTGTGAGGTAGTTCTCAATGATCCCGTTATGGACCACAGCTATATCTCCGGACAGGTGGGGATGAGAATTCCTGGTGCTGGGTTGCCCATGGGTTGCCCAGCGGGTATGGCCGATCCCTATATTTCCATTTACCAGCGGAGGGATCATTTCCTCCAGGTCAGCTACTTTCCCGACAGTCTTGTATGTATCCAGGGAGTCATTGACAACAGTAACTCCTGCTGAATCATATCCCCTGTATTCAAGTTTTTTAAGGCCTTCTATGATGGTGGACAGGGCATTCCTGTAACCCACATAACCAATAATTCCGCACATGTTTTTCACCGTTATAATATCCTGGAATTCTCCGGGATCTTCCCGCTGATCATAGTTCCTGAATCAATATGACAATTTGAAGATATTATGGACCCTGCTTTTGCAAGGACATTGCTTCCTATTATATTGTCATCGCCAATAATGGCGCCCAGCTTTTCAGCTCTATGTAATTCTCCTTCCACCTCAATACTTAAGTTTGATCTGTCCTCTGTGACAAAGAAGGACCCTATCCGTTCGTTAAACCCGATCACTGAGCTGGAGATGGACCCATGGGTACCTGTTCTGACGTCGTTCATTATTATGCTGTTCTGGATATGGGTGAAAGCGGATATGGATACATAATCTCCAATGGTGGTTGCCGGGAGGATGACTACGTTGGGTCCTATCTCACAATTATCTCCGATGATTGCAGGGCCCACTATATAGCTGCCAGATCGAATTACGGTATTCTTTCCAATGGACACATTTCCTTGAATGGTAGTACCATCTTCAATAATTCCCTCAATGCGGTTGTTTGGTTCCATCTCCAGAACGGTGGAGTTTGCATTAAGCAGGTCCCAGGCATACACAGCGTCCAGCCAGAGGGAATCGGTAAGGTAATGTTCCACTTTTAAACCATTGGCGATCATTTGTTGTATGGTGTCTGTTATGGCATATTCACCTGTATGGGATATGGCTGTTTGTTCAATATTTTCAAATATTCCGGAGTTGAACAGATAAATGCCGGTGTTTATGAAATGGCTAACTTCTGAGGCTGGTTTTTCCACTATTTGAATAACATCCTTACCTTTTGTAATTACCACTCCGTAACGGTGGATGTGTTCCCTTTTAGTGGTCAGTATGGTCACATCAGTTTGCTGGTCTTTGATCAGGCCCGCTATGGTGGCAGGTTCGATGATATTGTCACCATTAAGGACAAGGAATGATTCACTTTCATCAATGTGGCCATCAGCCTGCTTGATCGCATGAGCAGTTCCAAGCTGTGCTTTTTGTTCTATATAGGTGATATTCACTCCAAAATCCACACCATCTTCAAAATAGTCCATGATGCGCTCTTTTTCATACCCTACTATTATTATAAGGTCCTTGATATTGTTCTGTTCAAGAGAATCGATCACATGTTCCAGTATGGGCCTGTTAGCTACCGGAAGCATGACCTTTGAACGTGTCAGTGTAAGGGGCCTGCAGCGTAAACCTTCCCCTGCAGCAAGAATAACCGCTTTCATGGGTACTAGTGGTCATCTTAATGATTTATATCTTTTGTACTGCCCTCAATGAAACGCTGATTGTCCTTTGAATATACTTCCGTTTCCAGGTCACGAAAGACAATTACTATCCGCAGATCCGGGCCAATGGGGGAAAATTAGCTAAATGGATTGATGAATGGATTGATGAATGGATTGATGAATGGATTGATGAATGGATTGATGAATGGATTGATTAATGGATTGATTAATGGATTGACGGATGGATTGATTAATGGATTGATTAATGGATTGACGGATGGATTGACGGATGGATTGACGGATGGATTGACGGATGGATTGACGGATGGATTGACGGATGGATTGACGGATGGATTGACGGATGGATTAATGAATGGATTGGCGGATCAATAACCTTTTCAATAACTTCAAAATAGAAAAAAAGTGATTGGCCGGGGCCAATCGTAGGTCGTACTTATCTGGTGATAAGCATCTCTGCTGTTTCTGGTTTGTATTTCCAGTCTGCAGGCAGGATCTTTGTGGACTGGTAGTATTTGACCAGTCTTCTAATCTTTGATTCTGTGGACTGAAGGGCCCTTTTGTTGTGAACATCTTTGTGGTTGAGCTGGATGTGCTTGCGCAGTCCGATGGCCTTTACAATAAGGTTCTGCAGGTCTTCAGGGACATTTGGTGCCTCATCGTTCTCTTTGAGGATGGTGGTGATCTTCTTTCCGGTTGCAAGTTTTACATCCGGGACACCATAGTTATCTCTCAGGATAAGTCCGATGACACTGGTGGAATTTCCCTGTTTCCACAGTTTTATGATTGTTTTTGTAATCTCTTCCGCATCTGTGTTTGACCAGGCAGGAGATTCGGTTCTGATGGGTTTTGTGGACCCTGACTTACCTTTCCTGCGGGTATGCATTTTTGCCATAGCATTCCTCCGTATGATTTATATCTGCTGAAATGATTTTTTTGATATTGCAGTTGTCGTATCAAGTTAAAGGAACGATGGGATCATTAACTTGAAAGCTGTACTTTTGGCGAAGTGAGCTTAATAGAATGCGCATTAAATATAAAGGTTACCTTTATACCTAATTCAGGTGGAAACAGGGATAGGGCCTGACCTGAGGTCAGTGTCGGGTGATTTTGGGATTGGTTTAACATGTGCGTGTGATGTCTGGATTGGTTTAACATGTGCAGGTGATGCCAGGATTGGTTTAAGATGTGCAGGTGATTTTGGGATTGGTTTAAGATGTGCAGGTGATGCCAGGATTGGTTTAAGATGTGCAGGTGATGCCAGGATTGGTTAACAAGTCCAGATGATCTGAATGTTTTTCTAACATGTGGTATATCCTGTCGGTCTTCAGTATGCTGCACGTTATAATGATATGGGGCATAGGTTCATAGAAAACCCAATACTTTGGTTGCGGGCAGTTCACCAGATGCTCAGGACCACTTCAATATTGCCAGGTTCCACCATATTATAGATGTTTTCCATCTGTTCATCACGTAGTCCTTTTGTCCTGTTGAGGTCCGTACTTTTGACCATATCTTCGACTGTGGAATTGATCTGAGCATTTAGTTGTCCTTTTAGCACATTTGCAATGTTATCCCGGTTAAGTTCGATCAACTCAGTCTCTATTGTGTTGATTATGGTATTGTTCATGTTTTCAGGGTCTATGGGCCGGGGTTGTCCCAGTAGCGTGCTTGCACTGTGATTTAGTATGTAAGCTGCAATTAACATATCCTGCTTCTTTTCAGTTGTAGGGCCCATGTTATCCGGGGATGTTACATAGCTCATGTATCCTCCGTTCTGGTCTGCGGTGAGCAGAGAACTCAGATAATCCGCCGGGAAGATCATTTCGGTTATCAGGGTGGCTGAGGAGGTTGATGCGACTGTTATGCTGCTGTTAAATGCTTCTTTGTAGAGGGCAGCCTTTGTACTGTTGGTATAGCTGGCAGTCTGCTCCAGGTATGAATCATTGAGCTTTTGAGTGATCTCTTCTTTATCAACCTGTTTTTGCAAAGGCAAGGTAAGCATCGCACTTTGTCTTATCGCATCATCCGGGGGCATGTTGCCTACTATGATCTGGCTTTCAACAGGAAATCCTTTCACAGGCTGCCATCGGGCTTCCAGATTATATTCATATCTGCCTCCGAGTTTCTGGTCAAGATATTGCCGGAGGGCCTGCTTAGTCTGTGGCCCATGTTGTTGTGCAACAGGGTTGAGTGATTTGTATGTGCCGTTCTCCACAACTCCAAGCCCAAGAAGGATGTCCTCTGTGATCAGATCCGCATATGTTCGATGATGCTGTTGTTTGCCAAACATGGTATCCACGGGATCTGCAGTAAGGGATGAGTTCGGGATACTAAGATTTGCAATTGCAAGGGGATCTATCTGATAATCAAAAGAGCCGGCCTCTGAACTGAGGAGTGAGGATAGCAGGTGAGTATCCAGATCCCTGACTGCAGTATATTCGGCAGCATCATATTGTCTGTCTGCCATGATCGAGGGAAAAAGGATTACTGTAGCAATAGATATCAACATCAGGAAGAACAATGCATCCAGAATGGATGACATGGCCCGGTCATTATGTCTGAATCTCTCATATACTGTTCTCATTCTGTCACCCTTTTTTTCTTTCTCTTGCGGATCCAATATTCAATCTCATCAGGGCCATAACCTTACAGTAAGGGTGCCTGTGGTACTCCTTGCGGCATTAAGCTCTATTACTACTGGAATGGAGGCGGCGATGATGTTGCCGCTTCCTGTCCTGTTCACATCCTGTATCGTCCATCTATACTCTTTGTCGTCGGTCTCTATAGTTACCATGAACCGGTATTGCGGGTTATATCTGGAAAAGAACCTTTCATGCCTTTGAGCATCTTCTACCGGGTCTGCAATGGTGTCCAGCATAATGGCCGATAGTTTATTCGGGGTGGATCCCTGGATCTCTTCCCATTCCGGTATGTTCTGTGCAATACGTGAGGCATCTTCATAATACTGGAGTGAGGTCGATTGCTCGTCATGAAGTATGTATGTCTTTGAGACCAGGGTGACCAGTACCACAAGTCCGATCACCATCATAGCAGTGGCAAGCATATCATTATGTGGCTCAAGTATGCCCTTCTCATCATTGATGAACGAGGGTGCATTCAATTTTGTTCACCTCTGAATTGTTGTAAAGGTATATGGCTATCTTTTCTATCCTGATCTCCCGGTCCGGCTCCAGGGTCAGTTCCCGGGCCCTGATGGGTGCAAGGGCCTGCTTCAGGCTACCGATATCTGTCTGTACGGGGTCTGCCAGGGTTCCGGTATTCCCGCTAAAGAACAGGCCCAGCTGATCCCGGAGGAGTGTTTCATTGCATGGAAGCACTGTGAATGTAAGGGGGACGGTGGAATGGATGTTTTTCCCTTTATATGTGGCCTCGATCCTGAGGTATTCTCCGCTGATCCTTCCTGTTAGTCCGCTGTATGTATTAAGTGAAGATGCCGGCAGAGTATATGTGCTGCTGGTGTATAGGTTGTCTGTACCCCGGCTGCCTATATCATCTATCTCTCTTTTAAGATCCTTTGAGATATGTTCCAGTCCCTCTCTGGCATTCGTATCTGTGATGTTCAGGGCCATATGGTATACTGCCGCAAGCAGGACCACGCTTGCTATGATCAGGGCCGTTTTGGATAATACCAGATCGATCCAGGCGGACCTGTCTTCTAAAAGTTCCGGTATTATCCCTGCATTCATTGCTTATATTCTCCTGGAAATTATGGTCGTTTATTATCTCATTTAAGGCTGGTGTTTAGCTCTGACAATCGCATGCTTAGCTTTGATAATATCTGTCTGGATATTTTTGTGGATATTTCTATATAATTCTTCTGATGTGCTGTGGAAAAATAGAACATATAATGACTCTGGCGGTCGTTTTGTAAGAGAAGCTTTGCTTCGGGCAAGGATCGGCATCAGTTTAAACGGCCTTTTAATATCAATTAAATTCCAGGGATGAGTTCACGCCTCATTAATGCGTATGAAAAGCAATCCTGTGGTTTCATCCTTTACACTTTCTATAATGAGCTCATGTGGGCCCGGGTATAAAATAACAGGTCCGTTGACATCCTGGTTGCAGAATGAGGCAGAGGATATGAACGTTGAAGTTTTTCCTCCGGTCATCACATAATAGTTCTTTGCATGGTCCGGCCAGAAAGTTTCGGAGGGCAGGGCTCCAAAACAGAGGGTGGAATGGCCCGGCACCTCTATGCTAAGCTGCATGCTGCTGCCTTCCCCTCGTGCGGAAAGCTGTTGTGCGGCCGATACAACCCTTTTTGCTTCCTGTATGGTGTCGCCGTGTTCATACTGGGAGACCATTGCAGATATCCCTGTGTATGCAAGCCCCATCAGCATCAACAGAAGCATTGCTGTCAGGGCAAATCGGAGTGGCAGGGTGTCTGCCGCATTTTCATCGTGGATCAGGTTGTATGGGGCCGGCATTTAAAATCCTTTCTTTTAATCACTGGTAGATGGTATTGGAGCAATACTCAGCTATTGCTGATCTTTTCGATCAGCTCTTCAAGGGTCATTTGATATTGCTCACCGGTATGCATATCTTTAAGAGTAAGTTTACCACTTTCCAGTTCCTTTTTGCCTATGATCACTGCATAATCGGCATCGAGGGTGTTTGCATATGAAAGCTGGGCTTTGAAATTACGGTTCATTATGTCAGTATAGACATTAAGGTCCCGTCGCATCCTGTTGGCGATACCGATCGCCTCTTTGCGGGAATCTTCTGTGGAGATAAGCACAACTTTCTTCTTCTGTGTGACCTCCTGTTCATAGATCTCCATGATGCGGTCAAAACCCAGGCCAAAACCTGTGGAGGGAACATCTCCGCCTCCGAAAAGTTTGATAAGCTGATATGATCCGCCCCCGCAGACCTGGTTCTGGGCCCCCAGACCCTGCGCGTAGATTTCAAAGACCATTCCTGTATAGTAGTCCAGTCCTCTTGCTATCCCCAGGTCCACTGTATACTCAAGTTCATAGGCATCCAGGAACTGGAGCAGATCTTTGAAAGTATTGAGCTCTTCGATCTCGCCAGTGATCCGGGTGACCTTTTCAATTATGTCATCTCCGTTATTACCTGTAATACAGATAAGTTCCAGAAGGTTCTCTTTTAACGTAATGGGTGCCTGTATCTCTTCCAGATATTCAGTAAGGCCCATATCATCTTTCTTGTCAACCAGCCTCATGATCTTGCTTTGCTGCTCGGGTTCCAGCTGGCTGAGAACATGTCTTATTATTCCCAGATGGCCTACATGGAGATCTCCTTTAATCCCTGCCACTTTGAGCATTTCGGTTGCCAGTGCAATGATCTCTGCATCTGCTGTTGCATGTTTGCTTCCGATGACCTCTACTCCGAATTGCCAGAATTCCCTGAAACGGCCCTTCTGGGGACGTTCATATCGGAAACAATTCTCAAAATAGAATAGCTTAAGGGGTCTTGGAAGGGCCTGCATCTCATTCACATACATCCGCATCACCGGGGCGGTCAGCTCGGGCCTTAAGGTCATATCCCGACCTCCTTTGTCTGTGAAATTGTATAACTCTCCTATGACTCCCTCGCCTGATTTCAGGGTGAAGAGCTCAAGTTGCTCAAAGGTGGGGGTGATGATCTCGCAGTAGCCCCAGTTTTTCACTACGTCCCGTAAAAGGCCTTCCAGATACCTGCGTTTTGCTGTGATCTCTGGAAGAAAGTCCCTTGTACCTCTTGGTTTGGTGATCTTCATAATAAATCAAATCCTTAATCAAATCTGGATTGGTTAATGACAATATGTTCTATATATGTTGTGTTTGTGTTTGTGTTTGTGTTTGCTTATTGTGTCCCGGGCCAATGTCAGTTCATGTCACGGTAACTATAAATATGATGACTGTATGGTAGGGGTACTTTCAAAGCACCTCTCCATGCCCTGCATGCGATGTTCTTTGGGTATAGTAATAACATAACCGATGCATTCTGCATCATATCTTCCATCGGTTCTTCCGATGACAAGGTATTTATACTATGTGAACTATTATGGGACTCCGCGCAATGCGCGCGAGTTTCTAATCACCGCCTAAATGGAGACCAAAGTTGTTTTGGTCTGACGTTGGATTGGCAGTTCGATCAATTCTGATCGGTATACTCATATACCTTATGATGGGCCCTGTGTCTATCATAATTATTTAAGAATTGATCAACTACGTGCAGAAAATATAACTCTCTTCCACAAGAAGAGTGTTCTTTTCCGACAATTTACTAGTTGACTTCCAAGTGTGCTATATATAACTCTGGTTGATCCTGCCAGAGGTTACTGCTATCGGTGTTCGACTAAGCCATGCGAGTTAAATGTTCTTCGTGAACATAGCGAACTGCTCAGTAACACGTGGATAACCTGCCCCTGGGTCAGGCATAACTCCGGGAAACTGGAGATAATACCTGATCGGCCATGACAGCTGGAATGCGTCGTGGTTTAAAGGCTTTGGCCGCCCGGGGATGGATCTGCGGTCTATCAGGTAGTAGTGGGTGTAACGTACCTACTAGCCTACGACGGATATGGGTTGTGAGAGCAAGAGCCCAGAGATGGATTCTGAGACATGAATCCAGGCCCTACGGGGCGCAGCAGGCGCGAAAACTTTACAATGCGGGAAACCGCGATAAGGGGACACCGAGTGCCAGCATATTATGTTGGCTGTCCACATGTGTAAACAGCATGTGTTAGCAAGGGCCGGGCAAGACCGGTGCCAGCCGCCGCGGTAACACCGGCGGCCCGAGTGGTAATCACTATTATTGGGTCTAAAGGGTCCGTAGCCTGTTTGATCAGTCTTTCGGGAAATCTGATAGCTTAACTATCAGGCTTCCGGGGGATACTGTCAGACTTGGGACCGGGAGAGGTAAGAGGTACTACAGGGGTAGGAGTGAAATCTTGTAATCCCTGTGGGACCACCGGTGGCGAAGGCGTCTTACCAGAACGGGTCCGACGGTGAGGGACGAAAGCTGGGGGCACGAACCGGATTAGATACCCGGGTAGTCCCAGCCGTAAACGATGTTCGCTAGGTGTCTGGGACGGTGCGACCGTTTCAGGTGCCGCAGGGAAGCCGTGAAGCGAACCACCTGGGAAGTACGGCCGCAAGGCTGAAACTTAAAGGAATTGGCGGGGGAGCACTACAACGGGTGGAGCCTGCGGTTTAATTGGACTCAACGCCGGAAAACTCACCGGGGGCGACAGCAATATGTAGATCAGGCTAAAGACCTTATCTGAATCGCTGAGAGGAGGTGCATGGCCGTCGTCAGTTCGTACTGTGAAGCATCCTGTTAAGTCAGGCAACGAGCGAGACCCGTGCCCACTGTTGCCAGCATGTCCTTCGGGATGATGGGTACTCTGTGGGGACCGCTGGTGCTAAACCAGAGGAAGGTGCGGGCTACGGTAGGTCAGTATGCCCCGAATCTCCCGGGCTACACGCGGGCTACAATGGTCGGGACAATGGGTTCCTACACCGAAAGGTGATGGTAATCTCCTAAACCCGGCCTTAGTTCGAATCGAGGACTGTAACTCGTCCTCGTGAAGCTGGAATCCGTAGTAATCGCGTTTCAACATAGCGCGGTGAATACGTCCCTGCTCCTTGCACACACCGCCCGTCAAACCACCCGAGTGAGGTATGGGTGAGGGTACGAACATCGTGTCGTATTCGAACCTAAATTTCGCAAGGGGGGTTAAGTCGTAACAAGGTAGCCGTAGGGGAATCTGCGGCTGGATCACCTCCTAAGCAAGACATTCAAAGAAATGTCCCATACCGATCAGAAATCGAAAAACTGCCAATTCAACTTCCTAAAGCTGGAAACTCATAGGGCTTGTAGATCAGTTGGAAGATCGTCGCCTTTGCAAGGCGAAGGCCCTGGGTTCGAATCCCAGCAAGTCCATTGGATATAATTCCAAATCATCAAGTGCACCAGGCAAGTAATGTTGCCCGGGAAGGATGAAGTGCCTGATACCCCGATATCGGGCGCAATGAGATCATGTATATATTGTATATCAGACGCTCACTGGACAAAGTGAGATGGACTCTGGTAATTATGCCTTCAGGTGAATGGCTCGGCTCAAGCGCTGAAGAAGGACGTGCCAAGCTGCGATAAGCCCGGGGTAGGTGCATGGAACCGACGAACCCGGGATCTCCTAATGAGACCTCTTAACACATCTGTGTTGATCAGTAATGATCGGGAACGTCCCGAATTGAAACATCTTAGTAGGGACAGGAAAAGAAATCGAAGAGATGCCGTTAGTAATGGCGAATGAACACGGCAAAGTTCAAACCGAATCCCTCCGGTAACGGCAGGGAAATGTGGTGTTACAGGCTTATCCTTTTATCCCACCCCTTTTAGTTTAATTCCTCTGGAACGTGGAACCATAGAGTGTGACAGTCACGTAAACAACAAAGGGAGGATTTTGGATATGTCCTGAGTACCGTGTGTTGGAAATCACGCGGGAATTTGGGAGGCACCAACTTCCAAAACTAAATACGTCTTGAGACCGATAGTGAAGTAGTAGGGTGACCGAAAACTGAAAAGTACCCCAAAAAGGGAGGTTCAAAGTGCCTGAAACCTGTAGGCGATGGAGCGATATGGCATGAAAGGATCTTCAATACGAAGGAAACAGCCGCGAGGCTGCTGTACGAGTATTGTCGCCGATGTCATATCTTACGTTTTGAAGAACGGGCCAGGGAGTGTATCTAAGTGGCGAAGGCTAACCTTATATCAGGGAAGCCAAAGCGAAAGCAACATGTGCGCATCTTCGGAGAGGCACGACGTATACAAGTGCGTGGAGTCACTAAGGTACGACCCGAAGCCGGGTGATCTAGGCGTGGGCAGGTTGAAGCGTGGCGAAAGCTACGTGGAGGACCGCAAGCGGTATTGATCTGCAAATCATTCGCGTGACCTGCGTCTCGGAGTGAAAGGCTAATCTAACCCGGCATCAGCTGGTTCCTTCCAAAACATGTCGTAGCATGACCTGACTGGAGACTGGTAGTGGAGTAGAGCACTGATTGATGGTCCTGGGGGAGAAATCCCTCACCCGTCTGTCAAACTCCAAACCCACTACCGTTGTAGAAGGTCGGAGTCCGGGCTACTGGGGTAAGCCTGTAGTCCGTAAGGGAGACAACCCAGCCCGTGGTTAAGGTCCCTCAGTGTCGACTAAGTGTTAATACTAAAGGGCGTCCTAAGCCCTAGACAGCTGGAAGGTTAGCTTAGAAGCAGCTATCCTTTAAAGAGTGCGTAACAGCCCACCAGTCGAGGTTTGGGGCCCCGAAAATGGACGGGGCTCAAGTCGACCACCGATACCACGGAGTACCGAAAGGTAATCTTGTAGGAAGGCGTTGCGTTCGGGCAGAAGCAGGGCTGTGAAGTCCTGTGGACCGTGCGGAAACGAAAATCCTGGTAATAGTAACAGCATAGTCAGGTGAGAATCCTGACCGCCGAAGGGGCCAGGTTTCCTCGGCAATGATCGTCAGCCGAGGGTTAGTCGGTCCTAAGACGTACCGTAATTCGAGTACGCCAAAAGGGAAACAGGTTAATATTCCTGTACCATTTGACAATAAAACTGACGTTTCGGGGCAGGCCGGGCAGCGCTGTCGCGCTGTCCAAGCATCGAATCCTGTGGAGAGCCGTCATGGCGAGAAGCAGGAGAATCTGTGATGGCGTAAGCCGGCTGCACCCTGGAACCCGTGAAAAGGAAGTCAAATGTCCGTACCGAGAACTGACACTGGTGCCCCTAGCTGAAAAGGCTAAGGCGTGTCGGAAATAATTTGGCTAAGGGAATTCGGCAAATTGGCTCCGTAACTTCGGGAGAAGGAGTGCCTGCTGTGAAGACAGCAGGTCGCAGTGACCAGAGAACTCTAACTGTCTAATACCAACATAGGAGATCGCAAACCCGTAAGGGCTAGTACGATCTCTGAATCCTGCTCAGTGCAGGTACCTGAAACTTCGGTTCAACGGAAAGAAGGGCCTGTAAACAGCGGGGGTAACTATGACCCTCTTAAGGTAGCGTAGTACCTTGTCGCTTAATTGGCGACTTGCATGAATGGATCAATGAGAGTTCTACTGTCCCTAGCCAGAGTCCGGTGAAGCTTACATTCTAGTGCAGAGTCTAGAGACCTCTAGGGGGAAGTGAAGACCCCGTGGAGCTTTACTGCAGCCTGTCGTTGGGTTGTGACCCTGGATGTACAGTGTAGGTAGGAGACGTCGAAGCCGGTGCGCCAGCATCGGTGGAGTCGCAATTGGGACACTACCCTTCCAGAGTTACGGCCCTCACTCTTGTATAAGAGGACACCGATAGGTGGGCAGTTTGCCTGGGGCGGGACGCCCTTGAAAAGATATCAAGGGCGCGCAATGGTCAACTCAAGTGGGTCGGAAACCTACTGAAGAGTGCAAGAGCATAAGTTGGCCTGACGTGATCCAGCACAGTAGTGGATCGCGAGACGAAAGTCGGTTCTAGCGAACCTTTATGTCCCGCTTGGTGCGGGCTAAAGATGACAGAAAAGTTACCCCGGGGATAATTGAGTCGTTGCCGGCAAGAGCACATATCGACCCGGCAGCTTGCTACCTCGATGTCGGTTCTTTCCATCCTGGCTGTGCAGCAGCAGCCAAGGGTGAGGTTGTTCGCCTATTAAAGGAGATCGTGAGCTGGGTTTAGACCGTCGTGAGACAGGTCGGTTACTATCTACTAGAGGTGTATGTGGTCTGAGGGTAAGTTGCTTTTAGTACGAGAGGAACAGAGCAACGGCGCCACTGGTCGATCGGTTGTCCGACAGGGCAATGCCGAGCAGCTACGCGCTAAGGAATAAGAGCTGAATGCATCTAAGCTCGAAATCTGACCTAAAAAGAGACTACTGTAAGGGGTCCGGTAAAAGACCGGTTTGATAGGATCGGGATGTACGCACCAAGGCAACGAGGTGTTCAGTCCGCGGTCACTAATCTCCGTGCCTTATCCGTCCCACTCTGTCCAGGCGAAATCTGATATGCAATATGAAATACATGATCAATTACAAGTTATAGGTATGAGCATGGCGGCCATAGCGGCCGGGAAACTCCTGTACCCTTTCCGAACACAGAAGATAAGCCAGCCCACGTTGTTTACTGTACTAAGATGCGCGAGCTCTTGGGAACTCTACATCGCTGCTATGTTCATCCTTTACACATACATTAAATTCAACCAATATTTTTATCTTATAATTAATTGGGTCAATACAGTTCTTTTAATGTAAATCTTTATATATCAGAATTGCATTGGGAGTTCCGTTAATAGTGCCAAGGTGGCGGAGCGGCTACGCAATCGCCTGCAGAGCGATACCATTCCGGTTCGAATCCGGACCTTGGCTTGTTTCATTTAACATCTCGTCGAAAATGGCCATGGCGGCCACAGCGGCCGGGAAACTCCTGTACCCATTCCGAACACAGAAGATAAGCCGGCCCACGTTGTTTACTGTACTAAGATGCGCGAGCTCTTGGGAACTCTACATCGCTGCTATGCCTTTTTCACATGATGTTCTGTATTTTGACCGTGGTCTGCTATGTCCTGTGAACAAATATTCTTTGGGACCATACTTCATGGGCCTGATATTGAACCAATTGAAGGTTATATCTGCGTAGATAACGGCATCATCACTGAGATCGGTGAAGAACCCTCTAACAGCAATAATATAATTGCACCCTGTTTTGTGAATTCCCATACACATATTGGAGATTCCGTTTGTAAAGATCCCTGTCTTGGGTCAGTTGCCGGCCACCAGATAATAAAAGATCTTGACAGTCTTGTTAAGCCTCCGGATGGTCTTAAGCACAGGATCCTTTCCAGGACATCCTACCATACTCTTGTAGAATATATGCGTATGTCTCTTTATGATATGCTTTCTACAGGGACCACATCCTTCATTGATTTTCGGGAAGGAGGTGTCCTTGGTGTACTTGCTCTTGAGGAAGCTTTGCAAAATATTCCTGTTGAACATATGATCCTGGGACGGCCCACCTTTTCAGAGGATCATAAGATCTCAACGGAACTTGACAGACTTCTGGAAAGATGCCAGGGATTTGGTATGAGTGGTGCCAATGAATGTGGATATTGACATATTGAGGAATGCTTCAAAAAAAGCCAGGCAAAAAAACCGTATCTTTGCCATCCATGCCGGTGAAAAAGATACGAGTGATATTGAAAAGGCAATCTCTCTTAAACCCGATCTTCTTATCCATTTAACAAAAGCCGGTACATCTGATCTTGAAAAAGTTGCGGATGCTTCTATTCCTGTCGTTGTGTGTCCACGTTCAAATCTGGTGACCGGTGTTGGGATGCCTCCTGTATCCAATATGCTTGATCAGGGCCTTACTGTAGCTGTAGGTACAGATAATGTCATGCTGAACTCTGTGAACATGTTCTCTGAAATGGAGTTCATTTCAAAATTATCTGGCATTGAGGATAGACAAGTATTTAAGATGTGTACGCTTAATGGAGCATCAATTCCCGGTCACAGGGGTAATGGTGTAATTGAAAAAGGCAATAGATCAAATTTCATGATACTGGATGGAGGATCCAATAATCTATCAGGTGTTAGCGACCCTGTTAAAGGTATAGTCAGACGTGGAAGGCCTGATGATATATTGTCAGTCATTCAGGGAAACATTGAATGGTGATTACAATGACAAGTGAACTCTACAAAAAGATATTAATAGCGACTGACGGTTCTGAACAGAACAAAAAAGCATTACATTATGGAGTGGAGCTTGCAAAATTGAGTGGGGCAAAGGTCTATGTTGTCTATGTAGTAGATACGGCCGCTTTTGCTTCTATTCCAATGGACGCAGGCTGGGAAATGATGTATGAACTCCTTGAGAATGAAGGCAAAGAGATCGTACAGGGTGTTGAAGACACCGCAAAAGGTCTTGAGGTGGATGTGGAATCCCATGTCCTGGAAGGTCATCCCACCCATGAAATAATTGAGTTTGCAACTTCCAATGATATTGATCTGATAGTTCTGGGTTCCCTTGGAAAAGGTGGACTTGACCGCTTCCTGCTGGGAAGTGTGGCAGATAAAGTGACCAGGAACTCTCTGGTCCCTGTCATGGTTGTTCGTGGGGATTCTGAATAAATATAAATTTCATACTGAGGTTAAAAAAACATGCCAAAAAATGTCCATGTTCGAGATATTATGGTAAAAGATGTTGCATGCGCAACATTACCCGGGTCAAGGGATGAAGTCCTTTCTATCCTGAAACAAAAACATGTCTCAGGGGTTCCTGTTCTTAAGGACAATAAGCTGGTAGGTATAGTCAGTCGTACCAATCTATTAAGAAATCCTGCAGAAGAACAGCTGGCACTGCTGATGGCAAGGGACCCTGTGGTCATCGGACCTGATGAGAATCTTATCATGGCCTCCCGACTGATGTTAAGATATAATATCAGAAGGTTACCTGTTGTGGACGATGGGAAACTGGTGGGGCTTGTAACTGTTGCAGATGTTGTGGCAAGTCTGGCCGATCTTAATATCTCCGATCCGATTTCAGAATATCTAAACAATGGAATAGGTCCGGTCTGGTATGAAACACCTCTGTCAGTGGTTGCACGTAATATGGAACTTGCACATGTAAAAGCTGTTCCTGTTATTGATACGGATCTTAATCTTGTGGGAATAATCACCGATCGTGACATCATAAGTGCAAGTGTGATAGAGGATACGGTGGAAATGTCTGACATGTCTGCCGGGTCAGATGATGATAAATGGACCTGGGAAAGCATGAGGGATACTATGAGTATCTATTATAGCGTTTCCCGTATAAAAGTCCCTTCAATTCCTGTAAAGGATGTCATGGTGACCAATATGATCACCGCTTCTTCAAATATGGGAGTAAGTGAATGTGCTTTAAAGATGAAAAGGCATGGTATCGATCAAATACCTGTAATGAACGGGAATCAGAAGTTCATAGGTATCTTAAGGGATAGATATCTCTTAAAAGCTCTTCTTAAATACTGAACATAATCGCTGGCCAGATTTTGCGATCTGGCTTCTGTTTTTATATTTCAATGAATTTGTATTTCAATGAATTTGTATTTCAATAGAATTGTATTCAGGTAGTGTTAATATTAAAAGGCCATTTGTTTTTATAAATGCTGCAATGTCGGCAGATGGTAAGATCTCCACAAAAGAAAGGAGGCAGGTAAGGATATCCGGTGATGTGGATTTTGATCGGATGGATCAGCTTCGTTGCCAGGCTGATGCTATCATGGTTGGTATTGGAACCGTCCTTGCTGATGATCCAAGTCTTACAGTAAAGTCTGTTCAAAGGCGGCAGTCCCGCAAAGATTCAGGGCTTGATGAAGACCCTCTCAGGATCATCATTGATAGTAAAGCACGAACACCTCTGGATGCTGATATCTTTAAAAAAGGCAATGGTAAACATATGGTGGTCGTATCAAAAGCTGCTCCCGGGGACCGAATTGAGGCCCTGCGTAAACAAACCGGGGTCTTTGTATGTGGTGAAGAACAGGTGGACCTTGAGCAGTTCATGTCACATCTATATTCCCGGGGAATCCGGAAGGTAATGCTTGAAGGTGGGGCCAGTCTTAACTGGGGGATGCTCACGTCCGGTCTTGTTGATGAGGTCTATACTTTCATAGGTGCCCTTATCATTGGAGGTGTGGGTGCTCCGACTCTGGTGGATGGGGATGGATGTACAAAAAACGATCTTTTATCACTGAAATTGATTTCTGCAGAATCCATGGAGGATGGAGTTCTTTTAAAGTGGGCAGTTGTTCATTGATAAGTGGTCAGTTCACCACCGGTAAATAGCAGTTCACCACCGGTAAATAGCAGTTCACCACCGGTAAATAGCAGTTCACCACCGGTAAATAGCAGTTCACCACTGGTATGTGGGTGGTTCACTTAAGATCAGAAAATTGATTGTAAAAACAAACTTGATGGCCCCTTCAGGTCCTTCAATGTTTTAACATAATAAGTTTTTCATGATCTTCGTTTTTCGCATCCTTATTTTTGAAAGCCATAATTTTGGATGCAGGAATGTTTTATAAAATAATTGCGGGGCCATCATTTTGGATGACCCTGCATTCGTCTGTTCTCACTCTGGTGAGCGTAGTCGTATCACTTATGTATTCGTTCTGTTGACTCTTATATCAGATTATGATCGCAGGTGCGGTCATGTCCTTCTCATCATCGTATTCTGCGACAAGGGCCTCGGTGGTAAGTACCATCCCGGCAATGGATGCAGCATTTTGTAAGCCACTCCTGACAACCTTTGTGGGATCGATGACTCCTGCATTGTAGAGATTCTCAACAGTGTCGGTCTTGGCATTGTAACCGATCTCTTCATCATCCTCCGCCCTGATCAAAGCGATGATCTCGGCACCTTCCTTTCCGGCATTGTGTGCGATCTGACGCAGCGGAGACTCAAGTGCTTTCTTTACTATGTTGGCACCGACCATCTGGTCTTCTTCCAGCTCAAGTTCATTTAATCTGGATATCGCATGCAGCAGGGTCACACCGCCTCCGGCGACAACTCCTTCTTCAACTGCCGCCTTGGTAGCATTGAGGGCATCATCGATCCTCATCTTCTTTTCCTTAAGTTCGGTTTCAGTTGCGGCACCTACTTTGATAACTGCAACGCCACCGCCCAGTTTGGCCATTCTTTTGCTGAGTTCCTTCTTCCTGTAATCAGCATCTGCAACATTTATCTGGGACTCGATCAGGGTCATGCGCTCTTCAATGGCCCCTTTACTTCCCTTGCCTTCAATGATGGTGGTCTTTTGCTTGTCAATATTCACTTTGTGAGCACTTCCAAGCATATTGTCCGTGATATCTTCAAGTTTCATACCCTTATCTTCACTGATCACAGTACCGCCGGTAAGGACGGCTATATCCTCAAGCATATCCTTCTGGTCGTTTCCAAATCCAGGGGCCTTTACAGCACATACCTTGAGTGAGCCTCTGATTATGTTCAATATAAGGGCTGCCTGTGCATCACCATCCACATCCTGGGCAATGATCATCAGGGATCTGCCTTCATGAGCCACTTTTTCCAGAACAGGAACGATCTGGTTTACGCTGCTTATCTTTCTGTCAGTGAGCAGGATGTATGGGTCTTCAAGTTCACAGACCATCTTTTCCTGATCGGTTGCCATATATGGAGAGACGTATCCACGCTCGAACTGCATCCCCTCAACAACTTCCAGTATGGTGTCCATGGTCTTTGAATCATCCACGGTTATAACACCACTATATCCGACCCTGTCCATAGCATCGGAGATGAGTCCGCCGATCTCTTCATCATTGTTGGCAGATATGGTGCCCACCTGAATGATCTTTTCTTTATCTTTAACTTCCTTGCTGCGGCTCTGAAGATATTCAACTACCTTTGCAGTTGCTTTATCAATACCTCTTTTAATCTCGATAGGATTGGCCCCTGCTGTGATATTACGCATACCTTCTGTTACCATCGACTGTGCCAGTAAGGTAGCTGTGGTGGTACCGTCGCCGGTGTTGTCCTGGGTACGTGATGCAACTTCCTTTACAAGTTTAGCACCCATATTTTCAAACTTATTCTGAAGTTCGATCTCCTTGGCGATCGTAACTCCATCATTGGTAACAGTCGGATTCCCTGCCTTATCAAGGACGACATTCCTGCCTTTTGGGCCAAGTGTAACTTTTACGGTATTTGAGACCTTGTCAATACCTGCCAGTAAAGCCTGTCTGGCATTTTCATCAAACGTTATCTGTTTTGTAGTCATTTGTATCCCCCGGTTTACTTTTCTACTATTGCAAGAACATCCTTAAATTCGATGAAAAGGTGTTTTTCCCCATCTATTTCCATCTCGTCGCTCTGGTATCCGCCATATATTATATGGTCGCCTTCTTTTAGTGGAAGGTCCTTTCCATCTTCAAAAGTACCTGTGGCAATAACGGTACCTTCTTTTTTCTCTTTCTGTGCACTTTCGGGGATGTAGATGCCCCCTGCAGTGATCTCATTCTCTTTAATTGGTTTTATCAGAACTCTTTCTCCAACTGGCTTTATGTTCATGCTTTTCCTCCTGACCATTATTTGTTTGGAGAGGTCAGTAAAATCTCTAATGTCTCATCCTGTATTTATAACTTTTGCATTTTATACATAATTTGCTAATTATATCTATATCATATCTATCTACTAAGGTTAATCTTATATATCATAAACGTAGTTCATAATTTATGCCTCAACAGATCGTTCTGATCAATCTGGAAAAGCCCCGGGAAAAGGATCCTGATAAGGACCTTCACTGGTTATGTGACAGCTTTGGTCTCTCCTCTGGCAGGGATCTGGAAAATACGGCCAATCAGATCGTTATGACACTGATCGATCAGATCTCAGAGAACGAGCGTGTCTCCTCAGAGATAATAGCAGATATTATGGGTATTAATCCGTCCCGTGTAAATCACCATGTGCGGAATCTGATCAAATCCGGCCTTATCTATCGTGAAAAACGCCTTCTTTTCCTCCGGGGAGGAAGCCTTAAAGCAGCTGTACATGAAATGCGCAAGGATTCGGACCGCATCTTTGACGAACTGGAGGCAATAGCTTCTGAGATCGACCGGCAAAAAGGCCTGGTGAATCGATAATTATATTGGATATATGTTGTATGTTACTTTGCACATCTTGTTGTTATTGTATATGCTTTTGCAAGCTACTTACAAAACTATACACAACTCTTATATAATCTAAATCCCTATTATTGAAGGTCCCTCTTTCTAATGGCAGGAAAGGGTCATATGAGCTGAATTGGTTTGGAATTGGACCATCACGATGATCTAATCACGATGATCTATTCATTAAATACTTTCATTGTTCATATTAATCCATAAATGTATCTGATAAATTTATCTGAACTATATAGGTGGAATCAAATAGGTATTAATTGCCAGGTGGTGAGAAGTTGAAAGTTCCTGTAAAATATATATTGCTATCTTTCCTGGTGGTCCTTTCAGTCCTTGCAGCAGGATGTGCGGATGATTCTGATGACCGGGCCCTGGTTGATGCTTCTGATGAGTTAAGAGCTTCTATACTGGTTACTGATCTTGACCAGATTAACCGGGCCCTTGAAAAAGGACCGGTCCTTCTCAAGCTTGGTTCGCAGTCATGTCCCCCATGCAATCAGCTGGATCCCATCATTGATGAAATTGCAGAAGAACATTCGAACAATGCCACGGTCATGTATATTGACACTGCCTTAAATCCTGAACTGGGAGGTTTTTTTAGTGTTTATTCCATCCCTGACTGTTCGGTGATCGTGGGTATTGAAGATGGCTATTATGTATTCATGGACTATTACGGGAATATGGATATGGACCGCGGAAAAACGCGTCTTGTTGGTTTGATGCCAAAAGAGATCTATGTGCAGACCCTCAATAATGCTATTCAGGTACGCCAGGTGATGAATGTAACACCGGGGGATATGACATCATCCAATGACACTTCACAGACCCACGACACACAGGCCAACGACACACTGATAGGTGATGCAGCTGAATGACGCACAGGCAGATCTCTGATCATGATCCGGAGCAATTGATATGGACCTTTTCAACATAACTCCCTTTGCAGCATTTTTCGCAGGCCTTCTCAGCGTATTTTCCCCATGTGTCCTGCCTCTACTTCCGGCGATACTCGCTTATTCCACATCCAGGGGTTCCCTGCGTCCTCTGTCCATTGTAGCGGGCCTTAGTATATCCTTTATATCAATGGGTATCCTGACCTCTGCATTCGGGGCAGTCTTTCAGCAATATATCCTTTATCTTAACATCATTGCAGGTCTGGTGATCATCCTGATGGGTTTGACCCTCCTGCTTGAGCTGGATATGTTCAGTTTCTTTCCCACTCCCTCCACTCTAAGTGTTGAAAAAGAAGGTCTTTTCCCGGGACTGTTGCTGGGTCTGTCCCTGGGTGTGATCTGGATTCCCTGTGTGGGGCCGATACTTGGTTCAATCCTTACTCTGGTGGCAATGGAAGGAAGCATCTCTTATGGTGCATTCCTTTTAAGCATGTATTCTCTGGGATTTGCTGTTCCCATGTTCATCATAGCTTATTCTGCAAACCGTTCTACTGTAATGTTTGACCGTATCTCCAGATATGATGTGCTGATAAAAAAGATAGCTGGAGCAATATTGTTCCTGGTGGGTCTCTGGATGCTGTATGAATCCGTACTGATCCGGTATATTGGGTTTTGAAAGTTCAGGACAGCTCTAACCCGGTTGAAAAAAGTAAATGAAAATAATGAGGGGGAGGATCACTCCTTCTTTTCCTCACTTTCCTTTGCAAGTGCTACAAGTTCATTGACACATGCAACAGCCATAGGTGTGCCACCCCGTGTTCCCACACAGGTGATAGCAGGGATGTCTATGCTCCTTATCTCTTCCTTTGATTCAGCAGAGTTCACAAAACCGACCGGGGTTCCCACAACAACAGCAGGTCTGATCCCATGTTCGATCATCCTGCATACGGCAAAGGCGGCTGAAGGGGCATTACCAATGGCAACGATAGCACCGTCCAGACGGTCCCTTGCCATAAGAAAACCTGCAGCGGTGCGGGTTATTCCATATTGGCGGGCAACTGTTGCATTCTCATCCTCGTCCAGCACACATATCACTTCACAATTATGGTTCTTCTTTGTGACACCGGCCTTGACCATATTTATGTCCACAAATATCGGTGCACCTCTCTTAATGGCCTCCACTCCTGCAGGGATTGGATCATTGGTATAGCACATGATATCCGCAATGGATGGATCTCCGGTGGAGATCACACATCTCTGGGTAACACGTTCCTCCGGGGTTTCCTTTTCCCCTTTTACCACCAGGTCATGAGCAATACGGCGGCTTGTCATATAGATAGCCTTGGCTTCATCGGTCTGGGCTCCGGAATCCGAACATGCGTTGATAAGTTCCGGGTCCACGTCGATGGTCATCTCGACAAGTTCCTCAAGTTCAGGTATCCTGTCCTTTGTATTGTTATCAGTAGTCATATTTCCTCTGATACCCCCTTGGTGTGATTATACGGTCTCCTCTGGCACTCTTCCAGACCCTTGACTCGCTATTGGTTATCAGGATCATTGTGCTCATATCCACCCAGTCATTGTGGTCCAGTACTTCTCCCAGGGTGGTTACTATATAGGCCTGACTTTCACCTCTTAAAGCATTCTTTACCAGTCCGACAGGAACACTGCTGTCCTTATACTGACGGATGATCTCAATGGCTCTTGAAAAGTTGGAATGTCTCTGGCGGCTTTTCGGATTGTAAAGGGATATGACAAAGTCCGCTTCAGCAGCTGCCTTGAGCCTTTTTTCTATAACTTCCCAGGGTGTGAGCAGATCACTGAGGCTGATCACTGCAAAGTCATTGACAATAGGTGCTCCCAGAACACTGGCACCTGCGGTTATGGCAGTGACACCTGGAAGGACTTCTACATCCACATCCAGATCCTCATGTTCTGCAACTTCAAGGACAAGGCCTGCCATTCCATATACGTTTGCATCTCCGCCACTTATCATGGAAACAACATTGTCCTTTGCAAGGGCAACTGCTTTTTTGGCACGGTCCACTTCTTTACCCATAGCGCTGCGTACGATCTCCTGTTTGCCCAGCAGTTCGCTGACCTGGTCCAGGTACGTACCATTACCCACGATATAATCCGAATTAAGGATCACATCATGTGCCTTCATTGTTAGCTGTTCTACTGACCCCGGTCCAATCCCTATGATATAGAGCTTACCTTTTTTATCTGATTCATTCTGCGATTGCAATGGTGATCCTCCCATAAACTTTCTTTTTAAGTAGTAAATGTTTCTTCTTTGATAAGACAAGTGCTGCCGGTTCACAGACTCCTTTGAGGCCAAAGCGCTGTGCCTGTGAGTCTGAAGGGACTTCATAGGAATTGAGCACTTCGGCAGGGTAAAAACTAATTTCAAGTCCCAGTCTGCCAGCAGCATTAATAAGACCCTGCTCATTCTCTTTTAATGTGGATGAAGCAATTGCTTTGATATCTGCAAGTGGTCTTCCAATCTCCCGGAGACCCTGCTCTATGGCATCAATGACCTCTTCTTCCGTCACGCCTCTGCGGGCTCCGATCCCCAGGTACATTCATTGCTCCTTAACTTCTTTTTTAAGTACTGAGACATCATCGCCCACAATAACGATCTTTGGTCCTTTAAGTTCCAGTACTTCCACGTCTTCATCCAGCAGGGCACAGTTAACTTTCAGGGTAGAATCCCTGTTCACAATATCATATCCAAGCTTTTTGGCGATTCCCTCTACCGAGTTCTTATTATGGACCTCGGTAGCAGTGGTGATCACAGGTATGACATCCAGTTCTGAGATCCTGCGTACCATATCATTGGCACCATGATGGCCTCCCAGAAGCGGGATGGCAAAATTGAGGTTTGAATCCACGACCACGATCGCGGGGTCCTCCCATTTATTTACAATGAGGGGGGCTATCTCCCGAACAACGATGCCGGTGGCAAAGACTGCAACAATGACATCATATTGCCTGAATATTTCTTCGAATATGCCTTTCTTATATATGAGCACTTCAGCCCGGACGTGGTCCGCAAGCTTTCGGGCCACTTCCAGGTTCCTTTCAAAAGTGATCACAGCGGCTGCTGGGCTACTCCGTATAGGTGTGACCTCCTGTAGTTGACCGGATCTACCACACCTCCGATAAGGATCATGGCAGAACGTTTGATGCCTGCATCCTTTACCTTCTGTGCAATGGTTTCAACAGTACCATAGATAACTTTCTGGTCTGGCCAGGAGGCATGGTAGACAACTGCCACCGGGGTGTCATTTGAATACTCCACCTTTTCCATGATCTCCTCGATCTTCTGTGTACCCAAAAACACTGCCATGGTGGCATTGTGGGTTGAAAGCCCTTTCAGGTCATCTTCTTCCAGTGTCTTGCCTGCAGGGCGGGTTATTATAAGAGTGTCCGATACTCCGTTGAGGGTCAGCTGGGTGTCCAGGGCCGCAGCGGTTGCGAACACTGAAGATACACCGGGTACCCTTTCAACGCTCACACCATGTTTTTTAAGCTCTTCCATCTGCTCCACTACAGAACCATACAGGGAAGGATCTCCACTATGCAACCGGACGACCTTCTTGCCTTCACTTAGTGCGTCAACCATCTTCTGTGTGATCTCATCAAGGGTAAGGCCATAGCTGTCTACCTTTTCCCCCTTGCAATAATCAACAACTATCGGGTTAACCAGGGAACCTGCGTACACCACAAGGTCGGCTTCTTCAAGTTTCTCACGGCCAAGTAATGTGATCAGTTTTGGATTTCCAGGCCCTGCTCCCACAAAGGTTATGATCTTTTCTGTCATTAAATGATACCTCTTTAAATATCAATCAGTCTTTTTTTGCATAGACGATGCTAAAATAATTACCTTTCTCAGGTATATCCTCTACTTTATCAATGATCTTCTCTCTGTCAGAGAACAGCCTTTCTGCAAAGATGAAGTGTTCATATCCCTGCTGGCTTAATTCATCAATGATCTTTCTGGGTTTGTTGGCCTTAAGGGTTATCCGGTGTTTTATCTGGCTTCCATCGCTAACCTCAAAGGATGTATCCACTTCTGCATCGGTCCTTGCGGCAAAGGAGGTGATCGAGCTTATACCCGGGATAGTTGCAGTTTCAACATCTGGATAGTGCTTTTTCATAACCCTTTTCAGGTGGGTGAATGTGGAGAAGAAGTTGGGGTCTCCTATCAGTCCAAATACTACGTCCCCATTGCGGGCCTTATCTGCCAGCATGTCAGCATTCTTTTTCCATATTTCATTAAGACTGTCATAGTCTGTGATCATAGGGAAATCCAGTATCTCCGGGGACGCATAGGGTTCAACCAGTCTTGCAGCCATCTCACCGGGTACATAGACCTTGTCACTGTTTTTCATTGCATTGATCGCTTTAAGTGTGAGGAGCTCCGGATCACCGGGGCCAAGTCCTACTCCGATTAACATTTTTTATATCTCCTTATCTATAATTAAAATCTGCTTTCTACCTTTTATAATTGTACTTTAAATTAATTATGAGTTTGCGGACCAAAGGAAGTTATCTGTATCCTCCAATAATTGTATACACAGGATTCTCAGGTTTGAACATTGTTTCCCCTGTTATCTCATAACCCCTGCCTATGGTAATGTGTATGATCTCCTGGAAGATCCCAAGCTCCTTCATTTTATTCATCGTGGTGACAACAGTCTCTATCCTTACTGCATTTACCACTATATGCTTTGCCTTTTTTTCACAGAGTGCCTCAAGGACAGCGGTTATGTTCTTTGTACCGCCTATGAATGCACAATCGATGGTGTCAGGTTCCGCATTCTGGATAGCTCCGGAGGATTCTCCATAGATGAGGTTGACGTTGCTTATGCCAAAGTTCTCAAAATTTTGCCTGGCCACATCAATGGCTTCTTTGCGGGCGTCTATGGCTGTTATTTTAAGGTCCTTTGCAATTTTGGAAGCTTCAATTGATACAGCACCTGTACCGCATCCTATGTCATAGAAGGTATTTCCATCCTTCAGATCAAGTTTTGACAGGGAAATGGCTATTATCTCGGGTTTAGTGGGCCCGCCTTTTACATATAATAGTTCTGACATGGTACACCTAAATAAAGTAAATTGGAGTTAATTAGATATAGCATAATAAACCTTGTCACATAAAAGCTTGTTGTGAAAAAGGTATTTCTAAAAAGGTTGTTATGGATGATGATTAATAATACTGATGCAAAAGGTTTGTTAGTACTGGGAACTGCTTCCCATGTTGGTAAAAGTGCTATTGTGACGGCATTATGTCGTATCCTCTCCAGGGGTTACAATGTTGCTCCCTTTAAGGCCCAGAACATGAGTCTTAATTCATGGATAACAGTGGATGGTAAAGAGATCGGCATAGCACAGGCAATACAGGCCATGGCAGCAGGGGTCGAACCCACCGCACAGATGAATCCTGTTCTGCTCAAACCTAAAGGGGACAGGACCTCCCAGGTTATAATTATGGGGGAACCCTATGCAGACAAGAGTGCAGGGGATTATTACGAATCCATTGAGGAAACTCATGGGGTATTGAAGGATGCTCTGGCATCCCTTGCTGCAGAATATGAGATCATTGTTATGGAGGGAGCAGGAGGAGCAGCCGAGATCAATCTGTATGACCGGGACATTGTAAATCTGGGGACTGCCAGGATCACCGGGGTCCCTATCATCCTGGTGGGTGATATCGAAAGAGGGGGAGTGTTTGCCAGTCTTTACGGAACGGTTGAACTTCTTCCGGAGGATGTACGCTCCAATATCTGTGGATTTATCATAAACAAGTTCCGCGGGGATCCTGCAATACTTGGATCAGGTCTTAAAGAGCTTGAGGATAAAACGGGAATACCTGTATTGGGTGTGCTTCCATATTTTAAAATGCGTATTCCATCGGAGGACTCCGTATCCATTGCAGATAAATCCGCCTGTGCAGCTGAGGATATATATGATGTGAACATCACGGTGGTCCGTCTGCCCCGCATATCCAATTTCACTGATTTTGAGCCCCTTGAACGCATGGCCCATGTGAGATATGTTGATCTTGATGAGGATATTGAAGGTTGCGATGTGCTTATAATACCCGGTACAAAGAATACGACCGGGGATCTGAAGGCCCTGAAAGAAAGTGGTATGGATAAAAAGATCGTGGATCTTTATGGCAAAGTGCCAATAATCGGTATATGTGGGGGCTATCAGATGCTCGGGAAGACCATAAAGGATTCGGGCATTGAGGATGGGCAAGCTGCCATATTTGAAGGTCTGGGCCTTCTCGATATTGATACCATCTTTGAAGCCTATGAAAAACGGACGGTTCAGGTGGAAAAGACGGCCAATGGCGGCGGCCCTATACTGGATCCTATCAAAGGTGAAAAGATAACGGGATATGAGATACATATGGGTCTGTCAACTTCCAGTACGCCTGTGTTTGGTGATGATGGTTGTGTGGACGGCTCGGGCCTTGTCATGGGTACCTATTTGCACGGTCTGTTTGAAAATGTAAGCGTCAGGCATGCTCTGATACGTTATGTATTGAATAGGAAAGGCCTGGATTTTGAAGGAGAGGATATCCCTGAACAGGATCCCTATGATGAACTGGCCGATGTTCTCAGAGAGAACATAGATCTTGAAAAGATATATCGCATACTGGATGTGGATCCCTCCAGGTTGTGAATGGTTCTGACCATTCACTTTCTTTATTTGTTTAATTTATCCATTTGTTTAATTTATCTATTTGTTTAATTTATCTATTTGTTTAACTTATCTATTTGTTTAACTTATCTATTTGTTTAACTTATCTATTTGTTTAACTTATCTATTTGTTTAACTTATCTATTTGTTTAACTTATCTATTTGTTTAACTTATCTATTTGTTTAACTTATCTATTTGTTTAACTTATCTATTTATTTAATTTATACATTTATTTAATTTATACATTTATTTAATTATTGGTTTATTTAATCTTTTCAATTTTTTGTTTAATTTTTTAATTTCACTGCTGTTTTTGCTGACAATTCCGATAGCCTTTGTTTTTTGTCTGTCTTCTCTGTCCTTTCTATCTAACACATAGAAGGAATATTAGTTCAGTTACTTTCCTTCTAATTAATTAGTTTCAACAGTTTCGGGCAATGTATTTATAATATGACTATTGTTATACATTAATGTACAGAAATATACATTATAGCATTAATTTGATGATGGGTGTTAGCATGAAATATTATCTCCAGAAAATAATCGATGGAAATGATCTGACAATGGATGAGGCTCAGGCTGCTCTTAATATGATCCTAAAAGACGCCACTGATGCTCAGATAGGCGCTTTTATGATGGCTATGAAGGTCAAGGGGGAGACCTCTGATGAACTTGCAGGTTTTGCAAAAGGGATGACACAGGCTGCCAATCTTATTGAACCTGATGTGGATGCAAAACTGGTGGATACCTGTGGTACAGGTGGAGATCACCATAACACGATCAATGTGTCCACTGCCGCAGCTCTGGTTGCCAGTGCAGCGGGAGTGAATATTGCCAAACACGGAAACCATTCCATAACTTCCCTCTCAGGTAGTGCGGATGTTATGAAGGAGTTGGGTGTTGACATAAAACTTGGGCCCACAGCAGTGAAACGCTCCATTGAGAATGTTGGAATTGGTTTCATGCTGGCCCCTGTATTCCATCCTGCAATGAAAAGGGTGGCAGCCCCTCGCAAGGAGCTGGGGGTGCGCACAATGTTCAATATACTGGGCCCACTGACAAACCCGACAGGTGCCAGTTGCCAGGTCATTGGTGTCTTTGATAAAGATCTTTGTGTACTGATGGCAAATGTTCTTAAGAAACTGGGCAAGGAGCATTCTCTGGTCGTCTATGGTGACGGGATGGATGAGATCTCCAATATCTCTGAGACCTATGTGGCCGAACTCAAAAATGGTTATGTGACTACATACACTCTCTCTCCGGAAGAGCTCGGGATAAAAAGAGCCCATGCCAATGATATTGTGGGAGGGACTCCTGAAGAGAATGCGCGTGACATTCTGTTCATTCTGGATGGAGAAAAAGGGCCCAAAAGGGATATAGTTGTTATAAATGCCGCTGCCGCCATCTATGTTGCAGGTCTGGCAGATTCAATCAAAGAAGCAATACCCCTTGCAGAAGCTGCCATAGATAGTGGTGCAGCTATGGAAAAACTGGACACTTTCAGGAGTTTTAGTAAAAAACCTTTAACGGCCAGGGTGGAGAATGAATCATCCAACGCGCGTCAAGATCTGCGGAATGAAGTCTGCTGAAGACATTGCAGCTGCGGTCAGCTGCGGGGCTGATGCCATTGGTCTTATCACAGAAGTTCCGGTGGACACACCCCGGAAAATAAGTGTGGATACTGCCAGTACCCTTGCAGCCAGTGTCCCTCCGTTTGTCGACTCTGTGCTTGTCATGATGCCGGATTCTTCCCATCAGGCCCTGGAGATGATCGACAGAGTTCGTCCGGATGTTGTTCAGATACATTGTGATATTTGCATTGATGAACTTAACATCATCCGGGATTATAGCAATGTAAAGCTTATTCGAAGTTTCAGGCTTCCCCCTGCCAGACCCGGTCAGATAGCAGAGGATTGTGAGAATCTCTCTGTTCCTGCCGCAGATGTGAAAGATCTTATTGCAAACATCAATTCACTTGCACAAACAGACTCCATTCAGGCCGCTTTGCTTGATACCGGTGTGAAAGGCCGTACCGGAGGTACCGGTATGGTCCATGACTGGTCTGTAAGCAAACAAATAGTGGAAAGTGCAGATGTTCCGGTGATCGTTGCCGGTGGCCTGGGTCCGGCGAATGTTTCACAATGTGTTGAGCAAACAGCTCCCTTTGCTGTGGATACGGCATCAGGGGTGGAAAAAAATGGCAGAAAAGATGTGCAACTGATTAAAGCTTTTATTGATGCAGTGAGGTATATGGAATGATCCGTCCGGATATTACTAAAGAGGAATTCATTAAACTTGTAAGCAGCTCTCCCTGTCCGGCAATGGTGCAGGTAATGGCAAAGGTATGTTATGATTGCACTCCCATGCAGCTATATGCCACATTGCAGGACAGGGAGTATTCCTATCTTTTAGAATCGGTGGAAAAGGAAAAGAGACATGCAAGATACTCCTTTGTAGGAGCTTTTCCTGATGTTGTGTTTAAGGTCAATGGCCGGAAAATATGCCTGGAAAATTTACCTGATTCCATGTTGGTTGACAGTATCAGGGCCGAACTTGGAAAGGTATGTGAGATCAACTCTGTTACAGACACCGCAACAGAAGCAACTGTTCTTGATGGTCATGATGTACTGGATGGTCTGCGTGCGATGGTTCCCACAACAGATGGGATCACTCTTCTAAATGCCGGAAGGTTTGACAGACAAACCTTTCTGGGAGGGGCCATTGGTTATAATGGATATGATATTGTCTATGATTGCTGGCTGGACATTGACCGCAACAGCCCTGCTGAAATTGCGGATATGCAGTTTATCATCACCACCAGGAGCTTTGTCTTTGATCATCTGACCCGGGAGATACATATTGTTTCAACTCCCCTGGTTGACATTAATAAGGACGATCCAGGTCTTGTATATGATAAATGCATTAAAGATATGGAAGATATGGAAAAATTGCTTCAAAAAGCTGTGGATATTGAACTTCTTCCATATGAGGCAGTCAATGATGGAGAACATCTTCCTGGAGCCATCTGTGATCTGGATTATGAAGGTTATCGGGAAAGGGTGCTCAAAGCAAAGCAGCATATTGTCGATGGTGACATCTTCCAGGTGGTGCTCTCCCGAAAATATTCCCTTCCAATACAGCAGACCCCTCTTGAACTATATCAGACATTGCGTGGTATCAACCCAAGCCCTTACATGTATCTGTTCAATTTCAGGGATGTCCGTATCGTAGGGGCCAGCCCGGAGACGTTAATGACGGTACACAAACGTACCCTGATCACCAATCCGATCGCAGGGACCTGTCTTCGGGGAATGGATGCTCGGGAGGATGAAAAGTTTGCCCGGGCCCTGCTTGCAGATGAGAAGGAATGTGCGGAACATGTAATGCTTGTGGACCTTGGAAGAAATGATGTGCGTATGGTCTCACAATCCGGAAGCGTAAAGGTCTATGATTTTATGAAAGTTGTGAAATATTCCCACGTGCAGCATATTGAAAGTACGGTATGTGGGACCCTGCGCGACGAATGTGACCAGTTCGATGCCACCAGGGCAATATTCCCGGCAGGAACCCTCTCAGGTGCTCCCAAGATAAGGGCTATGGAGATCATAAATGACCTGGAGCCTGCTTCCCGGGGTATATACGGAGGTGGTGTGGGATATTATTCCTGGAACGGTGACGTGGACCTTGCAATTGTGATACGGACTGTGATCATAAAAGATGGAATTGCCTGTATCCAGGCCGGGGCCGGGATCGTTGCAGATTCTGATCCTGAATACGAATTCAATGAGACCGAGCGTAAGATGGCAGCTATGATAGCTGCGGCAGGAGGTAAAAAATGAAAGTCCTCTTTATCAATAACCGGGATTCCTTTGTCTGGAACCTGGTGGATTATGTATCCAGGTTCGAACCGCAGACAATTGTAATGCCCAATACCACCACAGTTGAGCAGGTCCGGCAGATCCGGCCGGATGCAATAATCATCTCACCGGGCCCGGGCAGTCCCAATGACTCCCGTGATATCGGACATTGTCTGGATATCATAAGGGAACTGGGACCCGAAATACCTATTCTTGGGGTATGTCTGGGCCATCAGGCAATCAATATTGCCTATGGAGGTACGATCGCCCATTCTCCCGGGGGCCCTGTGCATGGTAAAGTATCCCCTGTAGAACATGTGGATGACAGCCTTTTTGAAGGCATTGAACCTGTCTTTGATGCCGCAAGATATCATTCCCTGGCAATAGATCAGGTCGCTTCCCACATTAAAGTAATAGCCAGTATATCGGATGGTATGGTAATGGCCATTAAACATGACATGTATCCTGTGTATGGCCTTCAGTTCCATCCGGAGTCTATTCTTACTAAAAAAGGCATGGATATCATCGGGAATTTCCTGAAGATCGCGGGTGGATCATTGACCTGTGATAATTGATATGTGATAATTGATATGTGATAATTGATATGTGTTTTTACCAGGGCCGGATCATCCGGGTCTGTCCGTGGAACCGGGACAGAAGGATTATATTAAAAACGGCCATTTAACCCTTTATGTTCATAGGATTGACCGGGACTCCGGGTACCGGGAAAACATCGGTAAGCAGGATATTGACATCCCGGGGCTATAATGTTATACATATCAATGACCTGATAAAGGAAGAAGGTCTTTATGTGGATGTGGATAAGGACCGGGATTGTCTGGTTGCGGACATGGACCGGGTCTTTGAAAGGGTGGATGAACTTTCTGCCTGCATGGAAGGTAATGTTCCGGTTGAAAGGCCTGCAGAGTCGGTTTCTCTCACGGAAGGGGATCAGTACAAAGCATCCGGAGTATCTGATATTATCATTCTTGACAGTCACATGGCCCATCATATTGCAGATGTGGTGATAGTGTTGCGCACAGCTCCTGATGAGCTGCGTAAAAGGCTGTCCGCAAGAGCCTATTGCGAAGGAAAAATACAGGAGAATGTGGAAGCTGAGTGTCTGGATGTGATCCTGGTGGAAGCAGTGCAGTGGTGCAAACAGGTGTTCGAGATCAATACCACCGGCAGGGATGCAACAGATGTGGCAGGGGATGTCGAAGAGATACTTATAAGCCTTAAAGACAGGGGGGATGGTGGTATCTCTGATGATGATCCTTTGTGTGTGAAGTACAGGCCCGGTAAATATGACTGGAGTGGTGACATATTCTAAATATTTAACTGATCTATAATTTTAATGTTGAGTTGAAATGTTCCTTATGGGATGATCATGTGGGATTTTTAGTTTTTCAGATCTTCCACACCTGAAAGTGACAAAATCTTAATATAGTGGGGCTATATCATATTTAGCATTGATATTACGTTAATGAGGTGTTAAATTGAAATTAAAAATTGGTATGATATTCCTGTTGATCGCAGTACTGGCTGTTTCAGGCTGTTCGGATGACAGCAGCGTTGACGAAATGACAGACGAAGGGGGGCCTGCAGTTCCATCTGCTGAGACTGATTATGGGGTGGAACTGATCAGTACATCCTTTGATGACTTTGGAGAACTTTACTGTGATCCTGATTCTACGGATGACGAGATCCAGCAGGTATTTGATGCAGAATATAAAGACAATTTTGTGAAATGGTCCGGTACTGTCTATGCAGTCACAAACAATGGCAGGACATACACTGCACAGGTAAAGCACTGTGATGCTTCTATCTCTGATGTGGGTGTGACATTTAAGGAAGATCAGAATGACAAACTTGTCCAGTACTCCAAGGGTGACACAATAACCTATGTTGGAAGACTTACCAGGTTCCAGAAAGGTGTGGGTCTCTGGGTTGAAGAGGCAGTGGTTGCCTGAGGACATCACTTGCTTTAAACAGATGACCGGATAAAAAACGATAATATATAAAAAAGGCCTTTTTGGCCTTTTGTATTTTTGGAACTCATTTTGTATTTTAGATAAAATTTAGGACCTGGATAAAATTTAGGACCTGGATAAAATTTAGGATCTGATCAATCGCTCTTTGAAACATTTTTAAGTCTTTGCACCCCTTTTATTTCCTCAATGACCTCTGCTACTGAAGGGGGTACCAGATGTTTCCACTGCTTATTGGCAAGCATTCGGTTCCTGATCTCTGTTCCCGAATACTGGTCCCTGTGGTACATCGGAGGCTGTTTAACTTTTATACCGGCCTCGGTGAATAACTGTACGACCAGGGGATTATTCGTATAGGCTATATCAAAAGGAGGGGCCCTTGAGACAACATATGAGACCCATATGGCATTTTGTTCCAGGTCATCAATAGGAACTGCGTAGTGATGTATGTCCGTATCTTCCAGGGCGTGTCGTATCATCATAACCCGCTCACCTGCGGTGAATGGATTATTTGACTGGTGGCTTCTTTGGGCGCTTCCAATTCCTATGACCAGTTCATCAACATCTTTTGCAATGCTGTTTATCACTGAGTAATGGCCTATATGGAATGGCTGGAATCGCCCGATATAAAAAGCCCTTTTCATGTGCATGGTATGCTAATGGTATCAGTGGATACCACATTCATCGAATGAGAACTTCTCACAGACTTCCAGATAATGTTCGACATTGCCGTCACGTTTCATATTGGCAAGTTTGCTGACAAGTCCCATTCCAGGTTTTGGGTCTTCCATGATCTCAAGTTCATCTTCGACCATACTGAAGTATTTCTCACCAACATCAGTACGTATGAATACACTGTTCCATCCGTCAGGTGCACCAACTGATCCCACTGATATATCTGCTGACATAGAAGTGTAATCACAGCAGTGGTGACAGGGGTTCCTTGCATGAGGCGCAACCTTTGGAATAGGCACATTGTGTTCTTCGCCGTCTTTTGTGTAGGCCCAGAACTTACCTTTACCAAAGTCCATCTTGACAACATCTTCAATGTTCACTCCCATTATGTTGGGCATGATCTCTTCAGCCATGGTCTCATGGTAGAAACTTTCCATACACAACAGTCCGATGATCAAAACGATCTTGTCATTGACATTCTCTTCGATCAGACGGGCACCGTGTGCCTGACATGGAACACCGATGACAGCGATCCTTTCATACTGCTTGAAGGGTTCGCGTAGTGCGGAAAGGACTGAATCATAGGTATATTTTGTTCCTTTTGCGCTCTCTACATCATCAGCACTGGTGAACAGTACAAGTTCTGTTTCCCATTTCTCATTTCTGACGATCCCAACCACACAATCGATCTCTCCCTTCTTTAAAAGGGCACGTGCGAGGGCTGAGGTGACTCCGCCGTCCTGACCGACTATATTGCTTTTTGCTGCAAAGAACCGTTTTACATTGGCAAGTTCATCTTCGGCATATCCATCTACAACAGGGCAGACCCTTCCACATGTGAAACACCCTTCACAGACATTCGGTGCGGCACCGGCTGTATAAAGGGTGAGATTGTCCGGGTCTCTAATCTCTGCTGTCTTATTTATCGTAATTGCACCGGCGGGGCAGACCGATGCGCATGCCCCACAAGCGGTACAGACGTCATGTTCGATGACGTCAAATATCTTTGGATGGACCATCAGTTTCCTCCAATGATCTCCTTTCCGATGAGTTTTATTGCTTTCTCCTTGTTAGGTCCTATAGGGGAACCGGCAACGATCTGTGTCACACCGATGTCCAGGAGCTCGTTGATCCTGTTCTTACAATCATCAGGTGTTCCTGAGATGGAGAATGCGTCCATCATGTCGTTTGTTACAAGGTCTCCCATAAGAGCTCCGAAGTCTCCCTTTGCGATGGCACTGCCAATGTCTGCCTTTGCTGCAACATCAATTCCGTGGCGCTCCAGGACCATGTCCGGGGAACCTGCAACGATGAATGCAACGACTACCTTTGCAGCACTCTTTGCTTTTGCGGCGTCCTTGTCAATGGAGAAGCAGGCATATGCAGCAACGTCAACATCCTTTGGATCCCTTCCGGCCTTCTTTGCACCGGCGGTGATCTGCTGTACTGCTACTTCAAAGTCCTTTGGATGGGATGCATTGATCAGCACACCGTCTGCGACCTCTCCGGCAAGCTCAAGCATCTTTGGCCCCTGTGCTCCCATATAGATAGGTACGTTACCTGCCTTGAAAGCCATTTTTGCACCACTGAACTTGATCATGTCGCCGTCCTGGACTACTTTCTCACCTGCAAAGAAGCCGCGAAGAGCGGATATGGATTCCTTTGTGGTTGTCAGGGGTTTATCCCAGGAGATGCCCATGGCATCAAAGGTTGCTTTATCCCCTGGTCCAAGGCCAAGGATTGCACGTCCGTTTGAGATCTCATTGACAGATGCAATACTTGATGCTGTAACTGCAGCATTCCTGGTGTAGGGGTTGGTAACACCTGTTCCGAGCTTGATGCTGTTGGTGTTCATTGCAAGTACTGTCAATGTTGAATATACATCACGGTTGTTGTAGTGATCTGTGATCCACACATTGTCGAATCCCTGCTGTTCTGCGAGCTTTGCATAATGTGCGATCTTCAGTACTGGATCACTTGGCACAAATTCTATTCCGAATGTCATTTGAGTCCTCCAATTGAATTATCGTTAATCAGGATTACATACATGTATTATAAACCTTATTGCTTTAATCTGAAATTAGTCTTCAATTAACTGCTTTTTATGCTATATTCTTTTTATTACGGACTGATTTTGGATTTATATCCCTTCAGGTTTGGAGAATAATTCTGATAATCTATATTGATCAATCATTTATGACCTGTATACTGCAGTTTGTGCCTTAAGTCGTCAATATTGTCCTGATTACGATATTTTCCAAAAAGTTAATATTCAGCTAAGACTAATTATTTGTGTTGAGGAGTATCAGGGTCTTGAGATTCAAAGGGTCAACATGCAAAACATTATTTTGGTGTTTGTCTGACATCGATCCCGTTGTAACATCAATAGGTCCGTTATTCCACCTGGCAGACTTTCATTTATAGATCAACAAAGGAGGTTTTATTTGTTAAGTAAAAAGATGGCTGCAGCCTTAAATGAGCAGATCAATAAAGAAATGTACTCTGCATATCTTTACATGTCCATGTCCGCATTCAGCACTTTCAAGGGTCTCAGCGGATTTGCCAACTGGTTCATGATCCAGTATCAGGAAGAGATGACCCATGCTATGAAGATCTATCAGTATATACTGGACCAGGGGGAACAGGTAGAATTGATGCAGATAGAGCAGCCTCCTGCTGAATTTGGCACTCCTGTTGAAATGTTCAGGCAAACTCTGGAACATGAACAATTCATTACCCGTTCCATCAATGAGCTTGTGGACCTTGCTATCGAGGAAAAGGATCATGCAACCAATATATTCCTCCAGTGGTATGTGACCGAGCAGATCGAGGAAGAGGCCAATGACAATGAGATCATTTCCAGGTTAGAGCTTGTGGGTGATGGCAATGGTCTGTTCATGCTGGACAATGAGCTGGCCTCCCGGGTATTTAATCCGCCTGCTTCAGACGAATGAATTCGTCTTTCCATGATGCAGGAGCATATGTGGAAGATACAGCAGGGTGAATGGAGTTTATATCTGAGTTTAATGATTAAAATTGAAAACAGGTATTGAACTAAGATGGGGTGCAATTCTTTTTATTTTTATCAAAGATGATAACCCGTTTTTAAGTTATGTGATCAAAATGGTTCAATATGGTCGAAAAAGCACATAAGGTGATACAAATGGAATTCAGTGAGATATTTAAGAGCGAAGTGAGTGAAGGTAAAGAAAAACATGTTCCTGTGATCGAAGTTGTCAGGGAACATGGTGGACAGGTATTGAACATTGTTAATGTTGTCGTAGGCAAAGAAGTTCCTCATCCAAACACCGTTGAGCATCATATTGCATGGGTTCAGCTCTATGGTCTCAAAGAAAGTGGCCAGGTGGTAGATCTGGGTAAAGCTGACTTCTGTCCAGGCTGCACTGCTCCGAATGTAGGTTTTAGAGTAAATGAGATCGATGATTTCACGGCCTTTTGTGCAGTTTCATACTGCAATGTTCACGGTCTGTGGCAAAGCGTTTTGAAACTTTGATGAAGGATCGGTTATCAGATCAGTTGTTTGAAAATTATGTCTGACTAAGGTGATAGGATGAAATGTTACGAATGTGCAAAGGAAGGTAAGGAAACAGATGCTGTGGGTATCTGTATTGTCTGTGGAAGGGGCGTATGCAAGGACCATCTGGTACGTGAAAAGCTTCCTCTGTGGGAAGGGGAATACGATGTGAGGCTTAAGTGTATGGGTGCATCATGCAAGATCAAGGATATGCAGGAGATGCTCAAGATCGTATGTACTCCCTGCCACGATGCTTTGAAGGAGAATTTCTGAGGTGAGATCATGATGAAATGTTACGATTGTATGGAAGAAGGGAAGGATACCGAAGCTACCGCTGTTTGCATCGTTTGCGGAAAAGGACTGTGCAGCGATCACACAAAAGAACTTGTACTTCCTGTATCCGTTGGAATTCCTCCTCATGTGGAACATTTGCACAAGGGCCTTCCACGCCTGATGTGTGAGTATTGTCTCAACAACACCATTGTGGATGGATTTGACTGATCACAGTGTTTTCCACTGCCTGATATTTTGTGGATCCAATTTTAAATCCCATGGATAGATGCGGGCGTGTTGTATGCGTTTAGGGCATGCAGTGGAAGAGTTTTGATGATTAATGAGGGAATGCAGGCCCACGACTTTAGTCGTGGGCTCTCTTAGAGAATGATTATCAAGAGGAAGATTGAAAAGGAGATGGATAAATGAGTGAAAGCAAAAAGGTTATTGAAAATATTGGAAACAAAATGGGTTTTGTCCCAAATGTACTGGAAACCCTGGAAGAGATCGACCCTGTCTTTGTGCGCAAGTACAACAGGTGCAATGAGAAGATCCTTACCGACGGGGCCCTTCCTGCCAAAGTGAAGATATTGATGGCTTTTGCAGTTGTGGCTTCCAAACAGTGCGAATCATGCACCGTAGCTCAGATGAAGAGTGCCTTAAATCATGGTGCAACAAAGGAAGAGATCATGGAAACCCTGGAAGTGATCTCCATCACCTCAGGCGCACCGGCAGTTGCTGCATGCCGTGATGCATTAAAGTTGTTGAAATAAGTCAAAAGGATCATTTCTTCGGATTACAGTCTGTCCATTGTGGCGGTAAATTTTCGGAGGATACTGAAAAGTTCTGATCTTCAGGACTTCGTACGTTAGTAAGATATGCTACAGGCATGCTATGTTGCATGTTTTGACATATCTTATTATTTTGTTTTCATTATTTGCCCATTGTGGGTGTTGTGTAAATCCAGGTGCTTATTATTCTGATAGTAAGAATTAAGAGGGCCTTTTCCTCTGTTTCAGGTGAATCGGGGTGTTTTCTCTTTAAGCAGATGCATGAGGTTAAGAGAAATTATATTAGTTAAGCAATCGTCATTAATTATTATAGAGGAGGTATGTATTATACGATCGATCCATCTTTTCATAATCACAGTGGTCCTGTTGGTATTCCTGACGGGATTATGTTATGCAGCAGAACAGACAGAAGCAGGAGCATACTCTTCATCGGATTTTGATGAGTATGCCAGATGTTCCAGCTGTCATGCGACTCTGAGGGGTCAGTGGCAGGACAGCATGCACTATCATGCTTATACAGACGTTTTCTATCAAAAGGAACTTCTTCTTGCAGGTGAGGAAACGGACGGGGCCACAGATGAGTTCTGTGCCCGGTGTCACACTCCTATTGGAGTGATCGGTGCAGAGATCCCGCCGGTGGATGGATCAGAGTTAAGTGAGATCTCACTGGATGGTGTGCAGTGTGATTTCTGTCATGTTGTATCCGAAAGTGCAGGCATTGGTAATGGTGCTTTTGTGGTATCGCCAGGTGATATTAAATGGGGGCCCCGGGATGATGCTCAGTCAGGTTATCATGAATGTGAGTTCAATGAACTGTACACACAGTCAGCTTATTGTGGAATGTGTCATAATGTGAACCATCCGTTCAATGGTATCCCTCTGGATGATACCTACACCTCCTGGGAAGAGAGTGATTATGCAGCAGACGGTGTTCAGTGTCAGGATTGTCATATGAGTCCGGGGATTACCCATTTTGAGGCCGAGGCAGGAAGGGCCGGTTCAGGTGCTCCAAAAAGAGACCATGTCTACAGGCATGATATGATCGGAGGCAATGTTTTCATGTATGAAATGCTTGAGATGGACGCTAGTGCTGAGATGGCCCGGGAAAGGCTTCAGAGTGCGGCAACACTCGATGTTTTAGTACCTGAAACGGCACAACCCGGCGATCAGGTATCCGCTGAATTGACGATCACCAATATAGGTGCCGGGCATAAGTTGCCCACCGGTCTGACCGAGGCAAGGCAGATGTGGCTTGAGGTGATGGTGGAGGATGCAAACGGTCAGGTGATCTACAGCAGTGGAGAACTTGATGGTTCAGGAAATATAGTGGATGCAGATGTGTATCAGACAGTTCTTGAGGATTCAGAGGGACAGCTGACCAAAAAGATCTGGCTTGCTGAGGCTATAGTGTCTGATAATCGTATTCCTCCAAAGGAATCTGCCACCGAGGTGCATGAGTTTACCATTCCTGAAGATGTGGTGAATCCCATCTCTGTAAAGGCAAGGTTATTATATCGCTCGGCACCACAGGACGTAATAGATGAGCTATTCGGTGAAGGGGTACATCAGGTCCCGGTAGTTGAAATGAATGCAGCTGTTTCAGGCATTAACGGAGATGTGGAAACACCTTCGCAGTCTACTCCGGGTCCGGGTTTTGTCTTTGCTTCCCTTTTTATCGGGATAGCAGGCCTGCTGCATAGACGCTGTGATAAGAGGTGAACAATGTCAGATAAAACTATCAGGCTGCTCGGGATATCGGGCAGCCCCCGGAAAAAATCCACTGACAGAGCTATTCAGGAAGCATTGAGCTTTGCTTCTGAGAAGTTTGATGTTGAGACCGATTATTTCTCTGCGAAGGGAAAGGATCTCAAGTTCTGTATCCATTGCGACCACTGTGTCCGCAATAAACAGGGTTGTATCCATAAGGATGACATGCTTGAGCTTTATGAAAAACTGGAATGGGCCGATGCCTGGATCATAGGGACCCCTGTGTATCAGGGTACCCTTAGCGGTCAGACCAAGGTCATGATGGATCGCTGCCGTGCGGTTGTTGCAAGGGATCCCCATATATTCAGCAATAAGGTCGGTGCTGCTATTGCTGTGGGAGGGGATCGTATAGGCGGACAGGAGCCTGCCATACAGAACATTATAAATTTCTATCTGATCAATGAGCTTATTCCTGTATCCGGAGGTTCATTTGGTTCAAATATGGGAGGTACTTTCTGGTCCCATGACAAAGGAGCAGAAGGGGTCGGGGCAGATGATGAAGGCTTAAGGAGCATGCGCAGGACTATCAGACGCCTGATCAAAACTGCATTAATGGTTAAGGGGTGTGAGTAATGAAAGCAAGGCCTGTGAGATTTGAGGCCCCGGTGATCGACATCATCCCGAGGACCTATAATGTAAAGAGCTTCAGGTTTCCAAGACCTGAGGATTTTGACTATAAAGCAGGCCAGTACTTCTTTATTCATCTGGATGCGGACATTACTCCTTCATATAAGCCCTTTACAATTTCCAGCAGTCCTGTTGACAGGGATTATCTTGAATTCACAAAAAAGCTCACAGGTCACGAGTTTTCCAATGTACTGGATAACTTGAAGGCCGGAGATATTGTGGAGATAGAAGGTCCCTTCGGAAGGCTGACCTTCAGTGGCGAGTATGATAAGATAGCGCTTATCTCGGGAGGTATCGGTATCACGCCCATGATAAGCATCTGCAGATATTGCACCCGGGCAAGTCCGGATACTGATGTGCTTCTGTTAAGCAGTAACAGAACGGCTGAAGATATGATCTTTGTTGGTGAACTGGAGCAAATGCAGCGGGATGATCCCAATCTGAAAGTAGTGCATACACTGACAAGGCCGGATGAGGACTGGCCCGGATGCACAGGTCGTATCTGCGAGGATATGATTGTGGATAACATCCCGGACTTTAAGGAAAGGGTATTCTATGTCTGTGGTCCTCCTCCAATGATGGATGCGGCTATATCGATCCTTGAGGGCCTTGGTGTTTCCGGGGATCGGATAAAAAAAGAAAGTTTTGGAATTTGAAATACATTTCAGGAGAGGTTTAAATGAAAAGGATAGCATGGGGAATCACCGGTTCAGGTGACCAGATTTTGGAAACATATAATGTAATGAAGGATATCAAAGAGCGCACTGATATTGAATTCATGGTGTTCCTCTCAAAGGAAGGGGAGACTGTGATGAAGTGGTACCGGATGTGGGATGACATACAGACCGATTTTCCCAATTTCAAGACAGATGCCGGTCCTAACTCTCCATTCCTTGCAGGCCCACTGCAGGTAGGGCATTATGATGCCCTGATCATTGCCCCTGCAACTGCCAACACCGTGGCAAAGATCGTCTACGGTATTGCTGATACCCTGGTGACCAATACGGTTGCCCAGACGGCCAAAGGGAACACGCCCATATACATATTGCCTGTGGATCTGAAGCGGGGAAGTGTGGAGACCTATGCCCCTTCCGGAAAGAAGCTGAACTTAAAGATGCGTGAGGTCGATGTCACCAATTCCGAAAAACTTGCACAGATGGAAAACATAGATGTGATCGAATCTGCTGACGATATCTATGGTCTGGTGGGCCTGGAAAAGTAATAGGTGAATATAGCTGATTTTGTGCTCGGTATTGTATGGTGATTTTAAGATGCTGTGCAAGACCAATCGCCCTGAGCAGAATGAAATATTTCGGGCAAGACCAATCGCCTTGACCTATAAGGGCTATCTGGCTCTTAAGCTCTGAACCATCAGTCAAAGATGAGTCCTTCCAGTTTATATATTTCAGGAGGGTTCCAGTCCGGGTCGCTGATCCTCTCAAGGGCCCGGGACGTTGCACAGGCAGCAATGATGCTGTCCAGGGCATCGCCTTCACTGTCCTCTATCGCTTTTTTAATTATCTGTTTGTCGGCCTTTATGTTCCAGTCCGATAGAGAGGATGCGATCATTTCCCGGTTTTGTCTTCGCCCGTCAGCTTTCCCTTTATAGGGTATATACAGACCCATTCTTTTCAGAGTGCAGGCCGGGCCGGTTTCGATCACCCAGGCAAGATCGTTTTCCGGCTGTTGCATAGGGGGGAAATATGCCTTTTTTTCCAGGACAAGGGGCCTGAGGATATTGTAAATTCCGTAATAGGTTTGTTTGTAGACCCGCAGGTTATAGGGGCTAAAGGGGGCCTTTGTCTCTTTGTCGGTCTTCCTTTTTAATTCCTTATGTCCTGTAGCTTCTCTGCACTGGTCCCTGAAAGCTTCAGGGGAAGGGAATCTCTGTGCAAATCCGCTAAGAAAGGCCGACCAGCTATCTGCATCAATCATTCTGGCGGGCAGGCCAAAAGGAAGATCAAGTCCAAAAATAGCATTTCTCTCTTTTTCAATGAGGGATCTGATGCATGAATGACATAAGTCTCTGTTTTTTGAAGAGGGGCTTAACTTTTCAGAAAGGGAGTAACAGCCCTTTATGTGAAGAGCCCCGTCTTCAGGAACGGCCCGGCTGATCCAGATCTTCTTGCAGGCATCTTTTGCACCGCTAAAATCAATGCCATAGACCTGTCGGAATTCAGGGCTAAAAGTATCAGTTCTCACGAGTTCCTTTGATGAATTCATCTGTCATCTGGTATGCCTGATCATCATTGAATTGTTTTGGCGGATGTTTCATGAAATATGAGGCAGGGGAGTATAATATTCCTCCGGTACCTCTGTCAAGGGCAAGTTTACAACATCTGACTGCATCAATGACCACACCTGCGGAGTTTGGGGAATCTTCAACTGACAGGCGCATCTCAATGTTCATGGGCACGTCTCCAAACAGTTTACCTTCCATTCTCAGGAAACAGACCTTGTTGTCCTTCTGCCAGGGTACGTAATCACTGGGGCCCACATGGATGTTCTCGTCATCCAGACGATGCTCAAGGACGGACTGCACGGCCTCGGTCTTGGATGTCTTTTTGGAAGAAAGCCTGCTGCGGTTGAGCATATTAAGAAAATCGGTGTTCCCTCCGGTGTTAAGCTGATAGGTCCTCTCCAGCCTGACCCCTCTTTTCCTGAAAAGGTCGGCCAGGGTACGGTGGGTGATGGTGGCACCAAGCTGGGCTTTTATATCATCGCCGATAATGGGTAATCCTTTTTCTTCGAATCTTTTGGCCCATTCGGGGTTACTTGCTATGAACACAGGCATATTGTTCACAAGGGCAATTCCTGCTTCAAGAGCACATTCTGCATAGAACCGGGTGGCCTTTTCCGAACCCACGGGCAGGAAATTAAGGAGGATCTCTGCTCCGGAATCCTGAAGCTCTTTTACGATATCTTCTCTGGTGGCTTCGGTTTCGGATGATACGATGAATCTGAATTTGTCTTCATAATCTTCCATATGTTCGGAAACACCATCATTTACCTGACCCATACTTACTTTAACGCCTGTTGCAGGCAGATCGGGACAAAATACTGTTGTGCAGTTTGGTTTAGCAAAGATGGCTTCGGAAACATCCTTTCCAACCTTCCTGCTGTCTATATCAAATGCCGCTACCACTTCAATATCAAATGGCCTGTAGCCTCCTATATCCCAATGCATAAGCCCTATCGCATCTTCTTCAGTTTTGTCTTTGTAATATTCAAGACCCTGGATCAGTGAACTTGCGCAGTTACCCAGTCCTGCAATTGCGATCTTTATTTTGTCCATAGAACTTCCTCTTGATTAAAATGAAGTAATGATAATATTCTCAATATAATATAGAATCTAAATACTAGATTCTCTATATAATCATTATGCAACCTTGTAATGATTTCAGTTAAATAAAAAGCTTTCTAATTTATATCTGACCTTTGCCTGTTTATTTGCCTCTTTTTGCAGAAAGCTATTTAACATCTAAAGCACCTTTATTTTTTAGGATATCGGGCCCGGAGATCATGTGGGTGCGGTTAATTTGAATATGAATGGTCCATATGGAGGAATATGATGTCAGGGAATGGGAATGATGCAGTTGATGTAATGTCTGTGGATACCTTTGAGCCAGGCAGGTTCAGGAATATCGATGAAGCGGTTGACTTTGCGATCAGTCTTGAGGATGAGGGCATGGATTTCTATGAAGATGCAGCCAGTTCCACCAAAGATCCGGGTGCACGAGATATGTTTCTGTATCTGGCTCGTGAGGAGAAAAAACATGCAGAATATCTCCGGCAATTCCTGGAGTCAAAATGCATGGACCTTGAACATCAGGAAATCCCTGATCTGCGTTTTTCCTTTTCATCAGAGTTCGAAGGGGATCGGATGGGTGAGGTAGGTGTGATGCTTTCAGCACTGCGTTTTGAACGAAAGAGTGAGGATCTGTATCGATTCCTGTCAAAGCAGGCCCCTGATGGAGAACAGAGGGATTTTTTTGATAAGATCGCCGACTATGAAAGGGAACATTATGAACTGATCGATTCCATGCTTGAGGAAGCAACCCAGTTCAGGATGCAGACATAATTAATAATACGTTGTTGAACTGACCGGTACCTGCTGTAAATCGAACTTTCTTAGCAGGTCATTGTGATTGCAGTAATTGTGATTGCAGTAATTGTGATTGCAGTAATTGTGATTGCAGGTATGCAGGGCCGCTTCAATTTTCAGAGTATGGTACCGGTCAGAAATAGTTTTCACAGGAGTAATCTATGAACAGACGAGATGAGTCCCTGGAGATTGCAAAGGGTATTTACTGGGTAGGTGTTGTTGACTGGAATCTCAGGGATTTCCATGGTTATGCCACTCCCAGGGGTGGCAGTTATAATTCTTACCTGATAGTTGATGAACACATCACTCTTATTGATACTGTAAAAGAGAGCTTTGCATCCGGGATGATCGAAAGGATTAGCCGGATCGTTGATCCTTCAAAGATAGATTACATTGTATGTAATCATGTTGAAAAGGATCATTCCAGTTCCTTACCGGCTATTATGAAACTCTGTCCCGATGCGAAGATATTCGCTACAAAACGCTGTAAAGAGGGCCTTGGAGAATATTATCTGGAAGATGGTTTTGATAACTGGGATATAGAAATAGTGGATACGGGTGCCGAGGTATGTATTGGTTCCCGTAACCTGATGTTCATTGAAACTCCCATGCTTCACTGGCCGGATAGTATGCAGACATATCTTAAAGAGGATAAGATCCTTTTTTCAAATGATGCTTTTGGACAGCACATTGCTACCTCCTGCAGGTTTGAGGATGAGGTGGAAGGGGTCATGGATGATGCTGCCATCTATTATGCCAACATACTCATGCCATTCGGGTCCCGGGTCCTTAAATATGCAAAAGCAGTTGAAGATCTTGGTATTGAATTTGACATGATCGTCCCGGCCCATGGTGTCATCTGGAGAAAGGATCCGGGACGTATCCTGGAGGCTTATGTGAAATGGGCCCGTGGAGAGACGCTCAATAAGGTCCTGGTGATCTATGATACCATGTGGAACAGCACTGAAATGATGGCCAAAGAGATTGTGGAAGGGATAAGTGCAAGTGGTGTGGAGGTAAAACTTTTCCATCTGCGTAAGAATGACTGGAGTATGCTTATAAAAGAGCTAATGGAATCTCCGGTTATCGCTCTTGGTTCACCTACCATGCTTAATGACATGTTCTTTACTGTCGCAGGTTTTCTTACCTATGTCAAAGGTCTGCGTCCTAGAGGTAAAAAGGCTGTGGCCTTTGGTTCATTTGGCTGGGGAGGAGGGGCTGTGAAACATATGGAACAGGCGCTTGAATCCGCAGGTTTTGAGATCATAGAGCCCGGTCTGCAGGTTAAGTATAAACCCTATGAAAAGGATTTAAATGAATGCAAACAACTGGGTTTCAGACTTGCGGACATTGTGTTGGATAGTAATAAGAATTAAATTCAGATTTATTAGCTACAGAACTTGATAAGGAGTATATATATGAAATTTGAAGGTGAACTTGAATCCGAATTATATGAAAGGTCTAAGAAGAATGCAGATGCCAGTGGTTTCAGATTAAACCCTGACTATGATGTGATCACCACAGCCATCAAGAACATTGCCAGGAACAAAAAAGAATTTGGTGAATGGTATTGCTTCTGCCAGAAAAGAACCGGTGATAAGGAAAAAGACAAAAAGATCATCTGTCCATGTGCTGCCCGCAATCGGGACATTGCAAACCGCGGATCCTGCAGGTGTGGTCTTTACATCAAATAAGGTTCGTTTTGATTCTGAGACTGTCAGTTTGTATTGATTCTTTTTTCGGGCCACAGAAAAGATCTTTGTCGATGTGCTGATCACTGTGGCCCTTTAAAATCTTTTTCATGCTCTTTTTTGATTCCGGGATATTTCTGGATTCTGTCCGGGTTCCTTCTGAATTCTTTCTGAATCTCTGAATTGTATCTGGAATGTAATGTGTCCGGGATATTCTTTTTATGTCTTCTTTTTATGTCTTCTGTTTTTGTCTTCTGTTTTGGAGTTTGGACACACGATGCTGTTGCCCGGAAAAAGCGTTGTAATAGTTAGATATATTTAGAAGGATGTGTTTTATGGTAGATGAAATACATTATGTAAGCATAACCGGTCATATTTCATCTATCTTTTATGGCCCAAGTCATACGATCATAAGATCATTGATCATATTTGGAGATAATCAAAATGCAGGTATTGGTAAGTGATTCATTATCAGAGGAAGGGATTTTAAAACTCAGGGAACATTTTACAGTTGATGTTTCCACAGGACTGTCCGAGGATGAACTTGTTGAAAAGATAAAGGAATTCGATGCCCTTGTCATTCGCAGCGGAACCCAGGTGACCCGCAGGGTGATCGAGGCTGCTGACAACCTTAAGATCGTCGGCCGTGCAGGGGTTGGTGTGGATAATATTGATATTGAAGCTGCAACTGAAAAAGGTATCATCGTGGTGAACGCTCCTGAGGGCAATATGCTTTCTGCTGCAGAGCATACCATTGCAATGATGATGTCCATGTCCAGGAACATCCCGCAGGCTCATATGTCCCTCAAAGCAAAGAAGTGGGAAAGAAAGAACTTCATGGGTGTTGAGGTCAACGGAAAGACCCTTGGTGTTGTAGGGCTTGGTCGTATAGGGGCTGAGGTGGCAAAAAGGGCCCAGGGTCTGGAGATGAATGTACTTGCATATGATCCGTTCATCACCGAGGATCGTGCACTTGAACTGGGTGTTGTGCTTACAACCGTGGATGATATTTCAGAGAAGGCAGATTTCATCACTGTTCATACTCCTCTTACCAAAGAGACACGTAATATCCTCGATACCCCTCAGTTTGATCTGATGAAACAAAATGCCCGCATAATTAATTGTGCCCGGGGAGGTATCATTAATGAGGAAGCTCTTGCCCGTGCTCTGGCTGAAGGCAAGATCTCAGGAGCTGCCATTGATGTGTTCACATCAGAACCACCTTTTGAAAACCCACTGCTTGATCTTGATAATGTTATTGTTACCCCTCATCTGGGTGCATCAACTGAGGAGGCCCAGGTCAATGTGGCTGTCTCAGTTGCAGAAGAGGTCATCTCCGTACTAAATGGAGGTTCTGCGAGGAACACGATCAATATACCTGCAGTAAAACCGGATGTCATGGCGGCCCTTTCCCCTTATATCAGGCTTGCTGAGACCCTGGGAAGCATGACTGCCCAGTTGCTGAATGGTAACTATGGTAAGATCGAGATATCCTATTATGGTGAGATCTCTGAAAAGGATACAAGGCCTGTCACCGTTGCAGCTATCAAGGGGATACTGGAAACAGCACTTGGTTCTGCAGTGAATTTTGTTAATGCAATGGCACTGGCAAAGTCCCGTAATATAGAAGTGATTGAGAGCAAGTCCGAGACCTCGGAGGAGTATCCTTCCAGTATCCGTGTTAATCTTGTAAAGGGTCAGGACTCAAAATCTGTGACCGGTTCTGTTGTGGGCCGTGAACCCAAGATAATCACGATCAATGGTCAGCATGTTGATCTGGTACCAAAGGGTTATATGATAGTTTCCCATCATATCAATCGTCCCAATGTGATCGGCCCCTGCTGTATGATACTTGGAAAGAATGATATCAATATATCAGGAATGCAGGTTGGACGTGTGGAAGTAGGCGGAAAGACAATAATGGCATTGAATGTTGATTCGGAAGTGTCGGAGGAGATCCTTGGGGAGATCCGTGGAATTGATGGGATCATTGATGCCAAACTGGTTGCAGTCTGAACAGCTGTACTTAAAAAATTGAATATATGATTGAAGAGGTTCTTTCTTATGAAAATAAGAAGGGCCTTTCATCGCCATTATAGTTCCTTTTTTGTATTCAGGTGCAAAACATGATGAGAAAACGAATATATCATCGATTTCCCCGGCGGGAAGTTCAATTTGAACAAAAGAACCGCTATTATTCTGACCTCCCCTATTTTGTAAAAGTGATGGCCGGTATGGATGGTAAGTTTGGTATGTTCGTCACCGAATCTGTAACGAAGAAGGGTCATCGGATACAGGCTAAAAGGGAGATCAGTGTTGAGATCGTAATAAATGGAATGGATTTTTCTCCTTTAAGTTATGAGTCCGTTGATTCTATTATTGATACGATCGAACCTGAAGGTATAATCGATTTCAGGGTTACACTGGATTACAGTTATCTTGATGGTAAATATAATCGGGTTTCATTCAAGGGGGATGTTTTTCTGGTAAGGGCTTTGCTTGAATCGGAGATACTGACTCTGAGGATCAATCATATCGATGGGCCGGGCCGGACGGAATGTGGTAGGGTTGCGGATACTATTGTTGATGAATTAAGGCGTGGTATCTGATGGATGAACTCTCCCTTGCCGTGGCATTACCTTTTAAGAAAACTTCAACCAATTCAATGTCCATAAAGGATTTTGAATTTGCTTTATCCTTTGATCTGAAGTGGATGTCTCCGGAACAGGCTTCTAAGGTCAGGGACCGGGCTATAATGGCCTCTCTTCTGGGTATCGAAGACGGAAATCTTGTTTTTAAAAAAGACCTGGACTCTATAGAGGTCCCTGCCGGTTTTAAACCTTCGGATGAGCTTTTCATGCAAAAAGGTCTGCTTGATTTGATCATTGACCGGCTGATGGGGGTATCTCTAAAAAATAAAAAAGAGGTTGTTTCCCTTATCAACAGTAAACAGGAGCGACTGGAAGGTCTTGTTTATATTGAAGTTGCGTCTCTTCTGGTTGCAAGGGATATGGAAGCCAATGTTGATGAATTCTATGATCTGGTCTATGAGCAGATAATGAGTACAGATTCGTGAACTACCCACGACTAAAGTCGAAGGCTTTTCTACTCCTGCGCCCCAATAAGCGTAATTTTTTCCAGGTTGAAATATTTCCTATGTTATTTTGTCTTTGTTGGAACTCCCAACATGTATAAATACATGGAAGATGTTTCCAGTCAGTACGTTGACATTAAGTATGTCACATTATCTAAAATTGGCTTGTATCAGCTGGATTTTTCAGTTCATGCCGATTAGAAAACGAGGCCTTCAGCGATGATGGCCCTTATTCGCAATATGATCGCCCAATTGTCGGGCATTATATGTTCGAACGCGCGCGTACGCGTGAGTAAGATGAACTCTTGCGGAGGAACATTATGAGTAAAAGAACACAGAGGAAGATATCAAGGAAGACGAACCCAAGGGTTCCGTCTCTGATACTTAAGTTAAAGGAAACATCCCGGGAAAAGGATGTACCATTGTGGAGAGATATGGCAAAGAGGCTTGAGGCTCCCAAACAGAACTATGCACAGATCAATCTTAGCAAGATCAACAGATATGCTCTGGAGAACGATGTTGTCATTGTCCCCGGAAAGGTGCTAGGTTCCGGTTCAATTGGTCATTCCGTGACTGTTGCCGCCCTTAATTTCAGTGTGTCTGCCCGGTCCAAGATCACAGATGCCGGTGGGAAATGCATGACCATAGAAGATCTGCTTGCAGAGAATCCGGAAGGTTCCGGTATAAGGATTATGAGGTAAGGTGTTTCAAATGACCGTTATCGATGCAAATGGACTTATTATGGGCAGACTTGCCAGCAATGTGGCAAAAAGGTTGCTTAATGGAGAGGATATCTCTATTGTTAATGCTGAAAAGGCTGTGATCTCAGGATCTAAGATCACAACTTTCAAAGAATACGATGAGATCAGGAATATGGGTACCCGTGAGTTTGGCCCTTATTTCCCTAAAATGCCAGATCGGATCATGAAACGTACTGTAAGGGGTATGTTGCCCTACAAGCGTGCAAGGGGCAGAGATGCAATGGCACGTCTTAGGGTATATATAGGAGTTCCTGCGGAATTAAAGGATGCAGAATTAACTACTATTGAAGGGGCTAATATGACCCGTCTTAGCTCAAACAAATATGTAAGGATTGGTGACGTCAGCCGTAAACTGGGTTCAAAATTCTAAGGAGGGTGTTGAATGGCAAACAAAAGTAACAATTTTATCAATTCATCTGGTAAGAACAAGACCGCAATAGCACGGGCGACAGTATCTCCGGGTAAGGGTAAGGTCCGGATTAACAAAATGCCTGTCGAGATATATGAACCTGAGTTCGCAAAACTGAAGGTCATGGAACCTCTGCTTCTTGCAGGTGATTCCATTTCAAGCCTCAATGTGGATGTCACTGTTTCAGGTGGCGGGATCATGGGTCAGGCAAATGCTATCAGGACTGCAATAGCAAGAGGTATTGTTGAATGGACAAATGATACCAGCCTCAGGGATGCTTTCATGGAATATGATCGTAATCTTCTGGTCAACGATTCCAGGCAGAAAGAAACCAAGAAATTTGGTGGACCTGGTGCACGTGCCAAATATCAGAAATCTTACAGGTAAGGCAGATATATATGATTCCCATTCGCTGTTTCACATGTGGTAAGGTAATTGCAGGTAGCTGGGAAGAATACAAAAGACGTGTAAGTGAAGGAGAAGACCCTGCTATAGTACTAAATGATCTTAATATCATGAGATACTGTTGCAGGCGTATGATCCTGGCCCATGTCGAACTGGTAGATACAATGGTTCCATATCAGTGAACGGGACCGTAGGGTAGTCTGGACCATCCTTCGGCGTTCGGGATACATTCCATATACTTCATAATATATGTAGTGAACTGGATATGTGCGAAATACGCCGGTACCTGAGTTCGAATCTCAGCGGTCCCATCCCTTATTTAATAAGCGCTGGTAAGGGCCACACTGACACATGTATAGTTTGATAACCTCATTCGGAGGGATTCCGAATATATTTATATTAATATACAATTTATTTCAAATTCAAATAATGGATGACGCAGTGCAGGGAGGCAGTTAAATCCATCCTCATCTGCGTTAATATGTTTTTGCGATCTTTCCTAAAATTAACATTATTTCCTTTTAAGGTGATGATTTGAATAGAGATAAATATACCAGGTATGAACGTGCAAGGATCATAGGCGCCAGGTCTCTCCAGATATCAATGGCAGCTCCTATCCTTATTGATGTTGATAGTAATGATCCCCTGTACATTGCTACTGTGGAATATAATGAAGGTGTGATACCTATTACCGTTAAACGAGACATTGATCATTGAGGTGAATTTATGGAAACTACTAATCAGGATATTGAGGATATTAATGAAGTGAGTGCAGATGAACAGGTGGCCCCTGTTTCAGAAGCTGTTGATGCTGTTTCAGAAGCTGTTGATGCTGTTTCAGAGGCTGTTGATGCTGCTTCAGAAAACATTGATGTTGTTGAAGAGGCTTCTGAGTCCGTGGAGCCTGTTACAGAAGCTGGAGAACATATTCCTGAGTCTGAAGAACCGGCCGCTGAAATCTCAGCAGAAGCTTCCGGGGAAGCTGCTGTTACATCTGAGGGAATGGCAGTTGAGTCTACATCTCTGGTTCCTATTGATGAATATCTGGCAGCAGGTGTTCACATTGGTACACAGCAGAAGACACAGAATATGATGAAGTTCGTTTACAGAGTAAGGACTGACGGTCTTTATGTACTGGACATTCAGGCCACTGATATGAGGATCAGATCAATTGCTCATTTCCTTTCCAAATATGATCCTTCCAAAGTCCTTGTGGTGTCTGCACGTCAGTATGGTCAGTATCCTGCAACTATGTTTGCAAGATCAATCGGTGCAACAGCCATGGTCGGGAGGTTCATTCCCGGAACACTGACCAACCCTTCACAGAAAGGTTTCTATGAACCTGATGTAGTGGTTGTAACTGATCCTGCCGGAGATTCACAGGTAATTAAGGAAGCTGTCAATGTAGGTATTCCTGTTGTGGCTCTTTGTGACACGAACAACATGACTTCTAATGTGGACCTTGTGATCCCTACTAACAATAAGGGACGTAAGGCTTTGTCCCTTGTATACTGGCTCCTTGCCAAAGGAGTTGCTGCTGAGAGGGGAATACAGTTTGCACTTAGTCAGGAAGATTTTGAAATAGGCCTTTAAAGAGCCTATTTCTTTTTTGTGCATACTACTTATATATCTACAATTACCATCATTAAATGGGTGATCAGTAGTATGAGAATACCAGCAGTTTCAGGACAATTCTATCCTTCCGGTCCTAAAGCATTAAGGAAAGAGGTTTCCCGATGTTTTCATGGTCTTAAAATGAACGGATCGGATCTGAAAGGTATAGTGGTTCCTCATGCAGGTTATATGTATTCCGGCCAGGTGGCTGCGAATGCCTTTTCCAGAGTACCTAAAGCTGATACTTATGTGTTGTTCGGTCCCAATCATACAGGGTATGGTTCACCGGTGGCTCTTTCACAGGAAGTATGGTCCACACCTATGGGTGAGATAAGTTCAGATAAAGAATTGGGCTCCCTTCTTGCCGGAACGATCGTGGATTCTGATGAGATCGCTCACAGGTACGAACATTCAATAGAGGTTCAGCTTCCCTTCTTACAATATCGTTTTGGCAATGATTTTCAGATCCTTCCGATATGTATGGGTATCCAGGATGAAGAGTCAGCTGTGGAGGTCGGGTATGAGGTTGCAAATGCAGTAAAGCAGACGGATAAAAGGGTCGTATTCATTGCTTCCAGTGACTTTAGTCACTATGAACCTGTGCAGAGAGCTTTTGATGTTGATCATTATATGATAGAGGCCATTGAAGCCATGGATGTGTCGGAGATGTACAGGCGGTTGTATCGGGAAAATATAACTGCATGTGGATATGGGCCTATAGCAGCGATGCTGAGTGCCTCTAAGGAATTTAATGCAACAGGTGCAAAGCTAATCAAATATATGACCAGTGGTGATGTAACCGGTGATGAAAGGGTTGTGGGTTATGCAGCTATCATTGTGGAGTGATCTTTTGAAGGCTGATATGAAGCTTGCCCGCACATCGGTTCTTTGTAATGATTGCTTGTGCTGCAGGAGTGACATATGATCACATGCTCGGCCCCAGGCAAGGTCTATCTCTTTGGTGAGCATGCTGTTGTGTATGGGGAGATGGCTATATGTTGTGCTATAGATATACGTACATATGTCACCGTGGAAACTGTTGCTGCTAATACGATCATAATAGATTCAGTTCTTGGAAGTACTGGTCTGGATCACGAAATTCATCCATACGTTTCTGCTGTGGTAGAAAAGATCTTCACAATGGTCCCGGAAAGGGGGCTTAATATTTCCATTACATCCAGCATCCCGGTAGGTTCGGGTCTTGGTTCTTCTGCCGCTGTGACCGTTGCCACTATTAAGGCACTTGATGAACTTTATGGAATTGGATTAACTCTTGAGGAAATTGCACACATGGGCCATGAAATAGAGGTGAGTGTCCAGGGTGCCGCAAGCCCTACTGATACCTATGTATGTACAATGGGGGGGGTTTTCATGATCCCTCAGTGTAAACGGCTTTCTCTGATCGAATGTGGTTTTATTATCGGCAATACCAACATATTCGCTTCCACCGGGAAGCTGGTCCGGGGAGTTGCAGAACTTAAAGAGAGATATCCTGAAGTTCTTGGCCCTATCCTCTCCTGTATTGGAAAGCTATCCCTTACTGGTGAGAGGTTCGTGAATGAAAAGAACTATCCTGCAGTGGGTGAACTTATGGATATTAATCAGGGTCTGCTTGATGCTATCGGTGTCGGGGGGATTGAACTATCCTCGTTTATCGACGCGGCCCGAAAAGGGGGAGCTCTGGGTGCAAAGATAACCGGTGCCGGAGGAGGTGGCTGTATGTTTGCTCTTGTGGGTAAGGCAGATCTGGAAAATGTATGTAGTAATATAAAATGTGCAGGCGGTGATGTTCTGATGGCAGATGGGACGGATACCGGTGTAATGGTGGAAATATCAAATTTATCGTCTTAATGTTGCTCTTTGAAAGCATTATTTACTGGTGAATATATAGTTAATTATTTTAATAGCGGAAGATGGACAATGGTCTCAAATGGTATTACTATACTGAAAATTGGCGGTAGTGTTATCACGGATAAGAACTCGGAGGACGGACTTGCTCTGATGGAAGAGGTTGAAAGGGTCGCAGCTGAGATCAGTGGATTTGACGGAAAGCTCATTGTGGTGCATGGTGCGGGTTCCTTTGGGCATCCTCAGGCAAAGAAATACTCCCTTGACAGGGGTTTTCATGCAGAAGGAGCGGTTGTTACTCATAAAGCCGTCAAGTTTTTGAATAATATTATGGTTAATGCCCTTAATGGTGCGGGGGTCAATGCTGTAGCTGTCCATCCTATGGGATGTGTAATTGCATCGGATGGCAGAATAGTGGACATGTTCGTTGATCATATCCTTATGATGCTGGATAATGGTCTGGTACCTGTATTGCATGGAGATGTAGTAATGGACCACGTCAGAGGGGTTTCCATTGTGTCGGGGGATCAGATAGTACCATATCTTGCAGAAAGATTTTCAGCATCACGCATTGGTCTTGGCAGTGCTGCAAATGGTGTGGTCGATGACGATGGAAAGACGATCAGTCGAATTGATACGGGGAATTTTGATAATATAAAGTCATTTCTGGGAGGTTCTGCAGGTACCGATGTCACAGGTGGCATGCTTGGAAAGGTGCTGGAACTTCTGGACCTTGGCACACGGGCGGGCAGTACTTCTTATATATTCAATGCAACTATATCAGGGAATGTTTCCAGGTTCCTTAATGGTGAAAACATTGGAACATCTATTTGCGACAATTAATATTTACAGGTTTGATTGATTTGACAACATCTCAGAGAAAAATAGAGCACCTTAAACTCTGTGCGCAGCAACAGGTGGAGTCCAGGCATGTGTCTGCAGGTTTTAATGACGTGATGCTGGTGCACCGGGCTCTGCCGGAGGTCAGTATGGATGATATTGACCTTTCGACCAGTTTCCTCGGGAAAAAGTTAACTGCTCCGTTAATGATAGCATCGATAACAGGTGGACACCCTGAAACGATCCCTATCAATACAGCTCTTGCCGAAGCTGCCCAGGATATGGGCCTGGGTATTGGAGTTGGCAGCCAGAGGGCTGCCCTTGAAGACCCCTCTCAGGAAGAGTCTTTCAGGGTTGTAAGGGATAAAGCCCCGGATGCATTTGTATACGGAAACATTGGTGCGGCACAGCTAAGGGAATATGATATGGATGACCTGGAACGTCTGGTGGATATGCTGGAAGCAGATGCTCTGGCAGTTCATTTGAATTTCCTTCAGGAGGCCATACAGCCTGAAGGGGACAGGGATGCATCAGGTGTACTTGATGCAATTGAAGATGTTTGTTCTCTGAAAGTACCTGTCATCATAAAAGAGACCGGTGCGGGGCTATCCCGTGAAGATGCTATCCTGTTAAAGAAGGCGGGTGTCTGTGCTCTTGATGTAGGAGGTGTTGGAGGTACGAGCTGGTCAGGTGTTGAAGTATATCGTTCAAAGGATAGTGATGACCTTGAATCTGAAATGCTCGGAGACCTTTTCTGGGATTTTGGTATTCCAACTGTTGCAAGTGTGATTGAGTGCAGGGTGTCATTACCTGTCATAGCTACAGGTGGTGTCAGGACAGGTATGGACATTGCAAAGGCCCTATCTCTTGGAGCATGTGTTTCCAGTGCAGCTTTGCCTTTTGTAGGTCCGGCTCTTTCAGGGAAGGATGCTGTTATGGATGTATTGTCTCGAATGGTGAGGGAGCTTCAGGTTTCAATGTTCCTCTGTGGTTGCAGGGATGTTCAGGACATGAGATCAAATTCCAGGGTGGTTGTCACCGGCTGGACCCTTGATTACATACAGCAGCGTGGTTTTGATATCAGGGATATAGAATTGAGGGCAAATCTGATGTAAAAGGTCAATTTGTTCCATTTGATCTATGGGCAAATGTCACCATCAGGTCATGACAAAGTTTCAATTTATGGATTGGATCAATATTTCCATCATATTTTTCCATAGTGCATATATTATTGCATTGCTGGATTATATACAACAGGGATTATTTGTTTGTCCTGTATTATGGGATTAAAGTTAGTAATTAGTAAGATATAATTGTGTTTAGATCAAGTTAATTAAATGTATTGTCAGAATCATTCCTCTTCATATTGTTTTGTAATGAAGTGGGTTTCATCGAACTATTATAATATGTTCAAAGGGATGTATGTGAATTAATTAAGAAAAAGAATTTATTTAAGTAATAAATGGAGAATTATATGACAGATATTGGTATAATTGCAGTTGGCGGCTATAATGAAATGGGTCGTAACATGACTGCTATTCGGGTTGACGGAGATATTGTTATCATTGATATGGGTCTTCGTCTGGACAGAGTACAGATACATGAGGATGTGGAAATCGATAAGATGCATTCTCTTGAACTTATTGAGATGGGTGCAATTCCTGATGATACGATCATGAAAGAGGTCGATGGCAATGTGTGTGCCATTGTATGCACTCATGGTCACCTGGATCACATTGGTGCTATCTCAAAGCTTGCTCACCGCTATACAGCTCCTATTATAGGAACGCCATATACAGCGGCACTTATTAAACAGCAGATAGAGTCTGAGCGTAAGTTTGGAGTAAAGAATAAGATCCTTTCTGTTGAAGCAGGAGGTACCTATGTTATCAACGAAAGTCTTTCTATCGAACTGGTAAGGACACAGCACAGTATCATTGATTGTGTATTTGTGGTAGTCCATACTCCTGCAGGCGCCCTGATGTATGCATGTGACTTCAAACTGGACCGAACTCCTACTCTTGGCGATGCTCCTGATTTTGAAAGGCTCAAAACCCTTGGTGAAGAGGGCGTTGTGGCTTTAATAGTTGAAAGTACCAATGCCGGACGCACCGGGAAGACACCTTCTGAAAGGATCGCACACGATATGGTTCGTGATGTGCTTCTGGGAACTGAAGAGTCCGGTGTGGGTATGATCATCACGACCTTTGCATCCCATATAGCCCGTATCAATTCCATCATACAGTTTGCTGAAGAGATGGGCCGTATTCCTGTACTTATGGGCAGGTCCATGGATAAGTATGTAGTGACTGCAAAGAAGATGGGGTATATCAATTTCCCGGATAATGTGGAGATATATGGAAAACGAAAAGATATAGATCGTGCATTTAAGAAGATCATGCAGGAAGGCAAGCACAAATATCTTCCGATCGTTACCGGTCATCAGGGTGAACCAGGTGCTATCCTTACGCGTGTGGCAAACGGAGACACTCCATATGTGATTGAATCCGGGGATCGTGTGATCTTCTCTGCAAATGTTATCCCAAGTCCCATGACCCAGGCAAACAGATATGCAGTGGAGACAAAGCTCAAGATGAAAGGGGCTCGTTTATATGATAATGTGCATGTTTCAGGTCATGCTTACCGTGAGGACCACTGGGAACTTTTGAGGATGGTAAATCCCGAACACGTGATCCCTGCCCATGGTACTATTGAAATGCACAGTGCATATATTGAAATGGCTGAAGATGCAGGCTATGTTCTTGGTGATAATGTTCACCTGTTAAGGAACGGAGAAGAGCTATATATTGAAGAATGATCCTTATCATTTGATCAGGTCGTGTTGAATATGGAACTTTTAGAAGAGATTAAAAAACGCAGTGTTCATGTGGATGAAGGCATAAAAGAGTTCCTGCCTGTAGTCCATCCGGAGGAATTATACAGGGCGGCCAGATATCTCCCGGATTCCGGAGGGAAACGGCTGCGTCCGGCTGTATTGATGTTATCTGCTGAGGCAGTTAATGGAGACGCCCTTTCTGTCGTGCCGGCAGCTGTGGCAATGGAGCTGGTGCATAATTTCACATTGATCCATGATGATATCATGGATCAGGATGATATCCGCCGCGGACAATCCGCAGTCCATGTGAAATGGGGCCCTGAAGGTGCAATCCTTGCAGGTGATACCCTTTATTCAAAGGCTTTTGAGATACTTGCACGTATCGATAAGGATGCGGAAAGTATTGTGAAATGTATAGAGGTCCTTTCCAGAACCTGCACTGAGATATGTGAAGGTCAGTGGCTTGATGTTGAGTTTGAATCCCGGGATGATGTCACTGAAGATGAATACCTGGAGATGGTAGAAAAGAAGACTTCGGTATTATATGGTGCTGCTGCAAAGATAGGAGCTCTGCTGGGCGGAGCTTCAGATGATGTTGCAGATGCACTGTATGAATTCGGGCGTCTTGTTGGGGTGAGTTTCCAGATCCACGATGACCTGATTGACATGGTCACTCCTGAAGATATTCTGGGTAAAGTGCGTGGAAGTGATCTCATGGAGGGTAAAAGGACTCTTATTGTGATCCATGCTTTAAATGCCGGTGTCAAGCTGGACATCTTTGGAAAAGGGGCCGGTGCAACAACAGAGCAGATCGATGAGGCCGTAAAAGTACTGGAGGCTTCCGGTTCTATTGATTATGCAAAGCAGCTTTCTGCTTCTTATCTTGAAAAGGGTAAAAAGATGCTTGATGTCCTTGAGGATTCAAAGGCAAAAACCCTTCTTCTTGAGATCGCTGATTATATGGTGAACAGGAATTATTGATCATTCGATCAATAACCTTGTTTTTACCCTCTTCTATTTTTTGTTATCTTTATTATTCTGTTATCTTTATTATTCTGTTAACTTTTATTATTCTGTTATCTTTATTATTCTGTTAACTTTATTATTCTGTTAACTTTATTATTTTGTTAGCTTTCATTTGATTTCAATTTAAGTTTTATCTGTATTTATTCTAATCCAGGTGTCTTATTTTTTAATACTTTGCTTGTTTGTGATTTTGTTGTCAGCCATGTCTTTTTTTTATTTTTAATATTTTATCTATGCAAAGGCTTTTATAGTTTTTACATCATAATAATTATAATGATGCATTTGCCCGTTTATATCAATAGGAGGACCTATGTCTGAGAAGGACACTGATGTTCAAAAGGACCTGAACAATCGATCGGATCCATCTTCTGAACCTGAAATAAGCACTGGTGACAATTTGGAGGACGCGGTTGTTAGTGAACCTTTACAAGACGTTAGTTCTGATGTTGGTCCTGATGTTGGTCCTGATGTTGGTCCTGATGTTGGTCCTGATGTTGGTCCTGATGTTGGTTCTGCTGGTGATCATGTTCTTTTAGCGGGGCCCGGGATTATGTCAATATCTGATGATTCCACTGATCTTGATCTTTTGCCAGAGGCTGATAGCATGTCAGAGGTGAACCTGCTGGATGAGCCGGTTCTTTTAGTTGAAGAGGGTCTGGGAGGGGATCAAATTGATGAAGATCATCTGGTTGAAAGTGAACCGGATAGTCCCTATGCCCTTGATGATCAGCTTCCAAATGAGCAGAATAAGAAGAAAAGCTCTGTTGGTTCATTTATCAAAGGTTTGTTCTCACGCAATAAAAAGGCCCTACTCCTTGAAAGCTATGATGAACAGGAGCATGGCAGTCTCATCGATTTTGAGAACCCTGAAGGCTTTGAAGAGGTTGACAGGTACTGGGTGGACGAGCCTTTTGCATATGTAAGCATTATGGTGTCAGGCGGGGTTACGTATTATTATATGGTCGAACCTGAACTTTCAATATATGAAAAGGATATCCTTGAAAGGGTCTATAGTGATCTGCAGGATATCCTCAGTCTGGAAGACGTGGAATCCATGCTGGATCGTGAAAAAGTTTTGATGATAAGGACCCTTTCTTTGTTTGATCGCTACCATGTGACTCTGGATACTGCTTCTAAATACCGTATTCTCTATTACCTCAAACGAAACCTTCTGGGATATGAGAAAATAAATGGACTGATACTTGATCCTTTCATTGAAGATATTTCCTGTGACGGCATAGGTATCCCTATATTCCTCTACCATATGAAATACCGCAATATTCAAACAAATATCATTTTTGAAGAAGAGAACCTCAATTCCTTTGTTATTCGGTTATGTCAGAAGAGTGGCAAGCATATCTCCATAGGTGAACCGCTTGTAGATGCTACAATGCCCGACGGGTCACGTCTTCATGCAACCCTTGGAAGGGAGATCACCACTCGTGGGAGCTCTTTTACCATCCGTAAGTTCAAGGGAGAACCTATTACTCCTATTGACCTGCTACGCTATGGTACCTGTAACATCGAAATGATGGGTTACTTCTGGATTGCAATAGAGAATGGCTTTAGTGCTATCTTTGCAGGAGGGACGGCTTCGGGTAAGACCTCGATCTTAAATGCGGTCTCTCTTTTCATACAGCCTCTTTCAAAGGTTATTTCCATTGAAGATACAAGGGAACTCATGTTGAATCACGATAACTGGATCGCCGGGGTTACCAGGGAATCGGTGACTGAATCCGGGGCAGGGGCTGTAAGTATGTTCGATCTTCTAAGGGCTGCCCTGAGGCAGAGGCCCGAGTCCATTCTGGTTGGAGAAGTGAGGGGAAAGGAAGCATTAACTCTTTTTCAGGCTCTCTCAACAGGGCATACGACATATTCCACAATGCATGCCGGAGATGTCCAGACCGTTGTCAACCGGCTTGAGAATGAACCTATCAATGTACCTCATGTGATGCTGCAGGCCCTGGATATACTCTGTATACAAAAACTTGTGTTCCTTGGAAGTGAAAAGGTTCGAAGAACGCAGGCACTTGTGGAATTTACAGGAATTGACCCCAAATCCGGCTATATCAGGATCAATGAGCTCTACAGCTGGAATCCTCTTTCTGATGAATTTGATAGGCATGGTGAATCCTATGTGCTCAATAGTATAATGCAAAAGAGGGGCTGGAGCAAGAGCGAGCTTTCCAGTGAATTGAACAGGCGCATCAAGGTCCTTGATTATATGTTCGAACATGACATCCGGGACTATATCAGTGTCTCCCTTGTGGTAAAGATATATTCGATCAATCCGGGCCTGGTGCTTGAATCCATTGAGAATGGAACGCTTAAGGAAATGATTGAGCAAAATGACTGAGGTGGGATGCCATGCAATTGCTGGATATGATCGCGTACAGGCTTTTTGGAAAAAAAGCATTAAAAGCTATTGAAGGTAAAAAAGACCTCATAGTGAACCTGCGAAAGGCACGAATGCCCATCACTGCAGATATGTTCCTGTCCATAGGGTATTTCTACTCCTTTATAGGTGGCTTTGTTACAGGCCTGGCCGGACTTCTGATAGGGTTAAAGTATATGGGTGATCTGAGGTTTTCCTATATTATAGGGAATTACTGGTTCACTCCCTATGCGGACGAAGTACTGACCCTTATCATAGCTTTAATGTTCTTCTTTGCAATGGCATTTGCAATAAATCTGATATATATGCAGATCCCCTCTTTTACTGTAAGTCTGCGTAAATCCCATATTGACCAGTCCCTGCCACATGGTTCGGCTTATCTTTATGCACTAAGCAGGGGCGGTGGCCTGAACATCTATGAGATGTTCAGCTCTCTTAGTCAGCAAAGTCATGTGTATGGGGCCATGTCCGATGAATTTGGATATGTTGTAAGGGATATGGAATATTTTGGGATGGATATGCTTACTGCCATTCGCAACGCTGGCAATTACACTCCTTCAGACCAACTTAAGATCTTCTTTGATGGCCTGATATCGGTCATTTCAAGCGGAGGTGATCTGACCTCATATCTTCACAGCAAGACAGAGCAATATCGTTTTTCAGCAGGAAGGAATCAGAAAATATTCCTTGAGACCCTGGGTGTATTTGCCGAAGTTTATGTTGCTGTTTTTGTTGTGGGACCCATATTCATGATGATAATTCTGGTGGTACTTGGTTTCCTGGGGTCGGGATCAGGTCCTATCCTTTATGTTCTGATCTATGCACTTATCCCTCTGGGCACTCTTTTTTATCTGGTGCTTCTTTCAACTCTTTCAGGGGATGTTAAAAATAAAGAAATTTCAGTAACCCAGAAGCGATTGCATGTTTTTGAGGATGTGCGTTTAAAGCAGGAATCACTTGATGAAGTAGCTCTTCTGAAAAGAACTGAAAGGTATGAAAAGATCAATAAGATCAGGAATTCATTGTTGCATCCATTTGAATTTATGGAAAAAAAACCATATTATGCATTGTTTATCAGTATTCCTTTTGGTCTTATCTATTTAATATATTCTATAGGAAGTGTGATCTATGTTCCTTCTGACATAAAACTGACTGCTCTTAAACTGCATAATATGGATATCGGGATTGCAACTATAGTGGATGATTACATCTTCATTGCTTTTATGATAGTGATGGTTCCATTCATCATATTCTATGAAATACGCTCCAGAAGGATTCGCAGGATTGAGGATGAGATCCCGGATTTTTTAAAGAGGCTAGCAAGTATTAATGAAGCAGGTATCCTTCTGGTGGATGCTATCGGCATGGTGGCAAAAGCAAATATAGGGGTTCTTCATTCCGAGGTCAAGCGTATGAAGGAAAGCCTTTCCTGGGGTACCGATCTTGCGCTGGTACTTAGAAAATTTGAATACAGGATACGTACTGAAATGAACAGCCGGATCATTACATTGATCATAAAGGCAAGTGAATCCACCAGTGATATTATCAGTGTGCTTAATATCGCTGCCGGAGATGCCGAGCTTCACCATAACCTTAAAAAGGAACGGTCCTCGGAAATGGTCGTTTATGTATTCATTGTGTATATTTCATTTACCGTTTTCCTGTTCATTGTATATGTATTGATGGCATATTTCCTGCCTTCCATTCCTGCATCAACAGGGGATATGGCAGTGGGAATGCCTATGAACATTGACTTTGATATAGATGAATATATAATGTTATTTTTCCATGCATCCCTTATACAGGGTCTGTGTTCCGGTCTGGTGGCCGGGCAGATGGGCAATGGAAGTATTCCTGCAGGATTGAAACATTCTGTTATAATGATGCTTGTGGCATATATTGCCTTTGTGTTCCTGATCTGAGGAAGAAGGAGTTGGTTTGATTGAAAAGAAAAATGATGGATGATAAAGGGATCTTGCAGGACAAAACTGCTCTTTCTTCACTGGTGGGTGAATTAACCATCACTGTAATATTTGTTATTTTCTTTTCAATGATGTCATATGTCATTTATTCTGATCCCGGGCCCGACAGTGTGCCCAATGTGAATGTGGAAGGCTGGGTGGACCCGGATACCGATACTATAAGCATCAGACACGGCGGGGGTGAATCTGTTGATCTTGAGGATATGTACTTTATCATTGACCACAATGGTTCCCGATACCGGATGGATGGTACATCTTTCAGTAGTGATTCTGATGACGGTTTCTGGGAACTTGGTGACGTGCTGGAAATAAATTCCACCCTTTCCTGGGGCATGTCTATTAATTCAGGTGATTTTATAGAAACAACCCTTGTACATGGTCTTTCAAGCTCTGTGGTAAGAAGTGGTGTGCTTCAGGCAGGTACTGCCTCCTCTGATACACCTGACACTCCGGTTGTGGTTACTGCGCAATACAATGGTTCCTGGTGGAAATTCAATGAGAATTCTGGCGGTGTGGCCTATGACAGTCTTGGAGACGCTGACGGACTTCTCAACGGTCCTGTATGGGTTGATGGTGTTGAAGGATCAGGATTGCAGTTTGACGGGGAGGATGATTATGTCCTGGTGTCCTCAACGCAAAACCTTACGGGGATGGAGGAGCTAACCCTTGAATCCTGGTTAAAGTTCAGTGATTTTGGTCATTCTGATCTTATCATGAAAAATTCTCAGTATGGTTTAAGGCTAACCCAATCCGGAAGTACCTACAAACCCGGAGCTTTTGTCTATCTGGATGGGGGCTATCGTTCTGTCAATGTGGACTGGTCGGATAGGATAAATGAAGTCGGTAAATGGTATTATTTTGTCCTCACCTATGATGGTTCAAACCTTTGTTTATATATTGATGGTGAGCTGAAAAAGAGCAGCAGTGTCAGTGGTTCTGTGCTGGAGAGGTCCGGAGATGTTGTTCTTGGGGGCTGGTCAACTTCCACTCATGTGGTGGAAGGAGTGGTGGATGAGGTTCGTATCCTGGACAGGGCCCTTACTGCTTCTGAGATTGAGCAAAGATATGATCAGCTTAAGCCCGTGGATGTCCATAACGGGATCACCATCCGTTCTGACAATGATTTCATTGAACAGGGCTGGCCCGGCTCAGGGACGTCTACAGACCCTTATCGCATAGAGTATCTGACGTTATCGAATACAGGTCCTGAAGGGTATGTGGTGGACATACAGGGTACCAGTGCATATTTTGTCGTACAGGGATGTCTGGTTGAAGGGGCCCTTGACACTGATAAAGCCGGTATCTATCTGTATAATGTGAACAATGCCCGGCTGGTTGACAATAATGTTTCCGGAAATTACGGGGGTATTTATCTGGACCGGGTTGAGGACAGCGTTTTGAGGAACAATACCGTATCAGATAACAATGGTGATGGTATCCATGTAACAGATTCCAGGGATGTTTCAGTATTGAACAGTTCGATCCATGATAACCTGCTTCAGGGCATCGTGCTGGGTTCCTCATCTGAGGATATACTTGTCTCCTGGAATGATCTGGAAAATAATACTGCGGGCAATGCTGTTGATGAGGGCAGTTCCAATAGTTTTGATCACAATCTCTGGTCGGATTATTCCGGAGTTGACCTGGATGGGGATGGTATCGGGGAAACCTCTTATACGATCTTTGGATCTGCAGGCAGTGAGGATGCCACTCCCCGTACAAACAATGTTGCTTCTCCTGAATATGCAGATCGTCTGGCATACTGGAGCTTTGATGAGGGTTTTGGGTCTGCTGTGGCAGATGATGTTGGTAGTTATGACGGGGTAGTTCAGGGTGCTACCTGGACTGATGGTATAAGCGGTTCATGTTTGTTCTTTGATGGGGAGGATGATCATGTGGAGATCCCCGATTCAACTGCTGTTTCCTTTGAGAATGGGCTGACAATGGAAGCCTGGGTGAGTGTTGAAAAGAAAGAGACCTCAAAGATAATCCAGAAAGGAGATTGGGACGGGCATGGTATCACCCTTGATAAATGGAACGGCTGGGGCGGGTCTGTCTATCTGGATGGTGTCGGTTCTGCAGGTGTCAGATGGGATGAGGGTAAGCCTGATCTTAATCAGTGGTATCATGTTGTGCTGACCTATGATGGACATACTGAAGTCTTATATGTGAATGGAGTTGAAGCCGATATTAATGAGGTCAGTGGTGTACCTGCTACCAGAAGCAGGCCCCTTGCAATAGGTTCGGATGCCGGTTCGCAGAAGTTCTTTAAAGGCAGGATCGATGAGGTTGTGATCTACAGCCGGGCCCTGAGCGCAGAGGAAGTGTCATTACGTTATGATGCGATGAATGTATGATGTTGATAAAGGTGAGTAAATGTCCTGTACTGGAAATATGTCGTGCTGTATCGTATGGATGGAGGTTTGCTAAATGAAGTTCTATCCGTTTTCAATTAAACATTGTGAGTCAGGTATATCCACCGTTGTGGCGGCGGTGTTGATGCTTGGATTGTTCGTATCTGTTATGGCCATTGTTAATGTGAGTTATGTACCGCAGTGGAAAGGTGATGCTGAATATGCTCATATGGGAGATGTCTATGAGGATATGTCAACTGTAAAGTCCAATGCAGATCTGATGGCAATGGCAATGAGCATGGATGACAACCGCTCCTTTTCCATGACAATGCCTGTTGTTCTGGGGGGTGGATATATTCCGGTCTTTGGAGGGGGAAAGTCCAGCGGGAGTCTTTCTTTGAATGATGGTCGATTTGATATGGTCATAACTGCTGAAAATGCCTCCAATGGAACTTCATACCAGTTTGAGTTAAGTGATCTGGGGTCCCTGAAATATGTATCTCATAACAGATATTTTATAGATCAGTCCTATATAGTTGAGAACGGAGCTTTGATCATGGTTCAAAACGGTCGCAGTCTCATGAAGCTTTCTCCCGGATTAAGTATGGAGGCCAGTGGTAATGATGTAAGTCTGTATATTTGCGCCCTGGAACTGGCCGGACCGGCTGCTACTGTCACCAGTAATGATGTTGAATATGTCCGTTTCACATCCAGTGATTCCAGGGTATTGTTCAATTCCAATGAGACATTAAGTGCTGTCAATATTACACTAAATACAGAGAATCCCCGGGCCTGGGTCCAGTTTTTGAATACTTCTGTAGAATACGGGGGAATTGATGGTCTGGGTGGTCATCAGATCAGTTCAAATGATACTTCTGTGTTCCTTGAGCTTTCGGGGGGCAGTATCAATGGCATTGAGCTTTATGTTCAGAAGGATTCTCTTAATGCACAGATCAATCCTCTGTGGGTGGCTCCCTGAGTTGTGCAGTTTATTTTTGGGCCGGGGTTTCAAGCTGTACCCCGGTTGCTTTGAATGTCTGGTTTCCAGTATTTTCATCATCTCTTCCTGTTTTCATTTTATGAGAGATGGGGTACAGGGGTAGAGAAGTTCCACGTTACCGTGGAACAATCGTACCCCGTGAATGTTTATTATTTACATTAATTAACTTGTTCATATCTATCGATAACTTTAAATATATTGTTTAAAATATATAAATATATGCGTAATACCGTAGTAAACGTGATCAGGAACATGTCTAAACGACAATATAATCTGTTACGTACGGTAACGCATAGATCCAAGGATGTATACAATTACGCCCTGTATAATATTCGTCAGGAATATATCAATAATCATACTGTTCTAAGTTACGAAAGCAATTATCATCTATCTGAGATTTCGGACCCCCTTCAAAAAACACTACTTAATATTTTTAGTTATACAGTCCAGTTTCAACTTTATAATATTTACTAACATAATAGTTAATTAATATTTGAAATGTATGAATAAATACGTAATAATTGAATTATATTGTATATAATATTTTTGAGCTTTAAGAGTTCAGTACCGTTTGGCAAAACCAGAGACTTTTTAGAACTTGTACCGCCCACATACTTATTAAAATAATAAAGTTGTTGCAAAAATCACTTCATTTTTGACGAGGGGGCCGAAATGTCAGATCTATGTAAACTGGATGATTCTTACCGTAATACACATTCTGCAACTGGCCAGGCTACCATGAAACTTGCATCTGAAGCAATGTCCAGTTTCCTTGGACTGCGAAAACTATACAAACTTGGTGAACTTGAGTTCAGACCAAAATTGCCGAAATATCTTGATAAAACAGGATATTATGTAGTACGGTATACTAAATCTGCATATTCAATTAAAGGTAAACATGTTGTATTAAGTATTCCTGCAAACTTAAAACAGGAATATCCTGACCATAAACAACTTATGTCATTTCCCATTCCCAAACAACTTCTTGAACAAAAGCATCGTATTAAACAGGTAAATATTATACCAGGTAACAATGCTCGGTATTTCAAGATAACGTTTGTGTATGAACCCAATAATCAGATATCTGATGTTGATCCTGATAAATATATGGCAATTGATCTGGGTGTAGATAATTTTGCTACGTGTGTTGATAGTACTGGGACTGCCGTTATCGTTGATGGTAAGTATATTAAATCCGTTAACCAATATTACAACAAGAACAAAGCACGATTACAATCTGTTAAAGATCGTCAACATATTAAACAGGATACCAATCGAATAACCAAACTAACAAATCGTAGGAATAACATCTTACGAGAGTTTATGAACGTAACGATAAAACGATTGGTTGATCATTGTCTGGAATACAGGATCGGTACAATACTGATTGGGGATCTGAAAGGTATGAAACAACAGATAAATCTCGGGAAATATACCAATCAGAAAATTGTCCAGATACCCTGGTATAAATTTAAACAAAGCTTGAAATCCAAATGTAAACGAGCTGGTATTAATTTCGTATTAGTTGATGAAGCATATACCAGTCAGGTAGATGCCTGCGCATTTGATCCTATTGAAAATCCACCATACGGCCGTAAACGAAGAATTCAGAGAGGATTGTACAAAAGTAGTACAGGAACTCTGATCAACGCTGATGTAAATGGTGCTCTTAATATAATGAGAAAAGTAGTCGGTGATTTTCACGTGAGTGAAATAATCGATAGAGGTCTGGTCAACAGACCAAAGAGAATAAGGTTTGGGTTCTTTAGACCAGGTTGGTCCTCGACAAACTTCTCTTAAATTAAATTGTGAAAACCCAATCAAATGGGGATTTACATGCCCACGACTTTAGTCGTGGGTAGTTGACTATTGTGTTTTCCGGCTAAATGTCCTTTTTTAGGCTCAGGTTTTTTTAGGAGCAGATATATTGTTTATATGGGGGACTGAAAATGCTGCAGGAAGCCATGTTCTATGAAAAGCTTGAAAACGATAAGGTAAGATGTAATATTTGTAGTCACAGATGTGTTATAGCACCAGGGAAGAGGGGTTTTTGTCATACCAGGGAGAATCGAAGCGGTGTTCTCTATACTTTGATCTATAACACCGTGTCATCCGAGGCCGTGGATCCCATAGAGAAGAAACCTCTGTTCCATTTTAATCCAGGGAGTCTTGCTTATTCCCTGGGTACCATCGGTTGTAATTTCAGATGTAAACATTGTCAGAACTGGACCATATCTCAGGTTACCCTTGATCAGGCTACTTCTATTGAGATATCTCCGGCACGGGCTGTTCAGCGGGCCCTTTCTTCGGGTTCAAATTCAATCGCCTGGACCTATAATGAACCCACCATCTGGTATGAATATACCTATGATTGTGCAAAGCTGGCAAAGGAGGCCGGCCTGAACACGGTCTATGTGACCAACGGTTATATCACTCCAGAGGCCCTCGAATTCATAGCTCCATATCTTGATGCGTTCAGGGTTGATATCAAGGCCTTCAGCGAGGATTTCTACAGGAAGGTCGCATCTGCGAAACTATCTCCGGTGCTGGAGTCTGCAATACATGCCAGAAAACTTGGACTGCATGTGGAGGTGGTTAACCTTGTCATTCCGACCTTAAACGATAGCTCTGAAGAACTTACGCAACTGTCTGAGTGGGTATTTGAGAACCTGGGAGCGGATACGCCGGTTCATTTCACCCGGTTCCAGCCATGTTATCATATGAATGAGTTGCCTCCAACCCCTGTAAAGACTCTTGAAAGGGCCCATGATATTGCCACTTCAGCGGGGCTTAAATATGTATATATTGGCAATGTGTTCGGACACAGATACGAGAACACGTTCTGTCCTTCCTGTGGAAAACTGCTGATCAAAAGGGGTATCTTTGAACTGGATGAGTGTCATATTGATCCTGAGAACCGGTGTAAATTCTGTGGTGAAAAGATTCCGGTGTATGGGAATTGCTGCTTTGAACAGGGTTATCATGTTTAATGATCATTTTTATGATTTTAAATGATAATAAGTGTTTAATATATTGATTATATAATTATTATATTTCCTAACAACACCCCCTCATTTCAAGTGGAAATATGTATTATTGCTAAATCTATGTATGGGACCATACATATTCCCGGTTTGCCGGCCTGATCAGCCAGACCTGTTAACGTCTGCTTTAAACACAGAATTATGGTGATGGGCTCCTGCGCCTGAAGTCATGGGCCCGGACTACTCTTGATCATCAACATATGTCTTTCATTAGAATGCAGGATTCTGTCTGTTATTGAGGTCAGGGCCATAGTGTTCATGTTAGGGCAGAGGTATCATGATCATCAGGATATCTTTGGAATCCCGGTTTCAAATGCCTATATATCTCTGAGGGTTTCTATATTCTATTAGTCAAAACACCTCTATTTCAAGTGGAAATATATATGGAAATATGCAGTTGGTTTTATGTATTCTTTATGGTTTTCAGGGTTTACACCGCTTTCAAACAAAAGGTTTAAAAGCAATAAGTGCATTAGGAGGATTCGTGCCTCAAAGCACATACAAGTGCCGCCATAACTCAGTTGGTAGAGTGTCTGGCTGTTAACCAGAATGTCACAGGTTCGAGCCCTGTTGGCGGCGCTCTTTTGCTCTAATTCCAGATTTTTTCTAAGAGGGCCTATAGCTTAGTCTGGTTAGAGCGCCCGGCTCATAACCGGGCGATCACCGGTTCAAATCCGGTTAGGCCCATTTATATAACTACAGACATTAAGCGTTATGCAGGTCTCTTATATTTTTAAGCTTTTTAAATTTCAATCATGTGTTCCAATCCGGTCATTTAGTTTACTTTTTGTTCAGTGACCGGCCCGGCCCATAGTTTCAGGCGAAGCCGATTACTACAATATCACGTTCCCATTGGTAAAGGACACTATAAAGGACACTATAAAGGACACTATAAAAGACACTATAAAAGACACTATAAAAGACACTATAAAAGACACTATAAAAGACACTAAATCTGAGAAAACCAGGGAGAAAACCAGAGAGAAAATACTTGAGATCATGTCTAGTGTCCCAACAATATAATTATGGTGCATAATATTTTGACATTTTATCATCGGCAATTTTCCGAGTGAACTTCCAATTGATTTTGTTTTTATATTTATTTCTTCTTTTTGTCCATGCACTAATTTGTTGAGCCAAAAGCTCCATATCACCAATTCGCCTTCCAGTACATTCCATATCCATTACATTGATCTCGATTTCAGCTGCATTAAGCCAACTTGCATGTTTGGGAGTATAATGAAATTCCACATTTTGTAAAATCCGGTTTGCCTCTTCTTTCCCAAAAGCTTCTTCAAGTGACTTTTCTTTGTGAGTGTTGAGATTATCCATCACAAAACGAATGATTTTTGCTTCTGAATAATTATCAATTACCTCTTTGACAAAATGTGCAAAATCGATTTTAGTCCTTCTTTTGGTAACCTGGGTTATTCTTTTCCCAGCTTTGAATTCCACTGCCACAAACACATTTGCAGTTCCATTCCTGACATATTCATAATCATATTTTTCAGGCTTCCCGGGTTTCATCGGAATTGGTTTTCTTTTATCCCACAAAAGTTGTTTTGGTTTTTCATCGAGACATATGAGTGGTTCATCAGGATCATATTGCATCTCATAGAGATCAAGAATATTATACATTCTTTCTCTATATTCTGCATCTATGTTTTGAATGCACCACATTCTCTTCATCCAAGGTTTAGTTTTGCTTTTTTTAAAATGAGCCTAACACTTTCTTTGCTTATTGTTTCAAATCCCTCTTTTTTCTTTATTTCATCAGTAAGAAGTGCAATTGTCCATTTTTTCCTCCCATCAGGAGGAGTGCTACATGCTTGAGCTATGATCTCTACTTCATGTTTTTCAGTGTACTTTTTTGGTTGGCCCGTTCTTGGTTTATCTTTAAGAGCACTTTCAAGACCCTCTTCAAAAAACCTTTTCTTAATTCTACCGACGGTATTTCTGCCAATATTCAGGATTTCAACTATTTCTTTGTCACTTTTATTCTTGTTTGCAAGTAACAGTATTCTTGCTCTTGTCAGTTCACGAGCATTTTTTTGTCCTTTATTAACAAAAGTCATAAGAAATTGATATTCATCCTCTTCAAGTTCAATTTTAATCATCAAGATCTATATGTGTTTCAAAGTTTATATATATGCACTACATTTAAATGGGTGAGACACTAGGACTCCTCAGATAACAACTGGTGTGCTTGCTGAATTGACAGGTATCACATCTAAAGGTGTTGAATGGCACATAAAAAAATTAAAAGATGAAGGATTAATAAAGAGAATCTGGCCTGACAAAGGTGGTCACTGGGAAGTGGTTGATAGATGAAAGAACAAAGTGAGAGTGCAGATTAAACATAATTTGGTGAGGTTGGAATATGGCTATTGAAACCAACACATTAGAGTTTATGTGTGAATTAATTGTGGATTGTCCTCACTCTACACCATAATGGATAGAACACGGATTAATTGTACTTCGGAATCAGAATATTAAAGGTAGAAGATTAGATCTTAGTAATCCAGGCTATACTAATATGGAAGATTTTCAAAAAAGAATTAAAAGGGCTGAACCACAATTTGAAGATATTGTTTTTACTCGTGAAGCACCTATGGGGGAGGTTTGTCTTATTCCTGAAAACCTGAAATGTTGTTTAGGACAAAGGCAAGTTTTATTACGGCCAAAAAAGGAGGTGAATAGCAGATATTTGTTCTGGGCACTTCAGTCACCTTATGTCCAACAACAAATTTCATGGAATGAGGGTACGGGTTCAACGGTCAGTAATGTCAGAATACCAGTACTCAAAAAATTAAATATCCCCCGTCATGAAAATAATGAAAATAAGATTGCAGATATTTTGTCTTCAATTGCTAATAAAATCGAAGTCAACCGGCAAATCAACCAAACCCTCGAATCCATGGCCCGGGCCATCTTCAAAAGCTGGTTCGTCGATTTCGAGCCTGTCAAAGCTAAGATTGCCACCCTTCAGGCAGGTGAAGATGCTGAAAGTGTAAATCGTGCCACCATGCGGGCTATCTCCGGCAAGACTAATGAAGAGCTGGGCCGGATATTGTTTGTTTCATCAATGGGTTGCCTGTTGTTGTATTGGAGCTTAAGAGTCCGGAAAATGAAGATGCTGATATATGGAAGGCTTACAGTGACATAATAATTCCGCCCCATCTTGTGTCATAATTGTGCGAGGTCGTCAGCAATGATTGAGGTTTTCAACTATCATCTATCCTGTATTTCTTTCCTTCATCAGTTGCATGATAGATGATCCAGTTGCCCGCTTTTTCTCTGCAGACAAGGCCGCTGTCTGTCAGTATTGATAGGTGGTAGGATAATTTGGAATCGGGGATGCCGGTTATTTCTTTTATGAGGCAGACGCACAGGGGCTGGATCAGCAACATGTTGAGTATCTTAAGACGTATCGGCGAGGAAAGGGCGTTGTGTATTTTGCTTTTGTCACTGATCGTTTGCTCGTCAGGGAGGTTTGAGAGGATTCCCTCTCTTCCGCCGATCTGTTCAAAACTACATTTTATGGGTTCCGGGATTACCATTGATCACACCGTTGATTGATTATTATGCTTTATTACCTGTTTGCTTTTTGTATCTGTTGTCTGAATATCTGTTTGGTTATATTCTTTTTGTGTGGGGCCTGTTGATGGGATAGTGTTTCCTGTTTTGTTGTCCGGTTTGGGCTTGGGTTAAAGGAGTTTTCTCTTAAGAGTTATATATTTGTATGCAATTGATTAATGTACTTAGTAAACTATGAAAAGGTAGTGTTCCACATATGGGTAGTCTGAGGAAATGGTTCTTTGTTTCACTTTTGATCAGTGTGCTGTCCCTGGTGGTCGTCCTTCATTTGACCATTGATCCGGATTCGGTCATGGATGTTCTTTTTAATGTAAGGCCCGGGTTCATATTGCTTGCTGTTGGTCTTCATATGTTCTCTTTTGTAGTGTGGGGGATGCGGACAAAGGTCATGTCCCGGGAGCTGGGGTTTGATGTTAAGTTCTTATCGGCCTTTGAGATCGTTACATCCAGTACATTCCTTGCTTCCATTACACCTTCATCCATTGGTGGGGAACCTCTGCGTATCCATCTGTTGAACAAGGAGAAGATGCCCCTGGGTTCGGCCACGGCGGTTGTTATCGGTGAGAGGTTCCTTGACGCCATCCTTATCCTGGTTGCGGCCCCTGTTTCCCTGCACCTGTTGCGGGGAAGGCTTGCCTCATACGGCCTGGATAATGCGGTCATCTTTGGAGAGCTTTTTCTGATCTTCATATTTGTGGTGATACTGTATTCCATGTGGAGACCAGGAGGTACTAAAAAGGTCCTGGCAGCTTTAGTAAAAAAATGTTTTTCCGGGACTGAAAGTCGATGTGCTCACATCATCATGCAGCTGGAAAGTATTATTGATGAGTTCCATGAAAGTATGTATATCTTTGTAAGTAAAGGCAGGTGCGGTCTGTTACAGGGATTTTTCTATACCCTCATGTTCTGGCTTGTTGAGTTCTCCATGGTCCCGGTCATCCTGCTGGGCCTTAATCAGGACCCATCCGTCCTTATCGCTTTTGCAGTGCAGGTCCCGCTTATGATCCTGCTTGTCATGCCCCTGACCCCCGGGGCCAGCGGTGTGGCAGAGTTTGGGGCCATTTCAATGTTCTCTATATTCGTCCCGGCATCAGTTGTAGGGATCGTTGTGATGGCCTGGAGGGTCTTTACCCTGTACCTTAATTTACTGGTTGGGGGGTTTGTGAGTCTGAAGGTACTTAAGGATACTGAGTATATACAGGAATTAATGAATGGCAGCAAGTGAACAGATCTCAAATTGTTCTGAATTGAGGCCCGGCAAATATGGTCATAGTGGATAAAAGGAATCAATATGTATCACATAATCGCAGTGGATATTTCAGGCAGGCACAGGATAGCTTCAGGTTACTATATGGTATGTGCGGCCGTATCCCTTTCAGTCACCCCCTCACATGTGGAAAAGATCCGTATGATGCGCATCAGGCCTTTCCTTATACCCCATCCTCCGGAGGTGGGGGATATTGTCCGGATAGTCCTCAAGACCGTTTCCGGAATGGATCCGGATGCCACTATAATCATTGAACAGGGAGATATGTTCAACCAGCCGGAACAATTATCCATGAGCATGTTCCCGCAACCTTTTAAATATCAGGAATCATTAAGTGAAAGGCTTGGAATTGAAATTGCTCATCATGTTTCTTTAAATGCAAGGAACCTCCTTCTCAAAGAACTCGATATAAGTGATTGAAACTGGCAAAATCCCTTTGTAGGTGCTTAATATAATTGATCCCGTAAATGTTATCCTGGTTCAACGCAGTGATCCGAATACAGATATGAAAGAGGTCCGTCGCAGGATGGACGAGCTGGAGGACCTGGCTTTCTCTGCAGGTTATGTTGTGGTGGGTACACTGTTCCAGCTGCGCAATCCTGACCGGAAATATCAGCTGGGAAGGGGCAAGGCAGAAGAGCTTTCTCTCATGGTACATGAACTTGGCTGTGAGAAGGTGATATTCAATAATTCATTAAGTGTCACTCAAATATACAATATCTCTGAAACATGCAAATGTCAGGTTATGGACCGTTTTCAACTCATTCTGGAGATATTTGCGGCCCGGGCCACCACCCATCGTGCCAAACTCCAGGTTGAACTTGCAAAGTTGCAGTACGAACTACCCAGGGCCCATACCATTGTATCCCTTCTTAAAAAAGAAGAGCGTCCCGGGTTCATGGGTCTTGGAGGTTATGAGGATTCCTATGAACAGGACCTGAAAAGCAGGATACGTCGGATAAAAAAAGAATTGCAGGGGACTGTAAAGGATAGTGAGTCCCTCAGACAGTTCCGCCATGAAAAGGGTTTTTCCCTCGTGGCCCTTGCCGGATATACAAATGCAGGCAAAAGCACTCTTTTTCAGACCCTGGTGGAAGAAGGTACGGTCGTTGAGGATATGCTCTTTACTACTTTATCTCCCACCACCCGTTCGGTTATCATAGGTAAGAGAAAGGTCCTGATCACCGATACCGTAGGGTTTATTGAAGACCTTCCTCACTGGATGGTGGATGCCTTCAGATCCACACTGGATGAGATATTTCTGGCAGACGTTATCCTGCTGGTGGTGGATATAAGTGAACCTGTGGATATCATCAGGAAAAAAGTGGCCGTATGTCATGAGATCTTCTGGGAAAGGGCCCGGGGCCCGGTTATCGTAACCGCTCTTAACAAGACCGACAGGATTGATAGTGGGGCCCTGGAAAACAGGATGGAGGAGTTGGGTTATCTTCTGCCTGACAGTGTTCCCATATCTGCCCTCTCAGGAGAAGGTATTGAAGATCTCAAGGATGTCATCTACAGACATCTTCCACAGTGGAATAGGGCCAAAATAAAGATTCCAATGTCTGAAGAGGGGATGTCCCTGGTTTCCTGGATATTTGATGAGGGCATTGTTCACAACATCGAATATGATGACATAATATCAATGGATATCGAGGCCAGGGATGAAGTAATTAATAAAGCAAAGTCTTTTGTATCCGATGAAGATTAAGCTGGATAGTGGCAGGTTGATTCTGATCTGTTAGAATGCTCTTCTGTTCAGCTCATTCTGTTTTGTCATTAGGGTTGTTCACTTGAAAAGCTGAAGTGAAGTTTGTTCGTAATAAAGCGAAAGATGTTTATAATATACGGTAGTTAGTATCATTACGAACGGGTGTATGTACCACCAAAATACCACCATTAGATCCAGCATATTTGCCTTCATTGGCCGCCCGTTCGTATTCCTCCTCTTATATATTTTTTGCATCGGATTTGTTTGCTTTTTTTGTGTTCCTTCCTTTTATTTTCATTTTATGAACCACAAATCTTTATTTACTTTAGCGACCTCTCCATATACATGCGATTTGATCTTCATGTTCACTCGTGTTTTTCAAAGGACAGCAATGCTGACATTGATGAAATTCTGTATCATGCGAAAAAGATCGGTCTTGACGGTCTTGCCATATGTGATCATGATACCAGGCAAGGAGGTCTTGTTTGTGCACAGAGGGTTAAGGAACTTGGCCTGGACCTGATCATCATTCCGGGGGTTGAGGTTTCTTCTTCCAGGGGCCATATCCTGGTCCTTAATGCTTCAGGGGATATTGAACCGGGTTTAACTCCCGAGGATACAATAAAAAAAGCAAAGGAACTTGGTGCCTGTGTGATCATACCCCATCCTTTTAAACTTACTTCCCATGGTATCGGTTATGTTGAAGGTCTTGATGCTGATGCAGTGGAAGTTCTCAATTCCAGATGTGTGACCGGAGGGCCCAACAAAAAAGCAAAACAGGCTGCAGAAGAATTCGGTTATCCTCAAACAGGAGGCAGTGATGCACATGAACCCAAAATGGTGGGTTGCTCCTACACCGAGGTCGATGTAACTGAACGTACGCTGGAAGCTGTACTGCAGGCTATCCGGAATGGTTCTGTCAGGGCCGGGGGCAGGAGAACACCCATACCATATGTGATAAAACAGATGGTAGTAGGTGCCAATAAGAAAATGAGGAAGAAACTGGGCATGTAAATCCCGATTATCATCTGTGAGCCACTTTGAACTTCCGTGCCCATCTATAAGCCATTGTATCTCTGTGAGCCTCTATGATCATGTTTTGTCAATATATTCTTCATTGAACATCTTCACCAGGAGAATGAAGATAGATATTAACAGGGGGCCTACTACTATTCCAGGCAGCCCGAAAAGGTATAAACCTACAAAGATTCCCAGCAGGGATATGAAGGGATGCATGGCACCCAGTTTTTTCTGTATCAATGGCCGCAACAGGTTGTCGATGTTGCTGATAAGGAATCCTACCACCAGGATCACTATCCCTGCAACATATTGCTTTTGTATGAACATATATACAGCTGCAGGGGCCCAGACAAAGGGTGGTCCAACCACTGGCAGGAAAGACAGAATAGCTGTAATACTTCCCCAAAGGGCGGCAGCTTTTATCCCTACGAGATAAAAGGTGATACCAAGTATCGTCCCCTGTATCAAAGCTATTAGAAGGGTTGCAAAAAGGGTTGAGTTAATCACGATCTTTATCTCATGCAACAGATGCTCCGTATTTTTCTTGTTGAAGGGGATGAGGTCAATAAGTTGCTCTCTTAATTTAGTATCATTTGATGTGAACAGATAATAGAGCAAAAAGAACATTATTGTCAGTGTAACCAGTTGGTTGCTTATATTTTGTATTGTGGAGAGCAATAAACCCGATACATATGTTCCTGCCGCGGAAACCACGTTAACTATTTTTTCATTGATATTTAGTTCAGGCAATTTCTCATTGATATAATCTATATTTGTATTAATATCTACAAAATTAAAGTTATTTATGAAGGAATCAATGATCAGTTGTACCTCTCCTACAATAGTTGAGATTAAAAAGTACACAGGAAGGATCACAATGATGATCGAAAGGGCCATTATTGCAAGGGCGACCCATTCCTTTCTGATCTTAGATCTGTTTACAATAAATTCATAGAGGGGATTGAATATGGAATAAAGGATAAATGCTCCCAGAAATGCATTGAAATAAGGTATAAGGGCATATGCGAGCAGTGATCCGGTGACTATGATAAAAAGCAGAGCAAGCAACATTCGAGCTTTAGTTTGTCCGATTAATTCCAGATTATTCTCCATCAGGCAATAAGTAATTTTTATTCTATTTATAATATGCTAATTTTTAAGTATTAATATAATAGAAAAGATATGTTCGTAACGAATACAGGTGGATATATTAAAAAATGTAAAATAAAATCATATAGGAAAAATAAAATTATATGAGATTAAATAATGTGATCTGAAATATGCGGGGTATACTGCAACAATCTGCGAATGTGATCAAGCTGAAACTAATGGTATGATCCACGCAATTTCCTTAAATTAACAGGCTGAAATCCTGTGTTAATTTGGGAGAAGTAGTTGACTTGAGGATGCTTCTGAAACATCATTGCTGATTCCCGGACCATGTTGAACAGGAAGTATTACAGTAAATGTCGTTCCTTTATTCACTTCACTCTCTGCATAGATATTTCCATTATGGGCTTCCACTATCTTTTTGCAGATATGCAGGCCAACACCTGTACCACCATATTTTCTTTTTGTGGAACCGTCCACCTGGTAGAAATTGTTAAAAATGTTTGGCATCTGATCTGGTGATATCCCTATACCTGTATCCGTGACCCTGATCATAAGTTTGTCCGGTTCGTTAACCCGGACAACTAATGAGACCTTTCCACCGGAAGAGGTGAATTTCATTGCATTGTCCAGTAAATGGTTCACTAATCTCTTAAGGTGTTCCTGATCTCCGGCTATAAGCGGGACATTCTCTTTGATGTCTATTTCAAAACCAATTCCTGACCTGGCTATCCTGGGTCCTATGGTTTGAATTACTTCATCAATAACCTCAATGATATCTATCTGTGTAAGTTCATATTTGATCCGGTGTATCCTGTCACTGCTCACATATAGAAGTGAATCCACAATATAGCGCAGTCGTTCTGTATTACGCATGACTGCATCAAGGGCATCTCTTTGTTTATCTGAGAGGCTTCCTATCCTTTCTTCATATAATAATTCACTAAAACCTTTTATGGATACAAGTGGTGTCCGGAGTTCATGGTTCAGGTTTGTGAGGAATTGATTTTTCATCCTGTCCAGGGACGTTAATTGTTCATTGGCTTCTTCCATTGCCATTTCGGCCATTTTCCTGTCAGTAATATCATCGCCTGAACTGATGGTGCCAACTATTTTTCCATCATCATCTTTAAGGACAACATCATGCCAGAGTATCAGACGTTCCTCTCCACTTTTTGTAAGGATAGGTTTTTCTGAGAATTCTGGCAGTTCCATATTGCCTTTCAGGACCTCTGTATAAGCCCCCTTTATAAGGCTGCGAACAGAATCCGGTAAAAAGATGTCAAACCAATTTTGACCTATGGCTTCTTCTTTGGTATATCCCAATACTTCACAGGCTCTCTGATTTACAAGAGTTATAGTCATATTTGTGTCAAGTACTCCAATGATCGAACCGACCACATCGATATACTTCTGTGCAAGGTCCCTTTCTTTGAGAAGTTCCTCGCTAAGTTCTTTTATCCTTAACAATGATCTGACCCTTGTAGTAAGTTCCAGTATATCTACTGGTTTAGACAGGAGGTCGTCGGCTCCGGCTTCAATAGCTTTGGTTTTGTTATCTTCATTAGATGGGTCTGTAAGCATTATTAGAGGGATGGTTCCATTGTATATGTCGGTTTTAATGGTCCTGCATAATTCATATCCATTGATATCAGGTAATTCCAGGTCCATCAAAATAATATCGGGTTTATCTTCTTTGAGCATTTCAATAGCTTTGTGACCTGCATCAATCCGGATGACCTGATAGTTTTCTGAAAGAATATTTTCCAGCAGTTGTGAACCTGCTATATCGTCATCAATTATCCAGATCATTTGAGTTTGATTGGCTGCCATTGATCCATACCTCTTTGACATCTGATTGTCCGTCCCTTATAAGCTTTTTGTTCCGGCCGTATCTTATATGGGATTATCAAATAAAAATTTGTGGATTGCCTTAAGCTCGAAGTAGTTGAATTGCTAACACATATAATATTATCTCAAAAATTTATTAATCTTTTATTTGCTGAGCGTAAGCTCCCGGGCCGTATCCATGTTGAACAGCCCGATGTTTTCTTTTTTAACAACATGGTCATAATTCTTGTAACCCAGGATGTCGGCGATCATATTCGTATGTTTGCCTTTAATCTTTTGAAGCTCTTCAGAGGTATAGTCGGTCATTCCTTTGGCAAAAACAGTCCCATCACATTCAAGTTTTATGATGTCCCCTCTGTCAAAGTCCCCGTATACTTCAAGGACTCCGGAGGGTAACAGGCTCATTTTATTCATAAGGGCATTCATTGCTCCGGTATCAACTACCAGGGTGCCGGAAGATTTTGCAAGAATGATCCATCTGATCCTGTTCTTATGTACAGCCTGGTTTGCCAGGAAAAGGGTCCCTATCTGTTCTCCCAGCAGGATCCGTTTGATGATGTTATCGATACTACTATTTGCAATGACCATATAGCAACCGGCCATACTGCAAATTTTAGCAGCTTCGATCTTTGTCCGCATTCCTCCCACACCTTTCATACTTGTAGGACTGCCTCCATAGCTTTCGATGGTGGGGGTAACTTTTTCAACTGTGGTTAAAAGTTTTGCATCTGCATGTCTTTTAGGATTTTTATCATACAGTCCATCTATATCAGTTAACAGGATCAGGAGGTCAGCTTCCATCTTGCTGGCTACCATTGCAGAAAGTTTGTCATTATCTCCAAGGGTTGCCTCAATCTCATGCACACAGGTACTGTCATTCTCATTAATGATGGGGATTACTCCATAGCTTAAGAGAGTGGATATACTATTCCTGAGGTTCAGATAGGTCAGACGATTCGTAAAGGATCCGTAGGTCAGCAGTATCTGGGCCACTTTCAGGTCATATCTTTTAAATGCCTGCATCCAGTGCTGCATCAATATACTCTGGCCCACTGCTGCAGCAGCCTGGCGTACCGGGATCTCCCTGGGCCGGCAATTGAGGTTTAACATCTCTATTCCAATGCCTATGGAACCCGAGCTGACGATGATGACCTGTTTTCCCTGATTATGCAATTCACTGACCTGGGAAGCAATATTGTCCATAAGGTCAAAGTCCAGTTCTCCATCATGTCCGCTAATGGAGGTGGTGCCTATCTTGATGACTATCTTTTTAATGTCATCAAAGAGTTCTTTTCTTTCGCTCACTCTCAATCTCCAGGAATAAATGATATTGTTCTATTCAAAGGTTACCTTTGTGCTGCAAACAGTTGTATGATCGTTTTTTTAATATTAATTGAACAACTTGTCGAGTTCTGTGTTGATGGCTGTATGTGTGAAAGGTTTTGCATTCTCACCTGCATAATCTGCAACTATTTCTCCATTACCTGTAAGTACATATTTGTATATGACCAGTCCCTCCATTCCCACAGGACCACGGGCATGGATCTTATTGGTACTTATGCCTACCTCGGCTCCTTTGCCATATCTGAACCCATCTGCAAAACGGGTAGAGGCATTGATCATAACACTGGATGAATCCACCAGGGCTATAAAATCCTTTTTATTATTTTCATCCTCTGTTACAATGGCATCTGTATGGTGTGATCCGTATCTGTTGATGTGATCCATTGCTTCCTGCATGGAATCCACAAGTTTGACAGAAAGTATAAGGTCATTATATTCTGTCTTCCAGTCCTTTTCGCTTGCTGTATGGATCTCTTTGATGTCCGGTTTATCTGCAATGGCATATGATCTTTCATCAAAACGCATTTCCACACCTGCTTCTTCAAAGAGTTTACACATTTTGGGAAGGAAATCATTGGCAATGTTCTTGTGTATCAGAAGGGTTTCCATCGCATTGCAGACTGCAGGGTACTGAACCTTTGAATCAAGACAGACCCGGCAGGCTTTTTCAAGATCTGCATATTCATCCACAAAGACATGGCAGATCCCGTCAGCATGTCCCAGTACAGGTATCCTGGTATTGTCCTGGATGAATTTGACAAAAGCATTTGAACCTCTGGGGATCAAAAGGTCAATATAAGAATCAAGGGAGAGAATATCCATTACTTCTTCTCTGGTCTCCATGAGCTGGAAAGCTCCTGAAGGCAATCCTGCCACGTTTTCCAGTGCTTCCACCAGTATATTAAAGATGGTACGGTTTGAATTAAGAGCTTCACTTCCTCCTTTAAAGACTGTGGCATTACCACTCTTTAAACAGAGGGCCATTATCTGGGGGACCACATCGGGTCTTGATTCAAAGATCACGCCGATAAGACCAATGGGGCAGCTGACCTGGTAGAGTTCAAGGCCCCGGTCCAGTTCAAGTGCAGAGAGAGTCTTACCTGAGGGGTCTTCCAGTTCCATAACATCATATATCCCATGGATCATTCCGTCTATCTTACTGTCATTGACCTTCAGCCTGTCCACGAGGGCCTGTGAGAGTTGCCCACTCTCTTTCATAATTTTGGCATTCTCAATATCTTCTTCATTTGCTTTGAGAATTAACTCCCTGTTGCTGTCCAGAGCCTTTGCCATTGCTTCAAGCGCTTTGTTCTTTGCAGGGGTGTTCACACTTGCAAGCCGAATGGATGCATTTTTGGCGGTCATGACCTTTTGTTCAATTTCCGTAACCATGGGATGATCTCCTGAATAAAAACGATCTGTGATAATAGGGTTTGATCTATATGTCCATTTCATGAGGATTCTTTACTCATATAACTATCGATAAGAATAAGTGTGCAGTTTATTTTCTCATGATAAGGGCCAACCATTGATGACTGATGATATGATCAGTATCGGAGTTACAATGTCATATGTCCGAATAGACTTCGATTGGACAGAGTCTGAATTCTGGTAATCAGACCGCTGGTTTGAGGGTCAATTTAGTTTAAATTGAAAATGAATAAAACACAACGATACTAATAGCAGAAAGCAGAAAAAAAGGTAAAATAGACAGGCAAGGTGCCTGCCTGAAGTTGTTTATTTTGCGGGGAGGATCAGGGATCTCTCTCCGGCAGCTTCGAACTCTTTGAGAGCTCCTCTTCCGAATTCCTTCCTTGGTGCGGTGAAGTCGAATGGGAGCATGTCGTCTGCGAAACAGACCTTGATCAATGGGTTGATGGTCCATGCATCGCCACGTCCTGCGTGTGCACCTGCAGCGATAGCTGCATATCCACCCTGGTGACCGACGTTCATTGCATAGTTTGGATAGTTTGGACCACGGAGTTCGTGTGGAAGACCTTCGTCGGACTGGTAGGAGAACACATTGGTTGCACCACACTGATCCTGCAGGTCGAAACCGAAGAATCCGAGACGTCCAAGAGCTTCCTTGTGGAGGTACATGCAGAGGTACCAGGAGGACAGACCTGCGTTTGCGTTACCGGTTGCAAGGGATCCTGCACTACCAGCTGCTGCGGAAAGGACTGTTGCTCTCTGGGATCCACCGAAGTGGTCTTCAAGGGCTGTTGGGTATTTCTCGTAGTTCTCGATACCGTAGATAGTGGATTCGGTTGCAATGTCCTTGATGACCTCAAGGGTTGGTTTGACCTTGTTCTCAATACCCTTGTTTGCTGCACCATCGTACTTGTCGTTGATGTAGTCAACATCGTAGTAGATGTTGTCGTCGAGGATGTTGTTGGTGTATGCAGCGGTTGAGTACTGGGTGAAACCGACACCACCAGACATGTATGATCCAAGCCAGATCTGATCGTAGAGCATACATCCTGCACCGACTACCTCAAGGGTTACGTGTGCTGGATCATCTGCATCCACACGGCTGGTCTGTACGATATCTGCCATGTTACCAAAGGACAATCCACCTGGTTCGTTTGGACCACGTGCACGTCTTGCTGGAAGCATGTCACCCATGGAGACAACACCAGCGTGCTTTGCTGCATATGAAAGGTCAGCAACTGCTGCTTCACCGGCACACATGTTGTATGCTGCGATAAAGGACATACCGACCTGCATTGCCATCCACCTGGTTGTCTGGGCACCGTCTGTTGTCCTGCTGACAATGGTTGGGATGTGAGCTGCCTGCCAGGTTGTGTTACCGATTGCGGCCTTAAGCTCTTCTGCCTGCTCTGCAGGGAACTGCTTGTTGATGTCAATGAGGAACTGGTTGTCGATCTCATCTGCAAGTTCGTCGTTACCTGTGAAGACCTTTACGTAACAGTCATCTACAAGTCCGGGGTGGGTCTCGATCATGTGTTCCTGAACGACTGCTCCTCCAGGGAGGGCGTGGTTGAGGACTTCGAGATAGTGGTTGATAGTCTCTGGTGTGACTTCCATACCCAGCCTTTTCTCGAGGGTCTCGTGAGCCATGTCCATACCGACGATACAGGTCCTTCTGATATCGTCCCACATCTGCTGCATTGCTGCATTGTTGACGTAGTGCAGGTCATCTGTCTCTACGAGCATGTCAGTGCCTGAGATGTATGATGGGGTAAGTGCTCTCTGACCGAGTGGTATACCACCACAGTGCATCATTGGGTTGTACCCGACGAGGCCTCTTTTCTCTGCGATTTCCTTACCTGCCTTCTTCATCTCGACCTTTCTTGGGTTCTGGTCGACACCCAGACGGTAGTAGGTCACCCTCTTGTCGGTGATCTCTCCGCCTTCCATCTTGTTGGTACCGTGTTCTTTTGTGAACTTGACTTCCAATTCTTTCTGGAACATTCTCTTTCTGTCGTCTGCCATTTATCTCACCTCATTTATTCTGGCTTGAAGCCGTATATGGTTCTCTTCTCGTATACTGTGTGGACCCACTCAATGACCTCTTTGTCATTCCTGAATGGTACATTGTCTACACGGTAGATTGTGGTTCTCTTGGCAGCTTCGTCTTCGGACATTGGTTTTCCAAGGTCGACCTTCTTGTCGATTGGTCTTCCTACCTGGTCCTTATGCATGATCACTACGCCATTCTCAAGGCGGCATCTGTCGAGCATGTCGAACATGATACCATCTTCTGGAAGACGGAGAGAGTGACCGTGTACAGTTGCGCCACGAAGGCTTGCAAGTGCAGGACAGGTCATTTCTGTCTCCATCTGGAACTTTGCAAGTTCTTCCATGTCCCTTTCACGGGCTTCGACGACCTGACGGCCGGAAAGTGTACCTGGGTCAACACCTCTGTTGTTGATAGCGGCTGCATATGACCTGAAGTATGGGGTTGCAGGTGCGTTGTACATTGAGTCTACAAACTGAACGTATCTGACCCTGTCTCCTGCTTTTGCTCCTGGAGTTGCATCCACGAGCTCTCTGATTGAGCATTCTGGTTCACCCATTTCTGCGAGTGGTGGGTGTGTGCTTGGGTAGTCACTGCCTGGTGCGCGGTGTCCGAGAATAAGTGTCAGATCATCATCGGAGATCTCTCTGAGCTTCTCGACATTGCCGGACATGTGCTTTCTTCTGTTTTCTGCAACGGATGTTGATCCGGGATAAAACTGTGCTTCGTATGCCATTATTATACACTCCTTAATTACTTTCAATAGATCTCATTGCGGTTTTCACGGATATTACCAGTTCATTTAACTTGTCCCTGGGACAACTCTGACCTCTTGTAACTCCGCTTACTATATCCATAATCCTTCCTTCTGTAAGGATGTCATCTTTTTTAGGACGTACCAGTCTTGTCTGGACGCCTCCCCTGGCAAAATCTTCAAAATCGATAGTTGTCTGACAGACAACAATTGCCGGGACTTTAGCTTCTTTCAGTATCTCCCTTACTTTTTTCACCACATGGTCTCGTATATTGCCGGTGTGGATCACTGCAAGTTTATGCCTTGATATCTGTTCTATCTCTTCCGGGTTATTCCAAAGGACCCTGACCGCATTGCGGTATCAGGGATCCCTGAACCGGAGTTTAATACCAGTACACTGACCTGTATACCTTCACGACGCATCCCATATGTGAGTTCACAAATGGGTTTTGTGATATGACGTCTTCCCGGGCTCATCGCAACTGCTACTACATCCGGACGGCCGGTTTCGGATATCGTGCCTCGCTGTGCAAGACCTCCTCCTCTGCCAAGCCCCATCCCATGTCTGCAGTCTACAACCTGAGTTTCCCGATCGAACATGCAATCATTCCGTCTTTTTCAGTATGGTGATCCTGTCCCCTACCTTGCCTTTTGGGTCTGCCATCCCGAAATAGAGGGGATCGGCATCTGGCCCTCTTTTGGCGTAATCTGAGACTGTCTGTCTTCTCTGTATGAATAGTCCCTCTCTGAATTCAAAACCCATAGGAAGCACTCGCTCACATATTTCCCGGATTGTGTTCTTTGTAAATTCGTCAAGGAGCTCTATTCGTAAACTACCTACCATTACGGTTAATGTAATTTCCGTATCTCCAACAAGGATGGTTTCGTGGAACCTGTGTTCTACAACTTCTCCTTTTGCCGGACCGTATGGTACGGATTGTGGCAGTCTGGGGCCCTGGACAAATGCCCTGCACACCCCATCAAGTTCACTGATCTGGGTGAGAAGTATTGCCGCAGTCTCAGGCTTAAGTAACCTGCTGGGAAATATCTCGATCTGTATAGGGTTATATGTATTTGAAGCAGAATCTATCATCATGGATTACCTTTGAGACCTTTTAGAGCTCTTTAGTTTAGAGTGCTCCTGCAATTGCCTTAATTGGCTCTCTGAATTCATCGATCGATCCAAAGACATTTCCAACAAGTGCGGAAGTCTTCTCAATGCTGAACATCTGAGTACCTGCATCAAGTGCCACTGCTGCGGACACGCATGGGATTGCAAATCCTCTGGAGTGTCTGGTCACAACGTGGTTACCGTTGAAGATACCGGGACCTCCACCGCCATAGATTGAGTGGCTGAAGAAGGAGAATCCTACTGCAGTACCCTGTGCTCTTCCCATGTCACAGCCTGGGAGACCTGTCTCTTTCTCAATGATGTCATTGAAGTACAGGATGGTTGAGGATACATTCTGTGCTGCTCTGCCTGCTCCACAGTTCACGAGTGTTGCTGCGAGCTGACCGGCTGCTGCGTATGCATTCCACATTGAGACATCGTTTGCCTTGTAGAAGTTGTATCCTGAAGGTGCCTTGTGGTCTACCTCGATGATACCCTGTTCGATTGCTTTTTCGACAGTGGTCTGGACTACTGAACCAATGGTTCCGTCCTTTCCGTTCTCCTTGACCATTTCGTAGACAAGGTTGTTACCGTTTAGACCCTGGTATGCAAGGCCAAGCAACTGGTGTCTTGCGAACATTCCTACTGCATTACCCATTTCGAACATACCTGTCTGTTCATAGATGGAAGATAATGCGGCAGCATTGAGTGCTTTTCTGCCTGTGATTGCAGCTACGTGGTTGGTCATGATGTTCCTCAGGGAGAAACCAAGACCTTCGTTCTGCTGTGGGATACTAAGGATAGATGCGACATTTCCGCCTTTCATGTCCATGGTCTGTGGGTAGCTTCCCCAGACAGCACCCTTTACGATAGGTGCATCGAACATATCTGTGTTGAACATGTCAATGATGGTCTGTACGACTGCTGCACCACTTACTGTGCTTCCGGAAACATAATCTGCACCTGCTGCGGTCCTTGAGCTTGGAACCTGAACAAGTAACTGTTTTCCGCCACCAAGTGGTTTTACATTGGTGTCATCATCATCGCTGACCCTTACGAATTTCTCCACGGATTCTGCGATTGCATCTGCGTTTCCAACGATATCATAGTTGAGTTCGCGACCGCGAATCTGACGTCCTGCTCCACCGAATTTACCTGTTGCAAGGCCTTTCTCGATCCCTGCAAGGTTGATGGCAACAGTTCTCTTGGTATCTTTGATGATCTTTCCGATTGCTGCGTTTGATGTTGGAGCGAGATCCAAAACGTCAACGCCGCTTTCCAACAGTGTACCTCTGTCGTCGTATATGTCTATTTTGTCAGACACGTATATTTCCTCCTAATTTTATTCAAAGAAATCCTCATGGAATAAGCACCTGAATTTGAGCGAAGACGGGTGCCTTAAGGCGTTTTTCCGTCAGATGTAGTGCTTGTGAAATTTATCCATTTGGTCTTTCTTATGTTTATTGCAGATTTGGAATGGTGTTTTTACGTTTAAAGCTTTTGCATTTGAATTGGGTTTGCAGACATCTTTAATGTTCAATAATGAAGTTTATCTGCTTTATTTGAGTTTTCTTTGCTTTTGTTTATACGGATGCCAATAATATTATGTCATTAACGCATACTTTTATGTTAATTTGTATAACCAATTTCTGTTGCATCCTGTAAATAAAGCTAAGTTTACTATTCTACACTTTTTTTGTCTCAATATTTTGCATTCTAACATGATGCGTCAGAGTTGGGACTACGGGAAGGGTCTGTGGAGTTGTGTTAATAAGAACAGGCAGTGAAGCAGGAAACTCAGGACTTTAGTCGTGGGTAGTTCACACAGATGACCACAACTGTTTAGTACTACAGATTTTAACTACTCCCGATTCGCATGGAAATGACAGTGGATGTTGGAGGCAGTCCTGGAGTGGATTGCCGTGGGTTTTGCAGGTATTGCTATTTTAAGAAGGTGAAGGATGTTCCCGCTTTTGGGTGTAAACATTGTTTTCCGTTTTCAAAGGGTTGTGATTACTGTACAAGGGGTGTGAAGGAACTTTATTCCGGTTTCAAGCCTGCACAGTATGTTATGGCCCAGGTGTCCCAGTCCCTTCATTTTGGCTCAAGTGATTTTGATAAGTTCACTATTAGTGGTGGTGGGGACGTTAGCTGTTATCCGGAACTTAGGGAGCTTGTTCATTCCCTTTCACGGTTTGAAAAACCAATCCATCTGGGTTATACCAGTGGCAAAGGTTTCACCTCAGAGGATGATGCTACTTTTTTTATTGAGAATGGTGTCAAAGAGGTATCTTTTACAGTATTTGCTACCGATGCTTCTCTTCGGGGCCGGTACATGAATGACCCGGAACCGGAAGTGTCCCTTGTTGTACTTCGTGATTTTTGTGCTCATTGTGATGTGTATGCAGCCATTGTCCTGATCCCGGGCGTAAATGACGGGGAGGTCCTTGAAAAGACTCTTACTGATCTGGAGGAAATGGGAGCAAAGGGTGCTATACTGATGCGTTTTGCAAATTCCAGGGAAGAGGGTCTGATCCTGGAAAATGCTCCTGTTATGCCTGAGGTCACACAGACACATAATGTAGAAGAATTTACTTCTATTGTGCGGGATTGTGCCAGTAAACATTCCCTGAGGATCACAGGTACTCCTCTGGAGGACCCTCTGATAGGCTCTCCATTTGCCATTAGATTGCATGATGATCTCATCTCAAAACTTCCTGAGGTTACCCGGGAATGTACTATCCTGACAAGCAGGGTGGCAGGCCCCCGTATTAGTGAGATATTTGATCGGCTTTGCACAAGTGTTAATGTGGTATGTGTGGACAAGGATATAGGTTGTCTTATGACGATCGATGATGTCCGTAAAGTGGACCTGTCTGAGTTCAAAGAAACAGTGATTATCCCGGGTAGGGCCTTTGTCCATGACCCTGAGATCAAAGCTGTGCTTTCCCGGGACGGCGTTGATCGATTTGTACGCCGGGGCCCTGATTGTCTTACAGTAGATGGGGAAATGTCCATAGGGATGAGCGCTGAAGAGGTTCTGGATATGGAATTTGATGCATTCTCCGAGCTTATCGGGCAGATCAATGCAATAGGATTACCAATATCTGATGGCAAATGATCTTGTGTCGTTCATGTGATCTTACCTTTTGATCTTACCTTTAAAACTGGAATGGTCCTTGCGCAAGTGAGGAACAACTTTATTTTTAATACCCATGCTTTTCAAGGGTCATGCTCCGGATATTTTGTCGTATTATTTTGTCGTATGAAGAAGAATTGGGGTGTTGAAGGCAGCGCTATCCCTAAACTTTATCCGTAGATGGGTGGTCAGACCTACAGGCCTGATCACATGAAATCTGATAATCCCATCTGCTTTGATCTGTCATTTTCAAAGAGTGACTTTATATCATAACCTATCAGTTCTATTCTCTGTTTGGTGTATGCAGAAACGTTGTATTTTTCTGCTACCTTTGTGGAAACTTCCAGATACTTTTTGACGGCTCCTTCATGTACTGTCAGGATCACCCTGCCTCCACACTTCGGGCAGTTGCCGGTTAAAGGAACCCTTCTATATTTGGCCCCACATTTGACACAGCGTGTCTTCTGGCGGGAGAAGGCCCTGAGATTTCCGAACATGTCGGGCAGAAAATGGGATACAAGCACTCTTTCTGCGACATCCGAGGTATCTACGGCCCGGATCTTTCTTCCCAGTTCCAGTTGTGCATCCATTTTCTCAACCATTGTTCCCAGTGTTTTGTATGCACTTTTTCGGGGCCCTGCTGCTATGTCGGTGGTATCATGGGTGAACATGAAATCTTCATACTGCAGGGGGGTTCCCAGTCTGCTGCTGATCAGGTCCATCGTGTCTTCAAGGTCCTTTGGGTTTATTATTTCCCTGGTAGCTTCATAGAATTCAAGGGGATATGAACTGCAGACATCGATATTGTGGGCCTCTTTGTCCACTTCACTTGGGTCCAGCCTTGTAGTCAGGACCAGAGGTGCATCCATCTGACCTCCCCTTTTATCCGGTAGGAAATCATGGGAGAAATTAAGTAATCCATCCAGAAGTAACATCACACAATCCTCGTCCCCGTCACAGTTGCGGCGCTTTGCGGCATGGAAGAATGGGTGTGCATAACCTACAGCTGCACCGGTAAATCCCACAAGCCTGCCCAGTACGCCCGCAGAGGTGTGTGGGGCCAGGCCGATGAGAAGTATGCCCACCAGATCACTTATGCTCTCAGCATGATAATAGGGCTTACACTGATAATATTTCTCAAGGAGTTCGTCGAGGTATTGTGTGGTACGCAGCAGGTATTCAGCACAGTCATAGGAGATAACAAGGTCCTGGACCTTCAGGCAAAGGACCTGCTTTTCATTTGTAAAGGGCTGGTCATGTATGTCCTTTGTATATCCAAGTTCCCTTAGCTGCTGTACTGTCACCCCCAGTTCATCCGGCCTTATATGTGTCAGGGGAATATCTGACATGTCATAACGGATCGTTCCGTCTTTGAATGTGAAAAGATCATGTTTTGCTCGCAGAATCCCTTTTTCCAGAGGTTCCGGGGTCATATGTTTTGACATCATCCTTTTAACGCCTTTGAAGGATTCCAGATTATCCCTCTCACCCAGCCGTTTGAAAGCCCGCTGATAAATGCTTTTAAAGTCGATCTTCTGCATGTTCACACAGGTGGTATTGCTCCCGCATTTTGGGCATTGTTCTTTGTTGATCGCAATGCCGCATCTGGGGCAGAAGAGTTTGGGCAGGGTATGTTCCCCGCATTCACAGCGATATTCAAAGGATTCCATTCCACAGGCCGGGCAGATCCTGTTGCCTATCTCGACTGTGATAACTCCGGGTTTGGAATTCGCATATGGTTTAAAATTAGCGGCATTATCCATCTTTCGGGTATTGCCTCCTGCCTCACCTATGGGGAACAGTGAATGGGGGGCCGGGGACATTTTCCTTTTATTGGATTTTTCAGGTCTTCCCATGCGGGCCCCTATGCGGGTGGGAGCCCGGGGCATGATGGTTATACCTGCAAAGCTGTTCACCATCTCCAGAGCAGTGTTTTCTGTTCCCCGGGATGTAGTATTTTTAGCAAGTGTATTATCAAGGCCCAGACATCTAAGAAGTGGGGCAGGATCCTCTATCCGGATCATTGCGTCCTTTATAGTATGTAATATGAGCAGATTTTCAAGTATCTCTTTCATTCCTTTTGAGACCGTATTCTTAAGATCAAGACTGAGGGAATGGAAGGCCGGGTCAAGTACACCATTTTCTGATATATGGTCTCTGAGGTGTTCTAGCTGATCAATATCAATGTCATGCCAGAGATAGGTATATTTCGGGTGCAGTGGGATCCTGTATTCTTCGGAGATGTTCAGGGCCATTTCCTGGGATATGTCCTGGAGACTGTCTTTTTCAGGGAATTTTCCGGGAGCTGCTTTTTCCAGGTCCTGGACCCACCATTCAAAACAGTAAGGGGATGGGGCAAGGGGGTGATTATTTTCCAGAAAGTCCCCGTAGTTGATCAGGATCTCTCCAATGTCTATGATCGCTTCTACTTGAGAATGCAGCAGATGGGCCTGCTCTTGTGTATCTATCCGGATCACATCTCCGGAAAAAAGCCTTACGGTGGGACCTTCAATGGAATCCACCGGCGCCATTCCTGCGGCCTTACCCGGTCTTTCTACCTTCAGCTGGGTCCCCGGGGCTATGAAGTTATCCATTATCACCATCCCGGCAGGACTGATGCCTGCCGCGGCAAATGAAGTGTTGCGGGAGCGTCCATAACGTAGCCTGAACCCTCCTGGTCGGGATGGGTGGGAGAAGACGGGCCTGCCTGCGATCAGGTCACGCATGTATTTGTCCTTTGGCTTTATCTGTTTTGATTCATCTGCATCCTTTCCTTTTGAGTCATCGGTCTTTTTACCGGAGATAAGTTCTTCCAGCCAGTCCCAGCCATCAATATTCAACTTCTTTACATGTTTGAGTATCTTCGGGGCTTTCAGTGCCAGTCCTTCGGCCAGTACCAGTGCCATTCCTCCCCTGATCCGGTTCGTTTCGATCCTCTCAAGGTTGCGGTATCCTTCTACCTCTTCCTGTTCAGTCGGTTCTCCGTCGATGCAGACCGGACAGTTCTCCACAATAAGCCTTATCTCATCTTCCGAAGGAGTGTACTGGAGACTGGCTACGCTCTTGTAACGCATGATCTCTTCAATATAGCGCTCCACCTCTTCTTTACGGGGTTTATAGCGGTCAATGTTCACACCGCGGCGCACATAGTCCCCTACAAGTACGGATAATGCCTGGGCTGTTCCGCCTGCACTGCGGATGGGCCCGGCGTAGAATATGCTGATGTATTCTGAACCATCATCATTCTTTCCTATAGATGCCCTGTCAATCCCTTCGATAGGTGCGGCAACAACCCCTTCAGTGAGCATTGCTACTGATACCCGTATAGCTCCTTCTATTGCATCTGTTTTTGAATCAAAGTTTCCCACCTTGCCTTCAGCGACTTCCCTGCCCATGGCCAGCGCTGCTTCTTCTCTGGACATGTTCTCTTCCAGTTCCCTTATACGCCGGGCCACGCCCTTTACCCCGATGAGATTCTCTACCCTGTCGGCCAGGTCCTTTGCAAGCGGTATCTCGACAAATGGCTTTGGGTCCTTTCCATTGGCCCTTGCCTGATTTGCAAGCTCAAGTTCTTTCTTTAAGGTTGATTCAAGTGAATTGAAGTATTCCAGCATCTGTTTGCTTGCAATAATTTCGCCCATGTTCCCTCTTGATGATATGTTCTTTATCCCTTTTGTCCACAAAGGCATGGTTGTGCTTTTATTCATGTCGGGCAAAAGTATGCAAAATGTAATGATCGCATTGTCCGGCTAAAATGTATGGTATGAATGTCCTGTTCTTATACGTTTTGTTCCATTGTATATGCGGGGTTTTATCCAGTTTGCAGAATATAATATATATGTGCAGTTCCATACTTATAATTGTATATAATGGTAGATCTTATAGAGGTGATATATTGAAACAAATTATTCTTGTTTGTATTCTGATGATGGCATTATTCTCAGTGCCTGCAGGAGCAGATCTGTTCAATGATATGGATGTGGTTGTCAATGACTTCAACCAGAATGCTGACAAAGTACCAGGTGCTGTAAAAAGCCTGCTTGGCAATGAGGTTATTCATGCTGTAATAGATATGAATGATGGGACTACGATGGATCTGAAGATCGTCACCAGTGATATGTTTGTGACCGAATTTGAACAGGTGGATCCTGAAGACCCTGAATTTGAGCCCACCATAAGGGTAAAGTCCAATGAGGCAACGGTAAGCTCTTTGCTCGTGTCCGAAACTCCCACAGAGGATTTCCTTGAAGCATATGACAATGGAGACGTTGTGATTGAGGGTATCAGTTTTTCAAAGACTGTAACTCTGGCAGTAAGCAATTTCGTTCTTTCGGTATCAAGTTTCCTGGGTTTAATCTGAACCCGGGGTTCTATCTTTCATTTTTTATCATTGTAATCATTTGCAGTATATTTTGTTTATTTGTTTTGAGTAACTTTAATATTTTTGTTATTTACGCATATTAATTCATTTTTTGTCACTATAAATCATATTGGTATTTAGTTACATTTTTATTCTAATCAGCTATTTAGTACTATAACCTATTCATCATTCTCTTTTGAATTTAGTCAGTATTAAGATCACCAGAAACTACATAAAAGAGAATGTTTAATTATGAACAATTCTACTTATTGCATTATCATGGTATTGAAGAGCGACTTGAAAGCCTGCCCTTAAGGTATCGGTGCCTTTGAGGTATGAGTATAATATGAGGTAAAACGATGTCAGTGAAAATAACGGAAACAATACTTAGAGATGCGCATCAGTCTCTCATTGCTACGCGGATGAGAACGCGCAATATGTTGCCAATTATAGAACAACTGGATGATATTGGATATTATTCCCTTGAGATGTGGGGAGGTGCAACATTTGATACATGTATAAGATATCTGAATGAAGATCCCTGGGAACGCTTACGTGAGTTAAAAAAGCACATGCATAACACCCCTGCTCAGATGCTTCTGCGCGGACAGAATCTGGTGGGATACAAACATTATTCAGACGATATTGTGGAAAAGTTCGTGACAAAGGCCTATGAGAACGGTATAGACATCTTCCGTATCTTTGATGCTGTCAATGATATCAGGAACATGGAAAAGTCCATCACCGTTGCCAGAAAACTGGGGGCACGTGTTCAGGGTACCATCAGTTATACGATCAGTCCGGTCCATACGGTGGAGAAATATGTTGATTTTGCAAAAGAGCTTGCTGATCTGGGATGTGAATCGATCTGTATAAAGGATATGGCTGGCTTGCTTGCTCCCAGAGAAGCCTATGACCTGGTCAGATCCCTTAAGGAAGAAGTGGGTCTGCCTGTTGGTTTGCACTGCCACTGCACTTCAGGGATGGCTCCCATGAGCTATATGATGGCATGTGATGCCGGAGTGGATATACTGGATACCGCTCTTTCTCCCCTTGCCGGAGGTACCTCCCAGCCGCCCACTGAGTCAACGGTTGCCGGTCTTTGCAGAACGAAATATGCAACTGGTCTGGATCTGAAGAAGCTTACAGACGCTTCAAAATATTTCAAAAAGCTCAAAGAAGAATACAGGGGTATACTGGACCCGATCTCAGAGCAGGTTGATACCAATGTCCTTCTGTACCAGATCCCCGGAGGTATGCTTTCTAACCTTGTTTCCCAGCTTAAGGAACAAAATGCGCTTGATAAGTATGATGCTGTGCTGGAAGAGATGCCAAAGGTCAGGGAAGAGCTTGGTTATCCTCCACTGGTGACTCCTACAAGTCAGATCGTAGGAACCCAGGCAGTCCTTAACGTGATCCTGGGTGAGCGCTATAAGGTCATACCAAAAGAGGTTAAGGATTATGTTCGTGGTCTTTACGGCCGTCCTCCTGCTCCAATAAGCGAAGAGATGATCGCCCGGGTGATAGGGGACGAAAGACCTATCACAGTCCGTCCCGCAGACCTGCTGGAACCGGAATATGACAAGCTTAAACAGGAAGCAGAACAGCAGGGCCTTGTTAAAAAGGAAGAGGATATTCTCACCTATATATTGTATCCGGCAATTGCTGTCAAGTTCCTTAAAGGTGAAGGTAAGGAGGAAGACCTTGCACCTGTGACAATGCCCACAGCTGTGCAGCCGATCACCGGAATACCCACCAGATATAAAGTTGAGGTGGATGGTGATGTATTTGAGGTCAATGTGGAGCCAATGGATGGGTCTTTAAGTGTATCCAGTGCTTCTATTTCAGAAGTATCTGCAGATCAGGAAGGGGCAGTGACCAGTCACATGCAGGGGATGATTCTTTCCATCGATGTGAATGTCGGGGACAGTGTCAGTCAGGGTGATAAGATATGTGTGATCGAAGCCATGAAGATGGAGAACGCTATCCATGCACCAAATGACGGTGTTGTTCAGGAGATATTTGTTGCAGATGGGGACCCTGTTACCAGCGGACAGGTTCTGATGCTTATCAACTGATCGGGGTGATCTATATGTTCGATAAAGTTCTGATCGCCAATCGTGGTGAGATAGCTATTCGTATCATGCGTGCCTGCAAGGAACTTGATGTAGCTACAGTGGCTGTATATTCTGAAGCAGATAAGAATGCTCTGTTTGCAAAGTATGCGGATGAGGCATATTTCATTGGTCCCTCTCCTTCAAGTAAGAGCTACCTGAATATGGATGCTATTATCGATGTTGCAAAGCAAAGCGGTGCCCAGGCCATTCATCCAGGTTACGGTTTCCTGTCCGAGAATGCAACATTTGCCCGCAGATGTGAAAAAGAAGGTATTGTTTTTATCGGTCCTTCAAGTGAAGTGATCGATAAGATGGGAAGCAAGATCGCGGCCCGGGCTCTGATGCAGGAAGCCGGGGTACCTGTGGTTCCAGGTTATGACGAAGCTGTGGATGATGTTGATAAAGCAATGGATATGGCAGACTCGATCGGTTATCCTGTCATGATCAAAGCCTCTGCCGGAGGTGGAGGTATCGGAATGAAAGTAGTTCATTCCCGGGATGAGTTTGAGGAGTCTCTCAAATCCATACAGGCAGTTGCCGGATCAGCCTTCGGGGATTCAACCGTTTTTATCGAAAAATATGTGGAAGAACCCCGGCACATTGAGTTCCAGATACTTGCCGACAGTTTTGGGAACACTATCTATGTATCTGACAGGGAATGTTCCATCCAGCGCCGTCATCAGAAGCTGATGGAAGAAGCTCCTTCTCCTATTATGACTCCTGAACTTCGCAAAAAGATGGGTGAAACAGCGGTCAAAGCGGCCAGTTCAATAGGTTATGAAAATGCAGGTACGGTGGAATTCCTTTATTCGAAGGGGGAATATTACTTCCTGGAGGTCAACACACGTCTGCAGGTGGAACATGGTATCACCGAGCTCGTAACCGGTATTGATCTTGCTAAGGAGCAGCTCCACATTGCAAGCGGGGAAAAATTATCTATCCGTCAGGAGGACATTGAGATTCGCGGACATGCGATCGAATGCCGTATCAATGCCGAGGACCCGCTAAATGATTTTGCTCCATCTCCTGGAAAGATCAAACGTTATCGTTCTCCGGGAGGCCCCGGGGTCAGGATGGATAGCGGGGTGTATATGGGATATGAGATCCCTCCTTTCTATGACTCCATGATAGCCAAGTTGAGTACCTGGGGTAAGGATCGTGATGAGGCGATCAGCCGGATGAAAAGGGCCCTGTATGAATTCATCATTATAGGCGTTACCAACAACATCCCTTTCCACAAAGCTGTCCTTTCCAACGATGCCTTTGTCAGGGGAGATCTGACCACCCATTTCATTGAAGACAATAATATCATCGATGCAGTGGAGACCTTTGCAAGGGAGCATAAAGGCCGGGTGGATACACTGGCTTCTGCGCTGTGTACCAATAATATAAAAATGGCCGCAGCCACAACTGCTGTGAATGCCTATATCGGCAATGCTAAGAAGCAGATGAGTGAGCAACAGGATAAATGATTTGATCCCGGGTCAGCAGATTAATAAGTTAATCTGTTGGCCCCCTTACCTGATGTTTGTTCATGACCTGATGTTTGTTCATGACCTGATGTTTGTTCATGACCTGATGTTTTGGCGTTGGTATTTCCTGTCCGTTGAATGAAGCTTAGTTTCCCCTTTTTGTTAATAGCCGGTTTTTGTTCTTCCGTTTCTCGTTGATTTTATGTGGTTTGTTGATGTTCGTTTATCTGAGGTCTCATTCAGGGGCCAGATAGATATTTGATATAGTTATATACTATTGTATGGTGAGTGGCAGGGTTAATTATATTGAGTATCCTTTGATTTCAATTGATCCTTCATATGTAAGGGGGTTAGATCATGGATAAAAAAATGGAAATATTAAAGGTTCTGAAAGATTCAGGGGGCCGTTCTGTATCAGGTGAGGATCTGGCTAAAACGCTGGGCATATCGCGGGCTATGGTGTGGAAATATATAAAAGGACTGACAAGTGACGGTTATTCAATAGAATCCTTCCCGGGTTCAGGTTATGTTTTCAAAGGGGTTCCGGATATGTTGTATCCTTCTGAGATAATGTGTGACCTTGATACGGATCTTATTGGAAAGGATGTAAGATATTTTGATGAGATTATATCTACCAATGATGTGGCCAAAACAATAGCCTCTGATGTTGATGATGGAACTGTTATCATTGCCGAGTCCCAGGTGAAGGGCCGGGGCAGAAAAGGTGATATGTGGGAGTCTCCCAGAGGGGGTATCTGGTTATCCCTTATCTTAAAACCTCACATCCTTCCTTCACATGCATCCCGGATCACATTGCTGGCAGGGGTCTGTGTGGCAAAGACAATACGTTCCATGGGTGTAAATGCTGCTATTAAGTGGCCCAACGATATACTTGTTAACGGTAAGAAGATATGCGGGATTCTTACGGAAATGGAGGCTGAGACCGATGAGGTGTCATTCATTGTTCTGGGTATCGGGATCAATGCCAATGTATCTTCTAATGTCTTTCCTCAGCAAATTAGGGACATTGCCACAAGTCTTAGCATCGAGATGGGGGTAAATGTTGATCGTGTCGAATTTGTAAAAAATCTTCTGGAAACATTTGAGCAGGACTATATAAGATTTAAGACACAACCTTTTGACAACATTCTGAATGAGTGGATAGGCCTTTCTGATACGATCGGCAGATAGGTTAAGATCATCGCTCCAATGAAAATGATATCCGGAATGGCCGTGGGCATTTCAGTGAATGGTTCACTTCTGGTCAGAGAAAAGGATGGAAATGTGGAAGAGGTCATTGCAGGTAGGTGTGTCTATTCCTGAACACTTAGTTGTTTTTGAAAGGAATGTTTTTGAAAGAAGAGGGTATGAAAGGAGTAATATATGGAACACGGCAATAACAGGTTCCTCTTGATAACCTTATTTGTTTCTTTAGTAATCATCCTCAGCCCTTCTGTTATGGGGGAACAGGATACTATCCTGCTTAATGGTACAGGGATATTCATTGAAAGTTCTCAGTCCTGGACATTTGATCAGGAGTATACTCTGGCTGTAAAAGGTGTCAGTGAGGATACAGGGGGTGTCTGGGTTGAGCTGGTATTTGATGGGGATGTTGTTAAGGATGATATCCTTCATGAAGGTCAGTCCATCTCCTATAGTAATGGTGAATATGAGATATTCAATATCACTATGGACAGGATATACTATGGTCCTGACAATGCTTTGATCACTTTCCGTCCGGTTTATCAATACTTTGATCCTGCATTGCCTGATATTCCTGATGAGGTCATTGATAAATCTTCAGATCCTGGAACTATTGCTGCAAATAATTCCTCAGTTTCCGGTGGGGGTAATGCGGCCATACTCCCGGGATTTTCTGCAATCACAGTTGCAGTTGTCATTGCCCTGTTGTTTGCCGGAAATAAATGGGAATTTTAAGGTCACCCCCTTCATTTCGGTATCCTCTGGAGAATGTATCTGTTATCCATCAGGAATAACTGCTAAGCCTGAAGGCCTGTAAAAAAGAACCGGCTTTTAAGCCGGTGATATTCATTTGAAGTTCCTGTATATTCAAAGCTTCTTTTTGCAGGAATCTTACTTTTAAGGGGTTATGCCCTTTTAGAACTTTATATCTCCTTTTTCCATAAGGACCTTGAGGTCCTGGAGACTTAGTTTTCCGGATTTTTCCAGCTTTTCTTTGGCTTCAGTGTGATGATCATTCTGCTTTTGTTCATCTTTTTGAAGCTGGATGTCATTTAACTTTTCAAGATATACACTCAGTTCATCACGCAGTTGTGCGGTCTTTGCTTTCAGAGGCTCTATCTTTTCGCGTATTGGAGATGTTATCTTGTATGTTTCTTTTATCTGTGCATGATATGTGTCTGCTTCTTTTCGAAGTTCGTCGACTTTCTTATATAACTCATGCATTTTCAGATGATGTTGCTGAGATTCTTCAGCCAGGCTTTTGATAGAATGTCCTACGCTTCCATTCTTATTAAAAACAGTTTCAGAGCTCTGGTAGATCTCCACGATCTTCTTATGGGTGGCATCGGCCTCTTTTGCAGCTTTGATACGGTCGGTTAATTCTGTTAAACGTTCAAAGATATTTTGTTCGTGGTTTAGGGGTATGTCTGCATTGAGGAATTTATCAAGTTCTTCAGAGTAGGCTTTGGATAAAGACCCGACACTTCCTTTTGAGATCTTGTTGAACTCGTCCCTTTTTGCTTTAAGACCTGTTATATCATTTGTAATTTTGTCTTTCTCAGATCTGAGGCCATCCCTTTCAGATTTGTGTTCTGATATTTGCTTGTTAACTTCATCTCTTTTGCCCTTTTCTTCCCGGGCCTGTGATGCAAGTTCCTTTACCTTTGCATTCAGATCATCCCTTTTCTGTTTGAGTTCATCGATATTGGTGCGATGGAGTTTGAGCTCATTAAAAACAGCTTTCAATGTTTTTTCATTCTGGGATATCTTTGTCCTGTAATCATTGACTATGTTCTTCAGTTCCCTTTCTGTCATATTGGCAATATTCTCTTCGCTCATTGTTCCACCTCCTGAACAGCTGAAGTTTTACTCATTTCGTTTTTCCAGTATTCAAGGGCTTCTTTATGGCTTTTGATCCGGTGTTCAAGCCAACCATGTCTCTTTTCCATCTGCTCAATGTCATCGGTTGAATTTTGAGGCCCTTCAACATTGTTTTCTGTTCCCTGGATCTCTCTTAACTCCTTACTTGCGGCAATTGCCTGAGCAAAGCGGTTCTTGATACTAACAACAGTTTTCTGGACATCTTCATGTTTATCCATTTCATCCAGTTTTTGATTGATCTGCTCAATGGTGGTCTCTTCTTCATTAATGTCGGTCAGGCGTCTTATTTTGGTGATCCCGTCATTTACTGCATGCATTAACTTATTGTCAAGCAACTTGTCATCGATATCTACATACATGTTGCCCAGTATGTTCTCTGCCTGATGATACAGTTGCTGACGTTTTTCTTTCAGCAGCTCTGTACGGTTTATGATCTCTTCCCTCTTCTTTTTAGAGGATCCGATCTGCTCTTCCAGGGTTTGCAGTTTTTCATTTATCTGTGCAAACTCCCCTGTATATTCATTTATAAAACGCTCATGTTTGGTTATCACATTTCTTAACAGTTCATCTCTGTCAAGAATGGACACTTCAATGTTTTCAGTACTATCACTCATAGTTCCACCAATCTATATCAATCAGTGTGATCGATATTTACCTCTATGACCACTTTCTGGTATTGGAAAGAGCTTCAAAAGGTCTTGTATGCCCGATCCTGTTCAATCTGGTTGTATCTGAACAATACCATTATACAGGCCATATTGGCTATATATTGATATATTTAGTTAATATTTTATTGAAATCCGTATGGTTAATTTATTTATATATATTCAAATCTGTCTGAAGGTATGTTTTGATGATATTTATAATAGTTATATTCTGAATCGCTTATAAGATGGATTGCATAATTGAATTTACCGGTACTTTTCGGTATTTTCATTGTTTAAGCCTGCTATTCAGAGAATCACATGAATTTTTTTGATGTAATTGAATCATCAGTTTAAGTATTTTACACTTTAAAGATCTGTGCATGTGGTATGCCCTCTATCTCTATTACTGATCCCGGATCAATCATACCATTTTTGATCGCACATGCTATGGTACGGTGACCAAACATATTAATGTTGCCAAAAGCCGCTACAACATCGATAAAGGCAGTTTCTGATACCAATTCTCCCTTATAGAAGTCTTCTGATATCTCAATGTTGATCTTACCTTTTTTCAATGTTGTGCCAATTAGTTCTTTGTCACAGGCAGCTACAACTGTCTGGTCTACTGATCTATGTATTTTCAGATACATGAATATCACTTTTTTTTACAAAACGGAGGTGCTTTCTTTTAGCTTTTTATTGCTTAGTTTCTTCTTTCTTTATCAATCTGGCTATAGTGAACTCCTCCTTCCAGATCAATCTAATATCATCAATTAATCTAATATCATCAATTAATCTAATATCATCAATTAATCTAATATCATCAATTAATCTAATGATCAGCAATTAATCTAATGATCACCACATTAATTTGATTAAAGAGGCTTTCAGCTTAAAGTTAAACCATTTTTATGTGTTTATTGTCAGGGGCCAGTATATCACCCTGACGTTTCATTTTTGTGATAAGTTCCTCAGCGTGTTCCCTGTCAATGTTGTCTTTTTCGGCCTCCTCATATATTTCTTCAAGAGGAGCTTTCCCGCCGGAATGTTTTGAAGCGACATTTTTGATGACTTCTTTGATCAAATGTATTTTATCCCTCTGACTCTTACTTGTGCCGGAGGCTATGACATCAACATCCAGAGCCCCTGTGTCCGGATCTACTCCAACCTGTTTCATACAGGCCATTGTGATGCGTGTGGTCCTTTTGGCATCTTCCATAGTTACCTGGTTACTTAACCTGATCCTTGCACTGGCCTCGGCCAGTCTTACAAGGGCTTCAAGCTGTCTGGCGGTCACAGGTACCGGGGAATCCTTTCCTTCTCCCCTTCTGCGCAAGTCAAGATAGAAATTGATCAGGTGCTGTTTTGCATCATCTTCCATTATGGGAAATACGTTCCTTCTTGCATAAGCAACATATTTTTTCATAAGGTCATTCTCAAACTTTGGTTCGATCACTTTCATATGTTTGTCCACATTTTCCTGGGTTACAGTGGATGTGGCTAAATGATCCCTTTGTTCCAGGAGTTCTCCTGCATAGTGGGATTTTAATATATGTTCTGCAATGTTCTTGTCTTTGGTACTGTCGGGTACATCAAGTAATATGAAGATCAGGTCAAATCTTGAAATCAGGGCCGGAGGCATGTTTATCTGTTCTGCCAGTCCTTCATAACGATCAAAGCGTCCATATTTTGGGTTTGCAGCTCCAAGCAGGGCACATCTTGACTTTAGAGTGGCCAATATGCCTGCTTTTGCAACACTTATTGTCTGTTGTTCCATTGCTTCGTGGAGAGAACTTTTGTCTTCCCGGCTCATCTTGTCCATTTCATCCACGCCGGCAAGACCCATATCTGCCATTACCAGGGCCCCTGCTTCCAGCGTCCAGCGTCCATCTCCAAGATCGTCTTTTACAGCAGCAGCTGTCAGTCCACTGGAGGAGGCACTTTTTCCTGATGCGAACACTCCTCTTGGAGAGATCTTCACCATATATCTTAGCAACTGACTTTTTGCAATTCCCGGATCTCCTACCAGGAGTACGTGTATGTCTCCTCTGACGCGTGAACCATCAGGAAGGGTTTTTGGAACTGCTGAAAATAACTGCAGTGAAAGGGCCTCCTTTATATCTTCATATCCGTAGATCGAAGGGGCAATGGATGCAATTATATTTTTGTAGATATTCTTGTCCTTTCCCATTTCAATTATAAGTTCTTCTTCTTCAGGACTTATCTCCAGTTCATCGAATTCCTTGTCAACATATTCCAGGGAGTTTGCATGCAAGACCAGGTCATAAAATGTGGATTTCCCCTCTCTTAGTGTTCTCTGGTGAGAGCGGAGAATTCCATTTATTACCAGCCTGTCTCCTGGTTTGACTATCCCCGCCAGGTCATTTTCAACATCTACGTCTATGCTCTGGGGCTGACTTCCTCCCTTTAGACTTTCCGGAGCTTCCTGGATCTGGAGTTTCTGGGCATCTACAAAACTGGATCTGTCCATCAATATTTTGAAGGGCCCCCTTTTCCCGCAGGCCTCTCCTTCACATTCTGCAGGTTCTATGAATTTGGGTCCGCTCTGGAGTATGAAGTTTATGTGTTCACATCGCATGCACTCAAAAGCTGCAGTGGTGACCCTCGGCCTGACTTCAGTGGCTTTACGTATCATCCCTTCCACAGAGATGAATTTAAGAAGATGCTTGCTTCGAAGGTCCCGTATGGACACTTTATTGGGTATATTTATGAATTGTATCCCGGCTTCTTCAAGTACTTTCTCAACAGGGATATCTATTTCCCGGAGGGCATTTTCTGCAGAAGGTATGATCTGATCAGGTTCGTCCAGCAGCTGCTGGGCAAGTTCTCTGTCGAATTGCTCAAGATCTGAAAAGTCCACCTCTATGCTTCTAACATCCGGGTATTCATTTGCCAGGTTCAGAATATCTTCCCAGTAATATCTTTTCAGGAAATCTCTGAATTTTCCGTCCCACTTTCCTTCACTCATAGTATCACATATTAAATTTGAAAAGATGTTTAATTGGCAATCTCATTGGCCGGACCTTTTATATCATTTTCTTCAGACCTATCTGTCTTTAAACTCATTTTGAAACCATTCTGATCTTATTATCAAAGCACATTGGCTTCCATGAGATATTGATAAGTATTTCAATTAATGCTTTTGTCATTACAGCATTTCAGCATCTTATTAAGTACTCCCCTTAATGTCTGTACTTCCCGGGGGGTCAGTCCGGCCCTTCCGAATATCCTTTTGAACATAAGGTTCGTCTTGTCTATCTTATGTGCGGGATAATCAAGTGCATTAAGGAGTCTGTCAATATGTCCATAAAGAAGGTTTAGATCAAAACCCTCTGCAAGGGCCCGATCCCCTGGTTCTATCTGGCTGAGTTCATACAGGATGATGGTTGTTGCATGGGAGAGGTTCATTATGGGATAAATATCTGAGGTAGGAATGCTTAATATCATGTCGCAGGCCTTAAGTTCCTCATTAGTAAAACCATTGTCTTCCCTTCCAAAAAGGAAGGCAACTGTTCCATTTGTACCGTTTAATTTCTCTTTGATCTGTGCAGGTGTGTATGGGGGCATACGTATATGTTCATCCCTTTTTTCTCCGGTGATTCCGGTGGTGGCGATCATCAGGTCTGCATCTTCCACGGCCTCTTCCAGACTGGTGACGATCCGGGCATTGTCCAGTACATCCTTTGCATGGGATGCCATTGCATAGGCCTGGATACCCAGTTTGCAGGGGTTAACCAGCACAAGATCTGAAAAGCCAAAGTTCTTCATGGCTCTGCAAACCGATCCTACATTCCCCTGATAAAGAGGTTCAACCAATACCACCTTCATTTGCAGTTCTGACATCTGCAGTAAGAGATGATTCAATACATGTATAATTTTCGATCATATAATTTTCGATCATATCTGATCATGTGCTGACCTGTTTCAGGGTATTTGTGCTTGATGGGAAATTTTGTTGTTTTATTGTTTTGTTGCTGCCATGGTCTGACGTTTCATTATTTGATTGGGTTTGTTAACTCTCTTGCTTCAATATCCGGCTCCGGTTATCAGGATAGATTTATTAGCTGTATTAGGTTTTTTCCTATACGTGCTTTAGATTTTCTAACTCTGTGATCCTGACAAATTAGAAGAGCTCTTTGTGATGCTCTTATTATTGTTTTTATGTCTTCTGATGCATGATTATTAATGAAAATGTTTAAATAACATCGATACTACCAATACACGAAGTCATTAAAACCATTATATATCATTATTAAAATCATGATCAAATAATTTACATCTTGAGTTATTGATATCAGGAGAAAATAGTATGGAATATTTCGCAGGACTATCCGCAGAAATGAGGTTGTCATTTGCTATGGTAATGATCTTGGCCACGTTGTCTATATTGATCTTTGTCTATGGTATGTACATAAACCTCAAAAAATGGGGATTAGGTGCTGAAGGGTATGGTCAGAAACCCTCCACCGGCAGCATCTTCACTTTCCCTAAAACGTTAGCTTATCAAATGAGTCAGTCAGGTCATCATGACCAGAATATTCTGGTGACCCTTGTCTTTGACATTTTGCTTCAGAGAAGGATCCTAAGGCGCAGTCCCGTGCGCTGGTTCATGCACATCACCATCTTTGTTGGATGGATGGCCCTTTTTGTATTATCCCTTTTGATGTTCCTTGTGGAACTGGTCCACATGGCCGGTCTTGGTGGGGATCCTGAAGCTTTCAGAGAGTTCCTCTCTTTGCCCAATGACATCTTCAGTTATATATTACTCATTGGTATCATCATTGCAATTTTCAGGAGATTGTTCATTGCAAAAGCAAGAGAGTCCACAATTGCTTATGATTCCATCCTTCTTATCGGACTGACCCTCATCACTGTCACCGGATTCGTTGCAGATGGAATTCGCAACGGCACTTTCTGGGGAATGGGGATCCAGAATGATCTTGCACCACCTGCAGCCCTGTTCCATGTGGTCATCTCACTGCTTTTCTGTATCGCCTATATCCCATACAGCAAGTATATCCACATAATAGCAGCCCCTCTTGCTATTCTTGTCAATAAGGGAGGCGAGTGATATGTCCAGAAGAGAACCTTCTATTACTACGGATAATTTAACTTCCGTCCAGCTTATGGAGATTGACTCCTGTACCCGCTGCGGTGAATGTGTGAACTGGTGTCCAACCTATGATGCTTCCAACAAGGATCCGGGCCTTGCACCCAGGGACAAGATCCTCAGATGGAGACAGTTCATGAACAAATCATATGGTCTTCGTGCAAGGCTGTTCGGACCACGTGAGATCGCTGAAGAAGAGATCGATCAGTTCAAAGAGGATGTTTACAAATGTACCACCTGTGGTATGTGTGCAACAGTCTGTGAATCCGGTATTAACACCATCGAACTCTGGGAAGCTATGCGTGCAAACCTTGTAAAGCGTGGCAATGGTCCCTATGGTAAGCAGGGTATGTTCGTAAAGCTCATCGGAGAGTACATGAACCCCTACATGGCCGATCCCAAGGACCGTCTCAGCTGGGTCCCTGAAGATGTCAAGATCGCAGACAAGGCTGAAGTCCTCTACTTTGGCGGATGTACTGCTGAACTGAGACAGAAGAAACTGGCATTTGCAACAGCTCGTGTGCTCAATCATCTGGGTATAGAATTCACCATGCTGGGTGAAGATGAAGTGTGCTGTTGTTCCGCACTTATCAGGACCGGTCAGTATGAACTTGAGGACATCGCCCGCAAGGCCGCCCGCAAGAATGTGGATGGCATTAAAGCAAAGGGTGCAAAGACCGTTCTGTACGCCTGTGCCGGATGTTACCGTACTTCTCTGGTTGACTGGCCACGTCTGCTTGGTGAAGAGATGCCTTTCGAGATCGTTCACATCGCAGAGTTCCTGGAAGATCAGATCAAGCAGGGTAATCTCAAATGGGAGAAACCCTTTGACAACAAGGTCGTTACCTATCACGATCCATGTCACCTTGGCCGTCACGTAGGGGTCTATGATCCACCACGTGCTGTTCTGGAGAACATTCCCGGAATTAACTTTGTGGAAATGGACAGGATTAAAGAAAATCAGCGCTGCTGTGGTGCTGGTGGCGGTGTAAAGGCCGGTGTTCCTGATCTGGCTCTTGGAGTTGCTGAGACCCGGGTACAGGATGCCCTTGAAAAGAAACCAAATATCCTTTCCAGTGCATGTCCTTTCTGTAAGAGGAACCTTTCAGATGGTCGTGATTCACTTGGTCTGACCCCTGATGAGCTTGAGGTTGAGGATCTAATCGTCCTTACTGCAAATGCTCTTGGCATCAGCCTTGCTGATTGTGAAGATCAGGCACACTGAAATATTTTATGGGACATCTGTCCCATCCTTCTTTATTTTTTGATCCGTGTAGGCGGATGCCCATTATGGCAGAAATAACTAACTGAATATATTTTATTGATCCGGGAACATGTATTTAATCTCCTATGAATTGCTTGGTAAGGTCTTTGTCTGGCTGGTAGCATTAAGTCTAATCGGGATATTCTTTGCTCTGATCATTGGAGTTTATAGTTTTCAAAAGCGCAGGATAATTTTTCCGGGTTTTGTACTTTTTATATTGTATCTTTTTTATTCCCCTGCAAAATGGATATGCAAGGTGTTCAGGATCAGGCCCACTATCGTGGATGAGATCCTTGTAGAAGTTCGAAATGCAGTATCTCATGAGGGTTTTATTCAGACCCGGGGTGAGAGGGCAGTGTTCCTCCCCCAGTGTATGAGGCATCCGGATTGTAAGGCCCGATGTGATCCGATCCTGGGATATGAATGCAAACGATGCGGCTTATGTGATATTGCAAAGATATGTGATGCTGCAGATGAATATGGGTTTAAGGTCTATGTGATACCCGGGGGCAGTTTTGTCAAAAAGATCATCAAGGTCAACAGGCCCGCCTCCTGTATAGGGGTTGCCTGTTATGTGGAACTGGCTGAATCCATGCAGGCCGTTTCTTTCATGCCGGTGCAGGGAGTCTGTCTGCTAAAGGATGGATGTTTTAATACTAAGGTAGATGCTGATGCGGTGATCGAAAAGATGCGTATATGTGAGGACGTTTCTGAGAAGATGGACACTGAAGTATTCGATGCTGATGCGAAGATGGCCTGCTCATGTGGGTGTTCCGATAAGATGATCGATCGATCAGATTCATGTGATTCTGCTTTGCCGGAAAAGGATACTCCTGAGGGGGATGGTCCAAATGTATGATACGATCGGCAAGATCCTGATAGGTGTACTGATCCTGTCACTTATCCTTTCCTTTGTGGCATTATCGGTCAGTAAAATGAGCCTTACAAGACATGTGATGCTTGCAGGTTTCTTTTCCAATATACTGGATTTCTTTTACATGCCACTGAAGTATCTGTTCTACAGATTTTCCGATACCAGGATACTGGACAAATGGATGGTATCCATGAAGAACACTGCCAGTGAGTCAGCTTTTGCAACGACGAAACACAGGATCATGCTGGCTCCTCATTGTATGAGGTCCCTGGATTGTCCGGCTTCATCCACAAGGGACGGGATCAAATGTGTGGCCTGCGGGAAATGTGTATTTTCAAAACTGAAGGAAGATGTGGAAGAATATGGCTATACGCTCTACATCATAACAGGCTCTTCCTTTGTAAAGCATGTCCTGAGGTCTGAAAAGGTGGATGGTATCCTATTAATAGCATGTGACTATGAACTGAATAAAGTGATGCGGGCCCTCAAAGGCAGCGGGGTGGTATCCTACGGTGTACCCATGCTCAATGACGGTTGTTATGATACGAAAGTGGATTATGAGCGTGTCATGAATACGATAAGGTTCTTTGAATCAAGTGATCCGGAAAAAGGGCATTTGTATCATTGATCTATTTTTCTGATCTAATGCAGGTGGGTGATATGAGTGTATGATCTGATCATTGTTGGAGGCGGCCCCTCGGGTTCTGCAGCTGGAAGGATTGCCGGTAAGATGGGAATAAACACCCTTCTTATCGAAAAGGAAGAGCATCCACGTTATAAGCCCTGTGGAGGGGCCCTTTCCGATCATGCTATTTCCTATCTTGATTTTGAGCTTCCGGAGGATATTTGTGAATGGGATATCAATGGAGCCAGGGTCTTCTATAAGGGCCGGGTCATTGAAGCTTCAAAGGATTACAGGGTGTCAACTGTCGTTACAAGAAGTAAACTGGATAAGTTCCTGCTGGACAGGGCCGGTGAGACGGGTATTGAGATTCATTTCAGGGAGAAGGTCACCGATATCCAGGAGTTTAATGACCGGGTTGAGGTCCATACAGGAGCCGCGGTGTATTCTTCAAAGTATCTGATCATAGCTGAAGGGTCTCAGGGGATGCTATCCCGTAAGGTTCGGCGCAAAGATAAGAAAAGTGAATATGGTATGTGTGTTGTCACTGAAGTACCTCAGGACAACGGGCTTATTGACCGTCGCCTTTCAAATCTGATAGAACTTCATTTTGATGCTGCAGAGAAGGGATATGGCTGGGTGTTCCCTCATAATGGATATTATTCTGTGGGTCTGGGTGGATTTGCTCACCGTATTAGCAGACCAAAACAGGCCCTGTCCGCATTTCTGAAAAGGAATGGATTTGATGGATCACTTAAAAGTAAGGGGCATGTGATTCCTTCCGGTGGGGTGCAAAGGAAGCTGAACAGCTCCAGGATACTTCTTGCCGGGGATGCTGCAGGGTTTGTGGATGCATTTTCCGGAGAAGGACTTGCCTATGCCATACGTTCGGGCCAGCTTGCTGCTGAAGTGGTTGTCCGGTCGTTGCAGGGTTTGGAAGATCTTAATGAATATGCCAAGAGATGTGAAAAGGAATTTGGTGAGCATTTGCGATACTCTCTGCTTTTTGCCAGGATCATGCACATATTCCCGGATCTGACCTTTAAGATCTTCACAAATAAACCGGATATACTGGAGAAATTCATCGAAGTAGCCGCTTTTAAAATGACCTATAAGGATTTTCTGAAATGGATCGTTTTTCATTTCAGGTTAAGGTGGCTTTTTTGATCTTTGTTTATGATCGTATCATTTCCAATAGTTGGTTGGGTACGTGAAGCGGGTTGGGTACGTGAAGCGGGTTGGGTACGTGAAGCGGGTTGGGTACGTGAAGCGGGTTGGGTACGTGAAGCGGGTTGGGTACGTGAAGCGGGTTGGGTACGTGAAGCGGGTTAGGTACGTGAAGTAGGTTGGGTACGTGAAGTAGGTTGGGTACGTGAAGTAGGTTGGGTACGTGAAGTAGGTTGAGCAATTTATAGTTTGTATTTGATTGCAGAGATTAAATTGCGGAAAATAAGGGTTTGTAGAGTGAGGAGAGTAAGCTCCCTTCTGTTAATGCAATCTCTCCGTCTGCCTGGCAAACGGAGCTGTTATTAACCTGCATTGATGGCATTCGGCTAAGCGTTAATTAATTCGGGGCGGTCCGGAAACCCGCTTTATCCCTACTCCAACTTGCACCCACGAGGTTTCGCCGTTCCATCCACTCTCCATGCGACCTCAACCTTTCGGTATCATTGCATTGACATGGTGTGGTATCGTTTCTGTGCCAGCATGTGGGATCCACATGAGTTGGTTGTCCAACTGCCCGGGCTCTCGCCCGACACCCTTTACAGGTGCTCGTGTATCCGGAAGGTGGGGAGACTTTCCTCGGGCCAGGGGCCCGGCAGCCATCCTTCCTCTCTCTATGCCTGATGAATGGCTGGAGGTTTATTAATATTTCGATCATTGGTGACATTCATTATTATTTTTTACATCAATTTTGTTTATTCTTCAAAACAAACTTAATTTTTTAGGTTGTCCACCAGCTATATATTCTAATACTTATATATGCCTATCTAAGTGGTAATTATAGCATTTCGGTGGTGGCTAATATGGACGATAGAAGCCCGGTCGATCAATACAAAGAGATGATCGAAAAGACCCGGAAACTTCATGATGAACTGGTGGAGTTATCAAATAAAGTAGGAAGCATAGTCAATACTATGGATGATCTCCCTGATGGTCCCGGTCAGCAGGATGCTCCTGTTATCTCCTCGTCTTCTATAATTGCAAGGTCTTCTGAGAATGAATCTTCTGATGTGCATGTGGATAGCAGGTTCAATAAGATCAACGAGGATGGCTGAATCCTTTTATTTTCTTCTTAACAAAGGCCCCGGGTGCTTAGCTTCACGCAGGTCTGCCCGATCTTAGTCTGAAAAAACAGACATGATATTCTCTGAATATCAGTCTCAAATAATGAGAAAGTGCAGGTACTTTCATGGTAAATAACCTGACTCTGCAGCTAACCTGATCCTGTAGTTAATCCTATTTTATTCTGATAGTTCACTTAATTTTCTTCTGTGTTTCATTCTATGTAGTTCAGATAGTTCATCCCATAGTGTAGATGTCCAGGATGCCATGACAATTACATGTGGTGGCAACAAAGAATCCTTTTTTAGCAGGCCCTGTATCTCCATCCTTTTTCATATCTGCGATCAGTTGCAAAAGTTCAATGGAACATTTTTTCACATCTTCTCCAAGTATTCCTCCAAGGCCCCCTTTCATCTGGAGGCTTTCAAATACCCATCCATTCATGTATCCTGAGAGCCCGCATGCATATTCGGTGATTGTCCGGGGCTTTTCTCTTTTAAAGTGGGGACAGTAATGTTTCGGGCCTATACAATTATCCCTGCAGACCTCTCCCTGTTTTGCATAGGAAAGAATGATGGTCCCGGATGTCGGGTAGATGTCCCTGATGATATTCTCTGGTAAATGTTGTACTACGTTTTCAATCAGGGACCCCTCTGATTTATCCGGCAGGACTTCAACTCTGTTAAACCGTGGAAGCCTTATATCTTTTTTAACCCGGCCTGTTCTTATAAGCAGATCTTCAAGATGGGTGAGCATATATCCTGCGGCATGGGCCGGGATTGCAGGGATTATGTATTCGGGGAGGCCCGATGCAAGGATGGAAGGTACGCCGGTAAGATCACTTTTATAGAACAGTATGTTTTTCTGATCGTGCTTTTTTTGTATATCTGCCATTGAGCTGATACTGGCCTTAAGTTCGTCTTCGGTCTTAATGATATGGGATATCTCTGAGGCCGGGGCCGTTTCATCCATGTCGATTGTAAGCACGGCTCTGTAATCACGGGAGATGGCATACTCGATAAAATCCTTTCCTACCTTTCCTCCTCCAATGACCAGATAATAATCTTTGATCACCGGTATTTTCTCCATTTCCAGAATGCATTCATCCATATCTGTTCTTCTTTGAACTGCTCCGGCAGTTTTTGTTTTTACATACCCGCACTGTTTCCTTTTTAGATCACTTCTTTGCTCCATGCATCTCACATCAGTATTAACGAATTCAATAATATGGTCTCCGGGATTCCGGGTGGGATTAAGTTAATATATATTGTATTCCTCCCTAATTCCCTGTATCTGTGTTATAGATATATACTATGTATTACATAAATATCTATGAAAGGTCTTAATGAATTTGTCTGTATTAAATTCTGGTCTGAGGTGGATGACATGGATGAAAAAAAGAATAAAAAATTTACAGACCCTGATGATCCTTTTGATGACATATCTGAGATACTCGAAAACATCCTCAATAAGATGGGTTTGGATCTGAATGATCTCGCCAATAAGTCCTGCATCTATGGTTTTTCTGTCAGCCACCGACCGGGTGATGATCCGCAGATCAGAGAATTTGGTCAGGTACCTCCAGATGGAACTGATTTCATGGAAGGGCATCTGGATATCAATGAAAGGATTCCCCTTATTGATGTTGAGGAAATAGATGACCATGTCTATGTAACAGCTGAGATACCGGCTGCTGAAAAAGATGATATTGTCCTGGACGCCTTTGATAAATCACTTGAGATCATTGCAACTAATGATCACATTAATTACTCAGAATATGTTGGCCTTCCTGTCAAAGTTGACATTGACAGTGCAAAGGCAAACTTCAGGAATGGCGTACTTGAGGTCATCTTCAGAAAAGCCAACTCTGAAAAAAGATCTAACATCATAATTGACGATTAATGAGTGCCAGCGCAAGCCTGTGAACTACCCAGGACTGATGTCGTGGGCTTTCTCTGCTCCTACAACCCAAAATCGTAAATTTGGTCGTGGGAGAAGGCATTAAGTACTGGCTATATATGCTTTCTGTTATCATGATCCGCTATAGGTAGGTACTATCAGGATTGTAAGAACTCCTTTTTTGAGTTAATATCCCAAAACAAATCAATGTCATAAAGCAATTTATTTATATCTTAAATGGAATTATATGTAATATTTGTCAGATATGAACTTTTCCGGTGTTAAAGATACAGCTATATATGATGAATAAATAGTTTTTAATGTTAATGAGTTCTGGATTATGGGAAGTAAATTATGAACACTGCAAGAACTGCACCCTTTCATGGAAACCCTCGGATTCTGATAGTGGACAATGATCCGTTGTCTATTGAAACACTTCAGTGCAGTCTGAACCCGGATTATAGGATACTTTCTGCATCTGATGGTCATGAGGCAATTGAAATCATATCCAGGGAATTTCCTGATGTTGTTATCCTTGATGTAATGGTTTCTGGTGATGGCTATAATGTATGTAAACAGCTAAAGGCTTATGGGGTGGGAAGTCCTATTCCTGTGGTTATGACTGCTTCAATCTGGGATCATGTGGGATATATCAAAGGTATCGATGCGGGAGCAGATGATTTCATTACAAAACCCGTTGATGAAATTAAACTAAAAATGAGGATCAGGTCTTTGCTTCATGCCAATGATACTCACAACTCTATTTTCAAAGAATGTGCAAATTTGCATAACTTTTTTGACATCATATCTGCTCTGGTATTGGCCGTTGACAGTAAACATAATATTATGTTTGTAAATAAAAAAGGTCTTGATATACTGGGTTATGAAAAAGAGAGTGAGCTTCTGGGGAAAAATTGTTTAATGGCTCTTATTCCTGAAGCCTCCAGGTCTATAATGGAACCTCATCTGGATCATTTATTGGATAATTACGAATCCAATGGCAACTATTATGAATGTCCTGTGTTGACAAAGGAAAAAGAACAGTTACTTTTTTCCTGGCAATCGAGAAGTCTTTCTGATGAAAGTGGTCATGTGACAGGTATCTTATTTTCAGGTCAGGATATCACTGAACACAAAAAAGTGGAAGATTATCTTGAAGAACAGGTTAGTGCTATTGAGTCGTCTATAGACGGTGTGGCTATGATGGACGATCAGGGGGTCTATACTTTTGTCAACAGTGCTTATGCTCGTATTTTTGGGTATGGTTCTTCCAGTGAGTTAATTGGGAGTAAATGGGATATATTATATAATGACAATGAATTTAACAGGATTTCCAATGAAATATTGCCTGAATTTCGTTTAAAAGGTAAATGGGAGGGGGAACTTCTCGGGAAGAAAAAGGATGGCAGCCTTTTTTTCCAGGAAGTTTCTCTGGCAAATCTCAATAAAGGAATTGTCTCCGTTTGCCGTGATATCTCTAAACGCAAAGAAGCTGAATGTCAATTGAAATTATATGCAACACAGCTGAAGAAATCAAACGAAACAAAAGCTCTGTTTGCCGATATTCTATGTCATGATCTGTTAAATCCGGCACATGTTGTGAAAGGATTTAGTGACATTCTTTTGAAGAATGAGACTGATCGTGATAAAAAGGTGAAGCTTGAATTTATAAACAAAAGTATTTCTCACCTTATAGGTATGGTCCAGTCAGCTGCAATGTTTGCGAAGCTGGGTGACATTGAAGAAATAGAATTTAAAGTCATGGATCTTTCAAGTGTAATTCGCAAGGCTGCACAGAATTTTGATTTTCAGCTTGGTGAAAAGAATATTTGCATTGATCTTAAACTCGACAAGCCGCTTCCTGCTATCGTAAATCCGCTCATTGGTGGTGTATTCAGTAATTTCATTTCTAATGCGATCAAATATGGTCCTGCTGATAGTGTTGTAACAATTACTGTTGAAGAACTGGAAGATGAATGGAAAGTACTGGTTTCAGATCTGGGTGAAGGTATTCCTGATGATAGCAAGCAGTTAGTATTTGATCGTTTCAAACGTCTAAAACAAAGGCCCAGTGGTATAAAAGGCACCGGGCTTGGTCTTGCAATTGCTAAAAAAACGGTTGAATTGCATGGTGGAAAAATAGGTGTTGATGACAATCCTTCAGGGAGAGGCAGCTCCTTCTGGGCAACAGTAAAAAAAGCATAATTGTTTGAGACCATTTGATCCACAATTTGATCTATAATATACCTATAATATACCTATAATATACCTGTAATATATCTATCATTTAGACTGTAATTATATTTGTAATACATAATAAATGCACATATAATTAATTATGAACGGCATGGGTAAATATTCAGAGATTTTGTCGGAGGCAGATATGGAGAATGGATCAAAGTGTATAGCATTCGCAAATCATAAAGGCGGGACTGGCAAAACGACATCATGTATCAGCATAGCTGGATTTCTTGCTAAAAAGGGATTCCATGTTCTGATAATTGATTTCGACCCGCAGGCAAATGCAACATCGGGGCTTGGTATTGACAGAATGACCTTGCATCATACTGTTTATGATGCTATCCTTTATCAGGTCGAGGATTATACTGGCGTACCTCTAAGTCGGGTAATTGTTGAAACCGGGGTTGAAAACCTTCATATTGCGCCCTCTGAGCTCGACCTTAGTGTGGCCAGGGTAATTATGCAATCTTCGAAAGGAAGGACCGGGATTTTAAAAAGGGCAATTGAAGAAATTAAGTCCTCCTATGATTACATATTAATTGACCTTCCACCAACTTCTGATCTTCTGACTATTAATGGTCTTTGTGCAGCAGATCATGTAGTAGTACCTCTTGATGCCAGTATCTATTCACTTGATGCTCTTGAAGATATGAAGAGCTCTTTTCGTGATATCAGGTGTATGACAGGGCATACCATTGATGCAATAACTATAATCCTTGTTCGATATGTGGGCCCGGATTTGTACTTCCGGCTCCTGGGAAAGAAGAATGCTTCACAGGAGGTCAAATCAAGGTTAAAGGACATATTCCCTTCTTTTTTTGTAATCCCTGAATCTCATAATTTCTACCAGGCACAAAAAATGGGTATTCCCATATCTCATTATCTATCAAAGAGCAGGGCTGGAAGGGTCTATGAAAAAGTTGCACAAGAAATCATTGACGGTGATAAATAATTTTCTATGGTCATTTATATTATAAAGATGGTAAGAAGGGAGTCTTATGACGGATAAAGGAAGAACCAGTAAACCTGGTCACTCGGTTTTCTATGATGACGATGAAACAGTTGGGGCAAAAAGTAGTAGCTTTGGAACAATGGAAGAGATCCCTGATGATGATGATGATGCACAACTTAAAGAATTACTGCATGCATTAAAAGCGGCAAGAAAAGGCGATTTTTCGATACGGATGTCCGCTGATGATGGTATCATGGGTGAGATTGCGGATAATTTTAATGAGATCATGGAATTAAGTGCGGATACTTCTGATGAGATCGATAAGATAAGTAATATTGTTGGCCAGGATGGTAAACTTACAGACCGTGCGTCATTGGTAGGGGCCTCTGGTGCCTGGAAATCAAATATTGATTCAATCAATTCTCTCATAGATAATCTGGCACAACCAACAATAGAAGTGGCAAGTGTCATTTCTGCAGTGGCTGAAGGGAATCTGTCTAAAAAGATGGTACTTGAAATTGAAGGAAGGCCACTGAAAGGGGAATTTGCCCGGATAGGAACTATAGTCAACACTATGGTGGATCAGCTAAGTTCGTTTGCTTCAGAAGTTACCCGTGTGGCTAAAGAAGTGGGTACAGAAGGTGAGCTTGGTGGTCAGGCGAAAGTTTCGGGAATATCCGGTACTTGGAAAGATCTTACTGAAAATGTCAATGCTATGGCTGGTAATCTTACATCCCAGGTCCGTAACATCGCAAAAGTAACAACTGCAGTAGCAAATGGTGATCTTTCCCAGAAGATCACTGTGGAAGCCCAGGGTGAAATTCTGGAGTTGAAGAATACTATCAATCAGATGGTGGACCAGCTTAGTATCTTTGCTTCAGAAGTTACTCGTGTAGCTAAAGAAGTGGGCACTGAAGGAAAGCTTGGTGGTCAGGCTAAGGTTCCTGGTGTTGCCGGTACCTGGCAGGACCTCACTGAAAACGTCAATGCCATGGCTTCCAGTCTCACAAGCCAGGTTCGTAATATTGCCAATGTAACTACGGCTGTTGCAAACGGTGATCTTTCCCAGAAGATCACTGTTGAAGCCCAGGGTGAGATACTGGAACTTAAGGATACTATTAACCAGATGGTAGATCAGCTCAGTACTTTTTCATCTGAGGTTACCAGGGTGGCAAAAGAGGTAGGTGTTGAAGGAAAGCTTGGTGGTCAGGCCAAGGTTCCCGGTGTTGCCGGTACCTGGCAGGACCTTACTGAAAATGTTAATGCCATGGCCGGCAACCTTACAAGTCAGGTCCGTAATATTGCCAATGTAACTACGGCTGTTGCAAACGGTGATCTTTCCCAGAAGATCACTGTTGAAGCTCAGGGTGAGATCCTTCAACTCAAAGATACTATTAATCAGATGGTAACCCAGCTTAGTACATTTGCTTCAGAAGTTATCCGTGTGGCCAAAGAAGTGGGTGTCGAAGGAAAGCTTGGAGGGCAGGCTGAGGTTCCGGGTGCCGATGGTACCTGGAAGGACCTTACTGAAAATGTCAATGCTATGGCCGGCAATCTTACAAGTCAGGTTCGTAATATTGCCAATGTAACTACAGCCGTTGCAAACGGTGACCTTTCTCAGAAGATCACCGTTGAAGCCCAGGGTGAGATACTGGAACTTAAGGATACTATTAACCAGATGGTAGATCAGCTCAGTACTTTTTCATCTGAGGTTACCAGGGTTGCAAAAGAGGTAGGTGTTGAAGGAAAGCTTGGTGGTCAGGCCAAGGTTCCCGGTGTTGCTGGTACCTGGCAGGATCTTACTGAAAACGTTAATGCCATGGCCGGCAACCTTACAAGTCAGGTTCGTAATATTGCCAATGTAACTACGGCCGTTGCAAACGGTGATCTTTCCCAGAAGATCACTGTGGAGGCTCAGGGTGAGATCCTTCAGCTCAAAGATACTATTAATCAAATGGTAACCCAGCTTAGTACATTTGCTTCAGAAGTTATCCGTGTGGCCAAAGAAGTGGGTGTTGAAGGAAAGCTTGGCGGTCAGGCCGAGGTACCCGGTGCCGATGGTACCTGGCAGGACCTCACTGAAAATGTTAATGCCATGGCCGGCAACCTTACAAGTCAGGTTCGTAATATTGCCAATGTAACTACGGCCGTTGCAAACGGTGACCTTTCCCAGAAGATCACTGTGGAGGCCCAGGGTGAGATCCTTCAGCTCAAAGATACTATTAATCAAATGGTAACCCAGCTTAGTACATTTGCTTCAGAAGTTATCCGTGTGGCCAAAGAAGTGGGTGTTGAAGGAAAGCTTGGCGGTCAGGCCGAGGTTTCAGGTGTTGCCGGTACCTGGCAGGACCTTACTGAAAACGTTAACGCCATGGCTTCCAGTCTTACGGGCCAGGTCCGAAATATTGCTACTGTTACTACTGCAGTTGCCAATGGTGATCTTTCTCAGAAGATCACTGTTAGAGCTGAGGGTGAAATACTACAATTAAAAGAGACTATGAACAGGATGGTGGACCAGCTTAGTATCTTTGCTTCAGAAGTTACCCGTGTGGCCAAAGAAGTAGGTACTGAAGGTAAGTTAGGTGGCCAGGCCAAGGTCCCCGGTGTTGCCGGTACCTGGCAGGATCTTACTGACAATGTCAATGCCATGGCTTCCAGTCTTACAGGTCAGGTCAGAAACATTGCCAACGTAACTACTGCAGTTGCCAATGGTGATCTTTCCCAGAAGATCACGGTTAAAGCTCAGGGTGAAATACTCGAATTGAAAAACACCATCAATAAAATGGTGGATAATCTCAATACTTTTTCAGGAGAAGTTACCAGGGTTTCCCGGGAAGTAGGTACTGAGGGAAAGCTTGGTGGTCAGGCAAGAGTTTCAGGAATTGCCGGAACCTGGAAGGACCTTACAGAAAACGTCAATGCCATGGCCGGCAACCTGACCGGCCAGGTTCGTAATATCGCCAATGTAACTACCGCTGTTGCCAATGGTGATCTTTCCCAGAAGATCACTGTTGAAGCTCAGGGTGAAATTCTGGAGTTGAAGAATACCATTAACCAGATGGTGGATCAGCTTAGTATCTTTGCTTCAGAAGTTACCCGTGTGGCCAAAGAAGTGGGTACTGAAGGTAAATTAGGTGGCCAGGCTACAGTTCCTGGTGTAGCCGGTACCTGGCAGGATCTTACTGACAATGTCAATGCTATGGCTTCCAGTCTTACAGGTCAGGTTCGAAATATTGCTCTGGTTACAACTGCTGTGGCTAATGGTGACCTTTCTCAAAAGATCACTGTTGAAGCCCAGGGTGAAATACTGCAATTGAAAGATACTATCAACAGAATGGTGGATAATCTCAATGCTTTTGCAAGTGAGGTTACAAGAGTAGCCAAAGAAGTGGGTACTGAAGGCAAACTTGGCGGACAGGCAGTCGTACCTGGACTTGGAGGTACCTGGAAAGCTCTTACTGACAATGTTAATGTCATGGCATCGGGTCTTACTTCTCAGGTAAGGGATATTGCCAGGGTTGCAACTGCAATTGCCAATGGTGATCTGAAACAAAAGATCACTGTTGAGGCAAAAGGTGAGATCCTTGAATTAAAGGAAACACTCAACAGTATGGTGGATAACCTGAGTAGTATTATGGGTGATATCAATAGCGTTATGGCATCTGTGGGGGAAGGGACCCTTACAAGGAAAATTGAGGTTGTGGCAGCTGGCGAATTTGCTTCTATGATAAATGGTATAAATGGTACTATTAAAAGTTTGGGTGGGATTGTCACAGAACTTACAGAAGCAGGTATTAATATAGGTTCAGTGTCACAAACACTATTGAGTGCAGGACAGGAGATGAATGCAATGGTAACACAGTTGTCTTTGTCTCTTGAACAGATCGCAGATGGTGCAAAAGCACAGGCTCAGCAGATCTCAGAGGCTTCAAGAGAGTCTGATGGTGTTGGAAATACTGCATCCAATACGCTTGAAAGTGCACAAGGTATGAACGTACTGGCTGAAAAAGCCAATATGTCTGCTGCAGAAGGAAGTAAAGCGATGGCTCAGACCATTAATACAACAGAACTTATGCTGGAAGGTTCTAAAGAATCTGTGATAAGCATTGAGTCTCTTAGTAAAAGCAGTGAGCAAATTCAGGAAATTGTAGATGTTATAAGGGATATAGCAACACAAACAAACATTCTTGCGATAAATGCAGCAATTGAAGCGGTACGTGCAGGGAAGCAGGGCAAAGGTTTTGCTGTTGTAGCTGAAGAAGTCAAGACACTTTCTGCCGACAGTAAGTTACAGGCAAAGAAGATATCCGCTCTTGTTCAGTCTGTCCAGAAAGAGACACAGGATACAGTAGAAACTATCAAATTGATGGCAGAGAACGTTGGCCTGGGAAAACAATCGATCGAGAAGACATCAAAGGCATTTGATGATATTAACAGGTCAATTGAGAGTACCTCCAAAACTTCAAAGGGCATTTCAGTTTCTGCAAGTGACCAGAAGAAAAGTATTGATGCTGTGTCGCAAAGTCTTGATAAGATCAGTGGTATTGCAGGTGACACTTCAACTGCAAGTACTCAATCGGCCCAGGCAGCTAAACGTCTTACAGGGAAGATGCAGGAACTTACCGGAACTGCTACCACTCTGGCTACCATGTCAAAGAACTTGCAGGAGACTGTTGGACAATTTAATGTACTTGATCAGTCAGAAAAACAGGCATTCAAGGAAAAAGCCCAGGTTATACGACGAAAAAGCAGCATTGTCTAAGTGTATGTTCAAAATATCGGAGGCAGAATATGTCGAATGAATTTGGGAATGAAGATGTTGAAGCAGAGGATATTGAGCATGATCAGTATCTGGTATTCAGTTGCAACAACCAGGAATTTGGTTTTCCTGCCATAAGTGTCAGGGAAATATCATCCGTACTTGAAACAACACCGGTACCAAACACACCGAATTATGTTGAAGGTGTTGTAAATCTGCAGGGAAAACTGGCATCGGTGATAAATTTCAGGAAGAAGTTTGGGTTTCCTGATAAAGAAATCGATGAGGATACAATTTTAATAATTGTGGAGCACGAAGGATATCCAATTGGTATTCTTGTGGACAGTGTCCAGGAAGTTATGAAGATTCCTGATCAAAAGGTACAGCCTCTGTCCAGGTCAACGACTACTTCATTCTCAAAGGAATTCATTACCGGTGTGGGATTTTTTGGGAATCGGCTTATCATTCTAATGGATATAGAGGTGATTTTATCAAACATTGATCTGATAAGTGCGGATGATATGGACCTGACGATACATAAGATCCCTGACATAAAAACATGTGAAAATGGGTTCTGATTATCCGGGACTAATAATAATTTGAGCCAGTTAAAAGAATCATAAAAAATGAAGTCAGTTTGAAGATACATACTAACTTGATCAAGTTTAAAAAAAAGCTAAATTGATCCACTTTTATTAATTCTGAGATCCTGGAGGAAATTGAAAATCTTAAGTTTCAGAGAAATGTGGTGTGGCATTAATTATTAAAAATTTAATGGAGATGTATTATGGTAAGGGTATTAATTGTGGATGACGCTTCTTTTATGAGGGGGTCATTAAAGTATATATTGGAGTTGAATGGTCATACTGTTGTGGGTATGGCAAAAAATGGTATGGAAGCGGTGAGGATGTATGAGGAGTTAAAACCTGACCTTGTGACTATGGATATTCTGATGGAAGTGATGGATGGGATCACAGCATTAAAGGCAATTATGGAAAATGATGCAAACGCAAAAGTTATCATGGTGACTGCTATGGGATTGGAAGAGGGGGAAAGTCTAGCAAAGGAACTTGGTGCTCTGGGTTATATACGTAGTATCCTCTTCAAATTGAGTGGAAGGCCTTTTGCTTTCAACTCAATGCACTTTTTCCTCTAATGAGTTGATCCAGTGATGTCATTTCAAATCTATTGCTCACTCGATCTAAGATGTAATCATATGAACTTACACCCAGTTTCTTTGCTGTCTGAACAATAGACATGAAAGTATCGTTTGCCTTTGTTCCTTCATCTGTCACGGATTGGAGACTTACATCTCTTTTTCTTACCTTTGCTCTTGCTGCTAACTCTGCTGCATTGTTATGCAAAGGAATTTCTGGCAAATTTAGTACCATCAATAGGTTTTCCTTGTTTTCTTCTGTTTTACTGATCCTGTCATCAAGCTGTTCATACTCAGTTTTAGTCGAAAACAACTTGTCAAACTCAGTGGACAATTGCTCCGCTAATTCTGAATTTGGATTTTCTTTAAACTTAAGAAGTTGTCCATAATAATCCCAGTAATTCTTTAGAAAAGCTTCCAGCTTTTTCTTGTGATAAGGTACTATGGGACGCAATTTTTTGTAGTTTCTTCCATCATGAATCCAACAGAGTGCATGATTGCATGTCAGTTTCTTGAATTGATGTGCATCATCACTTAAAATAGTGGTAACCACAGGTATGTTTGTCATTTGATGATATGAAGCAATTGCCGAGGCTTCACGAATCCGCTTCTTGGTATTTTTGTACCCATCTGGAGAAAAAAGAAGATCCAGTTTTTGACTTAATTCTTCATCACTGTACATTTGATCTTTGAAATGAGATAGTTTATCTATCCATTTTTGTGCGACATTAAAAGTTTTCATCAAAACAAACGCTTCTTCATTAAAGCAGTAAGTTTTTTCATTTCCACACATGAGTATGTCCAAAATTGTTTCTCGGTTCTTATGTGGAAATGTGAAATAAGTAGTGTAATATTGATTGCAGATAATCTGAGTATACCAGTTACTCCCTTTTACTCTTGCACTTGTATCATCGATCTGCTGATATCTTGTAGAATTGAGACCCGCTTGGAAAATCTCATCCTTTTCCTTATGAAAGATTTCTTTGTCCTTGGTTAGAATTCGGGAAATTGTTGCTTTGGACATGAAAATATCCATGTTTTCCAGAAGCTCGTGAATTTTTGGTTCTGAAACATTGGCAACATGATAAAGCATTAGAACTTGAGTCCTGAGTTGGGGTCCAAATTCACCTTTGACACCTTTTGGCAATTTACCTGAGTAAGTTTTACCCTCTGAAGGAGAATAGAATACCTCTTTCATATAGCATGTATTCAAGGGTTTTATAACGATGTCTCGGATTATTACACTTCGATGACCTTTAAAGATAGCATCAGATGGTAAAGTAGACCTATCCACTTTACAAACTTCAGTTTGATGGATATCTATTTTATCTTTTCTGGAATTTGATTTTCGGGGTTTTTTAGGATTGGTTTCTTTCCTCTCTTTTTCAGAAGAGATATCCCTATTCTTATTAGAACCGCGAATTTTTGGTTTGGTCTGTTCACCTTTGAGTAAGCTGATTTCGTCTCGAAGCTCTTGGTTCTCTACTTTGAGGGTTTCAATCTCTTTGTTTTGTTCCTCAATAATGGAGAATAGAATACGAAAAGCAATGGCATATCTTTTATCCTCTATTTCATCAGGATTTATGTCAAGGGATGCAAACATTTGTTTGAGAGCTTCAATATCCATTTTTACCTCCAAAGGTGAATACAAATAAGTGAAACTAATATTATATTTTATTTGTGATTAAGATACCCTCATTTTTAAAGAGGATACTATACGTAAACCTTTCAAGCAGGATGATGTCCTGGAAGTTTTAAATGAAGTTCTCGGGTAAATAGTGAGATTATATGATCAATGTTCTTGTCGTCGATGATTCCAGTTTTATGAGGAAGGTGTTCACTCATATCCTGGAATCAGATCCGGATATTAAGGTAATGGATACGGCTGAAGACGGAAAAGATGCAATTCGTAAAGCAAAAGAAATTCATCCTGATGTAATTCTTCTTGATGTATTGATGCCTGTTATGGATGGAAGATTAACTCTTAATCGTATTATGGCTGAATGTCCTGCTCCGGTTATTATTATTTCTGCTATCGGGGACAACGATTCTGATGCTGAGGCTAAATTACTGGAGTTCGGAGCTGTGGGTTTTATCGCAAAGCCTTCAGGTGTTATATCATATGATATTGAGAAATTAAAAGATGAGATTATTGACAAAGTTAAGTTTGCATCTAAGGTATCTGTGAAAAGATCTGCTTTGAGGAATACTATAGGATCAAAATCTAAACAACTGGTACGTGCAGAAAAAAAGCTTGTGATCATAGGCGCATCGACTGGCGGGCCACATGCAATTTCAACTATCCTTTCCAATATTCCTGCAGATTTCATGCCTGCTATCATAGTGGTTGTGCATATGAGTCATAAATTTGTGGAGTCGTTTGTGAAAAGACTTTCCGAAGAACTATCTCTTGATATATGTGTTGCTAAAATGGATGATATTATATCTTATAAGAAGGTTTTCTTTGCCCCGGGTGATTGCAATCTGGTAATTGTAAAAAGAGGGGTTATAGAAAAAATAGAACTCAACTGGGAACCCACACTCAATTCTCCATCCATTGACCTTGCTATGGAATCAGCTGCAAGGGTTTATGGTGATGAAGTACTGGGTGTGCTGCTGACAGGTATGGGGGATGACGGTGCAAGAGGTTTACAGGCTATTAAAGAAGCAGGAGGCAGTACGATAGCCGAAGATGAATCGACGTGTTGTGTCTATGGCATGCCAAGGGTTGCCATTGAAATGGGTGTGGTTGACGAAGTGGTGGTACTGGAAAATATTGCAACATCTATCATACAGAATATCTGATAATTGTCTGATACGTAAAAGATTAACTGTATATTTCTTCAAAAATTATAAATCTGGAGCACAAGGAATATTTATTAACAGTTGGATAATTCTCTATGAAATATATTTATGATCACAGGGTGCAGGGACAGAGAAAGTCCATTAATTCAGTCCCGTGTAGTTCACTTTCAAAATAGGGGTAATAATGGCTGATGAAGATAAGATTAACTTTTCAATGTTCCTGGAGGAATACCAAAATGATTCCCGTGATGCATTCCAGGACATCTATGATGCTCTGATGGTATTTGAAAAAAATACCGGGATGATGGATCAACTTGAAATTATTCTGAGAAAAATCCATACGTTGAAAAGCTCATCAAAGATGCTTGAGTTTATGGAAGTAGTTAATTTTTGTCATACTATCGAAGGTATGGTGAGCAGATTTTTAAATGGTTATGTGCCTGTTAAGCAGGAACATATTAATTTGCTTTTTGAATCCGTGGATATGCTGGAGACTATGGTAAAACAGCGGTGTGATGGATATACTAATGGCGATAATTATCAGAAAGTAACTTTCAGTACAAGCAGGACCTCCGGAAATGAAACTCAGGTTTCAAATCCCAGGTCTGCTGTAAATCCTTTTCCTGTTGTCGAGAGAATTAGTACTGTCAGAGTGAACATTGAACTTCTGGATTCCCTGTTTAATCTGGCCGGTGAACTTATTATTGTAATGAATAGAATTGATAATCTTGTTTCAGATGATTCCAGCAAAGAGCTTTCAAAAACTCTTAAATCTATGAGCAGGCTTGTAAAGGGGATCCATGAAGATGTTTCAGCTGCACGTTTGGTGCCTGTTGAAGAGATATTCCAAAAATTTCCCCGTATGATGCGAAATCTTGCCAAGGAAGATGGCAAAGAGATTAATTTCATCATGGAAGGAAAGGATATTGAACTTGATAAGGCTATTTTAGATTCTCTTTCTGAACCTCTCATACATATTTTACGCAATGCTATTGATCATGGTATTGAATCTCCGGATGAAAGGACTAAAAGGAACAAATCACAGACGGGTACTATAAAGCTTACTGTGAAGCGTACTGATACTAATATTTATATCTGCGTGGATGATGATGGCAGTGGGATCGACACCGACCTCATGAAAGGTATACTGGTTAAAAAAGGTTTACTAAAACAGGAAGAAGTTCAGCTAATGGCAGATGAGAGAATTATGGATTATCTGTTCCAGCCCGGATATACTACCTCTGAGACAGTAACTGATATTTCCGGAAGGGGCGTGGGGTTAAATATTGTAAGGTCATCTATTGAAAAAATGGGGGGAACTGTCAAAATATCAACTCAACCTGGCAAAGGCAGCAGGTTTACTATGAAATTACCTTTATCCACTTCAATATTGCAAACAACGATGGTATCGGTGGGAGATAGTGTATTTGCTATACCCTCTAATATAATTCTTGAAACGATTGAAATTAAGCCACAGAATGTCAAAATGGTAGGTTCTGATATATTTCTGATACTACGTGATGAAGTGATCCCATATATGCATCTTTCCAGATTGCTGAACCTTCCCTATGATGAAGAAGTTGCTGAATTAGCATTGGTACTATATAGGGGCACATCATTCTACTGCATAGGTGTGGATTCTGTGCTGGACCAGCTGGAAACCATCGTCAAACCGTTTGATCCGATTGCAAAGCGATTTATGGGTTTTTCAGGCGGCACGATACTTGGGGACGGACGCGTTGTTCTGCTTCTTGATGTCATGAAAATTATCGGGTCACAGAGTGTGAGAGAATGGAGTTTAAATAGTGAAAATGATTGAATATTTGTCTGATGAGGATCTGGATTACCTGACTGAAATGATTACGATTGCAGCAGGCAAAGTGGCAGTTGCACTTCGGCAGTTGCTTCCATGTTCTACCGGGATTAAAATTACACAAATGCACATTATATCATCGGAAGATATTCTACGTTTATTTCCTCTTGGTGAAAATGTATCCTGTACGGTTATCAGATTGCTTGGTGATGTCAAAGGTGAGCTGTTATATCTTTTATCTTCTCCGGAGAGAAATAAATTAGTTAGTCTTGTACGGGAGTTTTCATCCTGGCCTATGGCAAATGATGCGGAAATGGACCAATCGATAGTGGTTGAGTTTGCTAATGTCATGGCAGGTGTTTATTTAGCAGCCATACATGATTTTTGTAACCTCAATATTTATCCAACCATTCCCGCTTATACTGATAAATTTGATTCTAAGACTATATCTGAAAAAACATTTGAAGAAATTAGTAATACCATTTTGATCGTTGCGAAAAACGAATATATTTATGAGGACGGGACTATAATATTTCATTCTTTCATGGTCCCGTCTGTTGACTCAGTCCATGTACTAAAGGATTCAATAAACAATGCAAAAGAAATACTCGGGATCAAAGATCATTGAAGTTATGATGGGTCAGTGTGTTGTGGAACGAGCACCATGTATATTAGTTTCTGGGGGGATCGGTTCTTGCATTATAGTGGCTCTTTACGATTCAAAACTAAAACAGGGTTGCCTTGCTCACATAATGCTATGTGATTCCCATGGGGCAATGAATTCTTCTGATTATTGCGGTCAAAAAGGACTTGAATCAATGCTTCACAGACTTCTTCATATGGGGTCAAGATTTGAAGATATAGTTGCAAAGGTCGCAGGTGGTGCAAAAATGTTCTTATATGATAATGATGATATTGTACCTATTGGAAGACAGAATGTGAATCGCATCAAGGATCTTTTAAAGAATGAAGGAATTCCTCTTGCCGGAGAAGATACTGGTGGGTGTCATAGTAGAAGCGTTGAGTTTGATTTGAGCTCAGGGTTGATGTTTGTTAAAAAGATTGGAGATAAGGAGATGGTTGTTTGAGTTCAAATGTCACCAATAAGGCTCAATTAATAGAGGAAAGGGTTAAGCAATTCCGTGAAAATGCGGATTTTGTATCCACTTTATTTGACCATCTTACACAATATGGTATCCTTGTTTCTGATTTTGATGGGAACATAATGGCATTTAATAAAGGTGCTTCGATTATCTATGGTTATCAGCCCTCTGAAATCATCGGTAAAGAATCTATTGAATTATTCCTGCCAGAGGATCTTGTTAATACAGGAATACTTCAAAAGTTGCTTAATGAACGGCTGGATGAAGGTGAGTTTTCATCTGAGTGGGAAATGGTCAGATCCAGCGGTGAGTCATTTGATTCCAATTTATCACTTTTGCTGACAAAGGACAAATCTGGAAACTCAATTGGTTTTATTATAATTGTTGAAGACCTTACCCGGCGTAAAACATTTGAAGAAGGGCATAAGCAATTGCAAAAGATGGGGGAGGAGGGGGAACGTTCCCTTGAAAGAATGCAGGGTGGCTCTGTCACTGCAAAGATTGCAGGAATGGGTAGTATAAAAGAGCGTTATCCCGGGTTTTATGCTGAACTTCTAAAAGAGTATGGTATTCTTCTTGATGACTATATGGAGCATCTTGTGTTTAACAAGATTATTCAGCGAAGAAGGATAATTGAATTTTCAAACAGTGTTGGTGATCTGGCCGGAGGTCCCCGTGATGTTGTGGAGATTCATATGGATTCTATTGAAGAAAAATGTAAGGATGTAAATCCCATGCGAATAAAGGCATACACTCTCCAGGGAAGACTTTTAACACTGGAGATCATGGGTAATCTTGTTGACTATTATCGTTTATCGAATTTGTCCGGGAGTTGGGATTAAATGAAGCTTCTATTGAAATTGTATGTTACGGGACATACTCCAAACTCTGTGATTGCTTTTGCAAACCTTAAAAAGATTTGTGAGGAAGAGTTGATCGATGACTATGAAATAAAGGTTATCGATATTCTTAAAGAGCCGGAGCTTGCAGAGAAAGATAAGATCATTGCCACTCCAACACTTGTTAAAATATTGCCTACTCCTATACGTAAAGTTATTGGAAATCTTTCTGATAAGGAAAAAGTGTTGTATGGGCTTGACCTGATGCTAAAAGGAAAGTGATAATTTATGGATTTAAATTTAGAACAGAATACTGAAAAACCGGTTTCAAAGCTTAAAACAGGTATCATCGGTTTTGATGATATTAGTCAGGGTGGTTTGCCCAAAGGACGTGCCACTCTTCTGGCAGGTACTTCTGGGAGCTGTAAAACCATAATGGCCCTAAACTTTCTTTTCAATGGCATCGTTTCTGGTGAAAGAGGGGCTGTTTTTGTCACATTTGAGGAGACTCCTAATGATATTAAGCGTAATGTCCATTCCTTCGGGTGGTATTTTGACCAATTTGAGGCAGAAAATAAATTTGCCTTTGTGGATGCTTCAATTGAACCTGATGTAATTATTGATGAATCAGGGGAGTATGATCTTTCGGCTCTTATAGCTCGCATTGAATATGCAGTAGATAAAACAAATGCCGATCGCGTGGCCATTGATTCTATAAGTACGATATTTTCTCAATTTCAGGATGCAGGATTTGTCCGGAGGGAATTGTTCCGGATTGCTGCTTCTCTTAAGATGATGGGTGTCACCACTCTGATAACAGCTGAGCGTCTTGATGAGTACGGTGGTATTGCCCGTTTCGGGGTTGAAGAATTCGTTGCTGATAATGTTATTATTGCACGGAATAATCTTGAGCAGGAGAAAAGAAGAAGAACTCTGGAAATACTGAAATTCAGAGGTGCTGCTCATCAGAAGGGTGAATATCCATTCACAATATCAGAAAAAGGGATTGAAGTTATTCCTCTGTCTTCAATGAGATTGACAATGGAATCATCAGAAGTCAGGATGAGCACCGGTAATAAAGAACTTGACAGGATGTGTGGAGGTGGATATTTCCGTGATTCCATCATACTTGTCAGTGGAGCTACTGGTACAGGAAAGACACTTCTTGGTACTACTTTTATGAATGACGGTTGTGTAAATGATGAAAAAGTTTTGATGTTTGCTTTTGAGGAATCAAGGGCTCAGCTTCTTCGAAATGCCACTGGCTGGAATATGGATTTCAGACGCTGGGAGGATGAAGGACTTTTAAAAGTCATCTGTAATTACCCTGAATCTGTTGGTATTGCTGACCACTTAAGGGTAATGAAAGATGAAATTGATAATTTTAAACCTGACCGAATAGTGCTGGACAGTCTTTCTGCTATTGAAAGAGTGGCAACTGTTAAGTCCTTCCGCGAATTTGTTATAGGATTAACTTCCTTTATCAAGGACCGGCAAATTGCCGGAATGTTCACAGCTACCACTCCCACATTAATGGGGGGTAATTCTATCACTGAACAACACATCTCTACAATTACTGACTCAATTGTTTTATTGAGATATGTAGAGGTGATCGGAGAGGTAAGACGTGGTTTGACTGTTTTGAAAATGCGTGGTTCTCAGCATGATAAAAGCATTCGTGAGTGCAACATTGATGAAAATGGTATTCACATAGGCAGTCCATTCCATAATGTTGGTGGTATCCTGTCCGGTAGTGATGTTCAGATCGTGGTGGACGAAAAGTCAAATCTTAGTAGTATGTTTAATAGTAGTTTGTGATCATTTATGGCCCCTGGCTTTTATTGGTAAAAGCAAAATATTGATGGAAGCAAAATCTTGGCGAAAACAAAAAAGCTTTGTATAAGCCAGGGGATAAATGCATCAGAAGTACTATTCTTATTCAACCAGTTTACAAACGATCGCCTTTTCTCTCTTTATGAACAAATGTATGGTGCTGTCCCCGTGAAGGCCATTCTCAATCTTCTTTCTAAGGGGCCAGTAATCTTCCGGTGACATGCCTCCTCTGAGGATCACCTTTTCTGCATTTTCTTTTAGTAACATCCGGTTGAGCGTTTCAGGCTCCAGTTCCATTGTATTGAGGATGATATAGCGATTCTTTGCAAAAGGATGTGTGATGAGTTTGTCAGAGGTTATCAGGGTCCGCTTTTTATCAACTTGAAGTACTGATACGGCTGCATTTTCTTTCCTGATCACATCTGCAAATTCACATAACAGGCCTGCCCGGACAACTGAGGGTTCGGGTTCATACGCATAGTTCTCCTGATAATCGGGCATATCAGACGATTTTAACTCTGCACACTTCTCATCAGGTGTAAGTTTAACGTTTAAAGGCAGGGCCACTGCCGAGCGTTCATGTTCATTTAAACTGCCAAAGTAGAGGTCCAGCCGGTTTAGCTGGCCGTTAAGGGAGAGGTATTCTTTTTCACATTCAAAGGGAATGCGCCCGGGTGTTAATTGCGGGGGGGCCTCAAAGACAATGCTGGATGTTTTATCTTTATAGGCTTCCAGGACATCTGCTATGGGAGGACTTAGATTATTTATATCCCGCTCCTTTTCTCCAGGAGGCCGGGCCGGATCACAAAAGACAGTATCAAGTTCCGGAAGGGAGTTGATCACCTCGGGGTCAAGTGCATCCCCGCAGATGAAAGTCACATTATCCAGTCCGAAACGATTGCAATTCTCTTTGGCATAGGCTATCTTTTCCGGATCTATCTCGATGGCATAGACATGGTCACATTCCATTGCAAAGAAGATTGTCTGGCCTCCTATACCACAACTTATATCTGCGATCCTGTTACACTTAAGACGCTTTGCTCTGTATCTGGCTACGATCTCAGGGGTGGCAAACCGAAATCCCTGTTTATCGGATTTCATCTTCTTATCAAATATCTTTTTTCTGGACACGTCGATCGTGTCAAAAAAAGGCTTCAAAGTACTTTAGTCATGTGCACAACCTTTATATAGGAACTATAATATGTAGAGGTCAAAGTTAGGATTTGGTATTATCCCGGTTTGCTTAAAGGGAATCCGGGTGTATAACCAGTAGATCATAACGTAGGAAATAAGCAAGTGTAGAAAAGTCGGATTTAACAGAAAGTATTGCCTGGCCTCTTTACAATGCCAGCCTCTGTTCAAATATGTCCAGAGGGATACTGACTGGGTAAGTCTTCTTGAGATGATGTATCTACTATAAGTATGGCGCATGCTCATTCTATATGACATCTGCCCTCTCTATTTAGTGGAGTTTATCGTTTTGTCTGCTACAGGTCGAAGTGTTCAGAATGAGCATATTTTCCATCCTGTGACGGGTATCAATACTTTTCTTTCTGTCTTGTCCTACATCAAACAAGAACGAGAGATCGTTTTTAACAATATCGTAGAAAAAGGAGAATATATATGGCAAAAGGACATAGACCAAGGCGGGGTTCTCTTGCATTCAGTCCACGTAAAAGGTCACAGAGTCACATCCCAAGGTTCAGATCATGGCCTGAATCCGATTCAGAACCAAAGATACAGGGTTTTGCAGGATACAAGGTCGGAATGACCCACGTGATCATGATCGATGACACCAAGAACAGTCTTACAGAAGGTACCGAGATATCTGTACCGGTTACTGTTATTGAGACACCTGCGATCCGTGTTGCTGCAATACGTGCATATGGCAGTTCTGCATATGGTGACAAAGCACTTGTGGAAGCCTGGACATCTGTTCTTGACAGTGATCTGGAACGCAGGGTTAAGATCCCAAAAAATCATGACATAAATTCATCTCTTGCTAAGATCGAATCTATGGTTGAAGAGGGTATTGTCAGTGATATCAAGCTGATCACCTATACTCTTCCGTCAGGCCTTACCGGAGTCCCAAAGAAGGTCCCGGATATCATGGAAACAGGTATCAGTGGTTCTGATATGAAATCCAAGTTCGAATATGCAAAAACAGTTCTTGGTACCATGGTTGAGATGTCAGATGTCTTTAACAGTGGAGCTATTGTTGATGTGGCAGCTATTACCACCGGTCACGGGACTCAGGGTCCTGTCAAAAGATGGGGCATCAATCTGATGAAGAACAAACACTCCCGTCAGGGCAGTCTCAGGCAGATCGGTACTCTTGGTCCCTGGACTCCGGCCCATGTAAGCTGGAGGATCCCTCAGATGGGTCAGATGGGTTACCATCAGCGTACCGAGTACAACAAAAGGATCCTGAAGCTTTCTTCCGATGTGGATGAGGTCAATCCGGACGGCGGTTTCATGAACTACGGTCTTGTACGGGGAGATTATGTCCTTGTGAAAGGCAGTGTTCCCGGTCCGTCTAAAAGGCTTATCAGATTTAGAGAACCAACCAGATCAAAGGTATCTGGAACCGGTGAACCACAGATCGTTCACATTAGTAAGCAGTCCAAACAGGGGTGATCTGATTGACTACAGTTAATATTATTGATCTATCAGGAAATGTCAAAGGTGAGATCTCCTTACCCGGGATATTCAACGAGCCATACAGGCCGGATCTCATTAAAAAGGCAGTTCTTTCAGCACAGGCCAACAGACTTCAGCCATATGGTCCTAAGATGTATGCAGGTATGGAAACATCCGCACACTCCTGGGGATCAGGCAGAGGCGTGGCTCAGTTACCGAGGATCTCCAATGGAAGTCGTGCTGCCAGAATTCCACAGGCAGTTGGCGGTAGAAGGGCCCATCCTCCAAAACCTGAAACTGACAGAACCGAAAAAATAAACAAGAAAGAAAGGCGCATGGCGATCCGATCCGCAATCGCTGCAACAGTTAATGCTGAACTTGTAAGTTGCAGAGGTCATAAATTCAGTGGCCAGGTTCCATTTGTTGCAGATGATGCACTTGAAAAAGTGGAAAAGACCAGAGATGTGGTAGCTTTTCTGCAGAATGCAGGTGTGTATGAAGATATCCTCCGGGCCAAAGAAGGAAAACACATCCGTGCAGGTAAAGGCAAGGTAAGGGGTCGCAAATACAAGCATAAGAAAAGTGTATTGATCGTTGCAGGTGAGAATAGTTCCATCTTCAGGTCTGCAAAGAACCTTCCTGGTGTCGATGTTGCCACAGCTGATTCCCTTAATACGGAATTACTGGCTCCGGGTACTCATGCTGGCAGGCTTACTATCTGGACTGAATCCGCAATAGCCAATCTGGAGGGTATGTTCATATGAGTGTTGTAAAATATCCGTTCATCACTGAAAAAGCAATGATGTTAATGGAAGATAATAAACTTCAGTTTGTTGTCGATACACGTGCTAACAAAAAAGATATCTCAAAAGATGTCTCGGCTCTTTATGGCTTTTCTGTAAAGCATGTCTGTACCATGACAACAATGAAAGGTTTGAAAAAAGCAGTCGTTACTTTTGAGGAGCTGGATGCAGCTCATGAGATTGCGACAAGGATCGGTTTAATGTGAGGTGACTAAGATGGCAAAAAGAATCATATCTCAAAACAGAGGTCGCGGAAGCCCTACATATCGTGCACCTTCGCATAAGTACAAAGCTGCATTAAGCCATCCAAAGGTTGAGACTGGTGCTACTTTGTATGGTACTGTCATTGACATTACCCATGATCCTGCAAGGTCTGCTCCAATTGTGAAAGTTGCATTTGAGAATGGAGTGCAGCAGCTTGTCATCGCTCCTGAAGGCATTTCTGTTGGAGCTCGTATCACCTGTGGTGAAACTGCAGCTATCAAACCCGGGAACATCCTTCCTCTCTCAGAGGTCCCCGAAGGTGTCCCTATCTGTAACATTGAATCTAAACCAAATGATGGTGGGTGTTTTGCCCGTTCATCCGGTTCCTATGCTACCCTTGTTTCCCATGAAAGGGGTAAAGTGGCTGTGAAGATGCCCTCGGGCAGCTTGAAGTGGTTCAATCCTAAATGCAGGGCTCTTATTGGTATTGTTGCCGGTGGGGGAAGGGTCGATAAGCCATATCTGAAAGCAGGTAAGAAATATCATAAATTAAAAGCACGGGCTGCAAAGTATCCACGTGTTTCGGGAGTTGCTATGAATGTAATTGATCACCCCTTTGGTGGAGGTAACAGAAAGCATCCGAGCAAGCCCACAACTGTAGGTAGGAATGCACCTCCTGGACGTAAGGTAGGTCAGATCGCAGCACGCAGGACCGGAAAACGCTAACCAAAGAGGTAGTATATATGGCAAAAAAATCAACATCACGATTACCAAAGCGAAAAGGTGAATATAAGTACCGTGGTATGACCATGGCACAGCTTCAGGAATTGAGTATGGAACAGTTTGCAGAGCTTCTGCCTTCCCAGGAACGCCGGACCATTCGCCGTGGTCTTTCTGAATCTCATATGAGGATACTGGAGCAGTTCAGAGCTGGTGCTGACAGCGTTCGTACACATTACAGGAACATGATCATTTTCCCTGAAATGGTAGGAAAGACCATTGAAGTTTACAATGGTAAAGAATTTATCAGTGTGGAGATCCAGCCCGAAATGGTCGGACACCGTTTTGGAGAATTTGCACCAACACGTGGCAGAGTATCTCACGGTAGTGCCGGAGTTGGAGCTACACGTTCAAGCAAGTTCGTTCCGCTGAAATGAGGTGATATGAATGGCAAGGATTAGTTACACAACAAAGCTTGATGCAGAGTCAAGTTCACGTGCAATGGGTTCAGAACTCCATATCTCACCCAAGAAATCAAGGGAACTGTGCAAACAGATCAAGGGTATGCATGTGCCTGTTGCAAGGGAGTACCTCGAGAAAGTGGTCCTTCTGGAACAGGCTGTTCCTTTTGGAAGACACTGTGACAGTATGGGTCACCGCAAAGGGCCTATGGCAGCAGGATGTTATCCTGTAAAAGTTGCCGCAGAGTTCCTCAAGATACTGAAGAACGCAGAGAGTAATGCAGAATACAAGGGGCTGGATGCTGATCATATGTATATTGCACATACAGCAGCAAAACGCGGTCGTGTGATCCATGGAATGAGGCCAAGGGCACGTGGAAGGGCAAGTCCCAAAAATACAGAGACAGTTAATGTAGAGATGATCCTGAGCGAGGTGCGCTAATGGCTGTAGAGAAAAAGTTTGTCCGGGATGGATATGTCAAGGCATCCATGGATGAATATTTTGCAAAACAATTAAGCAGGGCCGGTTATGGTGGGATGGATATCAATCGTACTCCGATGGGTACACAGATCACCATCTATTCCGAAAAGCCTGGTATGGTTATCGGAAAGGCCGGTAAAGTAATAAGAAGGCTGACACGCGATGTTGACCGTCTTTATGGACTTGACAACCCTCAGATCGATGCACAGGAGGTCAAAAGACCTGAACTGAATGCACAAATGATGGCATCCCGGCTTGCCTCTTCAATAGAGCGTGGCTGGTACTTCCGAAAGGCCGGTCATAATACCATGCGTGCTATCATGAACGCAGGTGCACTGGGCTGTGAGATCGTAATGTCAGGTAAACTGACAGGTTCCCGTTCCAGGGTCGAAAAGATCGTGAACGGATACATCAAACATGCCGGTAAACCTGTAGATGATATTGTGGATGAAGGGTTTGCAGTTTCGATCAAGAAACTGGGTACCATTGGTTGTAAAGTTCGTATCATACACCCTCAGGCAGTCCTTCCGGATTCCTACAGACTTATGAGGGATGATGAACTCCCTGTTGAAGAAGTGGCTTCTGTTGAGGAAGCTCCTAAAAGTGCAGGCATTGAGGAACTTGTTGAAGATGAGCCTGCAGGTGAAGTTGCTGAAACCGAAGATGTGATGTCTGAAGCTAAAGCTACCGTTTCAGAGGATGAATCTGTAAGTGAAGCTACCGTTGAAGATGTGGCTCCATCTGCAGAAGAAACATCAGCTGAATCATCTGCTGAACCGGGAACTGAAGCTCTTCCAGATGAGGAAAGGCGTGAGGTCGATGGCGTATGGCAACACAAGCATGAGGGTCATGATTACTGGCATCCCATGGCACGTGTACACAGGGAGGACTAATAATGGCCATCCTTTATGTTAAAGAGATCAGGGATATGACCGCCCATGAGCGCATGGATGAATTCGAAAAGTTCAGGGATGAACTTATTCGTGAGCGTGCTCTTGCTTCTGCAGGCGGAGCTCCTGATAATCCGGGACGCATTGGTGAGCTGAGAAGGACCATTGCACGGATAAAGACCGTCCAGAATGAATTGAAGGAGATCTGAATTGAAGGTAACACCTTCTAATCTGATCTTTCATGAACTGATCGGACTTAATGCAGAGGTAATCAGATCTTCAAATCAATATATGGTCAACGTAAAAGGCAGAGTTGTCGATGAGAGTCGAAATCTCATTGTATTAGAGACCGGAGATATGCTCGAAAAGAAGATTCCCAAACATGGGAGTGTTTTTGCATTCGAGGTCCCCGATCACTCTGTCAATCACATTAAACGTGTTATGATATCTGGGGAAGTATTGCTCTCACAACCCGAGAATCGAATAAAGAATATCAAGAAAATACGCATGAGGTAATAATCATGACAACAGACATCGGATTGGATGTACCGGTCCCCTCCAGGGAATGTGACGATGTGAATTGTCCATTCCACGGAAAGCTTTCTGTGAGGGGTCAAATCCTTGTAGGAAAGGTCGTAAGTGACAAAATGGACAAGACCGTGGTCATTCAACAAAGACGTGAGAAACTGATAAATAAATATCAGAGATATGAAAAGCGACAATCAAAGATCCATGCACATAATCCACCCTGCATCAATGCAAAAGTGGGGGATGTAGTGACCATTGCAGAGTGTCGCCCATTAAGTAAGACCAAATCATATGTAGTGATCAAGGCGGAGGCTCAGTAATGCGGGCAATTCGTTCAAAGATCCCCCGTGCACTTAATGCAGGGGCAAAGATCGACTGTGTGGATAACACAGGGGCCCGTGTGGTCGAGATCATCTCTGTAAAGAAATACAGGGGAGTTAAGAACAGGCATCCTAAAGCAGGAATTGCTAATCTTTGTGTGGTTTCTGTTAAAAAGGGAACTCCTGAGATGCGTAAGCAGATCCTCTATGCCGTGGTGGTTCGCCAGAAGAAAGAGTTCCGCAGGCCAGATGGTCTTCGTGTCTCCTTTGAAGATAATGCAGTAGTTATCACAGACGTCGATGGGATCCCAAAAGGGACAGATATCAAAGGCCCTGTGGCAAGAGAGGCTGCTGAGCGGTTCCCGAAGATCGGGACAACTGCATCCATAATTGTGTGAGGTGTTGAATATGGTGTCAAAACAGCCCAGAAAACAGAGAAAGGCCAGATACTGCGCTCCTCTCCACATGAGGCAAAAATACATGGGTGCTCCCCTTTCAAAAGATCTTCGTGACAAATATGGCCGGACGGCAAACGTCGTTGTCGGCGATACCGTCAAGGTAATGCGCGGAGATCATGCAGGAGTTTCAGGTAAAGTGGAAGCTGTTTCATTGAAACAGGGAACCATCGTAGTTGAAGGTGTCTTTGTAACAAAGGTAGATGGTACAGAAGTGCCAAGGCCTGTGTATCCTTCAAATGTGATGATCACATCACTTAAACTTGAAGATGAGCGTAGAGAAGCAATATTATCCAGACGTAGGTGATCATAGTGAGTAATCATCAAAAGAGGATGTCTGTCCCAAAAAGCTGGCAGATCTCTAAGAAAGCTAATAAATGGATTACCTCCACCAGACCCGGTCCACATAACAAACAGCAGAGTGTTCCTCTTATAGTTGTTCTCAGGGACATGCTTGGTGCAGTGGACAACCGTTCTGAAGCAAAGAAGATCCTTTCAGAAGGTAAGGTCCTTGTGGATGGTGTGGCAAGAAAGGACCTCAGGTTCCCCGTAGGTCTTATGGATGTCATTACAATTCCATTGAGTGAAGTTTCATATCGTGTTCTGGTCGACAGTAAGAACAGACTTGTATTGCATAAACTCCCGGAGGTAAGCTCTGAGAAGTTATGCCGTATCGAAGGAAAGACATGTATCAGTTCAGGGAAGGTTCAGTTAAATCTTTATGATGGTATGAACATTGAGGGATCCAATGATTATAATACAAAGGATTCTGTGATGCTATCTGTTCCTGACAAAGAGGTCTTAAAACACATCAAATATCAGGAAGGTAACCTTGCTTTGATCGTTGGTGGCAGCCATACCGGTGAAGTTGGTGTCATAAAACAGATCAATACTGTTCGCAGTTCCAAGAAGAACACTGTTACTATCTCTGGTGAACGTGAATTTGAGACGATCGAAGAATATGTGTTCGTCATTGGAGAAAGTGAACCTCTGATCAACCTGGGTGGTGAGGTAATTGAGTAACCCTATGAGAAACCCAAAGGTCGAGAAAGTGATCGTTCACATGGGTGTTGGTGAAAGTGGTCAGCACCTTGTAGATGCAGAAGGTATCATGGAAGAGATCACCGGTCAGAGCATTGTAAGATGCTATGCAAAAAGGACCCTTCCTTCATTCAGTATCAAGAAGAACGAGCCAATTGGCTGTAAGGTAACCCTTCGTGGAGATCGGGCCCAGAAGTTCCTCGAATTGTCTCTGGATATTGTGGAACGCAGACTGAACGCATCCCAGTTTGATAAATATGGCAATGTCTCTTTTGGAGTTGAGGAACACACTGATTATCCAGGTATGAAATATGATCCGAATATCGGTGTCTTTGGAATGGATATCAATGTTGTCGTAAATCGCCCAGGATACCGTGTAAGCAAGCGCAGAGGTTCTAAAAGGAAGATCCCCCTATCTCATAAGATAACCAGGGAAGATACGATCTCTTTCTTTAAAGACAAATATTCTGTGGAGGTAGAATAATGGTTAGTACCGAAAAGAGCTTTGGAAGAGGTGCAAATGAGTGCAAGCGTTGCGGCAGGAAGCAGGGTCTGGTACGTAAATATGGTATCTACCTTTGCAGGCACTGTTTCAGGGAGATCGCTCATGAGATGGGCTTTGAAAAATATACATGAGGTGAATGATTATGGTGTTATTAGATCCTCTTGCTGATGCATTGTCCACTATCAAGAATGCAGAAGCAGTGGGAAAGGATTCCTGCTTAATTAAACCCGCTTCCAAACTTATTGGAAATGTACTGATGGTCATGAAAGAAAATGGCTACATCGGCGAGTTTGAATTTGTAGAAGATGGTAAAGCTGGCGTGTTCAATGTAGAACTTGTTGGTAGAATAAACAAATGTGGAGCTATCAAACCCCGTTATTCCGTGGGTGTCAATGATTTTGAGAACTGGGAAAAACAATTCCTCCCGGCAAAGAACTTTGGCCTTTTGATCCTCACAACCCCTGCCGGCGTTATGTCCCAGTATGAAGCGCGTGACAACAATACAGGCGGGCAGCTGCTGTCTTTCGTATACTGATATATGGGAGAGATGATATGGCAAAAGATATTAAGAAAATAATCTCGGTCCCTGAAGGCGTGACAATTACATTAAATGATAATGTATTTTCCGCTTCAGGCCCAAAAGGTGTTAATGAAAGGTTCCTGTGGTATCCCGGAGTGAACATCACGGTAGATGGTGGCGAGATAATAGTAGATTCTCCGTCCACAAGAAAGAAACAGAAAGCTATGGTTGGAACCTATGCATCCCACATTAACAATATGATTAATGGTGTTGTAAACGGTTTTGAATACCGCATGAAAGTTGTTTACTCTCACTTTCCAATGCAGCTTAAAGTTGAAGGAAAACGTTTTGTAATCAGTAATTTCCTTGGTGAGAAAAAGCCAAGGTCTGTCAGGATTATTGGAGAGACCACTGTTAAGACAAGTGGTGACGAGGTCATTGTTTCAGGTATCAATAAAGAGCATGTTGGTCAGACAGCAGCTAACATTGAGCAAAAGGTCAAGATCAGGCGCTTTGATCCCCGTGTGTTCCAGGACGGCATATATATCGTAGAGAAAAGGATGTAATGCAGGTGATCTGAATGGAAGATACTGTAAGTGAAAATAATGTTGATGTAAATGCGACACCTGAACTGATCATGGAAGGTGAATCCAAAAGGTTGTTCAGGGTCCGGAAAGTTCAGAAAGGGAAAAAGCCGGAGTTTAGAAGGACAGATTCACACAAATACAAGCGTCTTGATTCCAACTGGAGAAGGCCAAGAGGTCTCCAGGGCAAACAGCGCAGGCATGTTGCTGCAAAAGGCGCTCTTGTACAGGTTGGATATGGTAGCCCTGCAGCTGTGAAAGGCCTTCACCCTTCAGGATATATGGAGGTTCTGGTCAGGAACATGGCAGATATGGAAAACGTTGATCCTTCTGTTGAAGCTATCAGGATAGCAGGTGTGGTCGGTGCCAGGAAGAAGGCAATCATTGAGGCTGAAGCCACAAAGCTGGGTATTAAGATCCTGAATCCATCCAGGAGGGAGTGAAATGACCGATCTGACAAATCAGAAGAAGCTTGCTTCCAGGATACTTGGATGTGGAGTTCACAGGGTATGGCTTGACCCGGATGCTGCAGAGGCAATTGCAGGTGCTATCACAAGACAGGATATCCGTGATCTTGTGGAAGAAGGTTCTATCAAAGCTATACCTGTTAAAGGTGTAAGCCGTGGCAGAGCCCGGGAAAGGGATGCAAAGAGGGCCTATGGTCACCGTAAGGGGCATGGATCCCGTAAAGGTAAGAAAGGCGCCAGGAATCCCAAAAAAGAGCAATGGATGAAAAAGATCAGAGCCATTCGCAGAAGGCTCAAGGAATTGCGTGCAGATGGCAGTCTGGACAAAACCGCCTATTGTAAGGCCTACCGTAAGGCAAAAGGTGGAGAATACAGAAACGTGGCTCACCTGGAATCGCATCTTGATCTTAAGAAGGAATGAGTCTGAGGGATAGATTAATGAAAAGCAGTTCAATCAATGATTTGACATGGAGGATCTAATATGGCTACAGGACCCCGTTATAAAGTCCCTTTCAGACGACGAAGGGAAGGGCGCACAGATTATCATCAGCGACTCAGGTTGCTCTTATCCAAAGAGGATCGTGTTGTGATCAGAAAAAGTTCAAGGCATATCCAGTTGCAGCTTTTAAGGCCTGCGGCTGATGGGGATGTCACTCTTTCATCAGCGATCTCAACAGAGCTTAAGAAATTCGGATATCAGGCACCAACAGGCAATACCACTTCAGCATACCTCACAGGTCTGTTGTTTGGTTATAAAGCACAGCGTGAAGGCTATGAGAGCGGAGTAATGGACATTGGACTCCAGGCTCCTTCTGCAGGTTCACGTGTATATGCAGCCTTAAAAGGTGTTGTGGATTCCGGTATGGAGATACCTCATAACCCATCTATCTTCCCTTCAGATGAGCGTATAAGAGGTGAACATGTTGCGCAGTACATGGAAGGTTGCGATCTTCCTGATGTGTTCGAAGCAACCAAGGAAAAGATCCTTGCTGAATTCAGTTAAGGTGTGATTATATGGCATATGAATTTAATGAAGAATGGGTTCCCAAAACAAGGCTTGGTACTCTTGTGAAAGAAGGCCAGGTCAATTCCATGGAGGAAGCTCTTGATTCAGGTCTTCCTGTGAGGGAATCTGAGATCATTGATCTTCTGTTACCTGATCTTGAGGATGAGGTACTGGATATCAACATGGTTCAGAGGATGACTGACTCTGGAAGACGTGTGAAGTTTAGAGCAACTGTGATAGTTGGCAATGGAGATGGTTTTGTTGGTCTGGGTCAGGCTAAGGATGTACAGGTTGGCCCTGCTATCAGAAAGGCTATCGACAATGCAAAGATCAATATCAAACGCATAAAACGTGGCTGTGGTTCCTGGGAATGTGGCTGTGGACTGGAACATACCGTTCCTTCCGAAGTCAGCGGAAAGGCAGGCAGTGTGCTGGTGAAGTTAAAACCTGCACCTCGCGGTCTCGGACTTGCTGCAGGTGGTACTGCAAAGAAAGTGCTTGAAAAAGCAGGTGTGAAGGATGTCTGGACCAGTACTGAAGGTCAGACAAGGACCACTCTCAACTTTGCAAAAGCTACCTATAATGCACTGATAAACACCGGAACTGTAAGGCGTCCCCTTAAATTCAACGATTCGGAGGCACAGTGATGTATGCAGTAGTCAGGATGAGAGGTTCTGTCCATGTAAGGGGTTCCATTGAGGATACCCTGGGAATGCTCCGTCTGAATAAAGTGAACCATTGTGTTCTTATCGAAGACACCCCCAGCAACAGAGGAATGATCCAGAAAGTAAAGGATTATGTTGCTTATGGTGAGGTGGATGCTGACTCCCTTTCTCAGATGCTTGCAAAACGTGGCAGGCTTCAGGGAGGTATGCGTCTTACAGATGAGTACGTTAGTGAGAACACAGGATTTGATTCCATTGAGGCCTTTGCAGATTCCCTTGTGAAAGGAGACGCAAAGATCGGAGATGTTCCAAAACTGAAACCGGTCTTCAGATTACACCCTCCACGTAAGGGTCATTCTGGTATGAAGCGTACCTATCAGCAGGGCGGTGTGCTTGGGAACCATGGTGAACAGATAACTGTTCTGTTGAATAAGATGAGGTGAGCTCTATGGCAAAGACCAATACTAAAAAATACCGGGGTTCCCGTACATGCGGTGGCGGTACCACAAAGAACAGACGTGGTGCAGGTAACCGTGGAGGTCGTGGAAGGTCCGGTGAGAACAAACATCATTTCGTTCGTGCACTTCAATTAGGTTATACCAGAGGCAGCAATAGTGGTTTTAGCCGTCCGCTAAAGACCCTTGAGGATATATCCCTGGAAAATGTAGGTGAACTGGATGAACTTGCAGACCGTCTCGTAAGGGAAGAGGTTGCGACCCTGGAAGATGATGTGTATCACATCAACCTCCTGGATTTCGATGTTAAAAAGATAAAGGTCCTGGGTAAAGGTAAAGTAACCAAACGCCTGAACATCACTGCAAGTGGTTTTTCCGCCCTTGCTCGTGAAAAGATCGAAGCTGCCGGGGGAACCTGTGTAGAGGTTGAAGAATAATCGATGTTGTGAAGAATAATTTGAATTAAAGTAATGTCTTCAAAGACATTACTTTTATATTTGTTGCATTTCTATATAGCGGCATTCAATTGTAATGTAAATTACATAATTTACCTATAATACTTATATAAATTTATGTTCGGGAGTTTCCATATAAAGGGTGGATTTAATGAGTCTCAGGGATAGTTTGGAACCAATTTTTAATCGTTTGCCTGCTGTTGCCAGCCCTGAAGGGCATGTGCATTTTAAAAATAAGTTGATGTGGACCCTTGGTATACTGGTGCTCTATTTTGCTCTTGCAAATGTGCCATTGTTTGGTCTTTCTGCAGATTCTATTGATCTGTTTGAGCAATACAGGGCTTTCTTTGCCGGTGCATCCGGTTCCCTTATGCTGCTTGGTATAGGTCCCATTGTTACAGCATCCATTGTGCTTCAACTGCTTGTAGGTGCTGATGTGATCAAACTGAACATGTCCGATCCTGCAGATCAGGCCTTTTTCCAGGGAGCACAAAAATTCCTGGTATTCGTGATGGTTGTTCTTGAGGCATTGCCCCAGATCGTAGGAGGTTATATACAGCCGGACGTCGGTGTGGCATCTGCTCTTGGAGTGGGTACAGGCGTCATTACATTCATTATATTCCTGCAGATATGCATTGGTGGTGTACTGATCCTTTTCATGGATGAGGTCATCTCCAAATGGGGTATCGGGTCAGGTGTCGGATTATTCATCGTGGCGGGTGTGTCCCAGCAGATAGTAACAGGTATATTTAACTGGAAACTTGACAACGCAGGTCTTCCTGTGGGTCTGATCCCAAAATGGATATATATCGTACAGAATGTCGGAGCCGATTACCTCTTTTCCGGAGATGGTCTGATGTTTGTTCTCATCAGCGGTGGAATTCTGGCGTTTATCAGTACCATAGCGATCTTCCTTATGGTCGTATTTGTTGAAAGTACCCGTATTGAGATCCCGCTTGCCCACAGTGCGGTAAGAGGTGCCCGGGGAAGGTTCCCTGTAAAGCTGATCTATGCATCAGTTCTTCCTATGATCCTGGTAAGGGCCCTTCAGGCCAATATACAGATGATAGGTATGCTTCTCTCCGGCCGGGGTATCACCATACTGGGTGAATATTATGGGTCAACCCCTATCAACGGGATCATGTACTATCTTGCTCCTATTAACAGTCCGTATGACTGGATCCCCTCTCTTGTAAGGGAATCTTTTACAGGCTATGGAGCTCCTATTCCTGCTGTCTGGCAGATTGGATTGCATGTTTTCGTTGATGCGTTCTTCCTGATCGTGGGTGGTATCATATTTGCTCTGTTCTGGATCGAAACAACAGGAATGGGTGCTAAACCAACTGCACAGAAAGTGTTCAATTCAGGAATGCAGATCCCTGGTTTCAGACGTAATGTAGGCAGTATTGAGAAAGTAATGGTCAGATATATCCCGAAGGTCACAGTAATAGGTGGAGCCTTTATCGGAGCCCTTACCCTGCTTGCAAGTCTGCTCGGTACGATCGGCGGTGCGGGAGGTACCGGATTGCTGCTGACTGTGAGTATTGTATACCGTCTGTATGAAGACATAGCATCAGAACAGATGATGGAAATGCACCCAATGATCAGGTCCTTCTTCGGACAGGAATGATATTTACGGAGTGTTTATAATGAATATAGTTTTATTTGGCCCGCCAGGTGCGGGAAAAGGTACTCAGGCCAAAGAATTGGCCTCACATTACCAGATACCTCATATCTCCACCGGGGATATTTTGAGGGCAAATGTCAGAGATGGCACAGACCTGGGCCTCAAGGCCCGGGAGTATATGGACAAAGGGGAGCTTGTTCCGGATGAGGTCCTTATAGGGATCATAAAGGACAGGCTTGCTCAGGACGATTGCAAAGCAGGTTATCTGCTGGATGGTTATCCAAGGACCATCCCTCAGGCCGATGCTCTTTCAGATATCCTTGACCAGATCAATATGCCCCTTAATGTTGTTCTCAACATTGATGTGGATGATGAAGAGCTTGTGGGTCGTCTTTGTGGCAGATACATGTGTAAATGCGGGGATAGCTATCATATGAAGTTCAATCCTCCTGCAAAGGCCAATGTCTGTGATTCCTGTGGTGGAGAGCTTTATCAGAGGGATGATGATAAAGAAGATGTGATCAGGCAGCGGCTTGCTTCCTATCAGGAAAAGACCCGTCCACTGATCGATTACTATCTTGAGAAGGATCTGCTGGTGACCATTGACGGTTCCGGTGAGATCTCACAGGTGTTTAGTGACATCTGCAAGGCACTTGACAGTCTTTAAAAACATTGAGGTGTTATTCGCATGCCAAAAGCAAGTATTAAACAGACTCTGGAGAGATTTGTTCTTGCAGTGGGTATATCCCTTATGATCGGTATAGTGGTTATGGGTCAGGATGGAAGGGAAGCCATTGGAAGTATTGTCGGTTCTTTCATGGACCCCCTGAGTGCTCTTGTAGGAGTCAATAATTTCCATATCATGCTGTTCATAATGGCAGCGATCACCGGTCTGTATGCATCGCTTATACAGAAATATACCATTGACTGGGATCTTATGCGCAATACTCAGGAGCGTATGAAGACCTTCCAGAAAGAGTTCCGTGAGGCTCAGCTTGCCCAGAACACCTATCTGATCAAAAAGCTGGAAGAACAGCGTACTGAAATGATGGGTGATCAGATGGAGATGTCAAAACAGCAGTTCAAACCAATGGCTTATATCAGTATCATATCCCTTCCCCTGTTCATGTGGGCCTATCACTATATCAGCGGTCATCCCGGAGCTGCCCTGACATTCCCTTTCTGGGGGGAACAACTTCTAACGGATACGGTCATAGGTCCGATCCAGTACTGGATATATTGGTATTTCATCACATCCCTGGCATTTAGTCAGGTTGTTCGTAAGGCTCTGGATATTGGAGGGGTTTGAGATTATCATAACTATCAGCGGTTTGCCTGGCAGTGGGACCACCACTGTTGGGAAATTACTTTCTAATTATTATGTCATTGAGATGATCTCCGCAGGAGATGTCTTCAGGGGCCTTGCCAAAAAGCATGGTATGAGCCTTGCCCAGTTCGGAGAGTTTGCAGAGTCCAATCCTTCAGTGGATCAGATGATAGATGAGCGCCAGAAGGAGCTGGCCCTTAGCAGGGATAATATTATCCTGGAGGGCAGGCTTGCCGGCCATATGGCACCGGATGCATTGAAGATCTGGCTGAAAGCCCCTATGGAGGAAAGGGTCAGTCGGATCGTATCAAGGGAAGGTTCCTGTTTTGATGTGCGTCTTCAGGAAACGGAGGCACGTGAGGTATCTGAAGCCCTGCGATACAAAGAAGTTCATGGGATTGATATTAATGATCTTTCTGTTTATGACATTGTGATCGATTCTTCCCGCTGGGATCAATTCACGATCCTGGAAATCCTTAAAAATGCCATTGATGCTGTCGGTGGCTTTGAATATTGAGGGGTTTGTATGTCCTCACTTGAAAAAGTCCTTTCCGGACATGATATTGTTGTGAAGGCAACAGCGATCTGCGATGCCAGATACGGGAGTGATCCATATGACCGGCCTATCCGTGAGCATCTTGATCTGGGAGTTGTGAATATTGACAAGCCTGCAGGCCCCACAAGCCACGAGGTGGCTGCCTGGGTAAGGGATATGGTTGGAGTAAGCCGTGCAGGTCATTCAGGATCTCTGGATCCGGGAGTTACAGGGGTACTACCTGTAATGCTTGGCAGGGCCACAAAAGTGGTGTCTGCTTTAAGGCTTTCCGGGAAGGTGTATGTCTGTTTGATGCAACTACATAGCAATGTTCCTGAAGTAAAGATACGGCATGTATGTGCAGAGTTCACAGGTCCTATCTATCAGACCCCTCCGATCAAGTCAGCGGTGAAAAGGGCTCTGAGGATAAGGACAATCTATTCTCTTAAGATCCTGGAGATCGAGGGTAAATATGTTCTGATGCAGGTGAGTTGTGAAGCAGGTACATATCTGCGTAAACTCTGTCATGATATCGGTATTGTGCTGGGTTGCGGCGCTCATATGAAGCAGCTTCGAAGGATTGGTACCGGCCCCTTCAAAGAAGACACACTGGTCACCCTTCAGGACCTTAAGGATGCCTATGTATTCTGGCAGGAGGGAGGGGATGAGACCGAACTTCGAAGGGTGGTAAGGCCTGTTGAAGAAGGTTTGTCCCATCTTCCATGTGTGGTTATCAGGGATAGTGCAGTGGATGCCCTTTGCAGGGGCGCCTATCTGAGCGTTCCCGGTGTCCTTTCTCTGGATCAGAAAATCTCTGCAGGGGATATTATCTGCATCTACACTCTTAAAGGGGAGGCTGTAGCTCTGGCCCGTTCTCAAATGGATTCCACTCAGATCTTAAATGAGACCCACGGAATAGTCGCTCTTACCGAAAGAGTAATAATGGATGCCGCTATTTATCCCAGATGCTGGCATGCAAAACACATGTCAGGAAGCGGCAAAACGCCTGCAGATAAATAACATATCTGTTTTTTTGCCGAGGTAGTCTAGTGGTAGGGCGCAAGCCTGGAAAGCTTGTGGGGCATCGACCCCTCGGGAGTTCGAATCTCCCCCTCGGCGTCATTATTTTTTAAAGAATCTGGCTGAGCTCAGTTATTGTTTTATCGATATAAGTCGATGGGCACCACTTATGATTGCCGGGGCGCAGGGAAACAGAAAGCCCTCTGCTTTAGTCATAGCTCGTTCAAACCTTCAAGGCAGCAATGATTAGAAAGCAATTAACCGTAGAAACCCACGTATTTTAGTCGTGGGAGTATGGAAGTAATCAGTTCTTCAAACGTTTCTCCCGGGTGAGTTCGGCAAGGGTTGTTTTGAGGATTTCTTTTTCTTCCATTAACGTTTGTTCCAGAAGGTTCCTTTCAGCAAGGTCATGTTTGAATTTTTTATTAAGTTTAAGAAGTTCTTCGGTGCGGCCTTTTACCTGTTCTTCAAGGTGAAACTGATATTTCTTCAATTCGTCTTCCATCTCTTTACGCTCGGTAACGTCTTCCATGGTGCACATGATCCCGTTATAATCATGGTTCATGTCCAGAAGAGGTGTGATGGTACCACTGAAGTATTGTATCCTTTTCTTCTTTGAAACACGGGGCAACTCTAAAAAATGTACGGGTTGAAGAATCCTTTTCGAATGCAGTATGTATTTATACAGACCGACCTTTCCGCTAAATTCCAGCCCGGTAGTGTCTTTTAGGACATTAAGGCCCAGGACATCCTTTTTATGACGGTTTATTATTGATTCCATGGCTTTGTTCAGGAATACCAGCCGGTCATCTTCATCAATTGCAAAGATGCCGACATCCAGGTTGGCCAGTATAGCTTCATATAGGTCCATAGATCAATTGCCCTTTGTTGTTAAGATGTTTTCTTTTGTCAGGACGTATCCATTTAATAATGTGTATCTATTGAAATGGGTGAATACCAGGCTATTTTTAATAGACGTATTTTTATATTTATTCTATATGAGTCTATCGTTAATTTTTATGGAAATCTGTTTTATGAGATTTCTTATTTATGGATTTTTTGATGGCTACAAGTGTCAAAGAAATCGCAGATGAAACGTTGTCGGTAAAAAAGGGTTTGAAGGGAAAGGTATATTATTTACACCCCGGGTTCTGCCTTTTTATGCGGATTTAAGCCCCCAAAACTTCCAGTATGGTTTCACCAAAGAGGACCGCACTTTTTGGGTCCCGGCCGGTAACGATCTTTTCATCCTTTATCACAGGCTTATCTTTATAGCCTGCACCATTCTCTTTTAAGAATTTGATACTTTCAGGGTCCTTGAATACCGTACTTTTCCTGCCTTTAAGAACACCGGCCTTTGCAAGAACGACCGGTGATATGCAAATAGCAGCTACAACTTTGTCCTGCAGCTTTGCTTCTCTGACAAGTTTGTGGAGGTCGGCATTATCCCAGAGGTACTGCCTTGAACCTCCTCCTCCGATTATTACTATGGCATCATAGTCAGCCATATCTGCATTGGAAATGGAGATGTCAGGTTTTATCTCTTCTTTTATCATACCTTTTGCTTTCTTTGTGGTATTGCTTGCCACCGTCACTTTCAGTCCATTCTCTTTAAATACCCTCGCAGGATCAAGGAATTCCTCATCTCTGAAATTTTTCTGTGCAATGACCATTAATATATTTTTAGAATCACTCATAAGATCACCTATATCCTGTTGAATAATATCTTCAGAATAATGTATAAATCTTGTTGCCGGATTGGGTAATTATTTGCCAGCCTCCTGTTCTTGCAGATGTTTTCTTTTAATGCTCTATTTGTTTTATTCCCGGTAGATGTAGAAACATGCTTAAAGTAGCAGTGCTTTAAGATTTGCAAGGTGTGAATTTATATGGAGCGAATCTACAAGTATTATCCTGAGGATTTTGGTGAGCTTTCTGTACATGTTGAACACATGGATCTTCTTTTTGATGTATATGATGATCATACATCTGTGAGGTCGGACCTGAAGGTACGCACTCTGGATGAACCTCTTGAGGTACTGGAGCTTAATTGCAGAGACCTTGAGGTCCATTCGGTAAGTTGTGATATCATGGAAATTGAATATGATTATCGCATGGGGGATGCCATCCTTGAAGTGAAGTTTCACTCTCCGGTTCCCGGGGATACGGAACTTGTCATCACCACAGAGACCACCTGCAGGCCCACCAAAAATATTCTGGAGGGGCTTTATTATGATGAAAGCCCTGCGGGTGCTCCCCCACAGCAGATCACCCAGTGTCAGCAGTGGGGATTCCAGCGTATTGTTCCCTGTATTGATGATATGACCGCCAAATGCACCTATACTACGACTATCATAGCCGATGAGCGCTACACCAATCTGATCAGCAACGGGGATGTTGTGGAACCCCTTCATTCCATCGGGGAAGGCCGGGCCCGGATAGTATATGACAATTCCACAACTCCGATGGCAACCTATCTTTTCTTCCTGGGGGCGGGCACCTACAGAACATTTTCCAGGGAGTTTGAATATCCTGACGGCCATACCTTTGATCTGGAACTGCTGGTTCCTCCCGGATCGGAAGTCTCTGAGGCACAGAGGGCCCTGGATATCCTTTATGATGCTATCATGTGGGTCTATCTGTTCACAGGCAAGGAGCAGTATGATAATGTTGATACCCGTAAAAAGATCCTTGAACTTGTAAGAAAAAGGGATCTGCTAAAATCAGAAGGTTTCGGGGATGAACTGGAGGATGTAAGGGATGAACTGGGGGATGTAAGGGATGAGCTCAGGGCCCTGAACGGTTCCATTCATCCCGGATATAAGTATACGGGGACGGTATATCGTGAGATAGGAATGCAGAATTCCGATTTTGGAGGTATGGAAAATGTGGGTAACACAACCATAACTACCAATCGTATCATGCCCCGTGAATACACCACTGACCCTTCCTTTGAATATATGATCCGGGTGAAGGTGCATGAATACTATCATAATATAAATGGTTCCGAGGTAACCGGATGGAGTCCTTTTGAGATATGGCTTAACGAAGCTGTGACCGTACATGTGGAACAGCAGTACTTTGCTTTCCTTTTTGGTAAGGAGTATGCCCGCCTTTCTATGGTACAGGACCTGCTGGCTCCGGGTATCGGGACGTTTGCCCTGGACAGCGGGGCCGCATCCATGTCCATTGTTCCGGAGGGTTTTAATGATCCCAATGACCTGATCACTTCAGTGACCTATGTCAAGGCCCCGGAATTTGTGCGCATGCTGGAGATCCTGATGGGTAAGGATACCTTTTGCAGGGCACTGGATTCCTATCATACCAGATTCAGCCATTCCAATGCAAAAGGGAATGACTGGATCTATGAGATGGAAAAAGGTTCAGGACTGGAGTTAAAGGACATGGCCGGTGTCTGGCTTTCCCAGACAGGTTTTCCAAAAGTTCATGTTTTTGATCAGTATGATCCTGCTACAAGGACCTTTACTTTAAAATTGCATCAGGATGTACCCCAGGGATACAGGCCCTGGGAATTTCCGTTCATTGTGGGTCTTGTGGATGAGCAGGGTACTGACCTCTCAGAGGTTATTGAGCGGGTCCGGGAAGAGGATATGACAATTGTTATTGAAGATGTTCCACGTCCTGCCTTTGTATCTTTGAACAGGGGTTATTCTTTCTACGGAAAGGTGATCAGGGAAGTAAGTGATGAAGAATTACTTCTTCAGGTTAGAAAGGATAGCGACCTGATAAACCGCTTCCTGGCATACTATACTCTCATGGACCGGGAAAAGATGCGTCTGTTAAAGGATCCTCATGCAGCTGTTTCGGAAACGATCGTGAAGTTGTTCTTTGAACTTATCAGTGATGATGAGCTAATGCAGAACATGGGTGGTCAGTTCATGGCTATCTTTGAGAATGTGGAGGATGAAAAGCTGGCTCATCATTACAAACAACTCTATGATGTTAAACAGCGTATCTTTAATGCCATCGCTACAAAAAGGACTGTGGGTATGCTGAACATCTATCATAGGTATAATAAATTATCCTCGGTTTCAGATGAGAGCCTTGAAGAGATGGCCCGGGCTATAAAAGCAAGGCAGGTGAAGAACATTGCACTTCGCATCCTTTCCACCCTTGATACTGAAAAGGCCCATCTGCTTTGCAGGGAACAATTCGACAGGGCCGGATGTGCCACAGACAGGCTGGTAGCCTTTGATTGCTATGTGAATAGCAGTGCGGAAGATAAAACGCAACTGCTAAATACATTCATGAAGGATTCTGCTAAAGACCTTGTTGCCTGGGAAGCATTCCTTTCCATTGTGGGAGGTATAAGCAGTGAGGACGGTATCTCGATTATACGTAATATCGAAAATTCAGATGCATTCCGTATAGAACAGGCCAATGATCAGCGGGCACTGTACGGCAGCTTTTCCAGGAACAGGAAGATATCTCTGCAAACCGGGCCCGGCAGACAATTGTTAAAAGAGATCCTGCTCAAGCTTTCTGTGGTCAATGAATACAGCACAACCCGCAGTCTCAACATCTTTGGAGATCTTGACAGAATGCAGCCCGAATATCATATACCTCTGGTCTCCATCCTTGCAGAGATGCTGGACAGTCTGGATAAGGATGCTGTACCCAGTGTCTACAACCGGATAAGAAAACTGCTCAGGGCCGCACCTGAAGCACTCAAAAGCTATGAAAAGGAGTTCGGTGTGATCAAAGGATTGTGAGCGTTGTTAAGTCTCTGCGTTCGAATGCCCTTTGTGAGGGCCTTTGCAAGGTATGACCCTGGATGCCTTCAATGGGTTTCCAGGGTGTTGCCAGTTTCCATCTGTGGATTCGGGCATACTGGTGCTTCCACTGGCTGTTTTCAATGGGTTTCCAGGGTGTTGCCAGTTTTCTGCTTGCAAGTGCTTTTTTCGTGGGTTGCTATTATTGGGGCGTAGGGGCAGAGAAAGCCCACGACTTTCGTCATGAGTAGTTCACTTCATAAGGTAATGTGAACACAGCCACATCCGGGGGGATGTGGCATTCCTATTATCACAGATTCGGGAAGAGATCGGGCCTTTCCGTATGTACGGGGATCAGGGTCCGGGGGTTTATGTCGTTTATCATTTTAATGATCTCTTCAGCGGATGCATGGCCCGAGGTATGGGCAAATTCTTTTTTTATTCCAAAGTGTTCCAGCCAGTTGTTCTTACGCTCCTCATCGATCTCCATTTCCTCACAAAAGGGTTCGCAGGAGGATTTTATCCAGATGGCATCTGAGGGCCTTATGTCGATGAGCTGGTTAATCTCCCATAGGTTCATTGAGACCACATATCTGCTTTGGGCTTCATTGATCTGTTTTGATGTGATGATATTCTCCCGGTCGAGATATTTTCTTTCCCAGGTTGCATAGTCCTGTCTGAGTTGTTTTGGATCGATATCTGCTTTATAGATCAGACCCCAGCTTTTAGGAGGTATGTGGATATCCACATCTTTAATGCTGATGGGGCAGGTCCCTTCCAGTTCTTCTATAAGATAGGCCAGTTTCATTGGTACGACCAGCCGCCGGCCATTTTCCTTTGCAGCTTCATAGATGCTGTGGACCCTGTCTGTATCTCTGATGGGATGTTCGACCAGCACCAGGCCTTTTGTCCTGCTGATAAGCTGACTGATATGCTCCTTAAGTTCTTGTTCAGTTGTAAGGTGTGGGCCTTCATGTTCCTGTCTGCTGCAATTATCATCCTCTATGCATCTTCCGTCTTCTCTTTCACAGTTGCTGTTCTGTTTCATGCGGGTGCCTTCCGAGATAAGCCATCCTGGTCTTGCCTGTTTAGCTTTCTCCACAAAAAAGTGGCTTAAATGACCGTTTGTTCCGTGGAATCTAAGGTCTCCTGTATAGACCAGGTTCCCTTCATCTGTGTAGATGATAAATCCACAGGCTCCGGGCAGGGAGTGATCAACAGGGACCATTTCTATTTCCAGACTGCCGATTTGGACCTTTTTATCCGGTTCCATTATACAATAGGGCCTTTCATGTACATACTCTTCTTTTTTAGCGGTAACTCTTGAGACATTCCCTCTGTTATTATTATAGAATTCAAAGGCCTCGCAGACCGTAATTAATTCATTGCATCCTCCTGAGGCAGTTTTCTGTATGCATTCCAGGATAGATCTGGTTGCATGGGTGCAATAGATGGGTATGTCAGTACGCAGATAATGTATATATTGAGCATGATCTGCATGGGCATGGGACAGGAGGACGGCATCAATTTCCCTTTGTTCTTCTTCTCTTCCCATATGCCTGAGGTAATCCTGTCGATAGGCACCTTTAAGTTGTGGCAACATTCCCATCTCGAACAGATCGGTCAGTGCGACAGCTTTTCTGGGATTTATGAATTCACTAAAAAACCGTCCACTCTGTTTAAAGCTCATCCCAAAATCCAGGAATATGCTGGTACCTTTGTGTTCCAGAAGTATCTTATTGCCGCCTATCTCTCCTTCCCCGCCCAGTATATTTATTGATACCATACTTATTTCTCCAGAAAAATTCTAATATCCTTCTACATTTATATTATTGTAAAGGTTTTTAATGTTTCTTCTCTTTTTTGTACAATAATAACATATTTATACAATAATTCTAATCTTACTTCTATGAAGACCTACGTCTCTCTTTCGGGTTTCGATACCACTCAGATCCTTTCCCTGATCGTGAAGTATGGAGTGGAAAAGGGAGATCGTATCATACTTATCAGACCTGAAGAAGAGAATGATGAGCGTGCAGAGCGTACCATTGCAGCGGTCCGTGACCTGTCCCGTCAGATAGATACCAGCATTTCTCTGGATATCTTCAGGGTGGATCATCGTGATTTTGAATCCATGGTCATCGCTCTTATTGAGCTTATTAAAAGTGTTGAAGGGGACCTGATAGCCAATATATCAGGGGGGCCCAGAGAGATCTTCCTTGCATTTAGTGTTGCATGTCTTGCCTATTCACAAAAGATCTCCGTCACTACGAATTTCAGTGATGTTGATCATGTCCTGCGGGAGGTGGAGCTTCCTGTAGTTCAGTGTAATATGGATGATAAGTTAAAAGCTCTTTTAAAGGATATTGTGAAAAACGGCCCTTCCCTTGTTTCGGAAGTAGCCGGCCGGATGGGTCTGTCTGAAAGTACTGCTTCCCGCCAGATCAATAAACTGATAGATCTGGCTGCAGTTGATGCCACCATAGACGGCAAAAAGAAGATCGTAAGGGCCACACTTACCGGTAAGGTGTTTGCTTTCAGGTAAGATTATTCTTCAATTTTGTTATTTTTCTAATTCCATTAGGATTTTAATTCCATTAGTTCTTTAATTTTATCGGGACTTTTATTCCATTAAAGTGTCCACGTGTGTGTCACTTGCATAAAAATAAAATAATAATGTATTTATGCAATGATGTCTTATCCTATTATACCCTTCCGTTTACCTGAATGCCATATGTTCTGTAAAAAGACTGTCCCTTCCTAAAGATAGTGTTTGCATATGGCTATTGGTGGTATGGGCAACACCCGGGGAGATCATTGCGGGTATCCGGAAGGGTATTTTAATACCATCAAATTTATTTGTTTTAACTTATTATGTCCTGGTATTTTGTCCTTATTCTTTACTTTGTCCCATCGATCTTATTTTAACATGCAGTAAGTTGCAATTATATTTAATTGAGCATACTCAAGTGTTGTTTAGTTAAAATATCATCTGGAAAAATATTTGTATCTAAAAAGATAACTAGTTTTTCAACTATGGTATGATAGTTTCTATTCACGATCAATAACATCCTTTAAGGAGATATCCATGACCGTCTTTCATCTGAGCCCCTCGTCAATTGCCCGTTGTTTCCATCACGATTGTGACCGTTATTTACGGTATCATGCAACCCCTGTGCCAGAGAGGGCCGGACTGGGTATCCCTGTGGTGGACCCTGCAGATGATGTTGTAAATCGTGCTATCCTTGAGGCAGGTGTGCGATGGGAGGAATATGTGGTCGGGAACATACTTTCCGGAAAGATCCTGATACCTGAAGGTACGGGGCCTGTTCATGAGAGGAAATTCTCGCTGGAGCAGACAATGGAGGCTCTTTCTGAACTGGAGGCGGGCCAGGCCATTTTCCAGCCTTCTTTGTTCGTCCCTCCGGGATTCCTTAAAAAATATGGACTTACGTCTGATCTTTGTGTGTTCAATATCTGTTATCCGGACATAATCCGATGTCAGAACGGGCCGGATGGAAATGTTTTGCAGGTGCTGGATATTAAAGCCAACGAATCTGTTAAAACCTCACACCGGGTTCAGACTGCTCTTTATGCTTTGATGATGCAATATCTGTTTCGGGACAGTTCCCTGAATGTGGATATGGATAATGCAGGTATCTGGCTGCTTAACAGGACAGAGCCTGAGATATTCGATCTGAGATTTAATATAAAAGTGGTTGAGGATTTTTTGATCCACCGTGTTCCTCAGATACTGAAAACCCCTCTTGAAGATGTATGCTGGCATGTCAGGAGCAAATGTAAGATGTGTGAGTTCTATGATCACTGCCGCAATGAAGCTACTGAAAAGAGCTCTCTATCCATGATCCCCTCCCTCTCGCCCATGGCCTGCAGACACCTTAACAGCTCAGAGGTGGCAGTGTCCACCCTGGACGAAATGGATCGATTGCTTGGAGAAAGTCGGGCCGATGATGTCCTTAAAAGTTGCGGGTCACTGCGTAACAGGGGTAACTGGTTGCGCAGGACCATTAAAGCATTACTTGAGGGTGATGTTCTGCTCCATGGCGGAGTTTCCACTTCCCTTCCTCTGGAGGAGGATGTGCGTGTATTCATGAACTTCCAGGTGGACCCTGTTACCAACAATGTTTATGCGCTTGGATTCTTGCGTGAAGGTTGTGAGCAGCTTTATGGTTCACCTTCTAAAAATGCTGTATATATGGTCTCTGACAGGCAGGATTGTGGCAGGGTCGTATATTCTTTCCTTCTGGAGCTGTACAATGAACTCTCTGTGCTGGATGAATATAATAAAAAAGTATCCGATGCTGATAAGAAAAGTTTGCAGGTATATGTTTTTGATCCATATGAGCTTGAGATCTTTAACTCTATACTACAGGATACCTATACTGATGGTGGTGATACTTCTTTTATTTTCAGGGAAATGCTGTATTTCCAGAACCCGGCTCTGTGTGAAAAGGATATGCATCCATCCGTGAACATTGCTCATCCTGTAGTAGTACTTGTTAATGAGATAAATCGGATGTTGAGTTTGCCTATCCCTTTCCAGCTTCATTTTAATGAAGTGGTAGAGGTTTTTTCGGATGGTGTTGCTTCTCCCCATATGCCTGACAGGACGTTCTGGTCTGATGTGGATAATTCAATGAGGTTTGATGCTATATACCAGGTACTGGATGAAGGGATGACCGGCTTGATCCCGGAAATTAAGGACCAGCTTGAAAAAAGATTAAATGCGACAGCTTTTGTACTGGAGAAACTCCGGGTCCATACGGAGCATGTGCTTGTGTCAAAGGCACAGAAGTTCTTCTTCCCGGAAGCAGAACCCTTTAATCATCCTGAACTTTCCAGGATATCTTTCATTACCCGCTATGAATCCTACAGTGCGGCAAGGTCTATGAGACAATTGCGCAGCAGGTCTTTTGAAGATCGTGTCAGGGAAGGTATCAGTGTCCCCATCGAATTTATGGGTTTAAACATCTGGAAGCTTGTGGAACCGATCGATTCTGCTTTGTTCGAACAGTATGAGACCTTCAGTTATCTGATCGTTCCTGAAGACCTGAATGGGGACCGGGTTCAGATGTCCTTTGAAGATTATCGCTACCGTGCCTCTTTCAATCCTCCCGGGGATATTGATCTGGGTTTTGTGAAGATCGAGGAGAAAAAGGTGGACCCTGCAGACGGGATGTTAAAGCTCCTGTTCCTGGAAGTGTCCAGGAGTATAGATTATGGGCCTTTTAATAAAGGGGACAGGATGGTCCTTCATCCGCGTTTTACGGATTTCACATCCGGCAGATTACTCCGGAATCTGAGCCGTATGGACGGGGAGGGTGAAGGAGACCTTATCAGGTTGATACGTGATCCGGTTGCCTTTGCAACTCCTCTGGATGATCTGCTTTCTAATGGAGCTGATCTGGTCTGTAATTCGGATTTTACTCCCAGTCAAAAGAAAGCTTTCCTGCATCTTTTAAACAACAGACTGACTCTTGTGTGGGGCCCGCCAGGTACGGGAAAGACACATTTCCTGGCCCGTTCTATCATTTGTATGATACGCAGCTGCAGTGCTGCAGGTGTGCCCCTGCGTATAGGGATCGTGGCTTTCACTCATTCTGCCATCGAGAATATTCTGGTCAAGGTTCAGACCATGCTGGAGGAGGGGGCCTTTGGTGAAGAGTTGCATGTGTACAAGCTGGGATCCTGTCGGACCCCTTCAGGCAAGAGAATGCTCAGGTCCGTTGCAGAGGTGCGGTCCCATGAAGTGGTGGACCTTCCCTATCTTGTTCTGGGGGGAACGGTCTATAGTTTTGATAAGATCAGGACCTACAGGGATAGTTTTGATGTTCTGGTGGTGGATGAGGCATCTCAGATGAAGTTTAGTGAACTTTCCCTGGGTATGGGTCTGCTGTCAGGTTTCGGGAGGCTGGTCCTGGCCGGGGATGATATGCAGCTTCCTCCTATAATAAGCGGGGAATATCCTGAAACTGAGGATGGACTGCCGGGACTGCAGGATTCGGTGTTCACCTATCTGCGCCGCAGGGATGATCCGCAGGTTCCTGTCTATATCTGTCAGTTGCTTGAGAACTGGCGGATGAATTCCACTCTTTCGGCTTTTCCGGCCCGGACCGTGTATGGTGAGGGGTTTAGACCTGCAAATGAGGATATTTCTTCCCGGAAGATCAGATTAAAGACCGATCTGACCTGTTTTATGGTCAATGAAAAAGAGCGCAAGTTCCTTGATCGTGTCCTTGATCCTAATTATCCTCTGGTTGTCTGTTTACTGGAGGATGTACTGGCATGTGTGGAGAATGTGGTCGAGGCCCGTCTGGTTGCGGGTATCACTGGCAAACTCCGTAATTGCCTGGTTGCAGGAGAGGATACATATCCTCAGGACGCCGATGGTGATGCCGCCTTCTGGAGGGACGGCCTGTTCATAATCAGTCCTCATCATGCTCAGATCCGCATCATTAAGGAGGAACTTGCAAAGATATATGACTGGCAGTATCCTCCGTTTGTGGATACGGTGGACAGGATGCAGGGACAGGAGTCCCAGGTATCTCTCATTAGTTATGGGGTGAGCGATCCTGAAACAGCACTCAATGAGGCAGAGTTCATTTACAGTTTGAACCGGCTTAATGTATCCATAACAAGGGGAAGGTCTAAATGTATCATCTTCCTGCCCAGGCCCTTGCTGGAACCCCATCTGGATGTGCTTGAGAATGAAACCGCATCAAAAGGACTGCATCATATGTTCGACTTGATCGAATTCTGTAAGAAAAACGGGGATATTGAAAGAATAGCTATAGATTTTATTGATGGTGGACCGGCTGGTGATCTGACGGTTATCAGGGCCCGTTCTGAGTGAAATACCGGGTTGGGTTATTTTTCTTGGACAAACCCTATATTGATCGAAAATGTTCTCATTGAGAATTAATTTAATAAGCGTAAATATCTTATAATGCCTCTTCTTAAACTATAGTTATGGCATTTTCCATTGACAGTGAGGTCCTCTCTGAAAGGGACTATAATAAAATGGTCCTGGCTCTGGAGATGGGGGGAGTTGTCTCTTTACTTGCGCCTCTTCATACGCGGGATGAGATCTATCAGATCTCTGATGTGAGGCTTGATCCACACCCTCCTGCAAATCGTCTTTATGAGCTTGATTGCCAGATTATACTGGGAGAGGAGGTAAATGCACGTGAGGTCTGGGGAGCATGTTCTGAGGAAATTCAGGGCATGGGTTATATTGTTTCAGGTCAGAATGGCAACTATAAGATATTCATGCAGGGATTTGCTAATCTGTATATAGTGACCCTGGATGGTCAGGTCATTAATCTTTCTTCCACCGATGTGCTGGGAATTGAAGAGCTTAAGTTTAATGTGCCTGTTTTTTTGAAAATGCTTGAAAGCCTGGTTAACAGAGTGTATACTTTTCTGGACAGTGAACAGGATCTTTCTTTAATACCTGCCCCTATCAGAGAGCCCACATACAAACCCCGTTATGTGACAGAGATCGGTGAGGGGGAGGAATCTGAAGGAATGGATGCTTTTGAGGTCATCCCCCGCAAGTTCCTGGATGTCACTTTTGAGGATGTGGGTGGTTGCAGGGAGGCTAAAGAAAAGTTAATGCTGATCGATCTTGGTATAAGATTCCCTGGTATATATGATGTCTACAAGGCGGACCTGCCACGGGGTGTATTGTTCTATGGTCCTCCAGGTACCGGCAAGACCTTGCTTGCCAAAGCCGCAGCCAAGGAACTTGATGCGGATTTTTATTCTATCAATGGTTCGGATTTTCTGTCTAAATGGTACGGGGAATCAGAGAAGAACCTTAAAGAACTATTTGACAAGGCTAAAATGAACACTCCTGCGGTCATATTCATCGATGAGATAGACTCCCTTATGCCCAGCCGGGATTATTCTCATGAGGTGACCGTTCGTGTGGTTTCTCTGCTTTTGCAGGAGATGGACGGGATTAAAAGCTCTCCCGGCCTTATTATAATGGGAGCCAGCAACCGTCCCAAACATATAGATCCTGCTTTTTTAAGGCCGGGCCGTTTTGATCTTAAACTGGAGGTATCCCTTCCGGATGAGCTGTCCCTGGAGCAGATCTACAGGATCCATCTGAGCGGGAGGAATCTGGAAGAGAATATTGACTATAAGAAACTTGCCAAATCCAGCATAGGTCTTAGCGGGGCCGATGTTAAAGGGGTTGTCAATTCCTGTGTGTTCAATAAGATCGTGAATATCCGAAGTAAGATGCCTGATGTGATCACAAGGGATGTGGTGGAAGGTGTTAAGACCGAACCCATCTCCAATCAGGAGTTGTTAAGGAGCGTTGTTGAGTACAAAAAGGAACTTGAGGAGCTTGCCACTCCTCTGGATGTTGCTGATATGTATGTCTGATGATTTTGCTGATATGTATGTGTGATGATTTTGTTTAGTCTGAAGATCTTACCTCATGTAGTTGTTCAGGTTATTCTTTTTAATAATATGACTTCTAATATATTATTGATAGATTTATAGAGGGATCAATTATAGTTTCAAAGGACAATACTGCTGTTGCACCTGTGGTAGGTGTGATATTGATGGTCGGGGTGACGGTGGTACTTGGGGGTATAATTGGAGTCCAGGCCCTCAAGTATGATGCACCGTATGAACATTATGCTCATTTCCAGGACCTCATTGACGACTATCTGGGCAGCGGTGTCTCTGTTGCACTGCCCGAAGGTATAATCTCCTGGTGGTCCTTTGATGATTCTTCTTTTTCAAAATTCCTGGGCAAGACCGTTGATATTGCTGCAACCAATGATGGTACCCTTTACGGGGATACTGTGTATGGGCCCGGGATCAGTGATTCAGGGCTTGTTTTTGATGGCGATGGGGATTATGTAAGAATTCCCTGGGATGATTCTTTAAATCCCACCGATCAGTTAACCGTTGAGACCTGGCTTCGCTGGAATATTGAACCCGGGGATGGGTCAGGCTGGGCCAATATCCTGTATAAGGATATGGAGGGGAAGTGGTATCCTTCCTATCAGTTGCAGCATAATCATGATAATTCTAAGTTCGAGTTTGTGGTCTCAACTGAAGATCGCAGCAATGCTTATATATGGTCTTCCACCGCTCCGCAGAATGGGAGCTGGTATCACATCACGGGTACATATGATGGCTCTGAGCTGAAATTATATGTTAATGGTGAGCTGGAAGAGACAAGGTCCCTTTCCGGTCCTGTGCAGGTGTCTGAGTCAGATCTGTACCTGGCAACAAATGATGGTTCCCGTTATTTTAGTGGTAATATTGATGAGGTCAGGGTATATGAAAGGGCCCTTCCTCCAGATGAGGTTAAGCGAAACTATCAGGAACATTCTTCCTGATCGTTATCGTTATGGGGCGGATATTATCACTATTTTTGCATTTTGTAAGTGTTTTTGTGTCTTTTGAGGGATTAGGCATACTATTATATAGAAGGTCTATGTATTATTGTCAAAGTCGCTTTTGAATTTTATAAAAATTTATAAAGCCACACGGCTGTGTCAGGGTGTTGCTACCCTGAGGCTACGGGATGCAATCTGTATCCTTAAGGAGGATATTAAATGGCAGACGAAGAAATGAAACATCTGGTTCGTATCATGAATACTGACCTGCAGGGTAACCAACCTATAGTATACGCCCTGACCGGTATTCGTGGTATTGGAAGAAGAACTTCCAGGATTATTGTGGACAGCACCGGACTTGATCCAAGTGGGTTGATAGGTCACCTTTCTGATGATGATATCGGTCTTCTGGATAAGGCAGTATCCGGTTTTGAAGAGATCATTCCTGTATGGATGCTCAACAGGCAGCGGGATATTGCAACCGGTGAGAACAAGCACCTTCTGGGTCAGGACATTGTCCTTACACTCAAAGAAGATCTCAACGACCTCAAGAAGGTTCGTGCATATCGTGGTCTTAGACACGAGAGAGGTCTTAAGGTCAGAGGTCAGAGAACAAAGTCCACAGGAAGACGTGGTAGCACTATTGGTGTCAGTAAGAAGAAGTGATCTACATGGTATATCCTGGTAAGAAACGAAAGAGTTATGATACTCCTAAACATCCCTGGCAGGCTGCCAGGATGGCAACTGAAGTTGAGCTGGTTAAGAAATACGGTCTGCGTAACAAAAGGGAACTGTGGAAGACCCAGAGTGTCCTGAGGCGTTTCAGGGCCGATGCAAGGCGTTTGCTTGCAGAATCCGCAGAAGTGGAGCTTTCCGGTCATGCAAAGACAGAAGCCAGTCAGTTGCTTGCAAAGCTGATAAGATATTCAATCCTCAAACCGGATTCCCAGATCGATGATATCCTTGGTCTGGAAACCGAAACTATCCTTGAGCGCAGGTTGCAGACCCAGGTCCACAGGCTTGGTCTTGCACGTACCGCCCGTCAGGCAAGACAGTTCATTACCCATGGTCACATCTCAATGGGTGGTAACAAGGTAACAGTGCCCGGTATGCTGGTATCAAAGGAACAGGAAATGGAAATTGAGTACTATGGTAATTCCCCATTGATCAATGAATCCCATCCTGAGAGGCCTGCACAGATAGCAAGTTCAATTGTAGAGGAGTGATAATCGATGGCAAATGGAATCTGGGGTGTTGCCCACATTAAATGTTCATTCAACAATACGATCATCACGGTCACTGATCTTACCGGTGCGGAAACAATTGCAAAGTCCTCCGGTGGGATGGTCGTAAAGGCTGCAAGGGATGAAAGTTCTCCATACACTGCAATGCAGATGGCAGGACAGCTTGCAGATATCCTTAAGGATAAGGGTATTGAGGGTGTTCACATCAGGGTCAGAGCACCTGGTGGGAACAAGCAGAGGAGTCCCGGGCCCGGAGCACAGGCTGCAATAAGAGCTTTTGCAAGGGCAGGCATCAGGATCGGCAGGATCGAGGATGTAACTCCGGTACCTCATGACGGAACCCGTCCAAAAGGCGGAAGACGTGTATAATTACCGGAAACAGAGGTTGTCCTATGGAAATAGATATACTTGAGTTATCGGATAGGTCCGCAAAGTTCATTTTTTCAGATACAACAGAAGCTTTTGCCAATGGCATCCGCAGGGCCATGCTTGCTGACGTGCCTACGTTTGCTATCGATGACGTGAATATCTATAACAATACTTCTGTTCTGTATGATGAACAACTGGGTTTGAGGCTGGGGCTTATCCCCCTCACATCCAATCTTGAGGATTACACTCCTTTTAAGGAGTGCAGTTGCACTGACGGCTGCCCTGCCTGTACGGTCTCATTGACCCTCAGTGTGGAGGCAGGTCCTGATGACCGGCGTGTTGTCTATTCGGGCGATTTTGTCTCTTCCGATCCGGCAGTACATCCTGCAGACCCGAACATCCCCATCGTTGACCTGAGGAACGGTCAGAAAGTTGTCCTTGAGGCCCTGGCCCGTGTAGGCTATGGAAGCGACCATGCCAAATGGCAGGCCGGTGTTGCCTGTGGTTACAAGAACATGCCTGTGATCAAGGTTGATGGTTGTGATAAATGTGGGGAATGTGTGAGTGCATGTCCCAGGGATATACTTTTCCTTGGTGAGGACTCAGTCGGGATCAAAGATGAAGATCTTCTGAAATGCTCCCTGTGTAAGCTCTGTGTGCTGGCCTGTGACATTGATGCTATATCTGTCACCGAGGACCGTACTACATTTATCTTCACAATGGAGTCAGATGGATCCTATTCAGCAGAGCAGTTACTCTTAAATGCAGTAAAGATCATTAGAGGTAAAACCTCAAAGATGCAGGAGATCCTCAGCAATCTTTAAGTAATATTTGTAAACAGTTATCTGGCTGTTTACACTTTAAATTTATTTCAGAATGTATTTCATTTTCCGGTTTTCAGGTTGTAAATCCGGAGCACACTTGGTGGGCAATGTTTATATACTATAATGCCTATCTACAACAAAAATCGGCTGCATGCTAAACGACATGCGGGGGTTGCCCAGCCAGGCCAAAGGCGCTAGGTTGAGGGCCTAGTCACGTAGGTGTCCGTGGGTTCGAATCCCACCCCCCGCACTTTTCTTATTAAACATTTATATCTGCAGAAAGCTGGATATTCCGAATTTTAGGATTAACGGGGTACAGGTAGAGCAAGCCCACGTACTTTAGTCGTGGGAGCAGCTACGAAATGCTGCTCTATCCTGATAAAAAACCCATAAATATTTTCTTGCTACCACTAAATATATATCTTTGTAAGTTTTTTAAATTAGGTATAGGATTCGGGGCATTATCATGACCAAAATAGCTTATCTTTATGTTTTTGATACTATGGCTGACTGGGAGCCAGCTTTTCTGGTTGCGGAATTGAATTCAGGTCGGGCTTTTATGAAGAGTGCGGCCAGATACATGGTCAGGACAGTGGGTATTACAAAAGAGCCTGTTGTTACTATGGGTGGGGTGTGTATCAGGCCGGATATTGGCCTTGATGAGTTGACGACTGACGATGCGGGAGTGCTGATCCTGCCGGGTGGAGAGACCTGGCTTGAAGAGTTTCATGGGCCTGTGCTGGAGAAAGCAAAGGAGTTTTTGGATGCGGAGATCACCGTTGCTGCAATATGTGGTGCAACTCTGGGACTTGCAAAGGCGGGCCTTCTGGATGACAGGGTTCATACAAGCAATGATCCGGGGTTTCTGAAACAAGTCTGTCCTGATTACACCGGGGAATCGTTATATCGGCAGGAACCTGCTGTGACTGATGGCAACCTTATTACTGCTTCAGGGATTGCTCCTCTTGAATTCGCAAGGGAGGTTATCAGGAATCTGGGTGTTTTCTCGGCCCGGACACTTGAAGCCTGGTATCTTTTGTATGTTACCCATGAGGCGCAGTATTTCCATGCAGTTATGAAGTCGCTGGAAGAATGAAACAGATCGTTTAGCTGGTAGTTTACTCAGTAATTTTATATTCTGTCCTTATCTTTTTTTCATGTTTTTATGATCTTTTTAATGCAATTATTCCAGGCCACCACAAAAAACTTAAGGGAATCTTTCTTTGACATTTTCATGGTAGATTCATCGATATTTGAGATATTTGACGGGTTGCCCAGGCAGGGCCCCGGTAATAATGCGTGTACTAAAAAGGCTTTTGAGATGCTTTCTTCTCTTCCTGCAGGGGTCCGGATCCTTGATATTGGTTGCGGGGTGGGTATGCAGACGGTTCATCTTGCGAGGATCTGCGGGGACTGTCACATTACTGCAACTGATGTCTACCAGCCTTATCTGGATAAACTGATGGAAAATGCAGTTAAAGAGGGAGTTGATGACAGGATTTCCACGGTTTGTGCTTCTATGGATGAGCTGCCTTTTGAAGCTGGGGAGTTTGACGTCATCTGGGCCGAGGGATCTATCTTTGTCATCGGGTTTGAAAAGGGCCTTGGATACTGGAAACAGTTTCTCAAAGATGATGGGTATATAGCACTGACTGAAGGCACATGGTTCACGGATAAGCCTTCTTCGGAAGTGGTTCAATTCTGGCAGGAATGTTATCCTGATATCAAGAGCATACCTGACACTGAAAAAGTCATCCGGGAAGCAGGATATGATCTAATTGACAGTTTTAAGCTGCCATCTTCCACCTGGTATGAGTTTTATGCCAACCTGGAAAAAAGAGTAGACGACATCAGTGATAACTATAAAGGAAACACCGAAGCAGAAGAAATACTTAGTTTTAACAGAAAAGAGATTGAGGTCTTCAGACAACACCCGGATGAATATGGTTATACGTTCTTCATTTTACAGAAGAACGTGGATGAATGACCGCTTGTCATTGGATATCCGGGATTTCCCGCAATCATCAGTAGACGTACTATAGAGGTTTTTCCAGCCTGATAAACTAATTTCATTGATAGCATCATACATTGCTGCAAATTGCAATTATTCCTTCCCCAATATCAGCCTTTCAGCCTGCTCCACTGCCTCAGCAGCATTCCCCACATAAACATCGGCCCCTATGGAATCGGCATAATCCCTGGTAACAGGGGCCCCGCTGACCATAACTTTTACCTCCTCCCGCAGGCCCCTTTCTTTGAGAAGGAGTATCAGATCTTCCAGATTTCTCATGGTCGTACTTGTCATTGCTGATACTGCTATTATCCGGGCCCGGTTATTTATGGCTGCGTCAATGATGTCTGCTGAAGTTCTGTCCTTTCCCAGGTCCACTACTTTGAAACCGGCTATCTTTAACATGCTGGCCGCGATGTTCTTGCCCAGGTCGTGGGTATCGTTTTTGACGGTGGCCATTATTATGGTTCCTTTGGGCTCGATACTGATGCCTTTTTTGGCCATCTTTTCAGTGATCAGGGTGTTGGCTTTGTCAAGGATAAGGGTTGATTGCATCAAATGAGACAGGTAGTATTCCTTTTCTTCAAAACGGCGGGCAATCTCGGTGAGAGCCTGCGTGAATTTCTCCAGGAGGTCCTTTATTTCGTAGTCAGTTTCCATCCAGGTGTTGATGACATTAAAGACTCCTTTTTCGTCGATCTGTGCAAGTGATGTATATGCCTGCTCAAGCAGTTCCTCTTTTGATGGCATTGTGATCCCCCTTTTAGAACAGATAATAAGAGTTCAGAGATGATTCTATATGTGTGTTTCGTATCTGCAGGAAATAGCCGGTATTTGCAGCGATCCGGATCATGGACCAATGACAGATCGGAGCATCACGTAGTTATCCTGTTGTAAAGCATCGGGAGTCTTTCAGGAAGGGTTGCAGCATTGTCTATTATCGTATAGCCTACATCCGGGAAGATGGCATCCAGGTAATCACCGGCCTCACTGTCAACTGTGATGCCGAAAAAGTGCATCCCCAGGGCTCTGCCTTCCTGGATTGCGACCCGGGTGTCCTCATTGGCGAGATGACCTTCGTACATACCTTCTGCAAATCCGGGGTCGTAGGGGCGACCGTCTGAAAGGAGTACGAGCAGTCTGACCTTTGCATCTACGGCCTTGAGTTTGGAGATGGAGTGTCTTATGGCGGCCCCAAGCCTTGTGTTCATTGCAGGTTCAAGAGCACTTATTCTGCATTCGGTATCTTCAGAGAAGGGTTCGCTGAATTCCTTGATCGTGTAAAATTCCACATCCGATCTTGTGTTGCCTGAAAAAGCTGCAATTGCATAATTGTCACCGATGCTCTCCAGGGCCTGTGTCATGATGATCAGGGAATCCTTTTCTACATCAAGGATCCTCCGGCCGTTTTCAAGCTTCTTCTTTGTTGAGGCGCTCATGTCCAGAAGGAACAGGGTGGCCACATCCCGCTCCCTCTTGTCCCTTTTAATGTACAGTCGGTCCGTTGGATTTATCCCGCACTTTCTGTCAGTAAATGCTTCGACCAGGGCATCAAGATCAAAATCATCCCCATCCAGCTGTCTGCGCAGCCTGCGGAAAGATTCCGGCTTCATCATCTTAAATATCCTGTTGATCTGGGTGATCTCCCGGGCATAACGGGCCCGGGTATCAAGATAGAACTCATTGTCAGTACCTGTGGGGGAAACTTCATAGACGGTGCACCAGTCGTTCTTGTAATCAAGCATCCGTGCATCCCATTCATCATAAAGGTAATCTCCACGTACTTCCCATCTCTTCGATCTGGCATATGCAGGGCCTTTTCCCGGTCTGTCCTGCATTAAATTTTCATCCTCGGGTAAAATTGTCTGAGGTATATAGGTTTCCATGAACTCTTCTGTGAACTCTTCTCCGGCATTTATAGAACCGGGCCCCATTCCACGATAATCGAAATTCCTTACCCGGGTATATTCAATCAATTCCAGTGGGCCGAAATGATCAACAATCATTTCGTAGATGTCAAAAGTTGCTTCAAGGCAGTCAGATGTGGATGATTCAGGCTGAAATACTTTATTAAGCAATATCCCATTGGCCCGGCCCAGCATCTCCTTTAAACCATCCGAAATATCAAACGCAGGTTCAATTCCTGAAGAAGATAACAAAAGCCCTTCCATGAACCGGCAGACATCGGATGAAGGTACAGGCCTGGTGCATGCCATCTTCTCTTTTACCTCCCCAAATTCCTTACGCAGGCCCCTGTACAGGGAGGTTGTCATATATTCAACTCTGGCATCCTCTATGATACCCAGTATGTCAGCAGCAAAAAAAGGGGCCGCAAGTTTGCTGATCATTGATGCAACATTGAGATCTTCTTCATTTGTTTCAGACATGGTGATAAGCCCGGGATGATCATGCCCAATCCTCTCGATAATGGTATCCTCCGGTTTAATATCCGAAGTTCCAAACTGTATGTGGCCCACTTCATGCATCACGCTTAATTTGTAGATCGTAAAATTCTCTTCAAAATCCCCGTATCCTTTTACTGTTGGTTCCAGGTAGATCGTCCTGCCGGATACAATGGGATTGGGATATCTGCTAAACTCCGGGGGAAGAAGGCTTTTTGAGCGTATAGTGAAGTTTACGCCCCCAATTCCCACACAATAATACTTAAGCACCTTTGCCACACGCTTAAGAGCAACACCGCTCATCAGCTTTTCAGCAAATTCAGTAGCACTTTTTGATTTTAAGGAGAAATAGGACCTTCCCCCACTTCTATCCGACTCAAGGATCTCCAGGCCGTTGTTTGCCCATTCATCAAGTTCGGTTACGTCCAGGTCCTTAAGCAAAGCAGGAGAGTTCCTGAAAAAACTAAATGAACTCTCACTGTCGGCTTCAAATACATTAAGACCTGTAAGTATCCATTTTTCAATCTCTGCGGGATGTATCGTCAGCAGTACGTCTGAAAGGATGGAGAAATAGATGCCTGCAAGCATGCTGTTCTTTTCTATAAGTCGATCTGCATTGGCAAACAGCATCAGGTAGTATTTCCTGTCCAGGCTCTTCATTACTAAAAGGCAGCTGTGGAAATAATTCGATCCGTAATATGTCGAGCTGCGCGCAATGCTCTTTCCAATAGATACCCACTGCTCAAATTCCTCCTTTTCCAGGTGGACAAAGGCTTCAGGAACATTTTCAAAGAAGCTTTCAACACATCTCCAGCAGATCCGGGTCAGCTGTACACCTATATCGATAAGAAGTTCTGTTTGTTCCCGGTTGTGTCTTCGAAGGTCCTTTCCCAGGCCTGAGAGGACGCAGTCGTAGAAAGTTACTGCAGCCTCACGCTCATCCATCAGGTCCATTCCCATTTCCATATATTTTTCCAGATCGGCAATATCGATCCTGGCAACAAATCCCGGGCTTTTTTTCAGGAACAGTTTTGCAATTTCAGTATCCTTTTTGGCAAGCTTTTCCCCGAGTTCTGACCATCGGTTAAAATCGTTCTCATTTGTTGCAGCAAGAACAAGAGGGGCCCTGGAGTAGAATGTCAGGAATAGGTGAATGTCAATGCTTAAGAGCTCTTTTGATGAGAGCAAAAGTACTTTTCTCTGGTGTTGCGGGAGAACGGAAAGGACCTCTGCGGTATGTTCTATAAGTTCAACTGCAACTCTCCACTTATCCCGGGTAATATCCCTGACCATCGGATACCAGATGTCCTGCATATCTTCAGTTATCAGGGGGTAGAGTTCTCCGATCCTTTCAAGGAAGACTTTACCTACATTCGGATTCATGGCCCGGAGCTTGGCTGCCATCCTGAGCCACTCAGAGGGACCATCCAGAAGCCTGGTGAAAGAAGAAAGGGATTGCACAGTCAAACGTTCAAATCCGACGGTGATCTCCATTATTTCGGAATCAGAAAATCCTTCAAGCAGGCCTTTTGAATTCAGTATGTCAACTATGGATCTAAGAAGGGCTTCCTTCCCCTCATCCGGCAGCAATCAACTTCACTCCATAATGGCTGATATGATCTCATCGATGCTTTTCTGGAGGTCATTGTCATCGGTTATCGGTTTGACCATGGCAACCCGGCATGCTTCCCGTGGGTCTATTCCCGATGTTATCAGCATACCTGCATATATGAGCAGCCGGGTGCTCACACCTTCCTCAAGGCCGTGTTGCTTGAAGTTACGTATTCGGTGTCCTATATCTACAAGTGTTGCGGCAGTCTCTGAGTCCACGCCGCTCTCATGGGCAACGATGTCCACTTCCAGCTCGGTCGGAGGATAATCAAAGTCAATGGAAACGAATCTTTGCCTTGTGCTTTGCTTGAGGTCTTTGAGTACGCTCTGATATCCGGGATTATAGGAAATAGCAAGCATGAACTCAGGGGGTGCCTGAAGTATGATTCCCATTTTCTCGATGGGGATCATCCGCCTGTCATCTGTGAGGGGATGGATCACTACCCTGGTATCCATCCTTGCCTCCACGAATTCGTCAAGATAACAGATGGCCCCGCTTTTCAGGGCAGATGTAAGAGGGCCGTCGTTCCACTCGGTACCTTCTCCCTTTATCAAGAACCGTCCGATAAGATCGTTGGCCGTGAGGTCTTCATGACAGGAGATCGTGATAAGAGGCCTGCCCAGCTGATAGGCCATATATTCAATAAACCTTGTCTTCCCGCAGCCTGTGGGGCCTTTAAGACTTACAGGAAGTTTATTCTCATAAGCGGCCCTGAAGATCTCCACCTCGCTGTTCACAGGGACGTAGTAGGGTTCTTTTTCGATCATACATTCTTCAACGCGCCTGCGGGTACAGATGATATCGGTCATTTTGATCAATCCTGAATAGTTGTATGTGTGCTCAGTATAAATATGATTTTGCAAATGATTTTGCAAATGATTTTGATGAATATATAAAAAAGGGGGCCGGGTATAGTCTCTGTTTCAAAGACAGCTCCGGGTTTAAGCAAAATCCCGCATAAAAAATCCCGGATCCTGTCATCCGGTGAAATCTCAGGGTTAGCTCAGGGATCTAACTTCACTTTCAGAAAGGGCCCGGTTGTAGATCTGCACCTCATCGATATATCCGGTGAAGTACCTGGCATTGTTTGTACTGGAAGGGTCGGCACAGCCGATATACAGGGGTTGTTCATCACTGGGCTGAAGCTGTCCGGAAGCGCTTTTGGAGTACTCCTTCTCTCCGTTTATGTAGAGTTCCATCTGTGAGCCGTTGTAGGTTGCAACGACCAGATACCATCGGTCCTGTTCTACCAGTTTCTTTCTCCACAGTCCAATGTTCCTTGGCAGATAGGTGTATCCATTTGTCTGTATAGCAAATTCGAAGATATTGTTGTCCAGGCCCCAGCAACCGTGCTGGATACGATAAGAAGTGCGTGTCTGTGGCTCTCCTCCGTTTGATAGCTTGCAAAGGATGTTTGCCCAGCCATCTCCATCATCAGGGTCGATGGTCCAGCGGACATGACTTACCAGGGTGATCTCATCGGTGATGTTCAGAGAAGGGGATGAGGGCACTTCAACATAGTTATTCCCGTTTAATACGATGGCCTCTCCCAGGGCTCCCGGGGCGAACGTGACACCACCCACTCCGGTTCCGTCGTTCCCATTACCACTCGAATCGGAAAATGTACCGTCAAATGTCCATCTGGCCACAAGCCCTTCGGGAAGATCAGCCAGGGCAAGGTTTTGTTGTGTAATTTCCTTGAACCTTTCATAGTGATCATCAGGGGTTTCAATGGAAAGGGCATGGGAACCGATGACGGCTCCCATTACGACAACAATGCCTATCATCATTAACGTCCCGACTATGGGGGCCACTCCGGGATCATCAGTGATGATCCGGTATAATCTGGATATGAGAGTTTCTGCCATTATAAAGAAGATGGCTATATTTATAAATATATATTTTGCTTTGATAATTATAATAAGGGCAGGTTACTGTAGGGACTGGGGAAGGACCTGTGGAGTTGTGATCATAAGAATGGGCAGTGACAGGAAAACATTGAATTAAGTCGTGGGTAGTTCACTGGAATGTATCTGGTCGCTTTTCTTCCTTCGGGTATATTTTGCTAACCTTCAACTATATATGAAAAATCATCTAAATATGAAGTTATGGCACTATTGGGCATACCGGCCTGCAAGATACTGCAGGATGAGATCGTCTGGCTTCTGGCAAATGATCCTGATGTGGATAACATTGTGGTGACCGCCAGTAACAATATCCGTGAATTTGTTGAAAAGCTGGATGAGCAACAGCTCAGCTATGATGTGATCCCTTTTGAAAAGCTGACAACTGCCCTGCGAAACTATGATCAGGATCAATTCACAGTGGTGGTTGACCTGCTGGAGCTGGGCCTCCACGAGTTCCCGAAGAAGCTCAGGTCCACGGTATATGAACGCATCGGGCAGATGACCTCTCTTTTTGATGGCATACTGATATTCTATGGCCTGTGCGGCAATGTGCTGGGTAATGCGGAAGAGGAACTTGGTACGGACGATTGTATCGTGAGAATACTAAAGGACAATGAGCAAAACATCGTGGATGATTGTATCGGGGCCACAGTTGGCGGAGGTACGCAGTACAGGGAATTGTTAAAGACCCATGCCAAACAGCCTGCTTTCTTTTTCACTCCGATGTATGCAAATTCCTGGAAGGAATTCTTTGATTTTGAAAGATATGATCCCGATCCGGGAAAGGCCCTTGAGATGGCAAAGATGGTCAATGACTGTGCAGGATATTCAAGAGTCGCAAAGGTCAGTACCGGTCTGGAGTATGTGAAGGATATCGATGCAAAGATTAAGGAATTTGCCGATCTGTTCGGATACACTACTTTTGAAGTCCCCGGAAATCAGGACATCTTCAGGGATTGCTACTTCTCTATTAAAAATGAGATATTTGATAAAAGATAAGGGCCTGTAGACTCGCTAACAATTTTTTTTGGTATGAAGCGGGAAACTCCTTGCACAAGTGAGGTGCAGTTCACTTAATTTGTGATATTGGAAGTAAGCCGTACTCTCTGAGTGTGAACTGCCCACGAATAAAGTCGTGAGCTTTCTCTGCTTCCACATCCCAATAATCGTAATTTGAACCAATGTGACCAACCAGGGCCATTGTACACAAGTTGAACAACTGCAGACAAACAGGGGTGTATGATGGACCTTTTCCTGCTTCCATGTGGGGTATATCCCGGGTATATAAATGTAATTTGATCTTCTATGCTGTGACTATTGATGCTGTTTATGTGCCAGAATGAATACTTTCACCCTGCTTGGATCTTCTTAATATATTCATATTGCATACTATAGTCTGAGGTGAGATCAATGGAAGAATATTTCGCAGAACTTGTTGAAAGAACAGTCTACTACGAACAGTTCGAAGAAGTTGAAAGATCACTGAGCCACTAATACAAACCTGCCATGGTGTTTCCTCCAACTTATACACACTTCAACACCATGGCCAGGGTGCTTTTAGTTTTTGAATCTATCATAGTCCTGTTCTTATCAAAGTCTTCTTATATCTCAAATATTTCATACAAAAAAGAAGTCATCTGCTTATTCTTTAGCAATTGTCTTTACGCACAGGTCCGGCCTTTCTGAAAAAATGAGTGGTACGATGATGCTCCTTTTTCTTTTTCTCTTCCATTCGGGACTGGTAGATGCGTATGGAGCGCAACATATCGATCTTGCGGAAGTCGGGCCAGAAGGGGGCACAGAAATAGGCTGCACATTCATTGCCATTGGCCTGCCAGGTCATGAAGTTGGAGGTCCTCTCATCTCCTCCGGTGCGAATGATAAGGTCCACATTGGATACGGGAGCATCCCGGGATGGATAGAGGTGGTCAGAAATGGTTGATTCATTGATCTCATTGATATCAAGTTCATTTTTTGACACTAGCAAAGCTATCTCTTTAACTGCCTGGATAATATCCTGCCTGCCGCCATAGGCGATGGCCACGTTGACATTGAGGTTCTTGTAATTACATGTTGCTTTTTCGATCTCGTCAATAGACCTTTGAAGAGGTAAGGGTAATGAGTTCCTGTTTCCAATGACCCTTACACGTATACCTTTTTTATGCGTTCTTTCATTATCACGCATATAGTCCAGTCTGTCTCCAATAAGTTCAAAAAGTTTTTCAGTCTCCTCAAAAGAGCGGTTAAAGTTCTCTGTGGAAAATGCATATACTGTGAGTTCTTTAACTCCTATCTCATAGGACCATTCGATAACCTGTTCGGTGATGCGGGCTCCTCTTGAATGCCCGTATTCGGTCATTTTTCCCATCCTGCTGGCAAATCTGCGATTGCCATCCATTATGATCGCAACATGGGACGGGATTTCCCCCTTTTTAATCTTTCTTTGTAAAAGCTCTTCGTATCCCCGATAGAACAGTTCCATTACACGACGGAGCATTATCTTACCTGAAGAGAACGATCAATAATTTTCAAGGACTGCTTTGACCACCGGTTTATAGTCTTCTTTCAGAAGATATAGATTATGGTCACCGGTTACGTCTATACTGAGTATTCCAAGTCTGGTGTTCATAAGACCCACCATGGCTGAAACGCCCCTGTAGCTGACTTCAAATTCCTTTTCGGTGAGGTGCTTGTAAACGTCTCCTGTGGTGAACGTTCCCCCTTCCAAAAATAATCTTAAGACTACCTCACGTATCCCGGTATCATCGCGGCCCAGGTATTTTATAAGTCTTGCCCTCACCCGGTCTTCTATAGTTTCCAGCACAAACACCTCTATTCCATTTATGTGATTTTAATTTATAAACTTATGCTATTTTGTTTGAATTAAATATTAAAAAGCGTACCATCTACACCATTCTTATTTATAAATGTTGGTGTTCACATAGGTATAATTTCTACAATGAACCTCTCTTTTAGAGGATATCTTTCAATTATGGATATTTCATACCCTTTTTCTTTTAAGTCCGGCCCTAACTCCTCAAGGACCCACCAGCCGATGTCAACGCCGTTGGTAATGGTTTCATATGTGTCCCGGGGAACCTTATATTCATCCAGGTCCCTTATAATGTTTTCCACGCTGTTGCCGCATATATGGCCGTGCAGGACTGTCCCATCTTCGGTGATCTCATCAAATTTCCTGGCTGTGTTATTTGCGATCCTCAACAGGCGTTTTCTAAGTTGTACCGCATCTTTATAGCAGGATGAGCAGAAATGGAATTTTTCAATATGGGGCGCAACATCGGCCGCAACTGAACGTGAACCTTTTACGGCATTGGATATATCATTTTCAAGCTCAAAGCCTCTCTGTTTCATTGCCCGTGCATTGGTGTCAGAGAATTCCAGTTCATTCAGGTTCAGGAAACATCCGGTTTTGTCCACCAGCTGGCAAACGTTTTTTACAGGTTGTATTGAAGGCAGTTCCAGTCCTGCTTCAAGTCCCAGTTCCATTGCGTTTATGATGGCAGATTCAAAATCAGATCCGTCAAGGTCTGCCCAGCTTTTATGGGATGGGTGGAAACGGATCTCATCCAGGCCCGCCTCTGCCAGAGATGTAAGGAGTCCTTTGTCCGCAGCTGTGGATGTATATAAGTGGATATGGTGCTGCGGTCCAAAAGCTGATCTTAGTAATTTGATATAATGAATGACACGCTGTGGATACAGGAGCGGTTCTCCGCCGGTGATCCCTGTTCCCAGGGCATCCATCATTTGTGCCTGTTCAATGACATCCTGATCACAGCTGACAAGGTATTCATTAGCATAGGCCACATCAGTGCGGCGTTTGTCTGAAAGTGGACAATAGAAACAATCCCGATTGCACAGGCCTGTGACGAACAGGACCATCTTTGCGCCCTGCTGGCAGAGTTTGCAGCCTTTTGTAAGATAATTATGGAAGGACCCATCCTCATCATATACCATATTGTCCATTTGTTCTCTCCGTCTTTTCAAATATTAACTTTGATATGGTTGTTTGCAAACTACTTAATGTTTGAGTTCATTATAGTATGCCATGTCCCCTATAAATGGATATATTGCTGTTATAGGATGCAGAGAATGTGGCAGATGTGCCCATATATGCCCTGAAGGTGCCCTTTCCCGTATTCAGGGAGGGGTGAATATCGATCATGAGCTTTGTAACCTTTGTATGCGATGTGTTAAGATCTGCCCTAATAATGCGCTGGTGTATATGGAAGCCTGAACAACCGGACGGTCCATGAATAGTTTATCCGGTCAATCCCGCAACGAAAGTCGTGGGATTTTCCTGCTGCAGTATCAATTATGTAAGGTCGTACTGATAAAATACCCCTCTTATTTTTCACCCTGCTTTATATAAGGCCTCTGAAGACCATCCTTGAGGAAATGGTGGAGATGGTAAATACTATCAAAGCTATGGGAAGGGCCTGGCCCAGATCATACATGAATTGCGGTCTGTCCCCTCCATGCTCAATATTTCCTGAAAAACGTGTGAGGATAGCTGTTATCATTATCAGATAGATGCCTATGGACAGCATGAACAGGTCAGGTGAGATGGATTGATCGATATTTGCCGGGGAGATCTGTGCCGGTCCGGGTACGATGTTCTCAGGCAGACGTGCGATACCCCGGGAGACATTTTGAAGTATCTTTGCAATGACTTCCGAGAGAGCGATAGTGACACCTGCGATAAGTGGTGCAAAGATACAGGCTGTGGATCTCATTGTGGAGGTCATGTCGAACAGGGATGTCTTTATGTTCAACTCCACATCCTGTAATTCTTTAAGGTGGTCTGCAAGCTTTATGATTGCAACGCCGGCAAGCAGGTGGCTTTTGCTTACGCTTTCCACGAACATGGTCATGGTGCTGCGGATACGGTCGGAATAGATGTCTTTAAAGGCCCCGTAATCCTCGTCGAAGATAGCAGAATGCAGATTTGTCCGCATGGTGATCAAATTTATTGAGATCCGTTCGAAAGCGGCTCCGATGAGGGAGCCCTGCATGGTCTTTGCGGCATAGGAGAATGCTTCCTCTGCAGCTCTGCCTTCCGATATCCTTCGGCCCAGGATGAATAGGGCATCTGCAAATTCATTTTCCATTGACTTGATGTCGTCTCTTATTCTTTTGTATGGGGAGTAGGTGGTTTTCATATAGATGGAGAAGGCGACTACAATACCCCAGATTACTGGCAGTGTGGGGGAGAGTACTCCTTCCAGGGCATCGGTTGAAATGATCCCGAAGGGGTTTCCCAGAAAGATATACAGGTATCCTGAAATTGAGATGAGGATTCCTATTGAAAGGGCAAGGATCAGGGCCCCGTACCTTCTGCTTTTCTGGTTGATCAGAAGCGGATGTCCCGGCGGGATCCTCTGGGGTGTGAAGGTTGCCGGGCGTTGCATCAGGATGTATTCTGCATAGATGAACGTGACCAGGGGAAGGATGATGTTGTACAGAATGATCAGAGTGGCAATGTCAAATTTAAGGCCCACCACGGTGACTGCCGGCAGCAGGGCTACCAGGGCAAGGGGGATGAGTATAAAGACCGAGTAGAGGATGTATGTGGGGCTTTTCAGCCGTGCCGCATAGGCACCCATAAGTTCCTTGGTTCCGTCAAGGACGATGTCCAGAGCCCGGTTGAGCGTAATGATCCTCTGGGCTTCATCCGGTTCACTGGTGGAACTTTTGATCAGATGAAGGGAACGTTTGAAATGTTCGCTGTTCTTTCCCCACAGTTCGGTGAATTCCAGGATGGCTTCATCCATCCCTGCATGGATCCTTATTTGCAGGTTCCAGAGCATTTTTTTAAAGTCAATGGCCAGGGGTCTGTTGGAGTTATTCGCTGTAAAATAGATGGCTCTTTCCATATTTGAGACCAGACGCATGGACATAACAATATAGCTGACAACTTCAGGTATGTCTCCTATGGACCTTATTTTCATATAATGGGCGTGGATCTTTATATATTCGCTTAAGTAGAGAAGGCTGGCCAGTGGTATCACAAAGGTCAGGAGGACCACTATGCCAAGTAGCCAGGAATTGAAGGTGGTCAGCCGGAACAGAAATGCATCCAGGATCAGGAAAAAGGTCAATAGGACAGTTGCCACAGTATATGAAAAGAGGACAGTTTCAAAGGGTTCAAGCTCCATTCCTGTAAATCGGATCGCGTCTGTGTATTCCTGGCTGACACTGTCCGAGGATTTTTTGGAAAATCCGTCCATATCTCTTATATAGCTTTTCAGATGGTGTGCGGTGAGCTTACAACCTTTCTGATACCAGTTACCTTCATCCATGATATCACATACCAACGTGGTCTTCTTCTGCAGGGTCTGCCAGGTGGTCAAACCATTTGCTCCAGCTCTCATATACCCTGTCGTAGTCCGGGCCCTGCTGGTAGTTCTTTTCATTGTCCATATAGAACCAGAACATATTGTTTGCCATGCTTACGATATCCGCTTCCACCAGTCTGGGATTATCCAGACCGGCTGTTGCCATCCTTTCTTTTATTCTTGCACGCAGGCGGATATTGGCGGATGCATTGTCAATTGATATGCCCCACTTATAGGCGATCTTATTGATCAGTTCGGACTGACCTCTATCCAGCAGGTCGGTGGAGCGCATGGAGTCTATGGAGGCGTCATAATGCATTATCTGTGCGAAGAGGTCATCACTATCTGTATTATCCGGGTCTGTGTGGACCACTTCGGCTATCTGGGTAACTTTCCTCTTTTTGCTCATACTGCCACCGATGCGGGTATTGGCACAGATTATCACAGCATCTGTGGCTCTGAAGGAAGCTTCCGGGACCTTAAGGGTGTGGACTATGCGTTCATAGACTGCTTTGGTGGAGGCCCCGTGGATGGTTCCCAGGACGGAATTTCCTGCTGTCCCTACCTGCATGGCTTCATAGAGTACTTTAACTTCCGGGCCTCTGACCTCTCCTATGACAAGGGCGGAGTTTCCCAGACGCAGGGCGGCCCTCAGGGCCATATCCGGTGCGATTTCAGCATTTGCACTCAGGATGGAGGATTTTGAGTTCATACCCTGCATTTTCCAGCCCAGCTGCTGCAGTTTTTCTATGGGTAACTCCCGGGTGTCCTCGATACTGAGGATGCGGTATCGCTGGGGGATCTCCATGATAAGGGCACATAACAGGGAGGTCTTTCCTGCCCCCACATCTCCTGCCACGAGTACGGAGGACTCTCCATCCATCAAAAAGCTCATGATGCCTGCAGCAAGGGGTGTTATGGAACCGGTGTTGATCAGTTTGGGCAATGTCCAGGGCCTGCTGGCATGTTTGCGGAATGCATAGGCAAGACCATTGGCACTTAGCGGGTCGCCGATCACCGATACCCTCACTCCGAATTCCTTAAGGTCCATTTCCAGTACCGGAGTGGCCTCTCCAAAAGGTCGTCCGCTGATTGCCCGGAAACGGGAGACCATGGAGTCCAGGTCGTCCTGGGAGAGGTAGATATTGGTTTTACATTCTTCTCCATCTACGACCACATGTATGGGATTGTGGTCTGCAGGAGCATTGATATAGACATCCGTAACCCTGGTGTCCGATAGGATATCTTCAAGGATGCCCAGTCCGGTGGTGTATTTTGCCAGCAGGTCGCAAAAGTTTTTAAATTCAGGAGGGTTGATGTTAATGTCGTAAAGTTTTGCATCTTCCTCAATTAGTCTTTTACTTATACGGCGAACATATTCCCTGGAATTGACCGGGTCTGCAAAGTTCATGTTCTCAGGACGGTGGTGGACAAGTTTTTTGCGTACTCTCTCCAGCATTTCCAGATCTTTATGGGTGAGGTTGTATTCCATAGGAGTTATCAGGTAAAGTTTTTCAGGTCTGTCGGTTAGTTCATAGAGGGTTACCTGAAGTTTCCTTCCGTCATTATGGGAGATGTCATAACAGTCAAGGAAGTTGGTGTTCTCAGGAGGTTCCATGTATATCCTGGAAGTTGAAAAGGCCGGCCTTACATGTGGTTTGATCCGCTTTTCATAGTCAAAGACAGTTTCATCAGCATCTGCATTCTCGCAGTGTTGCTTTATCTCATAGGTCAGGTCGTGCATCTGGTCGAGGATGGAATACATCATCTGGACGCACTCATAGCACTCAGGTCGCTCAGGTGACTCGATCTGTCTGATCAGGTCTTCAATATCGGATAATTGAACATATGCAGCATAGGGGTCTGTCCTGGAAGTCTCTATGATCCTCTGAACGATCTGCTGACGTTGCTCTATGCATTTTTCCTTTTCTTTATAAAGACATCTTTTGTTGCACAGTTCTATGATGGAGTAACTGCCCAGGTTTTCCTGCAGGCGGGCAAATTTGTAGAGTACCTGCAGATCGTCTGTGGTGTAGTCGCGCTCATAAAGATGGGAAAGCACCAGTCTGTCACAGATCGGTTCTGCCAGTAACAGAGAAAGAATATTCCTGCGGCAATTTTCATCGTTAAGGGAGGAATTATGCTCACATCGTCCACAATCAATGATAATTGATCTCTGGTTTCTGGTGTCGCGGACCTTATAGCTGCAGGAAGCTTTGATAATATCTTTCTTTTTTTTAAGGGAATTCTGTATATCTGATAATAATGACACGTTTTTCATCCATTTTTTAAGTTCTGGATTTTTAGGCCGGATTATATTAATACATTACTATATTCTTTATACCTGGTTATAATTTATATACTGATTATAATAGGTACATAACGTCACGGCATCATTATTTTTGGTTATGATAATTGTTCTTATCATAGTGCTCATAAGATGATGGATGAATTAATGGATGGATGAATTAATGGATGGATGAATTAATGGATGGATGAATTAATGGATGGATGAATTAATGGATGGATGAATTAATGGATGGATGAATTAATGGATGGATGAATTAATGGATGGATGAATTAATGGATGGATGAATTAATGGATGGATGAATTAATGGATGGATGAATGAATGAATGAATGAATGAATGAATGAATGAATGAATGAAATATAAAAAAAGTCCACGGCAATGGCCGTGGGCCCGGTCAGCAATCTGTTATGAGCAATGATGATGGCTGCCGGGAAATATGTTGGAACCAGATCACACAATACTGTGGCTGTTCTTGTCCCCTCTTCCTATTCCCTTGTAAACAAAACCACCATTTATGAACTGGTCGGGATCAATGACATTCCTTCCATCAATGATCACGGGATGGTCTTTGTTCGAGAGGGATCTGATGTATTCGGGGGTAAGGTCAAAGTAATCTGAATGGCCGGTGAGGATGGCTATCACATCTGCATCTTTGAGGACTGCTTCAATGTCCTTGTTAACCTCTACATCCGGGTATTCCAGGACATGAGGGTCATGTACCATTGTGTTTGCTCCGCCGGATATGATCAGGTCACGGTAGGGTTCTGATGGGGGGTTCCTGGCATCATCTGAGTCATTGATGAAGGCCCATCCCAGAATGGCAACTTTGGCATCTTTGAGGTCTTTGCCCACACGCTGGAGTGCTTCTTTTGTAAGGTTGTGCATATGTACAGGCATAAAGTCGTTGACCTTGCGGGCCAGGACGAATATGGAGTCCATTCCTTCAGGATAGTCCAGTTCTCCTTCGAGGACCTTTACTCCTCTTTCAAGGTGGTATGTGTCCTTTGTGAGGCAGTGGCCTCCAACACCTGCTCCGGGATACAGTATGGCTCTTGTGATCCCTTCCCCTTTGAGACTGTCGATACCGGTGCGCACATCATAGACATTGATGCCCATAGCCTCACAGTAAAGGGCCAGCTGGTTGATCGAAGCGATCTGCAGGTCCCTGAAAGTGTTCTCTGCGGTCTTGGTGACTTCTGCTGCAGCAGCTGTCATGGGGATTATCTGACCCTTTGTAAGTACAGGGGAGTACAGTTCAACAGCTCTTTTTGTGCTGGCGTCGTCAATTCCTCCAACGATCCTGTCATGTTCCTGGATATTCTTGAGCAGACGGCCCACCATGACCCTTTCAGGTGCATGGGCCAGGGCAAAGTCCTCACCTGCCACCATACCGGATGCTTCTTCCAGGATCTCCCTTGCCAGAGTATCTGTGGTACCGGGAGTAATGGTTGACTCAAGGACAACAAGCATTCCCTTTCTGAGATACTGTCCGACATTGCGTATTCCTGCGATAAGGGCCGTGAAATCCGGTGTAAGGCTGGCAGGGTCCTCAAAAGGTGTCTGGATCGCAAGGGTTATAGCATCAAGTTCGGATATCCTTGAAAAATTGGAAGTGCATTCAAATTTATTATTATCAACTACCTTTTTGAGAAGTTCTTCAAGGCCGGGCTCTTCGCCTTTTAGGGGACTTTCTCCTTTATTGAGCATCTCGATCTTATAACCGGAGCTCTTTGAGTCCCTCTGGAATCCCAGCACATGGTTAAATTCAGGGGCATCGGCAAAAAGGGCGGCTGCAGGGATTCCCACATAACCCATTCCAATTACTCCTATGTTCTTAATCGGGCCTCTCTCTTCAAGAATTGAGCTTAATCTGTCTGTCATGATTATCACATGGTCCAATTGTGAACTACCCACGACTAAAGTCGCAGGTTTCCTGTTTCACTGCCCGTTCTTATGAACACGACTCCACAGGCCCTTCCCGTAGTCCCTACGGTGGCAAATTATATTTGTTCAATTTTTTATCTTTATATTAAGATCATCGATTCATATTGCCTTGTTATTGCTAACAAACCAGCGTTCTTATACATCACATTGATACAACATATTAAATAAATATATGAATACATAAATACATATGATCTTGCGGTTGATGTCGAAATGATTGATTATATATTTTTATACATGTGTGGGGTATGATCCATCCCACAACTAAAGTCGTGGGCTTTCTCTGCCCATACATCCCAATAATCGTAACGGAATACAGGTGTAGATTAATAGTAATGCATACTATTATAATGTTTTCAGCCCGGTGAACGCTTCCGGGTCTATGTTGATTGCTTTTTATTAATGGTGCCGGGATGTTTTGGTCACCCGGTGGTGCAAAAAAGTGTAATTATTGGGAGTATGGATGTTAAAAAAGGGACTTAATAAGTTTATACGTGCGTCCAAAAAGGAATGAAAAAAGGATATTTAGCTGTCGATATTGAAAGTATCCACAGTTTCCATTAGTCCTTCTTACTTATTTTCATTCTTTTTCTGAACTATCTTTTCCAGTTTTCTGGTCCACATCTCATCGTTCATATCAGTATATTCACATTCAAGGTAGTGCTGGACTGCAATACTGAGTGCTTCTTTTGTGGATGTGTTGTTGCATTTCTTTTTGAGCTGTTCCAGTTGTTCTTCAGCCAGAACGGTTTGTGCATGTACTATTTTCATTTAATTTTTTCCTTCCTTGTAAGTTTTGATCCAGGGGATTATTGTCCTACCATCATTATGATGACTGTATTTAAATGTTTTGTGCCTATGGGTAATGAATGCTGATTAATGGCAGTTTCAACCAATAGATTTAATTAACTGTTCTTCCTTTCAGGGGTAAACTGTGGGCGTGTGGCCTAGCCAGGATATGGCGGCAGCCTCCTAAGCTGTAAATCAGGGGTTCAAATCCCTTCACGCCCGCTTCTATTCATACTATATCCAGGTTTTCAGTATCATTTATGGTTCTTTATAATGTGATATTGTTCTCACTGATCTTAAGAGGCAAACATTTTGATCCGAAAAGCGACGGTAAACGATGTTCCTGTGATGAAAGACATCATAAATCACTATGCTGCTAAAGAGCGTATGCTTCCCCGTTCTATAGGGGAGCTGTATGAGAACATCAGGAATTTCTATGTCTATGAGCATGAAGGTCAGGTCATTGGGTGTTGCGGTCTTCAGGTGATGTGGGAGGACCTTGCAGAGGTGCTTTCTTTTGCAGTGGTGCCGGAGCATACAAAAAAAGGGATTGGTTCTAAACTGCTCTGTTCATGTCTTGAAGATGCCAGAGAACTTGGCATCAACAGGGTCTTTACATTGACCTATGTCCCATCATTTTTTGAAAAGCATGGCTTTACCATAACAGATAAAGCGTCTCTGCCCCATAAGATATGGGTCGGGTGCATTAAATGCCCCAAGTTCCCGGATTGTGATGAGATCGCTCTTACAATGAACCTCTGAGTTCACATATCTATGTATGTGACCTCCGGGATTTTAAGTTAGATGTCTGATGGCCCCTTGCGTGAGCATGGGCCAGAGGGGGTCCTCGACTTCAATCGTGGATAGTTCACAAATAAATATATAAAATATATCTATTCTATAGTTCAACCAATCAATAGATCATTATCGGGATTTGTTAATATGTTCAAAACGTTTATCAGAGATTTTATTGTTACAAAGGATGACTGGATATTTGCAGTTGCCGATTATTATCATCCGGATGGAATACGTGCTGTGCTGAGGTATGTTCCGGATGAGACGGGCGATAGGGTACTTAATGGAATAAAGTACAGAAAATATGATTTTGACGATGCATTTGAATTTATGAACCAACACCGTCCAGAATGGGTACGGGATGTACATATCATCCCTGAAGGGGAGGTTAAGGTTGTATTGCATCCCCCTGAACCTCTGTCCGACCTTATCAAGCAGGATCCCCGTGTAAAGGCCATTGCTGATGTTCTCCTTAAGGCAGGTGTTCCTCTTGACAGGATGGGAGTTACAGGTTCTTTGCTTCCTGGTCTGCAGAATGATCTGTCTGATATTGATTTTGTGGTCTATGGGGATGCCTGGTTCCAGGCCCGGGATGCAATCTTACAGGCAAAGGAAGAAGTTGGTTTAATTGAAGATATTGATGATGGGATGTGGCAACGCATCTATCGCAAGCGGATCCCGGAGATTTCCTATGACGAATTTGTCCTGCATGAGAGGAGAAAAGGTAATCGTGGTATGGTGGATGGCACATATTTTGATCTTTTGTTCGTACGCGATGAACAGCAGCTTGAAGCTCCCCTTCCCAGGGGAAAGGATGGGAACCATCTGACGATAAAAGCCACTGTCACAGATGCAAGGTTTGCATTTGATAATCCTTCAGTGTATAAAATTGATCATGACACTATCGACCATGTCCTCTCATATACCCATACATATGCAGGTCAGGCCCTTGCCGGTGAGGTCATTGAGGCCAGAGGTGTGGTGGAGGAAATAGGTGATCTTAAAAGACTGGTCGTAGGTACGTCCAGGGAGCCAAAAGGAGAGTGGATACGGTCCCTTAGTTTGCTTGAGAAGGATTAAATGCAATAACTCTTGATGCCGATAGCGGATAATTTCAGGAAATAAATGCAGTTAACAGCCATGGTTCCCGGTAATAAGTGGTACCAGCAGTTAAGGTGGAGAATATAGTTAAAAGGCCTGATGGCAGAATATAGTTAAAAGGCCTGATGGCAGAATATAGTTAAAAGGTCTGATAGGGGAGTGTAGCTGAAAGGTAGCAAAGCGAAGGATGAGATGCTCATCCTCCTCCTGTGGCCTGGAACACTTCATCCAGGGACCCGGCCTCTGCCATTTCAGCCTGCTGTTCCAGGGCTTTTTTCGTAGTTTGCCTGTCTGCAGTGTATTCCTTTTCTTTATGTGCTTTCTGTTCTGTAATGCTTAAGGTCTCTATTCTGTAATAGAGGCCGGTGGTGTCCAGGAGGGCCCAGACACCCTCCTCATCTTCAACGATGTCTTCAATGATACCAATGGTGCCGGTATTTTCATATCTGACATTGCTGCCGACCTTCAGAGTATCATTTTGTTCCATTTCCTGATCATCAGGCAAAGTTTTCATATTCAACCCTTCTTAATTGTTCCTGATCTCCTCTCTGAGTTCTCCAAGCTGTGCCACACGTTCTGCAAATGCATTATGTCTGTGTATGCTTTCTTCGTTGATCTGTTTTATTGTGACGATGGCATCATCAGGGACAGACGTGAACTCATTTACGATCTTCTTTGCCATTGTGCGGACGCAGTCTTCTACGAATTTAGGGTTCATGTGGGCCCTTTCAACCACAGTGGCCTCATCGGCACGTTTGAGGAGCTCAAAGATACTGGAACTCATGGAGTTCTCTATTATTTCGATGATCGTTTCCAGTGAAACATGTACATCTCCGCTGGTCTCGAGTGAGATAATCCCCCTGCCTCTCTGGTTGTGTGTTGCCATGGGCACGGTAGTGAGGAACTTGAGGATTGTGTCTGCATCAACTTTCAGGTCCCTGAGGGCTGCTTTGGCATTGTCCCGCATGATCTCTTGGGCACAGGGGCAGGCAGTCATTCCCACAACCTCGGCCCCGATCAGTTTGGTTACATCGATGTCTGTTTCCCCGGGTCTTGATGCTATGGCCTCTGCAAAGATTTCCACGACTTCCTGGCATTTCATCAGGGTCTTTGGTGACTCTCTTCTGATGACATATTCACTTTTCATCCGAACTTCTGCCTGGGTGGCATATTCATGTCTTCTAAGAAGGCTTTTTGCCACATCACTGCAAAGCTCTTCGATCTCATAGACAGAAGAGTTGACTGCTTTTTCCAGTACCTCGTCGATAGCTTCAAAGTTACGGGAAAGGTTTGCTCCCTTACGGTCGGAAGGCAGGTCCACGAATATGTCAAAACTTGATATAAGTACAATAGGTCTTTTGTCCTTGCGTTTTATTTCTACAAGTTTCTTAACCCCTGTCACACCAACACGGGTGAGATTTATGGGTATGTTTGGTTTGCTGGCCTGTACGTCAGGAAATTGTGCTACTGGAAGTTCCATGTATATAACCTCTGAATATGAAAAGGATAGTTTAGAATGTTTTCTGATTGATTATTATCAAGATAGGTTCATTGCATGTAAATGTTTTGTTATGGATTTCCCTGATTAAGGATATATGGTCACTTCGCTTTTTATCCGGATGTGTAGATTTTAGTAAATATATATATTATTTAGAATTGATTGATTTGATACATTTTTTAAATTATCCTTTTTATATTTTTCTTTGTGTTGGATTAAGCTTATCTACGATAATCGCAATAATTATTGTTACTATGATTATGATGATGACAGTCGTTAATGGCAATGTCATATCTACTCTCTAAATTGCAAATAAATGGAACTATGGTTCAGAAAATATGTGGAGCTTTGGTATGAATATGAAAAGTAAATTTGTTAGAATGACTTTAGTCACTATCTTTTTGATCGTGAGCATGGGAAGTGCATCTGCAGCTACGTATACTGTAAATGAATCAAATGCGAATTTCACCAGTATCCAGGATGCTGTGTATGCTGCTGGCAACAATGATACTATTATCGTTTATGAAGGATTCTATGAAGAAAGCATTGTGGTTAACAGGTCCGTGACCATTAGGTCACGTTCAAATGATCCTTCCGGGACCATTGTTCAGATGCCAGATTCTGGAAATTTTGCTTTCTGGATAAATGCAAGTAATGTGAACATCAGTGGTTTTACGATAGTTAATTCTACAATTGCTTTTGGAATTGATCATGTTTCTTTCTGTAATATCTTTTCCAATATTATTGATTTTTCCAATTATGCTCATAACATGGCTGGAATTATGGTGAGTGAATCGGATAATATCACTGTTTCGAACAATCAGATCTATGCAACATATGGTATAATGGCCATAAGCCCGGAGAATTGTTCCTTAATCGATAACAATATCACTTCACCGATCCTGGAAAGCTCCCCGATTCCTGCACTTAGAAGTATGTCCATTCTTTCTGCAGATGACCGGGAACCGATGCAGGCTCTTAGTCAACAGGAGGCTCTTTATTATGGAGTTTCTGGCGAATCAGTACCGTATCCTGTAAGCACGGAGGCGGTTGAATTTGTACATACTTTAGAATACGCTGATCCTGATGACCGGGATTATAATGTAAATGTATGTTATTCTGCTTCTTCCGACCCGATTTTCTCAGCAAACACTCAATTTTGTGGAAATGAAGGTACGGGTGAAAAGATGACTTTGTTTGACCGCATTAAGATGGAACAGAGACCTGTGGAAGAAATACCAATGACGGTAGATTCTGATCCGTTAAAGGCCCTTTCACCTTCATCAGAAGAGGATGCCGTTTCGCTCAGTGAAGTTTCAATTTCAAGTTATTCTCCTCTGAATTCATTATTAAGCTCTGTCAATTCTGCCTGCATATTTTCGCTAGAACCTTATTCATGTCAGGTGATCAACAATACACTTAATGGAGGATATTGTGCCCTTCTGGATTATGATAGCAGACATGGATATACATTAAACAATTCGGTTCAGGATTCTAAATATGGTATGGTATTCGTCCATTCTGATGATTGTAAAGTAAGTGATAATAGTGCGGATTCAGGTGAGGCAGGTATCTATGTTTTCTCCAGCGATGACCTAACCTTTACCGGCAATACTATGTTCAACAATACCTTCAATCTGGTTCTGGAACCAACATATGGACATAGTGACCTTTATCTTCCAGTGAACAATACTGTGGATGGAAAACCGGTCTATTACCTTAAGGATGTGCATGACAGGGTAATTGATCCTTCTTCCAATGCCGGGATGGTATACTGTGTGGACTGTTCCAATATTACAATAAGGGATATGTGTTTTGAGAATAATGGCTACGGAATAGCCTTTATAAATGTTTCACGTTCTCTTTTCGTTAACAATTCCATATCTGATTGCAATAATGGAATGTTCTGTGTGGGTTCATTCAACAATACCTTCAGGGACAATGATCTGAATGATAACTTCTTCCTTGGTTATGAGTCTCTTGTTTCAATGCCCACAGTTAACAGAATACGGACAATCTATTATGGAGCCGGCCTGCAGTTCTCTGAATCGCAGGGGAATATTATTGAAAACAACGTCATTGAAGGAAATAATAATGGTATTGTTTTGGGAGGCTGTATAAATGACACATTTACATCAAACACTATCTGTAATACTCTGGAGTCCGATGTGGTGGTCAACAATCCGGTATCTATCAGCAAGTCATCATCCCCATCAATGTATTCCGGGCCTGGTATCACCATGGATTATTGTCACAATTGTTCCTTTACTGATAACAATATAAGCTCCAATGAAGGCTGTGGAGTAAATGTTGTTTACTCTTCCAATTGTACATTCCAGAATAATTCTATTAATTCAAATGAACATGGAATAATTATTATGTATTCTGATGACTGTGCATTGCAGTATAACACGGCTAATTCCAATGAAGAATATGGAATAGCTGTTAAGTCCGATAACTGTACATTGCAGTATAACACGGCTAATTCCAATGAAGACTATGGAATAGGTGTTCATTATTCCAATAACTGTACATTGCAGTATAACACGGCTAATTCCAATGAAGAATATGGAATTTATGTTTACACTTCCAATAACTGTATGTTGAAGCATAACACGGCTAATTCCAATGAAGACTATGGAATAGGTGTTCATTATTCCAATGACTGTCCATTGCAGTATAACACGGCTAATTCCAATGAAGAATATGGAATTTATGTTTATACTTCCAATAACTGTCCATTGCAGCTTGATACGGCTAATTCCAATGAAGAATATGGAATTTATGTTTATGCTTCCAATAACTGTCCATTGCAGTATAATACGGCTAATTCCAATGAAGAATATGGAATTTATGTTTATACTTCCAATAACTGTCCATTGCAGTATAATACGGCTAATTCCAATGAAGAATATGGAATAAACCTTTTTGGCTCTGATAATTGTACTTTAGAGAGTAACATTGCTGCTGATAATGCATACGGTGGTATTTATCTGTATGGTTGTGTTCATTCTGTCATGGTGAATAATGTTGTTACCGGGCATAATCATTCTGGCATTTTCCTCAATTTGTGTTCCATGAGCACCCTTGCAAATAACACAATGGAAGACAACAGATACAATTTTGGTATGTGTGGCGATGAAGCGCAGGATGTGATCTATCTCAATAACACGGTGGATGGAAAACCTATCTATTATTTCAAGGATGAATCAAACATCTCCCTGAACTCATCAGATAATGTGGGATGTGCATATTTCTATAATTGTTCGAATTTTTCAGTGCATGATCTTGAAATAATGAAGAACTACTATGGTATAGACCTCTATAATTGTTCACAGGCAGATCTTACAAACAACTCTGTGTCACGATGTTATGAAGGAATTAATATGATTTATTCTTCACTGCTGACCATTGACAGCAATAGTGCAGATAATAATCAATATTCAGGCATCTGTATTGAGTGTTCGGATAATAACACGATCAGGGATAATGTGATCACATCCAATCAGATGGGCCTGGAACTTTGTAGGTCATCTGATAATGTTGTGCACAACAATACGATGAGATACAATGATTTCAACCTTTTAGGAAGTGGTAAATATGTACAGAAGAGTTTCCCCACTAACAATACTATTGATGGTAAACCGGTGTATTATCTGGTGAACGTCACAAACCGTACCATTGGGTCCGATATCAATGCAGGTGTTGTATATTGCATTAACTGTACCAATGTGACTGTCAGGGACCAGGAGTTTGCAAAGAATCACTTTGGGGTCTTTTTGACCGATTCTGTGGGTTGTCAGGTATATGACAACCGGTGTGATGGTGTTGCAGTAGGTATACATCCGGTGAGTTGTGACAATATTTCGATCTATAACAATGTATTTTCTAACACATTTTCTACTTCTATATATTCATATTCTACTTCTATAAGGGCAGGTGATTCTCAATATATTAATATAAGTTATAATCAGGTAACAGGGGGATGGGAAGGAATAAGTCTTTGTGAAAGTGGTAATTGTACTGTGTTTGGCAATGTGGTGATGTCTTCAGAGAGAGGTATCAAAGTAAAAGGCAATGATAATACTGTTGAAGATAATATTGTTTCTTCCTGTGATGATGCTATGTGCATCAAACCTGGCAGTAAATATAATCTGATAGCAGGAAATAGGCTCCATTCTAATGAATGTGGTCTTGAAATGCGCCAATGCCAGAATAATACTGTTTGCAACAACAGTATCTATTCCAATTCACAATATGGTATTGAGCTGAGAAGTTCAACATATAACAATACGTTCTACAATAATTATCTGAGTAATCCCCGGAACCTCAGAGCATGCAGTTCATACACCAATATATGGAACATTACCCTGACCAACGGAACCAATATCGTTGGAGGCCCCCATATTGGAGGTAACTGCTGGGCAGCTTCCAACTGGACCGGATTTAGTCAGATAACTCCTGATCGGGATGGGGATGGTATCTGTGATGAGGTCTATAATGCTTCCAACATAGTGGATGAGCTACCTCTTTATATGGCCCGTCCGCAAAGATCATTTGAGGATGATGGTAGTCCTATAAGCATGGGTTCCAGTGGTGAGGCTGATGACAATGTGGGCCAGAGGGAGATGCAGATCCAGTATGTGGGCCAGGGCTCTCAGGTAAGTTATGATTTCAGCAATCCGGATAATCCTGTACAGTCCCTTCGCTTTGAAGCTCTCACCAATGCAGGAAAGGTGGCTGTGACGGTCGAGCTGCTAAATTCAGGCTCATCCTTTGCCAGTACCCTTCCAGGGGGCAAGGTCTATCGTCACATGGACATCAGTGTGGGCTCGGAAAGATATGGTTCATCAGGTGATATCAGGAATGCCATGCTACGCTTTAAGGTCAGCAAAGAGTGGGTCCGGGAAATGGGAATAGACCTTGACACAATCCGCCTGGAACACTATGATGGTGACGATTGGGAGCGTTTTGGGGCCGATATGATCGATGAGGATGGGGAATACTATTACTTCGAAGCTGGAATTGCAGGATTCTCCCCGTATGTGATCACAGGCGATGAGATGTCAACTGCTGTTGAGGATGATGCAGAAGAAGTCCCATCCCCCGCAGAGTCCTCTTCTGAAGTGGAAGAGGATGACCTGGAAGCTGAAGACAGTTCCCTTCCAATGCTCTCCCCTGCCTGGATGATCTTCATCCTGCTGGCAGTGGCCGGTATTGTCCGCAAACAGAAGTTTGAGTGATGTCCGTCTTTTATGGATGGATAAGTGTGAGGGCCACCATATATGGTGGCTTTTTATTTTTTAAATGTATATTTTTGTATATGCAAATGTTAACAAGTAAAGTTGTTATGCAGAATCATTATCAAAAGACAGCATTCAAAGAAAACTATTTATACCACATAAACACATTTATGTATAACCGGTAACGGCTAACAAGGTGATAGTATGTCTAATACAAGAAATTTTGTGTTAAGGGATGAAGAGGGTAACGAGCACGGTGTCTTCACCGGGAAACAGCCCCGTCAGGCTGCTCTGAAAGTGGCAAATCGTGGCAAGGGTACCAAGAAGAAACCCGAAACCATCATGCTCCGCGAGCGCGGAACCAAGAAAGTGCATGTGTTCAAAGGCTGGAAACAAATAGTGGAAGCTCCTGCAAACAAGCCTGACTGGATGCCAGACAAGATCAACAAGCCTTTCGTGAAAAAGGAAAAACCCGGTATCATCAAACTTGACGAAGTCTGAAACCCATACAAGTTCTTTGACCGCTATTCTGATGCATTAAAAGTGCATCATTTGTTTTTTATTTTATAATAACTTATATTTGAGTTTTATATGTTTGATTTTTTTTGTTTGATATGTTGTCATTTTGCTCTTTCCAAAACGTTTAAACAACTTGTCTTTTATTACAGTACCCCATGACAGGTAATAGAGATACTGTTCTTATAGAGGCCCTTCCTTACATAAGGGATTTCTACGATTCGGTTATGGTGATTAAAGTGGGAGGCCATGCCATGGTGAACCCACAGGTGATGAGTGATATAATTCAGGATATAGTATTGCTGCGCTTTGTGGGGATACATCCGGTCCTTGTCCATGGCGGTGGCCCGGAGATCACCGAGAAGATGGAACGTATGGGGAAGGTCCCGGAATTTGTGGGGGGCCTGAGGATAACTGATGATGAGACCATGGAGATTGCCCGCATGGTCCTTGTAGGAAACATCAATACGCGCATAGTGTCCCTTATCGGGCAGCATGGGGGTAAGGGGATAGGTCTTTCCGGCAAGGACGGTAAGATGATCATGGCCAGAAAGAAAGCGGCTCAGAAGGTCCTTATTGAAGACGTGGAGCAGGATGTGGACCTGGGATGGGTGGGTGAGACCGAGGTTATCAATCCCGAACTGATCAATATCGTCACATCCCATGACTATATTCCCGTAATATCTCCCATTGCAATGGACCTTGAAGGCAATGCCCTTAATATCAATGCCGATACCGTTGCAGGGGATCTGGCTGATGCCCTGGGGGCCAAAAAGCTGATCCTGATGACCGATGTCCCCGGGGTACTTCGTGATCAGGATGATCCTGCTTCCCGGATCTCCCGGATAAAAGTGGATGAGGTTGAGGAGCTGATCAAAGCAGGTGTGCTTACCTCAGGAATGATCCCCAAGATGAGAAGTGCTGCTGCAAGTGTGGTGGGCGGTGTTGAAAGGGTACATATCATTGATGGAAGTGTCTCCCATTCCATACTGCTGGAACTGTTCACCGATGGTGGGATCGGGACAATGGTGTACAAACAATAAGCTGGACACTCATAGGTCAAAAATAGATAATAGTAAGTGCGTACTTATTGTTCGATCAACGAGTTACTGACGTTTGATCAATGTATGTCTGACATTCGATCAACGAGTTGCTGATGTTTGATCAGTACGCAACTGAAATTGTAAAAAAGTATCGGGAACGATCCCGATATATTCTTTTCTGCCTTTCAATCCAGTATCGGGGCCCCGTAGGTCAGTCCGTCCATTTCAATGACCTTCTCCCAGAGTTGTCTGCACTCACAGTTGACAGTATCCAGAATACGGATATCCTGGGTCAGGGAAAAGTCCCTGATGGCCTGAGCAACATCCCGGCTGCAAAGTTTACAGTTATGAGGCCCTCTTTTTGAGCCTGCTCCCACAGGATCGGAGGTGATCACCAGGTCAGGGTGGGTCTGTTTTGCCCTTTTGAGTATCTCCACGATGCTCCACAGCCAGGGTGGTCGGTACTGGCCCCGCTGAAAGAGATATTCCACATAGGTACCACGCTGTACATTACACAGGTTTATGGAAATGGTCTGAGAATAGGATGCGGCATCATCAATGGTCCTGACAATATCTTCAAGTCCCTCTCCTTCGGATATAAAAGGAGGTTTTAGAAGCAGATACGTCTTCATGCTCACCCCATTGTCCTTTGCATTATCAGCTGCGGTGGTGAAATCTTTGAATGTGAATCCTTTGTTTATGGAGTTGCTGCGAATGCTGTCCGAGCTGGTCTCCAGGCCCACCGCAACTTCAAATTCGGTATCCTGAAGATGCTGTCTGCAGTCTTTCAGGTCTTTGTCAGTGACAAACTCCGGTCTGCTTTCTACAATGACCTTGAATATGCGATCATCCTTATCCAGCCTGTCCAGTACCATACCCCTAACTTCCTCTGAGACTTCCCTTGTGTCCAGAAAACTGCCGGAGGTGAAGATCTTGAGCATGAAATGCTCCAGTTTGTCTGCCCTTTGCAGGGCCTTTTCCAGCTGTGCAATAAGGTCTGAGGCTTCGGGAGGGGTGCAGGCACTATCATAGACAAAACCACACATGGTGCACCCTCCTATCTTGCCCCACCAGCAACCGGAGGTCTTGAATATCACTGTCAGTGTATCAACTGCTTTGCCCTGGTAATGGTCCTGTGCTTTCCATACAGCTGCAGGCTGATCATTGGCTGAGGGCTTTATACGCTGTCTGTTGCGTATCCTGAGAACTTCGTCATTTAGCGTCATCATTCAAACTCGATTGTGGCAGGAGGTTTTGGTGAAAGGTCATAGAGGACTCTGGCAACTGAAGGGATCTGGCCGGAGATGCGGGATTCTATCTTTCTGAGCACTTCCCAGGGCAGTTCCAGAGCTTCAGCGGTCATTCCATCCCTTGAGCCCACGGCCCTGACGGCAATGATCCAGCCATGGACGCGAATATCTCCTTTAACACCGGTCCCTTTGCCCACGATGGCCGCAAAGGTCTGCCAGGGCTTGAACTTCTCCAGCAGTTCCTCTTCCACAATGGCATTAGCTTCCCTGACAACATCCACTTTCTCTTCGGTGACCTCACCGACTATACGTACGGACAGGCCGGGACCCGGGAAGGGCATTCTCTCACAGATCTCTTCGGGCAGCTCCAGGGCCCGGGCCACTTCTCTTACTTCATCCTTGTAGAGATCGTCAATTGGTTCTACGATCCCTTTAAAGTCGATATGCTGGGGCAGTCCTCCCACATTGTGATGGGATTTTATTCCCCCTTCAGATTCTATCCTGTCCGGGTATATTGTCCCCTGGATCAGGTAACTTGCCTCAACCAGCCGGGCTTCTTCTTCAAAGACACGGATGAAGGTCTCCCCGACGGCCTTTCTCTTCTCTTCAGGGTCTTTGATGCCGACAAGGGCTTCCAGGAAACGTTCCTTTGCATCGATGACCTGCAGGTTCATGTCTGCAAATATCTCCTTTATCCTTTCTGTTTCCCCTTTACGCATAAGGCCGGTGTCGATGTATATTGGTATGAGCAGGTCCCCTATGGCCCGGTGGGCCAGGACGGCACATACTGCACTGTCCACTCCTCCGGAGAGGGCTATGATGGTCTTGCCACTTATCTCTTCTTTAATTCTGGCGATGGCCTTTGGTATGAATTTATCTGTTTTTACCATGGAATAAGCTCCGATTATCTTAAGATCTGGTGTATGAGTAGCTAAAGGATGATTTAATTAATATGTCTGGTGGTTTTCCCTATGTATAAGACTTTGTGCAGGATGCTTTCTGTTATTTTCTCATACTCATAATTGTCATCACATCAGATATATATTGACAATGTTTATATATTATTGGTTTTATCCGGGTATTTAACTTATTAATCGGAGGGTACGATTTTGAATGTAGTAAAAATTTTATTCAGTTTTATTGTACTGTTATTTGCAGGTATATTGCTGATCTGTCCGGCTGCAGCAGTTGAGCAGACGATCAATTTTGAGGAATTGCCATTACAAACTGAGATCCTGGACACTTATTCTTCACAGGGGGTGACCTTTTCAGAATGGGTGTTCATCGAACCGGATCTGACCGGAGAATATGCAGGGGATCAGGTTGCCTGGAATCACTTAAATCCGGATGATCATATAACCACCATCAGCTTTTCTCCTGAGGTTACGAGGGTTAAACTGGACTTTAAAGGTATCTACGAGGGTCAGATGCGGGCCTATGATGCACAGGGAAATCTTGTTGATCTTGATGAGCTGTCCAATCCAAACCCCATATTCCCGCCCGGTGGATGGGAACTGAGGGAACATTCCCTTGAAGTGAGTGTAAGTGATCAGCCATACATAAGCTATGTTGAAGTAACAGGTACAACACGGTTTGGTGTTCCTGTGAATACCATTGTCTATGATGATCTGGTCTATGAGCAGGTGGAACATAATATCCCGGAGTTCCCAACTCTGGCTTTGCCAATGCTTGCGATACTGGGGCTGGTTCTTTTCTTCAGAAAATAAGACTTTGTGATCCGCTCCTTCCATTTTTATTCCGCGGGGCTGGATCATTTTCCTTTATTCAAGCATTTTTTTCTTTTTTTTGAAGTCTCAGGGGAATACTTTCACCCCGCATGCATTCAATTTATATGTTCTGAACCTTACATTATTACCGGAAAGGTTGTTAACTACTATTTGCTGGATCCGGTTATTATATGCATACAATTCTCAAAAAATACTTTGGTTATAATGATTTTCGACCTCTGCAACAGGAGATCATCAATGACGTGCTCTCTAAAAAGGATGTTTTTGTACTGATGCCCACCGGTGGAGGAAAATCCCTCTGTTACCAGATCCCTGCGATCATGCTGGGTGGCCTTACGGTGGTGGTATCTCCCCTGATCTCCCTGATGAAGGACCAGGTGGACAGTCTGGTGGCCAATGGGGTTAATGCGGCCTATCTGAACAGTACCCTTACCTCAAATCAGACAAAGGATATCACCAGATCTATTATCGAGGGCCGTATCAATGTTGTCTATGTCGCTCCTGAAAGGCTGGTCATGGGCAATATGCTCAAGTTGCTAAAATATGCAAATGTAAGCCTTTTTGCCATTGACGAGGTCCATTGTATATCCGAATGGGGTCATGACTTCAGACCCGAGTACCGCCGGCTTAATATCATCCGCAAGAATTTCCCGGATGTACCTGTCATTGCCCTTACCGCCACTGCAACACCCAGGGTCCGGGAAGATACCATAGAACAACTGGCTCTGCGTTCCCCTTCCACCTATGTTGCCAGCTTTGACCGGCGCAATCTCTCCTATAGTGTCCGGCCCAAAAAAGAGGTATATGATCAGATCGTCTCCTATCTGCGCAAACAGAGGGGAAAATCCGGTATCATTTATTGTACCAGCCGCAAGGATGTGGAACGCATCTCATCCCGCCTGAACAAAGACGGTTTCAATACACTTCCCTATCATGCTGGTCTTTCGGACAGTGTCCGAAGCAAACATCAGGAACGCTTCATCAGGGATGATGTGGATATCATTGTTGCCACCGTGGCCTTTGGAATGGGGATTGACAAACCGGATGTGCGTTTTGTCATCCATCACGACCTCCCGAAGAACCTGGAAAGCTATTACCAGGAAACAGGACGTGGGGGCCGGGATGGTCTGGAATGTGAATGTATCCTCTTTTTCACCAGGGGTGACTGGTACAGGCTCAAATACTTCATTGATCAGAAGAACAAAAAGCAGGAGCGCGACATTGCAAGCCGTAAGGTCCATCAGATGATGGAGTTCTGTGAGATCACCACCTGTCGCCGCAAGTATCTTCTGTCCTATTTCGGCGAACAACTCTCTGAGGATAACTGCGGGGCCTGTGATGTGTGCCTGAACCCTCCGGAGGTATTTGATGCCACCCTCCCGGCCCGGGAACTGCTTCAATGCGTTGAGGAAGCGGGGCAGCGTTTCGGGCTGACACATATCGTTTCAATTCTCAGTGGTTCCAGGTCTCAAAAGATACTGTCCCGGGGCCATGACAAACTTTCAATGCATGGCAGGGGCAAACAGTATACTAAAGACCAGTGGTCATCCATGGCCCGGGAAATGGTTCGCAAAGGTATCCTTGATATCAAAGGGGACAGGTATCCTGTCCTTGAACTCAATCCCACCAGCTATGAGGTTCTTTCCGGGTCTCTTAAGGTTGAATTAAGCTGTGCTGTTCCATTGCCCAAAAAGTCCGGATCCACTGCAAAACCAGAGCCAACAGGCGCTCCTGTTCATGAGGTTCCTGCTTTTGCCTGTCCTGCCGGACGGGTTAAATCCGTAAGGTCCGTACCAACAGCAAAAGCGGTTCAAAACAAACCCTCAGGCGATCTCTTCAAAGCCCTCAGGGAACTGCGTCTATCCATTGCCAGGGCCGAAAATGTTCCTCCTTATATCGTATTTGCAGATACCAGCTTGCGACAGATGGTATCCCGGATGCCCTCGACAAATTCAGAGCTCCTGGAGATCACCGGGGTGGGTGAATACAAATTAAAAAAATACGGGAACCTGTTCCTCAAAAAGATCGAGGCTTTTCGCTGAATATGATCTGTAATTTAAGGACGGCCCCTTCATGCTCAAAGGTTAGATCAGATATGTCCAGGTGAACTGGAATATCAGATCCCCATATACCACTGCTGTAAAAAATCCAGCCGCAATGGGTACCATGAAAGGTAGTCCCGGGGTTACCCAGACCCTGCTGTCAACAAGTCCTTTTTTTGCATATCCACGGATTGTTGCTATCATCTCTTTATCCAGTGAGGTGCCTGCCGAACTGAAACGATGTTCCACAGTATCATCCTTCTCTTCATAGGTGCCGAGCAATTTGATATGGGGCCTGTCCAGCTCTTCTACAGGGCATCGGTAACCGATGAACATATAATGCGGACTTTTAAGGGCCTGTTTAAGGCCAGGCCTGGTTAGGTTATACAGGAACAGTCCAATGGGCACGATAACGGTCAGGACCACTGCATTTCCAAAGACACTGAAGGTGAACAGGCTTAAAGGAGGTATCCCGTGTATGGGTAGTTGATGTTCGAAAAGCTGTATGGACGGGTAGATGGGGATGAGCAGGGATATGACCATCAGTATCTTCGCATCGGCCCCGCCAAAGGCGTTCATGTAGAAGAGTATGTAAACAAATGTAAAGATGATAATAAAGGATATGGCAGTCCATTTAAGATACCAGAAAGCGTAGGAAAGGTCTCCGGTGAGCAACAGATCATATACTACAAATATCATGCCTGTTAGAAGCATCACCGGCCAGACCCGGTTGGATACCCTGCGGGTCTGGATGTCCTTATAACACGCATAGATCAAAAAAGGGACACATGCAAGGACCTTAAGCAGTTCTATCATCAGAGTTTCTCCCATTTCTTAAGCTTAAGGATGGAGGACAGGGTACCGCCTCTTTTTATTTCGTCCTGGAGGCGTTTTTCATTCTTTTCTACTTCCTTTGCCCGCCTTGCGATCTCATAGGCCCTCTTTTTTGGTATGACCACAACACCGTTGTCATCACCTGCAATATAATCTCCGGGCTCAACCGGTTGCCCGCCACAGTGTATCTGTGCATTTATCTCTCCAAATCCCTTTGGATCTCCGGCATTCGGGACGGTATTGGAGGCAAAGACAGGCAGACCGAGTTTTCTGATCTCTTCAATATCCCTGACTCCTCCGTCAATGACAACTCCGCTGATGCCTTTGTTCAGACAGCTCAGTGTTGCCAGTCCGCCCCAGGGGGCTACATGTTTGCTGCCGTTATATATGACTATGACATCTCCCGGTCCTGCCTGGTCGATGGCTTCCACCGGACGGGCCCAGTCACCTTCAAAGGTCTGCACGGTTATAGCCCGGCCCACCATTTTCTTTCCGGGTACCATGGAATGAATATCTTTCATGGCTCCCTGACGGTGCATAGCATCGGAGATGTTTGGGGTGGAAACACTTTCCAGCAGTTTTCGTATTTCCTGTTCAGCAGATATCTTTTGTACCTTTGGTGCACCTCTGTCCACACTTTCCCGGATCCTGCGCGCAGCTGAGGTCACATTGTCTGATTGTGTGATGTTCCCGCCAACGATTATGATATCCGCTCCGGCCCGGGCTGCCTCGGCACTGCTGTGCTCATCCAGTCCTCCTGCCACAGCAACCAAAATATCCACGGTCTGTACCATCTGTGCAATAATGTCGGTGGGATTTTTGCCTGCCATCTGCTGGTCTATCCCGGTGTGCATATTTATAATATCGATCCCCAGCTGCTCCAGTTCCCGGGCCCTTGTGAGGGGATCGGGTGTCAGTAACAGGTCTGCCATCAGCCTGACCCCGTATTTACGTGCAGAGCGCACAGCATCACGTATGGTGCCATCATCCGCATTGCCCAGGATCATAACAACGCCAGCCCCGGCTTTGGCTGCCATTTCCACTTCAAAGGCCCCGGTATCGGCGATCTTCATATCAGCCAGGATAGTATGGTCAGGGAAGTTTTTCTTAAGCTGACGGACGGCATTGATACCTTCGCTTTTGATAAGAGGTGTACCTGCTTCGATCCAGTCAGCTCCGCCTTCCACAGCTTCCTTTGCTATCTGTATGGCCCTGTCTATTTCCGGAAGGTCCAGGGCGACCTGAACGATTGTATTAATACGATCACCTTTTAGATTATTTGAATTCAACAGTTCTAAGGTTAGCTAGATATATTACATTTACTCATATCTATGTATGATAGACTATGACCGATGATGAACTCCTTTCTGCAAAACAGCGGTCCAGGCTCCTTGGCCGCTTGCACAGGCAACTGTTCTGGTGCGGGGAAAAGATCCCTGAAGAAGTGGATATCAGGGGCAACATGGTCCCCTTACATGAGCTTATCTGGGAGCTTGTGAATAAAAGGCATCTTGATGAAAAGGATAAGGAGCATGTGGACAGATGTATTGATCTGCTATTAGAAAAGGCAGGTGAATATGAATCCCACCTTGAGAATGATCAGATGACAGTGGATCAGGCCAGGGATTTTTTTGATAAGACAGCCGGGCTTTTAAGGGCAGTTATGGACCTTAAGGAAATTGAAGAGCACCCTGACAGGGACAGGGGTATGAAGTTTCATGAACAGTCCCGTATATGCAAATTAAAGGATGCAAAGGACTGGTTGCAGTTCATTTCAGAGATAGAGGACTGAGCAGGATAGGTAAATATTATATTCCATGCATTTCCTTTCTCTATCAAATGACATTCAAAGACATGCATATTATATCCATGCGCTCCTTTTCAAGGGCGGCTATCGATCATATACTGGACACGGCCGAAAAGCTGGAGCCCTATGCAAGGGATAAGACCCGTTCCAATCTGCTGGAGGGCCGCATCCTGGGAGTACTGTTCTTTGAACCCAGCACCAGGACACGCATGTCCTTTGAGACTGCGATGTTAAGACTTGGTGGGGATGTGCTCAGTCTGGGTTCAGTGGATACAAGTTCTGTTACAAAAGGAGAGACCCTTGCAGATACTATTCGTGTTGTCAGTGGTTATGCCAATGCCATTGTTTTGCGTCACCCCCGGGAAGGTGCTTCCAGACTTGCTAGCGAATTTTCTTCAGTACCTATCATAAATGCAGGGGACGGGGCCGGCCACCATCCCACCCAGACCCTTCTGGACCTGTATACCATACGCAGGGAAAGTCATCTTGACGGTCTGAACATTGCTCTGGCAGGGGATCTTAAGTACGGCAGGACCGTGCATTCCCTTTGTTATGCCCTATCCCTGTACGGGGCCAATATAACCCTGGTATCCCCTCCTGAACTGAGGATGCCGGCGGAGATCATTGCAGACCTTAAGGCAAGGGATATTAAGGTAAAAGAGGTTCCATCCATTGAAGAGGCTATTGAGGGTGTGGAAGTGCTTTATATGACCCGTGTCCAGAAGGAGCGGTTCCCGGATCCTGCAGAATATCAGAAGGTTGCTCACAGTTTCCATATCAATAATGATCTCCTGTCTCGTGGTCGTCCGGATCTGAAGGTCATGCACCCCCTTCCCAGGACCACCGAGATACATCCGGATGTGGATCCCACAGACCATGCACGTTATTTTGAACAATCTTTTTATGGGGTGCCGGTTCGAATGGCCCTGCTGGCCCTTGTCCTGGGGGCGATTGAATGAGCAGGGAAAGTCGTGAAATAAGGGTTCAACCCATTGAGAACGGAACTGTTATTGATCATATTGCTGCTGGTGAGGCCCTGCATGTCTTGAACATCCTGGGTATTGATGGTTCATCCAGAGGGATTGTGAGTGTGCTTATCAATGCTCCAGGGGCCCAGGGCTTAAAGGATGTGGTAAAGATCGAAGGCAGGGAGCTGAATGTTGAAGAGGTGAATAAGATCTCCATGATATCTCCGGGTGCCACGATCAATATCATCAGGGATTTTGAGGTTTCCCGGAAAGAAAAGGTACACATCCCGGATTTTGTTGAAGGGGTGGTTCGCTGTGGTAATCCCAGCTGTATCTCAAATACAAATGAACCGGTAATATCCAAGTTTACGGTTATAAAAGATGCTGATGGAATAAAATTAAGATGCATATATTGTGAGCGCATCATTGCTGAGGATATTGCAGGCCATTTGCTCTGAGCAAGTGGTATCTTTTAAAACAGGGAGGATCTGAAGTTCAGATCCCCAGAATATCATCCATTGAGTATATGCCAGGTTCCTTTTTGCTGACCCATATGGCAGCTTTTACCGCTCCGGATGCAAAAGAGTTGCGGGAGTGGGCCTGGTGTTTGATCTCAATTCGTTCTCCATCCCCTGCGAAAAGAACAGTATGGTCTCCGACGATATCTCCGCCGCGGACTGCATGGATGCCGATCTCGTCTCCCCTGGGAGCGAGGCCTTCCCTTCCATATACATAGTCCTTTCCTCCAAGGGTATGTGAGATCACATCAGCTGCCCGTTTTGCGGTTCCGCTTGGGGCATCCTTCTTCTGGTTATGATGGGCTTCTATGACCTCGATGTCACAGTGTCCCATATAACGGGCAGTCTCCTGCAGTATCTTGAAGAATACATTTACGCCGATGGCATAGTTGGGAGATATCACTGCAGCGATCTTGTTGGTATTGATGCTTTCGTGGATAAGGGAGAGCTGCTCACCGGAAAGTCCGGTGGTACCTATGATCAGGTTAACCCCTGCACTGGCTGCGGCAGGTGCGTTGATGGCGGTGGCATTTGCAATGGTAAAATCAATGAGAACGTCTGTATTGGTTGAGGCAAGTACCTCAGCCATATCCTCTACACTGGATATGGGCACTTCAAGTCTTCCAACCTGTGCAACCTCTCCTGCATCGTCCCCGATATGTACAAGATCAAAGGCACATGAGAGCTGAATGTCGTCCATGCGGACAATATTTTCAATGAGGAGTTTTCCCATCCTGCCTGAAGAACCTACTACGGCGGCTTTTATCATTGTATGCACCCCAGGTCCATGAGACACTGTTCAAGGAGGTGCTCATTGGTACTGCTGATCGGGGCAAGAGGGGGTCTAAGCTCCCCGGAATTAAGTCCTATCATCTCCACTGCCCTTTTTACGGGAATGGGGTTTGTTTCTGTGAACAGGGCTCGAATCAGGGGTGCGATCTCATAGTGCATTTTCTGTGCGGTCTTAAGGTCTCCATCATTGAAGGAGTTGACAAGTTTTACCATTCTGTCAGGGACCACATTGGCTACTACTGAGATCACTCCGCAGCTTCCAAGGCTTAAGAGGGGGAGAGTAAGGCCATCCTCTCCGGAGGTGACCTTGAAATCTTCGTCCATGGTGTTTTCAATTATGCGGGATACCTTATCAGCACTTCCGCTTGCTTCCTTGACACCTATGATATTGTCGATCTTTGCAAGTTGTGCAATGACCTCCACCGGTATGTCCTGGCCTGTTCGGGAGGGGACATTGTAGAGAATGATCGGTATGTCCACAGCGGCTGCTATGGAAGAAAAGTGATTGATCAAACCCTGGTCGTTGGGTTTGTTGTAATAGGGGGATATTATGAGAGCTCCGCTGGCACCGGCATCTTTAGCATGCCGGGTAAGTTCGATGGCCTCGGCGGTATTATTGGAACCTGTCCCGGCTATGACCGGAACGTTTGCACATTCCACTGCTATGTCAATGACCTGCATGTGTTCGGCAGTGGACAATGTGGCGGATTCACCTGTTGTCCCACAGGCAACAATGCCGCTGACACCACCCTTTTCCAGGAACTGTATGTTCTCCTGCAGGCCGGGTTTGTCGATAGTATTTTCCTGTGTGAATGGCGTGATAATTGCCGGTAGTACTCCTTCGAACATAATATCCCTTCCGTTGAAGGTTGATCAGAGGTGTCTTACGTGTGTCATCTTGCGTGTAACATAGCCTGCCACACGGTTTCTTATAACCTTGCTCTCAATGGTGGTGTATTTTGAAACGAGGTGCTTGTTCTCATCAAAATCGGTTGTAAAGGTGTCTTTATATTTTTCAAGCAGTTCGAATGCAATGTTCTTAATATTTGTCTGTCTAATATTTCCCATAATAAATCTCCATTTATGATTATTTTATAAGCCTGAGTTTGTCGCTCTATGAGAAGCTTTACATTTATACTTTTTGATTGCAACGGCTTTAACTGTCATCGTTCTCAATGTCGGTCTTACCCGTGAACCTTTCCAGTGTCGTTGCATTGGAAAACACTTTTTCTCTCACACCCTTACTATTGAAGTACAGGCCCAAAAATACGATGAGCAGCCCTGCTTCAGGCCGGTTCATTGTAAGGATCGCACCGATCAGGGCAATGGAGGATGCTATAAGACCTTTGATGGCTCCTTTCCTGTAGGAAAGAAATCCTGTCCGCCTGTAGATCCTTATGTCCCTGAGGGTCAGAAAGAGTATTACGATATATGCCGCAATGGCAATGTAGAAGTACATATCTGTCTGTTTCCCTGAATATCTGATGTGTTGTTGATGATGTTCAGGGTTAAAAGTTTTTCCAATAACAATGCTTTTTGCCGATGCTGGCAGATACCCCGGGATGAAGGATACAAGGATCATTCTGCATGTGGACATGGATAGTTTTTATTCTTCTGTGGAGGTGCGTGAGAACCCTTCCCTGCGTGGCCTTCCCGTGGTGGTAGGTTCTGATCCCATGTCAGGTAATGGCAGGGGGGTTGTGAGCACCTGTTCCTATGAGGCACGTGAATTTGGGCTGCATTCCGGAATGGCTATTTCAAAGGCCTATGAGCTCTGCCCGGATGCTGTATATCTGAAGGTGAATAAATCCCTGTACAAAGAGGTTTCCGGGAAGATCATGCCAATACTGCGAAAACATTGTACCGGTTTTGAGCAGGTCAGTGTGGATGAGGCCTATCTGGATGTCACTGATATGGTGAAGTCTTTTGATGAGGCGTCAGAACTTGGCTTAAAGATCAAAGAGGAAGTGAGGGCCCGGGAAGGGATCACCTGTTCCATAGGGATCGCTCCCTGTATGTCGGTTGCCAAGATCGCCTCTGATATTGATAAGCCGGATGGAATTACCGTAGTAAGACCCGGGGATGTGCAGGAGTTTTTGTATCGTTTTAATGCCTCAAGGCTTCCGGGTATTGGAAAGAAGTCCTCACAGGTGCTGGAGTCAATGGGGATTGTCACAGTCAAGCAGCTTGCTCAGACCAATGTCCAGGTGCTCATCGGTAAATTTGGTAAAGCAGGTCTGATGATGCATCAGATGGCCAACGGTATCGATCCGCGTAAGGTGGTTGACCGGGGGGAGGTGCAGTCCATCAGTAAAGAAGATACCTTTGATGTGGATACCGGTGATATGGAGTTCATTGAACGGGTCATTGCAGGCCTTGCAGAGGACGTGCACAGGTCCCTGCTGAAAAAAAGGCTTTTGTTCAGGTCGGTTACCATTAAGGTACGGTTTTCGGATTTCACCACCTATACGAGGGTTAAGAGTCTGGGGGCGAACAGCAGTGAACTGGGGCACATCATACGTACTGCCCGGGGGTTGTTGCATGAGTTTGAAGGCCGGGGTAAGTTCCGTCTGGTAGGGGTGGGGGTAAGCCGTCTGATCCGGATCGATGAATGTCAGACCAGGATCACGGATTTCCTTTAAATTTGAACAATTTCAAGTGTTTTTAAGTGGTTCTTATATTTCCTCATTTATCACTGTTGTTAATTATTATTTTGTTTCATGTTCCGGTCAGCTGCAACAGGCCTCCTGCCTGGCCTATGCCCAGCAGGTAAAGAATACCTACCAGCAGGGGCTGGTGTGTGAGGTATATGGTCAGGGAGTGTTTTCCGGGATATGAGAGTATCTTTATTAGTGAATTGTCTGAAAGTTCCGGAAGGGGGAGTTTACGTTCATATCCGGGATAGAGGGAATTGCCTGTGGCCAGGCCCAGCAAAAATACAGCAAACCAGGGCAACAGGGGAAAATAGTCGAATGTATACAGGCCGTAGGGTTTGAATCCAAGAAAGAGGAGCCAGTAGTGGTCGATATATATGTTCGAGAAATAATTGCCTGCCAGGATGAGGGGAACTGTCAGGAAGAGGCTGAGCTTTGTATGATGGATCAGGGGGTAACCCAGAATGATGGCACAGCCTAAAAAATGAAGTATCCCGAAGAATATCGTTCCTTCTTTGAGAAATATTGCAGATATCAGGGTGATCAGCATTCCCCAGGCAAATATCCTCGCACCTCTTTTCAGATATTTTATAAATCCCGGTCCTTTCCCTGTAAGATCAAAATATCTTGAATAGCTCAGGGTCAGGGATATGCCTGCAATAAATATGAAAAGGATGGCAGCAAAGCGGCCTGCATAATAGATGGCGCCTGAGCGTATGTTCAGTTCGTATGGGGTGAACAGCAGGATGTCATAGGAAAAGTGGAAGACAATCATAAGCAGTATTGCCACTGTCCTCAATATGTCTATCTCCCAGAACCGAACGGTCTGTGGCATTCTAAATATTATCCTTTCTTGTTTTTCTTTCTGAAAGCAGAGGAGAGGTCAACTGCATAGGTTCCGTTCTCTTTTATTGCCATTACGATCTCATCCCTTTCAAGAAGGGAGGTAAGGTTTAGTTCATAGGAACCCGGACCCAGTATCCTTACGGATTCAACACGCTCTCCTTCTTCTTCAGAAACAGTACGTTCCTGATGCTCAATACCCAGGATCTCATCGACCTCTTTTATGAACTTCTCTGCAGGCTCTTCTTCTGAGGTTTGTTCATCAATCTCTTCTACGGGCTCTTCTTTTTCCTCTTCTGCATCTTTGACATAAAGGAATTTATTCCAGCCACAGTTTGGGCATCCGTTCAGGATGACAGCAGCTCCATCTTCAAATATTTTTTCGCATCGGGTACATTTGTGAGGCATTTGTTCACCGATATTGTCCTTTTGATATACTAGTTTTTCCAATTAATGGGTTCAAGTTTTGTCTGACTCATTAGATGATATGTACTATTAATTAATCTGTCTGTTCCTCAGGTTTAATTTCTGTGTCCCCTCATTGCCATCTGCGCAACTGCTTTATACTATGACTATGTTATGAGGGTCTACAACATGTGTGGATCACTCACTCTTGAAGCGGGGTGGGGTAGCCAGGAGATCCCGACGGGCTCATAACCCGTAGACCGATGGTTCGAATCCATCCCCCGCTATAGGTAAGTTCAAAGGCCGGATGTCATTTTATCTCATTTAAAATGTCATCGCCTGATCTTTTTTCTTTCCGGATCCAATTTATTTATACATTTGTTGCCATATGTTCCCATTCCAGAAGCGGGGTGGGGTAGCCAGGAGATCCCGACGGGCTCATAACCCGTAGACCGATGGTTCGAATCCATCCCCCGCTATTGTTTTATTTAATAAAATCTGTTTGATTTTATCGTTTACCTTCTACTGTTTATTTACATTCAATTGTTATTTTAATTTTGTATGTTGTTAATCTGGTAATATAGTTCTGTATATTCCGGACAAAATCTTTATTATATTAACCGCTATTTCTCTGATACTATTATACAATAAAAAGGACGATCATTAAATGGTAATGGATAAACTTGGAAGCTCCCTGCAGGATGCCCTTAAAAAACTGGTGGGGGCCGGCCGGATAGATGAGAAGACGGTCAATGAGGTTGTAAAGGATATACAGCGTGCATTGCTCCAGGCCGATGTTAATGTGCAGCTGGTCATGACGATGTCCAAACATATCAAAGAGAGGGCCCTTAAGGAAGAGGTCCCCTCCGGGATGAATCCAAGGGAGCATGTTATCAGGATCGTCTATCAGGAACTGCTAAGCATTGTGGGTAAGGGTTCAGATATCCCCTTAAAACCCCAGAAGATCATGATGATCGGCCTGCAGGGTAGTGGTAAGACTACCACTACTTCCAAACTGTCCCGTTATTTCCAGCGCAAAGGGCTTAAACCTGCGGTGGTCTGTGCGGATACCTTCAGGCCCGGGGCATATCAGCAGTTGAAAACTCTTTGTGACAGGTTAAATGTTCCCTTCTACGGGGAAGAGGGTAATCCTGATGCTGTGGGGATCGTTGAGAGGGGTCTTGAGCAGATCGGCAAGAACGATGTCCTGATCGTGGATACTGCAGGACGTCACTCTCTGGAAGCGGACCTTATCGACGAGATGGAACATATCCATGAGATCGCACAACCGGATTACAAGTTGCTGGTACTGGATGCGGCTATCGGTCAGCAGGCCAGTGAGCAGGCAAAGGCCTTCAATGAGTCCGTAGGTATATCCGGAGTGGTGATCTCAAAGCTTGATGGTACCTGCAAAGGGTGGTGGAGCCCTTTCTGCAGTATCCGAGACCCAATCATCTATTGCTTTTATCGGTGTGGGAGAGACTCCTGATGATCTGGAGAAGTTCGAACCGGACAGGTTCATTTCCAGACTTCTGGGTATGGGGGATATAAAGACCCTTATTGAAAAAGCAGAAGAGACACTCACCGAAGAGGACCTTGATATGGATGCGCTCATGAAAGGGCGTTTTACTCTCAAGGACATGTACAAACAGCTGGAAGCCCTTAATAAGATGGGCCCAATGAAGCAGGTCATGCAAATGCTGCCTCTGGGTGGTATGGGGATGAAGATATCGGATGATGCCTATAAGGTGACCCAGGATAAGATGGGCCGTTATAAGGTGCTTATGGATTCCATGACCGAAGAGGAACTGGAAAATCCCCGTGTGGTGGGAAGCTCCCGGATCAAACGCATCTCTATGGGTGCAGGATGTAATCCTGAGGATGTGCGGGAGTTGCTCAAATACCATAAGATGATGCAGAATGCAATGAAAGGCTTCCGTGGCGGTAAGTTCAATATGCAAAAAATGATGAAAAAATTTGGCATGTGATCCTTGCGGATCATGTGTGTTTGTTGTATTCGGAACGTGCCATCATATTTGAGCCGATCACATAGATGATTATTATCACTCCCAGCCAGATGAAGTGTTCTCCTATATCAGGCCTTTCTGCATACTTAAGCAAAAGCCCGGTGGCCATAATAAGCATGTCTGCCATGGCTATCTTCTTATTACGATTAACGATGATCAGGTATTCTTTCCTGGCTACCATCTGATCCTTTTTTTCTGTTTTCAATTATTACACTTCCTTTATTATCCTGCTGGCTGCTTTTCTCACCCGGTTGAGTACTGCTGCACCAATGCCTTCTTTTGCGAAGGATCCATCTACAATGATCAGGTCTGTTTGCTGCATGTCCAGATGCCTTAGGCCCATAAATAGACTTTGAGCAGCCTGGGAGGGTTTTGCTCTGTCTCCAAGAGAATAAGACTCATCTCCTTTTAATCCTTCTCTTATCCCATCACAGACAAGCAGGCCCACACGGTGTTGCATATTATGTTCTTTTTCTATAAGGTCGAGAGCATTTTGTATTACAAAGTCAGGAGTTCCTTCAATGAGAACCACCGGAGTATGGGGGGAGTAATGGGTATATTTCATGCCTGGAGAACGTACTGTTTCAGTATCATCCAGGGTCCTGTCCTCATATCCTGTTAAGACCTGACCACAACATTGTTCTATCTGTGAGGCGGTGATATGCCCGGGACGAAGGATCACGGGTATATCTCCGGTCACATCCAGGACAGTGGATTCCACTCCGATCTCAACAGGCCCTCCATCTATTATGGCATCGATCTTCCCTTCCAGGTCTGCCTGTACATGTATGGCAGCAGTGGGGCTGGGCCGTCCTGATGTATTGGCACTGGGGGCGGCAATGGGTGTATCTGATAGTCGGAGCAGTTCCAGGGCGATTGGGTGGGATGGTATCCTGATGCCGATGGTATCCAGTCCGCCGGTGGTTATGGAAGGTATGTCAGTTCTTGCCGGAAGAATGAGGGTAAGAGGACCGGGCCAGAAGCTGTCCATGAGATGTCTGGCTGTATCGGATATGTGGGTTGCAAGCTGCTGACATTGTTCTTTGTTTGCGATATGAACGATCAGGGGGTTGTCCGCAGGTCTGCCTTTGGCCCTGAATATCCCTGCAACGGCTGCCGGGTCCAGGGCATTTGCCCCCAGACCATAGACTGTTTCAGTGGGGAAGGCCACCAGTCCTCCATGTTTTATGATATCTGCAGCTTTGCGGATATCTTCGGTATTGTCTTTAAAGATCTGTGTCTTCATGTTTGCCATATTCATCAAGAATGGATTCCTTGCACAGGCCGACTCCGTGTCTGTGAGCGGCCCTGCCGATCATGTGGGCTGCAACAGGTGCGGTGATAAGGAGGAACAAGCCTACGGTTAGAGCTTTGACCCCCATGGGTGATAAACCTACTTTTGCAACGATGCTCAGCATCACACCAAAGGCTCCAAGTGTGCCGATCTTGGTGGTTGCATGCAACCGGTTGTAGACATCGGGCAGTCTTAACAGACCCAGCATCCCCAGGAATACGAAGAATACTCCTATGAGGAGGAGAATGTTACTCAGGATCTCCAGGATAAGGGATACGGTTGTCAGAATACCGCCCCCTCGTCAAGATATCTGGATATGGTCACGGTTCCCACAAAGGAGATGATGGCAAGTACCAGGGCCACGTCCATAAAGAAGACTGATCCCTGGACAAAGGAATAGATACCAAGCATCACAACTATTACCATGGTCATGGCATCCAGTGCAATGACCCGGTCCGGTACTGTGGGGCCTTTAAGGACCCGGTAGAGACAGGGGATCAGGGACAATACCATGAATGTCAGGGTTACATCAAGGAGTAGTGAGTTCATTCAAATGCCTCCAGTACATATTTTTCAAGATCATCCCTTATGGAGCTGGCTACACCTTCCGGGTCAGTGGCATCGATGGAGTGGACATAAAGGACCTTTTTGTCATCCGATACATCAATTGTCAGAGTTCCCGGGGTCAGAGTAATGGTATTGGCTATGGCCGTGATACCCACATCGGTCTGCGTTCTTATAGGGACTTCTATTATTCCTGGTTTTATATCTATCTTTGGTTGCAGAACGATCTTAGCTACCATGATATTGGCTTTCATGATCTCCACTGCAAGTACAATTAAATAGCGTATGAGGGCAGGTATATGCCCTGCAATATCCTTGTAAGATATCTTCTGGTCAAAATCGTACAGTTCTCTAAACGGACGGATCACAAAGGGTCCCAGTATCAGACCTACTATGAAATTGTTGATGCTGATTGTCCCGTGGACAAAACACCATGCCAGTCCAAGCAGGATCGAATAAAAGAAATATCGTTTCATCTGACCACCCTCGTCATGACTGCAGTGATATAAGGTTCAGGATCGATCAATTGTTGTGCAATGGTCTGTGAAAGTCCCAGGAGGGGTTCGGCATAGATACCCAGGATAAAGACCATGGCGGCAAGGACGATTATTGGCAGAGCTATCATAATGGATGGCCTGTGGGCGGAATATTCTCCGTATTTTTGTACGTCCCTGTGCTCTCCCCAGAACATGAGCAGCCAGGCCCTGAACATGTAGAAAAGGGTAAAGACTGCAAAGATCAGGCCGATACCTATAGGAATGTAGTACTGGTCCAGCAGACCCGCATCGAAAAGGACGAACTTTGCAATGAACCCTCCCATGGGAGGCAGGCCGGCAATGGACATTGCTCCTATCAGAAAAGCACCGCTCATAAGGGGGTCTGTCCTGACCATCCCTCCCATCTTTGTCATATCCCGGGTCCCTGCATGATGTATTATTCCTCCTGATGTCAGGAACAACATGGATTTTGCAATGGCGTGGTTGACCAGGAATACCAGGGAGGCCGCCAGGGCATATACTGACCCCATTCCAATTCCCAGGAATATATATCCTATCTGGCTGACACTGGAATAGGCCAGCAGGCGTTTCACATCGGTCTGGCCCACTGCGGACATTGCACCAATGGCGATGGTTATCAGGGCCAGCAGGATTATGATGGGTTTGAACAGGTAAAGTACCGGGGGGAATATCAGGAAAAATACCCTCAGTACTCCGTAGGCCCCGACCTTGATCATAACACCGCTTAGCATAGCACTGATGGGTGAGGGTGCGGTGGGATGTACATCCGGCAGCCAGTAATGCATGGGAAAGATGGCCGCCTTGTTCCCGAACACCACGATGAAGAGTAAAGCGATGGGATATATGTGCCAGGGCATGGTACCTGCGGCGTTCATAGCACTGATCTTGACTGAAATATCTGCCATGTTCAAAGTTCCGACCGTGGCGTATAATGAGGCCACGGCGATGAGCATGACGATTGAGCCGATCATATTGAGTATGAGATATTTGAAGGTGGCTTCCATCTTGTCCGAAGTCTTTGTAACTCCGCCGCTTTCGTTTGCAACCACCAGGCCGCAGGAGGACAGGAGCAGGATCTCAAAGAAGACGAACATGTTGAATATGTCGCCAGTGAGGAATGTCCCGTTCAGACCTGCCATGAGGAGATTGAACAGACTGTGGTAGGAAGCGCTCAGGGATCTGCTTTCAATATAGTCCATTGAGTAGATCAGGGCCAGCAGGGATACGAAGCAGCTGAGGACCACCATACCTGAGCTGAGCAGGTCGGCTACCAGGATGATCCCATATTTGCCCCATTCTCCCACTTCATAGACCTGTATGCCTCCGCTGGATACCTGTAATAGGAGGAGGATGCTCAGGATGAACAGTATGGATGTGACTGCTATGTTGAGGACCTTCTGGACTCCCGGGTTTGACCGCAGAAAGACCATGAGGGCGGCCATGAGTATGGGGGTTGCAATAAGGATGATGGGTATGTGGCTTATGTTCATCCCCACAGCCTCCGAAGCTCACGAATGTCTGTTGTGCCGTATTCCTCATAGATGCGATAGGCAAGGATAAGGATGAATGCCGTTGTGGCCAGGCTGATCACAATGGCGGTGAGTACCAGGGCCTGTACCAGGGGGTCCACGAACTGTACATGTTCTCCTGCGGCCACCACCGGGGCAAGGACGCCGTTTGCCAGGTCGTCATTAAAGATAGTTGTTGATACTTCTGTTGCATGTTCAGTAGTGATGATGGGTACCTTTGTCCCGTCAAATATCCCGGTGGATACGATCAGCAGGTTCACTGCATGGGAAAGGACTGACAGGCCGATGATGACCTTTATTATATCCCGTCTTAGCAGCAGGAAAGTTCCGATGCCAAAGAGCAGGGCGATGGTTATTGAAAGCAGGGTATTGTTCATCTGTCATCACCTACGTTTTTGAATATACAAAGCAGGGCCCCTATTACTACGAAATAGACCCCTATGTCGAACAGTCCTGCGGATACCAGTTCCACTTCCCCGAATAAGGGCAGGTGGATGAATGTGACCGCACTTCTGAAGAAGTTATGGCCCACGAACATGGCTGCAAAGGCTGTGAGGGAGGCCAGCAGAAGGCCAAAGCCGAACCATTTGTTCCAGTCCGGGTTGAAGAAGGACTTGATATAGTCCAGGCCATAGACCACATAGGTCAGGGCGATCACCGAGGCGAACATTACTCCTCCGATAAAACCACCGCCAGGATTATTATGTCCGGCAAGGAGGAGGGATATTGAGAAGAGTATCACAAGGGGGATACATATCCGTGTTATTGTTTTTGTAATAATTGTGGTCATTGTTGTTCACCTCTGCTGTTTATGAGGTTATAGACTCCCAGTGCTGCCAGGCACAGCACGGAGATCTCTCCCAGAGTATCATAGCCCCTGAAATCCACAATGATGACATTGACGATATTATGTCCTCCTGCAAGGGGAAGGCTGTTCTGGATAAAGTAGTGGGATAGGGATTCAAGGGGTGCCACGATTCCATTGGTGGCGTTTATCAGTACGATGAAGATCGTCGAGGCAACTGCTCCTGAGATGAGCAGGTCCCGCAACAGGGTTGGTTTTGATATCGTCTCTTTGTATTTCTGGGGGATCTTTGTGATGGCAAGCAGGAAGATGATGGTTGAGAGGGTCTCTACCAGTACCTGGGTTAAGGCAAGGTCCGGGGCTTTGAGGTAGATGAACAGCAGGCTTACACTATATCCCAGGAATGACAGGGCGATTATGGCTGGCAGGTATCTGGGGAGGGCGGCACTTGCCAGGGCCGCTATGACCATCAGCAACATGAGCAGAGCTTCATAGGGGGCTATGTTAAAGTTGAGCACTTCGGGGATGATATTGGCCGTAAGCAATGTCATGGGTAGCAGTATCAGGAATATCATGAGCAGCAGCATGGCATTAAGGTAGGTCTTTATGTTGCCGGGCTGAGTGAATGAAGAGAACCTGAAGGCCTGTTGTTTTGCATTATCCACTGCCCAATCATAGTAATAGTTCACACTGATCCAGGGCAACCGGGCATTGAAGCGGTCCTGCCAGGCTGCGATCCTGTTGTATTGTGTGTAGGTGGCGATTCCCAGGATGAATGTGACGATTGTCATCATCAGGGAGGTGGTAAATCCGTGCCAGAGCTTTACATGCAGATGGACCTGTTCCAGGACTATGCCTGATACGGTGGGTTCAATGATGTTGTGAATGGGTATGGAGGGGACAAGTCCGAAGAGGACCACCAGGCCTGCAAGGAATGCTGCAGGGATAAGCATGGACATTGGCGGTTCATGGATGTGCTCGGGGAGATGGTCATGATGTTTCTCGCCCAGGAAGATGCCGTCAATGAGCTTAATGGAATAGGCGAAGGTGAATATGCCTCCAAGGACCGCACAGGCAGGGATGAGGAAGGTGAAAGGCCCGCCAAGGAGTTCCCCCATTTCCAGGGAGGATTCATAGAACATCTCCTTGCTTAAAAAGCCGTTTAGCGGAGGGACCCCGGCCATGGACAGGGCCGCGATAGTGGCGACGATGAAGGTTACGGGCATATCCTTTCGCAAACCCCCAAGTTTGCGTATATCTCTGGTCGCCGCTTCATGGGCCACGATACCGGCTACCAGGAACAGACAGGCTTTGAATGTGGCATGGTTTAGGAGGTGGAAGGTTGCTGCAGCCACTCCGATTCCGGGATGGTGCAGGGTGGTGTAGCCGTACATGGTCATCATATAGGCCAGCTGACTGATGGTGGAATAGGCCAGTATGGCTTTGATATCGGTCTGCCGGAAAGCAAGGAATCCCGCCAGGAGCATTGTGAAAATGCCTATGCCGCTTACCAGGATGAACCAGGCCTCTGTTCCCGAGAATATGGGATGGATCCTTGCGACAAGGTATATGCCGGCTTTGACCATGGTGGCTGAATGCAGGAAAGCACTTACGGGGGTGGGGGCTTCCATGGCATTGGGCAGCCAGATGTAGAAGGGTCCCTGGGCAGACTTTGCCGCGGCCCCTATTAATATGAGTACGAGGGTGATGGTGAAGAGCTCATGCTGTTTGATGGTGTTTACCAGTGTTGGGTCATGCAATATCATGGCAAGGTCAAAGGAACCTGTTATGGACCTGAGCAACAGGAACCCTGCCAGCATGAACAGTCCTCCGGCCGCGGTGATGAGCAATGATTTGGTGGCACCGTATATGGAGTCCGGTTTATCTCTCCAGTAACCGATGAGCATGAATGAGGTGATACTTGTCAGTTCCCAGAAGATGAACAGCTGTATGGTATTTGCCGAGAAGACCATACCGATCATGGATCCCATAAAGAGCAACAGGTACTGGTAATATCTGGGAAGGTCCTCTTTTGTGGACATATATCCATTTGAATAGGACATTATTATTACGCCGATCCCGGAGGCGATAAAGCCTATGAGGACTGCCAGGCCGTCTGCATAGATGCTAAATTCCAGGCCTGCGGAAGGCAACCACTGAATACTTCCTTCTATGACCTCTCCGTGATGCAGGATCGCAGGGGAGGCAATTGCAATGAGGGAGAAGCTTACAAAGGCGCAGGCTGCTGCTAACCAGCCCACACGTTGTTTGAATATTTTTTCAAGCGGGGGTATGAAAAGGGTGAATATAAATGGCAGAAATATTGCCACTGTTATCGCATTAAATGGGTCCATGTCTCTTTTCTAAAGATAGTACCTATATATAACTGTTTTTCATTATGATTATAAACCGTGATAATTAACCTATTTCATTTTGTTTCATATGATTAACTTAGTTTAGAAATATTTATATAATAAAAATAACTATTTCTATTTATAAAATATTGGTGGATATATTAATAATATCTTGTGTATCTTGATATTATGGATATGTCCTATGGAGTTTATTTATTAAATTAAGTCAAATCTGGGCCAATATTAAAAAAGGTTTGAGTTATGTTTGAAGCTAAGATTTCGGTGGAGCAACATTTTTGTTCCCTTGCAACTGTTACCAGGGATAAAGGACTTGAGCTTGAGATCCTTTCCCATATACCTATTGATACTAACAGGATCCTTTTCCTTGTTCAGGAAGTGAAAAGGGATACTGCAACCCCTTCTTATCTTAAAGAGATTGAGACGCATGAAGCTACGGAGTCCTTTGAGGTCATTCAGCTATCTTCGGACAGAACACTCTTTATGGCAACAGTTAAAGATCCTGGGGCTATCCATGTATTTGAAAAATCCCACTGTTTCATAAAACATCCTATATTTGTTAAAAACGGTCATAGATATTATACTGTCCTTGCGACTCATCTCAACCATCTGAACAGGGCCTATGATAAGCTCAAAGCCCTTGGCAAATGGTCCATAGATGCTGTGAGGGATATGGATGATGATGTTAATAAAGAGGTTTTGACAACCATGCAGCAGAAGATCCTCCTTGTGGCAGATAGTATGGGTTATTTTGAGGACCCGCGCAGAGTTTCCATCGAGGAGGTGGGTCGGGCCATAGGTATATCGAAATCCACCACACATAATCATTTAAGGAAAGCTACTCAAAAACTTGTGGAAGAGTATCTTTCCAGGATCAACTAATTTATAGGAAGCTCTACATATTACGCCATATGAAGCTGTCATCAGAGCAGAATGAGCGCTACTTAAAGCATATTATGCTGGAGTGTATCGCAGAGGAAGGCCAGGAAAACCTTCTTAAGTCCCGTGTCCTGTGCATCGGGGCGGGTGGCCTGGGCAGCCCTGTGATCGCTTATCTTGCAGCGGCTGGTGTTGGTACGATTGGTATTGTGGATGATGATGTGGTGGAGCTGAGCAACCTGCAGCGGCAGGTGATCCATGGGGGCAATCTGGGTAGTTACAAGGCCGAATCTGCAGCGCAGTTCGTTCACTGTTTAAATGAAGACGTGGAGGTTGTGGTCCATCAGCTGCGGGTCAGTGCTGAAAATGTGATGGAGCTTGTTGAGGCCTATGATGTGGTGGTTGACTGTTCGGATAATTTTGCAACCCGCTATCTTGTCAACGATGCCTGTGTGCTTGCAGGAAGACCCCTTTTCCATGGAAGTATTTACATGTTCGAGGGCCAGGTCATGACCATTTTACCAGGACAGGGCCCCTGCTACAGGTGTTTGTTCTCCACTTCTCCGGCTGTTGACGCGGCCCGTACAGAAGGGGTTATGGGTGTTCTTCCTGGAGTTGTTGGGACCATCCAGGCAACCGAGGTCGTGAAGTATCTGACCGGTGCAGGGCAACTGCTTGTTGGGCGCATGTTGTATTATGATGCGCTTTCCATGAGCTTTGATGAGATCAGGGTGGCCAGACATCCTGAATGTCCTGTGTGTGGCCCTGATCCTGTGATCAGGTCCATTGATGCTGAGAATTATAAATGATGATTTATTTTTTTTGTACCTTAGGGTGAATTGTCGGGGACTATTTCGATCTTTCTATTTTCGAATGTATGTCTATATGTGTGGATTCCATCAGGAATGATTCCATGGACCCTGGCTTCCCGCACCTTCATAAAGATGTGGCCCGGATCATTCTCAGATCAAGGTGAATACTGTTTTTATTTTTCCAATCTTGTGCCTGTTCAATTCGGTTATCCTGGATATTCAAGAGTTCAATGACATCTAGTTAATCGCCACACAAGTTCTTTGTTCGATAAACGTTTCAAATCTCAGTAGATGTACAATTAAGGATTTCCAAATTCGCTATTAATAGCCGGGAATGTGGGGCGGATGATGTCAATAAAGTCATCCGGTATATTTGCTGGCAGTACAGGGTGCTCTTATGAATGAATACTTTTATATAACACCGTTACGTTATTGTTATAATGATGATGATGAAGTTTATTCATTCTTTAAACTCCCTGGATTCATATCTGGTATGAAAAATGAGGTGTCCAAATGAAAATTCCCCTGTTAATTCTGATCTTAACCATTTTTTTGGCTGGTACTGCAGTTGCAAATACAATTAGTATAGCTCCACCACAACCTCCTCAACCTCCTCAACCTCCGCAGCCTTCTGAACCTTTGGTCGTTCCGATCGCTCCACTTGAAAAAATAGTTGGGCCGGGAGATCTGCTTGAACTGAATGTTTCTGTAAGTGATGCAGCCAACATTTTTTCTGTGACGGTCAATGTCTCAGGAGTAAATGACACAGTAAATGAAGCGATTCTCAGCAATGTTGGTGGCTACTGGGTGAACAATTCCACTATTGTGGATACGGTCAGTGATGGAATACATTATCTAAGTATCCGTGCAACTGATAGATGGGGCAATTCCAATACATCCATGAACCTTTCTGTGGTAAGGGATTCTTTTGTCACAGTTGGTGCATCAGGTAAGGATTATACAACTATTCAGGATGCTATCAATAATTCTTATGATGGAGATACTGTTCAGGTTTATCCGGGAACTTATGAGGAAGCCCTGAGTTTGGATAAGGGACTGATCATTCAGGCAGAATCAGATGACCCCTCTGAAACTGTGATCAGATATTCAGAAGCTCTCCAGAGTTCAGTTGTAAGAATTAGTCCGGAAATGGAACGTATAAATGTCACCATCAGTGGGTTTACAATTGATGGAGATGCTTATGCCCGTTATGGAGTGGATAACTATAGGGGTTTGCCTGTTTATGATCTTACTTTGACAAATAATGTATTCAAAGATATTGACGGTGAAGGCATTTTTGTTGCTGGTATGAACAATGTAAGTTTGTTAAATAACACTATTATAAACACCACCGGTGCTATTGTGGTAAATTCTGAGGGTCCTTTTTACTTATGGAGTGCAATACCTGAAGAAAGTATGCAAATATCCCCTTCAGTAACTGTGATTGGAAACAATATGACAAATATAAGCGAATTTGGTATACAGGTAGGTTCCGATTCAGGACTATTTAATGATAACATACTTGGGGCAAGACAAAGATCATTTTACGGTCAATCTGTCATAGAGAACAATCATATAGACCTTAATCCTGCACTTAATTTGAGGCCTGCTTCTTCCATCCCCCGTCCTTCAATATTGTTTGGCATTTTTGAATTAAGTACCAACTCATCAATCAAAGGAAATGTAGTGACTTGTGAGGATGCTGACTTTGAGGGATTGGTTGGTGGAATAGTTAGTATCAATGTCTGTAATTTGCAAGAGCCTGATAATTTCCATACTTTACAGGAGACTGAATTGCCACAGATCAACAATTCCACAATTATCGAGGACAATGTTGTGGAGAATACAACAATAGGTCTGCTCATCGCTTCTCCTGAGGCAAGGATTGTTAACAATAACATCAATATGACACGTATAGGCATGCTTTCTTTTTCACCAACGCTGTTGGATCTGTTACCAACTAATTTTAATACAGAACAAAATAATCTTGATAACCAGCATGCGGATATGCTTCCCTTCATTATGGTAAATTCTATTAATATGCTTAATAATACTATTATAAATTCCAGTAGTGGTATTGTGGTAAATCCTGAAATGACTTGTTCATCACTGGATACGATCTCCGGGGAAAGTATGGATACTTCCGCCTCAATAAATGTAATTGAAAACAATGTCACAAATATTGATGAGTTTGATATTCAAATTCACTCTAATCCAGAGATATCTTTTATCCAGGGACTCTCTGCTAACGGGCAATATGTTATAGAGGACAATCAGGTAACACTGAATCCTGATATGAATTTATGGCTTAGCAGTTCTTCTATTCCTCCTTTACTTTTTGGTATTGTTGCAGTTAATACCAATTCAACAATCAAAGGGAATGTAGTGACCTGTGTGAATGATGATCTCGGGTTGATTGGCGGTATAATCAGTATTAATCTGCCATTTTTTGATATTTATACAGATATCGACAGCAATGCTGTAGAAAATACCACTGTAGGTATGATCGCCGTTTCTCCTGATACGAGAGTTGTTAATAATGATATCAATACGGCATTTGTGGGTATGCTTTGTCTTGCAACTCTGAATAATGGAGAAATTCTTGACAACACACTTGATAATACTCGCATGGGTGTTCTTTCCCTGCTGATGAAAAACACCACTATACGGGGTAATGATATCAATAATACGCGCACAGGTATTCTTTCCCTGCAGGTGGAAAACACCATTATACAGGGTAATAGTATCAATAATGGCACCTGGGAAAATTCAGGTGCAGGAATTGCTCTTATTTTGGGTGATAATAACACTGTAGTGGATAATACTGTATCGATCAGTTCAAATACTACGATGTTTATGCGTCCTGATTATGTGGCTGAACCATCCAGTCCGTTTGAGGACAAAAGTATCGGTATAGTCCTGTTTGCAAATCAGAACTCTTACATTAAAAACAACCATGTGCATGATGCAGGAATTGGCCTTAAGGTCAGAAATGCTGTAAATAATGAATTGTCCGGAAATATTGTTGATAATTCTGACTGTGGTTTACTCATAAGTGATATTCCATACGGTGGCCCTGACATCCAGACCCGGGGATATTTAGAAATGGTATCCGGTTTCACGCAGCTTAACGGTCTATCCGGAAACTCTGCAATCAATCGTATGCCTTCCCCATCCTTTGTAAATTCCAACAATGTCGTTACAGGAAATACTGTTAAGAACAGTGGCATTTGTGGCTTGTATCTGAGCGATTCGATCAATACCACTATCTACAATAATTATTTCAAGAACTACAATAACACAATGTTGGACAATAGTTCCATCAACAACACAAGCTGGAATATCTCAAAGACTTCCGGAAAGAACATTGTAGGTGGGAACTATCTGGGAGGTAATTACTGGGTTCATCCTAATGGCACAGGATTCAGTGTGAGAACTGCTGATTCAAATGGAGATAATATCTGTGATGCACAGTTCAATCTTTCTGCTGATGAGATCGATTATCTGCCGCTGGCAGCCATTCCTGAACCAGAGGATGATTCAGGCCGTCGTGCCTATGTGGGATCAAGTATGCCCCGGGATAATGTTCTGGGCACAGATTCGGGAATTAAGAATGTGCTTGTTGGTTCACAGGTAGAATATGATTTCTCTGGCAGTAAAGGACCTGTGCTCGTGATCAGTTTTGTAGCAAAGGAGGACAAAGGTACTGTTGTAGGAAAGGTGCAGGTACTCAAAGATAAGCCCGAAGGTGTGGGTGATACAAAAGGTAATTCCTATCAGATGATGAGTATCACTGTGGGCAGTGAAGGCACTATTTCACATGGCAATGCAGATAATATCCAGATTAAGTTTAAGGTCAGTAAGGAGTGGATAAAAGAGAATAACATCGATCCGTCCACTATCCGTATGAGCAGATTCCATGATGGGATATGGCATAACCTTCCGGGCAGCCAGGTTGGAGAAGATGATGAATATCTTTACTTCACTGCTCAAACCCCCGGTTTTTCCATCTTCAACATCGTGGGAGATGAGTATGGTGAAGTGATCGAAGAGTCGATTGCAGAAGAACCCGAGGTTGAACAACAGATTGAAGAACCTGTGTCTGAAGAAGAGGATACTAATCTGCCTGGATTTACGTCCCTGTTTGCTGTGGCACTGATTGCAGGTGCAGCAATTGTAATGAGAAAAAGGGCCTGACAGAAGGAAATGAGCAGGGTGGTCCTGCTCATCTTTTTTTAATATTTAGTATCAACAGCAGCAAATATGGTTAAGCATTCGTTCTGTCCTGATCTGGCAAATGTATATTTTATCATGAAAGTGTTTCCACTTTCAGTGTTTGGGCCTGATATTCAGGGAAGATCATATCTGTTTACTGTAAAAACCGGAGTTAATTAAATTATATTTCTTAAGATATGTATGTATGCTTAAGAAATGGAATACATTGTAATAATTCTCAACAATAACTTAATCAGTAGACACGATTTTTATAATCCAATACATGAAAAGGTTTATATCATATGAAGGCGTGTAGGAGTTTGCTCTGCTTCCCTCTTACTGAAAATGGCGGGGAGGCGGTAACAGATGCCAATCTGTTACTAAAAAGCACTAAAGTCATATATGGGCTCGTGGTCTAGCTGGTCATGACGTCGCCTTGACATGGCGGAGGTCGGGTGTTCGAATCTCCCCGGGCCCACCAAAATACTTAAATACAAAAAAAACCTTTATCGGTTGCTCTCCATGCCCAGGTAGCTCAGTCTGGGAGAGCGCTGCCCTGAAGAGGCAGTTGTCCCCGGTTCGAGTCCGGGTCTGGGCACTTTTTGCACACCAGTAGTGTAGTGGTTATCACCGGGCGTTGCCAACGCTCGAACCCGGGTTCGAATCCCGGCTGGTGTATTTCGTTTTTTTGATATTTTATTAATAGCTTTGATAAGTTGAGATAACTTTTTTTTGTGAAGGCATCTCAGTTCATATTGATTAAATTTGCTTTATTGAAGTATTCTTTATACCTGTTAGTTTGACCAAGTGCATTGTAAGCATTGGCAATATCTATATAGCTGGATGATTCTCTTTTTTGATCTCCGATTTCTTGGAAGGTTGAAAGTGCGTTATTATATTCTGTGATGGCTTTTTGATATTCTCCCTGGTCTGAGAAGGTCTTTCCAATCCAGGTTAATACGTTTGCTTTACCATTCAGGTCATTGGTCTGATGAATAATATTGAGTGATCTGCCAAAATATTGCAAAGCTTTTTCAAAGTCGCCGGATTGTTTGAAAGTTATTCCGATGTATCTCAGGATACGTCCCTGGCCAGTTTTGTCATCGGTTTCATTAAAGATCAAAAGGGCCTGTTCTAAATGCTCTCTGGCCTTTTCAATATCTCTATTGTGTATGAAAGCAAGTCCAAGTTTGCCTGAATTGTTGGCTATATCATATGGGGGTCCGGTTTTGTGGAATATTTCCAGTGACCTGCTGTAATGATCAATGGCATTTGAGATTTTGCCTGAATTCAGGTATATATCACCTTTAGCGCTAAGGTTTACTCCTTTAGTATGCAGGTCATCGGTTTCCAGGGCCATTGCTTCATCAATACATTTGATCGCTTCTCTGGTATCTCCAGCAGTGCTGTGTGCAATCCCGAGGTTTTTCAAATTCCTGGCCAGCTTTTTTTTATCATTAAGTTTTCGGGAATAATCAAGTGCCTTTGTAAAATATCCAATGGATCGGGCAGTATCTCCTTTTGCTAATTCTATCTGTGCAAGTTGTGAATTCCAGTATTCAAGTCTGTGAAGGTCCTGTCCTGTGTTTTGTTCATGTTCCCGGATAAGTTCCAGATAATAGTCTCTTCTCTTGCGTAATTCTTCTTTGTTCATGGAAATGAATTCTCCATACTCAAGAATATCAGGCATGATGATGCTATTTTGTTTGTCTATGTCAAACTCAAAGACTGAAGTGCGCCAGGAAAAGAAATCACCCGCTTCTTTTAGCAGGAGGGAATATGAACCTGTATTTATCTGGATTAAGATGGGGTGCGGGATTTGTAGAAAGTTCTCACGCATAAGGTTAAGCGTTATGAGGGTTTGAGATCTGCCATCAGCGTTCTTCAGTTTAACAGCTTCATCAAATCCTTTTATATAAAAAGCTACTTTTTTATTATTTTTAGTTAGATCTCTATATTTTCTGGTTTCCATTGCTTCCGTCATCATCTCAAGAGGGTGTATATGTTGTAAGTCCAGCTGTATTTCATACAAAAAAACGCTGGTAGCCACTTCTTCATTTATCTTTGTATGGAGTGTGTCACACATGGAGGTTTCATTGCAGCGCAGGAATGCGATGGTGCAATCATTGGATATATTCAGAAGGGTTACAATTTTCTTCAGTTTTGCAAGATGATCTGTGGAAAGTTTCATAATTTTACCTTTATTATGAAGATTGTTCTTCCATGAGCAGGCGTACTATAGGGTTGATATCACACCAATTGTCGCCGTTGGCATATTCCAGTACACTTAGATTGTGCAATAAGCGGACAAGGTCATCATCCCTCTTGATCTTTTTATCTATGCTAATGTGTTCAAGTACTTTATAGTCTTCATCACTAAGCTGGGCCATATAGCTATTTTTGAGATCGTTGACAGTGTCTTTTACAGACTTAATGTCAATCAAATCCTTTTCAAATGCTATTGAATTTAAGGCCGAATCCCGGATTATTCGAATATACTCTCTTAAGACCCCTCCACTCATGTCGATTGCATGATCAAGGGCATTTTGATCTATGAATTTAAGGTCGCCCCGAAGTTTAAATATTTCTTTCATAAATTTACGATTTTTTAATACATCTTCGGTCATTTTTCCTTCTTTGTCATGGACCTTGATGCTTGGATACATTATGTCGGCACTGAAATTGGTACGTATCTGACTATATTTGTCACAACTTCTAAGTGCAATGGGGAATGTATATATTATTTTACATTCCGGTTGTGTTATCTGTGTTCCATGGTTTGCAAAGATGTCCATTGCTTTTTCGTATTCGACCTTTTCCAGATTGTCAATGATTATGAGTACCTGCTTTTTGCATTTCTCTTCTATTTCAATGACTGTATCGTTTATTAGGCTGATAAGCTCTGAGATCCTGGGAGTCATCTCTTTGCGAACTTCAGATCGGGTCTGGTTCTCATTCTTCATTCTTAAGAACAGGTTGATAAAATAAACAGGTAAAGTGAGCCCGCTTCCTGTGATCATTTCATTTGTCTGTGTTTCAGTTTTTATGAGGGTGCCTCCCCATTTTTCAATTCGTTGGGTCAATTTATCTCTGAAATGAATATCCTCCTGTTCTGATTTTTCAGTAAGCTTTGTGAGGATTGAGAAAAGCACATCGGTATAACTCACATCGTTTGGATCCAGCAGGTCCATCACATCATAGTATACAATAAAAAAAGAATCATCCAGACCGCAGACAAGTTTGTTTAATGCTGTGGTCTTCCCGGAACCACGATGGCCCATGAACAGTAGTTTCATAGGTTCATTGATGTCAATGGTCATTTTAAGACGGGTTTCCAGTTTTTTGATGCGTTTCTTGTTTTCATCTATTTCTACAAAAAAGTCCTTCAACTCTCCATTTGTAAGAGCTTTATCCGGATTGAATCGCTGAAATATTCGGGTGAGATCATCGGTCATTTTATCTTCCATTTTAGATTAAATTGAATATTTCAAAGTGAACATTGCATATTTAATCAGTATAAGCATGTATCTGAAATATAATTTACTATTTAACGATTATTGGGGCGTAGGGGCAGAGAAAGCCCTCGACTTTAGTCGTGGGTAGTTGACATTAATACTTCCCAATGCCCTCCCTTTGGTGAGCCGATACGTTGAATGTGGTCTTTTTTCTTCAGGATGGAAATATTTACTTCTACTTTTCGTTGAGATATTCCCATATTTTTTGATATCAATCTGGCAGAAATAGTTGGATTTTCCTGTATCATCTTTATGATTTGTTGTTGATTAGTAGTGAGATTATCTCCGACCTTATCTCCGACCTTATACTCTGGATATTTCCACAATTGCAATTATCCAGATGATCTCTATCATAAATTAGCCCCTTTACATCAGATGTTATTGGGGCAGATATTTAACTTTTTTGATTATGTGCTGAAGCGTTCATAATCAGGATTAAACAGTATAAACATCAATGGACCGGATAGTTATGTTTCACTCTTCTCAAAGGGACAGTCTCCGGAAAAGTCCCCTCCTTTTCCCATGAATTTCTTCAGTCTGCAAAGCCTTTCCGGTTTTCCCAGTACGATGAGCACGTCTCCTGAGTGCAGTCGGGTGTCTCCTGCAGGGATCTCTATCATTTCCCCGTTTCGATGGATGGCCAGTATGGTAACATCATGGAGGTTGCGCAGATCTATCTCTTTGAGGGTCCTGCCATGGAGGGTGCAATCTTCTTTGACCTTAAATGAGATCACATCCATTCCGGGCAGATCATCTTTAAGGGCCAGACCATCTTTTTTGGCTTCAAGGGGGTGCTCTCTTAGCATGGAGTATCCATTTGCACGTATCTCTTTTGTAAAGGAGTAGATATCTTCTTCAGGCACCAGGTATTTTTTGAGAAGCCGGCTGAATATCTCCACGGATGTTTCGTATTCTTCCGGAATGACCTCATCGGCCCCCAGCTGACTGAGCTTTTCTATCTCTTTGATGTAGCGTGTCCTGGCTATGATGTAGATCTTGGGATTGACCCTTTTTGCAACTTCGATTATTGTCCGGGTTGCTATGAAATCCGATATGCCCACTACAAGTACCCTGGCGGCCTTTATATTGGCAGATCCAAGGACTGATTCATGGGTTGCGTCTCCATAATGGATCCTTTCACCCTGTTTCTTTTCATATCGTACTGTCTCCGGATTTGTTTCTATGATGACATAGGGTATGCCTGCATTTCTGGCAGCATTGGAGACTGTCTTACCGTTAAAACCATAGCCTATTATGATAAGGTGGTCTTCCACTTCTTCTTCCTCTTCAAGTGGTTTTATCCTTTTTGAATGCAGGCCGTTTATGAGTATAGGATTTTTAACTCTTTTCTGGACTTCGTGTGAGAGGTTGTGTGAGCCTGTCATTACAAAAGGTGTGGCCGCCATTGTGACAATGGATACTGCAAGGAAGGCCTGGTAGAGCTCATCGGTAAGCAGACCGAATTCCCTTCCAAAGCTTGAGAGGATAAAGGAGAACTCCCCTACCTGGGATAGTGTCAGGCCGGTTATGATGGTGGTCCTCAGGGGATATCCAAGAAGGAATGTCACGGCTCCGGATGTTATGGATTTCAGGATGATGACCGTCAGGGCCAGTAAGAGCAGGATAAGGATATTGTCCAGGAAGAAACTGACATTCATCAACATTCCTATGGATACGAAAAAGAAGCTGATGAACACGTCTTTAAACGGCATCATATTACCGATGGCCTGGTGGCTGTACTCGGATTCGGATATGATCAGACCTGCAAGGAAGGCTCCCAGGGCCATGGACAGTCCCGCTCTGGAAGTAAGCCAGGCCGTCCCCAGGACGATGAATAGTATGCTTAGCAGGAACAGTTCCCTGTTGCGGGTCCGGGTGATCCTGAAAAGCAATTCGGGGACCAGCCAGCGGGCACTGACGATCACGAACAGTATTATGCCCAGGCCCTTCAGGACAAAGGCAAGATTTCCATCACCTGATGTGGATTGTACTCCTGCAAGCATTGGGGTCAGGAGGATCATGGGTACAATGATCACATCCTGGAATATGAGTATCCCCAGAGAGATCTTGCCATGAGGGGCGGACATTTCCCCTCTTTCCTGCAGTAGTTTAAGGACTATGGCCGTACTGCTCAGGGATACCAGAAATCCCAGGAACACTGATGTCCCGAAGGCATATCCCAGATAGAAGGAGATCAGGTAGATTATCCCGATAGTCAGCAGTACCTGCAGGCCCCCGCCCAGAAGCACCAGTCTTTTGATATCCCACAGCTCCTTTAAGGACATCTCCACGCCGATCGTGAACAACAGCAGGATTATTCCGATATCTGCCAGGATCTCCACCTGTTCGATTTCGCTGATAACTCCAAGCAGATGGGGCCCCGCTATTATTCCGGTTACAAGAAATCCCAGTACCGGGGAGAGCTTTATCCGGTGGAATATTAGCAGTATCAGTATCGATAGTCCAAATATTATTTCAACGTCAGTAAATAGGGTGAGATCCATATTGGTAGCCATGTCTGGTTTACTTTTAATTAAGTGATGCTAAAAAAGGTTTTGTATTGTTCCCGGGCTGGTCTGAGTAAGTTTTATCAACCGGAAGATGACATTTTGCTTGCATTGAAGCAGGCTGGCATTTTATGGTTTGATGAGTATAACGACTTTTATGCAGGTAGGATAGGAAATGTACTACGATCTTGATATGCACAATATAGTAACGTCTCTGGATATTGAACAACTAAACGATCTGGTAAAATACCTGGTAACACATGACCCCGGGGCCCATCAGCTGGTCCTGGAGTGGTATAAAGGAACACTGGGCCCAACGCAGAGTACGCTTAAACAGGAGATCTCCACCAGACTGGATGATGCTTCATTGTTCGAGTACTGGGAGTGTGCAGCTGAGATCATCTCCAGGTTTAACGAACTTGGAGGCGGGCCTTATGAGGAAGAGGATGAGGCATATGATTGGCTTTGTAAGATACAGGAGGTCATTGAAAAAGGAAATATCTCTTATGAGGCAAAGATCGAATTCATGGATGAGGCATTTGTTGAATATGATGCGGGCAATTCCGGGTTTGGAGACAGTCTGACAGATATATTCTTTGAGCTGTGTCAAACAGAGGAGGAGTGGAGATATCTGGTGAAAAAATTTGAAAGCCAGCCATCGGAGTGGAGGGTCAACCTGATCATGTCAATCCTTCGTGACAAGCTAAAAGATGATGATGCTTACCTTGAACTTCGCTTAAAAAGGCTTGAGTATGGTATGGATTACTATGATCTGACAGATTTTTACGCTGATCGCGGAGATATCAAAAAAGCGGTTGAAACAGCACTATCAGGTCTGTTATATGGAAAGGGCCGCATTAGTGATCTGTTATATTTCCTGTTTGATCATTATGCCGGGGCCGGGGATACTGATAATGTGGAGCGTATCGTTGATATTGCACTTGAGGGCAGGAATGAAGAAAAAGGAATGCTTGAGAAACTGTTCGATTATTACAGGTCACAGGATGAATATGAAAAGGCCCGTGATGCTCTGTTGAAGTCTTTTCCCTATGCACGGGATGGATATCTTGAATATAAGCAGATCAGGGACTATCTTAAAAGGGAGGACTGGGATGAAGTTGAACCCGGCCTGTTCGAATCTCTTCGAGACAAGAATTTGATCGCTTATCTGAAGGTCTGCATGGAAAAAGGTCTCAAAGCTGAGGTAATGGACATCCTTCTCAACTCTCCGGTCAGTAGTGAGTGGTGGTCAGATTCCTGCAAACTTGACAGGTTTGCGGCCTGTCTGGAAGAGGAGTTTCCTGAAAAGGTGATCGAATATTACTGGCAAAAGGCCTATCATAATATTCCCGGAGGCAAGAGGAGTACATACCAGGTTGCAAACAGCTATCTGGAAAGGGTCAGGGACATATATCTGAATATACTCAAAGAAGACAAGGTGTGGTATGACCGGATAAATTCCCTGAAGACTGAGTTTAAGGGCCGGCCCGCTTTTCTTGATGAGACACGCGGGTTATAATCGACCGGGGTGCCTCTCACTTCGAGAGCATCAGCCGGTCATATAACAACCTGAACCTGTCCAGATGCACAGAGGCCTCCATTAAAAGCTTACCTGCATTCTCCACCATTTTGTATTTTTTAAAAAGTGATCCCATCTCAAGCACCATCGCCGCTTTGTTGAGCTTATCCACATAGAGCCGGTATTCCTCTGCTGCCGGCATTAAAGTCTCAGATAATGAAAAGAGTTTATACTCTTCCAGGCCCCTTGCAGAATCCTCCTTTAGGAATGTGGCCTGTTTGCCCAGGGCCCCGGCATACAGCTTAAAGTTGTGCATGTCCGTGATGTTTTCCAGGATTCGGTTCACACTATCAATAGAAGAGGAAAAAAGCACAATATCCTCGTCGGCCCACTTCCCGAACTGTTCGTCCCCATAATGTCCGGCCGGGTCAAGGGTTGCAGTGACAGATGGTTTCTTTTCTTTTTTCTGGCCCATGGCAAAGATGTCAATTTTCTTCTGGGACTCGTATGCATTCTTGAGACTCTGGAATAATTTCATTTTCAATCTGTATAATGTTTTGTATGTTATGGTACTTTAATGTGATGGAACTAAATTAAGATCATTCTCCAGGATATTTTCAAAAGGTACTGGAAAATAGCAGGGTTACAGATTATGGCCGGTTCGATGAATTGAAGGATGGAAGTTTGTCATTATGGTTGGAAGGCAGCCGGGAGTTATAAGAGTATATTGACATCTTCCGGTATGCAGGCCCCGTCGAAAAGCCCCATGATATCCTTGCCGAGCTGGTAAGGGTGACCCGAAAAAGGGGCCGCATTGCCATACTGTTCTGGTCTTCCCGGAAACTGCTCCCCGGCTATCCCTTCCTTGAAGCCGCACTCAACTCAGCCACCTCCGCCAGCATACCCCTCACTCCCTGATCTGATCCCCGCCTCCATTTTATGCATGCCAGGCAATGGATGAGGAAAGCCGGTTTGAAAAATGTAAAAGCAAAGACATTTGCAGCTGACATCCAGGGCCCCTTTAGTGCAGGTGATAAAGAAAGAATTGTGGCCTGTTTTGATATGCTCCGGGGCAGTTCAGAGCAGGAAGTTTCCCGGGAAGTATGGGACGAATATAAAAGGATCACAGCCCCCGGGTCAGATGATTTCATTCTGGATGATGAGTGCTATGCCGGTTTTGTCACTTATACGATGTTTATGGGGGAGGTGGGTGATCAGTGATGGTGGGGGATAGTTGGGTTTCAGAAATTTTACTTTTTGTAACGTACAAATAGCATTTAGATTGATACTGCTCATTTTAACCCTCAAACATCGGGATTACTATGGGAGTGTAGTGCATCAATTACATTATTAATTTGCTCAACGATCTCTTTTCGCATGGGTATTATGTCTTTGAACGCCTTCTTTCCGTAATGGGCAGAACCATTTCTATAATCAGAAATAATTGCGCAGGCTTCAGTTACAGTGTCCCAATCATCTTTGTTCATGAAGTCTTTCAAAAATATATATGAATCTTTTGTGTAGGGATTTTTAATCTTGTTTAAGTTGGAGTCAAACACTGTTGACATGAGAGGTTTCCACTGGCCCAGGGAAATCGTTCGATCTTCCAATCCTAAAACATTTCTGAGTTCTGGGGGTAGAGATTTTTTTTTGTTATTTTTATTTATAAAATATTTGTTCTCAATAGGAAGTTGATGTTTGCTAAATATATATGTCCAAAGCTTGAAGGAGATATTGTCATGCATGTAAGTTTCAAGGCCTTTTCCATATTCTACTAAAGCTAATGAATAATCAAACTTATTGTGTTTTCTCTGAGAACTTAAATCGAAAAAAATCATCTCAGCAGTTTCAAAGGTTTCAATAATTGCCTGGTTATCTAATTTATTCAAATATAATGAATCGTTTGCAAAAAAAGAATATATATTCTTTAGTTTGTTCCATATTTTCAATTTGTTGGATTCATTTCGATCTTTTACATTATCTAGAATATTGATAGATATTTCAATGGAATTATATGCTTCTTTAAAATCATGTTCTTTAGCACTTATAAGAGCAAGTTTATGCCAGATAGAAGCACAGACCAAACCATATTTCAGTGAATCTTCACAATTTATCTTCTCTTTCTCAATAATATTTAGGGCATTAACAAATATGTCTTTTGCACTTTCAAAATCATAATCCAGATAGTATATATAGGCCTTTTCTTCAAGTAAATACACCTTTAGTAGTTGATCATCCTGAAATTTCAATCCATTTTCAATAAAATGGGATGCTTCATTTGTCAGGTCATGTTCGTTAAATTCTTTCACTGCGAGTAAATAGCCGTTTTTTTCACAATCATCTTCATTCTGGTTTTTTTGGTTGACCCTGTCTATTATTGCTTGTGAAACTTTTAACAAAACATCAGATGAGATTGATAGTTCGTCCCTGATGCAATAGAAAATATCAAAGTCATGAAAATCCAGGTCAACTGCTTTTTCCAGCATCAGGATGCCACTATCTTCATCCTGAAGTTTAATTAAAATAATGCCAAGAAGGCAATATGAATTGAATAAGATCTCTGGATCTTTGGCATTATTGATTAAGTGTCTAAAGATATCTTCTGCATTCTGAAGGTCTCCGGCAGTATAATGACATCTTGCCAGTCCAAATTTAAGTTTTTCTATTATCTCATTGTAAGGGCCATAATAGCATTCTTGATCTTCTATGCCTTCAGTATTCTCCAGTTTCTCAAGAGTAGACTTAAAAGTCTTCGCCAATTTGTGGGGTTCTATTGTAGAAGCAAATCCGCAATAGACATCGTTTATTGATCTAATGCCCGAATTTTCAATGATTGATGTAAGCGGTGTGGAATTGTTTTTTATGCTGTAGTCATAGTCAGAATAAACTTTAATCATGTCTGATCTGATTTTACTTGCAGAGGTTGTATTATCAGACTGCTCTATAATTTTCCGGGCATACTTTTCTCTTGAGCTGATCCAGTCTTGAGCACATTCTTCCCTGGAAATATTTTCTCCGTACACTAACATAGAGAAGATGTTATCTTTGATGTCATCTTCAATTTCAGATATCATCCCGGGTTTGAACCTGTCACAGAGTTCAATGGTTTTATTCAAAAATGCGAATCTTAATGTTTTCTGGTTGGCAGCACAGAATTGAGCCAGATATCCCAGGATTATTATCTGCTTTGGTATTGAAAAATATTGAAGTTCTCTCTCTAATAATTCAAGATATTCATTTGCTTTGTCCCGGTTACCCAGATAGCAATTCATTTCTGCAATATTTAATAATTCAATATATTGTATGTAGACTAAATTATATCTGTAGCTAAAATTACTTTTTCTATAACGTCGATTAAAACGTTCTCCATAAATTAAACTGGTGTCTATGTTTTCAGATTCAATTGTAGTTTCATCAAATCGTTTTGAAATTTCATAGGCTTGTAGGAAATATTCCAGTGCATTGTCATATTCATTTATTTCCTGATAGATATCTGCTATTAAAGAGACACAGGAATAATTGAAATACGGGTTATCAGAACTGGTGATGAGCTTATTTAAAAGAGAGAGGGAATTGGCATAATCCTTTTCTCCATAGAGCTTTTTTGCTTCATTATATGCAAGTTCATGTAAAAGAGAATAATTCCCAAAGAGGCTTAAGTTTTGTTCCTTTATGGATAGTTCGAATTCATCATAATAAGAGTTTAACATATCTATTTTTGTTTTTTCATTAAATGAGTTGAACCATGAATATTGGCATAGTAAGACAGCATCAAGGTAAAATTTTAAATATGCTGCAATATCATTCTCGTCGTTTTCATGCATAAATCCATATTTAAATAATGTATCCTTTATTTCAAAGAGTATATCTGTGTTAAAGTTTAAGAATGCCAGGTATGAACTTTTCAGACTACGCTTGTCGCTATTAAAAGATGATCTGAAATGCGGGATTATATTTTCGTGTAAAAAACGTGATTCATCTCTGAAATCGATGTGTTTTAAAAAATCGATGAAATATTTTTTATTTGTAACGTTTAATAGGTGGTTAAAATAATCATCTGCTTGACTATCATTTTTCAACCTTGTGTCATCAGGATTATATGTTCCACACCAGCTAAATGGGGATCTGTCCTGCCATCTGGTTAAAAGCTTCCTTTTTTTTGTGGGAATTGAGTCAATTATATCTTTTAGATCTTCATTGTCTGAATATAATATTTGACTGTACAATTTATTGTACTTTAGTTCATTAAGGTCGTCTGACTTCTGGAACCAGTCTTTTATTGTATTTTTCTCAACATCTTGTGGTGAATTTCCTTTATGAATATACTGTTCCAGAATAATATGCTGAATATAGGCAATTGCCTTTTTAAGATCAACTTGTGACTCATCTATTTTCTTACAAATATGAATGCTAAAATATGGGTCCTGTAAGACCCTTTCAACAAAAAGATCGCTGAGAATATCATTTTTATATCTATTCGGGTCAGAATCTGCCTTTTTAGACCCATTCAGGTATGCAGGACTTAACTCGAGTTCATTTTCCAGAAAAAATCTTGTAAGTAGATTTTGTTCAAATAAGTCAGATGCTGCTATATTTTCAGTCATAATGTTTCCTTGCCTATATTTTAAATATTTGCAACCATTAATATACTTTTACGTTTATCTTCAATTGATTTTGATCTTGCCGTCAACAAAATAGTAATATCCCCTTTTCACATCTTTTTTTGACCAGAATTGGGGTTTATTGCAGGGGCCAAATCTCAAATGACTGTGTCTTCTCACAAAATGGCTAAATTCCAATTTATCTGCAGATATACACTTTTGATAATCATTTTGAAAGATCCCGGGAAGGGTTTGATATACATTCCAGTGGGTTGGTTCAAGTCTGTGAATAAGGGGTCGAAGATTATCATTGCAGTTTATCGATGTAACTAATGTGTTCACTCCAAGCTCAATCCCATTTTTGTGAATGATATCAGAAACATAAAGTATGTCTGATACATGAGTTCCGTATCCTCTTCCGATCACTTTTTGTCTGACGTTGCTTATACAGTCCACCGGCAGTAATATTCTGCTTACAAACTCTGCAAGTTGCTCCACATTATTTTCTGTAAGTGTGGATCCATTGGATGTTATCCACACATCAAATCCCTCTTGATCTAAAATATCCAATAAATAAAATAAACGGGGGTGAAGGAGAGGATCACCACCAGTGATATTTAATGTCTGAATGTGAATACCTCTGTCTTCCAGATTAAGCAACTTTTGAACATTATCATTTATAGAGTCCAGGCCATTTAGCTCATGATAGCAGTTGTGGATATTGCAAAACCTGCAATTATATCCACATCTTGGAGTTATGTGCCAATTGACAGTGTCAATGACTCTGCCAGGCTGAAGACCGCGTGTAAGATCAATCATTTAGGCCCTCACACAGAACGTTGATCATTTTTTCATCAGCATCTTTTCCCATTTTGATGGTATGAAGGGTTATGTCATGTTCTTCTGCCATGCGGTGGGCTTCCTGTCTTTCGGTTTCAAGTTCGCAGGCAATGATTTCTGGTTCAAGTATTCTTTTCTTTGTGGTATCCCTTGATCTGTGGTCGAGGATCTGTTCGGGATTGGAATCCAGTAATATGATGTCGGTATAGAATTTGATATCCTTCTTAGTGAAAATGGTGTCAATGATACCTGTTTTCAGATTATAGACAGTCAGATGGGAATCCACGACCATGTTTTTGGCAACATTTTGTTGTGTTTGATGTAATAATTCGTTGAGTTTTACTCTCAACGAATATTTTTCCTCTTCTGGCAGGTATTCAAAGAAACTATAATCATCACCCATCATTTCCTGAAGGGTCCCTGACCCTGATACGAAATGAATATGTGGGACGTTTTCAATGACCCGGGCCACAATAGTGCTTTTTCCAACTCCTCTTACTCCTGTGAAACAAAACCTTTTAAGAGACAGCCGGTCACTTTCTTCACCAGGCATAAACTCCCTCCCTGTCAATATATTTTTTAGAATCAACAATTGATGCCGGGTTTTCTAAAAAATCATCCAGATCAAATGGGGTATACCTTCCATTGCTGTTGGAAAGGACCTTTCCGGCCGGGTCAAGGATCAGGTATGAGCCGATCATGTCATAGTTTGATTCAAAAACAGGCCTGACATTGTCCCGGAGTCTGATGTCTTGATGACGTTTTTTGAAGTCTTCAAACTGCTGATCGGTTATGGCCAGGTCATTAATGCAGGCATCATTCTGTCCTTCAATATGAAGCATCTGGAATATTTTCCATCGATATGGATCCATACGCTCTATCAAATGATGCATGTTCTCCTGATATGTTGGCCTGGTTACAGTCGTGTTGACTTTAAGTTTTAATCCATGGTCATGAATCAGAGATGCAACTTCCAGCGCATGGGTCACATGTTTGCCCTGGCCCCGGCCAAGCTCCGCTTCAACCCGATCATCAATTGAATCTACGGATATCCCTATCCAATCCGTATGATCTGCAATTTTATCGATATTTCCAGTGTTGATAAGGGACCCATTTGTTACTATGGATGTGACAAATCCCATGTCATGGGCCATCTCAAGCATTTCATAGAAATGTGGGTGGAGAAAGGGCTCACCGCCAACAAAGTTTATTTTTGTGATGTCGAGCTGATCTGTTTTGGTATCTCTGATCCGGTGCAGGATGTCAGATGCTACAGTAAGATCCTTAATTTCAGAGCTGAGCTTTTGTACATAGCAGAATTTGCATTTGTAGTTGCACTTCCCTGTGATATGCCAATTTACCGATTGGATTTTGTTTTTTGTCATCAATTCCAACTATGTAATAGATTTAATTTTAATATTATTTAGACAAAAACTATTTATAAATAGATTTATCTATAATTCAATAGATTAATATTATTCAGGATGTATTTGATGCCTATGGATAAACGAATTCACATAATGAGTGCTGGCCAGAGCATTCACAAAACTTTCCCAATTGCAACAAAACAGCTTTCCTATGCTACAAAAGTGTACGTGATCGTGGAAGAGAAAGTATTTGAAAAATCGGACAAGATATATCATCAAGAAACACGGGATGCAATAATTGAGTCAATGAATACCTTAAAAAAAATCGCTGATCCTTTTGTAGAAGAGGGGGTGGAAATTGTAAGGATATCCACTGATACTCTTGATCCTATCAGGGATGCAGTTATTTCAATATATGAAAAAGATAAAGATGCTAAATATTACTTAAATATGTCAGGTGGAACAAAAGGCCTTTCTATTGGTCTTTTCATGATGGCATTATGGATTGAAGCAACCCCCTATCATGTTGATGATGAAGGCCTGAGGGTCATACCAATTCCAAAAGTCCACATGGCAGATTTCAGGAAAAATCCCAATCGTATAACTATTCTGGATATCCTTAGCAAAAAACCGGGAGAATATATTGGTAAAAAAGACCTGGAACATCGACTGGCGGATAAATACATCCCTGTAAAATCTCCAACAAAAGCAAAAAGAATCCTGAAACCCACCGTTTTTAATTCTCTCGTTAAAAGTTTAGTTGACTTAAAACTAATTGAAAAGAGGTTTAAAGAAGGCAATGAAAAAGAAATTGAGTACTGCATTACCACTGATGGAGAATTTACTCTGAAGTTCATGCAGATCTGAGGATGGAAGTCAATTCTCTAATTGCTGGATAATTCCTGCCGGAATGTAATTCAGCTATGACAAATACATTCACAAAACCCGGATACTGGCCCTCTCCTCCTCAACAGAATAATTTGCAACTCTTTCTTTGAGGGCCGGATCCCAGTCACCCTTTTTGAATTGTGCCGATAACCTGGCAGTATTGAGGACTGCCACCTCGGGCCACTTCCCTGCCTCTTTAAGGAGATCTTCCAGCCTGGCCCTTGAAGGATCATCTGATAGCGGAAATTTCAATGCATTTGAGATCTTGACGTTTATGGTTGATGTATTCCCCTGGACATTGTCAGAATCAGCAAGCTTACGTATTCGTATGAGCTCATCCCTGAGGCCCTTGAGTTCACTTTCGATCTCCTTTTTCTGCTTTGAAAGACTTGCATATCTGTCAATGATGTCTTTGTCTGAGATGGTGGGTTTGAGGTCTTCTTCGTTGTGGAGGGTGTAGTTTGTGGTGTTGTTCAGGTTGGTCATTATTGGGCCTCGAATATATTATATTTGGATAATTGGTTTGATACCGTATTGTCTACTTATATAATTTTATTGTTTTTGAGTGATTGTCTGTTTCATTTTCATATTTGTATTTTCATTCCATAGTGAGTACCATCTATAATCATCAGTGCATCTTTTACAAACATCAAAATGCGTATTATTCATCATGATTTTTGATTTTTTCTTTATTAGTGATGGAAAATCTGAATTGCGGACGTTACCCAGTACATTCAGTGATTCTGTGTCATTGCAGCATAATATTATATCTCCATCAGATGTGATGAAGTGAACATATGCAAAAGTACCACACCTAAAACAGCAGTCTTTGGATTCTGAATCTGATTTAAATTTCGCGTTTGATCCTCCTCTGGAGTGTTCTCTACGATAAAAAAGTTCAAAGCCCCATTCATCTGCAGCCTTTTTTATAAGAGTAAAATCCTCCCTGTTGATTCCAAGGTCAAGGAAATTTAGTTGAACTTTTAGGCTTGCAGGTTTTATCCGGGATAGGTGCTGAAGGTTTAAGTTAAGGGTCTTAAAATTTCTTCTGTCACCTATAAGTTCAGAATACATTAAGTCATTAGAGGTTAGATAACTTACCTGGATTTGGTCAATACCACTTTTAATCAGTTCTTTTTGTTTTTTCGGACTTAATAAGACACCATTTGTGACAATGCAGGTAGATATATTCTTTTCTTTTAGTTTTTGGATATAGTTGCTAAGAGCTTTATTCAGGAGACATTCTCCCAGACCACAGAACATTACTATAGCATTATCTGGTAACCAATTGCATAATATGCTGAATATTTCAGGTTCCATTAATTTATGTTTTCGAATAACTTTGTTTCGTGGGCAGAATTGGCATTCAAGATTGCAGATACTTGATACTTCAATATCAAATAGAGGTGCTTTTCTAATCAAGGAGTTCTGTATCTCGTTTATTTTGGAACTGGACCAACTATTAACATTCTCTTTTATCAAATCGAAGTCAGTAATCTTTAAACCTCCTGTTTATTTCGAATTGCTTCATTCTTCCACTCCATCTAATCTTTGAACGCTCTGTGATATGAACGATACTTTCCTGACTAAGGAAGTTCTCCGAATCGTATGGAACTCCTTGTTTCTCATTCTCCCTTTCATAGAGCATACCACATCCTTTACAATTCCACACAGGTTCTCTTTTTTTAATGGCTCTTCTTATTTGCCTATAAAAATGACCATTCCATATTTCTAAAAATTTAACCTCTTTAATGTTCCCTATGTTAAGATTACCATTCGAGTGGCAGGGATAAACTGCTCCATCAATGTCTATCCATGATTCATACCATGGGAGGTGACAGAATGAAGGTTTCAGGTGATGGCCGTGTTTATCTTCTATTGATGGCTCGGCCAGTTCAAGCTGAATTCCAAGTTCCTTTCCAAGTTCCGTACTCTTTTTTAAGATTAAATTGTAATCCTGCATATGGTACATTAGCGACTCCTTATCGAGTTCGGGGTCAAATGAAAATAGGTGGTAAGCTTTAACTTTATTGACGCCAAGAGAATCAGCTAGTCGGATTAGGTCTGGCAGTTCCTGATAATTTGACTTCATTAAGGTCATTTGAAATGATATACATCTATGATACTTATTTTTGATTCTATCTACAAGTTCATGTGTATTATCACAAACCTTTTCAAATATTGCTCCTGATCTTATTCTCTCATAAGTTTCCTTTTTTGCACCATCGAATGATATCTTTACATCTCTGGCTATATTTTCAATTGCATCGATGTTTTTACCGGAAAGTAAGGTACCATTTGTTGTCAGATCAAGTAATACTCCATAATCATTCATACATTCACACATATATCTAAAAAAGGGCCACATGAGTGGTTCCCCTATATTTGTTGGATGCATTTCTACCAGTGTTGGGAACAATTGTTCTACTACAGAATCAAAAAGTTCTTTTTCCATGTGATTGCCTTTACTTTCCTTTGGTATCTGACAAAATATACATGAAAGATTACAAGCTTCTGTAGTTTGTACCGTTATTTTAGCTGGGTATGAATCTATTATCCCACTTTTTTCCCTGTACATTAAATTTAATCGATTCAGATTTTTTAACTTAAGAGGATACTATTTATTCTGTTTATCAAGAGCTTCAGGACAAATGTAAGGATCCATTGATAACCACTCCATCAAGGCCCAATCTTTTACCTGCATCAATAGCATCTGAATGATAGTGTATTATTGGTTCACCTTTTTGATTATATGAAGTATTAACCAAAGCTGGTATTCCTTCTTCTTCCCACAATTCGGATAAAAGACGATATATCCAGTGATTGTCGTGATCTTTCGATCTGACAATCTGTGCTCTGAGTAAGTTATTACCATGGATAATTCCCTGAAAATCCTTTTGAAATCCATTTTTCGTTTCATAGGCCCCTAACATAAGAGGAGACAAATCACTTTCCATGGCTAAATCTTCTAAAACTTCTTTTGCTGCAGAATCACAAAGTATAGGTGCTACAGGTCGGTACCATTCTCTTCCCTTGATATATTCGCTTAAACGCTCTTTTACATCTTTGGAGTTGGTTAAACTCAGAAGGCTTCGATGACCGAGTGCACGTGGCCCCACTTCAGCAGATCCATTACATATGCCAATTATCTGACGATTTAACAATAATTTCTTTATGGTGTCGTTATCATCAGTGCACTCAATTCTATTTTCGATATCAAATCGATTAAGAAATGGGCTATTTATTTCCAGTTTCCCATTTTCCAGATATTCAATCCATGCAGCAGCCCCCAGGGCTAATCCAGAGTCAGTTGTAGCAGGTGGTATGAAGATCTGATTAAAGCGTCTGGAAATCTCAAGACTGCGGTTTGTGGGAATGTTCAAAGCTGCACCCCCGCTATAGTAAAGGTTTTGGGCTCCTGTTATCTCCTGGAACTTAAAGATTTCTTCAATTATCTTTTCCTGAAAATCTTTTTGAATAGATGCACACAGGTTCATGAATAATTTAGACCTGTTATTATAATCTGTAAAGTTACTTCCCCATCTTTTGTTTACTATATCTAGCATGAAGGTACGGTTGTGTTGGGAATCTAAGAACCAATTGTTGTTTTTTAACCATGTGTGCATTTCATCGTTTGTCTTTCCAAGTCCACAATATCCCATTAATTTTCCGGGAAGGGAAAGGTGTTGCCATTGTTCTTGATGAAGAATGGCCATGGCAAGTGGGTTCACATTGAAATTATTGATCTGATCTTTTAATAGGTCCCATGAAGCTTCCAGAAGTTTAGGATAGTTTCCATCCCAGTACCAGAAAGAACAGGCAGAATGTGATGCTCCCCCATCAATGTGTACAAGAAGACTATTTGGTAAAAACTCGCCGACAAATGGAAGTATGGATGAAATATGGGCAAATTCATGGCAAATTATACTACCCTCTGCTTCTTTTTTCTTTCCACTTTTATCATACCATTTCACTTTGGCTGGAAAGAGGATGCTTTCAATGTCTAATTGTGAATTAGGCTCAATTCTCAGTCTTCCATCACGGGAAATGAATGAATTACCTGAAAAGGAATTGACATTGACAAAACGTACTTCTTCATCAAATGGTAGATATTTATCAAGTAACTCATTTATATAGGCAGGTAGTCTGTTATCGTGCTTGCAATGTGTATACCTTTCCAGTTGAATTGTTGTCAGTACCCTTCCATCTTTCATCAAAGCAATTCCATGATCGTGGGTATATGTTGGATGGGGTCCCAGGTTAACATCCTGGATTCCAAAAATCCCTACTGTTATCATAAGACCACCTTGTGCATTTCCCCATTCCAGCAAAGTTCAAATTCGTTCTTCTGTTTTACCAATATCACTCCTCCAAGGGGGGGAATCCATTGATCATGAAATTTTTCACCGCAGTAATATGCAATAAAAGGCATGAGAATTGAATCATGAGTTATGCATATACCATCTCCTGCATTAAATTCGAAGAACTTAGTAAGTCTATTTAAGAGTATTTTACTTCCCTGGTTGGATGGTCTGATTCCTGGAAATGATTGACCTTCAATCATTTCTCGTACTACAACTTCTGTACCGTGGTCGAAAAAAGCTTTTGTTGCCTGGTTTCCATCAAATACGAATGGTCCGGGATTTCCCAGTAATTCTGAATTTAAATGAGGTATTCTTTTCCCATATCCCTCACCTATTGAAGCAATAGTTTGTGTGCACCTGAGAAGAGGACTGGTCCTGCACCAGTCTAAAGATAACGACCTGAGTTTCCTTCCCAATTCAAAAGCTTTTTCTTTCCCTTCAAGTGTAATTTGAACGTCGTTTCCTAAATTACCTGGTAGTATGCTTTCTCTGTCTGAATGCCTTATTAAAAGTATTTTTTTTTCGTATCTATCCTGCACATTATCCAATGACTTCAGGAATGATTCAGGTAAATCTGGCATATCAGATCCTCCATTTGCCAGAACCCTGATTTATATTTTCTATGATTTGAACTGATCCGATATTACAAACGATGGATCCATTTTCATTTATGATGCAAAAATTATTATTTTTGTCCATCACACGGGCATGTCCATTATAAAAAGGTTCCACCATTTCATAACGTTTTGCATAGATGGTTTCTCCTTTCATATTTATATGGGTCCAACCTTTCTCGTCCTTTGCTCGTGCAAATCCTTTGTGGAAGACATCAAGATCTATAAATGAATTATTGTGGACTTTCTTTCCATCCTGGAATATGTGGTATGCTTTTTTATCAGATTCAAAAACAACAGCTATCCCATATCTATAATCTCCTGCATAAATGAATCTTGATTCATAGGCAGGTTTTCCAGATGGTAAGATATGATAATATGTTCCATTCTTTTCCCTTACTGTACAAAGTCCCTCCTGGAAGTTTCCTACCCATTCAAATCTGGGATTGTATACAGGATTTCCTTTAAGGTCAATATGATACCATCCACTTTCATCATTTACAGCAGCAAATCCATCATAAAAACCGTAGGCTTTGATGAATGTCCTATTAAACAGATCGTTTCCGTTCGTATCTATATAGTGGCATCCGTTTTCATCTTCTACAGGTGCTATTCCTGGATGGTGGAAACTCTGGACTGAGTTAAATTTTCTATCATATAATTGAGTTCCATCTTTTAGATGATGGGTGCCATCGGCTGATATATAAGTTCCATTGTATCCCATCAGTTAACAGCTCCTTTGACTGGTATTCTCATATTACAATTTCTGCAAATTTTGTTCTTCCCGGCTTTTTTAACAAAAGATTGGTATTTTTCTGATTTCCAGAGTTCCATAAAAGGCGTTGTATTCACATTTCCAAAGTACCCGAATTTTTTTCTTAGTTCATCAGGGGCACAGCATACATTGAAGGTCCCATCCCAGGATATCCACGCTTCTTTTCCAGCAAAAGGACATACGTATTCTTCAGGTAGCAGTGTGCTTTTCTTTTTGACCGGGACTTTTGATATATTTGCAAGTTTTATTCTGTTCCCTGCAATTTCTTCAAGCTGGTTTACTTTTATGTTCCATTGTGTCCTGCTATGAAAATCAGAGGTAAGGGATTGTTCTTCCAATTCTGGCCAGGTAATCCAGAGGTGATGTCCTTTGAATCTGTCAACCTCAAGGTCGATTGCAAGTTGCAGGAGAGAGGTCAGGTCTTCGATATTCCTTTTCATGAACGTTACCTGAAACGTAATAGTAGGTAAGTTCATCCCACTTTCACGGACATGGTCTCTTATTTCAAGTAATCTCTTTATGTTTTCAAGAATTTCCTGATGATCAATTCCTTTCATAATACTTTCGTTGATGAGTTTCGTAGAACCATTTATAGAAACTTTCACATCACTTGCAAGAGGGAGTATTTGCTTTCCCCATTGTTTTACACCACGACCCGGGAATGTGCCGTTAGTAGTGAGATTGATTTTAAGATCGTTTTTCTTTGCCATTTCAATTAATGTGTCAAAGTATTTGTAAAGGAGAGGTTCCCCCATGGTGCTTGGGATTATTTCTTTTAGTCCATGAGGCGCTGCATTTGAAATAACCTTTGAAATGATGTCCGGATCCATTATCCTTGTTTCTGTTCCTTTATTTTTCCTATATTCGCTGTGTTCTTCACACATGATACAATGGAGGTTACAGGAATCCGGATTTGTATCAAAGGTAATTCTCCAGGGTCCATCTGCCACTTTAGACCACCTCTTTGTATATTTTCTGGATGAAACAGGCATCATCCTGTATTGATCTAACATTTACATCATTGACATTTAGGTTTTTTAATATGAGTGGATTGTCTTCAATCGTTTTCATAACATTTTTCAAGGAAAGTTTGCTTCCGGTTTTAAAAGTAAAGCCGTTTACTTTATTCTTTACAAGTTCTGCCATTCCTCCTATATCCGAAGTGATTACTGGAATTCCAGCCATGAATGCTTCTTGTATTACCAGTGGGGAGTTTTCATACCAGAGGGATGGAACAACTAAAACGTCTATCTTTTCAAGGATTTCATTGATTTCCCAGTTGTTGAATGAGCCATCAAAAAATACTTTTTCGTTCCCATATTTTTCCAGGAACATTTTTTGTCCGCCAATAGATCCAAATATATGGAGATCGCTTTTTTCAAGTTCCCTAAAAGCTTCAAGTAGTAATTTAATTCCTTTAACAGGTATTACCCGGCCCATAAAACCAAAGGATATTTTTGTATTTTCCTTGTAGTCCCTTTCTTTCTTTTTGATAATTTCTTTATTAAATCCATATTTCGAAAAAACAAGTTTTTCTTTTTCAATGCCGTTTGATCTGTAAAAATCAAGAAGGAATCTGGATGGGGATAGGAGTCGGTCTATATAGGAAATGGCTTCATCCATGTGTTGCCTGTATATTCTGATGTCTTCAATGTTCCATTTTTCTTTGAAGGTATTCCTTACACATTCAAGACAATTTTCGTCTGAAGGGCCTTTGCAGATTTGCAGGTCGGGTTTGATAAGTTGTCCACGATAGCATTTTAGCCAGAAGTCATGTAATGTATATATCACCGGGTAACCTTTCTGTTTTGCAATTTTTGGTAGATTGGTGGAAAGATGGGATAAATGGCCAATATGAACTACATCCGGGTCAATTTCTTCGAGAAATAGTTCAAATATTGCATCAATCTGTGGGTCAAGGTATTTATCTGTCAGTGTATAATCTCTCTGTGGTTTGTTAACCCTGCGTATTTTTATTTCATGATATTCTTCATCAAAATATGTGTAAGGATCCTCATAGGGATTTTCTATTCTGGTAAAGACATATACCTCATTGTTCTTCTTGAGTTCCTGGCAAAGGTTGTAGGTATATACTTCTGATCCGGCCATGTAATGTGGTGGAAATCCGTGGATTACTTTGAGGACTTTCAAAGTGAGAACACCTCCTTGAAACAATCAATAGTCATTGGTATTCCTTTTTCAGGTGGTATCTTTGCTTTAAACTTAATTTTGTTCAATGCTTTTGAAGGTTCTCCGACAAATCTGTCAACGTCATAGTTTCGACCTTCTTTTTTGATGGTCTGTACTTCCTGTCCTATATGGGCAGATATTATCTCGGAAACTTCCTGCAATGTAGTCCCTTTCCCGGTTAACAAATGAAAATGTTCATGTAAGCAGCAACCATTTTCCAAATATGCGATTGCATTAAATATTCCTTCAACTGTGTCTGATATATGTGTAAAATCGATAAGTTGGTTTCCACCATGGATCTCAAGTGGTTGTTTTCTTAATGCTTTTAATACGAATCTGGGTATTACTCTGTCCAGTATGTCTTTTTCATTTCCATATACATTGGAAAATCTAAGGACTACCGATGGGTTACCTGTTCGGGATGACCAGTCTTTGACCATTTCTTCGCCTGCAAGTTTAGTTTCACCATAGATATTTATGGGAGTTTTAGGATAACTTTCATCAACCGGGGTTGAATCAGGTTCACCATAAACCTCTCTGCTACTCCCAAATATGAACCAGGGATTCTGTCCTGTTCTTTCAAGGCCTTCAAGAAGGTTCTGTGTTCCGTTTATATTGATATCTTTACACATTTGTGGATTGTTCTCTGCCCAGATCACTCTTGAAACAGCAGCCAGATGAAGTACGCCACTAAAATGGTTTTCCTGTAAAAAACTGAATAACTCTTCTTTATTTCTAGTATCCAGATTGATTGTTTTTATTGCACCAGATAGATGATTTAGGTTATCAATGTCTTTCCGATAGTCCAGTGAATAAACTTTCTTATTTTCTCTAAGTGCTCTCTCGATAACATTTGAACCAATGAACCCGGCTCCACCTGTTATCAGTATTCTGTCTTCATTTATCATTTCAATGTCCCCTATTTTTACCCTTTACACGTACAGTCACTTTCAAATCATTGAATGGGGGAACATATTTTTCCACATGAGTGATGTATTTGTAAAGTTCAGATTATATTAAATAATTTTATTATATATATATATACTTTAATAATTAATATTATATATTGTAACTATTGCTAAGTATATTTTGAAGCCGCTCAATTGACCTCTCAGCATCAGTATGCAGAATTCCAATTCCTCCTGCATTTTGCCAGTTAAGGATATTTTCCTCATTGTCATCTACGAGAATGCTGGTAGGATTAGCATAGGAAGTTTTGTCAGAACGTCTGCAGATTATGGCTTGTCTTGCAAAATCCCCACTAATTTCTCTGCTAAGCCATTTGATTTTTCCTTTTTTGCTGAAATCTGTTAAAATTCCTCTTTTAGGGTTTGGATGTGCTGAAAGAATAGTGGTTTTATAATTTAGCAAATAATGGATAAGTTCTCTTCCATCAATTTTCCAGGGCATTTCCGACCAGAAAGTAATTCCCCGGGATTCGATTATTTTCCAGAATTCATCTTTATCTGTCTGATGTAATTCAATGAGCCCGGGGCAAATACTGTTGCATGCATTATTAAAATCAGTAATTACATTATCCATATCAAGATAGATCCTGTATCTGTCATTTGTGTTCTTTATTAAATCTTTCATTGTCATAGCAATCAACATCTTTTCAAAAAAATTAGTTGTTATGGCATTTTATGATATTCTCTAAATCATAGACTGCGTCATTCTTCATCTGGATTATATGTAGGTTAATCCCATAATTTTTTGATACTTCCCGGGCCATCTTTCGTTCAAAAACCAGCTCTCTTTGTATGATACCTGAATCTGTGATTCTTTTCTTTTTTGCATCTCTTTGTCTGTGATCAAGGATAAGTTCCGGAGTTGAATCAAGCAGGATGATGTCTGTGTAAAATTCATAATCCCGGTGAGTAAATATCACATCGATTCTGTCTGTCTTCATATTGTAGACTGTTAGGTGAGAATCTACAAGCAAATCTTTGTTGTTCTGTTTTTGTTTGTTTTCAAGAGTTTCCCTTATTTTCAGCCTGTAAGCATATTTCTTATTTTCCGGAAGAAACTCAAATTGAGAATAAGTGTCCCCCATCATTTCCTGTAGAATATCTGATCCTGAAGCAAAAAACAGGTTGAGATCCTGAATTTGAATTTCTCTTAACAAGGATGATTTTCCCACCCCCCTAACTCCTGTGAAACAGATTCTTCTAAGTTGTCTCTGTACATTTGTTTTGGAATATGTGAAATGAATGACTGGTTTAGTTCCAGTCATAGTCACCACCTCTTGCCAGATATTTATCTGCATCAACAATATCCACAAGTTCCATTTTTTCCAGTGATTCGAATGGGATTGTAGAACGTTTGTAACCCTTGCTTAAAAGAATATTTCCATCGGGGCCTATTATGAAATAGGAGTTGAGCATATTTTCAGCAGATTCAAAAACTGGTAATGATCCATTTTGAAGGATCAGCTTTTCATTTATACCTCTGAATATATTAAATTCGTCATTAGTCAGGATAAGGTCAAGGGCATCATCATTTTGACCTTCCATATATAGCATCTGGAATATCTTCCATCTGTCAGGAGAAAGTGATGATATGAAAGATGTCATATCCTCTGAATAATTCTTTTTGGTGATCGTTGTGTTGATCTTTAGTTTCATACCATATTTGTGTACAATATTGCAAATGTTGCACACATGGGATACGTGATTTCCTTTACCTCTTCCTAATCCTTTTTCGATCTCTTCATCTGCGGAGTCCACAGAAATTCCTATCCAGTCCACATATTTGCTAAACTCCCGGATATTATTCTCATTAAGCAGGGCCCCGTTTGTGACAATGCTTACAGTAAACCCTATATCTTTTGCAATTTTCAACATCAAATTCAAGTTTTTGTAGGTTAGTGGTTCTCCTCCTGCAAAGTTTATCTTTTCTATCCCCCGTTTTTTTAAGACCTCAAGTTTATGTCTGGTTTTCCCGATGTCTTCGAATTCCCCGGTCATATTCTTGTAAAAGCAAAATCTGCACTGATAGTTGCATTTCATTGTGACATGCCAGTTCACAGATCTTATTTTTTTGTTTCCTGCAGGTCTTTTATTTGACCAGTTTGCAACAGGAAATGTCTGGTATGACATAACCCGGATATTAAGTGGCCGGGTAACACTACTAAAAGCATTCTCATAATTCAGAGAACATGCACTTTCATCTTCTCTGAATCTTCTTTCAACAAGAATGGAGTCAATATTTTCACTTCTTCCAACATCAAGTACTCTATCTTTCGTCTGCATTGTTCACGTCCTCCTGATAAGAGGAAGACAGACCATGAAAGATAAGTTCTGGATTTTATATGACACTTGATAAGAATATGTAACATAGCGATAGCTATGCTATTTAATGTGTCATTAGAACAGATTTTAATCAGGTTGTTATGGTACATGTCTTCCTCACTTTGTAAGTACTGCTCCTTCGGAGTTACCCGAATGGACTGACATGATTCGTCACACAAGCTTAATACTTGGGGCAGTATTACAAATATTCAAAAGGGCTCTTTATATTTATATGTTATGTTTAAATTTTATTATAAGATGTACGTTATTTTATTTACTTCAAACGCACTTGATACATCTGAAATTGATTACAACATTTTATACATATATATGTGATGTTGGTTTCCGGATTCAATATTACTCAATTTCAGGCGTGTGAATCATAGGCCCGGAAGTTTCCTCTCAAAATACATGTTAACACAGCACAGTATAAGGCCTGAATACAAAGATGCTTTCAGGGGTGTGGTCCACACCGATGGGACTGTGAGGCTCCAGGTGATCTGTGCAGATGACAGGGAGAATCATTTTCTCTATGAACTTCTTATACTGATGTATGAAAAATATGATTACATGGGCCTGATAAACACCTCGTTTAATGTAAAAGGCCGGCCCATCGTTCATTCTTTAGAGGCTGCTCTGGTGGAAGGAAGGGAGATGGGCCTGGATGGAGTGTGGGCGGGAGGGGAGTTTGTGAGGTTTGGGTTGTGATTTTATTGGAAAATAGGTGTTTATGATTGGCTTTTGAATCAACTAAATTGTTGTGATATCAGGGTTATTCATTGAATACTCCTGGATGGTAGAGTTTTGTCAGTTTTTTTGTTCAATTATATGTTCATTGTATTCAGTAATTTTTAAGTATGATTGATGTATATAGTTATTTGTTCATTTAATTGTATTTTTGTTCATTAAGCGGGCTATGAGGAGGAGATGGATGGATTATATTTCTGAAATTGTAAAAATTGTGGAGGCGGGGTTACAGCAAGATTCGGTAAAAGTATATAATTATAGTACTTTGTTGGCTGATAAGTTAAAGTCTGCAGACGATAAGCGCGCTGCAAGTGCATTGGAAAGAATTATTCAAAACAATAAGACTTTTGAGTTGAAGGCAAAGAGTATTGCAACAAATAGATCCCCTGTTGATTCGGAATCAAGAATGTCCCTGGCAGATATTGAAAATTATTCCAATGGAGATGTATTTTTATCTGCCCCGGAAAATATGGTGCAACCTATAGAGGAATACATAGAGCTCATTAATAAATCAGAAAATTTGCTGAATATGAATGTGAAGATCTATAGGGCACTTTTGATGTATGGGCCCCCGGGTGTCGGGAAGACACAGGCGGCAAAATATATTGCCTCTAAAACAGGTCTGCCACTGGTAACGGTCAGGGTCGATGGTTTGATCTCATCATATCTGGGAAGTACGTCCAAGAATATCAGAAAACTGTTTGATTTTGTGATAAGGACCCCATGCATCCTTTTCTTAGATGAATTTGATTCTATTGCTAAAATGAGGGATGATTCCAATGAACTGGGTGAACTTAAGAGGGTCGTCAATAGCCTTCTTCAAAACATCGATTCGATTAGTAATAAAGTTCCTGTTATTGCAGCAACAAACCATCAGCACCTTCTGGATAATGCCGTATGGAGACGATTTGATTACAGATTGTTTGTTGGTCTTCCGGATGACTTGCAAAGAAAACAGTTAATCTCGTATTTCTTAAATGATATTATCCTGAATGAAAAACGTTTGGATATTTTAAGCAGTATCACTGCAAAGATGAGTGGTTCGGATATTGAATCATTTTGTAACGATCTCAGAACAAATCTGGTCCTCAAAAAAATAGAAAAAATTGATGAAAAATCAATTTTTGATACTTTCATCATCTTCAAAAACAAGAATTATACAGGCCAGTTGCAGGATACTACAAAGCCTGAGGACAATAAGGTCATTCTTGCCAGATCATTGCGACAAAACAATAAAAAGTTGTTCAACTATAGGATTTTGTCAGATATGACCGGTATGTCCCTGGGTAAACTGTCATACGTTATGAAAGAGGAGGGCCTTGATAATGAGTAAGGAGTATTTACCAATAAGGGTTGTTCAGCCAGATGCTAATTTCCTTCATAAGAATTCAGCAGGTGGTTCTGAACCAAAATGGTTTATTGAAGAAAGTGAGTACAGAGATCATCAAAAATTTTTAATTCATGAAATCGGCACAATTGAAAGGGAATTATCTTCATCATTTAGAGAGTATCCTCATATTCCTTCAGTTATTAAGGCATCATTGCATTCTGATGCACTGGCTAAAAGCCATAGGCCAAAAGGTATTTTCAATGAAAAGACCTGCCCGGTCATTGGTGTAGATTCATTGGGGGAATTGTTGCTAAGGACTACAAAAGAGGGGTTGGTTAATTTAAAAGTACAAATTGAAGAACCCTCTTCCAAAAAGCAAAAAGCAAATATCACTACAATTGCCGATATTAAAAATTTAGATCTGGATGACAAACTTAAGGGACTGTGTCTTAGAGAGCTAACAAATAGAGCTGAAAAGAATCAGGAATTTTACCTAAAAGTCATGTTATTTGACTACCAGGATCATGATATAAATTCTACAGTTGAAGATGAGTTTACAAAATGGTTGGGATCTAAAGATGCAGTATTTGAAAAAATAGTGGATTTTGAAAACCTTTCTATTTGGAGAGTAGTTGGAAAAGATGCTACTCTTATTGAAGAACTATGCCAGAATCCATCCGTAAAAACTGTTTCTTATTTTCCTTCATTTGGTATTGGAACTCTAAACAGTAATCTGATAGAAGCTGACTCGGTGGATTATCCAGTTCCTGAAATGGATGTGGATTATCCAAAAATTGGTGTAATTGATTCGGGGATAAGCAATGAACATCCTGTCTTAAAACCATGGATTGTTGAGAAAATAATCCACGATCCTGAAATTTATCAGGACAATTCCCATGGTTCTTTTGTAGGTGGACTTGTTTGTATGGGTCAACATTTAAATGGGAAAGACATCTGTCCTGATCAAGAATTGGTTAAAATTGTCGATGTTCAGATATTGCCTGATCCTTCTGAAGAAACTGTCACTGAAGACGATTTAATTTTAAGGCTGCAACAGACCATTCCTGATCTGGTACAGAAACATAAATTAAGGGTCTGGAACATGAGTTTGGGTCTGGGTATGAGCGTAGATGATGAATTGTTTTCTTCACTTGGGATATTTTTGGATGCTTTTCAGGATGAAAATGACATTATAATCACATTACCTTCAGGAAATTATGAAGATATAAATCAAAGAAAATGGCCTCCTCAAAATGATATTCTGGATAAAGATAGATTACGTGCACCAGCAGATTCTGTGAGAGCAATTACTGTTGGAGCGATTGCATGTAAGGATAGGAATGACAGTATAGTCCGTAAAAATCAGCCTGCCAGTTATTCATGCAAAGGTCTGGGCCCCGGTTACATCGTTAAACCGGAATTGGTTCATTACAGTGGGAATTTCAGTTCTGAACATGGGGTTGAGAATCAAGGAATTATATCTTTTGATGAAACTGGTTCTGTCACTGAAAATTTAGGCACCAGTTTTTCCTGTCCTTTAGTTGCCAGAACACTGGCAATATTAGATCATAAACTGGCTCCCTCAGTTTCAAACAGTTTAATTAAAGCATTAGCTGTTCACCATAGCAAGATACCAGATGAGACAAAGGTCCATGATGATTTCTTACCTTATGTTGGCTTTGGAATGCCAGATAGTGCCGAAGATATTTTGAGTTGTACGGAATCTTCCATTACACTGGTGTTTGAACAAGAAATATTTCAGGGCCATTCTTTAAATTATCCTTTTGTTTGGCCAAATTCACTGACTAGTGAAAGGGGGAAATGTCGTGGCAATGTAGCAATGACACTTGTTGCAGGTGTTCCACTTGATTCTGATTTCGGTTGTGAATATATTCGTGCCAACATAAGTGCTTCTCTTGGAGCAAAAACATTCGATCGTTCAAAAAACAAATATAAATTTGTATCAAAGTTAAAAGAAGATCCTGAACTTAAATCTGGATTATATGAAGAAGAGCTAATTAAAAATGGATATAAATGGAAACCTGTTAAAAGATACTCTAAGAGTTTTATAGGTATAAAAACAGATGAATGGAGGATTCATGTTTCATTGTTATTAAGAGATGAAGTTTTTTTAGACACTACGCCTCTAAAATTTGCGCTTATTTTCACCATCAGTGATCCAGAAGGGATAGCTCCTGTTTATGATGAAGTCGTTCTCGGGCTGGAAAATGAAAACGTTATTACAAATCCAATTCAGTTGAGAGGTCAAATTCAACAGAGGATTAGCAATTAAATGGGAATTTGATGGATTGGAATAATTTTGCTGGAATGGTAATTGCTAAATTTAGTGAAAAGAACATTATACATTTAGTCGGCACAAGTTTTTATTTTATATAATACTTATTATCTTATTGAACTTTATGTGTCCGTTTTTTTGTATAATATACATCACTTGCCATTCCAAAAAGTTCCACTATATTAACCTTCTTCTTCTTCACATAATAAGTCTCACTTCCCCCACTTCTTCCCTCATTCCTTAATTGCAAAACGACTATGTTTAAATAATTTAGGAGATAACTAACCTGCAACCATGATACTTGAAGAGAGGCTGGACCTGTTAAAAGACGAATTGCAGAAAGAGGACTTCCTGAAGGCCCGGGGCCTGGGGAATGAGGTTCCGTTCTGGATATTTGACTATCCTCCGGAGGAGGAGTTGCTTGTTAGGGATACGGTGTCCAGGATCATTTCTAATCTGGAAAGCAGATCTATCGGGGTGCTTGAGATCGATCTTTATGAGTTGTGTGTTGAGATCGCTACTAAAAAGATAGGTGAGGAGAAGCTAATTGATTTTGAGAGGACCAAGGGTTCTGATAAGTTGTTGAAGAATCTCAAGCTGACGTTGAAACCTGATGGTTTGAAGACGGTGATCCAGCAGAGGATGGATGAGGCCGCTGATTTTCATATCATCTTTTTGACCGGAGTGGGAAAGGCCTGGCCCATGATGCGCTCTCATACGATCCTGAATAATCTGCAGCCGGTGCTGGGGAATATTCCTCTTGTTACATTCTATCCGGGTAAGTTCAGTGGGTTTGATCTGAGTCTTTTTGGAAAGTTTCGGGACGCAAATTACTATCGTGCTTTCAGGCTTATAAATATATAATACCGTTTTTAAATTTAAGGGTTGTTTGGTAATGACAGATGTGACAAAAATTCAGGACCTGTTCCAAAAGGATATCAGAAGACAGATAAATGGTGTTATTAAGGTTGACCAGGATGATGAGGAGAACATCTATACGGAACTTGATGAGTATGTGGTCACAAAAGAGGCATTGAAGCATCTTGATGCGTTCTTTGAGAGATATTCAGGGGCCCTGGAAACTCCTACGGATAAGATAGGGGTGTGGGTTTCGGGGTTTTTTGGTTCGGGTAAATCCCATTTCATAAAGATGCTGTCCTATCTTCTGGAGAACAGGTCGGTGAGGGGCCGGTCAGCTCTTGATTTCTTTGAGGAGAAGATAGGTTCTGATCCCCAGTTGTTCGCTACTGTCCAGCGGGCGGTTAATCAGGGTACAAGGGATGTCATTCTGTTCAATATCGACTCGAAGGCCAGTACTCAGGACAGGGGTAATGAGCTTATCGTGAACATCCTGATGCGGGTCTTTAATGAAAAAAGGGGCTTTTTCGGGGATGTGCTCTGGCTGGCCGAGATGGAGGAGGATCTGAGCAACAAGGGCCTTTATGAGAAGTTCAAAGAGGAGTTTAAGCGCATCAATGGTGAGGCCTGGGAGGAAAAGAGGGATGTGTATCTGTTCGAGCAGGATGACATAATTGAAGCTCTTGTTAGTTGTGAGTACCAGAGCAGGGAGTCCCTTGAGCGTTTGTTCGAATCCGATGGCAGCAGTTACCATTTCAGCGTGGAGAAGTTTGCCGATAGGGTGAAGAGGTACTGTGAGTCTAAAGGAAAGGATCATCAGGTGATCTTCCTTATTGATGAGGTGGGCCAGTATATCGGTGAGAACAGCGAGCTGATGCTAAACCTCCAGACAGTTGTTGAAGAACTTGGTACAAAACTTGCCGGAAAGGCCTGGATCGTTGTAACCTCCCAGGCGGATATCGATACGGTTACAAAGGATCAGGTTAAGGGTTATGATTTCTCCAAGATCCAGGGCCGGTTCGATACGCGGTTGAGCCTGTCCAGTGCTAATGTCGATGAGGTCATCAAGAAGAGGATCCTTGCCAAAAAGCAGGCCTATGAAGAATCTTTATCATTATACTATTCTGAAAAGAAGACGATCCTTAAGAATCTGCTGACCTTCTCTCCGGGAGGGGCCGAGATGAAGCTGTATAAGGCTGAAGATGATTTTGTTAATGTCTATCCTTTTGTTCCCTACCAGTTCTTTGTATTGCAGAAGGTGTTCGATAAGATCAGGGAAACCGGATTTACAGGAAAGCACCTTGCAAAGGGTGAGCGTTCTATGCTCAGTGCGTTTAAGGAGGCCAGTGAGAAATATGCAGAGAGTGAAACCGGAGTACTTGTTCCTTTCTCCACTTTCTACCATACCATTGAGAGCTTCCTGGACCCGATCATAGCGCGTACTATAACCCAGGCCGGGGGCAATGATATGCTTGAGGATGGGGACTGTGAGGTCCTCAAGATCCTGTTCATGATCAGGCATGTGAATGTCCTGCAGCCAAGCCTGGATAACCTGGTGGTCCTTTCCACTTCCCATGTGGATGAGGATAAAAGGAAACTTAAAGAAAGGATCGCTGATTCCCTCAGGCGTCTGGAGGCCCAGACGCTTATTCAGAAGTCCGGGGACAGATATTATTTCCTTACCAATGAAGAGCAGGAGATCAACCGTGAGATCAAGGGTATGCTGATTGAAAAGCATAAGGTCCTGGATGAGATGTTCTCTTATATTTTCGATAATGTCTGCCCTGCCAAATATAAGGATTACAGGTTCCACAGGGCCGTTGACGATAAGGTTAAAAATGCTGCAGGTGCGGACCTTACTATCAGATTCCTGTCCCCTCTGTCTGATAATATTATAAGGGGGAGCGGGCAGAGGTCCCTTGGCGGTGATAATCTGAGCAATGTGGATTCTGCAGACACCCTTCTTTTCGTATTTCCGGAAAACGTTGAGTTCGTGGACCAGATCCGCAATTATCTGAAGATCAGCAAGTATCTGACCCAGAATACGTCCAATACCAATGTGGGTGAGGTTAAGGAGATCCTCAGCGGCAAGAGGATAGATGAGGCCCGTCTTCGGGAAACGGCTAAAAAGGCTATGGAAGAGGGAGTTTCACAGGCCCGGATATTTGTTGACGGAAAGGAAGTCACCAGTATTGAAAAGAAGAACCCTAAGGACAGGATCAAGGAAGGGCTTGATCTTTTGTTTGAGAACGTGTATAAAAAAGCGGGTTATGTGACCCGGGATATAACCTCCGATAGTGAGATCCTGAGGATACTCAAAGCTGACGATCTTGAAAAGTTCGGGGCCGGGGCCTCAGAGACGAATCAGCTTGCTCTGCGGGAGATCATGGACTATCTGAATATGAAGCGGCAGAAGAATGATGTTGTTGTGCTGCAGGATATTAAGGATAAGTTTCGGCGCAAGCCCTATGGCTGGAATGAGATGACGATATCCGGCCTTGTGGCCACTCTTTTTGCAAAGGATGAGGTCAAACTGAGGTATCAGAAGACCTATGTCGTCCTCAGGAAGGAAACTGCTGAAGAGGTTGTCAGATACCTTACCCGTAAAGATGCCGCAGATAAGCTGATGCTTGAGATTAAGGAAAAGGCGAACGTTGAGGTTATCAGGGCAGTGAGAACCGCTGTTCGGGATGTGTTTGACCGGACCAATGTCCCTGAGAAGGAAAAGGATCTGTTTGAAATTGCCCATGGGCTGATCAGTGATGAGTACGGGAAGCTTGAGCAGATCGAGGGCAGATATAAGGAAGAGGCGAGGTTCCCTGGCAGGGAGCTTATCGGCGGATATGCTGCTTTTCTTAAAGGTATGCTCAATATCACGGACCCCTCGGCCTTTCTGGAAAACGTGGCTGATAAGAAGGATGAGCTGGTGGAACAGCGTGAGAAGGTTGAACCGGTCATATCTTTCTTTGAGACCAAAAAGCTGGAGATATTCCGCAGGGTCCTGAGGAAGCTTGATGTTTTTAAGCGTGACCTTCAGTTCATGGATGATAAGACCCGGTCCGATGTGCAGGAGATTGAAATGATCCTGGGGTCTGCAGAGCCATATTCCAATATTAAGTATCTCCCTCAGCTTGAAAGTGAGGTGGAGGATTCCCTTTCAAAGACCCTTTCAGCTCTTAAGGAAGACACCTTTGAACAGATCGTGGATATTGTTGCAGAACTGGAAAAGGAGATGGGTTCCCATTCCGCTCTTTGCGATGAGTTCATGGAGTTGACCTTGAAACCTTTCCATGATCTTAAAAAGCGTATTTCACAGGCAGAGGACTGTGTTTTTGTGCAGGCCCAGTCCACGACATTGTCCGCTCTTCATGATCAGGCCTATGATCTGATTAAGAAACAGTTGCAGACCATTAAAGATCCTGATGATGTGGACCCTTCCCCGGTAAGGATCACGAAGACCATTAAGGATACTTCTGTGTTCCGGGCCCGGACCACCATTACAAATGAAGAGGAGCTTGACAGCTATCTCAAGGAGCTAAGAGAGACCCTGCTTAAGATGTTGAATGAAAACGATATCAGGTTGTTCTGATCATGGATAAGGCAAATATTATCAGGTTCTCGGATACTGTACGGGAAAAGCTTCGTGCTGAAGTTGAGGATCGGGCCAGGTTCTACGGTATCCTGCCGGAGGAGGTGCTTCCTGTTGATTCGGAATTTTCGGATTCGATCGTTATTGGCGGGAAGGTCTATAACAGCAATATCAAAGGCCAGCGCGAGGAGCTGGTGAGGGAGGTCCTGCATAAAGGTTATGAGCAGGTGATGGCCGGGGTGACCTATAACTGGTTCAACCGTTTTATTGCTTTGAAGTTCCTGGAGGTCAATGAGTATATCCCGGTGAAGGTGTTCACCCCCGAAGATGACCGAAGAAGTGAACCCGGTATCATCACCCATGCTCTTGAGCTGGATCTTCCGGACCTTGATCCGGATCATGTCCTTGAGCTTAAGGCCGGGAACCAGGATGAAGAGCTCTACAAGTATCTGATACTAAGATTATGTAATCACCTCAACTCTACCATGCCCTTCATGTTTGAGAAGATCAAGGACTACACCGAGCTTCTGTTCCCCGAAAACCTGTTGCATATCGATTCTATTGTGAAGGACATCAATGAGATAATCCCTGAGGATGACTGGAGAGAAGTGGAGATCATCGGCTGGATCTACCAGTATTATATAGCACCCAAAAAAGATGAGGTTTTCAAGGCCCTGAAGAAGAATGTGAAGATCACCAGTGCGAATATCCCTGCCGCGACCCAGCTGTTCACCCCTCACTGGATCGTCCGCTATCTTGTGGAGAATTCCCTGGGCCGCCTGTGGATGCTCAACCGCCCCGGTTCTGAGCTGTATGAACAGATGGAGTACTATATCAGGCCCGAAGAGGTCGAGACGGATTTCCTGAAGATAAGTTCTCCCGGGGATATCAGGATATGCGATCCTGCCTGTGGTTCGGGTCACATGCTGGTATATGCCTTTGACCTGCTCTACTCCATCTATGAGGAGGAAGGCTACGACCCCTCCGAGATCCCGGAGATGATCCTGACCCACAATCTCTATGGCATAGAGATAGATGAGCGGGCCGGTGAGCTGGCGGCCTTTGCTCTGGCAATGAAGGCCCGCAAAAAGAACCGCAGATTCTTTAAAGCTCCGGTTCAGCCCAACATCTGTGTGCTTGAAAGCATTGAGTTTAAAGACGATGAGCTTCGCTCATATCTGTCCGCTGTAGGAAGCAACCTGCTGACCTCAGGCATCGGCCGGACCCTCAACCAGTTCAGAGACGCTGGCAACTTTGGCTCTCTCATCCGGCCCTTTGAGACGAATGTATCTGAGATGAGGCAACTGTTGAATGAGAGGAATCTCTTTAGTGATATTACTCTCTTTGAAACTCACCGGAAGGTGTTGAAGGCCCTGGAACAGGTCGATTACCTGAGCCCGAAGTATCATGTAGTGGTTGCCAATCCGCCGTATATGGGCGGTAAAGGGATGAATGCAGGGCTGAAGGATTTTGGAAAGAGTAATTATCCTGATAGCAAGTCTGACTTTTTTGCGATGTTCATTGAACGTAACCTTGATCTTACAATGGATGGCGGTATGGTGTCGATGATCACCATGCAGAGCTGGATGTTCCTCTCTTCATTTGAAAAGCTTCGCAGCACTATTCTGGATGAAAACACTATCCTGTCTATGGCACATCTTGGGCCCAGGGCCTTTGATAGTATAGGCGGTGAGGTGGTTTCCACAACTGCTTTTGTTCTTAAGAATGCCCATCATCCTGAGTATAAAGGTGACTATATCCGGCTGGTGGATGGTAACAGTGAAGCACAAAAGGACGGAATGCTGCGGGAAACTATAATGCAGGTGAACGAACTTTGTGCGGAGGCCCGATGACATCCGGTGTCGTATCCCACAGTACCATTTTTCATTCAGCCCCCCTGAATCTGACTTTTGATGAGATGCCAATGCCCGGCCTTTCCCTTTCCGACATCGATCTTGAGATCGCAAAAAAGCGTTTCAATGGGCCCCGGGAGCTAACTGAAGCTCAATTAACAGATCTCAGGCTTCTGGTCCCGTATCATGGAAGACATGTCCCGACCACCGGGGCCATGCTTTTGTTCGGTAAACAAAGGGAGGCCCATTTCCCTGACGCATGGATACAGTGTGTGCGTATCAGGGACAGTTCCTGTCTTTTTGATCACGCTGAGATACATGAGGACCTGCCCGGCTGTGTCGGATCAGTGATGCTTTTCTTAAAAAAGCATGCCTTCAGAAGTGCAGAGAGCACCGGGATCAAACGGAGCAATGAATGGAACATTCCCCTTACTATCCTGCGTGAGGCCCTGACCAATGCAATAGTACACGCCGACTATTCCCTTAAAAGTGGCCCCATCAGAGTATCCGTCTTTGACGACCGCATAGAAATAGAAAACCCCGGTTCCCTTCTCCCCGGAATGACGATAGAAGAAGTCAAACAGGGCAATTCAAGAGTAAGGAACCACGTGATCACCCGGGCCTTCAGAGAACTTAATCTGATGGAGCAATGGGGCTGTGGTTTTCCTCGCATCTTTAAAGAAGCTGAAGAGATGGGCCTCCCCGCCCCCCGGATCGCTGAAGTCGGAATGAAGGTGAGGTTCACTGTCTATCTGAGGGTGGCTGGAGAGAGTGATCAGGTTGATGAAGAATGGTCACCGGCCCGGTCGCTGAATCAGAAAGAAAACCTGAAGCCCGGGGGCCGTGAATTCTTAAACAAAGATGAGGACGGAGGCGATCGATGATGGAAGGTCAGGATAACGGTGCATTGACAGGAGGCCGGGCCGGGGATGGGACTTTGATTGCTAGAGTTTCCTCTATTGTTGACCGGATATCTGAGATTCATCACATGGCGTGTGATGAATTGTGTGGGCCCGGTGAAAGTAGTCGAATTCATCACATGGCGTGTGATGAATTAAGTGGGCCCGGTGGAAGTAGTCGAATTCATCACAAGACTTGTGATGAATTAAGTGGACCCGGTGAAAGTAGTCGAATTCATCACATGGCGTGTGATGAATTTCTTCATTATCTTATTAATTCATGGGTTTATAATTTTACAAAAGAACATGGTGCCAATTTGAATGAATTTGTAACTCAATCATGGGTTGGTTCAATTTGGTGCTCATTGGGTAGTGAATTGAATGTTGATATTGTTAGTGTGGCCGGGCCCACTGGGAGGAGGTAAATTATGACAGGTGAAGACAGATCGTCAGCAAATCCGGTTCCTAATTTTTACAGGGCCTCTGCATCTGATTTCAAGAAGATTCCGGGAAGTCCGATTGCTTATTGGGTAGGTAAATCTTTTTTCTCAATTTTTGACAAAATGTGTCCTCTTAGTAATCTAACTCATGTTTCAGAAGGTATAAAAACAGGACATAATGAGAGGTTTCTTAGATTTTGGTTTGAAGTAGGTCGAAATACTTCTTCTAATTTAAAAAATCTAAACTCAAAATGGTTTTATCATCACAAAGGTGGTGAATTTCGTAAATGGGCTGGCAATCTTGAATATGTAATAAATTGGGAGTTAGATGGCAAAGAAATAAAATCATCTAAGAATTCAGGTATTCAGGGTGAGGCAGCTTTTTGCAAAGATGCTGCAATTTGGTCTGACATAACATCTGGTGGTTATTCTGCACGTATTAAATACAAATATCATCTTTTTGATAGTGCAAGCCCCGCAGGATTTATGATAGACGATACTAAACAAGGTACTCTCTTATCTTTCTTGAACTCTACAATTGTCAAACATTTGACCCCAATTTTAAACCCGACTTTACATTTTAAAGTTGGAAATTTTAGGGCTTTACCATTTTTAGAATCAATTGATTCAAATCCACAAGCTTTAATTGATATCGCAAAATCCGACTGGGACTCCTACGAAACATCCTGGGACTTCACCACCCTCCCTCTCCTCTCCCCCGACTACCACTCCCCCTCTCTCCAGCAAACCTACACCAACCTCCGGGCCCACTGGAGGTCCACAACCCTGGAGATGCAACGTCTTGAAGAAGAGAACAACCGCATCTTCATTGAGGCCTACGGCCTGCAGGATGAACTTACTCCTGAAGTCCCGCTTTCAGAGATCACTCTTACATGTAATCCTCACTACCGCTACAATGGAGGTAAAACCGGGGAAGAGCTGGAGGCCCTCCTTTTAACAGACACTATTAAAGAGCTCATCTCCTATGCGGTTGGCTGTATGTTTGGAAGATATTCCCTGGACACTCCGGGCCTGGTCCTTGCCAATCAGGGTGAAACACTTAAGGATTATCTGGAACAGGTCCCGTCCCCGAGCTTCATTCCGGACTCTGATAACATCATTCCTGTACTGGATGATGAGTATTTTGAAGATGATATTGTGGGCCGGTTCAAGGAGTTTTTGACTTTGACGTTTGGGGAGGAGTCGCTTTCTGAGAACCTGGACTTTATTGCACAGGCCCTGGGAGGGAATGGGAAGAAGTCTTCTGAGGGGGTTATCAGGGATTATTTCCTCAAGTCGTTCTATAAGGACCATGTGAAGATGTATAAGAAAAGGCCTATCTACTGGCTGTTTAGCTCGGGGAAGGGGCGGGCCTTTAATGCACTGATCTACATGCACAGATACAATAATGAGACACTGGCCCTGATGAGGACGGATTATCTGCTGGAGCTGGAAGGAAAGCTGGATGCAAGGGCTGAGATGATCCAGTCGGATATCGGGAAGGAGGCCCAGGAGAAGGTCAGGCTGGGGAAGATGATCGGGGAGATCATGGGGTATGATGAAGTGCTTAAGAACAGGGCCGATGAGTATATTGATATTGATCTGGATGATGGGGTTAAGGTCAATTATGAGAAGTTTAAGGGGCTTGTGGAGAAGATCTGATGGATCTTACAGGAGGGTTCTGATCTGGCATTAGAAGATCTGCTCCTACACCCTATCAATCGTAAATACGAAAACATATTGCCTTTTGGAAAGTACATACATCATAAGATTATAAACCTTAACTTAACTATATATGAATACCACGAAGGACCATCATGACGAACAAGGATCTCTTTATAAGTTCTTATCTGGAAAAGATATCTGGCAGGTTTGGTATTACTCAGGGCCAGGCCTTTGAGGTATTTTCAATAGCTGCAATGCTGGATAAGACATTTGATGAGGTTTTTGATGATGTGATCATTTCGGGAGAATGGGGGGTTTACTTTAACGAACAGGATGGCTTCTATATAATGGAAGTTTTCCAGTGTAAGAATTCAAGAAGCCTGAAGCAGAATGAACTTGAAAAGTTCAGGCAGGACTTTATTGAGGTCTTTGAAAAGGGCCGGCGGGATAAACCAAATACGCAAAATCTTATGCCTGTGCTGGATGAATATATGTCCATCACTCAAAAAGGGTATATCATTGAACATCGGCTTAATTTCCTTTTTAGTGGAAATATTGAGGATACAAAGTATGCAGCCAATAAAGAGCTGTACCGGTCGTATCATGATCCTGCGAACAATTTTTACATCTATGATTCAGATGATCTTTACAAAAAGATCGAAAACCTGATAAAAACAGATAAACGTCGCAGTGAGGTCAAATTCACTTTCAGGGCCCAGAAATCCAATATATCACCCAGGGAACCGCAGGCTATAATCTCATATTCAATACTCAATGTCAAAGCGGTGAACTTCAGGATGGAGGCCCTTCAACTATGTGAACTTGTAGATGAGGAGATCCGGGTAAACGGGGTTGAAGATAAACTCTTTGCAGAGAACATAAGAGGATTTCTCGGATATGAGAATAAGACGAACCGGAAGATCAGGCAGACATTGAACACGGAATCAGAGTCAATATATTTCCCCTTACTTAACAACGGGATAACCATACTATGCAATGAAATGCAGATCCCATCCAACCCGCAGGCAGGGGACTATATCATACCTGCATACAAGCCTGTAATTGTCAACGGCCTTCAGACAACCAGGATATTATATGACACCTACAAAACGAACAAAGACATTCTTGAAGATGTCTATGTCACCATCAGATTATATGAGACCAATGAGCAGGGCCTTTTTGACAGAATAACCGAAGCCACCAATACTCAATCTGCGATCAACTTCCGTGACAGGATAAGCACCAGGGATTTCCAGAACTATGTAAAAGTCCTTTTTGAGAACAAAGGCATAGGTTACCTTTCCAAAAGAGGGGAAACCTTCACAAACCAGTTAAGTAAAACAATGCACAGCTCCGTCACCAGTGAAAAAGCCATCAAGTTCTGGTACGCGACATATTATGAAAGGCCTGAAATTGCAAAAAATTCCATCTCAAGTGTTCTGGAAGAAGTTTTCGATGCCGTAAATGAAGAAAATCCCCTCTCAAAACTCTTTGACGGGTCCAAAGACTCTCCCATCTATGAACAAATATACAATGCTTACTTAATAATGAGAAAAGTCATTGAAAACAAAAAGAACATTAAAGAAGACTATATTAATCACTGTGATGAATTGCTCTCATACGGGATCTATAAGTCTCTTTCTTCCGATACAATAACCTCTGAAAAGATAGACCATACTTACGAAACCGTCCGTAAAATGATCGAAAAAATAGTCGATGAAGAAAAAAAGAGACGCAGCAACATAAATCATACCTATTCGCATAGCAGTTACTTTAAAAGTGCACAATGCCGTATCGACTTTAACCGGGAAGCAAACATCACTGAAACCTACGATCTGATAGATACCTTACTGAGAAGTTCAGCAGGAATTTGAAATGATAAACCCTGAAAAGACCACCCAAAGCATACTTAAAAAATTCACCCCGCCTGGAGAGTTTGAAAAAAGGAAGATCGTCTTCTGGTATGATAAGGACGGGACTGCGGATGAAGAGGGCCTCTCCTACATAAGGCAGGCCCTCTTTGAACAGAACATCAAACTCCATGTGCTGGACAACAACTTCTTTGCCACTAAAAAACTGCTGGAGATAGACGACACGCAGTCCAGCTATCTCATTTATTCACCGCAAGCTGAAAGGCCCCCCGAGGAGAACTGGTTGCTGGATATCCAGCTCTATTCGGAGAGGTTTGAGAACAGCAGGATCTCGGACATTAAGAGTGAATTCAATATTGAAGGGTATGACCTGGACAGCTTCCTGGAAAAGCATCAGCAGTTCTTCGGGAGCAAGAAGAGGGTGGTCCCCCTTAAAAAGCTCTATCAGGGGAAATGGAGGGCCGAAGAGTTCACCCTCGGCTTCTTAGGCGTCTTTTCAGGCTCTGCAACAACAGATCTTAAAGAAATTGTCCGAAAGGTCTTCATCAACTCGCTGGACGAAAGCTCCAACACCATCTGGGAGGATATTGTCAGATTTGAACTAAAAGATGAGTTCTGGGACCTGATAGGCAGGTACTTTGGATACCAGGCCGAAGAACCCACACTAAAAAAGCTATTCTTAAGCTTTGTAATAACCCATATCTACAGGAATACGGACATCAATCCTGAAAAATACAGGGCCTACTCCAACTCACTTAGTAATGAATGTGAGATCTTCATCAGAGGCTGGATGGACAACTCCAGGGACTGCGGGGCCTATGATGAGTACTGCAGGATCCTCCTTGAAGACAATCAGCTAAACAAATATCTCAACACCTCCCTTGAAGGCCACAAAATAACAGCTTACCTGGAAGCCGAATCCCTGGACATATTTGACAAACACATCATCCGCAGGATCGTACAGGAACTTGACAATGAAAGAGAGGACTATGACAGCTACCTCCAGTGGATCGCAAACAGAAAGACAAAACACTGGTATGAGTATTTTGAGAACATCTACAATGCCCTGGAATTTGCCGTAAAACTGCATCAGTTCGCCAAAGAGTTCAAACAGGAAGACCTCGACGGCCCTGACCTGAACCAGTTCTTCAAAAACTATACAACACGCTACTACCTCATGGACTACTACTACCGCAAGTTCTATTATTACTATGACCGGGACCGGGAAAAAGAAGTCCTCAAAACAACAAGGGAAGCTGTTGAAAAGCTCTACAACAACCGGCTTCTCGACAAACTGCTTGCAAAATGGAGTGAGCTCATATCAACTGAAATGGGAGATAAATGGAACATAGAGCTCATCGACCGCCAGGACGAATTCTACAAACTCTACATAAACAATATCATAACCCGCAATGACCGGGACAAGGTCGCAGTCATCATCTCCGATGCCATGCGTTATGAAGTGGCCGCAGAACTTCAGGACGTCCTGAACAAAGACACCCGGGGCACAGTAGAACTAAAATACATGGCCAGCTCCCTGCCTTCATACACAAAACTGGGCATGGCCAGTCTCCTTCCGCATAAGGAACTGGAATACAAAGACAAATTCGTATTTGCCGATGGAATAAGCACTGAAGGTATAGAGAACCGCGGAAAAATTCTGAAAACAGTAGCATCTGACTCAATAGCCATAAGCTATGAAGAACTCATGAATCTCAAAAGGGATGAGGCCCGCGAAAAGTTCAAAGGTATCCGGCTCTTTTACATATATCATGACAGGATCGATTCCACAGGTGACCACTCCTCATCGGAGCATGAAGTATTCAATGCAGCTGAAGATACCATTGAAGATGTGAAGAAAACCATTGAAAAGCTCACCAATGATCAGATACTCAACAACCTCATAGTCACAGCAGACCATGGTTTCATCTATCAGAGAGACGGGCTGGAAAGCTATGACAAAGTTGACATCAGCAGTTTTAACAAAGACAGATTCATAGATTCAACCAAACGGTTCATCCTGAGTGAAGAGGACCTTGACCCCATGAACGTGCATAAGTTCAACATGAAAGATATGTATGCATACGTCCCCCTTTCAGATCTCAGATTCCAGAAACAGGGCCCTGGCAAACAATTCGTACACGGTGGAGCGGCCCTGCAGGAGGTGGTCGTCCCTGTCCTCAAATATACCTATCAGAAGACTGCCGATCTGGAGCGAAAAGGCATAAAACACGGAAACGTGGGCCTGGCAGTGATCAATTCGGGACGGAAGATCACAAGCAGTCCGTTCTCAATAAACCTCCTCCAGACAGAAAGAGTGACCGAAAAACTGCTTCCAAGAAGGGCCCGGATAGCTCTGTGGGATATGGACTCAGATGAGTTTAAGGTCAGTGATGAAAAACTTGTCATTGCTGAGAGCACATCCGATGAGGCACCTGAAAGACAATACAGGGTCATCCTTACATTGACCGGAGAAATAGAGAATAAAGTATATTATGTAAGATTGATAGATGAAGACCCCACACAGATCAACAGGGATATAATAGACCCCCTGCCTTTCGAAGTGGACCTTTTGATCGTTGATGATTTTTAAGAGCGGATACCATGCTGACAGAAGAAGATATTGGAACAGACGGGAAGCTTAACCGGTACTTCCAGGGAAAAGTAGTACGCAAAGACCTCACAAAGCTGGTCAAAGTGGGCCACAATGTCCCTGTATATGTCCTGGAATATCTTCTGGGGGCCAACTGTGCCACCGATGACGAAGAACTGATACAGCAGGGCGTACAAAAAGTCAAAAGTATCCTCTCAGACAACTACGTCCGACCCGATGAAGCAGAAAAAATAAAATCAAAGATCAGGGAAACAGGCTACTACACCATCATCGACAAAGTCACAGTCAAACTCAACGAAAAAAAAGATGTCTATGAAGCGCTCTTCTCCAATCTGGGCCTCTCGAAGGTAGAAGTAGATGCGGAATATGTTACAAAGTACGACAAACTCCTGGGAGGAGGGATATGGTGCATAATCAAAATGGAATACAATTCGGAAATGCTGCCCTCCCCCTTTATCATAGCGGATCTTAAACCCATACAGATCCCTCACATCAATATCAATGAAATGATTGAGCAAAGGCGCAACTTCACCAGGGACGAGTGGATGGATGTGCTTTTACGAACTGTAGGTATGGAACCCACAAGGCTTGAAACCAATACAAAATGGCATCTTTTAGAGCGCCTCGTACCCCTTGTAGAAAACAACTACAACCTCTGTGAACTGGGGCCCAGGAGCACAGGCAAATCCCATATCTACAAAGAGATCTCCCCCAACTCCATACTGATCTCAGGAGGACAGACCACCGTGGCCAATCTCTTCTACAACATGGGCACCCGTCAGGTGGGCCTGGTGGGTCTGTGGGATGTGGTTGCATTTGATGAGGTGGCGGGTATCCGGTTTAAGGACAAGGACGGGATACAGATCCTCAAGGATTATATGGCATCGGGGTCCTTTGCCAGGGGCAAGAACCAGATCAATGCCAATGCTTCCATTGTGTTTGTGGGCAATGTCAACCAGAGCATCTCCTCTTTGCTTAAGACCTTCCATCTCTTTGCGCCCTTCCCGGACGCAATGAACAATGACAGTGCATTTTTTGACAGGATCCACTACTATCTGCCCGGCTGGGAAATTCCCAAGTTCAGGCCCGAACACTTCACCGACAGGTACGGGTTCATTGTGGACTATCTGGCCGAATTCCTGCGGGAGATGAGGAAACGCTCCTACAGTGACAATATGTTTAAATACTTCAGCCCGGGCAACAATCTCAACCAGAGGGATGTAATAGCGGTCAAAAAGACCTTCTCCGGATTGATGAAACTCCTTTATCCGGATGAGGTCGCAACAAAGGAAGAGGTAAGGGAGATCCTGGAATATGCACTGACGGGCCGAAGGAGGGTAAAGGAGCAGCTCAAAAAGATCGGCGGCATGGAATTCTTTGATGTGAACTTCTCCTACATCGACAATGAAGATATGAGCGAGAACTTTGTAAGCGTCCCCGAAAGCGGGGGCAACAAGATCATTCCTCCCGGAATGCTCAAACCGGGAGAATGCTTTGCCATATCTGCAACTCAAAATGGTAAGGTCGGAGTCTATAAGACCGAACTCCAGGTCACCTCCGGCAATGGTAAATATGACATATCGGGCCTGGGCTCCAGCGCAAAAGCAAAAGAATCCATCAAAACGGCCATCAACTATTTCAAAGCAAACGCAAAAGGCATCAGCCAATCCATCTCAACAAAAGAGCGGGACTACTTCTTAAACGTCCAGGACATATACGGGATAGGAATGGCAGACGGGGCCAACCTGGCCGCCTTCATAGCCCTGTGTTCCGCAGCTCTTGAAAAACCCGTGACCGAACAGACCGCCATCATCGGGACCATGACCATTGGAGGAGGAATACAAAGCACCGAGAACCTGGCTGACCTTCTCCAGGTCAGCCTGGATGCCGGGGCCAAAAAAGTGCTTATTCCCGCAGCAGCTACGGTGAAACTGGGAACTGTACCTCCCGAGCTGTTAAGCAAATTCCAGCTGGCCTTCTACGATGAACCTGTGGATGCTGTACACAAGGCCCTGTTCTTTTCTTAATTCCATTTCTCAGGGGGTCTGTCATTTGCAAGACTGCTGAAATGACATTGCGGCCCCCGGGAATAGTTTCCATCACTATGGCTAAAAAAGTAGAGTGATCTTCTCGTGTCTAAATAACCTTCCCTGGCCCGGTGATCGACATTTTGTGATCAGGAGGATAGTATTATAAAGTGGCGATAAAATCAGTTGCTATCGAATCAAATATCAAAATTTAAAAGAAGACATGTCCTGCTTTGGTGAAGTTAAAGGTTTAAAGGAAGTCATTTGTTCAGAAAATCCATTATGTCCTTATGTGACCTGCGGTAAAGAGATTCAGGAGGTTTGCTCTTTTCATTCTTTTCAAAAAGGGAATGAAGTTTGTTTATGGCAGTTTGATCTGAAATATGCAGACAATTCTGTTCTAAGTATTTTGAGACCATTTTTTGGCTTCCTGATATTTATGAATCCTTACACATCAATCTATCTATTTCTTTTGGCAAAAACATCTGATTGATCATTTCTGAAGAATATGGACAAGATCTTCCATTTCCCAAAGTCTATAAATAATACGTAACTAAATCATAATTATCATGTTCCGTAAATTCATAAACCGTGTCTCTGAGCTGGAATCTCTTGAAAGGGAGTACAACTTAAACGCTCTTTCTTTTACCATCATCTACGGGCGCAGACGAGTTGGTAAAACAGAGCTTATCCAGCAGTTTGTGAAGGATAGGCCTCACATCTTTTTTCAGGCGGATATGCGGGGTACACGGTCCAATGCACTCAGATTCAGGAAAAGGGCTTCAGGCCTGTTTGGCAACATAGAGCCGGCTGTTGAAACATTTGATGGTGTATTCGAATACATAAAGGCAATGGAAAAAAGACCAAAAGCTTGTTATTGTGATTGATGAGTTCTCTTATCTGGCTGGTGCCGATGGTTCCATACCATCTGTATTCCAGCTTATTGTTGATGAGACCCTCAAAGGCGGCCCTTTCCATCTGATCCTGTGTGGGTCTTCCGTATCCATGATGGAAAAAACAGCCCTTTCCTATTCAAGTCCTCTCTACGGAAGGAGAACCGGACAGATAAGGGTCATGCCTTTAAGCTTTCGTCATCTGGCCGGGTTTTTCCAAAACTATAAGCCAGAGGAACTGATGCAAATATATGGGGCAACCGGAGGCATACCTTTTTATCTCGGGTTCTTTGATCCTGAAAAGGCTTTTTATGATAACCTAGTTTTCTCGGTATTCTCTAAAGAAGCCGTACTCTATGCAGAGGGTGAATTCCTGCTGCGTGAAGAAGTAAGAGATCCTGCCACCTACATGAACATTCTTTATGCCATATCCAGAGGTGCATCAAAAGCCGGTGAGATAGCTGCCGCAGCGTTCATGGAAACAAAGGACCTGTCTTATTATGCAGATATCCTGATAAAACTTGGTTTTCTAAGAAAAGAACATCCAGTTGCTGAAAAAACATCCACCCGTAAGACAATCTATGCTATAGATGACCCGTTTATCCGTTTCTGGTTCAGGTATGTACTTGTTCACAGGGATTCCATAGAAGCAGGTGAGAGTTCACATGCCATTGAAGATCTAAGCAAAAGCTATGACCGTTATCTGGGAGAGACATTTGAGCAAGTCAGCAAAGAAATGCTCCGGGATCTTAATCTGCATGACAGACTTCCCTTCAGATTCAAATCCATTGGCCGCCAGTGGGGAAAGATACCCAATATGCCAAAAGGGAAAAATGATTATGAGATCGATCTTGTGGCCCTTGATAGGGAAACAAAGAACATTCTCTTCTGTGAGTGCAAATGGCAAAAACAAAAGGTCAACGCAGATGTCTATTTCAGTCTGAAGGAAAAAGCAGCCCATGTAAAATGGCTTCCAGAAAGAAAAGAACACTTTGCCCTCATCAGCAAGTCCGGTTTCACCCGGAAAATGCACGAGGTCGCAAAGCAGGAAAATGTTTTATTGCTGACATTGGAAGATTATCTTTCATACTCGTCTGTTGATTGAGTTACTTTGTCAACAGGGTGAAAGAGCAGCTCAGGAATATCGGTAAAGATAGAGAATTTATCCGGCCTTCAAATGCAGAAGTCCTGATTGTGTTTGCAACACCCACAATCCGGACACAATCCCGCTTCATCCATCCTTCTCCCGCATTCCTCACGTCTTTCAACAGTCGGGTCATCCTTCATTTCTCTGCAAAAGACAATTCCAACACTACTCTTTATTCATCACTCAAATTCAAAGAACATGGTACGCAGTATTATCTCCCGGGTTGATATGGTTCATTTCCCTTCTTTTCGAAAACCTGCTTTATACAAAAGTTAACCTCCAACCAAAAACCTGGAACTCACTCTCCGAAATTCCTCTTAAGCCAGATCCTGAACACATTATCAATTATTCCATAGGCCCCTTCTTTTGATTTTTCGATCACCATGGTGTTTTGAAGGTCACGCATGGATGTGGTAAGGGATGAAGCGGGGGTTTGCATGTCTTTTGCTATCTGGTTTAAGCGTCTTGTCCTTTCCCGGGCCAGGTATTTTAATATCTGTTTTTGCTGATCGCTGAACTTATCGATATAGCGAGATTCGAATTCACTGTCAAATTCAGCAAGCATGGCACAAAAAGCTGTATCTACATCATCCTTCTCAATTATGCTTTTGTTCTCCAGTATGGCGTCCTGGTATATCATAAATCCAAGCTTCTGGAAATAATAGGGGAAGCCTCCTGTGAATGTATAGATCATCCCCAGTCCCGGGTCCTGTATCTGTATTTCCTGTAGTTCCAGACGCTGTTTGATGTATTTTCTAACATCTTCTTCCTTAATTGGGCCCAGTTGCATTCTTGAAGCCATGAGATAGAGTGGAGAATCGGGTTTTAAGAAAACGTCATGTAAAAGTGAGATGGAGGACCCGGAAAAAATATAGCGGACATCCGGATAACTGTCCATTTTACTTTTCAATACGTTAAATATACTTCCATTGAATTTGTGCAATTCCTGGAACTCATCAAAACATAGTATGAATGGCAGTTTTTTCTCTCTTGAAAAAGCCTCTATGAACTCAAAAGTTTCTGTGATCAGATCCTGTTCATTGAATTCATGCTCACGGAATTTGAGATAGATACTTCCGATATGCTCAATACTGCCTCCGATTTGTGTAAGGGATTCATAGGAAGACGTCATCTTCCCTTTGAATATGCGGGCAAACTTTTCGGAGGCCCCTTTAACCTTATGTTTATCTTCATAGGCTTCCAGTAATGTTCTGGTGGTTATCCTGAAAAAGTCATTGATACTTACCATTTCCCTGCAGTTGATAAGTGCAAAGATGATGTCATCCTTCACACTTGATTGCAGGTTTCGCATCAGGGATGTTTTCCCGATTCTGCGTGGGCCTATTATCACATTGCTTTGAGCCAATGTTAATATGTCGAGTTTGATCTTTTCAATCTCTTTGTTCCTGCCTATGAAAAACGGAGGTTCTACCTCTCCGCCAACCATGAATATCTTTTGTGTCATAGTTTATAGTTAAATTTAACGATATTTAAAATTGACTACCTATTTGGTAGTTAAAATTAACTATATTCAAAACTGACTGCTCATTTAGTAGTCGAAATTAACTACTATTTAACCCACGGGCCGGGAACTGGTCCATTCGGCATCGATGAAGTGCTTAACAATATAAACATGTTCTTTCCAGTTGTATCAGGTGGCACTCAGGTCTTGGGGCTGGACATCATCTTTAACGGTCACCACCAGGATGCCTATATTGTCCACTACCTTTCTGGTGCAAGACAATCGTACCGTATCTCTTTGCCTCTTTCTATGAAACCTGAACAAATGGTACTTTGTGGTGTAAAAAAACATAAAATAGGATGGCCCCTATTATCATGATGGAGCAAGAATATGTCTGTGACCTACAAACCCCGTCTCTATTACACCCTCACCTTCCTCACCACCTACATCCTCTGGTTCACCGGGGCCTATTTCAGTTTCCAGGACTCCGACTACTACATGCTCTTCATGCTCCCCGGTCTTATGGCCCCTTTCTTAATTTCCCTCCTCATGATCCAGGGGGCCCCGAAGATTAAAAGCGATTTTCTGGACAGACTTCTAAACCTTCGCCTCATCGAGCCGAAAGTCCTGCCCCTGCTCATTTTGATCATGCCCCTGTCTGTCATCATTTCCATAGCACTCTCCCTTCCCCTGGGCGGGGCCCCGCAGCAGTTTAACTTCTCTGAAGGTTTTTCCTTTTCAACGGGATTCGTACCTGTCCTGCTGCTTTTGCTGCTTGCAGCAGCGTTTGAGGAGCTGGGCTGGAGAGGCTATGCTTTTGACAGCCTGCTGAGCAGGTATGACCTCTTTAAGGCCTCCCTGATCTTTGGTGTGCTCTGGTCTTTGTGGCATTTCCCGCTGGTGTTTGTGAACAATTCCTATCAGTATGAGATCGTTCAGGAAAGTATCTGGTACGGGGTGAACTTCTTCTTAAGCATCATACCAATGGGTGTTATAATCAGCTGGTTCTGTATAAAGAACAACAGGAGTATCTTTGCGGCCATTCTCTTCCACTTCATCATCAACATATCCCAGGAAATACTGAACATGTCACAGCTGGCAAAATGTATCCAGACAGGAGTGCTGATAATAATGGCAGCAATTATCATTCTTTATGACAGGGACATTTTTTTTCAGGGGAAAGAATAACTATATATATTAGTGTGATCCACTTTTATATGTACATATATTGTGGAGAGGTGGATAGCAATGAAAATGATACATACACTCCTAGCTTTGCTTTTGGCAATAGCAGTTATGGCTTCCGGATGTACTTACCAGGAGCCTGTGGAAGAAGAACAGAAAGATATAGTGGATACTGCAGTTGATGCAGGCTCCTTCAACACTCTGGTCCAGGCCGTCCAGGTGGCTGGTCTTGAAGAGACCCTGAGAGGTGAGGGACCTTTCACAGTGTTCGCACCAACTGATGAAGCCTTTGATGGTCTGCCTGAAGGAACCCTTGATGCTCTGCTTGAGGATGAAGAGGCCCTCACAGCCGTGCTCACCTATCATGTGATCGCAGGAGAGTACATGGCCGAAGATGTCGTATCCATGGACTCTGCACAGACAGTTCAGGGTGAATCCGTCACTTTTGATACCATGGATGGCGTCATGATCAATGATGCAAACATTGTCCAGACCGACATCCAGGCCAGTAATGGAGTTATCCATGTCATCGACAGGGTGATCCTCCCTCCTTCAATGATGGAAAAGGATATAGTTGATACTGCTATTGAAGCAGGCTCTTTCAATACTCTTGTCCAGGCCGTTCAGGCTGCAGGCCTTGAAGAGACTCTCAGAGGTGAGGGACCTTTCACAGTATTCGCACCAACGGATGAAGCCTTTAATGCTCTGCCCGAAGGAACCCTTGATTCCCTGCTTGAGGATGAAGAGGCCCTTGCCAATGTGCTCACCTATCATGTGGTTGCAGGAGAGTACCTGGCCGAAGATGTTGTTTCAATGACATCGGCCCGGACAGTTCAGGGTGAGGATGTCACATTTGACACCACGGATGGTGTTATGATCAATGATGCAAACATTGTCCAGACTGACATCCAGGCCAGCAATGGAGTTATCCATGTCATTGATGCTGTTCTGATCCCTTAAAGACCTGTCAGGATCTTTACTCTGTTTTCGGGATGAATATATTTTTATATTCATCCCTTCATTTATAAAATGTGTCTTCAGCACCTCTTGTAAGTATAATCATTCCCTCTTACAACAATGGCCGTTATATCAGGGCTGCCATTATCAGCTGTCTGGTACAGAGCTATCAGCATATTGAGGTCCTTGTGATAGATGATGGGTCAGATGATGGTACTGAAAGTATAGTAAAGGGGATTGAAGACGACAGGCTCTTTTACATAAGACATGAGCAGAATCTGGGGGTATCCGCTGCATTTAACACCGGTGTACAGAAAAGCACTGGAGAATATGTGGCATTTCTGGGTGCAGACGACCTTTATGAAAAGGACAAGGTCGCAGAACAATTAAAATTATTTACAGATGGCGTGGGCCTGGTCTATTGTGGTATCAAAAAAGTGGATGAGAACATGCAGCTGTTCAATGAATGCAGGGCCAGGGGTCTGCCCTGGGACTATGTGACTGACGGGGAAACCATGGGTGCCACGGCAATTATCAAAAGAGAGTGTTTTGATGCTGCAGGCCTTTTTGACACTGACCTGGATTACTTTGAGGATATGGATCTCTATTATCGAATCCATCAAAAAGGATATCTTTTCGGCCATTCGGAGAAGACCCTGTATATCTACAGATATCACCGGTCCAATAAATCTAAAAATAAAGCCCTGATGCTGGAAAACATTGACCGGTACTATGAGAAACATCTGGATATGGCAGGTCGGAAAACAAAACTTAGAATACTGGCCCAGAAATATTCACAGAAGGTTCTTGTCTATTTTCGGTACCATCCTTCATTAGCAATCATATATGGTTTTCTCGCTTTGATCCTGTATCCCGGATACACCTTCAGATTTCTCTCAAAAAGAATGTCTGACCGCAGGGGGTAAATTATTACTGCTTTCAATGATAAATGTTTGATCGTGTTGATTGTAATTCGTAGTACACTTCCCAAATAGTTCAACAAGTTTTTATACAAGCGTCATAATTATTTGAATATGATTTCTTCTCCCTTTGTGAGCATACTTATTCCGTCCTACAATAATGGTCGCTATATACGGGCAGCCATCATCAGTTGCCTGGAGCAGACCTATCCGCACATTGAGGTCATAGTAATCGATGATGGGTCAGAGGATAACACACAAAGCGTTGTAAAGGATATTGAGGATGATCGGGTCTTTTACATAAAGCATGAGCAGAATCTGGGGGTATCCGCTGCATTTAACACCGGTGTACAGAAAAGCACTGGAGAATATGTGGCATTTCTGGGTGCAGACGACCTTTATGAAAAGGACAAGGTCGCAGAACAATTAAAATTATTTACAGATGGCGTGGGCCTGGTCTATTGTGGTATCAAAAAAGTGGATGAGAACCTGCAGATGTTCAATGAATGCAGGGCCCATGGCCTGCCCTGGGACCATGTCACAAATGGAGAGACCATCGGGGGAACTGCCATGGTGAAAAGAGAATGTTTCAATGATGCAGGTCTTTTTGACACTGAGCTGAATTACTATGAAGACATGGACCTCTACTATCGGATCCATCAAAAGGGGTATGGGTTCGCGCATGTGGAGAAGGCCCTTTATGTATACCGATATCATCAAACCAACAACGGCAAAAACCGTGATCTTCTGCTGGAAAACATTGACCGCTACTACGGGAAACATCTGGGAACAGCAGATCGGAAGACAGGACTTAGAATACTGGCCCAGAAATACTCCCAGAAGGTCCTGATCCATTCCGGCTCCGATCCTTTACTGGCAATTTGTTATGCTTCCCTCTCCGTGATCCTGTATCCCGGATACACTTGCCGGTTCTTCTCAAAGAGACTCTCCGATCGTCTCAGCTGAATAACTATTTATCATTTTGGTTTAATCTCCGCTTATGTCAAAACGAGTCACTGATCTTATCAACAGGAGTCTAAATTCTGCAGGTTTGCAGTATTCCAAAAAGAACTACAAAAAATCCCTGGACTTTGCTGAAAAAGCCTGCAAGCATGCCCGGGATAAAAATATGATTGAAATGCTCAATCATTGTCTGCTTATAAAAGGCAATATACTGGAAGCACTTGACCGGGCTGAAGATGCACTAAAAATCTATGAAGAGGCTTACTCTCTGGCATATGAACGTTTCCTGGAAGAAAGCGAAGACACACAAAGGCAGAGTGAACTGGCTGACTGCATCGAATATTTTGGATCAGTTCTGTATGATATTGATGATATGATCGTAAACATTCGCATCTGCGTGATATACAGGCAGAACTTTGACAATATCCTCCGGATATATTCAGAAATCATCGTTGAAGAAAATACGGAATTGTTAAAAGTTTATACAGATACGGCACATGCCATACTAACCATATATATTATGGGCAGGGAAGTAGAATCTCATAAGGGTCTGGCTCTGGATATACTTGATATGTATGAAAAGCAGCTATCCCTTGATCAGGAAAGTGAATCTGCATTGATCAGAGCATTTGATCTTGCAGACGAATATGTGATGGGATGTATTGGTAAGAAAGCTGCCGATGAGGGCCTGGAAATATTGTCAGGGTTACAGGCTATCTTTGACCGGCATGCCAGCATGGTTGATAGATCAGATATTTCTCTTATCCGGATAGAAGAGCTTTTTATGCTGTGCTATGGCTTAAAAGGAGATACTGACACTGTTAATGCACATCTTGAAAGATCAATTGAAATGGAAGATGATCCTGATGAGAGGTTTAGTCTGCTAAATGACAGGTATTGCATGATGGGTTCTGTATACCTGGATAATAATGAGAATGAACTGGCGGCCTTCTATTATGAGAAAGTCCTGGAATCAGCTGAATATATATTGGAGGCAGGGGTCAATCTCATTGAGCATGTTGATGAATATATAGAAGTATTTGAGATGTTAAGTGATGTTTTTAGCAGGCTGGATATGCCTGATAAAGAAATTGATTGTTATATGGCTCAGATCAAGGTGCTCGAGTTAAGTCTTGAGAGTGAACCTGAAGAACCTGTTGCATGTCATCTGGACATTGCTCAGTGTTATTCCGACATAGCTGAAGTATATTCTGAAATAGAAAAATATTCTGAGGCTTCCACTTATTATGAAAAGGAAATTGCTGTATATAGAAAGCTGCTTGCAGAAGATCCCGACAATGTAGATTACAGGTCCTCTATTGCAAAGAGATTCAATTCTATGGCCTATCTCTATATGGATATTGATGTAAAAATCTCTGAAAAATATCTCAACCAGGCTCTTGAATTCCATGAGGATACATTTAATCTGGGAGACATGGAAGAGGAAGGTATTTATTGTAACACTTTAACTGGTCTTGGAAGGGTGGAACTGGCCCATCATGAATATGAAGGGGCCATTTCCCTGTTCAAAGAAGCCATTGATATATTGGAAACACAATTAAAGGGCAACCCGGATCAGACAGGTTCCATGATCGATCTTATCCTTGACTACAAATATATTGCTGAAGCCTACTATGAGCTTGGTGACAGGCAAACAGCTATGGAGTTTGCTTTAAAGTCCCTGAAAATGAATTTCAGATTAATTGAAACAATGAGTGAATTTAATTCTTATGCAGAGATGGCAACACGGTCCATGCTCAATGATGGAATTCGTTATCTCTCAGAAGAAAAATATGACCTTTCTGTCCTCTTTTTAACATATGCACTTGATGGTTGTGAAAATGAACTCACAGGTGAATATGTCTTTTCGGGTATTCTCGAATCTGCAGTATTTGCAGTACAATATTTGTGCAAGGTTTCGTTAGCCAGTGGTCAATGTGAAATGATCACTAAAATGCGACCAAGACTTGTCAAGATACTTGAGACTGCTATATCTCGTAGTTTCCAAAAGTTCATTGTCCTGGAAGAAGCAAGTCTTGCACATACATTCATTGGTTTATGTTGCATTAATAAATCACAGCTTGACCTGGCCAGGGAATCTTTCGAAAGCTCTCTTAAGCTTTATGAATATCTGGATCTGATCTTCCCTCACAATGCAATAAGACTACAAAATGAAATTTCAACACTTCAAAGCTATTCTAATCTCCTCTTAGATCTGGGTCTGTCCAGACGCCTTTCAGAATATGCCCCTCTTCTTGAAAAGAAGAAAAAGGAGCTTGAGGAGATGAGGGCGGCTTGTGAGGATTAATCTTTAATGATCAAATTATATAGGGGCTGCAAATGGTCGATAGTCTGAATTTATAATAGCTGACACTTCTGTTTCTATGGATTGAACATTTGCCTTAAGGAAATGTTCCATCTGTCCCATATGGATTTGCAAAGAGGCAAAAATATGATATTCTCTACATATCAGGTCTGAAAAATGAAAGGATAGATACTTTCATGAAAGATCAATAATATTGGTTCTCAAGGCCCTTGTCCACTTCTATATCAACCTCATATTGGCAGTCAGCTAGTTTATTCTTGCTTTTGATCCATTACCTCGGATACACATGCAGGTTCTTTTCAAAGAGACTCTCCGATCGCCTTGGCTGAATAACTATTTATCATTTTGATTGAATTTATCTCTATGTCAAAACAGGTCACTGATTCGATTAACCGAATGTTGCAATCTTGCGTCCAGGAATGTTCAAAGAACAACTATGAAAAAGCCCTGGAGTTGGCGGATGAGGCATTACAGAAAGCACTGAACAAAAAAGAGGCAGGGATGTTTCATAGCTGTCTGGTGATGAAAGGCAACCTTCTGGAGATGATGTCTGAGGAAGAAGAGGCCCTGGATGCGTATGATGAAGCTTTCCAGGTCTCGTATACACTGTTCTTAAAATTTAGTGATAATGAACAGGTACAGGAGGACCTGATCGAAAGCCTGGAATTTATTGTGTCGCTTCATGAAGAAAGTGAAGACCCTTACAATGCAGAGATGGTCTGTGAAGCAAATAAAGATGCGTTTGAAAATATTCTGCGGATATATTCCGATCTGCTCGTAAAGGATGACCCGGATATCTTAAGCAATTACACAAAGACCGCATCTGTTATACTGCTTTGTTATTTTATGTTTGACGAGGCCCTTGAACATAAAGAACTGGTTCTTGAGACTATAGATACATTTGAACAGATGCTTGAACTTGATCCTGAAGATAGCTTCCCGCTGGAAAGAGCATATGATTTAGTAAAAGGATATTCCCGGATATGTATGGGCAATGAAGCCATTGAAGAAGCGATAGAGTTTATGGTAAGGATCCGGGAGATGTTTGAAAGATATGGTTCAGGGTCTGTTAATGTGGTTCTTGATCAGATCCGGGTAAGTGAGTTCCTTTCCATGTGCCATACGCTTTTAGATGAAAAAGACAGGGCCCGGGAAAACTCTGAAAAAGCATCTAAGTTGCGGGAAAAACTATTCCGGCAACATCCTGATGACCCGGTGGTTCCTCTTTTTGTCGCTCATGCTTATTTATCCCTTGGTGAGCTTTATATGGAAAATTCAGCTGTCTATACCCCTGAATCTTCTTTTAACCAGGCTCTGGAAAGTGCAGAAAGGGTATTTGGACTGGAGTTCCAGGATCATGTTGAGGATTATATCAAACTTTTTGAAGATATGAGTGTTGCCTTTGGTTTAGTGCATGACCTGGAAAACAGGATTCGCTGTTATCAGGATGAAATAAAACTATGTGAAATCATGCTTGGAAAAGGAGTATATGATATTGAAGGTCTCTATTTGAGCATTGCCACCAACTTCCATGACATTGCAGATGTTTACTATGATATGATGGATCTGGAACAGACTCAAAGGTATTTTGAGCAGGGGATGTCCGTTTATGAAAAGTTGGTCGAATTATATCCTGACAATATGGAATACAGGTTTTCCATTACAGAAATACTGAACAGTCTTGGGTTTACTTTCATTGATACGGATGAGAAAAAATCAGCCGAATTCTTTAACAGGGCCCTTGAGATCCATGACGAGGTTCTTACTCTTAAAGGTGTGGAATCTGAAAGGGATTATGCTGATACATTGAAGGGCCTGGGAGTATTGAATAAATCTGCCGGAGACTATGATAAGGCCCTCCTTTTGTTAGATCGAGCTGTTAATATTGTGGAAAAAAACCTGGAGGATGATCCCGCTGATGCGGAGTACCAGTTGAATTTGTTTAGATTGTACAGGTATCTGGCTGAGATCCATTATGAAATGGATGAGCAGAAAGTTCTGGCTGAAAGGCTGTTTGCTAAATCTCTGTCTGTACATTCCAGGATTTTAGATAATCTGGGTTTTCTGGATTATATAGGACCGGCCATGATACAGAGCGTCATCCATGATGGAAAAAACTATATTACAGAAGGAAAACCTGCATTTACAGCTCTATGCTTCAACTTTGCACTGGAGTATTGCGAAAAAGAATTTGAAAAGGAGACCATATCTCCTGAGATCGTTTCTCCTTCGATAGATGTGCTTCTAAATCTATTCCATTTTGCTTTGCGATCCTCAATGACAGACCAGGCTGTCAGGATGCATGAGAGGTTTTTCTCCCTCCTGGAAAAAGCCCTGGACTATGTCTTTGATGATATTGACCTCCTTGAAGATGCCTCCAGGACATATTCGGTCTTTGGTACCTGTTGCGTGGAGGAAAATGAACTTGACCTGGCACAGGAGGCCTTTGAAAGATCGATAGAACTTCTTGAAGAGTTCAAGAAAGAATCTGATGGTCATGAATATAGTTTTGTGGATGAGATCAACACCCTGGATAGCTATTGTAAGGTGCTATCAAAAAAAGGCCTTGAAGAGGCAGCCGTGATCTGGCAGCCCCTTCTGAATGAGAGAAAACAGGAATATGAGCAGTGGAGGGAGCAATTCAGTTAAAGGCACGGGCCTTTACTTTTTTTAACAGCAGGCAGATCTTGTTTGATGCAAATGTATATCCAATGTTCTCGAAATATCAGGCCTGAACAATGAAAGTAGTGTCAAATACTTTGCACAAGATCTTCCTGCAATTATTTATATATTAAATGATATGTTGGTTTGCATGTCAAAGCGGGTCATTGATCAAATACATTCTAACTTAAATTCAGCCTCTCTGTATCATTCTGAGCGAAATTATAAAAAAGCGCTTAAGTTTGCAGAGAAAGCATGTAAACAGGCAAAAGCTAATGATGTTCAGGATCTGCTGAATTATTCGTTGATGATGAAGGGTAATCTTCTGGAGAACCTGTCTGACTATGAAGCTGCTCTTGCTGCTTATGAGGCTTCCTTCAGGATGTCCTGTGATCGTTTCTTGCATTACAGCTTTGATCTGCAGGCACAGGAGGATCTGCTTGATTCGATTGAGTTTTCTTTAGCTGCCATGCAGGAGATCGATAACCTTTCACCAAAAGAAGTTTTTTGTGCTTCAAACAGAGAAGCATTTGAGAATATATGTGAGATATACGCCGGTCTGATTGCTGCGGGGGGCTCTCAATTTCTTGATAATTATGCAAAAACCCTGTATGCCATAATGTGGTGCTATATCCTGGGAAATGAAAGCCGGGAACACAAGATGCTTTTTCTGGAGATGACTGAATTATTTGAAAGAAAGCTTGCGATAGATCCTGGAAATATCTTTCTTTTTGAAAAGATATTCAGAATTACGATTAACGGGGTGTAGGGGTAGAGAAAGCCCACTGCTTTAGCTGTGGGATGAATCGTACCCCACCTCTTAGATAATCTAACTTATACATAAACTTTTTAAATAATCCGGACATATTAACTTCTAATGCGTAAGACATACAAGTTCCGGCTCTATCCAACTAAACCACAACAAAAACAGATGGAGCGCATCCTGGAATTATGTAGACAGGTGTATAATCGCACATTGGAGGAACGAAAAACCGCTTATGCTGAAAGAGGCGAGACACTCTCCAAATACACTCTCAACAAACTACTTCCCGAATGGAAAAAAGAGAATCCCGAATACAAAGAGGTATTCTCTCAAACCCTTCAAGAAGTACAAGAAAGAGTAGACCTTGCATTCAAGCACTTTTTCAGACGTGTGAAAAGTGGAGAAAAACCAGGATACCCACGATTCAAAGGTAAAGGATGGTACGATAGTTTCACATATCCTCAAATGGGATTCAAGCTTGAGGATAATATTTTGTATCTTTCCAAAATCGGAAACGTCCGTGTAAAAATGCATCGGGAAGTTGAAGGTGACATTAAAAGAATCATTATTAAACATTCTGCACGTAAAAAATGGTACGTTTCCATAATAACCGAATGTGAATCAGTGGAGATTCCAGAGCGAAATATGGAACACGTTGTAGGTATTGACATGGGATTATCTAGTTTCGCAACCCTGTCAGATGGAACATCTATACCTAATCCTCGCTTCTTCCGTATGGAAGAAAAAGAGCTTGCCAAAGCTTCGCGAAAGTTATCTAAAGCCGCAAAAGGTTCCCAAAAACATAAAAAAGCTATTCGGGTAGTACAAAGAGTACATGAAAGAATAGCAAACAAGCGTTATGATTTCATTCATCAGTTAAGCAGACTATTGGTAGATGATTATTCCTTCATAGCTTTTGAAGATTTGAACATCAAGAACATGCTTAAAAATCATTGTCTTGCAAAAAGCATATCAGATGCTGCATGGAATATGTTAATCTCTGCAACAAAGTACAAGGCTGAAAGTGCTGGTTCTTTAGTTGTATCGGTTAATCCTGCAAATACCTCTAAGATGTGCTCAAGGTGTGGCCTGTTAGTGGAAAAAACACTAGCAGATAGAACACATAAATGTAATAGCTGTGGTCTGGTTTTAGACCGGGACCACAATGCTGCTATCAACATTCTCAGATTGGGATTGCAATCTGTCGGTATAGAAACCGTAGAAGCCCACGAACTTTAGTCGTGGGAGCAGTCACAGCGGCCTATGTAAGACTCTGTGTGGAACATGTTGCCCTTGAAGAGGCGATTGAGGTACTGTTAAGGGTCAGGGAAGTGTTTGAACGCTACGATACAGGTTTTGAAGGAAATATTATAGAACTGATACAGTTACATGGATTTTTGACCATGTGTTATGATCTGGCAGAACAGGAAGATAATGCAGATGAAAGTTTTCTAAGATCAACGGATATTATGGAAGGGTTGTTCTATGACAGGCCTGATGAACCTTCTTTTCCTCTGCTCATAGCTCGCAATTGTCTGACTGTCGGGGATATGTACTTAAAGATCGAAAAATTAGATCGTGCTATATCCTATTTTGAAAAGGCCCTGGAAAATGCAGAACGAATCTTTGAGATGGATGTGGATCACAGGGAGTTTGCTGATGATTATGTATTCCTGTTTGATGAACTATGTGATGTTTTTGATGGTCTGGTCCTTCCTGAACAAAAGGGACGATGTTTTATGGATAGTTTAAAAATGAGCGATTGATTGATTGATTGATTGATTGATTGATTGATTGATTGAATATGTTTCTAAAAACTGATCCGTGAATGTGGTATATAGTTATCTATATATCAAATGTCACAAATTCCCTCTTATGTCAAAGCGAGTTTTTGATCAGATCGATCGTAATTTACATTCGGCCTCTTTGCAGTATTCAAAGAAGAACTACAAAAAGGCCCTGGGTTTTGCAGAGAAAGCATGTAAGATGGCACAGGATAAGCAGGTATTCGAGTATTTAGGCGATTGCTTGTATGTAAAAGGTGAGTTGCAGGAAGCTCTTGGTAAAAAAAGTGATGCACTGGATACATATCAGGATGGTTTCACGATCTTATATGAACGTTTTCTGGTCGATAGCACCAACACAAAGATTCAGTCCGGGTTAGAGAAGTGCCTCGGGGCCATGGTCTCTGCTTTGCATGATATCGGGGATATTATCCTGATCCAGGATATCTGTGAAATGTATGAGAAGGACTTTGATAAAATACTCGATATTTACTCCGGCCTTAAAAAAGATTTCCTTGTGCAGATTCACTATGGACAGACTTTCTATGCCGTAATGGCCCTCTATATAATGGGCAGAAAAGCAAGGGAGCACAAGGACCTTGCTCTGGAAATGATCGATGTATTTGAAAAACAACTGGAATCTGAGCCTGAAGACAGTTCTCCCATTGAAAAAGCATACGATATAACGAAGGAATATGTTCAGGAATGTATCAGTATAAATGCCATTGATGAGGCCATAGAAGTACTGTTAAAGGCTCAGGCGTTTCTTAACAAAAATGTTTCTGAATTTGGAGAAATTGTTGTTTACCAGATACAGATAGAAGAGTTCCTTACAATGTGCTATGGATTGAAAGGGGAAGATGCCTGTATTGAGGAGCACTCGAACAGGTCCTCGGAAATGATAGATGACCTGTTCGAAGATGTTCCAGGCAATCCTTCCCTTGTTCTTTTAAAGGCCCGGAAATTTGAAAACCTCGGTATGGTCTTCCTTGAAGAGGATAACTTTGAAAAGGCAGGCCCATGTTATGAGCAGGCCCTGGAAAATGCTGAAAGTATCTTTGAGTTAGATGTGAGTTACCGGGAACATGTCGAGGAGTTCATTGATCTTTTTGAAGATATGAGTGAGGCTTTTGATATTCTGGATATGCCTGAAAAAAGGGTCAGTTGTTATCTGGATCAGGTTCGGATATTAGAATTCAGTCTTGATAATGATCCGGACGATCCTGTGGAATGCAAACTGGACATTGCATCCTGTTTTTCAGACACTGCAAAAGCTCTTCTTGAAATGAATAAACCGGGGCAGGCAACCAATTATTATGAACAGGAAATAGCTGTATACAGACAGTTGCTTGAAGCAGACCCCGGGAATGTGGACTACAGGGCATATATTGCAGGAGCTTTGAATTCACTGGGTTTTGCCCATCTTGATATGGGTAAAAAAGCCGCAGGCCAGTATTTCACCGGGGGCCTTAAGCTTTATGAAGAGATATTCGAACTGACAGGGGCAGATGATGCAGCTGGTTATTGTGATCTTCTGCGCGGTCTTGCACGGGTGAAAATGTCAGGTGAAGAATATGAAGAGGCCCTGTCTCTGTTTCAGAAAGCCATTGACCTGCTGGAAGTAAAATTGAATAGTACTTCAAAAAACACAGCCCTGCAAATAGATCTTGCAATGATATACACAAATGCAGCTGAAATATATTATGAGATGGCTGATCTGAAAAAGGCTGAAGAATTCATCATGAAGAACATGGATGTGAATTCTTCTCTCAGGGATGAGATGGATGGTATGCCAGGCTTCAGACCTCTGGTCATTGGGATGCTGTTTAATGAGGGTATGAATAATTCTTTGATGAGGAAATATGGCCTGGCGGCTTTATATTTGACCATTGCACTGGACAGGTGTGAAGAAGAGATTGCAAAAGGTGATCTGTCTGCAGAACTGCTCAGTCCCTGCGTGGCTGTGGTCGAACAGTTGTGTCGTGTATTATTTGCTCAAAAGCATTATGAAAAGGTTATTCAAATGCGAGAAAGACTTGTCTTCATACTGGAAACTTCAGAACCTGTTTGTTTCAATGAGCCATATGACCTGGAAAATATGTCTACGGCATATTCATTGATCGGTCTTTGCTACTCAGCTGCAGGAGAACTCAAACTGTCACAGGAGGCCTTTGAGACCTCCCTTCGGATCAGGGAGGGTATATGGGAGGAATTCCCTGATCATGAGATTGAATTATCTGATGAAATTGCCTGTCTGGAAGGATATCGTGATGTTCTCAAGCGGCAGGGCCTTAAGGATAAGTTTTCACACTATGCCCGCGTTCTGGATAAGAAAAAGAAGGAACTTAAGGAAATGGAAAGTAGATGGTGAGGTCCTGAAAGTTTTCAGGATACTCATTTGATGCGTGCAAAATGGATTTATATTCATTTTGTACGCATTCGAAACGGGTTAAGATTTCAGATACCTATATATTGAATCTGGCAAATGGTTGAGTATGTCAAAATACATCATTGATCAAATAAATCGTAATTTACGATTAACGGGGTGTAGGGGTAGAGAGTTCCACGATAACGTGGAACAATCGTACCTCACCTCTTAGATAATCTAACTTATACATAAACTTTTTAAATAATCCGGACATATTAACTTCTAATGCGTAAGACATACAAGTTCCGGCTCTATCCAACTAAACCACAACAAAAACAGATGGAGCGCATCCTGGAATTATGTAGACAGGTGTATAATCGCACATTGGAGGAACGAAAAAACGCTTATGCTGAAAGAGGCGAGACACTCTCCAAATACACTCTCAACAAACTACTTCCCGAATGGAAAAAAGAGAATCCCGAATACAAAGAGGTATTCTCTCAAACCCTTCAAGAAGTACAAGAAAGAGTAGACCTTGCATTCAAGCACTTTTTCAGACGTGTGAAAAGTGGAGAAAAACCAGGATACCCACGATTCAAAGGTAAAGGATGGTACGATAGTTTCACATATCCTCAAATGGGATTCAAGCTTGAGGATAATATTTTGTATCTTTCCAAAATCGGAAACGTCCGTGTAAAAATGCATCGGGAAGTTGAAGGTGACATTAAAAGAATCATTGTTAGACGTTCTGCACGTAAAAAATGGTACGTTTCCATAATAACCGAATGTGAATCCGTGGAGATTCCAGAGCGAAGTGTTGAACACGTTGTAGGTATTGACATGGGATTATCCAGTTTCGCAACCCTGTCAGATGGAACATCTATACCTAATCCTCGCTTTTTCCGTATGGAAGAAAAGGAGCTTGCTAAAGCTTCGCGAAAGTTATCTAAAGCTGCAAAAGGTTCCCAAAAACATAAAAAAGCTGTTCGGGTAGTACAAAGAGTACATGAAAGAATAGCAAACAAGCGTTATGATTTCATTCATCAGTTAAGCAGACTATTGGTAGATGATTATTCCTTCATAGCTTTTGAAGATTTAAACATCAAGAACATGCTTAAAAATCATTGTCTTGCAAAAAGCATATCAGATGCTGCATGGAATATGTTAATCTCTGCAACAAAGTACAAGGCTGAAAGTGCTGGTTCTTTAGTTGTATCGATTAATCCTGCAAATACTTCTAAGATGTGCTCAAGGTGTGGCCTGTTAGTGGAAAAAACACTAGCAGATAGAACACATAAATGTAATAGCTGTGGTCTGGTTTTAGACCGGGACCACAATGCTGCTATCAACATTCTCAGATTGGGATTGCAATCTGTCGGTATAGAAACCGTAGAAGCCCACGAACTTTAGTCGTGGGAGCAGTCACAGGGACTATGTTGAAGAGGGTCTGGAAGTATTTGACCGGCTGGAAGGGGCCTTTTCTGAATTAGAGGTGGATGATCGGATCATACAATGCTACAATGATAAGATACGCATATATGAGTTCATGCGTGATGAAGAACTGGACGGTTCTGAAGAATGTGATCTGAATATAGGCTATAACCTTTCGGATATTGCGGAAATATTCATTGAGATGGGCGATAGTGAACAGGCAGCAAGTTATCTTAAACAGGAACTAAAGATATATGAGAGATTGAATGAATCCAATTCCGGGAAAAGTTCGTATCTTGCATATATTGCAGTTACTTTAAATGACCTGGGCCAACTGTATATTGAAAAGGACACAACTGTTGCTCAAAACTATTTGACCCGGGCCCTGGAAATATTTGAAGAACTCAATGATCCTGTTTATTCCATTAATCATTCTGAAGTATTAAGTAACCTGGGTAAATTAAGTTTAATGGATCTTGATCATACATACGCTGCAGAATATTTCCTGAAATCCATGCAGATCCTTGAAATGGCTATGGAAAATGATCCTGGGGATCAGAAGTATCTGCCTGACCTTATCAATATATACAAAGACCTCAGTGAATTGTATTATGATCTTGAGGATATAGATCTGGCCGGGCATTTCCTCTCAAAGGCTCTGGACATAGAGCTCCTTTCATTAAATGCAGTGTCTGACCGTGTTTTTATGCAGGCTTTCATACTTGATGAACTTATACAGGATGGTGCACACCAGATTGGTGAAAACAGATATGAACTTGCCCTCTCCATCCTCAATTTCGTACTGGAATTCTGTGAGAATGAATATTCCAAAGACGAATTATCCCTCGATATGATAGGCCCTGCCATGGATACAATAGCATATCTGGTCCGTTTTGTCCTGTATTGTGGTCAGGCTGAAGAAGTAATGGATATGCGCGGAAGGTTCCTCACCCTGCTGGAAAAATCAAAGCAGGCCCCCGCTGAAGATCCCGGGATACTTGAAAAGGTAGCTGTTGGTTATGCAATGTATGGTTTCCTCTGTACCACTGCCGGTGAAGATGTGGCCGGAAATGAAGCCACTGGCATCTTTATGGCCCTTTTGACTGATATTGTCAGACAATTCCCTGAATATGAAAGCGAGATGCTGGACGATCTTGCCCGCATCCAGAGTTTAAGTGATGAACCGGGACAGGATGGTATGTCCAGGATGGATCTGGCCTATCAGGCCTTTCTGGAAAAGCATCTGATTGACCTGTGAGGGCTGTGCGGGGGGGATGACTATCAATTCTGAAATCTCTAATGTGGCCATATTTTATTCATTTAATATATCCATATAAAAAAATATAAATACTATATCTAATAATACCTTTTAGGTAGATTGTATTTCATTTTTTTTATATTGGGGATACTCAGATGAATATTGATAAAAAAATGACAAATCTTATTGAGTCAGGCGCACCCATTATTCAAATCATAAGCTATGAAACATTGAGGATCCATGCATTTTTAATAAAAGCTGCCTCCAAAACGGGAAGAAAAGCATATGTTTGGAACAGGACTGAAGGGCTTTGTGAACTGGATCAAAGTGGACAATTGACTGAAATTGATGAAGATATGCGTGATCCCTCTTCTATTCTTGAATGGTTTAGCGATGAGGAATCAGAAGACCTTTTGTTGTTGCTTGAAGACTTCCATCCCGACCTTACAGAACAGCAACCACATATTATCAACAGATTAAGATGTATTGCACGCAGAACCCTCACGCGTCAATTAAATGACAGAACCTTGCTTCTATCCCAGCCTATACGTCACCTTCCTCTTGAACTTGAAAAAGACGTTCAGGTTATCGAATTACCTTTGCCGGGGGCCGGTGAGATCAAACAGATAATGCGTAGTGTACGTCAGCGTTTTGATCTGCATGAACGCGATTATCAGGAATCTTCCCGATTGATAGAAGCAGCCCTTGGCCTGACGACCAGTGAAGCATCTCTTGCTTTTTCCATAGCTGCAGTCGAAAATAAAAGACTTACTGATGATGAAGTTGCGTTGATAGCAGCAGAAAAGGAGCAGGTGATCCGCAAAAGGGGTCATCTTGAATTCTATCAGCCTGATCAGGGCCTGAATGATATTGGTGGTCTGGGGAAGTTAAAAGACTGGCTTGAACGCAGAGAAAGAGCCTTCACTGAAGATGCCAGGGATTTTGGACTCGAATCTCCCAGAGGAATCTTGCTTCTGGGACTGCCCGGAACCGGTAAGAGCCTTGCTGCAAAAGCGGTGTCTAATGCCTGGCAATTACCTTTATTAAGACTTGATATGGGAAGGGTATTTGGTGGGATCGTCGGTCAGTCTGAAGAGAACATTCGTTCTGCATTAAGTACGGCTGAAGCCCTGGCCCCATGTATCCTCTGGATAGATGAGATCGAAAAAGGAATGTCAGGGGTACAAAGTTCCGGCGCAACTGATGGGGGTACTACTTCCCGTGTGCTCGGTACATTCCTGACCTGGATGCAGGAGAAAACAAAACCTGTCTTTGTGCTTGCAACTGCAAACAATATTTCCCAGCTTCCACCTGAACTACTTCGTAAAGGTCGTGTAGATGAGATATTCTTTGTAGATCTGCCTGATGCGGTGGACCGTAAAGAAATAATTCGTATCCATCTTCGAAAACGCCGGCGCAGTCCTGATCATTTTACTGATGAAGAGCTTGATCATCTGTCTGAGATATCCCGTGGTTTTACCGGAGCTGAATTGGAAGAGGGTGTGAAAGAAGCTATGTTCAGGGCATTTGATTATGGAAGGGACCTTACAGCCGATGATCTGGAAGAATCCCTGAATGATACAACTCCTCTGTCTTTAACCATGCGTGAAGTGATAAGCTCTACCCGTCAGTGGGCAAAAGGTCGTGCTGTGCCTGCAAGTGACCGTGATCCAGAGGCCCTTGATAAAGTGGATTCAAAGGTAAAGCAGCCAAGACTGCGTCAGGAAATAGACAATCCTTTCATCTCTGATCCGGAGGAATGATCTCATGGATCCCTCATCTGGTTACTACATAGCAATGGGTCTGGATGATCCGGGGCCTTTTATGAAACACACCTATGAAGGTCTCAATCCATTTACAACATATCTGGCAAAAGCCATTAAGGCCCTGGAGAACAAAGAGGTTAGTTGCACATGGGATAAAGTTGAAAAAGATCGTTTTGTCTTAAAGCCTCTGAAAAAGGTTTATAAGGTCATTCCTGAAACATTAATCGAACTGGAACCACCTGATACTGGCTGGTTTAAAGTAATACCTTTAAATCTTGATGAAGATGAATCATTTGATCCTGATCCGGACGAGCCTCTTCGTATAGGCAGGGGTCGTAATGCTTCTAAAGTGAACATTTTGGCTGAGGATAAAAGGAAATCATCAACCGGGTCATGGCAAATAAGGCCCGGAGAGGTTTCTATAACCGGGGAACGTATAAGCTGGTCAGACTATGAGATCAGTTTAATTGAATCTAAAAATCCTCTGGAAAATGATGTGCATGATTTCAGGGTCAATGGCCAGAGTATCCATTCGCGCAGAGAAAAGGATTCCTGGAAGTTCTGGGTGCAGACGGACCTGAGTTCAGGGAAGACTCTGGAAGTCAACGGGATGGATTGTAAATATCGGGTAATCCGAAGATTTAATCGGGAAGAATTCAATGAAAGATATCCTGATAATCTGGATACAGGTCCTTTCTGGAAAGTTGCTAGCGAAGAAGTGCCTCAGGTAAGATGTGCTAATGTAAATGACATTACTGATGAAGAGGTTAAAAGATCATCAATCAGGGACCTTTTACTTGATGTTCAAAGTCCTGAAAATATAAAGCTTGAAAAGAAGAACGATGATATTATTTTATCCTGCAGGGGTTTGGAGATGATTGATCTTCCTTCCAGGATAGATCACAGGTATATCCATGGACTATCATTTTCATGTCAAAAAAAGAAGGTTAAGGATAAGTGGATACAACTGCTGGAACCTCTGAACGATGATGAGAATGGTCCTTCAGGTTCTACACTGGAACATTTTTTTAGTGAAAATGTGAGCGTGTTTGATTCCGGTAAATTTGAAAAGAAAAGTAAGATGTTCATCATAAGACGCAATTATGAAGAAAAACAACTTCTTCTATCTTATAATGATAAAGGTCCTTCAGAGTACCCTCACAACTCTGAATTGCATTTGAAAGCAGACACCGGCCAGATAATAAATCAGAAAAAGACAGTCTATAATCTACAGGACTATCCCTTTCCTGAACATCGTCCTCTCCTGGAACTTTTCCAGTTAAGGGAAGAACATAAATGGCCAGTATTTGAGCAAGTTTCCCGGGGTTTAATTGACTGGAAAGTTCTGACTGACCTTTCTTTTAATGGATGTGAACAGCAGCGTGAATTTGTTTGTAAAGCACTTGCAACCCCGGATTTTGCAATTATGAGTGGCCCCCCGGGTACTGGAAAGACCACAACTATCCTTGAACTCATATTGCAGATGGTGCAGAAGGGAGAGAGGGTTTTGCTTGCTGCTTCCACACATGCTGCAATAAACAATGTACTTGAAAGGTTGCAGGAAAATGGATATGGAAAGCAGGTACATGCCACCCGCGTGGGTCTTGCGGACAGAGCAGCAGGTCTGGAAGATTTTGTTTTTGATAGACAGGCGGATAAATGGCAGGACATGTTTGGTATGGAAGAGAATGATGCCCGAAGATTGGTGATCGAGAGTGCAAACCTTGTCTGTGGTACCACTATGGGTATACATAGTTTACTACGAAACAGGAATATGGGACTTGAATTGGAAAGTAATGGTGCTCCTTTTGATGTGATGATAATTGATGAATGCAGCAAAACAACCTTCCATGAATTCCTCGTCCCTGCAAGGCTTGCAAAGAAATGGATTCTGGTGGGTGATATAAGACAGCTTTCTCCTTTCACCGATCGTGAACAGATCACATCCAATCTGGATAGTTTGAATCTGTCTACGAAAAAAGATGATCCTCATTTGCTGTCCCCTCATCTTCAGGAAGCATGTAAATTGTTGCAGATAACCTATCCGTATAAAACGAACTTCATAGTTCCGGTTTCATCAAATGTTGCCCTGGAACTGAAAAAGGAAATCGATGAAAGGATCAATAGTGATGCACATCTCTATCTTCAGGATGATTCTGATCTGATGGTTATATCTGATGAAAAGGATTTCATTAACTTGCATTCGTTATATACCAGTCATGTTTTGTTTGTTGAGGAAAATCTACTGGTTCAGTACAGAGAATGGATGCCAGCTGATTCCATAATCCTTGAAAAAGACTGGTTACAAACAGCACATGCCTTCAGACATTTTGCAGAGAAGGACTGGCATTGCGGTCATGATCATCTTGGGCGAGGTAAGGTATTGAATGAGGCAGGTGATATCCATAAGCAAATGCTCAGGAATCTGGATTCTTCCTGGTCTGAAGAAGTTTGCTGGAGGCTGGAGCGGGAATATTGGTTGCGTTTATTGCAGGGAAACGGAAAATCAAGTGGAATAAAAAAACAACTTGAAAGGCTGTTTCCATGTAGTGTAAATGCAACTGGTAAAATCTATAAAGTGGTGGAGATCGCATTTCCTTCAGTTCTGGAATCTCTTTCAGGTAGTGGAATGACCCGGCATCACTATGAACAAGCAACTACCCTAAACCAGGGTTTTAGTGAAGAAGAACTTGAATGTCGTCACACGGTTCTGAGTTATCAGCACCGTATGCATCCGGATATATCAGAACTGCCACGTGAATTATTCTATTCAAATAATAAAAAAACGATGTCCTTGCTTGATGGAGAACGCGTTAAAACCGCTTTGAACTGGGACTATAAAAGATATGGGAATCACAGGGTCTGGCTGGATATAAAAGGATCTGTTAAGGAAAATGCAAATGACAAAGAAGCAGTTGCTATAGATAGAGAGCTGGAGCATTTTTGTAAGTGGGCTAAAGAGCATCCAAAGGATGACCTTAGTCCCTGGGAAGTGGCTGTCCTGACTTTCTATAAAGGTCAGGAGAGGTGTTTGCGTGACCATCTTAAGAAGTTTACAGATGATGACCAGAAGCACAGTCGTTTTGAAAAAGATGGTGTAAAGATAAAACTGGCAACTGTTGATTTTTTCCAGGGTCAGGAAGCGGACATTGTGTTCCTTTCGATGGTGAACACTAACAGAGATGGTTTCCTTGATAGTCCAAATCGTCTCAATGTTGCAATAACCAGAGCCAGGTATCAACTGGTAATTGTGGGTTATCATGAATATTTTGCAGAGCGCTCATCTGCAGAACTTAAGCAATTAGCAAAAAAAAGTCATAGGATGGGATTTAATGGAAATTAAGCTGGAACGTTCCGTAGGCATGGAATGTTGTGAAGTTATTGGAAAGTTAAAAATTGGACAGGAAAGAAATGAACTTAAACAAATTATTTCATTGTTGCGAGATGGTAAGATACCTAAACTTCCTGCAAGGTTATGGGGTTTGCTTATCAAATTGAAATTATATGATTCTGGCCACATAACTAAAGCTGGCCAGGTATTGATTGATGAAGGTATTATCCTTACTGAAGAATATGGTCATTATGAAGTCTGCTATGTTTGCAATGATAAATGGCTTTCTTCACGTCCTCTTTCTATTCGTCGCATTAAAGCCGTAAAAAAACAGGATCAAAAGAAGGGTGACTGGTCGAAAGAAATCCCATCTGGAAGACAGCTTCCAGAAGCAGGTCAATTAATTCCTGTATATGTTTCAAATGAAGAAAAAACACACAATATATCTTTGTTAGATGTAAAGGCCATATCATCTAATAAATACAATGCAAAAGGAAGATTGATCTGTGAATTCAGTAACAAAAAACATGATTCTGATGATGGCTATGTTACTGGAGGGAAAAATGCAGAGATTGAATTAAAAGCATCTTTCAAATGGATAAATAATAGTGATACGGAGTATGTTTCTGTAAAACAGTCCTGGCCTCCTGAAAAAGTAGAGTTAATATTGTCAGAGCTTGGAGCTCAATTGGATGGTAAATGGGATTTTAATTATTATGCTCTTCTAAAACCCCGGCCACCCCAAAAAGAAAGTGAATTGGTTAATTATAGACTTGGTGAAAAAAGTCTTGGTAACATACAAAGTCCGGAGGCTGGTAATTTTGATACTGCTATTGTTAAAAAAGTCCCATTACGTGCAGGCTCTGAAAGATGTGCAAAAGAGTGGTTACATGGTTTGATGAAAGTAAAATGGAAAGATAGTTTTATTTCTACACAATCTTCTTTGGATGATCAGGAAGAATGGCTAAATTCAGTTGCTCTCAAAGATTATGATCTGGAACCATTACATGGAGAAGAACTGTTGGATTTCCTTGATCGTGGATCTGATAAATCTTTCTGGCATGTTGCAGCAATGCAGGACCTTGTTCCTTCGGATTCAAGGGTTAAACCTCTGCCCTTCACCCTTATGAATGCCGATTCTGATCCAGTTGGAACAATTGCTTCCAGGCTTGGTAAACATCAGAAAATAGAAGAAATTTTGATCGTAGACAGATATGTGAAAGACAAAAGGCAGGTACACACCCTTGAGGCAATATTTCAGAGATTGAATGTCACAAATGTATCTGTTGTAAGTTTTAAAGACCATTGTGCTTACCCCTCCCATTGGAGATTTATTGATATGGGTAAAAAGAATGGTGAGAACCATGATCGTTACTGGTGTCTGAATAATGGGAAGGAGCAGGTTGTCTGGAAGTGCAGTAGTTCTCCTGATTTCATTGATTTTAATGGTGATGATGCTTTTGTACGAACTGGAGCTACTTTTACACCTCTATCTACTGAAGAAATTCCTGAACATGTAAAAAAGCAGATGGCTAAAACTTTGGAGGTGAGTGTATGATACCGATCAAAAAAGATATGCTGGAAAGAGATCAGAAAGATCAAATGCTTTCAAATATCATTGTTCCGATCTCTAATAATAAGCAGACTTCCCATGAACCTGCTTTTACAGTTAGGGACTTTATTGATATCCATCCCAAAGTTAACCTCTGTATAGCTGCTGATAAATTTGATGATGAATCACATATCCGTCATCTACAGGCCCTGGCAGACAAAGGCATACGCATCTATTTGCTTTTGGGCGATGTTAACAGTAATTCAACTGCCATAGAACGTTTGTCCGGAAGATGCCTGATAAGATGTGGTGTGTCCCAAAAAGGTAGTATAGTTTTAGGAGATGTGGGTACAAACAATATAAATGGTTGTATTCACCAGAATACTATTGGAGCTTCTGGATGTAAATTGGATCCCAACCAATGTGATGATATGTATCGTGCTTTCTGTTCCCTTTTCTGGAAACAGGCTACACATGAATGTATTGAACAAAATGTTCCTTCTTCAAAGATTGCAGATCATCCTGTGGAAGAGATACATCTAAATCATCAGTATAATCTTCCGCAAAAACTTGCACAAAGTGTTTTAAGTGATCTTGATCTGCAATTTGGAAGTTTTAATTACTGGTCAGAAGATGGGTTCCAGGATTTTTATCCCTTTACGGAAACTGAAGGCTGTTTATTATTGCATTTGTCTGCTTCCGGTAAACTCCCTTCAATAGAAAAACTTTGCAATAATGATAGTGTTAGTGTAAGGTTTGTAACATTTCCCCAGGAAAATATATTGATCACACCGGGTGGAGGCTGGTATCTGCCTGCCATAACTGATAATGAAATGACAAATTGGGCTCTTTCTCTTAACAGTGATCAAAGCGAAAAATATCTGGACACCCTGGATTGGATGTGGTCTAATAGTGAATGGGAACTTAAAAGGGCTCAGACCCTTGGAAGCATTAAAGGTAAAGTTCGCTTTGCTGATAAACCCGGTGAAGTACTTGAAGTCATTGAAGAATATTCAATGGATCTGGAGCCGGTTGAGGCCGCAAATATCGATGAGTTCTTAGAACCTGATCTGAAACGCTTGTTCTCGGATCAGATGCAGTTTGACAGGGATCGACTGGCTCATACTGTAAAATACAGTGTAGTTCTGCACCCCCCATATTTGCCGGAAAAAACAAAAGAAGACCCTCTTGTAAGGGAATGGAATGTAAAACAGGAGAAATGGAAGCAGTGGACATCAATGTTGGGGACAAAGGTCGAGGAGCTTGAAAATTGTGAAAGTGGTCTTAGTGAAAGAATTAAACTGAAATTGTCCGGTTTCCTTGCTGCTCAGGGCCAAAAGGTAACGGAATTCAATTCCAGATTAAATGAACTAAAAGAAATTGACCTTGGCCGTAGTTCTCCTGCACTTTTGGAACGGTATATAACTGAGTTAAATGATCTGGACGCTGAATTAAGCTCTCGCCTTTCTAAAAACAAATCCCAGAAGGAAATGAAACAAAAAGAGGTCGAATGGGAGGATAAACACAATCAATTGGATTCCAATATCCTGATCAATGAAAAGAAAATAACTGATAAAGAAAGTGAAATCCCGGAGCTGGAAGCCAGTGTGAAAGACCTGGAGACAAAGTTGCAACAAAACCTTGGGAGTAAACAGAATAAAAAGATTCAAAAAGAGCTGGATCGAGCTAAAAAAAGCAGGACCGCAGCAATATCTGCAATAAACAAGGCTCACAATGAAATTTCAAGGCTTAAGGAGCAAAAGCAGAAATTGGGTGATCGTTTTGTGTCAGGGGATGGTTCTGTTGATGAAGGATCAGATGCTCTGGGTCGGGTCCTTGGGAATAAACAACTTGAAGAAACATTTGACCTGGAAAGGGCCGTTGAATTTCTCCCACCTGTGGGTATGGAGCTTTATTCATCTCAGAGTACAAGGTGGCTTGTCATTAAAGATCTTAAGCAGGTTGAAAATGCCAGAAAGCCTGCAAAGGATTTGAATGCTAAGATATGTGTAAAAAGAGGTGTTTGATTTGGCAGAACAAAGGATCATTGTTGAGATCGATGAAGATGGTAAGATTACAGCAAAAACCAATGGGTTTAAAGGAGAAGCCTGTCTGGATGAGCTTCAAAAATTGCTTGGTGAAGAGGCAGCTCCCTCTAAATTAAAACCAACTGATGACTTTTATCAGAAGACGACTGTTGATTCAAAACAAAAACAGTCAATTGGAGGGGGAAAACTATGAGTGCTATTGTGAAAACAACAACCCCATTCAATGATCGTGGTCTTTTGCTGGAAGCGCTGGACGAACTAAATGTTGGGTACAAATTCATGGGAAATCGTATTGTAACCGACAGGGTTGATTATTATGGAAACCAGTCATTTGAAGCTGACCTTAAAGGTAATTTCAAGTTCATCCATGATTCAAGTGCTGAAAGGGTGAACTATCCATGGAGGGCTATTAACTTTCGTGAATGGAAAACGGTAACGTCTTTTCTGGAAGCTGTTGATAAGGCCTATAAGAACGCTTATGGGAGAATGCTTGAAAGACTGGCTGAAGAAGAAAGAAAACGTGAAGAAGAGAGAAAAAGACAATATGTTGAAAATTTGCGTAATGAAACGATAGAAAAAGCTAAAGCACAGGGTTATGTCATCAAAGAAAGCAGGCAGGGAAATAAAGTAAAACTTGTTCTTACACGCACTGTATATTGATAGCTCAGCTGTTGATATCAAATTGTTGCAGGATGAAGTTCAAAAGATTGTATTAAATCTAACAGGGGTTATCAATGCAGGAATATGGCACATGTTTAAACATTGCCCACATTGAAACCGGAAGCGATATTTATGGTCCGGGGATGCGTTTTGTTATCTGGTTTCAGGGTTGCTCATTAAGGTGTCCGGGATGCTGGAACAAATCAATGTGGAGTTTTGATCCGTGTGATCTAATGGAAAGGAAGCATCTGCTGCAAATAATCCTTTCCTGTCCTGAAATAGATGGAGTGACTGTTCTGGGAGGGGAACCTCTTGATCAGGCAGAGAATCTTTACTGGTTACTGGTATCTCTCAGGGATGAAAATATTGGGGTGATGCTTTACACCGGGTATGAACTATCTGAGATCAAAAATGATGGCCTGAAGTCTGAAATATGTCAGTTGGCAGATATCCTGGTGTCCGGCAGGTACAAAGAAGATGAACGTGATCTGGGTCTGAAGTGGCGGGGTTCCCGAAACCAGTCGATTCTCATTCAAAATGCTAAATATGAGGGTCTTGATCTGAATGACGGGATAAATGAAGTTGAGATCATGATCGATGAGTTTGGTGCACTAAAAGTCCTCGGATATCCGGATGAGGACCTTGTGGATATCTTAGATCTATAATGGTGTTTCAGTCTTGGAATATAATACCGGATTAAGGGTTCATCTGGTAAACATATCAAGGGTAGTTCTTCTTTTTTCCCCTCCTTTTTCTACTATTTTGTTCATTTCTCCGGTTTTCCCCAACCTCTCTCTGATCCTCCCAAGCTCCGCTTCCACCTCTTCCATATCAAGGTCTTCTCCAACCTTCACTCCTCTGCCACTTTCGATCAGCTCTCTATTCCCCAGGGCCCTGCCTTGTGGAAATCCCTGATCATCCAGTACAAAGAGACCCCGCTTCTGCGCTTCACAGTACCCAACCGTATGCATGGTCCCACCATCAGGCTCTGTCTCAATGACAAAGGCCCCCAGGGACAGACCGCTCTGGATCCGGTCCCTCTCTACAAAATAATTCTTGCGGGTGGACACACCTGAAGGATACTCACTCACCAGGGCCCCGTTATTATCCAGTATCTTCAGGGCAAGTTCTTTGTTCTTTTTTGGATATGTGGTGTGCAGGCCATGGGCCAGGACAGCGATGGTCTCTCCACCTTTCTCAACAACACCTTCATGTGCGGCGGTATCGATACCTGTGGCCAGGCCGCTGACCACCACATAATTGTCTGAAAACCTCTTTGCAAACTCCTTTGCAACCGCTGAACCATATTGTGCGGGGTCCCTGGTGCCGATGATGGCAACACTGTCCTTTTTAAGCAGATCTACATTGCCTTTGACATGCAGCAGGTGAGGAGGTTTGTTGAAAAGGGCCGGCCTTTTAGCATCAGGCAGGTCCCTGATCTGAAGCAGTCTTTTGGGATACCTGTCATCCTCAGGGGTGAGCATGATAATATCGTTCTCCTCTGAGGATTTACAGATATTTTCGGCTTCTTTATAGGCTTTTTTCACAGCTTCAGATGAAGGAACCTTCACCCGGGCCTGTTCCTTTGAAGTTCTCTGGATAAGCTCCAGAATATCCGCAGGCCCGGAAATCTCTCCATTCTGCGCAACTGAGAGTATCTTGTCTATTGAAGTCCTTCCTATTCCCGGAATCTTTTCCAGTGTTAAAATGATCTGAGGGTCCATTGAGTTCACCATCATGAGAATTGTGTATGTCCAAGGGCAAAGGCTGAGACAAGCCGGGCCCCGTTTTCCATCAAAAGTTGTCTTCCGGTCGCAAGGGAGGTGCCGGAGGTTGCCACATCATCCAGCAACAGGACCTGCTTATTCTTAATGGTGTCGTCATTGAGGAGTTCAAGGGACTTGATCTCTTTTTTCGGATCACGCTCTCCATTGTTATGTTTGGCTTCAATTGTTGTGGTTCTGTTAATACACTCCAGGCCATTAATGATTTCTCCTGTACACAATCTGCCAGCTATCTCCCGTATACCGGAGGGATTCATACCCTTTTCATGTGAGGGCATAACACAGATTACATATTGATCTTTGTCAGAAAGGATATTTGAAAGTTCCTCTGTAAAATAGGATATTGCTTTATCATCATTTTTTTTAACTCCCAGGACCAGTCTGGAAAACTCATCCTGTTGCGGATTATTTCCCAGGGGTTGATATTTTCCCAGTGTCTGGTTGGAGGTAAGTGATTGTGTGAAGTTTTCCGGCTCTTTAAAAATATTGCAGGTTAATACATTCTTTTTACCGGAGGGAATTGCTGCAGAATAATGCTGGCATTTTGAACATATCAGGTTCTTCAATCCAATTTTAATATCTCTTACCTGACAGTAATAGAGGTCCTGCCCTGAAGATCCTGCTTGTTTTCCCGTATTTATTAGATAAGTACATTCTTTCATATGAAATACCTTCGTTTATTTTATATTATTTCTTATAGTTATCTATTAAATAGTTTTTGGCATTGCCTAACTTATTTCGATTATCGCATAATTTTAAACTCATCCTGTCCCGAAGTTCTCGTTCAGTCTCAATTAATATATTCTCAATCAGCTAAAAATCTAAATACGATCCCTGCATTATTATTTTCTGAAAAGGGTGCTTAATGTGGATGCTATTGAGAAGGAACCTGGATCAGCAAGGCATGCGTTGCTGGACCTTACAATGCGCAATCGCCTGTTGAACTTCAAATCTTCCCGAAACAGGACGGTACAGGTGATCGATGAGATCCCTTCACAGATATATGACCGGCTGGTAACCTGTACAGCCCGTTCACTTGGGTTTCAGGCCAGAAGCAAAGGAATATCTAAGAGGATCGGGGATGTCATGGCCAATATGATGCAACAAAACCGTCTGCATATCCTTTCAGGTGATATGGTGGACCTTGTCAGATAATATGGAGTCCTTCTCATGCATATCCGCCCCTTCAAACCCTCAGATATCAATGCAGTAACTGCTATAATGGCCTCTTCCTTCACAGATAAGTTCGCAAAGATCTCCGTAAACGACCTTGAGGCCTTCCTCCTTGCCGGCAACATTGTGTCAAAACAATCCTTTGAAGGATATTTCGTCATGGAAGTTCAAGACCAGGTCGCAGGTGTGCTTTCTCTTCAATGGGCCGGCCAGAGGCGTCCTCCTTTCAAACCGGATCTGAAAAAACTGTTTCAATATGGTCTGATCAACCTCATCAAATTCGGGATCATCCTGTTATTGCTGGAAGAAAAACCCAAAAAAGGGGAATGTTATGTGGAATATCTGGCAGTATCCCCAAAGATGCGGGGGATGGGCCTGGGTACCCTGCTCTTAAAGGAAGGGGAGCGTTTTGCCCTGGAGCATGGCTTTAAACAATATACTCTCTGTGTTGCTGCAAACAACGAGGGGGCCATCAAATTATATCAGCGGCTGGGGTTCACAACCCAAAAAACAAAGTCCAGCCTGCTGACACAATATTTCTTCGGCAACAGAGACTGGCATCATATGGCCCTTAAAGATGGTCCCTGTGTATCTTCTTCTCAACAGGAATTCTCTGCGGACTGACACTTTCATCATCCGGATATCCAAGGGGGATCACACTGGCAATCTCCATATTCTCCGGGATGTTCAGCAGGCCCTTGATCTTCTTGCCGTGGAAGGTCAGGGTCACTGCACCAAGTCCCTCTTCCGTGGCCGCAAGGAGCATGTTCTCTATACAGGCCCAGGTCGAACCCAGTGCCTCGGGACCATAAGCAGTATCATATGCAACCACCACAACAACAGCCGCAGTGTCCAGGGCTTCTTTCTGGGCCGGCACCTTTGATCGCATCTGTGCTATCTGATCCCTTATATCATTATCACTAACTACAATGAACTCCCAGGGTTCACTGTTAAACGCATTTGGTGCCTGGATACCGGCATTGAGTATCCTCTTAAGGTCCTCTTCCCCGATATCCCCGGGCCCAAACTTCCTTACACTTCTTCGCTTTTCAATAGCTTCATAGACCTGCATATCATCACCTCTTATTTCAAACACAAGAACCAGTCAGGACACTTTGCATTCCTTTTATCAACCATTTCCTTTGCCCTCTCAAAATCATTCGGGGCCGGTATAATTACATCATCCCCCGGATGCCAGTTCTCAGGTGTATCCACATCCTCCTTATCGGTAAGCTGGAGGGCCTGGACCAGCCGTTTAACTTCATCCATATTACGGCCTGTGGACAGAGGATAATACAGGATCGCACGGATAATGCCCTCGGGGTCAATTACAAAGACTGCCCGGATGGTCATTGTACTCAGCTTTGCAGGGTCATAGTTGCCCCGGCCCAGCTGCTCCAGGATATGTTCCTCTGACATAGTGGCCCTGGGGTGGATCATACCGTATTTACGGGATACTTCCATGCCAATATCCTCTATCAAGGGAAAATCCACGTCGACTTCCTTATGTCCTCTGAACTCTATCCTCTCTTTGATCGCCAGCAGCCAGGCTATATGGGAATAGACACTGTCCACGGACAGGCCTATCAGTTCGGTGTTCATCTCCCGCAATTCCTGCTGCATGGTGGCACACTTGATGAACTCGGTGGTACACACCGGGGTGAAATCCGCAGGATGGCTGAACAGGATGGTCCATTTGCCCCTGTAATCATTTGGAAAATCAATAAGACCTCTGGTCGTTCTGGCCTTAAACTCTGGAGCTTTGTCTCCGATCAAAGGCATCCTTGTAATTTGTTCTGTTCTTTCTTCCATATAATCCAATTATTAAGGAAAGCACAAAAAACTTCCCATCTCTTTTTTTTCATCACATTTTATATTATACAGTAACTAATAATCAGAAAGGTTTAACAAATAACAGATTAATAACTTTTATACGGATGGTGTGATACCCCGGGGTGTGTACAAATGATCAAAGTAGTTCTCTCTTTACTGTTGGTATTGTTGTTGACCTCTTCACTTGCCTGTGGTGCTGTAATTCGGGTACCCGATGATCATGTTACTATACAACAGGCGATTGCAAATGCAAGTGCGGGAGATGAGATCCTGGTCACCGGGGGTCCCTATGTGGAGCAGATCACGGTAAATGAACAGATTACTCTCACCGGGGTTGGTATGCCGGTAATTGATGGTGACCGCAGGGTCGGAATGGATATTGTGACATTAAATGCAGAAAATATCCTTTTCAGAGGATTTACCCTGATCAACGGAGGTACATCCACTTATGGTGTGGAGATCACCGCCAGAAGCGTAACGGTTGAGAACTGTTCCATTAATAATGCCAGAGGTAATGGTATCCATCTGGATGGGGTCAGCAATGTTGTGATACGCAACAACACTGTATTTGAAAACAATGCATATGGCCTGGACATGGAAAGATCATCCCATAATCTGGTCCTGAATAATAACTTCAATGCTTCAAACTGGCACGGTATGGTGATATCTGACAATTCCAGATTTAACAATATATCAGGCAATGTGGTATTGGGTCATGATTATGGGCATGGTATCTATATAGTGGATTCTCCTGATAACATCATAAGCGGGAATTCTCTTTATAATAACTCTCTGCAAAGCTTAAGCTATGCCGGTCTGAATGTAGATAATGCCTCCAATCTGACCATATTCGATAATCTTGTGTACGGAAATAATCGCAATGGTGTCTATCTTTATGATTGTGACAACAGCAACTTTTCCAATAATACTATCAGGAACAACCTGATGCCTTCAGGTGTGGACGATTCTTCAGGTGTCTATGTCCATCACAGCTCTTCCAATAATTTCACCGGCAATTCCATCTACAATAACGAGAACCGGGGGATATACTTTGAAAACTCCAGATATAATGTATTAAGGAACAACAATCTCTCCTTCAACCCCTACAATTTCGGTATAGATGCATCCGGGATATCCTCTTATTTTTCACATGATATTGATACGTCCAATCGGGTTGACAGCAAGCCGATTGTATATGTTATGAACAGGCAGGATCTGTCCATAGACTCCAGTGCAGGGGTTGTCTATTGTATTGGTTGTGATAATGTAAGCATGGATGGCCTGAATCTCAGTAACAACAGCTATGGTCTGGTTCTTTATGATTGTGTGAATTCCACCGTAGTAAACAGCAGTTTCTACTCCAATGAAGCCGGTATCTTCCTTATAAGTTCACAGAACAATACCATCTACCATAACAATATCAGCAACAATAGTTACGGCCTGGTCCTTGAAAGCTGCTCCGGGAACAACATCTACTTCAACGATCTGCTAAATAATACACAGGCCCCCCAGGATTGTGACTCTTCTTCAACTGTCTGGAACAGTCCTGTGTCCCTGCTCTATTACTTTGGAGGGAACCCCTATAATGGTTATATGGGAAATTACCGGGACAGCTATACAGGCAACGACAGTAATGGGGATGGTGTGGGAGATTCCATTTATGTCATCAGCGGGGATACATCCAATGATGATAATCCGCTAATGTATCCGGTGTCCTATTATTCTTTCTCGGCAAACCAGCCTCCATCTGCCAGGTTCACCTATGTTCCCCTGTTGCCGGATACTGATGATGTTATCAACTTTACCGATCTGTCCCTGGATGTTGACGGTAGCATATCATCCTGGAGCTGGGATTTTGGGGATGGTAACTCATCTGCTGACAAAAACCCTTTCCACAGGTATTTGCTTGCAGGGTTTTTTAATGTGATACTGGAGGTGACCGACAACAGAGCAGAAACTGCGAATGTATCCGAAACGATCTTTGTACACTCCACCGGGCCCATGGACCTCTATGTTCCGGAGAACTTCACCACAATAACTGCTGCCCTTAATGTTTCCAGAGCAGGAGATTCCATTCTGGTAGGCCCGGGTACGTATGATGAAAGTGTGATCCTTGAAAGATCCCTGTCCCTTATCTCAAGAGGGGCTGCCCGGGTGAACTCTACAGGAGGACCTGCGGTCACAATTAACGCTTCCGGTTGTATGGTAAACGGATTGCTTATTACAAATGCATCTATGGATGATCCCGGATTGTTGATAAACACAGATAATAATTCCATCCTGAACAATGTCATCATTGAAAACGGTCAGGGGATCAGGTTAAGCGGGGCCAACGACAACACCCTTTTTAATAATACATGCTCCAACAACACAGCCAGCGGGATCTATCTGCATTTCTCAGTGAACAATACTCTGTTTAACAACACCTGCAATGACAATGCACCCTCCATTCCCACAGAAGGCGGACCGCAATCCGGTATATATCTTGACAGCTCCTGGAACAATGTCCTCTATTATAATGACCTGGATAATCCTTCCAGTCTGACACCGGGTATCTACAACAATGCCTATGACAATAATGCTTCGAACCGGTGGTATAATGCTTCCCTGTCCAGAGGGAACCGTTACAGTGATTATACAGGCAATGATTCCAGCGGGGATGGTGTTGGAGACACTCCATATTCCATAACAACACAGGTCACAGACCCCTATCCTCTGATGCCTTATACTCCCATGCCCCTGTATGCTCCCATTATTTCCGGTATACAGACGTCCAATCTAACCTATGATTCCATTGATATTGGCTGGGATGTGAGTAATCGGATATCTTCAGACAATGTTGTCAGATATTCTGACAATGCCAGCATGTTTGGACATGTGCTATCTTCATGGGATAATTCCACGACCTCTCCCTTAATATCCTTTTCAGGGCTTGCCTACAACACTACCTACTACTATTCCTGCTATTCCTATAATACCCGTAACAGTTCTTTCTCTGACAATTCCAGCATATCATCCTTTACCACATCTGCCAGGCCCAATCTTATCCTGACGGTGGATGATGATGATCTGGACATCCCCTCGCCACCGGCCGACTATTCCAGTCTTAATGAGGCTATTTCCGCATCCATTGAAGGGGATACCATCCTCGTTTACAGCGGGACATACACAGGTAACTATCATTTAGATCACAGCCTTAACATTACCGGGATTGGAGACCCTGAACTGATAGGGGATCAGGATGAACCTCTGGATGAATACGGGGACATAATGGTCCTTGAAGCGGACAACTGTATCATTGCGGGCCTGCATTTTACCGATGCGAACTGGGAGAACTCCACCATCTCCACGATAAGGGATACTGCCTGCATCCGTGTGGGCAATATACGATCATCCTTTTCCTCCTGGAGTTATGCAGGCTCAGATCACAACATCATCAGGAACAACATCCTTGAGGAGGGGCGTGTTGGTATCTATCTCAACAGTGGTTCCCTCTACAACAGTATAGAGGACAATACCATCAACGGTACCTATGACGGGGTCCTTTTTGATTATGCAAGGAACAATATTTTTGATAGCAACCAGCTGACCAATATCGGTCATTATCCCATACAGATGACCCGGCCTTCATACATCACCACCTATTATCCCATCACCAACAATACCATCACCAACAATAATATTTCAGATGCTATTGCAGGTTGGGGGATCCAGATCGACAGTGTCAGTGGAAATACGATCTCAGGAAATACACTGGAACAGGAGAACCTGATCTGGGTCAGGGGTGATAACAATCTCATAACTGACAACCAGATAACAGGTCCCCATGACTATCATCTGGCAGGTATCCATTTAAATGACGGGGATGAAAATCAGGTGCATAATAACTCCGTCAGTCTGCATAAATACGGTATCCTGCTGAGTGCCTCTGTTTCAGATGTTAATATGACAGGCAATACAATGAGGAATAATACCTACAACTTCGGATTTACCGGGGACTGGTATTATGCAGGCCGTACCGCACAGACCCATACCATCGACTCCAGTAATACTGTGGACGGCGGGGCCCCTGTGTACTATATAGTCGGAGAGCAGGACACGGTATATTCCTATTCCATAAACCCGGCCCCGGGATACCTTGCCTGTGTTAATTGTATGAACATATCCATACAGGACCTCTATCTTGAGGGCAATGCTCAGGGGATATTCCTCTACAATACCACCAATTCTTCCATTGAAGGAGTGACCACCCATTCCAATGCGCAGTCCGGGATCCTGCTGGAACGTGTGGAGGATCTGCATATTGTCAACACCACGATCAGCAGTAATGGAGATAGTGATGATTTTTGTGGTATGTTCCTGGAAAGCAGCTCGGGTTGTATCATTGAGGACAGTATCATAACCGGAAATAATGATATGGGTATCAAGTTCTGGTATGATTGCGAAGATAATATCATAAGGAATTGTAATATCACCAACAACGGAGACCCCACAGACCCCGGGGATGGGACCGGGATCTATGTTAGTGGAAGCAGTGCCGAAAATCTGACGGTCCATTCCTGTTTCATTGCCAATGACCATGCCAGTATGCAGGGAATGGGAGTGACCAATTATGCGGACAATTCCAGCTTTTATAACAATTATTTCAATAATACACAAAGAGACGCCTTCTCTGCGTCTACAGGAACTGTCTGGAACACAACCCCGCGGGCCGGTACCAATATCCTGGGAGACCCCTGGATCGCAGGCAATTACTGGGCTTCCTATACAGGGGCGGACCTGGACGGTGACGGACTGGGAGATACTCTTGTTCCCTTTACATCAGGCGGGAAGATCTATGATCAGGGCGACTATCACCCACTTCTTAACACCTTTATTCCGGACACCACGGCCCCGGATATCCAGGTGATCGCCCCTGAGGAGAACGGCACATATATCCCTCAGCTGGTCTATCTGAAGGTGATCTCAACCTCCACGGACGTATCTTCCTGGTGGTACAGTCTCAATGGCAGCTCAAACGTCACCTTTGTGCCCAACACCACCATAACAAATCTCACAACGGGCCCCAATTCTCTGGTGGTATATGTGAATGACACCTCGGGCAATGAGAATTCCAGTATGGTGAACTTCACCATTGAAGAGGATACCACAGCTCCGGATATATCCATATTCTCCCCGGTGAACGGTACTGAATATGACTACAGGGATATTGCCCTTAATGTATCTTCCAATGCGACGGACATCTTTTCCTGGTACTACTGTCTGGATGGAGGTTCCAATACGACCTTCATACCCGATACCACCCTGCTTAACATACAAAATGGGAACCATCTGCTAATCGTCTATGCAGAGGATGTGGTGGGCAATGTCAATTCAGGCAATGTGACATTCACCGTGAATGTAAGCTCATCCAGCAATCCTCCTGCAAGCAGCAGCAGTAATTCCAATGTTGCGGTGGTGATAAATCAGCCGGAACCTGAAGAAGAAGAAGAGGAGGGTGAGGTACTGCATATCACCTCACCTGTGGGGGCCCGGACCATATCCCGGGACATTGACCTTAAATTCACCACCATGGTCCCCCTTTCCAGGATGTATTACAGTGTGGATGGAAATGAGCAGACAAGAATTTACTCCACATCCGCCACTATCAGCAGACTGGATCTGGGAGACCATCTCATCAGTGTCAAAGGGGTGGACTATTACGGGAACACTTTCACGGATAATGTGATCATTAAGATCATTCCTCTCTCCTTCGGGGAAGTTCCCACAGCAGGGACCCCGGATTATTGCGATGAGGTATCCTATTCCTTTGCAGGGGAGAATACTAACTATACCCTCTCCTTTGAGGCCCGCAATCTGGAAGAGGGGGAAGTTGAAGTGTATCTGAACCGTTATCTTCAGGATGGTGGCATAACCGCTCATCTGCAACAGGGCGGTCTGCTCTTTGGACCCGGTTTTTCTGCAGGCTGGACCGCCCACTCCCTCACCATTCCTGCATCTTCTGTGGTAGAAGGTGATGAGAACCTGATATCCTTTATCCATACGTCAAACCCGAAGTCAGTTACTATAGATGACTGGCAGCTGCGCAATGTAGTCCTCAGGCCGGAAAACCCCGGATATGACAGTCCGTACATACAGGTCATGCCCTATGACAGGGTATTTTCCACCGGGGATGAACTGATGGTCCTGGCAGGCCTGGACGGCATATCTGATCCCTCTGTGTATGAAGCTGTTATATACCTGTCAGACCCTGAAGGTGAGCTGATCTGCTGGCCGGATGGTTCTGCTTCCATAACACCCCTGGACCCGGTCTATCTGGAACTAAACTACGATGGCAGACTGCCAGGGGCCCTGGAATTTAATGCGGACTATACCGAAGGAGTATACAGGCTCATCGGCATTATACGCTCCCTTGAGGATGGTTCTGTGGTTTCTGTTTCTTCCACTACTCTATATTATAGTGATCAACCATCCCTGGAACTGTTCCTGGACAGTTCCATTTATTCCCTTGAAGATATCCTGCATGTGGATCTGGCCGCAGTTGCCGGAGAGGACACTGCCGTGAAGGTCGAAATTTACAGGCCGGATGGTTCTGTACTTCCCCTTACAGATGACAGGATCCCTGTGCTGGAGAATACGTACAGGAGGGTCTTTGAAACCAATGTGACCGGTCAGTGGCCTGATGGTGTGTATACTGTAAAGGGAACCTTGTTCAATGAACAGGGGGTGATGCTGGACACCCGTGCGGTCAGTTTTGAGGTATGCAAGGCCGATGCTCCTGTCACCATTAAGCTTAAAGGTGTCCGGGATGTAAGCTCCAGTAACATACGATTCATTGATATTTCCGGCACACAGGCTTCTGTTATAACAACAGAGGCCCATGATGTTGTGGAGACCACCCTGCCTCCAGGTGCCTACTGGATGGCGGGAGAGGTCTATACCGATGCAGGGGTGCTCTATACTTTGCCTTTTAATTCCAGAGTGGTAGTACCCTGTTCAGGAGATCGATTTGTGACCCTGTGGCAGCCTTTTAGCATGTTCTTTGAGGAGGTGGAATCATGATCAGACGTATCCTTATCCTGTGTGTATTCCTGCTTATGATAAGTTCGGGTACTGTTTTTGCAAAGACCTGCTCGACTCCGGATATAAACCTGCAGAAGACCGTTGTAAAAAACAGTGACCTCACGCAGGACCAGGCCCGGGCCTTAAACACCATTTTTGCTACTTCCATTCGGGAAAATAATATGAATGTGAACCTCCTCACCAGTCTGGAAGTTGGCAATATACTTGAGCAGGAAGCACGGGGACTTGCAGACCCGGGTGAGCGCAATATAGCTGTACAATCCTTCTCCAGGGCCGAGTATATCATTTCCATAAACATTGCAAAGGTGGGTTCCCGTTACGTCCTGACAGGTTCCCTGCTTGATACGGATAACTGGGTGGTCGTAACCAAAAAGAGCATTGAAGCTGCCTCTCAGTCCGAACTGGAAGGGGCTGCAGATCAGCTGGCAGTCTCACTGGGTGATCTATCAGCATTGATAGCCTCCCATGAGATCCAATATCCCGCACCTCCCAGGGATCCTGAAATGGAACTGTCCCTTGATCCTCTGAGCGTATCAGTGGAAGAAGGCAAGGACACCTGTGAGCTTGCGGTGACGGTGACCAATTGTAAGGGAGATACTGTGAAAGGTACGAAGGTATTTTTCAGTGAATATAATGACCGGGGTGTGATCACCGGCGGGCAGGAAGGGAATATGGCCTATCCTGATCATGTCTATGTTCTCACAGACAGTAGTGGGGTTGCCCGGGTTACCTATAAGCTGGACGTTTCAAAGGGTAAAGCTGCCGGAGTGGATAAAGTGGATATCTTCACCATGGGCAGAGGAGCTGAAAAAGTAAGTATGAGTGCTTCTGTACCTATCAGAGGTGTCTATCTTGAGGCCTTTGTGCAGGAGGCTGAAATATCCACCCATCAGGATACTCAGATAACCGTGTCCCTGTTCGAGATGGATGCACAGGCACAGAAAGTTCCCCTTGCGGACAGGTCCCTGTTCCTTGAGACATTCCGCCTCTCAAATGATGTAAAGGTCATTCCCCTGGGAAGGACGGACAGCGATGGCAATCCGATCACCGATGCCACCGGCAGAGTTGAATTGAAGTTCATTGCAGGCAAGAATGAAAAGATGGAGATGTTCAGGATCCTTTTCCAGGATGTGAGCACCGGATATCCTGATGCTGTGGAGGAATGGGTCGAGATCAAGGTGAGGGAGGATGAGTATCGTATAACCATCTCCTGGAAGGAGAATGGTGAGTGGTATCATTATATAACAGGATATCCTGTGGAAGAACTGGAGTCTGATTATGTCTTCAGTTATAATTCAAGGACCATTCTGGATAAATATTCAGGTAAAGAGAAGACCGATGCTTCATTTTCCTATATCGATCATGAGGAGATCACCTATGGGGTGGAGATTGTTGATCTATGGACCATCGATTCATCCATAAAGGGCAGTCTGAAGGATCATGAGAGTATCAATTCAATTGCACAGGAGCGTTTTAATTCATACTACATCCCCCTGATGTCTTTGCCTGTAAAGATCCCTGCAACCGGGAAAGTGGAACTGACAGTAAATAAGGGGGGCCCCTATGGATATGAGGTATCGGATAGTTTCCATCCGCTGCGCACCAAAGCTGTTTCACATATCCCTCTGTTGTCCGTACCTCCCAACCCGAGACCGGAAGTTAATGCTCCTCAGTCTGAATGGGAGAGGTGGCTGGGTCAGAAGGAACTAAGGAGGCTCAAACTTCATATCGATGGCTGCTATTCCACTTTCAATGATCCTTATATGGTCGACCATCTTCAGCTGGAAGAGGTGGGCCAGGGTGTGTACACAAGCAGCTGGAGCTATGATGATACTTTCTATTATGAAGGTTCTCCTGTGTTCTTTGGGATCCTTGCATACTGGGAATCCATGGAGGTCGAAGGTTCTATATCAAGGGATGTATCCCTGGAGGTGATGAAGATATGAGCAAATATTTGATCATCCTTTTACTATTGCTTCTCTGTACTCCGACCGGGGCCCAAACCCTGGAAGTGGGGGCAGGTGAGAACATTCAAGAGGTCCTGGACATTGCAGAAGACGGGGATGTCATTGTGCTTGCACCGGGTAGCTATCCCGGTGCGTTGGTTGTGGATAAAGCCGTTGAGATCAGAGGGACAGGTGAGAATACTGTTGTGGGCGATATATCTGACATTTCCGGTATCAGTATTGATGATGATAATGTTATTATCAGTGGCCTTAAGGTCGTTGGAGATGAAAACAGTATTATCATCAATGGTTCGGCAGGTATCCTGATAGAGGACTGTATCCTGGAACAGAGCAGGATAGGTCTTCTGGTTCGGGATTGTGAAGGTTGCATGCTTTTGGCCTCTTCAATCCTGGCAGAACATACGGGAATACAGGTGGAGGATTCTGCAGATGTATCCCTGAGGGGAAATTCTATAACTGCACCTGCAAAAGGGGTCTTTTTCATTGCTTCTGAGAACATAACCGCCGCACAAAATCGCCTGGTTGATTGTGAAGTGGGCTTTGCAGCACAAAGCGTTGTTTTGGGAGAGTTTTACAGCAATGAGCTTTCGGGTCTGGTGGGAGGCCTGGTATTTATTGCATCAGAGGACTGCAGTGTCCGGGACAATACGAATAACGATGTATTGCAGTATGTGCAGTTCTTCACCTCCCGCAACTGTATGATCGATGTTGAAGATCCCCGCGGGGTTGAATATATTGCAGCTGACATCTTCTCGGACAATACCTATAGTATCATGAACTATTCCATAACCGGCCGGGATTATGCTCTGATCCCCTCAGATAAGACCTTTCCTTCCGGGTATCTGGGCCTTGAAAGTGTCATAAACATCACTTTCCCTGAGGTTTCGCAGCAGGGAGGATATGTGCTGATCCAGGCAGATTCTCCGCAAGTACCGGAAGGCTATGATCCGGGGTCCATCGGGATCTACAGGCTGGACAGTTCCCCACAACTGATGACCGCAGTAAACAATGAAAGTCTGAGTATTGTTGCAACACTTAATGATTCGGGTAACTATGCCCTGCTTGTGAAAAAGGAAACTAACTGGATGTGGACCATTGCAGGCTTTGTGTTCATGTTGCTGGCGGCCGGGGTGGTTTTCATCTACGGGAAAAAGGGCAGTGGCATTGTCTGAATAACCATGTGGAAGGACATGGTTGTGGACAATGCTCAACTGTTGGACAGCAAATCATTAATGGTTGTTTCTCACAGCCATTCCTTCTTTTTGAAATAGTATACCATTGAAAAGAATATCAGTATCATCAGGGCCCAGACCATGGGGTACCCCATTCTCCAGTGAAGCTCGGGCATATTCTCGAAATTCATTCCGTATATTCCGGCCAGGAAGGTAAGGGGTATGAAAATAGTGGCGATGATGGTGAGGACTTTCATCACCTCGTTCATGGAATTGCTCACGCTGGACAGATAAAGGTCCACCATGCCTGCAAGCATCTCCCGGTAGGTTTCAATGGTTTCCATGATCTGTATAGTGTGATCATAGAGGTCCCTTAAGAATATAGCTGTCTGCTGGTGAATAAGGGGCGATTCCCTTCGTTCAAGATTGCTGATAACTTCCCTCAGGGGCCAGATGGACCGTCGTAGCATTATCATTTCTTTTTTTAGGGCATTGATCTTTTCAAGGGTCTTTCTGGAAGGGGAATTAATAAGTTCGTCTTCAATATCCTCAATGTTCTCCCCAAATGTTTCCAGGATAAGGAAATAACTATCAATAATAGCATCCATAAGGGTGTAAGCCAGATAGTCCGGTCCCATTCTGCGCAATTTTCCTTTACTATGCCTGAGCCTGTCCCTTATGGCATCGAATACATCCTTTTCAATTTCCTGGAAGGAAAGGACATAGTTATTGCCCAGAATTATGCTTAATTGTTCTGAACTGACAGTTGTGTTCCCATCTTCAAAATAGATCATTTTAATAACAATATAGATATAATTCCCGAAATCCTCTATCTTTGAGCGCTGGTTAGTATTTAGAATATCCTCGATCACAAGAGGGTGAAGTTTAAAACCATTGCAAATATTTTCGATGGTATGCGTATCATCCAGGCCTTCCACATTGATCCAGCTGACCGTGTCCCGATCTTTGTAGTGGATAAGCTCCTGGGGATCATCTATTTGCCTTTCTTCAAAACTTTCGGCATCATAGTCAATGATGTTAATATTTGTTCGCTCGGACCTTTTTTCCCCTATCCTGACAAAGCTTCCCGGGGGGAGTCCTGCTTTTTGTGAGACCCTGGTTAAATGAAATGCCATGTGAACAACCTGCTGTGTGAGATAAGATTGATATACAAAAGCTGTTATACTGCCATAAAATGTTAAAGGTTGTGCATGAAAGAAAATAGATCAATCCTGGGATGGCGGGAATGGGTCAGTTTACCTGAACTGGGCCTGCCGGCTATCAAGTCCAAAGTCGATACCGGAGCCAAAACATCGGCATTGCACGCTTTTGATATTGAGGTCTACAAAGAAGGCGGTGTGGATATGATCCGTTTTCTCATTCACCCTTTGCAGAACAACCGCAAAATACAAAGGGAATGTGTGGCCCGTATCAAAGACCGCCGTATTGTCACTGATTCGGGGGGTCACAGGGAGATGCGCTATGTCATTGAAACTCCGCTTATGATAGGTTCCAGGACATATCCTGTGGAACTCACTCTTACCGACAGGGATACAATGCGTTTCAGGATGTTGCTTGGACGCAAAGCCCTGGAAGGGTGGGCCCTGGTGGATCCAAAAGCTTCATATCTGCAGGGCAGGCTGGATGCACCTTATATTGGTTAATGAATGAGGAATGTTAACGAGGAATGTTAACGAGGAATGTTAACGAGGAAAGTTGAACGAGGAATGCTTATGAAAATTGCTTTATTGTCAAGAAACCCTAAATTATATTCATCCCGGCGGCTTATAGAAGCGGCACAGACACGCGGACATCAGATCGAAGTAATAGATATCCTGCGGGCCTATATGAATATCACTTCCCATAAACCCTCCATTCATTATAAAGGGAAAGTACTTGATGATTTTGATGCCGTGGTCCCGCGTATCGGAGCTTCGGTGACTTTTTATGGAACAGCTGTCCTGCGCCAGTTTGAGATGATGGGGGTATATCCTCTTAATGAATCGGTGGCCATTACCCGTTCCCGGGATAAACTGCGTTCCATGCAACTGCTCTCTCGTAAAGGGATCGGTTTGCCTGTTACAGGTTATGCCAGGAAACCGGATGATATCAAGGATGTCATTGAGATGGTCGGAGGGGCTCCTCTGGTAGTTAAACTTCTGGAAGGTACACAGGGTATAGGTGTGGTCCTGGCTGAGACCCAGAAGGCAGCAGAAAGTGTCATTGAAGGCTTCATGGGTGTGAAGGCCAATATCCTGGTACAGGAGTTCATAAAAGAAGCTGATGGATCGGATATACGCTGCTTTGTCATAGGTGGTAAAGTCGTGGCATCCATTAAAAGACAGGCTCCAAAGGGGGAGTTCAGATCCAATATTCACAGGGGAGGTACCGCCATGCCTATAAGGATCACTCCTGAAGAACGCCTGACAGCTACAAGAGCTGCAAAGATCATGGGGCTTAATGTAGCAGGTGTGGATATGCTGCGTTCCAATCATGGTCCTGTGGTCATGGAAGTAAATTCAAGTCCGGGCCTTGAGGGTATTGAAAATGCAACCGGAAAGGATATTGCAGGTCTTATCATCGAATATATGGAAAAGAACTATTCTCCCTGCAAGACCAGCACCCGTGGTCGTGGTTAAGTATGCGCTCTGCCATTGTCATTGCAGGGGAGGTGACCCCTGCAGGTACACGCCACTCCTTTGAGATACCTTTACCCGGGTTCTATACTCATACATCAGCTTCCATGCCGGTTCATGTGGTTCATGGAAGAAAGCCTGGCCCATGTCTTCTTGTCTGTGCAGCCATCCATGGGGATGAGATCAATGGGGTGGAGATCATCCGCAGGCTCCTGTCCCACAGATCCCTCAATATGTTAAAAGGGACTTTGATAGCCATTCCTGTGGTAAATGTATTTGGGTTTGTATCCCGTTCCCGCTATCTGCCTGACAGGCGTGACCTTAATCGTTCCTTTCCAGGTTCAGGTGCCGGTTCCATGGCATCCCGGCTTGCAAATTTGCTGATCAGTGAGATCGTGGTCCATTGCACGCATATCATAGATCTGCATACAGGTGCTATTGGTCGGTCCAATCTGCCCCAGATCCGGGCCCGGATAACGGATTCTCCCGCTACGGAGGAAATGGCAAAGGCCTTTGGAGTTCCGGTGGTGCTTAATTCTTCCCTGCTGGATGGTTCTTTACGTGAAGCGGCAGCCATACGTGATATACCTGCGATCCTCTATGAAGGTGGAGAGGCCCTTCGTTTTGATGAAGTTGCTATCAGGGCAGGGGTGAGGGGCGTCTCAGGAGTCATGTCCTATCTGGGAATGAAACCGAAAAGCCGTTCCCGTAAAAAAGTGGAGACGATCGTTGCAAGTTCCAGTCAGTGGGTACGGGCCCCTGAAAGTGGTATCCTGAGAAGTATTATCCCCCAGGGGCATCTGGTCACTACCGGAGATGTCCTTGGTTATATCAGTGATCCACTCGGAGATAAAGAAATAGCACTGTCAAGTCCGGTTTCAGGGATCGTGATCGGGAAAAAGAATCTTCCTCTGGTCTATGAGGGCGATGCTATCCTTCATATAGCAAAGTTCCCGGAAGCGGAAGAAGTTTCAAATAATATCAGGAGCTATCAGGAAGAACTTGATCCTTCCAGTTCCTGAAATAGACAGCAAAATATTAATGGTTTAAATTCTTTTAATAATTATCAAAGAGGTTCTCTAAAACATGGATGTCATTGTCTGGGCCGCCATAATTGCCTGTCTGATCCAGTCCGGGATATTTTCAGGACTTACTATCGGTCTTTTTAGTCTTAGTCGTCTGAAGCTGGAAGTTGAGGCTGAGTCTGGAAATAAGGATGCTATAAAAGTACTTAAATTAAGGAAAGATTCCAATTATCTTCTTACCACCCTGCTCTGGGGAAATGTGTCTGTCAATGTACTTGTGGCACTGCTTACTGATTCTGTAATGAGTGGGGTGACAGCTTTTGCTTTTTCCACTATATGCATTACTTTCTTCGGAGAGATCATGCCCCAGGCCTACTTTACACGTAAAGCCCTTGAAGTGGGTTCCATTCTTTCTCCTCTGGTAGTTTTCTATCAGATAGTCTTCTATCCGGTGGCAAAACCCACGGCCCTTTTCCTTGACTGGTGGCTTGGCAGGGAAAAACTGGTCTACCTCAAAGAAGAATCCCTGAAAATGATGCTCAAAAAGCATGTGAGGTCGTCGAGGACCGAAATTGGACTGCTTGAAGGTATGGGGGCATTGAACTTCCTTTCCATAGATGATGTGAACATCCGGGACGAAGGCTCTCCCATTGTTGCTGAAAGCATTATTACTTTGCCCATGATCAACGGGATCCCCAGGTTCCCGGAGGTTAAGGTGGATCCTGCTGATCCGTTCCTGCAGAAGGTCAATGCTTCAGGGAAAAAATGGGTGATCCTGGTTGACCCGAAAGACAAACCTGTAATGGTAATGGATGCTGATGATTTCCTCAGGGATGTCCTGTATAATAAGAAAGTTTTCAACCCTCTCAAGTATTGTCACAGGCCCATTCTGGTCACCTCCCCGGATACTCATCTGGATTCTGTGATCCCCAGGTTCAAGGTCTATCCCACAAGTCTGGAAGATGACGTCATCGATGCGGATATCATTGTATACTGGGGCCCTGATGAGAAACGCATCATCACAGGGTCTGATATCCTGGGCCGGCTTTTGAGGGGTATTGTGATAAGGGTATGATGGTCAGCTCATACGGTATTTAAAGTGGATGTATGTTTTTGCCATCTTCCGGACTCTTTAACATAACCTTCGTTGATATTATGGGCGATTTAGTTATATATAGTACTGCAATTTGATCTACAGTTTAATTTTATTTTATTATGGGAAACTCGTCGATTTATCGAAATACTTATATATCAAAGGCACGTACTATGAATTGTACATTAGAAGGGATGAACAGATATTCTTGAACCACCCATAGACATATTGTAACACCAACACCACCATACTCCCCTCTTACTCTGCATCCCTTCTAATGTTTCTTTTCACTATATGGATATTTCAATGAGTACCATCCCGGATAAGGAATATTTGCACTCCCCATGAGTAAAGCCTGTATTATCTGTGAATAAAATTTATGTTTCGAGCACTAATTGTGCTAGTTATGAATATAAAGTTGCAACTCCGGGAATAAAATTTGTAGAATTCCCGGAGTACAAAAATAATCCCATTCCGGGAATAAAAAAGGACAGGCAGGGTAGTTATTCAGAGTCCCGAAGGATCTTGCAGAGTGTCTTCTTGTATTCTATCTGGGTCTGGAACCTTTTCACATCCGGTGTGGGTTCTCTTCTTTCCTGTTTGTCCATTATTGCACCAACATACTCAAGATCGTTCTTGATATTGGCGCATTTGATCTTTCTTACCATAGTGGTGTACCTCCCATTGTGTTAATAAGTTATTAACAAATAGAGTCTGGGCTCAAAATAGATAAAGGTTTTTGAGCAACAAGGCAAGATCGATACTATTATTCCGGTTTCTTAAAAAATTATGCAAAATCCTTTTCAGAGAATAGTTCTCAGGAAATCCCCGGTGTAGGACCCCTCGACAAGGGCCACATCTTCCGGTGTCCCGCTGGCGATAATCTCTCCCCCGCGGTCTCCTCCTTCAGGGCCCAGGTCAATTATCCAGTCTGCGGTCTTTATAACATCAAGATTGTGCTCGATGACGATCACAGTATTCCCGGCATCGACCAGTCTCTGGAGTACCTCCAGAAGCTTTTTAACATCATCAAAGTGCAGGCCTGTGGTGGGTTCGTCCAGTATATAGACTGTCTTTCCCGTGGATTTTTTGCTCAGCTCGGTTGCCAGCTTCACACGCTGTGCCTCTCCTCCTGAGAGGGTGGTGGAGGACTGTCCCAGTTTGATATATCCCAGGCCCACATCATAGAGGGTCTGGAGTTTGCGGCTTATTTTGGGAATGTTCTCAAAGAATTCAAGTCCCTCTTCCACGGTCATCTCCAGAACATCGGCGATGTTCTTACCCTTATAGGTGACCTCAAGGGTTTCCCGGTTATACCTGTGGCCATGGCAAACCTCACAGGGGACATAGACATCGGGTAAAAAATGCATCTCAATGGTAATGATCCCGTCCCCTGAACATGTTTCGCAACGTCCTCCCCGCACATTGAAACTGAAACGTCCCGGTTTATATCCTCTGGAACGTGCAAGTTTTGTCTGTGAGAATAATTCCCTTATGGGGGTGAACAGGTTCGTATAGGTAGCAGGATTTGACCTGGGAGTACGTCCTATGGGTGACTGGTCAATGGTTATGACCTTGTCCACATTCTCCAGTCCCTCTATATCTGTATATTTGCCCGGTCTTTCTCTTGAGCGGTTCAGTTTCTGAGAGAGGACCTTATTGAGCGTTTCATTGATAAGGGTACTTTTTCCTGAACCGGATACTCCGGTCACACAGACCATGATCCCCAGCGGGAAAACAGCATCGATATCCTTCAGATTATTCTGGGAGGCACCTTTAAGCATCAGCTGGCCTGAAGGTTCTCTTCTTTTCTCCGGGATATGTATCTGCAGTTTTTGACTCATATACTGCCCTGTCAGGGAATCCGGATGTTCCATGATCTCTTCAGGAGTTCCCTGGGCTACGATATCCCCTCCATGGATCCCGGCTCCGGGTCCCATATCCACCACATGGTCGGCATTATGTATCGTCTCTTCATCATGTTCCACAACGATAACGGTATTGCCGATGTCCCTGAGGTGTTTGAGGGTGTTGATCAGACGCAGATTATCCCTCTGGTGCAGACCGATGCTGGGCTCATCCAGTATATAAAGCACCCCCATCAGGCTGGAGCCTATCTGGGTGGCCAGGCGTATCCTCTGTGCCTCCCCTCCTGAAAGGGTGGCTGCAGAACGGCTGAGGGTCAGATAATCCAGGCCCACATCCATGAGGAAACCCAGGCGTGAGCGGATCTCCTTTAAGATGAGTCTTGCAATAGTATAGTCTCTGGGTGTCAGACCGCTTTCTAAATCTTCAAAGAAATGCAGGGAATTTTCCACTGACATTTCTGTTACCTGCATAATATTAAGTTCATTGATGGTAACTGCCAGACTTGCAGGTTTAAGGCGTTTGCCCATACATCTGGTACAGGGCTTTGTACTGATATATCGTTTGATCTTATCCTTGGTGTTCTCGGATTCGGTCTTTTCATAGATGCGGGATATGTTATGGATGACACCTTTAAAACGGCCTTTGTGTTTCCATATGCCGCCATCCCTGCCTGTATGTATAAGAGGTATGACAGTGTCACTGCCATTAAAGATTATGTCTTTGTACCGTTCACCAAGATCTTTAAAAGGAATATCCATTGAAAATCCAAAATGCAGGGCTGCGGATTCCAGGGATTGTATATAGTACCCGTCCTTTTTATTCCAGGGTTCAATAGCACCCTCTCTCAGGGTAAGGGAATCATCCGGAACTATAAGTTCAGGGTCAAATTCCATTGAGGTCCCCAGACCATGGCAGAGTTCACATGCTCCCTGGGGGCTGTTAAAGGAAAAGGCCGCAGGCTCCAGGTCCTCAAAACCGGTTCCGCAGGCAGGACAGGCCAGTTTTTCACTAAATATTGATTCTTCCCCGTCCTGTACATCGATGACCAGTGTCCCACCGCTTCTCTCCAGGGCCGTCTCCACAGAATCCGAAAGTCTTTCTTCGATACCAGGCCTCAGCTTCAGGCGGTCCACCACTGCTTCGATATTGTGTTTATAATATCTTCCAAGCTCAATGGACTCTGCCTCGTCAAGGGAGTGGATCTCACCGTCTATCCGGGCCCGGGCATATCCTTCAGAGCGAAGGTCCTGGAGAAGTTTGCGGTACTCGCCCTTACGCTCCCTCACCAGAGGGGCAAGGACATGTATACGGGACCCTTCGGGAAGTTTCATGATGCTGTCCACGATCTGGTCCACACTCTGGGGTTCTATAACCCTTGAGCAGTCCGGGCAATGACGCACACCTATCCTGGCATAGAGCAGCCTTAGATAATCATAGATCTCGGTAACGGTCCCAACTGTTGAGCGGGGGTTCTTGCTTGTGGTCTTCTGTTCTATGGAAATGGCTGGAGAGAGCCCCTCGATATATTCGACATCGGGTTTTTCCATCAGTCCCAAAAATTGTCTGGCATAGGCTGAAAGGGATTCCACATAGCGTCTCTGACCTTCGGCATAAATGGTATCAAAAGCAAGGGAGGACTTTCCCGAGCCGCTCAGGCCTGTGATCACAATGAGCTTTTCCCTTGGAAGCACAAGGTCAATGTCATTAAGATTGTGCTCTTTGGCACCTTTTACAATTATACTTGTAAGGGACATATGGGTTTACAGGAATCTTACAGTCAGATATATTCATAATCGTCTTCATCATCTTCAAAATGAGCAGGATTGACAGAAAGCATGGCCTGTGCCAGTTCTGTGAAAAGACGCAGGCATGTCATCTCCCCTTCGCAGATGTCTTCAAAAGTGTCGCCTACATTGGAGGAATAGGCAATACAGTCAGGGGTACAATCACGGTCCATATAACAGCATTTCTTTGTCATGGCGGAAAATAGGTGAACATTGCATATATAAATAATGCAATAAACCTGCTTAATTTTGATGCTTCGTCAGGATCAAAGTGTCCGGATGATGTTGTTTTAGAAAACATCCCGCGGGATGGTCACCGGGTTTAAAGATCGATTTCCACTTCATACACATATTCTACATTTTCCTTATGGATCTTCCAGAAGGGCTCTTCCCCATACTGCTCAACAAGCTTGAGGGTTCGGCGGGGAATGGTCTTTGGACCCAGTACCGCACCTGGCCGGTCGGGATCATCGATATAATCGGTCTCCATCATGAACCTGGTCCCCTCTTCCAGTGCAGTCTCAATTGCACCTTTCCCGGCCAGGACCCCCGGGAAGATGCCAAGCTTTTCACATACATTAACCAGAGGAGGAGCATAATGTTTGACTACTTTGTGAAGGGGGATGCCTGTTCTTTTAGCTCTTTGAGTAATATCCTGAAGCTGTGGCTCTTCCACACTTTCTGTATGAAGCTGAACAGCACATCCTGCATCTGCGGCCAGGGTGAAAGCATGTTCCATGATATCGTTGGAAGCATCCCATATCTCATCTGAGACCGGATAATGGGGCCTGCCACTTTTAAGACCCACAGCTTTTCCCTCTTCTACATATTTTGCAGCGATCTCAAGCCCCCCTTTCATGATCTCAACTGCCTTTTCAAGTTCCATACGTTCGGTAAGGCGTGAGATCTCTGCAGGGTGTACTCCAAGGACCGGGTATGAACCCACTCCTGTCTCATTGATCTGTCTGACGATCTCAATGGTCTCGTCAAAGACCGCTATAAAGTCTTCAGGCCTGCTCGCCTGGATACCAAGCGTCCAGCTTGGTTTTGTGACCAGCATGATATGTGTTCCGCCTGCGTTCTGGAACTCTTTAACAGCCTTCAGACCCTTGCCTTTAAGGTCTATGTGCATATGTTCATCGGTTATTGGTATGGAAGGTGTCATGGAATAATATATCTCCTGCATTGGAAATAACCTTAATGGGTCTGCAAGAGAACTCATTAATTTAAATAAGCCTTTTTTAAACCTATCCTATTTATAGGATGTAAATATATGATGCACCATACGATACATTGTCAGTGTCTTTCAATGACATCCCAATGTTTATTTGCACTATGAATTACGGCACCGGGCTCTGATAATCATCCCGGACCATTTATCCATAAAAGGAATCAATAATATGACTAAAACCGCAGCAGTAATTGAAGGAGACGGGGTTGGCCCGGAACTGGTTGAGGCTATGTTAAAAGTGGCAAAGGCCGCAGGGACGAATGTGGAGTTCGTCACATGTGAAGCAGGAGCTGAGTGGTGGGAGAAGAACGGCGGAATGTCCCTGATCCCGGAGGAGACCTGGAAGGTCCTGGATGAGGCAGATGCCTGTTTCAAAGGGCCAACAACCACACCTGGTGGCGCAGGCTCCCCCAGAAGCGTTGCAGTTTCCATCAGGCAGAAATATGACCTGTATTCCAATGTGCGTCCCACAAAGACCTTCCCCAACACCAACAACCCCCTGGGAGATGTGGATTTTGTATGTGTAAGAGAGGGAACCGAAGGGATGTACATCGGTGAAGAGGTCAAACTTACCGATGATGTCTATATTGCAATCCGCAAGATCACCCGTACCGCTTCCAGCAAGATCGCAAGATATGCCTTTGAAGAAGCAAAGAGAAGGAATTTTGATACCGTTGTTCCTATTCACAAGAGCAATATCCTTAAACAGACCTGTGGTACGTTCATTGAAGAGGTTGAGAAGGTCGGTAAGGAATTCCCTGACATCGAGATCTGGCCATATCATATCGACAACATGGCCCAGCAGCTCATCAAGAACCCACAACTGTTCAACAACAAAGTCCTTTTGTCCACCAATCTGTTCATGGACGTTATAAGTGAGGAATGCTCTGCACTTATTGGTAGTATAGGTCTGATCTACTCCGCCAACATCGGAGATGGATTTGCCATGTTCGAGCCGGCACATGGGTCCGCACCAAAATATACCGGGCAGGACAAGGTCAATCCTGTGGCCACCATCCTGGCAGGGGCCTGGATGCTTGACTATCTTGGTGAAAGTGAGCAGGCCGCAGCTATCTTCAAAGCTACGGAAGAGGTTATCTCCCAAGGGCAGGCCCTGACCTATGATATGGGTGGCAATGCTTCCCTGAGCGAAATGACCGATGCCATCATAGCAAAGCTTTGATTGGAAAATAGTATTTATCATTCCCACGGCTAAACCCGTGGGCTTTTTTTTGTGCTGTTATAATGTGTGAACTTCTCTTCAGGCATAGCCAGAGCTATGTGTTCATTTTGATGTCTAAAAAAAGATACACCCGATAAGCGGGTGGTCCTGACCGATCAGTTATCTTCCAGTTCTGTCCTTCTACCCATTCCCTTTTCGACGATAGGTTCGAACAGGAAGTATTTTTCCACATAGGCCTGTATCTCTTCATCGGAGATGCAGGATACCCTCTTTTCCTGGTTGTAGAGTTGTTGTATGTCCTTTTGTATGGAACGCAGGCGTTTGTCATCCTTTTCCACAGTGATCTGTACTCCCAGAAGGTCATGTAAGGTGTCCTGGACCTTAAATCGCAGTACTTCAATACCTGAGGAATCACCCACAAGGAAGATACGCTCTCCTCCAACAGTTTCCGGAGGATAGGGTTCATAGGTGAACGGGTTCTTTATGACGCCTGCTGAATGGATACCGGATTCATGGGCAAAGACATTCTTTCCGACAACCGATTTATTACGGGGGATCCGGATACCTATCTCTGTTGCCATAAACCGGGCAAAATCAGAAAGGGGCTTTAAGTTGTATTTATCAAACCCATGGATCCTTCTTCCCAGGAAGAGGAGCAATTTCTCCATCTCGGCATTTCCAGCCCTCTCACCAATACCCAGGAAGGTTACATTGGACCAGTTGGCACCATGCCAGTAACCTGCAATGGAATTGGCCACGGCCAGGCCGAAATCATCATGACAATGGGTCTCAATGTTCTTTGCATTAAGGTCATTCTTAAGGTGTTTTACCATCGAAGGGATCCCGAAAGGTTCATCAACTCCTATAAAAGGAATTCCATATCCAATGGTGTCACACAGACGTATGGTACATTCCGGATCTATTTCCAGGATCTTCTTGATAAGCGGATATACGAAGTAGGTATTGTCGGCCCTGGTCATGTCTTCTATATGGGCCCTTGTCTTTAGTCCGTGGTCCACTGCATATTGAAGTGCATTCAAATACTTCTCTTCAGCCGCTTCACGGCTTTCCAGCTCCATCTTATCAAATATATGGGCATCGGATATGGACATCAGTATGCCGGTTTCCTCTATTTCCTCTACTTTGAGGACCAGATCTATGTCTGCAGGAACTGCCCGGGCCCAGCCTGTGATCTCAGGGGATTCGTATCCCCGGTCAAACATCATTTTAAGGGCATTTCTGTCCCGTTCATTATAGACAAAGCTTTCCAGCTTTTCAATCCCGATCTCATGCAGATATTCATAGATCTGTACTTTATGGTCGGCTTTCAATACGATACCTGGCATCTGGGCTCCATCTCTGATGGTACTGTCACTGATACTCACCTCCTGTCCGAGGGGTAATTTAAGTTTTGGAAGGTCTTCATAATTTCTATATATGTTCATGTGGTGTTCCTCCTTTCTAAATTAGTCAAGGCACAAAATCTAATAGTATTTTTGTTATCCTATTTCTGAATGTCCTTCTTTCGAAGGTCATTTGTGTGTAATCAAACCAATCTTTTGACTGTTACAGTTGCCTGTAAAAAAATGATAAATTTATTTATCAATGTATCAGAGTTGCAGGTAAAATGCGTGCAATTGTAATCTCATTATGTGTTAATCCTTAAAAGACTTTTCTTTTTAGTTTGTGGACTTCCCGGTAATTTCTTCATAGTTTTTCTTTGCCGGTAATTCTCATTGTAACTAAATTCATGCAGAATGCCTTAATATCGGATGGTTCTATATAGGAAAAGATATTATTGGCAGTTTCATATATTACAGGGATATAGATATAACAGGGACATAACTACATCCAGGCCGGAAACACCCGGGTCTGCAGGGGTTGGTCCAATGGGTTTTAGGAGAGGAATATGTGGAGTACAGTACTTGATAAATTTCAAAAGCATCCGGCACAGCAAAAGGTCGTTAAGATCCTTTTTGAGCGAGGTTTTCAGGTAAATGATGACGGTAAGGCGTCTTCAGGCAGCATTGAGATCGCCCATACCCAGCTTGCAAGGGAGGCCGGTGTTGACAGAAGAGTGGTGGATGCAACAACCAGCGCCATTCTTTCCGATCCTCTGTTAAAAAGTATATTCCAGAAGGTACGCTCGATTCCATTTCTCTGCGATGTGGCCCCTTCTCTAGGACTTGGTGTGATCATAATCACTCCTGAGGATGCTGCCAATGTGGGAATATTGTCTGAAGTCTCCAGAATAATATCTGAACACAATATCAGTATCAGACAGGCGGTTTCTGATGATCCTTATTTTACAGACAGCCCTAAACTTACCATCATAACCGATTCTTCCATACCCGGAGATATAGTAGGGGACATGCTAAAGCTTCCGGGGGTCAAAGGAGTAAGCATTTATTGAGCTGGCCAGGTCTTTCTTGATCTGGTTCAGTTTCTCCTGGTCCGGCTAAGTCTCTCTTGATATAAAAGACAGGGATGGGACCTCATATTTCCCATCTGATAAAAACTGATCAGAGCAGAGCCTTTGTGAAGGTCCTGGCAATGGGGATGAATATCCGGGAATTACGGGGGTCCAGCATCTTTTTGATCAGTATTGAAGGCCGGTCCATATCACCGTATTCTGTTATCATTTTCAACACAGCCGGGTCATTCATTGAATCAATAAGACTACTAAGTTTTGTATCTGACATCCTTCCTGTGATGTCATGTATCCTCATACCTATTGCAAGTTCTTTCCCAATGGCAGCTTTCCAGCGTTCTTGATACCTTTTAAGGTATCTGGCAGATACATCATTTTTCAGTGCGGCACTGGCTGCAACTTCCCCGGCGATCCTGGCACACACAGCTCCTGTGTAGATCCCTCCACCTGATGTGGGTTTAACCTGGCCGGCAGCATCGCCTGCGATCAGTACACCGGTGGTGTAGGTCTGTTCCAGAGGTCCAATGGGAATACCCCCTGTCACCAGGTCCAGCTCTCCGGTACCCATCCTTTTATGGATATGTCCGTTCTGACGGATCAACCTTTCAAGATATTCACAGGCCAGGTGCTTACTCCCGGGCTCTACAGCCACTCCGATCCTGGAGATATCTGCTGAGAGGGGTACTGTCCAGGCAAAGAATCCCGGAGCAGGACTTCCCGGGAAAAGTTCCACAAAATCAGGGTCAGGTGATGAGTAAGGAGCCTCGATCTGCATTCCTGAAAGTATCCTTTTAACTCTTCCCAGGCCTGCATAATGTGCGACCTGACTTTTCACTCCGTCAGCTGCAATGACCACCTTCGCACATATTGTTATCCTGCGGCCCAGTTGTATTACATCAAGTTTCTGTATCGTATTTGACGTGGTAAGTCCCACCACCTTTGCACGCAGGAGGATATTCACTCCCCTGTCAGCCGCCAGGGATACAAGCTTGCGGTCAAATATCTTTCTTGAAACAACATAGGCCTTTGTCCGCCCCCCGTCTATTGGCAGACAAACTCCGGCAGGAGAATAGACAAAAGCTCCTCTGACACTGTTATATACAAAATCGTTCATCGGGGCAATTCCACATTCTTCCAGGGCTCTGGTACTTAACAGGCCGGTACACTGTACAGGGGTACCTATGGAAGCATGCTCTTCCAGGAGCAGGACATTTGCATCATTTTGTGCTGCATATCGGGCGGCAATGGATCCGACAGGTCCCCCGCCCACCACAACCACATCATAGATCATGTTTTTAGCAGACATGTATCTAAGATCAATGTTCTTTGAAACATAAGATCAACATTTAAGTCATTCTTCGCTGACCATTACGTCGGCTCCTATCGTACGCATGTCGTCAAAGAAGTTTGGATAGGAGATGAATATGGATTCAGCTGTATCAATGGTGGTATCACCTGCAATCATTCCGGCAAGTGTGAGGGCCATTACGATACGGTGGTCATGCCAGCCATGTACATCAGCACCAACCAGTTTGCCTCCTCTGATAGTAAGTTTGTCCTTTTCTTCCCTTGCAAAAACGCCCATCTTCTCAAGCTCAACTGCCATTGCATGCAGACGGTCGGTCTCTTTATAGCGCACATGTTCCGCATTCATTATTACTGTCTCCCCCTGTGCCATGGCCCCCAGCACCGCTATCGTCGGGACAAGGTCAGGTGTTGCTCCTGCGTCTACCGTGGTACCTTTAAGCTGGCTCCCGGTTGCTATGACAATACCATTTTCTTTGTCCCATTCCACTTTAACACCCATATCCTGCAGTATCTGTATGATGGCAATATCTCCCTGTCTGGAAGGGAACAGGTTCTTGACCTTGATAGTGGATCCGGTCATGGCAGCAGCGGCAAGCAAATAAGAAGCTGAGGAGAAATCACCGGGTATGGTGTATTCCTTAAGATCATATACCTGATTGCCGGGGATTATGAATTTTGGATTGTGGTTATTCTCTACCAGTACCTCTATGCCGGCCTGTGCGGAGATATCCAGGGTCACATCTATATATGGTCTTGATTTGAGTTCCCCTTTTATTGATACGGTAGTACTTTTTGTTATAAGCGGACATGCAAGCAGCAATGCGGAGATGAACTGGGAACTTATGGAACCATCGATCTTCACAATAGCTCCGGAGAGACCTCCTTTGACTACAAGGGGTGCACAGCCGTTATTCCGGGTTGACAGGATATTTGCACCCAGATCATTGAGCACATCAATAAGAGGACCGTTGGGTCTGGTCCTTATAGAGCTGTCTCCGGTAAGGACGGTAACTCCCGGGGACAGGGCAGAAACAGCGGTCATGAATCGAAGTGTGGTCCCCGAGTTACCCACATCTATGACATCTTCCGGAATTTCGGGATTACCTTCCACTCCATGTATTATCAGGTCATCCCCCTTTTGTTCTATATAGGCTCCCAGCATTTCACATGCATGGATCGTCGAACGTGTGTCAGCTGATAATAGCGGTCTGTGGATAATGGTGTCCTTTGAAAGGGCTCCGACAGTGATCGCTCTGTGGGTATAGCTTTTTGAAGGCGGAGCAAACACTTCTCCGTAAACGGATGATCTCCCTACTCTGACTTTCATATTATTGAACTCCTTTTATAATTTCCCTGACCTTGTCCATATCGTGATCATATATATGTGCTGAAATACTTACCGTGGTGATCTTACCCGGTGGCAGGCCCACATTACCGGCTACATATTCAAGCAGTTTTGAAAGTCCGTATAGGTTTGCAGGATAGGCACCTGCAAAATCATGGCTTCTAAAAAGGGTGGTCAAATGAACTTTTCCATTCCTTATCTTAAAATCGTCAATTATCATACAGGGCACTTCATCGACCAGTGTGTCTACTGTGGGTATCCAGGTTACAGCCGTTGCCCTGCGGGTGGTCTGATTTGTTTTCAATTTCTCAATTGCATATTCTATCTGGTCGGTCTTACCATCCCAGTTTCGAAGGCGTTGACCATATGTATATTCGAAATCCTGAGCATTATCTCCGGTGATCAGTTGCTTTGCATATTCCTCCAGCCTCTCCCTGTTCCAGGCGATGTCTTCAGGGATCACATCGGTATATGGGTCATCGATAACGATCATAAGGTTCATGAATTCCCTGATCTGGCTTCCACGCTCATCTGTTATGAGTTCCCCATGGTTCCAGATCACATTAAGTCCGCGATACCAGGCATCACTGATAGTAGCGGCTTTTATTATACGGCCAATTGGTTCATTTTGAGCCATCATTATCCTCTGTTAAGTTTTAAATTATTATGAAAAAGTATATTTGACGATAAGTATTCAATTAATTGATCCATATGATATCATGAAAATGATGATTATATTAATGTTACTCCCGGTATTTTACACTTTACGATTATTGGGGTGCAGGGGCAGAGAAAGCCCACGGCTTTAGTCGTGGGTAGTTCATTATCAGGCATCATCTTTAAGACTATCGAATATGTTAATCAGCTAGCAGTTATATATAGTTCAGGTAAGGGAAGGTATGATGGCATGAGCGGTGAATCGTTTTTAAGAACAGTTTCTTGCGGGGATGTACAGGGTACTGACAGTACTATCCCATCTGTGTGCGAATTTCTTTTTGAAACTACCGGTGGAGAAAAGGTATATCGTGAAGAGAACTCTGTATTTGTAACATTCCCAAAAAACCGTCGCACATTGACAACTTCCTGGCTTAATGGAGGTTTCCGTGAAGATCTCCATTGTATCTTTAACCATAAGATCCCTGATACTGCCCTGGGTTCCCATGAGCTTGAAGGGGGCAGTGTGGAAGAATACCTGCGTATAATTTCCAGGGGAATGGGTCTTGATCCGGAAAGGACTTCAGGACTTCTTACCGGGGCCAGTATGAAGAATGTGACTATAACAACCCGCAGTTTCCGGGGGCTGGAGGTCACAGCGGTCATAACCGGGGGTATTGAGGTGAACGGGGGCCGGGCCGGAGACCCTGCCTCCTATTATCAGGAGGATTCCCGTTATGAGCCCATCGGGGGAACGATCAACATCATCCTGTTAATAGGTGCCAGTCTCCCGGAGTTTGCTATGACCCGGGTACTGATGACAGTCACCGAGGCAAAGAGTGTGGTCCTGCAGCAGCTGATGGCCTCAAGCAGGTATTCGGATGGGATTGCCACCGGATCAGGTACCGATATGATCGCTGTTGTGGCGGATGGGTCAAGTCCCCTTGAACTTACTGATGCGGGAAAACACTCCAAGTTGGGAGAACTTACAGGTACTGTTGTCATAGAAGGGTTGCAAAAGGCCCTGTCCCTTCAATCGGAGTTGACCCCTCTTTCCCAGAGGGATATGATGGTCCGGCTGGAACGTTTTGGAGTGGATGAAGCCAGATACTGGAAAGTTGCTTCCGGGATACCCGGGGAGAATAAGAAGGCAAGGTTTATCAATGATCTGAGGACGATCTCACACAATCCTGTACTGGTAAGCTGTGTGGCTTCTGTCCTTCATATCGTCGATGAGGTCAAATGGGGCCTTATTCCTGAGAATTCCGGGAAGAAAGCTGCAATTGCAATGATGCGGGAACTTCCGCAGTTGCTTGGAGCAACAGAGGAGTTACCTGTGGAATATCTGGAATACATATTTAATGAGAAAGAATCCATTCTTGACACCTGGGTACTGATCACAGCCTGGATGGTCAAGAACGGTAACTGTAATGTCCTGAAAGGACTGTCCGAGAGATACTGAAATTGGAGGGAGTTATTCGATGCAGATAAGGGAGTTCATTGAGCGCTATTGTGACAGTACGGAAAAAAAAGGAAATGGTCAGCTAATTCACAGGGGCCGTGCTCCGGAGGATGTTGAAGCTCCAGATATATTCAAATTTGTTGAGGACTGGTCCATGCCACCTGAAAGAAGGATCTGGATCAGTGATTCCTATCAGATGGTAGTTGTATATCTTGAAGGGGAACTGACCGTATATGAACATCTCAGACGGGCTTCGTACAAGATACAAATGATAGAGGAGATGGAAAAATATGCCCCGGCCTCTGAAAAGGACCTCACCGATCTGGCAGATGTATTTAATTTTGCTCATTATTCCCATCGCAACCAGACCCGCAAGTCAGGGGTTGCCTATATCTCCCATCCAATGGAAGTTGCAGCTATATTGATCAAGGATGATGCTCCTGCAGATCTGGTATTTGCAGGTCTGCTGCATGATGTGGTCGAAGATGCAGGAGTGGATCTCAGGGATATCAGCAGGCGGTATGGTCAGGATGTGGCCCGGTATGTTGAGGCGGTCACCGAACCCATGGAGCTCAAACTCGTCCTTGACAGGTCAAAGACCTGGAAACAGAGGAAAGAGCATACAATTGAGTCTATGAAGGATGCAGACCGCGAGGTAAGACTTCTTTGTTGTGCTGATAAATTATCCAACATCAATGACCTTCTCATGGATCTTAAAATAGAGGGTGAGGCTGTATGGGATCATTTTAACGGTTCCAGAGAGGATATGAAATGGTATTTCAGTTCCCTGCTTGATGTTTTTGGCTCGGGACCGAACAGTATTGAGGATACAAGGGCCTATGTTCTGTACAAAGAGGCGGTTGAAAAACTGTTGAATAGTTTTTGAGAATTTAGAATGGATCGCTGTTATGACCTTTGAGGCCTTCTTTATCTCCTGAAGGTTTGGATACACCGGGATTTTTAGGCCCGGTGGGAGACCTTCCTGACTTTCCAGTTGACTTATCGTCACATAATTGTGCTATCCCTTTTTTCATTGACCGCCGGATGCAGTGATGATGGCTCCAAGCATTTCCTGTGGATGCTGTGTTCCTATCAGGAGTTTCTTTCCGTTAACAAACTCCAGAGATATGCCCTGATCACCACTTATATTGTAGGCCTTTCCTCCTGAACCGTAGCGGATACCCCAGCCGCCATAATCCCGAAGGGGGTTGTATCGCACGGATTGATAATTCCTTAATTCACTAAAACGGATCTTTGTGAATTTCAGGTGTATGGGGAAAAAGCGTACATATATCCCGTCAGGCCGGACCCTTGTGGTTAGCTTAATAGAGAAAAAGAAGGCAGGGAGCAGTATTCCAAAGATCAGGGTAAGGCCCAGGAGGGTTCTGTCAGAAGCAGGTTCATCCCCGAAAGGAACTCCAAGATACAGTTGTTGATAGGCCCCATACAGGAGAATGAGGGCCGGGATCAATACAAGCAGGCGTACCAGAGGATGCCTGAATTGCTGATTTTCTTCAAACAGGAAAGTTTCCTGGTTTTGGTGATCGGACATATTTGTCTATCTCTCTTTTTTCTGTATATCACTCAATGTAATAATTGTATTTAATATTTATCGTCAAGTTCCATTATTATTATTAAAACTACTTATTATTTAGTCATCTTTCTGGTCTTCTGTCCGGATATTTCAGCCATACAAACGATCAGCCATTCACTTAATTGACCAGAATGTATTAGTAGTTCGTAAACCTTGGAATCAGGAAAAGGAATGTATTTTTAAAAGTTTGAACATTTAAAGAACTGAATTTAAAGAACTAATAATCTGTTCATTGAACCATCTGACGTTAAGTGGAAGTATGATCTCACTGGAAAATGTCTCAAAAAGGTATGGTAATGCTACCGTTATAAATAGTGTCGATCTGTCCATCAGGAAAAAGGAATTTGTACTGATCCTGGGGCCCAACGGAGCCGGCAAGTCCACATTATTAAAGCTCATTTCCGGCCTGACCTCCCCGTCTTCGGGGATCATCCGTATAGATGATATGGATATTTCAAAGGAATCTGATCAGATCAGGGGTATGATCGGTGTGATCTCTCATGAGTCCTATCTGTATAATGATCTGACAGCATGGGAAAATCTCCTTTTCTTTGGCCACATATATGGTCTTTCAGGTAAAGTACTTGAAGATCGCATAACAGGATTGCTTGACAGAGTGGGCCTTTTGCATAGAAGCTATGACAGGGTGAGCACGTTCTCCAGAGGGATGAAACAGAGACTTTCCATCTGCAGGGCCCTGATACACAATCCCTCCATTGTCCTGCTGGATGAACCATACACAGGCCTGGACCAGCGATCAGCTACAATGTTTGAAGATGTCCTGCAGGGCCTGGACTCACAGGAGACCACCCGGGTCATGATCTCCCATGATATTGAAAGAGGCCTGCGTTTATGTGACCGGGTGGTGATACTGGTGGAAGGCCGTGTCGTCTTTGAAGGGACCACCTGTGAAATTGGTGATGTGGAGGAGTTCAAACAACTCTATCTGTCTCTTGTAGAAGCTCCCTGATCGCAGAGTTACACTAAGATTCACAACAGAGTTACACAACAAAGGTACCCAACAAAGGTACACAACAAAGGTACACAACAAAAGTACACAACAAAAGTACACAACAAAAGTACACAACAAAAGTACACAACAAAAGTACACAACAGTGGTGTTTGCGTCAACTACCCACGACTAAAGTCGTGGGCATGTGAAAACATGCCCTGGTTGACCAGCCTGAGTCATTGACTACGTTGGTTATGTCATAACACCTACGGATGCTTCATCAGTCCGTAGCTCTGTTGTATGGTATTAAAAGTTCTAAAGGGTAGGAACGGTGTATCATACCGAACAAGCATTCCCAACATTGGCGAGATGAGACATGAAAATGCGATACCAAATACAAACAAATTTAGTATTTGAGAATGGAGAAATCCAATATGATATTCGTATTAAACAAAAATAAACAACCATTAGCACCCTGTCATCCAGCAGTTGCTCGGAAATTGTTAAAAACAGGTAAAGCTGTTGTACATAAACAATTTCCATTTACGATTCGATTAAAAGAATTGAAAGAATCGAACAACCAGTCTGAATACAGGTTAAAGATTGATCCGGGAAGCAGACATACTGGATTGGCGATCTTAAACAACAATAAAGTTGTCTGGACAGGACAAATACATCATCGAACGAACATAAAAAGTAACATGGATGATCGTAGAATGTATCGAAGAAACAGGAGAACCCGGAACTTACGATACAGGAAACCCAGGTTTAACAATAGGAAAAGATCCGATAACTGGATGCCACCATCTCTGCAAAGTCGTGTTCAGAATATTGAAAGCTGGGTTCATCGATTAATCAAATTATGTCCACTTACTGATATATCATACGAGAACGTTAAATTCGATACACAATTGATGCAGAATCCAGAAATTGACGGAATTCAGTATCAACAGGGTGAATTACAGGGTTATGAAGTACGGGAATATCTACTTGAAAAATGGAATAGAACATGTGTATACTGCGGAGCAAAAGATGTTCCTCTTGAAGTAGAACACATTATTCCTAAATCAAGAGGTGGATCAAATCGTGTTTCTAATCTGACAATATCCTGCAAAGATTGTAATCGAAAAAAGGATACGAGGACTGCTGAAGAATTCGGATTTCCCGATATTCAAAAACAAGCACGTAAACCATTGAAAGATGCAGGATTGTTGAATTCGATAAAATGGAAGATATATGAAGTCCTGGTAAAAACAGGATTACCTGTTGAATGTGGAACAGGTGCCAGGACGAAAATGAACAGAATTGCCAGAAATTTGCCTAAAGATCATCATTTCGATGCAATATGTGTGGGTAAATCCACACCAGACAATATTGTGTTTAACAATAATCAAACATTACATATTAAAGCAAAAGGAAGAGGAAGCCATTGTAGAACCCGATTAAACAGATACGGATTTCCACGTGGTTATTTAAGTAACCAGAAGTCATTCTTTGGATTCCAGACAGGTGATATTGTAAAAGCAAACATTCCAAAAGGAAAATATAAAGGAATCATAACAGGTTCAGTAGCGTGTAGAAAAACAGGTCGATTTGATATCAAGAATAAAGATGGTATCAAATTGGCACAAGGAATCAATTATGTTTACTGTAGTCTAATAAACAGGATGGATGGATATGAATATTTCAACGAGAAACGAACACCATACCCATCAATCTGATTACTGTAAACACAATAACCGTACGGGGCACGATTCCTCCCACGACTAAAGTCGTGGGTTTCCTCTGCCCCTGTACCCCATTTATCATGAAATACAGTCTCTATATCGCAGCAAAGGACCTGAAAGAGGAATTCCGCACCAGGCAGATGTTAAATTCAATGATCGTATTTTCCCTGCTTGTGGTAGTGATCTTTAGTGTATCCTTTGGAGATATGCTCTCATCCAGGGAAGCGGTAAGCAGACTGGCCCCGGGGGTCCTGTGGATAGCCTTCATTTTCTCAGGGTCTATCGGACTGTCCCGCTCATTTATTGCTGAGACCGAGAACGGCTGTCTGGAGGCCCTGAAACTAAGTCCGGTCAGCCGCAGCAGTATCTATACCGGAAAGATGCTGGCCAATGTCATCCTGATGCTGCTGGTCGAAGTTATAATGCTTCCGATATTCACCGTTTTGTTCAATTATCCTATAGAGGGCCTTGTACTCCTTTCCCTTGTCCTGCTTCTGGGTACGATAGGGTTTACTGCAGTCGGGACCCTGATCTCGGCCATAACGGTGAACACCCGGACCCGGGAGATACTGCTGCCAATATTACTCCTGCCCTTTTTGATGCCGGTGCTCATACCCGCAGTACTTGCCACAGGAAGTATCCTTTCCGGGGCCGCTTTTGGAGATATCCTTGAAGAGATGAGGCTACTGGTGGTATATGACCTTATTTTCTTCCTGATCGCGCAGCTTGTATTTGAATACGTGCTGGAGGATTGAAACAATTAAAGGTACTTCACGAATATTTCTGTCACATTAACATATATTACATCTAATATATTATTTTTCAGTCTGCGTCTGAAATTGATCAATGGGTTTAATTATAAGTACTTTTTAATTATACTATTAATGAAACCAAATACAATATTTATTTTGATCCTGCTTATAACGGCAGGCATTTTTGTTAGCGGGTGTACGGATACCAATGACACACCCGTTGTGGATCAGTCGGAAACCGGACCTGAAGGCGGGTCCCTTACAGAAGCTGGAACTGCATCCCGGGAAGAACTTGTTGAATTTGTTGAAGAGGCGTATGAATATGCAAACACTCATGGGAAGGAAGCTGCTTTATCCGAGTTCTCGAAAAAGGACGGTGAGTTCTCACAGGGTGACATGTACATCTATGCCTATGATTACGATTGTACCCTTCTTGCCCATCCATATCAATCCGAACTTGTCGGGACCGACAGGTCCAACTGGACCGATGCCCGGGGATTGCCGGCCATGAGGATTGGTTCTGACATAGCTTCAAACGGTGGCGGGTTCATGGCATACATGTATCCTTCACCTGAGTCAGGGGCCATAGATGAAAAAGCACTTGATAAATATGAACCCAAAGTTGGTTATGTCTATCCTGTTGATGACGGGTGGTGGATAGCATCCGGTATCTACCTGTCTGAAATTACCGCTGCAGATTCCGGCCATCCGGAAGCATTGTCCGGTATGATCAAACTTGTGGAAGATGCTGCAACCTATGGGAAAAATGAGGGATCAGATGCAGCTTTTGCTGAGATATCCGATAAGGAGGGGATGTTCGTTAATGAGCAGGGCAACTACATCTATGCCTATGACTACAACAGTACCCTTCTTGCCCATCCCTACCTTCCGGAAAAGATCGGGGAGAGTTTGATCGACTATGAGGATCCGTTTGGAATGGAGACGTTAAAGGCACTGAGTGAAACAGCACACACCGGTGGTTATGTGGTATTCACCTGGCCCAACCCTGACAATGACAATAAGGAAGAGCTTAAGATCGGTTATGTCCTTCCGGTCAATGATGAATGGTGGGTGGGTTCCGGGGTCTACCTGAGTACGATCACAGGAGTGGACACCACTATCATTTGAATTTAAAAACAGCCATGACCCCCCTTTTTTCGAAAGAGACAGGGGGCTAAACTTTTTTTATTATTAAAAGCAGAAGGGGCCTGCCCGAACGAGGAGCAGTTAACGGGATTGTGCTTATAGTTGCATCATTGATCATGCCCCCCTGTGAGGAGGTCGTATCATTATGTCCTTTCCTGATGGCATTTTTTAAACCCCGGGGAAGGCTGTCTGATTCGATCAGGATTTATGGAAGGTAATCAGAAAGGCCACAGGCAGGCTACTGCCAAATAAACCATAAGCTTTTATTGATGAAAGGGTTTTTTGGATAGGGTCCTTATCGGAATAACCGAGAATTAACTACCCGGATATAAGCCCAGGAGATTGTATATGCAGGATAATTCCACATTAAGCAAGGTTTTGCAGGCAGGCACCCTGCTATCCATGTTGCTGGCCATTTCCATGATCTTTTTCTATCTGCCCCCGATGAAGGATGCATCAGGTAATGTGCTTGACAACAGCTTCAATATCTTCTATTTCCACATGCCCATTGCGATCATTGCCTATATTGCCTTTACAGTTGTTTTCATCGCCAGCATTCAGTTCTTAAGATCTGCGGACATGAAGTGGGATATACTGGCCCGGTCCGGGGCCGAGGTTGGTGTCCTCTTTGCATTCCTTGTCCTGGCAACCGGTTCGGTATGGGCAAAAGCCACCTGGGGCTGGTACTGGGTATGGGAGATCCGCCTGACAACCTCTCTGGTGCTGTTCCTGGTCTATGTATCCTATTTCCTGCTGCGTCAGGCCCTGGATGAACCTGCCAGACGTGCACGGCTTGCAGCGGTCTTCGGGATCGTGGGCTTTGCCTCGGTACCACTTAGCTTCCTGTCCATTCGCCTGTGGCGCTCCGCCCATCCGCTGATGTTCGGAGGTTCTTCCTATGGCGGATCAGGAGGGGGCCTTGAAGGTACATCCCTGCAGCTGACCCTTGCGATCAATTTCATTGCCTTTATGCTGCTGTTCATCACTCTGGTGGACTATAAAGTGAAGAATGAGAAATTAAAGGAGAAGCTCGAACAGATATGTTATGCTGCCTGAGTTTGTCATCCTCTTAAGGCTGGCAGATAATTCTTTTTTACTGTTGTATCCTTTCCTGAGGTTAATTATTTAAATAAACAATTCCGGCTATTTAGTATGCTTTTTGAACCTATTGACATAGCAGGTCTTACTTTCAGGAATCGTTTCGTACGCTCTGCCACCAATGAATGGCTTGCAGAGGATGATGGAACCCCCACCGATGCTATCGGGGACATGTATGAGGAGCTGGCCAGAAATGAGGTGGGTCTTATCATTTCCGGTTATTCCTATGTGCTTCCTGAAGGCAGGAGCAATGAGAATCAGCAGGGTATCTATGATGATCGTTTTATTGAGCCATATTCCAGGATCACCTCCCGGGTGCATGCTCAAAACAGCAGGATCTTCCTGCAGATCGTTCATGGGGGCAGGCAGTCAATGGTAGGGGACGATGGAACTTTGCCCCTGGCCCCTTCCGCAGTAAAGGATGAGGCTTCAGGCAAGACTCCGGTTGAAATGAGCCGGGAGGATATCCTCAGGGTGATCGAAGCTTTTATCCAGGCGGCCCGCAGGGCCCGTGAGGCAGGTTTTGACGGTGTGCAGCTTCACTGTGCCCATGGATTTTTGTTAAGCAACTTCATTTCTCCTTACACGAACACGCGTGAGGACGAGTGGGGCGGAAGTGTGGAGAACAGGACCCGGATCATCTCTTTGATCATGGAAGGGATCAGAGAAAGGGTTGGGGAGGATTTTCCTGTAATGGTAAAGCTTAATGCAACCGATGGATTTGATATCTTCTCAGGCAGAATGGGCCTGGACGCACCGGAATGTGTTGAGATCGCCAGCCTGCTTGAAGCTGCGGGAATATGTGCCATTGAGGTCAGCGGTGGTATATTTGAAGCAGGTGATGTCATGTCTCGTCCCGGAATTGATTCTGAAGATAAAGAGGCTTATTTCAGGCGTTATGCTAAAATGATCCGGGATACGGTGCATGTCCCGGTGATACTGGTCGGAGGGATTCGTTCCAGATCTGTGATGGATTCCCTGTTCAACATCTATGCGGACATGATCTCAATGAGCCGGCCTTTCATAAGTGAACCTGATCTTGTGGTGAAGTTTAAAAAAGGATTAACAGACCGGGCCCGCTGTGTTTCCTGTAACAGATGTTTTGATCCGGATGGGATTCGGTGCAGTTACAACTTCGGAGATAACAGCAAATAATTCTCTATTATACTGATCAATTGTTTGCTTCAGCTCTTAAGTGACTACATCTTTGTGTGTATCTTTATATATGCCCTGACACATTGTTTTCCCCATGAGATTAGATGCATATCTTGTAGAAATGAACTTTTTTGCGTCAAGGGGCCGGTCCAAGCAGGCCATCCTTGACGGCCATGTGCGTGTGGACGGCAACGTTATCAAAAAACCGTCCCGGGATGTTTCAGTTGACAGCGATATAGATGTCGATGAAGGCCTGGACATGCCCCGGGGTTATTTCAAACTGAAACTGGTGCAGGAAACGACAGGTCTGATCCGGGAAACCGATCATGTACTGGACCTGGGTTCAAGTGCCGGAGGTTTTCTAACATTCGCGTCTGAAATTGCAGCTTCTGTCACGGGACTGGAATTTAGCCGTGAATTTCGCTCCACACTGGGAAAACTGGCCCATGAGAATGAGAATGTTTCCGTGATGTTTGGAGATGTATTCACCATTCCCCTGGAATCCCTCTCCAAAGAACAGGTTGATGTTATCCTCAGTGACATGACCCTGGATCCAGTTGACTCTCTTACGGCCCTAAAACGTGTACTGCCCCTGCTGAAAATGGGTGGCAGGCTCCTGCAGGTGATAAAGATCTCCAAACGCAAGAGCCGCAGGCCGATCCTGAGCAAGATGGAAGCCATGGGCCTGGAAATTGAAGAAGTGATTGATCCTGAAAAACAGGAGGTCTATGTCATTGCTTCAAAGATCGATGAAGTACCGGAGGACCTTATTCTCTGATCATGGATGCAGGGTGGATACTGATGCTGGTGAAGATATATGGAAAAGGCAGGCCTGTGCGAATGTTCGTTGCCGGTCTTCACGGGAATGAATGGAAAGATACCTCCCCGGTCCTGCTGAACCTGGCCGGCCCTTCATCAGGAACATTGATCCTGGTACCCCTGGTTGACAGAGGGGAATATGTATCCACACTGGACAGTTCCTATTATTCCGTGATCGGCCGGGAACTGCTTGAACTGATAGACAGATACCGGCCGGACATATATATGGAGCTGCACTCCTACTGCGGGGAGAACTTCGGGAAATTGACTTCAGGGGAGCGTATCAACAGCAGAGGAGTTCCGGGTTTCACACCTCTGGAAAAAGGGGTCCTCATGGGTTCGGTGCCTCCAAAGCTCAGGCTGTTACCTGAACTTATTCACTCAGTGTGTCTTTCTTTTGAGATCAGGAAAGCAGACCCCGTTTCCAGGGATATTGCAGTTTCAGTGATCGAATTGTTAAAAGAGTCCCGGTCCGGGAAGGATTTTATTGAAGCTATGGCAAAGCTTTATCCGGCCCAGGTCAGGCAGGCCCGGGAAAGTTATTACCGCTATTACAGCTTTTGAGACTTTCTGATCTCGTTTTTTTGAATCTATAATTTCTGGCTTCTGTGTTGTTCTGCAGGCAATAGCATAGTTTATAATAAAATTAATAGTTGAACAGAATGTTTAAATATTATCGGTTCATACTATTGTATACCTCTTAAGAGAGGGCACACATCAGGCCAGGGTTTTTTTCTGCTCCTGATGGAAACGTACACGGGGTACTAAACATGTTAGAAACAATAGAAGAATCTGAAAGAATGGATGAGCTGAAAGCAACAATTAAAGAGACTATCGACTCCTTAAAGATCGGAGAGGTCCGGGAGTATCGCAATATGGCGGTGGTCCCTCTATTTTTAGGCACAGACGGGGATATTGAACATCTCTGTCTGTCCCAGGCCCTGGAAGCCGGGGTGTTATCGGTGGGGGAGGTAAGTGAAGGGGGCAGCGTTCCGGAACTGCTTGCGAAAAATACCGGGGATCTGCCTGTGCTTATCCTGGACGGGGAGGAACTTGCCGGGGCCAAGCAGAACCGGGTGGTCAATACGACCATTCTGATACCTCCAAAAACTAAATTGGTGGTGCCTGTAAGCTGTACCGAGCGGGGGAGGTGGAACTACAGGTCAGAGAAGTTCAGTGATTCTGATGTCATCATGTCCCGCAGGGTACGCAGGGATAAGAGCATGTCTGTGACCGAGAATCTGAATATACACTCCTCCTATCGCTCCGACCAGTCAAGGGTGTGGGATAGCATAGAGGAGGAGGCCATGAGCATGAACTGCCATTCCTCCACAGGGGCCATGAGAGAGACCTTCGAGCAGAGCCAGAACCGTCTGGGTGATTACATCAAAGCCTTTGACCTGCAACAGGGCCAGCACGGTCTTCTGGTATTCATCAACGGAGAGGTTGCAGGCCTTGAGCTGCTCTCCAGGGCCGACCAATATGCCAGAAATCACTCCAAGCTGATCAAGTCCTATTCCATGGAGGCCCTCTACACTCAAAAAGAAGGAGTTGAGGTCTCTGAGGATAAAGTGACAGGAATGATGGATGACATCAAAGCATGTCCCTTTTCAAAGCACAGGTCAGTGGGCCTGGGAGATGATCTGAGATTTTCAGCTTCTATGCTGGTAGGCTCTGCCCTTGTAGTCGAGAAAACGCCTGTGCACATGGCCTTTTTCCGTATTGATCCCCATGAAAGGGTCCTGGATGATAACATGGCAGAGTTGCGTGCAAGAAGGATGTACCGGATGGCACGTGAAATGTCAACTACCCACGACTAAAGTCGTGGGCTTCCTTCCTTCCTTAAATGAGCGTGAATAGTGCAGGTCTGATCGACCTGTATCACATTTTTCTTTTTTATTCATTCATTAATACAACTTAATTTTTTATTTATCTGATTTTTTACATTTTTTTTCTTTAGTCTGATCTAAATTGAATATTTTTTTTATTAACATATCTGGTATGACGAAAATTAATTTTATTCATATTTAATCATACCATTATCTATATATATCATAAAATTACTGGAAACAAGTAACACTTTAGTGTTCATATGTAGCACTAAATGGGATTTAATATGCAAAAGAGGTTATTTTATGGTTGGTAAAGTTGTAATTATTTCTATAATTTTATTGGTTATGTTCTCTCTGCCTGCCGCAGCAGAGGAGGTCACTTATAAAACAAGAAGTACGGTTTATGATACAGGCGATCCGTCTCTGCTTCCAGGTGATCATTACTGGGATGCAAATACTTTTTCTTCATTCTGGTATCAGATCAAACCAGGTCTTTCAAGTGAAGTTCTTTATATACATAATAGTGTGAATTCCTCTTCTACGATAAAGGTGGGGGACAGAATTGATGAAGGTGATCTTTACTATATTAGCAAGCCCCAGTTGAAAAGGACTAAAATAGGCGGGTTTGATGATTCCAATTCATTTGTGGCTGATGGAATCGATCTGGAAAAATATTATCTGATGGGTTTTTTTGGCTCTATGCATCTGGCCATGCCTGAAGACCCTGCAAGCCTTTCCACCGGATGTAATCCGGATGAGATAGCAAAGATCCTGCTGGAATTCAAAAGTGAAAATAAAAAACAGATGTTCTCAGGAGAAGAATGGGAACTTAAAGATGGTTGGTCTCTTTTAGTTCAGCAGGTAGATGTGGAAGGCAACAAGGTCTGGCTGGAACTAAAACGTGATGGAATGCTTGTTGATTCTGAGGTCATATCTGCATCTGTTGATCTATCAAAACCTGAGCGGACCTATGTCTATAAAGATGATGATGACAGGCCCGTCTTCTACTGCTATGTTGATTCCGTGTTCAGGGGCCAGGACAGTGATTTTGTGGTTCTCAAATATGTGTTCTTAAGAGGTGACATCATCACCATAGGAACAGGGGACACTTACGATTCTCTGGAAGTAACCGGTTTTCAGGTCCCTGCCGGTTATCTTAATGGTACCGACTATGCAGGAACTGGAACTGGAACTGTCCTTTATGCAGGAGATGATGCACTGGTCATGTGTAACAAAGATGATATTGATCTGGTTGCAGATGAGGATTTTGATCTTTATGATGGCATGTATCTACACACAGAAGATGGTTCAGCCCTTAAGATGACCCTCTGGAAAAAGTGTTCAATAACAATACCTGATTGTCCTTCAAATGAAGTTGTTGAATCTGCTACAATTGATGATGCAGCAACTGTATCTGATAAAAACTATCTAAATGGTACCGACCCGGCTGAAACAAACAACCCGTCTGCCAAAACGGATGCACAGACAACACAGCCTTCTTCAGTTGTGGATAAGGATGTTAGCAGATCATCTGCCGACACTAAAGATGAAGTGACTTCTTCCATGGCTCAAAGTACTGAAAAAACACCGGGATTTGAAGCAATACTGGCAGTTTCTGGACTGATTGGAGTTGGTTTGTTAAGAAGAAGATAATAAATCTCACATTTCCTCCTGGATAATATTGCACTTCCCCTTCCTCCAGGGGAAGGTGTATTTTTTTGTTCTTTATTATCCGGACAGGTTCACCGATTTGCCATAAAAGTCTTTCAACTTTCAGTATTCGAATTTGGTATTTGGTGAATTGTATGTGGATTTTTGAATTAATTATGCAGATTAAATTTCATTTTTATTTAAAACAAATCAGAGGTTAATGTATGGTGGAGCATAATATCGATTGGAATGAAGTATGGAAAGAACTGTTGAGTGTTCATCAGGAACAGGACAGGGCCGGTAATAATACCAGCATGTGGAACAAAAAAGATAATGCACAGCGCTTCTGGAAGCGAACTCAACAAAATCCTGACAGAACAAAAGCAACCATAGATGAGTTACCACTAAGTTCTGATTCCCGTGTGCTGGATGTGGGTTCGGGCCCCGGAAGACTTTCCCTTCCCATATCCAAAATTGCAGCTCATGTAACAGCTGTTGAACCTGCTGCCGGTATGATGGACATCCTGCGGGAAAATATAAGCGACTACGGAATCTCGAATATAGAATGTATTGATAAAAGATGGGAAGATCTTGATGTGGAAAAGGACCTTTCAGGTCAATATGATGTGGTCATAGCATCCTTTTCTCTGGGAATGCCCGATATAAAAGATGCTGTCCGGAAAATGAACCAGGTCTCATGCGGACATGTCTTCCTTTACTGGTTTGCAGGGATCACTCCCTGGGATCAGCATTCCATAAACCTCTGGCCAAAACTATATGGCAGAGAATATACTCCGGGTCCAAAATGCGATGTTCTTTACAATGTACTCTATGATATGGGTATCTATCCTGACATGTATGTTTTTCCGATGGAGTACAGGAATGAATTTGCTTCTCTGGAAGAGGCAATGAATTATTTTGAATCGCGGTATCCCGTTGAAAATGAAGAACAAAAAGAGTTTCTGAATAAATACGTAAATGAAATTCTTGTTAAAGAGGATGATCTGCTGGTTGAAAAGGGGCATTCAACCAGAGTCAGGATCTCATGGAAATCAAGGTGATCTTATGAAATCTTGCAAATTTAGTAAAAATATGAAGATAATAGTGGTTGTACTTTTGTTTTTGTCTATGATGTCTGTGGATGTGGTTTTAGCAGATTCCGTGTTAGATGTAAGCAGACAGGTATCAGGTGAATTTGAAAAAGGTGAACTCACCGGGGTAAAATTGGTAATAGAAGGGGAGGCTCCTTTATTTGTTGGGATTGTCGAGACTATCCCCGAAGGGTTCAGTTTTCCTGAAGTGAATGAAGACATAAGTTCTGCGTCTAATTTTAAGGTGGACAAAGATCAGGGGAAGATCTCTTTTTCAGTAACAGATGAAAGGGAGTTGATATATTATGTGATCCCTTCTTCCAGTGGTGAGGCAAGTTTTGAAGGATACTGGGTTGATATGCTTTACCAGACCCCCGAACTGAATGAAGGAAAAGAGCGCTGGAATTTTGTAAATGACCCTCATTCTAAACAGACTGGAGATCTCTCTTCAGAGGTATCTTCACAGTCACAATCACAGTCAACACCTGGTTTTGGGGCGGTTTCGTTCTTCATTAGTGTGGGATTACTTTTCATATCCTTAAGGGCTAACACGGTTGGTGAGGACAAATGAAAGCTGTTTACATTCTATTCACATTGTTCATCAGTCTCTTGCTTTGTGCAACTCCGGCAATTGCAATGACTTCTTCTCTTCCGTGCAGTGGTGGGGATGGCATTATCTCTCAAACAGATATCTGCGATGCGGTTTGTGATTATATGCTGGATGAATCATCCCTTACCCTTGATGATGTGGCTGATGGGGCCTATATTTACACATTCTGGGACGGGAAACCCAAAACTGTTATAGATTCTCATGACCGGGAAGTAGTTTTCTACAGACCTGTTGAACGCATTATTACTACAAATCCTGATAATTCCCGGATTGTGATATCCCTTGGAGATATTAGTGAGATCATCTCTACTGATGAATGTACCAGAGGAGGTTGTGTTCTCCCCCGAAATGAAATGGATGAAAAGATCGCACTTGAGGCCTGGGGGTCTTTGCAGACTTATGATGGTGGAGAGCTGGACGATCTGCCCGAGACCAACACACGCAAAGAAATAGATTATGAAACAATGGCCCTGCTCCAGCCGGATGTTGTATTTGATGCAACCTGGTACAACAGAGGGGACATCTTACAGGAAAAGGTTGGATGCCCCTGTGTGGATGCAGGATCGGGTTTTACTTTTGAGGAAAATTATGAACATATTCAGTTGCTGGGAGAAGTACTCGACAGGCAGGAACGTGCATATGAACTTGAAAGTTTCATACGTTCAAAAGTTGAAATGGTAGCTTCCGTGACCTCTACTATTAATGAAAGTGATAGACCAACAGTATATTTTGCACCACGAGGGGCCAAAAAAGGTTTTTACGATGCAGTTGAAGGCAGGGACTTCACCCGCACAGAAGCGGTCTATGAGCCTTTGACCATTGCGGGAGGTATTAATGTCGGACAGGAGTGTACCGGCGAGAATGTAAATGTTCCTCCCGAGCAGATAGTAGCCTGGGAGCCTGAATTCATCTTTGTGGCAAAGGGAAGCTGGGATGGGGAAAGCGGAGTTGGATTTGTGATGGAGACCCCTGAACTTTCAGAAATACCCGCTGTTGAAAATGACCATGTCTATGATTGTTTCTATCCTTATTGCAGAGGAAGGCCAATTGACCGGAGCCTGCTGAATATGCTCTACATGGCAAAACGCCTGCATCCTGACAAATTCAGTGAACTTGATCTGGAAAAGGAAGGCAATGAAATATACATGGAATTGCTGGGGGTTGACGGTTTGTTCACCCAGCTTGCCCGGTTGCAGACATTTGCCCAAGAGGTGGATTAACCTGAAATTGTTTCGGATTCAGGCATTTGTTGCCTGAGTTTCCTTTTTTTATTCATGGTGAAATTATTATGAACATCTTCACAAAAAAAATAAAAGCTACCTCCTCTGACCTGGAGGAAAACATGCATCCGGATTCCCGGGCAGGTTATCAGCGATTTATCCTGAAAAAGCTTCTTTTTATGATCTTGATGGCTGGATTGCTTTTGTTATTGGGTGCATTCATTGTCACGATCGGCCCCCTTGATATTTCTGTCCCGGATGTTTACAGAATCCTGCTTTCGACCTTATTCCCGGGTTATTTTGCTGTTGAAGGCCTTCCGTCACAGGTAGTATGGAATATACGCCTGCCCCGTATTATTGCAGGCATTATGGCTGGCTTTGGTCTGGGAATATGCGGCTGTGTTATGCAGGCAGTGCTAAAAAATCCTCTTGCAAGTCCGTTTACACTTGGGATCTCCGCCGGGGCCAATTTTGGAGTGGCGGTGGCTGCTGTTATGGGAGTGGGTATTATAGCCGGGCCATACATGCTTGTGGGAAATGCTTTTCTTTTTGCAATGATATGCACATTTTTCATCATAGCTCTTTCCGGATTAAAAGGAGCAACTTCGGAAACGCTTATCCTTGCAGGTATTGCTATTAATTATTTATTCAGTTCTCTTAGTGACCTGTTCAGATACTTCGCAACCGATGAGCAATTAAGGGTTATGGTAAGCTGGGGAATGGGGGACCTGTCTGCGTTTTCCTGGAATAATTTTATACTCCTGTTAGTTATTTTTTCAATATGTACTCCCCTGTTGTATATGAAAGCCAATGATCTTAATATAATGGCAATCGGAGATGAGAATGCAAAAAGTCTGGGAATCGATGCTAATCGTGTTCGTATGTTTAGCATGCTGGTTGCAAGTCTTTTGATAGCAACGATTGTGTGCTTTACAGGAACCATCGCTTTTATCGGGCTTGTTGCACCGCACATGGCACGCATAATCATCGGTTCGGATCATAAATACCTTTATCCTGCATCAGGACTTATGGGTGCCCTCATATTGATCAGTGCAGATGCTACGGGTATGAACATCCTCAGGCCAACCATGATACCCACAGGAATTATGACATCTTTATTGGGAGTACCATTTTTCATGTACCTTATCCTCTGAAAAAAGAGAAAGGAGTTCTGGTGACTGCTCCCACGACTAAAGTTCGTGGGCTTCTACGGATTATATACCGACAGATTGCAATCCCAATCTGAGAATGTTGATAGCGGCATTGTGGTCCCGGTCTAAGACCAGACCACAGTTATTACATTTATGTGTTCTATCTGCTAGTGTTTTTTCCACTAACATACCACATCTTGAGCACATCTTAGAAGTATTTGCAGGATTAATCGATACAACTAAAGAACCAGCACTTTCAGCCTTGTACTTTGTTGCAGAGATTAACATATTCCATGCAGCATCTGATATGCTTTTTGCAAGACAATGATTTTTAAGCATGTTCTTGATGTTCAAATCTTCAAAAGCTATGAAAGAATGATCATCTACCAATTGTCTGCTTAACTGATGAATGAAATCATAACGCTTATTTGCTATTCTTTCATGTACTCTTTGTACTACCCGAATAGCTTTTTTATGTTCGGGGGAACCTTTTGCGGCTTTAGATAACTTTCGCGAAGCTTTGGCAAGTTCCTTTTCTTCCATACGGAAGAAGCGAGGATTAGGTATAGATGTTCCATCTGACAGGGTTGCGAAACTGGATAATCCCATGTCAATACCTACAACGTGTTCCACACTTCGCTCTGGAATCTCCACGGATTCACATTCGGTTATTATGGAAACGTACCATTTTTTACGTGCAGAACGTCTTACAATGATTCTTTTAATGTCACCTTCAACTTCCCGATGCATTTTCACACGGACGTTTCCGATTTTGGAAAGATACAAAATATTATTATTAAGTTTAAATCCCATTTGAGGATATGTGAAACTATCGTACCATCCTTTACCTTTGAATCGTGGGTATCCTGGTTTTTCTCCACTTTTCACACGTCTGAAAAAATGCTTGAATGCAAGGTCTACTCTTTCTTGTACTTCTTGAAGGGTTTGAGAGAATACTTCTTTGTATTCGGGATTCTCTTTTTTCCATTCGGGAAGTAGTTTGTTGAGAGTGTACCTGGAGAGTGTCTCGCCTCTTTCAGCATAAGCGGTTTTTCGTTCCTCCAATGTGCGATTATACACCTGTCTACATAATTCCAGGATGCGCTCCATCTGTTTTTGTTGTGGTTTAGTTGGATAGATACGGAACTTGTATGTCTTACGCATTATAAGTTAATATGTTCTTATTATTTAAAAAGTTTATGTGTAAGTTAGATTATCTAAGAGGTGGGGTACGATTGTTCCACGTAATCGTGGAACTCTCTACCCCTACACCCCGTTAGTCGTAAAAATTAAAGTTAATGAAGTTTGCTTTGGATATTCCAGTATCAGGATACTGGATAATGTGTCTGTTGAATTTGAACGATCAAGCTTTATAAGTATCGTTGGGCCCAACGGAGCGGGCAAATCAACTTTGCTTAAATGCATGAATAAGATCCTTAACCCGGAATCCGGAGATATTTATGTGGACGGACAGGAACTGAAAAGTATGAAGAGGGCGGAAGTTGCCAGAAACCTGTCCTATGTACCCCAGAGTTCCAGCAGGATCTTTCCAACAACAGTATTTGAAACAGTGATGATGGGAAGACGTCCCCATCTTGGCTGGTTCACAAAGGATAGTGACAGGGAGAGGGTCTGGCAGGTCCTGGAGGATATGGGACTTGAGGAACTGGCCCTTTCTTCTTTTGACGAATTAAGCGGGGGGCAGCAGCAAAAGGTTTTGATCGCCCGGGCCCTGGCTCAGGATACGGGAGTGATCTTACTGGATGAACCTACCAGCGATCTTGATATCTGGCATCAGCTGGACGTAATGGAAAATGTAAAAAGGCTTGTAAAAACTACCAATGTTACTGCCCTTATGGTGGTACATGATCTAAATCTTGCCGCCCGTTATTCAGACAGGATATTGATGTTAAAGGACGGAAGGATAATTGCAGTGGATGACCCGCAGTCAGTAATTACCCCGGATACTATTGCCAGTGTATATGGAGTGGAGGCCCATGTGCATACTCATGAAGGAACTCCCTACGTAATGCCTTTAAAGCACATTGAGACCGTATCCAGTTTTGCTCAAGGATGAGGGGTGTTACTCATACAATATTTAGTCAAGGATGTTACTCATACATTATTTAGTCAATATACTGTTTCGAGTAACCTTAATGTATAAGCTTTGCTAATATATATTCCAAAGTATTTAATCTTCTCAGGATATGTTCCATGAAAGACAATAACAGGGAAATGCTCGGATCCAGGCTGGGTTTTCTTCTTGTATCGGCAGGCTGTGCCATAGGCCTGGGAAATATCTGGAGGTTTCCTTTCATCACCGGGCAGAACGGCGGGGCCGCTTTTGTAATGGTCTACCTTTTATTCCTTCTTATTCTGGGGTTGCCTATACTGGTCATGGAATATGCAATGGGGCGGGCCGGCAGACTTAATATTGCCGGCGCCATGCGCAGACTGGAACCTGCAAATACACGCTGGCACATATTCGGATATCTGGGGATTGCCGGTAATGTTATATTGATGATGTTCTACACCACAGTGGCAGGCTGGGGCCTGGCCTACTTCTTTTATACAGCCGGAGGAGCCTTCTCAGCTCTTGGGCCCTCTGAGGTGGGAACTTTCTTTGAATCCTTCCTGACAAATACTCTGCAGCTTGTTTTCTGGATGAGTCTGGTGGTTGTCTCGGGTTTTTTCATCTGTTCCCGGGGCCTGCAGGCAGGGGTTGAGAGAGCGGGCAAGTCCCTGATGGGAGGACTGTTCATTATCCTTATACTGCTCGTATTACGTTCGGTCACTCTCCCGGGAGCCGCAGCAGGAATTGATTTTTATCTTAAGCCTGACTTTTCCGTCCTGGACTGGAAAGCAGTCTATGCAGCCATAGGACAGGCATTTTTCACATTAAGCGTGGGGCTTGGGGGCATGACCATATTCGGAAGTTATATGAATAAAGAAAGAGCCCTTGCCGGGGAGGCGGTACATGTGCTTGCACTGGATACCACCGTGGCCCTGCTTGCCGGACTTGTGATCTTCCCGGCAGCCTTTGCCTTCGGGATAGGGGTTGACTTTGGGCCAGGGCTGATCTTCATAACCCTGCCAAATATATTCAACCACATGGTCGCAGGCAGGTTCTGGGGGAGCCTGTTCTTCCTGTTCCTCTCTTTTGCCTCCCTGAGCACGGTAATAGCGGTGTTTGAGAACATTCTGGCCTTTTCCATGGATGAATTTGGCTGGAACAGGAAAAAAGCATCACTTAGAAGTGCAGTTGTTATATTTATTCTCTCCCTGCCCTGTGCACTGAGCTTTGGACCCCTTGCAGGAGTGCAGATAGCAGGCAAAGGTATCCTTGATATAGAGGACTTCATCCTGAGCAATAATCTCCTGCCCATCGGAGCTCTGTCCTTCCTGCTGTTCTGTACTGTTTTTGGCTGGGGCTGGGAAAACTTCATCAGAGAGGCAAATACAGGTGATGGGATAAAATTCCCGACCCGGGCCCGGACATATGTAAGCTATGTATTGCCCATTATCATTCTGCTGATATTGATAAAAGGATGGCTGTGAGGCAGTTGAAACATTCAACTATATTGTAGTATAAGATCCTAAATATATTCAAAGTATAATTAAACATAATATTTAAGTATTAGTATGATATACTATTATATGCCCTCTTATAATAAGGTGGTACATTACAGGGGGGTTGGGATCGGGCAGCTGCCCGATCTTTCCTGCTATTATAAGGAATCAGTCACAATATTTTGTACCCCGTCTGCACTTCTGTCAGTCAGCTCCTCCAGTATATCTTCGGTTTCCATATAGATCGCAGTAAGTTTTCGGATCGTTTCTTCATCTGCATCCCACATGTCCCTCTGAAACGCTTCCAGCAGCCTTCCGGCCATCTCCCGAAGGGCATAGGGATTATTCTCCCGGATCCACTCTCTGGTATCATCATCAAAAAGGAACTTCTCCGCAAGGGACTGGTACATCCAGTCGTCCATTACATCGGAAGTGGCATCCCAGCCAAACGAGAAGTCAACCAGTGCAGATAATTCCTGGGCCCCCCGGTACCCATGCTGCTTAAGTCCTTCCAGCCATTTAGGATTGAGCACCCGGCTTCGATAGACAAACCTGCCTTCCTCCTCCACGGTCCTGGTGACAGGCCTTTGAGGATCGGAACTATCCCCGACCATTGGAAGAGGGTCTTTGCCTCCATAGGTCTTCACACAGGAGATCATCCCTCCGTGATACATGAAATCATCATCATTGTCCAGGATGTCCAGTTCTCTGGAATTGTGGTTCTTTACCGTGACATTGAGTTTACCAAGCCGTTTTTTAAACAGCTCGGGCATCTTTTCACCCTTAAGACCCTTTCCATAGGCATGGGCCCCCCAGTTAACATAGACATCTGCCAGGTCCTTTTTATCTTCCCATTGTGAAGCCTGTACAACTTCTGCAACCCCTGCCCCATACGTGCCTGGCGGACAACCAAAGATCCTGATCAGTGCCATCTCCCGGGCCACTTCCATCTCCATTCCACTTTTAACAGCTTCCAGGAGCTCCTCCTTCAGATGCTTCACGAGATAGTTCTTTTCAGCACTTTCATCCAGTCCCGCAATGGTTCTGACACCCTCATCTATCAGTTCCACAAGATTGGGGAAGGCATCCCTGAACAATCCGGTGATACGCAGGGTAACATCCACCCTTGGCCTGTTTAATTCCTCCAGGGGGATCACTTCAAGTCCTGTGATCACACCACCCCTTGCAGACCACTGCGGCCTCAGACCAAGTAACCAAAGGATATAGGCAATATCATCCCCTCCGGTCTTCATGGTATCCGTGGCAAACACCACGATCCCCACACTTTCAGGATACTTCCCTTCTTCCTTAATATATCTCTCAACCATCTGATCCGCAAGGGTATGACCAACTTCCCAGGCAGCAGGGGTGGGTATTATTGCAGGGTCTATGGAATAGAAGTTCTTGCCGGTGGGCAAAAGATGGGCATTACCCCTTGTTGGTGGACCGGAAGGCCCTGGAGGGATATAGCAGCCGTCAAGCCCGCTGATACAGTTGTTCATCTCATCAACAGTATTCTGCAGGGCCGGTCTTATCACCTCACAGATATGGGAGACAACTGTCTCCAGCTGTCCGTCATGGCCCGGGAAAGCAGTTCCACAAAGCCTGACACAGGCGGACGTATCATAATCTGCTGAATGCATCTCATTAATAAGGTCCCGTGAGGCCAGGTCGATCTGTTCGAGCAGGGAACCATTAAGCTGACCTGTTCTTTCATCAGTTATGGAAGGTTCGTCCTGAAGACGGGCCAGTTCATAGCCCCGGTAGGAGGCAATGGACTGTCTGAGAGAGGGAACAGGACCGTTCTTCAATCGAGTGAGACTGTAAAGCATTTCTTTGAACCGCTCATCAGGCGGGCAACTGCCAAACACATGCAGACCGTCCTTTATGATATTGTCCCGCAGATCACAGATATAATCGTACAGATCGTCCAGTTCATCCTCCATCTCTTCTTCCGTGATCCCATCCTCAAATCCCAGGTCCCGGTACAGCTCGAGTTTCAACACATATTGATGGATATGTGAGAGCAGTTGTGAAGCTTTTGAGGTTTCCTTTCCCCTTTGTGCCCTGAAGATATCCTGCAACATGGTATTGAGCTCTTCAAGTTCATCATATCCGTCAGCTCTTGCCATTGCCGGGATCAGATGGTCCAGTATGACACTCCAGGCCCTCCTCTTGGCCTGAATCCCTTCCCCGGGATTGTCAATGATATACGGGTAAAGGTCCGGCAGGTCATCCAGGACAATGTCCGGGAAACATTCATCAGACATGCCTGCGGCTTTTCCGGGCAACCATTCCAGGGTACCATGGGTACCGAAGTGAATTACGACCTGGGCCCCGAATTCATATTTGAGCCAGCGGTAGTATGCCAGATAATGATGGGGTATGGTCAGATCGGTATTGTGATACATGGTCTCTATCTGTTCCAGAAAGCCCCTCGGGGGCTGGAGGCCGATGAAAATGTTCCCGTTGACAATTCCCGGGATAGCAACATCCCTCTCCGATACGAACAGCTCTCCGGGAGCTTCTCCCCAGTCCTCCTCTATCTTTGAAGCACATTTTTCAGGTATATTATCCAGCCACTGCCCATATCGATCTGCAGGCACCCTGCCTGCGGACCTTTTAAGCATTTGTTCCGGAGAGATCCACTGAGTATCATTGGTCAGGCCCGCAAGTATCTCATTGATGATCTCATTCCCGTTTTCAGGGATGCGGTCTATGCGATAGCCCTTTTCTTTAAGTTCTCCAAGCAATCTCACCACACTTTCCGGGGTGTCCAGACCCGAGGCTCCCCCTATCCCGTCATTTCGCGGGGGGTTTTGATGTAGCAATATGGCCATTTTCCTTTCCGACACCGGAGTCTGTGCAAGTTGTGTCCACCGTTTTGCCAGACTGGCCACCTTCCTTATCCTGTCCGCAATGGGAACAGCTTCCCGGCTGCCATGCCCCTCTTTATTTTCAGTTGTTGCTATTGGTACGGTTATGATCTGACCATCATATTCCGGCCAGACGATATTGGAGGAGAGCTCCATGGCCCCTATTCCCTGAATATCCCCTTTCCACTGATCATAGGTGGAATAGGTGGTCATTGCCTGGAGTACCGGAACATTTAATTTTTCAAAGAAATTATATGGCTTCTCTTTATTCTTACCGTCCCCCGGAGATGACAGGGAAAGTTGTGAAAAGCCCATATTAAGGACAAGTACCTGGATCCTGGCCCTGCCCTGTTCCATGAAATAATCTTCCACAATTCTGGCTATACCCGTCCCCCCTGTAACACTGTCCGGGGAAGACTGCCCGAATACCGCAATGACATTAAGACCCTGCAGCTCCAGCTCCCTTATCAGCGCATCCACAGCTTTAAGGTCTCCTGTAAGCCACTGCCCCTGCCAGAACATGAATCCCACACAGGGTCTTTCCGGGTCCAGGTCTGCAAGATAGTCAGCAAGTCCGATATCCCGGTCATGGTCCGGATGATAGATGCCCTGCACCCGGGGATAGGAAGGCTGCGGGATCTGCACGTCCATCCCTTCAATGGTATTCAGGGCCCAGAACAGGATACCTTTTGCATTTTCCTCCCCTGCAAGATGGACGAACAGATGCAGCAGGTCGTAGTCTTTATCGGAAAGAGGGAAAAGATATCGGTGATCTTCCATTTCCTCATGCATTTCACTCTGAAGGAAAACGACCTTTCCTGAAGCATCCAGTACTTCCTTAAGCCGGAAGAACTTCTTAAAATAAGGGATCCCTCCGTGTAACCGGAGCATTATGAACTGTGCATCATCTATATGCTGCAGAAGTTCCTGGAAAAGCATTTCACTCTCATCCAGGTCCATTGAGCTATAACTTAATACTTCAATATCATACTCCTGCCCATTAAGCTCAGCTCCTGCACTCATAAGGGCCTTGTTAACACCGGTGCCCGCTCCGATATCCACTATTTTCATATTATCTCCGAAAAATAATTATAAAAGGATCAGATCATTGTTTTTCAATTAAAAAAGATATAACAAAAGATCCGTTTGCCGGACCTTTTGAGCCGTATCAGTCCTTACAGGAAGGCGTGGGACTTCCCTGTCTGCTCAAGGGATGCAATGAAAAGACCTGCAACCTCTTCAGACCCTGCCAGGACCTTATCGCTGACAGATACATCATATCCTGCAGCTTCAAGCTTGCTCTTCCAGGAATCATCACTGCCACTGATATCATATTCACAATGTTTACCCGGGATGAGGTCCATCGGGGCCAGGATGACCTTTTTAGCACTGATATGTCCCAGACGTGTCTTTACCCAGTCCGGATCAGGATAACCTGCAGAGCTTCCAATTACTATGTTGCCCTTTGCCTTTTCATCCAGTACCAGTTGAAGCTGGCACAGTGAAGGGTCAGCACCGGCCTCATCGGCTGAGGATACCAGCACAAGGGTCTCATCAGCGGCAAGGTCAAAGTATGCCATCAGTGCATCTGCAGTGTCCCTGTAGTCCTGAAGTCCCATAAGGAGCGGTTTTCCCACAAGGACTCCCTTAATACCTGTTGCACTGTGGGCCCCTGCAAACCTGTTGAAGGTCTCAACTACGGAATAGAGCGCATGCAGTCCGTTTCCCGGTGTCACATACAGAGGCTGCAGGATGATCTTGCTAAAGCCACCATCAATGAGCCGTCCGAGGGCTCCGATCGTGCCTTCACAACTTTTCCCTCCTTCTCTGATGATCTGTCTGATCAACCCAGAAGCTATCGCCGTACTTATAACAGCATCCGGGAATGCTCCCTGAAAAGCTTTTTCACAATTTTCCACAATCTCCATTGCACCTTCACGGGTAGTTCCCCCTGTGACAAGTACAATGGCAGTTCTTTCGTCTTTCTTTATTTCATGGCAGTCAACCATTCTCTCTTTCCTCCTTGTATTTTTTATAACCTTTTGAAGGCTATAAACATGATAATTGATTAATTTTGATCATGGACTAATTAGTTATGATACTTGAGTTACCCGACCTGGATACATCAGGGCATCACCCGCAGTCCGTTAAAGATCTCCTCCAGCAGGAACAGGGCCCCGTGGATCCCCATATATGTCCTTGGCAGGAAGTTCAGATATCCCGAAGAGGGTAAACTAACCTCTATTGCGGCCCTGCATTGTTTTTTGACCTTGAGGGAATGCAGGTGGTGGCCATCGGAAAAGACCACATCAACTGTTTCAAGACCCACAGACCTGTTCCAGGCATCTGCAAATCCTATCCTTTCAAGCATCTCCCGGATACGCCGCTCACATTCAGGATCCCCTCCTGGAAGCGTTTCAACGGCCGCAGGTGCCATCCCCAGATAATTGTAAAGCCAGTCTATCAGGGGCAGTGCCACCGAGCTATCGGCTTTTATTGAGAAGGTAGCCCCTTTTGGCAGGCCGGTGAGGGAATTGAACCTGGAGATCTTATTCAGGGTGGACCTCATATCCTTCTTGCAGGCATTGATGACCGCCGATGGGTCCAGGCCAAGAGCGGACGCTATCATCTCAAGCCATTCAATTGTGGCATAATGGCCCACAGGTGCTCCCTTCTTTGAACAGACAAAGGGAATTCCAAATTCCCGCTCATACCAGTCAGCGATCCGGAGCCCGTATTCGGGAAGGACTACCACATTGAGTGCAGCATCCGGGGAATTTTGCAATTCCTCCCGGGTGGTTGCACCACAGACCACTGAGCCGATTTCAACACCCATGAAAGATAAAAGGCGCCTGAGCTCGTTCAGGCAGCTGTCCCAGTTACTCTGATACAGGCCCAGGCCGATCAGATTGATCTTTGAAGGGACACTCTCTTTCTTTTCGAGCCCCATCCATTTTAGTATCTGGATGAAAGTATGTTCAAATCCCTGGGATACCGGAACCGAATATCCTGCATTCTCTATGGCAAGACATCTTTTTTCCAGGCCGGCCTCTGTCAGGAAACGGTTCAGGTCATCCCCTATCAGGGAGGCTCCGGGAGAGTTTATGATCACGATAAGGGCATCGGTCTTTTCAGCTATCACCGGGAGTATCCGGGTCAGCTTGGTCGTTGAGCCGGCCACATAGTCCTCTCCTTCAAGATATGTGCAGGGTACCCTGGGCTGCCCGAAATAGAACTCCTCCCTGAATGTAAAAGGGTCAAAGGAGGTGGCCCGGGGGTACTGACAATCGGAAAGATGGGAATGATAGAACTTACATCCCGTGGGGCCGTTTAAGACCACCATTGCATCCTTTATCCCTTCAACTGCCAGGATCGAACCTGTGAAACCATCTGCATCCAGTGTCATTCCATCTCCTCCATTTCAAGTTTCCAGCCTTCAACAACAGGCAACCTCAGTATCCTGCTCCATTTCTGTGCCATGAGCAGGCCTGTATGAAAACCTGCGTCCTGGGAGAATGGTATTGCATCATGATGGGTTGGGTGGGCAGATATGACAGGAGGATAATTGGACAGAACAAGGTCCGGTCTTAGTTCTTCTATATCCTCCACCCTTCTTGCAGAGGTATACTCAAACTCAACCGGAATGCTGTGTGCATACCGGCTGTTGAAATCCACAGCTTCAGGAGAAACTGCCAGTCCGATCTTTTCCACTTTCATCCCCGCATCCAGTATGGTGTCAATGATCCAGTCCAGATTAAGACTAAAAGCACTTATCAGTACGGTCCTGCCCTCAAGGATCGGGCGCAGGTGATTCATCTCTTGCTCATACAGGACTTTTTCAGTCTCGATCAGAACTTCTGCATCCTTTTCTTTTCCATACAGTCCACCAAGTTCCCTTACCCACCGGGCCGTTTCATTAAATCCTGTGGGGAAAGGCAGGGAAAAGAAGTTCACATCCAGTTCATTTTTTACAAGCTCTTTTATCAGTGATCCGGAACCATCATTGTGGGCAAGGAGATTAAGGCCGGCCCTTTTGAAATTGATCAAGTCGTTAAGAGAGGAGTTTGCAATCAGGCGGCAGTTAATCTTCAGATCAAGTACGTCAAGCAGTTTTTTGATCGTCTGGAAATTGGAAGTGATATTGTCCGATAGATTTTTTTCTCCAATGATATTGACCAGTCCATCTTCAGGCAGAACATCCCGGTCCACCAGTTCCAGGACCTTTCTGTATCCTTCTATCATACCCTGGGAAAAATCCCCTGCCAGATTACCATCCACAGGCAGATAAAGGATATTAAGACCTGGATACTGCTTTTTTGAATCTTCGATCACCTGCTTGATATTATCCCCGATAAGACCGGAAGGACAGGTGGTGATGATTATAATGTTCTTCCATCCATGGTCCGCAGCGGTATTAATGTTCTTTCTCAGATCTTCATTACCTCCGAAGATGAAGGAATTATCCCCCATGTCGGTGGGCAGTAATACCGAACGCGGTGTGATATGTGAACCATATCTGACCGCCGCATTGATGGCAGTCTTTTGCAGAAAATTAGAGACGATATGGGCACAGCTCCTGGGCCCGTGAGCTATGGTGAGGACATCGTTTAGCTGGGTTATGATGGTAGCGGCCCCTGCAAAGGAACATCCCTGCAGAGGTTGCTTGTTCCTTATGCTTTTGGTATAATGACCCCTTGAAGGTCTGTCAGGTCCAACTTCTTTTTTCAGGCCGGCCGTTGTGGCAGGGGAAATATAGGGCGTGGGTTTTGTATTTTCAGTGTGACCGAGTACCAGTTCTTCCATTTCCACATCAGAAAGAGGCGTTGCAGGCCAGGTTCCGGTACTTCCCCTGCCCAGATCTTCCACATGATCCGAGAGTTCCAGGAACAGTTTTCCGGCGGCTGAGTCAGGATAGAGCTCAGCAAGGGTCTTCCCCTCCTTCTCGGCCTGCGCAAAGCACTCACTTCTGGGAATAGAGACGATAATAGGCAAATTAACCGCTTTTGCAAAAGCCTGCACCCGTCTGTCCTCATGCTCAAGGCCTCTTCCATTATGGATGATCCCTGCAACACCAGGGGCGGATGTCCCGAAACTCTTGATCCCGCGCAGGATATTGTTTGCAGCGTACAGAGCCATATATTCCCCGGAGGTGACCAGATAGACAGCGTCTGCATATTCTTTTCTCAGCGGGACAGCAAATCCTCCGCATACCACATCCCCCAGAACGTCATACAGGGTGATATCAAAAGGTATCTTATCAATACCAAGCTCCCCGAGCAGTTCAAATGTGCTCAGGATACCCCTGCCTGCACAGCCCACACCGGGCTCAGGCCCTCCTGCTTCAACACAGGCCACATCTTTATATCCCCGAAAGAGGATATCTTTAAGGTATCTGTTATCAGGGGTGGTCTGTCTGAGATAGTTCACCACTGTGGGAATGGCAGTCCCTTCCAGAAGAAGTCTTGTGGAATCGTGTTTTGGGTCACAGCCGATCTGCAGTACTTTCTTTCCACGTTTTGCCAGGGCTGCAGACAGGTTTGCGGAGATCGTTGATTTCCCGATACCTCCTTTTCCATATATTGCTATTTGTGTCATTTCTATCATCTTATACTGGATATTGCAGGATAGCATTCATGTCAGGTTCCTGCTCCAGGATCTTCATATCCGGGTGTTTCCTGCTAACATTATTTTCTGCCGGAAGTTCATCTATAGCATGAAGAAGGGTTTCCAGGCTATCGTATATTTCATTATCATGTATCCAGCAGGTTTTGTTGTATCTTTCGTTGATCTCTATGGATAAAGCTTTTTCATTTCCTTCACAATAACCTGCTCTTTCAAGGGCATGTATGGTCCAGGTACGTTCAATGGAATTTCCTCCAATAAGCTTAAATGTACCCTTCTGTTCGGACTGTATGGTGAATATTCCCCTACTGACATCAAAATGGGCCCCCCTCATCCGGAAGGTGGAGCTTATAACCCCCTCCAGTACCAGATCTTCGGGAGCACCTGTGAACAATTCTCCGCTTTTGTTAAGCAGCCAGATCCGGTCGGCGATCCTCATGGCAATGTCCAGGTCATGGATCGAAAGAAGGACTGCCCGCCCGGGGTGACGTGTCAGCTGTTTTAAGATCCTGAGGATCTCTATCTTATGGGGCAGGTCCAGATAGGCAGTGGGCTCATCCAGGATAAGGACATTCGGGTCCTGTGAAAGACCCCTTGCGATCATAACCTTTTGTTTTTCACCGTCACTGAGTTCATGCATATATCTGTCTGCAAGATGGGTGGCACCTACACTGTCCAGTGAATAGGACACCAGTTCACGGTCCTCAGTGGAGAGGACACCGTTCCAGCCGGTGTAGGGATATCTTCCCAGGGCCGCAACATCAAAAGCAGTGAAATGTGAAACCTGTACGGGAGTGGTGAGTACCACACTGAGCTGCTTTGCTTTTTCAAGTTCTGAAATATCTGAAAGTTTCCTATCTTTGAGATATATGTCACCTGCAAGGGCAGGTTGCATTCCCATAAGGGTCCTTATCAGTGTGGATTTTCCGGCTCCGTTGGGCCCTATCAGACAGACAAGTTCCCCTTCCGGAAGGCTGAGGTTAAGGTCATCTGCGATCCTGTGTTCCTTTGGTTTGCCTCCATCATAACCGATGGACATATCTGTTGCAGACAGAAGAATTCGCCTCATACGGTTGCCCCCCTTCCATGTCTGCTTCCGTTTATGATGACCCAGATAACGACCGGGGCCCCCAGGAAAGAGGTAATGGCATTAAGAGGCAGGGTATAACTGCTTCCCGGCATATGTGCCACCATATCAGAGAACAGGGCCAGGCCCCCTCCGAGGATCACACAGGCAGGTATCAGTAATCTGTGATCCGCACTCATGAACAATCCCCTGCAAAGATGGGGGACCGCCACTCCCAGAAAAGCTATGGGACCACAGAATGCAGTGGTAACCCCGGCCAGGATGGCAGTGTCAATGATGATGCGCGTTCTTACCCTATTAACATTAAGACCCATGCTTGTGGCATAGCCCTCTCCCAGGAGCAGGGCATTGAGGTCCTTTGATAAGAAGTAAGCAAATAACAGCCCCGCAGCTATAAGCGGTAGCAGTATGTTCACCTGGGCCCACTGGATGTCAAAACTCCCAAATCCCCATTCCATGAATGCTTTCACCTGTTCGGGATTACTGAAATGCACCAGTATGGTGACAAGAGAACTGGTAAGGTACCCGAACATTATTCCCAGGATCAATATGGTGACGCTGTTCTCGATCTTTCGGGAAGCAAACAGAACAAGCATGAGGACCGACGACGAGCCCAGAAAAGCTGCCAGTACCACAACGGCATTGCCTGCCACGCCAAGCAGCCGCATAAGCTCCGGGATCGAGGCTGCAACCGCACCTCCTGCAGCCAGGATGACCAGGGAGACACCCAGACTTGCTCCGGAACTTATGCCCAGAATGAAGGGGCCGGCGAGAGGATTGCGGAACAGGGTCTGCATCTGCAGGCCTGCAACTGCCAGTGCTGCACCTGTGGCGGTGGCGGCCAGGGCCCGGGGCAGACGTGATCTGAGGATTATGGTCTCATATCCCGGATTATCAACAGTCTGGCCCAGCAGAATGAAAAGAGTATCCTTCAGTGGAATGTTTACGGAACCAAGGATGATCTCCAGGAGGAAAAAGATGCAAAAAAACGCCATGGATACAGCTATCATCATGGCGTATCTGCGGTCTGATCCGTTTCCTCCGGGCATTTTCATTCCTCTCCTGAAGTGTTGCCTACATGTTTGTAATAGACAGGTTCATGGTCCGGCAGGACCTGTGGCTGGAAGATACTGACCAGGTCGGCAAGGATCAGGTCCGGATGGACGATACCGGATTCATAGTAATCATTTCCACCCATTTCACTGACTCTGGCACAATTCGTATAGATAGTCTCCTGACGGGCAGGGTTAAGCTCCATCAGAAGGGGGTCCTTGTTCTGCACATCGTTCATGTCATTAAATATCTGGGTGGTAATCCAGTAATCCGTATCACTGCTTTGATTGAACACAGTTTCAAAATCAAGTATGATGGTTGACGTATGATCATCATCGTCCCAGACATAACTGCCCCCTGCATCTTCAATATATGTTGAGATCAAACTCTTCCCGCCGGGCACATACCAGGTTCCTTTCCAGGACATTCCCGCCATTACCTCAGGCCTTGCATCTACATTGGATACATTTGCTGCAAGTTGTTCATAGTTACCTGCTACTGTATCAAAATATTCATTTGCCTCTTTTTCTTTGTTAAAGAACAGCGAGATGAATTTGATCCATTCGGTCTGACCAAGAGGAGTTTCTTCTTTATATTCGATGTTGATCACAGGACTTAGTCCCATATTCCTGAGATGGGAAATGTGGTCGTCATACGCCCCGTCCCCTACGGTTGTGGTCATCACAATATCGGGGTTGAGACTGATGATCATTTCTGTATTGAGGTCCTCTCCTGTCTTTACCTGTTCCAGTTGCCCGTTTTCGATCATTTCCCTGACCTTCGGGGAATTGACATAATCAAAATTGGAGATGGCTTTAAGCTTTTGCTGCTCTCCAATGATCTCCAGGCCCGGAAGATGGGTTGTGGACAGAGCTACAAGGCTATCAACAGGTACCTCAATGAGCATATCCCCCTCAGCAATCTCCGGTGCGGGGGTTCCTTTCTGTACAAGTATATAGGAATAGGATACGTTCGTACCGGGTTCACTTACGGTGACAGTCTTGTAATTGTTATGATACTCCACATCGAAATACCGGGCATATTCAATATTTGCTTTATCCGGAAAGAGGTCTTCTCCCTGACCTGAAGATGTATTGGCATCCGTCGTAGTCCCGTCAGTACAACCTGATCCTGCGATCAGGATCAGAAAGCATAATAGTATCAATAATTTTTTTAGCATTTCTTAAACCTCTGTTTTGGAGGCGCGAACCATGTTCCGTACACAACCGGCAAGAACTTTTGAGTCCAGCTCTTCAAGCTGGAAATAGGTTGCACCAAGGTGGGACGCAATAATTTTAGCAAATCCAAATCTGGGGAATCCGGATTCAGTGTCTACAACTATGAATTTTACAGGCAGATCGGGACACTGGCGTGCAATATGTATTGCATCTTCCAGCCCGTCCGATCCGCTAAGGGGAACATTGGCCCGGCAATCGGATATGAGGACGATGACAGATTCATCCCCTTTCCCGGACATCATTTCAAGAGCTTTTGTAAGGCCCAGTGCCAGGGGGGTCTTCCCGCCTGTGGGCATCTCTTTGAGCTTATTGTATGCAAGGTCAACACTTTTTGTAAGAGGCAACAGCAGTTCACATGTGCTGGAATAGAATGCCATCATGCCAACAGTATCCCTTTTCTGATATGCTTCCTGCAACAGGGACAGGATAGCCCCTTTTACTGCAACCATCCGTTTTCGGGCTGCCATGGAACCGCTTGCATCCACCAGGAAGAGCAGTTTAGTTCCTTTCTTGCGGACCCTTACCTTCTGGCACAGGTCTGATCTTTTAAGGGATATGGCAAGCTCTCCCCTGTTCCTGAGCTTCTGATAGGGAGCAGCCCTGCGGATGGTGGCATCAAGAGCAAGGTCTGTAATTTTCCCCTGACAGGGTCTGAATGAGACATATCTGCCTGATCCTGTCATATTAAAGGACAGATTGCGTTTGCCTTTGGAGTGAGCTTTACCGATCTTCGCATTGACCGGTATATAGTCGATGACCTGGAAGGTCCTGCCGATATCAAAGGTCTTCTTCTGCGTATCATCCGGGAGAGGTGGGCCACGTATATGTTCCTGCTCTTCAGGTCCCCGGTCATCTGTTTGAGGATCATGATCCCTGCCGGGTTCCTGCTGTCCTTCCCGATCCTTTCTATCTGGTTGATCCTGTTGACCTTCCCGATCCTTTCTCTCCGGTTGTTCCTGTTGACCTTCCCGATCCTTTCTCTCCGGTTGATCCTGTTCATTCTCATCCCCGACATCCTGCCGGCCCTGATACTGTTGTTCTTCCTGTTGATGCTCCGAAGATCTCTGCCCGGTGTTCTCATCTTCCGGGAGAATGGTTCTCCTGTGTTCCAGGGTCAGTGAAGCAGCCTGCCGGATATCATCCAGGTCCACCTGGTCCCGCCGGTCCAGGGCTGCAAGGGCCCGGGCCACTCTGGAAAGGGCAATGTCTCCCCGGTGACCCGGGACATTGAGTTCCAGACTGATCTGTGGTATAAGTTCGGCTATCCCCTCAGGAAGCAGGACGTAAGGATAGCGTATTTTTGCATCTTCTATCCGGGTCCTGATCTTTTTGAGCTCAGGAATGTTCTGATCTATAAATTCTGCAGGTCTATCTTTAAAAAAGATCCACTGGCGGAGGACTTTCATCCTGTCTTCCTTTTCCATCAGCGGTTCCATATGTACACAGAGATCAAAACGGTCCGTTATGTGGGACGAGAGCTCACCCTCTTCAGGGTTCATCGTCGCAATAAGGATAAAATGGGAATTATGTTCAAGGGATATCCCCTCCCTTTCCAGCAGATTGTATCGTTTTTGGGAGGCATTCAAAACGGTGTTTACAATATTCTCATCCTGCAGGTTAATATCATCCAGGAGAAGGATGTTGTCATGGGCCCTGTGCAACAGTCCGGGAAGGAATTGTTTTTCTCCCTTCAACAGGGCCTGTTCGATATCAAGGCTGCCTGTTATACGCTCATGAGTGGCGTTTAAAGGGAGATTGATGATCTTTTTATCCGGTATAAGAGTTGAGAGGGACCTGGCCAGGAGGGTCTTTGCACAACCGCTGCTCCCGGTAAGCAACACCCCGTTTATGTCAGGGCAGGACAGGGCACAGAGAAGGGCCTTTTTGGCCTTTTCCTGATCAATGATCCCGGTGAAAGGAAAGTTTCCCTTTACGTTTGTTTGCGCATCCAATCTTCCAGCTCCTTCATATCAAGATAGCCTTCTTCAAAGGGCCTGCGTCTCATACGATGGGGCAATGTCAGCCGGGCTGCACGGATCATATGCTCTTTGCTGACACTATCCTTTCCTTCAAATGCGGCGGCTGCAATGGAAGCTTTCACCAGGGTAAGGTCCGCACGATGTCCGTCCACACCCAGATGCAGTGAAGTCTCAACCGCTCTTTCCAGAGTAGCGTCATCCGGCTGGATCGAAGATACAAGCTCACGTGCTGCAGCGATCCTTTCGGATAGTTTATTCTGCTCATCCCTGTATTGCTCGATAAAGTTTTCAGGATCATGTTCAAAGGCCAGTCTGCTTTTGATGATCTGTTTTCTTCTGGAAACATCCTTCTCCCCTTCAACATCCACAGCAAGACCGAACCTGTCGAGTAACTGGGGCCTGAGGTCTCCTTCTTCGGGGTTCATTGTCCCCACCAGAACGAACCTGGAGGGGTGAGAAAAAGAAACACCTTCCCTTTCCACAAAATTCACACCCATTGCAGCAGCATCCAGCAAAAGGTCCACAAGATGATCTTCCAGCAGGTTGACCTCATCAACATAAAGGATGTTGCCGTTGGCCTTCCCGAGTATTCCCGGCTCAAACCTCTTCTTTCCCTTTGTGAGGGCATGTTCCAGGTCCAGGGTGCCTGCAACCCTGTCCTCGGTGGCACTCAGGGGTAATTCCACGACATTCATGGGGAGTGTAATGGGAATGAGCTCCTCTTTATTCTCAAGTTTTTCCCTGCAGAAGGTGCACAACTGTTCAGGGTGATCTGGAGAACAGCCAAAAGGACAACCATGTATAACCTCCCTTGCAGGGAGCAGTTCAGCAAGGGCCCTTACTGCAGTTGACTTTGCAGTACCTTTCTCTCCCCGTATCAAAACACCTCCGATCTCCGGAGATATTACATTGAGTATAAGGGCTTCTTTCATTGTCTCCTGGCCCACAATGGCAGTGAATGGATATACAGGTCGTGTTTTCCTCATGAAGGGATTCTCCTTAAGTTATAGAATTAAGTAACAAATATAATCATTTTGGTAGTTTAATGTTATTGAAAGAAAGCGTCAACCAAAGACCACACCTTAATGCCTTTTGCTTTTTAAATATATAAGTGTTGTTTTTTAGATAACATGTGTTATGAGCTGTACGATTGTAATTTAACCTTAGCTGTTCATCTATTTTATAAGAACACCCGGTGTTTATTCAGGGGGTGATAGCTACACATTAGGATAAATTAGGTTGGGGTAAATCATGGGGAAAGTATGGAAAAATTAGAATGGAAAAAGTATTGAACACACACCTCATTTTTAAAGAGGATACCAATATTTTCCAAATATTATTTGCAATTATTGGTGTGAAGGGGTAAAAAAACCCCACGATTTCAGTCGTGGGTAGTTCACTAAATAATGAAATATTGATCCTGTTCCAGAGGTTCAATCTCAAGCAGAGTGCTTTGATTGATTTATATGACATGGGAACATATTGATAGGAACATATTGATAGGAACATATTGATAGGAACATATTGATAGGAACATATTGATAGGAACATATTGATAGGAACATATTGATAGGAACATATTGATAGGAACATATTGATAGGAACATATTGATAGGAACATATTGGATAATTCTGCAGTCTGCATCATCCAATATTGTCTGCATCATCAACATAATTATTGTCCATCTATTTCACTGTGGATATCATGTGAAATTCCGATCAGTACAGGCTGATCTTTCCATTTTCCTCTGGTGATGCGAATTTCTACCGGAACTATTGATCCATCTTTAGCCAGAAGAGGGTATGTAAAGTAGGAGAGTTTTCCTTCTATTATTTCAAAAAAAGTCTTTGCGGCTTCTAAATAATGCTCATGTGGAATAATTGAAATTATATTGGCCCCTGTTATTTCCTGTTTTGTATATCCAAGTCTTTCTGAAAATGCTGAATTATAATTGATGATACAACCTTTCAGGTCAAGTATGATCATGAAATCATCCAGTGACTCCAGCAGGCCCAGAAGGTCGTTGTTAGTGTTTTGAAGTTCTATTTCTGAAACGGCCCGGTTAATAAATCCTCCAATCTGTGATGCAACGTTTTCAAGGGCCAGTTTTGAATCATCCAATATCTCGTTTTGGGTATGTGATATCAGTTTTATGACAGCAATAACATCTTTACCAGATTTGACAGGAACAATTGCTGTGATATTCATTTTTTCATTTACTGATTCTGTGGCTGTCATAGCACATATCTCAGAATGGTCCCTGTACACAGGTTTGCCGATCATTATCAGCTTTGTTAGCAGGGAATTTTTATCATAATGGGAGACATTTGCAACATATCCGGAGGAGAGCCCCCTGTGTGCTACGATATCAAGACCTCCTGTGGCGGTATCAACAATATACAAACAACCGGAATCAAACGGTTCTATTTGAAGGGTCAGTTCTAATAATTGTTCATACGTATCCTGTAGATTATCTGTTAAAGCAAGGACACTTCCCAGTTCACATTGGAGTTGCATGAATGTGTTTGATTGTTTGCTGTCAGTAATATCAACAATGATCCCTTCGATAAAATCAATGTTACCTTTATCCTGCTGAATGAATGTTTTTTCAGTAACCCACTTTACTTCACCTGATTTAGTTAATATCCTGTATTCCTGATCAAAGGATAGCTGGTTTGATTCTACAAATTCAGTGGGCCTTGTCTGAACCTTTTTCAGGTCATCAGGATGTATTATGTCCCCATAGAGAAGATCACCTGATATGAATTCAGCTGCAGAATAGCCAAATTGATCTATATTCTCCGATACAAAGGCCACAGGCCAGTTTTGCTCCACTTTCCACAAAAAAACGATCATGGGACTGTTGTTGACAATATTACTCAGGGCCTGCTGCATTTCAGTTGAGTGTTTCAATTCGTTCATGTATTTTTTGAAGTTTTCTTCAGATCTCTTACGCTCTGTAATATCATGAACAAAAGAAAAGAGATACCGGATATCCTCAAATTCCAGGTAGCTCAATGAGATCTCTACAGGAAAGGTCCTTCCATCTTTTGTGTGATGGGTTGATTCTATTTTCAAAGAACCTTTTTCCTTAACCTCATTCCACAGGTTGGTCCAGTTGTCTTCTGGATAATCCGGACTTATGTCAAAGACTTTCATGGAAAGTAACTCTTCCCGGGAATATCCATAGTTCTTACATACAGCTTCATTCACAAACATGAAACTGGCATCAGGAGCTATCCAGAAAGCAGGTTCTATACTATGATTTATTGAATATTGTGTAAGACGTAATTCTTTTTCTGCTTCTTTACGTCTGGTTATATTACGACTGAATGTAAAAACATATTCTGTATCTTCAAATTGTAAATAGTTATATGTGATCTCTACGGGAATGACCTGGCCTGCTTTTGAAATATGGACTGTTTCTACCGTTCCCGGGTGAGAGATTTTCATAAGTTTCCAGTGCTGATCCCAGATGTCTTCTGTATAATACGGATCTATGTCGAATACTTTCATTGAAAGCAATTCTTCCCGGGAATAACCCAGTTCTTTGCACATTGCATCATTTACATAAATAAAACTGGCATCCGGAGCTACCCATGAAATAAAATCGATACTGTTGTCAATTGAATATTTTGAAAGGTGGAATAAAATATCCTCGTTTCTATAATTCAGGAGCATGTTGTTATCAGAATCCATTCTATTACCTGTTCGTCAATCTAAATTATGCATTTTATGTGTCTAAATCACAGTGCAATTAACACCGGGCATTGTGTTACCGCAATTTGAGGTGTTCCGGTGTTTTATTTGTTTAAATTTTGCTCAGTTTTAGCTTTTTTGTCCGGATAGGGATTTTTACCGACCAATAAAAATATATATTGATCAGACCACTGCCTGCTAATAATTGATATTGTGGATATGAATAGGTTCACTTTTTTTCCCCTACTCTTTTTGTGAATATTTATTCTGTTTCATTTACCTATATATATATTTTCATCATTAATTTTTATCACATTATCTAAATCAAGAGCCTGAGCCTTTTTTTAGACTGCAGGCATATTGCTTTGAATGCAAGCTATTTCTTTATCTTTTTTAAAAAAGTTATGTTTTTTGTTATTTGGTATATATACTTTTTGTTCCATTGAGCCTGCGCAACGATTATATATCTGACTTTAAAGATGTTTTTATGTGGATACAGGTGCCAATATATTTGTCAGGCCCTGTGTGAGACCGGATTGATCGGTTTCGTCCACAAAGCGACTTTAAAAAAGCGGTAGTTCTTAGCTATCAATGGTATAAAGGGAGGAGAGGTTTGTGACACAAAGAATGACATCACCTGAAAGAATGATGGCAGTTATGACAGGGCAAAAGCCTGACCGGGTACCGGTGGTTCCTTTTGCATTAGGTTACTGTGCAAATATTACCGGTATATCTCTTGGCGACTTCTATGCGGATGGAGATAAATGTTTTGAAGCTCAGTTTGCTTCAATGCGCCTGCACGGTTATGAGCAGACTCCAATGTATGGATATGCTTCAATGGGAGCTTTTGAATTTGGCGGAGAGGTAGAGTTTCCCTATGGAAAAGGCCAGGGTGCACCTTTTGTCAAGAAACATCCGGTAAATAAGCCTGAAGATGTTGACAAACTTGTAGTACCGGACTTTAAGGAGGAATTACCCGGTGCTTACAAGCAGGCAGATAGGCTGGCCGCACGCTGTGCTGAGTTGGGGTTGCCTGTTTCCATACAGGTAGGAAGTACCTTTACTGCAGCTTCGGTCGTTGCGGAGACATCTGAATTTATAAGCTGGCTTGTGATGGAACCCGAGGTCGTACATTCTTTACTTGACAAAGTCTGTTCCATGTTCATTAATGCAATAGATTATTTTGCAGACAAATATGGTGCAGAGGCTCTGCTTCCCTTTGACGGGGGCCCCTCTGAATCCAATACCATGATCTCAGCTGATATGTTTGGTGAGTTTGCCTACCCATACATGAAAAGGATCCATACCCATATGAAGGAAAAAGGCGTTCATGGTGTGCTTATGCATCCCTGTTCCGATCAGAATCAGAACATACCCTATTATGTTAAATTAAGGGAAGAACTGGACTGGTCCGGGAAATATGTCTGGCTCTTTGGCCCCGAGACAACTGTCAGTAAACAGATAGAAGCATTTGGAGACCATGACGTAGTCTGTGGCAATGTCAATCCTTCCCTGTTCCTTACTGAATCATATGAAGATCTGCTGGAGCTTTGCAGGGAAAATATACTTGAAGGTAAGAACTCCCCGGCAGGCTATATTTTTGCCCCTGGTTGCGAGTTCCCTCCCAATGCCGCCCCTATTAAACTAATGGCCATGCTGGATGCAGCAGAAAAATACGGGCGATATGACTGAATGATAGATCTTAGGCAGAGGGGTTGTATTATACCTCTCTTTTTTTATATATTCATATTTAGATAACTCATCTGTATATATATTTATTGTCTGTATTTATGATTTATCGACGAAATGTTTATTATTTAATAAATTAAACATTTATCATTTTCATCACTTAAAAAAATTTAAATAATACCTGCTTCTTGCCATTCTCTATTAAAAATCCCTGAAGGAGATCTCTCTGGAGGTGGAGACCTTTGCACCCTGCAGAAAAGGACTTAGTGCATCAATGTCCTCTTTTGATAGCAGGGTAGTATTTACCTGCAGCTGTGCTCCGACATTTTTGGTTGCTCCGGGCCCCAGATCCTCATCGACATATAAGGTAAGCTCCTCATCATAGACTCTTTTGAGAAATTCACTATTAAAGACAGGCTCTACTGTATTGACATGTATGATTTTATCCCCGGGATTATATAATGTAAGTTCATAGGAATATTCTGTTGTATTTTCCATATCTGAGGAACCCAGGGAGCTGACTGTCTCCGGGATCTCTACTTCATTTCTTAATTGTTCCTGTGGCAGGTCCAGGGAATAACCAATAGTAATGCCTATCAAAAGAAAAAGGCCTGCATAGATGATGTTTGAATTCAATGTATCCTCCTCCTTTTTTAAGATGTATTTATTCTTTATCAGAGTTTGGGATGAGATTGGGTCTGCAATGTACCGGTATTGTCTTCAAGGTTATCAGAATGTACATTGCAGTTAATGATATATATTAACCTGTCTTAGAATAAGTTAAATATGGATAACACCGGCCGGATCTCTGTGGGTGCAATTGTTAATTAGAGCAGTCTTTCCTGTTTGATACAGGAGTAATAAAAGGGATATTCGGGCCTGAAACGTGGAGGGTTAATTAATATGGCACAGCAAACAGAACCAGATAATGAAATGATGATACTGGAACTGAAGGAGGAATTATCCAGATTAAGGGCGGACCTTAAGACCTTTATTGAAGATTCCAACCGGCAGTATATGGAAAATATCCTCCGGGGAATAAAGAACGATTATTCAAACCTTATAATTACTCATCTGATCGATGATGCAGGGGACAGGCTTGAAGAGAATATGGCTAAAAATTGTGAAATGCATCAGGAATGTCATTCTAAATTCCTCGGTTTTCTGCAGGCCAACGCAGGCCTTATCAAAAAGAACAATGTTAGTGAAGACGATATTCTGAACAATAAAAAAGCTCTTGAGGACCTGCAAAAGATCGCACCTTATAAGAGATGTAACAAATGTTTTTCAGAGGCCTTCAACCTTTTCTCAAAACAGGTCAGCATCATGAATTCCATGCACGTCTATAATGAAAGGGAGGATCACATTATTGATATCAGGGAAATGCCTGATACTGTTGTTTCTGAGCTGGTCGAACCCCTGGCCAACAAACAACGTCTGGAGATATTAAGAGCTCTCTGTCTGGAAACCCATTCCTTTTCCTCCCTCTCTGAAATGACCGGCCTGCGGGGAGGAAATCTGCTCTTCCATCTTCAGAAACTGCTGGATACCGGAATGATCCTTCAGGTGCATGAAAGGGGAGATTATCTAATCTCCGATAAAGGCTTTAAAGTCATCCAGGGCCTGAGTAAACTGTATGCTATGTTAAATCAACCTCCTCAACAGATATGCCTGCCATCTGAAACAGTTGAGTCGTGTACCTGAATGATCTGTCAACTACCCACGACTAAAGTCGTGGGCTTCTTCCTTAAATGAGCGTGAACTATGCCTGGCTTCCACAAGGTTTCCACAAGGTTTCCACTGCTTTTAATGATAAAACCCGGGCCCACCATTTATTTATATAAAAGATTTATATATATTAAATGATGGCAGGCCCAAATAATTCTTTTGATCTCATAATTTCACCAGGGTCTGTCCGATCATCTTAAGGGGGTAAAATAGATGGGAATCGTATCACAATTGTACAAACTGGCCAGGATCTCGAATGATGTTTCCACACTTAGTTCCGGTAATCCCAAACGTATTGGCAAAAGAGCTGCCAATAAATGGATGGGCCGCAAACTGATCAAAAAATTCTGGTTCAAGTGATCTTTCAGGCAAAATAATCCCGGCTTGCGCAAGGGGTCTTCTGCTTTCAATGATCGATCATTATCATAGATCATTATCCTGCGATCCGGGAGAATGAACTTGGTGGTTCTGGTCACTCTGATCAAAGTTACCTGCCCGGCTCCCTCTGACAGCCTACATCTCCTGACAACAATCCATCAGGGTCCAGTAACAGATAACCAATGATCATTCCGTAGGCCCAGCCTGCCATGTGGACAATTATCCCGGCTTTTCCCACAAACCCTCCAATCGGAAGGAATGTGAAAGGAACGGTGAAAGGAAGAGCCAGTCGCAGGGCATCATAGGGTATTCTTCTTGCAGGTCTGTGCTGCTTTATTTTTTCGATCAGGATCAACCAGTTCTCTTCAAGCCCTTCCCGCCGATTTATTAGAAAATAGATAAGAGCCAGGAAAGGGATTGGCCAGTAGTACAACCGGTAGTACAATAGGGGAAGCAACAGACTAAAGGATACTACTATCATAAGACACTGGAAATCCAGGTTCAGGCCAGGATTTTTTTTAGCATACCGGTATTCCAGTATGATGGCATATCCCCACAGGCAGGAAATGATCCCTGAAAGGCCCATGCCCATTCTGGTATCCGGAAGCTGGATAAACAACAGAGAGGTTACAAAAGGTAAGATCAGCAGTGAGAGTACCATCAGGTAAGAAAGCGTCCTTTTATCTTCAAGCAGGTCGTAGATGACCAGAAAAAGAATAAGATACATAATGAAATTGCTTATGAAGTGTATCCCTCCCAGATGGGTATAGCTGGAAAGGAATATATTGGTGTTAAGGTCTGCTTTATTGAGAACGAAATAAAAAGCGATGTAATCCAGATCCGGACGCCACCTATGTATCACATTCAACAGTACATAGATGGCACTCACTGCAAGAAGAGGTGTATAGAGATAGCAGATCAGCTCTTTTTTAATAAATGTCCTGCTAATATTGTATTTCCCCCTCATATTATCTGAAACGAAGATCAGAAAGTTATTGATCGCTCCTGTAATTTAAGTCGCAGCCTTGCGCTGTCCACTATCAATCCTCAAGCTGTACAATACCCACATCAGGGATCAGCTCTTTGAACATGTCCACTGTAGATGGGTGGCATGTGAAGAACATGATCTGTTCATCCCGGGCCAGCTCTTTGATAGTTTCAACGGTATTCCTGCTTCTTATCGGATCGAAATTTACCAGTATATCGTCAAATATGAGGGGCATAGGTTCGGCATGTTTGCCCAGCTCTTTGATGAACCCGAAACGCAGGGCCAGATAGAGCTGCTGGGCGGTCCCTGTACTTAGCTGTGATGTTGGACGTTTGCGTCCCATTTCATCTTCCGCAAATATATCAGAGCTTCCCAGGGGTGAATATATCCTTTTATAGGTCCCGCCTGTTATCTTTGTAAAGAAGTCCTGTGCGGTTGTGATCACTGCCGGCTGACGCTGATGTTCATATTTTTCCACGGCTTTGTCAAGTATATGTTGTGCAATGGCAATACGGCTCCACTCCCGGGCGGCAAGGTTTGCTTTTTGTTTCAGGCACCCTATCTCCAGACGTAGTTTTGAGGCCCCATGTTCATTTTCCAGATGGTCTATCTGATTGATCAGCTTTCCTTTTGCACTGGATAGTTGTTCGAGCTGTTCATCAGCAGTCTGCATCATTTCTGTAAGCCTGTCGTGTCTGTTCTCCAGCTGATGACGGTCATATTCCTCCATGGTGTTCAGGAAACGGTCAGAGTTATCCCTGGCAGATGGCGTTCTTTTTATGTTCCGACAGGCCTGATTGATCTGTTCGTTTAATTCGCATCTCCTTTTCCAGATCGCAGCATTCTCTCCAAAAACAGCTTCACTTTCGGCATGGCCCCGGATGAGTAAGTCCTGTTTTCTTTCCTGAAGTTGTGCAGACCTTTGTTGTGCATTGCCCAGCTCAACCTTTAGTTTATCCTCCTCATTTTGAAGGACAGAAGCTCTGTCCTTTTCCTTTATGGAATATTCCAGGTCCTCATTCAGTTTTTCCAGAAGGGTGTCAAAGGCCAGTCCGTCTTTTTTCCTGTCGCAAGCATCCAGGATGTCTGAGATCTGACTTTCATGATCAGTAATATATTCTTTGGACCTATCCATTTTATGTTCCAGGTCCCTTATCCGGTCCTGCACTTTAAGACAACTGTCGATGGTGCTGAAGACCTCTATTATTGCTCTGGTAGTAAGCTGTGAAGAGTGGCCGTATTTTGCAAGCCATTGTTCCCATCTCTCAAATTCGGTGCTCCTCTGTGTCCTTTTATCTGTAAGTTCCATTTCCAGCTGTTCCAGCCTATGTTCCAGCTCTTCCCTTTTCTCATCTGCCAGATCATGCTGTATATTTTTCTGGACCTCCAGGTCCAGTTCATCACGGATCCTTTTCAGTTTCTCTACATGACCACCGGAATAATTCCCTTCTATTTCCAGCTGGCCGACCAGTTCTTCAATATCATGCTCAAACGCCTCAATGGATGCTTTATTCTCAGCAATACTTGCTTCCATATCCCGGGTTCGGTCCAGCAGCTCCTGACATTCTGTTATCCGGGTGAAGACATGTTCAATATCTTCAGGACAGATGTCCACATCAAGACCATTTTTTGCAAGCCAGCTGCTCCATTGTGACCCGAGTTGTTCCTTTAGGCAGCTCAGCTCTTTCATCTGATCAGCCAATGACTGGATTTTGACATTGATCTTCTCTTTTTTCTTCAGTATAGCTTCCTTTTGCTCATTAAGCTGTGCAGCATGCTGTAGTTGCAAAGAGTTCTCTTTCAGGCTTTCATAATATCGTTCCAGAGATGAAGGATCGGGAATACTGTCAAATCCACATATACGACTTAAGCTGCCCCCCCGGTCTCTTAACGTTCTAATTTCATCGGATAACTGACCGGAAGAGGTTTGAATATCAGAATTTATGTCCTCTTTTTTCCCGCTTACGGATAACATATACAGAGCAGCCACAGCAAGCATAATGATGCAGAACAATACTCCATAGAAAAGCTGCTCTATAGCATATCCTGTAGCAACTCCTGCCACACCCATAACTATAAAGGCTCCAGCCGGCCATTTTGGAGAGCTGTGATCCGACCCTATCATGGAATAGAGCCTCTCCTCTTTTCTAAAAGCGTTAAGTTCGATCTCCTTTTCCCTCAGGTTCATTATCAGGGAACGCAGGTCCTGTATGCTGGTTAACTTTCGGGCCAGCTCATCCGGATCAACAAGATGCAGATTATTTATTCTGGCTTCAAGTTCCTGCATGGACTGTTCCAGCTCCTGCATGTGCTCTTCATTCCAGGTGATCTGTGGCCGCAGGTCATTTTCCTCTCTCTTAAGGTCTTCAAAGGAGCTCTCCATATCAGTTGCATGTTTTCGGTTCCCGGCGGACAGATCAAAATGGTCTGTAACAGAAGGGTCCTGGCATCCGGGTAGTTCTTCTGTAATAAATTTCAGCTTGTTTGCTAAGGCCCGGTTTTCAGTATCCAGCTTTCCGGCTGCAAGGAGGCGGGTCTGATAATCTCCGATAAGATCGGACAGCCTGAGGATCTCATTCTTTTTACTAAGAAGAAGCTCATTTACAGGCTCAATACTTTCGTTTTTCAATTCAGCGTTCGCATTTTTCAGGTCACGTTCCAGTTCCTTTATCTGCTGGTCAAGGGATTCAAGGATTTCATGCCGTTTATATACTTCTTCTTTTGCAGGAATGGAGCTGTCAAATGCTGATAGTTTTTCCCTGTTCCAGTCCGGCCCGATATTGCGAAGCATTCTGTCCAGTTCTTCATTCTGGTCTTTGAGCTCATTTTCATACCCTGTTTCTTTTTCGGCCCGGTATTTTTCAATCCCTTTATACAGTTGTTTTATGTTTTGACTTTTTTCCAGAAGCCGCTCATCGCTCATCACATTTCTCTGATCAATGTGTATCTTCTCCAGTTCTTCTTCAGTTTTTTCAGTCTTTTGTTCAGCTTCCCGGATACGCTCATTGAGGTTATCAAGTTCTGCCAGGCCGTTTTCAGGGAATGAATCCATATCCGGCAATTCGGTAAGTTCCAGGTTAGCGTCCCTTTGCAGTTCCCAGTCTTCCCTGACATCCAGCAGGTCCTCTGCAAAAGAAAGCTCAATTAGAAGTTCCTGTCTTTTGGACTTCACATTCTCGATCTGTTTTGTATTCTTATCCAGCTCGATGTTAAGGATATCATATTCATCCTGTTCATTTTTGAGTTCCCGAAGTTGTTTCTCCTTTTCCTGGATATTTAAGAAAAGCTCATTGATCTGTGGTTTTTTCCCGGTGGGAAGAAAAAGTTCCCTTTGTTTTTTATCAAGACCTATCTTAATTTCCGGAATGGTGATCCGGCCCAGCCCCGTACCTGCACTGTAGAGCTTCCCGCTGATAGCTTCACTGCCAAGGCGGTCCAGGTCCTGTAGTTCATCAAGGCCAAAAGCATAGACATTTTCGAATATGTCTTTATCGGCTTTATCCAGTATATTTTTAATGACCAGGTCCGTACCGGTACTTCCGTCAGGCAGATGTATCGTGAATCCTTTTCCTGCAATCCGTTCCAGGGTGTATGCATGGCCATGTGCCATAACACCGAGTCTGCCACCTGCTCTGCCTCCCTGGAAAGGATCGTATAGATTACATCTAGCATTCTTTTTTGGAAATCCGAACAGCACTCTTCTGATAAAGGTAAGCAAAGTGGTCTTTCCGGCTTCATTCATTCCGTGAAATACTGTCAGTCCCGGACCCAGTTCCCTGATGGAGTGGTCATGGAACTTACCAAACCCGTCGATCTGTATATCAGTTATCCTCATAATCTTCCTCCGATATCAGATGGTCAAGCAGGAGTTCCTCAGCTTCCCGTATCAAAGACATTATTTCTTCTTCATCCGGTGGGTCCAGGAACTTTTTACCTTTGCCTTTATAGAACAGGTCTTTACATGTCTGTTTTATGCTTTGGGTCGTAAGGTCATCTGTAATGCTTATCATATCGGTTATCAGGTCCTGGCGACCGGCCAGCTTCCGGCGGTCCAGGGGAAGCCGTGTCATGTCGATGATCCTTTCAACCCAGATGAATGTTCCTTTTAGATTACAACTGTCCCTCAGGTGGAGGAGTATATCTTCAAGTATATCCATGTCAGTAAAATGAAGCCAGCTCCTTCCGGTAAGGATGATCCTGCAGATCACATGTCTTGAGTCTGCTTTTTCCAGCAGCTCATCCATTTTCATCTCAAGTGTTTCGATCAGCATCTCCTGGCTTTCAATCCCGCTGATATCCAGCTCTTCCACATACCAGCGGATGGTGTCCATCGGGATAAAACTGTGTTCAACCTCACCATCTGCATCAACTTCTACAAGCTGGCATCCTCTCTCCCCCGCTTCTGCGCAGTGGCGTCCCTGGGGATTTCCCGGGTAGATCACCGGGGGGTCATGGGTTAGAACCATCGGTTTATGGATATGGCCCAGGGCCCAGTAATCATAGTTCTTTTCCAGGAGGTCCTCCAGTCTGCAGGGCGCATAGGGGTCATGGCCTTCTCCTCCACCGACAGTGCAGTGAAGCAGGCCTATGGTAAAAGGGTCATCAGAGTGTTTTTCAGGGAAGTTTTTTGCAAGGTTGTCCCTTATATGAGCGGTTTGAAAACTCCTGCCACTTATTCGGGCAAGGACCTGTCCCTCTTTTTCAAACTCTGCTGTAAAGGTTTCATCTGCTGCAAAAATGGTCACGTTCTCCGGCCAGTCAAGGCTTGTGGTCCAGCTTTCCAGAGGGTCATGATTCCCATGGACGATATATACCGGTATATCTGCTTCAAAAAGGCGGTTAAGTCCTTTCAAAAAACGGATCTGTGCATAAAGACTTCTGTCCGAACTGTCATAGATGTCCCCTGCGATAAGCAGCAGGTCTGCTTTCTTATCAATACACAGGTTGACGATATTATCATAGGCATCAAAGGTTGCCTTTATCATCACCTCCTGTAATTTAGGATTGACATCATAAAGTCCCTGGAACGGACTGTCCAGGTGCAGGTCTGCTGTATGTACAAAGGTAAAACCTTCTCTGGTATCGATGTTATCATCCATATTATCGTCAAGGGGGTTAAGAATATAAAAATAACAGGGTTGACATTTATTCTGAGAGAATAATGTCACCCATGTATATATTTCTCTTTTAGCATGAAAGTACCCGGACTTTCATTATTTGAGGCTGATATTCAGAGAATATCATGTGTGTTCATTCAGTTGTTTTAACTGTTAAAACCGCTCATGTCTGGTTGCTCATGTTCTGTGTGGGTTGATGCAGTTCTCGCAGTTTGCTGATATTGAGTGTCCTGTATACCGGCTGTGTCGGGGCCAGCCAGACAATTCCCGTACCTTCAAATGTCTGTAGCATCCCTTCCCCGCTTGTCATACTGCCAAAGATGGATTTTGAAGACCTCTCTACACTGTAGCGCACTGATGCAGAGCGCAGCAGGGCAAAGTTCCCATCCACCTGTATACGTTCATTGTCAAGTTCATATTTGAGGATCTCACTCATAGGGACCGGAATCTCGAGGATGCACAGTCCTGTACCCGATATCTTTGTCTGGAACCAGCCTTCTCCACCGAACAGGCCGGATGAAAGGTTTTTCATGGATTCAACCCCGATATCCAGACCTTCCTCACAGCAGTAGAACAGGCCCTTGTCCACCACTATGGATTCATTATTAAGTTCATAGATGATGAAATGCCCGAAACTTGGTTCCAGGAATAACTCTCCAGTTCCTTTGTACACCGGTTTGAATGTGGATTCCTTGTTCAGCTTGCTTTTAATGATACTTTTTGCAAGTCCTCCCATCCCCCCGGACTGGGTATGTCCCTCTATTCTGCCTTTATGGAAGAAAAGGGCCCCGCTTTCTGTGGTCACACCACTGTTATCAAGGGTTATCTTAACCTGCTTTAATCTCATCCCTGCTTTCTGTACAAAATACAGGTCTTCTGCAAGTTCTGTGTCCTTGCTTCCCTTCATGGAAGTATATTCCAGGATCTCGATCTTAATTCCATCCTTTTCAACAGAATCAGTCACTTCTATGTTCTCGTAGAATTTGTTATCCATATTCCGGCCTCAAAAATATTTGATTAATTCGAATTATATATTTGTATACTCAGGATATATATTTAAGGTTATGGAGCACTTAATGTATGTGGGCATATTATCTTCTGTTCAGGAAATGTGCTTTTCTGAACATCAAAGATAATGGGCATGTTGATCAAAGAATACGTCACTTAGAAAATAATGGTTCACAGGAGGAGCACATTGGCAAACATCTATATTACCATGACCGGGCGGTCGATCTGGTCAATTTTAAATACCTATTATTGTGTCCTTATGCAGTCACGTTTCATTCCGGATAAAGTTGTAGTATTTTCCGAAGAATTCTCCAGTATATATAATTTCCAGGACAGGGAAAATATCCTGGAAGGTCTTAGAATAACTTCCGGGTATTTCGGGCTGGAAGTGGAGATTGAAGTGATCAACATCACTGATGAGGAAGATAAAACAGGTTGTAGTATTGACTTTGTAAATGCCGCCAGCAGTATCTCCTTATTTGTGAAAGAACAAAAACAGGCAGGAAATGTGATAGCTCTTGATATCACTCCGGGACGAAAGACCCTGGTTGCAGGGGCTCTTGTCCCGATGAAGCTGGAGGAGGTGGATCATCTATTCTATCTGGCAATACAGAATTTAAAGGCTGCACCTTATATGATGATACCTTTCCAGCAACAGCATCTGCATGATTTTAAAAAAGAGGTCCGGGAGGTTGTGGATGCAAAGTAAAAAGGAAATGTTAATTAATAGGGATGAGCTTCAGATCCTGCTAAATCTTATTGGTGACAGTCCAATAGCCATTGATTATCCTCTCTTTGACCTGAAGCTTATGAGGTTTAATTCTTCCGGAGATGGATACAGGTGCAGTGTATTGTGTGATCTGGAAGACTTTCAAAACATCAACGACTATACCACCTATGGGAATGAGTTCCCTCTGCTGGATGAGATCAAATACTGTATGCTGCTTAGCGGGATGATCCAGTATGAGAATATGGCTGACTTCCAGGATAAACTGGCTGCGATCTCCAAATTAAATAAGAGCCTCTACCTGGCTCCGGATACCAACCTCTTCTATCACGGGGCCCTGTCCGGATTAACAAAAAAGAATACCCGTTATCTTGTTGTCGATACTGTATATGATGAGATAGAGCATCCCATCAACTACAAATATCTTTCTTATATGATCAACCAGATGGAAAGTGATGCAAAATATCATGGTGAACTGCTACATGAACTTAAGAACAAGAAATTAAAGAAGTCACGCAAAGCAAGTTATGTCGCATTAAAGGAATATCGGCGTATAAGGGATAATGTAATGGAGCTGCGTCCCTGTGGACAGACCACTTCCTCCAGTGAGGAGAATGATCGTATCATTGTAAGAAGTCTGAGGGAGTTTGAGGCCAGCAACGGACATATACTGACCCTTCTGCTGACAGCAGATTCCAATATGGCTGAACTCTGTGCGGGAAAGGGGCCGGAATGCTTCCATTTTATATATCCCTCATCCACAGGGGTCAGGCATTGCTCTCCTGAACAGCTCAAGGACCTGATATACCATTTTGCCATTGTTTTTGGTCTTGTTAAATGTAATTCGGTGATCATTTACGGGGAGTTCTCTTATAAAGAAGCAGATGATGAGTCCCTGAAACTGGTGTTCCATGATGAAGGGCTATATGAAAAGTTTAGTGAAACCATCGGAGTTTGCAGGAATCTGATGGACCTTAAAATAGAAAAGTGAGATCATGAATGAATTAAAAACTGACAATATAAAATCCCGAAAAGATATTCGTTGTGTTATGTTTGATATGGACAATACTCTCTTTGATTTTGTGGAGGCCAAACTGACTGCCTGCAATGCCATGGTGGAACATATGGGTGATGGCGATCCGGCTGAACTTTACTCATATTTTCACAGGGGGAAGTACGATTATGAACATACCGGTAATATCCAGGACTATCTCTGCAATATATGCAGGGAAGAAATGTTCGATTCCTGCTGTGATATCTACCTGAGGACCAAGATCAAGTCCATTGAGCTTTACCCCGGGGTCAGACAAACCTTTAAACGTATCCATTCAAAAGGTTTGCCTATAATGATCGTAACCGATGCCCATACGGACATGGCCCTGGCCAGGCTTGAACAGGTTGAACTGCTTGACTGTGTGGACAGGCTCATCACCTGTGATGTGACCGGCCTGAAAAAAGCGGATGAAGGTTTTTTTGAAAACGCTCTTGAGATTGCAGGCATGGGCCCCCGGGAAGTTATATTTGTAGGTGACAGCATGGTACGTGACATCATCCCTGCCAGGAAGGCCGGTATCATCACAGCCTATGCATCATATGGGGACCGAAATGAAAATGAGCCGGTGGACAATGTTGCAGATCATATACTACGGGATATTCAGGATATACTGAAAATCCTTTCCTGAGGTTGTGTTTGCAGTGAAATACCCACGACTAAAGTCGAGGGCTTTCTCTGCCCCTACACCCAAATAATTGTAGATCTTTCTGTGAGGTTGTGTTTGCAGAGGGGATCACTCAGAAAAGGTCGATCTGTATTCATTGTGACTGATACCATTCACAAAATCCCTTATAGTCACAGTTATAGCAATTCGGTATGGTGCTGATACTGAAATCTTCCTTCAGTATCTTTTTTGTAATGGCCTTAATGTCTTTGAGGACTGCATTTATGTCTTTTTGGGTCACATCTGTGAATACAGGCATCGCTAGCTCCGGATTCACATACAGGTGTCCGGCCTTTGCCGGCAGTTTTCCATATAGTTGTTTGATTGCCAGGCAATATATGGCTATTTGCATATCCTTTTTGAGTTCGTATTTGGTGAGGGGGTCCTTGCCTGTTTTGTAATCAATAAGTATATAGTCGCCTTTTGAGTTCCGGTCAATTCGATCAATGATCCCTGCAAAACGGATGTTGTAAACGGTGAGATCAAATCGTTTTTCAACTGCAATGGTCTCACCCGGGTATTCTTCTGAAAAACTGAACCAATATTCGATCATCCGGTTCATTTTTGAAAATTCCTGTTTATCCAGGGTTCCGGTCGGATAGGCGGCATGGTCCCAGTTATCAATCAGCATTTTTCGGGCCGTTTTAATATTCAGAGGCCTGTTTTCCATCTTTGCTTTTGCAAGTTCTTCATAGACTTTATGTATGCTCGTACCAACCTGGAAATAGATCTTCCGGGTGGCGGGTATGCTCAGTACTGAACCATATTTGAACTTAAGGGGACATTCCTTATAGGTTCTGAGTCCGGAAGCAGAAAATTTCATTTCCGGGTCGATCAGAGGGGGCAGGGCTTCATTGACCAGATCATTCATCTCTCTTACAGATCTTATATTGATGTTGAAAAGCTCCCGGATGTTGAAATTGTCCAGGTTACCATACAATTCCATCTCCTTAAGCTGGGCCAGGACTGCAAGAGATTCCATTGCCTGTTTTATCTGTCCCTGTTTTGCATACATATTAACAAATTTGAGCTGCTCTTCTTTTTTCAGTGCAAGAGGGGAGGGCTGAATATCCTGTTCCTGATGTTCCACGACCTCAGCTTCTATAAGGTCAATGAGTGGATTGTCTTTGTAATTTAACTGCTGGAGGAACATGCTGGGGGTGACGCCGGTCTTATTTCTTTTATACCATAGCGGATGTACAAGATAAAGCTGCTTCTTTGCCCTTGTCATGGCCACATAGGCAAGTCTGCGCTCCTCTTCCATATGAAGAATTGAACTATCGGTCTGCCTTCCTGCTCCTTTCATCAGGGCTGCCGGTACGGTGAAGGTCTTCTTTCTGTAATTGAGAGGCAAATGCCGGGAAGCCAGGTCGCAGACAAAGACCACTTCTGCTTCTTTGCCTTTGGACTGGTGTATGGTCATTACCTTCACATTGTTCTCATCAGTGGATGTTCCTTCTTCCAGTTCCAGACCAAAGACAAGTTCCAGGTCTTCAACAACTTCTTCCAGTTCACTGCCGCCATCTATCAGTTCCAGGTCCTCTATGGTACTGATCAGAGAATTGAGAATATTGATATTCTTCCGGGAGGCAGTTGTATCCTCTATTACCTGTCTGTTATACAGGTCTGTCATCTCGAAGAGGAGGTGTTTTACCGTGTCGGATGGAAGATGTTTTCTTCTGTATTCAAGCATGTCCTGGAGTCGGTTGATTATGGTCTGCACAAGTTCTTTATTTTCCAGACCCAGTTCATCCAGCTTGTGAAGAAGGGTATAATATATACCATCTCCCGGTCCCTTTTCTTCCCGGCTGATGCACAGGGCCATATTATTGATCTTTTGCAGGTCATATTCTCCCACACCTTCCCTTGCCAGTACTCTTGCAAAATCTACCCCCCGGTTAAAGGGGTTTGCAACAATATGGATGTATGCCATTGCTTCAATGACAACAGGAAACCTGTCAAGCTGCAAACTGCCAACGAATTCCACAGGGATCAGGCGTTTTTTTAATTCATCATTGAATTTTTTCCCATCTGCTCTTTTCCGGGTCAGGATAAATATCTCCTTTGGAGGTATCCCATCATTGAGAAGTTCTTCAATCCTGGAAGCCACCCATTTTGCCTCACTGGCATCATCCGGGGCCCGGACAGCTTTTACAGTATCTCCGTTACCACTATAGGAGCGTAGTTCTTTGTGCTCTCTTGCAGGGTTTTTTTCTATAAGCTGCCGGGATAGTTCAACGATCTGTGAGTCTGAACGATAATTGTTGTTCAGTGTTATTTTTTTAATGTCGGGATAATATTGGGATAACTGGGTGATATTTGAAAGGTATGCACCCCGAAAACGGTAGATACACTGGTCATCATCTGCAACGCAGGTAAGTTCATCCCCCGGACTTATCAGATGGACCAGGTACAGCTGTGCAAAATTGGTATCCTGGAATTCATCTACCAGAATATGACCATACCTGGCCCTTATGGAGCGGGCTATGTGAGGATTGGACCTGATCAGTTCACAGGCCTGTGTGATCATGTCATCATAGTCGATAAGTCCGTTGTTCTTTTTGTAGTTCTGATAATGTTCATAGAAAAGGGCCAGGTCATATAATTTCAACAGGCTTTCCTTTCCTGAAGTTTTGCCTTTAAGGGCCCTGGAAACATGTCTTTTCAGTTCAGCAGGACTGATCAGATGATCTGACATCTGGGATACTCCTTCCAGGAGGCTGTTGATAAGATCATAGGGGCGTTGCGGGACAACGATATTCTCAAATCCGAATGTATCTATGTTCTTTATTCCCCAGACATGAGCATGTTCTTTTGTTATAAGGCGCACGTTCCGTTCGATCCCAAGATAAAGTGGATAGTTCCTGATCAGCTCGTTGCAAAAGGAATGGAATGTGGAAATGGTTATCCCGCTTTCAATTCCTATCCTGCTTTCCACACGATCCTGCATCTCAGTGGCGGCCTTTTCTGAGAATGTTAGCGCCAGTATCCTTTCAGGAGCAAGGCCCCGTTTGATCAGTTCCACTATTTTCTCAGTGATCGTGAATGTCTTACCGGACCCGGGCCCTGCCAGGATGAGCAGGGGAGTACCTGTATGTTCGATAGCCTGTTTTTGTTGCGGGTCCTTTTGCATGATCACACCTTTCAGGTCAATGAGAACTGTTCGTTTAATTGAGATATAAGTTGTTTGATCTGTTCATCAGCGGGCTGAGTTCCTGAGTTCATATCTGCAACACTATTAGTTTCTTTTTCATTCCTGTCAGGCCGGTCATTGGTGATCCCTGTGTTATTATCAGGGTTTGCGCTCACGTCTGCGCTCACGTCTGCGCTCACGTCTGCGCTCACGTCTGCGCTCACGTCTGCGCTCACGTCTGTGCTCACGTCTGTGCTCACGTCTGTGCTCACGTCTGTGCTCACGTCTGTGCTCACGTCTGTGCTCACGTCTGTGCTCACGTCTGTGCTCACGTCTGTGCTCACGTCTGTGCTCACGTCTGTGCTCACGTCTGTGCTCACGTCTGCGCTATCCTGGTTGCCTGTATCCTCCGTGTCCATTTTGAGATCATCAGGTTTGTTATTATCATTGTCCGGTTCCAGGACCGATCCGTTGTCAGTTTCTGCAGATTTGCTAAGTATGTATCGTTGTTCCATTTGTGCAACACTGATCTTACTTTCGATGTCAGATGGGATGGTTTCGTGTAGGGGAGGATGTTTATTTCCATCTATGTTTGTGTTCTCATAAATGATTTTATTATCGGTGATCAAGGGGGTCTGATCCTGTTGAGGAATGTCCTCCGGGACCTCATTTTGCAGGTCATGTCTGTCTGTCATGCCCACATGGTCATCTTTTTGATCTGTTGCTCTCATTTGTTGCTTTGCTCTGGAAAGACATTTGTTAACTCTTTTCACTCCGTCTTCTATCTCAAGGGACTTCTCATAGGATGCAACGGCCTCTTCAAAATCTGTGGCATAATGGTACACAACTCCTCTGTAATACCAGGTTTCGGAGTTGTTCATATTTAATTTGAGGGCCCTGGTGATGGAACTGATCGCTTCTTCCGTTTTTCCAAGCTTTGCAAGTACGAAGGCCTTTTTTGTGAGGGCTTTCACATTGTCCGGTTTTATATCCAGACTTTTTTCAAACATCCGGAGGGCTTTCTCATTTTTATTCTGTTTTTGATAGATATATCCTCTGGTAAAAAGGGAATCGGCGTGTTCGGGCATATTGGAAAGGACTTCGTCGATCTCCCGTGTTGCTTCAGCCAGCTGGTTTAATCGGATGTGGACCGCACTGATCTTTGACAGGGTTATCCAGTCATGAGGATCAAAGATCATGGCTTTTTTATAAGCTTCAATACTCCCTGAATATTTTCCGATATATTCCAGGGTTAGTCCTTTGTATTTCCAGGCTCTTATATGGTCGGGACGAATGGAAATGACGTCTTCAAAGTCTTTCAGAGCATCTTTATATTCCCCGGAGCGCAGATGAGCGATACCTCTTGCACAGAGGGCCTGGTAGTAGAGCGGGTTTTTTTCAAGGGCCCTGCCCAGACATTCTATTGCTTCACAATATCTTTTCATCTTTATGTATGAATAACCTTGAGAATAATCACTGCTGGACGTCTTTGCAGTTGAGGATCTGTCAAAAGCCCGGACTGCATCAGCATACATTTTTGACTCCTGGAGCAGATTGCCAAGTGCGGCCCATTCTTCCGGAGTTTCGGGGTGGAAGTTGATACTGTTCACGTTCACTTTATGTTTCTTTTCATAGAGCTTTTCCCATCTTTCTTTATGTTGCTTTGCATCTGCATCTTCCGGATCATAGCAGAGCAGCTTCTCTAGTTCCAGTATCGCATGGGGATAATCTCTTTCTTTTGAGAAATTATTTGCAAGATCGCGGATATTTTCCAGCATTTTGGTGGAATGTATGACACAGGCAGTTTCTTTTGTTGCGGCATTGACTACAGTACTGTTCTTAGCCTTGAATAGCACACGTATACTGTTAAATTCATTCACACTGTCAATGTATCCCACATGGTCCATGATGTTGTCATAGCTGAAGTGATATTCATTATTGTTCTCATCTCTAAGGAACCCAAATTTTTTTGGTCCCATCGTACGATAGATATATCCTATTCTTAGGCCTCTTTTTTGAACACTTTCGAGTTCATTGGAATCTGACGTATCATTGGAATCTGACGTATCATTGGTCCGGACGGTTTTAATTACGGATGTTCCCTGAGGTCCTGATATACCGGAGAGTTCCTTTTTTGCCTGTTCATATCTGGCTATAAGTCTGTCCAGAGGGACGGTCTGATCATTGAGACAGGCGGAAGGGAGTATATACCCCAGTTCATTTACAGACATGAGCAAAGTGTCAAGTGTGAGCGAATCCGGTTCGTTGGTCAGATAATAAAGCAGATCTGTAATAGTTTCCTGTGCATTTTCATATTCTCCAAATGTATAGACAATGGAAGCTATCCATGATCTGAATTCATCCAGACCAGTTTCTGTGTTATCATTACCGGTTACATATTTTTGCAGGACTGTCAACAGTACTTTCTGGAATATCCCGTATTGTTGGGTAGCTGCTGTAAGTTTACAGAACATTTTCCATATTTGCTCATTCTGGAATATCCCTTCCAGGGCCAGATAGGCCCCGATATATACGGTGGCTGAATTTTTGCAGTCTTCCAGCAACCTCGAATATCCTGCATTGAATAGATATCGCAGGTCTGCCCCTCTCTGGAAAGCTTCTTCAAAATGATCCGATGCATCCGGATAATTATGGACCTGTAATTTAAGCCAGCCTGCATTGAAATAAAAGACCCCTTCCCCGGGATATTTATCTCCAAGTTGTTTCATTTCTTCTGCAAACTTATCGAGGATGTTCATATTATGGTTCTGAATAGCATTATCTGACCGGCTGAGTATTGAATCCCATCTCTTTTTGTCCCCATTGTTTTCCAGCTTAAGGACTCCAGGCAGTTCCTTTATAAGATCATAACTTCTTATTTCTGAAGGTGTGATCATGTCAGACCTGAAATCAGATATCAGTGAAGCCTTAATGATCTCAAACGCCCCCGATACATCTTCAGTGGAACCTGTTTTAGTCCTGTCTTCATCTGTAACTGTATTTTCAGGTACAATGTATTGATCAGGTCTTGTGGCTTGCTGTATTTGATCAGGTCTTGTGGTTTGTTGTATTTGATCAGTTATTGTGGCTTGCTGTATTTGATCAGTTATTGTGGCTTGCTGTATTTGATCAGTTATTGTGGCTTGCTGTATTTGATCAGTTATTGTGGCCTGCTGTATTTGATCAGTTATTGTGGCTTGCTGTATTTGATCAGTTATTGTGGCTTGCTGTATTTGATCAGTTATTGTGGCCTGCTGTATATTTTGATCAGGTCTTGTGGCCTGTTGTGGATAATGATCATTTATTGTAACTGGCTGTATGTTTTGATCAGGTATCACAGATGGTTGTGAGTAATGATCCGGGATGTGTTCTGATCCTTGTTCTGCGGGGCCGTATTCTTTCTGATCCGGATTTATTCGTGTTCTTTCCTGTGTGATCAGGTATTGTGTTCGCTGAGGGGCCTGAAGCAGAGTTTGTTCTATATCCGGTTTGTAAGAGGGCCCGGTAAAGTTAGTATTCTGAGCGGGTGTGTGGTGGCCCGGGTCGGGAATTTCAGAGAGTCCGTCTTTCGGGATCGATGCTCTGAAGGCTTCAGGGTCTGTAAAGTCTTCATCAGGTTCCTCATAGCTTATCTGGATCAGATCCGGATGTTTACTGGCAGTGACCTCCCAGAATCCGATCATTGAACTTAACAGACCGGTGATCTGATCATTTTGTTTATTAAAGATGATCAATCCATCTTCATGGATCTTTTTTACTTTTCCTTCGAGCTGTTTGCCATTGGTTAAAATGATACTGATGTCTTCATTGAGATGCAGGCTGGATAGTAATGCTTCTATTGTTTTCAAGTTTAGTACCCCTGTTCATACTAATATACTCTTTAATATACTTAAAGATTATGTGCAATTATGTGCTCTGTCATCAATCAATAACTATATATCAAACCATCTCCATACTGTTTATTTATGGGAGTCGCAAAAGAGATAGCTCATGTAGTTCCGGTAGGTTATACTCCTGACAAATTGATAGCAAGTATGCGCCAGTATCCCATCCATCGGATCATTCTTCTAACCCATGAGGGAGACGGACAGAATGAAAAGGTCTTACAGGCCGTTGAAACAATAAAAAAATCCTTTGTGGGAATAAATATTGAAGAGCGTATCATTGTAAGGAATGATCTATTCGGATCAGTTCTCGACATTCTCGATATTGTTGAAGAACAGATAAACGAAGGACGTGTAGTTAAAATAAATATATCCGGAGGATTACGTGATGTGGGTATTGCCGCATATATCGTATCCCTTGTCACCGGAGTATGCATATACACAGATATACCGGGATTGACGGATTCAGGTGCCTATCTGTTAAAAGGTATTCAGGAAATATCCTCATTTCCAATAAAGGAAATTGCAAAAGAACAGATGGACATCCTTAATATTCTTCAGACCCAGGTGGAATCACAGGACCTTTTAATTGGACGATTAAAGCCTGAACTTAAAAAAGGGACAACCCATTATAATAACGAACGTTCCAGATTAAGCCACCATATCAAAAGACTGCGTATGGATAATTTTGTAGATACTGAAAAACAGGGTAAGAATGTTGCTATAAGCAGGAGTGTCCTTGGTGAGATCTATGTCAGAGGAAAACAGATAACAAAGCTGATAAGTGAAATGGAGAATAGCTGAGCAGGAAAAAGAACGATAATTATAATACATTAAGAGCTATATATTAAATTGTATTGCGTGATCAAATGGTTATTACAAGGGCCTGTCAGGTTCCAATTTCATGATTTGCGACATTATGGCGCAGGATCGGGTTTGTGTAGAGCATTCAAAGAGAAACATAAGTTCAGGTGTTTGTAAATAATTCAATGCATAAATATAAGCAGGATTAAAGGTAAACAGGTATCTCTAGGTTTAAATTTAGTTTAAAATAAAATAATTATACTCTGATGCGGTTTTAAGTTATCAGAAATGTTATTTGAAAATAAGTTTGTATTTGAATATTGCTGGCAGACATAACTCTTTTATTGGTTATGACATGTATGATGTCTGTTGTGAGGGACCAATATTTATTATGGATTTTATGTGTTGATATTTCCATGGAGTGATATATGATAGATCCTGAGATTGCAAGAAAAGTTAAAGGATATCTGTGGGGTGCAGCATGTGGTGATGCACTGGGTATGCCTGTTGAATTCCTCTCTCTTCCGGAGATTTATAATGTCTACGGAAAACAGGGGATCGAAGAACCGGGAGAGGATGCTCTCTGGACAGACGATACACAGATGATAATTTCCCTTGCAAAGGCCCTTATCAAAGGAGCGGAAAAGGATGTTTCAGAGCTAATGGACCTTATTGCTCAGGAGTTCATTAACTGGCTGGATGACCCGGGAATAGCCCCGGGGAATACCTGTGTCTATAGTGTGATGAACCTGCTGGACGGTATCCACTGGAGCAGTTCAGGCCTGTCCTATTCAAAGGGTTGTGGTTCTGTGATGCGTTCGGGGATCATAGGAGTTTTCTATCATGACGATACTAACAGGCTTCTTGAAGTATCACGCATATCCGGAACGATCACCCATCAGCACCTTGCAGCCCAGGCCTCTTCTGTGGCAGGTTCCTATGCAGTGAAGCTGGCTATGGACGATGTCAGTCCGGAATACATGCTGGAGCCCCTGATCGCTTCCACGCAGGGAATATATCCTGAATTCGAGGATATTCTTAAAAAGGCCCATGTACTTGCCTCAAGCAGGATCACGGATGTTGCCGGCCTCAGGAGACTTGGTGAAGGCTGGATAGCAGAGGAAGCTTTTGCAATGGCCTATTTTTGCATCCTGCGTTACCCCGATGACTATGTGAAAGCCATGCAGACTGCGGTGAACATTACCGGTGACTCTGATTCTGTGGCCTGTATCGCCGGAGGTATCCTGGGAGCATTGCTGGGAGTTGAGGGCATACCTGAGGAGTGGATAAATAAACTTGAGGAAAAAGCACGTATGCAGAACATAATTGATCAGGTTCTCGAAAAACTCTCTTCCCTGGATAGTTTTGAATGATATTTTTTGAATAAGATCTTTTAATTTTGGATATTTGATCATGACCACCGTTGTATTTACTGAAAAGAACAAGGCTGCTGCACAGATCTCTGATATTTTGGGAAATAGGCCCAAACGGACGATAGTGAACGGGGTCCCTGTTTATGAATTTTACAGGGGCAAAGAGCTCTGGAAGGTGATGGGCCTTGCCGGTCATATAATGGGATATGATTTCTCCTCTGAATACAATAACTGGAGAGGAGTATCCCCTGCCACTCTGCTTGATACCGATCCGGTTAAGAGCATTACTAAAGCGGAATTTGGTAATGCCATTACAACTCTGTCCAGAGGGGCCACCCGTCTAATCCTTGCCTGTGATTTTGACAGGGAAGGGGAGAACATCGGGTTTGAAGCAAGGTCAATAGCTGAGAAGGTGTCAAATGCTCCGGTGAAGAGGGCCCGTTTCTCATCTTTATCCAGAAGTGAGATCGAAAGGGCATTTGCTGATCCTGTGGACCCTGACGAAGGTATGGCAATGGCGGCAGAGGCCAGGCAGATCCTTGACCTTAAGATGGGTGCGGCTTTCACCCGTTATGTGACCCTTTCCGTCCAGGATCGGGTACGCACAAAAAGTGTACTTTCCATAGGTCCCTGTCAGACGCCTACCTGTGGTTTTGTCTATGAAAGAGAACGTGCCATAAGGGATTTCAATCCCAGGACTTTCTGGAAGATAGAAGGGATCTTCACTTCCAGGGGCACTGATCTGACCGGCTCTCACCGTGGTGGGCATATCTTTGAGAAAGCAAAGGCAGATACCATCTTTGAGAAAATAAAGGACTGCAAGGAGGGTCTGATCGCCAAAAAGACCGTGAAGGAAACCCGCACCAATGCTCCCTATCCTCTCAATACCAATGAATTACTTAAAAGGGCTTCCAGATACCTGAACATCAGTCCCGAAAAGACACTGGAAACAGCAGAACAGCTCTATCTTGCAGGTTTTATCAGTTACCCCAGGACTGAAACGAACAGGTATGCAGATGATCTGGATTTTAAGTCAATTTTAAAGGGATTTGCAAAAGGGGAATATCAGGAACTTGCTCTCTTAATACTATCTCAGGATAATATTACACCTCGCAATGGTAATAAAGACGGGCATGACCATCCTCCTATCCATCCTATAAAAGGAGCGTCCCGAAAAGAAATAGAAACAACAGTGAAGTTGCCTCAGGCCTGGAAGATATATGATCTGGTGGTCAGGCATTTCATTGCCAATCTGATGGTAGCCGCAGTTTTTGAGAAAACTCGCCTGGAGATTGTGGTAAAAGATGAGATATTCGATTCCACAGGTTCTATACAAAAAGAAGCAGGCTGGCTTGCAGCCTATCCCTTTGAAAAACCAAAAGATAAACTCTTGCCTCCGGTAGAACTTAATGAAAAAGTAGCCGTGAAGAAAATTTCCAATATTAAATCGGAAACAAAGCCACCTAAGAAATTAACCGAAGCGGAACTTTTAACCCTCATGGATAAACATGGCATCGGTACCAAGGCCACTGCCCCCTCTCATATCGAGACAAACAAGAAGAGGGGTTATTTTGAAACAAGGGGAAAGACCATTTCAATCCTTGAGACGGGTTTTTCTCTTATGGATGCCCTTAATTTTTCCGTACCCATACTGATCAAGCCTGATATCAGGGCCCGTATCGAGGCTCTTATACAGGATATCGAGGATGGGAAAAAGACCCTTGATACGGCATTGAAGGAAGGGACAGTTCTTATCAAACAGATGTATGGCCAGCTGGAAAAGAACCGGGATAAGATGGTCACCCAGTTAGCCGGAACAATGGAGGAAGAAGCTGTTAATGTTCCTGAAAAGGATCGTCTTGGAAGCTGTCCTGAATGTGGCAGAACATTGCGTATCGTAAGAACAGAAAAGGGACGTTTTGCCGGATGCAGTGGGTATCCAACTTGTAAAAATACCTATCCTCTTCCAAAGGAAGGGGCCCTTGCCGTGCAAAAGTCCCGCAAATGCAAAAAAGGAGCCCCCGCTGTCCTGAAGGTTGGAAATAATTATTACTGGGCTGTGAGCATAGGACCCTGTTTTGCCTGTGATCTGCAAAAAGAGTGTTATCCTCCACAAATTGCCGGGCCCTGTCCCAAATGTGAAGGGGATATGGTGCTTATCACCACAAAAGATTCCCGTTTTCTTGGATGCAGCAATCGTTGTGGATATACATGCCCCCTCCCGAAGGCCGGCAGGCTTACCCTGCTTAAGAATAAGTGTGAAAGCTGTGGGTGGCAGATCATAAGGATAAAAGAGCAGGGGAGTGAGGCCCGTGAGCTCTGTGTGAACCGCCAGTGTGAAGCTGCTATCGCTGCACGCAGAAAAACCAGGGAAGTGGCCCTGGCCAAGAAAAAGAAGGCAAATTCAGGCTGAGAGCATATATCATATCTCTCCAGGATGTTCTATGTGTTTAAAATGATTCATCCGGAGCCTGTTATTGTTCTGCAGGCCCGTATTTTTCATAATATGTAACTTCATTCACATCCTTGCGTGTGGAAGTTCGCTGTTTTTCCACGGGATATCCAATGGCAACAACTGCCATAAGATCAAAAGTATCAGGTGTTTGCAGGATATTATTTACTCTGTTTTCCTGCTTGAGGATCTCCCCCAGCCAGACTGCTCCCAGGTCCAGTTCCACACAGGCAAGGAGCATGTTCTCAATGGCAGCACCAATGGCCATGATGTCCTTTTCACGATGATAGATGGATTCAGTATCCAGATACACTGCTATGAGTATGCTGGCATTTAAGACTATATCAGTGTAATGAGTACATTCGGAAAGGTCCTTTGCAGTTTCAGGATCTCGAATTACGATAAACCTCCAGGGCTGATTATTCAGGCCCGAAGGTGCGTGGGTGGCACTTTCCAGGATAAGATCAATAATTTCAGGGTCAACCTCTTCATCGGTGAACTCTCTCACGCTTCTGCGGGAGAGTATCGTTTCGATCGTATTTGACATGTTATTGATAAGAGGCAGGCAGAGATGCCTGCCCTGTATGTTTATTTCTCGTTCAGACCGCTGTTAAGCCAGGGCATCATTGCACGAAGCTCTTTTCCAACAATCTCAACAGGATGTTCCCTCTCCTGTCTCTCCATTGCAGTGAGTACCGGACGGTTTGTCTTGCCTTCCAGGACGAATTCCCTGGCAAACTCTCCGTTCTGTATCCTTTCAAGGGCCTCGTACATAGCCTCACGGGAGAGTTCATTGATGATCTTTGGTCCTACGGTAAGTCCACCGTATTCAGCTGTATTGGAAACTGAATACCACATCTTTTCCAGACCGCCTTCATGGATCAGGTCCACGATGAGCTTGAGCTCATGGAGGGTTTCGAAGTATGCCATTTCGGGTTTGTAACCTGCTTCCACAAGGACTTCAAAGGAAGTCTTGATAAGGCTGGACACACCGCCGCACAGGTCCACCTGTTCTCCGAACAGATCTGTTTCGGTCTCCTCACGGAATGTTGTCTCAATGACGCCTGCACGGGTACATCCCACACCCTTTGCATGGGCCAGGGCCAGCTTCTTTGCATTTCCGGTTGCATCCTGGGCAATCGCGATAAGACCGGGTACGCCGGCATCCTCTTTAAATGTCCTTCTTACCAGATGACCGGGGCTTTTTGGGGCCACCATGTAGACATCCACATCGGCAGGAGGGACGATCTGGTTGTAGTGTATGTTAAAACCATGTGAGAACACAAGGGCATTGCCTGCTTCAAGACCTGCTTCTATCTGGGAATAATATATACCGGACTGGACTTCATCAGGCAGCAGTATCTGGATCACGTCTGCAGCTTTTGCCGCTTCACTGACGGTCATGACCTTAAGGCCATCGTCTTCTGCCTGTGCCCAGCGTCTGCTCCCTTCCCGAAGACCCACAATAACATTAAGTCCGCTGTCATGGAGGTTCTGGGCCTGTGCATGTCCCTGGCTTCCATATCCAAGAACTGCAATGGTCTTATTTTTCAATGCGCCAAGATCGGCGTCTTTATCATAGAACATCTCTACCATTTTAATTTCTCCGTATTATAAGTTATGAGCTTTTAGAGCCCCTGTTCAGGGCTATCTTTCCGGTCCTTGCCATCTCTTTGATACCGAAGGGTTTGAGGAGTTTCTGAATTGCCTTGATCTTCTCCCCGTCTCCGGTGATCTCAATGGTGACGGACTTTGAAGCAACGTCAACGATCCTTGCCCTGAAGATATCCACGATCTGAATGATCTCTGCCCGGTTGGTGGCATCAGCATTCACCTTGATCAGGGCCAGTTCCCTTTCTACGGATTCATCAGCACCCAGATCGGTCACGCGGATGACATCGATGAGTTTGTTAAGTTGCTTGGTTACCTGTTCCACTACGTGGTCATCCCCATGGACAACAATGGTCATCCTTGAGATGCAGGGGTCTTCGGTGATACCTACTGCAAGACTGTCAATATTATATCCCCGTCTTGAGAATAGTCCTGCAACCCTTGCCAGGACCCCGTATTTATTCTCTACGAGAACTGCAAGTGTATGTTTCATTCTTTCCTCTCCAGATCAAGTATTTCATTGATAGCTGCACCCGCCGGGACCATCGGGGAGACATTCTCCTCACGTTCAACGACAAATTCAATGATCGTTGGTTTTCCTGCAGCAATAGCCTGCTGGATTGCAGGTCTTACCTGTGAATGCTCTGTTACCCGGATACCCAGGGCTCCATAGGCTTCCGCCAGTTTAACAAAGTCCACACTATCCTCAATGATTGTATGGGAATAACGTTTCTCAAAGAACAGTTCCTGCCATTGCCGGACCATTCCCAGACAACCGTTGTTAAGCAGGGCTATGATCACAGGGATATCATTCTGGACTGCAGTGGCCAGCTCCTGTGAGCTCATCTGGAAAGAGCCATCTCCGGCGATGTCAAACACTACTCTGTCAGGACGACCCAGCTTGGCTCCAATGGCCGCAGGGAATCCGTATCCCATGGTTCCCAGACCACCGGAGGAGATGAAGGACCGGGGAATTTCATATTTGAAGTACTGCGCAGCCCACATCTGGTGCTGACCCACTTCAGTAACTATCAGTGCCTCAGGGCAGGTCTCATAAATCTGTTCGACTATATACTGGGGTTTGATGGTCGACGGGTCATCGACATAATGGAGTGGGTATTTCTCTTTCCAGTCTTTGATCTTTGCCAGCCAGGGATCCGTATCACAGGGTTTGACATATTTGTTAAGGGATTTGAGGATCTGCTTTGCATCCCCTACAATGGGTATCTGCACCTTTACGTTCTTTGAGATCTCTGCAGGATCAATGTCAATGTGGATCACACTGGCATTTGGTGCAAAGGATTGGAGCTTTCCCGTGACCCTGTCGTCAAAACGGGCTCCTACTGCAATGAGCAGATCGGATTCCTGTATCGCATAATTTGCATATTTTGTGCCATGCATGCCGGGCATTCCTATGAACAGTTCATTGGATGCAGGGAATGCACTGATACCGGTAAGGGTGGTGGTTACAGGTGCTCTTATGGTTTCAGCAAACTGCAGAAGCTCTTTGCTGGCCTGCGATCCAATGACCCCGCCACCTGCATATATCACGGGTCTCTTTGCTTTCTCAATTGCAGCAGCAGCTCTTTTGATCTGCTGGGTGTTTCCTTTGTATGTTGGCTTATAGCCCCTGAGTTCCACAGTATCGGGGTAGGAAAAATCGATCAGGTCTGTGGTAACGTCCTTTGGAAGATCTATCAGTACAGGCCCGGGCCTGCCTGTGGAGGCAATATGGAAGGCTTCCTTGATAATACGGGGCAGGTCTTTTGCATCCTTTACCAGATAATTGTGTTTTGTGATCGGCAGGGTGATCCCGGTGATATTTGCTTCCTGGAACGCATCGTTGCCTATCATTGAACTGGGGACCTGTCCGGTAAAAGCGACCATGGGGATCGAGTCCATATAGGCATTTGCGATCCCGGTCACAAGGTTGGTGGCACCCGGGCCGGATGTAGCCAGACAGACACCGACCTTACCTGTGGCTCTTGCATATCCCTCTGCTGCATGGGCTGCAGCCTGTTCATGTCTTACGAGTATATGGCGCAGGCTGGAATCATATATTTCATCGTAGAGTGGCAGCAACACTCCACCTGGATAACCAAAGATTATGTCGACATTTTCCCGGTACAGGCATTCAATGATTGCCTTTGCACCTGTCATTCTTTCAGTCTTTGCAGTCATAATATTATATCCTTGTAATTTTATTTAAGTAGTTGCAGTTGTTTTTATATTGCTGTAATTATTCTTCGTTTATTAGCAACTGGTTAATTCCATTGATCACAGCTTCCACCGAGGCCATTATTATGTCAGTCCTGGCTCCTCTGGAAGTGACCATCTTCCCATCCTTTGAGAGTTTTACCAGTACCTCTACAAGGGCATCCGTGCCGCCTGTAATGGCATCTACATGGTATTCCTCCAGCTGGATGTCTGCAACTGCTGATACTGCTTTGCGTATCCCTTCAAATGTAGCATCTACAGGTCCGTCTCCGATACCTGCTTCCACAACCTCTTTTCCATCCACTTTCAGACGTACGGAAGCGGTTGGAATGGCCTTGTTCCCTGATACGACGGTGAATTCCTCGAGTTTGACCTTTGATTCATGGTAGATGTCAAGGACTGTTTCCGCTATGGTCTGCAGGTCTGCATCGGTGACCCTCTTTCCATGGTCTCCGAGTTGCTTGATACGGCTTACTATTTCATTTAACTGGTCACGGTCTGTATCAAGACCCAGCTCTTTTAAGGCCAGGGCAACTGAACTTTTGCCGGCATGTTTCCCCAGGACAACTTTTCGCTCCCTTCCGATGAATTCCGGTTTGACAGGTTCATATGTGGAAGTGTCTGCAAGAAGACCATGGACATGGATACCTGCCTCATGGGTGAAGGAATTTCCACCTACCAGGGATTTATTTGGGGCCACAGCAAGTCCGGTGAGTCTGCTTACCAGTCTTGAGGTCCGGTAGAGTTCGCTACATTTGATACCGGTGTCATGCTTATACAGCCATTCCAGTATCATAATGACCTCTTCCAAAGCGGTATTTCCGGCCCGCTCTCCAATACCGTTGATGGTCATATGAGCTTCTCTGGCTCCGGCTTTAAGGGCTGCAACAGTATTTGATACTGCAAGTCCGAAATCGTCATGGCAGTGTACTGCCACCGGAACATCTACGGATGATGATAGGTCTTTAAATATATCAGTTGTTCTTTCTGGTAAAAGTAAGCCTACGGTATCACAGAAGCATACACGATCTGCTCCGGCATGTACTCCATCCTGATAGAGCTCACGTAAGAAATCCAGATCTGCCCTGGATGCATCCTCGCCACTTAACTCTACTATCAGGCCATGCTCTTTAGCATATTCAACAGTATCCAGTGCCATCTGTTTTACTGTTTCCCTGTCTTTTTTGAGCTTTACCTTAATATGCAGGTCGGATACCGGTGCCACTAAGTGAATGGAATCCACATCACATTCCAGGGCATAGTCCACATCCTGCTGCATGATCCTGCAGTAGCTACAGATCTCTGCATTCAGGCCTTCTGCTGTTACTCTCCGGATAGCCTGCCGTTCACCTTCCGAGGTGATGGCTGAACCGGCTTCGATTATATCTACTCCAAGTTCATCCAGTTTACGGGCTATAGCTAGTTTCTCTTCGCAGCTTAGTGCTACGCCGGGAGTCTGTTCACCGTCTCTTAACGTTGTGTCCAAAAACTGTATATTTTCAAATAATGTAATCCCTCGCATTAAATTGGGTACCTTATCTCATCGTCTATATTAGATATATTTGACGATAAAGAATAGATTATTTTCTGTATATTGAGGGATTTATGTTGATCTGGATGATCAATTTCTAAAAAAGCAGGGGCCTTTAGCCCCAATATGTTATTATTGCGGAGGGTTAGTGCCGGGTCAGAGGTATTTTTCCACATTAAGGATCGCATTTGCTATCAGATCGGCACAGGCCTTGAGGTCATCGATAGAGAGAACCTCTACAGGGGAATGGATGTATCTTGTCGGGACGCTGATAGTACTGGAAGGAATTCCTTCGCGTGTGAGGTGGATGGCTGTGGCATCAGTGGTCCCTCCGCAGCCGACATTGAGCTGATAGGGTATGTCATTTTCTTCAGCGGTCTTTTTCAGCCAGTTGACCACTTTTCTGTCTGCGATAAGGCCCCTGCCTGAAGCATCTGCAACAGTTATTACGGCGCCTTTACCCATTTCAAGGGCTGAGTCAGTCTTTGTGATCCCGGGATGGTCTCCGGGGAAGGTGACATCCACTGCAATAGCATAGTCTGGGTTTAATCCAAAAGCTGCTGTGCGGGCACCTTTGAGGCCCACTTCTTCCTGTACGGTTCCAACGGCGTGTACTGTTGCTTTAATCTCTTTTTTGGCAAGTTGCTGCATTGCGTTGATCACCAGGGTCACTCCGGCCCTGTTGTCAAAGGATTTACAGGTGAACTTTCCATTTGCCAGAGGGGCAAACTGTCTGTCCATGGATACTGTAGTACCAACTTCCACACCCATATTCTGAGCATCCTCTTTGTCCTTTGCGCCAATATCGATAAACATTTCATCGGCTTTCACAGGTCTTTTACGGTCTTCTTCCTTCATCACATGGGGTGGTTTGGAACCAATGACGCCTGTAATAGGGCCTTTGCTTGTATGTACGACCACTCTCTGGCTGTGTAATGTCTGGTCAAACCATCCTCCAATGGTTACGAACTTAAGGAATCCGTTCTCGTCTATGTACTGGACCATAAGTCCGATCTCATCCATGTGGGAAGCAAGCATGATGGTGGGCCCCCCATTTCCTTTTCTGGTAGTGATAAGATTTCCCATTTTGTCTGTGCGGATCTCATCCACATAGGGTTTGATCTCATTTTCCATGAGTGTGCGTATATTGTGTTCGTCACCGGAAATTCCATGGGCGTTTGCCATCTTTTCAAGTAGTGATTTTAGCTCTTCCATAAATATGACCTCATTGTGATGGGGTTCATATTGTTTTTGGACTATATCAATATTTTGAGATGAATCACGGCCATTTTGAGATATGGGATGATTTATGGGACGGCTGATTAATGGAATTGAGATTATGTGTATTAGAGAATAGCAGGGATTAGTGAATAGCAGGGATTAGTGAATAGCAGGGATTAGTGAATAGCAGGGATTAGTGAATAGCAGGGATTAGTGAATAGCAGGGATTAGTGAATAGCAGGGATTAGTGAATAGCAGATGTTAGAGAATAGCAGATGTTAGAGAATAGCAGATGTTAGAGAATAGCAGATGTTAGAGAATAGCAGATGTTAGAGAATAGCAGATGTTAGAGAATAGCAGATGTTAGAGAATAGCAGATGTTAGAGAATAGCAGATGTTAGAGAATAGCAGATGTTAGAGAATAGCAGATGTTAGAGAATAGCAGATGTTAGAGAATAGCAGATGTTAGAGAACAAAATAAATTATAAAATGAGGGAGTAATTAGATTACTCCTCATTGCGGCGCTGGAGTATGAATGCCAGGCCAATGATTGCAGCTACAGGGAGCGCAATGGTTGGGAATTCAGGTACTGCGGTTGTGTCACTGGTTGCAGATCCTCTGAAGATTGTCCAGTCTCTGTTGTCATCGATATCTGCTGTGAAGAAGATATCATACTCGACGCCTACCTGTGCGTTATCGTTTGCATCTCCGTTGTCCTTTACTTTGAAGGTCCAGGTTGATACATATTCGCTGCCATCCATGTATGTGTTGTGTGGTGCGGAGTATCCCATCTGGCCCCAGTTTGCACCATTATCGATGGTTCCTGTAAGGTCTGTGGAGATTGTCTTTGTTCCGTCAAGGAAGATCTCGAATGTACCGTTCGTGGCATATCCGACATTGTCCCTGTGGGTGACTGTGATTACTGTCTCGGTGTTTCCGAAAACGTCTATCTGAAGTGGGCTTGGTGAATCTGTGGTTGACGCATATGCGAACCCGGTCATTCCAACCAATACCATTAGTATTACGCCTATTTTAAGTATATCTTTCATGATGTACCACCTTGTTTCGTGATGTGTTAGCCTTTTGGGGCTCTATCCAATATTTGGTTAGCATTGTATATAAACATTGTGAATAAAATACAAATGTCATAATTGTTATCATTATGAGGTATGTTGTTTCATGATGATCGGATAATACGGATGGCTACTTCCTGTTTATCTGTTGCGTATCCATCCGTGACCTCGAATGTAAGTTTGTAGGTACCTGCATGGCCATGTTCAGGTGTCCAGGAGAATTCGCCCGTCTCCGGATCCAGGGCATAGTTCGCACTCCAGGGCATGCCTGATACGGAATAGAGAAGGTAGTCCCCGTCCGGATCGGTTGCACTGACCCGGAAGGAAAGTCTGTTCATGGTGTTTACCGTCTTATCTCCGATCGAGTTGAAGGTGGGCCCGGTATTTTTAGTGGGATCGTCGGTACGGACTATTTCCGGTATGGGGGTCTGCGGAACTGTCTCAGTCTGGCTGCTGCTTGGATTGGATTGACTTCCATCAGGCGAGGGCAACTGGTCCGTTAACGGGTTCTGGCTGATGAGAATATGCACTGAACGATAGGGCATCGGAGTGATCTCATCCTTGAACAAAGCAAATTCCAGCTGATTTAGCCCGGTCCTGTAGGTCTGTGGTGTATACTCCATGACCTGTTTCCAGGTCTGTTCATCTTCCAGTGTAACGTTGATTGTCTCAATTACCTGGTTGTTAAGTCTCATTTGCAATATATACTGGCTGGTACTTTTCTCGTGGTTGTCAATACCTACTGTGACAGCGATGGTCTCTCCCACAGGTGCATAGTTGGGGTAACTTACGGCCCTTTCATCTTCTCCAAGAAGATATAGGGCGGTGTATTCCTCCTCTTCATGGACTGCCACTGAATAGACCAGCATTGATCCGGACAGGAGAAGGGCCAGGACCATTACAATGATCATCGTTCTCTCTATTTTTGGAGAGTAGCACTCACTGGATGTACTGGATGGGTCAGCTCCTTCACTTTGCCTGCCACTATCCGATCCTGCATTGGCTTTGTTTAACAGAGAGGCCTTAAAAGTCTTCACTGAAAAGGTAAATGCATTATCCTCACCCATACGCATCCTGTTCAAATAAGCGATGATGAACATTACAAAGGTAAATATGAAAAGGAATGTGGTTATTGAATCGGCCCTGAACTGCCAGGGGCTCAGGCTAAGCCCGAACCCTCCAAGGATAAGTATCAGTATGCTGGAAGCAAAGCTCAATGTGAATCTTTCAATCCCTTCGATGTCTTCCTTTTCAGGGAACATTGCGGCTATTAAAGCATAGCCTGGGATGAACAGTATCAATATGATTGAAAAAATGAACCTCAGGGGAGTTTCGTTGAAGGGTTTGAACTGAACGAATATAACTCCCAACAGTCCGATCAACAAAAATGCCAGTATGTCACTAACATAAACTTTTCCTTTTGAGATAGCCATCCTCATATCTTATCTATTCAATAGATATAATATTTTTCTATCATTTCAAATATTGGATGCATTGAGTGAACAATGAAGTGCATATGCATCATTAAATATATATGGATAAAATCTAAATAAGCTTTAGTAATTATGACAACTGGTTAATTAATTTCGATGATTGATCACATGACCTCAGGGGCAGCAGATTTCTGTGGTCCCTGAAAATGTGAAATGCTAAAGCAGGAAGCTTCCTGCACAATCCCGGGAAATCTACATATCCATAATAGTTTAGTACTTCAGAATAGTTTAGTACTTCAGAATAGTTTAGTACTTCAGAATAGTTTAGTACTTCAGAATAGTTTAGTACTTCAGAATAGTTTAGTACTTCAGAATAGTTTAGTACTTCAGAATAGTTTAGTACTTCAGAATAGTTTAGTACTTCAGAATAGTGTTCTGTACTTCAATGGAGGGATACTTATTATAAGAAAAATTAAGATCACCATAATCTTTGGGGCCTTTTCAGCATTGTTATTGATGTTGTTGGCTTTTCCAATCTATCTGTTTATGCCTTCCCTTCTTGAAACATATGGGATGTTTGTTCTGCTTGGGCCTCTGCCCTTTATTCTTATTCTGGATGTACTGATCTATCTGTTGAGCGGAAAGTTGCTTGTTATGTGGTACCGGGCCCGACCTGTGGGAGTTCTTGATAATCTTTCTGAGATTGTCGGGATAAGACCTGTGCAGTTATTTCTTTTTGAGTCAGAGATTCCCCTTCTGTTCACAGTGGGGACCCGGGGAAAGGAATCTGTGATCATATCAGGCGGGATGATGGACCTTTTTGATCAGGAGGAGCTAAAGGCCCTGTTCCTGCGTGAACTATGGTATATTAAGAACGGGGATGTTCCATTGAATACTGTGGTCGCTTTGTTTAACGGCGTGCTTTGCTCCGCTTATACACTTTCCTTATGGGGGGCTGTATTGATGGGAACCGGCAAACCATCCGATGTGGTCCCAAAACTGACCCGAATGGTCACTTTAAGTGTGATGGGGCCGGTAACTGCTTTAATTACACAGTTGTTCATCTCTTTTAAAAGGGTGTATCCGGCAGATGAATTTGCTATACAGATGACAGGTGAGGAATTGGTACTTGCCTCACTCAACAAGCTTTATTCTAAGATCCAGGCTGAAGAGGGCTGGGTCAATCCGGGGCATTCACATTTATTTCCGGTGTCGGTGCTTAATGACAGATCTTTATTTAATGTTCATCTGAGTCTTTTTGATACATATCCGGGTATTAAAAAGCGGAATGAGAAGTTTCAGATACAGGGGCTGGAATGATTCTACAGGCGGTGTCTTATGTTAGATGTGTTAAAAAAGATAAAAAGCTGGAGGTTGTCGATGGTGATAAGTTTTTTCATATATATAATGATAGGATTTGCCATTGCAGCCATGGACGTATTTATCAGACAGGATTTTCAAAGAGGGCCGTTCCTGAACATCATAACCGTGTATATGGGGTCCCTGTTTGTCTTTATGTTCTTTTCGATCCTATTCTTTAAATTTAAGTTAGAACACAGAAGTTTATGATGGGTCTATGTGGTTTTAAATGTCAGGAGAGGATATTTTTGATAGAAAGATACATTATGTGGGTAATGTTATCGAATCCAGGGATAAAGTTAAAGGCCCCTATATATCCCAGTTCCATGTTGTTTCTCACTTAAAAAGATATTTTTCTTCATTTGATTGTTTCAACACTTTACATCCTTTGAAGAAGAAAATGCTTTCTTTATTCAATGCGGATGTGATCTGGATGGAATATCCCTGTGGAAGATTTCCGGGAATGATGGTATGTCTTGCCTCTTTGGTAACCAGAAGTACTCTGATACTGCAGGTATATGACCTTCCCATAGAACAGCGCAAATACCTTTTGAACAGGGACCGTTCACGTCTCAACAAGATGCAGTTTCGTCTTATAGAGAGGATCCTTGCCAGTAAAGCGGAGAATATAATTTTTTCATCTCCGGGTTTTATTGAATGGATAAGGACCAATGGGTCCAGAATATTTGTATTCCCACCCGGTATTTGCAGGGAGATAATTCCCTCAGGTTCCTGTGCTGTTCCTTCAACAAAAGAAAAACATATCCTTGCATATGCGGGGAGTCTGGACCGGGGAGGCATGATCGAAGAACTTAGCTGTTTATTTGCTGACCTTGAAGGATGGGAGTTCTGGATCGCAGGGGAAGGTGCTGAGGTAGTTGATAACAACAGAAACACCAGGTACCTTGGATTTATATCCTATATGGAAGTTCAAAAGTTATATGAAAGGGCCCATGCGATCGTGATCCCCTACCCAGCTGAAGGATATTATGATATCTGTGTCCCTCTCAAGATCGGTGAGGTCCTGGCTTCACTAAAGCCTGTGATCATGATGCGTCTTACTGCAGTGGAGATGTATCTCAAAGCCTTTGATCTTATGGATAATGTGATATTTGTTGATAACTGGAATAAAGAAGAGATCGAGGCTGCCCTTGATAAAGCAGCTCTTTTCAGGGTTGACAAAGCTTCGACATTGAAGAAACTGGAGCATCTGTACTGGGATGATCGTACTGAAAGATTGATTGAAAAGGTCTTTATTGACAGGTCCGGTAATGATGGCCTGGAATGGATCTGATATTGATGTTAGGATCATTGGTGAAGAGAAAACCCACGACTTTAGTCGTGGGCAGTTCATTTGATGGGTTTAGTTCATTTGATGGGTTTAGTTCACTTGATGGGGACCCTGAACCTTTGCCTGAATGATCCTTTATCATTTGGGCGCAACTTCCTTTTGTTAGATACACCCTTACCTGCGCATTGATCTGGGAAATTAGCATCCAATTCAGGTCTTTCCTTCAGGAGGGGTGGATGATACCCCCTCTGTCATTCAGGATTTATTCTTTTTGGCTGGTTTTTTTATAAAACGCTTTGAATCCATTATGTACATGATCATTCCTGCGACCAGTGCAAATATGATCCAGCCGATATGGGTGTGAACAAGCATCATTGTTGCCTGTCCGTATTTGTATGCTGTTACATAGAGGATTATCACTCTGACAAGATTTGCCAGGTAGGCCACGGCAATTGAGAATCCCAGCAGATAGCCTGTCTGGGAAAGGTCCAGCTTTTCTATCCGGCTATATCCTATCACTATACCGATGAGGAGGAACATGGAGTATAGTCCGGAACAGGGCCCGCCGATTATAATAGTCATCTCTTCCACTCCTTTAAGGTAGACCGTTTCTGTGGCTATTACCTCCAGCGGGATGCCGGTAAGCTGGATAATGGATACGGTGGGTAACAGGACGAAGTAGTGGTCGAACACATGGAGGAAATCAATTCCCATGGCTCCGAAGGTACTGTAGAATATGATGAACAGGAAAAGGAATACTGATGATATGTATATCCCGAATTCCCCGATATGTCTTAGCTGAGGTTTTCCTGAACCGTATGCGATAAGGGATATTCCAAGGAAGAATACCATGGAGTCAAGGGTTCCCAGTTTATTGAGGGCCTTTATGTTATAGATAATGTCGGCTATGACCATTATCAGACCCAGGGCAACATAGATCTTTGAATTCTCAACATGTTCCTTTCTGCTTAACTCGATCTGAGTTATGGCAAGGGAGGCGATCAGTATAAGAACAACACCTGCAGACGTGGAACCTTCACTAAATTCAATGGTGGCACCGGTAAAAAGTGCAAGTACCAGCAGAATAAGTGCTATATTCCTGTTGTTTTCAGCCATTTTTTAGTATCCTCTTTTTGATAGCGTTCTGATGTCTGTTAAATGAATACGGGTTCTGTGCGTATCCGAATCTATAATAGGTTCTGAATATTTACTATGAAAGTACTTTGCACTTTCATTATTTGAGACTGATATTCAGAGAATATCATGTCTGTTTTTTAAGAATACACTGTATCCTGTTGAACTACCTATAACTGGAATTGTGGGATTTCTCTGTCCCTACTCCCTTTGATCGTGAAGTCACATTGTGGAGTTTTGGGATATGAATGTAGTATTTACATGTTGGTGATTATAGTTGAAATGTTAGTGACCTGGCGTTACTTGCAAATGTATCATTTTTTACTGATAATCTCTTTACTGATAATGTTGTATTTGTGTATTTAATTATCATATTGTATTAATTATATTAATTATTATTGATCCGATTATATTATTATGTTGATATTAATTGTGTTGATATTAATTGTGTTGAATTCAGGTTAAAGTGAACCGCTTTTGATCAGGATTATATCTAATGTATATCATGTACCTTATCTGGATGCTGAATAGTCCCGGATATAATTTGTGAGAATTTTTTGAGGCTCAACGGTACGGGTCCCGGGCTTTCTATTAAGCATTTATCTATTATGGTTCCATTATTGATTGCTACTATTCCCCACAGAATGCTGTAGTATGGACTGCCCTTTTGCTTACTGATCGTATTAGAGGCAGCTTCACACAGCTTCTTGTCTTATCATATGTCATATTAATATTTATTTGTATCTGTAAAAAAAGAACAAATCAGTTTAAAAATTTTCTATTTTAGTCGGATTGAATATAGCTTTTTATTCGATGTCTGTTTTTTATTGTGATCTGGTACTGGCATTATGATTGGATAATATTATTATGATGTTAGAACTTATATATCTAAAAAGGATATGATGGTAAAGAATGCAGGCTATCTTTTTTATTTCATACTATTAAGCCTTAATACAGATTGATATGGTGAAAGATTGAGGACAGTGGAAAAGGTCGCAAAGAATACCGGTGTGATGCTGATAGGTAACCTTTTATTCAGATTATTATCTCTTCTGATTACCATCTATCTCGCTAAATACCTTGGCGTGGAAAGCTTTGGCAGATATAACTTTGTGTTCGCATATCTGGGGTTTTTTGCCATCTTAACGGATCTGGGCCTGGGAGATGTTGTTGTAAGGGAAATGTCCCGCAATGAAAAGATAATGTCTTTAATGCTTGGCAACATATACATGATCAAGGTCTTCCTTTCAGCGATTGCCATCCTGCTTTCCATTACAGTGATCTCTCTCATGGACTATCCGCAGGAGACCACCAATCTCATCTATGCAGCTTCCTTTATTTTGTTGTTCCAGTCTTTTAGTGATGTCTACAAAATGCTGTTTTTGACCAAACTGAGGATGGAATATGATGTGATCTCCAAGATCATCTCCAAGTTATTCTTCTGTGTCCTTGTGGTGTTCCTTATCATTGAACAAGCAGGTTTAATGGCCATTATCATTGCTTTTGCAGTATCTGAATTGCTCAGGACCCTGCTTAATCTTATATTTTCAAGAAAGATCATTGGCCCTGTGTTCCGCCCCGACCCTGAAATGTGGAAAAGGTTGTTCAGGGAGTCTCTTCCGATTGCTCTTTCCGGAGTGTTCCTTGTCATTTATCACAGGATCGATGTGCTGATGTTATCGATAATGCAGGGAGATATCCCTGTGGGGCTGTATTCTGCTGCCTATAAACTGGCTGAACCTATCGGTCTTTTTCCCTATGCTGTGGTAGTTTCATTGTTCCCGGTCATGTCCCGTTATTTCGAGGAATCCAGTCAGAACCTTTTCATGACCTATGAGATCGGGATTAAGATCCTTCTCATTTTGATGCTTCCTATATCCGCCGGCATAATGCTCCTTTCTGCTCCCATTATCGACCTTATATATCATGATCCATCTTTTTCAGGTTCGGTCACAGCTTTGCAGATACTGATCTGGTCGGTGTTCTTTGCAGCAATTAATTATCTGCTAACGTCTTTGTTAACTTCGATCAACAAACAGCGTTTAAATACACTCAGCATGGGTTTTTGTGTACTTGTTAATATACTTCTCAATTATCTGCTTATACCTTCTTATAGCTACAATGGTGCCAGTGTTGCTACTGTTATTACAGAGGTCATATTATTTTTGATCAGTATTTATTTTGTATCCATACACCTTGGGTGGCTGAAATTCCACAGGATCGCATTCAAACCATTGGTGGCTTGCTTTTTAATGGGGCTGCTGACATACTATGGCTGGAACATGCTTAACATCAACATTTTCCTGATCATACCTCTTGCAGCGGCAGTTTATTTCCTCTCCCTTTTTGGAATGAGGACATTTTCAGATTCGGAAATGGATGTAATTAAAAAATTATTAAGACTTAACTAATCAACGGATTTACCCGGGCCTGTAAAATTTATAATGGAACCGGTGTTTGACTGTGGGCAGTGCATATTATTATATAGTATTTATTATATATTTATTACATCTTATTAAATCATCACCGGACCATTCCTGGCGGAGCAAACATGAAGGATTTTACATTATCTACATACAGACAGCTTATTGAGACTATTGTTAATTCCGGATATACTACTACCAATGTACATGACCACTTCAGGTCCCCTTCAGAAAGATCCATCATCCTGAGGCATGATGTGGACAGGGTGGTGGAACTGGCTTTGAAAATGGCATCCCTTGAGCATGAATTTGGAATATCGGCAACCTATTATTTCAGACATATTGATGATGTTTTCGATCCCGATGCAATGAGGAAGATAGCAGATATGGGTCATGAGGTGGGTTTCCACTATGAAGTAATGGATAAGGCAAAGGGTGATGTGGACCGGGCCATACAGATATTTGATGAAGAACTTGCGGACTTTAAAGCGATCGTGGATGTGGATACTGCCTGTATGCATGGCAATCCTCTTGCTTCCTGGTCCAATCGTGATCTGTGGGAAAAGAATGACTTCAGGGAGCATGGGATCATAGGAGAACCCTATCTTTCCATTGATTATGAAAAAGTGATGTATCTGACCGATACCGGAAGGACCTGGGCAGACAGGAACATCCGGGTTAAAGACGTTATCGGTGACGGGTCAGGATGTGGTAGTTCTCAGTTTGCCGGCCTTCTCTGTAATATATCTTCCACCGGTGATGTGATGGAGCTTATACGCTCAGAGCAGGTTTCCCAGATATGTCTGCTTGTCCACCCTAACAGATGGTGTGACAATAATATCTGCTGGACCCGGGAACTGGTCCTCCAGAATCTTAAGAACATCGGAAAAGCGGCAATTATCAGATACAGGAAACGCTAACAGAGTTAAATGTGTTTACAGTTCACTCACTCACACACTTACTTACTCACTCACTTAATCAATCATTATTGCGGGGTACTCATGCAAAACAATACTGGTATAAAGATCATTGAACTGGATGCTTCCTCTGATACGGCAGGATGGAATGCTTTTGTGTCCGGACATAAGGATGGTAATGTATTCCAGACATTTGAGATGTATCAGGTATATGCCCGTACCCGGAAGTATGAACCTCTCTGCCTTGCGGCAGTTTCTCCTGAAGGGGATATACTCGCACTGGTACAGGCTGTCATAATCAAAGAACTGGGAGGCCCCGCATCCATTCTGTCTGCAAGGGCTGTGATCCACGGAGGACCTTTGTGGGCCCCGGATAGTCAGGGCAAAGCTGCCGTGATACAATTAATGCAGCATTATGACTCTCTTGTGCGAAGCAGGGTTCTCTATACGCAGATCAGGAATATGACCGATATGAGTTTGCTGGCGCCTCAGCTTAAAGAGCTGGGTTATGATTATGAAGAGCATCTCAACATTCTTGTGGACCTTACAAAAGAGGAGGATAAACTCTGGTCCGATATGTCTAAATCCAGGCGCAGGGGTGTTAAAGGGGCCCGTAAGAATAATCTGGAGATCGAGGAAGTAACTTCCCGGCAGCAGGTGGATATCTTCTATTCTTTCCTCAAAGGCACATATCAGCGAATTGAACTGCCCCTGGTGGATGTTTCGATCTTCCATGCCGTCTATGATATCATGGTACCTGCGGGCCTGGGACGTTTCCTGCTGGTTAAAAAGGACGGTGAATATATCGCAGGCCGGGCAATACTGATGTTTGAAAAGGAGGTATATGCCTGGTACAGGGCAGCAGATCCGGGAAGTTCCAGATTCTATCCTAATGATCTGATGGGCTGGGATATCATTGAAAGGTACCACAGGGAAGGTTATCATCGCCTTGACCAGGGCGGTGCGGGCAAACCGGATGAAGATTACGGGGTCCGGGATTTTAAGAAACAGTTTGGCGGGAATCTTGTCAATTTTGGCAGGTTTCGAAAGGACCATCATCCGCTTGTAATCCGTTTTTCTATGGCGATGTTAAAACCATATTCCATGTTAAAGAGATTAAAAAGTAAAGTTGGAAAGTAAAACTGAAAAAAAACTGAAACGTAAAGTTGAAAAGTAAAACTCAAAGATGATTATGTTCACTGAATCCATGGTAATGATCGCAGGGGACCCTTCTTCCCCATCCTCTATAGCAACCCGGCGTTTTTTTGTCGAGATGGGCCTGATCACCTGTCATGTTGAACTGGATCTGTCTGATCTGCAAACAGGGAGTCCTTTCGGTGGTCGTATCCTGGTTGTTCCCTTATCATCGATCAATTCAGAAAGTGGTGCTTTGTTACTAACGTTAATCAGTGAAGGGTCCGGTATTATTTTTCATGGGTCACTTAATTCAAAGGAAGTTGATACCGGGGTTGTAACTGATCTGCTTTCATCTTTCGGGCTGTTCCCCGGGTCGGGCAGACATATCGATCCCGAAAGGAATTCTTCTGCAATGGCTGTTCAAATAAGCTCTCAAAAAGATCATCCAGCCCCCGACTCCACATCTTCTGCAGGCCACACGGCCATTCCATATCTTGTTCCTTCAAAAGGGCATCCTGTAACTGAAGGAATAGAAGGCAGGCAAATAAAGTTGCCCGGGATTGACCCTGCCTTATATCCTGTATTGGATCAGGATTTAGATCCGAAAAATAAGGTGGCTGATAAAAGCGGGATCATACTTGCAGACCTGTTTTTCCCGGACCATGCCTGTCCTGGCATCATCCGGAGTAAGGACTTGCAGGCCCTATATTTTCCATTTGATATCTTTACACAAATAAGTCTATGGGAAGAGGAGCAATATGTAGCCGGTAACTCAAAAGGTTCCCTTGCCTCGGCTGTCCGCAATGTCCATGCCCTGCTTCCTGATGTTGTAAAGGACCGGGTCAAGGCATATACCAGAAAGGCAAAGAAACAGCTCTCTGGCAGTCATGTATCCTATACCAGCTGCCCGGTGGAGTACAGCTGCGATTCCCTCAGGCTTCTTTTGATCAACAGTGTTGTTGATCTTATGCTACAGTATACGGGATGCGCGGTGATGCTTAACAGATGGCCCAATATGAAAAGGGCGGCCCTGGTTATAACCCATGATATGGACTCCAGGGAGGATATTGAGCAAGGATCACCTCTGCTTGCTTCCATAGAAGAGCGCTGCGGAATAAGGTCAACCTGGTGTTTTGTGGCTGAAAGTGCAGATTATGAATTGCCTGCAGATGTGCTCAGACAACTTTCTCTAAAGGGTCATGAGATAGCAAGCCACGGTCTTTATCATGATGTCAGGTCCGATCGGCTTTCTCCCGATGAGAAACTAAAACGCATCCGGAATGCAAAAGCTCTGCTTGAAGAAGCTGCAGGGGATGGAAATGTGACCGGTTTTCGATCTCCGGGACTTACAAGGACCGCTGATCTTGGGGAAATTGTCCACAGGGCTACTTATGCGTATGACCTGAGCTATCCGGACAATGATCACTATAACCTTTCACATATTGGAAAGGGCGTTTCCACCCATGTTCCATATTATCCGTTATATAAGGGGCGGGAACTTTCGCTGCTGGAGTTGCCTCTGGCCGCCCTGCAGGAGGCCCATCTGTTCCTTGATCATAATTTTAGCCCGGAACAGGCCCTGGAGGTATGGCTTAAAAAAGCCTCTGCGATCATCCGGGACAACGGGCTGGTCGTGTATCTTTTTCATCCATCACGTTTCACCGCTCCTGACAGGGCATGGATGTATGAGTCCCTTATACAGCAGCTTTGTCTTGAAAAGGGTCTCTGGATCGCTCCTGCCTGTGATATTGTGAAGTGGTGGAATGCAAAACAGGAGGTTCATATTTCTATTAACGTTTCTGATAGTGATATTTATGAAGTAAGGATTGAGAATTCATCCCGACTTCCGGTGGAAGGTGTAGCAACAAAGCTATATATTGAAAAAAATAAAAATATAAATATTATAAAAGGTCCGGAGACCGTATCTATAATTATTGATAAAAATTCTTCAAAATGGTACGATATCTGCCTGCTGGATATGGGCATATTGCAGGCATCAGAGAAAAGAATTCTTACCTTTAGTCTGGAACATGCTAAGGAGGGCTTTATATAAAATATCTGTTTGACATCAATCATCCCCACCAGGTGCACTTTTTCCGAAATACTATCATGGAACTGATGGATCGGGGACATGAGGTGACCATTACTGCAGGGCACAAGGATATATCCCTGTACCTGCTTGATCATTATTCCCTTGAGCACATTAAAGTGGGCAAAAGTGTTGCAGGACTTATTCCCAAGGCCTTGAACCTGCTTAAGAAAGAATATGCTTTGTACAGGATCGTGAAAGAGAAGGACCCGGACCTGCTGATCAGTCTGACTTCCCCTACTCTGTGTCATGCTGCCTGGCTTAACCGGAAAAAACATATAGCTTTTGCCGATACCGAACATGCGGATCTGGCCTATAAGCTCGCCCTGCCTTTTACAGAGGTTGTTCATACTCCTTCGTGTTTCCAGAAGGACCTGGGTAAAAAACATGTTCGTTATGAAGGCTATCAGGAGCTTGCATATCTGCATCCTTCCCGGTTCACCCCTGACCCGCAGGTACTGGAGGAGCTGGGTGTTTCTCCGGGGGAGCGTTTCATAATATTGCGTTTTGTGGCCTGGACCGCTCATCATGATATAGGACATGAGGGTCTTGATCTTGATATGAAATGGAAGATGGTGCAGGAACTTGAGAAATATGGAAAGGTGTTCATAACCTCCGAAACAACCCTTCCGGACAGGTTTGAGCCCTATAAGATAACGGTGGCCCCGGAAAAGATGCACGACCTGCTTAACTATGCCACATTGTTCCTGGGGGAGAGTGCAACCATGGCCTCGGAATGTGCGGTCCTGGGAACTCCTGCTATATTCATTGATTTTGCAGGCCGGGGTTATACGGATGAGGAAGAGAAGCGATACGGTCTGGTATATAATTTCAGCAATGAAGGGCAGGGGCCGTTGCAGTCCCTTGAGAAGGCAAAACAGCTTCTTGAAGATAGCCATCTGGATGAGGTCTTCCAGGAGAAAAGGGACATAATGCTTAAAGATAAGATCGATGTGACGGCATATATCCTGGATGTTATCCGAAGCTATAGCTGATCATCTGCAGAGTGCACTTATAGTAGTTAATAAATCAATATTAATCACAGGTATTGAAATCAATCTCAGTCTTAAAATATCAATCTTAAAATCTTAATGTAATCACATGGTGCTGATATGAGGGAAACTGTAGCAATAAAAAGGACACAGGGTTATAATGACCTTGTGCCGCTGATGTCCTCGGCGATCGATTCTATCGGCGGGATCGACCTTAATGACGGGGATCGGGTAGTGATCAAACCAAACTTTTGCAATTTCAGGGCCCCCAGCAGCGGGGCAATTACCCATCCAGCGTTTCTGGATGCGTTCCTGGAATATCTCAGGACAGAATATAAAGATCTTGAATTGATTGTGGTGGAAAGTGATGCCACTTCTTCTATACCTGATATAACCTTAAAGTGGTACGGGTTTGACAGTATCCTGGATAAATGGGGGGCCTCCTGGTATAATCTGACACATAATCCCACTTATATGAAACCTATCGATGGGCTGCATTTTAAGGAAATGGAGACCTCCGAGATATTTAAGGACCATGACCTGTTCGTGACCCTGCCCAAACTAAAGACCCATTCCCTTGCGCGGATCACGGTCTGCCTGAAGAATCAATTCGGTTGTATCCCTTATAAGAGGAAGGTGAAGTTCCACAAGGATATACATGATGTGGTTGCGGATTGTAATCTTGCCATGAAACCTGACCTTTGTCTGGTGGATGGGGTCATATCAATGGTCGGGGGTGTTGCTATCTACGGGGCACCCCGGATGGCCAATCTGATGCTTGCAGGTAAGGACCCTGTGGCAGTGGACAGTGTCTGTGCCAATATAATGGGTTATCATCCCATGAAGATCGGCTGTATTAAAGCAAGCAAGAGGGCCGGCGTAGGTACGGATAAGTTCGAACTGGTCGGAGATGTGAGCAACCTTGCTTCTGTCCGTCTGGATAACGGGCTTCCCTGGTACAAAGAACATATTTACAATCTGGGCCGGAGCATACAGAGAAAGCAAAGCCTGAAGAAATATCTTAAAAGGTCGGGAAGGTAAGGTGAATTTATGCAGGTTGGAATAATTGGAGCAGGGGTGCAGGCAAGGGCCGCACATTTGCCTGCTTTTACAAGTATTGAAGGAGTTGCTGTCAAAGCCATTGCAGACCTTGACATGGAAGCGGCCAATAAGATGGCTGAAAAATTTAGTATCCCTGATGTGTATACGGATTATCATGAAATGCTTGCAGATAAGGATATTGATATGGTCTCCATCTGTACGCCCCACCATCTCCATCGCATGATGGCAGTGGATGCCGCCAATGCCGGAAAACATGTCCTGGTGGAAAAACCCATGGCCAATACCCTGGAAGATGCGGATGCCATCCTTGAAGCAGTTAACCGTAACAATGTCAAATTATGTGTTGTTCAGAACTACCGCTTCTTTAAAGCTGTGCGGGAGGCCAGAAGACGCATTGACAGCGGGATGATCGGAGAGACCATCTCCCTGCACGGGCACAGTCATATATTCAAATCTTTTGGTTCCAGGAGTGCTCCCTGGTTGCTCAGGGATGACAGTGCGGGAGTGATCGAGGATGCCGGGGCCCATATCATTGATATTGCCCTGTATCTGAATGATTTTGCTCCTATCCGCAGTGTCTATGCCACCGGAGGAAGTTTCGGGGGTCAGCTGGACATCGATCTGATCATGGAATGCCAGATAATGCTTGAATTTGAGAATCTCTCCACAGTGATGCTTGATATTTCGGCCCTTTGTGGTTCCAAGGAGATCGCAGCCTATGTGCAGGGCACAGGGGGCACTCTTAAGCTGGATATAAGAAACGATCATATCTGTGAGTCCCATCAATACAGTACTCCTCTTGACGATGTTGTTGACATGCTATCAAAATTAAAGGGGATCGGGAAAGGTGTTATGAACGGCTCCTATTTCCTGGGTGCCAAAAGTAACTATATTACCCTGATCCGGGATTTCATTTCCAGCATTGAAAAGGATACCGTTTCTCCTGTTACAGTGGATCAGGGCAGGACCATAGCCCTTGTTATCCAGGCCTCTATGAAAAGTATCAAGGAAGGCCGAAGGGTACTGGTACAGGACGGAAAGCTCGTTTAAGCTTGCTTTATATATTTTAATATTTTAGATAATGGAGGTTAATTATTATGGATGTTGCTGAAAAAAGCATCATATATCATAATCGTCCTGTTCTGGGTGAGGAAGAGATAGAGGCTGTGGTGGATTCCTTAAGGGCCCTGGACCTTACTTCAGGGAACAGGATAGCCCGGTTCGAGGAGGATTTTTCGAAGTTTTTGGGCATTGGAAGCGTTGCAGTGTCTTCAGGTACGGCTGCTTTGCATCTGGCACTGGACATTCTGGGGATAAGTGACAATGACGAGATCATCCTGCCAGCCTATACCTGCGTTACGGTACCGTTCCCTATCCTCTACCAGCGGGCTATACCCATCCTTGCAGATGTGGGTGAGGATTACAATGTTTCCGCAAAGGCGGTAGCTGAAAAGATAACCCACCGTACCCGGGCAGTGATCATGCCGCACATGTTTGGTTATCCTGCTGAGGTTGAGCAGATCCGGAAGGTATGTGATGATAATGGACTTTATCTTATAGAGGACTGCTGCCAGACCGTGGGTGCCACATATAAGGGCAGGAAGGTGGGCCTGTTCGGTGATATCTCCATCTTCAGTTTCTATGCGACCAAGATGTTCACCAGTATCCAGGGAGGAATGCTATGTACTGCCAATGAGCAATGGTTAGCCACTGCCCGGGATATCCGGGAGCCTGACCAGTACCGGGGTATTGATGATGAGTTCGATGACCGCCTTAAATACAGGTATACCATGTCAGATATAGAGGCCTCGGTGGGGAGGGTCCAGCTTGGAAAACTGGATAATTTCATCTCCCGCAGGTGTGCCATTGCTTCGATCTACAGGGAGGTTCTGGGAGACAGTGTGGTCCATCCCCCTGTGGATGTGAACAGGACCCATGTGTATTCCCGATATGTAGTGCGTACCTCCCATGACCCGGCCCTTCTTATTGAACTGATGAAGGAAAAAGGTATTTCATGCTCACGTATGCATCTGCCCCCTCTGCACAGAAGATCGATACTTGTAAAGTATAACCGCATCCACAGGTTTGAAATGACCGATATGATCGTAAATTCATCCCTTTCCCTTCCCATCTATCCGTCTTTAAGTGATGAAGAGGCCCGTTATGTTGCGGTGTGTTTGAAGGATGTTCTGGACGGACTGAAGTAAGGATTGGCAAAATGACAGGTAGTTTAGCTTACAAATTGTCCAGGAGGCTTTCAATCAATGGAAAATGAATCTGCAGGTAACGATTATATTCTCATTACACCATGCAAGAATGAAGAGAACAACCTGCCAAATCTGATAATGTCGGTGATGGCACAGACGATCAGGCCCGTTATGTGGGTCATTGTGAATGATGCCAGTACGGATACCACATTCCAGGTGATCGATGAGGCAGAGAAGCGGTTTGATATTATAAAAGGGGTCCATCTTCATGAGGAAGGTGAATATCTGGGTTCTCATATAGCTCATGTCTATAACAGCGGGTTTGAAGCTGGCCTGCAGCATTGCAGTAACGAGGGCAGGAACTGGGACTATATTGCAATACTTGATGCAGACACCATTGCAGAGCCACAGTATTTTGAAAAGCTCTTCCGGGAATTTAAAAAGGACCCCGAATTGGGACTGGCCAGCGGGAATACCTGTGATTATAGTGACAATGTTCTTGCATATCTTGAACAGAAAGGGATTTCAAATTCTTCATCAGATGCAAGTTCTTCTCTTTCTCTTTCTCCTTCTTCTTCTTCTTCTTCTTCTTCTTCTCCTTCTTTCTCTTCAGAGAAGCCGGTTGCAACTGGATATGATGGTGATGTTAAAGATGACAGTGGGCCTGAGCTCAAAAGAGGAACTGAAGGGAAGAGCAAATCTTCTTATGATAATGACCTCTATGCTCCCCTGAAGGACCCGCAGTTCTGGGACACCTACTCTTTTTCGTTCTTGGGCCAGCCTATAAGGGAAGACCTTCCCATGGGCTCTGCCCGGGTGTGGAGGAGGAAATGTTTTGAAGAGGGCGGTTTGCGGTATGAGGACATCCCTATACCGGATGCTGTGGCGGTGGTGAAGGCAAAGGTTAGGGGCTGGAATACAAGATGTTTTAGTGATATTAAGATCATTGAAAGGCAGGGCCTGTCTGCCCGGGGACACTGGTATGGTCATCGGGAGAGGGGCATTGCGAACTATTCGGTATGTTTGCCCCTGTCCCTGGTGGGGTTAAAAGCGGTCAATTATTCCCTTAAAGGCCCTCTTTATGCAGGAGTTGCATATCTGTATGGTTATTCCATCTCATTTATACAGAGACGAAGGCAGGTTCAGGATGAGGATGTCAGGCAATATTATCGAAATGATCATTCTTCCACCACTATCCGTTACAATCTGGACAAATTTAAGCGAAAATATATAAAGAAATAATAAGGAATTAGGTATGCTATGAAATTCACTGCCCGGACAAAATATACGCTGCTTTCATTACTGGTTATCTTAAACGTCATTATGCGTTTTCAGATAGCTCAGCGTGAACTTGGTTTTGATTCCTTCTTAATGCATACCATGGCAAACTCCATTTCAGAGTACGGTTATGCAAAATGGTTCCTGGACCCGCTGTCAGTTGCAGGGCTGTATCCATATTCATATAGCAGTGCCGTACAGTTCTTTGTTTCTGGTATCTATCAGACCACAGGCCTGGAGATGGCCACTATCGTATTCCTGTACAATGTGATTCTTGCGATCCTTGCATTGTTCGCAGCATATCTGTTTGCAGGTGTCATTCTGGATGATGATGTGTTCAGGTTCATTATGGCCTTTTGTTTTTCCATAGTTCCGGCTATTGTATCCTATACGACCTATACCATAGGGACCAGGCCCATGGTGATCATACTGGCTCCCCTTTTAATATATCTGCTCTTTAAAAAGGACCTGTCAGTGCGTTTCCTGTTCCTGGCAATGCTGTTCTCATTCCTTATGTTCGTCTCTCATCACCTGTTCTATTTCCTGTTCCCGGTGTATGCCCTTTTCATCTCTCTGGTGATAGTTGAAAAGATCTATAGGAGGGTCCCTTCCCTGCAAAAGCTTCTGGACAGGTTTGACGGATTAAATCCGATAGTCTCATTGATATTGTTCATGATGTGTTTTTCAGTACCGTTCATATTCAAGAAGTTCCTTGAAACAGGTTCCAGATATCAGCCTTTGCTGATCGATTATCTGCGTTATACCGGCCCCCTTATCATATTCTCTGTCGGGGGACTGCTCTACATGATATTTAAAGAGAGAAAAAGCATCCACGAATGGATATTATTATTATCCACCATATCTATGGTAACTTTCATCTATGAGCCTACTTATATGAAATGGTTCCTGCCCATCCTCCTGGTTCCTCTGGGCTGTCTTGGGCTTATGAACCTGTTCAATGTGACAAAGGATGGAAAATGGACCGGCAAACTGGTCCCTGTTATCCTGCTCCTTCTGTTATCCTTCTCAGGCTATTATCAGTTCGTCCATGATTATGGGTATGAAGATTATTACAATGGCAGGTATATTGAGGATTCTGTCTATGGTGCAGGGATCTGGCTGAGTGAGTACGGAGAGGGAAATGCAATTTCCAATGATCGTGTCTTCAGTTACAGGATGGGGGCCTATTCAGGGGAGGTACATTTCCTGATCCCCTATACGATCGTGGATATGGTATATGGTTTCATTGAACCCGATCTGTCTCTTTATGAGCGGTATCCCCTCACATCTGAAGAGTTCTGGTTCAATGGTTACAACGGCCCGGATGAAGGGGAGACCCTCTGGCTGGACACCCACCGGCTCTATGAAGATATCAAAGGAATGGGTATCAATCTGGTAGTGGAGCAGACCCGTTCCAATGGGAACCTTGTCTGGCATCACCAGAAGACACCTTCAAAACTGCTGGCCTATGCTCAGGACCGGGACCTGATATATGACTCCGGTAATGTGAACGTCTGGAAGATATATTGATACTTATTTGCTCCTGGATATGTTTGATAATCAGGGCTAAATATATTTATATTCTTATATCTATATATCTATTCTCTATAGATATGTTGTATATGGTTTGCTATTTTTATCTTATATTCTATTTTTATATCTATATACTTAGAATCATTTTTATATAAATATACCATTGAAACAGCTACCCAGTCTGGCTCGGTGACATCTCTATGAAGAATACAATTAATGAAAAAATGGTAGATCATTCTGTTTATAAACGGTTTACAAAGTCTTTTATATCCGGTTTGATAAGTGTTTTCCTTTTGGGTTCCTTATTCTTCTTATCTTGTGGCTGTGCAACTGCAATGGACTATTATGTAGCAACATGGGGGGATAATGATGGTCCGGGGACATATTCATCGCCTTTTGAAAGTGTGTCCTATGCTGTTACAAAAGCATATCCGGGAGATAATATCTATATAAGGTCCGGAACCTGGTATGACGAACATATAGTCTTTTATCGTTCAGGTACGCAATCTGCTCCTATCCGCCTGATAGGCCTTGGAAATGTGGTCCTTGACGGTCTGGATGATTCCGGTAACGGTATCTATTCCTATGATCTGTCCAATGTAGAGATCTCGGGGATTGATTTCAGGAACTATGATGTGGGTATGCATTTTGATGGCTCATCCTCAAACCTGGATGTGCATCATTTCAATATGGCTGACATGGGCCGTGGAGGAGTTATCTTTTTCCGAAATGGGAATTACGATGCCAGGGTCACAGATGTCAGTATCCATGATTTTTCAATGAATGGCATAGGCAATGATGTGGAATGGCTAAGGTCCTGTATCCAGCATGAATATGGTTTTATCGGTTCCAGAAATGTGGAGATCTATAACTTTGTGATCAGGGACAGTGCTTCTGAGGCCATGAGCTTCAGATATATCAGTAATCTGCATATACATGACGGACAGATCTATAATATTGGGAAGAATGCCGGTGTGGATGGCATTAATTTTGGAGATAATGTCAATAATTCCATAATTGAAAATGTAGATATCAATAATACAAGCTGGCATGGTATTGCTCTGCAGGAGAACTGTTTCCCTGCAGAAGATGCCCATGCTCTCTATAACAATATCATCCGCAATGTTTCCGTTGGTTATCCCGTGCACAATGCAATTGACCTGCATACCGGGGCTGTGAACACGACCATTGCAGATGTTGTGCTCTATGGTGAACCGGGTAATCTGAGTGCCATACAGTATCAGTTCAATGGAACTGATCTGCACCTTTCTAATGTGACAGTGACAGGTAATCTCAGGCATGGTCTGTATCTGTATCAGCCAAATGTTGATGCCTATGGCTGTAATATTTACAATACATACAAAGAGCCGGTTCACATTGGGGCTGCAAATATTGAGTTGTATAAGTGCAACATTTCAGATGATGGGATATATTCTATTCTGGTAACTCCTGAAGGGAAGGATTTCCTCATTGATTCCTGCAGCATAGGGGAGGACCGGCAGGTCCATGTAACTGCTGATGGTGTTATCCGGGATATGGTAGATCTGCATTATAGTGTCGAGGGTAAAAACGGAGCAATTGTGGATGTGGAATATACCGATGGAGTGGTCTTCTCTCTTTTTGGTGAGTATGATTATTCGGTCTCATCTCCTGTGTGCTACTCTGATAAGAGCATCAGCCATGACATTTCATCCCTTTCTTCTGTGGTCACGGTGGAAGCCTATCCGATGTATGCTCATCCGGAAAGCGGTTATGCAAAGATCGCTGTCAATAGATTTGATACTTCCCTGGGCCCTGGAAGGACCCTTGTGGACGTAACCGTGTATTCTACAGACGGAGGCCCTCTGGAGTTGGAGATTGAGACATTGCGTCCCGGTCATTCCTATCAGCTCTATAAAAATGATATTCCTGTAAAGATACTGGATGCAGATGTTTCCGGAAAGATAGTCTTTACCAGTTTAGTTCAAAGCGGGGATCGTTTTGTACTGGAGGAACCATCCAGTTCTGCAAATCCTCCCATCGCAATTGCCGGTTCTGATCAGGAAGTTTCCCCCGGTGATACTGTATATGTGGATGGATCCGCCTCTTTTGATAATCTGGGAATAGTTTCCTATTCCTGGGATTTTGATTCTTCTGATGGAATAAGTGTGGATGCAACCGGTATGAAAGCTGAGCATGTCTATGAGAAAGAAGGCATCTATACAGTAACCCTTGAAGTTGTGGATGCGGATGGTTATCAGGATACAGATACCTTGCTGATCACAGTGGATTCTGTGGTTGTAAATCCGGGAAACCATGCACCCCATCTTGAAACTATCGGAGATCAGGTGGCCTATTGTGAATATCCGATAAGTTTTGATATAAATGCCACTGATGTGGATGAAGATCAGCTGTACTATTCTCTCTCAGGCCTTCCCTGGAGTGCGAATTATAAGATCGGTACAAATGGTGATTTTTCCTGGACCCCTCTAAGCGGTCATGCCGGTACATATCAGGTCCTGTTTACGGTATCTGATGGAAGTTTGGTTGATTCTGAGACCGTGACCATATCTGTTTTGAAGGAGGAGCCTTCCTATATAGAGGAGGAAGAAAACAAGCCCCCTCTAATGCAAAGTATCGGTCCGAAAAGTGTCTATCGGGATGAGCCTATAAATTTTGAGGTAACTGCCAGTGATCCTGATGGTGATACCCTTGTGTATTCTGTTAGTGGTATGCCATGGAGTGCAGATTATGTATTTGATGGTTTAACAGGCCATTTCAGCTGGACTCCTCTGGAATCTCACGCAGGCCTCCATGAATTGACCTTTACTGTCTCTGACGGTTCTCTTACGGACAGCCAGATTATGACCATTGAGGTCCTGGATATAACAGTGCCTTCTGAAAATCATGCTCCTCTCCTGGCTCCAATTACTTCAAAGACATTGAATCTGGGCAATTCTGTCTCCTTTGTTGTAAAAGGTAATGATGAGGACGGTGATCCGCTGGTATATTCTGTAGCAGGTCTGGATATCGGTTCAGGATATACGTTTGATACCAGTTCCGGATATTTCTTCTGGACCCCTCAATACGAACATCGGGGAGTTCATGAGCTTACATTCTCCGCATTTGACGGGCACCTCTCTTCCAGCCAGACAATGTCCATAGAGGTTCTGGAGGGGGTTTTCCCTGTTTCCAACAGTGCACCAGTGCTTGGAACTATCGGATCTCAGATCGCTTACTGCGACTATCCCTTCTCTCTTGATATCAGTGCCATTGACCCTGATGGTGATGCACTTGAGTATTCTGTGAGTGGTCTTCCCTGGAGTGCTGTTTATTCTCTGGACAATAGGGGAACTTTCAGCTGGACCCCTTCTTCGGGTTATGCAGGTACCTATGAGTTGCTCTTCAAAGTGTCCGATGGTTCTTTATCTGATATGAGAACTGTGACCCTCAGGGTGTTAAAGGAGGATCCGCCTGTTGTTCAGGAGCAGAACAGTGCACCTGTTGTGCAGAGTATCGGATCAAAGAGCATTTATCGGGATGAGGCCCTTTCTTTTAAAATAAGTGCGGTTGACCCTGATGGTGATGCCCTTGAGTATTCTGTAAGCGGTCTTCCCTGGAATGCTGCTTATTCTCTGGATAATACGGGACTTTTCAGCTGGACTCCTTCTGAGGGTCATGTTGGTAAGTACTATGCCACTTTTACGGTGAGTGATGGTGTGCTTTCTGACAGTGAGGCTGTACAAATAACTGTTCTGGATGTTGTGAATTCTGCACCTGTGATCAGTCCTGTCAGCCCCAGGTCAGTTCCGATCGATCATACTCTCTCTTTTACTGTGAATGCTGAAGATCCTGATGGTGATGCCCTTGAGTATTCTGTAAGCGGTCTTCCCTGGAGTGCTGACTATTCCCTGGATAATACGGGGCTTTTCAGCTGGACCCCATCTGCAGGTCATGCCGGCACCTATTATACAACATTTAGTGTTTCGGATGGTACCAAATCTGATTCAGTTATAGTAAAGATCTCTGTGTACCTGTCTAACAGGGCCCCGGTAATTGATGATATTCAGTCAGTGACTGTATATTCGAATCAGGAATTTTTCTTTACTGTTAGTGCAGTTGATCCTGATGGTGATACTCTTGAGTATTCTGTTAGCGGTCTTCCCTGGAGCGCCGATTATGAACTAAACCCAAAGACAGGTGATTTTAGCTGGACCCCACTGGATGGCCATGCAGGAACTTATTATATCCCATTTTCTGCATCTGATGGTTCACTTAAAGATACTGCCACTCTGGTTCTGCGTGTGATCAGAGCATAAACAGGACATCTGGCCCGGGGTATGTATCCCGGCTTCTTTTCTATTTTTTTGTATTCCATAAGGTATTTAATTTTTGAAATCTCTGAAGTCTTCTGTCGGCTCTTTTCAGGTATTGGTATTGTCTGTTTTTCTTGTTTGAACACAAATGTATGTATTATGATAGCTTTATTGATACTGTTTTTTAGATGTGGATGATTTTTATGGCACTCCATAAAAGCATGCATAGCTTTATCTGTACACATTATGGTCATTTTATGTACAAATAAGCAGTTGTTAAGTTCATCATTCTTAAGACATTGACCATACATGTTATTACTTAGGTGATTATAATGAGGTCAAACACTACGTATACAGGTCTTAAGTGCATGTTGAAGAATGTTTTTGTAGCTTTCTTTGTTCTTGTCATTCTTGCAATACCCGCAAGTGCAGCTGATTATTATGTTTCTCCTTCTGGAAATGATGGAAGTTCCGGTTCTTTTGAACAACCCTGGTCAGGCATCTCCTATGCTGTAAGTCAGGCAGAACCCGGAGATACTGTGTATCTGATGGAGGGTACATGGTATAATGAACATATCGTGTTCCCCGGGTCAGGAACTGCTGCTGAGCCAATTACCCTTACTGTCCTTGAAGGTGCAAATGTTGTCCTTGACGGTGTTGACAGTACCGGGGATTGTTTCTTTGCAGATTCTAAGAGCTATCTTACCATTTCCGGAATGAACATCCGCAATTATGCAAGAGGTTTTGCTTTTTACCAGGATACCTCTGATGTGGAGCTGTCAAACTTCGCATTAAACGATGTCAGATCAGGTGGCGTTGTCTTTTATGGTGAGACCAGTCCACTGTCCAGTATCACCAATATTGTGATCACAGATTTTACAATGGAAGATATGGGTGATGACACAGCAAATAATCATGCATGTGTGGAAGCAAGATACTGGTTCTCGGGATCAGAGAACATCGAGATATCAAACTTTGAGATTAACAGGTCCACCCTGGCAGGTATCTGCATAAGGGAGGCAAGCAATGTCCATGTCCATGACGGACAGATCTATGATATCATATCCAAAGATTATCTTGACGGGATCAATTTCGGAGACCGTACCAGGGATTCCATCATTGAGAACGTTACCATCAACAGGACATCCTGGCATGGGATAGGTCTGCAGGAGAGTAATGATCACATTGATGGCAAGGAGATCGAGAATGTGACCATCAGGAATGTGGACATTTCCTATCCGGTACACAATGCAGTTGATTTCCAGACAGGGGCCTTTAACTGTACCCTGGAGAACTTCGTATTGCATGATTATTATGGTTCATTCTCCCATGGACTGCAGACCCACCTGTCCTGTGACAATATCACTATCCGGAATGGTGTGATACATGGCTTTACCAAGGGTATGATGTTCTACCAGCCAAATAACCATGTCTATAATGTTACAGTCTATGACATCCCTGCAGCAAATCCTGCTGTGTGTATCATGAATGAGGATGTGGAGCTTAATGGCTGTAACATCATCCATGAAGGTACCTATCCTGTAACAGTCACAGCTGAAGGACTTGGAGCTGTGATCAATGCAACCCGTGTAGGTGTTGATAAGAGGATCAGTTTCCAGACCACAAGTGGTGTGGGAACCGTTCAGGATGTCCCTGACAGGTCATATTATGTGGATACAAAATACGGAGCACAGATCACGGTGCAGTATACCAATGGTCAGATCTTCTCTGATAACAAGGGTATGGGTGTAAACTACTACCCTCAGGGCAGTAAATGTGTGATCACAGGCGGGGCCTGGGTACACTTTGAGCAGGAGAACTTTGGTGTCCTTCCGGAGAGCGGCTATCTCTATGATGTAAATGAGATCGATCCCGCCACAGTATCCCTGCGCTCATCCCTTGCAGAAAACCCCACCACGATCTCCCTGGCCGTGGAGAATGCCAGCCATACCTACAACATTTACAGGGATGGTGAGCTGTTTGATGCTGCAGTATCTGATGAGGACAGTGTCCTCAGGTATGTATACAGTGATGATTCAGGCAATGACTGGAACGGGGCCCACACCTTCCATATAGAATATGCAAACGCCAGCTCCGGACAGGAAGAACCTGTTGAGGAAGAACAGCCAGTTGTTCAGAATGAAGAATCCATGGTTACAGTGACCGCCAGTCCTTCTGCCCTGATAGTCACTCCGGGAGAGAGCTTTAATGTGGATATTGAGCTGGAACCCATGGTTCCGGTAACAGGAGCTCAGTTTGATCTGGACTTTAATGCAGTCCTGGCCAATGTGAATGCAGTTAACGAAGGTAATATGTTCAACCAGCAGGATCCAACCCTGTTCAGTGAGGGCATGATAAACAATGTTGCAGGTACTGTGACAGATGTCTATTGTTCCATCCTGGGAAGTTCATATGCTCTCTATCCAGGTACAATGGCCACAGTAGCCTTTATTGCAGGAAGCGATACAGGATATCTGGACATTGACCTTTCAGATATTGTGGTAAGTGATACCAATTCCATGGCCCTTGCCTATGATGCAGTCAATACCACCATCCTTGTGGACACAGCACCTGTAATGGGATCACTTGAGAACAGGACGGTCACTGAAGCAGAGGCCCTTGAATTTGATATCACTGCAAACGATGTTGACGGTGATACCCTCAGCTATACAGCTTCCAGCCTGCCGGAAGGAGCAACCTTTGGTACAACTGGTGCCTTTAGCTGGACCCCTGCAGTGGGCCAGGCCGGAACATATTCAGTAGATGTTGTGGTCTCAGATGGATACCTGAATGATACAGGCAGCCTGTCCATAGAGGTCCTCCCTGCCAACCATGCACCTGTAATGAATGATATCTCAGACAGATCCGTTGATGAGGAAAGCACCCTGGCCTTCAGTGTGAGCGGAACTGATGAGGATGGCGATGCCCTTAGCTATACAGCTTCCGGTCTTCCTGAGGGAGCAAGCTTTAATGAAGCAACATTCAGCTGGGCCCCTGAAGATGGCCAGGCCGGTTCATACACTGTTTCCTTCACAGTCTCGGACGGACAGCTTAATGATACGGTTACTATGAACATCCAGGTCGTTGAGGTTAACCATGCACCTGTGATGGGGGCCCTGACAGACAGATCCGTTGATGAGGAAAGCACCCTGACCTTTAGTGTGAGTGCAACCGATGTGGACGGCGATGTACTGAACTATTCCGTAACCGGTCTTCCTGAGGGAGCAAGCTTTAATGAAGGAACATTCAGCTGGACCCCTGCAGACGGTCAGGCCGGCCTGTATACACTGAACTTCACAGTCTCTGACGGAGAGTTCACTGACAGTGTTTCCATGAACATCCAGGTCGTTGAGATCAACCATGCACCTGTAATTGACTTCTTCGGACCCGCTGATGGAAGCAACTATGATGAAGGTGAATCCATTGATCTGAGTGCAACAGGCAGTGATGTGGATGGAGATACACTCAGCTATCTGATCAAGATCGACGGAGTTACCTATTCCACAGGAGCAGAGTACACCTGGGTGACTGATTACAGCAGTGCAGGTACCCATGTAGTCGAGTTCATTGTAAGCGATGGTGAGCAGACAACTTCAACACAGATCACCATAACCATCAATGATGTACACCCCCGCTGGGATGTGAATGAAGACGGTGTTGTAAATATCCTCGACATCACCATGATCAGCCAGAGATATGGTAACACTGTAAGTACTCCATACCCCCGCTGGGATGTCAACCAGGATGGTGTGATAAATATTCAGGACCTCACAATGACCTCATACCACTTTGGTGAGCAGGTTGAGTGAGCAAGTTCTGAATGCAGGAGGAAACTCCTGTTTTTCTTTTTTTAATTCTCAAAACTGTTCCTTTTTTAAATCTCAAAAATGTTTTTATCTCCCTATCTTTATTTTCCCATCCTGTCCAGGCTCTCCTACCCATCCAAAATCTGATTTTCCTTAATGTTCCAGAGCTGTTATATAAGGTGCTTTTCTATCTAACAGCGTCCTTTATCAATGCAGGTGATGTCTTCTTTGAGGTCCTTAAGAAATAATATAGCCCCCGCTTCTTCTGAAAGGGGCCGTGGAGCAGTTTTCCTTTCAGAATTTGAGTGGCTCAGATATCTCTTTATCTTCATTGCTCTCTCCTTTACAGCTTTGATGTTCTTTTCCATTGCCATGCTTTTCCTGGTCCCGTCCCCTGCGGATATAATTGAGTCGCTCCGATCAGAGGAAATGTTGTATTCATTCAAATTATCCCTTCTGACAGCCTCTGTCTCAACCATATTTGTGATGATGTTCTCCATCCCCACCGGGTATGCCCTGGCCCGGTTCGATTTTCCGGGACGACATATCGCTCGCTCGATCCTGGATCTGCCAATAGCTTTTCCGGAACTGGTGCTGGGCCTGGCTTTACTTCTGCTTTTCGGGCAAAGTTTTCTGGGAGATCTTTTCGAATCCATTGGTCTGAAGGTCGTGTTTGGAAAGGCGGGGATCGTGGTGGCCCAGATATTTACGGCATACCCTTTTGCAGTGAGGATAATCTATTCTACCTTCAGGGATGTGGATCCCAGGTATGAACTGGTCTCCCGGACCCTGGGTTACAGCTATATGGAGACTTTCTTTAAGGTGACCCTGCCCCTGGCCCGCAATGGCATATTTGCATCGGGGATCATTGCTTTTGCAAGATGCATAGGGGCCTTTGGAGCGGTGCTTATCCTGGCCGGAGGTTCCTATATGAACACGGATGTTCTCCCGGTTTTCCTGTATCTGAACCTTTCATACGGGAATTTGAGCATGGCCATTACCAGCGGGATCGTGCTTGTGATCATAGCCTTTATTGCGATCTTCTCATTTGAAAGACTGGAGGGTAGATGATGTTGTCTGATGCATATCTTAAAGTAGAGGACCTCTGTGTGGACCTGGGGGAATTCAGACTCCAGGACATCAATATTGATGTGGCCAGAGGGGATTATGTAATAATCATCGGGCCCACGGGAAGTGGTAAGACCATATTGCTGGAGGCAATGCTGGGATTTCATAAAATGGAGAAGGGTGCTGTGATCCTTGATGGCAGGGACATCACCCATTTAAGGCCCGAGCATAAAGGGATCGGGATCGTATACCAGGACTATGCTCTCTTTCCGCATATGGATGTGTTCGATAATATCGCCTATGGCCTGAAAAAGCAACATAAAGGATCTTTTGAGGCAGAGGTTCATCATATTTCCTCCATCCTCAGCATTGAGGCCCTGTTGCACAGAAAACCGGACACCTTAAGCGGGGGAGAGATGCAGCGGGTGGCCCTGGCAAGGGCACTGATCGTAAAACCTGATGTGCTTTTTCTGGATGAACCATTCAGTGCTCTGGATGTAAGGACCAGAGAAGCGTTAAGGGAGATGATCAAAAGTGCCATTGCCGAATACAGCACCACAGTGCTTCATGTGACCCATGATCTGGAAGACCTCTGGAGTCTGGCCAATAAGGTGGTAGTTATGAAAAAGGGCCGGATCCTGCAACAGGGTATCCCCGAAGAAGTGTTCAACAGGCCTGCCTCGGATGAGGTTGCCACTTTCCTGGGGACCAACATCCTGGAGGGAAAGGTCTCCTCAATATCAAAGGACATCACCACAGTGAATATGGGAGAGTTTGACATCTATTCCCTGGACCACGGAGTAATAGGTGAGCGGGTGAAGGTCTCGGTTAGACCTGAAGATATGATACTTTCCTTAAGACCTCTGGAAAGTTCAGCAATGAATGTGATTCCCGGAGAGGTTGTCGACGTACTCAAACATGGTCATGTGTTCTGGGTGCTCATCTCAACAGGAGGTCTGAGGATCAGGTCTGTCTTAACCCCTGATTCCTGCAGGTCCATGCATATCGAGAAGGGTAAGCCGGTATATGTGATCTTCAAAACGGTCAATGCCCGGATAATTGGTTAAATCTCTTTCAGCCAAAAGGAATAACAGTTTTGCATTCCTTCTCTGTACAATGGATATTCAGATAGACCCTGTCATCAATGAACCCGCCCTGCTGGTGTCAGGCACGACAACAGCTCTTGTTGTGGGAGATATACACCTGGGGATCGAGTGGGACCTGTACAGGAGTGGTGTTACCATTCCCAGTCAGATGGAGGCCCGGCTGGACCACCTTCTCGGATTAATTCACAAACACCAGCCACAAAGGCTCATATTGCTCGGGGACATAAAGCATAATGTACCTCAGATCTCCTGGCAGGAGAGGGATGAGATCCCCCGTTTCTTTGAGGCCCTGACAGAGCTGGTTTATGTGGACCTCTTACCTGGCAACCATGATGGAGGGATTGAATTCCTGCTTCCTGAAAGCGGGAATCTCACTATCCATCCTTCCAGAGGAGCAGTTATTGATAATGTCGGTTATTTCCATGGACATACCTGGCCGGACGCGAAACTGCTTGGTGCAAAATATGTAATAATGGCCCACAATCATCCCACTGTGCGTTTCACTGATCCTCTGGGCTATTCTATTTCCGAGCCGGTGTGGATAAGGACTTCCTTTATCGGCTCTCAGATCCAGAAGCACTTCACTAAGATCGGTATGGATATTGGTCCCGTGCCTGATACGGAGGTCATAATTGTTCCTGTGTTCAACGAACTATGCGGGGGTATCGCTTTTAATGAAGTCAGAGATGACGATCTGCTGGGCCCGGTCTTTTCTTCAAAGGCGGTGGAGGTTAACAATGCCCGGGTATATCTGCTGGATGGCACTTATCTGGGCCTGCTGAAGAACATCAGGAAACTGGAGGATACCCGGGTGTGTGAAAAACCTCGCAGGAAAAAACGGTTCAACAAAAAGGACCCGGTGAAAAAATGACATTTGGCAATATATTCGATCATTTCCATCCTGATATACAGGAGGCTTTGAAAAAACAGGGATTCACTGCCCCTACCAGGCCCCAGGAACTTGCTTTTCCCCACATACTAAGTGCTGAGCATACTTTCCTGATAGCACCTACCGGTTCGGGTAAGACCGAAGCGGCAGTCTTGCCCATGTTCCATCATATACTGAATAAAAAGGACGAGGACAGGCAGGGTATATCTGCTCTGTACATAACTCCCCTGAGGGCCCTGAACCGGGACATGCTCCTGAGGATACAGTGGTGGGGGAAGGAGCTGGGCATAAAGGTGCAGGTGCGCCACGGGGATACTTCCAGTTATGAAAGACAGAAACAGTCCCGCAATCCTCCGGACCTGCTAATAACTACTCCGGAAACCCTGCAGGCGATGTTCACCGGCTCCCGGCTCCGCAAGAACCTGGGTTATGTCAGTTATGTTGTCATTGATGAGATCCATGAACTTGCTTCCTCCAAACGAGGGGCCCAGTTATGTGTGGGGCTGGAGCGGCTGGTGGAGCTCTCCGGGGAATTCCTGCGGGTCGGTCTGTCTGCAACGGTGGGAAATCCGGATGTGGTGGCCGCTTTCATGGTGGGCCCGCAAAGAGAGGTATCCACGGTGCAGGTATTGATGCTCAACCTGCTGGAATTTGACATCCTTTCTCCTGTTGCAGGGGAGGAAGATCTGCAGATATCCAAAAAGCTTGGATGTGACCTGGAGTTTGCTTCCCATCTTCGCAGCATAAGGGATATCGTGGAGTCTCATCTGTCCACCCTGATCTTTGTCAATACCAGACAGAGCGCCGAGGCCCTGGCATCGGGATTTAAAATGCTTGATGTGAACATAGGTGTCCATCATGGTTCCCTTTCGGTGGATTCCCGTATCGAGGCTGAGGAATCCTTTAAAGCAGGGGACCTTCAGGGGCTTATATGCACTTCTTCAATGGAACTGGGGATCGACATCGGCCAGGTGGACCATGTGGTCCAGTATGGTTCTCCCAGGCAGGTCTCCAGGCTGCTTCAGCGTGTGGGCCGGGCCGGACACAGGATGCATGAGGTTTCCAGGGGTACCATTCTGGCAATGGGGTTTGATGATGTGTCCGAAAGCATGGCAATCACAAAGAATGCTTTTGCAGGGGCGGCTGAGTCTATCAGCCCCCATATGAACTGTCTGGATGTCATTGCAAATCAGCTATCAGGAATGGTCCTTGATTTCGGGGAAGTGGAGATCGCCCGGATCCATTCTATTTTGAGGCGTACATATCCTTTTAAGGACCTCAGCTTTGAACAGCTCTCGGCCGTGATCGACCAGATCATCGAATACCGGATGGTCTGGCATGATGAAGGTTCCACAAAGATCAGCCGGCGCAAGAAAAGCTGGCAGTATTATTACGATAATCTCTCCATGATACCCGATGAGCGCAAATTCGAAATATATGATATTGTTTCAGGCCGGTCCGTGGGGATACTGGATGAAGCTTTTGTTATAAATTTTGCCCAGGTGGGGGCTGTGTTCATAACCAAAGGGGATATGTGGCGTGTTATTGAGATGTGCACGGACAGGGACCGGATCAAAGTGGAACCTGTCAAAACCCTCGGGGAGATACCCAGCTGGGTTGGGGAGGAGATCCCGGTACCATATGAAGTTGCACAGGAGGTTGGCAGTGTTCGAAGACGCACCCTGTCAATGCTTGATGATGGTGTTGCAGATGAGGATATCCTGAAAGTTTTAATGGAGGAATATCCTCTGGATATCAGTTCAGCACAGATATTCCTGGAGCTTATTAAAAAACATCTGGAACAACATTGCCCTCTCCCTGATCACAGGACCCTGGTGATCGAGGATGAAGGGGAACATGTGCTGATCAATGCGTGTTTTGGGCATAATGCAAATGAGACCATTGGTAAGGTCATAACTTCCCTGCTTGCGGCCCGGCTTGGAAGCAGTGTGGGTCAGGAGGTGGACCCCTACAGGATACGCCTGCAACTGCCTCGAAGGATGAAAGCGGCCCATATAAGACAGCTTCTTCTGGATATAAGTCCCGAACATGTGGAGCCGATCATCGAAATGACTCTCAAGAACACCTCGGTGATGAAATGGAAGATGGTCCATATTGCCAGAAAGTTCGGGGCCCTGAGCAAGCAGATCGATTATGATCGCATCAGCATGAAAAAACTGCTGGAGATCTATAAAGACAGCCCTATGTATGATGAGGTGATACGGGATATCCTCCATAATATGATGGATATTGAAAAGGCCCGGCAGATACTGGAAGACATTGCAAATGAGAATATTGTTGTGCTCATCCATCCCGTATCCACTCCCCTGGGTTCGGCCGGTTTTGCCATGAGCCGGGATCTTGTGGCCCCGGAAAAAGCGGACAGGTCCATTGTGATGGCCCTGAAGGACCGGATAATGAACGACCGGATCATCCTCTTTTGTCTTCATTGCAAAAAATGGGTCTCCCGGCGCAAGGTAATGAATGTGCCCGATGTCATCCAGTGCCCGGTATGTGAATCGCGGATGATCGCCGCTCTCAAACCCTGGGAAGAGGATGAGATCAAACTTGTGAAGAAGCAGGACAAAGTAACTGATGGGGAGGATATCAAACGTATCCGGAGGACCTATCGTAATGCAAATATCGTCATGACCCATGGAAAGGTGGCAGTTATTGCTCTGGCAAGCAGGGGAGTGGGGCCTGAGACTGCAACCAGGGTGATCGGGAAGATGAGGGAGGATGAAGAAACCTTCTATCGTGATATCATGGCAGCAGAACGTAATTATGCAAAGAATAAAAGGTTCTGGAGCTAAGCTTAACCGTAACTGCCATATACTCTTCAAATACAAGCATACTGTTATGGATCTTAAGGACAGGATATTTGCAGGTAAAGGTGAGCGCAAAGCCGACTCTGTTTTTGTGAATTGTAAGCTTATCAATGTGAACACCCATGAGATACTGGACCATGATATTGCCGTGAAGGACGGCTATATTGTGGGTATTGGAGATGTATCACAACTTAAGGGTGAAGATACATCAATTATCGATCTTGGAGGCAGGCATGTATGTCCGGGCCTGCTGGACGGGCATGTACATTTTGAATCCAGTATGGTAACATTGGGGCAATTTGCACGTTATGCTCTGTTGCACGGGACCACAGGCGTGGTCATCGATCCTCATGAAGTGGCCAATGTACTGGGACGCCGGGGTGTGGAACTTGTGCTTGAGGAAGCTGCATCCCTCCCCTTTAATGTCTTTGTGGCCATCTCTTCCTGTGTGCCTGCAACTGCCTTTGAGACATCAGGGGCATCGATCCTTCCTGAGGACATTGAGGCATTGATAGATAATGAGAACGTGGTGGCCCTGGCGGAAGTGATGGACTATCCCGGGGTCCTGGCAGGGGATGAGGGCAAGCTGTCAATGATCCGCACGGCCCTGGAGGACAGGCTGGTAGTAGATGGTCACTGTCCTGCAATGCAGGGTCCTGATCTGTGGGGATATATGTGCGCGGGGATCTCCTCGGACCATGAGTCCATTGAATATGAAGAGGCCCTGGAGAAACTGAGGCTGGGGATGAAGCTCATGATCCGGGAAGGGTCTGCGGCCAAAGCCCTGGACCGGTTCCTTCCCCGGCTCATTGAGGATGGGGTAAACCTGCAGAACGTCTTTTTCGTAACCGATGACAAACATCCTGCGGACCTGCTTGAGGGATATATGGATAACATTGTGCGACGTTCCATAGCTCTTGGTCTTTCTCCCATGGATGCAATATCCATGTGCACTCTCCATACGGCCCGGCATTTCCATCTGGACCATCTTGTGGGTTCCCTTAGCATCGGCAGAAAAGCTGATATGCTGGTCCTTGATGACCTGGAGACCTTTAAGATACATTCCATATATGCTTCCGGTGTTGCGGCCCGCTCCTTTACTCCGGTATTTGAGTATCCAAAAGAGGTATTCAACACGATCAGGTTCAAAGAGCTGGTTGCTGCAGACATGTGTATGAAAGTAGCTTCTTGCACAGAGCATACAGTAAATGCTATCAGGGTCCGGCCGGACCAGTTGCTGACAGGAATGGAACAGGTCAGTGTAATTGCAGATGATCAGGGAGTATTGCAGGCAGATCCGGCCAGGGATGTCCTGAGTATTGCTGTGGTTGAAAGACATGGTAAGAATGGCAACATAGGTAAAGGTTTCATTTGCGGTCTGGGTCTTAAAGCTGGGGCAATGGGACAGAGTGTGGGTCATGACAGTCATAATGTCATCGTAAGCGGGACCAGTCACAGTGACATGGCTATATGTGCCAATGCGATCCGGGATATGAATGGAGGTATATGTCTTGTAAGGAATGGTGAGGTGCTGGAAAGACTTCCCCTGCCCTTTGCAGGCCTGGTGAGCACCGATAGTGTGGAAAAGGTCAAAGAGCAGCTTGACCGGCTACATGCCTGTGTAAAGGATATGGGATGTACCCTGCCTGCTCCTTTCATCACCCATTCATTCGTGGCCCTGCCGGTCATACCTTCTGCAAGGATGACAGACCGGGGTCTGTTCGATGTGGATCATTTTCAGCCTGCAGATACGATCGTGGATTAAGGATATGGGTCTGGAATGATATAAAGGGACAACGGATAAAGGATCGGATGGATGACTGTGTTGCGTTAAATTGCAGGGCTGGGTTGTGTTAAATTGCAGTTTAGTTATCCAGAATGATGCCTTCAGGACCGATGCTGAACTTTTTGATCACCAGGGGTATATTGGTGCGGCGCATCTTCTGCACCCTGAGAAGCCGCTCAATGGTCATTGAATCATAGTCTTCCCGAAGCATCAGATTGATCGATCCGCATAAAGAATAATTTGCAATGGTCCCGGTGAGCTGGTTTGAAGCTTCATCAAGTATGAAAAGACTGGTGCATTGTTTCTCTGAAAGGATGTCCATTAATGTGTCCAGTTTATCCCTGAACTCCTTGGGTTCCATGTCCAGAGCGAACACTCCCAGATTATCGATGACCACAACTTCGGTCCCATAGGGGATATAGTCCAGAACATCCATCAGGTCGATCTCCTTTATCTGGGGATCGTATCTTTTACCGGTTTTGTTCCTCACATAATTGGTCCTGGTCTCAAGGACACGTTTGACCCTCAGATATCCGTTCTCGATATGGGCCCGCAGGTCGAATCCGAACATATCTCCCTGTTTTATGAGTTTGTCAGGCATCTCTTCGGTGGCAATGAAAACACATCTTCTGGCATCCCTGCAGGCCTGTTCTATAAAGTGAAGGCCTGCTATGGTCTTACCTGTGCCCTGTATTCCGGTGATGAGAACTCCCTCGCCATAAGGGTATCCTCCTTCCAGCATTTCATCCAGCCCGTTGATCCCGGTGGGGATCCTTTTGATGTATTGCATGCGTATTCCTCATTGAGTGATAATCTCTGATCCAGATATAAAAAAACAGTTACATGAACTGATGTGTATAGTTCATGTATGCTCTGACATAATCGGCATGGGGCCATATAAGGGGTATGGTCACATAGGCCAGGCCGTCACTCCATTTGGGATGTTTACGTACGTTCTCGATCATTGTAAGTTTGCTGTCCCTGAGGATCTTTGCATTGGTGTAGTCCTCCAGCCACATTTCAAAACGCTCTATGGTGGAGATGTGTTCGGGTAACATGTTATTATGGGCCATATCAACCACCCAGCCAAGATACATCTCTGCCCTGTCCTGGTCGTCAATGGCAGTATAATGGTTTGCCAGCTGGCAGGTGAAGTGGCACCAGGGCCCGTATCCGCCGTTATTGCGTCCCCAATGCTCAGGATAGCGGTTAAGCCCCCCGATCTCTTTGTCCCAGAGGTTCTCATGGATCCTTTTAACAGTAGAGCGGTTCTTGACATCCCCTTCGTCTATCAGTTCAAAGGCTGCAGGGGAATATTCCACTGCATCGATATCTATCACGGTTGAGGCAAAGGCATCATATCCAATGGGGTTGCTGCTTTTCTCCTTCACACGGATACATTTTATGAAAGAGCGCCTTCTGGGACTGTACATACGGGTCAGGATGGCATGTCTGACCTTTTCGGCCTCTTCTTCCCAGAGGCTCACATCCTTATCAATGGCCTTGCCCATTTTGACTGCTGCAAGCATTCCCGCACAGCAGGCACAGTTGGCGTAGATCTCGAATCCGTGCTCATAGGCCGGATATTCATGAATGCTGTTTATGGTGTGGATAAGGTCCACTTCCTCGTTCTTGTTCATTAATATGAACTCAACGGCCTTCTCAACGGTCTCCCAGTGTTTCCTGACAAAATCCCTGTCTGCCATTTCATCAAAGAAGGAGCCACCTGTGGCTTCAAAATATTTACCCAGGGCATATAGTACCAGGCCGTTACCGTCTATCTGGAGATCTTTGTAACTTGCATCATTTCCATCCACATCATATCTCTGGGAGAATTCTCCCAGGGGCTTCTGGGAATTCAGGATAAACTCCAGTCCTTTTCTGGCCTGTGGCATCAGGTCTCCTGCAATGCACCCCAGGATATCCATGGAATGATCCCTTGGATAGATGAAAGGATAGCGTGTACCCGGGGGGCTTGCATAGAACCCTCCTTTCTCATGCTGGTTTTCCTTAAGCATCCTTATGCTGTTCTCATAAAGCTTATGGGCTTTTATCTGATTCAAAAGATTCACTCCTGGTCAAGGGGTTTTATTTTATAGACATAATAGGCCTTCTCCAGATAGCTGTCCACCTCTTCACGTGTCATGCCTGCTTTTTCTATGGCTTTATCGTTATATTCGATGGTATTTGTCAGGGGGGACCTGGATCCCACATTAAGCAGCAGGGAATCTGCCATCTCAGCCCTTTTTCTGCTGTAGCTAAAATGCAGCACTCCGATGACACTGGTTAAGGCAGGGTATTTCCAGCCATCTTCTGCTGTGCTTTTCATCTCATTGGAATAGTTAATGATCTCCATGAACTGTGGCGGTCTCTCCCCGTATATCTGTATGAAGTCAATGATCACATTGCCAAACGGGCAGATGGGAAGGTAGTTGATATCATCTTCGCGGGCTCCTTCAAACCCCGCTCCCTCGATCTGACCCATTTTTTCCCCGATGGCCTCAAGCCATTTGTATGTTTTTTCCGGACCGACCATATCAACCATTTCCACCAGTCCGATCAGAAAAGCTTTTGGTAACATATTTTCCAGACGTATCATTCTTCCTTCCCCCGTAAATCGTTCCTGTTTATATGGTCTAATGTTTGCTCTTAAAATATATCAAATATTGCCCGGTTCCAGCCCACCGGCCCGATACCGTCTGCCCGTTTGATCCTCTCATCCATGATCTTGGGGTCGTATATGCCTCCGGGCTTTTGTACCAGTATTGGAACGTCCACTGCATTTAGCATAGGCAGGTCATTTAGGCTGTCCCCCAGTCCGACTGTTTTCACAGGGCCATTTTTTTCTTTGTAGATGTCTGCAAGAAGCTTCACTGCTTTACCTTTATCATTATCTCCAAGCAGATGCCAGTATCTGCCTCCCCGGGTATAGTTAAGTCCCCGGGAATGTATCTGCTCTATGAGTAAATCGGCACGCTCCTCATTTTCATTCAGGAGACGGAAAGCTTCATCATATTCTCTCATCCGGGCCAGTTTTGCAGATCCCGGGTCAAGACCCGTATCCTGGCTAAGTTCCTGGTCATCCATATCTGAAAACCCGAGGATCTCCAGATCTGTGGACCTGCGGATGTCATTTATGACCTTTATTAGTTTTTCATATGCGGTGCCAAGTTCGACCACAAAATAGTTCTCCAGTTCCCCGTTATGCTCAGGTTCATCCAGGAAGTAATCCTTCGGGATGAATATGGCTCCCCCATTCTCCGAAATAAAAGGATGATCACTTTCAAGTTCCCGGGCATAGACCTCAAGTTCCGCACGCGTCTTACTTGTGCAGAATATGACCGGGACCTTCAGTTTCTTCAAGTGTTCCAGGGCAGGCAGGGCCTTTTCATAGGAGTAGTTATCGTGGTCTATCAGGGTTCCGTCAAGGTCGGTGAATACAAGGTATTTAATGAGAAACTCCCTCCTTCTTTTATTGCGTGTGAGCAAAAATTAAAGACTGTAGATGATCGTAGATCACTATAACTTATATATACTGTCAAACTCATATAAGTTTTTGTGCAGTGAAATTCTATATATGTGAATATAAATATAGTTTTGAAAAAAGCAAAATGAATATGTAATTTTAAATTATATGCTATTATTAATTCTGGCTTTGATTCCGGGATTAAATGGGAGTTAATTTGAAATTAAGTATTGTGGTGGGGTTTAAATGGATTTTTATCAGGAATACATTACAACAATTCATGACTTTTGTATCGATGCTGACAAATTTGAAAAACGTATCAATGATCTGAGAAAGCGCAGACCATCTTCTCTGATAATACCTATGCTTTTTGAAGAAGTTGAAAAACCATCCCTTAGTTCCATTGTTACACATCTTAATGAATGTGATTTCCTCAATGAAGTTGTCCTTGCCCTTGCGGCGGACAATTCAGAGCAGTATATACAGACAATTGAATTCTTTGAGCGATTGGAGATCCCTCATAAGGTGATCTGGTGCAATGGTCCCAGGATACAGAGCATTCTGGAGGAGATGAAGCATAAAGGCCTGGACCTTACCGGTTTTCGGGGTAAGGGAAAGGATGTCTGGATAGCTACAGGTGTGGCTACATTAAGGTCATATGCCATAGCCTATCATGATGCTGATATAATCTCCTATTCCAGGGAGTTCCCGGCAAAATTATTATACCCGGTGGTGGACCCGGAGCTTAATTTCTTCTTCAATAAAGGCTATTATGCCAGGATCAATAAGGATCAGATGCTCATGCATGGCCGGGTATTTCGTCTGTTCGTAAGGCCCCTGCTTGAGACCCTGCATGTGGAATCCAAAGCGGAGATATTGCGCTATCTGCTTGCATTCCGTTATACCCTTGCAGGAGAGTTTGCCATGACCAGCGATCTTGCACTAAACATAAGGATCCCGGCGGACTGGGGTCTGGAGGTGGGCCTGCTGGCCGAGGTCTACAGGAATGCAACCCTTAAGAAGATATGTCAGACGGACCTTGGATACTACGATCACAAACACAAGACCATGGGATATACAATGTCAGAGGGTCTGTGTAAGATGGTGGGAGATATCTTTACAACGTTTATGAGGGTGATGACCGAATCTACAAATACAGCTATCTCAACATCCTTCCTGCACAGTATCCATGTGCAGTACAAACGTATAGGACAGGACCTCATTCGCAGATATAATGCCGATGCATATTGTAATGGTATCAATTATAATCGTCATGAGGAAGAAACCTATGTGGATACTTTTGCAAAGGTCATTCGAAAGGCAGGCGAGGACTATCTTCAAAGACCTACGGATGTATTAATGCCTGACTGGACAAGGGCCCTGTCAGCTATTCCTGATCTGAGGGAGCAGTTCTATACGGCTTCTGTTGAAGACCTGAAGGACCATTGTCCTCATCTGCAGCATCAGTATATCTGACATAGGATAAGGATGGACCGCTCTTTGGGACAGAGCAGTGCCATTTTAAATAACAACCGGTCTTATTTATTTCCTGATCGGTTCTGTCTGATATTAAATGGGGGTTAATTATGACCGGTAAAATAGATAAGCAGAACGATCCTGCTTCCATACGGTTAAAGGTAGCAGAGGCCATCCAGGAGGATGTGGGTCTGGGTATTGTTCGTCTGGATGTGGTCATACAGGAAAGGATCGGTGTGGAGGAGCGGAGTATTGTTGAGATCACAGGCAACCGCACCACATCAGCAATAGTAATGAACTCTTTGCCTCCGGATAAGGGTCTGGATATTGTCCGTATGGATGGCCTTGTCCGTACCAACTCAAAGGTGAGCATAGGGGATCTTGTTGAGATTAAAAAGGCTTTCTGGAAAGAGGGAATTTCGGTCAGGCTTGCACCTGTAAGTAAGGGTGTGCATATGTCAGTTTCCGGGGATGTGTTGCAGTCGGTGTTTGCCAACAGGAGCGTTTCAAAAGGAGATTTTGTTTCCACCACAAGTTTTAAAAGATCAAAAAGTCCCCCGGGTCCGGGTCTGACGCTGGAGGATATCCTTCCAGGCATATTCGGGCCCGGTTTTGGTCTGGGGGAGGTCAAACTACAGGTCATATCAACCTCTCCTCCCGGAATTGTGAAGGTCACGGATAGGACGGAACTTGAACTGCTTCCCGAGGCGTCCGAAGTGATTGCTGAGCAGTCCATCCCCACGGTGATGTATGAGGATCTGGGAGGGATCAAACCTGCTATCATGAAAGTAAGGGAGATGATAGAGCTCCCTTTAAAACATCCGGAATTGTTTGACCGCCTGGGTATATCTCCTCCAAAAGGAGTGTTGCTGCATGGTCCTCCCGGGACCGGCAAGACTATGCTTGCACGGGCCGTTGCAAATGAGTCGGATGCCCATTTTATATCCATTAACGGTCCCGAGATCATGTCAAAGTTCTACGGTGAATCCGAACACCATATACGGGAGATCTTCGATGAGGCCCGGAAGAATGCTCCTGCGATCATCTTCCTGGATGAGATCGATTCCATAGCTGCCAAAAGGTCCGAAGTCACCGGGGAGGTTGAAAGACGCGTGGTCTCTCAATTGCTCTCGCTTATGGATGGTCTTAAAGAGAGGAAGAATGTCATTGTTATTGGGGCTACCAACCGTCCGGATGCTCTGGACGCCGCCCTGCGCAGACCCGGCAGGTTTGACCGGGAGATCGTCCTGAGGGTTCCGGACAGGCAGGGCAGGCTGGAGATTTTCCAGATACATACCCGGGGGATGCCCCTGGCAGCTGATGTAGATCCGGATCATCTGGCGGATATTACCTACGGTTTTGTGGGTGCGGATATTGCAGCCCTGTGCAGGGAAGCGGCGATGAGCACTTTGCGCAGGTTGTTACCTCACATCGATCTGGATAAAGTCCAGATCCCCGGAGAGGTGCTTGAAAATATGGAGGTTAAAAGGGAGGATTTCCTGGATGCTCTAAAGGATGTTGAACCTTCGGCTATGCGTGAGATCATGATCGAAAGTCCAAATGTGACCCGGGATGATGTGGGTGGTCTTGTGGAAGTTAAACGTCTGCTTAATGAAGTGGTGGAATGGCCGCTTAACCATCCGGATTCATTTGTGCGCATCGGGGTGGAACCTCCCGGGGGTGTGCTGCTCTATGGTCCTCCGGGGACAGGTAAGACCCTTCTGGCCAAAGCCATTGCCCATGAATCCAATGCTAATTTCATAACTGCCAAAGGGAGTGACCTGCTTTCAAAATGGTATGGTGAATCAGAGAAAAGGATATGTGAGGTTTTCAACCGGGCACGTCAGGTGGCCCCTGCAATCATTTTCCTGGATGAACTTGATGCCCTTGCTCCTATTAGAGGCTTAGCTCAGGGGGAACCCCGGGTTACCGAGAGGATCGTCAACCAGCTCCTTTCGGAGATGGACGGGCTGGAAGAACTAAGTGGCGTCATTGTGATCGGTGCAACGAACCGTCCGGATATTATAGATCCGGCCCTGCTACGTCCCGGCAGGTTTGACGAGCTGATCCTGGTGCCTGTCCCTGACCAGATGACCAGGTACAGGATATTTGATGTGCATACCAGATCCATGAAACTGCATGAGGATGTGGATATTGCAAAGTTCATTCCACTGACCGAAGATTTCACAGGAGCTGATATTGCTGCGGTTTGCAAAAAGGCCGGAAGATTTGCCCTTCGGGAAGATCTTAAGGCCAGATATGTACGTCATGAACATTTCCTCAAAGCGATCAAGCAAACGGGTCCGTCTGTTACCCCGGATACTATGGCGTATTTTGAAAAACTGAAAGGCTCCCTTAAGACAAAACAGTCAAGGGAGATTGAAAGTCCTGTATATGGCTGATCATTTGGTCAGTCTTTTTTTTGTAATATATTTGTCAATTTCCACAATAAAGAAGACCGAACTTGAGATCAGGACCATCTTCACCCAGTCCACAAGTTCCAGAGGACTTGTCCTGAGAAGGGCATTCATTGTCGGGTCATAAGTAATAAACAACTGTAATCCCAGAACAATGGCTATTCCCAGGAGCATGATCCGGTTTGAGAACAATTTGTTAAAGATGTTCTCATAGATTGATTTGGAATTGAACAAATAGAATATCTCAAAGAGTACAATGGTGTTTAAGGCGATCGTCTGGGCCGAGTTGACACTTTTTCCACCGTTGTGTATCTCCAGATAGAACAGACCAAATGTTGCTATGATGGCTGTCAGAGAAACAATTATTATCCTTCTTTTGATCACAGGCAGCAGCAGGGGTTCATCTGGAGGCCTGGGCTTTCTGTGTAAAAGCTGTTCTTCTTTTGGCTCTACGGTTATGGGGATCCCCAGCCCTATGGCTGTGATGGTGTTGATCCACAGGATGTGCAGGGGCAGCAGGGGCGGGTCTTTGAGTCCCAGAAGAACTGCTATGAGGATCATGAGCCCTTCGGTGGCATTGGTAGGCAATGTCCAGAGGATGACCTTCTGTATCTTGCTATAGACATCCCTCCCCTGTTCCACTGCATTGACGATCGATGCAAAGTTATCGTCTGCCAGGACCATGTCTGATGCCTCTTTTGCAACTTCGGTGCCAGTTTTGCCCATTGCAATACCAATGTGAGCATTTTCCAGTGCAGGAGCATCGTTTATCCCATCCCCGGTAACTGCAACGATCTCTCCTTTTTGTTTAAGCAGCCCCACGATCCTGGCTTTGTCTTCGGGGGAGGTCCTTGCAAATACTGCGATTGTCTCCAGCTGCCCGGATAGTTCCTCATCTGTCATTCCTTCTATATCCTGACCTGAAAGGGCCCCATCTGAGCGTATCCCCAGCTGCCCGGCAATGCTATAGGCTGTTAACAGATGGTCCCCTGTTATCATTATTACACGGATGCCGGCATTGGTACATTTTTGAATGGCCTTTTTTACTTCATCCCGGGGCGGGTCCATCATTGCCTGGAGGCCTATGAAGGTCAGGTCTTTCAGATCACTGATGTCAAGTTCTTCTTTTTCTTTATTTATGAGTTTATATGATGTGGCTATTACTCGCAGTCCTTTTGCAGCCAGATCCTCTGCAGCTTTAAGATGGGTGTCTTTTTCCAGAGGTATTTCATTGAACTGCCCGGTACACAATTTAATTATCTTTTCAGGAGAGCCTTTTACATAGATGATGCTTTTCCCGTCTTCCAGCGGGTGCAGGGTGGCCATAAGACGAAGTTGTGAATCAAAGGGTATTTCGTCAAGTCTTGGGAGGTGGAATTTCTTTGCTTTAAGTGCGGATACCAGCAGTGCCCCTTCTGTTGCATCTCCATCAATTCCCCCTTCCTCCCGCAGGTATGCATCATTACACAGGCTGCCGGCTTTGAGGTTTTCCATCAATATCGGATATTGTTCAGGATCAATGGTTTTGTCATTTACCATGAAAGTGCCTTCAGGGTCATATCCTGTCCCACTGACCTTGAAATGGCCTTCCGGAGTATAGATCTGCGTAACTGTCATTTCGTTTTTGGTAAGGGTTCCGGTCTTATCCGAACAGATTACAGTGGCGGATCCCAGGGTCTCAACTGCGGGCATTGTCCGGATTATGGCATTTTCCCCGGCCATCTTCTTAATCCCGATAGCAAGGGAGATGGTGATCAGGGCCGGCAGGCCTTCGGGTATGGCGGCCACAGCCAGACTGACAGAGGCCAGGAAGATATCCAGCTGATCAAATCCTCTAAGTGTTCCCAGGATGAAAGTTGCGGCAGCCACGGCCAGGATCACCAGGGCCAGTTTCTTTGCCAGACGGTCGATGGTAATGACCAGAGGGGTCTTTATCTGCTCAGTTTCCCTGATCATTTCGGAGATCTTCCCGATACGTGTATTGTTACCTGTGTCAGTGACCAGGCCCCGTGATGTTCCCTGTTCAATGAATGTGCCTGCAAAGGCCATGTTCTTCTGGTCGGCAATGGGGATGTTATGGTCTTGAATGGGTTCTGTTGTCTTTGTGACTGCCGTGGATTCTCCGGTAAGTGCGGATTCATCAACCCCCAGACTTTTTGTGTGTATGAGGCGCAGGTCTGCGGGGACCCTGTCTCCTGCTTCAAGCAGTACTATATCTCCAATCACAAGTTCTTTGCTGGAGATGATCATTCGCTGTCCTTCCCTTAATACACTTGTTTCAGGGACCAGCATTTTTGCCAGGGATTCCAGGGCATGTTCGGCCTTTCCTTCCTGAACATATCCGATGACCGCATTGGCCAGGACCACTCCCAGGATCACCGCGGTGTCGGCATATTCTCTGAGGAGGAAGGTTACAAGTGCGGCGATCAGAAGGACATAGATCAGAGGACTGTTGAATTGAAGGAGGAACTTTTCAACAGGCCCGGCTTTTTTTCTTGATGTTACCTCATTGGGTCCGTATCTGGACAAACGCAGAACGGCTTCTGAATTGGATATGCCTTCTTCGCTGCTTTCAAGCAATTTGAGAGCTTCTTCAACTGTTATGTGATGCCACTTGATTTCCCCGCCCATGGTTTAATATTGTTCATGTACAGTTATATGATTTTTGCTGAGTTGAATGCATGAAATATTTATATCCTTATTATTATGATTATCAGTAAATATATTTGTGGAAAGTTATATATAGTTACAATTATAAAAATGAAGTATCAGCTGATATGCTGTGGCTCTTTAATGTCGCGAGTTCAGGTGGTACGGAAATGACGTGGTAAAGAGGTATGGGATTTGGAACGTAGTGGCAGGTATCTGATAATTATCTTTTTTGTAATGTTAGTGGCCTTTTCAATGGCAAGTTCAGCTTCTCAGGTTGATGAGAAGAGGTCTTCCGGGCCCGGAGAAATATTGCTGAAGAACGCCCGGTTTGATCCGGGATTGCAGGAGTCCACTCCTTCGATGTCGGTGAACAGTATGTCTTCTGTTGATCGATATTATATTGTCCAGTTCACTGACAATATAAGAGATGAATGGAAAACTGAGGTTGTTGCGGCCGGGGCCAGCATATTTGACTATGTGCCCCACAATGCTTTCATTATGCGTATGGATCCTTCTGTGAAGACGGAGGTTGAGGGTTATTCTTTTGTTCGCTGGGTGGGCCCCTATGAGCCTGTCTATAAAGTGAGCACCTCTGTTGAACGAAGTGCCGGAGGGTCAGTTGTTGTATGTATTTTCGATCCGCAGGAGATGGACCGTATCTGCGGGGATATAGAGGATCTTGGGGGAGATGTGTTTGAGAAGAATGGGGAGGTCATTAATGTTAATATATCAGGGGATGCTTCCCTTATTGCAGGTATTGAAGGGGTAAGCTGGATCGATGTCTACCGCTCTCCTGTTGTTATGAATGATATTGCAAATGATATCCTTGGTTCTTCAGCTCTCCATGACTCGCATGGACTTACAGGAAGCGGCCAGATCGTGGGTGTGGTGGATACAGGTCTGGATACCGGTTATAATGATGCTTCCATGCACGATGATCTTGAGGGCCGGGTCCTGGCTCTGGTGGACTGGTCTGATAATGGTGCAGGTGATCATAATGGCCATGGTACCCATGTATCCGGTTCAGTAATGGGGGATGGGAACCGTTCTGCAGGCCAGTACAAAGGGACTGCTCCATCGGCTTTGCTGGTTTTCCATGCGGTGGAGAACAGTAATGGTGCTTTGAACATTACCAGTTCCAATATTCCTTTGATCTTCCAGCAGGCCTATGACTACAACGCAAGGATACAGTCCAACAGCTGGGGATTTAAGGGTCTTCCTTCACTTTATGGTAATTATACTGTCTTTTCCCGTGTAGTGGATCTATATATGTGGGAACATCCCGACTCACTGGTCCTTTTTTCAGCCGGCAACGAGGGAGGTTCGCAAAATACGGTAACTCCTCCGGGTACTGCTAAGAACACCCTTACTGTGGGGGGCACGGCAAATAATTTGGGTTATATAAATGCTATGTATCCTTCCAGCAGCCGGGGTTTTACGGACGATGGCAGGGTGAAACCGGATGTTGTTGCTCCGGCATATTCCGTCAGGTCAGTGGCTTCATCCCTTGCTTATTCTTCTGATTATACCTTTTTGACAGGGACCAGTATGGCAACGCCCCTGGTGGCAGGCACAGCGTCTCTTGTGAGGGAGTATTATGTTGACCACCAGGGCCTTTCCAGCCCAAGTGCCGCCCTGGTCAAGGCTACACTGATAAACGGTGCAGATGATATGGGCCGTTCAATGTATGACCAGGGCTGGGGCCGGGTGAATGTGGAAGGAGCACTGTTCCCTGCTGAGCCTGGTAAGATGTATTATTTCGATGAAACCGATGGTCTGAATACATCGCAGTCCTGGAATGTGAGCTATGATGTGGATAATAGCTCGGTCCCTTTGAAAGTGACCCTTGTGTGGACGGATTATCCTTCTGGTGTTTTTGTTGGCGATGCTCTGGTTAATGATCTTGATCTGATGATTACAGGGCCCAGTGTGAGTTATCCTGTAAATGGTACTGATTCTACCAACAATACCGAGCAGATAACGATTGAAAGTCCGGAAGAAGGACAATACACTATACTTGTTAATGCAAGTAATGTGGCCCATGGGCCACAGCCCTTTGCAGTGGTGGTTTCAGGCGGTTTTAATGATAGTGTTCCTCCTATGAGCATAACGTCCCTTAGTGCAATTTCCGGTGAGACCTGGATTGAGTGGAGCTGGACCGATCCTCAGGACCCTGATCTGTTCCATGTTGAAGTTTATCTTGATGGATCCTTCCAGGAAAATGTAACGGATGAAAGTTTCATTGCAACAGGCCTTGGTCCTGGCAGTGATCATACTATAGGTACGCGTACTGTCGACCTTTCCGGTAATGTTAATTCCAGCTGGGTCAACCTGACTTCCAGTACTACTGTTGATGTAACTGCTCCATCCAGTATTACGGGCCTTGGTGCTGATCCAGGTGAGACCTGGATTAATTGGTCCTGGATCAATCCTTTGAATGCTGACTTCTCCCATGTTGATGTCTATCTTGATGGTGTCTATCAGTCCGATGTAAGCGGAACCAGTTTCAATGTTAGTGGCCTTTCTGCTGAAACCGGTTACACTTTAAGTACCCACACTGTTGATCTTTCCGGTAATGTCAATTCCAGCTGGGTTAATTCCACTTCCATTACTACCAATGATGTTACTGCTCCTTTCAGTGTTACGGGCCTTAATGGTAATCCTGGCGAAACCTGGATCAACTGGAGCTGGACCAATCCATCAGATGCTGACTTCTCCCATGTTGAAGTCTATCTTGATGGTGTTTATCAGTCTGATATAAGTGGTACAAATTTCAATTCTACAGTCCTTACAGCTGAAACCAGTTACACTTTGAGTACTCGTACCGTTGACCTTTCCGGTAATATCAATTCCAGCTGGGTCAATTTGAGCAGTACCACAACAGCTGATGTTACTACTCCTTCCAGTGTTACGGGCCTTGGTTCTACACCAGGTGAGACGTGGATCAACTGGTCCTGGACCAATCCATCAGATGTTGACTTCTCCCATGTTGAAGTCTATCTTGACGGTGTTCCATTCTGATGTAAGTGGTACAAGTTTCAATGCCACAGATCTTACCGCTGAAACCAGTTACACTCTTAGCACTCGTACCGTTGATCTTTCCGGTAATGTCAATTCCAGCTGGGTCAATTTGAGCAGTACCACAACTGCTGATGTCACTGCTCCTTCCAGTGTCACAGGCCTTGGTGCTGATCCTGGCGAAACCTGGATTAACTGGTCCTGGACCAATCCATCAGATGTTGACTTCTCCCATGTTGAAGTCTATCTTGACGGTATCTTCCAGTCTGATATAAGTGGTACAAGTTTCAATTCTACAGGCCTTACAGCTGAAACCATTTACACTCTTAGCACTCGTACCGTTGACCTTTCCGGTAATGTCAATTCCAGCTGGGTCAATTTGAGCAGTACCACAACAGCTGATGTTACTGCTCCTTCCAGTGTTACGGGCCTTGGTTCTACACCTGGTGAGACGTGGATCAACTGGTCCTGGACCAATCCTTTGGATGTTGACTTTTCTCATGTTGAAGTCTATCTTGATGGTGTTTATCAGTCTGATATAAGTGGTACAAGTTTCAATGCCACAGATCTTACTGCTGAAACCAGTTACACTCTTAGCACTCTTACCGTTGATCTTTCCGGTAATGTCAATTCCAGTTGGGTTAATTTGAGCAGTACCACAACTGCTGATGTCACTGCTCCTTCCAGTGTTACGGGCCTTGGTTCTACACCAGGTGAGACGTGGATCAACTGGTCCTGGAGCAACCCTTCAGACTCTGACTTCTCCCATGTTGAAGTCTATCTTGACGGAATCTTCCAGTCTGATATAAGTGGTACAAGTTTCAATTCTACAGGCCTTACAGCTGAAACCAGTTACACTCTTAGCACTCGTACCGTTGACCTTTCCGGTAATGTCAATTCCAGCTGGGTCAATTTGAGCAGTACCACAACAGCTGATGTTACTGCTCCTTCCAGTGTCACAGGCCTTGGTGCTGATCCTGGTGAAACCTGGATTAACTGGTCCTGGTCCAATCCTGTTGATGTTGACTTCTCTCATGTTGAAGTCTATCTTGACGGTGTCTTCCAGTCTGATGTAAGTGGTACAAGTTTCAATGCCACAGATCTTACCGCTGAAACCATTTACACTCTTAGCACTCGTACCGTTGACCTTTCCGATAATGTTAATTCCAGTTGGGTCAACCTTACTTCCAGCACCACTGCTGATGTTACTGCTCCTTCCAGTGTTACAGGCCTTGGTTCTACACCAGGTGAGACGTGGATCAACTGGTCCTGGACCAATCCATCAGATGTTGACTTCTCCCATGTTGAAGTCTATCTTGACGGTATCTTCCATTCTGATATAAGTGGTACAAATTTCAATTCTACAGGCCTTACAGCTGAAACCATTTACACTCTTAGCACTCGTACCGTTGACCTTTCCGGTAATGTCAATTCCAGCTGGGTCAATTTGAGCAGTACCACAACAGCTGATGTTACTGCTCCTTCCAGTGTTACGGGCCTTGGTTCTACACCAGGTGAGACGTGGATCAACTGGTCCTGGTCCAATCCATCAGATGTTGACTTCTCCCATGTTGAAGTCTATCTTGACGGTGTCTTCCAGTCTGATATAAGTGGTACAAATTTCAATTCTACTGATCTTACTGCTGAAACAATTTACACTTTGAGTACTCGTACTGTCGACCTTTCCGGTAATGTCAATTCCAGCTGGGTCAATTTGAGCAGTACCACAACAGCTGATGTCACTGCTCCTTCCAGTGTCGCAGGCCTTGGTGCTAATCCTGGTGAGACGTGGATTAACTGGTCCTGGACTAATCCAGTAGATGTTGACTTCTCTCATGTTGAAGTCTATCTTGACGGTGTCTTCCAGTCTGATATAAGCGGAACCAGTTTCAATGCCACAGATCTTACTGCTGAAACCAGTTATACTCTTAGCACTCTTACCGTTGATCTTTCCGGTAATGTTAATTCCAGTTGGGTCAACCTTACTTCCAGCACCACTGCTGATGTTACTGCTCCTTCCAGTGTTACAGGCCTTGGTTCTACACCAGGTGAGACGTGGATCAACTGGTCCTGGACCAATCCATCAGATGTTGACTTCTCCCATGTTGAAGTCTATCTTGACGGTATCTTCCATTCTGATATAAGTGGTACAAATTTCAATTCTACAGGCCTTACAGCTGAAACCATTTACACTCTTAGCACTCGTACCGTTGACCTTTCCGGTAATGTCAATTCCAGCTGGGTCAATTTGAGCAGTACCACAACAGCTGATGTTACTGCTCCTTCCAGTGTTACGGGCCTTGGTTCTACACCAGGTGAGACGTGGATCAACTGGTCCTGGTCCAATCCATCAGATGTTGACTTCTCCCGTGTTGAAGTCTATCTTGACGGTGTCTTCCAGTCTGATATAAGTGGTACAAATTTCAATTCTACTGATCTTACTGCTGAAACCATTTACACTTTGAGTACTCGTACTGTCGACCTTTCCGGTAATGTCAATTCCAGCTGGGTCAATTTGAGCAGTACCACAACTGCTGATGTCACTGCTCCTTCCAGTGTCGCAGGCCTTGGTGCTAATCCTGGCGAAACCTGGATTAACTGGTCCTGGACCAATCCATCAGATGTTGACTTCTCTCATGTTGAAGTCTATCTTGATGGAATCTTCCAGTCTGATATAAGCGGAACCAGTTTCAATGCCACAGATCTTACTGCTGAAACCAGTTACACTCTTAGTACTCGTACCGTTGACCTTTCCGATAATGTTAATTCCAGCTGGGTCAACCTTACTTCCAGCACCACTGCTGATGTTACTGCTCCTTCCAGTGTTACGGGCCTTGGTTCTACACCTGGTGAGACGTGGATCAACTGGTCCTGGACCAATCCATCAGATGTTGACTTCTCTCATGTTGAAGTCTATCTTGATGGAATCTTCCAGTCTGATATAAGTGGTACAAGTTTCAATTCTACTGATCTTACTGCTGAAACCAGTTACACTCTTAGTACTCGTACCGTTGACCTTTCCGGTAATGTCAATTCCAGCTGGGTCAATTTGAGCAGTACCACAACTGCTGATGTCACTGCTCCTTCCAGTGTCACTTCCCTGGGAGCTGATCCTGGTGAAACGCGGATTAACTGGTCCTGGACCAATCCTGTTGATGTTGACTTCTCTCATGTTGAAGTCTATCTTGATGGCATCTTCCAGTCTGATATAAGTGGTACAAAATTCAATGCTACTGATCTTACTGCTGAAACCATTTACACTCTTAGCACTCGTACCGTTGATCTCTCAGGTAATGTCAATTCCAGCTGGGTCAATTTGAGCAGTACCACAACTGCTGATGTCACTGCTCCTTCCAGTGTTACGGGCCTTAGTGCTAATCCTGGGGAAACGTGGATTGAGTGGAGCTGGACTAATCCTGTTGATTCTGACTTCTCTTATGTTGAAGTCTATCTTGACGGTATCTTCCAGTCCGATGTAAGTGGTACAAGTTTCAATGCTACTGATCTTACTGCTGAAACCATTTACACTCTTAGCACTCGTACCGTTGATCTCTCAGGTAATGTCAATTCCAGCTGGGTCAATTTGAGCAGTACCACAACTGCTGATGTCACTGCTCCTTCCAGTGTTACGGGCCTTGGTTCTACACCTGGCGAAACCTGGATTAACTGGTCCTGGACCAATCCATCAGATGTTGACTTCTCTCATGTTGAAGTCTATCTTGATGGAATCTTCCAGTCTGATATAAGCGGAACCAGTTTCAATGCCACAGATCTTACTGCTGAAACCAGTTACACTCTTAGTACTCGTACCGTTGACCTTTCCGATAATGTTAATTCCAGCTGGGTCAACCTTACTTCCAGCACCACTGCTGATGTTACTGCTCCTTCCAGTGTCACGGGCCTTGGTTCTACACCTGGTGAGACGTGGATTAACTGGTCCTGGACCAATCCATTAGATGTTGACTTTTCTCATGTTGAAGTCTATCTTGATGGTGTTTATCAGTCTGATATAAGTGGTACAAATTTCAATGCTACTGATCTTGCCGCTGAAACCAGTTACACTCTTAGTACCCGTACCGTTGATCTTTCCGGTAATATCAATTTCAGCTGGGTCAATTTGAGCAGTACCACAACTGCTGATGTCACTGCTTCTTCCAGTGTCACAGGCCTTGGTTCTACACCAGGTGAGACGTGGATTAACTGGTCCTGGTCCAATCCATCAGATGTTGACTTCTCCCATGTTGAAGTTTATCTTGATGGTATCTTCCAGTCCGATGTAAGTGGTACAAGTTTCAATGCTACCGGCCTTACAGCCGAAACCAGCTATACTTTGAGTACACGCACCGTTGATCTTTCCGGCAATGTCAATTCCAGCTGGGTCAATTCTACTTCCAGTACAACTAATGATGTCACTGCCCCTTCCAGTATCACCGTCCTTGTTGCCAACCCTGGCGAGACCTGGATCGAGTGGAATTGGTTTAATCCCGTGGATGCTGACTTCTCTCATGTTGAAGTCTATCTTGATGGTATCTTCCAGTCCGATGTAAGTGGTACAAGTTTCAATGCTACCGGCCTTACAGCCGAAACCAGCTACACCTTGAGTACTCGTACTGTTGATCTCTCTGGCAATGTCAATTCCAGCTGGGTCAATTCTACTTCCAGTACAACTGCTGATGTCACTGCACCTTCCAGTGTTACGGGTCTTAGTGCCAACCCTGGAGAAACGTGGATCGAGTGGAATTGGTTTAATCCCGTGGATGCTGACTTCTCTCATGTTGAAGTCTATCTTGATGGTATCTTCCAGTCCGATGTAAGTGGTACAAGTTTCAATGCTACCGGCCTTATCGCTGAAACCAGCTACACCTTGAGTACTCGTACTGTTGATCTCTCTGGTAATGTCAATTCCAGCTGGGTCAATTCTACTTCCATTACTACCAATGATGTCACTGCTCCTTCCAGTGTCACGGGCCTTGGTTCTACACCTGGTGAGACGTGGATCAACTGGTCCTGGACCAATCCATCAGATGTTGACTTCTCTCATGTTGAAGTCTATCTTGACGGAATCTTCCAGTCTGATATAAGTGGTACAAGTTTCAATGCTACTGACCTTATCGCTGAAACCAGTTACACTCTTAGCACTCGTACCGTTGACCTTTCCGGTAATGTCAATTCCAGCTGGATTAATTCCACTTCCATTACTACCAATGATGTCACTGCTCCTTCCAGTGTTACAGGCCTTAGTGCTGATCCTGGCGAAACCTGGATTAACTGGTCCTGGACCAATCCATCAGATGTTGACTTCTCTCATGTTGAAGTCTATCTTGACGGTGTCTTCCAGTCCGATGTAAGTGGTACAAGTTTCAATGCTACCGGCCTTACAGCCGAAACCAGCTACACCTTGAGTACTCGTACTGTTGATCTCTCTGGTAATGTCAATTCCAGCTGGGTCAATTCTACTTCCATTACTACCAATGATGTCACTGCTCCTTCCAGTGTCACGGGCCTTGGTTCTACACCTGGTGAGACGTGGATCAACTGGTCCTGGACCAATCCATCAGATGTTGACTTCTCTCATGTTGAAGTCTACCTTGACGGAATCTTCCAGTCTGATATAAGTGGTACAAGTTTCAATGCTACTGACCTTATCGCTGAAACCAGTTACACTCTTAGCACTCGTACCGTTGACCTTTCCGGTAATGTCAATTCCAGCTGGGTTAATTCCACTTCCATTACTACCAATGATGTCACTGCTCCTTCCAGTGTTACAGGCCTTAGTGCTGATCCTGGCGAAACCTGGATTAACTGGTCCTGGACCAATCCATCAGATGTTGACTTCTCTCATGTTGAAGTCTATCTTGACGGTGTCTTCCAGTCCGATGTAAGTGGTACAAGTTTCAATGCTACCGGCCTTACAGCCGAAACCAGCTATACTTTGAGTACCCGCACCGTTGATCTTTCCGGTAATGTCAATTCCAGTTGGGTCAATTCCACTTCCAGTACAACTAATGATGTCACTGCTCCTTCCAGTGTTACAGGCCTTAGTGCTGATCCTGGCGAAACCTGGATTAACTGGTCCTGGACCAATCCTGTTGATGTTGACTTCTCTCATGTTGAAGTCTATCTTGATGGAATCTTCCAGTCTGATATAAGTGGTACAAGTTTCAATGCTACCGGCCTTACTGCTGAAACCAGTTACACTCTTAGCACTCGTACCGTTGACCTCTCCGGTAATGTCAATTCCAGCTGGGTCAATTCCACTTCCAGTACAACCAATGATGTCACTGCTCCTTCCAGTGTTACGGGCCTTAGTGCTAATCCTGGAGAAACGTGGATCGAGTGGAATTGGGCCAATCCTGTTGATGTTGACTTCTCTCATGTTGAAGTCTATCTTGACGGTGTCTTCCAGTCCGATGTAAGTGATACAAGTTTCAATGCTACCGGCCTTACTGCTGAAACCAGTTACACTCTTAGCACTCGTACCGTTGACCTCTCCGGTAATGTCAATTCCAGCTGGGTCAATTCTACTTCCAGTACAACTAATGATGTCACTGCTCCTTCCAGTGTTACGGGCCTTAGTGCCAATCCTGGAGAAACGTGGATCGAGTGGAATTGGGCCAATCCTGTTGATGTTGACTTCTCTCATGTTGAAGTCTATCTTGATGGTATCTTCCAGTCCGATGTAAGTGGTACAAGTTTCAATGCTACCGGCCTTACTGCTGAAACCAGTTACACTCTTAGCACTCGTACCGTTGACCTCTCCGGTAATGTCAATTCCAGCTGGGTCAATTCCACTTCCAGTACAACCAATGATGTCACTGCTCCTTCCAGTGTTACGGGCCTTAGTGCTAATCCTGGAGAAACGTGGATCGAGTGGAATTGGGCCAATCCTGTTGATGTTGACTTCTCTCATGTTGAAGTCTATCTTGACGGTGTCTTCCAGTCCGATGTAAGTGATACAAGTTTCAATGCTACCGGCCTTACTGCTGAAACCAGTTACACTCTTAGCACTCGTACCGTTGACCTCTCCGGTAATGTCAATTCCAGCTGGGTCAATTCTACTTCCAGTACAACTAATGATGTCACTGCTCCTTCCAGTGTTACAGGCCTTAGTGCTGATCCTGGCGAAACCTGGATTAACTGGTCCTGGACCAATCCTGTTGATGTTGACTTCTCTCATGTTGAAGTCTATCTTGATGGAATCTTCCAGTCTGATATAAGTGGTACAAGTTTCAATGCTACCGGCCTTACTGCTGAAACCAGTTACACTCTTAGCACTCGTACCGTTGACCTCTCCGGTAACGTCAATACCAGCTGGGTTAATTCCACTTCCATTACTACCAATGATGTCACTGCTCCTTCAAGTGTTACGGGCCTTAGTGCCAATCCTGGAGAAACGTGGATCGAGTGGAATTGGGCCAATCCTGTTGATGTTGACTTCTCTCATGTTGAAGTCTATCTTGACGGTGTCTTCCAGTCCGATGTAAGTGATACAAGTTTCAATGCTACCGGCCTTACTGCTGAAACCAGTTACACTCTTAGCACTCGTACCGTTGACCTCTCCGGTAATGTCAATTCCAGCTGGGTCAATTCTACTTCCAGTACAACTAATGATGTCACTGCTCCTTCCAGTGTTACAGGCCTTAGTGCTGATCCTGGCGAAACCTGGATTAACTGGTCCTGGACCAATCCATCAGATGTTGACTTCTCTCATGTTGAAGTCTATCTTGATGGAATCTTCCAGTCTGATATAAGTGGTACAAGTTTCAATGCTACCGGCCTTACTGCTGAAACCAGTTACACTCTTAGCACTCGTACCGTTGACCTCTCCGGTAATGTCAATTCCAGCTGGGTTAATTCTACTTCCAGTACAACTAATGATGTCACTGCTCCTTCCAGTGTTACAGGCCTTAGTGCTGATCCTGGCGAAACCTGGATTAACTGGTCCTGGACCAATCCTGTTGATGTTGACTTCTCTCATGTTGAAGTCTATCTTGATGGAATCTTCCAGTCTGATATAAGTGGTACAAGTTTCAATGCTACCGGCCTTACTGCTGAAACCAGTTACACTCTTAGCACTCGTACCGTTGACCTCTCCGGTAACGTCAATACCAGCTGGGTTAATTCCACTTCCATTACTACCAATGATGTCACTGCTCCTTCAAGTGTTACGGGCCTTAGTGCCAATCCTGGAGAAACGTGGATCGAGTGGAATTGGGCCAATCCTGTTGATGTTGACTTCTCTCATGTTGAAGTCTATCTTGACGGTGTCTTCCAGTCCGATGTAAGTGATACAAGTTTCAATGCTACCGGCCTTACTGCTGAAACCAGTTACACTCTTAGCACTCGTACCGTTGACCTCTCCGGTAATGTCAATTCCAGCTGGGTCAATTCTACTTCCAGTACAACTAATGATGTCACTGCTCCTTCCAGTGTTACGGGCCTTAGTGCCAATCCTGGAGAAACGTGGATCGAGTGGAATTGGGCCAATCCTGTTGATGTTGACTTCTCTCATGTTGAAGTCTATCTTGACGGAATCTTCCAGTCTGATATAAGCGGAACCAGTTTCAATGGCACAGATCTTACTGCTGAAACCAGTTACACTCTTAGTACTCGTACTGTTGATCTTTCCGGTAATGTCAATTCCAGCTGGGTCAATTCCACTTCCAGTACAACCAATGATGTCACTGCTCCTTCCAGTGTTACGGGCCTTAGTGCTAATCCTGGAGAAACGTGGATTGTGTGGAATTGGTTTAATCCCGTGGATGCTGACTTCTCTCATGTTGAAGTCTATCTTGACGGTGTCTTCCAATCCGATGTAAGTGGTACAAGTTTCAATGCTACTGATCTTACTGCTGAAACCAGTTACACTCTTAGTACCAGAACTGTTGACCTTTCCGGTAATGTCAATTCCAGCTGGGTTAATTTGAGCAGTACCACAACTGCTGATGTCACTGCTCCTTCCAGTGTCACAGGCCTTAGTGCTAATCCTGGCGAAACCTGGATTAACTGGTCCTGGACCAATCCATCAGATGTTGACTTCTCTCATGTTGAAGTCTATCTTGACGGTGTCTTCCAGACCGATGTAAGTGGTACAAGTTTCAATGCTACAGGCCTTACAGCCGAAACCAGCTATACTTTGAGTACCCGCACCGTTGATCTTTCCGGTAATGTCAATTCCAGTTGGGTCAATTCCACTTCCAGTACAACCAATGATGTCACTGCACCTTCCAGTATCACTGTTCTTAGTGCTAATCCTGGCGAAACGTGGATTGAGTGGAATTGGTTTAATCCCGTGGATGCTGACTTCTCTCATGTTGAAGTCTATCTTGACGGTGTCTTCCAGACCGATGTAAGTGGTACAAGTTTCAATGCTACTGACCTTACTGCTGAAACCAGCTATACTTTGAGTACCCGCACCGTTGATCTTTCCGGTAATGTCAATTCCAGCTGGGTCAATTCCACTTCCAGTACAACCAATGATGTCACTGCTCCTTCCAGTGTTACAGGCCTTAGTGCTGATCCTGGCGAAACCTGGATTAACTGGTCCTGGACCAATCCTGTTGATGTTGACTTCTCTCATGTTGAAGTCTATCTTGATGGAATCTTCCAGTCTGATATAAGTGGTACAAGTTTCAATGCTACCGGCCTTACTGCTGAAACCAGTTACACTCTTAGCACTCGTACCGTTGACCTCTCCGGTAACGTCAATACCAGCTGGGTTAATTCCACTTCCATTACTACCAATGATGTCACTGCTCCTTCCAGTGTTACGGGCCTTAGTGCCAATCCTGGAGAAACGTGGATCGAGTGGAATTGGGCCAATCCTGTTGATGTTGACTTCTCTCATGTTGAAGTCTATCTTGACGGTGTCTTCCAGTCCGATGTAAGTGATACAAGTTTCAATGCTACCGGCCTTACTGCTGAAACCAGTTACACTCTTAGCACTCGTACCGTTGACCTCTCCGGTAATGTCAATTCCAGCTGGGTCAATTCTACTTCCAGTACAACTAATGATGTCACTGCTCCTTCCAGTGTTACGGGCCTTAGTGCCAATCCTGGAGAAACGTGGATCGAGTGGAATTGGGCCAATCCTGTTGATGTTGACTTCTCTCATGTTGAAGTCTATCTTGACGGAATCTTCCAGTCTGATATAAGCGGAACCAGTTTCAATGGCACAGATCTTACTGCTGAAACCAGTTACACTCTTAGTACCAGAACTGTTGACCTCTCAGGTAATGTCAATTCCAGCTGGGTTAATTTGAGCAGTACCACAACTGCTGATGTCACTGCTCCTTCCAGTGTCACGGGCCTTGGTTCTACACCTGGTGAGACGTGGATTAACTGGTCGTGGACCAATCCTGTTGATGTTGACTTCTCTCATGTTGAAGTCTATCTTGACGGAATCTTCCAGTCTGATATAAGCGGAACCAGTTTCAATGGCACAGATCTTACTGCTGAAACCAGTTACACTCTTAGTACTCGTACTGTTGATCTTTCCGGTAATGTCAATTCCAGCTGGGTCAATTCCACTTCCAGTACAACCAATGATGTCACTGCTCCTTCCAGTGTTACGGGCCTTAGTGCTAATCCTGGAGAAACGTGGATTGTGTGGAATTGGTTTAATCCCGTGGATGCTGACTTCTCTCATGTTGAAGTCTATCTTGACGGTGTCTTCCAGTCCGATGTAAGTGGTACAAGTTTCAATGCTACTGATCTTACTGCTGAAACCAGTTACACTCTTAGTACCAGAACTGTTGACCTCTCCGGTAATGTCAATTCCAGCTGGGTTAATTTGAGCAGTACCACAACTGCTGATGTCACTGCTCCTTCCAGTGTCACAGGCCTTAGTGCTAATCCTGGCGAAACCTGGATTAATTGGTCCTGGACCAATCCATCAGATGTTGACTTCTCTCATGTTGAAGTCTATCTTGACGGTATCTTCCAGTCTGATATAAGCGGAACCAGTTTCAATGCCACAGATCTTACTGCTGAAACCATTTACACTCTTAGTACCAGAACTGTTGACCTCTCCGGTAATGTCAATTCCAGCTGGCTTAATTCCACTTCCAGTACTACCAATGATGTCACTGCTCCTTCCAGTGTCACGGGCCTTGGTTCTACACCTGGTGAGACGTGGATTAACTGGTCCTGGACCAATCCTTTGGATGCTGACTTCTCTCATGTTGAAGTCTATCTTGACGGCGTCTTCCAGTCTGATATAAGTGGTACAAGTTTCAATGCTACTGATCTTACTGCTGAAACCAGTTACACTCTTAGTACCCGTACCGTTGATCTTTCCGGTAATGTCAATTCCAGCTGGGTTAATTCCACTTCCAGTACAACCAATGATGTTACTGCTCCTTCCAGTGTCACGGGCCTTGGTTCTACACCAGGTGAGACGTGGATTAACTGGTCCTGGACCAATCCATCAGATGTTGACTTCTCTCATGTTGAAGTCTATCTTGACGGAATCTTCCAGTCTGATATAAGTGGTACAAGTTTCAATGCTACTGATCTTACTGCTGAAACCATTTACACTCTTAGTACCAGAACTGTTGACCTTTCCGATAATGTCAATTCCAGCTGGGTTAATTCCACTTCCAGTACAACCAATGATGTCACTGCTCCTTCCAGTGTCACGGGCCTTGGTTCTACACCAGGTGAGACGTGGATTAACTGGTCCTGGACCAATCCTTTGGATGCTGACTTCTCTCATGTTGAAGTCTATCTTGATGGAGTCTTCCAGTCTGATATAAGTGGTACAAGTTTCAATGCTACAGGCCTTACAGCCGAAACCAGTTACACTTTGAGTACTCGCAGCGTTGATCTCTCCGGTAATGTCAATTCCAGCTGGGTTAATTTGAGCAGTACCACAACTGCTGATGTCACTGCTCCTTCCAGTGTAACAGGCCTTAGTGCTACACCCGGTGAAACGTGGATCAACTGGAGCTGGGCCAACCCTGTAGATCCTGACTTCTCCCATGTTGAAGTCTATCTTGATGGAGTCTTCCAGTCTGATGTAAGTGGTACAAGTTTCAATGCTACAGGCCTTACAGCCGAAACCAGTTACACTTTGAGTACTCGCAGCGTTGATCTCTCCGATAATGTTAATTCCAGCTGGGTCAATTTGAGCAGTACCACAACAGCTGATGTTACTCCACCTTCCAGTGTTACGGGCCTTAGTGCTACACCCGGTGAAACGTGGATTAACTGGAGCTGGACCAACCCTGTAGATCCTGACTTCTCCCATGTTGAAGTCTATCTTGACGGCGTCTTCCAGTCTGATATAAGCGGAACCAGTTTCAATGCTACAGGCCTTACAGCCGAAACCAGTTACACTTTGAGTACTCGCAGCGTTGATCTCTCCGGCAACCTAAATTCCAGCTGGGTTAATTCCACTTCCAGTACAACCAATGATGTTACTCCACCTTCCAGTGTTACGGGCCTTAGTGCTACACCCGGTGAAACGTGGATCAACTGGAGCTGGACCAACCCTGTAGATCCTGACTTCTCCCATGTTGAAGTCTATCTTGGCGGCGTCTTCCAGTCTGATATAAGCGGAACCAGTTTCAATGCTACAGGCCTTACAGCCGAAACCAGTTACACTTTGAGTACTCGCAGCGTTGACCTTTCCGGCAACCTAAATTCCAGCTGGGTTAATTCCACTTCCAGTACAACCAATGATGTCACTCCACCTTCCAGTGTTACGGGCCTTGCTTCAATTTCCGGTGAAACGTGGATCAACTGGAGCTGGATCAACCCTGCAGATCCTGATTTCTCCCATGTTAAAGTCTATCTTGACGGTATCTTCCAGGAGGATGTGAGTAATGCGACCTTTAATACAACGGGCCTGGTAAGAGGAACTGCTTATGATCTAAGCATTGCAACCGTTGACTTTGCAGGCAATGTGAATAATACTCTCATCACCCTTGAGGCAACAACAAAGAATCCTGCAATAGCTGACTTCACATCCAATGTGACTTCCGGAAAAGAGCCTATGGTAGTTCAATTCATTGATAATTCCACAGCTCCACTCACATGGTCCTGGAACTTCGGGGATGGAAATACATCTACTGAGCAAAACCCGGTACACTTATACGCTGAAAGTGGGAAATATCATGTTTCTTTAACCGTGACGAATAACGATGGAGTCAACACTACCATCAAAAGGAATTATATCATAGTGGTTGAAAGAATACCACCTGTAGCAAATTTCACCGTTGATAAAATAACAGGTAAAGAACCTCTGAGTGTTCAATTCACCGATCTTTCGATCAATGCTTTGATATGGTCCTGGGACTTCGGGGATGGAATTTACTCTTCACTGATTGATCCGGTACACACCTATGATGAACCCGGTGTATACAATGTGTCCCTTACTGTTACCAATGATGACGGTTATGACACATTAACCTACACAGAGTACATCACAGTCATAGCACTGGAACCACCGGTTGCAGCTTTTATTGCAGATGTCACAAGTGGTGAGAGGCCTTTGATAGTCCGCTTCACTGACCAGTCGACCAATGCCACTTCCTGGAAATGGGATGTGAATGGTGATGGTATCTTTGATTATTTCAATCAGAACCCATCCCACAGGTACAATGAATCCGGAAATTATAATATAACACTTTATGTAAGCAATGCAAAATACAATGACTCGATCACAAAGACCAGTTACATCAAAGTTTCCGAACCATTTACTGCCAGTACCTCTTCAGGCGGTGGAGGTGGCGGAGGTCAGGCAACAGGTGAAGAATATGAGAACATCCTTTTCAAGGATGTTGCTGTCAGATTTGTTGCAAAGGATGTGGAACAGAACTTTGTGTTCAATAGTGATCAGAACGTCCTTCGTAATGTAACTATAAGTGCAAACCGGAACCTTGGTGAGGTCAAGGCCATCATTGAGGTACTCAAAGGCCCCTCCACCCTTGTACCGGTGCCACCGGAAGGAAATGTTTATACAAACCTTAACATCTGGGTGGGAGATGCCTATATGAAACCATACGTTACATCTTCCAGTCTTGCCTTCTCAGTTGAGCGCGTATGGCTTACTGCAAACAATGCACCTGATGATTCCATAAAGATGGCCATCTATCTGAATGGTCAGTGGTATTCTCTTCCAACACAGAAGGTTTCTGAAGATGAAGACAATGTCTATTATGAATCGCAGAGTCCCGGAGAATTATTTGGATCCTTTGCGATCACTTCACATCAAAGCACCCCATCTCCGTCACCCTCGATCACCGAAAGTCCTGTGGAAACAGCCCGGGCTCCATCATTCAGTACTGCAGATACTGAACCTGTAAATGTAACCTATGTTCCAGGTTCAGCTTCCCGGAGTAATACTGCTATGATACTGGGTGCCGGATCACTGGCAATACTTCTGCTTGCAGGAGGTTTATTCCTTGCATTTAAAAAAGGTTATTTGAGCAGAGCGGGTGAAATGCTAACTGAATTTGCAGCTGGCTTTTTAGAAGAAACTGAAGAAACTTCCGGGCCGGAAGCTGAAGAGCTTCAGGAAAAAATAAAGGATCTGGAAGAAGCAGGTCTGATCTCAGGAATGGAAAAAGAGAATAGATAAAGAGGTATTAATCCTCTTTATTCTGTTTATAGATAATATTCTCAATACGTTTTCTGTCAGAAATATCACAGAAGGTAATTAAAATACCAATGACCTTATCCTTTTCATTTTTGATCTGTGATCCAAGGATGTCAACAGGGACTTTTGTATCGAGTTTAGTTACCAGATATGTTTGATTTGCCAGGCCGTAGAACATACCCTCACGCATGACCTTTTCAATCGGATCTTCAACCGGTTTGCCTGTATCTTCACTTTCAACATGGAAGATATCCTGCAGGGGGGTGCCCAGTACATCATCCTGTTTCCATCCGATAAGGGCCTCTGCAAAAGGATTTATGAATTTTATAAATCCATCCCGATCAGTTGCGATCATAGCATCTCCGGTATTGTTGAGTATTGCAGTAAGCCATTTCTGACTTTCTTTTAATTTGCTCTCCATTTTGTGTTTGTAGAGAGCGATCTCAATGTTCGTGCGCAGTTCACTCTCTTCAAATGGCTTTAGTATATATCCAAAAGGTTCGGTTAATTTGGCACGCTGCATGATGGTATCATCAGCATATGCAGTGATGTAAACCACAGGGATGTCGTAGTTATCCCTTATATGTCCTGCAGCTTCGACTCCATCCATGCCGTCTTTTAACATGATGTCCATAAGTATCAGATCAGGATAATCCGATTGATCATCTGTTAATATCTTTAAGGCTTCATTCCCGCTGTATGCAGGAATGATGTCGTAATCATGAGATAGATAGGCTGTCAATAATTCTACATTATCTGGTTCATCATCTACTACTAATAGCTTAATTCTACGGTCTTCTGCCATATTAACACCTATCATCCGTTTCAAATTAATTCACTGGTGTAAGGGAGATTCCAGTTATTCAAACCATTCATTCCATTATCTCATTATGGTAATGAGTAATATATAATAATTGCTATAGTATATAACCTGATCAACCTATAATGCTCATATTCTCTATTTTGACTGCAGGTGTTACGATGCCACCAACTTTCATAATATCCTTTCCAGCTCCGGTAATATTCTTCAACATATCAAATATATTTCCGGATATCATGAGGGATTTGATCGGTTTGTCAAGCTGTCCGTCCTTTATGGTAAATGCATTGCGGGCCTCGACTGAAAAATCTCCGGATATGGAATTTGCTGTATGGGCTCCGATCACGGTATTTACAAACACGCCCCGGGATGTCTGTGCAATGATGTCTGAACCGGGGTGGTCTATCACAAGGTTTCGCAGTCCCACTGAAGGGGTTGATGTATATGAATTGCGGGTCCCGTTACCTGTACTTTCAATTCCCTCTTTACCTGCTGTATAGCTGTCATAAAGATATGAGTTAAAAACGCCGTTTGTAATGACCCCGGTTCGCTGTGATGGGTGCCCCTCATCATCTGAAGCAGAGGATTCCAGTCCTCCTTCAAGGGTTCCATCATCAATTACGGACAGGTTTTCAGAAGCGATCGTTTCCCCTATCTTTCCGGACAGGAAGGACCTGTCCTTTTGTACATTGTCCGCGTCGATGGACCTGGCAAAAGTATTTTCCAGTATATCCGAGAAGGCAAAAGGATGTAATATCACATCGGACCTGGCGGCTTCCACTTTAATGCCATTTGCGGACGACAGGGCCAGATCGGTTGCATTCTTCCCTGTGTTGAAAAGGTCAACATCCAGCTTGCGTGAGATCCTAAAATCATATGCTGTGGATACATCGTCATTGGTGGTGATCACATCAATAAAACCGGAAACTGCCGTGCCACTGTCAAGGACCTCCACTCCATTGGTGTTCATGATAAGGTTTTCTCCCACAGATGTGGAAAAAGCTCCGGAGGTTGCTATTATGTCAGGTTGTGACAATGCCCCGTCTATCATATCCTTTGTGAAGGATATGCACTCTTCAAGTCCCATGTTCTCTATCTTTTTGTCATAGATCCCCTTGATCCGGGGATATTTCCCGGGGGATGGCAGGCCTTTCCAGTCACTGTCACCTTTGCGAACCCTGGCAGCATCAACAGCGAGCTTTACCGTTTCGTTTAAATGGTCCATGACATTGGTGCTGGCAAATCCGACAGCTCCATCAACAAGGGCCCGAATACCTATGCCCTTTCCGGTTGCATGTTTTGCAGATTCGATCTCATTTTTTCGGATCTCGGTACTTGTTGAGCGTGTCCTGACAGAATAGACCTCCGCCTCATCAGCTCCCATCTCCTCTGCGATCTTTAAAGCATTATTTGAAATATCGTACATTCAGACCCCTCCTACAACTGCATTGGAGATCGATATATGTGGTGAACCGTCTGATACCGGGACCAGTTGCCCTCCTTTCCCACATCTGCCTGAATGCATCTTCAGGTCATCGCCTACAAGGGTGATGTTGTTGAGGATCTCCAGGGTCTTTCCTGAGAGGGACACATCCCGTAACAGGGAGGTGATCTCTCCATTCTCAATAAGGTATCCTTTTTCGGCATTGAACTGGAATACCCCTTCGCCGGTATTGACCTGTCCGCCCCGGGACCCGATAAGATACATGCCGTCCTTTGTCTGTTCAAGCATTTCATCAATATTGGAATCCCCGTTGTCAATATAGGTATTGCTCATACGTACTATAGGGGCTGAATAACCCTGGGAACGGCTGTTTCCCGGCACACCGCCAAGGGCCCCGGCCGTTTCCCGGGAATGCAGATAGGATGTAAGTACTCCGTCTTTGATCACGACGTTCTTTGTGGACTCCACTCCTTCGGAATCAAATGGATAGTAGCCGTATTCATGCAGGGTGGGATCATCTATGATATTGACCTGTGGTGCAGCGATCTGATCACCGATACGGTTTGCAAGGATCGAACTTCCTTCCAGGACCAGGTCTGCTTCCGAGGCATGTCCGACAGCTTCGTGGGCAAAGACCCCTGCCAGTTCTGGATCAAGGATCACCGGAAGGTTTCCCCCCTTTGCCTGCTTTGCTCCGAGGAGTTCTACTGCTGTGGACCCTGCTTTTTTTGCAAGTTCCAGTGGATCTTCTCTGTCAAGCAGTTCATATCCGCAAACCCCAAACCGGCTTTCCCTGCCGATCTGATATGAACCGCTCTGAGCTGCAACAGCGCTGATGGCATATCCTGTCCTGACCAGATCATACTCAGCTTCTATACCTTCGGAATTTATGTAGCGCATTTTCACACTGGTCTGCGAATAAACAGCTGACGTGCTGGATACATCTGATGTTCTGGCACTTTGATCCAGATCTTTTAAAAATTCCACTTTATCCTCTATGGGTATGTCCACCGGGTCCTTCCGGACCTTTGGCAGGTCCTTTATCCGGGGAGGATCTGAGGGTGAGAGGTCCACATGTTCCTTTGGGGACATTTTGTTCATGTTCTCTGCAAGCTTTGATGCGGAATCAATGGCCCTGTCAATATCCAGGTCACTTTCTGCGGTCGTGTAGCCCCAGGACCCTCCGCAAAGGGCCCGGACACCGCACCCTTTACTGAAATTTGCCGAGATCTCTTCAATGTTCCCATTATCATAGACTATGGAGGTGGAGGATCCCTCTATTATCCGTACGTCATAAAATTGTACTTCAGACATTGTTTATTCCCTTGGATGTTGTGCTTTTTGCTGGCATTGTATCTTTGATATTTGAAATATCAAAGTTCATTCTGGAATTATTGGAGTCCTTCAATTTCTGCATCAATTTTTCTTTTCCTTTACCCAGAAGACTGTGTTCGATAACTTCCGATATATTTGTCACCGGGATTATCTGTACTTTGTCCTTGTATATATCTTCGATAAGGACATCTGCTTCATTGGATTTTGGAATAATGACTTTCTTTATTCCTGCCTGTGCTGCTGCTTCTATCTTGTAGGTGGCACCTCCTATTGGAAGCACATCCCCTCTTACGGATAGTGAGCCGGTCATAGCCACAGTCTGATCGATCGGCAGGTTCTCTATGGCCGAGATGACTGCGGTTGCTATGGAAACAGAGGCACTGTCCCCTTCAACTCCTTCATAGGTTCCAATGAACTGTATATGGATGTCATGTTTGCTGATATCCTTTCCTGTAATGTTCTTGATCACAGCAGAAACGTTCTGGACTGCTTCCTTTGCAATGTCCTTTAGCATTCCTGTTGCAATTACCGAACCACCTGACTGGGACTGTGAAGGTGTGATCTCAGCCATTATCGGGAGCACTATTCCGGAATCCCCTCCCATTACTGCAAGGCCGTTGACCTTTCCAATCGCAGAACCTACCTTGTCGAACATCTGGTAGTCTCTTTTCCTTTCAAGGTAATTGTCCGCCAGCTGCTGTTCAATTGAACGGGCGATCTTCTTTGCGGCAAAGACATGTTTTGCACTTGTGATCTCACTGTTCTCTGAATGAGCAATATCTCCGGCTACCCTTACAAGACCTCCAAGGTCACGGAACTTCAGGGTAAGGTGCCCTTTGCGGCCTGCACGTCTTCTTGCTTCCTGGATCACTTCCTTTACAGCACTGCTGTCAAAGGGTGGTATATGGCCGTCACGTTTGACTTCCTGGGCCACGAACCTGACCAGTGACTTGCGGTTCTCCAGGCTGTCTTCCATGGAATCGCGCATGAACACCTCATAACCATAACCTTTGATACGGGACCTTAGTGCAGGATGCATCTTCTCGACTGCATCCAGGTTCCCTGCAGCCACCATGATAAAATCACATGGTACCGGTTCTGTTTTTACAAGGGCCCCTGAGCTGCGTTCGGACTGGCCTGTGATGGCATATTCCTTTTCCTGCAAAGCTGTGAGAAGACTTTGCTGGGATTCAAGTCTTAAGGTGTTGATCTCATCGATGAAGAGAACCCCTTTGTGAGATTTATGGATATCACCGCTTTCCACCCTGTCATGGGCAGGGGTCTCAAGACCTCCGGACTGGAAGGGGTCATGCCTGACATCTCCCAGGAGAGCTCCGGCGTGGGTTCCGGTGGCATCGATATAGGGTGCTACCTCTTTTTGATAATTGGAAACAACGAGTTTTGGGATCATCATCTCTTCCTTTGGCATGAACTGCCTGGTTAGCAGGAGTATCATTATGGCAGCTATTATGCCCCACAAAAGCTGACCTACATAGAATGAGTACATGATTATTCCAAAGATCAGGAACATCATGAGCATATTGCGGGACTGGGCTTTCTTACGTGCTTCCATCTTGTGAGCCATTACGATCTCACGTCCCTTTCCTGCAGGTACTTCCCTTATCCTGGGATTGTTGTTATCTTCAGGATTTGGATAGGAAAGGATGTCCTGTAGTTCTTCCATTGGCAGAAGTTCGGCCATTGCTTTTGCAAGCATGGATTTTCCGGTACCAGGGGTACCTATCATCATAACATGCCTTCTCTGACTTGCGGCCTTTTTTACTACTTCCACTGCATGTTCCTGGCCTATGACCTGATCGATCAGTAACTCAGGTACTTCTATGGAACTCGTACTATCGAAATCGTCTCCAAAAAGTTCCATATTTTCGTTATCAGTCGTTTCGTTTTCCATAGTTCACTCACATTTTATCCGTCTGACATCAGATATTTACAAAAAAAATGCCAAAAAATATATATCTAACATACTTAGGCATCTTTAATATAAAAGCTATTCTACTTGTGCATACACTCTGCATCATATCTCTTTTTAGGACCCTGTTTCCACTCATTAAAGGCAGTTTAGTGGTGAGGGGTTATCAGGTCGTTATAGAGGTTGTGTTCATAAATGAACGTGATGTCTTTGCTTATCAGATGCTCTGATACTTACCATAAAAGTACTTACACTTTCGTTGTTTGAAGCTGTTATTCAAAGAATCTCATGTGTTTTTTTCAAGGCTATTTGTTCTGTGGTGGTTAAATACTTTGCTGTTAAATCCTTCCGGATTGCCGAAATCGGCTAATCCTGAATTTGATGCGATATTATTATATGTACCCCCTCCAATTATGTATATGGTGGTACTAATATGAAGTACAGTCGATATTTACTGATGGGAATATTTGTGATATTACTTTTAACTACGGTTCTCTTTAGCGGGGTCATCTCTTCTTCCAACGGGATCGAATATCCTTTTATGGATGTGCTGGATGAAACGGCCAGTAAACTGGTGATCATGTTCGTTTCCTTTTCCCTGATAATAATGGCTTTTTATATGGCTTCAAAATATAGAGGTTAATGACAGAATGGCAGTCCTGTCACTTTGTTACTATTTTTTGTACCAGGGACAACAGTCAGGATATGAATAGTAACATTGATATGTATGTCCGTTATATTCATTCCAGTTAAATAAGTAGAACAATATATCAGGTGGCACATTAAAGTCCGTTCATTTGAAATGGTGGTTACATTCTGTCGCCATCCGGGTTGCCGGTAATCTATTTAATATATCTGATTGATTTCTACTTAATTGTAACTAAAAGTTATCTGGAAAAAGTGATATGTATGGATAGGGTCCCGACGGGAATAGATAATCTGGACAGTAAGATTGGTGGAGGATATCCAAAAGGAAAAGGTATCCTGATCACAGGTAAACCCGGTTCCGGAAAAACTATCATTGGATTGCATGCTATCAATCAGGCATGTTCTGATGGCAAAAGATGTGTTATCCTGGCCACCGAAGAAACCCCTGAAGACATAATTTCCCAGGCAGGGATGTTTGGTTTTGATCTTGCCGGACATGTGGATAGTGGTTTGCTTGAGATCATACGTGTCCTGGAACTGAGGACAAGGGATGTTGCAAGGGCCTCCGAGCTCATCAGAGGTTTAAGTATCAATGAAATCGATCTGATGGGTCTGATAGATCTGATCCCCGATGACGTGGAGCTTGCCGTGATCGATAATATTGGGGTATTTACAATAGGGCTTGATTCCAAGGAATTCCGGGATAAATTCGATACATTCAATCTTTCCATATCCAGGCTGGGCCTGACCTCTTTATTCATTATGGATGAGGCGGCCTATGATCTGACCTACCAGATCGCCGATTATTCCACATATGGCTCTATCAAACTATTCGTGAAAGAAAATCCCTATACCAGTAAGATGGAACGTTTCCTCTTCGTCCCGAAGATGCGAAGTACTCCCCTGTCTCTGGATGTGGAGCGCTTTGATATAACTTCAGAAGGGATCCAGCTTCAAAGTTCGGGTTCCGGGGACATGTGATCAGATACGGATGATGTTTAATATATTGTTTTGATGAGTTGTGTTGTTGATCTTTAATATATCTCAGGTATGGTGCTTACATAAATGGATGACAATAAACCCGGTGTGCTGATAGTGGATGATGAGCCCTATAATATTGATCTTATCGAAGCTTATCTGTTGTCTGATTATAATATTCATTCTGCCACCAATGGTATGGAGGCTCTCGATATCATAGGCAGCAAGAGCATTGATCTTGTTTTGCTGGATGTGATGATGCCCGGTATGAGTGGTTATGAGGTTTGTGAGGTATTAAAAGCTTCAAATGAAACCCGGTTCATACCTGTGGTGATGGTGACCGCTCTGTCCGGTAAGGATGACAGGATCAAAAGTATAGAGGTCGGAGCCGATGATTTTCTGACCAAACCTGTGGATAAGCTTGAACTGACCACAAGGGTAAGGTCTTTGCTCAAGATCAAAAAGCTTCATGACAGCATACAGCAGGAACGTGATCATCTTGAATTGCAGAACAGGGTGCGTTCGATCCTGACCACCATCATTCCTTCTCTTCTGGTCAATATTCCAATGGAACAGAAAAAGATAGTCATCCATCAGATGGTGGATATGGTGGAATCCATTATCAATGACAATAAGAAGCTTTCACCTCAAGAGGTGACAATGGAAAATGCCGGTGAGATCTGCTGTGATGCGATGAATGAACTTGGCGGTGCTTATTATGCTCAAGTGTCTGAAGGGGATGAGAGCTCTTTTTTGATAAAGGCCAATGAATGTCCCTGGGGAAAGGTGGAAGCTCACTTAAATCCTATTATGTGTAACCTTACCACAGGTGTTTTCACACGTATCATCCAGAAAGCGAATTTTAATGGCAGTGTCAAAGTAATAAAAACAATGGGCAATGGGGATCCGCATTGCCAGTTCCTGATTAAGAAAGTTGATTAAAAGTTAATTTGCAGGTTCCTGTGGTCCATGTTCATTCATGGGTATTACACAGGTCAAGTATCCTGATGGCAAGGTTTGCCGCATTGGCACCATTGTCAATACCAACACTGGCCACAGGGACACCGGGTGGCATCTGTGCGGTTGACAAAAGGGCGTCCAGACCTCCAAGTTTTGCACTTACAGGAACTCCTATGACAGGTTTTTTCGTTTTTGAGGCTATGACGCCGGGAAGGGCTGCGGACAGACCGGCAATTGCAATATACACTTTTGCAGCACTGTTTTGTACATACTCTTCCAGTTTTTCCGGGTCGCGATGGGCGGATATGACCTGAACATCATATGTATAACTGGTGTTCTCCAGGACGTTTATAACACGGTTCGATATGGAACGGTCTGATTCCGATCCCATTATTACTGCAATGTCTACCATTTTTTAACTCCTCAGGGAAGATTGCCTTCCCCGCTTAATTCATGCTGACGTTCAATGTTCATCTGGATGAGGATCTTGAAGATCTCATTGACAGCTTTTGAATCCAGGTTCTTTTCAGTGGCTGCATTTGTGGCTCTGTCCAGAACGACATGGTTTTGAGTGTCGTCGTTGATGGGGATGCTAAGTTTTTTCTTTGATTCCAGGATGTCCCGGGCCAGGCTGTTTCTCTGAGCGATCAATTCAATTATATCGCAATCTATCTTTGCGATCTTTTCACGAACTTCTTCTATCCCGGTCATATTATCCACCGATATTAAAGGCGCATTGCTCCTTTATTATTGATCTGTGTCCTTATCACTTTTCCCCCTGTATTGCAATGTTCCCATACATCTGCAAGGGGTTTTGCCTGATCTGTATCGACCAGGGCAACAAAGGAAGGGCCTGTCCCGGAGAGACTGATCCCCCGGGCTTTGCATTCCAGTCCTTTCATTATCATTTCTGTATCATATCCCAGGGCACTGCAGTACATGATACCGTTTAAGGTCATTGCTTCCTGATAACGTTCCTCCAGGGCCAGTTCATATGCCAGTTCGATCCAGGGACCGATCAGTTCTGATCTTGATACATCGGTATCCGAACTTAAGGCCATGGTGTCAGGAGCAAATACCAGTACTTCCATTTCAAGTGGTGTATGTCTTATAAGTTCATCCTTCCTGTTATCCGTGATCACGACCCCGCCTAAAAAAGAGGCACAGGCATCATCAAAGGCTCCTGTTATGGTCACCCCGGCCTCCCTTGCGGCCCGGACACCTATACGGATGGCTTCCAGGGGTTCCAGGGTCTCTCCTATGGCACTTAAGGTTGCAAGGATGGAGGCATTTGCCGCCGCACTGCTGCTTTTAAGGCCGCTGGCCAGGGGTATCTCACTTCTTGTGTGGACCGTACCGCCTGCATTGATGTCAAAATGGTCCAGGACCAGTTCCACAGCTCTTTCTATTAGGGTGGTATCTCCCTGCGGATATTCCTGTATGGACCCTTTTATCCCTTCTTTTCCCTTTGAAAGTTCAACCGTTGCAAAGGTCTTAAGGTCTATACCAAAGGCAGCTCCTTTCCAGGTTGAGATGGCATTGATGATCGTACCGGCACCAAGTGCATAAGCCTGTCCTGTGATTTTCATATTGTGAACCCGTCCATAATAAACAATCATGATATATAACTTATGGGGAAGTCTGTTCACTTAAATCCGGTATGTTCAGTACTGAAGCTAAAAAATATGAAGATGGAGTGTAATATGAATCATTTATGGTGGAAATGGCCCTGAGAGAAATCCGGTGATTAGCTCTCAGGAATGGATGGTTCACCTGTTCAGCTCAGCAATACCCAGGAAGGCATACCGGGTTTCCAGGGGCACACCGGTGTTCTGGGGATTAATGCTTCGCTTTGTGACTTCGATCTTTATGTCTCCGTCGTCCAGCTGAGCATCTCTCATATATTCCATTATAAGCCGGTTGCCCAGTTCTTCTGCATACTCTATAGCATCCTCATAATGTTTCATATCGGTCTTTCCTTCAGGGGAGAAAACGGAGATGGAGGTGGGTCTGAGGTTATACTTGGATTCACCAAACGTGGCCCTGATGAGGATCTCTATCCTTTTAACTCCCTTTCCGGCAAGGGCCCCAACGGCATTGCCCACCTCGGCGTGTTCGGGAAGGATTATATCAGCATCAATGAATTTCTTTATCGCATCGGTATAAGCAGTAACCGGTCCTCCCAGCAGTACCACCGGTACATTGACCTTAAATCCTGCAAAAAAATCCCCGTCCAGGCCCTTTTTGATCTCGGAGGGTTCCATGGTCTCCAGGAGATATGAGAGCAGGTTTAAGGCCATGTTCTTTGCCACCTGTTCCTTTATATCCTCACAGAGTTCTTTGACCTGAAGGTCTGCAAAGATGCATAATTGTTCCGCACCGGCAAGGGAAGCTTCCCGGTCCCACTCTGTATAATCACCCAGAATATGAAGGGCGTCGGTGGGAGTAAAACCGATGGGCTGGATCAGACGTTTTTGTATGAGCTGATCAAGTAACATGGGAGATGGCATCTTTTTACTGTCCCAGTAGATCTCACTGATCGTAAGGGGTTCATCCCCTATCCGGTTTAGCAGTTCAGCTTCCCTTTGTGTCAGTTCAATGGGTTTCTGGCCTGTCCGGATGAACAGTTTGGTGGGCTGTAAGTTCTCTCCCAGCTGTGTGCGTATGATATGCTGACCCTGCCTGAGCTTTTTGGTTATCTGTGGGTAGGTTGTTGCTGCAACGCACAGTGGTATCACTCTGCGGGGGCCTATATTGATCACGTGGTTACGTACCCATACATGACTGTCCCCGCCCATTGCCGAGGTTTCCATTTTAATGGCTTCGACCTTGGTCTGCCATCCACCCACAATGGCACCTGTTTCGGAGATCTGTGGCAGCCCCTCAACTGTAAGGGATACATCGGTACTGGTTCCTCCCACATCTATGACCGCACAGCTGCTCTGTCCGGACAGGAAGGCGGCTCCCACCATACTGGCGGCAGGGCCGGTGAAGATGGATTCGATAGGATGTTTGAGGGCTTCCTTTATTCCCACTATGGAACCATCGCATTTTAGCATCATCATTTTAGCATCAATGTCCCTGCGGGTGATCTCGGATACCACCGTGTTCATGAACTGGTTTGCTATGGGAAGCAGCTGGGCGTTCAGATAGGCGGTGATCCCCCGCTCATAAGCTCCCAGGGATTGGGACAGTTCATGGCCACAGACCACCGGCATTGCGGTCATCTCTGTCACAACTTCCCGGACCTTTAGTTCATGTTCGGGGTTGCGGACGCTGAAATAGGAAGATACGGCAAAGGCTGATACCTTGCCTTTTATATGGTCAACGAATTCCTTTACAGCCTCAATGTCCAGCGGCTCAGTTTCATTTCCACCTGAGGTGTGCCCTCCTGAGACATTGATGAAATATTTGATGGATGAGTCCCGGGGAGGTTCGTTGTTGCCCACAAGGATCAGGGCCACGGGATAACCTGTCTTTTCAAGGATGGTGTTGGTGGCCAGGGTGGTGGATACAGATACAAGCTTTACTTCCTTTAGTATGGATTGGTCCAGTGAGTCCAGCGCATTCTGTATGCCTATGAGCAGGTCAGGATAGGTGGTACGTGCTTTTGTTTTGTCCAGTATGGCCCCGTCCTTATCCCTGACTAGCACTGCATCTGTATAGGTTCCCCCTGCATCAATTCCAAGGCTGTATTTCATTTGTAATTCCTTCTTTATTTGTTGTTCATCCTGTAAGACCCGGATTATGTTTATTTTGCCCGCAGGATGGACGGATAAATATGTTATTATCCGGGAGTTTAGTTCTTGTATATGTATTTTTTGATTTAGTTTCAGAACTAAAAGGAAAAGGAGTCTGTATCCTTTTCCGTATCATATCTCCTTTTTTGGGGTACCAATGCCTACAAAGACCAGTTTTGTTTCCAGGGGGAGTGTGTCCCCATGCATCACTACATCCTTCTTTGTTACTTCGATCTTCACATCCCCTGCGTCCAGACCGGCCTCTTTCATATAGGTTAAGACCATTTCCCGTCCAAGACGGTCCGCATTTTCCAGAGCCTGCGGATGGGTCAGGAATACCTGTTTTATGCCCGGAGCGAACATGGTGATGTTTGCTTTTGTCCGGGTGCGGACATTCTTTATGAGGATCTCTATTCTCTTAATACCTTTACCTACCAGGGCCCCCACTGCATTACCCACGTCCGCATGTTCGGGAAGACGTATGTCTGCATCAAGAAGGGATCTCACATCGTCCACATAGGCCCTTACAGGTCCTCCAAGCAGGACCACAGGGATGTCCAGTTTAAGTCTGGTATGATAATCCCCTTCCAGTATATTGCGGATATCTTCAGGTTGTATGTCTTTCATGAGGTAGGACATCAGGTAGATGGCCATGTTCTTTCCAACTTCTTCTTTTATGTGCTGGCAGAATTCCATCTTTGTCCGGTGGGTCATACGGGCCAGGGTGGTGGCGGCCATTGAGGAGGCTTTTGCTTCCCATTGAGTATATTCCCCGAGTACATGCAGGGCGTCGGTGGGGGTAAATCCTATCCCCTGGATAAGCCTTTTCTGGATCAGCAGGTCCAGGAAGATGGAGGAGGGGAGTTTATCAATGAATATTTCGCTTATGGATATGGGTTCATAGGATATCCTGTCATAGATCTCCTGCTCCTTTTCACCCAGTTTTTCCGGCTCTTTCCCGGTACGGACAAAGAACTTGGTAGGCTGTATATTGTCGTTGAGGAGCATTTTGGAAGGGACCCTTATCATTTTCAGTTTATCCATAAGGACTGGATATTGGGTGGCGGCAACACAGAGGGGAATGACCCTGCGGGGTCCTATGTTTGCGATCTGGTTCTTGATCCAGATGTGACTGTCCCCGCCCATGGCAGAGGTTTCCATCCGGATAGCCTTGACCTTGGTTTGCCAGCCGCCCACCGTGGCTCCTTCATCACAAAGCTGCGGGAGTTCATTATCGATCATGGATACATCGGTACTGGTGCCTCCAACGTCAATGACTGCACATGTTTTTGATTTTGTGAGGTATGCCGCTCCCACCAGGCTTGCGGCAGGGCCGGAAAAGATGGATTCGATGGGTTTTTCCTTTGCTTCCTCAATGCCCACTACGGACCCGTCACATTTTAACATAAGCAGTCTTGCTTTGATGTTCCTTCTTTCCATTTCCTTCATAATGGTGTCAATGAAATGGTCGGTGATGGGAATAAGCTGTGCATTAAGGTAGGCGGTAACTCCCCGGTTATATGCCCCCAGGTCCTGGGAGAGTTCATGGCCGCATACCACAGGCAGGCCGGTCAGCTCTTTGACCAGGTCCTTGATCTTCAGTTCGTGTTCTGCATTGCGGATGCTGAAATAGGAGGATATGGCAAATGCGGAGACCTTGTCCTTATTATCCAGGATGAACTGCCTTGCAGCTTCCAGGTCAAGGGGTTCCCTTTCTTCACCATTGGGCCCGTGGCCACCTTTAAGGACGACATAATTCTCAATGGAGTGCTCCTTTGGGATTGCATAGTCTCCCACCACGATAAGTGCAACGTAATAACCGGTATCTTCCAGGATGGTATTGGTGGAAAGTGTGGTTGAGAGGGATACCATTTTCACATCTGTAAGGTATGTCTGATCCAGACCATCAATGGCATTTCTTATTCCTTCCAGAAGGTCAGGGTATGTTGTGAGTGCTTTTTTAGAGCACATTATCTCGCCGTCCGAATCCCTTATTATAACTGCATCGGTGTAGGTTCCGCCTGCATCGATACCCATGCTGTACTGCATCTTTTATCAACTCCTTTTTTCTCCAGCTTTCCTATGCCTGTGAGGATAGAACAGCTCCTTCCATAGAATATTGGATGGAAATATATATAAGAGTTGTGTGTAAATTGTGCAAAACTGGTGTGGATTTAGTCTTTGAGGATAGCTTTTAAGACAACCAGTTCTTCAAAGCAGCATTTGTCCCTGCCTTCTATTGTTACGGCAAATCCCTTATCCTGCATCATCCTGTGGACCTCTTCTATGCCGGTAAGGGAGGAGATGAGCATGAGCAGACTTCCTTTAAGATGAGGTCTGACCCTGTCCAGGAAGACCCTGATGGTGTCCCTGCCATCCTTTCCGCCGTCAAATGCATAGTTTAGCCAGCCAGGGACCTTTTCCTCATCCGCTGTTGGCAGGTAGGGGGGGTTGAACAGTATCAGGTCAAAAACAGCACTGTCTTTAAAACAGCTAAAAAGATCGGCCCGGATGACCTCCACTCCGTTGGACCTGGCGCAGGAGGCTGCAAACGGGTTTATCTCGGTGGCGATCAGGTTGATGTCCCTGTTCTGAGCGAGCACTGCAGAAACAAAACCGGTTCCGGTACCTACTTCCAGAACATCCATACCGTTGGCTGTCTCCTTCAGAGCGATATCGGTGAGCAGCCAGGTATCTTCTGCAGGCTCATAGGCCTGCTCTGATATATTAATGGAGCTGTTCTTGTATTTGATAGTGACCATGGCTCTCACTGCTGCTTTTTGAGTTCATGGATCAGGTTTGCCAGTTCGGCCAGCTCCCCGGGGGAGAGTTGTTCAGGTCTCAGGTCAAGTTTATCCTGCGGAAGTTCATTTACCATGTCCTTCAGGTTTTTGACCTTGAGCATATGACCCCCTTTCAGTATGGAATTGCGGATCTTCTTCCTGCGTTGCAGGAAAGCGGCATTGACCAGATCAAAGAAAAGCTGCTTGTCTTGTACGGTAAACGGCGCGGGCCCGGGTACCAGACGTACCACTGCGGACCATACTTCGGGTCTGGGTTCAAAGAAGGAAGGGGGAACTTTCATGATGATGGACGCGTCGGCAAAATAGCGGGTGTTGACCGTAAGCCGGCTGTAGTCCTTTGAGCCTTTTTCTGCGACCATGCGGGCTGCGAATTCGTACTGGTACATCAGTATCGCCAGTTCGAAATCATGTTCAAAGAGTTTGAATGTCAGGGGTGAGGATATGGAATAAGGCAGATTGGCCACGATCTTATTGAACGGGGGCAGATGTGTTTTAAGGATGTCTCCCTCGATTATCTCCAGGTTTTCACAGTCTTTAAAACGATGCTTAAGTACTCCTACAAGTTCAGGGTCCATTTCCACGACGATAACATGACCGGCCTTTGCAAGCAACCGCTGGGTAAGATTACCTATGCCTCCTCCGATCTCAAGGACAGTATCTTCAGGAGACAGCCTTGCGGCATCGGCTATTGCATCCAGGGTCGGCTCATGTACCAGGAAATGCTGGTCATGGTGGCCGCCCCTTATCCCGTATCGTTGCAGTATGTTACGTACCAAGGTGGCACCTGCTTAATTGTGTCTGGGCTTATGCACGGTGGTGAAGAGCCTGTATTTTATATTGTCGTCCTTAAGCTCTTCCAGGATACGGTTGACAATGACCTTTTCCGGGGAATGGATGCTCCCTATACGCTCGTGCAGGTCCTGGAAACTTTTGAAAGGCCCTTTTTTCTTTTCGTCTATGATGGCCCACATCAGTTTTTTTCCAATACCTGGCAGAAGTTCAAGCATATGCAGGCGGGATGTGATGGGATGGGCATCATTGAAGAATTTGATAAAGGTCTCTTCTTCCTGTTTCACACATTGTTCAAGTACATAGGGCAACTCCAGCTGTGCGCCATGGGAGAGGGACTCATAACCGACCCTTTGTTTGACATGGTCGATCTCCTCCCGGTTTCCGTCCCCGATATATACGCAGGACTGGATCTGGGGTGCAACACCTTCTTTGGGGATCAGCTCCATTAGCACGAAGTGTTTGTCACCCACTGCCTGTACCAGCGGTTTTTTCTGGTAGGCCGGTCTTTTGTCTGAAGTGTTTCCATATGGCAGGTAATCAAGAACCCACGCCTGGTCTTCTTTTTCCGGTGGTTTTCCCCTCTTTTTCATGGTCTCTCCTCACATATACTATGCGTTGCTCGTTATAATGGCTTTCGAACAAAAAAAAGTAATGTATGGAATATAAGGTTATTCCATTGCTTCCTGGACCATATCTAGCATATCGTCCAGTTCCTGTTCGGTCAGTGTGTATCGCTCTTTGGTATAGATGGTCCGCAGTTCATCTCTGGACAGGGGCATTATATCAGCGATACGAATGGCGATCTCCGGTTTCATCTTCTCTAAGGCAAGAAGTTTTTCCACCAGTTCACGTGACTTTTCTGCACTGGTCTTTGCGAACATGTCTGCATGGTTGATGGCTTTGCGAAGTTCGTAGCCCAGCTCATCACCCTGATCAATGCGTTCTTCCATGATCTTGTTTAGTAATTCTTTTACCTCAGGTATGGTTAATAGATTCTCTTCGAGGATTTTTTTTACTATCATTGGAATACACTCTTGTTCGCTTCGGATTGGGTTTAATATTTCTGAGGTTTCAGGTGCTGTGGGAGACAAAAGACCTTCTTCATTGCGTTCTGGTCCTTTACTTCAAGAAGGTAGGCGCGGCCGCGCTGGGAAAGTACTGTTCCGGTCTTGCCCTGGAACTTTGGATTTGGCATTCCCTTCTGTACGCTTGGGTCAATGTCTATATGAACCTTTTGCCCGGTCTCAAATTCCTGAATGGCTTTGCTTACAGGGGAAAGCCCTCTTTCCCTGACTGTCTTCTTCAATTTGTAGCGTGTGCAGCATCTTTCTCCGTGTGATGTTGGCATGATTTTATTCTCCTTGTTGATATTGATCCTTTCACAGGGCCACTCCGATAACGTCCAGTTCACTGACCGTAGCCTGTGTCCCGAGCAGTCCGGTCAGACTGGGGATGGTCCTGCCCTGGTCGCTGGAGACCAGTTCTTTGACATAAAGGCCGCCTTCGCATTTGACCTGGATCATTGCATAAGTATCAGTTAGCTCATTTAAGGTCATATCATGTACGTATCTTTTCCGAATGAGATCGGCTCTTCTGTGGGATACGCGCATTGGTGTCCTCTGGCTGATATGGGCCCCTGTGAGTCCATTTATGGCAGCTTTGAGCTTTTCTTCTGGAATAGGCTCTTTGAATGTAACTTTAAGGTTATAAACTTTATCCGCCTTTGAGCTTTTGAGGGTTTCGATAGTACTCTTAGTAGTGAACGTTAACTCTGATACTTCGATCTTACCGGCAGCTTCACTGTTTATTTTTTCTTTTAACTGTTGCAGATCGGTTGTGCGGATATGGGGGTCTAAGGCCTCGACCACAAAGGGCCTGCCAGACCCCAGCATAAGGGCGTCAATGTCCTCTCTTCCTGCACCATGGAAGCGGGTGTCCTGACTGTTAAAAGCTTCTATGACCGGCCCTTTTATAAGTTCATCCACCGATTCGGGATATTGTTTTCCTGTGAAATCGCATTTTTCACACCCTCTGCCTTTGCAGCTGCGGCAGGGCCAGCGGGTCTGGGGGATACCTCTGACCATTTTGCGGTATCTTCCCTGTATATATACGGAGCGCAGCTGTAATATGATCTCTTCCTCAGCGATGTCCAGGGTGACCAGCACATCAGGTGTTTTAAGGTCTACTTCTTTGCCGGTCTGTTTTGCAAGGAGTTTGCCCACCTCACGGTTGATCTCGGATTTAAGCTGTTCTGCATGCATGCTTCCGGATTCGGTCCAGAGGATCTCTTCGTTCTCTGCGAGCAGGCCGCTCATCTTTGTGCCCATGAGGAAGGTGTCGTATTCGATGTCTTTTAGAGAGAGTTGCGCTTTTTCCACCCAGGTTTCAAGGTTGTTGAACAGGCCAAGACAGACCCAGCAGGTTTGTTCGCAGTTTTCCTGTTTGAGCACATTCCTGGCATATTCGCTGGACGGGGCCAGGGCTTCCAGGAGGATTTTGTCTTTGTCTTCTTTATATATGCGGTCAGCTTCCATTGCAAGGGCAAGTTTTACTGCCGCTCCACGCTGCTCATTGCCAAGGCCGGTGGAGAGTTTTGCAAACAGTCTTCCCATACAGTGGTCGCATATGGGACCTTCATCAAGGATACTCTTTGCAGTTTCCATTATGTCCATAGATCATTTCCTCCTGTCGATTTCATTATTTATGAGTATTATACAGTGGTCTGAGTGCAGGGCAAGGGGTCCCACGGAGATTATATCGGGTTTTGCGTCCTGGATGAGGCTTTCTTCCTCTTCTGTCACTCCCTGATGGTCCCCGAGGATGTATACGGCATCTTCCATTTCGGATGCTTCCCTTACATCACTGCCGTCTTCTCTGAGATATATAAGCTTTCTGTCTTTGAACTGGTCTAACAGCTCTTTGAGGTCTCCATTGCGGATAAAGACTCCTGGCATTGAGCGGGTGTCTATGTCAGTTGCCTGCTTTTGCAGGGCCTTTTTGATAAGGGAGGCTGCACTTCGCTCATCAGGACTCAGGTATCTTACATTTTCACCTTCAAAACGGATTATCTTACCCGGATCCGGTTCTCCCAGAAGGAGCAGATGGATGTTCACATCCCTCCTTAAGTCATGGGAGAGGAAGAGGGCGGAGTTGATGCATCTGCAGAGGATGTCCATCCTTCCGGCTGAGCCGGGCAGGTCGTTGAGGGAGAAGTCTCCCCTTGTGAGGGCCTTGTGGGCTATGATGATAAAATCGCGCATGGTGATGTTCCTTTTGTTGGTAAGCTTTTTGTATCGTTCCCATTATATTTCTTATTATGGTCAGGGTGGGGAAATCGTTGTTGTTAGTTATTACAGTATTGGTCATTATACTTGTATGGTTTGCGTTGGGAGTGATAGTTTCGATGAGCACAGAACATGTGGATTACAGGGTAGTGGAGAAGAAAGGGGATATTGAGATCAGGGAGTACGGGGAGATGGACCTGATAACCACCACTGCGGCGACTTCGAATTCGGCCTTTTCAACGCTTGCAGGTTTTATATTCGGGGATAATTCGGAGGGTGTGAGGTTTGCGATGACCGCTCCGGTTATGTCCTTTAAAACGGAGGATGGGTTAAGGATGTCCTTTGTGCTTCCTCAGGGACACGGTCCGGTTCCTCAAAAGGATAATATTATTATTGAGAAGGCTCCTGCAAGGACGGTTGCGGTGATCCGTTATTCCGGATATGCGACTGATGGGAATATTGAGGAACACCGGGTAAAGCTTGAGAGGGCCCTGGTGGATGAACGGACAAAGGGGGATTATTTTGTGATGCGCTATGATCCTCCCTGGATACCACCATTGATGATGCGTAATGAGGTTGCCATCGAGGTTGTCCGATGAAGTATAAACGCTCTGCTTTCATCTTCAGGCGGGACTTGCGTCTTGAGGATAATACTGCTTTGCAAAGGGCCCGGGAGATGTCCGATGAGGTTATGCTGTGTTTCATATTCGATCCCCGGATAAAGCGCAGGTCCTTTTCCTATGATTTTTTAATGGAGGCGTTAAAGGGGCTTGATGTGCATCTGCTTACCGGGGACCCTGTGGATGTGATCAGATCCCTTGAGGTGGATGCGGTGTTCTTTAACAGGGATTACAGTCCTTTTAGTATTAAGAGGGACCGGGAAATTGAGGAGGCATTTGAGCATGTGCATACTTTTGACGACCTGCTGCTCTACCGTCCAGGGTCGGTGCTGACAAAGCAGGGCAAACCCTATTCAGTGTTCACGCCTTTTTATCGAAATTGTATGACAGGGAAAGTGTCCCTTCCATTTTCTGCCGGGAGGGAGGGCTGTTTTGAGGGTTTAAGGTGCCAGGCCCTTGATATCCTGGAGAGGATATCTGAGTGGGGGGATTATGAGAGCATACATGATTTTCCTGCGCTTGACGGGACCACCCGTCTTTCGGCCCATATCCGTTTCGGGACGGTTTCCATACGGGAGGTATATCATATCATGAAAGAGGAGCTGGGGAGGGACCATCCTCTGATCAGACAGCTGCACTGGCGGGAGTTTTTCATCCATCTTGCCATTGCCTATCCCCATGTGTTTGGCCATGCCTTTAAGCAAAAGTTTGATGCTATTGAGTGGGACAGGGACGGGGAGCTTTTTGAGGCCTGGTGCAACGGGAATACGGGCTATCCTATCGTTGATGCGGGGATGAGGGAGCTTAATGCCACAGGGTATATGCATAACAGGGCGAGGATGATCACGGCCTCTTTCCTGGTTAAGGACCTGCATCTGGACTGGAGATTGGGTGAGCGGTATTTTGCCAGCAAGCTTGTGGACTATGATCCCTGTGTGAATAACGGGAACTGGCAGTGGGCTGCGTCCACAGGTGCGGACTCACAGCCGTATTTCAGGATATTTAACCCTGTCTCCCAGCAAGAGAGGTTCGATCCGAAGTTTGAATATGTTAACAGATGGGTGTCTGACAGGGCGGAGAAGGTCGTGGACCATTCTGAGGAGCGCAGGAGGGCCCTGGCTATGTTCAGATCAGTTGCATGAGGAGCATATAGAGTCCCGTGCCGGCAAAGATGCTAAGCATGGGGTTGCGTTTCCACAGGTGCAGGGCCGTTACCACTGCTATGGTGAACAGCTCGGGAAGACCATAGGGACTGACGGTCCACTCAACATCCTTTAAGCAGTAGATGACCAGGAGCATGAGGATCATTGGAGGGAGGTTCTTCTCAATGGCCATGACGATGGCCGGAGGTTTGCCTGACCTGAAACAGAGGAAGGGAAATACTCTGGTGGCAAAGGTTGCCAGGGCGACCACGACGGTTATCAGGAGGATGTTCAAAGGGACCCCTCCAGTCTTTCATGTACCAGGAGGATGCCGGTGCCCAGGAAGATCGAGAGCAGGAGCATGTTGTCGGGGCTGAAGAGGAGCAGGGAGATGGTTCCGGCCCCCAGGGCGGCCATGAAAGGGAAGCGGGCCTTCGTACTGAAGTATTGCTCCAGGGTGAGGACTACGAACAGGGCGGTGAGGACAAAGGTCATGCCGGTGATGTCCGGGTTTAGTACCGAGCCCAGGACTGCGCCCAGGGTGGAGCCTGCTATCCAGTAGCTGTGGTCCAGCAGGGTGATGTAGAAGTAGAACTTCTCTTTTGGTTCCTGTACGGGGGTGGTCGTGAGCAGGGCGTAGGTTTCGTCGGTGAGGGCAAATATGAGGTAGGCCTTTATTTTTCCGATGTCCGCGAACTTTTCGATCAGGGAGAGTCCGTAAAAGGAATGTCTCAGGTTTATGAGCAGGGTGGTGATGACAAATTCGGTAAGGCCGGCCCCGGCTGCAAGCAGGGCTACGGCTATGAACTGCCCGGCTCCCGCATAGATCAGTATGCTCATGATGGGTGCATAGATCCAGTGATACCCGGCCCCCACCAGCAGAAAGCCAAAGGCCATTCCCAGGGGGATGTATCCCAAAAATACCGGAAGGGTGGTCTTTAAGGCCGCTTTTAGTACCATGCGGGGCTTGTTTGAAGTCATTGTATTTAGAGTTTTCAATATCTTTTTTATAGTATTGTAGCAGTTCTGTAATTATGAAAATGATAGGACTTGTGGGAAGTCCCCGTAAGGGCGGGAATACGGAGAAACTTGTAAGGGCGGTCCTGGACGGGGCCGGAGAAAAGGGTGCCGATGTGACACTCTATAATCTGGAAGAGCTGGATATCCATGCCTGTACGGCCTGCGGGGCCTGCAGGGAGGGAGGGATCTGTTCTATTGATGATGATATGCAGATGCTCTATGATGAGATCCAGGGATCGGATGTGGTTGTGTTTGGCTCTCCGATCTATATGTTCAATATTACGGCCCAGGCCAAGGCTTTTGAGGACAGGCTGTATGCTTTTTTAAAGCCTGATTTTGTCAGCCGGGTAAAACCTGGCAAGAAGGCCGTGCTGATATTCACCCAGGGAAATCCTGATATCGATGCGTTCAATCACTGCTTTAAGGACCATATGAATCTGTTCAGTCTTGCGGGATTTGAGGTTAAGGAGCCTATCATTGCCGGAGGTACTCTCGGGGAGGATGATATTCTGGCCCAGCCTTATTTGCTGGAGCGGGCAAAGCAGATGGGTGAGTGCCTGTTCGATAAGGTCTGTTAATGGATTTCAGACCTGTCCATCTTCTTTTTTTGTGCATTATCGCCTTTTTTGCCATGGCAGGAGGGGCGGTCCTTGCTCCGGTGCTGCCCTTTATGGTTGAGCCCCTGGGCTCTACCGAGTCAGCCATAGGCCTGCTTGTGACGGTCTATACTATCTCCACTGCGATATTCACCCTGGTGATCGCAACGCTGGTGGACCGGATGGACCGCAAGGCCATTATCGTGCCCTGTCTTGCGATCTATGGTGCAACGGGGCTGGTGAGTTTTTTTGTGCAGGATTTTGAGCTGTTGCTGGTACTGCGTTTTATCCAGGGTATGGGCGTGGCCGGGATGATGTCCCTGGCGATGCTGGTGATCGGGGATGTGTATGAGGATAAGCTGCCGGCTATGAGCAGGGTGAGCATTACTATTGCGATCGGGACGATCACGGCTCCTCTTATTGGAGGACTTCTTGCGGGCCCGGGCTGGAACTATCCATTCCTGTTCTATGCGCTTGCGCTTCCCTTTGCTTTTATTGTGTTCTTGTTCCTGCCTGAGACCCGGGACGGCGAGGTGAGTTCTGAAGGCTTGGGGAACATTAAGCTGTTGTTCGGGGAGAAGAGGGTGGTCTATATGCTGTTGCTGGCTTTTTCTATCTTTTTCCTGCTTTATTGTGTTGCGATCTATGTTCCATTTAAGGCAAAGAATGTGTTCGGGATGAGTGCGGATGAGGCGGGATTGCTGCTGGCTTTTCAGGGTCTTGCTTTTATCATGTTTGCGGGAAGGATACAGCGTTTTTCAAAGCGGTGGTCTTTGTGTTCCATTATTTTCTATGGTTTTGTTCTGGAGGCCGTTGCTTTGCTAATGCTTTCACAGGTGGGGAGTGTCACTGGTTTGTTCGTTACTTTGATGTTGTTTGGCGGCGGGGCCGGCCTGGCCCATACGGCCATGGATACACGGATCGTTGAGGTGTCGCCTCCGGCTTTTCGGGGTAGTGCTTTGTCTGTGTATAATTCGATGAAGTATGTGGGTATGAGCCTGTCCCCTCCGTTCTTTGGATTCGTGTTGCTTAATTTCGGTATCACTGAGGTGTTTTTGTTCGCAGGGGTATTTGCGGGTCTGGTTGCACTTATTGTAAGGATTTTTATAGATTAACCCTCTATTAATATTGAGGTTTTTATATGGCAGATGAGATCGATTATCAAATATTTGGACATGAAATGCAGCTTGTGGAGATCGAACTTGATCCCAATGAGACGGTAAGGGCCGAGGCCGGAGCCATGATGTATATGACCCAGGGCATAAAGATGGAGACTTCCACAGGCGGGGGACTGCTTAAGGGCTTTAAGAGGGCTCTGACCGGGGAGAGCTTTTTCATTACGTCCTTTACCCATATCGGGGATGGCAAGGCCCATGTGGCTTTTGGTGCCCCGTATCCGGGCAAGATCATTCCTCTGGACCTTGCTGCTGAAGGTGGCAGTTTCCTCTGCCAGAAAGATGCTTACCTGTGTTCTGCTGATGGTGTGGATGTAACAGTGGCTTTTTCAAAGAAACTTGGGGCCGGACTGTTTGGAGGTGAGGGTTTTATCCTGCAGCGTCTTACCGGGGATGGCCTGGCCTTTGTGCATGCAGGCGGAACTATCATCAAGAAGGAACTTGTTGCCGGGGAGACCCTGAGGGTTGATACCGGTTGTCTGGTGGCCTTTTCCGAAAGTGTGAACTATGATATCCAGTTCGTTGGAGGTTTCAAGAACGCCCTGTTTGGCGGTGAAGGTGTTGTCCTGGCCACTGTGAGCGGTCCAGGTACGGTATATCTCCAGAGCCTGCCTTTCTCCAGACTTGCTGACAGGTTATCTGCTGCCAGCAGTTCCGGCGGATCCCAGAACAGAGGCGAAAGAAGTGTTACCAGCGGCATCGTGGGTGATCTCCTGGGCGGGGACAGGAATTTCTGATGAGAATACTTGCCCTTGCGGACGTGCATGGCTGCATGTCCCATATCGATGCCATTAAGGAGAGGGCCGGCCCTGTGGATCTGGTCGTGATCAGCGGAGATCTGACCAATTTCGGTCCTGTGGAGAATGCAGAGAAGCTGTTGTCCATGTTCGAGGAACCCGTACTTGCCGTACCCGGTAATTGCGACCCCGTGGAAGTGCTCAAGGTGCTGGGAGATGCAAACATGCACAAGGCCGTCCGTGTGGTGGATGATGTAACTTTTGTAGGTATTGGAGGTTCCAACCCCACTCCCTTCTGCACTCCTTTTGAATTGAGCGAAGAAGAGATCGGAGACAGCCTTGAAGAGCTGTTCTCACAGGTCAGCGGTACCGTGGTGCTGATATCCCACGCCCCTCCCCGGGGCCTTCTGGACGAAGTCTCAGGTGATCACGTAGGCTGTCATGCAGTTGCACAGTTCATCGACCGGTGTGACCTTGTGATCTGCGCTCACATCCACGAGGCCCGCGGCTTTGCCCGCAGCGGTGACACTCTGCTGGTAAACCCCGGCATGGCTGCCCAGGGCTTTGGGGCCCTGGTTGAGATCGAGAGCGGCAATATCAATCTGAGTTTCATTGAAGTTTGATGACCTCGAGGTCACACCCGATGTGTACCTCTCCATCAAACGCCTTTTTGAGAAAATCTATTGCTTCCTGCTCTTTCCCCTGCATCTGCGGATACAGATGAGTAAGGTAGAGTTTCTTAATTCCGGAATTTTTCAGTAATGGCCTCAGAGTCGATGGTGTGGTATGGAAGGTCACCTCAAAGTCAACAGGGAATGAACACTCATGGATCATCAGATCGCATTCCTTCCCCAGTTCCATGATCGACTCACATGGCTGAGTATCTCCTGAATATACCACGACTGCTTCATCTTCAACCCTGTATCCCAGTGAAGGCACACTATGCACCCCCGCCGCACATCGGATCGTGGTGTCCCCGATAGAGAAGCTGTCTCCCGGTTGCAGCTCCTTTACCTCGATATTCATCTTCCCCTTCATATAATCATAAGTGTTGAATACCCGGTCCAGCCATCTCTGAGTTCCCGCCGGCCCATAGATGGTGGTGTCCAGAACATCACACAACCAGTTAGCCTTAAGCAGGCCCGGGACATCCGACACATGGTCCAGGTGCAAATGCGACAGGACAATGGTGTCAATGTCCGTATGTCGGTACCCGCTCTCAAAGATGCGTTGCAGAACCCCGCATCCGCAATCAAAAAGGATCGGTTTCTCATCAATCTCCATAATAAGACCTGACTGGGCCCTGCCCCTTTGTGGAATACCCACACCCGTCCCGAGTAATTGAACTTTCATGATTTGATAATAAGGCTTAAGTAACTTAACTTTAATTATGAGATGTCTTCACAGAGGGCCCAGCGTGCGAGGGTTGCCCAGCTAGGTCAAAGGCGCCGGACTTAAGATCCGGTAACGAAGGTTTTCGAGGGTTCGAATCCCTCCCCTCGCATAATGTTTTTGACTTGTGTGATGTTGGTTGGATACAGAATTACTTGTAAACTTCTGGCACACGATTTTGAATGTCAAACCTGGATCATATATTTATAAGATTCAATTCTATTTCAGTTTGGAATAAAATGGTTGTGATGTATAGCAGTTATTTTGAGTTCACTTGACAATATTGCCTGGAGTTTGATCATGAAATTTTTAGTCGAGAATCTTGGACCTCTAAAAAAAGCTGAATTTGAACTTGGTGACTTGACGATTATTTGTGGAGATAATAATACCGGGAAGACATATGCGACTTACGCGGTATTTGGATTTCTTACACAATGGAAATCTGTCTTTTCAATAGAGGTACCTCAAGTTAAAATTGAACAACTTCTCAAAGAAGGTGTGACTAAACTGGATCTTCAGGAATATGTGGGTCGTGCTCAGGAAATTGTCAATGAAGGATGTAAATCATATACAAAAAATCTTCCGGTTATCTTTGCTTCATCACAAAAATATTTCAGTGACTGTGTCTTTCAAGTTCATCTTGATGTTGATGATATTCAACCAATTTCAAGCTTTGAAAGAAAGATTAGTGCAGCAAAATCCCAACTCTTTATAATATCAAAGGAACAAAACAAATCTGAGATCACAATATCTTTGCTTTTAGAAAAAGAGGACATCCAGATTCCATCTCATATTATTGATCGGGTAATAGGAGAGGCTTTAAAAGATATCATTTTTGATCAAGTTTTTCCCAATCCATTTATTGCAAGTGCTGAACGGACTGGTGCTGCAATATTTCGTAAAGACTTAAATTTTGCTAGAAATAGGTTGCTTGAACAAGTTGGCAGTGCTGATAAAGATGTTGATCCGTTTAATTATTTTGAAAAAGTATATTCTGATTATGCCTTGCCAGTAAAAAGGAATGTGGATTTTACACGGCAACTTGAAGATATCTCAAAACAAGACAGTTTTGTTTCAATTAACTATCCTGAATTGCTTGATGATTTTTCCGATATCATTGGTGGAAACTATACCGTTACAAGAAATGATGAATTATACTATGTTCCAAAATCCAACAAGAATCTGAAATTGACTATGGATGAGAGCTCGAGTTCTGTACGTTCGCTTTTGGATATTGGTTTTTATTTACGCCATGTTGCTCAACCAGGAGACATTCTTATGGTAGATGAGCCTGAATTGAATCTCCACCCTGAAAATCAGCGACGTGTAGCAAGGTTATTTTCTCGATTGATCAATATGGGAATAAAAGTATTCCTTACCACTCACAGTGACTATATGATTAAAGAATTGAACACACTGATAATGTTCAATCAAAATAAACCTTACTTGAAAAAATTGGCTTTGGAGGAGGGATATAGCCCGGAAGAATTCCTTTCTGCTGATAGAATACGGGTCTTGATTGCTGAAAAGCGTCTTTTGTTGTTAGAGGGATACAAAAAAAGAACCTGGCAGCAAACTCTGGTTCCGGCTACGATCACTCAGCAATTTGGAATTGAGGCACGTAGTTTTGATACTACCATTGATGAAATGAACCGCATTCATGAAGCAATTGTGTGGGGCGATGAGTAATGCCTGCGGATGAACTTCGCCTATTGAATCGTATGATTAAAGACTCTGCAAAAGTCGAGGTCAAACAAAATGGAAACTCTGCCTATGGGTCTGTTCTTTTGAAAGAGCCACAACAACCAAAGTCAGTAGTTCTCTAATTTGACCTCCATATTGTTCCTTCAGTCATCTATTTTATATAAATTAAAGGCAACTATTCAGCCGGTTCAATTTTCAAAAATAAAAAGGCCTATTGAATTAACATTCAGCTGACATTTCGGACCCCAATCAAAGTCAAAACATATTTTATATTTTAGAACTGTTTAATATGACATCAGGCAGGTCTTTTGACTAAACCCATTTATTTAAATAATATATTTTTAATAGTATCTTATATGAGGAAGATGAATGGTAATACGAACAAGAAAGAACTTTCTCCATCAGTAGAAGGTTCCAGGAATTTTGATAAATTATCAAAAGTATTAAAATCTCAACAATTTTCAGAAAAGATGGAGACTCCATTTGCTATAATTGTTTTAAATCAGATGCTAGACATCATTGGTTTTGATGATATTATCAATAACAGTATCAAGTGGGATAGAAATCAATGGAAAGTTCCACCATCAGTGCTTGGAAGAGTTATAATTTCAGTTTCTTTTTTGAGAGACAATAAAAGATGCCCTCTTTATCACATTGATGAAGCCTATGAAGGTCTGGATCTTAAACTCCTTTTTGGTGATGACTACTGTTCAAATGATTTTAATGACGATCAGCTTGGAAAGCTCTTGAGTCGGCTTTACGACGGTGGAGTCACTGAGATTTTTAGCAAAATAGCAGCCAATAGTTATGCAAATTTCAAAGTGCCGTTCAGCCACATCCTTCATGCAGACACGACATCACACGTATTTTATGGAGATTGTGAAGTTTGTGAGCAGGAAGGTTACGAAGGGTTGAATGTAACGTATGGACACAGTAAAGATAAAAGACCCGAACTAAAACAGATCATGACTGGAATGCTTGTGGATGAACATGGAATTCCAGTATATGAAGAAACCCTGGATGGGAATACGGCTGATTGCACCTGGTTTAAGAGTTCAATTCTATATTTGCAGGAACTTCTTGGCAAAGATATTACAAAGTATACATTCATCACAGATTCAAAACTGATCAACAAAAAGAATTTTGAGGTAATATGCGCAGATGATGCCACAATGTGGTTTATATCACGCTGTCCTGCTAATTTTTACTCTAAGATTGTGGAAAAAGTCACGGCGGATGCCTATTCATTGGGTAAATGGAATGATCTGGGTACTTGCTGTGAAGATGCAGAATCAAAAAGAGCTGCAAGATATGAATCACAAGGCTTTGAAATGAATGTTTATGGAAAGGACATCAGGTTAATTGTGGTTAAGAGAGATGATGCAGCAAACAAATTGGAAAAAGCGATCAAAAAAGAAACTGAATCAATTTTGAAAGATGCAAAGAAAACATTTAAAGAAACATTTTCCTGCCAACCTGATGCAGAAAAAGCAATAGCTGACTTCCTCAAGAAATATAAAAAATCTCTTTTAAATATTAATTTCAATGTTGAAAAGGAGGTTATAGAAAAAAAGCCCAGGGGAAGGCCTTCAAAGAATGCAAAACCACCTGTTGTTATTGAAAAATTTGTCGTCACGCTAGGCGAATTGACTGAAAACAAAGAGCGTGTCAAAAAGTACAAACAAGACAAGGAATCCTTTGTTCTAATCACGAATATTCCTGAAGAGGATAAAAACGATAAGGAGATCCTGCAGGAATACAAAAAACAAAAAATCATCGAAACTAATTTTGAAGAACTGAAAAAACCTACAATGCTGTCAACGATCTTCCTGAAAAAATCAGAGCGCATTGAAGCATTGGCGATGTTGCTTAACATTTCATTACTCATAAGGGCCTTGATGAGAGTCATTGCAAGAATGAATCTTGAAAATGAAAGTGAACCTCCGTGTATCGATTTTTCAGGAAGGCCTTTAGTGAGGCCGACTGCAGATAAGCTGTTGACACTTCTTTCCGCTCACAGTGTGGTTACTAAAGGAAATGAACACATCGTTTATTCAAAAGCCGGGAAAACAGATCACCTACTGAAGTTGTTAGAATTATTGGGACTCCATACAAAAGAAGGATGAACTTGTAGATTTAAAGTTACTTGAGCTACATTCATCAAATATCATAGCTGATGCTATGTATTTTTGAATTGAAATTCATATTATAAAAATGAAGTAAGTTTGTTGTTGAGACGATCGGATATAAAATACGGTGATATGGGCTCAGTGGGATCTGAAAAGGCACTCTAGATTAGTAAGGGGCACGAAATGTGAGATGAATAGGAATTGGATGGAAAAATACTCAAGAGTTCATTGACATTGAAGAGATCAAGAGGAAGAATCTTGGGATTCCACAGAAGGAAGCTGAGGGACTTGGAGTTGGAATGTGTGTCAAAGACCTAACGACGGCATAAAATAGAAAGGAGAAAGTGAAGTGTTAACTTCTCTCCCTCATTAGCAGATGGACTCCAACCAATATCAAAATTAACAATCCTGTTGAGATCCAGGGTATTCCTTTTGGCTCCGGTTGTGTATCTTCATCCTCAACCGTAGAGATGTCTTCCTCTAATGATGGTGTGCGGTGTTGTATAGATACACTTTTGTCTTCTTCAAAACCGACTATCGCAAACGGTGAAAAGCCAAATGTTTCCGCTTCAAAGTAGATGTGTTCATCATCTTCGGCGATATTGTTTGTAAAAAGCTTGTTCCACTTCCCATCACTATAGTGGTATAATGCAATGGTTGAGGCATCAATCCTATTTTCAGAAATCCATTCTTTACTTATCCTAAAGCCTATAACAGCATCTTCGATCTTGTCATCACCAAATGCAGCATTGCCGACCCAGATATTCATGTTCTGATACACGATACCCGGAGCTTGTGAATCTACAAGTGCTGAAGTGTCCTTTAAAATCTCGATAAGTGTGCTGATCTGGCCAGCATTGGATAGACCCTTAAACTGAATGTAAATAATGTGACACTTTTCTTCACTGAATTCGTACTTGGAAACCTCTCCTGCAACTACAAAAGAAGTTGCAGCATCTTTCACAAGAATATTATCAAAAGCTTCACCGGTAGCTCCACCACCACCGCTTCCACTATTACTTCCTCCATTTCCACCATCAGAAAGTTTTGTGACATTAATGAAAGTGCTGTTGATATTACCTGCTTTATCAGTTACGTTTGCATATATAGTATTCAATCCAATGGAAAGAGGAACTGTACTTGCAAAAGTACCACTATAAGTGCTATTGTTAATTGTGACTGTTGCGGGTACCCCGTTAACACTCACATTCGGGGGCGAACCTGTACCATTCACTGTACCTGACACATCGAGTGAGCTTGCTGTGGTATCGATGGTACTTGTATATGAAGTAATGTTTATTCTTGGGTTTATATTGTCAATGTAGAACATCCAAGATACGTTGTTAACATTTTCGTCATTATCTGATATGCTGAATATTACATTGACTGTATCACTATGATTGTATGATGTACCAGTAATGCTTGTGAAATTGTGTGTGTAGCCCAAACTTGTATTTTCAAGTGCTACTTGCACTTCATTTACAACCATATTTGCACTACTGAAATTGATTCCAGAACCAACTTCTTTGACATTGACACTAATCGTGGGTGTCAAATTATTTGTGCCGTTCAAAGGAGTATTGTCTAAAAATATAGGCGAGGTCGTATCAGTTAAATGCAGCGTGATGTTCACACTAGTATTTGAATCGCCCGAATTCGCTGTGGCATTCAAAGGCAAGTAACAGGTGCTACTGCCTACACCTGTTGCATTTGTGATCAGCCAGTAAGTATCTTCGGTATTTGCCATTATAGCATTAGACGGCCCACCGATGGCGGAAAGATCTATAGTAACTTTATCGATACCACTGAAACCATTGGTAACAACAGCAGATAAGTTGACTGTGTCGCTACCATCTGATTCAATAGTTGTGGGATTTGCCATTGGAGTTGTTACCATCGGCATATTTTCATTTATGACATGTAGGATAACAAGACCGTTGGTCCAATCAGCAACATATACGTAGTTTCCTTCAACTCTGACGCCATATGCATATCCTTTCGTGTCGTATTGTCCTGCTATTGTCGGGTTTGCAGGGTCGCTGATATTCAGAATCACAAGGTTGTACTCATTGGCAATGTATGCATAGTTTCCTTCAATTGTAACATCATACGCGTTTCCTGTGGTGTCGTAGTGCCCTGTGGATGTTGGATTTGACGGATCACTGATATTCACAATTACAAGACCGCTGGTCTGATCAGCAACATATGCGTAGTTTCCTTCAACTTTAACGCTATATGAACTTCCAGTAGTATCATATTGTCCAGCGAATTTTGGAGTCGTGGGGTCGCTGATATTCAAAACCAAAAGACCATTATCCCCATTGGCCACGTATGCATAACTTCCTTTGATCACAACATCTGCAGGACTTCCTGTGGTATTGTAATGGCCAGTTAATGTTGGAGTTGCAGGGTCACTAATATTCAAAACCACAAAACTGTTTTTCTCATATTCAGCCACATATGCATAGTTCTCTTTTATTGCGATGCCCTATGCATATTTTGCAGCATCATATTGTCCTATGAGCGATAGATTCTCAGGGTCGCTGATATTCATAACCATAAGACCATTAGTACGATCAGCTATGTATGCATAGTTTCCTGCAATTTTGACATCTTTCGGCAACCCTAGCAAGCCTGTATAATATTGGCCTGTGAATGTTGGGTTCGAAATATCACTGATATTTAAAACAACAAGACCTTCATAATTATTGCATACATATGCGTAGTTTCCTTCAAGCGTAACACTACTAGCATCTACTACGGTATTGTATTGACCAATGGGTGAGGGTGACGCAGGGTCGCTGATATTCACAATCTCAAGGCGGTAATGTGTTGGAATGTATACATTATTTCCAGCAAATGCAATTTCACCTATGGGTCCTTCGGAATCGTATTGTCCGGATAATGTGGGATTTGATGAATTAGTTATATTTACAATTGTCAATCCATTATAGTAATCGACTACGTACGCGTGGTTTCCTGAAATTTTAACATCATTTGCATATCCGGTATCATACTGTCCTGCAAATGTTGGATTTGACGAATCACTGACATTTACAATCACGAGTCCCTCGTAATAATCGGCTATGTATGCGTAGTTTCCTTCAACTGTAACACCATATGTATTCCCTGTGGTATCGTACTGACCTGTGAATGTTGGGTTCGTAGGATCACTGACATTCACAATCACAAGACTATTCCGATCTGTGACATATGCATAATTTCCTTCGATTTCAGTCCCATACATATATCCTATGTCACCATATTGTCCTGTAAATGTTGGATTTGATGGATTGCTTACATCCACAATCACAAGACCTTCATATTCATCTTCAATATAGGCATGATTTCCTGTTACATTGACGTTCCATGCTTGTCTAAGTAATGTGTCGTATTGTCCTTCTTTTGTTGGATTTGCAGGGTCACTGATATTCACAATCACAAGACTATTCCTATCAACGGTATATGCATGATTTCCAACTATTGTAATGTCCCTTAAAATGTCTTCATTGTAATATGATCTGGAAATTTCCACTGGTTTACTGGGGTGAACTACATCAAGCACAACAAAATCACATCCTTGCCCGACATATGCATAATCACCAGATACTGTTACTGCTCTCGCTTCACCACCAAAATGGCCTTCGAGACTTATATTCATATAATTCGCAGACCCAACGGATATACTTGCAAACATAAAAACAGCAACAAATAGCAGTGTTAATTTCAAATTCAGACTAATTCCCCACTCTCTTTTATAATAACTATAAGTGCTGTCAACGGCGGTTTACTTTTCCCCACTTTTGGCGGTTTAAAAATCCCCACCTTAAGATATAAAGTTACCTCTAACAGTATCTCCGAACGATAAATGGGTTTTGCATGCGCTGAGCTAAGTGAATGGCAAAATCAGAACTATTTTTATTTTTAGCAGGATTAATATCAATGGCTCCCTGATGATCCATTGACCTGCACCCTCACGTCACTGATTCAATGAAGGTGGCCGCTTAGTTATACATTTTTGTACCTTTTCAGGCATTCTTCATACATGTCTATCATGAAGACTTTGAAACACTCCTCTTCTTTATACAAAACAGTCCATAGAAGCTGCAATACTTGTTCATAAGCAAAGTAAAAGAATCGAATACTCACATCTGTAGATTTGGACTTAATCCTTGATTCATCCTGAATTCTAAAACCAGTCTCAATTCTCCATCTTCTTTTATATGATGCAATAATATGGTTAAGGTCAATTGTAGTCTGGTTAGTGGCAAATGCCCAATCGTATGATTTGTCACTTTTTTTATCGAATATTTGTTTCAAAAATGCAAGAGTTGTTTCAGTCGAATAAGGAAGAGCAATTACTTGCTCCCCCTCTTCTAAGAACCGGGCTTGCGACTTTGTCGGCTAAGTCGGATGGATTACTCCCTCTTTCTCGCCTAAGAACTGTACGTGAGACTTTCGAACTCATACAGCTCAAGCATCTCTTAACCCGTTAGGGCAGCAGTTATTTTAGGATTTGTAGCATGGTGTTGTCTATGACAATGTACATGTGTATAGACTAAGTTTGACACTCTGTTATCATCATGATTTCCATTTTTATGATGTAGTGGTCTTTCTTCTCCACCATTGTTAATATCAATCATTAGATTACAAAACGGACATTTGCCTTTTTGATTTTCCCATATTTTTCTGAACCTTCCAGATAACTTTTTAAGACCTTGTTTAAGCTTACGTGTGTGAAAATATTCAGTGTCGGTGTAAGGGTTTTTGTTTAGGAATTGTAACAAAATAACCGGATGAATTATTTATATATATTATGCCACCAATGTAATTTCAGTAGTTCTCTAATTTGACCTCCATATTGTTCCTTCAGTCATTGAATTACCTCAAACAATCCACAGCTAATTGAATCTTCAACTTTTGCTTAAGCCATTCTTCAACAAACAACACAAATGTTGCAAACCTGAATTTATCCTTATCAATGGTAGCAGGCCCTCGTTTTAAGATTGTAAAATGCATCTTCTGGAGGCAAAGCCATGTATTTTTGAGCAGAAATGAAATAAGTGCAAAAAAGTATCTGAAAGTGGCACCTTTTGTAGAGGTCTTGGGTTTGACTATATTTCTCATTCGGTATGACGACTCAATTGCAAAGCGTCTCCTGTATACCGCTTACCTTTCCTGGTGACAAATTAACACCATACACAACAAAACCAGGGTTCTCACACCCTTTTTTGTTTCTTTTGCCTTTCAAATATTTGACATCAATGACTATGTTCAATAATATCTTCTTTTTCTTAGAGTTCGTCAACACGTATTCAGCGGATCTTGCCTTCTTTCCAATGAGCAGTTTTTTCATCTTATCTCCCCTTCTTACCACTGGAGTGATATGAGGTATTTTTTGATCCTGCAGGAACTCAAAAACATCAACTGTGTAGAATTCTCGATCTAAGAAGAGGACCTTGATATTGAAATTAAGCTCATTGATCAGATCTATGAAGTAGGTAAGATAGTCAACTTTTGACTTATCTTTCTCTACTGGAAGAACAGAGATTGTAAATCTCTCGTTCTTGTTTATGATGGACAGAGAGACATATGAGTAAAAGGAGTTTGTCGACTTTTTTGCCTGACTGCGTATCACGTATTTTTCATTAGATGTGTCAATTTCCCCGTAATAAGGGTCATTTGTGTAATCAATCGCAAACTCATACGTCTTCTTAGGATTCAGGTTTTTTAGAGGGCCCTGGAGAAGAAGTCTTGAGTTTATAAGAATTAGCTCATCAATAGCGAGCTTATTGAGATGGTGTCTCATTGATGTTTCACAAGGAGCTTCTTTGTAATGTTTTGATATTGAATGAACCGATGCATTGTTTACTGCCATAGATACGGCAGTGTGGAGTACGTGTTGACGGCAAGTTTGCCATTGATCTTGATGTGGATATTGTCTAACAGGTTCTAGAACAGCATCAATACACTGTTTTGGTTTAAGTTCAACTCCAGGGAGACTGTTTGTATTGTATGTTAAATATGACATACGGCGGCGTTTGCACCATATATAAACCTATCGAAAATCGAAAAATTTCAGTCTATCACAAATTAGCGAAGTACTGAATTTATATGAAAAATGACTCACAGGAAAGATTAATTGCATTAAGGTACAATTTACTAAAGAATGTACTTGATGAAAGAAGTCTTCGTTTATATTTAGGGGCTGAATCAATGACTTATGACTGGGGAGGAGTAAGTGCTGTTTCTCGAGCAACAGGAGCTTCACCCAATACTATTACAAAGGGCCGTAAGGACCTGGAAAATGGCAAATCCCTACAAAAAGGCAAAATACGTGCTCCGGGTGGAGGGCGTAAAAAAAACATCGAGAAGGATCCAACTATTCTAGCTGATCTTGAATCACTCATTGAACCCTCTACACTTGGAGATCCCGAATCACCATTGTGTTGGACTTCAAAAAGTCTTCGAGTAATATCAGTCGAACTTTGTAATATGGGGCATAGTACAAGTCATTCAAGAGTTGCTGATATGCTTCATGAACTTGGTTATAGCCTACAATCTAACAAAAAAACCAATGAAGGGAGTCAGAACCCTGATCGTGATGAGCAGTTTCAACACATATCTAATAAATGTAAATTATTTCTGGAAGAAAATCAACCTGCAATTTCCGTTGATACTAAAAAGAAAGAGCTTGTAGGAAATTTTAAAAACAATGGCAGAGAACTAAGGCCCAAAAAAGATCCTACCAAAGTCAATGTCTCTGATTTTAAAGATAAGGAACTTGGCAAAGTAAATCCTTATGGCGTTTATGACATAAACAACAATGAAGGGTGGGTAAACGTTGGTCTTGACCATGATACAGCTTCTTTTGCAGTTGAAAGCATACGAAGATGGTGGAATAATATGGGACATAATGCATACCCTGATGCAACAAGACTTATGATTACTGCTGATTGTGGAGGAAGCAATGGATATCGTGTGAGATTATGGAAACTTGAATTACAAAATTTTGCAGATGAAACTGGTTTAGAAATTTCGGTTTGTCATTTTCCTCCTGGTACGAGCAAATGGAATAAAATAGAACACAGATTGTTTTCTTACATATCTATGAACTGGCGAGGAAAGCCACTCATCAGTTATGAAGTTATTGTAAATTTAATTGCATCAACTACTACTCAACAAGGATTAAAAGTTAACTGTGTGTTAGATGATAATAAATATCCAAAGGGGATAAAAATCACAAAAGAACAGATCGAACAATTAGGGATTATATATGATGAATTTCATGGTGAATGGAATTACACATTCAATCCAAAAACAAGTAATTATTGATCATGTTATTTTGTTACAATTCTTTAGGGTTAAGCTTGTATGTCGGACGATCCTTTTGTCTGACAATAACTTCAGTTGGTTATACTTTGTAGCGAACACCCATTTCCTGTTTCCTATGGAGTGCCAATATTTGTGTGCAATCCAGGTTCTTGATTTATTTGGATGTCTTCTCTTAGCCCATTTCCAAAGCATGTTCCAGATCTTAGAATCCATTAAGGAAAATGTTTTGTAACTATTCAGCCGGTTCAATTTTCAAAAATAAAAAAGCCTATTGAACACCGATTTTCGGCAACCGTTTATGTTCCATCTTTGACCTAACCCCATTGTAAATAATCAAGGGGCTTGCTACGCTTTTTAAGATTTATAGTTTCAAATTATGTTCTATTGGTGGAACATTAACTGATCATTTTTTGTATCTTATTTTTTTTAGGATACCCAATTATGTCATAAAAATAGGCATAAATCAGTAATATTACCTATTTTCAGAGGCCATGCTCTTGATTTTACATATAGTTTTAAATATTATAAGTTCCATAATTTAGACATATGACTGAAGATGAAATCTTTGATCCAAATGAATACTTTTTAAATCCCAGATATCCTGCACAGAGAAGATACGAGGCTCTTAGAGGATATTTTCTTGAAGGATTGAATCCAAAGGAAGCTGCAGAAAGAGCCGGTTATTCTTCATCTACGTTTCAATCTCTTGTAAGTAATTTCAAAAATGGGAAAATTGAATTTTTTGTTAAACCACAGTATGGGCCTAATAAAAGACAGACTTCAGATTACATGAAGGAAAGAATTATTGAACTTAGAAAATCCAATCATTCCGCTTATGAAATCCAAAAAACAGTGTCTGATGAAGGGTTTGAAACAAGCATCCAAACTATCAGTCGGATTTTGAAAGATGAAGGTTTTCCTAAGCTGCCCCGAAGATCAAAAATAGAGCTTGGCATTAGCAAAAAAAATACAATTCTGCCACCTAACTCCAAAGCTATTGACTTCAACAAGCTCGATTCTTATAAATTTGAATGTCAAATTGGAGGCATATATTATTTCATCCCATATATATTAAAAACCGGTTTGTATGATCTGATTTCATCCATTCCTTTCCCTGAAACCTCAAAACTTTCAAAGATTAATAGCATCTTTTCAATATTACTTCTGAAATTGATTGGCAATGAAAGGCTTTCTAAGATATCAAGTTACAGTGATGACTCTGGTTTTGGTTTTTTTGCAGGCCTTACTATATTGCCAAAATCAACATCTATATCCTCATATTCATATGGAATTGATAAAGAAGCAACTTTACATTTTTTGAAAAATTTCATCCACAATATGAAAAATGCATGCCCTCAATATTACGAAGGCGATACAATCAACCTGGATTTTCATTCCATTCCTCATTATGGAGATAAATCGAAGATGGCTAACAATTGGGTTGGTGCAAAACATCAAAGCATGAAAAGTGCATTGACATTGTTTGCCCAGGATGGTCAATCAAGAAATCTACTATATGCAAATACGGAAATTGATAAAGCGGATGAGTCAACTGAGATTCTCAATTTTGTTGATTACTGGGTAGATGTAAAAGGAATCATTGACCAAACGTTAGTTTTTGATTCGAAGTTGACAAAATACACTGTTCTGGAAACTCTCGACTCCAAGGAAATTAAATTCATAACACTGAGGAGGCGAGGCAAAAAGATTGTCGAACATGCAAACAACATTCCTGAAAGTGAGTGGATCAAAGTAGATTTGAAAAAAGAGAGGCGTAAGTACAGCAAATTCAAAATGCATGAAAGTGTAATAAAATTGCCAAAAACATCTTTGGAAGTTAGGCAAGTAATTTTTAAGGATCATGGGCGACAACAACCAACCTTCCTGATAACTAATAATTTCGAAATTGAGCTGGAAACGTTAGCTTTGCAATATGCAAATAGATGGTTAATTGAAAATAAGTTTGCTGAAATCGTTGACTTCTTCAACCTGAATTCCTTGAGTTCACCATTAATGATAAGGATCTATTTTGATGTAGTACTGACCATCATCGCAGACACGCTATATAGACTACTTGCAAAAGATTTGAAGAAATTCGAATTGTGTACTCCTAAAACCATTTTCTCAGATTTCATTAACTGCCGATGCATTGGAGAAGTAAAGGGTGATGAAATCATCATCAAGATGAAGAAAAAAGCAACAACACCAATTTTCAAATCAAATAGTATTTACCAGGAGTCATATCCAATTCCATGGTTAGGCAACAAAAAACTTCGTTTTGAATGGATAACCTGATTATGTATCAATTATGAAACAGAAACCCTTCACGAAAATCGGTGTTGAATTAACATTCAGCCATTGGCACAAATGGTTTTCCATTAACCAGGTCAACTAATGCATCCATTATAGACCTGGAATTCTTCTTAACAGTAGAGATATAACTTTGATTCGGCAGGTACACATATAAATTAATATCATTTAAGCTACATTTCTATTTTGATAATCTCATGACGCAGAAAAACGATAATGCAAAAGTTAACTCCTCAATAAAACGTACAACGTTTTTAGGTCACCTTGGTCTCCTGGCTGGAATATTCAAAGAACTTGGCATTGACAAACTGATTGACAGCAAACTTCCAAAAACAAGAGATCATAATGTTCCTCATTCAATCTGTATTCTTGCCATGGTGATCAATGGCCTTGGGTTTACGGACCAGCGCTTGTATCTGTTTCCTGATTTTTTCAAGAATATTTCTGTAAAAAAGCTTTTTGGCAACAATGTAACAAAAGAAGACCTGAATCAATATGCTATTGGAGAAACTCTTGATAAAATTTCAATATATGGGCCCACTAAATTATTTTCGGAAATTGTTCTTCATGTTATGAGTCGTCTACCTATCCCTGTTCAGCATCTGCATGCTGACACTACAAGTGTCAGCTTATATGGAGATTATGATGACGAAGAAACAGAGGCTATTGATGTTACTTTTGGAGTTCCAAAAAATGGACGATGGGATCTCAAACAGTTTGTTCTAAGCTTGATTGTTAACCAACATGGAATTCCTCTTTTCATGAGAACTCATTCTGGAAATGCTCCAGATAGTCGCACAATTATGGAATCAATCAAGTCTCTTAAATCAGTTTTAATGCCTGAAAGCAAAGGGTATTATGTCGCTGACAGTTCCTTCTACACGGCAGACAACATTAAAAATATGGGCAAGTCATTATGGATCAGTCGTCCATCTTCAACAATTACTGCAACAAAGGAGTTAATTGCTGGAAGCATGAAACTTAAAACACTAAAAAGCGATGACCGATACTCATTTTATCAAACTGTTGTGGAATATGGGGGAGTTAAACAAAACTGGGTTCTTTTGTGTTCAAGCAAACTGAAAGTAAAAAAAGAGGCAACTCTTAATAAGAATCTCAAAAAGGAAATGGAGAAGGCAAAAAAGTCTCTGAAAAAATTGAAGAATGAGCTTTTTTCCTGTGAAGAAGATGCATTAAAATATGCTGAAAAGTGGATTCAAGATTATCCTTCCCTTATGTTTGGAAAAGTAGAATTGAAGACTGTAAAAAAACGTGAATCAGGCAAAAGAGGCAGACCTTCAAAGAATGAAAAATTAAAGACATATTATACGATAAATAGTGATGTAAAGACCAATGAAGCTTTTGTTTTGAAAAAAATGGAGAAAGCTGGTCTTTTTATTATTGCAAGTAATGACCTCAGCCTTACTCCTGGAGATATGCTGAAGTACTACAAAGGGCAGGACAGAGTGGAAAAAGGATTCAGGTTTTTGAAAAATAACACATTTAGTGTGTCGAAAGTTTACCTGAAGAAGAAGTCCAGAATTGAAGCATTGATGATGATAATGGTTCTCTGCTTAATGATTTACTCAATTGCAGAGTGGAAATTAAGAACCAAATTGGAAGAAGAAAATGAGACTGTTTCAGATCAGAAAGGCAAGCCTACAAAAAGACCTACAATGAGGTGGATATTTTTTAAGTTCCAGGGAATTACAGAGCTTATTACTCAGGAAGAAGACAAAATGGAGTCAGAAATATTGAATATGGAAGATGAAAATTGGAATATATTGAGGCTCATGGGGGAAAATGTGAAAACATCTATCTTTAAATCGAGGACCTGCCGAATGTAAGATATAACTTCTTATGAGACAGAAGCATTCTGCGCCTCGTAGACTACGAAATGAACCGGAGACCTTTTGTTGGACTTTCACCATCCTAACATCCCTTTCAGCCAGGTTGTTATCAAAAGGAACAATATGGTCATACATAAACCGCAAGATTTCAGCTTTATATTCAATAAATCTGTCAAGCAAGTTTTTACTCTTGCTTTGTTTCTTACGTCCACGTTTTCCTGGAATTATATTTGGATCGGGTGGATTTTCATCTATCCCGATGTTGCATATGTTTTCATAGTCAAAGCAGAACTTTTTCATTTTCCCTAGATTTAGAGACATTCCATCTTTGTAGCTTTTAATGCATATCAATAGATCTTTCATCATTTCAGGCCATAATTGATCGCATGTTTCAGAAACACCAATTAATTCTCTTAATAGATGAGCATTGCATAAGGAATGCTTGCAATCGAATTTATAGTATGGTTTCCAACAATCATGTATTGCAACACCAGTATAATCTGGTATAATACCCATTGCATCCATTGCCTCATACCCTCTTTTTTGATGAGGGAAGTAATAAGTCATTCTATTTGTTCCAGCTACATGGAGCCAATGACGTTTTCCATTTATCCGTATACCCGTTTCATCAAAATGGATTACTGGAGACTGCTTTAATAGGTTAATCAGTTCTTGTTCGAAACCTCTGAGGCCCTCATGGCAACAGATTTCTGTATTGACTAAAGTTCCCGGACTTATACTGCATCCAAATATGTCTTGATAAAGATCAGCTATGCGTTGGTATGGAAGTAATTGATAGTCATGCAAATAAATTACAAAGGACTTAACACGACTACCATATTGAGTTGGTTGAGTTACGTCTTCCGGGAAGTCAGCTTTGTTTACATGGAAACAGGAAGGGCAAGTTTTCATTTCAGACCGATGCTCCACACAAGTCATTTTGATAGGCGGAATATCGAAAACTTGTCTGGAATCAAATGAATCGCTTTGAACTGAATCAATGTCACTTCCGCAGTTAGAACATGTGTGAACTTGATGCAAAACAATTTCATCTGGATCTTTTGACTTCTTTAAGTTCGTACCTGGATGACCTCTTTGACCACCAGCTTTTTTGCCTGTCTTCTTCCTCGTACTTTTGACAATTGGTTTATTCCTTGCATAAGAATCAGTGGATGGCGGTTTACTGCTGTTGCGACTGTTTTTGTTAAGCATACTCTCCAAATGTTCAACACGCTCTTCAAGTTGAGCAATCCGGATATTCTGTTCTTCTATGATAGCATTCTGTTTTTCAATGATATCAAATAGATTTGTTGCAAGCTCAACTACAGCTTCCGGTCCAGCTTCATAAACTGCAAGTATTTCTTCCCGCTTTATGCAAATCCCCTCAGATTGCAATTAGTATTTTCAAAACAACTTACTTTAAAGTTGGGAAGAAGTCATAGTATATTGATTTATCCATTGAGGGCTGAATAGTTACTAATAATTTTCTATTATTCAGCCAACATATTTTTTAAATTATCAAATGCAGGGTTGTGGGTGCCTGTAGAAATGGATGCATATATAAAAGTCTGAACTTTTTTTGCAATATTTTCAAGGACATTTTCTTCTCTAATAACATCTGAAAAATCACCAGATATCGTGGGTGAAGTATATGTTAGAATCACATTAACTAAAGGCATCAGTTCTGCAATTAAATCATTCAAAGATTTGTTTTTTAAATTAGCATATTCTGGAGTAAATCCAATTTGATCAATATTGATCGATCTACCCAATATTACAGGTAAAGACTTTCCAATAATTGAAATCAGGAAATACTTAAATTTCAAATTCCTCAAAAGAGCCAACTGATCATTCTCCAAAGGAAGAAATTCATCATCTCGATTCTTCTTGTCTTTAAGTTCTTTCCTTCTTTCATCAATGGCTCTGGCTAATGCAAAAGCAAATAAAATATGTCTAGCTTTTTTATCTTCAAAGGCTATTCTATACATTTTATCGCTCTCAAAAATACCATTTTTACCACCGTTTGCTTCAACATAATATCCTTCTAGTGCCACAAGCGGCTGAACTACATTTTCAATACCTATATATGAAGATGCACCAAAACCTCTTTTAAGTGAATATTCATGTCCAAGATCCTTAAATTCTTTGAGAATCCTTTTTTGTCCTTCATTGTTGCTGAATTTATCCCATGTTTTGATTTCATTTTGAGTATTGTTATACCTTACAATCTCACTAATAGTGTTAGCTTCAGAACATTCAATAATCCTTGCAAGAATCTTCACATTGGATAAATCCATATTAGGGTCCAATGTACCAATTGATCCGGTCGTCTGAGCACCATTTATTATGGACATCCCAATGAGGGTATCTTTACCTTTTTCAGATTTTAATTCTGTAGTTAGAATAGTAATTCCATTGTTATATACCCAAAAATTAGATGGATTTTTTTCAGCAGTATTTCTAATTTTAGAGTTTATTATTTTTCTTTTGCTGACACCTAAAAACCCTCTATAATTAGCAGAGAATAAATGATCTCCATGCTCCAGATACTGTTCCCTCAACCATGAACCAGGAATGTTTAATACATAAGCATTCCAATGCGGACCTTTTTCTGTAAACATTATTTTAGATGGACATTCGATATTATCCATTACAATAATTGAAGATTCTATTTCTGAGAAAAGCCTTTCTATGCTTTCAATACCTAGTTCTTTGTAAACAACATTAATATCGAGTTCTTCTGTTGATAGCAAACTTTTAAGGTGTTCAGTTGCAGTTGACAATTCTCTACTTACAGAAACAGATTCGGGCAAGTTATGAACATAAAGTAAATCGATTTGTTCGATTTTATTTTCTTTTAATGCTTCTCGGCAATCAATAATTATTTCTTTTAATGGACTTGGTACATTGGAAGTATCACCTGAAAATAGCCATGCTGCCGCAGTGTTAAGGTCAGAAGCTTTATTCGCAGGTGCTTTGTCACTTTTTTTAGAGGAATAATATCCTTGGGCAAATATAATTTTACTTAAATCACGGTCTATTCTGATAAAGTCAATCTTTTTGTCATTAGATCCATCAGTTAGTGACTCAGAAGCAAGTTGTATTTGATCTGGAAAATCCAAATACATTGATAGGGTCCAGATTAAATGGGCATTGCCTTCTCCATACTTATTAATTAAGTCAGTATTTTGTTTGAAAGCAGCTATATGGTTCATTGTAAATGATTATAACATATGTTATATTTAATGCTTTTCGATTAAAGCACGTCAAATAAGAAAGAGCGATTGCTCACTCTTTCTCTTCTAACCCAAGTTTGACAGTTCCTACTCCTTCAAGAAGAGAATGTCTTCTCTTTTGTATCCTCTTTAAAAATGAGGGTATCTTAATCACAAATAAAATATAATATTAGTTTCACTTATTTGTATTCACCTTTGGAGGTAAAAATGGATATTGAAGCTCTCAAACAAATGTTGGCATCCCTTGACATAAATCCTGATGAAATTGAGGATGAAAGATATGCCATGGCTTTTCGTATTCTATTCTGATAGTGTGACGAAAGTTCTGTAAATTTTTCTCCACTTGGATATTTAGCAGTCATAAGTTCGTGTTAAATAAGTTCAATGCTATCGTTTTCAATAACACCCATCAACCAATTGATTCCTTGTTTTGATTCTTTTGCCTTTAAGTCAATCTGGTCACAAAAAGTTGTCAGTTTATCTACTTTTGTCACGATGCGCTTTTGTTCTTCGAAAGGTGGAATTGGAATTAGTTTGTTTAAGAGGTCTTCTTGTCTGATTCCGCTGACTGTCACTCCATTTCCTTTTATTTCTTGAGTAAGATAATAACTATAAAAGTAGTCAATTAACATGAATTGTGATAGACTTAGGCCTTTTAAATCTTGATTGATCGCAACGTCAATATTGTTTATTGCAATTTTTCCTAATCCCATACGAGTACAAATTATTAGAGTGCCTTTTGGAATTAAGTTTGTACTACTTTTCTCAAGCCCCTTTTCTGTAATAGTGTCTATTGTTGAAGTTAAGTATTTATCTTTACCTAGATCTTTTACACTGGCCCAGGGAATATCTCCATCCCAATATTCTAAATTTCGTTTACTGGGAGTTCCCCCACCTTTTATATTTGTTATTATATTCCCTATCCTGGACCAATTCCAACCAGGTGGCAATGAATAAGGAATCTCCCCTTCCTCAATCTCCGGCAGCCCCTTACTCTTCTTAATCTTCCCCTCCTTCACCAACCTCTCCTTCTCCCCCCGAATCCTCTCCAGCAAAACCCCTGCCGGCTCATCACTGTCATCCTGCTCCACCAGCTTTCCCTGCACGGCCAGCTGCAAAATAGCCTGTCTGAGCTTCTTCAAATTGTCCAGATCATCATAGAGCAGATCGAAATTCTCACAAATGAGCTGCCAGCGTTTTGCAAACTCTTCAGGGCCCCCGGCATTGAGCAATTTGTCAAGTGCAGATTCATTTAACCGGACGCGGGTTTCTTTTCTCTTTTGTTTCAGGGACTCCAGCTGATCGCAGAGGGCCATGAGCTGATCTACTTTTGCTACTATTCGTTTTTGTTCTTCTAATGGAGGGATTGGAACTAAATACAATCTCATTGACTTTAGTGATATATTTTTTATTGTGCTTCCTGTGGCATTTTCAAAAGCATAATCTAAGAAATATTTAGAATATACTATTATTTTCATATAATACTTATTAATATTTCCCAATAAATTAAAATAACAAGCACTTTTCCCTAAAATTATGTTTTCGTTTCTATAAAATGCAACATTGCCTAGTGTTCCATTTATTGAAACTAAAACAGTGTTATCGTTCAATATTTTTTTATATTTTTTGTACTCATCATATGAAACTGTTTTAGTATTTTTTTTAATTATGATTTGTCCATTAATTAAATTATTTCCATTTATGAAATAATAATCCCCCGTGTTTGAATACATAGGTGTTCCATGTAATCCATCTCCCAGTAAAGAGACCAAATTACCTAATCGTCCCCATTCCCAATTTAATGGTAGAGTAAATGGTATGTCCCCCTCCTCAATCTCCGGCAGGGCCTTGCTCTTTTTTATCTTCCCTTCCTTCACCAGCCTCTCTTTCTCCCCCTTAATCCTCTCCAGTAAAACCCCGGCCGGCTCATCCTCCGGATCCTGCTCCACTAACTTCCCCTGTACGGCCAGCTGTAATATCATTTCCCTTAGCTTTTGAATCCCGTTGGGGGCCTCCATCAAAAGATCAAAATTATCAAAGAATAGATCTGTATTCATTGTTGGGCTTCCAGGGAGGATTGGAGTTCTTGTTTTAGGGCCTGGCGGAGCTGGTGGATCTGGGATTGGAGGGTTTTGTAGTCCTGGAGGAGTTCTTCGGGGGCGGCGTGGGTGATCTGTTCCTGGTGGGGGTTTTTTATGTCGAGGTTGTAGTTGGTTGATCTGATCTGTTCTATGGGGACTTTCCAGGCATGTTCGGTCTCTTCTCTGTTGGTCCACCAGGACTTTTCGGGGGCGAATTCCTGGATCTTCATGGGTTTGGTTTTGGAGTAGGATTTGTAGCCATCGGGGTAGGGGTGTTCGTAGTACCAGACTTCTTTGGTGGGGCCGCCTTTGTCGAAGAAGAGGAGGTTTGTTTTTATTCCGGTGTAGGGGTTGAAGACGCCGTTGGGGAGGCGGACTATGGTGTGGAGGTTGCATTCTGTCAGCAGTTTTTCTTTGATGCGGGTTTTGACACCTTCTCCAAAGAGGGTGCCGTCAGGGAGGACTATGGCCCCGCGTCCGGTGTCTTTGAGGAGGTGGGTGATGAGGACCAGGAAGAGGTCGGCTGTTTCTCTGGTCTGGTAGGTGGCGGGGAAGCCGGACTCTATGCCGTCTTCTTCGGTACCGCCAAAGGGGGGATTGGTTATGATCACGTCTACTCTGTCGGAGGGAGAATAGTCCCTCAGAGGCCTTGCAAGGGAGTTGTCCCTGCGGATAAGGGCGGGGTCGTCAATGCCATGGAGGAGCATGTTGGTGATGCACAGCAGGTGGGGGAGAGGTTTTTTCTCAACACCGTGGATGGAGTTTTGCAGGACCTTCATCTGGTCAACAGTAAGTTCGTTGCCTGTGATGTGATCGATGGAGGATTTCAGGAAGCCTCCTGTTCCGCAGGCCGGGTCCAGTATGGTTTCTCCGATCTTCGGGTCTACCATCTGCACCATGAAATCAGTGACGGCCCTGGGGGTGTAGAACTCGCCGGCGTTGCCGGCGCTCTGGAGGTCCTTGAGGATCTTTTCGTAGACATCACCGAACAGGTGACGGTCTCTGGAAGCATTAAAATCGATATCGTTGATCCGGTTGACGATCTGGCGGATCAGAGTACCGTTTTTCATATAATTGTAGGAATCTTCGAAAACTTCACGCACTACCAGGCCTCTCCTGTCCGTCCCATCGGCAAAAGAAAGGTCTTTGAGGGTCTTGAACAGATCGTTGTTCACAAAGTCCAGCAGCTCTTCTCCGGTAATACCTTCGGGATCATCGGCCCAGTTTCTCCAGCGCAAGTGCTCGGGGATGGGAGAGACATAGTTGTCCTCAATAACTTCGTATTCCTCCTCCCGGGCATCGTAGATCTTCAAAAAGAGCATCCATACAAGCTGACTGATACGCTGTGCGTCTCCATCCACACCCGCATCCTTTCGCATAATATCCTGTATGGCCTTAATAGTAGTGCTAATTGACATCGTTTTAATCCTCTGCAGGGGTTAAGCATCAGCAAGATATAACTGTGTTTCCATTTCGGCCACGGCCTCCAGGAAGTTATTTTTGTTCCCAAACAATTTAATTATCTCAACGGGTGTGCCTATTTCATTTAGTGGCTTAAGCCTGAGCACCTCCAGATCTTCAAGATTGCGTATCCCCTCGTCGGAATACTTGTCCAGCAGGGCATCAAGGACCATGCGGGCCTTCTTCCCGTACTTCTCAAAATAACCCGTCCTGCGGACATTGCCGGCCCTCTGCCTGCGGCTTAAGGGCGGCTGGTCAAAAACGACATGGCAGATCAGGTCAAAGGGGTCAAAGTCTTTGCCTACCTCCTGAGCAAGAGCATCCAGCAGGAGGCCTTTCTCCTCAAGCTCGTCTATGATCGCAGTCTTCTTTCCGGCCTGCGACCAGTGTTTCAGGAACAGTTCAAGGGATGAGAACTCCTCACGAATGTTCTTTTTCGTATAGTCCTTGATTGACTCTGTCACCAGTTTGCCGTCAGAGCCGTAGTATTGCACTCTCTCGGCAATGACCGTGACACCCACATCGTTGACCCTGAAGGGTTTGATCTTCTGGGAAGGCATGGCCGGGTTGAGTTGTTTTGAAGTAGCTCCCATATATACATCAACAGGTTCGCCGTCAAAGTCAGGATCTGCAAATAATTCCGTTGCTTTCCTGAAATCCATTATTGTAAAATAGAGCTTATTGTAATCCTCATTGATACGGGTCCCCCGGCCAATGATCTGCTTAAACTCGGTCATGGACTTGATCTGTTTGTCAAGGACTATGAGTTTGCAGGTCTGCACGTCCACGCCGGTGCTCAAGAGTCTGGAGGTGGTCGCGATCACGGGATATGTCTTCTCAGGCATGATGAAGTTATCCAGCTGAGCCTTTCCTTCCTTCTCATCCCCGGTGATGCGCATCACATATTTGCTGTTTTCCACAGCAAGGTCAGAGTTTTCATTAACCAGGGCCTGTCTCATCCTTTCAGCATGGTCTATGTTCTCGCAGAAGACGATGGTTTTATCAAATCTGTCCGTTGCTTTAAGGAGCTCAGTAACCTTCCTGGCCACCACTTCGGTCCGTTTGTCAAGAACGATCCCCCGGTCATAGTCCTGCTGGTTGTAGATGCGGTCCTCTATTTCCCGGCCGTACCTGTCAAGTTTTCCTTTTTCAGGCCTCCAGCCCAGGATGTCTTTATCCAGATCGATGCGAATGACCTTGTAGGGGGCCAGGAAGCCATCTTCAATTCCCTGTTTGAGGGAATAGGTGTAGATGGGTTCCCCGAAATAATGAGTGTTGGATACGGTTTCGGTCTCTTTGGGAGTGGCCGTCATTCCGATCTGGGTGGCTGAATCGAAGTATTCCAGGATGTCCCTCCAGGCCGAATTCTCATCCGCACTTCCCCGGTGGCATTCATCCACCACAATAAGATCAAAGAAATTCCTTGAGAACTGTTTATAGATGTTCTTCTCCTCTTCATTTCCTGTCACGGCCTGGTATAATGAGAGATAGATCTCATAGGATTTGTCAGCCTTCCGGTTGGTGATCTTTGTCATTGCATTACCAAACGGTTCAAAATCATTGGTCTTTGCCTGGTCCACCAGGATATTCCTGTCCGCAAGGAACAGTATGCGCTTCTTAGCCCTGGACTTCCACAACCTCCAGATGATCTGGAAAGCAGTGTATGTTTTTCCGGTACCGGTGGCCATAACAAGGAAGATGCGGTCCTGGCCCTTTGAGATGGCATCGATCGTCCTGTTGATCGCATTGATCTGGTAATAGCGCGGGGCCTTGCCCTCAAAAGAAGGATAATAATCCTGTTTGATCAGGTCATGGGAAGTATCTTCAATACCTTTCCACTTGCAGTAAGACTCCCAGAGTTGCTTTGGGGAAGGAAAATCATCAAGGGAAAGCTCCTGTTCCATTTTACCGGAGTTTCCGGAACTGTCATGGAAGAGGAAAGAATCTCCATTGGAGCTAAAAGCAAAAGGAACATCGATCATCTCAGCATAGCTGAGGGCCTGCTGCATACCTTCGCCCACTTCAAAAGTGTTCTTCTTTGCCTCAATGACAGCAAGAGGGAGGTTGGGTTTCTGATAGAGGATATAATCGGCCCTTTTATTCTTGCCACGGGAAACCGAGTTATCGCTGACAATGATACGGCCGTTTGTAAGGGTAACTTCCTCACGGACCTGTGTGGTAAGGTTCCAGCCTGAGTTTTTGATAGCAGGTGTGATGAACTTGGTACAGATGTCTCTTTCACTCAGGGCCTTCTTATCGATCATTTTGCAGCTTCCATAGGGTTGTAATAAATGTTACTTTGTAAGTTAGTATATTATAATTGGTATAAATAATTAATCTGTGTTGAAGATGGCGTTGGCAGATTATTTTTAAAATTGTATGGAATTTGATTAAAAAAAGAATGCGTTGGAAAAAGTCATAAAAACGGTTATGACTACTTTTGGACCTTTGGAAAGCCCGAATTAGATAAAACCCAATCCTTGATTTTAATTTTAAACCATCGTTTGTGGGGAATTCTGGATCGTCGTTGACAATGATTTAACAACTTAACAAACTGATTATGAATTCTTACTTTTCCAGAGGTATTCATTTTGTTATGATTGGGAGGAAGAATTTATATAGGGAAATTAAAATCATTCTTGTTCTTTTTAAAGCAACTGTAACATGTTGGTTTTACTTTTGAACTATCAGTTTTGTTTCCACAAATATGACAATACTTTTCTTTATATTCTTCATTCTTATATTTATTCCATGATGTAAAGCATTTTTTGCAGTAAGGATACATTGGGTCTAATTTAATTTGTTCCTGACAGCGAATACAAAAACCAGTCTCATTATTTCTTTTGTTAGCATTTTTATTTTTGTGTTGGACGGCTGTCTTTGATTTATTTTTTTGCTCTGCTTTATCAAATGTTACTTTATCATCACCACTAATTCTGAATATGTCCATAGCTTCAGTATAGATCTCCTGATATAATGATGGATCATCTTCTTTTGTAACATATATTCCCATTTCATAGTTGTTGATCTGGGAATATTCGTAGAGATTCATTGATGTTATTATAGCCTCTTTTTCGTTCAAGTAACATTTAGCATGTAAGTCCTTACAATAAGCCAGGCGAACTGAATCCAGTTGGTTAATCCAATTATACTCTTCCGATTGGAGTTCATTTTTCCCATAAACGATTTTTATATTCGTTGTCCTTTTACGATCTTGATTTTCAATCAAATCACGAATTTTTTCATTCACTTTCAAAAAAGGGCTTATCAGGATAATTTCATGATCGGCATTCTTAATTAGTTGACTTAGGTGATATGATACACCTGTAGTATCTAAAAATTTTACCATTTTTCTTCACCAGGGAATTTTAGTATGCAAATGGAACAGTATTATTATATTTATTTGTACCGGTTTTCCAATATAGAGGCATGCTTCTGTATTTTTTGTAATTGTAATATGGTAGGGTGGATAACATTCAAAATTCTGTGGCAAATGAATTTACAGATAATTTGCCACACTACATTTTCATCGCTTTTTATATCCAAATTTTTGATCATAAGATTTATGATAAAACATATCCAGCACAAAAGCAATAATTTCAATTTCAGAATCCCCATTTGTCAAAGTATAAAGCATACGCCAGTAATTTGGCAATTCAACTCTGAACAGATTTTTGACTCCATATTTCAGAACATATTCGGAAGGAATGAGTTTTTTGCTACAGGGTTTCTGTAATGAACATTTTCTTTTATGAGGTCTATTTTCTTATTAACTGCATCAAAAATACTTTGTTTGTTTTTTGATTCTGGTGCTTCTTTGTTCAGAAAATGATAAACCTCTTCAGCTTCCGGGGAAAGAATTACTCTTACTTTTTTCATAATTCCAATCCTTGTCTGATGGCTTTCTTTAGATCATGGTTTGTATTATGGATCCATGTAATACCTTTAAGGCCTACAGCAATCTTATTGCTATCATCCAGATACTGAAGAATGACCATTAATGTGTTGTGATTTACCTGTCGTGGAATCCTGCGTTTAAGTTCTGCCACAGTAATGGTGCTTTCTGGAATGCTTTTGAGAGTCTCTTCCACCATGATCACAGTATTTAATGTAGGAGAATGTGCCAGTGCTTTTGCTCCAATTTCACTTGCCATGTATGCTGACCTCCACAGTATTATGTATTGGTAATCAATATTTATTAACTAATAACTATTTGATACATTTTAGATATATAGCTTTCCGCCCTCATCCCATCCAGAGATTCATAGCTCGCCTACCAATCCCTTAAACTTCCCAATCATTGCTCTTTAGATTGCCAGAACTCTTTTGTTCTGAAGTCCATAATCGTGAGCCTGCTTTGCTCTGCTGCACCAGTATCTAACATCCACAAATTATGGAATTTAATAGGTTCAAATGAACCGAAGATAGTGTGCCGAATTATCTGCAATTTATAGGTGAATGATCTTTTGAACCACAGGCCCGTAAGAAAGGTATTCAGAAAAAGTAGGATCGATCTTTGCACCGCTTTGCTCTCTTTTAATAATTTCCTTTAATAATGACATCTGTAGTGTACCGGATTGTCTATAATTTATGGTTGAATGTCTGAACTGCAGGATGCAATTAATGTCTGACCGAAAGGTGTGATGATCCTCCGCACAGCTCCTCCTGCAGAGATGACCACTGAGCGTTTGCAGGAGCTTATAGCAGTCTGGGTGGAGGGGCCCTGATTAAAATCGGTGAATCAAAATGAAACTCAAAAGGTAGTGTGTGAAGGAATTTAAAGACAATTTGGCACACTACCATTTTCAACCTGTCTGACGATACAGTAAAATATTTTGCATCCTGATTATTCATAGTGATCTTGAATATGGATGCAGATGAAATTGCCAGGAAAAAACAGAAGCTTGTTGAACAGATGGAAAAAGCAAGACTTGAGCGTGGGATAGAGCGAAACCCATCGGAAGACCATGCGGTTGCTTTGAGAACCCTTCAAAATCCATTACGCAGGAATGTTGTGAAGTTTACCATTTACAAGTGTATTAAATCTGTCTTCGTCGATGAGGCCTTTTTCATAAATATTTGTTGCAAGTTTTTCTTTCTTCTTGAAGATTGAATTAGAGACATTCGATTTTTGTTTGTATTCAGGATATGTGTCATATATCAGTAGTAGCAGTTCTTCAGGGGATAACCTGTCATATAGTTCTCTGACTGCTTTGATTCCTGTTAATAATATACAGAGATTTTCATTTTGTTTTGCATTATTAAACAAAGATATATATTTCTTAACACCTTTTGAAGTAATTTTTATAAATCCGCCCGTTAGTTTGTCGTTCTTTGAAGGTGGCCGGTAATCCCAACATCCGTCCAGATAATAAGGATACAATACAATTTTTTCAACTTCTGATGAAAAAGGCCCCCTCAAATGTTTGATGAAATGCAGAAATTCCTTCATGTACGGGTGGAAGTTCCAGAGTATAAAAGATTCTTTTTGAAGATGGATGAGGGAGATTTCTCTATCTGAAGCCCCAATTAGTAACAAAATAAGGTTTTCTAACCCTTTTTGTTTAATGGAAATTGTGTCTGAAACCTCTTCATTGCAATTCATTTTGAGCCTCATTTTGAGTATAATCTATTTAGTGATTTTACTTCTATAAATAGTCTTATTATGTGCTGACTGAAAGTATTCGCAATTTATCTGTAGAGGCATTGATGACTGATATAATCAATTAAAATGCTTACTTCATACACTCTAACAACAGCAAGCAGGATGTTTGGGGTTTGACAGAGGATACAATCACATCTTCTTGCCACAGGAATCTTACCGATTATTGATATTATTCCTGCTGTTTGGAAGGGAAATTTCTTCAGGCCAGCACAGTAGACCTTTCAGGCAATGTCAACATGATCCCGGTCAATTCCACAACACAGACACCTGAAGACTGGAATTCCTGGAGTGACCGGGGGTCTGATGAAGGAAGTACGATCACCGCCACAGAAAAGAAGCAATTAATGTCTGACTGAAGGCCTGCCAATTCCCCGCACAGTTCCTCCTGCCGAAATGACCACTGAGCGTTTGCAGGAGCTCATAGCACTCTGGCTTGAGGGCCCCTGATTAAAATCGGTGAATCAAAATGAAACTCAAACGGTAGTGTGTAAAGGAATTGACAGATAATTCGGCACACTACAGATTTGCATTAGCAAATCAATGTTATTTCGGCTCACGTTGGCAGGTGCTTTCCCAGGTATCCAATTACAATTTTGTTATCAGCAATAGTGAAATGTACTCTTTTCCAACCGGTGAAGTTCTTTATATGATGCCAAAAATAGTGTGATTCTCCATCATATATCATCTTCCTGTGGCGGCTAAGTTTCTTGTTTTGTTTTACAGTGACACTTTCATCACTGATGTCAAGATTAGTTTCACTTATTATATAGTAATATGAAATAGGAACATTAGCTTTCTCAATAGCTTCATTTAATTTTTCACATGCCTCCCAAAATTCACGTAAAAATACAGGACTACGCTCTCTTTTTAGTAGCCGTGAGGCATTGTCTGTGAAAATAATATGAGGAAATTCTCCAGCAATCCACTTTTCAATATCATCGCTGGTAAGGGCCAGTTTCTTACGCTCTTCTAAGATTTGATTAAAATGTATATCCCAATGTTCTATTGTAGTGGCATTACTTACGCCTATATCACTATCCAGTTCTTCACAATCCAATGAGAAAAACAGATCATTCCATATTTTGTCAGAATTAAAGCTAAAGGCCAGTTGTTTAAGCAGATATGCTGCTCCAAGCAGAGGAACAGATTTGCCATTATAATAAAAATCTGAAATTCGTGGCCCTCTAATTTCCCCTACATTTAGCGGACATTCAATTGATTGGATCAGTGATTTTATCCTGGTACGATAATCCCGGGGTTGTTCGTTTATCCAATGACGAATAGTTCTGCCTTGAGATATTTGTATTTCGTACCAGTGAGGATCCATGTAATTTGGAATTAATATTTGCTTAAAATTATGATTCATTGCTGTTTTGTAGAGCTCAAAGAATTGCTTTAAGCATCTGTCTTCAATGTCTTTTTGAATGGGTAATGAATGCCCGTTTAGAATGAAATATTCCATAATTAAGCATCCAGAAGTTTGTCTAATTGAATGTCCCATTCATCAAAAAAACCCCGGGGCCATTCATCAAGCCGACCTTTTTCATCTAAATATGGAGTGACTATTGTTGCATATTGCTGTAACACTTCGTCTTTTGAGAAATATATAAGCGATATGTTGTCTTTAGAAATCATCTTCCGGGAAACTGCTACCCTTATCCCATTAAGAATATGATCACTATGGGTTTCTACAAAAATCTGCACTCCGGATTCAGCAGCCAATGCAATTAGTTTTCCTATTGTTGACTGTCCAGCCGGGTGTAAGTGAGCTTCCGGGTTTTCTATGAGTAATAGATCACCTGCTTTTGATGATAATAAAGCAGTTACAACTGGCAGAACATAGGTCAATCCAAATCCGACATTTATAGGAGTGAATTCGTCAGTATAAATATTTTCCTCGGTCTTGAATTTATAGGTAAGGCTTACATTATTTAGGTCTTCTATCATTTTAGTACCGATTTTCAGGCCATCCGATATTTCAGACATCCAGGCATTCACCTGTGCAAGCAGGGTGTTCAGAGAAGATTTTGGATGACATAATTTGTCACTGACTTTATCTTTTTCTTTTGCAGATAAATAATGAGGTGTATATTCACCTTTTATTCCTAAACTGTTTAGAGTGTTAACATGATAATCTGAAACAGGATATGTAGTTTGGGGAGTTATACGGCAGGCTGATAAATAGGTTAGCCGGGTGTTGAATAATGATCTTTTTTCAAGTGAGGATATGCTGGTGTGTTCCTTTGCTTCTCCTTTTATTATAGGTTGTAGATCAGATTTAGAGACGTATCTATATTTCAGGTTCAGGCTAAAATCATCTTCCCAATTAACTATAAATTGAAAGTGGTCTTCATTTGAATCACTGCTAAAAGCATCTTTTCCTCTACCTACTTTAATATAATCTCCTTGTAGAAGAAGACCTGATTCTAAAAGAGTCCTGTTTTCATAGGATTGTCGAAGTAAAAGCAAGACCTGGATTAAAGATGATTTCCCAACATTGTTTTTACCTGCAATTAAAGTAAGATTATTCAGGACAAAATCTACGTCCTTGAGGATTTTAAAATTCCTTATATAGATGTTTGATATCATGCTATATACCTGTTAATTATATTTGATATTTCTGTAAAACGATACACAATATTTGCAGGGTCTGTAGTTGAAATTGATATCGATGAATGGAATTTACTATCATTGAGTAATTGCTTAAATGACTCTAAAAAAGAATCACGATTTTGGCGTAAACATTCTATTTCATGTTCTGATAATTCAGAAAATAAGACTGTTACAACTTCAAAAAGAGCGCGGTTTAGGACTTTATTTTTACTGTCATCAACCAATGTTTTTCTAAAAGCATTGTCTCCAAATATATCATAAGACAAATCAAGTGCTTTAAGCATGTCTATGCGTAAAGTTTCCAGTTTCTCAGGTTCAGCTTTCCCCAACTGTTCCATTGCATTATTCAGGAAATTGATCATTGGAGCTTTATAATGCTTATAATTTGTGAGTTTAAGGGCAATAAAACGTAAGACCAGTTCTTTATCAAGCATTCTTTTGCCAGAAACCCTTCCAACTTTATGAAATATATCGGTCTTGGTTATTTCTTTTAAGAATTTGGAAGCTTGTCCGTTATTTACATTCTGGCTAACAGCATAACGTATTTCCTGCGGAGTTAGCTTCAGGCCTCCTGTATTAATTCTATAGAACAAACTGAACTTAACATTAGAAGGAGTGCCGGGTTTAATTAAATACATGGTTACCTGTGCTTCATCAATGCGACGTTGCATGCTTCGTGGTAACTCGTCATAAGAGCTATTCTCAAATTGTTTTAGAAATTCAAGTTTTGTTAATTTCATCTTTTTGTCGACAACAAAACTTTTAATTGTAAATAAACGTTGCAAGCCATCAACAACTTGCCACTTATCATCATTCGAGGCATCCAGATAAAAGGCTGGCAAAGGAAAACGGATTAACAGTGATTCAATAAGACGACTTTTAAATGTAGCATTCCACAGATTTTGTACTCGCTGAAAATCAGGCTGTAAATCTATCTCATCATGTTCTAATCTTTTTATTAGAGTGTCTAACGTTGTCTGAACAGCTTGAATATCAATGTCTGATGGATTGAATGGTTCTTTAAGATCAGTTATTTCATTCTGTAGATCTTTATCTTCATCTCCATCAAATTCCCTGGAGTCACTCGTGATCTCTTCGGTATTTTCTTCAAGATGATTTCCAATAGTGTTCATATTATTACCTATATTGATAACTGCAAAATTTATAAATTATTCTCTACTCCAATCAAATAACCCTCTTTTTCCTTACTGACCAACCTTGAAGAAGGATTATCTTAGTTTTTTAAGAATATCATATCATTAGGTTAAATAGATGTCATCACTGATATGACCAGTAAGCAATTATTATCCAACTTATGCGGATTTTGTAATAGACATAGGTGATGATCATTAATCGTTAGTGTACCTAATTGTCTGTAAATTCCTCTAAACCTTTTACTTGTCCATCACTAAATATCTGTTGCCTGTGACCCAATCATCGTTTATGTCAATCAGTATTGAAACTGCTAATCTCATTAAGGAGTGTATCGAATTGTTTGCAAATGTAAAATGAGGTCATGGCCCTTTGAGGTCGCTAATTGTCTGTTGATCGCATTGATCTCATAATAGTGCTGGGCCTTGCCCTCGAAAGAAGGATAATAGTCCTGCTTGATTAGTTCAGGGTGAATCTCTTCAATATCTTCTCATCTGCAGTAAGATTTTCTGAGTTGTTTCGGAGAAGGGAAATTGTCAGGAGATAGCTCCGCCTGGACCTTTCATGGAAGGGGAGATTATCTCCATACTACCTATACTCTTGAGGCCCGCACAGTAGACCTTTCAGGCAATGTCAACATGACCCCGGTCAATTCCACAACACAGACACCTGAAGACTGGAATCCCTGGAATGACCGGGAATCTCAAGACAATATAGCAATCACCACAACAGAACTGCAGGAGGCAATTAATGTCTGGCTGGAGGACCTGCCTATTCCCCGCACAGCTCCTCCTGCAGAAATGACCACTGAGCGTTTGCAGGAGCTTATAGCAGTCTGGGTGGAGGGGCCCTGATTAAAATCGGTGAATCAAAATGAAACTCAAAAAGTAGTTTATAATGTAATTTATCGACAATTTGGCACACTACCATTTTCAACCTGTCTGACGATACAATAAAATATTTTGCATCCTGATTATTCATAGTGATCTTGAATATGGATGCAGATGAAATTGCCAGGAAAAAACAGAAGCTCGTTGAACAGATGGAAAAAGCAAGACTTGAGCGCGGGATAGAGCGAAACCCATCGGAAGACCATGCGGTTGCTTTGAGAACCCTTCAAAATCCATTACGCAGGAATGTTGTGAAGTTTTTAAAGGAGGGCCCAAAAAGCCTTGATCAAATAAAAGAGATATTTGATCTGAATGATCTGCAGGCAAAAATTAATCTTAATATGCTGGAAGATTCATTTTTTATTGTAAAGACAGATATGTCTGACAAAATAATCTATGAGCTAACTATACGGGGTGAGGCCTTCCTGGAAAATGTAAAAACAGGTTAATATTAAAGACTAAAAAAATCTTGTTCAAAAGATTGAAATTGCAAGTATCTGATAACTGATCACCAGGCTTTTAGCAGTCTTAAGGTAGCTTGAAATCGATATCAAATCGATTATATTTGATAGTGTAGTTGCTCTGTAATTGTAAGGGCCGGCCCTGGTCCTTTGAGATCGGCAATCGTCCTGTTGACCACATTGATCTGATAATAGCACAGGCCCTTGCCCTCAAAAGAAGGATAATAATCCTGCTTGATCAGTGCATGGGGAGTATCTTCAATAGCTTTGTATTTGCAGTAACACTCCCTGAGTTGTTTCTGGTACAGGATATAATCGGCCCTTTTATTCTTGCCACGGGAAACCGGGTTATCGCTGAAAATGATTCGGCCGTTTGTAAGGTTTACTTCCTCACGGACCTGTGTGGTAAGGTTCCAGCCTGAGTTTTTGATAGCAGGTGTGATGAACCTGGTACAGATGTCTCTTTCACTCAGGGCCTTCTTGTGGATCATTTTGCAGCTTCCAGGGGGTTGTAATAAATGTTACTTTGTAAGTTAGTATATTATAATTGATATGAATAATTAATCTGTGTTGTAAGAAGAAGGGGTGGATGATATTTGGAATTGTGTGGGGTGTTGGCAGGAAGGAAATTATGTAACAAAGGAGTATTGAGCTTCATGGGGGAAATATGTGAAAATGTCTATCTTTAATTCGAGGACCCGCCGAATGTACGATAGAGTAAGGTGCGGGATTATTTACCATGAAAGTACCTGCACTTTCATTTTTTGGCCCTGGTATTCAATGAATATCATGTCTGTTTTATAGCAAAATAGGGACACTACCATTAAAACCTTTTAACACCCATTTCTTTCAGTGATTCTTCCATGCTATCTATCTCATCCATATTCTCGGCTAAGAGTATAACAGCAAAATCGCCGGATATAGGCAATGTATCGCAGCTGAAAGGAAATACAGAATTTAATTTTTTGCCGTCATAAAGTACTGGTTTAATACGTTCAGTAAGTTCGAAAAATGAACATGGTGCGGTCTTTATCTTTATGAATTTCCAGTATGGAATGGAAGGGATAAATTTTTCAATGTTCTCTACGATCATGCTCACATAAGTGGAACCATTAAAACGAGCGTTATTTTCAACCGGAAATATACCATCATCCGATACGATATAATCTATACCTACTATGCCTCGATATCCAAATTCAGCCATATTATTTACAATTTTTACAGATGTTTTTGTAATGTAATTTAAAGTATCTGCTGAAGCATTTGCTTCTTTGAGAGTACCAATGTGTACAATCCCTCTTTCGCATATTTGATCTCGCATGCCAAGGGAGTTAATATTTCCATTTCTGCTGATTGCCCACTGATCATTCGGAGAAGAAAAAACATTCAGAAAAGGTTCAATGATAATAGATCTTTCACCACTAGCTGCAATTTCTTGATATATTTCAGAGATATCATTGCCTTTGGTTTTGTATAAAGACATGCCGGCTTCACCCAGAGTACCACGAATAAGAACAGTTTCACAGGTTGTCAGATATCCTTTAATGATTTTTTTCAGATCGGTACAATTTTCATTCTCTTCAGGACGCATATCAAATAAAGTGCCTTCAACAACAGCTATGCCCAATTCTTGACATACGATCTTAAAAGCTGACTTATCGTTATACCTTAGTGTTGCAGTTTCAGTTGCTCCAAAAAGATCAGCTCCAAGAACTTTTGCAGCTTCGGTTTCCATATGCCCTGAAAACCATGGCACATATACAGGTTTTTTCCCGATTTGCCTGATGATCTTTTTAACTGGTTCAGAATCATTAACGATGAGTTCGGAGAGTGACATCTCTTCTGAGTGAGCATTATATTCGACAATATACTCCGACCCCATTCCATGGGAACGCAGCCATTTATGATACTCTGAGTCCAGTTTTGAGCGTAGAACGATCACATCATCAGGACGTGCTACCGGAAGCACCCGGTCACATTTTGAATTAACTGATGCATCACGGCGCGGGAACTGGGAAAAACGATCTGCTCCGTAAATTATTAACTCATTGTCATTGTTTGAGATACATTTTCTGAGTGATTGATATTCATACATTAAATCTTCCTTTTTTTAGATAGGTAGTCCCCATTTTATTGTTATAGGGGCGTATGGGCAGAGAATGTCCATGACTTTAGTCGTGGGTAGCTCACTTGCAGCTATAGATGACTGTTAATGCCAGGACATAAACCAGGAGAACAGAAAACCACCTGCCTGAAAACTTAGGCGTTCGGATTGGTGCTAAATTTAAGACAGCCATAAGTATAAACAGTAAATATATAACGACTGAAAAAATTGTATGCCCGAATAAACCGTCAAACAGAAAGACAAAAGCAAGAATAAGGACATTGTTGTCAAGTGCTAATCCCATATATGTCGAATCATCTACAAGGCCGAAAACATTGAAATAACTCAATCGTATTGCACTGACGGCGACAATCAAGAACGCTCCGGACAGGAACCATGGGCTGAATTCTCCATAGCTCAAGAGAAATACAGCGGGACAAATTCCAAAACTTACAATATCTATCAATGAGTCCAGCTGTCCACCGAAAGCTCGATGTTCATCAGTTCGTCTCTTCATCCGGCGAGCAATGAGTCCATCTCCCCAGTCAAAAACAACAGCCCAGATCATTCCGATAATTGCAAGCGGTAAATTGCCGAATATGGCAAAATATATACTAAGGACCGCACATAACAGTCCTGCAAGTGAACATATATTTGGAAGATCCCGGACGAAAGCAAGCATTCCTGGCTGATGCAATTGCTGATGATCAGAATCATTCATCAGAATACTTCCACTTTGTTGGAGTCAATAACATCGACTAATGCTTCAACTAATTTGCAATTTTCCGCTTCAGTACGGCTGGCTATACGAACATAACGGCCAGAATCAGGTAGAGTCTTGTCCTGACAGTGTTTTATGTACATATTATGCTCAATGAACAATCTCCGTGTGACATCAGGACCACTTTGTGCATGATCTGGAAGGCGGCAGAAAATAAAGTTTGCATCGGCTTTGTAAACGGTCATTCCCGGGATAGTACACAAGTGTTTGTATAGATTATACCTGTCGATCCGTACCTGCTTACAGCTTTCAATAAAATCCTGTCTGTAATCAGGTAATATCCGCAAAAATTCTTCAGCAAATCCGTTAATATTCCATATATGTACGCCTTTTCTTACAGATTCAGCAAATGCTAAATTTGCAGTTAGCAGATAACCGATCCTGATACCACAGATGCCATAGGCTTTGCTCATACTTTTAATGATGGCCATGTTTGGGTAACTTTCGAGTTCATGTTCCAGAGTTGCCTCATCCTGATCATGTGCAAAATCTATGAAGGATTCGTCGATGATCAGCATACAGTCATGGTTTGCAAGTTTTTGTGCAAGAGATATCAGATCAGACTTTGGAACCAGGATTGACGTTGGGTTATTAGGTGTTACCACAACAGCAACATCTGCTTTAATCCTTATCACTTCAGCAGCAAACGTGTCTACATCCAATTGAAAAGATGGAAATTCAAGAGGAAATTCAACTACTTTGCCTATTGGTGCTGCATTCACATATTCATTAAAAGATGGTACTGGAATGATCAACTTATTTGATATATGGCCGGATATAATCTTGATAAGTTCGGCAGCACCGTTCCCTACAACGATCCTTTCAGCAGGCTGATCGATCAGATTACCAATAAGATCGTCAAGATCATCCTGTGCGATCGGGTAGTTAAGTACAAGGTCATGAATTTTATCTTTTAAATTTGTAAAAACTGCCTCTGGCGGGAAATACAGATTGTAAAGATAAGCATGATCAATAAAGTCGTGGCGATAGTAACCACCATGCTGCCTGGAAATGAATTCATATTTTTCAGTTTGAGTCTCATAATTTTGTTGCATCATGCATCCCCTCCTTATAAATTTTTTGATGTGGTACTTTATTTTTTAAAGTGTTAGCTTCATGAGGTGGTTTCATGTTGATATGGCTGGACTTGTTCAATGGATTTAAACCTGAAAGTGAACGAGTATTTACTACCTTCGCCCCACATTTTGATTGCTGGAAAAGCTGCCTTGATCTTCCAGAGGTATGCATCCTGGAGTCGTAAGGAATTATTGTTTCGTATTTATTTGCCTAAAAAAGAGTCTCAGCTTTTGTAAGGTCTGCAATTGTATCGATCTCATACCATCGCTTGCTGTCAAAAGAGACTGTTTTAAGGTCGAGACCACCATCAACTACCATTTCTGCAAATACGGTTTCATAATATTCATTTACTCTGCCTTCTGAAATATAATGGTCAAGTCTTTCTGTAATACGCTTCCATGAAGGTAGTGAAAAACTGTAGATATTAACAGTCTTGTATCTTACCTCATCAAAAGTCCCATCAATATCATTTTGAAAATTTTTAACATTTTGAGATTGATTTATTGTTACTGTTGATCCATTCATCCATGATTGCATGCTTGCAACGGCAATTCTGTCCGGAGAACACATGTTCTCCAGAAGGGCCCCGTCAAAAACAAGATCACTTTCAACAAGCAAAAAAGGTTCATTAATAATATCACGAGCCATCCATAGTGAGTATATGTTATTGGTGGTCGCGTAAAGGGGGCTTATTATAAAATCAATTTCCATTCCGCAAGTCCGCGTTTCTAAAAAATCACGAATACATTTTTCCTGATATCCTGTGACTACAACAAGACGTTTGAAGCCTTGCTTTTTCAAATTGATGACAAGTCGTTCAAGAATAGACACCTCATGAACCATTGTGAGGCATTTCGGTGTGTCGCGTGTCAGAGGATAAAGACGGCTGCCCTTACCTGCTGCCAATAGTAATGCGGTAGTTATAACTCCCTCACTACGATTGCTGTGGTCGGAGTTCATTGTGTATCCGATTGTGTTTTTTCCATCATATATAAAGGAGTTGTTAGTACTTAAGGAGGTTGGTAGGGAACTCGGCTAATTCTGCCTCAACTGCTAAATTCATTTTAATTATGCAGAGAACTGATCTTTATGTATTAGCAATTTCAACAGGTACTATCGATAATGTGCCAAAAGTTCTGTGTGCGACAAGGAAAGCTGAATTATGAATTGCTATATGCTACCCTATTTGCTCAGGGTATCTCTACTGCAACGTGCATTTTTGGTAACAAATTTGTGTGAAGCTTGCAGGACAACGTGGAGAAAATCAGAAACCTGATATGGTTAATCTGCTAGAGAAAGACTGTCATGGAGAAACGAAAGTTGAATCATCATAAGGGTCGTCATTTGGAACAAGTGAAAAAGGTTGATACACTTGAACCAAAAGGTAAGGAACCCGATTATGTTGGCTACAGAAACAACATAATGAGCAAACTAAGTGTTTCCGGTCTATAGATGGCTCCTAAAACAGCCACATTATTCATAAATTCAGAACTTGGTAAACCGTATGTATTCCTAAAAGGTAGAGAATTCGTGAGAATGATCGATGATACAGACGGCAGAGGAAATAGCAAAAAGCAAAGGACAGACTATAATGGTCTGTATATGAACATATGTTCAGATCTGAAAGGATGCTGACTTGCTATAGGTGTTTCACGGCAAAGAAAGGAGGTAAACTTGTGAATGTACGAAAATCAAATACGCCTACTTGCGAGATGCGTACAGACAAAGACCTGTCCAATCAATGGAATTCCATCGATTGGAAAGTAATAAGGTCCAATGTTAACAGGCTACAGACCCGGATTGCAAAGGCAACACGCGAAGGAAAATGGAATCTTGTTAAGAGATTGCAGTATTTGTTGACAAATTCATATTCTGCAAAAGTCTTGGCAGTACGAATTGTCACTCAAAGCCGGGGTTCAAGGACTCCGGGAACTGATGGTATATTATGGCTTTGTTCATATCAGAAAATGGAGGCAGCATTAAACATGAATCAACTATTAACACAACGTTTCCTGTAAATGTTGGATGTCTGTACAGGAAGCAATTAATGTCTGGCTGGAGGGCCTGCCAATTCCCCGCACAGCTCCTCCTGCAGAGATGACCACTGAGCGTTTGCAGGAGCTCATAGCACTCTGGCTTAAGGGCCCCTGATCATTTTTAAAGCTTAAATAAGAAACACAAAAGGTAGTGTATGAATTTACAGCTAATTCAGCACACTACCTGAAAAGCTGCGCAAACCTCTTATTCGATATGGTTTATTAAGCCACAAATGTGGCTTGATGCATTGTACCTGGCTTTTGATTACCTGATCAAGGTGGTCCCTCCTATCGTCATAGGGGTCCTTGTTATGGATTTTGTGGTGGAGATGGGGTGGGTGAAAAAGATGGGGTTTTTGGCATCTCCGGTGATGCGGTTTGGGAACCTCAGGGAGGAGATCGGCCTTAGTTTCCTTACTTCTTTTGGTTCATCGGCGGCCGGGAATTCTATGATCGCAAAGCTGCATTATGACGATCATATCGACAGGAAGGAGACGATCATTGCAACCATGGTGAACTCTTTCCCTTCAAGTATCGTGCTTTCAAGAGACCTCCTGCCTGTGGTGGTTACGTTGCTTGGCACCACCGGCCTGATCTACCTTGGTATCGTAGTGCTCATTGGTTTTCTGAAAACGCTGATCGCACTGCTGGCGGCCCGTTTGCTTCTGACACCAAAACCTTCCGGGGAAATACACTACAACAGGGAGAAGATCGGTTACAGGGAAGCTTCAGTGAGGGCCCTGCACAGATCCAGACATTCGCTGACAAGGATCATTCTGACCTTGATAATCGTATCGATCCTTGTTTTCCAGTTGATGGAAACCGGGATATTCGATTGGGCGGCATCTGCCATGCAGGATTCATTTCTGATCCGGTACGTCCATGTTGAGGGTTTGCCAATAATAGCCGGGTGGTTTGCCAGCAACATAGCGGCCTATACCATAGCAGGCAATCTCCTGGAAGCTCAGATGCTTACTCCCCGGGACATCATTGTTGCCCTTCTTGTGGGAAGGATACTGGCAAGTGTTGTCAGGATCAGGACCATGTTACCATATTATGTGGGCATATTCAAGGCAGATCTTGGAATGCGTATAATGGCAATATCCCTTATCATGCAAAATGGTATCATGCTCGGGATCGTGGGAGTTATCATTGTGTTCTGGTGATATGAATAAAGGGCCTTCAGGCCTTTTTGGCATGTCCGGTGATTTAGTTTCCAGTGGCACATTATCATAGTCACTCAAATGTATTAAGTGCAGTACAGTGCTGCACAAGTACATATAGATAGTCACTCCATAGTTAATTGTGGTTTCATTCATCAGACAGATACAATAGATAAAGCGACAGACTTAGGAGATATAACTTGAAAGAGAATGCAGATACAAAATCAGGGCAATTCCATATTAATCCATATGAATTGTTACTCTTATTAAAGAAAGAAGCTGTCAATATCTCTTCTGAGTATTTAGCAAGAATAAACGAAAAAGTAACAGGCGATATTCAGACTCCTCCTGGTAGTCTTCAGTTTAATCTTGAATGTCTTGCCAGGTATAACCGTAAGATATTTTCTGAGCTAAAAGAAAGAGAATGCACTGATTTGCCTGAAGAAATAGACATTGAAAAACTTCAGGAGTTTACCTTAAGAATTAACAGATACATGGATAAGTATGCTCCCGGCCAAAGAGATTTGAAGGAATATACTCGTATTATCTCCACATACCTGACTTTTATAGCTAAAGAACCACTCCACCCGCCGGGAATGTACGTAGATGCAAACCGGAAGATTTTTGAAAACAATGGTGTTTATTACTGTCCTGTAAAGAGTAAGCATATAACAGAAGAAATGTCCCTGTGCAAATACTGTGTTTGCAGAGCAACAAAATGATTGTCTTGCAGGTAGATATTTAATGTTGCTTCATCTGCACTGTACTTAATGCACCCGGGTAACTCTGACTATATTAAAAACAATAACATTCTAAGTCTTTGCAGGAAGCAATTAATGGTCCGGCCGGGTGACTTGAAAATCCCCGCACAGATCCTTCTGCAGACCTTTCCATAAGCTTTTGCAGGAGCTTATATGACTCTGATTTTCCTGGTCTTACCAAAAAAAAGCATGAAGGGTAGTGCATAGAGGATTTTGTACACTACTGAGCGTTAGTTATATGTGATCATTATTTGCATTTAAATACACATAAATAAGGGATTCACATGGTTGCAATTGTCCATCAGAAAGATAAAAGGTCCGGGATCACCTATGCGTACCGTTCCGAATCGTATTGGGATAAGGAAAAGAAACAATCACGTGCACGGCGCACATTGATCGGGCGTGTTGATGAGATAACAGGGGAGATCGTACCCACTGATGGAAGGAATAGAAAGAAGAAGGGAAAACAGGGCCCTGCAAAAACTAATAATGCAGAGGTGGATGAACGATCTTTTTACGGTGCAACTTACCTGCTTGATTTTATTGGTGAGCAACTCGGGATCACAGAGGACCTGAAGAAGTGTTTCCCCAAAACGTGTGAACAAATTTTATCCCTGGTGTATTTCCTGGTTCTTGAAAACAGTGCTCCTTTATCCCGTTTTGAGAAATGGGGGACCCTGCATAAACATCCTTGTGGCAGGGATATTACGTCTGAAAGGATCAGTGAGTTGTTTGCCAGTATCACTGAGGTTAATAAACAGCACTTCTTCACGCTTCGGGGGAAAAGGAGAACTGAAAACGAGTTTTGGGCCTATGATACATCAACCATATCCAGTTATTCCGAAACTATCAACAAAGATCAACTTCCACAGATGTATCTGTTCCTCCTTTTCGAACAGGGGTCAAACCTTCCATGTTACTACAGAAAGCTTTCAGGCAATATCCCTGATTCCGGGACAGTTTCCCATCTGCTAGATGATCTGGAAAGTTCTGGATATTCGAATGTGAAATTGGTTGCAGGCAGGGGTTTTTATGGTGAAGGAAATATCAACGGGCTGTACAAAGATCATATCAAATTCCTGATCCCTGCCAAAAATTCTTCCCTCTTCGTTTGGAAAGAACTCGATGAGATCTATGACACATTCCGAAGTTTTGAGCATTTAAGTATAAGCTATGGTCTCTATCATCGGACAGTTCGAACAAACTGGAACTATACACAAAAAAGGCCGAAAAAAGGGGATACTATCCGGGAATCACGCCGTATTTATATCCACTATTACTACAATCTCGAAAAGGCTGTGGAAGACGAGGTGGCATTTGATCGTCAGATGATCGCAAGTAAAAAAGAGCTGGAGGCTGGTAAACGTATTCCACAACATGAGAAGTTCTATCAGGAATATTTCACCATAAGAACAACACCCGGATCTGTGGCACAAATTAGCATCAATGAAGAAAAGGTCAGGGAAGCAAAACGTTATTTTGGATTCTTTGCCCTGATCAGCAATGAAACCATGGATGCGATCACTGCTCTTGAGATATATCGTAATAAAGACGTTACTGAAAAGGCCTTTGGAAATGTAAAAGAACGCCTGAACATGCGCCATTCACTGGTTTCATCAGAAAAGAGCTTTGAAGGGAAACTGTTTGTTCAGTTTATAGCACTGATATATCTTTCTTATATCAAAAGGCAGATGCAGATAAATGATCTGTTCAAAGACCATACTCTGGAAAGTCTGCTGGACAAACTGGATATCATCGAATGTTTTGAGCAGCCGGATAAGTCTCTTAGAGTTGGAGAAATATCGGAGATACAAAAGGAATTGTATCATTATATGGGAGTAACCCTGCCCGATTCGATGTGATCGTCCAGGGATGAACACTTCAGGTTGAGAACTCCTGTTTATCACTGACATCAAAAGGCCTCTTGTGCAAGCAAGGATCGGTTCACTAAAAGGCCTGGATCAAAAAGAAGCATAAAGGGTGGTTTGCGGGGAATTCACAGTCACTTTACTACACGACCGGAGCAAACTGAATATTTCCAATAAGATCAAAGGTCATGGAAGCTACAGACCCTGCCTGTACCCCCGGCCCACAGTAGTTATTTCACAACAGGCATATTGATCAGGAACATGCATAAAAGGAGCTATCAAAGTGAACAATACATGTAGCTGGGTCGGAGACGATCCGCTTATGGTTAAATATCACGACCGTGAATGGGGCGTGCCGCTCCATGATGATCGGAATCTGTTTGAATTACTTGTACTTGAGAGTGCTCAGGCGGGTCTTAGCTGGCAGACAGTACTGAACAAGCGGGAGAACTATCGCAAAGCGTTTGATGATTTTGATTTTAATAAAGTTGCGGCTTATGATGACTCAAAGGTTGAGGAATTGATGCACAATAGCGGCATTATACGCAACAGGAAAAAGATCCTCTCTTCAATAAAGAATGCACGATCATTCATTGAAATACGAACCGAATTTGGATCCTTTGATACATATATATGGAAGTTTGTGAACTACAGGCCCATACGAAATTCATTCAGATCACCGGATGAGCTTCCGGCATCTACCGAATTATCTGAAATGATTAGCAAAGACCTGAAAAAAAGAGGATTCTCATTTGTGGGCCCGACTATAATATATGCATTCATGCAATCAGCCGGCCTTGTCAATGATCATGTTGTCAGCTGTTTTCGATATTCACAGTGCGGATAAGGGGTGGCTGCATATTCGGGGCAATATTATGCACTCTCCTTTATCCCAAACTCCAGATCAGCAATAGGAAGTTTTTCTTTTATATAGGCACGATCTCCATGCTTCTCAAAGTCAGCTTTGATGATCTCTTTCATAATTTCGGGATTATCTTTCATGTTGTTAATCTTCTCGATGTCAATACCCTGGCTAAACGGGCAGCTTGACATGCAGATCCCGCAATCTGTTCCGAATTTTGTCCACATGAGCATACACTTTGCTTCATCGTGTTCCCAAGCATAATGGCCGTTTATAAGTTTGGGCGAATCGTAAGATATAGCATCTGCCGGGCAATTCTTTGCACACTTTCTACAAAGTATGCAAAACTCTTTCACTCCGAAATCAACCGGCTGATCATCATTAAGAGGTAGATCTGTCATTATGGCCCCAAGTCTTACCCGATTGCCGAATTCTTTTGTAACGATCAGGTTACTTCTGCCGATCTGACCGATTCCGGCATCTTCAGCCAGCTGGACAAGCGGCGCATTATATGAAGTAACGTTATTGAAAAAGGTCTCATATCCAAGGGATTTAATGTAAGATGAAAGCCGGGATCCAATGAAAGCAACATCAACGTATCCATTCCATGCGGCCAGTACTTCTTCTGTATTAGGGGCCCTGTTGATCATATCTTTATCCATTTCTGTTGCATACACGACTGCATATTCATACTTTTGATCAACCGGTCTGCCATCACTATTGTGTGTATAGTAGTGATAATCCTTCAATTTTACAATTCCTGCATGGGATGCACCATAATATTTAGCAACTTGTTTCAACAGGTTGCTCATCTTTATAGGATCAACAGTAACCTTTCTTTTAACCGGCTTCTTTTTGTCTGCCCTGACAAATGTTGCAATGGTTGTCATTGCATCATTTATGTTTGCATATACCCTGTTCTCATCAGAAAGCTTCTCTATCATCCCTGAAAGTTTACCCGTCATTTTAGTCATCATGAAAGGCCGGAGTCCGGGAAAGTTGGTCAGCAAAAAAGAAACGATTTTGATGAGCTTTTTGTTTGCCATTCTTTCAATTTCGCTCTCCTCAAATCCATAAGTTGAGAACATTGTCAGCAGTCCGCCATTTTCGCGTATCCTGTCATCCATTTCTCGTTTTTCAGGATGCTGCTGGTAGTACTCATTGTAAACGCCGGTACCCTCGATCAGAGATGCCCTCAATGTCATAGTATCTCTTTCATCAAAGTACTTCAGTTGATTTTGTTTTTCCATGACCTGAGGCCTCCGTTTTTCGGTATTTTGAGAGTGATAAATAATTAAAAGAGTTTTAAACCAGGAAATTCAGTCTGCTTCTGTTTTTTGCAGATTCCATCGCTTTGCTTAGTATATCCAGCTATGAAAGTAAACTATATAACCTGAAACTTTCAGCATGGTGATCAGATTACCTTCAGGTAATCTGATTGTTCCGGGCAGTCGGGCCCTTTGCGAATTCTGTCCCGTTGAGTAAATCCCCGGCCCCCCTTTTATGGTCATACTGACTTGTGGAATACAATATCTTCAGGCCTGCACAGTAAAAACTGAATGTGATGTTTTCATAACAAAAGAGCTTCAGAAGACAATTGATGGCAGGCCGGAAGATATGGAGATTCCTGGTATCTGCCTGCAGATATGTCCACTGGATATTCGCAAGAGGTTATAGCAGTGTGGTTGAAGGGTCCCTGGCTTGATAAAACGCCTGGATCAGGAAGAACCATAATTGGTATTGTTTGGAGGAAATTATAGACAAATCGGTACGCTGTCTTATGAGAATGAAGGATGTTGGAGATATCGTATCCGGGCTGGAAATATCACACTCCATCTGTATTCCCTTCAGATCGACTGCCTCTGCGGTACACTATTCAAAAACTCCTCATCACACCTTTCAATGGTCTCATTGATCAATCTAATGGCTTTTTCCCTGTCTTCCGGAAGCAATGCGTCAAATGAAACAGTATTGATTGCGTGTCTTCCCAGGTAGGCCGTGTTTTCAACAGTGATCATCTCGATGAACTTTTTTTGTTCTTCCAGGACCTCTAATTCGGTTGCAGGGATGAATTTGCCGGTTTTGACGTCTTTTGCAAGCTGGCTGTCGCCAAAGGCCCCCATTGTAGTGGTTGCTATGCCGGTGGGTTTTGATGCGTTGATCAGGGCCGCGGTGTCGATTGCGTTTTGAAGGCCTTTGCCTTTGCCGGCTCCGCCGAATATGATTATGTCGATATGTCTGATCCCGGCTTTGTTTAGTCTTTCTAATTGTTCGTAGGAATCTTTCAGGCCAAAGCCTTTGTTCATGTAGTTAAGTGTCTGCTTGTTTCCGGTTTCAACCCCTATCCAGAGGTCATTTATCCGCAACTCACGAAGCTTAAGCAGCTCCTCGTCTGTTTTGCCTTTGATATTGTTTATGGAGGCGTACATTATAGTATAGTTGAGTGAGTTATCAGTAAAGGATGTTTGATGTTGAATTCTACATATGTAAAAGATGTACTAAGTATTTTTGGCGCAGGCTTTATATTGTAAAAAAACGTAACTTGGATTATACGGGTAAAACCAGTAAGGCAGTGTACCTTGAGATGCACGTCAAAGAGTCCTTACTGGTACTGTTAATACTTATCATTACCACACATCATGGAATTCTATATTTATTTTTAACACATTAATATATTCGCTGTTACCACGTTCTATTTTTTGAAATGCTGACCATGCCAACACGTCTGCAAATTGTAATCCAGACCAGGAATGGGAATTACTGTGGTGGATCTCAACTTCCTCTACAGAAGAGTTTTGTTTCAAACGTTTTTTAAAATATTTATTGAAATCGTCCCTCAACACCTGCTTTCCCTTGGATCTATCAATTCGAACGATAATTTTGTAATCGTCTATATTGATGATCTCAGCCAATTTGCCTGCAGCATAATTGTATAATTTGTGTTTATCATTATTTAGATATGAACTATAACACTTATTTTTTTCAAGTATTACAAAAAATACATTAACATCATCGATCTCGTTAAGTTTCTCTAACATATGTTTGACAATAGCAGGGCTTGAGCGGTTTGCTTTGATTTCGTTAGCTTTTTTTAGTTGTTTTTTAAACTTGCTCCTGCGCATATTCTTGATGATTCTATCAAGTTTCTGAGGATATTTTGATACAAGGGCAGCTAATATAAGATGTTTGGATCCTGATCCAAGATCTCCACTTTCATCAATGAATATCCAGCTAACCATTCAAATCACAGTTTCTAAATGAATGAGTTTAATATAAACGTTTTTGTGCATGTTCTTTTGAAGAAATATATTGTAGCTCGGGAGTTTTATCTCTTTGGCTTTCCTTTTATCTATCAGGTCATATTTCTGTTTTGGTTGTTCCGGACTCTATATGAATGTTATTAATAAATTGCCTGCAGTGTCCATTACGTTTTGGCCAATATGTTGTAGTTAAAACCTATCATGAAATAAATTGTTTTAAAATATTTTTATTGATACAACTTCGATTCTAACAGATAATGCAAAATGGTTTTATGAAAATGATTTAAATAAGAAAGCTAATGATATGTGAAGAATATACTGATATATCATAATAATTGTTGATTTAATCTATGAAAATCATTATATGTTAAAACAGAACAAAAGTCAAATAAAAATTGTGAAACTATTGAGGATGATATCTTAATCATGCTTTAAAAATTTAACACTCATGTTGTATATTATGAATAATGTCAGAAAAGTAAGAAATCACATTCAGTTTTCAAATATTATATAAGATAATACACAATCAATAGATTCATATTATTTATATTAAAAATGATACTTAAGGGGTATGTTTGCTAAACCTGACTTTTCCGACGGACTTTTATTGGATTTAATAGATAAATGATCAAATTTTTCTTATCTATGGATGAATAATCTCTCTAAAATGTATGTCTGTGAAGTTGAATGGAAATGAATATATGAGGAAATTCGGTAGATTGCTATATTGATAAAGTATACCCTTCAACTTTTCCAATTACCCCCTTCAGATCGACTGCCTCTGCGGTACACTATTCAAAAACTCCTCATCACATCTTTCAATGGTCTCATTGATCAATCTAATGGCTTTTTCCCTGTCTTCCGGAAGCAATGCGTCAAATGAAACAGTATTGATTGCGTGTCTTCCCAGGTAGGCCGTGTTTTCAACAGTGATCATCTCGATGAACTTTTTTTGTTCTTCCAGGACCTCTAATTCGGTTGCAGGGGTGAATTTGCCGGTTTTGACGTCTTTTGCAAGCTGGCTGTCGCCAAAGGCTCCCATTGTAGTGGTTGCTATGCCGGCGGGTTTTGATGCGTTGATCAGGGCCGCGGTGTCGATTGCATTTTGAAGGCCTTTGCCTTTGCCGGCCCCGCCGAATATGATTATGTCGATGTGTCTGATCCCGGCTTTGTTTAGTCTTTCTAATTGTTCGTAGGAATCTTTCAGGCCAAAGCCTTTGTTCATGTAGTTAAGTGTCTGCTTGTTTCCGGTCTCAACCCCTATCCAGAGGTCATTTATCCGCAACTCACGAAGCTTAAGCAACTCCTCGTCAGTTTTGCTTTTGATATTGTTGATTGAGGCGTACATTGTGATGACTTCAACATCAGGGAAATATTTGATTATTAATTCTGCTATTGGTTTTAAACGCCTGGCAGATAAGACGAATGCATCTCCGTTCACCAGAAATACTCTCTTTACAGTTCCGTAGAGCTGTTTTGCTTCCTGAAGATCCTTTTCGATCTGTTCGATAGACTCCACAGCAAACCGGACGTCTCTGTACATTGTACAATAAGTACACTTGTTGTGGGCGCATCCTGTTGTGACCTGGAGCAGCAAACTGCTTGCTTCATATGGGGGCCTGTAGATCGGTCCTGTGTATTTCATCTGCTTTTCTCCCCATCGATCAGTTCATCAGTTACCTGGATGAGCCTGTCAATTTTACCTCCATCATAGGCATCCGAATGCGCTTTTGCAAAAGAACCTTTATCGTTATCGAAATACTTCCCGGTAAGGGCCAGATGATCTTTAAAAGTTGCCAGGTCATAGATGATATTAACACCTTTATCTGCTGAAGACCAGTGCTGTCCGTAGGCTTCCCGGGCCATCTTTGTGTTAAGCAGGGACCCCGGGTTAACCGCAATTACTGCTATGTCAGGGACCTCTGTGGCCAAACGCAGACTCCACATGGTAAGTGCCAGTTTACTCTGTGCGTAAGTTTCTGCCTGAGACACTTTTGCTTTTCCTCTCAATACGTCTTCTGACACGGGAGATTGTGCAGCTGAACTCAAATTTATGATCCGGGGCTCTGTTCCTTTTTTGAGTAATGGTATCAATTTGGCTGTGAGCAGGTATGGGGCCAGGTAGTTGACAACCATCCTCATGTCCAGGCCGTCCTTATTGTCAGATACCGGGCTTTTAAATACCCCAGCATTATTGATCAGCACATCAATTTTTGAAACTTCGTTCTCAATCTCTCCGGCCAGCTGTCTTATTGAGTCCAGATCGGAAAGGTCTGCCACAAACCCCTTTATAAGATCGTTCCCGGTTTCATTTTTTAGTTCCAGGAGGGTTGCCTGAAGTTTTTCCCTGTTCCTTCCGTGGACGCAGACTGTATGGCCCTCCTTTGCCAGCTTCAGAGCGGTAAGTTTGCCCACTCCATCCGTACTTCCTGTTATCAATATGGTCTTATTCATGGTTGTCTCCTGTTGTATATGACCTGTATTCCAGTTGAGAATACTATTAAATTACACTCAATTATACATAAAATATGTACAGACACTATATGTAGTCACTAACAAAAAGTATACTGGATGGTCATAAAAAAAGAGAATTTCCCCCGGATCAATCCCTGAGCAAGGATGGAAAGTTCAGGCATGAAAGTTCCCTCTTTCATTGCCCGGGCCCGATATTCAGGTAATGTAAGCTGCATTTTTTCTAAAAAACAGATATGATATTCATTGAATATCAGGCCCAAACAATGAAAGCAGAAGTACTTTCATGGTAAATATCTGGCAAAAGGCCCGGATTTCAGCGGGCCTGGTATTTCTGGATTTGTATTTTAGCAAAAATAGATCTGCCAGAAGCTTTGGATATCACGTATCCGGATTTCCGGCAGTCCAGGCCCTGTCAACCTCTTCCAGGTCCAGATCGAGCTTCATTAATTCTTCCAGGTCATCGCTGTGTTTGAGATACATAGATGTGTGATTCTCCTCATCTTTGCGGCAGATCTGGTGCAATTCTGGCATCATCTCTTCATCCTTTTTGGACTCTGTGGGTAAAAGGGCAAAATTAATTTATAGTATATTAGGGTATACTTTGGTATATGAACAATGTAACAACAATAAAAATAGATTTGCAGCTGAAAGCCAGTCTGGATGGTCTAAAATTATTCCCCAGAGAAACATATAATGAAGTGGTTTCCCGTCTGGTTAACATGGCCTACGACCAGGAGACAATAAGTGACGAAACACTTAAAAGGATCGAAGAGGCCTTAGCAGATCTAAAACAGGGGAAGTACTACACACAAGAGGAGATTGAAGCTGAACTGGAGCTTCGCTGATGTATTCTATCATATATTCACCTGCTGCACGCAAGGATCTTAATAAACTTCCAGTCGATGTGGCAAAAAATATAGTAAGCTCTATAAAGGAAATAAAAGAAAATCCAAAGTTACATGTAAAAAAACTGAAAGGCTCTCCGAAATCTCCGATATACTCACTGAGAGTGGGGGAATATCGTGTAATCATGAGCATTGAAGGTGATAAGCTAATCATCTTTGTCATTGAGATTGGGCATCGTAGCAAGATATATCGCAAGTATTAATGTCCTTTGAAACTTTCCCGGGAAGCTCTTTAAGCTCCCCGGATAGTCACGCTCCATTAAGGAAGCCCACGACTTCAATCGTGGGTAGTTGACCGGGTTGATAGCTTGTTTGTGTTTATTTTGTGTTATGAAAAATCTCTCTTTCATTGCCCGGGCCCGATATTCAGGTAATGTACGTTGTATAACCTGAAATAGATCTGCCAGAAGCTTTGGATATCACGTATCCGGATTTCCGGCAGTCCAGGCCCTGTCAACCTCTTCCAGGTTCAGATCGAGCTTCATTAACTCTTCCAGGTCATCGCTGTGTTTGCGATACATCGATATGTAACTTTCCTCGTCTTTGCGGCGGATCTCGTTTAATTCAGGCATCATCTCTTCATCTTTTTTCCTGAAAATACGCATCAGTTTGTGTGCTTCATAAGGATCAAATCCAAGGAGCTTTAAAGCATCCTGGCCAAGGGCCAGAGAGCTTCCGAATGTCTCTCTTTTTATATGGGTCATTCCCATATCCATAAGTTTATGGGCAGAGGCCCGGTCATGAGCATTAACTGCGATCTTAAGGTTGGGATAATGCTTGTTTGCAAGCTCTATCAGCTTTCTTGACTTCTCCAGATCTCCGATGGTGATTACTAAAAGTTCCGCTTCACCGGCTCCGGCGGCTTCAAGCAGGTCAAGCCGGGTGATATCTCCGTAATAAACCTCAAAACCGAACTTTCTCAGAACATCTATATTGGCCTCATCATTGTCGATAATGACCGGCTTGACACCGGCGGAGATGAGGAAACGTCCAAGGTCTGTTCCCAGACGTCCGAATCCGGCCAGAATGACCTTATGGCCGCTATGATCGATAGTATCCGGAGCACGCCCCTTTTCTTCATCAGCATTTAGATTCGTACTGAATCTGTCATAGGCCAGGAACATGAGAGGGGTCAGGAACATGGAGATCGCCACAGCGGAGATGAGAGGTTCTATTGTCTGGGCCGGTAAAACTCCGTTTGTCCTGGAGAACTGGAACAGTACAAAAGCGAACTCGCCTCCCTGGGCCAGGGCAACAGCAAAAAGGGTTCGCTCCCTTTTAGGCATCTTAAATACTATCCCGGTACCCATGAGGATCAGGAACTTAAAGGCAATCAGGCCTGCTGTAAGTCCTGCGATAAGCATCGAACTTTCTGCGATCAGAGTGAAATTAAGACTGGCCCCGATGGATATGAAGAATATTCCAAGAAGCAGGCCCTTAAACGGCTCTATATCACTCTCAAGCTCATGACGGAATTCGCTATCAGCCAGGACAACACCTGCAAGGAATGTTCCCAGGGCCGGGGAAAGACCAACTGATATCATAAGCAATGATATACCGACTATCAGGGCCAGGGCCGCGGCAACAAAGATCTCTCTGACCCTCGTTGCTGCAATGATCCTGAACATCGGCCTGCTTGCAAATTTGCCGATGAAGAAGATCGACAGGATCGCAAGCAGTGTAACAATGATCTGCAGATATCCCGGCAGGGTACTGATATCAAAAAGAACGGATTCAGAATGGCCGTCAGCATGCATTGTGATCGTTGCCAGAAGGGGCAGGATCGCAAGCATTGGAATGACCGCCAGGTCCTGGAAGAGCAGAACAGAAAAGATAGACCTCCCGGAAGAGGTATTCATCAGGCTCTTTTCCCTCAGGGTCTGCAAAACTATCGCGGTGGAAGAGAGGGAAAGGGTCAGGCCAATTGCAACTGCCTGTTGCCAGGGCAGAAATATCAGGGCCAGTCCGGAAATAACAATGGCTGACACGACAACCTGTGTCCCGCCCATACCCAGTATGGGGGTGCGCATCTGCCAGAGAAGGGATGGTTTAAGCTCAAGACCAACCAGAAAGAGCATCATCACCACTCCAAACTCCGTGAAATGCATAACCTCTTCAACATCACTGATCAAAGAGAGGCCAAAAGGCCCGATGGCAATACCTGCCAGAAGATATCCAAGCACCGATCCAAGACCGAATCTCTTTGCGATAGGTACGGCAATGGCAGCAGCTGCCAGGAAAATAAAGAGCTGGAACAGGAAGTGAACATTATCCATAGTTAAGTCCTCCTGATAATAGAGTCGAGATCGCTGTTGAGATATTTGCACTGCCTTGCTTTCTCAATGTCCAGAGTACCATCCCTCAGGGCAATGATGGTGCGACGATAATCCTGCGCATATCCCCTGATCTTTTCCTCTGCAAGGCCTCTGTGAATACCAAGGATCGCAAATGGAGGCAGCCAGTTCATATTGCACAGGTTTGCTGCAGCACAATATGGGGTGGTAAGTTCTCTGATCGTAAAAGCATTGCACCCCTCCTTCCGGTATGTACTGTCATCACCGCCTGCAGTGATCGCCTGCAGGAAGACCTTCCCTTCAAGGGCATGGCCTTCTGAACCATAGGCCCAGCCATATTCAAATACCAGGTCCAGCCATTCCTTTATTATTGCCGGAGTTGAAAACCAGTAGAAAGGGTGCTGGAAAATGATAACATCATTGTTCTCACAAAGGGCCTGTTCCCTTTTGACATCGATCAGAAAATCCGGATAGTTTGCGTAAAGATCATTAATGGTTACATTTTCAAGATCTTCAACGGCGGCCCGGAGGGCCTTATTGATATTTGAGCGTGATTTTGCTGGATGGGCAAAATTAATGAGGATTCGATTCATGTTTTTGTTCCTGAATGAGTGATAATTTCGATATTGATGATGGAAACCATTGAGATATACTGTATTCTTCCTTATAATACTGTGTCATCTTTGTATAGCAGAACTTATGGATAAAACTTTCACCAATGAGACTGTTTATAAATGGAAAATGATATATGCTTTTCAAGGGAGCATAATTCATGGAAAACATATACCTCTATTCGTTCGTTGCCTGGTTTGTTCTTATGGTCCTTGCGATCATCAATGGCATCCTCAGGAATTCTTATTATGGGAAGTTTTTTAGTGAGCTCCTTGCTCATCAGATCAGTACTGTTATTTTCTGCATTGTTATCCTGGTGTTTTCCTTTGTATTCTTCAAATATTCAGGTACAACAGGCACTCCCGAAGATTATGTGTATGTAGGGGTAATGTGGCTTATCATGACCGTTTCCTTTGAATTTCTCTTTGGCCATTATGTTGCAGGACATAGCCTGGAACATCTCCTGGCCGATTATAATCTGTTAAAAGGGAGGATATGGTTGCTTGTTCTTATAGTGGCGGCCCTGGCCCCGTCCATTGCCTGCAGGCTGATGGATCCCGGGGTGTGAGGTTTCCAGATAGCTGGACATTCAGGGAGGTGGTTTGTCCGGTGGTCCCTGATATTGCAGTGTTTCTGTTCTTTTGTGGAAAAAATTTATATGTAGACCTCAAGTACATTTGTATGGTTATATCACAAGGGCCGGATATGCGATCATCCCGGGTATCTAAGTGCATAAATGCAAAAGCATTGGAATTACTATTATTGGGGTGTAGGGGCAAAGAAAGCCCATGACTTCAGTCGTGGGTAGTTCACGCTCACCGTTTATGGACAAAACAACTTTTCTGTCATTTTTTTGCATCGCCATTACAATCCCACATTGCAAATATTAAGGTTTATATCTAGATGATTGTACAAAAATACTTTTAAAATGGATAAAGTTCAACTGAATGTCAAGACATTTATTTCTTTTCGATTCAATGTATTGGATTTTCAGAAACGTGGATATTTTGCATATATATAGTGGTTAATCCAGGTTTAACAATTTTTTTATAATTTGACATTATGATTCAATATAGTAAGAGGTGTAGTCATAGTGGTAATTCAACATGGACGATCCGGGGCCGAAAAAGATTTGATTTGTCTTGCACGACAGGCAGGGATTTTTGTAGAGGAATTAGATGAAATTGATCTGCTATTAAAGGAGGTTACCGGACAGTATGAAGAGCAAAGGTCCAAAATTTTTGAGCATATATAGTTGAAGATTTGCTCCTTACGCATAGAAATTAGAACTGCTGAAGACAATCTGAAGTCCCGAAGGGCCCGGGTTTTCCGGGATATTGAGACCGAGTGTGAGGATTTGAGAATGGAGATTGACAGATTGGAATTGATCAGTTTTGATCTGAGACAATTATTCATTTATCTTTCAGGTAAAGTCAAACGGTATCGATCCCTTAAGAGATTAAATTATCTGGAAAATGATACTGGTAGCGAAGTAAATAAAAGGCTTGGAAATATGCTGTCTTCACTGGAATTTCTAAGGCATAAACTACACTATCTTGAAAACAATACGGATGTGGAAGTTGAGAACCGGTTATCAGGCCTGGTCTCAAAGCTTAATGAATTGCAGAAACTGAAGCAGACCAACGAATATAAAGGTGCTCTGGGAGAGTTAGCTGTGATTAAAAAGTTGTGTAAGCTTTCCAATGAGTATTACCTGTTCAACGACATTCGGCTTGAACTGGATGATTATATACAGTTTAACGGTTCATCATTAAGATCGGCTCAGATAGATCATCTTGTAGTAGGGCCCACCGGTGTATATGTGATCGAAACGAAGAATTGGAGTGAAAAATATATCAGGTCAGTCTTTGATGATGGATCTTATACACCCTATGATCAAATACAGAGAAGCAGTTATCTTGCATATCGCTATTTAAACGAGAACAAATACGGGAATGCTCTTAGAAAGATATACTCTAATCTGGCCGGGGATGAAGTAAAGGTCAGATCAATAATTGCAATAGCCGGCTCTTCAATTCCGTTTAAGAAGCATCGTTTTATAAAAGTTTTGTCCCACACTGTTATTACTTCACATATTGTGGGAGGCGGTCGGGTATTATCACCCAGGTCTGTGGAGAAAATAGCAGACAGGTTTATTGATATTTGATCAGATAATGAACTACCCACGGCTAAAGTGATGGGCTTTCTCTGCCCCTATGTCCTGTGATCGTAAAATCAAATGGTTTCAATCCCTTAAGAGATTTATTTCTTCGGGAAATGATACCGGTGCTGAAGTGAACAAAAGGCCTGGAAATTGTCATTGGGATCTAAGACATAATTAATAATGTATGTTATATTAGACAATCTTTATATATTTTATAAAGTGTGGTTGATATACTATACACTTTCAAAATAATTAAATGAAAAAGGTCATGGTGCAGGACCATTTCCTTATTTCATAATAAAACAGCTTCTTTAGACAGCGTATTTGAATATTGTATAATAAACTATGAGCAAGCTTGCAGCCATGGAAATAAGGATCTGTAAAGCTGAGATTTTCGTTGGACTGTTGCCATTACTCCTGCTATTGCCAAACCCGGGAAAATTGATAATATCTTTGATTTGTCCCCGGATATCAGGGCACTAATAATCAGTATCGATATGGAAATGATCAATGTTATAAAGAAAAGGGGCTGTTCTGTCGGTCTGACCATTCCTGAAACCAATTTTACGTCTGTATGGAAATTAGCATTGCTTATTTTTATTTGATGCATACCAGAGGATTCCGGTACAAAAATAGTTGAGGTATCTACATGATTTCCACTTTCATCGAATCCACTAAAACTCTTTTACCAGGTAAAATCCATGTTTTGTGGATCAATTATGGTGATGTTTAATACTTCAGTTTGCTCTAATGCGGTTGTTTTGAAGATCATAGTTACCTCCTCATCTTCAAAGAGCATGACACTATCGTCAAGATCATTGGATCGTCCAATAGAGGTACTTAATACTTCATCGCCCGTAATATATTCTGTTACAATAAGCGAACCAAATAAAAAAGTAACATTTAAAACACAGATCATTATAATTATCTTGATAAATGAAATGAATAAACCCCAGATTCTTACCATCTCGTCACACCCCACGTGATTTAATTTTCATTACTATGAATGATAATTAAAAACACGGCCTGTCATTGTATAAATAACTTTATTTTACATTTACATTGTTATTTACATTGTTATTTATTTATAATGTATGGTGATGCTTTGTCAGGCCAGCACAATTATATATCATTATATTAAATTTTTAAATGGTTTGGTGTACTGGTATGTACTTATTATTTTAGATAACTGCTGTAAGCAGGGCCTTTAGCATCTTAATGGGGGGTATTTTTAATGTTGTCTGTAGCTGGTTTAAATGGATTTGATCGGTCTGTATATATTGCCGTTTTTGTTTTGCTTGCTTTAGTCATGAGTACAGGATTGGCAGGGGCCTGTGATGATATTTCATCTCCTGTTTTTGATGAGGCAGATAATTTTTCTTCCTGGCCCCCGGGTTCAGGCTGGGAGCTTAATGGATTGAATTTTGGTGGATTTTTTTATGATATCCATGACGATGTTCACGGGGAAAGTATAACGATCTATAAGAATGGTACTTCCGGACAGAGGACCCTTAATACTTCTCCGCAGAATTCACTTGTTTATCGTTCATCTGTTTTCTATCTTGAACCGGAATTTGCTTTTGTGCAGCAGGATGATCCTGCAGGTTATCTTACATATCCTCTGATCGGCATAGCAGGAGAGCCGTATACGCCGCTTACTGAAGGCTGCCTGTCCTCTCTCTCCGGATTGCTGGTGGATGATGATGGCAGTTATGTCCTTGAGTATGGTGATACTCTCGGGCTTGGGGAAGGCTATGCTATCAGTTCAAAAATTATTGATTCAGGGGCCGGGAGGGTCTGGCTGGAGCTGAGTAAAGATGGAATGAGGGTGGATGATGAGATCATTGATGCTTCCGGTAATGTAAGTGAATCTACCTGGTATTATGAGCAGGATGTTGGTGATGTGAGTGATGTGGTCACCCTGATGGTCCATGTAGATGAGGTAAACCAGTCTCAAACAGGCCCTTTTTATGTCATCAAAGGTATCTGGCAAATTTCTGATGAAGTTCTTACAATTGAAGAAGGAGAGAGTTTTGGAAAGCTTGTTGTAACGGCAATGACGGGTGATGGTATTGAAATGGAACTGTCTGCGCCTCTGACCTTACTTCCAGGGGACGAATATGATCTTTTAGTCACATCTGAAAAGCTGTCCATAAAGGTTGCAGATTCAGATCCACTTCGGTTCAACCTTATGAAATACAGTCGGAATGATTTTTGTGAAATTCGTGGCAGTGTTGCCGGGCCCGGTACAATGAGCTGGACAGCAGATTCATTCAGCCGGTTCTGGTATGATCCTGACAGTGGTCAAAACTGCGAATCCCTGACTTTGAAGAATGCAACTAACGGTTCGTATAATGAAGGGGCCCTGAACTACACATCTTCCATTGCTTATGATATAGATCCTGAATTTAATTTCACTGTAAAAGAGGGTCCTGCTGAAATGAAATATGATGTAATTGCATTTGCAGGTAAACCATACGTTCCTCTTGCCAGTGATAATGTCTCTAAAATATCCGAATTGCTGATCGATGACGACGGCCGGTATTCCCTGAAAGGCAGTGAGGATCTCACACTTGCAGAAGGTTATACCATACGTCCATTGGTGGTCGATGTTGAAACTGATATGGTCTGGCTTGAACTGATCAGGGATGGTTCGTATGTTGACGACACGATCATGTATGCGAATACTCCTGATGATACCTGGTATCATACACAGGAAGTATCCGGTGAGGATGATGTGCTTACCCTGATGATACATCTGGAAAATGTATTCTATGGCCTGTCATATCCTGTCTGGGTAGTTGATGGTGTCTGGCAGATGTCGGATTCTGCATTGATGATCGATCAGGGTGATGAATCTGGAAAACTCATTGTCACTTCAAATGGGTCAGGCGGAACCATTGAAATGGAAAATCCTGAACCATTCGAACTGATCCGGGGATCAGACATTGATCTTTTTGAAGACATCAAAATGCGGACCGCTGATTCCCCCGATCTTCGATACTATCCTTTTGTAAGTTTTGGAGCTCCGCAATGTTCCATTGATTTGATCTATCCGGGTCCTGTCTATGAGGGCAATAGTGTCACGTTCAGGGGACAGGGCACGGATCACGATGGCCTTATAACCGCTTCTGTACGGGAATCTGATGCGTATCTGTGGGAATCCGATATTGATGGTTTACTGTCCAATGCTTCAGAATTCACCACATCTTCACTTTCCCCCGGGGCCCATGAGATATCACTTAAGGTCCGGGATGATGAAGGTGTATGGTCCGCTGCACAGTCAGCTGAGCTGTTCGTATTTGGCCCGTCACAGGCAGAAGAGCTTCTATCCGATGAATTTGACGAAGCATCGAATTTCATTGAGTGGGGCCCGGGTTTGGTCTGGCAGGTCAATGGATCAGATTTTGGTGGATTCTGCTTAAATGAAGATGGGGATGGAGAAACCCTTGTAGTTTATGAGAACAGAACAGCCGGGCCCAGGACACTTGATGAGGAGTCGGTTGTCTATAGATCCACTGCTATGGATGGTTTTAGTCCTGCGTTCCCATTTTCATTGTATGGGCCATTTACATACGAGATGATTGGCTTGTTTGGGGATCTCTATGTACCTGTTCAGGGAGATGTTTCATTACTCTCCGAATTATTAGTCGATGATAATAGTACCCATTTCCTTACAATTGGTAAATCATTAGTACTTGGCGAGGGCTACTCCCTCACTCCACGGGCAATCGATTCAAGTGGCGATAAAGTCTGGATCGAGCTGTATCGAAATGGCATATTCGTTGATGATGAGGTCATGGATGTTACACATTCCGATACCTGGTATTATGAACAGGATATACAGAATGAAGATGATGTTGTTACCCTGATGGTTCATGTCAGTGACGTGAACAAGTCCGGAAATTTCATAACCATTGATGGTCTCTGGCAGATAAGTGATGATCCTCTGGTTATAGATAGTGATGATCCATTTGGAAAAATGGAAGTCACCTCTTTGCTTTCTAAGAGTATCGGGATGGAACTCTCTGAACCCATTACACTTTATTCAAACACTACCTGCAACCTTGCAGGAAATCTTCGTATAAAAGTAACCGGCAGTGAAAGTCTGTTAAGGTTTAACCTGGTCAAACATGATCTCTTAAATCTCCCCCCTGCCGCATCGATCGATTCCATGACCTTCCATTCCGGGATCAATAAAACAACTTTCATCGGATCCGGATTCGACCAGCAGGGATCAACAGTAGCGTATAACTGGACCTCCGATATAGACGGGCCCCTGAGCACATCAGCCCACTTCATAACTTCAAATCTCTCAACCGGCCACCACACCATTTGCTTCTCCGTACAGGACAATACAGGGGCCTGGTCAGATACGACATCAGCCCACATCTACATAGGAGGACCGACCGACTGGAATCCCTGGAACGATCCTGACTCTCCGTATGGGTCCCTTATAGGAACAACTGAACTCCAGGAAGCGATAAATTGCTGGGTGAACGATCTTTTGGCCCCCCGCACAGGGGAGATTGTCACAACACAACGGTTGCAATATCTTATCGATTGCTGGATAAATGACTCTGTCTGAGGGTGGGGTCACTCTCTCTTTGGGTTTGTTGTACCTCTATATTTTTATCAGGTATTGTTTGATCCGGGAATCAGGAAGTGTGGATCGCCTTGTTTTTGTTCGGTGGGTTATTCTGTTTAGCTTATGTGATCCAAAACTGAAACTTTCGGGTTTGATGTATTCTTTTTTATATTTCAGTCAGGGTTTTATTTTTTACAAAATGTTGCCGTAATTTATTTATATTATGGCATAGTACATAGGTTGCCTACTTCCTTTAAAATGCCAGGCAAAAAAAGGAGTTAAAAACAATATTTTACTAAAGGAGAAACAACTATGCTAAACAAAATAGAAGTCAGACTTGTATCACATTCACCTCTGCCACCCGCATTGCATGGTTTCAGATTAAGTGACAGAATGACCGATAGAACTAATACACATTCTGTTATTGACAGTGATGCTTCCAGAATGACTAATTAATAATTTTAATTTATTTATTATCAGATCAAAAAATATATACATTTTATATATTTCTGGTTGGGCTATACTCTCAACCAGGCTGATTCTGTTTACCATGAAAGTACTTGCACTTTCATTGTTTGTGCCTGATATTCAGAGAATATCATGTGTATTTCATAAGAATTTAAATCTTCAGTATTTTTGTTGAACTGATATTCCGGAGAAAAAATAATTTCAGAAATCCGGGTTGGTTTGTTCAGGAACTAATCAATCTCCTTAGCTCATTTATTTTCAGGCCAGTTAGAAGGTCTTTATTTATTTTCCGGGTCTGAAAAAGTATCGCAACGATAATAATTTAGTATATCATTTTCTCTATGTAGTAGTGATTCCTGTATGCTAACCTGAGGTTGACAATGTCCAAACAAAATATCTTTGATGATAATTCCTTTTTTAGTGGGTACTGCAAATTGAGACAAAAACCTTATAATGCAAATAATCTGGTGGAGGGCCCGGCATTATTTTCGATGGTTGGTAGTGTTCAAGGCAAAACTGTTATTGATCTGGGTTGTGGGTATGGTGAAAAGTGTAAAGCCTTTTCAGATATGGGAGCAAAAAAGGTCGTTGGTGTGGACATATCTCAAAAAATGCTTGAGATCGCAAGGAATAATAATAGATCTTCAAAAATTGAATATTATAATATGTGCATGGAAGATATTATCCAAATAGATCTGAACTTTGATGTTGTGGTGAGTTCACTTGCAGTACATTATATCATGGATTTTAATAAACTTGCAAAAGATGTGTATTCTCTGTTGAACAACAACGGTATATTTGTTTTTTCACAAGAACATCCTTTATCGACTGCTCCGATTGCCGGAATAAATTGGATAAAGGATGCGGATGGAAACTTTGATCATTATTGCCTGACGGATTATACCCGGTCCGGGAAAAGGACTGTTTCCTGGTTTGTTGATGGTGTCATAAAATACCATCGTACTTTTTCTGAAATAGTAAATGGACTTATTCTGGCAGGATTTAATATTGAGGAAATGAAAGAGCCCGTTCCTGACAGTGAAACTTTAAAGAGATTTCCATCTTATGAAAAGGACTTGCATAAACCTGATTTTTTACTGATGGGGGCAAGAAAATAAGTAACGGTGCGATCTTAACAAGCAGTTTCCCTGTCTCTATAAGGTATTGATCAACTCATGCATGAAAGATCGGTCAATATCAGGGCCTGCAACTTTATTTTATCCAGACTGCTGTCATAGTACTTTCCAGAGATTGGAAAAGGGGCCCGGGATATCATCCCGATAGCCATATGAACTTAAACCATCCTGATCACTTTCGCCTGTCCGATAGGCGGGATACTTCTTGTCATTGCAGGGCCTGCAAAGACCATAAGTTCCATTCCTTCTCTTAGATCTTTTGCGTCAAAGAGGCCTCCGTTTGGATCCACTACAACGGTGTCTTCTGATATTACAAACTTGATTCCTTGTGTAAATCCGGAGCTGTTAATCTCCTCGCTTTCAAGCAGGATCATCGGGTAAGGGTCACCTTCTTCAAAAGAAGAGATGGTTCCGTTGAAAGAAAGCAGAGGTTCGGTCTCATCGGACTGTTTGACAAAGATCATTCTGTCACCGTTTTCTCCGAGGTTTAAGACAAGCTGATCATTATCCAGTGAGATGGATGTAACATTGCTTAAAAGGGCCAGGTACTGAGTATCCAGGGATTCAGGTCCACAGTATGCAAGTGTTATTGGCCCGGGGTTTAGTGTAAGCTCATTTCCATCCAGTATGAAATTTCCACTTCCCCGATTGCAGTCAGCTTTTATGGAATAGGTACCATCCTCTGCAAAGGTGATGATGTAGTTTTCCGGATACGGGACCACAGACTGGCTGGCAGGTTCGGTTTCGATAAGGGCCGACCAGTGCCAGTCAATGTCTGCAATGTCATTGAGGGAGATTGATTCAGGTTCTTCGTCGCTCAGTGTTTCAGTACAGCCGGATACTAAGAAAGCTGCTGTGACCAGTGTGCATATGAAAAGTATCTTTTGTATAGTTCGCATGGGTTTTTACTCCTTTGGGCCCAATAGAATGCAATATTATTTAGCTACTTCCTAAACTTCAAATGAAACTGCAGTTATTTCAGCCCCAGGGCCTGACTACTGTCTGGTTTTAAACTATGTGAAACTATTTAATGACGATATGCCAGATGTAAACAGGATCTAAAAGAGAACAAAACAGGATCTAAAAGAGAACAAAACAGGGTCTAAAAGAGAAAATATGCTCAACAGCATGATTTTCTTTATTAGCAGACCCTGAATTTTAACCGATCAGGAAACGATTATAGGTCTAAATACTCTCCCACTCAATAGGTCGGATATGGGTTAAGTGATACATTTGTGCCTTCCGGTTGACAATGTCAGGTTTGCAAATGAAATTCACGATGGTTCGTGGATGGTCTTATATCTTATTTCAAGGGCCCGGAGTCTCCCTTACGATTGTTGGGTTGTAGGGGCAGAGAAAGCCCACGACTTCAGTCGTGGGTAGTTCACTCTTTGTCCTGTATCGGATACCAGGCCTCAAACATAGGAGTCACGTCCATGCCCGGTTCGAAGTGGCCTATCGGATAGGCAAGTCCGGTCTCTTTGAGTGCTTTGAGTCCTTTTACTGTTCTTTCAAGTCTGTCGGCCGGCAGTGCGATCACCATTTCATTGTCGCTGACCTGACCAAAGCCTCTTTCTCCTACGCAGGGCAGGCATAGTGAAGGTTTTCCGGTAGCAACACATCTGGGGAGGGCGTCAGTGCAGGAGCCTTCTCCGGAAAAAGTGGATTGTACAGGTTCATAGTCGAAGTACTGCAATCCATTCATCAGGAGGGTCATCTGGCCGCCGTTTGCATAGATAAGCAGGTACTGGGGGTCGAATTTTTCCTCGTCCAGGGGAGCCATTACCAGGGCTTTGATGGGGGAGGGATGTGGATATGATCCCACGGCCTTTTTGGCAGTATCGTGGTCATTGAACCAGAATCCGGCAAAGCCCCGGGCTTCACTTTCGATCTGCTCGTCATCTGCAGGGGCGAGGCCCTGGACCCTGAGACAGCGGTATCGCAGTTGCATCTTTTCAGCAAGGGGAGTTGCATCTTCTTTTGTAATGCCAATTGTTTTTCCCTGTTTTCTGACAAGATATGGCAGCTGGCAGTAGGTAAATGCTCCCTGTGGTCTTTCTATTCCGGGAATGTCCATATAGCCTTCCTTATCTTCCATCCTCATGACAGCAATGATACGTGAATCAAGCTGCAAAAGTTCTCTCAGGTCCTGATCAAGTTGTTTCCAGTTAGTCATTCTTATATCTCCTTATCTTGTTTAGCTCACTGACGGCCCAGCATGTAGAATTCATCATCCGGACGTACCGCTGCAAAATTCATCATCCGGTTTGAAAGGTTGAAAAAAGCGGTGATCCCGGCAATATCCCAGATATCCTCATCGGAAAATCCATGGGCCCTGAGTTTTTCAAAGTCTTCTTCATTGATGGAATACGACTTTTTTGTCACCTTCATCGCAAAATCGATCATTGCCTTCTGTCGGGGAGTGATATCCGCTTCATGATAGTTCACCGCGACCTGATCGGCAATAGTCGGGTCTTTTGTTTCAAGCCGGAGGCTTGCACCATGTGAGAGTACGCAATATGTACATCCATTATAATTTGAAAAAGCGACAATGAGCATTTCTTTCTCAGCGGCACTAAGCCCGCTCTCCTTATTCATAAGAGCATCATTGTAGGCTAAAAATGCCCTCAGTTCAGCCGGCCGGTGGGCCAGGGCAAATAATACATTTGGAATGAATCCGGCAGTTTCCTGAAGGGAAAGTGCTATTTGTCTGATGTCATCAGGCAGCCCGTCAATTGTGGGAACCGGGTAGCGGCTGATCTTTTTTTCTGTCATATAATCGTCTCCTTGATATTTTTTTGTTGATGCTGAATTGATCTGTGTTCTCCTGTCATGAATGAAGGCCCGCCGGGCCTCTGTCCACACTATCTGAATGTCATCTATGTTACATATACTACATACATACAATTAAAATAGCCACTAACAAAAAGTATATCTAATATTAAGATTCAAAAAAACGGGTCAGAGGGCCTTCCATCCCCTTATTTTAGTTATGGTACCAGGCAGTCAAAGTTGTCTGTCACAATACCATCACTTCTAAATACTCTCCATGTCAATCTTTAAAAGAGGTATTAATATGGGCAAAGTGACACACTTCCACCTTCCGGTTGACGACATAGAGCGTGCCAGGAAATTCTACCAGGAAATATTCGACTGGCAGATAACTGATCTTGAATTTGAGAGAGATTATCAGATGATAAACACCGTTGCTACAGATGAGCAAAACATGCCACTTGAAACAGGGGCCATCAATGGCGCACTGTTTAAACGTGAGAAAGTGGATGAATCCCCTTCGGTAGTCGTGACCGTGGGGTCCATTGATGAAGCTATCAAAAAAGCACAAAGCATGGGTGGGGAGCTGGTCCGGCCCCGGGAAAGGGTACTGGACATGGGTTATTTTGCTGAAATAACTGATACGGAAGGTAATCTGATCGGACTGTGGGAAGACATAGAATAAGATTGTACTATTAAGCACTGCAGGATACCATCTCCTGCAGGCTTTGGTATGTTTGAATCCCCGGGTCTGTTGCCAATGCTTACTCTTCGCTTTCTTCAGAAGCCGGGATCTCAACTATTTCCGCGATGGGTGCATTAACCCTTACTGATTCTATTCCCTTCATACAGTTGGCCCTGGTCCCGTATCCCTGACTGGTGGCAATGGTCTGGCCATTTTTGGCTTTGAGTCTGAACCTGTATTTTCCGCCGACGTCTGTGAATATTTCAAATTTTGGCATTGTATCATCTTCCTGAATACTTAATGGATATCTCGTCTTATAAATTATATGTGCCTTATATTAATATATATTGGTATATATGTCAAAATTAATCATCAGGTTCTGGCAGGGCCCGGGTGGTGAGCTGACCGTGGTTGATGTTATTGTATCTCAAAAAAGTTCATCTTCTGCAGTTTCCGGCTGTTGCTGGCCAAACCGGGAGCAATGATCTTTTTCAGGGGTGCTGTTGGACTGGCCGATCCTGCAACCAAAGCTGCAGCCCCATGCTGTTGCCTGTATTTCTTTAATAGCAGTGTTTTTCTGGTTCATGTTCTTTTTCTATCTGTCATGCCGCTATGTTTATCGCTGCAATCGGTTTTTAGTTTCATGACAGGCAATAGATATTTATAAAGGCACCATTATAAAAACCAACCATTTATCAGGCAGAAGATTTTACAGAAATATCTGTGAACCATCCTGTTAACAGGATATGTTCCTGATCAAAAAAGGAGTTTTTCGCCTTCGTAATGAAGGTGTCAATATTAGTAAATAAAGGAAGTTTCTGAGTTTTCACTCAGAATGGAGGATTAGCATGAGAAGAACTATTATAAAAATCACTCTTGTTTTGTTGCTGGCTCTTTCTATATCGTTTTCCGGCTGTACGGAACAGACGGAGACGGATGAGGCGGCTTCAGGGTCTCAGCAGGAAATAGCAGTTAATGAAGTCTATAACATCGTTGATACAGGTCAGACGAGTTGTTATGATGGCGATGGCAATGAGATCGACTGTCCTGGGCCAGGTGAGGCATTTGCCGGGCAGGATGCACAGTTTGATTCCAATCAATTCAGTTACACCGACAATGGTGACGGTACTGTAACAGATAGTGTTACAGGTCTGATGTGGCAACAGACTCCGGCAGGTAACAGTCTAAGCTGGGATGAGGCCAATGAGTATTGTGATTCCCTGGAACTGGCCGGGTATGACGACTGGAGGATGCCCACCTTAAAGGAATTGTTTTCCATCAGTGACTTTTCCGGAGGATGGCCTTATCTGAACACGGCTTATTTTGATCTGGCAGCCTCAGAAGTAAGTAAAGACGAGCAATACTGGTGTGACAATTATTATGTGGGCACAACAGTGGAAGGCGGATCGAATGCAGCATTTGGCATAAATCATGGAACAGGCCACATTAAAGCTTATCCTGCCGGTGTTTCCGGGCCTATGGGAAATTATGTACGCGCGGTAAGAGGCGATTTGTATGGTATCAATGATCTTGAGGAAAACGGAGATGGTACGGTCACTGATCATTCCACAGGTCTGATGTGGCAGCAGGCAGATAGTGGCAGTGGTATGGACTGGGAAGCTGCTCTGGCATATGCTGAGAATTGCACCCTGGCCGGTTATGATGACTGGAGATTGCCCAATGTAAAGGAGCTCCAGAGCATCGTTGATTACAGCCACTCCCCGAGTGCGGAGGATGATGCCAGCAAAGGCCCTGCAATTGACACCGACTATTTTGAGCTTACCGGGGTTGCTTCCGGTACGACAGAATATAGTCCGGATTACGGTTATTTCTGGACAGGTACCAGTTGTTATTTCAACCCTGGCAGCCCCGGCTATTATTATGCCTGGTATGTAGCTTTCGGAACTGCAAGTGATGGTGAGGGAAGTGACATGCACGGTGCCGGTGCCGTACGTTTCGACACCAAATATGAAGGCGGAGCACTGGGTGAAGGAGGAGAGCGGTATTATAACTATGTCCTTCTTGTGAGGGATGCCTGAAAAGGTCCTTTGAGCTTCCCGGAGGAGTACTGCTATGATCTATAGTATTCCTCCTGAAGACATGGAAGTTCATAACGAATTTAATATGGTTCAGGGCCCGGGCCCCCTGTTGTATGAATACTAATAGATTAGAGAGGATTGGAAAAGGGTCTTAATTTTAGATATTATTGAGGAATTATATGAAAAAGAACTCAATCAGGATCGCTCTTGTTGCGATAATGATAATTGCAATTTCGCTTTGTGGCTGTACGGAACAAACAGATACAGCAGATACAACTTCTTCTTCCCCGCAGCAGGATATCGGGAGTTTAACATATCCTATTGTTGACACGGGCCAGGTAACATTCTATGACGATGAAGGAGTTATTGACGCCCCGAATGAAGGAGATGCATTCTATGGGCAGGATGCGCAGTATTCTGGCAAAGAGCCATCCTACACACTCAGCAGTGACGGGCTTACAGTCTATGATGAAGTGACCGGCCTAACCTGGGAGAGGTCCCCGGATACCAATGGGGATGGCAATATCCTTGCAGAAGATAAGCTCACATTGTCACAGTCACAGGAATTACCGGACAAACTCAATGCAGAGAACTATGGCGGATACAGTGACTGGCGTCTTCCGACAATTAAGGAACAGTATTCATTAATACTGTTTAGCGGGATTGACCCCAGCGGATATGAAGAAGATGACCTCTCGGGTCTGATACCGTTCATAGATACGGAATATTTCAACTTCGCCTATGGGGAAACAGATGCAGGTGAGCGCATAATTGACTCTCAGTATGCATCGGATACACTCTATGTATATGAAAATAGCTTGCTTTTTGGTGTGAATTTTGCCGATGGGCGAATAAAAGGCTATGGTCTCTCCATGCCCGGCCCATCTGAAGGTGTGACCGAAGGTGATGGCCAGCTTCCTCCAATGGACGGCGAGACTGAAGGTGATGGCCAGCTTCCTCCAATGGACGGCGAGACTGAAGGTGATGGTCAGCTTCCTCCAATGGACGGCGAGACCGAAATGGTTGATATGACAGGTATTGAATCTTCTGCCGGAGAAGATAAGACATTCTTTGTGACCTGTGTCAGAGGTAATCCGGATTATGGCGTGAACGACTTTTCAGATAATGGTGATGGAACTATCACTGACAGGGCCACCGGCCTTACATGGTCACAGTCCGATAGTGTTATTGGTATGAACTGGGAGGAGGCCCTTGCCTGGGTACAAACAATGAATGAAGAGAACTATCTTGGATACAGTGACTGGCGTCTTCCAGATGTCAAAGAGCTTCAGAGCATTGTGGACTATACACGCTCCCCCGACACCACAGACTCTGCCACCATCGATCCGTTGTTTGAATGCACCTCGATCATAAATGAGGCAGGGGAGAAGGATTATCCTTATTACTGGTCAGGCACCACACATGCGGCCTGGTCCGGCAGTGCTCCGGCTTCATATGTATCCTTTGGCAGGGCAATGGGGTATTATGAGGATGAGTGGCAGGATGTACATGGTGCCGGTGCCCAGCGCAGTGACCCAAAATCAGGAGATGCATCAGATTATCCTGAAGGTAGCGGCCCTCAGGGTGATGCTATCAGGATCGATAACTATGTTCGCCTGGTACGCGGTTAACTTCCCGCTGTTTGGGCCGGGGTTGCCTGTGACTGAAGCTGGATGCACCTGATATCAGGTGTAACTTACAGATGCAAATGGTCACTTTTGACCATGCATCCTTTTTTTTTGATGATGGTGATCAGGTTTGTCCAATTCTTATGTTTGCTTTACGATTATCGGGGCACAGGGGCAGAGAAAGTCCACGACTTCAGTAGTATTTAGTTCACTTATAATAGCTTCAACGATTTTAATTAAAGGAACCTTTAATTAAGATCAACTACATCTTTTTAAGTAAAGGATGCTTTAATTATGATTAGATATATCCTTTTAAGTAAAGGATGCTTTAATTAGGATTGAATATGTCCTTTTAAGTAAAGGATGCTTTAATTATGATTAGATATGTCCTTTTAAGTAAAGGATGCTTTAATTAGAATTAAATATGTCTTTTTAAGTAAAGAATGCTTTAATTAGGATTGAATATGTCCTTTTAAGTAAAGGATGCTTTATTTAAAATCAATGTTACTACTTTAAGCAAAGTATGTTCACTTTAAAATGCCTTGTCTGAATAAAGGTTGTTACTCCATGAACGAAAGAGCTGGAAAATTTGTACTTACTCCTGAAGGATACAGGTCGTTCATTCCCCGGGAATTACCTCCGGATCCTCCCATTCAATACGATGAAGAACTCCAATTGCTGCTTTCAGAAGCGGACAGGAACCTTGCAAGACTTGATGGGGTCACGTCGGTCCTGCCCAATCCTGATCTTTTCATTGCTATGTATGTGAAGAAAGAGGCCCTTCTCAGTTCACAGATCGAGGGTACGCAGGCTTCCCTTGAAGGGGTGCTGGAGTTTGAGGCCGATATTGTTCCCAAAGAGGATATCAATGAGATCAGGGAAGTTGTGAACTATATATTGGCCCTGGATCATGGGATAAGCAGACTTTCTCAGGTACCAATATCTCTGGAGCTTATCAGGGAGATCCATAAGATATTGCTTAAAGGTACCAGAGGGGACAACCTGAATTCCGGGGAGTTTAAAAATTGCCAGAACTATATTGGTGTCCCGGGGGCATCAATAAGGCAGGCTATTTTCATACCCCCCACTCCGGACATTACATTGCATGCTATGGAGGCTCTTGAAAGGTTCTTTCAGGAAAAGGACAACATACCTTCACTTGTAAAGATCGGTCTTATTCATGCACAATTTGAAACGATACATCCGTTCCTTGATGGTAATGGCAGAATGGGAAGATTGCTCATCATTTTCTATCTGGTCTGGAAAAAGATCCTCTCAAAGCCCCTGTTGTATCTGAGTTACTATCTCAGGAACCACCGAAGTGAATATTATGACTTGCTCATGAAAGTGCGCATTGAAGGTGCATGGGAACAATGGCTGAAATTCTTCTTTAAAGGTATCAGTGAAACCTCACAGGAGGCAGTCGCTACTGCAAGGGATATCATACAGCTAAAAGATGAAATGGTAAACCGTCTCTATGAAAATTCCGTTTCAAGTATCCATGCCATCAGACTGATAGACCTGCTTTTTGAAAACCCGATCATCAGCAATAAGGATGTCACGGAAAGGCTGAATATAACTCCGGTTACGGCAAATAATCTGGTGATAAAATTTGAAGAGATAGGTATATTAACCGAGATCACCGGCAAGAAAAGATATAAGAAATATCTTTTTGAAGAATATGTTGCTATTATCAGCAGGGGAACCGGTAATCTCTAATATTTCCGATATAGTAGGTCCACATTCTATCATAAAAAGCAAAAGACCCCTTGCGTAAGTTGGGAGTGGCTCATTCAGTCCCCGGAACCGATTAGGGAATAGGGCCCATCTTCGTCCCTTGCAAAAACAAACGTTTCTATGTTCCCTTTTTCCATTACTGCAAAAGCTCCCCTGCCTTTCCTGCCACAATAATCCGGTATTGAAAAGATCGAAAGCAGTCTTCTGTCAAACCACCATTGATATCCCTCTTCCAGTTCGGTATGGGCCCTGATGATCATATCAAGTCCGTTCTTCCTGAGAAATTCGTGACAGATGTCAGGACCAAAGGCCAGGGCCCCCCTTCTCTTTTCTGAAAAATTCAGACCCGGTTCATTGCATGGATCGTTCCACAAATAAGGATAACAGTTTTCCTTCTTTATGTCTTCCAGATTGACAGGGTTTCCTATGCCCCCATGTGCACAAAACACAGAGTCGTTCACAACAGCCGCTATGGGCATTTTATCGAAGGTGCGGTTCACAAAAATGAAGAGCTCTTCATTTCTGCCTATCTCATCATAGAAACCATAATTTGTATTGATCTGAGCGGTCTCATGATTCCCGCGCAAAAGAATAGTAGTCCAGGGATGCTCTGTCTTTAAACGGAACAACCTACAAAGGACTTCGACTGAATTCTTTCCCCTGTCGACATAATCTCCCAGAAAGACAAACCCCGGATCTTCAAATGTCTTGCCTGCCTTCAGAATGAAGTCCAGAGCTTCAAGATCTCCATGCAGGTCTCCTACAAAGATCACCTGCTTATGGTGCAGTCGGGTCACAGCAGACTCGATTTCAAACAACAGGGAAACCTTCCTGCAAAGATGATTAAGCTCTTTTTCAGACATAAAAATTTCCTGTAATTGGTGACAATTATATTTTCCATGGCAGGCTGCCAGCCCCCGATTTCCCTTAAATGCTGAACATTTTTGCAATACAATTGAACATGTTATGAACAGATCATTTCTTTTTCTTCTGGATGGCCAGTGACTCCTCTGCCCACCTGATCAGCTCTTCCCGGTCCTCCAGTACCTCAGGGGGAATTTCAAAGTAGGACATCACTGTGGGCCTGTCAGGGTAAGGTTTGAAAGGTGAGGATTCGGCTGATGCAAATTTGTCTCTGTTGGTATCGTCAACTTTCAGATAGGTGATATCATTGGCAACCAGACCAAACATCTTCCCGTCACGATAGAGTCCGGCCCCTCCGAACATCTTTCTGACACTGACTCCGTCCCATCCTGAAAATAGATCAAGGATGTGTTCAAGGTAGTTCTGCGATACGGCCATATATTTCCCTTCTGTACTAAGTTATGCCTCTTCCTGAAATATAACTTTGGGCCACAGGTCCATAACCGGATGTCAGATATATTCTTTTATTGACCGCACCCACGACTAAAGCTGCGGGAGTGTGGTGTGACCTTTCAATTGTCTCCAGAGCCATGTGGATGGGGGAGATACATCAACGTTGCGCAAGGCGTCTCCCAGCTGTCAATTATCTCCGGGCCCATTAGTATAAATCCAAAATCAGTAATATTCAGGCAGGCCCCTTTGTATTCCATCTGTCAATTATCCCCGGGGCTATGGGGATGAAGGCCCCCTATCTCTTTTGTAACCAGGGACTTCAGGTAAATGTAGCCGGAAAGGATGGCAATAATGAATTCCACAGACGGTATCACAAGCCAGATACCCATTCCTCCAAATATTTTCGGGACTATAAGTGCAACAGGGATCAGGAGGACAAAACCCCTCATGAATGTTATTACCAGAGAGGACCTGCGGTCTTCGGTGGACTGGAAATATTTGACCAGGGACATGTTGATTGCAGTAAATATATAACCGACAGAATAGAGCCTCAGCGCAAGAGCTGTCAGGAGGACCAGTTCGGATTGGACGTCCACATCCACATAGATGCTGACCAGTTGCTTGCTGAATATCGCAATGGTGGTGACTATTAGAATACTGATCAGAGTTGCTGTTTTAAGTGAATATCTAAGGATGCCATGTACTCTATCATGCTTTCCCTGGCCGAAATTATAACTTATCAGGGGCTGGTTGGTCTGTCCTATTCCGACAAAGAACATTGTGGAAAGCATTGACACGGCCCCGACTATTGCAAATGCAGCCACGCCGCTGGTTCCGTAGTATTTAGTGGCCAGAATATTCATGGTGACAAAGAAAACCGGCATTGAAATGGTCTCAATGAACAGAGGAACAGCATTGTGGAGTATCCTTGTCATGATCTGCAGATTGAAATGAGGCAGAACAAAACGCAAATGGCCCCTTTTCTGAAGGAAATGGGTGAACAATACTGCTGCTCCTATCAGTTGTGACATGCCTGTGGCAATCGCTGCTCCAAAAAGGCCCCAGTGGAGCACAAAGACAAAAAATGCATCAAGCGGGATGTTCAGTATGCTTCCGCCAAGAGTACTGAGGAGTGCAAGGTTAGGGTTGCCGTCGTTTCTCACAGCATTTGACAGGTTTATCTGTAAACTGAAGATGGTGACAAAATACAGGATAACGGACAGATATGTCTGAACCATTCCCAGTGTATCTTCACTTGCCCCAAGTACATAGGATATCTCTTCAATGAAGGTCAGCCCGATTACTGTAAAAATAATTGCGAAGGCACAGGTTGTGACAAAGGTCACCGAAAACACATTGCTGGCATCTTTGTACTTCTTTTGGGCCAGCATGATGGAAATAATAATTGATGCACCCAGGGAAATTGCCAGAATGATCGAATTGATCCCCATCATCACCGGAATACAAAGATTAACTGCGGCCAGGGCAGTACTTCCCACTCCTCTGGCAACAATGATCCCATCAGCCACAAAATAAGCTGCCATGATCAGCATTGAAGCTATTGAAGGAATTGCATATTTCCAGAAGATCGTTGAGATCTTATCGTTTCCCGGATCCATATTTTTATTATTCATCATATATTTCTTCCTGTATTTGCCTGCTAATACCAGCAGGTCAGCTTAAAGCTATTGCCCGGGAAAGTATGGAAAAGTATGGCAAATCATAACGAAGCACAGCGAGTGCCTGTGCCAAAAGGAAATTATGCCTTCCCATTCCGGGAAGGCAGGCTCATTCATTCTGAATGGATCTTCTTCAGCAACCATGCCATGTTGGATGCAAGGTTCTGCATGGTCTGCAGACCTTCAGCATCGTCATTGACATCTCCCGGGCCCAGGCCGATCCCGAGGTTCCAGTAGGTGGATCCCACGGTGATCATATTGTTGATCCCGAAGAGGTGGTTGATGGAATCAAAAGTGCGAACCGCACCGGCCCTTCTTACTGCTGATACAGCAGCACCCACTTTTCTGGAGAACAAATGATCGTTTGCAATAGCCACGAACCCTGCCCGGTCAATGAGGGCCTTTGCCTCGGTGTTGACATCTGCGAAGTATGTGGGTGAACCGATCACGATACCATCGGCCTGTGCCATCTTTGCAATGCACTCATTGATGATGTCATCATCAAAGACACATTTGTTGTCCTTATTCTCAAAACATTTCATACAGGCTATGCATCCGCGGACCTTCTTCCCTCCGATGTGGATGGTCTCGGTCTCGATGCCCTGTGCTTCCAGGCCGTCTGTAAGTTCATTCAGGAGTATTGAGGTATTCCCTTCCTTTCTGGGGCTTGCGTTAATTGCTATTACTTTCATATTGTTGCCTCGTTTTGAATAGTGTAAATCCAATGAGCTACCTTATATAGTATCAGAATACATTAAATGTACATATACTACATACAGACTTTACATATAGTCACTATCAAAAAGTATAGCTGGATGAGACCATGGAAGACAGAGCTAAATTGATCAATATAAGGAACAACAAACAATATCACTGCCCCGTTGAAGCAACTCTGGATGTTATCGGAGGGAAATGGAAGCCCCTCATTCTCTGGCAGCTCAAAGAAGTCGAGACCCTGCGTTACAACAAATTACAGCAAAAGCTCCATGGTGTCTCCCCGAGAATGCTGACCAAACAACTCCGGGAACTTGAAGAGGACGGCCTGGTAAACCGGAAGATGTATCCCGAAATTCCCCCTAAGGTAGAGTATTCGCTAACGGAGTTTGGAAGGACCGTTGCTCCCATACTTGAGGCCCTGTGTGACTGGGGAAGCGAGTATCTGGGCCGGCAGTGTACCCTGGGACAGGATGAATGAGGGAGGGTTCTGCCGGGTATGTTCCTGAGTGTACTTCAAAAAGAGAGCGTATTCCAGCCTGCAGGAAAAAACAAAATTATCTAATTAACATAAAAGTCTTGCCTCTTCACTGTTCATGTGGGTAAATTGAATTCCAGTTATCCTAATCTCAAGTAAACTATGGTCATAAAATTCTGAATGTTCCTATAATCACATGCTCCTCTTTTTAAAGATTGGACAATCTATGTCCTTTATGAACAAGGTTTCTTCAATATTTAACGCCGTATGAAATAGTTGTCGACGCATGTGATGTATGCTCCTATTGTGTGTGGTCTGTAAAATTTAGATAGTCCACAACCTAATAAGAACTTATTTCCCCATCCACTCAAATCAGCGATGAGCCCTTTTATCAAGGTTTGGACCGGGTGAAAGTGTGTTGTATGGGAGGTCTTCGACAAGGTATGTACCGGTGTAACCTTCAGATCTCAGACAATTTCGAAGATTAAGCAAACGTTCTTTTTCTCCGGAATGTATCTTATCGGCCGGAGGGTTGTATGCTCCATATATAACAATGAAAAGATTATCTTTAAGGGAAAGTAGCGATTCACGATTTTGTTGTTGAAATGCAGTCCATCGCCTGGTTGTTATATGTGGATTAATCACACTACGTAAACAAGTTTCCCGTAATAAATAAATAGTAGTAAAATAAATTATACTATGGTATAATTGATTCGACCTGGTTAGTGATCGTATAATAGCAGAACTGGAGGACAGCGATGTCAACATATGAAAACGAAAACATCAAAAAGTATGCCAAAAAGATGCCTTCTGAACTCAAAAGAGCAGTAAGTGCCATGGGGGGAGACCTCAGGCTTGCGGTTTTTTTCGTTCTCTTTAAATATGGAGAGATGCCATTTTCCCAAATAATGAAGGAACTGGACATACCTCCGGAGTACAGCAGCCAGTTGACATATCATATCAAAAAGCTCCAGAAAGCGGGCCTGGTTAAAAATGAATATATCAGGAAGGAAAATACGGATAGCTATTCTTTTTATGATGTCACTGGATTCGGAGAGGATTTCATCAACAGTTTGATGAAGGTCATTGAAGTGAGGAATATAGAACATGCTTCTTCCAGTGTTGAAAAATCCCTCAGGTTTGCAAGCGGTGATGATAATCAGGCTCAACACTTTTCTAATGAGGGGAAATCCGGGGAGGTATTTTAAACAAAAATATGAACAGTTCCCGGTTTTGATAAAATGGTTAGGGATGAATGAACAGACAAGTGAATTTAGAAGATGTTTGAAATCACCGGGTACCAGTTCGGGCCCAATTTAGTACATACCAAATACTCAATTTTTGCATAAATCAATGTTCAGTACTTCGCTAATTTGTGATTGACTTAAATTTTTCGCTTTTCGATAGGTTTATATATGGTGCAAACGCCGCTGTATGTCATATTTAACATACAGTACAAACAGTCTGCCCGGAGTTGAACTTAAACCAAAACAGTGTATTGATGCTGTTCCAGAACCTCTGTAAGACAATATCCACATCAAGGTCAATGGCAAACTGACATGTGAACTTGTACTTCACTTTGCCGTATCTATGGCAGTAAACAATGCATCGGTTCATTCCATATCAAAACACTATAAAGGAGCTCCTTGTGAGACATCAATGAGGAGACATCTCAATAAGTTCGCTATTGATGAACTAGTCCTTATATACTCAAAACTGCTTCTCCAGGGCCCTCTAAAAAACCTGAATCCTGGGAAGAAGTATGAGTTTGCGATTGATTACACAAATGACCCTTATTACGGGAAAATTGACACATCTAATGAAAAATACGTGATACGCAGTCAGGCAAAAAAGTCGACAAACTCCTTTTACTCGTATGTCTCTCTGTCCATCATAAACAAGAACGAGATATTTAAAATCTCTGTTCTTCCAGTAGAGAAAGATAAGTCAAAAGTTGACTATCTTACCTACTTCATAGAACTGATCAATGAGCTTAATTTCAATATCAAGGTCCTTTGCTTAGATCGAGAATTCTACACAGTTGATGTTCTTGAGTTCCTGCAGGATCAAAAAATACCTCATATCACTCCAGTAGTAAGAAGGGGAGATAAGATGAAAAAACTGCTCATTGGAAGGAATGCAAGATCCGCTGAATACGTGTTGAAGAACTCTAAAAAAAGAAGGTATTATTGAACATAGTCATTGATGTCAAATATTTGAAAGGCAAAAGAAACAAAAAAGGTTGTGAGAACCTTGGTTCTGTTGTTTATGGTGTTAATTTGTCACCAGGAAAGGCAAGTAAGGTATACAGGAGACGCTTCGCAATTGAGTCGTCATACCGAATGAGTAATATAGTCAAACCCGGGACCTCTACAAAAAGTGCCACTTTCAGATACTTTTTTGCACTGATTTCATTTCTACTCAAAAATACCTGGATTTGCTTGCAAAAGATGCATTTTACAATCTTAAAACGAGGTCCTGCTACAATTGATGAGGATAAATTCAGGTTTGCAACATTTGTGTTGTTTGTTGAAGAATGGCTTAAGCAAAAGTTGAAGATTCAGTTAGCTGTGCATTTTTTGAGGTAATTCAATGACTGAAGGAACGATATGGAGGTCAAATTAGCGAAGTACTGAATAATAAAGTACATCTCTACAAAATTAATACTTTTGCAATTAATATTTCGACAATTCAACCTTAAAAGCATGGGTCATATTCTAGAAGATGGATAAAAATACTTTCACAACGCTTACTGATTGGTTAAGTAGGTTGCACGAATACTCTTCTTATATGTTTCACACAAAAACATCTATCTTGAAAATATCTAATTCAGTTTGAAAGTCAGGTGATAATCATTAAACCAATAACTATTCCTTTAGGTGAACTACTCAACGAATTTCCAGAGCATAAATTGAGTAATGCACTGGAAAGGTTTGTTTGCAGTAGAGAACCTTTTATAGAAGATTTTATAAAGAACAAATCAATTCATTCAGAAAAAATGGGAGATATTAAGTCATATTTCATATTGGATAGTGACCGTGAAGAATTTTGTATTTTAGGATACTATGCTTTAACTTTGAAAGTAATGTACTTAAAGAAATTAAGTGGGAAAAAGGCAAAAAAGTTACACCTGCTAAAAAATGAGGACAATTATATCCCGACTTATTATATTGCTCTTCTTGCAAAAAATGATGCATATTGTGATAAAATAAAAGGATGCGATATTTTGGATAGTGCTCTTCAAAAGATAGGTGAAGCTTCTAAACATGTAGGTGGAAGGGTTGTTTGGGTGGAAGCTAAAATGAATAAAGGGGTAATTGATTTCTATACAAACAATGGCTTCAAAGAATTTCAAGTTGAAGAACAAGAAGATGGTCATTATTCACATCTTCTTAAAATCAAAAAATAACATTTATACATTAGTGCTAATAGCTATTCAATCATTGGTGACGTAAAATTATTAATATGTATTGGGTTTAGCGTGCAGTATATGTATAAGTTGTTGTAAATAACAACATGTAGAACTTGTTTATATATTAATAATCAGAATACATCGGAGGAGAGGTTATGGCTGGCAAATATTTATCACAAAATTGTTTATCTGTTGAAGACGATTTGGCGGTGGCAAAAGTTTATGAATTACTGAATCAAAAGAACGCAGTCGATGTTCCTTCTTCAGATTTTAATAAGAACTATCAGGAAAGGAAATTGTTTTTGAATCGGGTAAAAATAAACATCTGATGATATTATTTCTTATGAATGGACTTTTGGTTCCATTCATTCACATTTGTACTTAGTGTGGCCCCATCATTATAAACTATCATTGAAGTGATTAAAGCCTATTGTTGGGCCCGGTCTATGATATCTTACGCACGTGAAATCACATTTGACTTCTTCTGATGACAACATCCATTTTCAGTACTTCGCTAATTTGTGATTGACTTAAATTTTTCGCTTTTCGATAGGTTTATAAATGTTGCAAACGCCGCCGTATGTCATATTTAACATACAGTACAAACAGCCTGCACGGAGTTGAACTTAAACCAAAACAGTGTATTGATGCTGTTCCAGAACCTCTGTAAGACAATATCCACATCAAGGTCAATGGCAAACTGACATGTGAACTTGTACTTCACTTTGCCGTATCTATGGCAGTAAACAATGCATCGGTTCATTCCATATCAAAACACTATAAAGGAGTTCCTTGTGAAACATCAATGAGGAGACATCTCAATAAGTTCGCTATTGATGAACCAGTCCTTATATACTCAAAACTGCTTCTCCAGGGCCCTCTAAAAAACCTGAATCCTGAGAAGAAGTATGAGTTTGCGATTGATTACACAAATGACCCTTATTACGGGAAAATTGACACATCTAATGAAAAATACGTGATACGCAGTCAGGCAAAAGAAACAAAAAAGGGAGTGAGAACCCTGGTTCTGTTGTTTATGGTGTTAATTGGTCACCAGGAAAGGTAAGTACGGTATACAGGAGATGCGTTGCAATTGAGTCGTCATACCGAATGAGGAATATAGTCAAACCCGGGACCTCTACAAAAAGTGCCACTTTCAGATACTTTTTTGCACTTATTTCATTTCTGCTCAAAAATACATGGCTTTGCCTCCAGAAGATGCCTTAAAACGTGGGCCTGCTACCATTGATGAGGATCAGTTCAGGTTTGCAACATTTGTATTGTCTGTTGAAGAATGGCTTAAGCAAAAGTTGAAGATTCAGTTAGCTGTGCATTGTTTGAGACAATTCAATGACTGAAGGAACGATATGTATGTCAAATTAGCGAAGTACTGAATGTATCAGTGAGATATTCATAGAAATTATTTAGAGATTCCCGGTGTCAGGGTGGGGGATGAGGTACTGGTGGACAATAGAAGGATTTGTCTTTTTCATCCAGGTACTGAACCTGTATAACTTCATATCTTTCAACATCATGGACCACCTTATTTTCCATGAAAGTACTTCCACTTTCATTGTTTGGGCCTGTTATTCAATGGGTACAATGTGTTTTTTTGAATAAGATTATCTGTAACTCAAAGATTTCGATCACAGGGTTGTAGGGGCAGAAAAAGTCCATGACTTTAGTTGTGGGTAGTTCAGCAACTCCTTTAAAAAAGTATGTCAGATTAAGTTTATGAATTTCAGAGAGTGATTCTGCCAGATCACAAACTTATTTATACTTTCTATGTTAAACTTATTAATAAATATCTTATTAATTAAATTAAATATTATCAAAATATATGTTATCTATTTATTTTGTGGTGTATTTATTTAAAATTTGGGTTGTTGTAATTCTGAAAAATGGATGAAAAGTATTCGAATCAATTCATTGTCAGGTTAAAAGGTATTAATCGTTTTCATTTATTGGGAGGAAATGTCTATGCAGAATGAGTTTGGTGAAGAAGTGCCCGAGCAGGTAGTTGCTAAAGGAAGAGAACTTGGTTGCATTAAATGTCCCAGATATATCTATCGGGATGGGCAATATAAGGATGATTATCCAGCAGCCAGTATTGGCGGGAAAAAGGCATCGCGTTTCAAAAACATGGCAAGTGTCAATCTGAACAAGGTCAGGCTTTGTGATGGGTGGGTTGCTTTCACATCTCCATCCCATTCCGGAAATCTGATAAAGGGGAGCCATCCTTCTTCAACTGTATCCCGAAGTTCTGCTATCATCGGGGGTTTTGACGGGGCCGGCGGTCTGTGGCGATCTCTGGAGGAACATAGAAGCTGTCTCTGCTCACAGGAATTAAGACGGGCCTGGGATGAGATTCTTGCTACATGTCTTTCGTTTGAGGACAGGGGCCTTCAGGTGTTTAGCAGAAGAAACGGTCTGTCCTGCATTATTGCTGGTTTGAAAGTGATGGAATTGAAGTGTGAACCTCCGGGAATGCAATTAACCCTGATCAAGAACATACATAACCCTGGAAAAAGAAGTGTAAAACAGCAAAAGTACCGTTATGGAATAAGAACCTCCGGGACACACATTAATACCGGTAACATAAGGGCCCACCTGAAAGAGCAGTCTGAAACGATAGGTCAATTAAGGGATGCCAACATGATAGGCTATATGGAGAAGTGGCTGCATAACCTCCTGATAGATGGTTTCCGGCACAGGTCCATTGAAGGCCTTGAGATGGACTTTTTACAATATGAGGTCCCTCTGGGTAAAGTTAAGCGAAGACTTAAATTTGGAAGAGAGCACGCAGACATTTTTTCACGTGATCCGTCCGGTTCACTGGTCATCATTGAGGTAAAAGAGACCTCCTCAGATCTTGAAGATGCTGTCAGGCAGGGCCTTAATTATCTTGAATGGGTCGAGACCTACAAGGACAGGCTCAGGCCCCGTGTAAAGGAACTCGGATGGGGTGTGGACCTTGACTCGCTAAAACTCTGCATCATTGCTCCTGGAGCATTTGCAGATTTTGATCATATAAAAGCCAGTACTGAAGATGAGATGAAGGATCATGATGTTAATATTGTCCTCATCAATACAGATTGGTATGTCAGTAAGAAAATTGAGGTTGTAAACACAATCAAACTGAATTAATATTTGATGGGATCAAACCTCCTTCTCCGGGAAACCAGGTGGGTCGGTCTGGAACTCAAAGGTAGTGAACATGCAGTCTCTATCTCTGGTGTTTTCCCTGACAGGCCGTGACTGCTCCCACGACTAAAGTTCGTGGGCTTCTACGGTTTCTATACCGACAGATTGCAATCCCAATCTGAGAATGTTGATAGCAGCATTGTGGTCCCGGTCTAAAACCAGACCACAGCTATTACATTTATGTGTTCTATCTGCTAGTGTTTTTTCCACTAGCAGACCACATCTTGAGCACATCTTAGAAGTATTTGCAGGATTAACCGATACAACTAAAGAACCAGCACTTTCAGCCTTGTACTTTGTTGCAGAGATTAACATATTCCATGCAGCATCTGATATGCTTTTTGCAAGACAATGATTTTTAAGCATGTTCTTGATGTTTAAATCTTCAAAAGCTATGAAGGAATAATCATCTACCAATAGTCTGCTTAACTGATGAATGAAATCATAACGTTTGTTTGCTATTCTTTCATGTACTCTTTGTACTACCCGAACAGCTTTTTTATGTTCGGGGGAACCTTTTGCGGCTTTAGATAACTTTCGCGAAGCTTTGGCAAGCTCCTTTTCTTCCATACGGAAAAAGCGAGGATTAGGTATAGATGTTCCATCTGACAGGGTTGCGAAACTGGATAATCCCATGTCAATACCTACAACGTGTTCCACACTTCGCTCTGGAATCTCCACGGATTCACATTCGGTTATTATGGAAACGTACCATTTTTTACGTGCAGAACGTCTAACAATGATTCTTTTAATGTCACCTTCAACTTCCCGATGCATTTTTACACGGACGTTTCCGATTTTGGAAAGATACAAAATATTATCCTCAAGCTTGAATCCCATTTGAGGATATGTGAAACTATCGTACCATCCTTTACCTTTGAATCGTGGGTATCCTGGTTTTTCTCCACTTTTTACACGTCTGAAAAAGTGCTTGAATGCAAGGTCTACTCTTTCTTGTACTTCTTGAAGGGTTTGAGAGAATACCTCTTTGTATTCGGGATTCTCTTTTTTCCATTCGGGAAGTAGTTTGTTGAGAGTGTATTTGGAGAGTGTCTCGCCTCTTTCAGCATAAGCGGTTTTTCGTTCCTCCAATGTGCGATTATACACCTGTCTACATAATTCCAGGATGCGCTCCATCTGTTTTTGTTGTGGTTTAGTTGGATAGATACGGAACTTGTATGTCTTACGCATTAGAAGTTAATAGGCCCTGGTTGTTTAAAAAGTTTATGTACAAGTTAGATTATCTAGGAGGTGGGGTACGATTGTTCCACGTTATCGTGGAACTCTCTACCCCTACACCCCGTTAATCGTAATCCCAAAATGAATTTTCTGATGGCATAAAGTAGTTAAAGAGTGAAGAGAAACTCTGTTTGAATGCCTCAAAAACTACCTGACAGGAAGCTCACAGCAAATATCACCCTTCTCATCCTCGGTTTGCTCATCCTGTTCCATCTGCTGATACTCTCGGGTATCATTCCTTATTCCATTGTATGGGGCGGAAGGATTACAGATGCATCTGAGATGGTCACCTTTGAATCCATCTCCATTTTAGTGAACCTTCTCATCATTTATTTTGTCCTTGTCAGAGGGGGTCATATAAACTTCCCAAAACCTGAACTGGCACAGATGGTTATGTGGCTGATATGCGGTCTGTTTGTCCTGAACACTATCGGAAACCTGTTGTCGGTCTCCTCACTGGAAAGGGCCATTTTCACTCCACTTACTATCGTGCTTTCGATTCTCACATTCCGGCTGGGCCTCAATAACTGAATGACTGACTGACTGACTGACTGAATGACTGATTGAATGACTGAATGAATGAATGAATGAATGAATGAATGAATGACTGAATGAATGAATGAATGACTGACTGACTGACTGACTGAATGAATGAATGAATGAATGAATGAATGAATGAATGAATAAATTTCCCTTCTCCTTCACGTTGCCGTTTTTTCTTCCCCGAGCTTCTTAACAAGAGCCTGTACACCCTTTCACTTTTCAAAAAAGCAGAAAAGATTCTTAAATATAATCACTTTAAAGGTTGGCTCCCTCTCTTTCAAGCTCCAGCAAGCGTTCTTTAAGCTTAAGACCATGACGATATCCTGTTAGTTTTCCATTCTTGCCGATCACCCTGTGGCAGGGAATGAAGATGGAGATGGGATTGCGTTTGCAGGCAAGGCCTGCGGCCCTGGAAGCTCCCGGACTCCCTGCTATCCTGGCGATTTCCTGATAATTTTGGGTTTCGCCAAAAGGAATTGCACACAGGGCCTTCCAGACATCCTGCATGAATTTTGTTCCTGCAGGATCAAGGGGGAGGTCAAACTGCTTTCTCTGACCTGCAAGATATTCCTCCAGCTGGAGGCCCGCATTCTTTAGCAGCTGAGTTTCATGTACATTAAGATCGTCAGGGACCTCATCCGCAGGATGATACAGGTTTGTAATGGCATTATTTTCTTCAGCAATGCCTATCCTGCCAATAGCAGTTTTATAGAAGAATATGTTTTTCATCCCTTCTCATATCCTTTACAGATCGTCTGTCATACCATTAGTGAACTACCCGCGACTGAAGTCGTGAGCTTTCTCTGCCTCTGCACCCCAATAATCGTAAATCAGTCAGTATCAATATAATTCATGTAAATAATGTAGATACATATATATTATTTAAGATTGTATCTTTTGAGTAGACTTATATATGTATCAAGATGTACAAAGAATGTTCACTTGCAACGATCAAAATAAGATATCTCATATAACTGTACGCTGTTAATTCACTCTTATGCTTTAAACTCTAAAACCATGTCAGTCCAGGAAAGGCCAATTGAAAATGAGATGGATGACCTTCTCAACAGAACGGATTTCTCCCGGCATCTGGGCAGGGCCCTTTTGAACCGGGATAAAGAGGAAAGTCTGATTGTCTCACTTAATGGCGAGTGGGGATCGGGCCGGTCTTCTTTGATCAATCTGGTAAGGGAGTATCTTTATACTACAAAAGAGAGGCCCACTGTCATTGAGTTTAATCCTTGGATGTTCTCCACTCAAAAAAGTCTTAGTGAACATTTCTTTGAAGAGATCGCACAGGAGCTTAAGATCAGAAGGGATAGTGCTGTTGATAAGAAAATAGCCGATAAGCTATTGTACTATTCAGCTTTGATCAATCTGACACCTGAAGAGGGTGTTATCACTAAATTATCCTCCAAATTCCTCCTGATCCTCGGTCTGCTGGGAATATCTATAAGTCAGGCCGTGGACTGGTTCAATATTTCGGAAGAATGGATCAAGTATGCTTCTTTTGCTTTTGGTTTTACCCTGATCTTCATTGATATTGCAAAGGACTATCTGACCAGGCTGGCTAATTTCCACAAACAAAGGGCCAATTATAAGAAAAGGTCTGTCAAAGAGTTCAAAAATGAGATCATAACCGAACTGTCAAAAAGGAAAAAGAAGTTAATTGTGGTGATCGATGATATTGACAGATTGAACCAGTCGGAAATAAAACAGCTGTTCAGGCTGATCAGGATCAATGCCGATTTTCCGAATATGGTCTATTTCCTGGCATTTGACAGGAACATCGTTGAGAATAATCTCTCAGAGCAGGCCGGTGTCTGCGGCAGGCAGTACCTGAACAAGATCGTTGACGTTGATTTTGAGATGCCACAGGCAGGTCCTGGCCAGATCTCAACGATATTCTTTGAAGAACTGGACCGGGTACTTGATACCCTTCCCGAATCTGCAAAGGATTTTTACCACGGGTATGATCCTTACCGGGCCGAAGTTTACAACTCGGGATTGAAGGGATTTTTCAAGAACATCAGGGATGTAAAGAAATTCATGGCCGGTCTGGAATTTAACGTTTTGCAAATGCACCGCGGGGAAAGGATGAAAGTCAACCCCGTTGACTTTACTGCCATTGAAGCAATAAGGGTATTTGCTCCTGATATCTATAATTTCATGAAGGACAGGAAATATTTATTCACTTCTACAGATTCGGCAATGCAGAACCAGGCAGAAGTACGTATCTGTGAGATCCAGGAGCAGCTCGATAAGTTGCCTGATGGCGTTAAAGAAAATACAGCTGATCTCATAAGAGTCCTCTTCCCTCAGATATATGGGAATACCGGGGATCAATCCGAATGGGGCAGTAACTTAAGGGTCTGTGACATGTCTCATTTTGATTGCTATTTCACACTGATCCCGGGCCGCGGTGAACAAAAGATAAGCCGGTATGAAATGGAGTATCTGTTAAGTGCAACAGGTTCAGCTGAAACATTCGAGGCTGTCCTTCGAAAGTATATGGAAAGGAACAATATCCGAACCATGCTGCAGGAGATGCAGAACTATACTTCTGATGAAGGCTACATACCCCGTCTGGATGTACGAAATGTGGTCCTTGCATTGTTCAATATCTCCGACGATCTTCCAGGAAAAACTGCTGGAATGTTTGATTATGGAACCGGTATGGATTTGTTGAGGATAATTGATCAGTTATTAAAACGTGAAAATGCTGATGTCGGGATACTGGAATATACCATACCCCTGTCCCGGGGATTATATGGCCCATTTGTAACAGTGTCTTTCCTCTCTTCTGAAATAGAAGACAATAAAGCAGCTGTATTACAGGAATTATGTCTTGACAGGATACTTGAATGTCAGGACGGCTTGCAGGAGCTCAACGAGTTCATATATATTCTGTATAAATGGTATAAGTGGGATGACAGGCTAAGATGGCAGGGATTTGTTGACCGCCTTCTGGATTCGGATGAGGGTTTGCTTTTATTCCTGAGTAACTTCATTATCACAACGCTAAGCTATCCTTCCGGTGATCACAGGCCTGTAGAATCCACAGGCTTTAATTTCAGATGTATGGTCAATTTTGTAAAAATGGATAATGTCCGGAAACGACTGACCTGGATCAAAAAGAAGAACAAACCTCTGTACCGGCAACATAGGCAATTGATCGATATGATTATTGACTGAAAGTGAACTACCCGGGAATAAGTCGTGGGGTTTTTTGCCCCTGTTCTCCTTGATCGTAATAGTCAGGAATTAATTATCAGGAAGAGTTTGCTGAAGATCGTTATTGGCAGGATATTCATGTGGATTAGAAAATTCATTCCCTCTATATTGATAGGGTCGTTCCCATAACATTAGTGGTCCATTATTTGAAGACCGGAAAGCTTGAGAGGAAGCTTATCATTATCCATTAATTTAGTTGAGATGAATACATCTTATGGGGGTCTGTATCTATAATAAAAAAAGATTCGTCCGATGTTCACGGACGAATTAATCGGTTTTGTAACGTTCTTAGTCTTTTCTGCGCTGTATCACAAATGCCAGGCCCAGGATTACAAGCATTGGGAGTGCTATGGTCGGGAATTCCGGAATTTCCTGGTTGGGGTCATAAGCTGTGATATAACCTGTTTTTGTAACATTGTCAGTACTATTATTTCCTGTTACAGTCAGCGTTACAGTGTAGCTGCCTGGCATTTCATAGGTGTGCATTGGGTTTTGAAGATCTGAATCAATGATGCCATCATTGTCAAAGTCCCATTCCCATTCATCTGCATGTGATGACAGGTCAGTGAACTGTACTGTAAGTGGAGCATTTCCTGATGTAACATTTGCAGTAAAATCTGCAATCGGGATGGGTGGAGATGTTGGGTCTGACACAACTATATAGGCCTCCCGTGTCATATTAGATGTTCCATCATTATTGCTGACCATCAGAGATACTGTGTATGTTCCTGCCAGGTCATATGTATGCAGTGGGTTTTGAGCAATGGAATCTATCAGGCCGTCATTGTCAAAGTCCCATTCCCATGCATCTGCATGTGATGACAGGTCAGTGAACTCTACTGTCAGTGGTGCATCTCCTGATGTTACATTTGCTATGAAGTTAGCTACAGGTAACACAGGCGGAGGTGTTGGATTTGATACAATGATGTATTCTTCTTTCGTCACTGTATCCGAACCATCTTCATTTGTCACAGTCAGTGAAACTGTGTAAGTTCCGGCTACATTATATGTATGTTGTGGGTTCTGTGCAGCTGAATCCGCCGCTCCGTCGTTTTCAAAGTCCCATTCCCAACTTGTTGCATTGGTTGACAGGTCTGTGAAATTGACTGTTAGTGGTGCATCACCAGATCTCACATCTGCTGTGAAATCTGCAACCGGTGGAACCAGTGCATTGACTGTAATTAAATCCGTCTTTGTTACTGTATCCGATCCGTCTTCATTTGTCACCGTCAGCTTCACTGTATAAGTTCCTGCAGCATTGTAAGTATGCTGTGGATCCTGCATTGTTGAATCTGTCACTCCGTCATTATCAAAGTCCCAGGCCCATGTATCTGCATTTGTTGAGCTGTCTGTGAAATTTACTTTCAGAGGTACTTTTCCTTCTGTCACATCTGCTGTGAAATCTGCAACCGGTGGAACCAGTGCATTGACTGTAATTAAATCCGTCTTTGTTACTGTATCCGATCCGTCTTCATTTGTCACCGTCAGCTTCACCGTATAAGTTCCTGCAGCATTGTAAGTATGCTGTGGATCCTGCATTGTTGAATCTGTCACTCCGTCATTATCAAAGTCCCAGGCCCATGTATCTGCATTTGTTGAGCTGTCTGTGAAGTTTACTGTCAGAGGTACTTTTCCTTCTGTCACATCTGCTGTGAAATCTGCAACCGGTGGAACCAGTGCATTGACTGTAATGAAATCTGTCTTTGTTACTGTATCCGAACCATCTTCATTTGTCACCGTCAGCTTCACTGTATAAGTTCCTGCAGCATTGTAAGTATGCTGTGGATCCTGCATTGTTGAATCTGTCACTCCGTCATTATCAAAGTCCCAGGCCCATGTATCTGCATTTGTTGAGCTGTCTGTGAAGTTTACTTTCAGAGGTACTTTTCCTTCTGTCACATCTGCTGTGAAATCTGCTACCGGTGGAACCAGTGCATTGACTGTAATGAAATCTGTCTTTGTTACTGTATCCGATCCGTCTTCATTTGTCACCGTCAGCTTCACTGTATAAGTTCCTGCAGCATTGTAAGTATGCTGTGGATCCTGCATTGTTGAATCTGTCACTCCGTCATTATCAAAGTCCCAGGCCCATGTATCTGCATTTGTTGAGCTGTCTGTGAAGTTTACTGTCAGAGGTACTTTTCCTTCTGTCACATCTGCTGTGAAATCTGCTACCGGTGGAACCAGTGCATTGACTGTAATGAAATCTGTCTTTGTTACTGTATCCGATCCGTCTTCATTTGTCACCGTCAGCTTCACTGTATAAGTTCCTGCAGCATTGTAAGTATGCTGTGGGTCCTGCATTGTTGAATCTGTCACTCCGTCATTATCAAAGTCCCAGGCCCATGTATCTGCATTTGTTGAGCTGTCTGTGAAGTTTACTGTCAGAGGTACTTTTCCTTCTGTCACATCTGCTGTGAAATCTGCTACCGGTGGAACCAGTGCATTGACTGTAATTAAATCTGTCTTTGTTACTGTATCCGAACCATCTTCATTTGTCACCGTCAGCTTCACTGTATAAGTTCCTGCAGCATTGTAAGTATGCTGTGGGTTCTGTGCAACTGAATCTGTCACTCCGTCATTATCAAAGTCCCAGGCCCATGTATCTGCATTTGTTGAGCTGTCTGTGAAATTGACTGTCAGAGGTACTTTTCCTTCTGTCACATCTGCTGTGAAATCTGCTACCGGTGGAACCAGTGCATTGACTGTAATGAAATCTGTCTTTGTTACTGTATCCGATCCGTCTTCATTTGTCACCGTCAGCTTCACTGTATAAGTTCCTGCAGCATTGTAAGTATGCTGTGGGTCATGCATTGTTGAATCTGTCACTCCGTCATTATCAAAGTCCCAGGCCCATGTATCTGCATTTGTTGAGCTGTCTGTGAAGTTTACTGTCAGAGGTACTTTTCCTTCTGTCACATCTGCTGTGAAATCTGCTATCGGTGGAACCAGTGCATTGACTGTAATGAAATCTGTCTTTGTTACTGTATCCGATCCGTCTTCATTTGTCACCGTCAGCTTCACCGTATAAGTTCCTGCAGCATTGTAAGTATGCTGTGGGTTCTGTGCAACTGAATCTGTCACTCCGTCATTATCAAAGTCCCAGGCCCATGTATCTGCATTTGTTGAGCTGTCTGTGAAATTGACTTTCAGAGGTACTTTTCCTTCTGTCACATCTGCTGTGAAATCTGCAACCGGTGGAACCAGTGCATTGACTGTAATGAAATCTGTCTTTGTTACTGTATCCGAACCATCTTCATTTGTCACCGTCAGCTTCACTGTATAAGTTCCTGCAGCATTGTAAGTATGCTGTGGGTTCTGTGCAACTGAATCTGTCACTCCGTCATTATCAAAGTCCCAGGCCCATGTATCTGCATTTGTTGAGCTGTCTGTGAAGTTTACTTTCAGAGGTACTTTTCCTTCTGTCACATCTGCTGTGAAATCTGCTACCGGTGGAACCAGTGCATTGACTGTAATGAAATCTGTCTTTGTTACTGTATCCTCCGTCTTCATTTGTCACCGTCAGCTTCACTGTATAAGTTCCTGCAGCATTGTAAGTATGCTGTGGATCCTGCATTGTTGAATCTGTCACTCCGTCATTATCAAAGTCCCAGGCCCATGTATCTGCATTTGTTGAGCTGTCTGTGAAATTGACTGTCAGAGGTACTTTTCCTTCTGTCACATCTGCTGTGAAATCTGCAACCGGTGGAACCAGTGCATTGACTGTAATGAAATCTGTCTTTGTTACTGTATCCGATCCGTCTTCATTTGTCACCGTCAGCTTCACCGTATAAGTTCCTGCAGCATTGTAAGTATGCTGTGGATCCTGCATTGTTGAATCTGTCACTCCGTCATTATCAAAGTCCCAGGCCCATGTATCTGCATTTGTTGAGCTGTCTGTGAAGTTTACTGTCAGAGGTACTTTTCCTTCTGTCACATCTGCTGTGAAATCTGCTACCGGTGGAACCAGTGCATTGACTGTAATTAAATCTGTCTTTGTTACTGTATCCGATCCGTCTTCATTTGTCACCGTCAGCTTCACCGTATAAGTTCCTGCAGCATTGTAAGTATGCTGTGGGTTCTGTGCAACTGAATCTGTCACTCCGTCATTATCAAAGTCCCAGGCCCATGTATCTGCATTTGTTGAGCTGTCTGTGAAATTTACTTTCAGAGGTACTTTTCCTTCTGTCACATCTGCTGTGAAATCTGCAACCGGTGGAACCAGTGCATTGACTGTAATGAAATCTGTCTTTGTTACTGTATCCGATCCGTCTTCATTTGTCACCGTCAGCTTCACCGTATAAGTTCCTGCAGCATTGTAAGTATGCTGTGGATCCTGCATTGTTGAATCTGTCACTCCGTCATTATCAAAGTCCCAGGCCCATGTATCTGCATTTGTTGAGCTGTCTGTGAAGTTTACTGTCAGAGGTACTTTTCCTTCTGTCACATCTGCTGTAAAGTCTGCAATCGGTGGCACGAGTTCATTGACTGTCCAATCCCAGGTAAAACTATCAGATCCCCACTGGTTGTGGGCCACAGCAGTAATATTGTAGGATCCTGAGTCAGGAGGGGTAACAGAATAGTTGGCTTTAGATATTGTTGTGTTTTCCTGAACAGGGCTGCCATCTATGTACCAGCTCACATTTGCAGGTATGTCCAGTGATACGCTGAATGTCATTTCTTCATGCTCATCACTGAAAACATCGGTGTCTTCAGGTTCATGGGATGTTATTGTTGGAGAGAGGGGTTCGACAAAAGCCTTCATACAGAAGTTGGCATCCGGTAAGTAACCGGTCAGATCTGCCCATGTCACACCTGTGGAACTGTAATAGCTTTCTCCAGGCTCTGCAGTTGCATGGCTGCTATATGCAGTGATGTTGTTCTCTATGGGCATATGAGCTGGAGATACATTGTTTGTGAGTTTCAGGACAATGGTAAAGTTTTCGCCCTCTTCAAGAATAGTATCTTCATTTATGTTGACGGTATGATAACCTGCAAAAGGTATGGTTCCATTGCATGAATAGAGAAGTTCTTCCTCCCCGCTTCCATCACAGGCATTTCCTGAGTAAACAAAGGTTTCATAGTCAATATCTACATCAGGGGTGTAGAAACCTATCACTTCTATTTTGCCTGTTTTTTCTGCCTCAAATACATTGGCAGCCCAGAAATCTGAAATACTGAAGGTGACTGATGTTCCCCAACCCAGAGGATCGTGGTAATATGCCATATAATTTTGTATGTCAGTCGCATTGAAGTGTGCATTCTTGCTTCCTATACAGGTATCCTCATAGGAAATATAGAAATAACCATCATCCCCCCAGGTAGTACCCCAGCTGTTCTTTACTATAAAAGCTCCGTTGTTCACAGGTTTTTGATCAAAATTATTACGATCGTAACTGTCGTTCCATCCTACAATGGTGATCGCATGATTCGTTGTTGTTCCTGCATTATAGTAATAGCTTGAGTTATTACTGTTGTAATAATTATTGTCGTAATATATGCTTGAATAGATTGCACCATGGTTCACAAGGGTCCATTTGATCAGGTCATTATCCGAACTATTATCCCTTTTTGGCAGGAACATAACTTCATTTATGAACTTAGCTGGTTCAAGGTCAACCGGGGATGTGGTGCTGTATTGATCATATGGATCATCACTCTCCAGGATCGGGCCACTCATCCTTGCTAGGTATGCTGTTGACATTTGATAATTCCCACCGGAATTTGCTGAGCGATCAAAGCCATCGATATAACTTGATGAGAGCAGGTTCTTCATATTGTTCTCTGAAAAATCGTAGGTTTGTGATGGGGATAGAGTGGATTCAAGTGAAGCATAAGTTGCAAAGGTCCAGCAACTGCCGGAGTTTCCCTGATCTTTAATTGAAGTAACCCGGTTCTCATCTCTCAGATCAAAAGAATCAGGATATGTTTCAGTTGAAGTGTCCAGAGATGTTGATCCTGATGGGACCCCAACCGGATGTGGAATGATTCCTGAACTGCGTATTGATTCATCTGCCTGGAAAAAATCATTTAAACTGAAAACAGACAGTGGATTGTCATTATGTTGTTGATATTTTATAAAATCCGGATCATAAGTTGCTTTTGTAAGATCTGAATTTAAATTCGTCTGTACAGCATTTTCCTCCGCAAAAGCTGCGGTTGTGGAGAATGCTGTGATCATTGTCAATACTACTAAGAAATATATGCCTATTTTTATATAATCTGGATTAGTCGTACTACCACCATGTTTAAGTATACTTTTAATCCTTATCTACTTTTCTATTGTAGATGTTTCTGCTTTTATTATTATATATAATTATATATATTTCCTTTAAAATGCTCAAATTTTACACAATTTTTATGCAATTTAATTAATATATTATGTAAAATATTCTCCAGCTCTAAAAAATCAACGAATCGCATTATTTTTAAGCTTCAGTTCAAATTAAGACCGGCCCACAAAATCATCGTTCCCAAAAAGTTTATCCATCATAACATCCCGATTCATACTATGATGAATTGTCATGATATTCCAGGCTGGAATCATTTTCATAATTCTGCATTTTCTGCATATAAAGGCCCGTATATCCCGGGCAGGGTCTCAGCTGAGCATAAGACCGTCTTCAATGTACTTACTGAAAACGGTGAGATACAGGCTTCCATATCCGGGGCCATGCGCAAAGTAGCTAAACAGCCTGTAGTGGGGGATTTTGTTGTCCTGCTGGATCACAGTGACATAAATTCATACACCATCGTGGACATCCTCCCCAGGTCTTCCTGTCTGTCCCGGGCCCATTCCGGAGCAGAGCAGCTCATAGCTGCAAACATTGACACTATCTTCATCGTAACCGCCGCCGGCCATGATCTGAACATCAGAAGGCTTGAGCGATACCTCACCATCGTGCATTCCTCCGGGGCAGATCCGGCCATACTCATAAACAAGACCGACCTGGGCCTGCAGGATGATCTGTTGCAGGAAATAGAAGCTCTTGCAGCCGATGTCCCGGCGATGACCCTCAGCGCCCTCTCGGGTACCGGCCTGGAAAAGCTGAAATCCTTCCTGGGGCCCGGGAGAACGATAGCTCTTGTGGGTTCCTCCGGTGTTGGAAAGTCAACCCTCATCAATGCTCTTTCCGGTCGTGTTGTCCAGAAAACAGCCGGGGTGCGCGAGGATGATGACAAAGGAAGGCACACCACCACGGTAAGACAGCTTTTCCTCCTTCCGGACGGGACGGTCTTCATTGACAACCCCGGTATTCGTGAGATCCAGGTTGACTCGGTTGAAGGCCTTGACAGAACTTTCTCTGATATCGCTCATCTTGCCAGAGATTGCCGTTTTAACAATTGCACCCATCAGAGCGAGCCCCATTGTGCGGTCAGAAAAGCGGTTGATGATGGTGTTCTCGCACAGGAGAGACTTGACCGGTATCACAAACTGATGGCAGAAGTTTCCTTCCAGGCCGATAAGGTTGAGATAGGATTAAAAAGACTGGAAAAGAAAAAGTATAAGGGCCTGACAAAGGGAGCGGAAAAGTACCGGGAGAACAAATGGGGGTGAATTGCTCTATTCCTCCCTGTCCGGCTTAGCAGCACATACAACCCGGCCCTCTTCCTCTATCTGAGAGACCATCCACGCATTCGCACTTTTCTGCAGGGTCGGACAGAGTGCTTCAAATCCCCGGTATCAGGCACAAATCCATGTTGTGGATAATAATTCCCTTTGTGACCTGATGAGAAAAAGTGCTGATCAGGAACCCCCTCTGGCTGCTTTTTTGGTTTGATCTTAATGGTTTTGTTCTTCATCTCCTCACCTGTACTCCATAAGGTATAAATACAATCAATTCAAATTTTTGATGGGGTGGTTTTGTTGTATGAGGGATATGCCACTAAGATCTCATGTGGCTTCCGGACTGCTTTCTACACAGATCCTTAAGCTTTTTGCATTCTGCACAGTGTTCCTGCTTCTGGTAGCAGTTACTTATCCTGCATTAGCCGGGGCCAGGGATAATGAGCTTTATGATCCCGGGCCTGCAGAAGTTACAGCTTTTGATATATCCTCATTACATTATGTAGCGGAGTCGATCGCCCTTATGAACCAGCGGGACAGAGGTATTGATGTTGATCCTTTTATAGATACCAGCACTCAGTATATAGATCTGAATAGAACCGACTATGGGCCGGACATCGATGGGGACGGGATCCCCGATTCCGTTGAACTGGGTATTCGGGACGGATGTCAATAATACGGATTCGGATTTTGACCGGTTAAACGACCTTTATGAGATCAACAATGATCTGGACCCGCTAAAACCTGATTCCAATTCTGACGGGCTTGCTGATTATTTTGAGGTTCATAATGTGTCTTCTTCAGATATCGATGGAGACGGATTTGCAAATGCCTGGGACCTGGACAATGACAATGACGGGGTTGTTGACTACCTGGACCTGTCCCCGTTCTCAAGATCAACAGTGAACAATAGCTTCAATTTTAATGTAACTTCACATGGTGATCCCACTTATCTTAATTTCCAGATCCGGCCTGAAGACGCGCAACATCTGGACTTCATAGTCCAGAGCTGGGACTGGCCCGATGATTCCAGGGCGACCATGAGAGATTTCAACAGTTCCGAAAAGGACGTATTTGTCACACCAATACTGGAACTCACCGTACCCGTTGAATGCAGGATAATTTCCTTTGAAAGCGGGAGTTGCCTGGAGATCAATAATTCAGAAAACATCATCCCGGGTAACTATACCGGTAAAGACAACCAGCTGTGGAGAATGGAACATATTGCCGATGGTTGCTATAGTATAATTTCCACCGGTAAATGTCTGAAGGTATTCAATTCAAGTACCCGGGACATGGCAAATGTTACTGCAGGCAATTACACCGGGGCCGACCATCAGCTCTGGAAACTGGAAGATGTTGATGGTCTTTACAGATTATTATATGGTATATCACATTGAAAAGGGAAGCTATAAGGTAAGGTCTATTGATACAAATCTGGAATTCATGATGAACGTACAGGGTTTGATAACTCCTGTAGTTGTGAATAACCACGTTGAATTCTATAATTATGGCCAGAAAACAAAGATTGATCCTCCTGCATTAATCACATCATAATTATAATTCTCATAACATTTGATAAATATTCGCAAAGTTTATTACCTTTGAGTGCCATATTAAATTGTGTATATTAATCAATAAATAAAAATCAGTGAATAGGGGTTAGCATGAAACGAATATTATTAACGATGCTTATCATGGTGGGCCTGCTAGCAGGTGTTGGTACAGCAAATGCCCTGGATGTGGGCTATCCGATAGACAATGTGTATGGCTATGAATGCGGAGATTTTCTTGTCAATGTAACGGTTGATGGGGTCAACGTGACCGTAGAATTGATCACGGACTCCCCATATGACGTGTATCTTACAGATGATACTTCAATTAAGTCTCTGGGTTTGAATACACAAAATGAACTTGAAGTTGTTTCCATAGACGGGGCAAATCCGGGTAATCCTGACTCTTATGGATCTCTTGGATCATTTAACACAGCTGTTGGATTTGCACCAAATGTGAAAACAACGGGACCGATCACAGTAACATTTAATGATACTGTCGAACTGGTGGACAATTCCAATGGCTACACAACAGCAGTTCATATAATAGGTATCTGGGATGGAGACGGTGCAGCCGGATCAAATTCCGAGGCAAGTCTTAAGCTTGCTGATGGTAACTGCGCAAACACACAGATCCCGGAATTCCCGACCATTGCACTTCCAATAGCTGCAATAATAGGCCTTGCATTTATTCTGCAGCGCAAAGAGGAGTGATCTTACTCCTCAACTTTTTTATATTTTATTATTTAGACAGGCCTGAAATAAATTATGAGATTCGGGCTGGATTAATTGTTCGAACTTGTTCAACTCATTCAAAGTTGTTCAAATTCCTAACTACAAGTATCTGGAATTCAGAGGTTTTTATAAAAAGCAAGGGACCCTCTGTGTGAACAAGAAGTGTTAATGCAGAGGCCCACTGTTAAAATGTTACACTGTTAAAATATTGCAGTGTTAAAATGTTACACTATTAATTATTCTGTTGTCATCTGTCCTTGAACCTGGTTCTATCTCCAGTACTATCAGGAGCATTTGTTTCTCCCGGGCCGGTGTCCACTCCAATGCCGGGTTGCTCACCGTCTTCTCCGTTGTAGTTCTCATCGCCTGATCCGGCAATAGCTGTTCCATTAAAGGAGACGGCGATCATAAGCAATACCAGCAACAAAGCAAGTATTTTCTTCATACAATTCACCGTGTTAACATTATGTGCATCTCTGGTATTAGAACTCAATGGTCGGAAATGATACCAACAATTATGGATACAGTTCAGATGTCGTTAACTATAGCTATAGTTCACTCACACCGGGCCTTTTCAGCTTCCATATGCCTCAGTTCTTTCCTCTTGATCTTACCGCCAATGGTCTTTGGCAGCTCCTCCACAAACTCGATGGCCCTGGGATATTTGTATGGTGCTGTTGTCCTTTTGACATGGTCCTGAAGCTCTTTTATCAGTTCGTCAGATGGAACCACACCATCGTGCAGGACAATGAAGGCCTTAACGATCATTCCTCTGATATTGTCCGGAACACCGATCACAGCGGATTCCTGAACGCCGGGGTGTTCCAGGAGTGCGCTTTCTACCTCAAAGGGCCCGATACGATATCCTGAGCTTTTGATAACATCATCGTCACGGCCCACGAACCAGAAGTAGCCTTCTTCATCCCTGTAGGCTTTGTCCCCGGTGTAGTAGAAACCATTCTGAAAAGCTTTCCCGTTCTCCTGTTCATTATTGAGGTATTTAACAAGCAGTCCGGGAGGTCTGGGGTCGGTATTGATGGCCATCCTGCCTTCCTCAAAGTCATCCACGGGCCTGCCCTGATCATCGTGAAGTTCAATATTCCACCCCGGAGTGGGTTTTCCCATGGACCCCGGTTTGTTCTTAATGCAGGCAAAGGAGGCGACCGCACAGCAGGTCTCGGTCTGGCCATAGCCTTCGTAGATGTTAAGGCCAGTTCCCTCTTTCCATACCTTGATGACCTCGGGATTGAGGGGTTCTCCTGCACTGCAGCAATGTCTAAGCTGGGTGAGGTCGAACTTGCTCAGGTCTGCAAGGATGAGCATTCTGTAGATGGTGGGGGGACAGCAGAAGGTCGTTATCTCATATTTCTCAAGCAGCGGGAGCAGTTCGGTGGCTTTGAACTTTCCTCTGGCATCATAAATGAAGACACAACAGCCGGCTATCCACTGGCCCAAGATCTTACCCCAGGCACATTTGGCCCAGCCGGTATCGGAATAGGTGAAGTGCAGGTCGTTCTCGGTCAGGTCCTGCCACAGTTCTGCAGTGACCCTGTGGCCCAGGGGATATGCATGGTCATGCAGGACCATCTTGCCCTTGCCTGTGGTCCCGGAAGTGAAGTAGATCAGCAGAGGATCGGTGGACTTTGTAAGTACCGGGATCGATACACTGTGATGGGAGACCGGGGCCGGGTACAGGAGCTCATACTGGAAGCTGATCCAGTCATCCTTCTCTCCGTCAACCACCATATATTCCTTAAGACCGGTATGTTCCCTGATCTCATCGAACTTGGGAGCATTCTCCAGATCGGTGATCACCATTTTGAACTGACCTGCATTGGTCCGGTATTGCAGGTCGCTTGAGGTAAGAAGCGTGGGACACGGACATGCAACAGCACCCAGTTTTGCCAGTGCGATCACAAATATCCACCACTCAGGGACCCGATGGAGCATCAGCATGACCCTGTCCCCTTTATTGATGCCGTATTTTAACAGGATGTTGGCTGCCTGGTTGGACAGTTTCATCATATCCCTGAACGTATACTTTTTCTCATTGCCCTGCTGATCCACCCAGATCATGGCAAGTTTATTGCGGTCTTCCTTGGCCCAGGCATCAATGATATCATATCCGAAATTGAAATATTCCGGGACCTTATTGCTCCACTCATCCCGGGTCCTGTCATAGTCACACATGTTGCGGGGAAGTTCCTTTATGTTCATGTCCAGGTCAGGACTGATATCGGTCCGGTCCAGCTGGTTGTGGGGTATTCTCCAGAGCCGCCCCACGTTCAGACCGTCCAGTGTCCCGTCCTCAAGCAGGTTATGAACGGTCCTGGTCTCAACCCTTAGATGTCTGGCTACTTCCTGTGGTGTCAGATAATGCTGTTCTTGTGTTGTCATTATGTGTTTTGAAGAAGTCAAAGTATTTTAAGTTTTTACTTTTGATCCATGAATATAAAGGGGATCATTTAGAGTTCGTTTCACATTTTTCGGGTTGTATCCTGTTGATTTTGATGTCTCAGTATCCATGTGAATCGGTTATTTTATATTTCATTATATACTATATAAGTCATAATACGTGATTATACCAGTTCGTTCTCTTTATTTTATCGAGGACGTAATATTCATGGTTGCGGTAATTAATACGTATATAAATATTGTGACCTTTATAGCCAATCTATAGGTTGATTATCAATTAACTACAATTATTATTTGAATGAACTTGAAAAATTAAGATAGAGGTCTTGCTAAGTGGTAAACTTAAAAAACTCTGATATCTCCATAGTTATGGAAAGTTCTTATATGTCTATGGTTGCCGCATTCATGTTGAAATGCGGTTAGTTTTGTTATAGTCCCGATGCGGTTGAATCTTTTCAGGTGAAAGTATGAGGTATGTAAGCAAAATAATCAGTATATTTATTGCAACGATCATGTTAACGGCTTCTTTTGCAGGTGCGGTACCTGCAATGGTCGATTATGAACCTATCCCGGACCTGTTACAGATGCAGCAGAGCAGTCCGAATATGAAACTGATGCACAGGTCGGTCGATTATGGGGCCACACCTCTCTCCTTATCCTATATAACACCGTCTTATGAATCACAAAGTGATCTGCCCTCGGGCGCGGACCTGTCCTTCTATCCGGCCACTGCTACAAGTTTTGATGTGCTCGGTTCTGCAGAAAAGAACCTGTATGACCCCGGGCTGATCTATTCTTTTGTTCATAACTATTTCGATTATGTACCCTATTATGGTTCCTTGAAAGGGGCCCACCTTACCTATATGGACAGATCGGGTAATGATGCGGACCTCTCATCGCTTACTATCAGTCTGCTGAGGGCATCTGATATCCCGGCACGTTATGTTCATGGGACCATAGAGTTAAACACAGCACAGGCAAAGAACTACTTTAATGTGGACAATGAGAGCGTTATTGTTGATATGCTTCACAACAACGGCATATCCGCACAGGAGGTTTCCGGAGGTTATCGTTTTGAGCATATATGGGTGGAAGCTTATATTGATGGCAGCTGGGTCGAATTTGATCCTTCCTTCAAACAGTACAATTCCACTTCCGGAATGGACCTTGCGGCGCTCGCACAGGATTCTGATCAATACAGTTCCATAATGGAGGACTATGTTCAGACCTCCGGTGATATTGTAACTCAGATCAACATCTCCGGAATAAATGAATCCTTCTCTTCAATGAGTGATAATTTCAGTACTCTTATCAATACTGAATATGCAAACAGTACCAACAGTGAGATATTCGGTACCAGGGATATCATTGCACATACTGACTATTATACAATACCTGCAGGCCTTCCCTATACGGTTAAGGGAGTACATGGTGAATATGCCGATCTGCCTGATTCTTTTAATCATAAGCTCGGGATAAAACTTTCAGGGATCGATGTAACCTTTAATACCACGCAGGTAGCTGAAAAGAGACTCTCTGTCTTCTATGAACCTTCCACACAGGCCGATAAGGACCTGTTCAATACTTCCGATGATCTAAGTTCACTCAATGCCCTTGACATCAATATGTCCGCCCTGCTCAGGATCGACGGAGCACTGGCAGCAGTGGGGGAGCCAAAGACACTGGGATCAGAACAGGAGCTGGAAATAAGCTTTATCGCACCTGGCGGACAGAGGGATTCCTACACCCGCACCCTTCAGACCGGAGCGTATTTTGTAATAGGCCTTGCATTGCAGCCAGTTTCCGCAGGCCATATGACTGAAAGGGTAAATCGCTATGAAGTAACCGGAGACCTGGTAGAACTGGACTACTTTAATGTCACAAATGATGAGCTATACGGGGAACTTCTAAACCTGCAGGCCCTCACCTTCTGGGGTCAGTACGGCCTGTATAATTCCATTGCCTCAAAAGCAACGGATGTTGTCTATACCAGACATCCATCCGCCATACTTGTGGGAACTGAACTGGATATAAATGAAACGAATACTACCCGCAGTGTGGAGATGAGCGGGGTCTACACGGACATTGTGCGGGACATAATCAACCCCACAGCCAGGGACGGTGACAGTTCAAAGTCCTATGCTTTCCTGTTTACCCGGGGAATGACAGCTTCTTCAATGGAGCAGAGCATGCTTTCCCTTAGTTATAATGTAACGTCATATTCGACAACAGGCATTATAAAGGAAGCAGGACGGGCCGGTATTCCCATTCTGACCCTTAACGATTCGAACTGGGCGGCTCAAAATTCCCTGCTTAATATTTCCGCAGAGCAAAAAACGATCGTTGAAGATGCAGTGGACTCAGGATATTCGGTGATCATCCCACGGGATGAGGTGCAGGTCGGCAACTTTACGGGAAGTGTTTTCATTGTATTTGATCCTGATACAGGGGCCTCTTCCTTCTACGGTCCCGATGGAAAAGGCTGGGGCTGGCTGGACACACTTAAGTCAGGTCTGGAGGCCGGCATATCCGCTGCCAGCACGGTTGTTAAAGGAGCTGCAAAGACCATTGCTGATACAGGCGGTAAGATCGCCGGAGTTGCCACCGCTGTTATCAGCACTGTGGGTGAAGCGGTTAACGGTACCGGATCCACGATTGCCCGGGTTACAAAAACGGCCCTGACAGCGGGGATAAATGCCGCAGGATATGTTGTGACAACCGTACTTCCGGGAGCAGCTGCTGGTGTAACAGCGGCCACAAGTGCGGGACTTGTTCTTGTAACAGCTTTTACAGCTGACCGTCTGACCGAACTGGGTAAGACTATCGTTGATATCTATGATGCAGAGGCCGACTATGAAAGGTCCCTGCAGGAATACAAAGAGACACAGGAGAAGTTAAAGGAAAAGAAAGAGCAGATCAAGAAAGAAGAACTTGAAAAGCAGAAAGAGGAACTTGAAAAGCAGAAAGAGGAGCTTGAGGATAAAAAGGAAGAGCTCGAAGAGGAAGAGGAAATCGACCTGGATGATGACCCCGATGATCCCGATGATCCCGATGATCCGGAAGAAGATGACTTCCCCGGAGATGATGAAGAACCTGATGAACTGGAACTGGATGAGGAACTTGATCTGGAAGAGATCCCCGAACCTGAAGATGATCCGGTAGAACCTTCCAGTCCTGGCGGAGACCATCCGGACGATACATTCAGTGTGGCAAGCTCCAGACTCCGAAGCAGTGATGTAACGAGTTTACAGATCAGGAATGCCTATAAAAAAGGATACATCAATCCGGTCCACCTCAATGAATACCGCATTGGTCAGCTGGATATGGAAGGACTTAATGATTATACCAGCAGTACGGACCTGGACGCGATGTATGCTCTTAGTGATTCACAATCAAACATCTATACTGAGATTGTAAAGAACTATGATGCCATCCAGGAAGAACTTGCTCTGTCACCGGATGTATTAATGCTTCAGAAAGGGTTCTATGCATCTGCAAAGGCCATGGTTGAATACAGGGGTGTCCCTGTAAGTCTTATCAGGGTACAGGATTTCATTACGGCAAACACCACACAGCTGGTCCATGATACTCCTGTGCTGTTCTTACCTTCCGGTTCTTTATACGGTCTGGATTCATCCGCCATGATACAGGATAAGTTCGCAGCCTATGTTGCACAGGGTGGGACTTTATTCGTAATGGCCCAGCAGCATGGATATGAATACAATATCCTTCCCCACAACGGTACAAGGACAGTTGGGGGTGCAGGATGGCAGGAAGATCAGAGCTGTCTGCATAATGCAGCAAGCATCAATGAATATCACCCCGTGATCTCAGGTCAGCCAGAATCAACTCTGACAGTTAACATTGATGGTTATTTCACCTCATATCCCGAAGACTCGATCATCATTCTGAAGCGGAATAAGAACAGTATGCCTGCCATGCTTGCCTATGAATATTATAATGGTACCGTCATCGCCACTTCGGTCTATGATGACTGGGCATATCTGGACGGGGCTTCCACTTCCCAGGGTGAGCTGCTGGTACGTGATGTGATGGCATGGGCCGTGGATCCGGATAATGTGGATATGGTCCTTGCCACAGACAGTATCGATATCCCGCTAAACGTAACCAATAGCGGGGAGTTTGGCGCCACGAAGGTTTACTTTAATTTCACCGATCCTCTTGGAAATGTCAGGGTCAATGACAGCATTGAACTGACAAGCGATCTTAATCCCGGTTCAGGCACACAGCTTAATTTCACCTGCGGCCCGAGATCAAACGATATGACCGGTGTCTGGAACCTGGATTATATCCTTGTTAATGACAGCGATACCATATACACAAAGTACGATGCCAGAAAGGTTGCCATCGGAAACTATGTAGTCTCTGAGCAGGGATATAGCACGACCGGGAACATAACCTACAGCGTCAGGTCCACCAACGATCACTTTGCCTATGGAAGTGATGCAGTATTTACCATCAGTTTCTGGAATCAGGGAGATACTGCTGAGAATGTCACTTTGAATTATTGTTTCCCCCATCATGGCTGGATCGAATACGATCCTGATTATGGTATTGATACTGATGGTTCCTGGTATAAACTTGAAGAGAATATCACCATACCTGCACAGGGCAGCACCTCGTTTAACCACAGGCTTGAGAATGTGCGTACCTATGACAGGCTATGGTCATACCTCTATAACAGCAACGGAAAGCGTATCGGTTCTTCAAGTCTTGGAATATATTGTTTCCATCCAAAACTGGACATTGAGTTTGACGCCGGGGACAAACTTAAGGCCGGCACCAATAATACGTTAAACTTCACGATCAGTGAGGAGTCAGGGGATATTTTCAATGCATCTGTTGATGTTAAGATCTATGATGCACAGTCCAATCTGGTTAAACGGGAAAATATGGTCTCAAACATAACCCGTGAAGCTCCATATAATGGCAGTATAGAATTCAGGCCTGAAAATGCCGGAAGCTATAATCTTGCTGTGGAAGTGACCAAAGATGGTCAGCGGCTTGGAACCAATTCCCTCTTCATTATTGTCAAAGATAAGGTTGTAAACATCAATGTTCAGGAGGAACCTGTCTATCGTTTCAATTCAACTAATGATTTCAGTATCATTATTGAGAACATGGAACAAACCAATCTAACTGACCTTGAACTTAAAACCGTTTATCTTACCCCGGATGGGGATACAGCTTACTCTGATACAATGAACCTGGACATTGAGGCTCAAACAGATCGACAGTTCAATGTTTCCGTGCCTTTCAATGAAACCTTCTTTGGAAGAAATCAGGTTGTATTCACCCTCCTGGATGGAACAGAGATACTGGACAGCAGGGAATGTTCTTTTAATTACCTTCCCCGTATGTCTTCCAGTCTCTCATCATATGTTCTTGTTAAGGATACGGAAGAGATCATAAGGGTCTCTGTAACAAACGGTGAGGGGCCCGCAGAGCTTGCCATCAACATAAGCACCCCTCCTGACCTGGGTTATCAGAATTATAGCAGGATATTCTTTGAGGCAGGGGAGAAAAAGACCATTGAGTATACACTACCTGTAAACTCCAATATTGGTGCAGGTGCGATCATGGTAGAGCTTGAGGCCAACAATCTCTCCAGACAGGGTTATTCTGTAATATCCAATAACATTCAATACAGGGCCGGGTCTTCAAAACTGATCCCTTCCTATCCTGAATCTGTCCTGGCAGGCAGCAATCTGACCTTCAACATCACAAATGAAGGACCTTCAGGTACCCGGGCCGATTATTACCTCTATTTCCTTGGCAGCACAGAAAGCAACAGTAGCGTTGACATGATGAAAGATCAAACTGTTTCTGTGGACCTTTCGGTCCCCATGGTAAGTTCCGGGGATTACAATCTGGTATATAAGATTCAAAATAGGGGCACATTCCGTAACACTTATCGGTCGGTCCCTGTGCACATTGAAGGTTTTGACCTGAACATGTCCATGGAAGAGACACAACTGCGGGCCGACAGGTCCATTCCTGTGACCCTGAACAATTCCGGCATAGAGATGATCGTTGATCTGAGGGCCCGGCTTGTCAAAGGCAGTGATCGGACTGTTCTTAGCGCAGAGAATGTGACCATCGGTTACGGGGAGCAAAAAGTTGTGGATATTCCACTGTCCCCTTCTCTTGAAAGTGGTGCGTATTCCCTGGTCCTGAGTTATCAGAACAGCAGTTATGGTGTATTTGATGAGCAGGACCATACTATACAGATAAACGGCCTTGAGCTGGAATTTGGCGTGCAGGATAAAGAATACGATGCAGGAGAGCGTCTTGACCTTATTATTGATAATGTGGGGGAGATGAACGCGGCTTCCAATGTAACTGTCTGGCTGGATGGTGAACAACTGGGGATCACCAGGCAGGCTTCAACACCTGCGGGAGGACGTACGGTCCTTAACTATCAGGTCCCCGGGGTCATTCCCACAGGTTCTTCAGATATGTATGTAGTTTGTCAGGAAGATAACAGTGGAAGGACCCTGACCTATTCAAAGACTATCTCGGTAAAAGGGCTGGAATACGAACTTGAAGTGGAACCGGTTACTGTAAGACCTTCTGAGATTTTACAGGCCACAGTTTCAAATACGGGCATAGTATCCCTTTCAGGAAGCTATGAACTTGTTCTCTCAGACAGCAATAGTATCATTACAAATTCCACCGGCAACATCTCTTCAGTTGCTCCCGGGGAGAATGAGACCTTCTATCTGCAAATACCTCTTATAAGCAGCGGAACATATACTTTCACTTTCGATCTGACAGACCAGCTGGGTACGAAGAACAGCAGGTCAGTACTGGCCTGTATTCCGGACCCCAGTTTTGATATGTCCCTTAATGATACGCAGTATCTGCAGGGTAATGCCGCCGGGATATCCCTGGATAATATCTCAAATATTAATAACGGTCGGTTTACAATGACCCTCTTTGACGGTCAGAACAATACGATCTCCACCTCTACGGAAGACAAGAATGCCTCAAGTGGATCTGTAGAACTGGTGTTTGATATCCCCGAAGGTATAATAACAGGTAATTATGTCCTGCTGGTCGATGCCAGGGACCGGGACAGTGGTCTTGAGAATTCCACATCTGCCTCGCTGGGAGTAAATGGAATGACTGTTACCCCCAATCTGTTTACTGACAGGATATCATACATTGAAGGTGACAATGTGACCTATCAGGCCCTGCTGAACTATACCGGATCGGCACCTGAAGGAAATGCATCTGTAAAGGCATACCTGAGGGAGGGTATAACCTCCACTGAAGAGTTCATGCTGGAGAGCAAGTATCCTGTAACCGCACTGGCAGAAACTGATGAGACCTTGTTCATCGGGACCAACGGAGGTCTCTATAAAGAAACAGGGTATGCACAGATCAGTGAGGTTGATAACTCGCAGCTTGCTTCCATGAAGATATCCGGTCTTGATGTGGCAGGGGGTCTGCTCTGGATACAGAGTGAGGGTACCATTTACAGCTATGATCCGCAGCAGGACACCTTAAATGAGGTATTGACCTTTGAAGTACAGGAAAGTGAACACCAGGAAGGCGGAAGCACTTTTGCTGTTGATACTTCCGACCGTATCATCTACATGCCAAACGGATGGGACGGGGCGGTCTCCTATAGTTATGATGGAAGCGGGGATGTAACTTACTACAATAGTACGAATAGCCCCCTTTCCGGTCAGGTGACCGACATACTCGTACTTCCGGGTGAAGTGCTATTTATGGCTGAGAACAGCTGCCACAGTCTGTCTGGCAACAACTGGAAAACATACGATACTTCAGATGGCCTGCTTTCAGATACTATCTATTCTGCAGTTGCAGATGATACTGATCTGTATTTCATAACTAATATAAGTATAAGTCACAGGGGAGTTTCTGGCGGAAGTATTTCCACTACATATGAGTTTGGGAATGGGGAAGCCGTGGAATATATTGATGTGGCGGATATCTTTGATGGAGATGTTTATTATACTTCAGATACGGATCTCTATGTCTTTGATACGGATACCACAGACCTTAATATCTCCACCATATTCAATGAACAGGTATGGATATCCGACCTGGAGGCCGGAAATTCTGCATTGTGGATATGCAATTACAATAAACTGTACTGCATTGACAATAATATTATCGGAATTGCTGTTGAAGTGGTAATTCCGCAAACCTTTGACCCCTATGGAAAACTGGCCTTTGACAGCAACTCGATCATAAATATTGGTGAGGATACTCTCAATGTCTATGATATGTCTGCACAGAGCTGGAATGCAACGCTGCTTCCTGAAGAGTCTGATGTCCAGGGTGCAACGCTTACGTCCAGCTATATCTGGCTGACATCCGGTTCTGATCTGATCCGCTTTGACAGGGACAGCCAGATGATATCGGTCTTCAATGAATCAAATAGTGTTTATGACGACTCGGGAGTTTCAAAGATTGAAAATTGTAACGGGGACCTCTGGGTCATAAGTAGTGGAGGCCTTGCAATTTACGATACTTCCGCAGGTGTTGAACCGTCACAGATCAATATGACCTCTGTCAGTGAACCCGGTGATATCTTCGTTTCAGGGGATCTGGTTGCTGTCATTGATTCTGATGGGATGATCTATGAATATGATTACGGATCTGATGAATTCATCACGTACAACACGGGCCTTTCCGATTGGTATGGTTTCAGGCTTGCTTATAATGATGGAACCTACTGGATAATCAAAGCCTCCATCTCAGAGCTGTATAGTTATGATACTAAGACTTCGGCCCTTGAACAGAGCAGTCTTTCGTATATCTGGACAGTGGAATGTGCAGGTGAAACCATGTATGCAGTTAACTCTTCAAATGGTGTGTTCAGTCTTGAAGGCGGGGCCTGGAGTGAATATGAAACTGACCTGATCCCTCAGAATGCCTGGATAAACGGAATGATAGGCGGGGAGCGTAATGTTCTTATTTACGGTGATGGGTGGATGACTTTCCTGCGTGGTGAATCATCCGAACTTGTCCTGGACAGGACCGTGAACCTTTCAGAGTTTTCTGATTCCGGTTCCTATCTGAGCTGGCAGGATAATTACACTGCAACTTCACAGGGCCAGCTAAGCTTTGAGCTTGAGGTTGTGACCAATTACCAGCAGTTGACAGATACTGCCCGCACACCTGTTGATGTATATGAAAAGGATGTATCTGTGGCCCTTTCCACTGCAAAGGACTATTACAGGACAGATGAAAGCATAAATGTCACTGTTCTTGTATCCAACAATGCTCCTGCATTGTTTGAAAGGGACCTTGTCATCTTAACTGATGGCAATGAATCTGACAGGCTCGGTCTTTCCATCCCGTCTGCAGGAAACAGCAGGCATGAGATTGAGATCCCGGCTCTTAGTGCAGGTAACCATACTATCAGTGCTGTGGTTGATGATATGAACATCACCCGTAACATCGTTGTTGAAGAACCTGTTGTCCGGGTCAGTCTGAATGCACCGGAGATTGTAAGCAGTGAACCTTTCACTGTGGAGATCTTTGCAGATAACCCTGGTAATGTAGAGGCCACAGCAGCTGTGAAGATAAATAACCTGGACCTTGATACGGATGAGTTCGATATCCTTCTGGCACCTCAAACGTCACGGTCGGTGGAGTTTAATGCAACGATCGATATGAATACCACCATCATCGCCAATTTCACCGGGGATGTCTTTGCAAACCTCACATCAGACGTTGAGTTTGGAGAGAAGGTGAACATCACCTGCCAGTGTCAGCCTGTTTACAGAAGTGGAACGGTTGAGGTCCCGATTAATATTACCAATATCGGAGAATACAACAGTGACTTTAATGTGACCTTTTCGGTCAATGCAACACAGCAGCTTAACAAATCATATTTGCTGGGTATCAACCAGAGCATTGAAGATGTACTGGTCTTTGAGCTTGGGCCCGGGAACTATACCCTGAACGCAAGCGGTGAAATACCGGTTATTTTTGAGGACGTTGATTTCATGGCAGGCGAGTTGATTGAGTTTGAAGCCACGGCTCCTGTCGTTGATTCAGGCAATCTGACTTTCCGGGTTAATCTGAGCAACGGACAAACCCATCTGCCATTTAACGGAACAATAGAGGTTGTTACGGATTTCTATGAAAATAGTGATCAGATCAATCTTTCTGCAATGGAGAATATCAGTACCCTGTATGAGCTTCCTCTGCCTCAGTTGTCTTCAGGCAACTATACTTTGAATGTCAGTTTGCTTGAAAATGAAGAGGTTATCAATGCGTCGAATTCAACTTTTACCATTGAGTTGCCTCAGTTTACCGTTGTTCCGGCCCCTTCGAATAAGCAGAGGGTCCGTCCTGCTGAAACGGTCAATTATAATTTCACGGTATCGAATACAGGTTCTATCGGAGGTGTGAGCGATATGTATCTGGATATTCCGGGTATATATGAAGAGTCGATGTCTTCCTGGATACCCTCTGGTGGGGATCATAACTTCTCCTTCTCCTTCAAGGCCCCGGATGACCTTCCTGAAGGTTATTATGCAATGTATTACGGCCTTGAGGAGAATAGTCTGAATAAGAGCAGTTTCTATCTGGAAGGTGCCAATGTGAGTGTTACTTCCTGGCTGGACCGGAGGGCCTATCTGCCCGGAGAGAATGCAACCCTGACCATGCAGGTAAGGAATGATGGAAACCATACCCTGGATCTGTACAGCAGGATCAAGTACCTTGACTTTGAGGATGTTCACCAGTTCACAGCAGATGGTGGTAATACCACTACTTTTACTGTGGAGGTGCCTGTATCTGAAACCGAGAATAAGGTGTTCATCAGTGTCTATCTGAATGCTCCTGAAGGAGGAGAGGATTCCGGACGCTCCCTGTATATAAATTCGGACTATATCCATGACAGAAGGGATATCAATGGTCTTAGAATAAGCACACCCAAACAGGCCTATGAAGCCGGAGAAACTGTTATCATGAATGTTAATGTGACCCGTGCAGACCATCTGAGGGTAACAGGCCCTGGCCTGGATCATGAAAGCGATATTACCGGTAATACAACAGTTGAGTTTGATGTACCCAATATCCTCTCCGGTGTCTATCGTTATGATATTACCTATGGTAATACGTCCGGAGAATATCTGCTGGACATACATGGGTTCAGTCTGATCGTGATGGAAGCAGAGGTTGAGCTGGAAAACGGAGGTGAGTGAAATGGAACAGAACAGAAATATGTTTGCAAGATCAATGGGAATGGCCCTTGCTGGCCTTCTCTTCCTGCTGGTATTGACTCCTGTCTGTTCGGTAGCCGCAGAGGATACCTATTTTTCAGGAGATAATATCACTGTTCACCTGTTGCTTGATGCGAGTAAGAATGCTCCTGCAAAGCTGGAACTGATGATATATGATCCTCAAAATGATCCGGTCGTAAATTCAACTAAAGATTTTACTCTTACAGCCGGTGAGAACCAGATAAACCATACTGTTGCCTTTGTGACAGGAATGGATGGTTTGCATTACATCAGATATGATATCTATGCCGACCTGGACGGAGGCTGGACCCTGGTCCAGAGCAGTTCTCAATACTTTGATGGTCAGGTAAATGATGCTCCTCTTGTTGACATCATCTCCCCTGATGCAGATGGCAGTTATACTACGGATGAAGAGATCCTCTTCTCTGCAAATGTGTCCGACCCTGAAGGCCAGGATGTCAGTATCCTCTGGAGTTCGAATGTAAGCGGGACGATCGGTAATACCACATCATTTAATGAGAGTCTGGCAGAAGGGATACATAACATCACCCTGACCGCTGAAGATGAAATGGGTGCTGTAAGCTATCAGAGTGTTGTGATAAACGTTACACAGGATAGTGATCAGAACAACCCTTCAGCTGGAGGCAGTGGAGGCAGTGGTTCTAAAGCTACTGTGTCAGATCCATCTGAAGAAAATGAAGGTGAAGGTGAAGGTGAAGCTGGCCCTGCAGATGAAGATGGAAATGTCGATGGGCCGGATGAAGACACAGGTGAAGAAGATGATGAAGGGCAGAATGTTGATGATGGGACAGGCGAAGAGGATCAGGAAGAAAAAGGTTTTCTTCCCGGATTTGAAGCAACTCTGCTGATAATGGTTCTCCTGCTGGTCACGTATCTTAGAAGACGGATAGTTTAAATGGGATATTTGAGTACCGGGGTCTAAGGCCCCGGATGTTTTTTATACTTTATTTTGTTAATTGAAATTTTTGTCAGGATACTTTTTTTTTGTTGAACTTGATGAAAATAGCATCTATGTTGCGTACGTGAACTACCCGGGGATAAAGCCGTGGGTTTTCTTTGTCCCTGTGTTCCCATAATCATATCTTAACTTCAGGGATTTTCTATATAGGCTGAAAGGTGCAAAGGATTTGAAATATTAAGATTTCTACACGCCGGCAGAAGGCCCCGGAAATAAAATATCGTAGCTGCAAATGAGTTGAAATATTAAGATTTCTACACGCTCAAAGGCCCACTTTTTTTTAGTTTGAGATTCAGGGGTGGTGTACCAAAAGCAAGGTGGTTATCAAAAAAGTAAAAAAAGAAAAGTAAGGACAGGGTCCTTACTTCATTCGTCTTTCTGTTTCTTCCTGATCACGAAGATCAGCAGGCCCAGTATCATTGCGACCACAGGTATCAGCCACATATATCCTGATGAACTCTCTTCTTCAGGCTGCTGTGCAGCTGTTTCATCTGCTCCCGCTTCATCTGCACCTGTATCCTTCACAATCCCTTCTGCTTCCTCAAGTGGGAGGGCCGCCACAGAGAATTCCGAGAATCCGGGTGTTCTTACAGTGAAGTAATAATATTCTCCGTCATTTGAAGAGTCAACCACATCAAGTATTTCCCATTCTGAAGAGGTATCTCCGCAGTGTGTGACTGCTGTTGTGTCAGGGTCAAGACCGTTCTCCTGATACCATCTAACAGGTACTCTGATGTGGATCAGGGCACTCTCCGTACTTCCCGGATTGGAAGTATCAATGTTCACATATCCATAGACCCGGGCCCCGCTGCCAACAGCAATGGAGACATCGGAAGGGTTCTCCTAAGAGGATGCACTGCTCTGTGAATAGCTTACTCCCAGTCCCTCGACATCACTGCCAAGCTCTATGTCGATACCTGTGACCATTGAATCATCACCTGCACCGTCCTGATCGTCTTCATCTCCACCGGTAATGTCAACATTGACAGTATCTCCGGCCTCGCCACCTTCAACGTTGACCTCAACTTTCTGGTCAGGTACTGATCCTGTGTTTGGATCATTGTCCTGGCCCTCGCCTTCACCTTCATCTCCAGCTTCAGGTTCCGGATCCTGTGGATAGTAGTAGGGCCTGCCATCATCCACAATGGTCCTCTCCGTGGTGAAGTTTAGGATCTGAGTGGAATTGTTGAAACCGAATGGATCACCACATACCACTTTGTAGTAATACAGAGTGTCATCCTTCAGACCAGTTAGCCGGATGCTGTGGTTTATTTCAAAGTCTGCCTTTGAAACATTGTAGGTGACGTTCATGTCCCGGCCATAATAGACTGTGGAATTGGCAACTTCATTGGTGTTCCAGATGATCCGGGCCGATGTGTCCTGGGTTTGAGCAACCACATTGGTGATCTCCATGTCAATGGCATCAATACCATAGATCGGAGTTGTGATGGTGGTTGTGGCTCCTGTCAGGTCCTCAACGGTGATGTTCACATAATAGACACCTGAAGACAGGTTCGTGAAGTTCACCGGTGGGTTTCCTGATGTGGAGTTGCACAGGCCACTGCTGTTGTAGAGCTCATAAGTAATGTTTGCAATACCGAAGGTGTCGTTAAAGCTCACATTGACAAAGATCCAGTCCTTTGAATAGTTCCCGGCAGGAGGCAGGGTCGGATCAAGAGCTAACTGAGGCAGTTCAGTATCCAGTAGAATCGTTCTTGTTTCAGTGAAATTGATATTTCCTGCCAGGTCCCAAACACTGGCATTGAGCTGGTAATATCCATCTGCAAGGCCCGTGACATTCAGGTAATGAGTGGTGCTTGCAGATACACTTGAGTTGACCGGGCCGCTACTGTTGTAGAGGTAAATTCCGGACTGGTTCAGGTAGGTGTCACTTACTGTTATATTACCCATGATCCAGGACTGGCTGAAGTTTCCTGCCGGAGTTGAGATCAGGTTAAAGTCGATCAGAGGCAGGGTGGTATCCAGAATGATGGTCCTGGTTGCCGTTTCGTTCTCATTGCCTGCAAGGTCCACTATCGTGGAATTGAGATAATATACACCGTCTGCAAGGTCCGTGAAATTGAAACTGTAGTTACCTGTACCTTCAGCACTGCTGGAATTTACCAGGCCACTGTTGTTATACAATTTGATGGTCAGGTTGTCATAGCCAAACACATCAGTTGCCGAAACATTTGCAAAGATGTGGGACTGGCTCAGGTTGGAAGCGGCCGTTGTATCGGAATTGAAGACAATGTCTGCTTCCTGTGTATCCAGGAGAACTGTTCTTGTTTCAGTCACATTGACATTTCCGGCAAGATCCCAAACACTGGCATTGAGCTGGTAGTAACCATCTGCAAGGCCCGTGACGTTCAGGGAATGAGTGGTGCTTGCAGATATGCTGGAATTCACCAGACCACTGCTGTTGTAGAGATAGATTTCTGACTGATTCAGGTAGGTGTCACTTACTGTGATATTACCCAGTATCCAGTTCTGACTGAAGTTTCCTGCCGGAGTTGAGATCAGGTTAAAGTCGATCAGAGGCAGGGTGGTATCCAGAATGATGGTTCTGGTTGCAGTTTCGTTCTCATTGCCTGCAAGGTCCACTATCGTGGAATTAAGGTAATACACTCCATCAGCAAGGCCTGTGAAGTTAAAGTCATGACTTCCCGTACCTTCAGCACTGCTGGAATTAAGCAATCCTGCAGTATTATACAACCGAATGGTCAGATTGTCATAACCAAACACATCAGTTGCAGTTACATTTGCAAAGATATGGGACTGGCTCAGATTGGAAGCGGCCGTTGTATCTGAATTGAAGACAATGTCAGCTTCCTGTGTATCCAGCAGTATTGTCCTTGTTCCAGTCACATTGCTATTTCCTGCAAGGTCCCAAACACTGGCATTGAGCTGGTAGTAACCATCTGAGAGGCCCGTGAAGTTCATCACATGGAGAGTGTTTGCAGATACACTGGAATTGACCAGACCGCTGCTGTTGTAGAGGTAGATACCGGACTGATTCAGATAGGTGTCACTTACTGTGATATTACCCAGGATCCAGCTCTGGCTGAAATTACCTGTATCTGTAGTCTCATCATTAAAGTCAATGAGTGGAGTGGTTGTATCCAGAATGATGGTCCTGGTTGCCGTATCGTTCTCATTGCCTGCAAGGTCCACTATTGTGGAATTGAGATAATATACACCGTCTGCAAGGTCTGTGAAGTTGAAATTGTGACTTCCCGTACCTTCAGCACTGCTGGAATTAAGCAATCCGTTTGCATTGTACAGCCGGATGGTTAGGTTGTCATAACCAAACACATCAGTTGCAGTCACATTTGCAAAGATATGGGACTGGCTCAGATTGGATGCGGCCGTTGTATCGGAATTGAAGACAATGTCTGCTTCCTGTGTATCCAGGAGAACTGTTCTTGTTTCAGTCACATTGACATTTCCGGCAAGATCCCAAACACTGGCATTCAGATCATAATATCCATCTGCAAGGCCCGTGAAGTTCATCACATGGTTGGTGCTGGAAGATACACTGGAATTCACCAGACCGCTGCTGTTGTAGAGATAGATACCGGAAGCATTCAGGTAGGTATCACTTACTGTGATATTACCCAGGATCCAGCTCTGGCTGAAATTACCTGTATCAGTAGTCTCATCATTAAAGTCAATGAGTGGAGTGGTGGTATCCAGAATGATGGTCCTGGTTGCCGTATCGTTCTCATTGCCTGCAAGGTCCACTATCGTGGAATTGAGATAATATACACCGTCTGCAAGGCCCGTGAAGTTGAAGTTATGACTTCCCGTACCTTCAGCACTGCTGGAATTAAGCAATCCGTTTGCATTGTACAGCCGGATGGTTAGGTTGTCATAACCAAACACATCAGTTGCAGTCACATTTGCAAAGATATGGGACTGGCTCAGATTGGATGCGGCCGTTGTGTCTGAATTGAAGACAATGTCAGCTTTCTGTGTATCCAGCAGTATTGTCCTTGTTTCAGTCACATTGCTATTTCCTGCAAGGTCCCATACAGTAGCATTCAGATCATAATATCCATCTGCAAGGCCCGTGAAGTTCATCACATGGTTGGTGCTGGAAGATACACTGGAATTCACCAGACCGCTGCTGTTGTAGAGATAGATACCGGAAGCATTCAGGTAGGTATCACTTACTGTGATATTACCCAGGATCCAGCTCTGGCTGAAATTACCTGTATCAGTAGTCTCATCATTAAAGTCAATGAGTGGAGTGGTGGTATCCAGAATGATGGTCCTGGTTGCCGTTTCATTCTCATTGCCTGCAAGGTCCACTATCGTGGAATTGAGATAATATACACCGTCTGCAAGGCCCGTGAAGTTGAAGTTATGACTTCCCGTACCTTCAGCACTGCTGGAATTAAGCAATCCTGCAGTATTATACAACCGAATGGTCAGATTGTCATAACCAAACACATCAGTTGCAGTTACATTTGCAAAGATATGGGACTGGCTCAGATTGGAAGTGGCCGTTGTATCGGAATTGAAGACAATGTCAGCTTCCTGTGTATCCAGCAGTATTGTCCTTGTTCCAGTCACATTGCTATTTCCTGCAAGGTCCCAAACACTGGCATTTAGCTGGTAGTAACCATCTGAGAGGCCCGTGAAGTTCATCACATGGAGAGTGTTTGCAGATACACTGGAGTTGACCAGACCGCTGTTGTTGTAGAGATATATACCGGACCGATTCAGATAGGTATCACTAACAGTGATGTTACCCAGGATCCAGCTCTGGCTGAAATTACCTGTATCTGTAGTCTCATCATTAAAGTCAATGAGCGGAGTGGTGGTATCCAGAATGATGGTTCTGGTTGCCGTTTCATTCTCATTGCCTGCAAGGTCCACTATTGTGGAATTGAGGTAATAGACACCGTCTGCAAGGTCCGTGAAGTTAAACTCATGACTTCCCGTACCTTCAGCACTGCTGGAGTTGATCAGGCCACTGTTGTTATACAATTTGATGGTCAGGTTGTCATAACCAAACACATCAGTTGCAGTCACATTTGCAAAGATGTGGGACTGGCTCAGATTGGAAGCGGCCGTTGTATCAGAATTGAAGACAATGTCTGCTTCCTGTGTATCCACAAGTATCGTCCTTGTTTGAGTCACATTGATATTTCCTGCAAGATCCCATACACTGGCATTGAGATAATACCAGCTATCATCCAGATATGTGAAATTCATATCATGGGTTGTGAGATTTGAAATACTGGAATTTACAAGGCCCGTGGAATTATACAGATAGATACCGGAAGCATTCAGGTTCATATCACTGACAGTGATATTACCCAGGATCCAGTCCAGACTGTAATTACCTGCATCGGTGGTCTCATCATTGAACTCTATCAGCGGATAAGCAGTATCCACGATGTACATCAGTGTTTCACTGACATTACTGTTCCCGGCCAGGTCTTCCACTGTGCAGTTAAGATAATATATACCATCTGTCAGACCAGTGAAATTCCAGCTGTCATTACCGCTATGGCTGGAAACCAGGGCCGTGGAATTGTACAGCGTGAAGTTCACATTGCTGTATCCAAAAGCATCGTTCACAGTAACATTGCCAAAGATCCAGTTCTGGCTGATATTGCCATCACCTGTCGTATCAGCACTAAGATCAACTACCGGTGCCTGAGTATCGAGCAATATGGTCCTGTTCTCAGTCTCATTGCTGTTACCGGACAGGTCCAGGGCCGTGGCATTGAGGGTGTAATAACCATCTGCAAGATCTGTGAAGTTCATTTCATGAGTACTGACATTTGAAGTACTGGAATTCACAGGCCCGCTGGAATTGAACAGCTGGATGGAGGAAACGTTGAGGTAAAGGTCACTGGAAGTAACGTTCCCAAGGATCCAGTTCTGACTGAAATTACCTTCATCGGTAGTTTCATCATTGAACACTACAACCGGATCGGTGGTATCCAGCGTGACATTGCGGGTCGCACTTGTATTCACATTCCCGGCCAGGTCCACTACCGTGGCATTAAGGTGATACACACCTTCCGGAAGGTCTGTGAAATTGTAGAGATAATTACCTGTTCCATTAACTGTACTGGAATTGATAAGACCGCTTGCATTGTACAGTTCAATGGTCAGATTATGATATCCGAACAGGTCAACGGCCGTCACGTTTGCAAATATCCAGGTCTGGTCCAGGTTTGTTGCTGCTGTGGTATCGGAATTAAAGTCAATGTTTGCAGCTACATTGTCGATCAGGATCTGGCGGGTTTGTGTCGTATTGTTATTTCCACCAAGGTCCCATACTGTTGCATTGAGATAATACCAGCTATCATCCAGACCTGTAAAATTCACATCATAGGTTGTGAGATTCGAGATACTGGAATTCACCAGAGCCGTGGAATTATACAGATAGATACCGGAAGCATTCAGGTTCATATCGCTGACAGTGATATTACCCAGGATCCAGTCCAGGCTGTAATTACCTGTATCCGTTGTCTCATCATTAAACTCGATCAGTGGAACTGCAGTATCTACAAGATACCTCAACGTCTCACTGACATTACTGTTCCCTGCCAGATCTTCAACAGTTACATTGAGATAATACCATCCATCTGTAAGGCCCGTGAAATTCCAGCTGTCATTGCCACTGCGGGAGGATACAAGGGCCGTGGAATTGTACAGCGTGAAGTTCACACTACTGTATCCGAAAGTATCGTTGACGCTCACATTAGCAAATATCCAGTTCTGGTTGATATTTCCATCAGCTGTCGTATCATTGCTGAAACCGGGTATCGGATCCTGAGTATCCAGCAGAATGGTCCTGTTCTCAGTCACATTGGTGTTGCCTGCCATATCCCACACACTTGCATTGAGATAATAATATCCATCTGCAAGGCCCGTGAAGTTCACAAAATAAGTGGGACCGGATGAAACATTGGAATCTACAAGAGATGAGGAATTGTACAGGTAGATCCCGGATGCATTCAGGTTCGTATCATTTACCGTGATATTACCCAGTATCCAGTTCTGACTGAAATTGCCCTCATCTGTGGTCTGCTCATTAAAGTCAATGAAAGGATCGGTTGTGTCCAGTGTAATGTTCCTGGTTGAAGTCACATTTTCATTTCCGGCCAGATCAATGATCGTTGCATTAAGATAATAGAATCCATCTGCAAGGCCCGTGAAGTTGTGGCTGTGGTTACCTGTTGCTTCAGCACTGTCTGAATTGACCAGGCTGCTTACATTGTACAGTCGTATGGTCAGGTTATCATAACCGAATTCATCGTCAGCAGTTACATTTGCAAAGATGAAGGTCTGACTGAGGTTGAAAGCTGCAGTAGTATCGGAATTAAACTCAATGTCCGCTTCCTCTGTATCCAGCAGGATGGTTCTGTTCTCAGTCTCATTGCTGTTACCTGCCATGTCCCATGCACTTGCATTGAGATAGTAATATCCATCATCCAGATCTGTGAAGTTCACAGCATGGATAGAGGTATTTGCTATACTGGAATTGACAAGAGCAGTGGAATTGTACAGATATATTGCTGAAGCGTTCAGATAGGCATCAAGTGCCGTGATATTTCCGATGATCCAGTTCTGGCTTAAATTGTCAGCATCTGTGGTCTCATCATTGAAATCAATTGCAGGCTCGTTATTATCTATGGCGATGGAGATATTATCCTCCATACAGAGCCTTTCGCTTGAAGCATCTTCACAAACCCTCCAGGTAACATTGTATGGGCCGTCTGCATATAGCTCGCTGTCAAAGGTGACAGACAGAGTACTTTGAGGCAGGTTCACATAGTTATAATTGTCTACCTGGCCTGTGGAATTGCTCAAACTGACATTGGAGACAAATGTATCTTCTTCATTATCAGTTACAGATGCATTCACAGAGAATGCACCGCTGACCATCTCATCCGGTTCGGGTACTACAATGGCAACCTTCGGGGCCGTATTGACGGAATTTATAGCAAATCCGGTGGTTTCAAACCCTGCCAGAGCTTCGTCCAGTATAACCAGGGTCTCCCCGGGTTCCACTGTGACCTTCAGGTTGAAGTTATAGGAATTGTTTGCAGTAAGGTCGTCTGTGACATAGTATATGTAAGCATTGCCGATATCAGAATCTGATGAAAGATATCTTTCTTTTTTAGAATAACAATCCACATTTTCGTCACAATCAATGAACAGTGTCGGAGTCTGGGCCCCTGAAGCCGACCGGAATGAAGCGGTCATTGCCAGGAAATATCCGTTACCATCATAGACCGTAACGTTCTGACTTGCCAGCAGATGGGTCCCTGCAGATAGCTGAATGTTTGAAGATACATTGGTTGACTCATTGGAAACTGTAAAATCAGGCACATCGGTTGCATTGGCATCTGCAAGATCAAAGTCCAGGATCTGACCGGTAACAGTTGTACTGGCATCACTGGTCTTTGAGAAGATGCTGTAGTTCACACCTGTCTCTTTATCCTGGTCCACATAGAACCCGCAGATAGAACCCACATCAGCATTATCACTTATGTAACGGGCCCAGGACGTTGAGTTATCATTTGAGTCCAGTTCGTTGTAATAATACTGCAGGGTGGACTGTGCTATTGACTGCAAAGTGAACTTTCCGATGATGAATGTGCCGGATTCTACAGGAGTATTCACCGACCAGTTGAATGCATCGGTGAACGTGTTAGCAGAATGGGTATAATCAACAGCTGTGATCTGATCCCTTATCTTATTACCATCTGTAGTGGTGAATTTGACAAGGCTCATATCAATGTCATTAACTTCAACAGCACCATTGCCTGTCCTGTTGAACTCATAGGTGATATTATGGGCCCCTGCAGAAGCGATGTTAAAGCTGACCGGTTTTGTACCGGTTGAGCCTTCATCTATATTGGAACCATCCTTATTAAGGGATCTCAACTTCTCTTCAAGTACAGGACTGCCATCAACAAGAACCTTCACCCATATCTCATTATTCAGGGCCCCTGTCTGTTTGACCACATTCATGGTGCTAAGCAGTGTAAGATTGATATCCGGGGTAGCTGTATTAAATGCAACATTTATACCTTCGACATAGGTTGAACTTGAGAAAGTAAAATCACTGGCATTGAGAGGGACTGCATAGATCGAAGTGATCTCATATACCGTTACTTCAGGTGGATTACTGATCAGGTATGGGTACCCGTAATTCTAAGAAGCGGTTGCTTCATCACAGAATGTCCACACATTGTCAAAGTCCCAGCCGACAAATGTTGATTCTGTCTTCATCTCACCGGTCTCTTTCCCATATGATGGATCTGAACCACTACTTGTAGTTTGCCCGGTTGTTTCCTTGTCCCAGTAACTATTTACTGCAGTTCCCATATTGCTTCCTATCACTCCTCCTGAATATGTTCCGGTTACATTACCTGTGGCATAACTATGGTTAATAGACCCCATCATTGTAGAGCCTACAATTCCTCCTGCACCAGTTCCGGTTACATTGCCTGTGGAATAGCAATTATCCATTGAACTGAAGTCTGAACTTCCAATTAATCCGCCGGCATTTCCAGAGCCAGAATTAACTATTATATTAGCTGTGGAGTAAGAGTTATTGATGCTAGCTTCTGTTGTGCTTCCAATCAGACCTCCTACGTTATTTCCGGTTGCTCTTATATCTCCCCCTACTACAGAACAATTGTTAACAGCTCCTTTTGAATCTCCAATGAGTCCTCCGACACCATAAGCTCCTGTAATGTTTGAATTTACAACTCCAAGATCATCAATTCTGCCGGTTGAATCTAAACAGCTGATAAGCCCAACGCCCTCACCCGTGGGCAGGTAAATATATAATCCGTTAATCTCATACCCCTGGCCGTCCAGTGAACCTGTGAATTTATTTGAGTAACTTGCAATCGGATCAAAACCCGCACCCCCATTCCAGGAAAGTGTTTCACTGGCATCGATATCCCTGACCAGTACATAATGGGCCGACAGATTTAGTTCCATGTTCTGGAGCTGTTCTGCGTTTGCGATCCTGTAGGGATTGCCGGAAGTGCCTTCCCCGCCTGCGAATAATACTTCAGATTCTACAGGGTTATCCCGGAGGTATGGATACCCGTCATTCTAGGAACTGGTTGCATTATAGCAAATATCCCACACTGTGGGAAAGTCCCAGTTTGAATAGGTTGACTGTGTCTTCATTTCAGAGGTGTTCTTGCCAGTTTCAGAAGTAGCACTTGTTGTCATACCAGAGGTTTCAGTATCCCAGTAGCATCTGGTGGTGAACCCACGTCCACTATTGTCACTTCCTATCAGCCCACCTGTATTGGTAGAGCCGGTTACTTTGCCCGTGGAGTAACTCTTATAAACATCAAAATCAGAATTCTCTCCTATCAACCCTCCTACTTTATCGCCACCTGTTACATTACCCCTGGCATAGCAATCTTCCATCCACTTTCCGGTTTGATATCCTATCAGTCCTCCTACAGTATGGGAGGTAGCTGATCCTGTTACCTGACCGGTAGCATAACACTTGTAGATGTTAGCGTAGTTTAATCCCACCAGTCCTCCGATCTTGTTGGCACCTGCTCCAGTACTTACCACATTTCCTGTGGCATAACATTTGTCCAGATCAGCTTGATTATTTCCAATCAGTCCTCCTACATAATATGATAAACCTGTCACATTTCCTGTGGCATAACAATTGGTAATGGTACAGTCACTTTCGTCTTCACATCCGATTAGTCCTCCCAGATCGTGTTGACCGTTTACATCAACATCGGCATAACAATTGTGGAATTGGCTCCCGGTTGCACTTTCACCAACTATACCAACCAGTCCTCCTACGTTATCCTGGCTCGTTACATTGCCGATAGCATAACTATTATTAATGTTACCATAACAATATCCCACAAGTCCACCTGCTCTGGAATTGCTGCCTGTTACATTACCTATGAAATAGGAATTGTTCATGTTTCCCCAAAATTGTCCTGCTACTCCACCTATGGTATAGGTATCTGATATATTTCCGGTGACAGAGACATTAGCAATAGTTCCATAACCTATACCACACAATCCTCCTGTATCTCCGGAGCTTCCGGTAATGTCAACATTTACCAGGCTGACATTTTCAACTGTGGAATCTGAAGATAAACCTCCAAAGAGTCCGACATAGCCCCCGGAATTATCAATGTACAATCCGGTGATATTGTATCCCCGGCCATCGAAAGACCCGGTGAATATATTGCTGTTGTGATCCCCTATTGGAATAAATCCCTGATTACTGTTCCATGTCCTGGTTCCACTGGCATCGATATCATTGATGAGTATGAAATGAGATGACTTGTAGTTCTTCATCTCCTGAAGTTGATCCACCGTTGAGATCTGATAGGGACTGCTGCTTGAACCGGTTCCTCCTGCAAATGGAGATGCTGGTGGGATAGATCCGGAAACTAAGGTGGTGGATAATATTATCATAAGGGCTAATATCAATATATATTTCGTTAGTTTGTTTGCCAGAGGGATATTCATGGGGTCACCTGTTTTATGTATTCATTTTGTAGGTATGTTTTCATGACAATATTTGATGATTATAATGATAAGTATAGTCTATGATGTCTATTATTTATACTTATGGCTTTAACATCTATTTTAGATAGTATTCGTTGATATGGAAAATGGTTCAGGGCCCTGGTTCAGGTCATTTTTGAAAACGTATCAGAGATGGTACAGTGTTAACCTTTTGAAATAGAAAAAAATACATAGAGCTTTATTTCCGGGGTTTGTTGGAATACTGCTGTATAGACATAAAAAATGGGCTATCATCAAAAAATGGATAAAAAAAGAAAAGTAAGGGATAGGGTTCCCTTACTTCATTCGTCGTTCTGTTTCTTCCTGATCACGAAGATCAGCAGGCCCAGTATCACTGCGACCACAGGTATCAGCCACATATATCCTGATGAACTCTCTTCTTCAGGCTGCTGTGCAGCTGTTCCATCTGCTCCCGTTTCATCTGCATCTTCTTCAATCTCTTCTGCTTCCTCAAGTGGAAGGGCCGCTACTGAGAATTCAGAGAATCCGGGTGTTCTTACAGTGAAGTAGTAATACTCTGCGTCACTGGAAGAGTCAACCACTTCAAGGGATTCCCATTCTGTAGAGGTATCTCCGCAGTGTGTGACTGCTGTTGTTTCAGGGTCAAGGCCGTTCTCCTGATACCAGCTCACCGGTACTCTGATGTGGATCAGGGCACTCTGCGTACTTCCGGGGTTTGAAGTATCAATATTTATATATCCATAGACCCGGGCTCCTGTACCTACGGAAATGGAGACACCTTCGGGGTTCTCCTAAGAGGATGCACTGCTCTGGGAATAGCTGACTCCCAGGTCCTCTACATCACTGCCAAGATCAATGTCGATGCCGGTGACCATTGAATCATCACCATCGCCATCACCGTCATCTCCACCGGTAACGTCAACACTGACAGTTTCTCCGGCCTCTCCACCTTCGACGGTGACCTCAACTTTTTGATCAGGTACTGAACCGGTATCCGGATCATTGTCCTGGCCTGCGTCCTGATCATTGTCACCAGTTTCATCTCCTGCTTCAGGTTCCGGATCCTGCGGATAGTAGTAGGGCCGGCCATCATCCACATAGGTCCTTTCTGTGGTGAAGTTTAAGACCTGTGTGGAATTGTTGAAACCTAATGGATCACAGCAGACCACTTTGTAGTAGTACAGGGTGTCATCCTTCAGGCCAGAAAGGCGAATGCTATGATTTATTTCAAAGTCTGCCTCTGAAACATTGTAGGTGACATTCATGTCCCGGCCATAGTACACGATGGAGTTGGCGATCTCATTGGTGTTCCAGATGATCCGGGCCGATGTATCCTGAGTTTGAGCAACCACATTATTGATCTCCATATCAACTGCATCGATACCATAGGTCAGGCTGGTGGTATTATTGGTGTTACCTGCAAGATCCCAAACTGTAACATTTACTGTGTAGACCCCGGTAGGCAGGGATGTGAAATTCACCAGGGGCAGACCAGTTGTCAGAACCGTGCGATTGTACAGACTGGTAGTATTACCAAAAACACTGCGGTTGTAGAGATTAAAGGTTATGTTGGAAACTCCGAAGGTATCCGAGACATTGAGACTGGCAAGAAGATAGTCCCTGGAATAATTACCCTCTACAGGCATGGAATTATTAAAGCTGATAAGGGGCACTCCCGTGTCCAGCAGTATTGTCCTGGTCGCAGTCTCATTGGTGTTTCCTGCCAGATCCCACACTGTGGCATTGAGCTGGTAATATCCATCCGACAGGCCCGTAAAGTTCATTTCATGGGTGGTACTGGAAGACACACTGGAATTGACCAGACCGGTGGTGTTGTATAGGTAGATGCCGGACCTGTTCAGATACGTATCACTGACAGTTATGTTACCAAGGGCCCAGGACTGACTGAAATTACCTGCATCTGTGGTCTCATCATTAAAGTCAATGAGTGGAGTTGTTGTATCCAGTATGATCGTTCTTGTTACGGTTTCATTTTCATTACCTGCCAGGTCTACGATTGTGGCATTGAGAGTATATACGCCATCGTCAAGGCCCGTGAAGTTGTAGCTGTGGTTTCCTGTGCTTTCGGCACTGCTGGAGTTAAGCAGGCCACTGGTATTATACAGACGGATGGTCAGATTGTCATAACCAAAGACATCTGTTGCTGTAACATTTGCAAAGATGAATGTCTGACTCAGGTTTGAGGCCAAAGTTGTGTCCGAATTGAAACCAATATCAGCTTCCTGAGTATCCAGCAGTATTGTCCTGGTTGCAGTCTCATTGGTATTACCGGCCAGATCCCACACTGTGGCATTGAGCTGGTAATATCCATCCGACAGGCCCGTGAAGTTCATTTCATGGGTGGTACTGGAAGACACACTGGAATTGACCAGACCGGTGTTGTTGTAGAGGTAGATGCCGGATCTGTTCAGATACGTGTCACTGACAGTTATGTTACCAAGGGCCCAGGCCTGACTGAAATTACCTGCATCTGTGGTCTGATCATTAAAGTCAATGAGTGGAGTTGTTGTATCCAGTATGATCGTTCTTGTTACGGTTTCATTTTCATTACCTGCAAGGTCCACGATTGTGGCATTGAGATAATATACGCCATCGTCAAGGCCCGTGAAGTTGTAGCTGTGGTTTCCTGTGCCTTCGGCACTGCTGGAGTTAAGCAGACCACTTGTATCATACAGCCGGATGGTCAGATTGTCATAACCAAAGACATCTGTTGCTGTAACATTTGCAAAGATGAATGTCTGACTCAGGTTTGAGGCCAAAGTTGTGTCCGAATTGAAACCAATATCAGCTTCCTGAGTATCCAGCAGTATTGTCCTGGTCGCAGTCTCATTGGTGTTTCCTGCCAGATCCCACACTGTGGCATTAAGATAGTACCAGCTGTCTTCAAGAGCTGTGAAATTCACATCATGGGTTGTCAGGTTGGAAATACTTGAATTCACAAGGGCCGTTGAGTTGTACAGATAGATACCTGATGCATTGAGATTCAGGTCACTTACTGTGATGTTACCCGGTATCCAGTCAAGACTGTAATTGCCTTCATCGGTCGTCTCATCGTTAAATTCGATCAGTGGTTTTGCAGTGTCCACCAGATAAGTTAAGGTCACACTCTCATTGGTATTGCCTGCAAGGTCCTCCACTGTGGAATTAAGGTAATACCTGCCATCTGAAAGGTCTGTGAAATTGTGGTATTCACTGCTGTTCTCCTCTTCAACAGGGGAGGTCGCATTGTAAAGTACGATGGACAGGTTCCTGTATCCGAATGTATCAGTGATGGTGACATTGGCAAATATCCAGCTGTGAAGCACATTGCCCGGGGCCGTGGTATTGTTGTTGAAAGTGACAACCGGGTCATGTGTATCCAGTAATATATCCCGGGTCAAAGTGGAATTGTTATTCCCGGCCAGGTCCCAGACGCTTGCATTGAGCTGATAGCGCTCATCTGCCAGGGAAGTGAAATTCACATAGTGGGTAGTGTCGTTTGAAGTGCTTGAATTGATCAGGGAACCATTGCTGTAAAGGTAGATTGCCGAACGGTTCAGCATACCGTCAAAGACGGTGATATTACCCAGTATCCAGTCAAGACTGTAATTGCCGCCGTCTGTGGTCTCATCGTTGAAAGTAATCTGCGGGTCATTGTTATCCACACCCACGATGCTGAAATTAGAACCATTGTACTTTTCAGCAGATTCATTCTCACGTGCCTCCCAGGTGATATTATAGAATCCATCAAGGAGCAATCTGCTGTCAAAGAGAACGGACAGGTTGTTCCAGGCCAGATCATCATATCCTGCAACCTCTCCTGAACTGTTAGCTATGGTGACATTGGACAGGTAAGGATCATAGTGATCGTCAATTACAGATGCGTTCACAAAGAACTGGCCCGAGATGAAACTGTTGTTTGCAGGGGTCAAAATGGAAACGGCCGGTGCAGTATTTGGTGGGTTCTCTATTAAAGATACGAGGAACGGATAATTATCGTTCAATCGTCTGTGAATGGCCCAGGTGCCGACAAAATCCCAGTTTTCATAACTTGAAGACTGCTTCATCTGCAGGTCGGTAAGACCCGTCCCTCCGGCACTGGAAGATTGATTGGATGTATTCATGTTCCAATAACACTGGTTCACAGAACCGTAATTCCTTCCAACAAGACCTCCTGTAGTCTGGGTCCCTTCCACATGGCCTGTTGAATAACTTTGGTTAACTATACCTCCATCCATCATACCAACAAGGCCACCTACATACTGATTACCGGTTACAGAACCCGTTGAATAACTTTGATTCACTGAACCTGATCCGGAATCGATGAAGCCAGCAAGGCCACCTATATGCAAATTACCAGTTATATTTCCAGTCGAATAGCTTTGTTCCACTGTTCCATTAATTTTTCCAACCAGTCCACCTACATACCTATCTCCTTCCACATTACCTGTTGAATAACTAAGGTTTACCAGACTATCACTAATCCGGCCAGCAAGGCCACCAACCTGATCACGCCCTGTGATATTCACATCTTCAAGACTTGCATTGGTGATCGTAGCCTGATCTATGTATCCAAAAAGACCCACATAATCAGTAGAAGTATTGATGTAAAGATCCGAAATTATGTATCCATTTCCATCAAAATTGCCTGTGAATTGAATTGATGAATTTCCCACAGGAACGAATCCGGCCCTGCTGTTCCATCCGGTAGTTTCACCTGCATCGATGTCGTTGATCAGAACAAAATGAGCGGAGAGGTTGAGGTCCATATTCTGAAGCTGCGCAGCATTTGAGATCTGATATGGGTCTGAACTGGTACCAGTACCGCCTGCAAACAAAGCCGGGGTTCCACGGTATACATTATCCAGGTAAGGATAACCATCGTTCATGGAAGCACTTATATTCCATATATTGACAAAATTCCAGTCAATAAATGTTGATTGTATCTTCATTTGATTGGTGGTCTTTCCTTCTCCAAGAGCACTTATTGTAATACCGGAAGTCTCATTGTCCCAGTAACATTGAGTTGCACTACCTCCAGAAATCAATCCGACCAGCCCGCCTACATCATTAGTACCATTTACCTTGCCGGTGGCGTAACAATCAGTTGTACTACCAGTATTATATCCAACCAGTCCGCCTACAACATTAGTACCATTCAAATTGCCGAGGGCGTAACAATCAGTTGTACTACCAGTATTAGATCCAACCAGTCCGCCTATCATATTAGTTCCATTCACCTTTCCGGTGGCATAACATTGAGTTACAATATTTTCATTTGATCCGACCAGTCCACCCACCTTATCATTACCACTCACCCTTCCTGTGACATAACATTGACTTATATTACCATCACCAGTATTGAATCCGGCCAGTCCACCTACCGTCTCATTACCAGTCACATTTCCTGTGGCATAACATTGAGTTAACGTCTTACGATTTGTTCCAACCAGTCCACCTACATAACTTTCGCCACTTACTTTACCAGTAGCGTAACATTGAGTTATAATTTCGTTATTAAATCCAGCCAGTCCGCCTACATAATCACGACTTCCATTCACATTTCCAGTGGCATAACATTGAGTTGTATTACCCGAATTAGATCCAACCAGACCACCTGCACCATTATTATTAGCATTCACATCTGCAGTGGCATAACATTGAGTTATAGTGCCTTGAAAATTAGTTCCAATCAGTCCGCCTACATAACCACCATTTCCATATACAGTTCCGGTGGCATAACATTGAGTTACAGTGCCTCCACTTTGTCCGGCCAATGCGCCTACAACGCCTTCGCCACTCACATTGCAATCTATAATACTAACATTTCTAATTTCACATTGTGAATCTGTAGATGCGAAAAGTCCTGTACCTCTACCACCAGATAAAGCGTTAATGTATAATCCGGTGATGTTGTGACCCTGTCCATCGAATGAACCTGTAAATTTAGTGAAAAACTCTCCTATCGGATCAAAACCTGCACCACTGTTCCATGAAATGGTACCACTGGCATCGATGTCGTTGGCCAGTACATAATGAGCTGAAAGGTCATCATTCATAAGTTGGAGTTGTTCAGCTGTTGTTATCTGATATGGTTCTCCAGGAGTACCGCTTCCGCCTGCAAATTCGGGTACCGTACAAGAACCTATAGATGTGAATAACAGTGCCATAAGGGCCAGGAGCACCATACATTTCATGATTTGTTTGTTTGTCAAAGGATTATTCATGTTTTCACCGTTGTATATTCATTTTGTAGATATGATTTCATGACAATAGTTAATAGTTATAATGATGAGTATAATTTATAAAGTATGTTATTTATAATTATTGCTTTAAAATCTATTTTAGATAGTATTCGTTGCTATGGAAAATGATGCAGGCCCCTGTTTCAGGTCATTTTTGAAAACGTATCAGAGATGGTACAGCGTTGACCTTTTGAAATAGACAAAAATACATAGAGCTTTATTTCCGGGGTTTGTTGGAATACTGCGGTATAAACATAAAAAATGGGCTATCATCAAAAAATGGATAAAAAAAGAAAAGTAAGGGATAGGGTTCCCTTACTTCATTCGTCGTTCTGTTTCTTCCTGATCACGAAGATCAGCAGGCCCAGTATCACCGCGACCACAGGTATCAGCCACATATATCCTGATGAACTCTCTTCTTCAGTCTGCTGTGCAGCTGTTTCATCTGCTCCCGCTTCATCTGCATCTTCTTCAATCTCTTCTGCTTGCGCATATGGCAGGGCCGCCACAGAGAATTCCGAGAATCCAGGTGTTCTTACAGTGAAGTAATAATATTCTCCGTCATTTGAAGAGTCAACCACATCAAGTATTTCCCATTCTGAAGAGGTATCTCCGCAGTGTGTGACTGCTGTTGTGTCAGGGTCAAGACCGTTCTCCTGATACCATCTAACAGGTACTCTGATGTGGATCAGGGCACTCTCCGTACTTCCCGGATTGGAAGTATCAATGTTCACATATCCATAGACCCGGGCCCCGCTGCCAACAGCAATGGAGACATCGGAAGGGTTCTCCTAAGAGGATGCACTGCTCTGTGAATAGCTGACTCCCAGGCCCTCGACATCACTGCCAAGCTCTATGTCGATACCTGTGACCATTGAATCATCACCTGCACCGTCCTGATCGTCTTCATCTCCACCGGTAATGTCAACATTGACAGTATCTCCGGCCTCGCCACCTTCAACGTTGACCTCAACTTTCTGGTCAGGTACTGATCCTGTGTTCGGATCATTGTCCTGGCCTTCACCTTCATCTCCAGCTTCAGGTTCCGGATCCTGTGGATAGTAGTAGGGCCTGCCATCATCCACAATGGTCCTCTCCGTGGTGAAGTTTAGGATCTGAGTGGAATTGTTGAAACCGAATGGATCACCACATACCACTTTGTAGTAATACAGAGTGTCATCCTTCAGACCAGTTAGCCGGATGCTGTGGTTTATTTCAAAGTCTGCCTTTGAAACATTGTAGGTGACGTTCATGTCCCGGCCATAATAGACTGTGGAATTGGCAACTTCATTGGTGTTCCAGATGATCCGGGCCGATGTGTCCTGGGTTTGAGCAACCACATTGGTGATCTCCATGTCAATGGCATCAATACCATAGATCGGAGTTGTGATGGTGGTTGTGGCTCCTGTCAGGTCCTCAACGGTGATGTTCACATAATAGACACCTGAAGACAGGTTCGTGAAGTTCACCGGTGGGTTTCCTGATGTGGAGTTGCACAGGCCACTGCTGTTGTAGAGCTCATAAGTAATGTTTGCAATACCGAAGGTGTCGTTAAAGCTCACATTGACAAAGATCCAGTCCTTTGAATAGTTCCCGGCAGGAGGCAGGGTCGGATCAAGAGCTAACTGAGGCAGTTCAGTATCCAGTAGAATCGTTCTTGTTTCAGTGAAATTGATATTTCCTGCCAGGTCCCAAACACTGGCATTGAGCTGGTAATATCCATCTGCAAGGCCCGTGACATTCAGGTAATGAGTGGTGCTTGCAGATACACTTGAGTTGACCGGGCCGCTACTGTTGTAGAGGTAAATTCCGGACTGGTTCAGGTAGGTGTCACTTACTGTTATATTACCCATGATCCAGGACTGGCTGAAGTTTCCTGCCGGAGTTGAGATCAGGTTAAAGTCGATCAGAGGCAGGGTGGTATCCAGAATGATGGTCCTGGTTGCCGTTTCGTTCTCATTGCCTGCAAGGTCCACTATCGTGGAATTGAGATAATATACACCGTCTGCAAGGTCCGTGAAATTGAAACTGTAGTTACCTGTACCTTCAGCACTGCTGGAATTTACCAGGCCACTGTTGTTATACAATTTGATGGTCAGGTTGTCATAGCCAAACACATCAGTTGCCGAAACATTTGCAAAGATGTGGGACTGGCTCAGGTTGGAAGCGGCCGTTGTATCGGAATTGAAGACAATGTCTGCTTCCTGTGTATCCAGGAGAACTGTTCTTGTTTCAGTCACATTGACATTTCCGGCAAGATCCCAAACACTGGCATTGAGCTGGTAGTAACCATCTGCAAGGCCCGTGACGTTCAGGGAATGAGTGGTGCTTGCAGATATGCTGGAATTCACCAGACCACTGCTGTTGTAGAGATAGATTTCTGACTGATTCAGGTAGGTGTCACTTACTGTGATATTACCCAGTATCCAGTTCTGACTGAAGTTTCCTGCCGGAGTTGAGATCAGGTTAAAGTCGATCAGAGGCAGGGTGGTATCCAGAATGATGGTTCTGGTTGCAGTTTCGTTCTCATTGCCTGCAAGGTCCACTATCGTGGAATTAAGGTAATACACTCCATCAGCAAGGCCTGTGAAGTTAAAGTCATGACTTCCCGTACCTTCAGCACTGCTGGAATTAAGCAATCCTGCAGTATTATACAACCGAATGGTCAGATTGTCATAACCAAACACATCAGTTGCAGTTACATTTGCAAAGATATGGGACTGGCTCAGATTGGAAGCGGCCGTTGTATCTGAATTGAAGACAATGTCAGCTTCCTGTGTATCCAGCAGTATTGTCCTTGTTCCAGTCACATTGCTATTTCCTGCAAGGTCCCAAACACTGGCATTGAGCTGGTAGTAACCATCTGAGAGGCCCGTGAAGTTCATCACATGGAGAGTGTTTGCAGATACACTGGAATTGACCAGACCGCTGCTGTTGTAGAGGTAGATACCGGACTGATTCAGATAGGTGTCACTTACTGTGATATTACCCAGGATCCAGCTCTGGCTGAAATTACCTGTATCTGTAGTCTCATCATTAAAGTCAATGAGTGGAGTGGTTGTATCCAGAATGATGGTCCTGGTTGCCGTATCGTTCTCATTGCCTGCAAGGTCCACTATTGTGGAATTGAGATAATATACACCGTCTGCAAGGTCTGTGAAGTTGAAATTGTGACTTCCCGTACCTTCAGCACTGCTGGAATTAAGCAATCCGTTTGCATTGTACAGCCGGATGGTTAGGTTGTCATAACCAAACACATCAGTTGCAGTCACATTTGCAAAGATATGGGACTGGCTCAGATTGGATGCGGCCGTTGTGTCTGAATTGAAGACAATGTCAGCTTTCTGTGTATCCAGCAGTATTGTCCTTGTTTCAGTCACATTGCTATTTCCTGCAAGGTCCCATACAGTAGCATTCAGATCATAATATCCATCTGCAAGGCCCGTGAAGTTCATCACATGGTTGGTGCTGGAAGATACACTGGAATTCACCAGACCGCTGCTGTTGTAGAGATAGATACCGGAAGCATTCAGGTAGGTATCACTTACTGTGATATTACCCAGGATCCAGCTCTGGCTGAAATTACCTGTATCAGTAGTCTCATCATTAAAGTCAATGAGTGGAGTGGTGGTATCCAGAATGATGGTCCTGGTTGCCGTTTCATTCTCATTGCCTGCAAGGTCCACTATCGTGGAATTGAGATAATATACACCGTCTGCAAGGCCCGTGAAGTTGAAGTTATGACTTCCCGTACCTTCAGCACTGCTGGAATTAAGCAATCCTGCAGTATTATACAACCGAATGGTCAGATTGTCATAACCAAACACATCAGTTGCAGTTACATTTGCAAAGATATGGGACTGGCTCAGATTGGAAGTGGCCGTTGTATCGGAATTGAAGACAATGTCAGCTTCCTGTGTATCCAGCAGTATTGTCCTTGTTCCAGTCACATTGCTATTTCCTGCAAGGTCCCAAACACTGGCATTGAGCTGGTAGTAACCATCTGAGAGGCCCGTGAAGTTCATCACATGGAGAGTGTTTGCAGATACACTGGAGTTGACCAGACCGCTGTTGTTGTAGAGATATATACCGGACCGATTCAGATAGGTATCACTAACAGTGATGTTACCCAGGATCCAGCTCTGGCTGAAATTACCTGTATCTGTAGTCTCATCATTAAAGTCAATGAGCGGAGTGGTGGTATCCAGAATGATGGTTCTGGTTGCCGTTTCATTCTCATTGCCTGCAAGGTCCACTATTGTGGAATTGAGGTAATAGACACCGTCTGCAAGGTCCGTGAAGTTAAACTCATGACTTCCCGTACCTTCAGCACTGCTGGAGTTGATCAGGCCACTGTTGTTATACAACCTGATGGTCAGATTATCATACCCGAACACATCAGTTGCAGTCACATTTCCAAAGATGTGGGACTGGCTCAGATTGGATGCAAGTGTGGTATCAGAATTAAATCCAATTGTTGCACTTTCAGTATCCAGCAGTATAATCCTTGTCTGTGTCTCATTCTCGTTACCGGCCAGGTCCCATACTGTGGCATTAAGCTGGTAATATCCATCGGTAAGACCGGTGAAGTTCATTGCATGTGTACCACTGGCAGAGGTACTGGAATTGACCGGGCCGCTGCTGTTGAACAATCTGATGCTGGAAGCATTCAGATAGGTATCACTAACAGTGATGTTACCCAGTATCCAGCTCTGGCTGAAATTACCTGTATCCGTAGTTTCGTCGTTAAAGTCAATGAGTGCAGCTGTGGTATCCAGAATAATAGTTCTTGTTGCCGTTTCATTCTCATTGCCTGCAAGGTCCACGATTGTGGAATTGAGGTAATAGACACCGTCTGCAAGGTTCGTGAAGTTGAAGTTATGGCTTCCCGAACCTTCAGCACTGCTGGAATTGATCAGGCCACTGTTGTTATACAACCTGATGGTCAGATTGTCATATCCGAACACGTCATTTGCAGTCACATTTGCAAAGATGTGGGACTGACTCAGGTTGGAAGCGGCCGTTGTGTCGGAATTGAAGACAATGTCAGCTTCCTGTGTATCCAGCAGTATCGTCCTTGTTTCAGTCACATTGCTATTTCCTGCAAGATCCCAGACACTGGTATTGAGCTGGTAGTAACCATCTGCAAGGCCTGTGAAGTTCATCACATGGAGAGTGTTTGCAGATACACTGGAGTTGACCAGACCGCTGCTGTTGTAGAGATAGATACCGGACCGATTCAGATAGGTATCACTTACTGTGATATTACCCAGGATCCAGCTCTGGCTGAAATTACCTGTATCCGTAGTCTCATCATTAAAGTCAATGAGCGGAGTGGTGGTATCCAGAATAATAGTTCTGGTTGCCGTTTCATTCTCATTGCCTGCAAGATCAATGATCGTGGAATTGAGATAATATACTCCATCAGCAAGGCCCGTGAAGTTGACGTCATGACTTCCCGTACCTTCAGCACTGCTGGAATTGATCAGGCCACTGTTGTTATACAACCTGATGGTCAGATTGTCATATCCGAACACGTCATTTGCAGTCACATTTGCAAAGATGTGGGACTGGCTCAGGTTGGAAGCGGTCGTTGTGTCGGAATTGAAGACAATGTCAGCTTCCTGTGTATCCAGAAGAACTGTTCTTGTATCAGTAACATTGCTATTTCCTGCAAGATCCCAGACACTGGTATTGAGCTGGTAGTAACCATCTGCAAGGCCCGTGAAGTTCATCACATGGAGAGTGTTTGCAGATACACTGGAGTTAACCAGACCGCTGCTGTTGTAGAGATAGATACCGGACTGATTCAGATAGGTATCACTTACTGTAATATTACCCAGGATCCAGTTCTGGCTGAAATTACCTGTATCCGTAGTCTCATCGTTAAAGTCAATCAGTGGAGTGGTGGTATCCAGAATGATGGATCTGGTTGCCGTTTCATTCTCATTGCCTGCAAGATCAATGATCGTGGAATTGAGGTAATAGACACCGTCTGCAAGGTCCGTGAAGTTAAACTCATGACTTCCCGTACCTTCAGCACTGCTGGAGTTGACCGGGCCGCTGTTGTTATACAGCCGGATGGTCAGGTTATCATATCCAAACTCATCAACTGCACTAATATTTGCAAAGATGTAGGTCTGGCTGAGGTTTGATGCTTCTGTTGTATCTGAATTGAAGACAATCGTTGCATTCTCAGTATCCACAAGTATTGTCCTTGTTTCAGTGACATTGATATTTCCTGCAAGATCCCATACACTGGCATTGAGATAATACCAGCTATCGTCCAGACCGGTGAAATTCACATCATGGGTCGTGAGATTTGAAATGCTGGAATTCACAAGGTCCGTGGAATTATACAGATAGATACCGGAAGCATTCAGGTTCATATCACTGACAGTGATATTACCCAGTATCCAGTCCAGACTGTAATTACCTGCATCGGTGGTCTCATCATTGAAGTCTATCAGCGGATATGCAGTATCCACGATGTACATCAGTGTTTCACTGACATTACTGTTCCCGGCCAGGTCTTCCACTGTGGCATTCAGATAATACACACCATCGGAAAGATCGGTGAAATTCCAGCTGTCATTACCGCTATGGCTGGAAACCAGGGCCGTGGAATTGTACAGTGTGAAGTTCACATTGCTGTATCCGAATGCGTCTGTGACAGTAATATTACCAAAGATCCAGTTCTGGTTGATATTTCCATCATCTGTCGTATCAGCACTAAGATCAACTACCGGGGCCTGAGTATCCAGCAATATGGTCCTGTTCTCAGTCTCATTGCTGTTACCGGACAGGTCCATGACTGTGGCATTAAGTATATAGTATCCATCCGCAAGGTCGGTGAAGTTCATTTCATGAGTACTGACATTTGAAGTACTGGAATTGACCGGGCCGCTGGAATTAAACAACTGGATGGTGGAAACGTTCAGGTATAGATCACTGGCCGTGATATTTCCAAGGATCCAGTTCTGACTGAAATTACCTTCATCGGTAGTTTCATCATTGAACACTACAACCGGATCGGTGGTATCCAGAGTGACATTGCGGGTCACACTCGTATTCACATTCCCGGCCAGGTCCACGACCGTGGCATTAAGGTGATACACACCTTCCGGAAGGTCTGTGAAATTATAGCTGTAGTTGCCTGTACTGTTGTCGGTACTTGAATTGACAAGACCGCTTGCATTGTACAGTTCAATGGTCAGATTATGATATCCGAACAGGTCAGTGGCCGTCACATTTGCAAAGATCCAGGTCTGGTCCAGATTTGTTGCTGAGGTGGTATCGGAATTAAAGTCGATCGCAGGAGCAACATTGTCGATCAGTATCTCCCGGGTTTGTGTTGTATTGTTATTTCCACCAAGGTCCCATACTGTTGCATTGAGATAATACCAGCTATCATCCAGATCTGTGAAATTCACATCATGTGTTGTAAGATTTGAAATGCTGGAATTCACAAGGGTCGTGGAATTATACAGATAGATACCGGAAGCATTCAGGTTCATGTCACTGACAGTGATATTACCCACGATCCAGTCCAGGCTGTAATTACCTGCATCTGTAGTTTCATCATTAAACTCGATCAGTGGAACTGCAGTATCCACAAGATATCTTAATGTTTCACTGACATTAGTATTTCCGGCCAGGTCTTCCACCGTGCAGTTTAGATAATACACACCATCTGTAAGAGATGTGAAATTCCAGCTGTCATTACCACTGTGGGTGGATACAAGGGCCGTGGAATTATACAGTGTGAAGTTCACATTACTGTATCCGAACGTATCGTTGACGCTCACATTGGCAAAGATCCAGTCATGCTTGATATTTCCATCATCTGTCGTATCATTGCTGAATCCGGCGATCGGGTCCTGAGTATCCAGCAGAATGGTCCTGTTCTCAGTCTCATTGGTGTTGCCGGAGAGGTCCAGGGCCGTGGCATTGAGAATGTAATAACCGTCTGCAAGGTTCGTGAAGTTCATTTCATGAATGCTCACATTAGAGGTACTGGAATTGACCGGGCCGCTGGAATTGAACAGCTGGATAGTGGAAACGTTCAGGTACAGGTCACTGGCAGTAATGTTTCCAAGGATCCAGGTCTGACTGAAATTACCTGCACCTGTAGTCCTTTCATTGAAAACTACGACAGGATCGGTGGTATCCAGTGTAATGTTCCTGGTTGCTGTTACATTGTCATTTCCGGCCAGGTCAATGATCGTGGAATTAAGATAATAGACCCCATCTTCCAGATCTGTGAAAGTGAAGCTGTGGCTACCTGTACCTTCGGCACTGCTGGAATTTAATAATTGGCTTGCATTATACAACCAGATGGACAGGTTATCATAACCGAATTCATCTTCAGCTGTAACATTGGCAAAAATCCAGTCCTGATCCAGGTTTGAAACTGCAGTGGTATCGGAATTAAACTCAATATCCGCTTCCACTGTATCCAGCAGTATGGTCCTGTTCTCACTTTCATTGGTATTACCTGCCAGATCCCACGCACTTGCATTGAGATAGTAATATCCATCATCCAGATCTGTGAAGTTCACAGCATGAGTAGTGGTATTTGCTATACTGGAGTTTACAAGAGACGAAGAATTGTACAGATATATTCCTGAAGCGTTCAGATAGGCATCAAGTGCCGTGATATTTCCGATGATCCAGTTCTGGCTTAAATTGTCAGCATCTGTGGTCTCATCATTGAAATCAATTGCAGGCTCGTTATTATCTATGGCAATGGAGATATTATCCTCCATACAGAGCCTTTCGCTTGAAGCATCTTCACAAACTCTCCAGGTGACATTGTATGGCCCGTCTGCATATAACTCGCTGTCAAAGATGACAGACTGAATACTTTGAGACAGGTTCACATAGTTATAAGTGTCCACCTGGCCTGTGGAATTGCTCAAGTTGACAGTGGAGACAAATGTATCTTCTTCGTTATCAGTTACAGATGCATTCACAGAGAATGCACCGCTGACCATCTCATCCGGTTCGGGTACTACAATGGCAACCTTCGGGGCCGTATTGACGGAATTTATAGCAAATCCGGTGGTTTCAAACCCTGCCAGAGCTTCGTCCAGTATAACCAGGGTCTCCCCGGGTTCCACTGTGACCTTCAGGTTGAAGTTATAGGAATTGTTTGCAGTAAGGTCGTCTGTGACATAGTATATGTAAGCATTGCCGATATCAGAATCTGATGACAGATATCTTTCTTTTTTAGAATAACAATCCACATTTTCGTCACAATCAATGAACAGTGTCGGAGTCTGGGCCCCTGAAGCCGACCGGAATGAAGCGGTCATTGCCAGGAAATATCCGTTACCATCATAGACCGTAACGTTCTGACTTGCCAGCAGATGGGTCCCTGCAGATAGCTGAATGTTTGAAGATACATTGGTTGACTCATTGGAAACTGTAAAATCAGGCACATCGGTTGCATTGGCATCTGCAAGATCAAAGTCCAGGATCTGACCGGTAACAGTTGTACTGGCATCACTGGTCTTTGAGAAGATGCTGTAGTTCACACCTGTCTCTTTATCCTGGTCCACATAGAACCCGCAGACAGAACCCGCATCAGCATTATCACTTATGTAACGGGCCCAGGACGTTGAGTTATCATTTGAGTCCAGTTCGTTGTAATAATACTGCAGGGTGGACTGTGCTATTGACTGCAAAGTGAACTTTCCGATGATGAATGTGCCGGATTCTACAGGAGTATTCACCGACCAGTTGAATGCATCGGTGAACGTGTTAGCAGAATGGGTATAATCAACAGCTGTGATCTGATCCCTTATCTTATTACCATCTGTAGTGGTGAATTTGACAAGGCTCATATCAATGTCATTAACTTCAACAGCACCATTGCCTGTCCTCTTAAATTGATAGGTTATATTATGAGTCCCTGCGGAAGCGATGTTAAAGCTGACCGGTTTTGTACCGGTTGAACCTTCATCTATATTAGAACCATCCTTATTAAGGGATCTCAACTTCTCTTCAAGTACAGGACTGCCATCAACAAGAACCTTCACCCATACTTCATTATTCAGGGCCCCTGTCTGTTTGACCACATTCATAGTACTAAGGAGAGTAAGGTCGATATTTTCAGTGGTGGTATCAAACTCAACATTGATCCCTTCAACATATCTTGAACTTGAGAAAGTAAAATCACTGGCATTGAGAGGGACAGCATAGATCGAAGTGATCTCGTATGTAGTTGCTTCAGGTGGATTACTGATCAGGTATGGATACCCGTCATTCTAAGAAGCGGTTACTTCATCACAGAAGGCCCACACATTATCAAAGTCCCAATCTACAAATGTTGACTCTGTCTTCATCTCACCAGTTTCTTTCCCATGGGAAGGATGTGAACCTGCACTTGAAGTTTGGCCGGTTGTTTCCTTGTCCCAATAACATTTAGTTATAGTGCCAGAATTATCTCCAACCAGGCCGCCTACACTACTACTACCAGTCACATTGCCGGTAGCGTAACATTGAGTTAAATTGGCATTATTAAGTCCAACCAGGCCGCCTACACTTTCAATACCAGTCACATTGCTGGTGGCGTAACATTGAGTTGTACTACCTATAATATTCTCTCCAACCAGTCCGCCTACATAATAACTACCAGTCACATTGCCGGTGGCGTAACATTGAGTTAAATTGTCATAATTATCTCCAACCAGTCCGCCTACATAATAACTACCAGTCACATTGCCGGTAGCGTAACATTGAGTTAAATTGGCATTATTAAGTCCAACCAGGCCGCCTACATTAAAATTGCCAGTCACATTGCAATTTATTATACTAATATTCTCAATTCTGCATGATGAATCTACATATCCAAAAAGCCCAACATAAAATTCAGATGATCTGTTAATGTATAATCCGGTGATCTCGTATCCCTGACCATCCAGTGAACCTGTAAATTTATTTGAATTACTCCCGATCGGTTCAAACCCCGCATTACCGTTCCATGAACTTGTACTGCTGGCATCGATATCCCTGACCAGTATATAATGAGCTGAAAGGTTATCATTTATAAGTTGAAGTTGTTCAACTGTTGATATCTGATAGGGATCATTGACAGTACCGCTCCCGTCTTCAAAAGCGGACGAAGGCGTACAAAGACACGTGGATAATATGATCGTAAGACTTAGTAGTAATATATATTTCAATATTTGTCTGGATGTTAGGGTTTTATTCATGTAGTCACCTGATCTATGTACTTATTTTGCAGATGCCGTTTCATAATAATGATGATAGGAATAGTTTGTAGAATATCTTATAAATACTTTTTTGAAATTTAATATACTTTTCACAATACTCCTGTCAGCAATAGGGGTTAATATGGGTTTTAAATTGCTTTTTGGAAATCTAAATCAAATACTTGAGAGTTCAACAGGGGGGCCTTGCAGACCTTAACAGGATAGCATGCATGGTTGTGTTATCTAAAAATATTGAGAAGAAGAAATATTGAAAAGAAGAAATATTGAAAAGAAGAAAAATGTAAAAAAGAAAAGTAAGGGCCAGGCCCTTACTTCATTCATTGTTCTGCTTCTTGCGGATCACAAATATCAGCAGGCCCAGTATCACCGCTATCACAGGGATAAGCCACATGAATCCGGATGAACCTTCATCTTCAGCCTGCTCTAAAGCTGTTCCATCTGCTCCTGCTTCATCTGCACCATCACCGGTATCTTCTTCACTCTCTTCTGCTTCTTCAATCGGCAGGGCCGCTACTGAGAATTCAGAGAACCCAGGAGTCCTGACGGTGAAGTAATAATACTCTTCGTCATTTGAAGAATCTACTACATCAAGTGTTTCCCACTCTGTAGAGGTATCTCCGCAGTGGTTCACTGCTGTTGTGTCAGGGTCAAGACCGTTCTCCTGATACCAGCTAACAGGTACTCTGATGTGGATCAGGGCACTCTCCGTACTTCCCGGATTGGAAGTATCAATGTTCACATATCCATAGACCCGGGCCCCGCTGCCAACAGCAATGGAGACATCGGAAGGGTTCTCCTAAGAGGATGCACTGCTCTGTGAATAGCTTACTCCCAGTCCCTCGACATCACTGCCAAGTTCTATGTCGATACCTGTGACCATTGAATCATCACCTGTACCATCCTGATCGTCTTCATCTCCACCGGTAATGTCAACATTGACAGTATCTCCGGCCTCGCCACCTTCAACGTTGACCTCAACTTTTTGGTCAGGTACTGATCCGGTGTTTGGATCATTGTCCTGGCCCTCGCCTTCATCTCCAGCTTCAGGTTCCGGATCCTGTGGATAGTAGTAGGGCCTGCCATCATCCACAATGGTCCTCTCCGTGGTGAAGTTTAGGATCTGAGTGGAATTGTTGAAACCGAATGGATCACCACATACCACTTTGTAGTAATACAGAGTGTCATCCTTCAGACCAGTTAGCCGGATGCTGTGGTTTATTTCAAAGTCTGCCTTTGAAACATTGTAGGTGACGTTCATGTCCCGGCCATAATAGACTGTGGAATTGGCAACTTCATTGGTGTTCCAGATGATCCGGGCCGATGTGTCCTGGGTTTGAGCAACCACATTGGTGATCTCCATGTCAATGGCATCAATACCATAGATCGGAGTTGTGATGGTGGTTGTGGCCCCTGTCAGGTCCTCAACGGTGATGTTCACATAATAGACACCTGAAGATAGGTTTGTGAAGTTCACCGGTGGGTTTCCTGATGTGGAGTTGCACAGACCACTGCTGTTGTAGAGCTCATAAGTAATGTTTGCAATACCGAAGGTGTCGTTAAAGCTCACATTGACAAAGATCCAGTCCTTTGAGTAGTTCCCGGCAGGAGGCAGGGTCGGATCAAGAGCTAACTGAGGCAGTTCAGTGTCCAGTAGAATCGTTCTTGTTTCAGTGAAATTGATATTTCCTGCCAGGTCCCAAACACTGGCATTGAGCTGGTAATATCCATCTGCAAGGCCTGTGAAGTTCATCACATGGAGAGTATTTGCAGATACACTGGAGTTGACCAGACCGCTGCTGTTGTAGAGGTAGATGCCGGACCGGTTCAGGTAGGTGTCACTTACAGTGATATTACCCAGGATCCAGGACTGGCTGAAGTTTCCTGCCGGAGTTGAGATCAGGTTAAAGTCGATCAGAGGCAGGGTAGTATCCAGTATGATGGTTCTGGTCACTGTTTCATTCTCATTGCCCGCAAGGTCCACTACTGTGGAATTGAGATAATAGACACCATCAGCAAGGTCCGTGAAGTTAAAGTCATGACTTCCCGTACCTTCAGCACTGCTGGAATTGATCAGGCCACTGTTGTTATACAATTTGATGGTCAGGTTGTCATAACCAAACACATCAGTTGCAGTCACATTTGCAAAGATGTGGGACTGGCTCAGATTGGAAGCGGCCGTTGTATCGGAATTGAAGACAATGTCTGCTTCCTGTGTATCCAGGAGAACTGTTCTTGTTTCAGTCACATTGCTATTTCCTGCAAGGTCCCATACACTGGCATTCAGATCATAATATCCATCTGCAAGGCCCGTGAAGTTCATCACATGGAGCGTGTTTGCAGATACACTGGAATTGACAAGACCGCTGCTGTTGTAGAGATAGATTCCTGACTGATTCAGGTAAGTGTCACTTACTGTTATATTACCTAGTATCCAGTTCTGGCTGAAATTACCTGTATCCGTAGTCTCATCGTTAAAGTCAATGAGCGGAGTGGTGGTATCCAGAATGATGGTCCTGGTTGCCGTTTCGTTCTCATTGCCTGCAAGATCAATGATCGTGGAATTAAGGTAATACACTCCATCAGCAAGGCCTGTGAAGTTAAAGTCATGACTTCCAGTACCTTCAGCACTGCTGGAGTTGATCAGGCCACTGTTGTTATACAATTTGATGGTCAGTTTGTCATAACCAAACACATCAGTTGCTGAAACATTTGCAAAGATATGGGACTGGCTCAGGTTGGAAGCAGCCGTTGTATCTGAATTGAAGACAATGTCAGCTTTCTGCGTATCCAGCAGTATTGTCCTTGTTTCAGTCACATTGCTATTTCCTGCAAGGTCCCATACAGTAGCATTCAGATCATAATATCCATCTGCAAGGCCCGTGAAGTTCATCAAATGGAGAGTGTTTGCAGATACACTGGAGTTGACCGGGCCACTACTGTTGTAGAGATAGATGCCTGAATTGTTGAGGTAGGTGTCACTTACTGTGATATTACCCAGAATCCAGCTCTGGCTGAAATTACCTGTATCAGTAGTCTCATCATTAAAGTCAATGAGCGGAGTGGTGGTATCCAGAATGATCGTTCTGGTTGCTGTCTCGTTCTCATTGCCTGCAAGGTCCACTATTGTAGAATTGAGGTAATACACTCCATCAGCAAGGTCTGTGAAGTTAAAGTCATGACTTCCAGTACCTTCAGCACTGCTGGAGTTGATCAGGCCACTGTTGTTATACAATTTGATGGTCAGGTTGTCATAACCAAACACATCAGTTGCAGTCACATTTGCAAAGATGTAGGTCTGGCTGAGGTTTGATGCGGCTGTTGTATCTGAATTGAAGACAATCGTTGCATTCTCAGTATCCACAAGTATTGTCCTTGTTTCAGTGACATTGATATTTCCTGCAAGGTCCCATACACTGGCATTGAGATAATACCAGCTATCATCCAGATCTGTGAAATTCATATCATGGGTCGTGAGATTTGAAATACTGGAATTCACAAGGGCCGTGGAATTATACAGATAGATACCGGAAGCATTCAGGTTCATATCACTGACAGTGATATTACCCAGTATCCAGTCCAGACTGTAATTACCTGCATCGGTGGTCTCATCATTGAAGTCTATCAGCGGATATGCAGTATCCACGATGTACATCAGTGTTTCACTGACATTACTGTTCCCGGCCAGGTCTTCCACTGTGGCATTCAGATAATACACACCATCGGAAAGATCGGTGAAATTCCAGTTATCATCACCGCTATGGCTGGAAACCAGGGCCGTGGAATTGTACAGTGTGAAGTTCACATTGCTGTATCCGAATGCGTCTGTGACAGTAATATTACCAAAGATCCAGTTCTGGCTGATATTTCCATCATCTGTCGTATCAGCACTAAGATCAACTACCGGGGCCTGAGTATCCAGCAATATGGTCCTGTTCTCAGTCTCATTGCTGTTACCGGACAGGTCCATGACTGTGGCATTAAGTATATAGTATCCATCCGCAAGGTCGGTGAAGTTCATTTCATGAGTACTGACATTTGAAGTACTGGAATTGACCGGGCCGCTGGAATTAAACAACTGGATGGTGGAAACGTTCAGGTATAGATCACTGGCCGTGATATTTCCAAGGATCCAGTTCTGACTGAAATTACCTTCATCGGTAGTTTCATCATTGAACACTACAACCGGATCGGTGGTATCCAGAGTGACATTGCGGGTCACACTCGTATTCACATTCCCGGCCAGGTCCACGACCGTGGCATTAAGGTGATACACACCTTCCGGAAGGTCTGTGAAATTATAGCTGTAGTTGCCTGTACTGTTGTCGGTACTTGAATTGACAAGACCGCTTGCATTGTACAGTTCAATGGTCAGATTATGATATCCGAACAGGTCAGTGGCCGTCACATTTGCAAAGATCCAGGTCTGGTCCAGATTTGTTGCTGAGGTGGTATCGGAATTAAAGTCGATCGCAGGAGCAACATTGTCGATCAGTATCTCCCGGGTTTGTGTTGTATTGTTATTTCCACCAAGGTCCCATACTGTTGCATTGAGATAATACCAGCTATCATCCAGATCTGTGAAATTCACATCATGTGTTGTAAGATTTGAAATGCTGGAATTCACAAGGGTCGTGGAATTATACAGATAGATACCGGAAGCATTCAGGTTCATGTCACTGACAGTGATATTACCCACGATCCAGTCCAGGCTGTAATTACCTGCATCTGTAGTTTCATCATTAAACTCGATCAGTGGAACTGCAGTATCCACAAGATATCTTAATGTTTCACTGACATTAGTATTTCCGGCCAGGTCTTCCACCGTGCAGTTTAGATAATACACACCATCTGTAAGAGATGTGAAATTCCAGCTGTCATTACCACTGTGGGTGGATACAAGGGCCGTGGAATTATACAGTGTGAAGTTCACATTACTGTATCCGAACGTATCGTTGACGCTCACATTGGCAAAGATCCAGTCATGCTTGATATTTCCATCATCTGTCGTATCATTGCTGAATCCGGCGATCGGGTCCTGAGTATCCAGCAGAATGGTCCTGTTCTCAGTCTCATTGGTGTTGCCGGAGAGGTCCAGGGCCGTGGCATTGAGAATGTAATAACCGTCTGCAAGGTTCGTGAAGTTCATTTCATGAATGCTCACATTAGAGGTACTGGAATTGACCGGGCCGCTGGAATTGAACAGCTGGATAGTGGAAACGTTCAGGTACAGGTCACTGGCAGTAATGTTTCCAAGGATCCAGGTCTGACTGAAATTACCTGCACCTGTAGTCCTTTCATTGAAAACTACGACAGGATCGGTGGTATCCAGTGTAATGTTCCTGGTTGCTGTTACATTGTCATTTCCGGCCAGGTCAATGATCGTGGAATTAAGATAATAGACCCCATCTTCCAGATCTGTGAAAGTGAAGCTGTGGCTACCTGTACCTTCGGCACTGCTGGAATTTAATAATTGGCTTGCATTATACAACCAGATGGACAGGTTATCATAACCGAATTCATCTTCAGCTGTAACATTGGCAAAAATCCAGTCCTGATCCAGGTTTGAAACTGCAGTGGTATCGGAATTAAACTCAATATCCGCTTCCACTGTATCCAGCAGTATGGTCCTGTTCTCACTTTCATTGGTATTACCTGCCAGATCCCACGCACTTGCATTGAGATAGTAATATCCATCATCCAGATCTGTGAAGTTCACAGCATGAGTAGTGGTATTTGCTATACTGGAGTTTACAAGAGACGAAGAATTGTACAGATATATTCCTGAAGCATTCAGGTAGGCATCAAGTACTGTAATATTACCGATGATCCAGTTCTGGCTTAAATTATCCGCATCAGTGGTCTTATCGTTAAAATCAATCGCAGGCTCGTTATTATCTATGGCAATGGAGATATTATCCTCCATACAGAGCCTTTCGCTTGAAGCATCTTCACAAACTCTCCAGGTGACATTGTATGGCCCGTCTGCATATAACTCGCTGTCAAAGGTGACAGACAGAGTACTTTGATGCAGGTTCACATAGTTGTAATTATCCACCTGGCCTGTGGAATTGCTCAAGTTGACAGTGGAGACAAAACTATCGTCTTCATTATCGGTTACAGATGCATTCACAGAGAATGCACCGCTGACCATCTCATCCGGTTCGGGTACTACAATGGCAACCTTCGGGGCCGTATTGACGGAATTTATAGCAAATCCGGTGGTTTCAAACCCTGCCAGAGCTTCGTCCAGTATAACCAGGGTCTCCCCGGGTTCCACTGTGACCTTCAGGTTGAAGTTATAGGAATTGTTTGCAGTAAGGTCGTCTGTGACATAGTATATGTAAGCATTGCCGATATCAGAATCTGATGACAGATATCTTTCTTTTTTAGAATAACAATCCACATTTTCGTCACAATCAATGAACAGTGTTGGAGTCTGGGCCCCTGAAGCCGACCGGAATGAAGCGGTCATTGCCAGGAAGTATCCGTTACCGTCATAAACCGTAACGTTCTGACTTGCCAGCAGATGGGTCCCTGCAGATAACTGAATGTTTGAAGATACATTGGTTGACTCATTGGACACCGTAAATACAGGCACATCGGTTGCATTGGCATCTGCAAGATCAAAGTCCAGGATCTGACCGGTAACAGTTGTACTGGCATCACTGGTCTTTGAGAAGATGCTGTAGTTCACACCTGTCTCTTTATCCTGGTCCACATAGAACCCGCAGACAGAACCCACATCAGCATTATCACTTATGTAACGGGCCCAGGACGTTGAGTTATCATTTGAGTCCAGTTCGTTGTAATAATACTGCAGGGTGGACTGTGCTATTGACTGCAAAGTGAACTTTCCGATGATGAATGTGCCGGATTCTACAGGAGTATTCACCGACCAGTTGAATGCATCGGTGAACGTGTTAGCAGAATGGGTATAATCAACAGCTGTGATCTGATCCCTTATCTTATTACCATCTGTAGTGGTGAATTTGACAAGGCTCATATCAATGTCATTAACTTCAACAGCACCATTGCCTGTCCTGTTGAACTCATAGGTGATATTATGGGCCCCTGCAGAAGCGATGTTAAAGCTGACCGGTTTTGTACCGGTTGAACCTTCATCTATATTAGAACCATCCTTATTAAGGGATCTCAACTTCTCTTCAAGTACAGGACTGCCATCAACAAGAACCTTCACCCATACTTCATTATTCAGGGCCCCTGTCTGTTTGACCACATTCATAGTACTAAGGAGAGTAAGGTCGATATTTTCAGTGGTGGTATCAAACTCAACATTGATCCCTTCAACATATCTTGAACTTGAGAAAGTAAAATCACTGGCATTGAGAGGGACAGCATAGATCGAAGTGATCTCGTATGTAGTTGCTTCAGGTGGGTTGTTTATCAGGTATGGATACCCGTCATTCTAAGAAGCTGTTGCTTCATCACAGAAGGCCCACACATTATCAAAGTCCCAATCTACAAATGTTGACTCTGTCTTCATCTCACCAGTTTCTTTCCCATAGGAAGGATCTGAACCTGCACTTGAAGTTTGCCTGGTTGTTTCCTTGTCCCAATAACATTTAGTTATAGTACCATCTTCATCATATCCAACCAGGCCGCCTACACCATTAGTACCATTTACCTTGCCGGTGGCGTAACATTGAGTAATAGTGCCCTGATAATTATATCCAACCAGGCCGCCTACAGCCTCATTACAATTCACATTGCCGGTGGCGTAACATTGAGTAATAGCGCCCTTATTATTATATCCAACCAGGCCGCCTACAAAATAATCACCACTACAATTCACAATGCCGGTGGCGTAACATTGAGTAATAGTGCCCTGATAATAATTATATCCAACCAGGCCGCCTACACTATTACTACTACCAGTCACATTGCCGGTGGCGTAACATTTAGTTATAGTGCCATCACCATTACCTCCAACCAGGCCGCCTACACTACTACTGCCAGTCACATTGCTGGTGGCGTAACATTGAGTTGTACTACCTATAATATTCTCTCCAACCAGTCCGCCTACATCTTCATTACCGGTCACATTGCCGGTGGCGTAACATTGAGTAATAGTGCCCTTAAAATTATATCCAACCAGGCCGCCTACACTATTACTACTACCAGTCACATTGCCGGTGGCGTAACATTGAGTAATAGTGCCCTGAGAATTATATCCAACCAGGCCGCCTACACTATTACTGCCAGTCACATTGCCGGTGGCGTAACATTGAGTAATATTGCCACCAATATCAAATCCAACCAGGATGCCTACATTACAACTACCATTCACATTTCCGGTGGCATAACATTGAGTTAGATTGCCACCATTATATCCAACCAGGCCGCCTACATCTTCATTACCGGTCACATTGCAATTTATTATACTAATATTCTCAATTCTGAATGATGAGCTTACATATCCAAAAAGCCCAACATAAATTTCAGATGATCTGTTAATGTATAATCCGGTAATCTCGTATCCCTGACCATCCAGTGAACCTGTAAATTTATTTGAACCACTCCCGATCGGGTCAAATCCCGCATTACCGTTCCATGAACTTGTACTGCTGGCATTGATATCCCTGACCAGTACATAATGGGCCGACAGATTTAGTTCCATATTCTGGAGTTGTTCTACGTTTGCGATCCTGTAGGGATTGATGGAAGTACCCTCGCCTCCTGCGAATAGAACTTCAGGTTCTACGGAATTGTTCAGGAGGTATGGGTACCCGTCATTCTAGGAACTGGTTGCATTGTAGCAAATATCCCATATTGTGTCAAAGTCCCAACTAGTGTGATATGTTGATTGATTTTTCATTTCAGAGGTGTTTTTCCCCTCTTCATTGCTATGTTTTGTTGTTTCTCCTGAGGTTTCAATATCCCAGTAACTGTACGTGACCCATCCTTCAGTAGCGCCTACAACTCCCCCTTTATTGCTGCCAGTACATGTCACACGTCCTGTGGAATAGCATCTGTAAAAGCTGTGTGTATCCAGATGATGTCCTACAACTCCTCCCGCATAGTCGCTAGCACTTACATTGCCTCTGGCATAGCAGTTGTACATGTCAGCTCGGGTTGATCCAACCAGTCCGCCTACTTCAGTGGAACCTGCTACATTTCCTGTAGCATAACATTGTGTGAAGGTACCATAGTGATAATGTCCAATTAATCCACCTACCTCAGCAGCCGTAGATGTTATATTAACGTTGGCATGGCAACGATATGTATCGGCACCACCAGTATATCCTATCAGTCCACCGATATACTGGGTTCCTCCGATTATATTACCACTGGCAGAACAGTTGGTAACATCCGCATCATTATTTCCAATCAACCCTCCTATCTGACTACTAATTGCGGATACATTGACCTGGCTATGACAATTGCTTACAACAAAATCTTCTTCCTCACACACTCCTATTAGGCCCCCTACCTGGGAAGATCCACTTATATTAACATTTGTGTAGCAATGGTCGATTAGTTTTCCACCATAGACCCTTCCAGCCACCCCTCCTACATAATTACTACCTGTAATATTACCAATTACATAGCTATTGGTGATATTTACCGTACATTGTCCTGTTATTCCCCCAATATATGAACCACTACCTGTTACATTCCCTCTGAAATAGCTATTGTTTACGATCCCAGTGGGCTGTCCCTCGGCGTACCCTGCCAGTCCTCCTACAGTACTAGTACCTGTTATGTTGCCAATAACAAATGTATTGTTAATAACTGATATGTAAGAATATCCACAGAGTCCACCAGCAGAAGACCCTGTAATTTCAGCATTTACCAGGCCAATATTTTCAATTGTAGCTTCCCGTGTAAATTCAAAAACTCCTACATTATTTTGAGAGGGTCTGTTAATGTATAAACCGGTGATATTGTACCCCTGCCCGTCTAATGTACCTGTGAATGGATATGAATTATAACCTCCAATTGGATCAAATCCCTGATTACCGTTCCATGTCCTGGTTTCACTGGCATCGATATCATTGATGAGTATGAAATGTTTTGACATATAGTTCTTCATATCCTGAAGTTGATCCACCGTTGAGATCTTATAGGGATCGTTGGAATAACCGGTTCCTCCTGCAAATGATGCACCTGCAGAAGTGGATAATAATGCGATCGTAAGAATTGAGAATAACATATATTTCATGATTTGTCTGGTCGTCATAGGATTTTTCATCAGTTCACCTGCTGAATATATTTATTTTGTAGACACCTTCCCATAATTATTATGATGCGTATATTTTGAATGATATATTATTTATAAGTTTGGCTTTAGAATCTATTTTGGATAGTGTGTCTTCAGATATAAGGCCCGGAATCCAGCTGTTTGAAAGAAATGAAGGGCGTTTTTTTCTCTGCCCGTGAAATGCCTGTCCATCTATCCTTTGTCCGGATATTGGGCATAGCATTATCCCGAATCCATGGATAAAGTAAGAGAACCGCCGGAGGGAGTGGATTTGCTTATGTTTCCAGGGCGGTAGGGGAGGATATGTTTCAGTTCCCCTTCATCTGCGGAGATGATGATCTCGTTGAATTAGACATTGTTATCAGCGCCTGAACTATTAATCAGCAGATGTTTTTTTGAAGTCAGGGGAGGCCGGAATAATAAAAAATCGTTTATTGCATCTGTTGCAGAGAATTCGCTACACTACCCACAATACGGTCAGTTACTAAAGTTTCCAGGTGTTTGCTGGAGTGATTTGAGAAAGATATAAAAAAAGATTGATCATTATAAAAATAAAAAAAGAAAAGTAAGGATAGGCCCCTTACTTCATTCCTCTTTCTTCCTCTTCCAGACCACAAAGAACAGCAGGCCCAGTATCACCGCTATCACAGGGATAAGCCACATGAATCCGGATGAACCTTCATCTTCAGCCTGCTCTAAAGCTGTTCCATCTGCTCCTGCTTCATCTGCACCAGCACCGGTATCTTCTTCACTCTCTTCTGCTTCTTCAATCGGCAGGGCCGCTACTGAGAATTCCGAGAACCCAGGAGTCCTGACGGTGAAGTAATAATACTCTTCGTCATTTGAAGAATCTACTACATCAAGTGTTTCCCACTCTGTAGAGGTATCTCCGCAGTGGTTCACTGCTGTTGTGTCAGGGTCAAGACCGTTCTCCTGATACCAGCTAACCGGTACTCTGATGTGGATCAGGGCACTCTCCGTGCTTCCCGGATTGGAAGTATCAATGTTCACATATCCATAGACCCGGGCCCCGCTGCCAACAGCAATGGAGACATCGGATGGATTCTCCTAAGAGGATGCACTGCTCTGGGAATAGCTGACTCCCAGGCCCTCGACATCACTGCCAAGCTCTATGTCGATACCGGTGACCATTGAATCATCACCTGCACCGTCCTGATCGTCTTCATCTCCACCGGTGATGTCAACATTGACAGTATCGCCGGCCTCTCCACCTTCAACGTTGACCTCAACTTTCTGGTCAGGTACTGATCCGGTGTTTGGATCATTGTCCTGACCATCGCCTTCATCTCCACCTTCAGGTTCCGGATTCTGTGGATAGTAGTAGGGCCTGCCATCATCCACAATGGTCCTCTCCGTGGTGAAGTTTAAGACCTGAGTGGAATTGTTGAAACCTAATGGATCACAGCAGACTACTTTGTAGTAGTACAGGGTGTCATCCTTCAAACCAGAAAGGCGAATGCTATGATTTATTTCAAAGTCTGCCTCTGAAACATTGTAGGTGACATTCATATCCCGGCCATAGTACACGATGGAGTTGGCGATCTCATTGGTGTTCCAGATGATCCGGGCCGATGTATCCTGAGTTTGAGCAACCACATTATTGATCTCCATATCAACTGCATCGATACCATAGGTCAGGCTGGTGGTATTATTGGTGTTGCCTGCCAGATCCCAAACTGTAACATTTACTGTGTAGACCCCGGTAGGCAGGGATGTGAAATTCACCAGGGGCAGGCTAGTTGTCACAACCGTGCGATTGTACAGGCTGGTAGCATTACCAAAAACACTGCGGTTGTAGAGATTAAAGGTTATGTTGGAAACTCCGAAGGTATCCGAGACATTGAGACTGGCAAGAAGATAGTCCCTGGAATAATTACCCTCTGCCGGCATGGAAGCATTAAAGCTGATAAGAGGTACTCCCGTATCCAGCAGTATTGTCCTGGTCGCAGTCTCATTGGTGTTTCCTGCCAGATCCCACACTGTAGCATTGAGCTGGTAATATCCATCCGACAGGTCCGTGAAGTTCATTTCATGGGTGGTACTGGAAGACACACTGGAATTGACCAGGCCGGTGGTGTTGTAGAGGTAGATGCCGGACCTGTTCAGATACGTGTCACTGACAGTTATGTTACCAAGGGCCCAGGCCTGACTGAAATTACCTGCATCTGTGGTCTGATCATTAAAGTCAATGAGTGGAGTTGTTGTATCCAGTATGATCGTTCTTGTTACGGTTTCATTTTCATTACCTGCAAGATCCACGATTGTGGCATTGAGATTATATACGCCATCGTCAAGGCCCGTGAAGTTGTAGCTGTGGTTCCCTGTGCTTTCGGCACTGCTGGAGTTAAGCAGGCCACTGGCATTATACAGACGGATGGTCAGATTGTCATAACCAAAGACATCTGTTGCTGTAACATTTGCAAAGATGAATGTCTGACTCAGGTTTGAGGCCAAAGTTGTGTCCGAATTGAAACCAATATCAGCTTCCTGAGTATCCAGCAGTATTGTCCTGGTTGCAGTCTCATTGGTATTACCGGCCAGATCCCACACTGTGGCATTGAGCTGGTAATATCCATCCGACAGGCCCGTGAAGTTCATTTCATGGGTGGTACTGGAAGACACACTGGAATTGACCAGACCGGTGTTGTTGTAGAGGTAGATGCCGGACCTGTTCAGATACGTGTCACTGACAGTTATGTTACCAAGGGCCCAGGCCTGACTGAAATTACCTGCATCTGTGGTCTGATCATTAAAGTCAATGAGTGGAGTTGTTGTATCCAGTATGATCGTTCTTGTTACGGTTTCATTTTCATTACCTGCAAGGTCCACGATTGTGGCATTGAGATAATATACGCCATCGTCAAGGCCCGTGAAGTTGTAGCTGTGGTTTCCTGTGCCTTCGGCACTGCTGGAGTTAAGCAGACCACTGGTATTATACAGACGGATGGTCAGATTGTCATAACCAAAGACATCTGTTGCTGTAACATTTGCAAAGATGAATGTCTGACTCAGGTTTGAGGCCAAAGTTGTGTCCGAATTGAAACCAATATCAGCTTCCTGAGTATCCAGCAGTATTGTCCTGGTCGCAGTCTCATTGGTGTTTCCTGCCAGATCCCACACTGTGGCATTGAGCTGGTAATATCCATCTGAGAGGTCCGTGAAGTTCATTTCATGGGTGGAACTTGCTGATGTACTGGAATTGACCAGACCGGTGTTGTTGTAGAGGTAGATGCCGGATCTGTTCAGATACGTGTCACTGACAGTTATGTTACCAAGGGCCCAGGCCTGACTGAAATTACCTGCATCTGTGGTCTGATCATTAAAGTCAATGAGTGGAGTTGTTGTATCCAGTATGATCGTTCTTGTTACGGTTTCATTTTCATTACCTGCAAGGTCCACGATTGTGGCATTGAGATAATATACGCCATCGTCAAGGCCCGTGAAGTTGTAGCTGTGGTTTCCTGTGCCTTCGGCACTGCTGGAGTTAAGCAGACCACTGGTATTATACAGACGGATGGTCAGATTGTCATAACCAAAGACATCTGTTGCTGTAACATTTGCAAAGATGAATGTCTGACTCAGGTTTGAGGCCAAAGTTGTGTCCGAATTGAAACCAATATCAGCTTCCTGAGTATCCAGCAGTATTGTCCTGGTCGCAGTCTCATTGGTGTTTCCTGCCAGATCCCACACTGTGGCATTAAGATAGTACCAGCTGTCTTCAAGAGCTGTGAAATTCACATCATGGGTTGTCAGGTTGGAAATACTTGAATTCACAAGGGCCGTTGAGTTGTACAGATAGATACCTGATGCATTGAGGTTCAGGTCACTTACTGTGATGTTACCCGGTATCCAGTCAAGACTGTAATTGCCTTGATCGGTCGTCTCATCGTTAAATTCAACCAGTGGTTTTGCAGTGTCCACCAGATAAGTTAAGGTCACACTCTCATTGGTATTGCCTGCAAGGTCCTCCACTGTGGAATTAAGGTAATACCTGCCATCTGAAAGGTCTGTGAAATTGTGGTATTCACTGCTGTTCTCCTCTTCAACAGGGGAGGTCGCATTGTAAAGTACGATGGACAGGTTCCTGTATCCGAATGTATCAGTGATGGTGACATTGGCAAATATCCAGCTGTGAAGCACATTGCCCTGGGCCGTGGTATTGTTGTTGAAAGTGACAACCGGGTCATGTGTATCCAGTAATATATCCCGGGTTAAAGTGGAATTGTTATTCCCGGCCAGGTCCCAGACGCTTGCATTGAGCTGATAGCGCTCATCTGCCAGGGAAGTGAAATTCACATAGTGGGTAGTGTCGTTTGAAGTGCTTGAATTGATCAGGGAACCATTGCTGTAAAGGTAGATTGCCGAACGGTTCAGCATACCGTCAAAGACGGTGATATTACCCAGTATCCAGTCAAGACTGTAATTGCCGCCGTCTGTGGTCTCATCGTTGAAAGTAATCTGCGGGTCATTGTTATCCACACCTACGATACTGAAATTAGAACCATTGTATCTTTCAGCAGATTCATTCTCACGTGCTTCCCAGGTGATATTATAGAATCCATCAAGGAGCAATCTGCTGTCAAAGAGAACGGACAGGTTGTTCCAGGCCAGATCATCATATCCTGCAACCTCTCCTGAACTGTTAGCTATGGTGACATTGGACAGGTAAGGATCATAGTGATCGTCAATTACAGATGCGTTCACAAAGAACTGGCCCGAGATGAAACTGTTGTTTGCAGGGGTCAAAATGGAAACGGCCGGTGCAGTATTTGGTGGGTTCTCTATTAAAGATACGAGGAACGGATAATTATCGTTCAATCGTCTGTGAATGGCCCAGGTGCCGACAAAATCCCAGTTTTCATAACTTGAAGACTGCTTCATCCGCAGGTCGGTAAGACCCGTCCCTCCGGCACTGGAAGATTGATTGGATGTATTCATGTTCCAATAACACTGGTCCACAGAACCGTAATTCCTTCCAACAAGACCTCCTGTAGTCTGGGTCCCTTCCACATAGCCTGTTGAATAACTTTGGTTAACTATACCTCCATTCATCATACCAATAAGGCCACCTACATCCTGATTACCGGTTACAGAACCTGTTGAATAACTTTGATTTACTGAACATGATCCGGAATCGATGAAGCCAGCAAGGCCACCTATATGCAAATTACCAGTTATATTTCCAGTCGAATAGCTTTGTTCCACTGTTCCATTGACCCTTCCAACAAGGCCACCTACATACCTTTCTCCTTCAACATTACCTGTTGAATAACTAAGGTTCACCAGACTATCACTAATCCGGCCAGCAAGGCCACCAACCTGATCATTCCCTGTGATATTCACATCTTCAAGACTTGCATTGGTGATCGTAGCCTGATCTATGTATCCAAAAAGACCCACATAATCAGTAGAAGTATTGATGTAAAGATCCGAAATTATGTATCCATTTCCATCAAAACTGCCTGTGAATTTAATTGATGAATTTCCCACAGGAACAAATCCGGCCCCGCTGTTCCATCCGGAAGTTTCACTTGCACTGATGTCGTTGATCAGTACAAAATGAGAGGAGAGATTCAGGTCCATGTTCTGAAGTTGCTGTGTATTTGAGATCTGATAGGGATTTGATTTCGTACCATTACCGCCTGCATACAAGCCATGTACTTCATATGTAATATTTAATAGATATGGATAACCATCATTAGTGGAACTCTCAAGGGTCCAGGTATGATTAAAATTCCAGCTAACATATGTTGACTCTGTTTTCATCTTTTCGGTGGTTTTCCCATAAGAATTGTTTGAACCACTGCTTGTATTCTGTCCGGTTGTATCTTTATCCCAATAACATTGAGTTATATGACCAATATCGATTCCAACCAGTCCGCCCAAATTAGTACTGCCAGTCACATTTCCGGTTGCGTAACTTTGATTTATATTTTGACGATTAAGTCCAACCAGTCCGCCTACGTTATTACTACCATTCACATTTCCGGTTGCGTAACATTGAATGATTGGTTTATAATTTTGTCCAGTTATTCCTCCCACGTTCGTATTTCCATTCACATTTCCGGCGGTATAGCATTGAATTAAATAACCAGAATTAGATCCAGCCAATCCGCCTACGTCATTACTACCATTCACATTTCCGGTGGCATAACAATGAATTAAATATCTATTATTCGCTCCAGCCAATCCGCCTACGCCATCACTACCATTCACATTTCCGGTTGCGTAACATTGAATTAAATATCTATTATTCACTCCAACCAGATCGCCCACATTAGTATTACCATTCACATTTCCGGTTGTGTGACATTGAGTCAAATTATCCATATTTGTTCCAACCAGTCCGCCCACACTCATACTACCATTCACATTTCCGGTTGTGTAACATTGAGTCAAATTACCACCATTCACTCCAACCAGTCCGCCTACGTTAATACTACCATTCACATTACAATCTATAAGACCAATATTTTTAATTTGAGATTGTGAATCCGTATATCCGAAAAGTCCGATATTATTTAATCTGTTAATGTATAATCCGGTAATTTCATATCCCTGCCCCTCAAATGAACCGTTGAATTTATTAATCACAGCCCCTATCGGTTCAAAACCTGATCCATTGTTCCATGAACTGGTACTGCTGGCATCGATATCTTTGATGAGTTCATAGTGGGCTGACAGGTTCAGTTTCATGTTTTGGAGCTGGTCAACTGTTTCTATCTGGTAGGGATTTCCTTCAGAACCGTCACCACCTGCAAATGAGGATACACCTGCACTTGCAGAAGTGGATAATAACGTGATCATAAGAATTGATAATAATAGAGATTTCATGATTTGTTTGTTTGTTTGTTTGTTTGTCAAAGGATTAGTCATGTAGCCACCGCTTTTATGCATTCATTTGTAGATACCATTTTATCATCATTATAATGATATAAGTAACTTGTACTGTATGTTATTTAATATTATGTTTTCAATATCAATCTCGGAGTTCATCCTTTTCAGAAACAATATATTGAACCGGTCTTCTTCATTTGCCTAAATCTGAATATCGCAAAGTCAGCCTGCAGATATAAAAAAGAATCAATGGATCATCATCCTGAGATCAGGCTGGAATGTTACACCAATACTGCCATTTGTGTCAAGGAAAGCTATAATTGCACAATCCCTGAAACATCCTTCCGGGTTAAATACACAGGGTTTGTTTTCAAAAGAAATGAATCCGGCCCCTCCTCCAAAGAACCTGACCGAATCTGCCAGCTGGTTATAGATCGATGTCAGAAAAGGAGTGATCCCCGGTGATATCCCGTCCACCAGTATAATGGCTGAAGAGTCAGGCCTTTTTTGTTTCTCAGAGATAAGTAAAAGCTTTTCGATGCCTTCCTTAGGGTTTCCAGGATCTTTTATCAGTACAGGTTTGCCCGCTGTTAGCATAACATGTATGACCGCTCAACTATCATGTTTTCTGGATCCATGTATGACTCCCGGGAAAATACCTCCCATTAAATCCACCCCCAGACCATTAAGCTTCCTGATAAGTCCATCTATATCAGGCAACTGATTTTCCCCGAGCAGAATTATGGCTGTTTCATTTTCCTTTATAGTGAGCTTTTTTATGCTTTCAATTATTTTGTCAATATTTGAAGTTGGAATATAAATGTGAAGGTCCCCTTGCTATCCGGGCTTGTGATGCATCAGGCAGAAATGCACTTTATATCGATACCCTGTCTATATAATAACCATAAAAATATATTATATATGTATTTATATTTCCATGTCGCAATTAGTCAAAGATATTAATCTTTATCCATTCAAATCATTGTTTTGGTCTGATATTAAAAGAATATCATCATTCTTTATCTAAAAAAAGATCATTCAGGCCCGAACAATTCCCAGGCCATCTCTTCAACATTGCGAATAACTTCCTTTACCGCCATTCCTGTCCTGCCGGCAATTTCCCTGCAGTCCTCAAACTCGGCGGATATGTGCAGTATCTGCCCTTCTTCATCCCCGGCGATCTTTACCCTGCTGCGGGCCCGGGTATGTGCTATTTCAATATCTATCGTCTCGATCCTCCTCCTGGCAATGAAACGATGTTTTACAGGCATTACCCTGATGCCCAGAGACCCGGTCTCCCGGAAGATCTCCCGTGCAAGGGACTGGCTGTCCTCAGCTTTTGTGATAACCTTAATGATAGAACCGGGCCGGCCCTTTTTCATTGTTGCGGGGATAATGGAAACATCCTTTGCCCCAAGCTGCAGCAGTCTGCTAAAAAGGTTGCCCAGCACTTCTCCTGAAACGTCGTCCACATTTGTTTCAAGCACTTCAATGGGATCTATTGCCAGACTCCCTGCTGTATCAAGCAGTATGCTGCGCAGTACATTGGGAGACTCAGTTTCAGCATTGCCGGCCCCGTATCCTGTTTCAAGCACCCTCCCGGCGGGAATGTCCTCTGCCGGTTTTGAGTAATAGCTTAACAATGCGGCCCCGGTTGGAGTAAGCAGTTCTCTGCTTCCCTTTCCATAGAAGGTCAGATCACTATCCTTTAATATCTCCAGGGTAGCGGGGGCCGGGACAGGCAGGGTTCCATGAGCTGCTTTTACAAACCCTCCGCCCACATTAATAGGTCTGCACAAAATGCGGTCAGCACCAATATCGCTGATCGCAACACATGCACCCACCACATCGGCAATGGCATCGTTCTGGCCAACTTCATGGAAATGCAGCTCATCAAGACCCTGTCCATGCACCCGGGATTCAGCGTCTGCCATGATCTTAAAGACATTCAAAGCGTCTTTCTCAACAGGTCCGGGAAGAGATGCCTTCTTTATAATGTCCACAAGTTCCCGGTAATGTCTGGAATGGGTCTCATGTTCAACCTCTATGTTCACATCCACAGCTTCTATTCCCTGCTTATTGGCCCGGCCCACAGATACGCAAACATCAGCTACACTTTCTATTATCCTGCAAACTTTCTCCCGGTCAGCTCCCAGTCCGATGAGGGTCCCCAGGATCATATCTCCTGAAGCACCTGAAAAAGGATCAAATATCAGTGTCTTCATACTTTCCCGCCATCTCTCATCTGAGCCATCTTATTTGCGATCCTTGCAGCAAACGACCCGGCGACAAAACCCGCATCGATGTTAACTACGCAAAGTACCGAACAGGACTGCAGCATGGACAGCAGGGCCGCTTCCCCTTTAGCCCCGGCTCCGTATCCGGTTGAGACCGGCAGGCCTATGACCGGTACATCCACCAGCCCCGAGACCACCGTGGGCAGGGTACCTTCCCTCCCTGCAGCCACAACGATGGCATCAGGATCTCTGTCTTTTAGTTTGATCATTTCATTGACAAGGCGGTGAAATCCAGCAACGCCCACATCATATATGGCAAAGGTCTCACACCCCATCTCCTCTGCCACCATCCTGGCTTCCTCTGCCACCTTAATATCCGCAGTACCTGCAGAAATGATCGCCACCTTCCCCCCGGTCCTCTCGGCCGGGGTCCCGTTACTGATAACGGCTGTTGTCCTGTGAAGGCTCCACTGAATATCTTCAGGTTTGAACGCTTCCTCCAGGGTCCCTGCACTCCTCTCATCCAGCCGGGTGATCAGTACCCTTCCGGTGGCTCCTATCTGGGCCCGTGCGATCTGGACGATATCTTCAGGTTCCTTTCCCTCTGCCAGGATAGCTTCCATTATACCGGTTCGATGCTTTCGGTAAGTATCGATCCTGGCAATATCTGAAACAGGGACATATCCGATCGAACGGATATCTGCATTGGCCCGATCCAGGTCGATCTTCCCGTCTTTAAAATCCGTGAGTATCTTTTCAAGCTCCATATTGGTCCCCTTATGGTTTGTTAGTCATTTGTATGATAATCTGTATAAATCTGTTAGATAATTAGTACAACCGAGGTTGACTGACTGATTAGTCATTACCAATCTGACCTTATAAAATGCTGTCGCAACTATCCGGGATACTGTTGGTATTACTCTCCGTTTGATCCCGGATCGATATGATATGTTGTATAATCTTTTCAGGGGCCTCTGTACTCATCACTGATCAGAAAACCGTCCTCAAGAGTAAGCACCCGGTCCACATATTCAACATGCCAGGGTTCATGGGTCACCATTACTATGGTCTGGCCATATTCGGTATTCAGTTCTTTGAACACATCCAGTACCTGCCTGGAGTTGCGGGTATCCAGATTTGCACAGGGCTCATCGGCAAACATTATATCAGGTTTTTTTGCTATGGCCCTGGCAATTGCCACCCTTTGTTTTTCTCCTCCTGATAATTCATCCGGAACGTTTTCATGTTTCCCTTGAAGTCCGACCTTTTCCAGGGCCTCAAGGGCCGTTTTGTAGGACTCTTTTTTAGATCTGCCTTCCATCAGCGAAAGGATATACACATTCTCTGCCGCACTCATTTCATTGATCAGCGCATAGTCCTGAAAGACATAACCGACCTGGGTCAGTCTGTAATAGCTCCTTTCCGCTTCAGGAAGACTGGACACCTGCAGTCCCCTGATCGTATATTGACCACATGTTGCATCGTCCAGCAAAGCCAGTATCCTCAATAGGGTCGTTTTGCCACTTCCCGAAGCTCCCATTATTGCAACGAACTCCCCCTTCTTTATATCAAATGAAACTCCCTTGAGGGCCTTAACGGCAGTTTTTCCGCTTCCGTAATATCTTTTCAGATCATTCACCTTGATCAGATCAACGCCCCCATATGGCTTTTAATATACTTTCTTTTGATACGCTCCAGGCAGGCAGGGTCCCGGCGATCACTGACAGAGTGAGCATGGTAACAATGCTTTGTACAAGCAGGCCCACATCAATGTGAGGTCTGATCTCCAGGGTTTCGTAGAACGTTACGGGGTTTAGCTGGAAATAGATCATTAGTGCAAAGTATAGGATCAGTCCTGCAATGATCCCCAGAGAAACGTAGAACATGCTCAGGAATGCATAGGATAAAACAATGGATCCGGGAGTGATCCCTATTGCCTTTAATATCCCTATATCCTTTTTCCTGTTAAGGATATTGATATAGATTATTATAAGGATCAGGGCCGCTCCGACGATAAGACTGACAAACTTTGACATGGTGTCTATGGCACCTATGCTCTGCATTGCCTGCTTGATGATGGTTTCCGACTTATCGCTCCAGGTATATACCGGTTCATTGACTCCCGCGGCTGTGATCTTGCTCTTTAACCGGTCTTCTGTCCCCTGCTCATTGACCCTCACGATCACATTTGTGGCTTTACTCTCTTCCAGTCCGTAGACATCCTCGATCTCCTTGTAATGGACCAGGGCATTAAGGTCCACAAGTTCAAAAGTACCTTCCATGATACCTTTAACCTTATAGGTCCTCTTCACCCCATTGCTGTATGTAACATCCACCAGCGATCCCACTCTCACACCGTCCAGACTGTCATACATCTCATGTCCAAAACCCGTACCTGCGATCATGGCCCCGATTATGATCTCATCCCGGGAAAGCTCACCCAGAAAATCCCCGTCGGTGATTATGTAGGGGTATTTTGAGATCTCATATTCCTCCGTGGGTATGAGTCCGGTCACGGTCACCCCCACCACGCTCTGTCTGTACTCGATAGATGCCGCCGTTTCCAGCCTTTTTGTTGCGGCCCTTACACCCTCAACTGCTCTGACCTTTTGCAAAACGCTGTCAGCATCGTTTATGTACGTATTATCCCCTGAGGGTTCAATAACAATATCTCCATAAGGGTAGTCCTGCATCATACCGGTCATAAAACCTGACAGACCTCCGATCATCGATGGCAGGAACACCAGGTTCATAAAAATAAGTGACAGGACAAAAACTATGAAAATCAGTGTTTTTTTATTTCCTCTTTTAATGGTGCAATAGGCAATAAGGGCTCCCACTTTGATATCATTGATCATGTTTGGGGCCTCTCATTTCTCTTCTTTTTCCGAAAAGTTGCCGCCTTCCATTAATTGTTTGATTATCCTGTCCTTTGACCTTTTTGTCCTGTAATTGTTATAGACCAGTCCTCCAATAATAGCAAGGGTGAACAATATTATTACAGCCATACCTGCTGAACTGCTTTTTTCCAGAACTATGACGTTTATCTTCGTCCCAACCTGCTCTTCTCCAAAGTCATCCACATAGGTAATGATCACAGGAATCTCATATTCGCCTGCTTCACTGACGATAAAATTAATGACAGCAGGCCCGTCTTCGTCCGGATCAAGAGTTCCTATATAGGATTCTTTAATACCTTTGAAAGGATGGTCAACATAAACTCTTATTGAATTGATCGTCTTATCGCCTGAATTTTCAATTCTCATTGTAAGTTCTACAGTATCATCCTCATAAGGAAGCACAGGGTCCACTTTCACAGAAGCAAGGTTTAAGCTCTTTTTATTGTCAAGCACAGTTAACGTGATATCATACCCGTCTTTATGCTCGCCAAAATCATCTTCATATTCTATGATCACAGGGATAATGAATTCTCCCGATTCATTTGCCTTGAACTTGAATAATGCATCCTGACTGCCATTTAATCCAAGGGTACCTATTGTGGTCCTTTCGATACCTTTGAACCCATGATCAACATTAACTGAAACGGACTTTGCAATTGTTTCCCCGAAATTCTCTATTCCCAGTGTAAGGTCAACAGTATCTCCCTGATAAATGTAGTCAGGGTCTGTCTTAACCGATGTTATCCTGGGTTCTGCATCTTCACCTTTCACCCGAAACTCAACTTCATAATATTTCGTCGTCCGGGTGGGCGTATTGTCATATGTCAGTTTCATTTTGATAATGTGAGGGCCCGGGTTGGCATCAGGTGTTGTTCTCATGTGGTATACAAGGTGTCTTTCACTTGAGCTGTAAGTGAACCTGGAGATTCTGGTGACCAGGTCCTCTGTAACGATGATATCAGGTGGGAGACTGATTATTTCAAAGATAATATCCTCGGGGTTTCTGGAACCACAGCTTTCAAGATCGATCCCTAAGGTGAATTCTTCATCAATGCCTATTAGATCGGGAGCTATATCCCTGACCTGTGCATTCATACATATCGTACCGGAAGTTTCTGCATGTACAGGCATGGTCCCTGCAAGGGCCAATATACATAAGGATAAAAATAAGTATGCATGTATTGAATTATGTTTCATGTTCAATTAACCCCCGTCTGGATGATTTTTTGCATAATTTGTAAGATTGTTATATGTTGATGTCAGTGCGATCAGTTCGATGATGCTACTTTTTAGTCAATTCATCAAAATCATGTCAATTCCCGATTATTAAGTATCTTTTTTAGTTCGTATATATAGGTTATTGATATCAGACCGGGCCGGTTACAGTTCCGGGTGTTGTATGAACAAAGTATTTATACTATCAATCATAATGACTGATTAGTCAATTTATATGAGTGTCTATTATGGAAGAACAGGTTAAGGATAAAAGATCTGCGATCATGGACGCGGCCCTGAAGCTTTTTACTCAAAGGGGTTTCCATGGAACATCCACCGCCCTTATTTCAAAGGAGGCCGGGGTGGCCACCGGGACTCTTTTTAACTATTTCCCGACCAAAGAAGATCTCATCAACAATCTCTATGTTGAGGTCAAGGGCCGGCTGAGTGTTTGTATGAAAGAAGGGCTTGATATTGAAGAGAGTTTTGAGTCCCGATTAGAACTGGTCTGGGGTAACCTTATCCGATGTTGTGTGAGTCATCCGGATGAATTTCATTTTATAGGCCAGTTCAGCTCTTCTCCCTATATCACCAAAATGACCCGGGAAGAAGTGATGAAAGAGTATGAATTCATCACAGACCTGACAGAGGAAGGAGCACTTAGTGGACAACTGGCCGGTGAATGTGTGGAGCTTTCCATGATGATGTTCTATCAGGCCAGTCGGGCTGCTGTAACATTTATCCTGGAGTCTGGTCAGGACATGGAAATGGTCATTGAGGAGGGTTTCAGCCTTCTCTGGAATGGTATGGCCGGCTACTGATCACATCATTGATCGTATTATTATGGATGAGTATGAATTAAGGAGAAAGGAATATGTTATACAGAACAATGCCAAAAAATGAAGATGAGCTCTCGATCCTCGGATTTGGTTGCATGCGTCTTCCGTTAAAAGAAGACGGGTCCATCGATGAGGAGAGGGCCACCTCCCAGATCAGATATGCAATCGATCATGGGGTGAACTATGTGGACACCGCCTGGCCCTATCATTCAGGACAGAGCGAACCTTTCCTGGGAAGGGCCCTGTCTGACGGGTACCGGGAGAAAGTAAAACTTGCAACCAAAATTCCTTCCTGGATGCTGGACAGCCGGGAAGATATGGATAAGTTCCTGAATGCCCAGCTTGAGAAGTTAAAAACCGACCACATTGATTACTACCTGGTACACAGTCTTGTCGGAAGTATGTGGGATAAGGTGGAACAGCTTGGTATCATTGATTTTCTGGAAAAGGCAAAGGCTGATGGCCGCATAATCAATGCAGGTTTTTCCTACCATGGATCAAAAGAAGATTTCAACCCCATAGTGGATGCCTATGACTGGGACTTCTGCCAGATCCAGTATAATTTTCTGGATGAGAATAATCAGGCAGGTACGGCAGGCCTGGAGTATGCAGCTTCAAAAGGACTGGGTATCATAATAATGGAACCCCTCAGAGGCGGCAGTCTCTCAGGCGAGGTCCCTCCCGCAATCGGGCAGATCTGGGATGAATCACCTGTCAAACGCACCCCTGCGGAATGGGCCCTGCGCTGGGTCTGGGACCACCCTGAAGTAACAGTGGTCCTTTCCGGAATGAATGAAGAGGCCCATGTGGAAGAGAATATCAGAATAGCCGATGAAGCCACTCCCGGTTCTCTGGACAGGGAGGAACTGGAGCTTGTCGCAAGGGTGGAACAAAAATACCGTGAGCTTATGAAAGTGGGCTGTACCGGATGTAAATACTGTCTGCCCTGTCCTGCAGGCGTGGACATCCCCGGTTGTTTTGAGTTATATAACAACCTGCATATGTTCGGCAATGCGGAGATGGCAAAGTTCCAGTATGTTGTAAAGATGGCCGGTGTCCTTTCAAACACCGAACCGGGTTTTGCTTCACAGTGCATACAGTGTGACCAGTGTCTGGACAAATGCCCCCAGCACCTTGAGATTCCCACCCTTCTTGAGAGTGTGGTTGAAGATCTTGAAGGGCCGCAACTTGAACAGATGGTCGGCATGGTAAAACAAATGATGGCGAGTAAGGATGTCTGATCCTTCAGAAAACAGGGCAGCTTTTCTGTCCTGTTTCTCTGATCACTTTCCCGATGCCCCGTTAAATGGAAAAAACATCTGTTGATGTTTTCCCTTTCCAAACCCCCTCCCGGGTTTTTTTGTGGATGGATAATCAATTTCTGAAGACATGCCAGGACCGTAATTTTGTTAAGTCCTTTTTCTGTACTAATTATATGGATACGATACAGGTTCTTGGAATAGGTGCCAGTCCCCGCAAAGATGGTAACACTGATATTTTACTCGATGAGTTCCTCAAAGGTGCGAAGTCCACCGGAGCCACTACAAAAAAGATCTTCTTACGTGATTATACGATCAATTCCTGCACTGGATGTGAGGCCTGCAGGAAAACAGGCATATGTTCCCGTTTCCATGATGATATGGAGGCATTATACCCCCTGATCGAAAGCTCAGAGGGGATTGTCCTGGGCTCTCCAACCTACAATTACAATATAACCGCTATGCTAAAGGCCTTCATCGACCGCCTCTACTGCTTCTATGAATTTTCCGACCGGAGGCCGGGCCCTTATTCAAGTAAACTGGCAGATAAAGGGAAAAAAGCCCTTGTCTTCTCTGTCTGTGAACAGGTAAAGGATGAAGAGATGGGCTTTGAGCTGGAGGCCATGGCAAGGCCCCTTGAGGCACTGGGTTATGAGATATTCGATAAGTATCGGTCCAGCGGATACTTTGAAAAGGGTGTTGTGTCAAAGGATGAGACCGAGCTTCAAAGGGCCTTTGAAGCAGGCAGAAAGCTGGCACTCTTAATTATTGAGAATAAGTGAATGATACGTTAAAAAGGTGTCAATATACGTCTTAAAAAAGAAAAAAGTGAGGATACCTTCCTCTTTAAGGTAATTCCTCAAAAGGTGCCTTTCAGGCACCCTGTTCACAGGTCCGGTCAAAGTACTCGCAAAGGACAAATCCAAAGCGGCTCAGATCCTTTCTGGACATGAGGCCCATGATCCGGGCGCTTTCATTCTCTATGCACATTTTCCATCCATCTCTGTCAGGGGAGAACTGCATCTTCAGGGGCTTTCCCGGGATAAGTTGTGGATCGGCATGATCCTCCTGTCCGGTAAGGGCCCATTTGATGTGTTCCACCATATGTTCCACAACTGTCTCGTTCACAGGTACTGTGAGGTTCCCCAACCCTGATACCACCGTAAGTTTGTCTCTTTCTATGTCAGCGGATATTTCCACCTTTTCTAGTTCTAGATCCCACTTCATTAAATTCCTCCAAATCTAATGTTCATCTGATATTCCAGTTTCAGACCGGCGGTCTTATTGAAATAGTTATACACAATCCATTTCCTGAATTTTCAGATATTAGTTAATATATCATACTGATACTTAAATCTAATGTTTAACTATTTATTGGATTTTGTAACTAAAGTTAATATTTGTACTATGAAATTTATATAAAATTAGCTGGTCTGCTTGAAAGACGGGACTCTAAAAAGTAATCAGTGCTGGCCTGAATAGAAAGTGTTTTTAAGTAGTGTGCATATTGTAAACGTTTGTGCCAGAAGATAATATACGTGTCAGTTTAAGCAGGGACCTGACCCTCTTTGATATCACCATGATAGGGCTTGCCGGTATGATAGGGGCCGGGATATTCGCCCTTACCGGTATAGCTACAGGAATTGCAGGACCCGCTGTTCTGCTTGCTTTTCTTCTAAATGGTATCGTGGCCACCTTCACAGGTCTTGCATATGCGGAGCTGGGCTCTGCCATGCCCGAGGCCGGAGGCAGTTATCTGTGGGTGCGCGAAGGTATGGGTAATCATCTGGGTTTTCTTTCCGGTTGGGTTGACTGGGCAGCCCATACGATCGCCTGCGCACTGTATGCAGTGACATTCGGAGCATTCTTTTCAGAGCTGATAGTAAATTTCCTGGGATATGAGCAGTTCGACCAGGGCATGATCATCAAGGTCTCAGCTCTTTTCATCGTAACTCTCATGGCCCTGATCAATTATATGGGAGCCAAGGAAAGCGGCAGGATAGGCGGTTTTGTCACTCTCTTTAAGGTTACCATCCTGGTCGTTTTTGCACTTTTTGGTATCCATAAGACCCTGATGCAGCCTGACTGGGCCGTATCCTTCTTCATGGACCCCTCTTTTGCACCCAATGGGGGTATTGGTATCCTGGTAGCTATGGGCCTGACCTTCATTGCTTTTGAAGGCTATGAGATCATCGTTCAAAGCGGAGAGGAGGTAAAGCGACCCGAGCGCAATATTCCAAAAGCTGTCCTGATATCCCTGTGGACCGCTGTGATCATCTATATCATAGTGGCTTTCGCCCTTATCGGAGGAATTGATGTGGACGGTCCCAGCTGGATCTATCTGGGGGAGCTTGGGGAGTTCAGTATGATACGTGTGGCCAATCAGATCGTCTCCTTTGGTTCGGTGCTGATCCTGGTTGGAGGGTTCGTATCCACCATCAGTGCCATGAACGCCACTGTATATTCTTCATCAAGGGTGGCCTTTGCCCTGGGAAGGATGGGATTCTTGCCTGAATTCCTCTCTGTTATCAATCAAAAACGAAGGACCCCCCATTTTGCTATTCTTTTCAGTTATCTCATCATTGCTGCCATGGCCCTGCTTCCCATAGAAACAGTGGCCTCCGCTGCCAATGTCATGTTCCTTATCCTTTTCATTATGGTCAATATGGTCCTGATCATCCTTCGATTTAGCAGGCCTGATCTTAAAAGAGCATTCAGAATGCCCCTGGCGCCCTATCTTCCCCTGGTAGCCATTGTGGTTCAGATCTTCATCGGTTACTATATGGTCACCGAGATAGAGAACACAGTTTTTGTAGTTGCAGTTACCCTGATATGGGTCATACTGGGTTCCCTTATCTATTTCTCCTACTCTGAAAAAGAGCTGAAAAGACGTACTCTTGTAAAACGCAAAAAGGTCTATGAAAGAAAACCTGCTCTGGAAGAAGGGTACCGCATCATCGTACCTGTCAAGGATGAAACAAGTGCCTTCAAACTTGCTTCCCTTGCCAGCCTCATTGCCCGGGATAAAGGAGGAAGTGTCCTTTTCTTAAGCGTGATCACCCTTCCCGAACAGACTCCCCTGTCTGCCGCAGATCAGTATATCCCCCATAAACAGGAAGTCATCCATAAACTAATTGACTCGGTCGATGTGCCTGCAGGCGGTATGATCAAGGTCGGCAGGTCCGCCCCGGATACTATCCTGGACACCATCGAAGGGGAAAAATCCGATATGCTTGTGATGGGCTGGAGGGGCCGTACCTTCAGAAAGGATGTGGTCCTTGGAAGTACCATTGATCCCCTGCTGTTGCAGGCCCCCTGTGATGTTGTGATCGCACGTTTTGAAGAAGGCAAAGACCTTAAGGATATGAAAAATGCCCTGCTACCCACAGCCGGCGGCCCTCATGCCACCCTTGCTGCCGAGCTGGTCCGCAGCTTCGCAAAGCAGCAGAACGGTACGGTCACCATGCTTAACGTGGGCTCTTCAGAAGAAGATAAAAGGAATGCATCAAAGGCCTTCAAAGATATCTCCTCTCTGCTTCAGGGTGTGGATATTAAAGAGAAGTTCATTCAGGGAGATGATGCGGTATCCATTATAGACGAAGAAGCACAGGACCATGATCTTGTTCTGCTGGGTGCCACCACAATGCCTTTCCTCAAGAACTTCCTGCTGGGAGTATTCCCGGAGAAGGTCATCCGGGGGACTGACCGGACCGTCATCATGACCCGGCGCAGGGTAAAGCTGCGGGATATGCTCAAGAAATAAGTTCACAGTATTCATCCCTGGCCTGCCTGAGACCGCGAAGGTTGTCTACAGGGGATGCAGGAGCAATCCCGCATCCGGGGGCCAGGATATCCACACCTGCCTTGAGGGCTTCTAAAGATTCGGATTTAACGTCTTCAATCTTTCCATTGTATAATGTAGTGACAGTGGAAACATTCCCTATCAATGCGACATTATGGGCGTGTGCTCGTTCTATTACATATCTGAGATCTACAACACTCTCCTCAACACTGATCCCGCAAAACCCACACCCTGCAAGTTCTTCAATTATGGAGTCAACAGGTCCGCAGACATGGGCCACACATTTTCCCTTTATGTTCCGGTTAAGTTCCTCATAATGTGGCCTGATAATATCCCTGAACATCCCGGGTGGTATGATCCCGGGAGAGGTGACTGCCTCTCCAAACTTTACAACGTCAGCACCGGCCCTTAAGCATTCATTTGCCACCATTGAGCAGGCTGTGGTGGTGGTCTTGAGGAGTTTGTCGGTCAGGTCTGGTTTTTTAAGGAGCATGATCAGGAACTCCTTCATTCCCAGCAGTTCTGCCGCCAGGTCCACCGGTCCGCACAGACCGCAGATGACCGGCAGGTCCTGCCCGGCAAGTATCTCTGAGGCCTTAAGCATAACCGGTACCCTTCCTTTTTCCATAAGGTCTGCAGGTATAATGATCTGTTCTGGAGGCATGTCCGGGCCCTGCAGTACAGAAGGAGGAATGCCGGTACTTCCCTCTTTCATTTTGCATCCAGAGGCTTCCGGTACAACCGTACCGTCAAAAGGATAGGATATAGTTTCAAAACCACAGATATCAGCGACTGCCCGGGCCAGTCCTGCCATTTGAACGGGGTCATGGTCTGCTTCAGGCAGGTGAATATGGCATATTTCCATGACTTCAAGAGGTGCGGCGGTAGTGAACAGGCCCACCGGTGTTCTGTCAGCAGGTTTGCCTGATAAGATGTTCAGGATATGTTGTTTTGATGAAAATGCCATTGTGAGGATTCTGGTTTTAACACTTATCTCACTTTCCCATAAGATCCCACATCTGGCTGAAGTTATCTATAAGGCTGTCCAGGAAACCGGCCCTGTAACTTATCATCAGTGTTGCTACCTTTTCGGGGTCCTTTACACTGAATCTGACTTCCCTGCCTTTTTTCTCTTTTGTCAGGACACCTGCCTTATCGATCTTTCTTAGGTGCCAGGAAATGGTTGAAGGAGCCAGTTCAAGCATTTCGGCAAGTTCCTTATTCGTCATAAAGGGGCACTGAAGCAGATTTATGAGTATGTGCCTGCACCCCTGTCTTCTTAAGAGGGAAAGGATGGGTATATCTTCTTTTGATTCAAGTTTGTTTATGATGAAGAATCGTATATACTCTTCATCACGTGTTCTGGATATAAGGTTTTTTTTCTCAAGATAATTAAGATGATATTGCAGGTTACCCAATGATATGTCAAGACGTCTTTCCAGTTCTCTAAGATGGATCCCCGGAGAACCCCTGATCATTTCATAGATATTTTTCCTTTTTTCCGGTTCATCATTCATGATCATGTTCATCTTAGTCTCTGGTCAGTATTGCAAGGGCGAACAGCAGCAGAACTACAAAATTGAGGAAACTGCCAAACAGTTCCAGATAATCTCCAATAGAGGGGAAAAACACCTCGGTGGAATCAAAAAAGTTCATTAGAAAATAGGAAAAGAACGCACCTGTCACCAGAAGGAACTTTCTTCTATGTTCTCTCTGATAGGCAAGATACGCTATTATGAACAGGATAAGTGCCAGCAGGCTGGATATGAACACCAGGATATTATCGGGTTCCATTAACATTTGAGTTCTCACCTTTTGGGTCTGTTTTAAAAAAGACAGGTTTGTATGACCTGTCTGATAAGATATGTGTATGGATTATGTTTTGTCCGGAAGTCTTCATTTTATTCCTCAATGATGTCTATCAGTTCCAGACGTTCAGATCCACCCTTTACAGCCATTTCAAGTATCTGACCAACTCCTTTGCTATAATATTTTTCCTCTTCAACATCAGGTTCGAGGATTGTCCATTCCCGGGTCAAAAGGCAATTGTCATAGGAACCATATGCCACATTAACGGATTCATCAAGGCTAACCACTGCTCCCATATCTTCAGCCTCACCTTCAAGATATTCCTGGCGATATACGTCACCGATCTGAGGGTCCGCTTTCATAACGATCCCGGGCATGGCCCCGTCAATCCCTGCTTCCCATGAGCCGTCATCACTGACAAACTCACCGTCATCATATTCTTTTGAATCCTCTCCAAAATACCAGACGTTTCCTTCTTTGTCCTGTGCATACCAGTCAAAAGTTTCCTCTGTCAGTTCATCATCTTCCCATACTCTGTCCTGTACAACAGTTGTGGTCACTCCCATAACGATCTTTGTATCGTGGGTAACATAAACTTCATTCCTCTCCATTTCGTCATCCCCTTCTCCTTCATAGATAAAGGTAGTGCCAGGTATCAGAGGGAAATAGGGGTTGTCAATGACCTCAACAAAGTCTTCAGGATCGATCTCAGGTTCATATCCGGAAGTTTCATCATCTGTATACTGTTCAGTAGTTTCCATTTCATCTTCAATGACAGGACTGTCTTCCGGGTTGAGCTGCAAATCCTCCTCAATATCCTGATATGCTGTGTCCGTATCTGTACAACCCGCTGCCAGGATGAATATCAGGCCTGTCAGAACGATTGTAATAGTTGCCATTTTTTCTGCTTTCATTATTTAACCTCTTTTTATTTAACTAATAATCAGGAATTTCGAAGGATGACATAATAATGATTCTGGTACATCTATCGAATCGTCCACTCAGATGATTATCTCAGATGTGATTGTAATTTACGATTGTTGGGTTGCAGGGGCAGAGAAAGCCCATGACTTTAGTTCCGGGTAGTTCACCTCCAGGTTTGCATTAACCAATGGCTTAAGGTTATATACATTTCAGCTCTTTCTATAAGGACACACTTAACCCGGACTGATCTTCATGGAATACGGACTTGGAATCGATGCAGGTGGGACATTTACCGATGCGGTGATCCTCAAAGACGGTAAGATTGCGCAAAGTATCAAAGCTCCTACCACCTATCCGGACCCCCTCGGGGGGATACGGCAGGCCCTTGACGGGCTTGATCCCGCTTATCTGGAAAAAGTGTCCCGTGTATCCATATCCACCACTCTTGCGACCAACAGTGTACTCGAAAATACGGTGTCTGAAAGCGATAGTGGCTACAGTGTGGCCCTGATAATGATCGGTGAGATTGAGGTGCCTGAAGGTTCACATATACCCTGGCACATTACTGTTCGGGGCGGGCATAATGCAAACGGGCTGGAGGCCCGTCCCCTTGACATCGATGCCATCCGCTCTTTTATTCTGGAAGTTAAAGACAATGTCTCTGCATTTGCTGTATCTTCGTATTTTAGCATAAGGAACCCGGATCATGAATTGCGTGCAAAGGCCCTGATCAAAGAGATGACAGCAATGCCCGTGGTTTGCGGACATGAGCTATCCCTTTCCCTGGGTTCATATGAAAGGGGCGTGACCGCTTATCTTAATGCGCGTCTTTTTCCCATCACCCGCAGGTTCATGGGATCGGTGGTCCGGGAAATGGAAGATCGCAATATAGAGGCCCGGGTCGTAATGCTCAAATGTGACGGTTCGGTGGTAAGCCTTAAGGAAGCACTTGAGCGTCCTGTAGAATCGATCTTCACCGGCCCCGCATCAAGTCTGTTGGGAGCTTCATATCTTTCAGGAAAGTCCGATTGTCTTGTCATAGATGTGGGAGGTACCAGTACCGATGTATCCCGTATTGCCGGAGGGATCCCTGAAGTGACCGATGAAGGGGCAGTGATAGGTGGCTGGGCGACCAGGGTCAGAGCAATACGCATGGAAACCTCGGCAATGGGTGGGGATAGCCATATCTGGGTCCGCAACGGTCAGATCAATATAGGACCCCGCAGGGTCATTCCCCTGTGCGTGGCAGCACAAAGATGGCCCTGCATCGTGAATAAATTAAAAAGGGCCCGTCTTCCTTCTAAGATACAGCTGGATGAGAATTTCCAGCCTACAAAATTTTTTGTCAGATCAACATTTCTGGCCCATGATCTGTCCTCTGTGGAAGCAAAACTGCTGGAAAGCATCGGTACAGAACCGGTTGCGATCAATGAGATATCAATGGAGGGAGGTACAACCTCTCTTTTCCTGGATATGCTGATCAGGAAAAAGCTTATTGATGTGATCGGTTTTACTCCAACGGATGCCCTTCATGTATTGGGCGAACATGTACAGTGGGATATAGAAGCATCATTGCTGGGGGCAGGCGTGCTGGGAAAACTTGTTTTTTCAGAGGGTATTGAGTTGTGCAGGCAGATAAAAACGCTCTTTTCTGAGAATATGGCTGCCTGTATCATGTCCTATCTCTTAAAAGAGGTTCCCCGGGAGCATATATTACAGATCATCAAAAACAGAGATAAAAACCTTACCCGATTTAAGATCGATGTACCGTTTGTCCTGCTGGGTGGACCGGTTGGATCCTATGTAGAAGATATGCGGGAGATGCTGGCCACCGAAGTGATCCTGCCTGAACATGCTGCTGTGGGAAATGCGGTGGGAGGTCTTGCCGGCCGGGTGGTCAAACGAACGGAAATATTGATCCGCAGGTCATTTGAAGGGAAAAGAGCCAGCATAATGCTGTTCTCATCCTCTGGAAATGAGAGGTTTAACACCTATCCTCAGGCCCTTGAAAAAGCCATATCTCTGGGAAAAGGGATGGTTATGAGATATCTTGTAAGTTCCGGTCTTAAGGTCAAAGGCCCTGATATAGAGATCATTCAGCAGGATATAAGGACTAAAAAAGAAGACATATATCCCCTGGAAACAAAACTTGTTTTTATTGGTACAGGTGAAGTGTCTGAGTGATCGTATTTATGAAAATATTTCTGAATAGAATTAGCAGGGCATAGAAATATATATTATAAGTGTGAATATTTATCTATTTAACAAAGTTCACGGAGAATTTCATGCCTGACGGAAAGACCCACGATATTATCAACACTATTGTCCTCTTTGCTTTACTTGGATCTCTCTATTATATATATTCAGCAAACGTGTATGCACATTTTATGGAATATCTGGATATCTATACAATCGTTGTCTTTTCTCTTTCCTATATGTTTGCTACCTTTTACCTCAGTCCCGACCTGGATCTGGACAGTACCCCCTACAAACGCTGGAAGTATCTCAGATTCCTCTGGTGGCCCTACAAGACCATATTCAAACATCGTGGTCTCTCCCACAATCCGATCATCGGTCCTCTGTCCATATTATTAAATTTTTCCTTGATTGTGGCCCCTATGCTCTATTTTGCAAAAGTTGATCCTCTGACCATACCCCTGGGCCTTCTTATCGCTGCTGTAATGGGGATCGTACTCTCCATAGAGGTTCATATCATTGCTGACAGATGTACCTGATAAGCCGGCCTTTCCAGGCAGTGCTCAGAAAATGCCATTACGATCATTGGGGTGTAGGGGCAGAAAGCCCTTGACTTTAGTCTTGTGTAGTTCACTAATGAGGAGTGTGTAAATCCACGACTTTAGTCGTGGGTGTTTTCAGTTGCTGCTGTTTTCAGTTGCTGCTGTTTTCAGTTAAAGGTCATAGTGGGATTTATTCTTATCACGTAACCAGAACTTGCGAGCTGTGATGGCCTTAACGGCACTTTCTATATCTGCCTGTGCATAGGCTTCAATGGATCTGGTGTACATCTCATCGGCCTTATGTTCACCGTTCTTGCGGGATTCGTAATAAAGAGCGCAGAGCAGATAGTATTCAGCTTCACATTTCTTGCTGGATTGGAGGGCCTGTTTTGCCATGGCAGTGTTATCATTTTCCACCAGGAACTCAAAGGCATGTTTGTGTATTATGGAAGCTTTCTTCAGGGAATAGGCCTTATCCAGGAAGTTCTCCCAGCCAAAGTTCCTGTCAAATGCAACATAGCCTACATATTCTGAAATGTCCTTTGACTCCTGTTTGTTTGAATCCGATAATACTTCCTTTATCAGGGAATAGAATATACGAACACTTTCGGAATATTCATAGATATTTGCCTCATCCCTTGTACAGAAAATAAGCATGGTATCCTTCAGGCCGTTGTACCTCTGGATCAGAATATCTATCAGTTCATTTTCATCTTTATATATTTTAGTTTGGGCAAGGGTCTTTGTGATGGTTTCCATGCATTTGAACCTGAGGGTAAGTGTGACCGGCCGGTCATCTTCCACATCGTCAAAGAAAGTGTCGATATATTGCATCTTTTCATTGATGGATATCAGGCCCCTGATGGCCAGGCAGCTGATAAGGTCAACTCTGTCGTACTTAAAACCAAGTATTTTACTGATCTCATCGATAAGATGATAGCCCAGGACCTTTTCATTAAGTATCTCATTGATGAATCGCAACTGATCCCTGGCTGGTTCGGTGAGTTCTTTTGTGTCGGGGATATCTTTCTCATTTTCATCCCATAGTTTTATACCCAGCTCTTCGAGGGATTGGGTCGTATCCAGTAGTTCCTGGTAGAATTCCTTTGAACTTGAAGCTTTTCTGTCATTTTTAATTGAATTATTGGTATGCTTTAACAGCTCTTTGTTTCCCAGGCTGAAAATATCCGATACATTGTGGATGAGGAGTTCTGTCATCTCCTTTTTTTGTTCATCGGACATATCTTCCGGTATCTTATTAATTGCACTTACGATAAGACCCGGCAGACCATGGTCATACCTTTCTTCCAGGTCAGTTGCATCTTCCTTACCCGCAAGTTCTTTATTTTCCAGATCTTCCAGCAGGTTCAGGCAGGAAGTCGAAATATTTAGGTATTCATAATTCTTTTCACTGATGTAATTAAACATAGACTCAAAGTCTTCAACATGTTTTTCCAGGGACCTGTACTCTTTAAACTGCCGTACCTGCTCACCATATGCTTCACATTGTTCTATCAATGATTTTGCTGTTTCCCGGGCCAGCCGGTAGTTTCCAAGTTCAAAGAAGATCTTCATGGACCTTTTTCTGCTTGCCAGCAGGCTTTCGATATGGAGCCTCATGGACTGGATATAATATTTTGCCGTATCATTTTTCACACCTGCTCCGTCCATATCAAAAGCTTTTTTGTGGGCCCTGACACATTGTTCCACCAGATAATCGGTGGAGAAAGGCATCCATTTGGAGCCCGGGGACAGGTCGCTTAGAGTTGAATAGATGCTGTAGTACCCGTGCCCTATGCTGGAATGTATCTCTCCGGTATAATCATCGGTATCAAGCAGGTCCAGGAGGTGGTGTTTAAGCATTATTGAACTGTGCATCTTCTCCAGGTTTGCATAGCCTGAGTAACTGTCCATGAAACGTTTTAGATATTCTCTGGTGATGTTCTTGAAGAACAGGGAATCTATATCCAGGATGGATAATATGGAATTTGCCTGCAGTATATGGTCAAGGGCCAGGCCGTAGAGCTGCGTTGTTGCTTTATTATTATTCTGAACTTCAGCTGTGATCCTGCCGATCTCAAAACATGCAATGGATTTGATCAGTGCGATCACGACGGGAATATGCTCTTTTACCGGTTCATTGAAATGCAGGTCTTCATTGTAGTTGTACAGGTCAGTTACAACTCCGGATATATGTGAATTAAGCTCGGATACGGATTCAAAATCATTCTCACATATCTTCATGACATTCTGGAAAACATCATGGAGGTGATCCCCGGCCCCTGTATCGTGCACAGGTCCATTTGTAAGGTCTCTAATTGATGCACATCCGTCCAGTTCATATAAGTCCATTAATCCATTATACATCCTTTCACCTGTTGAAAAGCTCTGTTTACCTCTGTGTTTGCCGCAGTGGTATGCAAAGTTGATGTTAATAGGATTGCAAAAGTAATAAATGTATTCTTGTGAACTATTAGAATATTTGTACTGTGATGGAGATTGCCTCAGTCTTGATGGTTGATAGGATCGCACAAACCCATGTATTCATCCCCGTAAGTAGTCAGTGATCCAAAAAAAAGAATGGGATGAATTATCCCGGGTAAGAGTGAACTACCCACGACTAAAATCGTGGTCCTTCTCTGCCCCTACAACCAAATGATCGTAAATCCCGTTTTTTTATTATTTAAAGAAATCTGCTGTTGAAAAGGGAATCATTTCACCCCCGGGGAATCAATTCACCCTTTGATCTGTTTTAATGTCTCAAGCACCTCTTCAGCATGGCCCCTGGCCTTGACCTTTTCCCATACCTTTGCAATATTGCCCTGCGGATCGATCAAAAATGTTGTTCTTACCGTTCCCATATATTCCCTGCCTGCCATCTTCTTCTGGTGCCACACATCATAGGCCTGCTGAAGTGATGTACTTTCGTCTGAAAGCAGGGTGATATCAAGTTCCTTTTTCTCGATGAATCTCTGATGGGACTTCTGGCTGTCCTTGCTCACTCCCAGGATCACCGCTCCCTCTTTTTCAAAATCAGGCTTAAGCTTTGTGAATTCCATGGCTTCGATACTGCACCCCTGGGTGTTATCCTTCGGGTAGAAATAAAGTGCGACCCACTTTCCTTTCAGTTCCTCCAGAGATACCTCATTTCCCTGAGGGTCCGGCAAACATAATGCAGGGGCTTTTTCTCCTTCTTTGAGTGATGTTTTTGGCATATAATTAACCTCATGGGTATTTGTTCCTGACACTACAAAAAGGCATCTTCACAGGCCCCTGGTCATAGTTTTCAGGCAATGTGACCAACATATGATGTTTCCGGGAGAGGTGTCTCACTTATACTTTTATATTGGGTGAAGATGGTTATTTAATATTAATTTTCATGATATGGTTTATGAGAGCAGGGGAAGGCCCCTGATTTAATTGTGTGAGTAGTCAGATCGAAAGGATGATTTCAATGAGAAGAAAAAGTATCTTTCCAGTTCTGATATTCCTGGTTATATCCCTTTTTGTAATCTCTGTTGTAGTTAATACAGGGATTCAGGGGTTAAGGGAAGATAGTCTTTCCAGTTCATATGAGCTTAATTTTCAGATAAAGGCCGATCATCCTCTGTCCAATGTTACTTTTTACCTGCCTGCTCCTGTACATGACGAACGGTCAGTGATAGTGGAGGAATTAATATCTTCCGGCAACTATGATCCTGACTGGCAACTATCGATAGAGGATACTGTCCATGGGCCAATGCTTAAGTTAATGACTGGCAGTCTCCATCCCACATTCCATTCAGCTCCTGTGGTTATGGAGGATGATGCACAGGGATCGGAAAAGCCGGAAAATGATGATCCGGACACATCCGGGGAGCGCATAGTTCTGGAATCTAACAGATATTCCAGTCAGACACCCATTACCTATCCTAAAAAGGTCTCCTTCATCTATCATACGGACAGGCCCATCAATACGTTTTTCCCCATGGGCAATGCCTCCGTTCTCCTGCCCAGGTATAATGTAAAGCCCTCAGTGGATGAGGTTCTTGTGGAGCCTCCTTCCCATATTGACCCGCAATACTTTGTTTATGATAGCTATATTTATGCGGATTATGAAACTTCTTTCAATACAACAGTTGAGATCACTGCAGAGCTTAGAGGATCGAATGAATGGTGGGTTGGTGGCTGGAGTTCAAATGGTTTCAGGGATTATATTCATGTACAACTGCAGGGCCCATGCAACAGTTCCTGGATAATGGTCAACGGTTCAATGGTCACAGGGGATGGGATCATGGAAGACTGGATACAGTTTTGAAAAGAGGACTCCATCTGAATTCTGGTGATTGGATATCTAAATAAAAAATTTGGGTGGGAATATGTACAGTGAACTACTCACGACTAAAGTCGTGGGCTTTCTCTGCCCCTGCACCTCAATAATTATGACAGCAGTTTGAGATCATTGCAGGTCTTCCTCTTCAAAGATGAAAAGCTCTTCTATGCTGGTCTCCAGCGCCACAGCGACCTTATAGGCCAGTTTCAGGGAGGGGTTGTACTTCCCCTTTTCCATAAAACCGATGGTCTCCCGGCGCACTCCTACCTTCTTTCCCAGTTCTTCCTGGGTAAGATCATATCTTGCCCGCAATTCTTTGATCCGGGTCTTCATTCAATGTCCCCTTTTTTCCGGAAATAGAGCTGGAACATGTTAGCAGTAAGGATCATTGTAATGAACAGTATGGCAACGACCTGATCAATGGTAAAACTGTAAATATGTAAATGGTCGATCCAGAAGATGAGCAGGATCAAAATAAAGGTGATAAACCAGGAATTTGCCAGGCTGGCAGTGTTGATCCTGCGTATCCATTCATCCTGAACAGGCCCTCCGGTCTCTTTATAGCGTATCTGGTAATAGACGGTATATATGATCAGTACCGAACCGGATATGATCATGGAGATCACAAGGGTCTGGTTAGCATCGGTAAATATATTCATTAAAAGTCCGGCTACCAGGATGAATGTTCCGATGATGATCCTGTAAGTTTTTGTTCTCATGTCTTTTACTTCTTGCATAATTTAATCCTCTTCTTATGTGATCTTAAGATAACTATATGTTGAATAGATGTCATTAAATGTTATATTTATATAACATAAAGATAGGTATAAGTCTTATATATAGTTTCAGGACAAGATAACAGCAATGCAATTAATGAAAAGGGAGTGAAGCAATCATATGTAATTCAAAAAAAGGCCCGGATGAAGTATAGTATAAAAACATTTCGTATTTCATCAAAATAAAAAGCTATATATACTATTTCAATTAAATTTGAAATAACTGTCTGAGGCAATTTTAAGTCTCATTCAGGAAGAAGGAATGCTATATGGAAATGATCTTAATAATCTATTTGTTACTTACAGGCCTGGCAGTTGGCCTGGCAGCCGGGCTGCTGGGTGTCGGGGGTTGCTTTATCATGGTCCCGGTACAGTTCTGGGTGCTAACTTCCATGGGGGTCGATCCTACGATCGCTATACGTGTTGCTTTTGGTACCAATCTTGCCGTTGTGCTCCCCACTGCTATCAGCGGGGCCTATGGTCATAATAAAAAAGGTGCAGTGCTCTGGACACAGGCTTCCTATCTCGGCACGGCCGGGTTCTTTGGTGCCATTATGGGGGCTTTTGTTGCCAGCAATCTTCCTGGTGATGTCCTTAAGACCGGTTTTGGTCTTGTGATCCTTCTGGGGGCCCTGCGAATGCTTACTGCAAAACCTCCCAATATTGAGGATGAGATAAGTGGATCTCCTCTGTTATATGCCATTGCCGGTCTTTTCCTGGGTCTGGTGTCCGGAATAATTGGTATTGGGGGCGGGGTTGTAATGATCCCTGTAATGGTCATGGGCTTAAAGTTCAGGATGCATCAGGCAGTGGGAACTTCTACAGCAGTGATGGCCATCGTTTCGGTGGGGGGTATCCTCTCCTACATGTATAATGGCTGGAATGTTGAAGGTCTGCCTGCTTATTCTCTGGGATATGTGAACCTGCTTCAACTTGCCCTGCTGGCAGGTACCAGTGTTCCGATGGCCCTTGTGGGTTCCAGGCTTGCCCATAAGCTGTCTCATAAGAACCTGAAGAACATCTTCATCGTAGTAATGATCTATATGGGACTCAAAATGATGGGAGTGTACAGCTGGCTGGGCCTGCCTCTTTGAGAAGAAATCCTTATATCTTATGAATGCATGCAGGGAGACGGTGAGTATTAATGTGGACATTCTCAAAATTAAACGAAGAAAGTATGAAAGCCATCAATGAAGCAGAAACAAAATACGGAATCACTCTCATTGCTTTTTCAGATGATGGTATCGAATACGCAGAACTTAACGATGATGCGGTAGCAGACCTTAAAGCTCTTGAAGAGAAGCTGGGCCTGTCCCTTGTAGCACTGAAGGCATGATCATTTTTGATCATGTTATTTTTATATTAATTAATCTTTTTATAGACCGTGCGCTTAACAACGATTTCTTATGATATCTCCATAAGTGATCTAAAAAAGCTGGTCTAAAAAGCGATCTAATAAAAGCTGCTCTAAAAAAATAGAGCCTCATCACCCCGGGATTGCAGGGTGATGGATGACTTTTGACATTTTCTTTTTACTGTTTCTGGATCAATTCGATATCTTCCAGACCTTTTGTTCCCATATCTATTACCTCACTGATCTATTTTGTGGGGTCAAGATGTTTACACTTGAACCCATGTTCTTAGGATTGATTCCAGGTTGTTCCTGATATGATCTGCCATTCTTCGATTTTGTGTATCAATGGGTACTCAGGAATCTTTCTTAAGACACATGAACCAGTCAAGGCAGTATTTACCTTCTTCTTCGGTCTCAACCCTTTCCTTTGCAGTTCCGCAGGATCCGGGTGGGGGGATGATCACATCGTCACCTGGCTGCCAGTTGGCAGGGGTTGCCACACTTTCTGCATCGGATTTCTGCATTGCCACCACGATCCTCTTGACCTCATCCATATTACGTCCATTGGAAAGTGGATAGTAGAGGATGGCCCTTACTTTGGCATCAGGGTCCATGATGAACACAGCACGAACTGCCTGGTTATCAGAGGCATTTGGCTGTACCATACCGAACTTCTTTGCAACTTCCATCTTAAGGTCGGCAATGACCGGGAAGGTCACTTCTATGTCTTTCATGCCCCTGTACTCGATCTTCTCTTTGATGGTTCGCAGCCAGGCAATGTGTGCATAGATGCTGTCAATGGACAGGCCGATCAGTTCGGTGTTGAGTTCCCTGAACTCATCCTGCATGCTGGCAAAGGTCATGAACTCGGTGGTGCACACAGGGGTGAAATCAGCGGGGTGGCTGAAAAGGATCACCCATTTGCCTTTGTAATCAGCAGGGAAATTAATCTCTCCGGCTGTGGTCTCAGCTTTGAATGATGGTGCGTCGTCTCCAATAAGTGGCATTCTAATAATTTCTTCTTCCATTTTAATCCTCCATACAGTCTTTACATAATCCATAGAAATTAGTGTCAGTTGATTCAACTTTAAATTCTGCAATTTTATTTGCTACCTTTAATGAATAGTCTGTCAGATCCTTTGATTCATAATCAAATATTTTCCCACATCCGATACAGATCACATGATGGTGTGGTGTAAGATTAGCTTCAAATCGTGAAACCCCCTTTACATTCACCTCCTTTATCAGACCATTTTCGGCCAGAAACTTCAGGTTCTTATATACAGTGGCCTTGCTGATCCGGGTAAGTTTCTGTTTAACCCCCTCATAGACATCATCTACCGTAGGATGACCATCAAAGTCCCTGAGGAATTTGAGTATCTCAACCCTCTGGCTTGTATATTTGATGTCATTTTTTTTCATGGTATCACCGGCCAATGTCAAATGTCGGATGTGCTAAAATTGAGCACATGTCAATTGACAACAAATAGTAAATAATAACTTTTATTATTTAACTCTTTTTCTCAATTGATCTTCTATCTGAAACTGCCTGTACAATACCATTACTATGTAAAGGAAATTTTTCAGGGTATAAGAATTTATGCCCCGGGAAATATGGACAGGAATAAAAACAGATAACTAAGCAAGCAATCATGTGTCATTTTTTATTTATGTACCGTTTTGAACTGAATTCATTCCATAAGTATATATGGAATCATTCACAAAATCCAAAGGTCATGTCAGCAGAACTTATGGTGATCTTTTTTGGTCTGCTTGCAGCAGCTTCCTGGGGTGCAGGGGACTTTACCGGTGGTTTTGCTTCCCGAAAGACAAATGTCTATAATGTGGTGTTGATCGTACAGACTGTGGGTGTATTCCTGCTTGCAGGTTCGGCTTATCTGCTTGGTGAACAGATGCCTCCATTTGATGGAATGGCCTGGGGTGTCCTTGCCGGTATCTTCATCAGCACAGCGCTGATAGCTCTCTATAAAGGCCTTTCCGAAGGAAAGATGGGTTTTGTTGCTCCGCTCTCCGCGGTGGTTGCCGCATCGATCCCGGTGCTTTATTCTGCGGTCTATGAAGGACTGCCCGGTTTCAGTCAGATGGTCGGTTTTTGCTTTGCCCTTGTTGCGGTCTGGCTCATAGCAGGCGGGGACAATGAAAATGCGATATCACGCCGGGACTTCGTCCTTCCCCTTCTTAGCGGAACGGGTTTCGGGCTTTTTTTCATCTCCATTGATCATGTAAGTGAGACAGCTGTTCTCTGGCCCCTGACAGCCGCCCGAATTGCCGCCGTGCTCATGTTATTGATATTCGTATCGCTAAAGGGCGGGATATGCCTCCCCTCACGTAACATCCTGCCTGTGGTACTTATTGCAGGTGTCTTTGATACAGGGGGAAACACCTTCTTTGCTGTTGCTTCCCAATTAGGCAGGCTGGACATAGCTTCCATCACCTCTTCCCTTTACCCTGCGGGCACGGTCCTGCTGGCCTGGTTCATACTGAAGGAGAAGATGTCTTCTGTTCAGTGGATTGGCATCTGTTTTGCCCTGATCGCTGTGGTACTGATCTCTTATTAAGTCTTTCAGGACTCTGTTAATCAGTCCGGCCATTCAAGTTCAGTCTTCCAGTTCACTGCTGTCAAGGGCTATGCAGGCATCACACAGGGCCAGGTCTATCCCGGATTGAATATCCTTTGCAGGACAATAATATATCCCATCCTTGCAGATGATCTTCTCTCCTCCGGGAAACATCATCCCTGTGGGGTGGATGGGTTTTTTCGCAATGAATACCAGGTAGGGCACCACTACGCTGAGAAATGTCTTTGCAGGTTCTTCCTCCACCCGTTCGATCTTTTCCATCAATTGTTCCAGATCCCGGTCATCAATGGATTCTGTAGTGTCTATTGATGGTGTTCTTATTATCTCCAGATAAGTAAGGTACAGGTAGGTGAAATAATCCTTTGAATATATCTTTTTATACTTTTCAGGCACGAACTCCACTGCCTTTTCAAATCTGGCCCCTATCAGGGCGAGGTCACTGTTTGTCAGTTTGCATGCCTTTTTCTTTAAATTGTTAAAAAGAGTTGCTGTCTGCATGGGTACTGATCACATTAATGTTATCGATATATAAGTTCTCACCGGATCTGAATCATTTGTCAGTGGAAAATAATATATTCTCATAAAGGGCCTGTTGGCTTTGTCGATACCTTTTGCTGCAATGCTGCCAAACCATTAATCTTTTATATTTGCTTTTCAAATTGCGACCATGAATGAAAAGGTAACAGTGGACCCCAGCGGGTCCATGCTGAAAAAAAAGCTTGGTGGGGCCCATACCACGATCATCGGGGAACGTATGGGTAAAAAAATGGTGGGGATCATAGTGCAACACCCCAAAGTTAAGAAGATCATTCCTTCTGTGATAACTGTAAAAGGGAAAAGTTCTCCAGGTGGTAATATATCAGGTAAGGTCCTGCGTCCGGATGAGCGGGGAAATCTGAGGATGTTGCTTTCCCATGGCACATCTTCACAGGAACTCCGCATCGTAACCACAGTGGGTACTCCTGAAGAGGGGGAACTCATAATGAATGAACTTAATGCTATGCTTTTTGATGATTGAAGGTGGGTGTATGTTCATAGGTGTTGATCACGGGACCAATGCAATGCGTTTTGCCTGTATCGATGATCTTGAGGTCCGCACCTTTGAGATCCCCAGGGCCGATTTTGCATCCCTTTGCTGTGCAGATATCATCGATCTGATGCTTGACAGGTTTGAAACCACTGCTAATGACATTGGTCTTATTGCCCTGACCTATTCAATGGGGGATGGGATCACTGCAATTGAAGATATACAAAATGTGGGTTCCAGAGGTGTTGTTAGTATAGAGGGGGCAGGTAAAAAGACAGGGGCCGGTACAATGGTATTTGACGCCATCAAAGATTCCGGTATCCCGGCAATACTGATTCCGGGGATCCATTCCGGGAGCAATACGGATATGCGCCTGAACATATTCTCCCATTCAACAAGTCCGGAAAAGATAGGCATTGCATATAATGCCAGTCTTACAGGTGTCAGGGATCTTATCATATGTGATATAAGTTCCAACACCGTAACCCTGGCAGTTGCCGATGGCAGGGTAATTGGTGCTCTGGATGCCTGTATATTCGCACCCGGTTCTCAGCATGGTCCCCTGGACCTGCAGGCGATCAGGGATGTGGATGCAGGAAAGATAACTGCGAACCAGGCCTTCATGAATGCCGGTGTCCTGAAAAGGACTCCTTTCTCAAATACGGTCGAACTGGTGGAAGCTGCAAAGGCCAACGATGAGCAGGCTCTGCTGGCCCTTGATACCATCGCATTGCTATCTGCCATGGAAATAAGCTCAATGCAGATCCTTTTGAAAGACTATTGCAGTCAGGGTAAGGTCTTCCTTGCAGGTTCCATTGGTGAGGTGGACCATGTCATAGAAAAGATATCAGACCATCTGGACACGGATCTTTCAGTACTGGGTAAATGGAGTGCTGCTATTGGCTGTGCTCAGATAGCCAGGGCCATTGGCAACGGTGCTGAAGACATACTCGGTTTGCCGGTCCATTTTATTCCCGATGAATAAGCTATTGGATCTTATGTTCATGTATCTGTGAACTGCCCATGATTAAAGCCGTGGGCTTTCACTGTCCCTATACCCCATGCTCGTAAGTAAAATAGTGGTTTTTCTCTCTCCTTCACACCCCGGCTCGTAACTTATTCAGTTATATATAATTCCGGCCGCCGGTCTTTGAGAACCGGTATCTGTTCTTTGAACTCTTCTGCAACGTTAAGGTCGATCTCAACCATGATCACTTTTTCTTCATCTGCAGCATCTGCCAGCACATCTCCATAGGGGCCGATGATCATTGAAGCACCAAAGAAAGATGTGTCAGGGTCCTCTCCTGTGCGGTTACAGGCACAATGAAAGGTCTGGTTCTCAATTGCCCGGCTGATGGCCAGATGTCTCCATTGTTGCTCTCTTGGGTTTGGGAACTGGGCAATGGTGATCAGGAGGTCCGCACCCTGCAGACTAAGGCTTCTGGCAATCTCCGGAAACCTCAGTTCATAGCAGATCTGCAGACCCAGGGTTAGGGGACATGACCTTAATTTAATAGGATGGATGTCCTCACCGGCACAAAAATACTTTTTCTCTGTGCCGAAAGGATGGGTCTTCCGGTATGTCCCTATGATCTCTCCTCTGTCAATACAAAAACCCAGGTTGTAGTATAGCGGGCCATTTTCAGTTTCTGCCATTTCTATAATGGAACCTGCAAGGACACATTTTTCACATTGTGATATTCTGCCAAGTTGTTCAAGGGTGGAAAAAGGTGAGGCTTCTGCAATCTCTGAGAGATGCTCATAGCAAAAACCTGTTGAGAATACTTCCGGGAGGATAATTATCCTGGCACCCGAAGACACAGCTTCTTTGATCATCTTCCGGGCTTTTTCAATATTAATATCTTTTTCACAAAGCTTAACATCCATCTGGATGATCCCCAACTTGAATTTATCCTGCATTTTGTGACCTTCATATATTTAAAATCTTAAATATAATTATATAATATATTATGTATGTATATAACGTTAGCTTAATATGTAGCGATCATCATTTAAGCCGCATTAGGTATACATTTTTTGTGAGGACATCATTGTGAACGAGGAAATCTTTGACCTGCAGGCGGGATATGTAAAATTCGCAAACCCGGTTGCACTGGCCCCCATGGCAGGAATGACCGACAGCAAGTTCGTAAATGAACATGCGAAAAGTGCCGGTCTTGCTATCATTGGCGGATATAATCTGGATGAGGCTGTCAAACTGGCAGCAAAGGCTATGATTGAGCGCGGAAGGGAGGAATTTGTTTGTGATGATCCCTTTGGCCTGATCATAGAGGAAATTTCTTCAATATCCAGCGGGCCTGCTATTGCAGTGAATGTACGCAGTACCACCATTGAGCCCCTTTTAAAGCTGGCCATGATGCTGCGGGAAAAAGGAGCTATCCTGGAGCTTGATGCACACTGTCGCCAGGAAGAGATGAAAGCTGTCGGGGTGGGAGAAGCTCTGATGGAAGACCTCCCCCGTCTTGTGGAATGGATCAGGGCCATAAAAAAAACAGGTGTTGTTCTTTCTGTAAAGATAAGGGCCGGTGTGGTGGATGATGTGCTGCTGGCAAAAAGCATCGACAATGCCGGAGCTGATATCCTGCATGTGGATGCCATGGCACCCGGGCAGGGTGCAGACCTTAATGCTCTGCGACGCATAAGGGATTCAACCCGTATGCTTCTCATCGGTAACAATTCAGTTCTGTGTACAAAGGATGCGGTTGATATGTTCTCAAGGGGTGCGGATATGATTTCGGTCTCCAGGGGTGTCATTGAGTATCCCGGCCTAATTGACAGTCTGGTAAAGGATATTACTCAGATCCAGCAGAACACCGGCTGGTACAATGCTCCCAAACATATCTGTCGCGGAGAAGGGGATCTTAGGGGCCTGACATTTTGCTGCATGCCGGTAAAACCCTGTGCCGTGCATAATAAGATCGCACAGCTTGGTCTGAGTGCAAAAGAATTTGCAGATCTTAAAATGGAATTCGGGAAAGGAACTCCTCTTGAATATGGGGATAGTACCTGTTTTGGCAGTCTGGTCTGGTGCTGCAAGATCTCCAAACCCTGCTTCCTCCGGGATGGTGTACTGGATATGATCGAACTTTCCGATACCGAATATATGAGGCTTAAAAAAGACCTTGCAACTTATATACTGGATAATGCTAAAAAACCTGTTAATAAGCTCTAAATTTGATGAGCATGCCGGAGATTCTGTAAATGCCTGAAATCGGGGATATACCTTCATACATTGCACGCTGTGCCCAGCTGGCCATGCTGCTTGAGGTTTCCTCTTCTCCCAAACCGGGAAATATAGACCGACATAACGACTATGAAGATACACGTTATGAACATTTCCTCTCCTCGGCAGTATCTGTATATCCGGTATTTTCCAGGGCTGCTGAACATGGTCTTCCTTCATTATCCTCTTCTGCAAAAAGCAGTGTGGGCGAGCTGATCCACAGGGCCACAATTGAGAGCAATAGCTGGCAAAAAGGAGGAAATACCCATTTCGGGGCTTTTATTCTGTTGATCCCTCTGTGTATCGCCTCTGCAAAAGTACTTGCAAGTGGTCATAGTTTTTCAATGGCCTCCATCATTCAGGAAGCGTCAGCGGTGGTGAAGGCCACAACATCTGACGATGCGGTCGAATTCTACCGCTGTTTTGAAAAGGCAGGTGTAAAGGTAAATGATGTCAGCGAGTTTGATCTTAATAGTAGTGATTCACAAATAAAACTTAAAGAACAGAATATAACTCTGTATGATCTTATGGAGATCTCACAAAGTTATGATCAGATCGCCGGTGAATGGGTTAATGGTTTTTTGTCATGTGCAGAATGTGCCCGTTTTATCATAGAGGGCCTGGGTAGCGACTCAGCTCCTTATTTTTTAGTTTCTGATCTTTCAGCTTCTAACCTTTCCAGGCCTGGTATTTTTGGGAAAAAGGATTCGTGCATAATGGAAAAAGATATTAATAATGTAATAGTATATTCATTCCTGAAAATATTATCAACTTATCCTGATACATTCATTCAGACCAAAAGGGGAAGGGATATGGCAGTTTCGGTTTGTTCGAAAGCTAAAAAGATGGTGGGGTCTATTGAGGCCTCAGGTTCATTTTCAGATAACATTGAGCAGATCCAGCGATTTGATGATGAATTATTAGATGATGGTATCAATCCCGGGTCCACTGCAGATATTGTCATTGCAGGCCTGTTCCTTGCTTTGTTGGGAGGTGTTCGTTTCTGATGGCTGACATTGATCTGGATGATTTTGGAATTATGGATGGGATCTCGGAGACCATCGTCAGTACCTATCATGGCTGGAGTCCCAATGCTGCACCCATTGGAATTATCAGAAAGCAGGGAAATGTCTTTGTCAGGCTCTATAAAGGTTCCACAACATTGCGCAATGTTTCCAGTGAATATCTGATGGTGGCCAACGTTATACAGGACCCTCTATTGTTCGTTCGTTCTACCATTGGTAATCTGGATGATTCTGAATTTGAGGTGATCTCCCATTCAGGCCGTGGTTTTTCGGTCCTTAAAGAGGCGGCAAGCTGGGTATGTTTTGAATGCCGGGATACAAAAGAATCTTCTGAGGCAATGATCGCAAAACTTTCTGCCATACGTGCTCATCGTAATCTGGAAAGGACAATGGCTTATAATCGTGGTTTTGGAGCTGTTGTGGAAGCCTGTGTGCATGCAACACGCTATAAATTAACAAAGGATGTAAAATATATGCAATTAATCACAGCCTATGTTAAAATAAATGACAAATGCGGTGGTTTCAGGGAACGAAAGGCTATGGATATGCTTCTTGATCATGTCAATAAGATCTGATCCATGAAAGATATGGTAGATTTAGATTTAGATTTAGTATGAAAGAGTGGACTTTCATTACTTCACGAGGCTCAGAGGAAGAGAAAGCCAACGACTGTAGTCGTGGGTAGTTCGCGTGATGGTTGATTGTCCTTCATATCCTGAGCTTTAAATAAGCTTCAATTACCTGTTTATGGTCTCATGTATGATCGACTGTTATTTGCGATGCTATCTTTGTTACATTATTTCTCAGGTGAATCTATGAATAAGTTTATGCAAATTGCAATTGAAGAAGCAAAAAAGGGTATGGAAAATAATGAAGGGGGCCCTTTTGGTGCTGTTATCGTATATGAAGGTGAAGTCCTGTCCCGGGCCCATAATGAAGTTCTGGGTACCAATAACCCCCTGGCCCATGCGGAAATGCTGGCAATTGAGCGGGCCAGTGCGATCCTGGACAGGTTCGATCTATCGGACTGCGTCATTTATTCAACTTCCAGGCCCTGTCCCATGTGTATGTCTGCCATATTCTGGGCCCGGATCCCCCGGGTCTATTATGGCACAACAGATTATGAAGTGGCAGGTATAGGATTTGATGATGGTCTGCTCTATGACCTTTTTTCAAACGGTTTTACTGGTTCAGGACTTGAAAGTGTCAGCCTTGATCACGATGAATGCTTTGAACTGCTTAAAATTTGGGATCAGAGAGAGGACAGACAGATGTATTGATCAGTTATTCTATTGTTCAAAGCCTCTGTTCAAAACCTCTGTTCAAAACCTCTGTTCAAAACCTCTGTTCTTTGCATCCGGATGCTTTCTCAAGGCATTCTTTTGCTTCTTCATCATTTCCTCTGCAGGTGAGTATGTCCGCTTTTAAGGACCAGGCTTCTTTGACCTCCGGATTGAACTTAAGGGCCTGTTCAATGGATTCCAGAGCTTCATCGTTTTCATCCATTGATTTGAGGGCAACTGCCCTGCAATACCAGGCATGGGAGAACGTTGGGTCGATCTTCAGGGCCTCGGTGAAACATTCCAGGGCTTTGTTCTCATCGTTTAGTTGATGATATACATGACCTTTTGAATAATGAATGGATGCACAATTGGTTTTTAATTTTGGTTCAGGTGATATGTTGAGAAAGGAATATCTCGGAAAATTAAAATGCATTGTGTCCGCGTTCTCCAGGGCTTTTTCATATGCCCGGAGAGCTTCCTGATATTCTCCAAGTTCATAACAGGCATTCCCCTTGCAGTACCAGGCATCGGCATAGTTCTGATCGATCTTTAAAGCCTGTTCAAGGGTGTTGATTGCATCATCAAATCTTCTAAGGTTAAGCTCAATGAAACCCTTGCTGAAGTAGAGTTTTGGATTCCCTTTGTTTTCTTCAAGGACTTTCTCGATTATAGAGAGGGCTTCTTCAAATCGGTTGAGCCGGAAAAGAACGAAGCACATATTAAAATTAACTTCCCTGGTCCTTGCCAGAGCTCGGTTTGCATCAACTTCCATTTTTTTTTCATTCAGTATGTGGTACAGCTGAGTCCAGATATGTTCAGCCTCTTTGTATTTTTCAAGGGTTTCTTCATACCGGCCCAGTTCAAAAAGGACATAGCCTTTGCCATAGATCTCTTCGGCATCCCTGTCCATTTGTTTGATATTCTTTTTTTCTGAGATGCTCCGGAAGGTATCCTTCAAAAAATTCATGCCATGGGTTATGGTTCATTAAATGAAATAGTTTTTGCAAAAAAACCCTGTTATTGTTTCAATATTAGCTTTAAACAATGAAAGTGCAAGTACTTTTACTGGTGAGTACGGTTTTCTTCTTTTGTTTCTGTCTGGAAAAAGCATTGAGCGGTGTTTCAGAAATGTTCAGTAGACCGGTTTTCTATATGTGATACTGGGTTATATATTTTGCAGTTTTTACTAATATCTATAAGCTTTTATGGATAGTTGTATTTAATTATAATGATCACCATACATTAGCCTATTATCTGTTTTTATTATTTGATCAGTTCTTCACCTCTAAATTTGGGGACGCAATATATATATAATAGGACATAACAAAAGGATGATTCTATGCCTGCCAGGGAAAAAAACAAAGAACCTGCAAAAAAAAGTTCTCTTGATACAGCTTCAATGGAAAAGGTCCTGCGTTCTGTGATCAACTCCAGCCCTGCTGTTGTTTTTTTGTGGAAGGATGAGCCTGGCTGGCCTGTTGAGTTCGTTTCAGAGAATATTTCCCAGTTTGGTTACAATGTTGATGATTTCATTAGTGGCAACATTGATTATATTGATATAATGCATCCGGAAGACCGGGAAAAGGTAATCCGGGAATTTAATGAGCATCTCTTGAACAATGAAACAAATTTTACCCACAGGTATCGCATAGTGACAGGATACGGAGATATTCGCTGGGTGGATGAACGTACAGTGATCCACTATGATGATAATGGTAAGATCCTTTTCATCGAGGGTATAGTTGTTGATAATACCGATATCCGAAGGGGTGATATCGCTTTGCTTGACGGAGCCCTTAAGATGAAAAAGGCCCTTCAGACCGTCATAGATTCCAGTCCTGTTGTTGTTTTTCTCTGGCGTGCGGAAGATGACTGGCCGGTGGAATTCGTTTCTGATAATATAAGCATGTTCGGATACTCGGTAGAGGATTTCACATCCGGTAAACTTGTCTATGGGGATATTGTCCATCCAGATGACATAGGACGTGTAAGGGCAGGGGTTGCCAAATCCACAAAAGATGGCTATTCTGATTTCTTCCAGGAATACAGGATACTGACCAGTTCCGGAGAAGTAAGGTGGGTGGATGAGAGGACAAAGATCCAGCACAATGGAAAAGGTCATGTCACCTATCTTCAGGGTATCATCATTGATATTACAGGCCGCAAGAAGATCGAGAATGTATTACACCATGAAGAGATGCGTATGGAAGCCATGCTGAATCTCTATCAGATAAGTGATGCACCTCTTGATGATATCACCAGTTTTGCAATACAGGAGGCTGTAAGGTTTACCGGAAGTCAATTTGGGTACATCATGTTCATGACCGGTGAAAATAATATGGTCGGAGTGGATTCCTGGTCCGGCAGTGATGATGTGGATTTTGATAAGTATCCACCCATCACTTTGTTCAGTCTGGATGATGCCGGAATCTGGGCTGAAGTGTTCAATAAAGGGGCTCCGACAATAGTTAATGATGTCCTTGAGAAAGATCCGTTAGTACCCATAGGCGGCTCTGAGCGTATGATCCAAAGGTCAATGAGTGTTCCCATATTCGATGGTGATGATCTGATAGGTGCGGTTGGGCTTGCCAATAAATCAGATGGTTATAATCTTTCCGATGTCAGGCACATGACCTTGTTGATGCAGAGCCTCTGGAACATTCTGCGTCACAAAATGGCGGATGAGGAATTAAGGCAATATGCCGCAGAACTGAACCGCTCCTACGAGATCCAGAAGATCCTGGGAGAAGTGATCAAGAATAGTCCTGCAGTTGTCTTCCTCTGGAGGGCAGAGGATGTCTGGCCTGTGGAGTTTGTGTCAGATAATGTATCCCAGTTTGGATATTCTGTGGATGATTTTCTATCGGGCGACCTGGTTTTTGCTGATATTGTCCATCCTTATGATCTGAAAAGGGTCCAGAAAGAACTTGCCAAAAGGATAGATGCAGGTTATACGGACTTTAATCAGGAATATCGTATCATGACCAAACATGGTGATGTGCGCTGGGTGGATGAGCGGACCTTCATCAAGCATGATGAGAATGGAGAGGTAACATATCTTCAGGGTATTATCGTAGATGTTACGGATCGCAAACATGGGAATGAGTTTTTGCATATGCAATTTGATGTGGACAGTGTACTCAGTAATGCCTCAAACCTTCAGGAAGCTTTTGAAAGGTTGCTGGATTTTTGTATTACCATTAAGCCAGTTGATTCCGGGAGGGTCTATCTGGTAGATGAACTGACAGGTGATCTGATACTTAAGGCCCACAGAGGTCTGTCTCAGCGTTTTATTGATGATACATCACATTTTCCGACAAAGTCCGTTCAGAAAAGGATGATCCTGAATGGTCAGCCTGTCTATACACATCATTCTGAACTCAATGCCTTAAATGCCGGGAAGGACCTTCAATATGAAGGACTCAATGGTACTGCCATTATTCCTGTAAAGATCCAGTCCGATGTGATCGGAGCTCTTTCCCTGTCATCGCATAATGAATATGAGATCCCGGATGATTCCCGTTCAGTACTTGAAACGATTGCATCCCAGATGGGAGTTGTCATCTCCCGAATGCAGTCGAGCTCGGAGAATAAGCAGCTTGTAAAAGATTTCCAGTTATTGTTCGACCACCTCGATGACATGATATTCGTGCTTGATCTTAATGGATACATTCTTTATGCTAATAATTCTGCAGCTGTATCCCTGGGTTATTCAAAAAGAGCCCTCTTAAACATGTCATACATTGAATTACATTCTGAAACAGAATGGGATATGGTGGATTCTTCCTTCTCAAAGGTGGGCCCGGATGATAAACTGAAGATAAAAACGATCTTTAGTGATATGGAAGAAAAGAAGTTTAAAGTAAATACCGAATTCATTTCCACAAGATGGAATTCCAGGCCGGCCCTTATTGCTCTGTCCCGAAGGGCCGATGAATAAGAGTTTGATATTTCCTATCTTTTTTTCCTTATTTTCTGTTCTTTGTTTTGTAATCTCTGTTTTGTATTACTGTTTTCTGTCCTTTGTTTTGTAATCTCTGTTTTGTATTACTGTTTTCTGTCCTTTGTTTTGCAACCTCTGTTTTGTATTACTGTTTTCTGTTCTTTGTTTTGCAACTTCTGTTTTGTATTACTGTTTTCTGTCCTTTGTTTTGTTTTGTTTTGTCTGCTTAGTTTTATACTTTTTGAGGCCAGTTTTTGTCTTTCACTGGTATCTTAGTTATAAAACTTAAATACTATAAGGCATTCAATTATGTAGCATAATGGTAGGATATGATCTTATCCAGTAATTCAAAGATTTCCTCAATCGGCCGGATAAAGGGTTTGATTGATAATACACAGATGTTGGAGTTTATAAATAAATGAATCAGAAATATATAGCTATCTTTTTGGCGGCGATCATGGTCATGTCCCTTCTGTCCTTTTTTGTAGGTTCGATGATGGGAAATGGCAATGAAGCTGTAAGTGGTGAGCAGCAGATTGCGGGTTTTGATTCCATTCCCGGTGATCATGTGGACCATGAACTCAATTCTATCACTGACGGGCTTGAAATGAGTCCTGCAGGTCTGACCTCTGCCCAGTTCCTGAACCTCCAGGTGATCAATGGTACTCCAATGGTATTGCTGGTGGGGAATACTTCCAGTCTTGATGGTATCTATGGATCAAAGGTTGAACAGATGTATTCTGCTGAATACGGATATGAGGGGGCCTGGTTTAATCTTCACAGGATATCACCTCCTATCGTTGCATTCCAGTACTATCTGTATCCTGACGCATATAATGGATATTATTTACTTTCCCGGGGTAACAATATGTATAATGTTGTTGGAACTCCGATGCTTCTTGGGGAGAGGACCAGTCTTGAAGGGGTTCTGGATGTACTTTCAGGAAACGAGGCCCCTTCAGATGATTTTGACAGACTCATCCCGCACATGAATACTGATGCACAGATCCAGAGAGTTGTCAAACTGACCGAAAGCACGGCGGATGAATATTATCTTGACCTGAGGCAGCTTGACAATGGCCAGTATGAGCGTACAGTTGTTTATCTGAATGCATCAGATGACCTTATGAATAATGTCACCATGTGGGCCGGAAATGCTACTGAGCGTGGTCTTATCTATGAGATATCCAGTGAAGAGGATGATATTACCAAAGTGGTGATCACTTCGGACCTTTCGGGATTGTATTCCCTTTCCAGTGAACCGGTATTTTAATCTTTGAACAGGAGGCTCTGCTCATATCAATGTGCAAAAGTCACATTGATCCGGGCGGGATAGTTCTCCTGTTCCCGGGAATGACCCGGGGATTAATTTTCTTTATTATATGTCATTGATTTTAAATTTTAGAAATAAGACGTTCTGGTAGTTTTTAGTCTATGGCAATCTGATAGTTCTTTATCCCCGGTAATATGATATCCCCGGTAATATGATAGTTCTTTATGTCTGTCAAACCACTGTCTGTTTTTCTTGTTGGCATCGATTTTCGGGCATATCATGCCACAAGGTTTTTATGTAAATGTGCTGATTGTAGCAGCTACTATCTAACATCTATCATATTCAGAACTTATCTGTTTGATTGATGTAATTACCTAAATTACAATGAATAATGACAAATCATGGCATATAGCTATGGTTTCGAAGGAGATATAAATATGGCAAAATTTGATGTTCCTGATGAACTGGCAGATAAAGCACTTGAAGCAGTAGAACTGGCAAGAGATACCGGTAAGATCAAAAAGGGTACCAATGAAGCAACAAAAGCTATCGAGAGGGGAATTACCAAACTTGCAGTGATTGCCGCTGACATTGAACCAGCTGAGATCGTTGCTCATATCCCGCTGATCTGTGAAGAGAAAGACACCCCATACATATTCGTAAAACAGCAAAAAGAGCTTGGCTCAGCATGTGGTATAGGTGTTGGATGTGCAGCTGTTGTCATTACCGACGCAGGTAAGGGCAGTGAGTTAGTGGAAGATATTGCACAGAAGATCAGTGCACTGAAATAAAATTGACCGGAGGCATCTCTTATGGCAGATGAAGATACAGGCTATGCAGCCGAAGTTATCGATGTTATCGGAAACACCGGTATGCATGGAGAGGCCAGCCAGATCCAGTGCAGGGTCCTGGAAGGCCGTGACAAAGGAAGGATTATAACCAGGAACTGTGTAGGCCCAGTCAGGATCGGCGATGTATTCATGTTGATGGAAACATCCAGAGAGGCCAAGAAATTAACCACCAGGTGATGTAATTATGGAACAGAGGAAGTGTTCATTCTGTGGAAAGCTCCTTGAACCGGGTACCGGACTTCTTTTTGCAAAAAAGGATGGTTCGACATACTATTTCTGCTCTTCCAAATGTAAGGGCAATTTTGATCTGGGAAGGCTTCCAAGGCGTACTGTCTGGACAGAACAGGGTAGGATATACCTTAAGAAAGCATGAGGATGTTGATTATGGAACGAACATATGTAATGGTCAAACCTGATGGAGTGCAGAGAGGACTGGTCGGTGAAGTGATCTCCAGGGTCGAGAAAAGAGGTCTTAAGGTCGCAGCCCTGAGGATGAATGTAATTGATGAGGCCACTGCAAAGGAACATTATAAAGAGCATGTGGAAAGGCCCTTCTTTGCATCTCTTATCTCCTATATCACATCCGGTCCATCCGTGTCCATGGTGATCGAGGGTAAGGATTCTGTCAGGATCATGCGCTCTGTGAACGGAGCTACAAATCCTGTGGAGGCCCAGCCCGGGACCATCCGTGGTGACTTTGCAATAGAAACAGGCAGGAATGTCGTGCATGCGTCCGATTCTGTGGAATCAGCAAACCGTGAGATCTCCCTTCATTTTGAAGATTTTGAGATAACCGGCTATTCCAGGATCGATGAAGAATGTCTGTATGAATAAAACTTTTTATCTATAGGTGTCTGTTATGGATAAAGGCGACGTGGCCCTTAATTGTGGCCTCTTTGCCTTTTCATAACCTGACCTGATGTAGATGTTCGTTCTATTCAACCTGCATTGAATTTTGATCTACCGGATATTAAAATCTAAAGGAGAAGATCATGGCTGTAAAGGAGAATCTGAGGACTCCCATAGTCTGTGTCATGGGACATGTGGACCATGGTAAGACCACACTACTGGATACCATTAGGGGCAGTGCTGTGGTTTCCGGGGAAGCCGGAGCCATTACCCAGCATATCGGTGCGACAGAAGTACCAATTGATTCAATTGTAGATAAGTGTGGAGATCCCTCACTGAAAGACAAATTCATAGTGCCCGGACTTTTATTCATTGACACGCCCGGTCATCATGCATTCACAACCCTGCGAAGCAGAGGTGGTGCACTTGCTGATCTGGCAATTGTAATAGTGGATATCAATGAAGGGTTTAAACCTCAGACGATTGAAAGCCTGAATATTTTGAAACAATTCCGCACTCCCTTTATAGTAGTGGCTAACAAGGTCGACAGGATCCATGGATGGAATCCTCATAAGAATGCCCCTTTCCTGCTTTCCTATAGCAAACAAAGTGAGCATGTGCGCACAGCTATGGACACAAAGCTATACGAGGTTGTCGGAGAGCTCTATAATCATGGTTTCAACTCTGACAGATATGACCGGGTGGCGGATTTCCAGTCCACGATAGGTGTTGTTCCTATCAGTGCTCTGAATGGTGAGGGAATTCCGGATGTATTGATGGTTCTTCTCGGACTGGCTCAGAGGTTCCTGGAGTCCAATCTTCATTATGATGCAGCAGGGCCGGGTATAGGGACTGTTCTTGAGGTCAAAGAAGAAAAAGGCCTCGGGACGACAATTGACATGATACTGTATGACGGGACGCTTAAAAAGGGTGACACTATTGTTGTGGGAAGCCTGAATGATCCTGTACAGACCCGTGTCAGGGCGGTCTTAAAACCCCGTGTCCTTTCCGAGATCAATGTAGAAGAGAAGTTCAAACAGGTAAGCAAAGTAACAGCTGCTACCGGGGTAAAAGTATCGGCCCCAAATCTGGATACCGTTCTTTCCGGGGCATCTGTGAGGGTTGCAACCCCTGATACTCTTGACAAAATAGTAGAAGAGGTCCGCAGTGAGGTTGAGGACGTCCTGATAGATACCGATCTTAGTGGTATCACTATCAAAGCGGACACTATCGGTTCTCTGGAAGCTCTGGCAACAGAGCTTAAGAAAGAGGATATCCTTATCCGTAAAGCTGAAGTAGGGGACATCTCCCAGAGAGATATCGTAGAGGTGTCTGCAATTGAAGATCCCCTGCATTCTGTGATCGTGGGGTTTAATATTAAGGTCCTGCCTGATGCTAAGGATAAACTGCAAAAATCCGATACAAAGCTGTTTGTCAATGATGTGATCTATCGTCTCATTGAAGATTACACCGAATGGGTTCGGGAACAAAAGGCCCGTTCGGAGAAAGCTGTCTCCGAGACTATCATAAAACCCGGCCGTTTCATGATCCTGCCTGGTTGTACATTCAGACAGAGCAAACCTGCAGTTGTCGGAGTGAGGATCGTTGGAGGCCTGGTAAAGACAAAAGTTGATGTCACCACACTTGATGGCACGGTTGTCGGAACTATAAAAGGTTTGCAGTCACAGGGTGAAAATATCTCAGAGGCTCATGTTGGTATGGAGGTGGCAATGTCCATTGAAGGACCCACTGTGGGAAGGCAGATCAGGGAGGATGATCAACTGTTTGTGAACATCCCTGAAAGGCATGCCAAGATACTTGAACAGGATCTTATTAATTCCATGTCGGCAGATCAAATTGATACACTGGAAGCTTTCCTTGAAGTTAAAAGGAAAGACAACCCGTTCTGGGCAAAATAAATATACGATACATACGATCAATACGTCAGAAGATTAACAAAAATAAATTATATAATTATTAGGAGGCAAATCATGGCAGATTTCAAAATTGTAGTTTCGGATCCCCAAACCAAAACATATCAGTTCGATATCACTGGTGCAGAAGCAAACCAGTATATCGGCAAGTCTATTGGTGAGACTGTAAACGGAGCAACTGTAGGCCTTGATGGATACACTTTAACCATCACAGGTGGTACCGATAAGAGCGGTTTCGTAATGAGAAAAGACCTTCCCGGAGGCAAGAGGCAGAAGTACCTGGTGGCCACAGGTGTGGGTTACACTCCCAAATCAAGTGGTGTACGCAGGCGTAAATTCCTTCGTGGAAAAGAGGTCACACCTGATATCACACAGATCAACACAAAAGTTACCGGATATGGTGACAGGTCCATCGAGGATATCCTTGGTGGCGGTGCTGAAGCAACTGAAGAAGAGGCCCCACAGGAGTGATCTTTGATCACTTCCTGATCATTTCTTTTTTTATCATAATAGATATTTTCAAGACATCCTTATTTTCTTGTATTTGATAATGTATAGCGGGGGCTATCAAAACCAACATCAAGTAACATCCCGCTTTTTTCAAGTTCTTTGATAAGTTTTTCAGCTCCTGGCCTATTTAGATCAAATGATCCTGTAAGGTCATGTGAGGTCAGATATTCCTCTGTTTTAAACCATTCCAGTATCCTGTTATTCAGGGATTGTTTTTCAGGAGTGGTATCATGCCAGAAAACAAAAAGCCTGTTCTTATCATAATTCCGGTTATATATCAGGTTTCCGTCCTCAAGATCGCATAGAAACAGACCCAGGCGCTGATGGTTATAATTTTGCACCCAGTCCCTGATCTGCACATCCCAGGAAGTATTGATCAGACACAGACTTTCATACTGATTGGAAGGTATGTTCCCGGCATGGTGTTGTATGTATTCCATAAGACCTCTCAGGTCATTGGAAGGATGCCAGCGGGTATTGATGATCAGCAGTGTACGGAACATACCCTCCCTGATCGTGCCTTTTATGCTTTTTCTGCCAATCTCCACTTTCCAGTCTGCCTTTGCTATGTAGTCGCCTTTATCAGATATCTCAGGCTGATATAAGCTATACTTTTGCTCCAGGATGTTGATATAATTGTAAAGGGCAGAAAGGGCCTTTGTATCGATCCCTTCTTTTTTTATAGCTGTGTCCTCTGTGGCTTGCTCTTTTGTTTCTGCAGTAGTCTGAGGCTCTTTTTCTTCAGGAAGCTGTTTTCCAGGTCCCGGTTTAAGATCAATTATTTCACCTGTGTCACCAGCTGGCCCATCGGAATTAATCTCACTGACCCTGGCTGATACATCTTGCTCTATCTGTCTTTTAATGAAGGCATTTCGGTATTGCTGCAATATGTCATTGTCAGGAGCCTTTCTTCTCTCAATACTTTTCTCAAGTTTTAAGATCAGGTCCTCAAGTTCCAGCATGTCTATATTCTGTATGTCTTCCAGGCCCCTTTTGGTCCGGTCGTATAATACATTGCAGTTGTCTGCCATTTCATGTTCAGCATTATAGAAGTCTGCAAGCTTGCCCCCTTTTTTTGGAGTCAGATTACCGGTACCAGATATGAGGGAGGTGATCCTTGTACGCAGTTGCCGCAGTCCCGAGGTTGTGGTGATCTGATTGGCCTGATATGTCTTTGCAATAAGCTTTTCCAGTTCTGCATGAATGTCTTTAAGACATTCTTCAAGCAACCGGTCATTCTCCTGTTGTAGTTGTACTGGTTCGATTCCTTCAGGGTCCATGAAAGGTCTCCTTAATTACTCTCAGACCGGGTGAGTATCTGTGGGAATATGTCTTCCTCACCGGTTCTCTTAATTTCCTGACGGGCCTGGGCATACCAGCTGAGAATAGATGGTTTCCGTCCATCCAGTACGGTCAGGAAATCCTGCATTTTTATTTTCCGGGGGCTTGCTCCCCTCAGGGCTTCCCCGAGAGGTATATCAGCAGCTTCAATGCAGATTGCCGTAATATCAGCTCCTGAATAGGAATCAGTCATGCGGGACAGTTCCCTTATGTCAACATCCGCATCAATGGGCCTTTTCTTCAGGTTCAGGCCAAAGATAGCTTCCCTGGCCTTCTCATCCGGTTGCGGGATGAAGATGAGTTTGCTAAACCGGCCGGGCCTGCGCAAAGCAGGGTCAATACTCCAGGGTTCATTGGTTGCGGCCAGGATCAGCAGGTTGTCCTCTGAGGTATCCACCCCGTCCATCTGGGCCAGTAGTTCATTGACCACCCGTTTGGCATAATCCTCGGAAGTACTTCTTCGTCCTGCAATGGAATCGATCTCATCAAAGAAAATGATCGCTTTATCAGATCTGCGGGCCGTTTCAAATACTTTCTTTATGTTCTTTTCCGAGGCCCCCACCCATTTGCTTACTATACTGCTTGTCTTCACACTGATAAAAGAAGCACCGCACTCCTTTGCAGCGGCTTTTGCCATCATTGTCTTTCCGCATCCGGGAGGGCCATGCAACAGGATCCCCTCTCCGGCTTTTTGTCCATACATTTCATAGAGGTCCTTATGGGTGAAAGGATAAATGATAGCTTTTTTGATATTTTCCTTTACATCCTCAAGGCCACCGATGTCAGAAAAACCAATATCTGGTATCTCTTTTAGGATCAGGTCTTCATCAGAAAGGGATGCCTCATCTCCTGAGTCCTTCTGCCCGGCCCCGGTACCTGCGGCTTGCGTCCTGGATGTCTTAAAGGATTGTGCCTTTGCAAAAAGATGTTCGGCAAGATCCTGCTGTATATTTTTGTCCGTCCTGTCCGTGGATAGTTTTGCGGCATCATTATAGAGTTTTGCCGATTTCAGATAGAGGGTTCTGGCCCTTTCAAACTCTTTATCCTCTTCCAGTTCCCTTGCAGCTTTAGCATAACCCCTTGCCTGTGCTGCCATTGTATTTGCTGTTGCCAAGTAATACCCTCCCGGATAGTAAAGGGGCCCGAAACCGGCAATGATCTTATCCGGGTTGTTCAGGGCCTGTAAGGTATGGAAATGGTTTTGTTTTCCCTTCTGTGCAATTACTGTTCCTGTTCCAGTTCAGCATCGATCTTTTTAGAAAGGTCATCCGTGGAAGTTGTATCACTACTTAACTCTGCAAGAAGTTCCGAGCGCAGACTATCCTGCATTTCGCTTAGTTCAGCACCTCCGTTCATGGCGGCATCCATGGAAGAGGTCATCATATTGGTTGCACTGTTGACCTTTTCCATTGAGGTGCGGATGCTGGTGATGGCCCCTTCCATTTTCTCGGTATCGAAGCCAAGTTGTTTTTGCCATTTCCCCAGGTCCTCTCCTATTTCGACGACTTCTTTCAGGCCAGATTCCATTTCAATGACATCGGTCATGGACTGGGCCATCTCAACCATGCTTCCAATGGTGTTGACCTGCCCTTCTATCATGGAATATCGACGGGACGCAACTCTGAATTCCCGGTCATTCCCATTGGTCAGGGCATTTTTTGCCTGTTCCCTGGCCTGGGTCCTTTTCTTATTCAATTCCTTTTCCCTTGTACTAAGTCTTTGTTCGGATATGGACAGTTTTGTTTTCAGTTCCTCAGGGGATACCTTTTTGAATGGATTGCTAAATCCCATTATATTTCCTCCTCCATCTTCTTATGTTTGGCGTATCTGATGCAAATCTTCAACGCTTCTGAACGGTTGATCGCAAGTCCATTTTCAACCAGGTCGTCCAGATAGTTCTTAATGTCTTCTGAGACTCTCGCACTAACCGGATAAGAACGTCCCATTTTTCCTCCATATTATATTGTCAGTATTCTATATTTATACATTATTTACTACTGTATGCCTATGTATACAATGGAAAACATTATATATAATACTTACCCAATATAATTGTGGAGCTTAAATAGAGTTGATGTTGTATGGCGTTTACATGGAAAAGAGAACTTGATGATATTGCAATCGTCCTGCCCAAAAAGAAAGTACCCGGCATGTTCACCAAAGCGGTCGTCCTCTCCCCAAATGAGAAAGCGGTCCTGATTAAAAATGGTGTTGTGGAAGACCTTATTGAGCATGGTAAACTGAAGGTGGGAGGGGCCTTAAAACCCGGGAACATCCGCAAGGATGTTGATGTTGCATTGATGGACACCTCTGAAAAAGAAGTTCGCTGGCATAGTCCTGCTTTGTGGACCAATGACGGGCATGAGATCGGATGTTCGGGTATATTGCGGTTTATGATCACCGATACTTCCCGTTTTTTTAAGATGCTGATGTCCTATACTACCTCTGATAAGGATGGCATACGCACTCTTTCCGTAAGCCGGATCTATGATCATCTTGAAAGCGAGACCATAACCCGTGTTCTGGAGCCTGAGGTTCATAAAGAGTCCATTGAATCCATCTACGGGGATCGCGAACTCCAGCTGAGGATGGAGATCGAGCTGGAAATGCAGCTTAAAAGCACCCTGCTGATGTGGGGCCTTGAACTATCCCGTTATACAGTTGAATGGGACTTTAAGACCTATGAAGCCGTGCGACAGAAAAGAGGGAATTTCCAGACAACCGAAGAGCTGCGGGAAATGGAAACCCTGGAGCGGGAAGGGCAGATAGACCGGGATATCCGGATGAAGACCGCACAAAAGCGCGGGGAATTTGCAGGCACTACCCTGGAAGCTGAACATCTGCGGCAGGAAGCGGAAAAAGATGCCCTTCATCGGGCCCGGATCAGTGAGGTTGAAAATCTTTCAGACGCCGCAGAGGCCAGACAGGCCATTGGTACCTTCTCTTCCTGGCGGAAAGCAAAGACGAGCGCTAAAAGGGATGAGCTGGAACTGACGGAGGATGTCAATGACCGGAACCATTCCCGGGATATGGAATATATGAAAGCGGTAATGGATCAGGGCGGAGCTGAGACGGCCAATGTCATTGCACAGGGCAGGGAATTTGGCAATCTGTCTGCAGAACAGATCGCGGCTCTGGCGAAGCTTAAAGAGGCAGATAAACTGGCCCGGGATGATCGGGTTGAGTTTATGAAAGAGATAGAGGACCGTGAAAGGGAGGATTCCTACAGACATAAGGAACTGGATGCGGACATAATGGCAGCCGCTCAGTCCAGAAGAGGTCCGGGTGTACGCAAATGTCCGGGATGCGGCTCTACTGTTCCTGCTGAGGCAAGTTTTTGCAGTCAGTGTGGAATGAAGCTTGTTGGAAAGTGAATATATCTGATATTTTCAGGAGTATCAGGAAACCTTATTAATATTCATTGGAAAATACTATTAATACAGTTTGACTGAAGTAGTGTCTTCCATGGTCCATTTTCAAAAAACATGTCAGCAGGTGTCCATATTTGATAAGAGAATATCCTAAGGTACCGGTCTTTTTATTCCTCCTCGTCCTTTTAATGGGGTCATTATGTGCTCCGGCTGCAGGGGGTTCTGTCAGTGAGTATGGTATGCCCCTTGCAGAAGGGGACTTCATTATGCTCGGGGATGGATATACCATTGACGTCCCGGAAGTGGACCTGGTCAATGGTAATGTAGTAATTGTATTGAGTAATGATGCAGGGGTCCTCCTTAAGGACAGTTATTCCCTGGATGATCGTTTTTATTATGATGACAGATACATAGCAGTGGAATTTGCCATCGTTGATATGTATTCCGACAGTTACGGAGATATTGCTGTCATCGACTATCTTTATGTTGACTTTAAGGCTGCTTCCACAGGTTCGATTGTCCTGCATTCTCTTCCTGATGGAATTGAAATATATGTCGATGATTACTACGAAGGTACCGGCTACTATGAATGGGTAAGGCTCAACTACTTTGAACCCGGCTACCATAGTCTTTCCCTGAGAAGAGGCGGCTATGAAGTCTATTATGATGAATTCTTTATCAATTCCGGTAAAACAACTCATATTTCAACTGATCTGCTCCTGGATGAGCAGACGGATTCTTCCTATCGTGAGAGGCAAATCGGTATTTCAGATGATGATGAAGCGGAGATCGGCCAGGTAATTATACAGCTTCTGATAATTATTTTCCTGTTTTTGTTCCTCAGGGGTATTTTGAAAGCGCGTAAGAGGGGAAAAGAGCGTAAAAAAGCTAAAAAACAAAGCATGGCCCCTGCAACTTCCTCTATAAATAAAGCTGAGAATAATACAGTTCCTGATGCAGATCCTCAGATTGCTGGTAATGTAATTGATAATAGCAGTGTGTCTGTAGATGGTCCTGTCCCTTCTCCTGTGGAAAAAACCTCTGATGCACCTGAAAACTCAACCATCCCCTCAGTTCCTTCGGGCAATATAATGGTAAAATCTGCTTTCTATTATCGTGGGGCAGTGCTTCATTATAAGGTTAAGGTGGAAAACCATACAACAGAACCCCTGGGTGACATTAAGATCACCCTGTTCGTGCCGGATGTATTTTTGCTCAAAGAAAAGACAAAGACCATTTCCATGCTTGAGCCCGGGGAAGGCAAGACGGTGACCTTTGAGGTAAGACCCACAGGGGAATGCGGGGACTGCCGTGTTTCAGGTGAGATCAATTATTACGACTACAGCTCTAAAAAACGCAGGCATGTGGATATGGATGGCAGGATGGTCAGCATAATCTGTCCTGTTCTGAAAGTTTCCCGGATCGATGAGGGCGACTGGAGACGGGAGGTTGGAGGGATGATCAATGCAGGGGAGAATACAAGGGACCTGGAGATCCCTGCAGAGAACCTCTTTGATATAGTCACCCGGGTACTTCGGGATATGAACATGTATATGATCCCTCCTGAGTCGACTGTCACCCCGAGCCTGTTCACAGGAGTTGCACGTTTTTTTGCCTCGGGTGCTGCAGATCTTAAATATGCGGCCTATGTTGAAGTGGTGGGTAAGAGACGGTCCCGGCTGATCCTTAAGGTCTGGGCCGAAAAAGAAGATGCTCTTACGGGTTTTTACCATAAGATACTGGAGGAGATCGAAAAGCGCATTGATATAAAGCTATTCGTGGATGATAGTACAAGCTATAACATAAACAATACCACGATCCATGAAACAAATATTAAGGACAGCATGATCCAGCGATCGAACATAGGTTCTAACAAACGCACCTGTCCTGGCTGTGGCAGGGAAGTCACAGAGAATGAGAAGTTCTGTATGAATTGTGGAAAGAAGCTGGATTGATCCATACTTCACAAAAGTGCATAAGGTGGGCCTGAGTTTTATAACTCAGTGCCTTATTCTTTTTAGTGGTTAATTTTATCTGCCTGTTTTCAGAGGGACTTTATGTTGACCGTTTCCTCAAGCTGGATCAACAATTGGGTCGCTGACTGTATCGCTGACTGGACCTGATCATCAAGGCCCATCATATCAGAACAGATCACCAGAACAGGCTACTTTCAACATTCTTAAGCTTTCTCAGTTCCTTTATTGTTATGATCACCGCTACCACTGAGGCCAGGAAATCGGAGATGGGTAAGGAATACCATACCCCGTCAAGACCAATGTAGAGGGGAAGTATCAAAAGGGCAGGCGGCAGGAAGATCAACTGTCTTGATAGGGTGAGGATCAGGGACTGCTTTGCCTTACCCAGGGACTGGAGCAGGGCCGTGGCTACGACCTGACAACCGATGAAAGGCATCATTATGAAGCTGATCTTGAGTGCATGGGCTCCCATTTCTACAAGTTTTGTATCATCGCTGAAGATCAGCATGATCCTTTCCGGAACTAAAAAGACGATCACCATGCTCAAAAAACATAGGATGGTCACTACATAGTTTGATAGGATAAGGGTACGTCTGACCCTTTCAAACTTATTGGCCCCGTAATTGAATCCAAATATTGGCTGGATGGCCTGCTTTATTCCGATTATCGGCATGAAAGTGAGCATGAACACTTTAATTATTATTCCAAAAACGGCAATGGCCACATCCCCGCCGTAAAAAAGGAGGCTCTGGTTGAATATAAGGAACAGGGCACTTTCCACAACATTAAAGGAGAACTCAGATGATCCTATTCCCAGGGTCTCTTTTACTAAAGGAGGATCAGGGGTGAGGTGGCTTAACACAGAAGGGATTGTGCTAAGCCCTGCCATATAATAATACAGGACCATGCAACAGCCGGCTATCTGGGAGATCACGGTAGCAATAGCGGCCCCTTTGACACCCATTCCAAACTCAAATATAAAAAGGGGGTCAAGGATGATGTTCACGATGCTTGATAGGACCATAATCAACATCGCAAACCGTGCATTGCCTTCTGCACGTATGGAATTGCTCATTGCAGCGGAAAATGTGAAGAATATGGTCCCCAGCAGGATGTAATATGTATATTCAGTTGCAAAGGGCAGGACATTTTCTGAGGCCCCGAACATCATCAACATGGGTTCCAGGAATATCAGTCCCGGTATGGTAAATATAAGACTTGCAATGATCACCAGGGTTATCATATTGCCTGTGGCCCTGGAAGCCACTTCAGTTTCTCCTTTACCCAGGGCCCGGGAAATTATCGAGGAACCACCCACTCCTATCCCCAGAGCGATTGCCATTATAAGCATCTGTACCGGAAATGCCACGGACAGGCCTGCAATCCCGGCTAAACTATCTTCTCCCAGACCCCGGCCCACGAAGATGGTATCCACAAGGTTATAGAAGGCCTGTACCATCAGTCCCACGATCGTCGGTACTGACAGACGTATGATCAGGCTTGAGATGTTTTCCGTACCCAGAAGAAAACTGTTCTTGTCTTGCATCATAACCTCTTTTTGGATCGTTCAGGCCGTTGCAGTCCGGCTAATCTATGGCCCATATCTTCCGGGGTGCATAAATAGCTATGCTGAACAGCAGCAGGTCCGGGAGAGCAAAAATATTTACCTCTGGATGTGTATCTGTATATTGGGGTATACATTATGAATGAAGATATTCTGATAGAAGTAAATGACACTAACTGGGAAGGAGAGGTTGAAAATATATCCAGGCCTGTGGTGGCTATGTTCTATTTGCCAACATGCATCCATTGTAAGAACATATTCCCGCATTTTAAAGAGTTTGCAGAGAAGTATCAGGATAAATGTGTATTCGTTATGATCAATGTGGGTGAAAACCCCTGGACTGCTGAAAGATATGGTGTTCAGGGCACTCCTACTTTCCATTTCCTCTGCGGTGGCAGGTCAGTTAATATGATGGCAGGGGCCCCTGCACCCTCTGTCCTGGAAAAAGGGATCAGGGATTTTGCTGAGCAAGGGGATGAATGTAGTGCCAGCTTCTCGTCTCACAAATATGATATCTCTTCATATGAGTGATTCAGGGTAGTTGACAAAGTCCTAAGAAAAGATAGATCAAAAAGAAAGCAGGGCCTAAAAGGGCCCTTTATTTTAGTTATTTTCCTGTTCCTTGAGAAGTTCCACTGCTTTATCCCTGAGCTTGAACTTCTGTACCTTGCCACTGGCGGTGAGGGGATATTCCTCAACGATGAAGATGTGCTTTGGTACTTTGTAACGTGCGATCTTCTGAAGACTGTAATCACGGATGTCTTCAGGTGAGAGTTCTGCACCTTCTTTTAGTATTACAAAGGCCCCGACTATCTCACCGTATTTCTCATCCGGGATCCCGACTACCTGTGCATCTTTGATACCGTCGATGGTGTAGAGGAATTCTTCGATCTCCCTTGGATATATGTTCTCCCCGCCACGGATGATCATGTCCTTTATCCTGCCGGTGATCTTATAATATCCATCCTCATCAACTGTGGCCAGATCTCCGCTGTGTAGCCATCCATCCTCGTCAATTGCTTTGGCTGTCATTTCAGGCATCTTATAATAGCCTTTCATCACGTTATAGCCTCTGCAGCAGATCTCACCCTGAACATCTGGAGGTACGATCTCTCCTGTTTCCGGGTCCACGATCTTTACCTCTATATGCTCCATTGCAGTACCCACTGTGCTCACACGTCTCTCAATGGCATCATCCGTACTTGTCTGGGTGAACACCGGAGAGGCCTCTGTAAGACCATAGGCGATGGTGATCTCATCACAGTGCATATCATTGATGACCTTCTTCATGGCTTCAATGGGACAGGGGGACCCTGCCATGATACCTGTGCGCAGGGAGGAGAGGTCGAACATATTGAACATGGGGTGACTGAACTCAGCAATGAACATCGTGGGAACCCCGTACAGAGCCGTGCATTTTTCCTTCTGGACAGCTGCAAGGACCATCAGAGGGTCGAACAGTTCGATCATAACCAGGGTTCCGCCATGGGTCAGGGTTGCAAGCACTCCCAGAACGATCCCGAAACAATGGAAGAGGGGTACGGGCAGACAAAGTCTGTCCTGACCCGTGAACTTTTGTCTTTCCCCTATGTAGTATCCATTATTGAGGATGTTCTTGTGGGTCAGCATAACTCCTTTTGGGAAACCGGTGGTTCCGGAGGTATACTGCATGTTGATGACATCGTCACTGGAAAGGGTGCTTTTGATCCTGTTTAGTTCGGTATTGTCGGTATGCTGACCGAGCAAAAGGAGTTCTGCACTGTTGTACATTCCTCTGTGTTTTTCCTGGCCAATGAATATAACACTTTCAAGCCTGGGGAATTCTTTACTTTTAAGCGCTCCTCTCTGGCAGGTATAGAGTTCAGGTACCAGTTCATAGACCGTTTCAATATAGTCCACGTCCCTGAAATGGTCCAGGATGGCAAGCGCCTTCATATCGGACTGTTTAATCACATAGGCAAGTTCATGACTTTTATAGGCGGTATTTACGGTAACAAGTACCGCTCCGATCTTTGCGGTGGCGAACATGAACGTGAGCCAGTCCGGTACGTTGCGGGCCCAGATCCCTACATGGTCCCCTTTTGTAATACCAATGGATAAAAGACCTTTTGCAAGGGAATCGACCCTGTCGTTGAATTCCTGGTATGTGAAACGAAGGTCTCTGTCAGGGTAGATCATGAATTCCCTGTCTGGATATTTATTAACCTGCTCTTCAAAAAGAGCACTGATGGTAGCATCTGTAAATAGCATGAATATCAGTTCCTGCAATTTTATTGTTCACTATCTTCCGGGAAGAGGTGTTTGCTTAGCTGTTCTCTTATCTTCCCATCAATAGGCAATGTACATTTATTCACAAAATCATAATGTACGATCACTGCTTTTCCTTTTGTTCTTATTTTTCCAAATTGCCACGCCTGGTGTCCTATTGTAAAAGAGGTGTTTCCTATGTTTTCAATATAGCTTCTTATTTCGACATCCTCTCCGTAGAACATCTCTCCGAGAAAATCATATTCTGTCCTGACCATTATAAGTCTCCATTTTTCATGGCTCAGGTCAAGTTCTGGACAAAATATCCTGAAGATGGGGTTGCGGGCCGTTTCAAACCATATCCCGAGGACATTGTTATTCACATGGCCCAGTCCGTCTATATCGCCAAAGCGTGGTGTGAGAGTGGTAATGAACATTCCCTGATCCTCATTGTGGCGTATACACTACTGCCAGGATCTTTGCTTCGGTATCCTGAGTAGCATGAACATCATGAGGGACAATGGAATCATAATAGATGCTGTCGCCCTTTGAGAGTTCGTATTTATCTTTTCCGTAAAGGACCTCAATGCTTCCTTCCAGGACGTAGATGAACTCTTCCCCTTCGTGGGATGAAAGTTTGTGTTCGGATGTCATGGGTGGGTGTACATCGATCACAAAAGGTTCCATATTGCGATCCTGTTTATCTGCAGCAAGAGAATGGAAGTCCAGTGTGCTTTTTGAACAGGTGGTGCATTTTCCGGAAAAGCGAACCACGTCCTTTGACTCTCCGCCATGGGCTACGACCGGACCGGTGTGGGGTGCATCATCCAGGAATGTACCAAGTCTGACACCCAGGGCCCTGGCTATCTTCAGCAGGGGGGTAAGGGAAGGGATTAGATCTCCTTCTTCCAGACGTTCTATCAGTTCAACATCACTCTGACTCTTTTGTGCAAGTTCTTCCACAGACATCTGATGGCTTTCACGAAGCTGGCTTATCTTGCTTCCGATACGATTGGTACTACTCAACATTTCACCTCTTCCTTCATATATAATGATAAATAATGTATCAATTAAATTGAAAGCGATATTTATATATGTATCTGTCAAAAGGCAGGTAGGTAAGGTTTATAGTGTAGCGGTGCAATATGTTGCACTGTGATATTATATGAAAAGTAAGGTATTTGTCATAATGCTGATATCCGTATTACTTGTCCTTTCTGCAGGGTGTGCGGATGACAATGGGGATGGAGAGGATGTAACCTCTCCTGATGATGAAATGGGGCCTTTGGAGAACGATTCTGAGATCAACGACGACGATGTCAACGACGATGATGGGGAGCATTCAGCCTGGCCGGATTATGAACCAAGGAGTTACAATGTTCGGTTTGACAATTTCCTTTCAAGTCCCTCCGTACTGGAGATCAACAAAAGTGATACCGTATTCTGGACCAATTTCCAGGATGATCCCATCCGTATATTCACCCTTGTAAGTGAGGATGGATTATGGGAAGACACTCCTATTGGTTACAGGAAATCATTTGATTATACGTTTACAGAAGAAGGGACCTACAATTACAGTGTCTCTGGCTGGAACAGAATGAACGGTACCGTTATTGTTAAATGATAATTGTCTGTACAAAAAGGCCATGCAAACTGTAAGAATAAGCGAAGGTGAAACATCTCTTTTCGTACCGGTATTGCCCGAGGGCCTTCCGCCCTCACAGGCTCCGGTATTCTATAATCCTCATATGGAGCTGAACCGGGATATTTCAATTGCCGCAATAGCTGTTTTTTCCCGGCATCTTGCAGAGGAAAGGGATATGGAATTATCTGACATTAATTATATTGATACGATGTCAGCATCCGGTATAAGGGGTCTGCGTATTTCCAATGAGGTCGGTATCAGCAGTGTGCTGAATGACTGGAATAAAGATGCCTGTGGATTGATAAAAAGGAACATTGAACTGGAAGGTCTTGAAGATCTGGCGAAGGTTTCCTGCAGAAATGCAAATGCACTGTTGCATGAGGAGTATTTCCACATCGTGGACCTGGACCCTTTTGGAACCCCTGCTCCCTTTCTGGATTCCGCTTCAAGCAGTGCGGTGTTCATGCTTGCGATAACAGCAACCGATACAGCTCCTCTCTGCGGGGCCCATCTGCGCTCCGGAATGCGAAAATATGCTGCCATACCCCTGAATAATGAATATCATAGTGAGATGGGTCTGCGTATCCTGCTCGGAAAAGCTGCGCGGGAGGTTGCCAAACATGAAAAGGGTATGCAGCCTCTGCTAAGTCATGCGACCCGTCATTATGTGCGCACATATCTGAAGCTGAAAAAAGGGGCAACTGCAGCTAATAAATCCATTGATCAATTAGGATTTGTGATCCATTGTCCGGATTGTGGTCATCGACATGTGATACCTGGCCTTGCGGTCAGTTTGCCTGATCACTGTGGACTCTGCGGCAGTTCCGTACAGATAGCAGGACCTTTGTGGCTGGGGCCTTTACATGATGGGGATTTTTGTGAAGAGGTGCTCCAGGAGCTGGACAAACGTCCCCTGGGTAGTCGGGAGAGGGCAAAAAAGATCCTTACTTTCTGTAAAGAGGAGCTGGAAGTACCTTTTTTCTATGACCAGCATGTGATCTGCAAAAAGATGGGCCTGTCCGCTCCTGCAATGGACGTGTTCATTGACAAACTGTCAGAGTCCGGGTTTAAGGTCTCAAGGACTCATTTTAGCGGAACTTCCTTTAAAACAGATGCAAACATAATGCAGATTAAAGATGTTTTACATTCGTTTTTCATATAAGTATTTCATATAACGATCGTCCAATTATGGAAAGACATATATAATAAATGATATCTATTACCCGATAGATTTATTTATTCTTGGATAATTATATTTACAAGGAGTAATTACAATGCCTCAAGAGAATCCGGAATATCTATTCCTGCAGGAGAAACCATCACTTGCACTATTAGCCATTGAACATTTTGGCAGGACATATGCTTCTGTGATCACCAAAGAGATAAATTCGACATTTGCCCATACGACCAAGATCCTCTGTAAAATGGAAGAGATCGGGCTTGTTCAGTTCTCTGTTGAGGGTAGAATAAAATATGTTGAGCTTACTGAGAAGGGTTATGATGTCATTGAATCCCTTAAAACCCTCATTATCTCTCTTGGGGGTAAGATACCTGAACGTTTCCTCCCTGAAGGAGAGGTCTCTGACAGCGAAGTGGAACTTGATGATGTCTCTGCTGAAGTAATGGATAAGGTTGATGAACTGCGCAGTCGTATCAAACATGCTCATCAGGAACTTATAGAATCCGATGCTGGTGTGGAAGCATTCAACAGAAGACTGGGGCCTTTTAGTCGCGATATCAAGCTGCTGGACGAACTAATAGGTTCTACTCATATACATATCGACAGTAAGGTAATAACAGCATTTGAATCAACAAGGGAATTGCTTGATTCCCTGAAAGCACAAAGTTGAAATTCCTTAAGCATTGTATTGAACATTCCAGTTGAGAATATTCATTTGATCCGCAGACTTCAGGTTTCATTCCTGTTCTGCAGTTGATATGCGAGGATATATGCAAAATAAACGATTGCTTTTCAATATATATGCTGAAGCTGAGCGAGCTCTTAGTTCCCTTAGAGGCATGCTTTCCAATGACGTAGCTGATCTTGACGCAAGTGTTGAGGTCTGTTTAACAGATAATAACTGGGTACAGGTGGAAGTTGAAGGTGAGGATGAGGAGTTCACCCTCAATTTCCTGATGCAGAAATATGGTTTTCCTGTTGATAATGTGGTGGCAGGGCAGGTCTGTAAAGGTAATATACGTTCCATATCATCTGAAGGTATCACCGTTGATGTGGGAGTTGATGTCATTGTGGGAATGGATCAGTTAACGGTCCTGGGGGCGGGAGATGTATCCCAGATAGTGTCCAGGTTTGGTATAATAGAACATCAGCCTGTGGAAATTGAGATCATTGATGTAAAAGATAATCCTGTGGCCCGTTTTACAAAAGCTCAGGTGGATACCTGGTGGGAATGGAAAAAAGCGCCTATGGATCGTCTTGTGGTCAATTCCACAACCCGTTCCCATCTCAAGGATGCGATCAAACGAACAGGTCATGGCAGGGATATATATGGTATTGAACGCCTGGGCCTGCTTGAGAATTTGATCATCTGCAGAGAGGGCACTGATGCACCGGGTCTTGTGTCTGAGATCGGCCCCAGGATCACCGGGGAGATCGGAGTGATAATCGGGACTCATTGATCCTGATACATGTTATCTCACCGGCTTTTGCTGATCCTGATACATGTTATCTTACAATTGTCGGGGTTTAGGGGCCCGGAAGGCCCACAACTGCATTCATGGGTAGTTCACAGGGCCTGAAAAACACAGGCCTTGTTGCCTTTTCCGGAGCATTCTATTTCTTTGAATATTATATGTGCATTCAGGTTCTTGCATAATATTCCCTCAAAGATGCCTTCTGTGAATGTACATACATTATCTTCTAATTGAGGTACTCCTCTGCATTCAAAACAGTCTTCTACGCGGATGGTCAGGGGGTCCATTGATATGATCGAAAGCTTTCCAAGATCATGCTTTCTCCAGAATTCATCTATCTTCCGGAGGAGTTCTTCCGGATCGTCTGAACAGCATATCTCTCCCAGATTGATCCCGATGTTCTGACCGATATCCCTTAAGATCGGGCGGCTGTTGATCCCATGGGCTTCAAATCCGCAGCGTACGGTATTGAACATGGACAGGAGCAGATCGTATTCATCCTGGAAGGTATGCTTGAACCTGTCAAGGGTCTGTTCATAATGTTTCAGGACCGGCTTCTGGGAACAGGCAGTGTAGCGTGAACTCATGATATAGAGTTTCTTGCGTTTGTCACAGGGATCAGCCATCTCTTCCAGCAGGTTGCATTCCCTCAGGTCCTTCAGATGCACTGATATGGTGGATTTGGCCTTGCCTGTATGTTTTACTATCTCATCAAAGGATCTGGCATCATCATTGATCAGTTCCATGATCCTGAGTTTTACCGAACTGTTTATAGCCACAAAGCCATTATCTGTGGAAAAAAGGGCCGTTCGATCATCAGAATTCATATTACATGAATAGAGTTACAATATATATAAAAGTTCGGTAGCTGACGAATGATCTTCATAATTACGATCACGGGGGGCAGAAAAAAGTCCACAATTTTAAGTCAGGGTTAATTCACAAAAGCCCTTCCCTTCAGGTAAGAGAGGTTAAATATTGGAAGCTACAGGTTATGCTATGATGAAAGCATTGAGGATTTCAATTGGAGATGTTGAAAAGGTTCGCTCCTTTCTCCTTGAGGCAGGTTTTCTGGATAAAGGGCGCAAGATCAGGACTTTTTTCGAAGGGAATGGAATGGCTGAAATACCTGTTGTGGATGGATTTGAGTCATTTATGTCCCGGTCAGACATTGAGTTTCAGGTGGTGGGACAGGATGATCCGGAATTCTACCATCGGACCATTTCACTAAAGGAAGAGCTTAAAGATGATGTGCCTGCCGGGTTGCTTACCTTTATTCCTTCCGGCTGGCAAATCATTGGTCATGTCATTGTTATAACTATCCCTGAGCAGGTGATGGATTACAGGCATCTGATAGTTCGGGCTCTGTGCGGCCGGTATCCGGGATGCAGAACGATCCTGAGGGACAGGGGAATTAAGGGTCAGCTGCGTGAGCCTGTAAGGGAGCTACTCTATGGGAACTGTACCGAGACCCTGCATAAGGAAAATGGTTGCATGTTCAAACTTGATGCGGCCCGGATCATGTATTCCAAAGGGAACCTTGCAGAAAAAAGACACATGAGCTTGCTTGGAGCAGGTGAGGTGCTCGTGGACATGTTTGCGGGGATTGGTTATTTTTCCATCCCGATAGCGGTGCATTCCCGGCCCCGGAAGATCATCTCCATTGAATTAAACCCTCTTTCATTTGGATATCTGCAGGAAAACATCAAACTAAATAAAGTTGAGAACATCATTGAACCAATCTGCGGGGATTGTTCCATAGAGGCCCCCCGGGGTATTGCAGACCGGGTGATAATGGGGTATGTGGGAACCACCCATCAGTATCTGGAGCAGGGTATTGCAGCCTTAAAACCCGAAGGGGGCATATTGCATTATCATGAAACCACTCCTGAAGAGCTTGTATTTGACAGACCTATAAGAAGGATAACTGAAGCGGCCCGAAAGGCCGGCAGGTGTGTGCGTATAGACAGTTGCAGGCAAATTAAGAAATATTCTCCGGGGGTCTGGCATATAGGAGTGGATGCTTTCATCGGGCCTGAACGGGTGGATGAATGAGGTTAAAATAAGCACAGAAGAGCAGCACAGAAGAGCAGCACAGAAGAGAAGCACAGAAGAGCAGCACAGAAGGGCAGCACAGAAGAGCAGCACAGAAGAGCAGCACAGAAGAGCAGCACAGAAGAGAAGCACAGAAGAGCAGCACAGAAGGGCAGCACAGAAGAGCAGCACAGAAGAGTAAAATGTTGCTAATTAAGAAGTGAGTCAGCAGAGATGGAAAAAGAATTCAGGATCATTCGTTGATCCTGGCAGGTTCTCACATGTCAATTGAGTCTGTGGACATGTCCGAATCGATTATATAATCAAATTCCAGGGTGTCTGTCCATTTCTGTTTCTGGAAGATGGACTGGAAACAGACTCCAATGAGCTTTGTATTTTCGCAGTTGCTGAATATCTGTTCCACGGATTGCTTCATATCTTCTACTTCCACTCCGATCTTTGGCATGGCCAGGCCGCCAAGCAGTACAACAGTGTCTGCTTCGGGTGTTGTGTTGTCTCCCAGTTGCATACCATGGGAGGTGGAAATGATGGTCTTTGCCTGATCGGCCCGGAGGTCCGGGATGAATCCCATCTCTATTTCTTTGTTCCTTATGACATAGGCCATCAGTTCTGCAAAGGGAGTGCAGAATCCGGCGGTGCCGATGAATATGATCTTTGAGGAATCATTGACCAGTTCCTTAAATGCATTGAGCTGGCCCCCGATCCCTTTGGAACTGTTTATCACTTTCATGGTTAACTCCAAAAAAAAGCAGCTTATAAAGCTGCTTCAGACGTTCTTGATACCGAAGGATTCCAGAAGGATCCCTGGATTGGTGCGTCCGCTTGTGAAGGATTTCTTTGAAGCCAGATCGTTGATGGTCATCTTTGCAGGGGCGAACATTCCTGCGTCCACCTTGAAGAAGTCAAAGTCAGCTTCCTTGAATGTATTGTAGAAAGGTTTTCCAAAGTCCCTGGATGTGGTTGAAGGGGCTTTCTTTACAAAGTCTTCAAGTTTTTCTGCATCTCCGTATTCTACGGTGTAATAGGTCTCTCCACAGTAGATGATACAATCATTGGTTGAACCCATGCATTTTGTGTCATCGCCCACGATCGGTGCGATAGGTGCAACACCAAAACCGCTCTTGATGGTGTTGATATCAAATCCAATGGATTCGAGTTTGTGGATACCTGTTTCCACGATACGTGCAGAGATCTGGACACTTCCTGCAATTGAGGATGTAGGTGCCACTGCAACAAAGACGTTCTCGGATTCGACCTTGCAGTGTTTTGCAATGTAGTCGATTATCTCTTCGTCCGGAAGCTGTGCGGATTCCATTACCAGTACCGCATAATCGGACTCGTCCTGATATCCGATCTCTTCGTAGAGTTCCTTTGGCTTAAGGCCAAGGCCCCTGGCAGGTCCTGAACCCATCCCGAAGAACTTGCCAACAGCGATCCTCCAGCCGGCATACTGGGAAGCCATGCAGGCCACAACAGGATGGTCGGTAGCAACCTGTATTGCAGGAACGGGCAGTCCGTCCAGATCGTATTTAGTATAGGTGATCTCGGCAAGGTCTGCCAGGCAGAGGCGTGAGAGGTACATACCTGCATCGTATCCTCCTTCAACATTAACACCACAGTCGATAACTGTTGCACCGTTGTTCAGTTTTTTAGATTCGACCTTGATCTCATCTTCCCAGTCTAACATCTCTTCAATAATGGACAGTCCCTTTTCGTTGACGCTTATCACTTGAATCACTCTATTATGTTGGTTGCGTGTGATTGGTGAGATTAGAATATATAATTGCCGATTGCATTAATGTAAATAAGGGGGCCTTTGTCTACTAAAAAAGGAAATAGAAAAGATGCAGGTGCAAAACAGGCTACCGACTAATGAAAGGGGAATGAATACGGACAGCACTTTAATTGGGGATGGATTTGTCTGGTGGTGGCCATAAAACTTTGGTTTATGTTTTCCTGTGGTGCTGTATGGACAGTGTTCCAGGCTGCATGAAGTCCACACAGGCTACCAGGTTTATGTTTCCCTATGGTGCTGTATGGATGCAAGCATGTCTATTCCGGTGTCGGTTAGCCGGAGCAATCCCTCTTTTGTGGTAATGAGGTTGGCGTTTTTGAGGAAATCAATGTGGTATTTGAAGGTGTTATCATCAATTTCCAGCTCTCCCGGAAGTTCTTCTTCAGCTCTGCCAAAGGCCCCGATGCTGCCGACGATCTTCCTTCTGATCGGATGGGAGGCGGCCTTGTCCAGCATCTCATGTTCTTTTTTGACCCTCTCACCTGCAGAGGGTGCTTTCATGATCATTTCATCCAGTTCGTCATAATCTTCAGGCATTTGTTTATCACCGATACTTATATAATGATTAATCATTTATAATTATATTGGTATAACTCAGTTGGTGTGATTGTGATGAAAATGATCTATTTTATTGTTTTGATACTGATGGTAGCTTTTGCAGGCTGTCTGGGCCATCAAGAGGGTCCTTCTTCCTCTTCTTCCTTGCAGGAGCAGGCCCTGGAGTTTGAAGGTGTATTGCTGACCCCTATTGAAGAACAGCGAAATAATGGTATTAAAGGGACCCGCTACATAGACCGCGGGGAATATGTCCTTGAGGTCGATGGTATGGTCGAAGAACCTCTCTCCTTAAGTTATGATGAAGTACTGGCCTATCCGAACGTGTCCCGCCTTGTGGTCCTCTATTGTGTGGAAGGCTGGAGCTTTACTGCCAAATGGACCGGTGTCCCATTAAATCTTATACTGGAGGATGCACAGGTAAGTGAAGGGGCCACAACTGTCGTCTTCCACTGTGATGATGGCTATACAACATCCCTTGAGCTTGACTATATCCTGGAGAATGACCTTATTATAGCCTATCGCCTCAATGATGTATCCCTTCCTCCTGAGAGAGGTTTTCCCTTCCAGCTTGTTGCTGAAGGGAAATATGGGTATAAATGGGCCAAGTGGATCACCAGGATCGAGGTGATCGAAGGGCCTTATGAAGGTTACTGGGAAGAAAGGGGGTACAACAATGATGCAGAGGTCGGAGGGCCGGCTTTTGGATGAATGTGTGACTATAAACCGTTTGGTCATTCCAGGAAACTATCACTCCATGAAAAACATTTGCCAGGGTCATGAGTGTATCTCTGCAGATAATTGATTATTCTCAGCTTCCTTTTCAGCATGATATGGCTGGCATAACTGATGGAGTTTTTCTGGCTCTTTGGATTCATGATGCTGGTTTATGAATTTCCGGAGAATGACTGCAGATATTTTTTTTATTTGTTGATCTTATAGCCTTCTTCCTGATCAACAGTACAGTTAAGATTATTTTTCTTATTTAGTTTTAATATGTGCAGTGTTGTGCAGTTAATCCATTTCCAGTGCAGGAGAAGGTGTATTCCGACAAATAAGGTCAGTAATATGGAAGCTTTGTTGTGGATGAATGTCCATGTAGCCTTGGTCAGGCCCATATAAACCTGATATCTTCCCTGAGAAATACCTTCGGGAATGAACAGGTAGATGTAAAATCCTGTAAAGGCCACGATAAGAAAAAGGATTGTGATGATCAGATCAATATAGTAATTGGTGGTATTTCGATTCAAATGTTATCTATCCTTTTACTTTGAACTGTGGATATTGAAACATACAATCTCCTGATATCAGAGTCTGGAAGCAAAATATAAAAAATCACCTGGAATTATTTACTGATCTTCAGATATATGCAAAAGTCAGATGAATTTTAATATCGAACCTGTGACGCTGAGGGGGAGATTCGAACTCCCGCAGCGCGTTAGCACTACCGGTTTTCAAGACCGGCGCCGTAGTCCACTTGGCTACCTCAGCAAAATGAGCGACTCCTACATGGTAGTTCAGGTATAAGTATTTTGCTCAATGACCCTGGATGAGGGAAGTAATGATCATTTTCAATAAAGGATAAAAGAAGAGTGATCACTCTTCTTCGTTTGCATCTTCTGCATCGGCCTGTGCAGGGGTGTCTTCACTGTCTGTTTCTTCTGCAGGTACTGACTCATCAGCTGTTGTTTCAGGGGTTGGTATCGGGTAGGTCTCAACATATTTTACCTGCTGGATGTCCAGGTTCTCGATGAGTTCTGATGCGATCCTTCCCTTTGACATAAGCCATCGCTGGTTGAAGGTCAGCATGCCGGGAATGTCGATCAGTGCGACACCGTCTTCGATAGTTATGTTGAGGTCGGACATACCGGTGTACAGGGTGATAAGGCCGTTTGCTTTTTCCAGTTCATCCTCGATCTTTTCCATGATTGTATATTCATAGGTGATATCTTTACCGGCAAGGGGGTGGTTAAAATCCACACGTACCCGGCGACCTATCACTTTTACGACAACACCCTTCTTGTTATCCATCTCAATGTTCATTCCTGGATATGCCTGCTTATCCTTGAATTTGTTGAGAGAGATGTTTTCCACGAGTTTCGGGTCATGTTCTCCAAATCCAAGTTCAGGTGTGACTACAACACTGCCGGTGTAGCCGACTTCTTTTCCAATGATGTCCTGGTCCAGCCCTTTGATGGTATGCCCTGCGCCGGCAATGACCACATCTCCGCCGTACATGCCGCGGGGATTGAAAATGTCGTTTTCTTTTGCCAGTTCTTCATCTGTAGTGTCAAAGATCTGGTCCTCTCCGAACTTACCTGTGTATGAGATCTTGATAAAATCGCCTTTTTCTATTGTCAAAACAATCAACTCATTGAAATGGTCTTTAATAAATATATGGAATTTCTCTCCGGTATACTCTTTTGCCTTTAATAACCTTTTGGATTATCAGTATATTGGTTATTGTATTGCAGATAATGTGTGGGTTATATTTCAGCCATTTATCTGTGTAATGGTGCTATAGAAAAGATTTGTTCCGCATCTTTGAGAAAATCTTTCTATGAGGTTTAAAACATATATACCTTTATATATCTTTACGTGTATTAAATTTTGTTGCATTATAATGATGAGATATTTTGGTGGGGATGGAGAAATTGAAATATTTTAAAGACCATCATCTTAATCAGGCTCTGAAAGCCTCTCTGGCTGAGATTAAAAAGAGTGCTGAAACCCGATTAAAACTGGAATCCATTATTAATAAAAGTCCTGCGATTGTTTTTTTCTGGAAATCAATTCCTGGCCGCCCGGTTGAATTTGTTTCACAAAATCTGTCTTATCTGTCTTATTCCAGTAACGAACTGTTAAAAGATGATTTTTTTTATGATTCTATTATCCATCCTGAAGATAAAGAACATGTCAGTCAGCTTCTTTCTGAATGTTTCAATGGAGATTCGGACTTCTTTGAAGTTGAATATCGTGTTATCACTGGTTCTGGTGATATAAAATGGGTTTATGAAACCACTTCATTTGTTAATGATGATGGCAAATTTCACGGTGTTGTGTTTGATATAACCAAAAGAAAGCTTGCAGAAGAGGCTATCATGGAAAAGGAGAAGGATATTTCCATTCTGTATTCTTCCGCAACTGTTGCCTCCGGTTCCCTGGATACTAATGAACTTTTAAATTCAGTATTAATGGAGATCGCCGATCTGTTCTCTATAAGTGCAGGTGCTATCTATATTATCGATCATGATGCCCGGATTGCTACCCGGTCCGCTTATATTGGTCCTGAGGAAGAGTTTGCGGATATGTTATATTATTCCCGGGATGACGATATGTTCAGGGACCTTTCATCACTTCCGGAAAAAGGTATACCCGGTAAATTCAATGAGAATAATGAACTTTTAATTGATCGTGACCTTATCTTTTATCTTTATTCGCGGGATATGGTCATTGGTTTTGTTCATTTATTCTTCTGTGAATCTCATGTCGCGGATGAGGAAAAGTTAAGGTTACTGGAACATGTGGGTAAGAATATCGGGGTTGCTGTTGAAAATGCTCTGTTGTTCGAAAAGACCCGTAAGGCATATGAGGAACTCAAGTCCGTAGACATCATGAAGGATCAGTTCTTTGCCAATCTTAGTCATGAGCTTAAAACACCAATGATATCCATCAAGGGGTTTAGTGAATTGCTAGGGGATGGCAGATTTGGTGAGCTTAATGAAGAGCAGCGCAGGGCTAATGATGCAGTTGTACGCAATGCCTGCCGCCTCAAACGCCTCATTGATTCTCTTTTGTATATCAGTATGGAGAACGAAGGCAAATTTAAATATGATTTCAGACCCCTGAAGTTTAAGAAAGTAATTGCAACTGCAATTGTTAAAGCAAGGATGAATGAAGAAAATGCCGAAGTTTCCTTTGTACAGAATATTCCTGATGAACTACCAAATATCTATGGCGATGAAGAACGTTTGACAAGTGCATTTGTCAATATTTTTGAGAATGCCATCAAATTCATGCCCCGGGGAGATATCACAACAGATGTCATTAGTGAGTCCGGACATTTGCATATAACAATACAGGATAAGGGGATAGGTATTCCTGCAGACAAGTTGCATAAGGTCTTTGATAGCTTCTATCAGGTAGATGGTTCATTAACTCGCAATTATGGAGGCCTGGGCCTGGGCCTTCATGTCTCAAAGAAAATAATTGAAGTGCACAATGGGCGCATATGGATTAAGAGCAGTGAAGGCCTGGGTACTATTGTTCATATATTACTTCCTGTGTGACTTTCATATTTGATTTGTTATTGGAATTGGTCCACCTGCTACTTTTATAGTTAAGTTTGTTCATGTTATATTTTTATTTGTTGTTCTTTAGTTATTTTTGTTAATATTACATTTTCATTTGCTGTATTTAGTTATTTTTGTTAATGTTATATTTTTCTTTGTTGTTTTTTTAGTTATGTTTTCTCTTGTTAAATTTTAATTTGCTTCTGTTTTAGTTATATTTTTCTTATTATATTTTTATTTGTTCTTGTTGCCTTTTCATTTCTGCTCCAGAGTTTCGGTTAGTTTTTATATTTTGGACATGCAGCTGACTTCCGCTATTTAGGGAAAGACGTCTTTCCTATTTTGACATTATTCCTGATTGGGAATAATGTCAAAAGCTTTAATAACCAGAAGTAATATATGTGGCATTCCATTATTACTCATTGTTATTGTGGAGGAGTTCACATGGTCAAAAAAACAATTCAGGAGATCAACGATAGGATCAGTGACGGTAGTGTCAATGTTGTCACTGCTGAAGAGATGGTCGATATAGTAGGGGAGCTTGGAGCCGGGGAAGCTGCAAAGGAGGTTGATGTTGTAACCACGGGGACGTTTGGGGCCATGTGTTCATCAGGTGTCTTTTTAAATTTTGGGCATTCAGAACCACCTATACGTATAAGCAAATTATTCCTCAATGATGTGGAGGCCTATGGTGGTATTGCAGCGGTTGATGGTTATATTGGTGCGACCCAGCCTTCCAATTCAAGGGGTATGGAGTATGGAGGGGCCCATGTTATAGAAGACCTCATACGTGGCAATTCGGTCGATCTGCATGGATATTCTGTGGGGACGGATTGTTATCCGCGCAAGGAGATCTTTACAAGCATTAATATCTATGACCTCAACCAGGCCATCATGCTCAATCCGCGTAACGGTTATCAGAAATATAATGCAGCCACCAATAGCTCACATCATACCCTTTATACATACATGGGTTCTCTGCTTCCCAATAATGGGAATGTGACCTATGCAGGGGCAGGTGTCCTTTCCCCTCTGTCCAATGATCCCGGATATGAAAGTATAGGCATGGGGACCCGGATATTCTTTGGAGGGGCCCAGGGCTATGTTGTGGGTGAGGGTACCCAGCACTCTCCGGAAGGGGGATTTGGTACGCTGATGTTAAAAGGAGACCTTAAGAACATGACTCCCGAATATATTCGTGCGGCCACTTTTGAAGGCTATGGTCCTTCCTTATTCATAGGGCTTGGTATCCCCATCCCCATCACTTCGGAAAAAATGGCCCTTGCAACCGCCGTGAAAGATGAGGATATCCAGACCAATATCATTGATTTTGGAGTTCCCAGCCGGGATCGGCCCGTTGTCCGCAAAGTAAATTATGCACAGCTTCGCTCAGGGCATGTTGATATAAATGGAAAAGAGGTACCCACTTCGTCAATGTCCAGCTTCAAAACCTCCAGAAAAGTGGCAGAGGAACTCAAGAACTGGATCCGCAATGGTGAGTTCTTTTTATCTGCACCCGCTGAAAGACTTCCTGTGAAGATGGCCTGCAATCCGATGAAACATCTTAGCAAGAATCCTCTGGTACAGGATATAATGGCTTCAAATGTTGTCACCATAGAGGAATCAGCAAGTTTCCATCAGGCAGCCAAAGCGATAATGGATAATTCCTTTAACCATTTGCCTGTGGTCTCTGTGGACGGAGTCCTTGTGGGCATCGTAACTGCCTGGGATATCTCAAAGGCTGTGGCCCGGGATGAATGTGATCTGGTCCGGGACATCATGATAAAGGATGTTGTGACCACCAGATTGGATGACCCTGTGGATATCGCGGCTTTCAAACTGGATTCAAACAACGTTTCTGCCATGCCGGTGGTTAATGAAAAGCGTCATGTTGTTGGAATTATCACTACCAATGATATCAGCAAACTCTTTGCAAGGAGGCAATGAATATGATGGTAAAGATAAACATAGATGCAAAGATCGTTTCCAAGCCAATACTTGCTGAATCAATGATAGAGACAGGTGTCATGTTGAACATCTCTCAGGCCCATTTTGATTCAACCCATGGTGAGGTCATTGCGGAAGTATCTGCGGATGAATTAAAACTAATTCGCGATGCTCTTGTTTCCCGGGGAGCTGAAGTCATTGTTCTGGATAGTCCTATCTGCCGGGATGAGGATGAATGTGTGGAATGTGGTGCATGTATATCGGTTTGTCCTGTCGGGGTATTTTCGTTCTCTGATGACTGGAGCCTTGAAATGGAAACTGACAAGTGTATTCAGTGCGGTACCTGCCTTAAAATGTGTCCGCACAATGCTCTAAGTCTTGGGAATTGATATGAGGGAACATTTCCAGGTCAAACAGACCATTGTAACCATAATGGCCCATGAACCTGAGTTCATCGAAGTTGCCAAAACCTCCATTATTTACCATCGAAGGGTTCTGGAGGAGTATATCCAAAAGGACCCTTTTTTTAATATAACCCTTGAACCATACGAATGCCCTTCCAGTGCTCCACAGATCATCAGAAGACTTGTACAGGCCGGGAATGCTATGGGTATTGGTCCCATGAGTGCAGTAGCAGGGACTATCTCGGCCCTTGCAGTAGAGGCCATGGTTGATGCAGGTGCTACTTATGCCATGGTGGATAATGGGGGAGATATTGCTTTGGTGACCGATCATCCGGTTGTGGTTGGTATATATGCTGGCGGGTCTGCGATTAGGGATCTGGGGCTATTGATCGAACCTTCTGAAATTATCAGGGGTGTATGCACTTCCTCTGCAACAGTTGGCCCCTCATTAAATTTTGGTATGGCTGATGCCGCGGTCGTATTCAGTGAGGACGTCTCTCTGGCCGATTCTGCAGCAACCGCTCTGTCCAATGCCACAGGTATGGGTAAAAAAGGAGTGGAAGATGCCTTTGAGGTCGTAAGGCATATTCCTGGTATAAAGGGGGCTCTGGTGATACAGGGAGACCATTTTGGTAGCTGGGGTAATCTACCGTCTCTAAAGCGTACGTCAGTTCCCTATGATCTGATCACCAAAGGTTGATGTTGTCATCAAAAGCTGATCTGGTCACCATCGGCTAATATGGTCTCTCAAGGTTGATTTGTTCACCAAAGGCCAAATTTGTCAAATAAGGTATGTTTCGTCCTCTTTTCTGATATCAACGACTCGATTTTCTTTTTATTGAGTCGCAGTGCCCATGTAATAGACCTCTTCATATGGCTGGATAACTACGAATCCCTCTCCTTTAAAGGCCATTTGCAGGCTTTCCCCGCTGGACCTTCCTACAAGGGTTTTGAAGGAAATGTCGGTCTTAAGGTCCGGTGTAAGGTTGCCTGACCAGGCTACCGTGGCATTTGGATCTGTATAGACAGGATTGTCGCTTGTGACACGAAGGGTCAGGGGGTCATAATGAGTGGTGATGGCGACCATACCCCGGCCCTCCAGTCTGACATTGAAAAGTCCTCCGGCCATGATGCCAGCTACTTTCTTAAGCATTTTGATGTCCCACTTGATTGTGTTTTCAAAGGCCAGCAGATCATTTCCGTTCACATAGATGGCTTCATTGTCCAGGTTGAGGATGGACACCTTCTTTCCCATATCGGCAAGATATACCTTTCCGTTGCCTTCTGCTTTTGTAAGGCTGACACCCTCACCTGTAAAGGCCTTCTTCAGCATCTTCCCCACACCATGTTCAAGGACACCTTCCCGGGTGAACTTAATATTTCCTCTATAGGCTACCATTGATCCTCTTTTGGTCCATATCTGACCATTGAGGTTAAGTTCAAGCAAACGATCCCTTTCCATTTCAAAAAGGCCCTCTCCAAGATCTTTTTGTCCTGTTGATCTTACAAACTCTTCGACAGAATATCTTCCCATGTCATCTCTCCTTTTTTTCGTTCATATTTTTTTAATATGTGTGTTTGTTGGTCTAACTATGTTCTATGTTTGTACATTTATTTGATTTCTGAATGTCCGATTGCCTGCCTGCCTGCCTGACTGACTGCCTGCCTGACTGACTGACTGCCTGACTGACTGACTGCCTTACTGACTGACTGCCTTACTGACTGACTGCCTTACTGCCTGACTGCCTGACTGCCTGACTGCCTTACTGCCTGCCTGCCTGCCTGACTGACTGACTGACTGACTGACTGCCTGCCTGCCTGCCTGACTGACTGACTGACTGACTGACTGACTGACTGACAAAGTTTGATTTTGCGTCGGCACTTTTATATATATTTTATATATTTCAAGTTCGCCTTTGTTGATATACAACTCTTATGTATATATTATTCTGGTCTTTTATATATACATTCTGATAAAAAATTAAGTGTATTGCTTTTTGTCTATCTAATTTCCGACAATTGTCGATAGTCTTAAATAAGACTATTTACAAATAATATGTCAGACATATGTCAGATATTTGACGGACATAAGACAGTCAACAGTCAGGCTTTCGTCTGTCCACCGTAGGACATGTGTCTGACAAAGAATTCAATTGGAGTCACTAATATGGAAAAGATCACGATCAGACTTCCGGAACAGCAGATCCAGATGATCGATTTTATGGTGTCTCAGGGTGAATTCCCGTCCACTAGTGAAGCAATCAGGACGGCTGTGAGGGAATTGATCGATGAAAGGGGTGAAAAATTACTCCGCAGATCGGAGATGTTGGCAGCCTTAAGTTGATCGAAGCTGCGTTTGCAGATATGTTGCAGTATGCAATAAGAGGGGATTGACAGTGCATTCAATAGTACAAGAAGCGTTAAAACATTCAGAAGAGGAAAAAGCGATCAGGCAGTCACTGGGTGATGATAGTCAATTTGAAGGTTTTGGTCTTCCAAGGATAACCATTGTAGGTTGCGGTGGGGCCGGTAATAATACCATCAACAGGCTTTACAATATTGGCATTGAGGGTGCCGAGACCATTGCCATAAACACTGATAAGCAACATCTTGATCATATACGGGCTGACAAAAAGGTCCTTGTGGGCAAGACCCTCACCAGGGGTCTTGGTGCAGGCGGTTACCCGGAGATGGGGGCCAAAGCTGCAGAACTTGCCCGAAGTACACTTGAAGAGATATTTAAAGATTCTGACCTGGTATTCGTAACAGCTGGAATGGGTGGAGGTACCGGTACTGGCGTAGCTCCTGTAGTAGCTGAGATCGCAAAGGAGCAGGGAGCCATTGTTGTTGGAATGGTCTCCAGTCCTTTCAGAGTGGAAAGGGCCCGTACCGTCAAAGCTGAAGAAGGTCTTGAAGAATTGCGAAGAGCTGCAGACACTGTCATCGTACTGGACAATAACAGGTTACTGGACTATGTGCCAAATCTTCCTATAGAACAGGCATTTTCTGTAATGGACCAGTTGATCTCTGAGACCGTAAAAGGTATTTCTGAGACCATTACCCAGCCATCTCTCATAAACCTTGACTATGCTGATATCAAAGCCATCATGGGATGTGGTGGTGTTGCTGTCATGCTTGTTGGAGAAAGCAAGGATCAGGATAAAAGCACCGATGTAGTTCGTGGTGCTCTTAATCATCCACTGCTGGATGTGGATTACAGAGGCGCCACAGGTAGTCTTGTCCATATCACAGGGGGCCCTGACCTCAGTCTGAAAGAAGCAGAAGAGATCGCATCTTCACTGACATATGAACTCTCTCCAAATGCAAATGTTATCTGGGGTGCACGTATCAGGGACGATTATGAAGGACGTGTGCGTGTAATGGCCGTAATGACAGGAGTTCAGTCCGCACAGGTACTTGGTCCACAGTTCCAGAACGGTCTTGTTGAGAAATCGACCGCAAATCCTTCCTTCTCACGTATGGAAAGAAGGGAGCGTACTGTTGTGGAGCCAATGTCCTCAAGGAATGGTGGCGGATCTATAATCGACATAATCAACTAATATCCTTTAAATATAAGGTGAATATGAACCCGGGGGAAGTTATCCGGTCCGAAAGAAAGGACCAGGCTTCCTTTGGGTTTAACTTATTTTGACTTCTATGGGTGATAACATCCAATTAATGTGATCCCATCCCGGTAATTATGTGATGCGGTTTACAGTGAAGATTCCTTTGCAAACAGGCATTCACCACAACATCTCCGGACTCATTTCCTGCATATTCTTTTTGTTGCAGACAGTTATTCTTTTTAACCAGCCGGATAATATTGTTCCATGAACATTCTGATTGCTACAGGCAGGCTTGCAGAGCATACCGTAAAAAAAGCTGTTGGAACAGGAGCAGATGTACTGGTAGTGGATATAGAGATCGCATCTTTTATCACACCTGCCCGGCTTTTCCATACTCTTAAACATCAATCCTGTGCAAAGGATTATGATATCATCTTTGTACCCGGACTTGTATCCGGGGATTTTTCTTCTCTTGAGGATCAGCTGGGTTGTAAGATATTTCTGGGCCCAAAACATGCCTATGATCTTAAGCAGGTACTTCCTTTTGTGGGTGAGGTGGAATTTTCTTCAGTCATTCCTGCCTGTGAATTACTGCGTGATGTATGGAGGGAAATGGCCCTGAAAGATCTGCAGGAACTTGAATCCAAAGCCAGCTCATCCTTTGCTTTGAAGGATGTAAGGATTGGTGCAAACTCCCGTATGAAGGTCATGGCAGAGATTGTCGGTGCGACGGGTATGGAAGAGGCCCGGCTATGTGATACTATAACTGCTTTTATTGCCAGCGGAGCTGATATCATTGATCTGGGTGTATCCCTTGATACTGATCCTGCAGATGTGACCCGGGTGGTCAGAATCGCAAAGCAGGTATGTCCCCTCCCTTTGAGCATTGATACTCTTGAGCCCCGGCTTATACTGGCTGCACTTGAAGAGGGTATTGATCTTGTTCTCAGTCTTAATGGTGAGAACCTGCCACTTGTAGGGGAACAAATTGCAAAAGCAGGAATTGCTGCTGTGGTCCTGCCTGACAGGGATGATCCCGGGCAGAGTCTGGTGCGCAATTATCAGCTTGCAAAAGACACGGGTATAAAGAAGATAATAGTGGATCCTGTTCTGGACCCTGTCGGTCACGGACTTACCGATTCCATAGTCAGATATCATGATTTTCATCAGGCCTTTCCCGATGTAGCGCTATTCTTTGGAGCAGGGAACATAACTGAACTCATTGATGCTGATTCTGTTGGGGTTAACGCTCTTCTGTGCGGGATTGCCGCTGATGTGGGTGCGTCCATCCTTTTCACTCCGGAATTTAGTGATAAGGCCCGGGGTTCTATCAGTGAGCTGTGTATCGGGTCCAGGATGATGGTGCTGTCCCGACAAAGGGAGAGCTCGCCCAAGGACCTGGGGCTGGACCTTCTGGTACTGAAAGAAAAACGGAAACGTCCTGAAGTACCCGTGCCTGAGGATTTTATCCAGGCTGCAGATAAATTCACCTGGACCCTTGATCCGGAAGGCCCTTTTAGAATAGGCATCTTCCATGATACAAAAGGGAATGGATTTATTGTGGCCCGACATGAAAAAGCGACAATTGTCGGTGTAAGCGCAATGGACATTATGGATATGATCATAAACAGGGGCCTGGTATCCCGGATGGATCATGCGGCATATCTGGGAGCAGAACTCCAAAAAGCTGAGATTGCTCTGAAATTTAATAGAAGCTATTCTCAGGATGATGTTATTTGATTGAAATGATGATGTTATTTGATTGAAATGATGATGTTATTTGATTGAAATGATGATGTTATTTGATTGAAATGATGATATTATTTGATTGAAATGATGATATTATCTAATGGAATAAATTTATTTAATCTATTCGGGATGTGGATCAATGAAGCTGGAAAAAAGTGATAAAGAAGCAATTGCAGATGTACTGGCAGTACGTTATTTTTCTGAAAAAGGATGGAAATGGTTAAATTTAAGATTTGATGTGGGGAAACTATACCGGGCCTTTGAAGAACTTGAGGACCAGTATGCTTCCTATCCTGATATGGGCCGGGACTGGTATGTATCAAATTCTGCTACTTATAATCTGCATATGTGTGATCACTGGGAAGAGTTCACCCGGTTGATCGAATTCCTTCGATATTATGATGGGCTGTTTAATTTCTTTGTGATCAGTAATGGGAAGATAAGTTTTTGCATCACTGATTTTGAAGGTCAGATGACCTCTGAGCACAAAACGGCTGTTTACCAGGCCCGAAAGGCAGGTTATAATGTGTATATATTCCACACAGAAGTTCCGGATTCAATGGATTTTAAACCTATGTATCTGGGTGGAGCTGTATGAGTACTCCTCCCTGTTGACAGGGGCCTGAATTCTATTAAACATTCGTACAGTTGGCTGACAAAGCTGTGGGAGTTAAGGATATGGCTGACATATCGTATATATGGCATAATTGTACAGACCATACAATTGATCGGTAAGCCTTTTGAATGTGAACTATCCACGACTGAAGTCGTGGGCTTCTCTGCCCCGACATCCCAAAAATCGTAATCCTCTTCTGCCTTTTGGAAAGGAACTCCTGCTTCAGAGATTATATATTTTAAATTGTATATTTCTCTCTAAATATTATGTGCTATATTTTATAATCTGACCACTATATATTTGAAATGTATGGTTCTCTTTAAATACTATTATGTTTAACAGTAATAAGGGTCGATAATATAAAATCGATCAGATATTAGGTGGTACATATAATGCGAATGAACATATCTATGATATTTGCTATGTTAATTGCTTTATCCATGATGGCAATCCCTGTATGTGGTGCACAGGTGGAAAGCACTGCTTCTTTACAGGTACAGCTGGCCCCTCAGGACCCTGCTGTTTTGCTGTTTAACGATATGAGTGACTTTATAGAAGCAAGAGAAGAAAAGATCCAGAGTAAATATAACCGTACAATTACAAAGTTCCCCTCTTTTGTGGAGACAATGTTCTATCATGAGGAAGTCCTTGTTATAGTAGAACTGGAATCCGGCGATTATCTGTATATCAAAGCAGTAAAGGATGGAGATGAGTTGACTGAGTTTTCCATGGTCGGTCCAAATCCTTCATTTGTTCCCACAATAACCGTTCTGACAGATGAAACAACGGTCCGGGATGTGATTGGTTGCGCAACAGACCGTCTGGCAATGGAAACATGCATACAGGCTTTCGTTGATGGTAAGATCTCTGTGGATATTGAGGACATGGGAAAGAGTATAATATTCTGGACCCTGAAACAGACCATTCCGATACTAAACCTTTGATCCGGTAGATCTGTTGTTTAGGACTTATGGATGCTATCCTGTGAACCTTTAAAGGCTTAAGGTAGTGTCCCAATCAGTGTGAGTAGCTGAAAGGTTGTTATCTGCTTTCTCAGGCATGTTGTTTTATTCCTTCATTACGTTCTGGCTCCTTTTGCAGGTTCCGGGCCCGGGTTGATTTGATCTAATCCTGATCCGATGTCTGGACCCGGGTCCATCCATGCCAGATAGGTCTATACCTGATTACATACATTCATTCAGGTTCCATTCCATTACGACCTGATTCATCGGCCCCCAATCCATTCTTTTTGAACAGCTTTATTACATATGTGTTCTTAGAAGACCTCTTCATGATACCGGATGAGCTGTATGATATCATTGTCGTGGGGGCCGGGCCGGCAGGTGCCACTGCAGCTACCTATGCGGCAGATGCAGGAATGTCAGTCCTTCTTGTGGATAAAAAGAAAGATATCGGAGTTCCTTTGCAATGCGGGGGGTTTTTAACCCATAAGGAAGTGTTGCATGAACTTGTCCCTGATGCTGAATTGCCCTATACTCTTGAGGATTATCCGGTATCCTGTGTGCATAATGTTGCACATTGCCAGCGTTTCATTGCTCCGGATGGCTATTCCAGGGAGTTTGCCGTAGAAGGTGATGCGATTGACAGAAGACGTTTTGATAAATATCTGGTAAAACAGGCGTCTAAAAGCGGTGCTGAGGTTATGGTGGGTACCAGTGTGAAGGAAGTTAATGGTACACATCTTGTTATGGAGGGCGTATTCGGGGAATTTGAAGTGGATGCGAAAGTGGTCATTGGAGCAGATGGTCCCAATTCGATCGTAGCCAGAAGCAATGGACTGACAAAATCCCATGATCCCATGGCTTCAGGCACTGCTTTTGAATATGAACTTACAGGTGTTGATGTGGACAGGAGTGCGGTGGAAATGTATTTTGGTAATCAATATGTACCCGGAGGGTACGCCTGGATCATTTCCCAGGGCGATGATAATGCCAATATCGGGGTTGGGGTGAGGGAGGCCATGTTTGGAAAGAACATGTGTGCCCGGGATTATCTTGAACATTTTATGCATGATCATCCTATTGCAAGTGAAAAGATTGGAAATGGATGTATCACATCTGTGGTTGCCGGTCTTGTTCCGGTGGGTGGTGCTCCCCGTATCACGGCTACAAAGGATACTCTCATAGCAGGAGATGCTGCAGGACATATCATTGCAACCAATGGCGGAGGCATTGCAACTTCAATGGTCGGAGGTAAGGTCGCCGGTCAGACGGCTGCCAGTTATCTCAAAGGTGAATGCGACCTTATCGATTATGACCGCAACTGGAGGATGGAGATGGGCCTTGAGATCAAGACATCGGTCTATGTACGTAAACTGATGGATAACCTTATGCGTTCTGATCGCTTAATGTCTGCAGCTATCAGGTCCATATCTGAAGATCAGATGATGGCATTGCAATGTGGAAGACTTCCGGAACCGGTCAAGAAATTATTAATGAGATTAAATCCCGGGCTATGAGATGGTGATTAATCGATGTCATTCCTGTTCGTATATGGCAGTCTTAAAAAGGGGTTTTCAAATCATTATCTCATGCCGCAGACCAATCCGGTTTCAGTTTGCAGGACCCGGGACAAATACTGCATGCTGGACCTGGGCCCATTTCCCGGTGTGGTGGATTCTGAGCAGGTTTCAACCATTCAGGGGGAAATATTTGAAGTGGATGATCAGCTCCTGCAACAACTGGATATATTTGAAGGAGATCATTATTTAAGGAAGATGATCTTTCTGGAAAATCAATCCAGGGCATGGATGTATTTCTTACGCTCTGATCTGTTGAAGATGACCTATCCTGTGGTCGATAACGGCACCTGGGAGGAATAAAATGAATGACAAAAAAGTAGTATTGCTCCGGTTGACAGGATATGCATTAATTCAGAGAGGCTTTTTATGAATGAAGGTGAATCTTTTGAACAGGGATGCTCAGATAAAGGGGAAGCCGGGACGTTATGTTATGAGGGTCATGGCAATCTTTATCTGAACATTACCAATCAATGTACTGCAGCCTGCATTTTTTGTATCAGGGATCTGTGTAACGGTGTCTATGGTTATGACCTGCGCCTTTCCAGGGACCCGGATGTAGAAGAGATCAGGAATAAATTAAGTGAAATTGATCTGACTGACTATAGTGAGGTAGTATTCACCGGTTTTGGGGAACCGACCACACGTCTGGATGTAGTTGTGGAAATAACAAAATGGTTAAAGGCCAGTAATGTCAGGGTAAGGCTGGACACCAATGGCCATGCACAATTACTTTATCCTGACAGGAACGTGGTCGATGAACTTAAAAATGCAGGCCTGGATGAGATATCCATAAGCCTTAATGCAGAATCGGCGACTCTTTATGAAAAGATCTGCAGGCCCTCTCTGCCCCATGCATATGAAGCCATGCTTGACCTTGCCAGAGCAGCGGTTCTTGCCGGTATAAAGACAAGGATGACCGTAGTGGGAATTCCTCAGATCAATATCAATGAATGTGAAAAGATCGCCAGGGACATTGGGGCTGAATTCCACGTTCGTTGATTCTGATTGAATTGCCATGTTGTCCTTTGTCTGAAATGTTGTTCTTTATATATTATTTTCATATATTATTTTCATATACTATTTTTATATATTATTTTCATATATTATTTTCATATATTATTTTCATATATTATTTTCATATATTATTTTCATATATTATTTTCATATATTATTTTTATATATTGTTCTTTATATAAAAACAGACGTCTCCTTTCGATGACAGAGTTCAGGGTTGGGGATAACCCACGACTTTAGCCGTGGTTAGTTAACCCCTGATCACAGATATTTAAACAGATCATCCCGTTTTGCCCGATGAAGGCGTTCTTTTATAAGCCCTTTCAGGGGTGAAATATCTTTCTTTTTTGCACTGACCGGGGCAATGATATATCTCCACTGATCCCAGGGGGGATTCAGGCCCAGGTCCCTTACGATCTGGTTTAGATATTCATTTTGCAGGTCACTTTTGATCTTATCCATCTTATTTACCGCAACGATGGTATCAAGTTCCAGTTCATTAAAGAAATCAAATAATTCCAGATCTATCGGGATCTCATTTCTGGATTCCCAGCGTTCCACAACCTCGTGAAATGAACTTCCGTCAATTACCAGGACTCCCAGCTTTATCGCAGATGCATTGTCTTCTATATAATGTACGATCTTATCTTTAACAATGTCCTGCTTGCGCTCTTTAACACCGCTCATAAAACCAAACCCGGGAAGGTCGGTGATGAGGAGGTCGGAAAACTGCATATGGGATGGTTTTAGTGTGACCCCGGGCCGTTTGCCCACTTTTGTCTTCTTTCCGGTAATTTCCCCTATTAGAGAGGATTTTCCCACATTGGACCTGCCTGCCAGCAAGATCTCAAATGTATTCTTATTACGTTCAACATTACGTTTTTTCATTGTTTGTATCCTGAAGATAATTATACTTTATTAAGGGCCAGATCCACGATATCCAGCAGGGTGTCCACAAGGTCTTTCACAGAATGTATCTCCGAAATAGAGGGTTTCTTATCTTCTGTGGTTTCAGTTTCTGGCGGTGCATTATTTATCTGTTCTATGACAGTGGTTGTGTTCGAAGAGGTTTCATCAACCACAGAAGGTTCTTCTTCTTCTTTTTCACCAGATACATATTTTATTTTTCCAGACGATGTGCTCCCGACATATCCTTTTGCATCGCAGTATTCCACTCTTGCATCAGGGATAAGAATTTCCCTGTAACCTGGATGAAGGTGTATGCTATATTCCATTTTAGTTTCATTTTTCGGGAACAGGACAAGTTCTCTGTTAAGTTCCCCTTCAATAAGACTACAACAGGAAGGGAGTGTATCCATGATCTGTACATGTGCCGCACGATCTCCTTCATTTGTTACTGTGATATTAAGGGTCAGAATATCTGTATTATTTACATCAGGGATAATTTTCTTTGAAACATTCATATAAGGGCCATGGATAGTTATATTTGATGAATTCAAATATTTATAGTATGTTTCCCCCTCATTTCTAACGGTTATCCAGGCAGGAGGAATGGAATATGTCCCGGGCTTTAGGGCTTTGATAGAGAATTCCTGGCTTGTCTGTCCATAAGGGGCCAGCTTAAAGGTAGTATTTGTGTTGATGTCAGGGTCCGGAAAAAGTTGTGGGGGAAGGGTGCTGTTTAGGCTGATATCCTCCAGATATTTACCTTTGAGATTGGTTATTTCTGTGGTCAGATAGGCCCTCTCATCCATATAGATATCCAAAGTGATGGTACGTGTAGCAAGGATAGTTGAATTTATCCAGCTAACACTATTTACAGAAGGCAGTGTTGTATTTGAGACCGTGACGTTGATCTTTGTATAGGGAGCAGGGATGTCATTTCCTGTTACAATTTTAAGGGCCTGTATCGTCAGGCGGTCTTCTATGATATAAGTGTCCGGGATTTCAGTATTGTTCAATGATAACAGACAGTTCCATTGCTCAAAACGATTGCTCTTAATTGATAGCATCACGTGGTCATAGGGAACATCAAAGGCTCCTGCAGCTGAAAAATCAGTGGCCTTAATGATGTAGCCACTGGAGTTGACCTCTTCTCCCCAGTAAAGGGTGAATTCTTCAGAGTCCAGCCATTGTGTCCCTTCTTCGGCGATGGCAATATTACCTGCTGCTAACAGGATGAAAATTAATATTATCAGGCATCTCATGCTTTTGTTCACTGGAGATAAGATTATAGACCTTAGTATATCCTGTATACAATCTCATTAAATTATTTGTTCGGGTTTGGCCATGGTTGAATAAAAATTCACAGAGACACCTGTTTTTTGGCATCTCTGTGTGCTCTATTATTTCTTTCTCATAAACAGGAAAACTCCTGCAAGGGCCAGTATTGCGAACATGGCTTCAAATCCCGGTTCCACCCTGTCATCCTCTTCTTCTGTTGTAGTGGCAGTATCATCACTGGAAGAAGGGTTGTCATTGGTATTTCCTGAATTTGTGGGTTTGTTCTGGCTGCTGGTCTGACCGGTATCTTCCAGGGCAGCGTTTTCACTGACAACGATGTCAATAGTATTGGAGATCTTTTCACCCTTGTAGCTTTCCATATCTATGAATGTAGCTGTTGCCGCAGGGATGGTGTATGTTCCTTCTTCATCAATGCGTATGGTATATGTATATGATCCGGATTTATCTTCTTTAAGGACCGTCCGGTTTTCAGTATCGCCTTCCAGATATGTGGAGGCCGGGGGAATTGTGGAAGTGGTTGTGACACTGGCATCCCGGTTTCCTTCATTCTTTGAAGTAACGGTAATGGAAACCCTTCCCCCAGGCTTTATTTCGGTAACATCCGCTTTCTGGGTCACTGTTATGGTGGGCCCGTTGACCTCGATCTCGGGAGATTCTGATTCATATTCGTATAGTTTTCCATTCACGGCGGTAAATTCTGCAGTTGTTTGCGGAACATTAATTTCTCCGCTTTTTAGAGGCCTTAAGGAGTATTCAAAAAGGTTCTTTGTCTCTCCGGCTTCCAGGGAGATGGTCTTTTCCAGATTAATGCTGTCCTTAAGTTCCATTTCTTCCGGGATCGAATCGGTCACAAGGATAGAATCCAGAGCGCATATACCTGCATTCCTTATAGTTACAAGGACATGAGCTGTCTGTCCCATATATAATTCTTCTGAAACTGTCTTTGTAACAGTAAGTTCTGATTTTGGTTCTATGGTGATGGTGTGTGTTTCATTCCCTTCCCTGAGGTCATCATTAATGTCCCTTGATTCTATCAGGGCTTCAATATCAAAGTCAGTTTCATTCCAGAGCAGGGGCACTTTAAGTTTAACTTCAACAGGTTCGGTCTTTTCATCAACCTCAAGGGATGAGAAACTATGGTCAAGTTTGCCGCTGTAGAGGCCCAGGCCGGCGGTATCAAGATGCAGATCGATGTCCCATGCCTTTCCGCCTCCGGTGTTCTCGATGGTCATATTCACAAGGATATAGTCCGGGGAAGAAAGGGATTTAGGGTCATATGTATCCTCTTCGGTCTCAATTGTAATGTCATATTGTGGGATGCCTCTGCGATATATCCTGACCTTCGCAGTGGGGTCTTCCATATTCCCGGTCCACTCATCAACATTCACGTCCACTTCCAGAATGTTGACCCTGATATCCTCGCCATCTTCAAGATCTCTGTAATCCAGTGATTCCCCAACGCTGAGGGATCCAAATTGCTTTAACTCTCCGTCCTTTGAGATTGTGATATGTACCATCTTATCGATATTGAAATCCTCGGCCTGGATCACATAAACAGTTTCATAGTCTTCATTTTCATCGGTGATAGTGTCTCCCCAGTGCATTGTTTTGGAATCGATACTCTGATCCCATTCAATATCGTCCAGCGTATAAGCGGATACCGGGATACAGGATATCAGTAAGACCATGGCCAATGCGAATATGTATTTTTGCATTATGGAACCCTCTGCTTTTGATTAATTAACTTATTTGATTTAAAGATCATTAATTTATGAATATTTGCAACTATATAATATTTATTTTTTGTTCGATTTAAACACATTAGATTGCTTGCTTGCTTGCTTGCTTGCTTGCTTGCTTGCTTGCTTGCTTGCTTGCTTGATTGATTGATTGATTGATTGATTGATTGATTGATTGATTGATTGATTGATTGATTGATTGATTGATTGATTGATTGATTGATTGATTGATTGATTGATTGATTGATTGATTGATTGATTGATTGATTTGTCTTTAGTTAATAGGTATGATAATATTATGATGCTCATAATTATTATATGATTTGGTAGCCTCTTTGATCAGCAATAACCAGACGTAATGAATAAGTATGGGAATTAAAAAAATGTTACAGGCCCGTGTGAGGGTCTGATCTGATTTTACAATCGCTTTTTGCCTTTCCATTGAATCGTTGCAGGAGGTTCCTGCATGACCGATAAGCTGAAATGGTATGGTATTTCTTGTTATTCCTGGATCAGAGTTGTTGTTCCTGCTATGTTTGGTGATGTCGTGTTCGTTTTGTTCAGCTATGTTTGTAGCTGATAATGATCTCTTTTATCTTGTCATGGGTGCTGTCATGTATTTGAAGACGCATGCCGCCGTCCAGTTCCTCAATGGACCTTGTCAGCTCTTTAACGGATTCATCTATTGACATGGGTAGTTCTTCACACTTTCCACCAAAACATTTCATTATTTTGAAGAATTTGAAAATATCCGGAGCATCCAGGTTATTCTCCCTTAACAGCTGTGGATCTGAAAAGATCTCTCTTGTTGTTCCTTCAGTGACAATGGTCTTGTTAAGGACATAGACCCTGTCTGCCAGGTCGGAGAGAGCATTGATATCATGCATGGCTATTATGGTTGTAATCCCCTGATTCCTGTTCAGATCATTGATCACATTGATCAGTTCGCTCCTGCTTTTTGGGTCCAGGTTGGCAGTGGGTTCATCAAGTATGAGGATCTTTGGTTCCATGGATAGGACTGACGCAAGGGCAGCCTTCTTTTTCTGTCCAAAGCTCATATGATGCGGGACCTTTTCCTCAAACCCTTCCAGTCCTACTGTCCGGAGGGCTTTTTTAACCCTTCTGTCAACTTCCTGTTCATCCAGTCCCATGTTCAGGGGCCCAAAGGCGATATCATCATAGACTGTAGCCATAAAGAGCTGATCATCAGGTTCGGCAAAAACAACTCCGACTTCTTTTATTTTGTCTTCGGGTTTCATTTCAGCGATGTTTTTGCCAAATATCTTCACATTGTCATGTGCAGATTTGATGATCCCGTTCAAATGCAGGAACAGTGTGGTCTTGCCGGCCCCGTTGGGTCCCATTATGACTATCTTTTCCCCCTGTTCCACTTCAATGTTCACATTATCAAGTGCTTTGGTCCCATCCGGATAAAGATAATCGAGGTTCTTAATACTAATAGCGTTTTTCATTAAAGTAACATCCTGTATGTTTGAATTAGCAGACCAAAGCTCAGTAAACCTGCAGAAAGGAGATAATCCATCTTTTTCATATTAAAATTTATAATGGTATGTGTTTGTCCTGTATATCCTTTAGACACCATTGAATGATATACTCTGTCGGCCCTTTCATAGCTTCTTACAAGTATCATGCCAACGATATTGCCGATAACTGAGATGGAATGTTTGTTCAGGCCGACCTTAAAGCCTTTTGCGGTCATTGCAGTCCAGATCTTAAGGAGTTCGTCAATGAACACAAAGATATATCTATAGGAGAACATCAGGGTTTGCACAAAAGGTGATGGTATTTTAAGTGCATAAAGGGCTTTCATTAATGTGTCCATTTTTGTAGTTCCCAGCATGGTTAGGGCCAGTAAAATTGCTGTTGCCGCTCTTATTACAACAAGGGTTCCATAGTAGAGTCCTTCATAGGTAAGTTGCAACGGGCCTATTAAATAGAGGACCCTGCCATCAACTGTGAAGGGCATGACCAGTAAAAACGGTAAGACGAACAACATTCCCGGTTGCATTCTTTTGAAAATGAACTTTAATGGCAACTTCGATACCAGTAATATAAAAAAAGAGAATCCCAGACTGATCAGGACGGCCCTGATATCCTCAATGAAAACAAAAGAAAAGATGAGGAATGTAAAAGTTATCAGTTTGGCCCGGGGGTCAAACCGATGAATAGGTGAATCAAGGTCTGCATATTTGTCTATGTCCGGATTTCTCATTCATGTAGCTCCATTGGTCTTCAATTCTGTTTCTTTGCGGTATATACCATTGCAATACCCGCAAAGCCCAATAGATACCCAAAGCCTGCAAATATCCTCATGAACAGGGGAAGCTCTGCACTTTCTGTTGATCCTCCTGCAGAAGTCACTATCGCTTCTCCCTGGTGGCCAAACTGGTCTACAATCACTTTGTATTCATTCACACCTTCCACAGGTGTGAAACTTAAAAACCCATTCTCATCAGCTTCACCTTCATAAAGGACCTCTTCGGTTGCGGCATTGAATATCTGGTATTCTGCGTATCCCATGGGGGTGTCACCTTCATAGTAAGCTTTTACAACGATCTCTCCGTCAGTGAAGGGTTCTACAAAACATCTGTGTGCTGATGCAGTGGGTATTAAGGACATACCTATGATAAGCAATAGAATTAATATAGTTAATTGTTTGATCGATCTCATTTTTTATCCTCCCTTCCAAATGGAAGCAGTTCAGGTTTCACCTTTGCAAGATATGCAACTACTGATGCAGTTACGATGGTTTCTATGACCATGATCACAATATGCGGTAGTATTACCAGCTTTGCCATTGCTTCAAATTGCTCTCCTGTGGTATATAGTGTCCCTGCCAGAAAGACTGTGGTAAGCAGTATGGCCAGGCCTCCGCATAATCCGCCTATTACCGGTTTTGACAGACCAATGCCCGACCCTTTCTTAAATACTGCATAGCAGATAAGTGCAGGTAGTCCTACATTAAAACTGTTGATGCCGATGGTGGTGATACCGCCGTGCTGGAACAATAAGGCCTGCAGTACAAGTCCGATGAACATTGCAGGATAGGCCAGGGCACCCAGTACCACTCCAAGTAAACCGTTAAGGATCAGATGTACACTTGTGGGGGGAACATTCACATGGATAAGGGAAGCTACAAAAAAAGCGGCTGTAAATACTGATAATTTAGGGATCTGCTCTGCAACTCCACCATTCTTTTTGGCCCAGTTGAAAGCAAAAGCAATAAAGATCACCGAGGCAATCCATCCAAAAGCAATGACTGCAGGGGATAATACGCCGTCTGAAATATGCATTATGATAACCTCTTTAAAAAAATATATGGAAAGGGAGTTACCTCCCTTTTTAATTCATTGTATTTAGTTCCTTCTGAGCAGGCCTACTGCAGCGAAGATTCCCATGCAGGCGAGGATGATGCCAAAACCAGGGGTGCTGCTTGTCTGAGTTTCGGTGGATACTTCGGATGTAACAGGTTCGGATGTTTCCACTTCTACAGGATAAAGGGCTTCTTCCAGTTTTTCAGCTTTTTTCTGGAGCTGCTTTGCTTCATATTCCACTTCATGCACTGTGTCATGTGTGGTGGTTGCATGGGCCTTATATGGCTCTTCAAGATCTACTATTGCGTGGACTGCTTCATGGTGGGCAACAAGTTCATCCATGATCTCCTGGGAGTGTTCACCGATTGCAGCCAGACTGGTCTTGACAGCAGCTTCATTTGCAACAGGGTCCACTAAAAGAGGTTTAAGCTCATCGATCTCTTCAAGGATCGCATCGGATGCGCCTTCTACTGTATGGGATGCCAGATGTACTTCTTCACCAAGGGCTCTCCAGTCATCACTCAGGGCTTCATCGTCAGCAATGTATTCGGTTTCATCATGGATTGTGTGGGCCTGCTCCAGCATCTCTGTTGCAAGTTCTTCCATTGCAGCTACAGTTGTTGCGGTATCTCCTTCCAGGACAACTTCTTCAGTAAATCCAAGTGCATCTTCTACTTCTGCGGCATGGGAGCTGATATGATTGGAGATCACTCCGGCTTCTGTAACAACATCGTTGATTGCCTCAGCGTACTGCTGATGACTCTCGGGGGTATCTGCCATTATCTTATCAAGGTCTGCTTCTTTGCTCTCGACAAGCTCCATAGCCTCATCTGCATGCTCATTGATCTCTTCAAGGGCGATCATGATGGCTTCTTCATTTGCTTCCGGATCTTCAAGCAGTCCTTTAAGTTCCTCTGCATGTTCTTTTATGTGCTCAGCAATGTGCTCGAAGTCATGGGATGCAAGGTGGATTGATTCTCCTGCAGCTCTGAGATCGTCATCAAGACTCTCATCATCAGCTATGTACATAGTCTGGTCATGGATGTCACTTGATATTTCAATGAGCTCTTCTGCGTGCTCAATGACCTCATCTGTAGCTTCCTGTGCAGTTGCATGGGCAGCTGCGGGAAATGCACTTACCATGATAAGTGCAAGTGCTATGACTATAATTCCAAATGCTTTGTTAAAACTCATTTTGCATCATCTCTTTTTAGTCCATATGTTTAAAGTCCATTCATATGTCTGATTTTAGAGTGAGAGATTTCCTAATATATAATATTAACTCATATCCAAACACATAACGTTTGATATTGTTTATCCATATGTTAATTCAATAAACAACAAAAACGAGATAATTAATACATATATATATTTTGCTTATGATGTTTGTTTCTTATCATAAAAGATAACAGTTCCAAAAAATCATTAGCACCTTTTCTTTTCTCATGTACTATTTGTTCTGTCTTCCTGGCCGGCAATGTATCAGGCAGGCTGCAAAACGATAGTTATATATAATTTTCATCATTACTTTCCTTAACATTACAGGCAGGCCTTCGGGTTATTTTACCGGGACCTGACCACTTAGCATTGATTGCCAGGAGTTCCTTAATATGGATGAAAAAATGGCTAAGATCATTGAAGATATAAAGAAGCAGGACCCTGACCTGTTTTTACAGGTGGAGAAGATCATTCCTTTTCATGGTTATTTGAGCACAGGGGCCCTGATAGGGCTTCAGATGCTGAATATGTCCAAAAGGTTGCTTGAGGTGAAGGAGGGAGAGCGTATCTATGCGATATCTGAAACATATAATTGCATACCAGATCCGTTCCAGATCCTTGAAGGGGCCACTACCGGTAACAAAGGTATGAGGGTGAAGGACTATGGCAAAATGGCAGTGGTCGTGAATAAACGCGCAAACGCAGGAGAATCTTCCATGGAGGCGGTTCGGATCTATCTTGATCCTGAAAAGACAAAGGAATACCCCCTTCTGCATGCCTGGTATATGAACACTAAGAAAGTCCCCCATCATGAAGTGGTACCAATACTACTTGATGCCGGGGAAAGCGTTTATACTTATACGTTTACCAGTATTGAAGTTCCGGTAAAGAAAAGTAAGAAAGTGAGTCTGTGTGAAAGGTGTGGTGAGAGTTTCATCCAGTATGAAGATGAAAAGCTTTGCAAAGCATGCCTGAATGACGATTAATTATGGAGTAGATTAGATGAACGAAATAGTGGTTTCAACAAAAGACGAGAAACAACTGGTGTACATTCCTGACAGATGCATTGGTTGTGGAACTTGTACCATGGTATGTCCTAAGGACACACTGATAATAGGTTCTGTAGGGCCTGTTGCCAGAGGTCTTATCGACAAGGATTTCCTTGAGATGAGAGATACCTGTATATTGTGTGGAATGTGTTCCAAGATATGCCCTGTCGGTGCCCTTGAACTCAGGGAAGGCGGCAAACCTGTCTGCAATGAGAATTTCCTCTGCAGTAGCCTGCCTGCTACCACTGTCAATGAGCATTGTGCCCACTGCGGCCTCTGTGAGGATATCTGTCCCCAGGGAGCTATTGAGGTACAGCAGTGGATCTCAAATGATGGCAGTGCAAAGGTGGAAGGCAAGACCGTCATAAACAACGAGGACTGTGTCCACTGTGGCTGGTGTGCTTCTATCTGCCCCACCGATGCCATTACCGTGCACAAACCCTTTGCAGGTGTGTGGACCCGGGATGAGGATGTCTGCCAGGCATGTCGTACCTGTGTTGATGTATGTCCCTGTAATGCTCTTTTCAACCCTGAATGGGAGATCGGTGAAAGAGTGGACAAGGTTGTCCAGAGGCCGGATGCATGTATCTATTGTGGCGCATGTGCTGTTTCCTGTCCTGTGAATGCTATTGATGTCCAGAAGACAGAGATCCTTGCTCCGATGGAGAAGAAGACCGTATTTGAGAAGAAATTACTGAACAAGCCTTCCGCAACCCCTGCCATGACATCCGTGCTCATGACAGACGAGGATGCCTGTCTTGGATGCGGCAATTGTGTGATCGTCTGTCCTGTGAATGCTAACTCCTCAAAGGAACTTGCAGCAGGTTCACTTAATGAATTGGATGAAAAACCACTCCTTGAAGTAAGGAATGGTACAGTAAAGGTCATTGATCAGGATGCATGCGGATCATGTGGTGCATGTGCCATGATCTGTCCTACATCTGCTATATGGCTTGAAAGGAAAGAGGTGGAATAAATGGCTGGAACGATCGTTATTCGTAACGGATATGTCTTTGATCCTCTCAATGAGGTCAATGGCGAAAGACTTGATATATTCATAAAAGACGGAAAGGTTGTATCTGAACTCTCTGAAGCTGACCTGAAAGACGCAAAGGAAATTGATGCAGCAGGTAAGACCGTAATGCCTGGTGGTGTGGATTCCCACTCCCATATTGCAGGTGCCAAGGTCAATGCAGGTCGTTCAATGCGTCCTGAAGATGGTTATCAGAACTACATGGTCAAGACCGACATTACCCATTCAGGTTCAGGTGAGACCGTCCCTTCCGTTTATATGGAAGGCTATGAGTATTCCCAGATGGGCTATACCACGGTATTTGAAGCTGCGATCCCTCCAATGGAGGCCAGACATACCCATGAGGAAATGCGCTCCATCCCTATGCTTGATATGGGTGGTTACCTTGTCCTTGGTAACAACTGGTTTATGATGAGGTACCTTAAGGAAGGGGATATCGACAGGGCCGCAGCATATGTTGCCTGGATGATGAGGACCCATAAGACCTATGGTATCAAATGTGTCAATCCTGCAGGTGTGGAGAACTGGGGCTGGGGTAAGAATATCTCTTCCCTTGATGAAGCTAATATCCACTTTGAGGTTACTCCAAGGGAGATCATTGAAGGCCTTACCGAGATCAATGAAATGCTTGGTATGCCAATGTCAATGCACCTTCACGCAAACAACCTGGGACATCCCGGCTGTTTTGAAACCACCAAGGATTCCCTGAAGCTTTCCCGCAACACCAAGGCAAAACAGGATATGGGTGTGGACTGGGCAGAGACCAAGATCGATCCGAGCAGGGATCAGTCCGTCTATCTGACCCACATGCAGTTCAATGCATTTGCAGGTACCTCCTGGAGAGATTTTGAATCAGGTGTTAAACCTCTTGCAGATTACGTTAACAGTACCGACCATGTTGTCATTGACAGTGGATGTGTACCTTTTGGAGAGGCAACCTGTATGACAGGAGATGGTCCTTCAATACACGATATTGCTGTCCTTACAGGCGGTAAATGGTCCAACACCGATGTCGAAATGGAATGTGGTTCAGGTGTTTGTCCGTTCACATATCTTAAGAGCAACCCGGTACACAGTACCCAGTGGGCAATGGGTCTTGAATGTCTGCTTTTGATCGACGATCCATGGAAGACCATCATGACCACAGACAGTCCAAACGGCGGACCGTTCACTAAATATCCGCTTGTCATGAGCTGGCTGATGTCCGAAAAGTTCAGGGAACAGACCTTCAGTGAATGCCACAAATGGGCCAATGACAGGAGTTCCCTTGGTGGAGTGGACCGGGAGATGTCCCTCTATGAACTGGCCATCCTTACCCGTGCCAACACTGCAAAGACCATTGGTATGGCACACAGGAAGGGTAGCTTTGGAGTCGGAGCTGATGGTGATGTGACCATCTATGACATCGACCCCACAAAGATCGATACCAGAGAGTACTCTGACCTGATCAACAAGTTCAGCACTGCAAACTACACCATCAAGGACGGAGAGGTTGTCTGTAAGGATGGGGAGATCGTCAAGATCGCTTCAAGGCGCACCTATTACAGTGATGTCAGTGTTCCTGATGCCAATGAGAAGGAAATGCTCAAGGACGTTCAGGAATGGTTCAGGTATTATTCACATGGTTTCAAGCACTATCCAACACCTGACAGATATCTGAAGAACCCAACAGCTATCAATGTGAACATGGAGAAGTGAAATTCATGGCAGAAATCATTCTTACAGTAAGATCGAATATCGATATTAAAATAGAGGCGGATGTGATCACACCTGACACATTTGCCGGAAAGACCAACACTCAGATCGGTTCCCTGCTGGTCTGGCAGGGCCCCAAACAGTATCCTCTGTCGGATTTCTTTGATGTGGAAGGTGAGGCTGGTAAGACGGCTGAAGACACCTCTATTGTTGTTAAAGGGGATGCTTCCCGTGTCAAGCACATCGGTGACAGGATGACAGCAGGCAGTATCACTGTGGAAGGTTCAGTGAGCATGCACACCGGTGCCTTCATGGAAGGCGGTCAGATAATTGTGGAAGGAGATGCTGATTCCTGGGCCGGTATGGAAATGAAAGGCGGGCTGCTCCACATCAAGGGAAATGCGAACGACCATGTGGGATGTACCTACCGCGGTAAATGGGTAGGAATGTCCGGAGGTCGTATCATCGTTGATGGAAACGCAAACAACAATGTTGGTGGAGGTATCAGTGGTGGTCAGATCATCGTCAATGGCAGCGTGGGCCATTACTGTGGCATCCGCCAGAACGGCGGTCTTATCGTTGTAAAAGGAGATGCAATTCGGGCTGTGGCTGCAGAGATGACAGGCGGTACAATGGTCGTAGGCGGGCATATCAATGCATTCTCTCCCGGATTCCAGTATGATAGCAATGAATGTGATCTGGCATTTGATGATATTGAATGTCCGGGCGAGTTCATGAAGTTCTCCGGGGACTTTGCCATCTCAAAGAGGCCCAAAGGGACCTTCTATGTGAACCAGGCAGCTAACATGGAGCTATGAGGTGTGATCATGAGAGTATTATTAAACACTGGAAGTACGATCGATGAAGGCAGGCTTGCAAAAGGAGGCAATAAGGTCACAGACGATTATGTGCAGGAATGTGCAGTCTGCTGGATCTCCCCCTGTGATTTTGCCGAACTTGGCTGTCCTGAAAAGGTCAAAGTAACAAGCAAAGATGAAAAACACTGCATTACCGTATACACAAAATGTACGGATGTGGTAATGGAAGGTAATGTGTTCATGCCCAGGGCTATCTGGTCCAATGTGATCATTGATCCATATACATTTTCCACAGGCTCTCCTCTGTATAAAGGAAGCCCTGTGAGCATTGAGCCCTCTGATGAAGAGGTAATGAACACAGATGAAGTTGTCCTCAAATTGTATATGGGAGGTAACTGAAATGGTATTTAAGAACATTCTATGTCCTGTATGCGGTGCATCCTGTGATGACATACAGGTTGAACTCGGGGACAATGAGATAACCGTCAAAAATGCATGTAAGATGGGTAATGGGAAGTTCCAGGAAGTTGTAAGCAATCACCGTCTGAGGGACCCGATGGTCAAAAAAGATGGAAAACTGACAGCAGCTGAGTGGGACGAGGCTTTAACCCAGGCTGCCCGTATGCTGGTCAATGCCAAAAAGCCCCTGCTTTTCCTGGGTAGTGAAACCTCCTGTGAAGCACAGGAAGTTGGTCTTCATATCGCTGAATATCTGGGTGGGGTTGCAGATTCCAATGCAACGATCTGCCATGGCCCTACTGTGATGGGTATTCAGGAAAGTGGTTGTCCAAGCGCAACCGCAGGTCAGACCAAGAACAGGGGAGATGTGATCATCTACTGGGGCAGCAATCCTCTGGCATCCATGCCAAGGCATATGTCCAAATATGCTATCTTTCCCAGAGGTTACTGGTCCAAGAGAGGCCGGTTCAACCGTACTGTGATAACCGTTGATCCAAGAAGGACCGATACGGCAGTAGCTTCCGATCTGCATGTGCAGCTTAATCCGAACACAGATTATGAACTCTTCAGTGCTCTGCTGACGATACTTAACGGCAAAGAGCCCCATCCCTCTGTGGAGAAGGTCACCGGCGTATCCCTTGAAACCATCCACACCATGGCAGATGTCATGCTCAATGCCAACTTTGGCAGTGTCTATGTGGGTCTGGGTCTGGGTTCCTCTATCGGTAAACACAGAAATGTGGAGATCGGCCTGAACCTGATCAAGGAACTCAACAACAACCATGGTACCAAGTTCATGCTCGGTGCTTTGAGAGGTCACTGTAATGTAGCAGGCTTCAACCAGATCGCCTCCTATTTATACGGATATCCTTTTGGAATTGATTTTGGAAGAGGTTATCCAAGGTTCAATCCAGGAGAGACCACAACAGTGGACCTGTTAAGGGATAAGGATGTTGACGCCGCCTTTGTGATGTGTGCCGACCTGGTAAATCACATTCCTGCAGATTGTGCATCCTATCTGGCACAGATCCCCATGACCTGTCTGGATATTGCACCCTGTCCCACCACCATCGCTTCAGATGTTGTGCTTCCGGGAGTGATCGATGCAATGGAGAATGAAGGTACGTTCTACAGGCTTGACAATGTGCCAATGTACTTTGAGCCTTTCACAACCTCTCCATTTGAGTTCACAAAGAGCAATGAGGACACCCTCAAGCAGTTGTTCGCAAAGATCAAAGAGATGGCCTGAACATGCCTCTGGATTGGCACATTAAAAGAGATGCTCCTGCGGAGAATAATGATCTGTGGAGGAGTGAAGAAAGGGACATACTTGCTCCCTATCTTTCTTTTAGTTGTACCGAGATGACAGGGACTGACACTAATACATTAGATGTGGATGTCATTGTTGAAAAGGAATACCATCTTTTCAGCAATGGGGTCCGCCTTGCTTCTTTTTTTGCCACGCCGGATAAACTTAAGGAACTGGCTGTGGGTTTTTTGATATGTGAAGGGTTTGCGTCTGTAAAGCATAAGATCAATGTCAAAGTTGAAGGGCATAAATTACTCTGCGAGACAAATGTGGATATTGAATTTATTCCCGGTCATCGGGCCTTTGATGTACCTGAGGACATTCAGGTAAGCAGGCAAACCATCTTTGATATGGTGGCCCATCTGAAGGAGGATGCCTCTGTCTGGAGACGGACTGGCGGAACTCATTCCGCTCTGATCTGTGATCTTAATGGTGATGTCATTTGTTTTTGTGAAGATGTCAGTCGTTCCTGTGCTGTTGACAAAGCTGTGGGTACGGCAATTTTGCAGGGTGTTGACCTGTCCGGTTGTATCCTGGTGGTCACCGGCAGGGCATCAGAGACCATGGTTTCAAAAGCTATCAATGCAGGTATTCCCGTGTTTGTGACAAAAGCGGCCCCCATGAGCCGGGGTATTGAACTTGCCCGGGATGTGGGACTGACCCTTATTGCTTTTGTGCGTTATCCCGGGCTGTATATTTACAGCAATAAGCAACGTGTGCTTTGAGGCTGTATTTTTATTCTTTTTTATTTAACATGAAAGTAATTGTACTTTCATTAATTGAAGCTGCTATTTCAGAAATATTGTGTGTTTACCATGACAGCACTTTCATTGTTTGAAGTTGATATCCCTGGAATATTGTGGTGCTTTAAGCAGAAAGTATCCTGCACAGGTCCGATTGATCTTGAACATTTTCTGTGCAGGTGAAAATAGTTATCAGATATTTTATTTACTCCTGATAAAGGATACTTTCTTTCCGGCTTTCTTATGTATATGTTTTGTCCCGCCGGCTTCACTTACAATATCAAGCATACTCTGCGGGTCATGTATGTATGTTCCCATTACAGCGGTAAATCCCCTGTCAAAGAACGGTTCGGGCAGCAGGGGGGTCGATGGGCCCAGAAGGACCATTTCCCTGGCCCTGCCTTTCATTTTTATAAGTTCTTCTGTGGACCCGTTTACCAGACTGCTGGCGGTGATTATAAGTACATCACTGTCAGGAAGGACGTCGGGAGCCCGGGATAAGTCTATTATGTTTACCCTTTTGTCCTGAATATCCTTTTTTTCCAGGATGTTGATATTCGGGGTTATCTTCAGGATCTTTGGAAGAAGCGGACTGAAATGGCCCACCATTCCAACAGTATCCCCGGGTTCTATGAGTTGAAGTATGTCCACATCGGAATAACTCAGACCCTGTTTCTCACAAAGCCTGCCTGACAGTGCGTTTATGAGCGCCAGGCCCACAACAGTATGCAGAGGATTATCGGACAGGGCCATTTGCAGCACATCCGGGACAGGGGTGCCGGTAAAGTTTCCTGCATCCGGTAATGTGTCGCAGTGATTACTGGAAGAAGGAGGCTGGGTGGCGGCAACACCGGCATATCCCCCGGTGATCTTAACTCCTGTATAGACCGTTCCTATCCTGAGGGCTTCGATTGTCATCTTACTTAGTTCATCTTCAAGCCCTGCCTTAAGCCGGCCCAGAATATCATTCATCAGTTCTTTGTTTTGCATCTGTTAACATCCGTCATTAACATCTTTCGATATTGGTGGTCAGGTCCAGGGGTTGTGCATAATAGGGTGCTGTGGTCACGATGATGTCCACAAACGGTGCATAGACCGGAATATCTTTTGCACTTATCCCTCCAACAGCAAGCTCCAGTTTCGGATTGAGCTTTTTAAGTTCAGGTCCTGTTTCTTTTAATTCTTCAGGTGTATAATGGTCCAGCAGGAGTACATCTGCAAGGGGTGCATATTTGAAAGCTTCATCCCGGTTTCTGGGTTCTATTTCTATCTTTTTGATCGCATTTAATTTACCGAAAGAACCTGCGGCATTGAAATGGTTTTGTGTGATCAGGATGGAGTCACTAAGGGAATTGCGGTGGTGATCCCCCCCGGCCACCCTTACGGCCTTGAGCTCATATTTCCTGAATCCCGGATGGTTCTTCCGGCTGGTAGCTATAAGAATATCAGGATTTACTGCTTTTGCAGCTGTTACGATCTCTTTTGTTTTCAGGGAAATGGCACAGGTCATTGAAAGGAACGTCTGAGAGATCCTCCAGAGTTTGAATAATGTGGTGAGTTCTCCGTGGGCCCGGAAGAGGATGGAATCAGATTCGAAATCTTCTCCGTTTTTCAGGCAGTCCACGATCTCCAGGCCTTTTACCCGATAGAATTCAGCCAGGTCATCGGTACATGCGGCCACTCCCGGGTCCCGGGACCGTATGGTAAGTCTTCCGGTACCGCATATCCCTAACAGTTCAGTGGTCTCATCTCCATAAGGGCAGTCTTCCTGCAAATATTGTTCAAATAGTTGTGTCAATGGTATCACCTGATATTAATAGGAATTTTATATATATAAAAAGATACCGAAATGTTCTGAATATATTTTCTATTCACCATGTATGCTCAAATATGTGATTGAGGGTTCAGTCCCATAAAGGGTTGTATCAGACAGGCTGGAATCCATGTTCTTTCCATATTGACAGTGACTTTTCATTTATAACATAATCATTGAATGCCCCTGCAACTTCCCGATCTGTGCAGGAGCTGGCTAATGCTGTGGGTATTGTACGTATTTGGTTTTTTTCCGGGGATATCTCCACTGAATGTATATTTCCACGGCCCTCTTCCCAGGTTGCCATGTCCGACCAGATGATGGCCGCATCCACCTGTTCTGTTGTAACATAGAGTAATAGTTGATTGACTGTCAGGGTGAAGGTTTCAGTATTATTGCTTACATCCTCCCATATCCCGTTTTCCTGACAGATCTTCTTTGTGATCTTTCCAATTGCAGGCCCGTTTGGGTCCCCGAGTGCAAGCCTGACCCCGGGCCGGGCCAGGTCATCAAGATCGGTTATGCCTGCAGGATTATCTTCAGGGGTGATGATCAGGGGGATGTGCAGGGTGATGTTGTGTACGGTTGCATTGTCCACATATCCTTTTTTCATCCCTTCTGATGTATAATAATAGGACCCCGGGATAAATACATCACAATTTCCTGCAGACAGGATCCCAAATATCTCAGCAGCCCCTGCATAATGGACAGTGATCTCTGCTCCCGTCTCATTTTCAAAATTATTGATGATCTCAGTCATAGGCATTATCAGGCCAGCTCCTGCACAGACATCGATCTGGTGTCCTGAAAATGGTTTTTCAGACGCACTGGCTGTGGCGTCCCTGTCAGTACAGCCGGCACAGATCAGGGAAGTGGTCAATATCAGTAAAAGGAATAATGAAGATCGTTTATCCATAGGTACACCTCCCGGGAAAAGGCCATTATTGATGTTATTATTAAATTTAAAGTGAGCCCACTTTGATCATAGCTGAAGTTTTGTGGTTTCAATTTGTTGCAGCTGCGATCAAAGTGGACTGATTGGAGTAGTTTTAGTTTTCAGAGCGTTATGTCCTGACATGCATAACGCTTGATATGTCCTGATGAACATAACACTAAATAAAGGTATCGTTCCATTCGACAGGTTCTTATGAGTTAAAAAAAAGCATATGTTATGCATCTGTATGACGTAGTAACAGTTCTTGAAGAGATAGCACCTCCCACTCTTGCGGAAGAGTTTGATGTGGGCCGTGTGGGATTGAACCTGGACCTTGATAATGAGATCGGTCATATAGCAGTTGCCCTGGACCCTACTGAATATGTATTGCAGCGCGCATCGGTCCTGGGATCAGACCTTTTGATCACACATCATACTTTGTTGTTCCATTGTATACATAAGATCTCCAGAGAACTTGCAACGGTCCTGGGAATAGCTATTGAGAATGAGATATCCCTCTATTCAATGCATACCAACTATGACAAAACAAAAGGCGGGGTTAATGATGTTCTTGCACAATGTCTTGGCCTTAAAGATGTTGAAGAGCTGGAAGTGGGCCGCATTGGTTATGTTGATCATTGTCCCTGTGATGTTTTTGTGAATCATGTGGCTAAATGTCTTGGTACTCCGGTAATGTATGCAGGGAATAAGGAGACTGTAGAATCTGTTATGGTCTTTGGGGGCAGTGGATTTAAGTCAGAATATCTTCAGATTGCCCGTGACAGGGGAGTTGATGCCTATGTTTCTTCAGAGTTCAAACATGACCTTATCAGAAGCTTTTCCGATATGCTGCTGGTGGATGCCACTCATTATGCAACAGAGAACCCTGCTATGAAGGCACTTTGCCCTGTTCTGCAGGATAAGCTCAAAATTGATGTTGAGTTCATAGATGACAATCCCCGAATAAAGAGCATTTGAAAGATGATGGCCATGGAAGCTGCAGATAATAAGGAAAAAGGGAATAATAAGGTAATGGGGGACAATAAGGACAAATCTCCTGAAGACCTTGATGATGATGAACTCGATGAGCTGATGATGGCTCAGTCGAGTTCATATAAAAGCTGTAAGCATCGGGGGTATGGCAATTACGAAAGGAACCACATTTACCGGGGGGCCGTTGCAAAAGCGGAACATAAGGAATGATGGTCATATTCCTCACCGTTGGTATTCCTCACCGTTGGTATTCCTCACCGTTGGTATTCCTCACCGTTGGTATTCCTCAATGTTGGTATTCCTCAATGTTGGTATTCCTCAATGTTGGTATTCCTCAATGTTGGTATTCCTCAATGTTGGTATTCCTCAATGTTGGTATTCCTCAATGTTGGCTTAATCTAAAGGTCCGGGCAAATCATATCGTTCATGATGCGTTATCAGACTGTACGGATCAATCCTCATCTTCTCCCATGAATTCTTTGCCGCACTCTTTTGGTACGATACGCAGCTGAGCATTCTCAAATTCTCTGGTAAGAGGTTCTTCCCGGGCCAGTCTGTCCATTGTCAGAGCCACTGCGGCAACCTCGGAATGTGGCTGATTACCAACTGCAATGTTCCAGTCAGCCATCTCATAGAGTTCAAAGGGGACCTTCTCGGCCCCCACAACTATCATAAGTTTTTCACATTCCTTTATTTCATCCACAGCATCAGGCAGGTTGATACCATACATGGAAAGGTGGCAGACCTTCCCGCCTTCTTCTTTCCATTTTTTGATCTCACTTTTCCATTTAACATCATTGCGGAGATAGAAACTACCTCCCCAGCGCACAGTTACATCTTCAATGGTCTTCTTGATGCCTTTGTCGTTGGAGGCCAGCAGCATGCCTTCAGCTCCCAGAGCCCTTGCGGTAAGAGCTACATGGGTGGTGATGCGTTTATCCCTTTCAGGACGGTGTCCCATACGAAGTATTACGATCTTTTGCATGGATTTTAGATCTCCTTAAAACCGGGAACTCTCTCCAGCAACATTCCTTCCACAACTATTGGAGGTATCTGCCTGGCACCACTGAAAGCAGCCTGGAGTTTGTTCTCCTTTTCGGCATAGATGGTGAGGACGGGTTCGTCTTTTTTGACTGGTTCTCCGTGTTTTTTATGTATCATTACTCCGGCTCCCTTGTCATTCGGGGCTCCTGCCATCCTTGCGATCTGGATCAGCCGTTTATTGTCAAATTCGATTATATAACCATTTGCCGGTGCAAGCAGGTCGGCGGTGTACTCTCCCACTTTAATGTCCTTATGGGTGACATCGGGGTTGCCACCCTGAGCTTTTATGATCTCCTTCAGTTTTGCCAGGGCCCGGCCATCTTTGATGGTTTCGATGGCCAGATCATGTCCCTGTCCTTTTGGAGCCGCACCTCCCATCTCAAGAAGCATTCCTGCAAGGACGGCACTTTTTTCTATCAGGCTGTTTGGCCCCTCAAAGGATTCCAGTACCTTTAGAGCTTCAATGACCTCCAGGGCGGGCCCCACGGTCCTGCCAATGGGAGATGAACCATAAGTCAGGGCACAGTCCACGTTCATTCCCAGACGCTCTCCCAGATTGATAAGGTCCCTTGCCAGTTTTCTGCCTTCCTGGACATTTGCTATCTTGGTTCCAGGACCTGTTGGGATGTCCATTACAACATGGTCAGCACCGATGGCCCCTTTTTTAGCCATAATGGAAGCCAGCATCTGACAATGGGGATCAATGGAGAGGGGATACTCCACTTTGATAAGTTTATCATCTGCAGGGGCTATGTTGGTGCCTCCTCCCCAGACAAGGACACCTCCAACCTTTTCGGTCATTTCTTTTATCTGAGCGGCGTTAAAGTCCACAGGGGCCAGTATTTCCATCAGATCGGCTGTACCTCCGGCTCCGGTGATGGCCCTGGAACTGGTCTTCGGGATCAGCAGGCCGTTGGCTGCAACAATGGGTACGATAAGCAAAGATATCTTATTTCCCGGGACTCCTCCAATGGAATGTTTGTCCATAATTGGATGGGTTTCAAAGGATAGTTTTTCCCCGGTATCGATCATTGCTCTGGTAAGCCATTCGGTCTCATCATCACTCATGTCATTTATGTAGGAAGCTGTCAGGAAGGCTGATAGCTCGATCTCACTGAGATTTTCCTGCACTATGTCTTCAACCAGGGTGTATATCTCATCTCTTGTAAGAGTTTTCCTTTCCATGCATTTTTTAATAATATATGTGGACTTTGGTTTTTCTGCAGGTGTGACATCCACGATCTCGGTCCATTCTCTTTTTAATTGTTCCTGGACTTCATGGTAGAGCCCTATCATTCCCGGAGCGATCATATCTTCAGTAAAGTCCACTATTGCGGTGATCGTTACATGGTCCTTTATGCGAACCCTGTCTCCTTCATTTACGCCAAGTTCTTTGGCATCGATGGTGTTTAAAATGACCTTATATTTTCCAACTTTTACATCTATGGGTTGCACTTTTAGTTCCATGTTGCTCACCTGTTAACTAAATCCTTCTTTCCTGAATATATAGATTTACTTTTTTGACGTTGTTTTTTGGATCGGTAGCAGATATGGATCTTAGTTTTTCTGTCGATTGGCTATTATACATATAATAATATTTTTGTGTGTATTTTTTATTAACCAAAAGTCTTTTATAAGGATATCTGCATTATAATTATGATGATGGATATGTTATTATGGTATGATGGAGCAGAATAATAATTAAAGAAAAAATTATTTGATTATATCCAACGTAATGTATCTTGCATAATATTTCATCTCTGATTGGCAAAAAATATAAGGTGATCTGACAGATCAGACCATGGTTGTATAGTTTATCAGGAGTTTTCATGACAGCAAAGGTATATGCTATCGCATCGGGTAAAGGAGGTACCGGGAAGAGTACGGTCGCATTGAATCTGGGGACCGCTCTGGCCGGACTTGCAAAAAGGACCTTACTTATTGATGCGGATATTGCAATGGCCAATATCGGACCTATGCTGGGTATGGAAAGTTTCAAGACCACTTTGCATGATCTGTTAAAAGGGTCAGTTCAGCCGGATGAAGCAATTTATGAAGGCCCAAATGGTCTGAAGGTCCTTCCATGTGGTGTTTCATATAATGGTTTCAGGGATACGGACCCCGGCCGACTCAAAGAGATCGTGGAGGAGCTTAAGGAGCATTATGATATTATTCTGGTCGATGCTCCTGCAGGGATAGGCAAAGATGGTATAATGCCTTTAAAGGTTGCAGATGAAGTTATTCTGGTCATTAACAATGATATCTCATCATTCATTGACTCAATGAAGACCCGATCCCTTATACAGATGCTGAAAAAACCGATAACCGGGATAGTTGTAAATCGTGTTGATGACATCCGGGACCCTGCAGTTGATGAATCGGTAAAAAAGGCCATGGGCATGGATATTCTTATGAAGGTCCCTTCCAGTAAGTATGTATCACTGTCTCTTTCTGTACGTTCACCTGTGGTTGTAAAGTATCCGGATTCAGGGATTGCTATTTCATTCAAGAAACTTGCTGCATTAATAACCGGTCTGGAGCTGCCTTCTGATGAATTGCGTTCTAATGAAGTGGTAAAAAAGGGTTTCTTTGCAAAATTAAAGAATGTATTTAAATAATATAATCCAAATATTATTGAAAGGAGTGGAAATATGGTTGAAGGTTCAGAACAGAAAGATCCCGATAAGAAAGAGCTTAAATCACAACATGACCATTCCAGTGATCTGAAAGATTCGGTAAATATGGCTACAACTGAAGCTACAGAGTTTCCATCACTGGATATGGGTCATCCTCCTGATGTGTCAGAGGACATTTCCTCTCCTGAAATCCTGGTATCTTCCTCTCCCGGAATAGATAATGAGAGTTTAGCTCCGGTTGCTGAAGTGGAGTTCTCCGGGGATACTGTTGCAGATCTTACTGATCCTGCCGGCCCTGCAGATCCTGTTTCAGATCTTACTGATCCTGCCGGCCCTGCAGATCCTGTTTCAGATCTTACTGATCCCGCCGGCCCTGCAGATCCTGTTTCAGATCTTACTGATCCTGTTAGCCCTGCAGATCCTGTTTCAGATCTTACTGATCCTGTCAGCCCTGCAGATCCTGTTTCAGATCTTACTGATCCTGCCGGCCCTGCAGATCCTGTTTCAGATCTTACTGATCCTGTTAGCCCTGCAGATCCTGTTGCAAACATATCTGGAGAGGGTGAGGATGATGGGGTTGAGGATATTTCTTCCATTAGTGAGGGTTCTCTGGCAGATCTGCTTATTAGTGAGGGTTCTGATATTGATATTGATGACATATCTTCGCAGTTTGACACATCCTTTGATGATCTTATAGATGATGGTGAACTTCCGGATGAGATAGAAACGGTCTGGGAGAAGACTATTAAAGAAATAGCTTATGGGGAAGAGGATGAGGAGGAAGTGGATGAGGAGGTACAGAAAAGATCCTTTTTCCAGAAATTAAAGGATATATTCAGCACCAGAGATTATGAAGTGGATGTCTATGATCCCTCTAGTCCATGGTCCTCTTGTTGATTTTACTATAAGTTCCCCTTCTATTGAAGAAGTGGATTTCTATGAGGTCTATCCACCTTATTCCTTTGTACGCATCACTCATGATCCGGAATTACATGAATATGTCTATGAAGTGCTCGAACCAAAACTTAGTGATAAGGAGATAAGTCTGCTTGATACTGTGAAGGAACGCCTGGTTGAGACTCTGAATGTGAACCTGAGGGATTCTTCAAAAGAGGAAGCAGAGACTTATCTGCGCAATCATGTGGATAATTTCCTTAAGGATTACAGGATCAAACTGACGACTATTACCCGGGAGAAGATCATGTACTTTATCATTCGTGATTTCCTGGGGTATGGTGAGATAGATACGATGATGAGGGATATGCAGATTGAGGATATCTCCTGTGATGGGCCCCAGACTCCTATATATGTCTATCACCGCAAGTTTGAGTCCATTCCGGCAAGTGTAATGTTCCATAATGATGATTCTCTGGATGATTTTGTGATCAGGATAGCCCAGATATGCGGGAAGCATATCTCTATAGCAAACCCTCTGCTTGATGCGACCGTGCCGGATGGTTCCCGTATCCAGCTGACCCTGGGCAGGGAAGTGACCACACGCGGAAGTACTTTTACTATAAGGCGTTTTAATGAGAATCCTATCATCCCTGCAGATCTTGTGGAGTATCATACTTTCTCTACTGCCATGATGGCATATCTCTGGATGGCAGTGGACTCCAGCAAAAGTATTATCTTTTCCGGAGGTACGGCTTCCGGGAAGACCACGGCTATGAATGCTATCTCCATGTTCATCCAGCCGGAAATGAAAGTGGTATCTATTGAAGATACCAGGGAATTGAACCTGGCCCATCCCAACTGGATCCCGGGTGTTACCCGGGAATCCTTTGCAGGAGAGGAAAAAGGTTCCATTGAAATGTATGAGCTCCTGCGTGCCTCCCTTCGTCAGAGGCCTGAATATATCCTTGTGGGTGAAGTAAGGGGAGCTGAAGCATATGTATTGTTCCAGGCTATGTCTACCGGGCATACTACCTTCTCAACCATCCATGCGGATTCGGTACAATCCATCGTTCACAGGCTGGAGAATCCTCCTATCAATGTCCCCAGGATCATGATCCAGGCTCTGGACATTGTTTCTGTCCAGGCCCAGGTCAAAGTAGGGGATGATCGTGTGCGCCGTTCCAAATCCCTTACTGAGATCGTGGGTGTTGATCCCAGAACAGGAGAATTGCTGACCAATGAAGTATTCATCTGGAATGCTGCGAAGGATTCTTTCCAGTATTCCGGGCGTTCATATGTGATAGAAAGCGTTATGGAGAATATGGGGTGGGATGAGGCACGGGTGCGCAGAGAATTGCAGCAGCGTCAGGAGGTCATTGAGTGGACACGTTTGAAATCAATCAAAGATTACAAGGCATTCTCAAAGATAGTCGTGGCCTACAGGAGAGAGCCTGATACACTGATGAAGCTGGTCCGCAATGACCTTGGGGAATATGAGGAATAATAATATATGATCTATATAATATAATATAATATAATATAATATAATATAATATAATATAATTAACGCTGATAATTAATATTTGCTGTATGTTTAATTGAGGATGTGCCAGGATCAGATCCCGGGTCAAAAGTTCGTATATAAACAGAATATACAAGGTAAAGTCCCCCTGAAGTATGGAGAGGAAATTCTGAACAGGTGATGATATGGAAAGTTCATTTTTTAGTATTGCATATGCTATATTTGGTAAATATTATTATAACCGGCGTTCAAAGTATTTTTCCCTCAGGCAGGCCCTGTTGAAGAACCGGATGAACTTGGGGTATGATATGTATCTTTCCGGGGCTTTACTGATATCCATTATCTCCACTGTGGTCATTTTCATTCTTTTCAATATCGTTCTTTCTCTTGTCGGGGTCCCGGATATTTCCGGAAGCCGTCTTACCTTCCCGGCATGGACAGCTCAGTATGCAGCTTATAAGATGCCTGCTATTCGCATCATAGGAAGCTTTGTCTTTATGGGACTTTGTTTTGGTACGGTCTATGCACTGGCCCTTGCCTATCCGGGCATAATGGCCGGGGATAGAAAAAGGCATATTGAACAGATGTTGCCATATGCGATTAATTACATGTCCGCCATGTCCGGTGCCGGGGTATTGCCTGTAGATCTTTTCCGCTCTCTTTCCCGCAATGACATTTACGGCGAAATGGCAGTTGAGATGAAATATCTTGTAAGGGACCTGGAGATCATGGGCAGCAACCTCTTAAGTGCCATGAAAAGTCTGGCCATGACAACTCCTTCTCCAATGCTGCAGGAATTTTTGCAGGGGGCCATTACTGTGGTTACTTCAGGTGGGGAGCTGGAGCCATATTTTAAGGTGAAGACTGATCAATACATCATTGAGAACCGACAGCGTCAGAAAGAGTTCCTGGAAACTCTGGGCCTTCTGGGAGAGACCTATGTCACAGCATTTGTGGCAGGCCCTCTTTTCCTTATAATAGTTATTTCTATTATGTCAATTATGGGAGGAGCAAATATGATATTCCTCTATGCGCTCGTCTATGGAATAGTTCCAATTGGAAGTATCATGTTCATTGTTTTGATAAGTACCATTACTCCGGAGGAATGAAATATGGCGGATAATGAAGATCAGGACTTTTCGAGAACAGTAATATCAGATCCTGACATGCCTGAGTATGTTGATTCCGGTCCTGATGTACCTGAGTATGTTGATTCCGGTCCTGATGTACCTGAGTATGTTGATTCCGGTCCTGATGTACCTGAGTATGTTGATTCTGATCCTGATGTCATGAGTGAAGAACAATTGCGCAGACTTGAGGACCGGATGATCACAGATCGTCTGAAAGAGTCCCGGGAGAATGTTCGTATCAAGGAATTCATATCCAATCCTTTACATTCACTATACAAATACCCCTATTATGCGATGTTCCTTAGTGCTCCGGCCTCCCTGCTTTTTTTAATCATCGGATTGAAACTGGCCTGGGGGAAACCATATGTTGATGATGTGATCATATTTTCGGTCTGGATCTTCATAACCCCTCCTGCGATCACTTATTTCCGCAAAAGGCGCAGGGTCAATAAGATCGAAGAGTACCTCCCCAATTTTCTCCGGGATATTGCCGAAATGAGCCGGGCCGGTCTGACCCTTCCTTCAGCTGTAAGTACGGTGGCCAAAGGAGAATACGGGGAAATGGGCAAGGAGATCAAGAAAATGAATGATTCCCTTTCCTGGGGCGTATCCTTTGAGAACACACTGGAGAACTTTGGGAAAAGAATGAATACATCATTAATATCCCGTTCAGTTGCTCTGATAACCCAGGCCAACCGTGCAGGTGGGCGAATGTCGGTTGTGCTTGAGGCCGCAGCAAAGGATGCCAGTGAGATTAAGGTTCTTCAAAGAGAAAGAAGGGGTAACATGGCTGTCTATGTGGTTATCAGTTACATGTCTTTCTTTGTGTTCATCTTTGTCATCCTGATGCTCTCATCCAAATTCGTCCCCACCATGTATGCGGCAGGAGAAGCTGCTTCAGGTATCAGTGCAGGCGGAACTGCCTTCCTCGGCAGTTTTGATCCGGACAAGTTCATAAGGATCCTTTTCCATGCATCAATGATCCAGGGTTTTGTCAGTGGCCTTGTAGCAGGTCAGATGGGGGAAGGTGAATTGTCTGCAGGTCTGAAGCATTCATTGGTGCTGACATTTGTGGCCTGGGCGGCCTTTACATTCGTTGTTTGAATGTATAAGCCATTCACCGATTTATATTAGAAGCAGAAGATTACCTATAAGCGGGTTCTGGTTTGCCTGTGACGCTGTCAATCCTGTTGAAAATGCTTCCTGGCATTTTCCTTTATCTTTTCAAAAAGGTCTTCTCCCTTTGCATCAATACCCACTACCAGGGGCCCGAATTCCCTTACTTCCAGCTCCCAGACAGCTTCGGGCATGCCCAGGTCTATCCAGTGGACGGTGTTTACCTTCTTAATCTTTTCAGCAGCAAGAGCTGCACATCCACCTGTATAGGCCAGATAGACACATTTGTCCTTTAGTGAATCAACTGTGTTTATCATACCCCCTTTTCCTATGAGGGCCCGGACATTATGCTTTTTGAGAAGTTCCGGGGTCATTGATGACATCCTGTCACTGGTGGTGGGCCCTGCTGCAACTACCTTCCAGTTGTTATCATCAGTCTCTTTCATCAGGGGCCCGCAGTGATATATGGCTGCACCTTCCAGATCAAAGGGGAGATGTTCGCTTTCAAGGATGCGGATATGAGCTTCATCTCTGGCAGTGAGAATGGTGCCGGTAAGATAGACTATATCACCGGTGTTAAGCTGTATTATGTCCTCTTTTTTCAGGGGTGTAGTTAGGTGGTATTCCATTATTCCTCACCTGTGGATGTTGTAGTATTTTCGGAAAGGGTCTGCTTCTTCGTGCCAACGTTTCCATCGCTTCTATCTTTTTTGTTTTCTGCAGCTTCCCCGTTTCCAAGAGTTATCGAAGCATGACGGTTGGCCCAGCACTGTATGTTAATTGCCACAGGAAGGGAGGCAGTATGACAATAGGCCTTCTTTATGTGGACGGCCAGGGCTGTTGTATCCCCTCCCAGACCCATGGGCCCGATACCCAGGGAATTTATGGAAGCGAGAATATCCTTTTCCCGTTCATCCATGTCATCAGTATCTTTCAATAGCGCGGCCTTTGCCAGCCTTGCAGCTTTGTCAAAGGAACCGCCAATTCCTACTCCTACGATAACAGGCGGGCAGGGCCGGCCCCCGGCTTCCAGTACACTATTGATGATAAAATCCTTTATGCTATTAACTTCTGAAGGTTTCATCATCTTAAGAACGCTCATATTCTCCGACCCTGCCCCTTTTGGAGCCACGGTAAGGGTGATCTTGCTTCCTTCAACAAAGGAATATTTAATATCAGGAAGCCCGTTTCCGGTGTTATCATTGCTGTTAAGTCTTGTGAGGGGTTCGACTGCATTGGGACGAAGGGGAACTGTGGATGTTGCTTTGCGCACCCCTTCCAGGATGGCCCCTTCCAGATCAAAATCAAGAGTAAGGTCTCTGCCGATCTTAACATAGAAAATAAGTATTCCCGTATCCTGGCACAGCGGGATGGAATTGTCCCGGGCCAGGTTGATGTTTTCAAGGATCGCTTCAAGTTGGGAGTGGGCCACCTCTGATGTCTCAGTTTCCAGAGATGATCTGATAGAGTCAACGACATCTTCAGGAAGCTTTGTTTCTGCCTCTCTTATGATGTCAATAGTGGACCGGACCACATTGTCATAGGATATTCTTTTTGTCAGGATGCTCACCTTTGAACGATGTATTCAGATAGAGATTGATTGATTGATTGATTGATTGATTGATTGAGATTGGCAGGAGGTGTTATAGTTGTTAATAGATTGCGGATTACTGCCTGCTCCTACAACTAAAAGCGTGATCTTTCCTGTTAATATGACCCGTGATCGTAAATTAGCAGATAAATGACAGGCTAATAACCAGATACATATTTCTTATCCTGGATCGATATGCAGAGCATGAAACAATTGACTATATATTTAAGTATTATGTTTACATAAACTAACATGGATTTTACGATTGTTTGGGTAGAGAAAGTCCACGACTTCAATCGTGGGTAGTTCACTCAAAAGGAATGAATAAATTATGATCTCGTCTCAGTTTCTCTCCAATGACCCCGATATTTGCAGGTTCATCATTGAAAGATCGATGGATTCTATCATAATAACTGATGCGGATCTAAATATAATTTATTCCAACACGGCTGCATGTGAACTGTTTGGCTATGAACCGGAAGAACTTTGCGGGCAAAATCCCTGTATTTTTAGTGCCGCTGACAATCAGAAAATTTTAGATAATTGTGCATCGGGCTTTCCATTTGGTGGTCAATGTCTTAACAGACGAAAGGGTGGCAGTCTTTTTTGTTGTGAGTACAATATATTTCCTTTAAAGGACCCTGATGGAAAGATTCAAGGATACATGGGTTCTCATCGTGATATTACAGAAAGTAAGCTCATCCAGTTAAACCTGGAAGAAAATGATATTTTCTATGAAGTGGCCAATACCTCTCCTGAAAATATCTTACTGCTGGACACTGAAATGAATGTGATCTGGGCCAACAGAACAGTCCTTTCCATGAATCCCAATTCAATTGGCCGGAAATGTTACTTTTCCCTGTTAGATCGAAGTGTTCCCTGTGAGAATTGTCCTGCTCAAAAGGCCTTTGAAACAGGAAAGTTCCAGCCTGCAATTAGACATCATTCTTTCATGGCTGGAAGGAATGAACCTTCCTGTTGGGAAGGGAATTGTGTTCCTTTAAGGAACAGAGATGGTGAAATAGTGTCTGTTGCTATTATCAGCCGTGACATTACACAGCGGGTTGAATCTGAAAAAAGAATGAGGCTTATGGAGATATTCGTGGATAACTCTGCATGTGAGTTCTATGCATTGGATAGCCGGGGTAGTATAGTTTATGTTAATGACAATGCCTGCAGAGTTCTTGGATATACAAAAGCAGAGCTGTTGTCCATGGACCTTTCAAATATTGCATATTCTTTAACACAGAGTCATCAACGGGAAGAATACTGGAAGTCTCTTAAAGAAAAAGGTTGTATTCATCTTGAGACCAGCCACATTACAAAAGATGGGAAGATATATCCTGTAGAGATCCACAGTTCTTATCTGATGTTTGAGGGTGAAGAATATGAGGTCATCATGGCAGAGGACCGTACAGCCCGCCAGGAGATTGAAGAGTCCTTTATGAATGCCAGACAGATGGCTGAAGATGCGAAAAGGACCAAAGTTGAATTCATGACTAATATGAGTCATGAATTGCGCACTCCACTAAATTCAATAATTGGATTTTCACAGTTTCTGATGAAGTATAATCAGGCAGATCTGGATGATAAACAATTAAAATATGTTTCTAACATATTTCAGAGTGGAAACAGATTATTGAACCTCATAAATGATATTCTATCCCTCTCAAGGATTGAAAACGGCACAATGGATCTGAAATGCATTGATTTTGATGTTATAACAGCCATAGATGAAACGCTTAAAATATCCTCTCCTATGGCCCGGAAAAAATCCGTTACTATCAAAACAGATTTTCAATTTGAGCATATGAATATCACTGCAGACCGGGATAAGTTCCAGGCCATAGTTTACAATCTTCTTTCCAATGCAATAAAATTCACTCCTTCCACCGGACATATACAGATCCTTTGCAGTTATTGTTCGGGGTATCTGCAAATATCCATATCTGATGATGGTATAGGGATCCCCCTGGAAAAACAACAATTCATCTTCCGATCATTTGAACAGATTGATGGGTCCACAAAGCGCTCTTATGGAGGCATCGGACTCGGGCTGACCCTGGTGAAAAAATATGTGGATATGCATTGTGGAAAAATACGGGTTGAAAGTCAACCCGATATAGGAAGTACATTTACATTTTTATTGCCTGTCAGGGGCCCGGATAAAAATGTCAGTCAAAAAACAAAGTGATTGATTGATTGATTGATTGATTGATTGATTGATTGATTGATTCTTATAAGTGGACATGGGGTTATTTATTTGGTTGTGATGAGTTAACAGCTTTTGTTATTGGTGTATGTCGGCGAACTGCCCACGGCTGAAGTCGTGGGCTTTCTCTGCCCCTTCAATCCGTGATCTTAAGTGGTAAAGTGAATGTAAAACAACTGCCTTTGCCGACCTCACTTTCAAGCCAGAGCTTACCACCATGCATATCCACATATTCTTTTACCAGCATAAGACCCAGACCCGTTCCCCCGTATTTTCTTTTGGTTGAACCATCGGCCTGGACGAAGGGTTTGAATATTTTATCTTTATCCTTTTCAGAGACTCCTATGCCGGAATCAATAACTGATATATGGACTGAATCCTTCCTGAGAGTACCTTTGATCTCTACTTTACCGTTTTCAGGGGTGAATTTGATGGCATTATCCAGGAGGTTGTAGAGTACCTCTTTAATTTTAACTTCATCGGCCTTTATTTCAGTGATATCATTTTCAATATTAACATCTACCTGAATGTTCTTCTTCTTTGCAGCAGGATATGTAAGGGCCCTGGCATGGCTGATAGCACCTTTGAGATTAAACTTGTTTATAGTAAGTTCCATCTGGCCGGCCTCTATCTTTGAAAGGTCAAGCAGATCATTGATAAGATTCAGGAGTAACTTTCCGCTTTTATTGACGTTTTCAGTATATTTCCTCTGTTTTTGAGAAAGGTTTCCGGTTACTTCCTTTAACAGTATGTCGGAAAAACCTATTACAGAATTAAGGGGTGTGCGCAGTTCATGGCTCATATTGGACAGGAACTGGGATTTTAGTCGATTGGCTTCTTCAGCTTCCCTTTTTGCTTTTAGCAGATGTTTTTCTGCAATCTTGCGATCGGTGATATCATTACCAATGGAAAGTAACCTTTTCTTTCCGTTAACTTCGATGACTTCACCATTGTAAAGACAATAAAAAAGTTTCCCATCCTTTTTGTGGAGTTTTAATTCAAGATTGTTAACACGTCCATGTTGTTGTATTTCCTCTTTAATCAATTTGCGATATTCCGGAGAAATATATCCAATATCTACTGAAGTTCTGCCAAGTGCATCCTCCTGACTGAATTTTGTTGTTGTAACAAACTTCTTATTTATATCAATGTACTTTCCATCTTCTATTGAACTGATGCTCATAAGCAAAGGACTGCTGTAAAAGGTCTTAGCAAAATATTCTTCGTTTTCTTTAAGTTTCTTTTCCGCAAATTTTCGCCGGGTAATATCTTCTACAAAAGCCAGATTGATCTTTTTGCGACCCCTTTCATCAGGGATTGGTGCAGCATGTACTGCAACATCAATAATTTTTCTCTGGCTGGTTATGTACTTTTTTTCCAGGTAGAAGTTTGATGAACGCTCCCTTTCCATATCTTTGTAGGCCGCTTTGCTTATTTCAACAAAATCAGGATGAGTAATATCAGAAACTGTAATTTGTTTTAATTGTTCTTCTGTATAACCTGTTATGGTCTCATACGCATGGTTTGCGGAGAGGAATCGCCCCTCCATATCTACCATACAGACACCTATGGGAGAATTTTCTATAGCAAGACGGGACAGGTTCTCGATCTGATGCAGCTTTTTTTCTGAAGCTTTAAGCTTCTGGATATTGATGAAAATTCCTGAAATGGTCTCTGGATTCCCGTTTATATCCCATTTTGTAATTTTTCCCTGGCCGGCATGCCATATACAAATCCCGTCTTTATCTGATATTCTGAATTCAACATAAAATTGATTAGTATTTTCCGTAAAAAGGATATCTATTGCCTTATCAATAAGAGGAATGTCATCCGGATGGACCAATTCTTTAAGTTTTGTTAATGTATCCGGGCTTTCATCGTCTGAATACCCCAGGTACCTGTAAGAATTAAATGGAGAATGTATCTGTCCGGTTGTCAAATTATATTCAAAAAGGATCGCATTACTTTTTTCCAGGGCCAGCTGGAGTCTTTGCTCGCTCTTTTTGAGTTTAGATGTGACTATTTTGCGTCTCTTTTCTTCTTCCATAGCATGAAATGCCACTGCAACATTGTCACAGATCTCTTTGAAAAATCTCTGCTCCATCTCCTTTGAAGCCTGTTTATAGGGTATTAATGCACCAAGGATACCATATAATTTTCCCTGGTATGAGATCTTCATTGTTAACACAGATGATTCTTCAGTGACCGAATCCTTAATTTCAAGATCAAACGGGAGTTCTTCTTTGATCAGGATTGCATTTTTATCTCTTTCTACAAGTTCAATATGGTCACAAAAATTCTGATCCCCGATTAGCTGTTGTTTATCAGGAAGCTCACATCCGGATGAGAGTATTTGCACAATTCTTTTGTTCTCATCCAGCATGAAAAACCAGGAACAATTGTATTCACGGCTCCAGGTAAGTTCGGTGCATATAGATTGTGCCAGGCTCCCCGGGTCCTTCTCTTTTACTATCAGTTGATCTATATTATTGAAAGTTCGCAATAATCTGTTAAGATGGAGAATATGTTCCTCCTTTTTCTTATATGCCGTAATGTCAATGGCTGTGGCAGCAAGATGCCGGGTATTTTGATGTTCATTTTTTAAAACCCAGGCATCCATAAGGGCAGGAAATATGGTGCCGTCTGCTTTTGTATGGTAGACCTCCTGCATTGAATAGGAGCCTTTGGCTTTAAGCTGCCTGTTCAACCTTTTTACATCAGGAAGTTGATCTTCATTATGGAATATTGCAAGATTCTTACCGATAAGGTCTTCAGACTTATAGCCATGCATCATTGCAAAGGCCTTATTGGTGTATTCAAGATTACCATTCAGGTCGGATATGGCCAGTCCATAAGTTGCTTTATTGGCAAGCTGGAAGAGATTTTCCATTATCTCCATCTTCAAAAAATGTTCCAGGTAAAGGGTCAACTGTTCTGCAACCTTGTCTAAAAATGTCTGCTTTCCTTTTACCAGCGGCCTGGTTGTCTGTCCGGACGCAGAGGTGACCACTACCTGACCTGCCTTGTTTATAGTTAATATAATGGAATGGTGTTCTTCCTGTTCTGATCCGGGGGAGTTAACATGATTGAAATTCCCATAGGGACTATTTATAGAAATGTCTATGATCTCTCCTGATTGCCAGCCCCCCGGGATCAGGTGTACTATCTTTTCAAATGTTTGGGGTGGTGGTTCATGCTTTGCAATGACCTGTGAAATATTATACAAACAATTAAGTTCACAGACCTTTTCTTTTAGTGGACCGATCTCATTCTTAAGGTCAACATCTGTTTTTGTGGATTCAGTCGGATTGTATGCGGGAATCAAACCCCTCCTTTAAAGATGTAATTTTTATTTGCGATCGTTCTTCTTATACTTTTTTCTGTCATTGAAGACAGACTTTCTCTAAAACCATTGTATAAAAGGTGGCAGAACCAATCCACTTTTAACTTATGTCTGATTATTCCCGGTTTTAGCCGGGGGTTTAGTTGGTATCATGAATGTAAAGGTGGTACCTTTGCCAGGTTCACTTTCAAGTTTAATCTCTCCCCCATGCATTTTAATATACTCTCTTACCAGCATAAGGCCCAGGCCAGTGCCTCCATATTCCCTTTTATTTGATCCGTCTGCCTGGATAAAGGGGTTGAATATACGTTCGTGGTCCTCAGGTGATATCCCGATCCCTGTATCTTTCACCGATACAAGAAGTTTTTCATCTTCAAGAGAGGCAAAAATATCAACCTTTCCGTTCTCTGGAGTGAATTTTATGGCATTGTCCACCAGATTGTAAAGGATCTCTTTTAATTTGATGTCATCTGCTAAGATGGTTCCTGTTTTGGAAGGGACCCTGGATGTAACATTGATCTTTTTCTTTTTTGCAGCTATGCTTGTTAAAGAGATCACCGCAGTCACCACATCCAATATATTCGTAGATACATATTCAATTTCCATTTTACCGGACTCTATCTTTGAAAGGTCAAGCAGGTTATTGATAAGTTCGAGTAAAAGGTTTCCACTAATGTTTATGTTCCTGATATACTGGGTCTGCCTTTCATTTAAGGCCCCGAAAGTACCGGTGTCAAGCACATCGGAAAATCCTATTATGGAATTTAATGGAGTGCGCAGTTCATGGCTCATATTGGCCAGGAACTCTGACTTCATCCGGTTTGCCTCTTCAGCTGCTATCCGGGCCCTCAACATATTCTCTTCAGTCTGTTTTCTCTCGGTGATATTGTGGGTCAGAGCAATTATGGCTGCTTTTCCATTGAAACTGGTACGGGTAAGTTTTACTTCCACAGGAAAAGTTGATCCGTCCTTTCTTCTGTGTATGGATTCAAGTACCCTGGTCTCTCCGGGGGCCAGTTTGCTCCAGATAGTAATATCATGTTTCTCTGTTTCAACTTCATTTGCTATCTGTGAAAGTTTGAGTGAGAGGAGTTCTTCTTTGGAGTATCCTGTGTTCACTGATGCCAGTTCATTAACAAGTATGATATTTCCTTCCATATCATTTACAAAGATGGCATCTGCAGCCTGTTCAACCACTGTTCGGAATTGTTGCTCTCTTTCTTTTATTGCAATCTCGGCCCTTTTATTTTCGGTAATGTCCCGAACAATTCCCGCAACACCACTGAGATTACCGTTTGTTATCACCGGGAATTTTCTTGTCTCAAATATCCGATCACCATTTTCTTCAGTGCTGATGATCGTTTTCTGTTCCAGTAATGCCTGCAGGTCAGAATATTTACAGTAATCAGCAAGTTTTTCGGGCATGAGCTGTTCATCCGTTTTAAAAAGGATGTCTTCTTCTGAAAGGTGGAAGAAATCGGTGGTAGTTTTATTTACCAGAAGATATTGTCTGTGTTCATTTTTCAAAAAGAACATGTCAGGGCTCACATCCATGAATAACTTTAATTGTCTGCGGGACTTTTCAATCTCCAGCTTTCCTTTTTTATGCATTGTTATGTCCCTTATGATACCAACTGCATTCATGCCGTCTTCAAGTTCCACTGTAGATAAAGAGAGCTCCACCGGAATGGTCGTCCCATCTTTGCGCCTGGCTTCAAGCTCAAGGCCTTTGCTGATCTCCTGGTTCTTTCCCATCATTCTCATTCTGGAAAGGTTTAGATAATTTTTAGGTATGTATCTTTCCGGGGCGATCAATGTGTGCAGGTCCTGTCCAATGGCTTCTTCTCTGGTAAATCCGAAGATATGTTCTGCAGCCGGATTCCAGAAAGATATCCTGCCCTTTGGCCCCATCATTATAATTGCATCCCTGCTTGATTGGGTTATTACACGTAGTTGTTCCTGGCCGACTCTGATCTTTTCTTCGTCCCTGTTCCTTTGTATGGCGGCAGACAGTATGTTTGCAATGGATTCCAGAAAGTGTGCTTCATCCTGTGTAAAATCCCGCTTTATGTCTGTGTGAACACCGAGTATTCCATAAGGATGAGTTTCGTTCTGGATGACCACTGTCATCCCGCTCACTATCTTATGTTCCAGAAGGAGTTGAGGGGCTGTGAATTTTTTTTCATCTTCTAATCTATTACATATGACCGGGGTCTTTTGAACGAGAGTATATCCACCCTGAGAATATCTTCCATCGGGTACCGAGCGTTTCCCTACCCATCCGGGATTCCATCCGATACCATATCTTAGGAAAAGTTCTTTTGTCTGAGGTCTGTGTTCCAATATCTTGACGAATTTGACATTAAGGACCTCCTTTACCACACCCACCGCATATTCGCAGAGTCTGTCCATGGAATCTGTCTGAAGGGCAAACTGCCCGAATTTAGCCAGTTCTTCCTGCATATGGGCCCAGGATAGAAGCTCTTTTTTTAGCTGTTCTTCTTTAAGTGACATGGTATCGCCCTTCATTATACAAAGTCTGCGAGGTATGATATTTGCAGTTTATTCATACCCTGATTTTCAGTTTATTCATACCCGGGAACGTATTTTGCAAGTCCGGTTTGGGTTTTTTCAGGTTCAAGGGGAAGTCTGAATGTAAATGTGCTGCCTTTTTCTTTTTGGCTTTCCACTTCTATACTGCCATTTTGCATTTCCACATATTTTTTTACCAGGGAAAGGCCCAGTCCGGTACCATCGTATTTACGCTGATGGGACCCATCAATCTGTTTGAATGGGTCAAATATGATTTTTTGCTCCTCTTCCGATATGCCAATCCCATTATCTGTTACTGCCACTTCCAGCATGTCTGGAAGGCTATTACAATTAATTTTTATAATGCCGCCTTCATAAGTGAATTTGATAGCATTTGATAAGAGATTATAGAGTATCCCTTCAAATTTATTTCTGTCTGCATAAATAAAAAAATCATTCAGATCGCAGTATAATGTGGTTGTGAGATGTTTTTTCCTGCTCATTGGTGAGGTGAGTTCGAGGACTTCATTAACAGCTTCGACCACATCAAATCTTGAATAAGAAAGTTCCATCTTTCCGCTTTCTATTTTTGAGATGGAAAGTATGTCATTGATCAGATTGAGAAGTTTTTGACCGCTCTTATGGATGTTATGAGCATAATGTATTTCCTTTTCACTCAAATTAGAGTATTCTTCAGAAAGGAGTACCTGGGAAAAGCCTATGACAGAATTTAACGGGGTGCGCAGTTCGTGGCTCATATTTGCCAGGAACTGGGATTTAGTCCTGTTTGCATCTTCTGCAAGGGCCTTTGCTTTTAGAAGAGCGTATTCGGTCATCTTTCTTTCAGTGATGTCTGTTGCAATGGATACTTCGTATTCTTCACCATTATATTCCATATAATAACTGTTAACTTCCACAGGATATCGCTTTCCATTGCGTTTCACATGTTCGGATTCTATCGATTCCGGTGGAGAATCTTTGATGGTCTTCCATCGGTGGTTTCTCTTTTTAATGGGCCAATGCGGGTCAATATCCGCCAGGTTCAATTTAAGGATCTCTTCCCTGGAATATCCAAGGACATTGCAAACGGTCTTGTTCACATGAAGGATATTTCCATATTTGTCAAACCAGTATATCTCAAAAGGAGCAATGTTCATGGAGTTACTCATGAGTTTGAGTAGTTTTTCAGCCTTAACACGCCCGGTAATATTTCTGGAAACTTCAACTACTCCGGTAACCTTAACACCATTCTCTTTTAAAGGAACAGCCACATTTTCCCAGTATGTTCCTTCATTCATGCCGTTCATTGCAGGCTGGTAGGACGTACCCTTCTGGATGGTTCCCGTATTTATAGCCTTTTTGCATACACAATTTTCACAGATGGTATTTCGCTGCATCACAGATTCATAACAGGTCCTTCCCACTGCATCAGGCACAAGTGAGCGTACCGTGTCGTTGACCCATAACATTCTGAGGTCATCATCGGTTTCCATTATGGCATCTGGAAGGCTGTTGAGGATCCTGTGCAGACGTTGTTGAGTTTCTTTGATGTTTTTATTGTACCTTTTTTGTTCTGTTATCTCTCTTCCAACACCAATAATTGCATCCCTGTTCATATATTGAATGTGGTTTATTGAAAGTTCAAGTGTCTTTATTTTTCCCTTTACATTATAGTCAACTTCAGTAAAACCACCTGTTTTCCAGAGGTTTTCATGCTTCTGTTTAACTGCATCCAGTATTTCAGGAGGGGTCCGGTCAAAGACACTGGATCCTATTATTCTATCTGAAGGTATTTCTATAAAATCAGAAAAAGCCTGGTTAATATCCAGATAATATCCATCTCTGTCTATTATGGCAATTGGGTTCATATTATTGGAATAAAGGCTATTGTATATGTTTTCAAAATAATCCGGAAACTGTTTTTTTTCCAGTTCATTAATATCAATTTCTATCATCTGGCAAAATCGCCGGAGAGTATCCATCAGGGATGATTGGTCGGGCTCATCTGTGGCGGTAAGGATACAGAGTACACCGAAGACCTTTCCACAGGATTTGGTCAGAGGGTAAGCTATGCAGCAGGTATCTTCTGCTCTGCCATCTGAGCTTCTTAAAATATCATCCTTTATCTTATTGATATTCGTCTTTCCACCAATTATCACTTTTTCACAATATCGCAGGATCGTTTGTGTTAGTTTCAGATCATGTTGTCCTGACGCAGCTATAATATCATAATCTAATGAAGGGTTGTTGTCAGAAATGAAGAAATGTATGATAAAGCCCGCATTTGCATTTGATAGGGATGGTATGGTTTCCAGTAAAAGTTGCCATTTATGTATATGATCCGGGAAGATGCTCATTTTATTGCTTAATTTTTTATTCATAGAATTTTCATTCATAGAAACCTCTGATAAGGAGCCTTATCTTCTTTATGACTTTAACTTCTGTCTTACTTTTTTATTTGTGGTTATTTATATATAGTATGGGTTTTCATATGTTTAGTAGTATAATATTGGGTGAGCACTATATTATTCGGTATAATTAATCCATATAAAGTATGTGTTTTAAGTACAAAAGAATTTCCTGTGTTCATTAAGAGTAATAAATGGGTATTATCATGGAAGGCGTCAGGATTAACATACTTTTGATCGAAGATGACTCTGTGGATGTCTTACTCTTAAGTGAACATCTGTCTGAATCAACTTCATTGATATTTCATCTTGACAGATTTGAGGATCTTCCCGGATCAATGGAAGATGTGAAATCTCTAAATCCTGATATTATTCTTCTGGACCTGGGCCTTGCCCACACACAGGGACTTGAAACTCTGGATGCGCTTATTGATCTGGTAGGCTTTAAATATCCAATACTTATCCTCACAGGGAACAATGATGAGGAAGCTGGTATAGAGGCTATAAAAAAAGGGGCCCAGGATTATCTTATTAAAGGTTATGTAAATACCGATCTGCTTGTCAGAGGGATTCGATATTCCATTGAACGGCATTCTTTACATAAAGAACTGGAAAATATGCTGGAATCTGTTCAGGAAATGGATAGAATGAGAATGGACTTTTTTTCCTGTCTTAACCACGAGCTAAGATCTCCTATGACCGTAATAAACGGTTTTACCGATATTTTGCTAAAAGGTTATGCAGGCGAACTAAATAAAAAGCAAAAAGATTATATTTCCAGTATTGGAAATAGCAGTTCTCACATGCTTACACTTATTAATGATGTACTTGATTACTCCCAACTGGAATCCGGGAAGAGTACATTGAATTATACAACCTTTTCCATTTCTGATATTTTTGATGAATGCAAACCTCTCATCACTTCTTTTAAGATCAGAAAAAATCTGGATGTTTCCATTACTGTAAAGGACAAAGGCCGAATGATAACTGCAGACAGGATCAAGCTGAAACAGATACTGTTCAACCTTCTCAGTAATGCGATGAAATTCACTCCTGCTTGCGGAAATGTTTCTATTATGTCGGGTTTTAAAGAAGATATGCTTGAAGTTATGATAGAGGATACAGGTATCGGGATTCCGGAAGATAAGATCAGTTCGGTCTTTGATCCCTTCATACAGATCGGAACAATAATGGATGATAGTCAAAAGGGCACAGGTCTTGGTCTTAATCTGGTTAAAAGATATGTACAGATGCATGGCGGGTCCATCTATCTTGAAAGTGAGGTGGGTAAAGGCAGTCGTTTTACATTTACTATTCCTGTGAACGGAAGCAAAGAGCCTGATATTTCGGAGGCGGTTGAAAAGAACTGAGCATATGTTAATCTACATTTATCAATACACTACATTTGTTAGCATGGTAGTCATTTGTTAGTATGATGGTGTTAGTAAGTATATTGTATTTAGTTCACAAATACATCAATCACAATGTTGTTCCTAAATTTATTTATAATGTAGCATCCTATTAAAATTATGGCATTATATAAGTTGAAATATTTATTTACTTAATGTAAAAATAGGGGAATTGGTAGAAATGGAAGACAGATCGCTAAATAAAGTAAAGATATTGATGGTTGAAGATGATCCTGCAGATGTGGAGCTTACCAGTGAGGTCCTGGATATGGCTAAGGTCGTTGTGGATCTGGATGTGGTTGAAGATGGTGTGGAGGCAATGGCCTATCTCAAAAAAGAAGGGAAATATGCAGATGCACCCAGACCTGATATGATCCTCCTTGATCTTAATATGCCAAGGAAAGATGGTCGTGAGACACTTGAGGAAATTAAAAAAGACCCTGAACTAACTTCCATCCCTGTAGTCGTGTTAACCACATCAGGGGCCCATGAGGACATTGTTAAAAGTTATACATCAGGGGCCAGTTGCTATGTATCCAAACCTGTCGGACTTGATGAATTCCAGAAAGTAGTTCAGGCGATCGATAATTTCTGGTTTACCGTGGTGACCTTTCCACCATCCGGAAAATGATAGATGGAACTAAGCAGGATTTATTCTTTGAATATTTCGGGTTCAGGAAAGGTCTAATATCTCATTAATGGGGGAATTTTGTTGAATTCTGGTGATGGTATATTTAAAAATAAAGAATGTATGGACGATCTGTTAATTGATCCTTCCCTGGTCCTGAATAAAGCCTTTGAAGCCACAGGAGATGCAATTGGAGTTGCTGATATATCCGGGAAACATCTTTATCATAATCAAAGCTATTCTGATATGTTTGGTTATACTGTTGAAGAAATGAAACAGATTAATCCAAAAAGGCATTATGCTGACAAAGAGGTTGCAGATGAAGTATTTGCATCTATTATGACAGGGGGTTCCTGGATCGGTGAGGTCGAAATGATCTCCAGGGATGGGAAAAAGCTTTTCATACATTTGCGGGCCGATGCTATAAAAGATGAAAATGGCAGTGTTATTGGATTAATAAAGGTCCACAGAGATGTTACTCGTGAAAAAATAATTGATGTAAAAAATAAAGAAATATCTTCTCAACTCCATGAACGTATAAAAGAACTCAAGAGTCTTTATCATATATCTGATATTGCAGAACAGAGGGAAGTTTCTATATCCAGCAGACTTACAGACATCTGTGATCTGATAAAAGAAGCCTGGCAATACCCTGATCTTACATGTGTAAGGATTACTGTTGCTCATAGTATTGACCATGTTTCAACTCATTACAGGGATCAATGGCATTTGTACACAACTTCAAATTTCCTTGAGACTCCCTGGTGCCAATCTGCAGATATTAAATTTAAGAACAGTGCAATGGGTAAAATAGAGGTCTTTTATCTGGAGGAATTACCTGAGATATATGAGGGTCCATTCCTTAAGGAAGAAAGAGCCTTGATCAATGCAATATCTTCCCATCTTGGCAAGGTCCTTAGCAACAAACTGCTGACTGATTCTATTGAATCTGAACGCAGGCGTTTATTGGCTCTTCTTGATGGTATAGATGATGTTATCTATGTCTCTGATCCTGAAACATATGATCTCCTGCATATCAATGACAGATTTTCCAATACATGGGGAAAAGATATTTCGGGCAAGAAATGTTATGAGGTCCTCCAGGGTCGGAGTGAACCCTGTCCGTTCTGTACAAATGACAGGATATTTGGAGAGAATAAAGGTCAGACCTATGTGTGGGAATTCCAGAATGAGGTTGACAGAAGATGGTATCGTTGCTCTGATAAGGCTATACAATGGGTAGATGGCAGATGGGTTCGGTTTGAACTTGCCTCTGATATCACTCCTTTAAAAAAGATGGAACAGGATCTGGAAGAACTTGTAAAACAGTTACAGGCTTCCAATGGAGAACTTGAAAGGTTTGCATATGTTGCTTCTCATGATCTTCAGGAGCCCCTGCGCAAGGTCACCAGTTTTTCAGATCTGCTGGCTAAGAAATACTCCGGTCAGCTTGATGAGAAAGCTGAAAGATATATTTCCTATATAACTGACGGAACTGTCAGGATGCAAAACCTGATCAATGATATCCTGACCTATTCAAGGGTAACGACAAAGGCAAAACCCATGGAAGAGGTCTCTCTTATGTCTTTGCTCTATGATATTGAAGATACAATTGAGCTTTACGTTAAGAAGAATAATGCAACCCTTGAATATAAGGAACTTCCTGATGTATATGCAGATCCCATTCAGATGAAACAGTTATTCACCAACCTTATTACCAATGCTGTCAAATTTCATGGTGATGATGACCCGAAGGTTACAATTTCCTCCTGCAAAGAAGCCGGCCGATGGGTAATAGGAGTAAGTGATAACGGCATAGGTATGGAATCCCAGTATCTTGACCGAATATTCACTGTATTCCAGCGTTTACATACAAGGGATAAATACGAAGGCACGGGGATAGGCCTGAGTATCTGCAAAAAGATCGTTGAAAGGCATGGGGGGGATATTTGGGTGGAATCTGAACCGGGTAAGGGCAGTACTTTCTATTTTAGCCTCCCTGACACAACTGCTAAGAACCGGGTCCAGTCCGATCGGATTTAATTGTTAGATTTTCGGACATCAGGAATTTGCTGATCTTTTCATACCTCTTCGCATAGTTTGTCTATCGGGAGGGTGAATGTGAAGGTGGTGCCTTTTCCCTCTTCACTGGTGACGTCTATATGGCCTTTATGCATCTTTATGTATTGTTTTACAAGGGCCAGGCCCAGGCCTGTTCCCTGATATTTTCGATTTTGTGCTGAATCGACCTGTTTAAAGGGTTCAAAGATCGACTGGATCTTATCTTCTGCTATCCCTATACCATCATCTGTCACATTTATGATCATATTGTTTTCCTGGCATTTACAATCCACCCATATATGTCCATTCTCCCGGGTAAATTTAATTGCATTGGAGAGCAGATTGTACAGAATATCCTTGACCTTGGCCTGGTCAGCGTAAATGAACAGATTTGTCTGAGGGAAATCTGTGATTAATTTGATATTTCTTGAAGTTGCCATTGGAACGGTTAACTCTATGACCTCATTAATGGTTTTGATCATGTCAAATGAGGTGATATACAGTTCCATTTTCCCGTTCTCTACTTTTGATATATCCAGGATGTTATTGATAAGGTTTAGCAGATGTTCTCCGCTTTTGAGAACATTATCTGCGTAGTTGATCTCTTTTTCATTTAGATTATCATATTTGTTCATTGCGAGGATCTGAGAGAATCCTATGATGGAATTAAGAGGTGTGCGCAGCTCATGGCTCATATTGGCCAGGAATTGTGTCTTTGTGCGATTTGCCTCCTCTGCGGCGATCTTGCTCTCCAGCATTGCCATCTCAGCTATCTCGCGGCTGGCTTCAAGCTCCAGGTTGTGGAGTGCCCAGGCAATATCGCTGGCAGTTTCGGAAAAAAGTTCAAGGACTTCCTGATCATCAATGAATTCAAGGGGTATGGATGTGGAGATTACGCCATAGATCACATTATCATATTCCAGTTTTGATATAAGGGCTCCACATTCCTGATAATTATTTGAAAGAGGACAATTGGCACATTCTTCAACAGGGTTTGATATAAAAAAGGCTCCTGATTCTCCAAAGGCCCTTTTTACACAATGAGGTATGTTCCCCTCTTTTGTAAATAAGTGTAGTGCTTTTAAGTATTGATCCAGTCCGCTTCCCCTTATAGCATTGATATTAGCTTCCCTGTCCATAAGACAGATCCAGGCATTATGATATCCTCTTCCATCTGTCAGTATCTTACAAATGGAAGTGAGTAATTCGAACACATCCTTTTCTTTCGTAATGATCTGATCAACACTGCGAATGGAGTTTAATACAGAAGTAAGGTATTCTATCCTTTTTTCAGTTATTTTCCGCTCGGTTATATTCCTGGAGATGGCAATAAGTTCGTAAATGGATCCATCCTCTTCTTTTAATGGTACTATTATATTTTCCCAGTAACATTCCCCTTTCATATTTTCCATAACAGGCTGGTGCATGGTGCCTTTTTCTATGTTTCCGCTTTTAAGGGCTTTCAGGCAGGTGCAACCTTCGCAGGGTGTATCCCTTTTTGTGAAGGCCTTATAGCAAGTATTTCCAATGATCCTGGAATTTATCTTTTTTGCCGTTTCGTTTGCCCATTTGACCTGCAGGTCCGGAGTAAGTTCTATGATCACGTCAGGTGAGCTATCCAGGATCTTCTTGAGATGAAGTTCATTTTTTTTGACCAGTTTTTGTATTTCGATCCTTTCCCTGACTTCCTGCTCCAGTTTGTAGGTCCGTTTCTTTACAATATCTTCAAGATGTAAATTGTAGTTCAAAAGTTTTGTTTCGAGTTCTTCTTTTTCTTTTAACAGGTGGTTCTGCTTAAGGTTCAACAGTCCTGTATTTGAGATCCAGCTTGTTATCATATGCATCAGTTCGATAAGCTCTTCAAAATCTTTCCGGGACATTTGTTTGAGTTCCCTGGATGCTTCTACAAGTTGCTGCTCGTCCACTCCGATGTCTTTAGCCAGCTCCCTTACTTCATTTTCATCCACGGGCTGGTGCAATACCTGTCCGATACCCCAATTTGCAATGTGATGGCCCTGGATTATTATGGGAAATGCTCCGTCCATTATTGCTTCGATATTCTTGCAGGGTACCATGCCATAACCACCCCTTTTAATTTTTTCGGACATTCTCCTATCAGAGATCATACATCGTTGCAGGCCCTTGTCTGTTCTTCTTACAAGAGTACAGAATTTTGCAAAGTTGCTATATTTGTTGATGGGTTTCCCATTTGTATCAAAAAGGAGTGCGCCTACCCCATGAACCTTTGCGAATCCGTCCTGCAGTTTTTGCAGGGAATCCAGACTTATTATATCTGTAATCCGGAGTCTTTCCGGATCAATTTCTATGCTATCGTTATTCTGGAAATAAGTGAAGCATTTATGGTCGTTGATAAGCCCGTCCCGGCTATTTTTCAGTATGTGTAGATATCCAAAAAGCTGTTCATTCTCGTCATATAGCGGGGATATTTTCAGAGATAGAGTTAAGGATTTACCATTCGTTTGCTGACAGATGATGTTGTTCAGATAGGTGCCTTCAGGCCAATTCGGATTACTATCGGTGTTTTCATATTCAGGAATCTGTATATCCTGATCGTTTGCAGTGAAAACCTCAGAATCAGCTGCACTGGAAAAATCAAAGATAGAGTGAAGGGATCTCCCCTTAATCTCATTAAAATTATACCCGAGGGTTTCTTCAGCGGCAGTACTAATATATAAAACCATATGTTTTATATTTGTTACAATTATGCTGACCCTGTTTTTTTCAGCAATAGCTTCCCAGATATAATTCGTTATTTCAGGTATCTCTGGATTTGTTGGAACCATCTTTATATTACCGATGTATTGGAGGTATGGATAGTGTGCATTATTTAGCGAATAAGTCTGCGAAATGAACCTGATGATACTGCATTATTTAATAATGGCTGCAGGATATTTATAAATTACTGTATTATTATCATATTGCTCCGGGAGTTTTCAATTCGATTGAAAAACAGGTACCTTTTGGTTTATTGTCCACAACTTTGATCTTTCCGCCATAACGTTCCACTACTCTGTGAACTATATACAGGCCCAGGCCGGTATGACCTGTATCCCCGTATTTGAATTCATTGTCGAAGATATATGGTTTTACCTCATCCGGGATCCCTCTGCCCAGGTCTTTTACATCTATCTGACATACCCTTTCATTATTTTTGTTGACCTCTTTGATGTCAATGTCAATACTTTCCGATTTGCCATGCACGATGGCATTTTTTATAAGGTTATCAAAAAGGGAGCTTAAGGCCTGGTCTGCATACACTGTAGCATTCCCGTTGAGTTTGATCTCTATGTCATAGGCAGGGATTATATCTCTGATCACAGGGGCCAGTTCATACTGTTCAAGTTCTTTACCTGCTGATACGATATTTTCCAGATTGGCTATGTCTTTTATCAGTGCAAAGCTCTTTTTGAGAGCTGGTTTGCATTTTTCCAGATATTTTTCATCTTTTCTAAGATAATAAAGGTCCATGGCAAGATTGATTATATTCAGATCGTTAAGAATGTCATGTCTTAGTATCTTGTTCAGCAAAGAGAGCATCTGGTTTATTTCATTTTGTTCACGTTCTATTTTTTTTCGGGCTCTCAGGTCATGGATCACATGAACAAATCCCCAGTTTGATCCATTGGTATCCACCAGTTTGGAAATGATAAGGTCTACCGGTATCTGACTGTTCTTTCCTATAAGCTGTATTTCAACCGGGTCTGAACTTTCATGCACCCGGTCAAGCTCTTCTTCGGAAAGGTTGATTGCAATTCCTTCATTAGCATTGTAAAGATAATCCCGGATGTTTGAACCTTCTATCTTTTCAGCATCAATGCCTGTTAGATCTATGATAGCATTATTGGCAAAAGTTATGTTGTAATCTGTATCAGTTACAAATACTCCGTCTTTGATACTGGTAAGTATAACCCGTAATTTTTCAGTCTGTACATTTAATTGAAAGTTCTGTTTGGTAAGGGTCCGTTTAGCATTGACCAGTTCATTGTTCAGTTTACTGATCTGATTGTACATCTCAATGTCATCCATGAGTGTTCACTTTTTCTGAGGGTGTTTGTCGGCCTGCCGGGATTATCTTATAATTAATATTATTCAGATAAGCTGGTTGGCAACTTTGACAGCAGATCTGGCATCAGGGGCATACAGATCAGCACCAACTTTTTCCCATAGTTGTTTGTCTATATTGAAAGGATACCCTCCAACCATTATTTTCAGGTCTTTGCAGTGGGGGTCATTTCTGATCTCCTTTATCAGTGCCTTTATTTTGTGAACATGCAGGGGCAGGGTGGCAGATACTACTAGCAGTCCGGACCTGGTTTGTTTTGTGGTCTCTATTATACTGGAGGCGGGCATATTGGCCCCAAGGTAATAGGTGTCCCATCCGTCAAGCTCAAAAAGATCAGCGACCATTCTCACTCCCATTTCATGAAGTTCACTGCCCACACAGGTGGCCACAAGGCTTTTTTCTTTCTTTTCATTTGAAATGATATTTGGATATAGCTGGGACATTATCAGCTGAGAAGAGGCTGTTACATAATGTTCCTGGGCCACACTGGCCTGGTGGATATGCCAGAGCCTTCCAATTTCATACTGGGCCGGCTGTATAATTTCTATATAAACTTTTTCTATCGCAATCCCTTCATCTATTAGCCTCAGTATCATTTCAAAGGCTTTGTTCCTGTTTCCTTCCAGATGGTAGCTAAGATATTGTTTTGCTATCTGTCCTGTGTCCAGGTTTTCAATGATGAAGGAGGGCTCAGGAGTAAGTTCCCTGTCCAGTTCATATATTCCTATGTCCAGATATTTGGCAACAAGAGCTGACTGTTCCGGAGTAAGGTTGCAGGCCCGGGCTTGTTCAGTTATTATGTCTTTGATGATCTCCAGATTGACTTTCACATATTTTAACGGGATGTTGAGATTTTCCATAAGGACCCTGGTCCAGATGACATAACTGGAAAAAAGATCCCTGCTTTCAAAACAGAGGGCCTCTGATAAGTACTGAAGATGGTATTTTGCATCTTTTATGGAAAGCTGCCTGCCTTTTTCTCCGTATCTGGAGAGAAGTTCGGTTTGTCTGTTGTACTGTATTTCAATGGATTTTTCTGCAATGGTGTCCAGATTTGCATAAATGGTAAACCCTGCAGCTGATGAGACAGCATTATCATCTTCATTCATTTCAGTCTCTATTTTTCCCTGCATAGTGAGCCCCTTGTTGATTTTTTACAATATATGTGGTTGAATGTATTCTAAATCTTAAATATAAGGTATGTTATCAATGAATTTAACTCTGATGTTTTAAAGGAAGTTATGATGTAAGAGTTCATCACAAAAGCAGCAGGCTGAAATAACAATATATGTGGCTATATCTTTAAGGACCATCTATGAAATAATATATTCTCAACATATTGCAAATATGAACATGACATTCTACGAATACGTGGAGCAAGAAATGAAAGCAGGAATACCACATACCAAATGAAAGTGGTGCGAGAGGGGGGATTCGAACCCACGAATTCCTACGAAAATGGATCTTGAGTCCATCGCCGTTGACCGCTTGGCTACTCTCGCACTTGAGCACTATCTGTAAATGCAATATCTCTTATAAACTTATCTATTGATGCATGGTTTGTTTTGGTTTGGATGCCTTGTTCCTATCTGGTTTAGAGAATTCCTGTCCTGTTTTCCTGAATTATATTTATCAATGAAAAATACCATATTATCCATATGCAATCCGTTAGATTACCTCTGTCTGTACGGGCCCGAAAACTTCGTTCCATTAATAATGCGGACGAACCTGTTAATACTGATAAGCTAAGGGCCAATAAAGAAATGGTCCTTGGAGTGGCCCTTGATGGCTGGAGGGCACGTTCTGTTGAGCAGTTTTGTTCAAATGACTATCAGATGCACTATGGAAAGGACATACTGGACAGGGACGGGCTTATTGATTTTATGGATTCGATCCATTCGGCCCTTTCAGAACTTCATTTTGATGTTGAGGATATTGTTGCAGAGGGTGATAAAGTGGTCACCCGCTGGCGGGCCACAGGCTTGCATACAGAGCATTTTCAGGGTGTTCCTCCCTCTTTTAGAAATGTGGAGTTCACAGGTATCACAATAAGTCATGTTATTGATGGTAAGATCATCGAGGACTGGGAAGAAGTTGATCAGCTTAATTTTGCCAGACAGTTTGGGGCCTTCTCTGAGGATGAAACTAAGTGAGTGGGTGAGTAAGTGAGTAAGTGAGTGAGTGGGTGAGTGGGTGAGTGGGTGAGTGGGTGAGTGGGTGAGTAAGTGAGTAAGTGAGTAAGTGAGTAAGTGAGTAAGTGAGTAAGTGAGTAAGTGAGTAAGTGAGTAAGTGAGTAAGTGAGTAAGTGAGTAAGTGAGTGAGTGGGTGAGTGAGTGAGTGAGTGAGTGGGTGAGTGAGTGAGTGAGTGAGTGAGTGAGTGAGTAAGTGAGTGAGTGAGTGAGTGAGTGAGTGAGTGAGTGAGTGAGTGAGTGAGTGAGTGAGTGACTATTCATTTACCATTGCCAAATTGTATCAGTATATATGTATATAATTTTATATATTTATGTACATTGTTTGTATATATTCTTTTTTTGTTGTTTGTTTGCATTACTCTTTTTGTTGTGTCCAATAAGTATTTATCACATCAGTCATGTAACACTGTTAACACAGCACGCATAAGCTTTATTAATGATGTGACTAAAAGCTAAGGCAAATTGATTTTGCCTTTGTATTGATGGCAACATATACCTGGCAGAGTAATTATGCACGATCAAAAACAAATTTATAGGACCTTTTGTTCTTCAGCATGAAATTATTATACCCTGTATTCAATATAAGTGATTTTTTAAGTGGATTGGAGGTTATATGCTAGAAATAAAGAATCTGACCGTTGAGGTTGGTGGAAGGACCATTCTTAATGATGTAAGTATTAATGTTGAGGCAGGCAAGACGACTGTTCTCTTTGGGCCCAATGGTGCCGGAAAATCTGCTCTTCTTATGACATTGATGGGTTTTACCGGATACAATATCGTTAGTGGACAAATCATCTTTAAAGGAGAGGATATCACCGATCTTTCTGTGGATGAGAGGGCAAAAAGAGGTCTTGGGATCATGACACAGAGGCCTCCCAATATGACAGGTGTCAAACTCAGGACACTGGTGGATACTCTTACCGATGACCCTGAACAACTGGATCAGGTTGCACAGCAGCTTGATATGGTTCGTTTCATGGAAAGAGATGTCAATGTTGGTTTTTCCGGCGGGGAAATAAAACGATCTGAACTCTTGCAATTATCGGCCCAGAAACCCTGCATATTCCTTCTCGATGAACCGGAGTCGGGCGTAGATCTTGTGAGTATCGAAGAGATAGGTAAGACCATTGCAGGTCTGCTTCAGAGTGAATCAAAATGTCTTGCAGCAGGCAATAAGAAAAATGCAGCTCTTATAATCACCCACACCGGCCAGGTACTTGATTATGTTGAAGGAGACAATGGTTATATTCTCTGTAATGGGCAGGTCATGTGTAAAGGAAATCCTCACAGGATGTTGAAAGAGATCAAGGTTAAAGGATATGAGGAGTGTATCAAATGCAAGCTAGGGCATCTTTAAAACAGAGGGCTGAAAGCTCTATTGATAAGAGTGCAGCTTACGGCGAGGACTTTAAGCTTGATGAATTCGAGCTGGCCACCAAGGAATCCGAAAAAACAGAAGATCTCAATGATCTGGATGATGATTTTAAACTAACCCTCCTTAATGTGGGAGTACTGCCTGATGAACAGAACCGCTCCGGCAGTTTCTTAATGATGGATAATGCCATCTCTCATTCATCTGTTCATGACTCGAACATAGAGATGATGTCCCTGCACTCAGCTCTGGAGAAATATGACTGGCTTGAGGAGTATTCCTGGAAGCTTGTCCAGGTCGATGCGGATAAATATACTGCAAAGACTTATCTTGAGAATGCAGATGGGTACTTCATAAGGGCCCCTGCCGGAGAAAAGACTTCCATGCCGGTTCAGACATGTCTGGCAATGGGTCATAATAACACCACCCAGACAGTTCACAACATACTTATTGTGGAAGAGGATGCTCAGCTGGACGTGATCACAGGGTGTACCACTACAAAAGGGGTAGAGCGTGCCATGCATCTGGGTATATCGGAGATCTATGTGAAAAAGGGAGGGACCCTTAATTTCACCATGATACACAACTGGGCCGAACAAATAGGAGTTCGTCCAAGGACGGTCATCTATCTTGAAGAAGGGGCAAGCTATGTGAGCAATTACATCCTTCTCAAACCTGTAGGCTCTATACAGAGCTATCCGACTGCTATCCTGGCAGGCGAGAATGCCTTTGCCCGGTTCCATACCGTAGCAGTTGCCCACCCGGATTCCGAACTTGACCTTGGCAGTAAGGTCATCTTTGATGCTCCCGGTACAAAAGCCGAGCTCATCTCCCGTACCATCACGACCGGTGGAAAGGTAATTGCAAGAGGCGAGATGATCGCAAATGCCCTTCACTGTCAGGGCCATCTTGAATGTCATGGCCTTGTCCTTAACAATGAAGGTATGCAGCGTGCCATTCCTATCCTGGAAGCCAATGTGGATGATGTGGAACTTTCCCATGAAGCCGCAGTGGGCCGTATTGCCAGGGAACAGGTGGAATATCTCATGGCCCGGGGCATTTCTGAAGATGATGCTGTGGGTATGATAGTCCGTGGTTTCCTTGATGTTGGTATCACCGGAATTCCGGAACAGCTGCAAAAGGACATCGATGAGACCATTGCTCAGATAGGCAAGGATGCAATGTGAACTGCTCCGGCAGTTTCACATCTTTATTTTTCTCACTTATATTTATTTCATTTTGATTTTTCAGCCTTTAATCCGGTTTCCTTATGGACCTTTGTACCGGAGTACATGAAAAAGGTTTGATTGTAATGATGGAAGAAATTATCCTTAAGATCGGGGGGATGTCCTGTCAACATTGCCAGGCTGTGGTTGCCAATGCCATTTCAGCTGTTGAAGGAGTTGATTCAGTTGATGTGCTCTTTGAAAAATCACAGGCTTTAGTGATATATGATCCCTTAATGACAGATGTTGAAAAGCTCAAAAAAGCTGTCATTGAAGCGGGTTATGAAGTTTTGTGATCACATTTTTATTTTCATAAAAGCATAACAGGTCCTTTCTGCTTTCTGTACTTTTGGGTTGTATCTTCTGATCAGGAATAATATGTTTACAATGAAAGTACTTCCACTTTTGTTGTTTGCGCCGATATTCAATGAATATTATGTCTGTTTATCATGAAAGTATTGCTTTGATTGTTTGGGCCGATAATCAATGAATATCATGTCTGTTTATCATGAAAGTATTGCTTTGATTGTTTGGGCCGATATTCAAAAAGGACCATTTATATTACGATGAAAGTGTTTTCACTTTCATTGTTTGGGTTTGATAGTCAAAGAATATCATGTCTGTTTTTCTGGTAATTCCTCTCTGCCGTTTTCCGTATAACTACGAATTGGTTTGAAGTTTAGACAAATCTTTAATAAGTAAAATGCATAGTAATGATTGTTGTCAGATACTTCCTCAGATAACAATTGACATGATCGTATTATCAGATTGGTATAATTTAAATTAAAAGCTGGATGAAACAATGAGTGAAAAGATGATTTAAATTTGGATGAAACAATGAGTAAAATTATGATTTAAATTTGGATTAAATAATGAGTGAAAAGGAGAATGACCTATGAATAAAATGTTAAAGATAATTATGGGATCTCTGGCCCTGATGTTGCTGGCGATCCCTGGTAGTGCTATACTGTCCGATCATCTGACCTCAACTGCTGATATTTCAACTATGGCTCTGGACGATAACTGCAAAGAAGCTGAAATTGCCTTATCTGCAGCCACTGAAGCGGCATCTTCCATTGAACCATCCATTGAATCTGTATTGCTGGCAGATAAAGTTTCATCCAGTTCTTATTCTGATATGATGGTTGCGGACTATCTCCCGGAGATAGAGATACCTTATGTGTGGGTGGATACAGGTTATAAATATCTGCAGCTTAAGCCGGGCCAGTCCGAAGAATTCACTGTAACGGTTATGAACAGGGATGAGGAAGACTTTGAGGCCCGGCCCAGAGTTATCACAAGTTTGTGGGGTGAAGAGGTCCTTGAACCGGAGTGGATAACTATTACTCCCGGTTCTGTGGAAATTAAACCTGAGGGTAAGCAGGAATTCACAGTCAATGTTTCCATTCCTGCAGATGCTGAAACTGGATACTATGATACCATACTAACGTTCTCAGATCTGGAGGAGAAGGTCATAAGGATGTATCCTTATCCGGAATACAGCGTATCCTTTGAGCTGTCGGTAAATGTCTGGACTCCTCCCAATGTCAGCTTAATGACCCGGTCCATCTATGACAGGGTGGAAGCAGGTAATGGCTATGATTATCTTATAAGGGTGAAGAATATTGCAGACATTGACATTCCCCTGGCCCCCCACCTGATCCCGGAGGAAAGGTCTTACTATATGGATGACTTCATGGCTCTGGCTGAAAATCAAATTGCGATAGATGCCCCTGATGTTCTCAAGGCCGGAGAGGAAGTTGAACTTAAGCTCCATATCGATGTTCCCGGAGGAGCAGATGGAAGCTATTACGGCACCCTTGATCTTGGAATTGATGATCCCACTGTGCGTGAATGGGACGGCCGGGTTTCAATAGACCTTGGAGTCTGGGAACAACCGGAAGACCCTTTCACAACCACCTTTATATCCAGGACTGAAGGGGCCCCCATGCGCATAGATATAACAACAACGACATATGGTTCGGCCTGGAGGGTTTCCTCTTCTGAAAACCTGCCTTATTTCGATCTGAGTCTGGAAAAGGATGGAGATATGATCGAACCGGAACTCTCAGGTACTTCCTATACTGCCAGTGTCAATCTTGACCGATCTCCTGTACTTTATCGCGGAGGTATTATGATGGACGATATGATGGATGAAATGGCAGTTGCTGAAGAGGATTTTGCAGGGAATGGTAATATGGACTTTACTCCCCGTGTCTATCAGGAAGGCTACAGGGTGTATACGGAATCTTATATCATCCCGTCTCAGATAGGGAAATGGGAATTAAGTATACTGGGCCACAATGCTGAATCCTTTGAGTATTCGATCACTGTTGGGCCGGTAGGTAAGTAAGGGTTTCCCTTACTTATTCCCTTACGTCTTTCCCTTACTTATTTACCATGAAAGTACCCGGACTTTCATTATTTGAGGCTGATATTCAGAGAATATCATGTGTTTTTTTTTATTTGTTTCTCTGCTTGGTTTTCTACCTGGGTCAGTGCTTGTTTGCCTGTTTGTCTTTCTTCTTGTTTCCTTGTTTGTTTCCCTTGCTTGTTCCCTTTACTTTGTTTTTCTTGATTATGATTCGAGTTCAGATTCATTGTGTTATTTATCTTTGTTTTTGTTTATCTTCTCCATCTCTCTTTAAATGATGTGTAAGTATGTGTCATGCTAACATGTATGCTGGTGTCGATTTTGTTCATGTTTAATCACAATAGATTTTTATATATTGATATATACACTAATGTTTCATGGTTGGCCTTGTTGTATTAATGCGCCTTCATATCTGAACATGAGGAATTTGTTATGCAGGAAAAAATTAAGGAAATAGCAGCACGTATCCATGAATTACGTGAACTCTCCAATATATCTGTTGAGGATATGGCAGAACGTCTGAGCATTTCTGCAGATGTATATGAACAATATGATGTCGGAGTGAAAGATATCCCGGCAAGTATCCTGTTTGAGATCGCCAGAGAATTGGATGTTGATATGACCCTTCTTTTGACCGGTGAGGAACCCAGAATGCACATCTTCACAGTTACAAGGAAGGATAAAGGCGTAAAGGTGGAGAGAAGGAAGGAGTACAGATATCAGAACCTTGCTGCTAATTACATTCATAAGAAGGCTGAACCGTTCCTTGTAACTGTGGATCCAAAAGAGGAAGATCAATTATCCACTCATTCCCATCCCGGGCAGGAATTCAATTACGTTCTGGAAGGTACCCTTAAAGTGTTGATACACAACAATGAGATCATCCTTGAAGAAGGAGATTCCATCTATTTTGATTCGAACTACGAACATGCAATGGCAGCTATGAATGGCAAACCGGCCCGTTTCCTGGCCATTATATTCTGATCAACATCTAATAAAAGCATCCGGATTAATGAAAAACGTTCAAGGTACGATGATAAAGGAGGATTAATATGTCATGCTTATTTAATGAATATGTTTCCGGGACAGAGTTCAAATCATATGAGGATTTTAAAGAGAATTTCAAGATCAATGTCCCCGATAATTTTAACTTTGCCTATGATGTTGTGGACAGATACGCAAGGGAGCAGCCTGAGAAACAGGCCCTTGTGTGGTGTAATGATGAAGGTGAGGAGATCATCTTCACATTTAAGGACTTTAAAAAGTTAAGCGATAAGGCTGCCAATGTGTTCCGCAAGTTTGACATTGGTAAAGGGGATGTGGTCATGCTTTCCCTCAAGGGTCGGTATGAGTTCTGGATATGTATCCTGGGATTGCATAAGATAGGGGCCATTGGACTTCCGGGTACCCATATGCTTACGACCGCAGACATCAAATACAGGATCGAAAGGGCACAGATCAAAATGGTGGTAAGTGCGGATGATGAGGGCCTGCTCAACTATATTGACGAGTCACATGAAGGTTTTGAAGACGTCCTCATTCACAAATCTGTAATTGGAAAAGACCGGCCTGGATGGATCAATTTCACAAAAGAGCTTGAAGAAGCCCCGGAGGATTTCAGTCGTCCCACAGGGGATGCAGCTACTACCAATGATGATATCTCCCTGGTCTATTTCTCTTCCGGTACCACAGGTTTCCCCAAGATGGTACAGCATGACTTTGCCTATCCGCTGGCCCATATCATCACAGCTGGCTACTGGCAGAATGTCAAAGATGGTGGCTTACACCTGACAGTTGCAGATTCCGGCTGGGCCAAGTGTGTCTGGGGAAAGCTCTATGGTCAGTGGCTTTGTGGTACTTCGGTGTTCGTCTATGATTATGAACGCTTTGATGCAAAGAATATGCTAAGTATGGCCACAAAATATGGTGTGAGCACCTTCTGTGCCCCTCCGACCATCTATCGTTTCCTGATCAAGGAAGACCTGTCAAAATATGATTTTAGCAGTCTGGAATACTGTGTGGTCGCAGGTGAACCTCTAAACCCGGAGGTATATGAGCGTTTTCTTGAATACACCGGTATTAAACTGATGGAAGGTTTTGGCCAGACCGAAACGGTGGTCTCCATTGCCACCTATCCCTGGATGGAACCCAAACCCGGATCAATGGGTAAACCCTCCCCTGAATACGATATCAAACTGCTTGGCCTGGACGGGAAAGTATGTGATGTCGGTGATGAAGGTGAGATCGTAATAGACACCTCACAGGGAAAACCTGCCGGACTGTTCACCGGTTACAGGGCTGATGAGGAAAAGACAAAAGAGACCTGGCATGACGGGTACTATCATACCGGTGACATGGCCTGGATGGATGAGGATGGTTATTACTGGTTCGTCGGACGTTCCGATGATATCATCAAGACCTCCGGATATAAGGTCGGACCATTTGAAGTGGAAAGTGCCCTTATTGAGCACCCCGCAGTCCTTGAATGTGCCATTACCGGTGTGCCTGATCCTGTCAGGGGCCAGATCATCAAAGCAACGATCGTGTTGACAAAGGATTACACTGCAAGTGAGGAACTTAAAAAGGAGCTTCAGAACCACGTCAAAAAGGCTACTGCTCCATATAAATACCCCAGGGCCATTGAGTTTGTGGAGGAGCTTCCCAAGACCATCAGTGGTAAGATCAGGCGTGTAGAGATACGCGACCATGATATGGAACAGACCGATTAAGCAGCTGTTATGATCTGGCAGATTGAACATCTGTTATGATCAGGCAGATTGAACATCTGTTATGATCAGGCAGATTGAACATCTGTTATGATCAGGCAGATTGAACATCTGTTATGATCAGGCAGATTGAACATCTGTTATGATCAGGCTGCTTGCAATAAGGTGCGGGGATAAAAGGTAGGTCGTCGATAACCTTTTGCAACATTGATATGACCCTCAGATCCCGGCAGTGTTGGCGGGGTCTGATATCAATCCGGGTCAGATTCATCGGTTAATATGCTATCTGAAGTTCTTCAGACCATCAAATACCGGTCCATTAACTATATATGTTCCTGCAGTGACTCAATGGCAGCTATCCGGTCAGCAACTGCTGATCTGCTATTTACCGTTTAAGTGATAGATCCTTTCAGTACCTGATCCTTCGGGAATGGTACTGATGAGGTTTATGTAGAATTATAAGGTTGATAATATGTCGGAAAAAAATGAAAATCAGAAACCATATCCGGTTATCAATATAATTGAATGTAAGGGATGTGGCAGATGTGTTATTGCATGTCCTAAGGATGTCCTCAAAATGAGTGAGGATATCAATGAACGTGGATATCACTACGTTGAGTATCTGGGTGAGGGTTGCATCGGATGTGCAAATTGCTATTATACCTGCCCGGAACCTCTGGCAATTGAGGTCCATATTCCAATCGTTGAAAAAAAGGAATGAGCATTGATCTTTAATTGCAAATAACATTCTATTGTAAATAACAAATTCTGAGTAAAAAGCCAGTTTAAAAAAGGTGATCTTATGGCTACACAATTAACAAAAGGTAATTCGGCAGTTGTGATCGGGGCCCTGTATGCCGGTTGTGACTGTTTTTTTGGATATCCGATAACTCCTGCAAGTGAGATCCTCCATGAGGCCTCCCGGACATTCCCGAAAGTGGGCAGGAAATTCGTCCAGGCAGAATCTGAAGAAGCTGCGGTGAACATGGTCTATGGGGCAGCATCAGCAGGGCACAGGGTCATGACCGCATCATCCGGGCCGGGGATAAGCCTGAAGCAGGAAGGAGTTTCCTATCTTGCCGGTGCGGAGCTTCCATGTGTGATCGTTGATATCATGCGGGCAGGTCCCGGACTTGGTAATATCGGACCCGAACAGGGAGATTATTCCCAGGTCGTCAAAGGTGGAGGACATGGTAACTACAGGACCATCGTCCTGGCCCCCAACTCCGTTCAGGAGATGTGTGATTTCACCCGGAAAGGTTTTGATCTTGCTTTCAAGTACCGGATCCCGGTCTATGTCCTTGCTGATGGTGTGCTGGGCCAGATGATCGAGCCCCTGCAGTTCCCTGAAGAGGCAGTCGAACCTGCCATTGATGAGTCCTGGGCTGTCTGTGGTAATGAAAGTACCCGGTCCAATCTTGTGACCTCTATCTTCCTGGACTTTGATCAGCTTGAGGATTTCAACTACAAATTACAGGAAAAATATCAGCTGATCCGGGAAAATGAAGTTGAATATGAAGAGTATATGATGGATGATGCTCAGATCGTGCTTGTGTCCTACGGGATCAGCAGTCGTATCTGTCGCTCTGCAACTGAGGTTGCCAGGAGAGAAGGTATTAAGGTCGGTCTGTTCAGACCTCTTACACTGTTCCCATTCCCTGAAGAACAACTGCAAAGCCTTGCAGATCGGGGATGTACTTTTATTTCCGTGGAAATGAGCAATGGACAGATGAGGGAGGACATAAGGCTTGCAACGGGCTGTACCCGACCTGTGGAGCTTGTCAACCGGCTTGGTGGAAATCTCATAACTCTGGATCAGGTAATGGATAAGATCCGTGAAGTTGCTTCAAAGGAGGAATGATCATGAAAGAAAAAGTTATAAAAAATCCGGCAGGACTGTATGATGAGTTTCCCCGAAAAGGAGGGGCTGCTCCAACAGCAACACATTACTGTCCCGGATGTGGTCATGGAATTTTGCATAAGCTGATCGGGGAAGCAATGGCCGATCTTGAGATACAGGACCGCTGTGTTATGATCAGTCCTGTAGGTTGTGCTGTATTTGCCTATTACTACTTTGATTGCGGCAATCTCCAGGTAGCTCATGGAAGGGCCCCCGCAGTGGGTACCGGTATGTCCAGAGCACAGGACGATGCGGTTGTTATGGCCTATCAGGGTGATGGGGACCTTGCCTCCATCGGACTCAATGAGACCATACAGGCTGCCAATCGCGGAGAAAAGATGGCAGTGTTCTTTGTGAACAATACCGTCTACGGGATGACCGGTGGTCAGATGGCTCCCACCACACTGATCGGTGAGAAGACAGTAACCTGTCCGGACGGAAGGGACCCCAGGTTTGCAGGTTATCCCATACATATGTGTGAGCTGCTCAACAATCTGAAAGCTCCGGTCTTCATTGAAAGGGTCTCGGTATCCGATATAGCTCATATCAGAAAGGCAAGAAAGGCTGTAAGAAGGGCCCTTGAGGTCCAGAAGGAAGGCAAAGGTTATGCCTTTATAGAGGTCCTTTCCACATGTCCCACGAATCTGAGACAAAGCAGTGAGCAGAGTACCGAATTCGTCAACGAGCAGATGGAAAAGGAATTCCCGCTGGGTAATTTCCGTGACCGGTATGATGAAGTTGAACCTCTGCTTCGCAGCAAGAGCGATTTCTCCAAAAAGGCCATTGATGATCTCTATGATCTGGATAACAGGTCTTCCAGTGATTCAGTGGATGATCCTGAATTTGGTCAGGTGCTGGTCAAGATCGCCGGATTTGGAGGTCAGGGTGTGTTGAGCATGGGTCTGACCCTTGCCAGGGCCGGTTGCAGTGATCGCAGATACGCTTCCTGGTATCCGTCATACGGCCCGGAACAAAGAGGCGGCACGTCCAATTGTTCTGTTGTGATCTCCGGTGCTCCGATAGGTTCTCCGGTCGTATATGAATCCAATATACTGGTGGCCTTAAACCAGCCATCCCTTGAGAAATTCGCAAATGATGTTAAAGCAGGCGGCGTCATCATCTATGATGAAAGCATCGGGGATTTCCAGGTCCCCGAAGGTATCAGGGCTGTAAAAGTTCCTGCTTTCCAGATCGCCAAGGATGCCGGTTCTGTAAAGGCGGCAAACACGGTCATGCTGGGTGTCATGATGGCCCTGGGAGATACCAGATTGCCTGAAGAGGTGTTCAGGCAGGCCATTGAAGAGACCTTTGCAAGCAAACCCAAACTGATCCCGATGAACCTGGCTATCCTGGAAGCAGGGGCCTCCTGGGCAAAAGAGAATGCAATGTGATCTGTCGGTGAGAGCCGGATATATGGTTAATATCCCGGTATCACAATGAGTATCCTGATCTGCGGGATACTTAACTTCTTTTTTTATATAGTATCAGTTACGCCTTCTATATAATCTCTGTTACATCTTTTTGGATTTGCAGAGATATTTTTCATCCTTTGCCACACGGCCACATTTTGTGCAGAGATATTTTGGTCTGGAGGTAAGTTTGATCCATTCCTTTTCATTAGTTTTGATATCTTCTTTGGCCAGTTTGCAGAGTTTCTTTACCATATTCCAACCTCCCTGATTCTATCTTTAATCTTGGTTTTCTCACTACATAATATTAATGACTGTGTCTGGATGGCAAGATGTTTATATGATTATATTAAGTAATTGAGCACAGTAATGATGATCTTATCTTGTAACCGGAATCCGGGTCTCATCTATAATGCTTTAGCATACTCCTTTGATCTGCAGGTATCCGACCCGGATATGAGGGTGTATAAATATGAAATTTGCCGCTATAGATGTCGGGTCCAATGCAGTGCGTCTTCTTCTTGCCCGTTTTGATCCTGATGGTGATGAACCAATATACAATAAAGTTACTACTATGAGAATGCCTATTCGTCTGGGTGATGATGCTTTCCTTCATGGCAGGATATCCGATGAAAAAGTGGAGCAGCTCACAAAGACTATGATAGGATTTAGCCATATTATGGATGCTTTTGGGCCCATTGATCATATGGCCTGTGGAACTTCTGCACTGAGGGAGTCCAAAAACAGTTCCCGGATCACAAAGAAGATTAAAAAGGAAAGTGGGATTGATCTTGATGTGATCAGCGGGAAGAGGGAAGCCCGGATAATTTATTCCAATCATTCAATGAAAAGTTTTGATCGGAAGGACACTTATCTCTATATAGATGTGGGAGGAGGAAGTACGGAGATAACTGTCTATCATGGTCACAAGGTGATTGGTTCCAGATCCTTCAACATCGGTGCCATCAGACTGCTTGAGGGGTTTGTAAAAAAATCAGAATGGGCCGCAATGAAGTCCTGGGTAAAGAAAATCACTTCCAAACATCATCCGGGTGCTGCAATAGGCAGTGGAGGTAATATTAATAAGGTCTTCAGGCTTTCCGGTACCAAAGAAGGCAAACCTATCAAATACAGGGATATTAAGGATGTTTACAGCTACTTGCGGGCCCATACACTGGAGGAGCGCATTGTCAAAATGGGTCTTAAACCCGACCGTGCCGATATCATTATCCCGGCGACCAGGATCTATCTTTCAGTGATGAAATGGTCGGATATATCCTATATGCATGTACCGGGGATGGGCCTTGCTGACGGTATGGTACAGCTGCTTTATAGAAAACACTGTAAAAAGTATGAGAATTGTTGAGTGTTGATCATGCCATTCTTTTATGGAATTGAAACACTACATCTTTCACGGTGCTGATCATGGATATTCAATGGACTTTCGGTATGCAGGACTTTGATGATGTCTACTTTGTGCGCAAAAAGGTCTTCATTGAAGAGCAGAATATCCCTGAAGATATCGAAATTGATGAGATGGATGAAAAGGCCCACCATCTTCTCCTTTCTTCTAAAACCGGGCCAATAGCAACCGGCAGAGTTTACGAGAAAGATGGCTCCCACTTTATCGGAAGGGTGTGCATCCTTGCGGCTGAACGCGGGAAAGGATTGGGCCGTATCCTCATGGCTCTTCTTATCCGGAAGGCCTCTGAAATGGATGCAGAGAAGATATATCTAAGTTCTCAGCTGGATGCAAGGGGTTTTTACAAACGGTTTGGTTTTACAGAATTTGGTGAGACCTTTGATGATGGAGGCATTGAGCATGTCTGGATGGTACGGCATTAACTCTGATAATTAATAACTTTCTGTTTTGAATATGCCGGTATCTGTACCTTAATTTATTGAGGTACTCAATATATTAATGATCTTATCATCTGAAAAAATGCTACGGTTATTAGAGAAAACCATTCATTTTATTTACTATTACCTTTAATACATTATGTAAATGTTTAAAAAACTGCGCAGATATCTGGCTATTGTCCGTGTATTTTTCAAATATAATCTTTTTAGTCTGTTGTATCATGAGATACATCGCAACTACATATCAAATCGTAAAGGGGCCTGTTATATTGATCTTGAGGCTCAGAAGAATGCCCGCAAGCTTCGGCTTGCTTTTGAGGAATTGGGTGTTACTTTCATAAAACTGGGTCAGCTTATGAGCAAGCGGCCTGATCTGCTTCCTTTAAACTATGTGGATGAGCTCTCGAAATTGCAGAATAAGGTTACTCCCCTTGGGTTTGAGGAAATGATGGCTTCCTTTGCAAAATGTGGGGCATGTGCAAATGGCAGGGACATGGCTTCCGGAGATATCCGTTCAACTTTCACAGAAAAGTTTGATCAGTTCAATGAAAAACCCATCGCCAGTGCTTCCATTGCCCAGGTGTATGAAGCTGTTCTTGATGGCAGAAAAGTTGCGGTGAAGATCGCAAGGCCCGGCCTGATCGACATCATCAATATTGACCTGGCCATTATTAATGATCTTAAAGGCATCATTGTCCGAATCGGAGGGTTTGGCAGTAATTTTGATATTGATGATTTCCTTGATGAATTCAGTGACCTGTTAAGCAAAGAAGTGAACCTTCTCAATGAAGCCCGCAATATCAAGCGTTTTGGAGAGATCTTTGCGGATTCAAGAGATGTGCACATCCCGGCCGTTTATGATGATATGTGTTCTGAAAATGTCCTGGTAATGGATTATATGGAAGGGACCCTGGTCAAGGACCTTGAAGTAAAGGATCGTGCGACCAGATTAAGATATGCTCATCTGATCAGTTCCAGTTATCTCAAACAGGTATATGTGCATGGTTTCTATCATGCAGATCCCCATTCGGGAAATATCCTGATCCGGGAGGATGGCATTGCCTATATTGACTTTGGGGCCGTGGGTATAATTGACTCGGAACTAAGACGCAACATGCTCAATCTGTTCTATGGCATCTATAAGAAGAATGTGGATATTGCCTTTGATGCTTTTATAAAGGTCGCCGGGGTCAACAAAGAGGAGATAAACGTACATAAGTTCAAAGTGGACCTGGACACCCTGATCTCCGTTCAGAACTATGCTCTGGGTGAGCGCCAGAATGACAGTTATGCAAATCTGGCTTTCAAATATGATCTGTCTTTGCCGAGTGATTTTTCAACTCTTGAGCGTTCCCTTGTATTAATTGAAGGGGTCTGCCTTGAGCTTGATCCGGGATTTAACCTTATTGACGATGCCCAGAAACTGATCTCCATGGTCATGATGAAGCGTTATTCTCCTCTTAATGCCGGAGAATACTTCCTGCTTGAGGGTGATCGCTATCTTGAGATCTTCAAGAACCTGCCCCAGGGGATCAATGATGTTATTGAGGTGATACGTGGATACAGGATCGAAAAACTGGAAGAAAAAAGCAAGGATATAAGACGTGACCGGATGATGGATTCTCTGGCAAAATATGTATTCCTGTCGATCATATTGGTCAGTTCAGCATATCTGGCTACACGGGGTAATCCTGATCTAACTCTCTTGGGAATGACAGGATTTGTGGTGTCTTTATTGCTTTTTGCTATAATGTTTTTGAGACGATCCTGAGTATTTTATATGAATGAAAGGAATGTGATAATATGAGCGGGGAATATTTCAATGAAGATATTGAGACCATGGACCGGGGGGAGCTTGACTCTCTTGTGGAAGAAAAGTTGCGGTATACCATTGACTATGCGGTAAAACATTCGAACTTCTATAGGAAGTGGTTTGATAAACATGATATTTCTCCATCCAGTATCCACAGTCATGAAGACCTGCTGGAATTACCCCTGGTATCAGGAAGTCTGATAAGGGAAAACCAACCTCCTGTGGTTGATGACTTTAACTTTAAAAGTTGCGGATCGGAGGATGTCTACACGATCCATGAGACAAGCGGGACAAGCGGAACACCCAAGGCTTTCTTTTTAACCTGGGAGGACTGGATGCGCTACGCGCAAAAGTATGCCCGCAGTTTCAGATCCCAGGGATTTGGGAAAGGGGACAGGCTGGTCATGTGTGCTTCCTATGGGATGAATGTAGGTGCAAACACAATGACCCTGGCGGCCCGGGACCTGGGAATGACCATTATTCCCATAGGAAAATGTGTATTTCCCACCCGTATCTTAACCAGTTACAGGCCAACCGGGATCGTTGCCAGTGTGTTTAAACTCCTGCGTCTGGCCCGCAGACTTGAAAAAGAGGGTATTGATCCCCGGGATACAAGTATTGAGAAACTTGTTGTTGGAGGGGAAAGCTTTGCCCCGGAGAGCCGCTCCTATCTTGAAGAGATCTGGGGTTGTCCTGTCTTTAATACCTATGGAAGTACCGAAGGTACTATGTGCGGGGAATGTTCTGAACAAAGTGGCCTTCATGTTCCTGAAGACCTTGTACATCTGGATGTCTATGACCCTCACAAAAAAGAGTTCATGGAGGATGGGGAATGTGGCAGGATCGTCCTTACAACTTTGCTGGCCCCGGGTGAGAAATGTGGCAGTCTGCTGCTTAACTATGATACCGAGGATACGACTGTTGTACTTTCCCGGGACAGGTGTAAATGCGGCAGGACCCATATGAAGATATACACTCCGGAAAGAGAGGCCGAGACTATTTGGGTCTCAGGTTCACCCTTTAATCGTGTGGATGTTGAACGCGGGGTCTTCCAGAGAGCGAACATGGATCATTTGACCGGGGAATATGAATCCTTCCTGTATGAATCAGAGGATGGGGCAGCAGTTCTTGATGTGAGCCTGGAATGCCTGGAACCCGGAAGTTGTGACAGGTCATTGGTTGAGGATAATTTTGTCAAAGGATTCCTGAGTGATGCAACCGGTACACGGGGATTGTATCAGAACGGTGAACTTGATGTTAATGTAAACTTTTTAGGTCTGAATGAACTTGAATTCTACAAATTAAAGGGTCGGCCAAAAAGACTTAGCGATCGCAGGTGAACTTCCCTGAAGTCCCGGCCCGACATTCCCGGATCGTAAAGGGGTTTTGACCCTTTACTGTTCTTTTTAGATATTTTCACAACTTATCTTCCAGATACCTTTTGTACCAGAGGAACCAGGGAGTGTCCAGCAGTCCTATAAGATTTTTGGCCACGATCTGGCCCAGGATAAGTGGCATTACCGGTGCGATCCCATAAAAAGCAATGGTTATAAAGACCACGCTATCAAAGGACAGGCCTGTAATATCGCTTGCTGCACTTCTTAAGAAAACCCGTTTTGGATAATTTTTTTTCAGCCAGGCAAAGATATAGGCATCAAGGTTCTGGAAGATCAAAAAGGAGGCCCAGGAAGCAATGGTGATCCTTATCCCCTGAGTGAAAAGTTCCTTCCAGGCCTGTTCATGCTCAAAGAAAGGGGCCGGCTGAAGGGTTGCTGTCATTAATATGAAGAGGACCAGCATTACCTGGGTTAAAAAAGCAATTATGATCGCAGTATGGGTCTTTTTCTCACCGTAGACCTCATTGATCATGTCAATTGCCTGGGAAAGGAATGGATAAAGGAAGACTGCTGCAGGGGCAAAGAATACATAGAATCCAAGGTCGAATTCTATTAGTCTTGTGGCCAGTATCTGGGAGGCTGCAAGATAAACGACATAAAAACCCACAAGTAAGGCATATCCATATTCACGGTATCGGTTGATCACAAAGGCCGATATATATGTCACAAGGCTAAGACAGATCACCCAGTAGATCCATACAAGGGGTAGTTCCATGTGAGGTGCAGAATATGTTTAATAATATAAAAAGACCTCAGTGACTGATAGGAAGAACAGTTTATGCAGGTATGTGTGTTCCGGTCATACAAGATCTTCCTGAGCGACGGATTATGTCCGAATTTGATTATTATAAAATAATCAGTAGAATTAATTTGGAATAAGGTGACAGCAAAGTACAGACTGGATGAGGAGTAAGATGAAAAAAGAAAAATGAGATAGCAGGTGTGCACATCTATAGTTGTGCACCCCCTGTCATCATTTATTGGGTTCCCAGAACTTCGGTGATCTTTTCAGGGTTTTCGGCAAGCCAGTCTGCGGCAGCCTGCTGAGCCTCTTTTCCATTATCGATATCAATCATTATTGATTCGATGTCGGAGAGTTCTATTTGATAGTTCTGGATGAGCTGGTAGAACTCAGGTCTTTCTTCTGCAAAACCGGGTCTTGTAAGGATGATCAGATCATCACTTTCCCCATAGATGTTCTGTGAATCTTCCAGGAAGTGAAGTCCTTCCATGCGTGCAAAGGTCCAGTGTGGCCTCCAGAGGGTTACAACGACCCATTCCTCATTGTCCAGCTTATCCTGGAGGGTTGTGGCCATTCCTACTGTACTGCTGGAGTAGATCTCATATTCATCCAGACCATAGTCAACAACACAGCTTTCTGTGTTCTGCATAATTCCTGCTCCAGGTTCAATTCCGGTGATCTTTCCGTCAAATTTACTGGCATTGCCTTTGAGGTCTTCAATGGTGGTAATTCCTGTATCATAGACATAGTCCGGGACAACAAGACCGCATTTTGCACCTGAAGATACTACCTGGGCCTTGTCAAGTCTGTCTCCGTATTTCTCCCAGTAAGGGGCCTGGGTTGCAGGTAACCATGCATGGATCAGGACATCTATGTCTCCGTCGGCAGTTGCCTGATAGAGACCTCCAAGGTCTGCGGAAACAGTTTCATATTCATATCCACCTTCATCCAGGATATTTGTGAATACATATGCTCCTGCACGGGAATCATCCCACTGGATCACACCGATCCTTACCGGCTCCATATCTGTTTGTTCTGTAGTATCTCCGTTTGTTTCGTCACTCTGGGAGGTACATCCTGCACCGATTAAAGCAACTGTCAGCATGAGACATGCTAACACTTTCAAAAAATCATATCTCAATCTATACACCTCTTTTTGTTTACATTAGAAAATAGGTTCGATGTTATAAAAAAAGAAATAAGGGTAATTACCCTTATTCAACACCGATCCATTCGTTAACTTTGTCGGGGTTGTTCTCAACCCACTTTGCGGCAGCATCTTCAGGGGACATGTCATTTTCAATATCTGCCATTACGGACTGGATATCCTCATGTGTCCAGTGGAATCTGCCAATGATCTCATAAAGTTCCGGTTTATCATCTTTCAGTCCGACCCTTGCAAGGGTTTCCACATGGTCAGCTTCTCCATAGGCCTGCATTGGATCGTCCAGTATCTTCAGATCGTATCTTCCAAATGCCCAGTGTGGGGTCCAGAGTGTGACTATAATTGGTTTTTCATCTCTGTATGCACCATCAAGGGCTGATGCCATACCGGCACTGCTGCTGGACTCAAGAGTAAATTCCAGACCATAGTCATCAATTGCATTCTCGGTGTTCTGCATGATTCCTGCACCCGGGTCTATTCCGGTGATCTTGCTGTCAAAAAGATCCTTGTTCGCATTGAGATCTTCAATTGAATTTACCTCTTCGACATAGGTTGGTACGGCAAGGCCCAGTTTGCAGTCCTCAAGGTTTACGGCCACACTGTCAATCTGGTCTCCATATTTGTTCCAGTAGTTTTCCTGTGTCTTTGGAAGCCAGGCAGATGTGGTGAAATCATATTGACTGTCTGCAAGTCCCTGATACAGAGGGCCGGCATCAACAGCAAATATTTCTACTTCATATCCGGCCTGTTCAAGTACCTGTTGCATTACATTGGTACTTGCAATCTCTCCATCCCATAGTACATAGCCTATGGTTACAGGTTCGTCCATCTCTGTACTTCCTTCTCCTGTATCTTCGCCGGCATTATCTGCACTGTCGGTACAGCCTGCTGCAACAAGGGATAATACAAGTAAGAAGGTGACAAGTAAATATTTAGCATTCATATTTATTTTCTCCTTTCTAAGCTTTCTAAAGTTAGTGAGATCCCCGCAGGGGATCATAAATATTATTTCGGGGTCAGGTGTTGTGTGAGCCTGTCAAGTATTATCGCTATGATGACAATACCCAGACCTGCTTCAAAACCGGTTCCAATGTCAACTCTCTGGATACCTATGAGCACCTGATAACCCAGTCCTCTGGCCCCGATCATTGATGCAATGACCACCATTGACAGGGAAAGCATGATACACTGGTTCACACCTGCCATGATCGTTTTAAGGGCCACCGGTATCTCTACTTTGATGAGTTTTTGCATAGGGGTTGATCCGAAGGCATCGGCCACTTCTACCAGTTCCACAGGGACCTGTCTGATACCCAGATTCGTTAGTCTGATGGGTGGTGGCATTGCAAACACAACAGTTGCGATCAGACCGGGCACATTACCCAGACCAAAGAAGATCACAGCAGGTATCAGATAGACAAAGGATGGCATTGTCTGCATGAAATCAAGGAGTGGCTTACTTATGTGGAACATCGTTTCGCTTTTTGCGATAAGGATGCCCACAGGGATCCCCACTGCAAGTGCTACACCTGCAGAGGAGATCACAAGGGCCAGGGTTTCCATGGAAAGTTCCCACAGACCCATACTATCGATCACTGCCAGTCCGAAAGCGGTTCCTGTAGCCAGTTTCCAGTCCTTCCTGGAGACCATATATGCCAGGACAGTAAGTGCTATCATGAACAGTAAAGGTGGTATCATTATCAGTGTATCTTTAAACAGATCAATAAGAAATCCGAATAAGGAACTGAATGCATCCAGCAGAGGGCCCAGTGTGTCATCTATCCAGTAAACAACCGTTTCAGCTCCTTCTCCAAGGGGTAATTCGGGTATCATACCTGATCATCCTCCTTAATTTGTGCAACACTGTTCATTGCTTCCTGATCAGCACCTTTTTGATCGGTCTGTTCATCTTCGGGATCAATCTCCTTCTCTTTAAGCGCACCAAGGATACTGCCTCTTACGATGATACCTACCAGCTTCTCGTTTTCATTTGTGACAGCTATAGGTTTTGATGTGGCTTCCCTTATTGAGAAAAGATCCTTGATGGGAGTTTCAGGTGATGTCTTTGGAATATCCGTAATGATCACATCGGTCAATGTCTGTTTATTCTTAAGGCCGTCCACAGCATCATCCGCGGTTACCAGCCCCTTAAGTCTTTTTACCTTATCCACTACAAAGATGGAGGATATACCATGGCGATTCATAAGTCTTAATGCAACTTCCAGACCATCCTTTGAGGATACTACGGGTTCAGGACGTTTCATTATGTTCTCTGCAGTGAGTATCTTTGTTTTGTCAACACCTGCTACGAACTTTGAAACATAATCGTCAGCGGGGTTTGTGAGGATCTCTTCAGGAGTGCCTATCTGGGCGATCATTCCATCTTTCATAAGTGCGATCCGATCCCCAAGTTTGAGGGCCTCGTCCAGGTCATGGGAAACAAAGACTATCGTCTTTTGCATATTCTCTTCCAGTTCCAGCAACTCATCCTGCATCTCGCTGCGTATTAGCGGATCCAGGGCACTGAATGCCTCGTCCATAAGCAGTATATCCGGATCAGTGGCAAGGGCCCGGGCCAGTCCGACTCTCTGCTGCATTCCACCGCTAAGCTGGCTTGGTTTACTAAGTTCATAGCCTTTAAGACCCACTGTTTCGATTGCCTTTTCTGCTTTTTCATGACGTGTTGGTTTATCCAGGCCCTGTATCTCCAGACCATATGCGACGTTATCTACAATGGTCCTGTGAGGAAGCAGTGCAAAATTCTGGAACACCATACTCAATTTTCGTTCCCGTATCTCACGTAATCTTTCTTTGGTTGCAGATGTAACATTTTCCCCTTCAAGGATAACAGCACCATCAGTAGGTTCTATCAAACGGTTAAGACATCTTAAAAGAGTAGATTTGCCTGATCCGGAAAGACCCATTAATACAAAGATCTCTCCTTCATATATGTCAAGATTGATATTATAAAGACCAACAGTTTGTTTTGTCTTTTCAAAGATCTCATCCTTGGAGAGTCCCTGTTCCACAAATGAAAGGGCCTTTTTTGGATTTTTCCCAAAGATCTTGGTTAGATTACGAACTTCGATTATTTTCTTTTCCGAAATAGTTCATATCTCCTGTTTCATTATTTATCATCATTTATTAATTTTATATAATAGCTGGTTCATGGTTATAAAATCTCAACAGTTAATCTCACGATTTTGAAACTGCAGAGGTATTTATTCATATCCGGTTTTTATTCATATACCGGGGTTATTATATCTTACAAATATTTACTTAGAAGTATTAACAATATTATGTTTAGGGGTATATGAGTTCTCAATTGTTCATTATGCAGTGGTTCAATTCTAATGATTACTGGAATTCAACTTTTAAGTCAATATTATCCACCAATGTTCATTTCTTAACATGTTTTGCTTTTATTTATGTATTTTGCATATCTTACAAAAACAAAACTAATTTTACTAATTTGCCATTCCTGGTTTCATAATTATTGATAATTTCCTTGTTCATTATTTGCAAACTAATATATATTCGTGAGTTTGATCCTATTTATACATTGTTTATTTTTTGGCAAAAGATTAATTTAATATGTTTTGTCTTATTTTTATTATAAGTTATGCTGTTTAATTAACTATGTACAACTCATTAAAGGACTTATTCTTTATTTTTTGATTTTATATTTTTTCAATTTACCTCCATTTCCCCTGGGTCAAGTTATTTACTTTTTTCATTAAGTAGTTGCTTGATATCTTTTTTTTCAGCAATCCTGAATTTCAAAATTATATTTTATATTACTTATATTATCTTTGTATTTGTTATATTTATATGGTTTTCAGTAAACATTGAGTTATCTGCTAATATATACTTTTTTATTTGCGTTATCGTCAAATAAACGTTATATACATTCATTTTATAGATAAGAGCATCTGATGTCAGCATTATAATTAATTTACACTATCATTTCAGATAATATGGGCTGATCAGATGAACGTGGTAAAATGGATAGGCACTATACCAGTAAACAAAAAGACATTTATAATCAGATAAGTTCCGATACCATCATATCCCGCTGGAGGGATTGGAATTGGCAGATAAAACACTCGATACAGGATATCGATACCTTTGAGGAAATAGTCGGATGGGAATTTGATCCCGATAAGCGCCGGTTGCTTGAGGAAACTCTCAATAAGTTTCCTTTGTCCATCACTCCTTACTATCTTTCATTAATGGATTTTGATGATATATACAATGATCCTGTTTTTATGCAGGCTTTCCCTTCTCCTGCTGAATTGATCGTATCAGATGACGATATGCTTGATCCTCTTCATGAAGATATGGATAGTCCGGTTCCGGGCATTACCCACAGATATCCTGATCGGGTACTATTCCATGTGAGTAATCTCTGTTCCATGTACTGCAGGCACTGTACCCGTAAAAGAAAGGTCGGTGATGTAGATTCCATACCTGACAGAGCTGAAATATCAAAAGCCCTTGAATATATACGTCAGACCCCTCAGGTAAGGGATGTCCTCTTATCAGGTGGTGATCCTTTTATGCTGTCTGATGACTATCTGGACTGGATCCTTACCGAATTGAGGTCAATAGAGCATGTTGAAGTTATAAGGATAGGGACAAGGATCCCTGTTGTCCTTCCATACAGAGTGACAGACGATCTGGTGAACATGTTAAAAAAGCACCATCCCTTATGGATCAATACTCATTTTAATCATCCAAGAGAGATCACAACTTCCAGTAAGGAAGCATTAAAAAAGCTATCTGATGCTGGTATCCCTCTTGGTAACCAGACAGTGTTGCTTGCAGGGGTGAATGACTGTTATCGTATATTGAAAACACTTTTCCACAAACTGGTAGCAAACCGGGTCAGGCCATACTATCTTTATCAATGTGATCTTTCCGAAGGTCTTTCCCATTTCAGGACCCCTGTTGGAAAAGGTATTGAGATCATGGAGAATCTTATTGGTCATACCAGTGGGTTTGCCATCCCTAAATTTGTGGTGGATGCACCTGAAGGTGGTGGAAAGATCCCGCTTATGCCAAATTATATTGTTTCCTGGTCAACTAACAAGGTCATCCTTAGAAATTATGAAGGGATCATTACTTCCTACAAGGAGCCCGATTCATATGAGAAGATATATTGTGATCGTAAATGTGATGATTGCCGACTCCAGCTCAAACTGGATGATGCCCAGGAATTTCGTTCAGTGGGAATTGCAAAATTATTAAACGACTATGATGATGCTCTCTCTCTGGTACCGGAGGATAGTGTAAGAATGGAAAGAAGGGTCTGATAGCGCATTCCCGGGTATTGAAGGGCCTGTTAGCGTATTCCCGGTTAGTGCAGGCCTGTTAGCGCATTCCCGGGTATTGCAGGCCTGTTAGCTCATTCCCGGGTATTGCAGGCCTGTTAGCTCATTCCCGGGTATTGCAGGCCTGATAGCTCATTCCCGGGTATTGCAGGCCTGATAGCTCATTCCCGGGTAGTGCAGGGCCTGAATTTTGGAAAAAAACCCGGGTCATATATTGATCCGGATATTGAATATAATCAGTGAATTAAAATACACAACTCAGATTATTATTTTAAAAGAGTAAGTAATAATTTTTTAAATACTATCTGATATAATTTGAGGAGCAGTTCAATGAGTATGCAGGATATTGTTACATTTATTGGTGATTCTGTCATCCAGCACGGACCTTATAATGACCGCATCTATTTAATGAAGTATTCCTCGCAAGAGGATGATGGTCTTATTCAGCGTTTGAACAGGATTGCAGATTCATAGGGATATTCCAAAATATTTGCGAAGGTCCCGGTGAAGTTTAAAAATGATTTCATAGTGGATGGTTATGTCGAAGAGGCCCGGGTCCCCTTCTTTTATAAAGGTGTTGAAGATGCGGTATTCTTAAGCAAATACCTTTCCCCGGAGCGTATGTATGATCCTCTGGGCGAACAATATGAACAGATAATAAACACTGCATTGTCCAGGAGGAGCCAGATATTCTCGTCCCTGAAAGGAGGTTTACAATACTGTATATGTGATCAATCTCACGCACAGGCAATCGCGGGCCTTTACTCATTGATCTTTAAAAGTTATCCTTTTCCTGTCTTTGATCCGGATTATATTTTAGAGACCATGCATGAAGGTTCTGTCTATTTTAGTATCAGGGATGGTGACAGGATCGTTTCCTTATCTTCAGCTGAAATCGATGAAAGCAATAAGAACGTTGAAATGACTGATTTTGCGACCCTTCCTGAATATCGGGGGAGGGGACATGCCTCTTTCCTCTTATCAGCAATGGACCGGGAGATGCAAAGAAGGGGGCTCAGGACGGCTTATACCATAGCAAGGGCTCGTTCATACGGTATGAATATAACATTTGCTAAGAATGGATATGATTTTCAGGGAACGATGCTGAATAATACTAATATTGCCGGTTCAATTGAAAGCATGAATGTATGGTCGCGTTCTCTGGATTGTGAAAAATAATGCATTTATTAGCTACTGTTCAGGGAATTAGTGAATTGTTATATAAGATATTCATGGATGGAATTGGTCTTCTTTGACCGTATCCAGTACAATTTCCACATTATACTCTCTGATAGGATATTTTAGTAAGAGTTCATTATTGATGAAATCGGAAAGTTCGTTTTCATCATTGAAAAGGCCCCTGGCCAGAAGGGTATATTTACCGGTGGTCTGGTAGATAGTTGTGAATTGTTTTATTCCACAGATCTTTTCGATCCCTGTCTTTACCTTTTTTGGCTCAAGCATGATGTTAAATATAGCCAGTATGTTCTTTCCAAAGCTTTCCGGATTAAGGATGACCTCATAATCTGTTATATAATTCTCTTTCTGGAGCTTATCTATTCGATATCTGACCCCGTTTTCACTAAGACCCACTTTCTTTGCAATTTCGGATATCGGAATCCTTGCATTGTGTTGAAGCAGGGCCAGGATATTTTCATCTTTTTTACCAATGATCAAAGTTCATCCCCCGGATACTGGTATGGAGAAATATCATGAGATTAATCGAAATGCAAATAAAGATGCCATTTGCAAAACGATTCCATATTTATAATCTCGATGTCAGAAAATCTCTGTAACTTTCAGGTATTCTCTGTAAATCTTATAAAATATATACAACATAAATGAATGGAACATATAATATCCATTATTTTTTCTTTCTATTCTCTTTTGCAAGTTTTTTCTTTGCTGACTGATCTCCTGATTCTGCAAGTTTTTTCAGTTCATCCATCTTTTCCTGTTTCTTTCCTTTTTTCCTTGCAAGGTCTTTTTTTGACATGGCCATTGTATCACCATTGGACTGTTATTGTTATTATAAATCCCCGGACCATTTTATATTATCCGGATCGGGTCAGGGCCAGGCGGGAGTACCACCTGAATTTAAAGACCCTTATCACTTTATTATATTGATGTTTCAGATCGATCTTTATCAGAGCAATTTCTTCCCTGCATCATCACCTGATTTGCATTCGAAGACCTCGGTGATCTTCATGACAGCAAGAGCCTTTGCAGGATATTTGTCTCCTTTGCCTTTTGCAATTGCATAGGCTTTGTCATAGTCCTCTCCGGATGTCTTGATCTCAATACTTCCTTTGATCTGGAAACATCCCGGTACTTCGGGGCCCCACAGATAGAGGGCTGCTACAGGGTTTTCGTCAAGGTTGTTTCTGGTCTTGAGGAAATAGTTGTCGATTATCCAGATCGTATCATCTTCCACCAGCTGGCACATACCTATGGGTATGACATTTGGGACTGCGTCTTTAGATGCTGTTGCAAGAGGGAATATCTTCATTTTAGAAAATGCTTCTTTCATTTGTTCATTTAATTTGACCATACTGATCACTTCCTTGATGGATTGAACCGGAAAGAGGTGACAAAGTAGCTAGAACGAAGTGTATATATCTATTCCGGGGGCTCTTTATTCCCTCTGGTCGGAAAAGATCTGATGTCACATCTGCCTGAACAATCCAAGATCTGTTAAATAGGTGAATTATTGCGGGAATTGCTTTAACAGAACCTTAAAAGGCCTGAAAACCCTTCCCCTGTACCTTATACAAAGAGTAAGTTGCTATAGTATATTAAGTTTTATCATTGCCAGAACCTGGCAATCAATTCCTGAAGACCTTATCCAGGAAATATCTGTGCAACCTTGTATCGGTGGTAAGTTCCGGATGGAATGCCAGGGCAAGCAAATTATCCTGCTCAGCAGCCACTATCTTCTCATCAATACGTGCAAGGACCTTAACATCCTCTCCTGCTTCAACTATCGCCGGAGCTCTGATAAATACAGCATTATATGGAGAGTCAAGCCCTTTAACTGTGAGGGGTACCTCAAAGGATTGCAATTGTCTCCCAAAGGCATTCCTGTTTACCTTTATGTCCATCAGACCGAGCAGGTATTGGTGGGTTTTCTCAACCTGGGTATCACCGCTTTTAGCCAGGATGATAAGGCCTGCACAGGTGCCCATGATAGGCACTCCCTTTGCATGGGCCTGTTTTATCTCCCCGGCAATGCCTTCGCGGGTTAAAAGTCTGCCAAGAGTGGTGCTTTCCCCTCCGGGAAAAAGGATCGCATCACAGGTGGGCACTATGCCTTTGTGTTTTATGGTCACTATTTCGGCAGTACTGCCATGATCGTTAAGAGCCATCCCGAGGGCATCCACATGTTCGGAAATATCCCCCTGTATGGCGATCACACCTATGCGCATCCTGAACACCACGGGAAAGGTTACCAGCCACGGGTCTGAAGGACCTGTTCTTCAGGGATGGTATCAACACTGATGCCTTTCATTCCTGAACCGATGTTCCTGGAGATCTTAGCCAGGGTGGATGGGTCGTCATAGTTGTTCACTGCCTTAACGATGGCATCAGCCATCTTTTCCGGCTCCTCTGCCTTAAATATACCTGATCCTACAAATACACCGTCTGCACCAAGTCTCATCATCAAAGCGGCATCTGCAGGGGTTGCCACGCCTCCAGCGGCAAAGTTTACGACCGGAATGCGCTGCATTTGAGCAGTCTCAAAGACAAGTTCTATGGGAGCTTCAATGTCCCTGGCCACACTTATCATCTCTTCCTTGTTCATGCCCTTTAAGGCCCTGATCTCGGATTGTATCATCCTCATGTGGCGTACTGCCTCACTGACGTCTCCGGTACCTGCTTCTCCTTTGGTGCGTATCATGGCGGCACCTTCGTTGATCCGCCTGAGAGCTTCTCCAAGGTTGCGGGCCCCACAGACGAAAGGAACGGTGAATTCGGTCTTATCGATGTGGAAACTGTCGTCTGCAGGAGTAAGCACTTCGGACTCGTCGATCATATCGGCACCCAGGGCCTGGAGAATCTCGGCTTCTACAAAATGCCCGATCCTGGCCTTTGCCATAACAGGGATGGTGACAGTATCAATAATCTCTGCAACGATCTGAGGATCGGCCATCCTTGCCACACCGCCTTCTTTGCGTATGTCTGCAGGGACTGCCTGGAGGGCCATTACAGCCACAGCGCCGGCCTCTTCTGCGATCCTTGCCTGCTCAGGATTTGTCACATCCATTATCACTCCGCCTTTTTGCATCTTTGCAAAGCCGCGCTTTATAAGTTCAGTACCATGTCGTAAATTTTCCATTTCCATTAGTTCAGCCTTCTTAAAATTGAATCGAGTTTATTTTGTCACTAAATATGGTCAATGCTTAAAAGTGTTACTTCATTCCGGTAAAACAATTCCTTATTTTTGTTGAACTTTCTATTGAAATAAATGAATATTATGTGTGGGTAGCTTATGATATCGTATCTCAGAGTTTATATGATATATCCTGTTCTGGTGATGCTGAATATTGATCTATGAGCAGGTCAGTCCTGCTCGTCATGTTTCTGTATCCTGGCAACAGCGACAACGGTGTCGTTTGGATTTACCTTCATTATTTTGACACCCTTTGTATTCCTTCCCTGTGTGCGGATATCCTGAACAGGGACCCGTATCACAACTCCTTCGGAACTGGTGATCATGATCTCATCGTCATTGCTGACAGCTTTGACATTGATCACCGGGCCGTTTCGTATGCTGGTTGCTATCGTGAAGACTCCCTGTCCACCCCTTTTCATGATTCGGTATTCATCAAAGGCAGTCCTTTTTCCATAACCATTCTCGGTGATCGTCAGCAGGGTGGCGTTCTCATCCACCAGGTCCAGACTGACCACCTGATCACCATCTGCAAGCCTGATGCCGCGTACTCCTCTGGCAGATCGGCCCATGACCCTGACATCCTCTTCATTAAAGCGAATGGCTTTGCCATGTCTGGAAACCATTATAATGTCCTGGTTTCCATCGGTCTGAGTGACATTTACAAGTTCGTCGTCATCCAGGAGTTGTATTGCCTTTATACCGGCCTTACGGGGGTTGCTGAAATCTGAAAGATTGCATCTTTTGACTGTTCCGGTGCGGGTGGCCATGAACAGATATTTTTCTTCTTCCAGCTGGTTTAAGGGTATCATTGCGGTGATAGATTCATTCTCTTCCAGGGCCAGGAAATTAATTATGGCCTTACCTCTTGCCTGGCGGCTGCCCTGGGGGATCTCATAGACCTTTTTCCAGTGTACTTTGCCTTTGTTAGTGAAGAAAAGGATCAGGTCATGTGTGGATGCAATGAAGATATCCTCTACGAAGTCTTCATTTTTAATGTCCATTCCCATGACCCCTTTACCACCCCTGTGCTGTCTGGAGTATGTATCCACCGGCATTCTCTTTATGTAGCCGCTGTTGGTGATGGTCACGACCACTTCTTCTTCAGGGATCAGGTCCTCATCTTCTATTTCAATGACAGATGATTTTATGTGGGTTCGGCGCTGGTCAGCGAATTTATCTTTTATCTGTGTTAATTCTTCTTTGATGATCGTGTATTTGCGCTCATCACTCAGAATGATCTCATTAAGCTCTTTGATAAGCTCAAGCAGCTGAGTATGTTCATCCTCTATCTTTTGTCTTTCCAGACCTGTCAGGCGCTGCAGGCGCATATCCAGAATAGCTTTGGCCTGTAGTTCATCCAGTCCGAATGTTGCTATCAGGCCGGCCCTGGCCTCTTCAACTGCAGGTGAGGCACGTATCAGTTCGATGACCCTGTCAATATTATCCAGAGCGATCATCAGTCCTTTCAATATATGGGCCTTCTCCTCTGCTTTTTTAAGGTCGAACTGACTGCGTTTAAGAATGACCTCTATACGATGTTTTAGATATATTTCGAGCAGTTCCTTGAGGTTAAGGATCCGGGGTATGTTATCTACCAGAGCCAGATTGATGATCCCAAAACTTGTCTGCATCTGGGTGTGCTTATACAACTGGTTTAGGATAACTGCCGGATTGGCGTTGCGGGTCAGTTCAATGACGACCCTGATACCATCCCTGTCGGACTCATCCCGAAGGTCAGATACCCCGGTTATCTTCTTATCCCGGACCAGGGAAGCAATGGTCTCTATAAGCTTTGCTTTGTTGACCTGATAGGGTAATTCACTTACCACTATCCTTTTTTTGTCATTTTTCATCTCTTCGATATCGGTGATAGCACGGATCTGGACGGCTCCGCGTCCTTTCTCATAGGCAGAGCGTATTCCCTGTGTACCCATGATCATAGCTCCGGTGGGGAAATCAGGCCCTTTTATCGTACCCATTAGTTCCTTTATCGTAACATCAGGGTTCTCTATGACCATCATGGTACCATCAATTACCTCCCCCAGGTTATGAGGGGCCATATTGGTAGCCATTCCCACGGCTATACCTGTGGAACCATTGATCAGAAGATTTGGAAGTCTTGCAGGCAGGACCGTGGGTTCCTCGAGGGAACCGTCGTAGTTGGGCCGGAACAGGACGGTTTCCTTGTCTATATCAGAAAGCAGTTCATTTGATATCTTGTCCATTCTGGTCTCGGTATATCGCATTGCTGCTGCGGAATCACCGTCAATGGACCCAAAGTTTCCCTGTCCATCTATCAGGGGGTACCTTAATGAGAAGGTCTGGACCATACGGACCAGGGCGTCATATACTGCTGAATCTCCATGGGGGTGGTATTTACCCAGTACGTCTCCCACCACACGGGCGGATTTTTTGTAGGCCTTGTCAGATGTGATCCCCGCTTCCTTCATGGAATAGAGGATACGCCTGTGGACCGGTTTGAAACCGTCCCGGGCATCGGGCAGGGCCCTGCCGACTATGACGCTCATGGCATAGTCGATGTATGAGTTCTTCATTTCATCCTGTATCAGGATGGGTACGATCTTCTCTCCCGTATCCGTGGGCTGGATATCTATGGGAGTTTCAGAATTTGTATCATCATTGGTGTTGTTATTATCTGGCAATATCATTCACCTCATACATCCAGGTTGGTGACTTCTTTTGCATGGGTCTGTATGAACCGTCTTCGGGGTTCGACCTCATCTCCCATTAATATGGAGAACATTTCATCTGCAGCCACTGCATCTTCCATAGTGACCTGCATAAGGGTTCTTGTATCCGGGTTCATGGTGGTTTCCCAGAGTTGCTCGGGGTTCATCTCACCAAGACCCTTGTATCGCTGGATATATACACCCTTATCTCCGATATCTTCAAGTTTTGCCCTTAGTTCTCTGTCTGAATAGACGTAGTGATCTTTCTTTCCTTTTTTTATCTTGTACAGCGGAGGCTGGGCTATATAGACATATCCCGCATCGATCAGGGGGATCATATATCTGAAGAAGAATGTTAATATAAGTGTGCGGATATGGGCTCCGTCCACATCGGCATCGGTCATGATTATAACTTTGTGGTATCTGGCCTTTTCGATCTCATATTCTTCTCCTATGCCCGTACCCATTGCAGTGATCAGGGAAAGGATCTCTTTGTTCTTGAGGATCTTATTAAGCCGGGACTTTTCCACATTGAGGATCTTACCTCTGAAAGGAAGGATGGCCTGGAAAGCACGATCACGTCCCTGTTTAGCCGAACCTCCTGCAGAATCTCCTTCCACAAGGTAGACTTCACATAAAGAAGGGTCCTTTTCAGAACAATCAGCAAGTTTTCCCGGAAGGGTGCTGACTTCCAGGGCACTTTTCCTTCTTGTAAGTTCCCGGGCCTTTTTGGCCGCTTCTCTGGCTCTTCTGGCATCCAGGGCCTTTTGCAGGATTATCCCGGCAACTTTGGGGTTCTCTTCCATATATTCTGAAAGGGCCTCCGATACAAGTGAATCAACTATCCCTTTAAGTTCACTGTTGCCAAGTTTGGTCTTGGTCTGTCCTTCAAATTGCGGTTCGGTCAGTTTCACACTGATGATCGCTGCCAGGCCTTCCCTTATATCATCTCCTGATATTCGGGTATCATCCTTTACCATATTATTCTTTTTTATATAGTCATTGGCAACACGGGTCAGAGCGGTCTTAAAACCTACAAGATGGGTTCCCCCTTCATGGGTATTGATATTATTTGCAAAGGAGTAGACGTATTCGCCATAACTGTCCGTATATTGCATGGCGATCTCCACGATGGTACCTTCCTTCTCTTTTTCAAAGAAGATGGGGACTTTATGCAAAGGGTTTCTGTTCATGTTGAGATGTTCTACAAAAGAGGATATGCCTCCTTCATACTCAAAGACATCCTGCTGGGGCTCTTCAGCGATCTGATCACAGATATCGATCCGGATACCCCTGTTCAGGAAAGCCAGCTCCCTTAAACGGGTGATCAGGGTCTCATAGCTGAACTTTGTCGTTTCGAATATCTTTTCATCAGGCATGAAAGTACATTTTGTGCCTTTTCCATTGGTTTCTCCAATAGTGATGACCTCGTCCTGGGGCACACCACGATTGTATCTCTGGAAATATATCTGACCGTCACGTTTGACCTCCACTTCCATCCACTCGGAAAGGGCATTGACCACGGAAACACCCACACCATGCAGACCTCCGGAGACCTTGTAGCTATCTTTATTGAATTTCCCTCCTGCATGGAGGATGGTCATTACCACTTCAAGGGCCGATTTTTTGTATTTGGGATGGGGGTCAACAGGAATACCCCTTCCATTATCTTCCACTGTAACAGATCCATCAATGTTTATGGATACGTGTATAGAGTCACAATAACCTCCCAGAGCTTCATCAATACTATTGTCAACAATTTCATAAACCAGGTGATGAAGGCCCCTGGAATCAACACTACCTATATACATACTGGGTCTTTTGCGGACCGCTTCAAGTCCTTCCAGGACCTGTATATGAGCTGCGTCGTAATCTTGATTGTCACTCATCTGAATCTTTCTCCATGAAATAAAATGTGATAAGTAAAGGAATGTGTATGAATTATATAACAGAAGACAAAAGGATGGATCTTATCTAATAAGAAACTAACTATCCTGCTTAAGCTGCCTGTTTTGCTTCAATCTGGCTACCTGTATGCATTCATGATAATTAAAGTTTTATATTAATGTACTATTCATGAGTCTTTTCATTTCGTAGCTGGTTTCCTGTCTCATTGTGTTTCCTGTTTCAGTCCCGGGGAATTGGACCCTGAGGATTATTTTGGAGGCCCAATAGATTGTGGCCCCCTTATTTTATTTACTGACCAGGGTCCGGGTTGAACATTTCAGTATCCGTATCATCAATATCCTTTTACCTGCATTTTGATATCAAGTACCGGACTTCCGTCTATGGCATCAAGGTCTTTTACAAAAAGGGTGGTGTCTTCGACCTTCACAAGTTTGACAGTTTTCACTGCGATCCCGGATAGCCTGTCCGGGGTCCTTGAGGCGAACACTCCAACCTCCTTTTTGTCCAGGCCCCGGTTAAATACGGACCTGACGTTCTCTGAACGATGGAGGTAGTAAATGATCATAAGATATTCCTCTTCTTCCAGTTTGTGCATAAAAGGCTTTTGAGAAGGCAACAGCTCGATCCGGGAGACCTCTGTTTTTCCTTTCAGTCCGAATCCGTCTCCCCTTTGTTGCTTATTGTGAACAAATCCGATAGGATATACCTCAAAGGGTTTAAGATCTCCATATATGCATTCTGAGCAGACAGGCTCTTTGTCGATGGTAAAGAGTTTGTCTGTTTCCTTTTTCTTTCCACATTTGCTACAGGTATGCTGGTTCTGGATCAATTTATAGGCTCCTGATGATTAATGTTGTATTAAATTTCATGTTGTATTAACTTTCTTCAATAGTTACTTATATTTACTGGGATGCAATTTATGGTATAAAAATTGATATAATTACATTTACAGGCCCGGAACTTATTTAATAATATTTCGGATTTAAGGTGAATGCATGTCATTAGAAAACCCCAGAACACATTATACTACTCAGATAGACCCTGAACAGGTCGGTGATGCAAAGGTCACCATCTCCGGATGGGTGCATGAGGTAAGAGACCTTGGAGGCATTTGTTTTGTAGTGGTCAGAGACCGTGAAGGCAGATCCCAGGTAACCCTGGTCAGGAAGAAGATCGATGCGGATATTTTTGATGCGGCCCGCAAGCTCGTACGTGAATCCGTGGTAACTGTTACAGGTTCTGTAAAACCTGAAGGTAAAGCTCCCAATGGGTATGAGATCATCCCCGAACAGATCATAGTGCTCACAGAAGCGGCTTCACCCCTTCCAATGGACACAACCGGTAAGGTGGAAGCTGAACTGGACACCCGTCTGGATGCAAGGTTCATGGATCTTCGCAGAGAACAGACAACTGCAATATTTAAGATCCGTCATGAGATCCTTCAGGCTGTCAGAGGATTCTTAACAGAAAAGGGGTTTGTGGAAACCTCCAGTCCCAAGGTAGTGGCCACAGCCACAGAAGGTGGTACTTCACTGTTCCCTATCACTTATTTTGACAGGGAGGCCTTTTTGAACCAGAGTCCCCAGCTTTTCAAGCAGATCCTCATGTCCGGCGGACTGGACAGGGTATTTGAAATAGGCCCAATTTTCCGTGCAGAAGAGCATGATACCCGTCGTCACCTCAATGAAGCCACATCCATTGACATAGAGGCAAGTTTTGTGGACCATTTTGATGTGATGGAGATCCTGGAGGACCTGATGGCTCATGTTTATACAAAAGTTATAGAGAATACGCCTGCTTCCCTGGAAGCCCTTGGCGTGGAGCTGCAGGTACCAAAGACACCTTTCCTGAAGGTCCCTTACAGTGAGGCTGTTGATATTGTCAATGCTCATGGGGAACAGGCCCTTGAATGGGGAGATGACCTGGGAACCCTTGCAGAACATGTTATAGGAGAACATGTGTTCAAAGAGACCGGTGAATCTCATTACTTTATCACCGACTGGCCAACAGAGATCAAACCCTTCTATGCCATGCCCTATGAGAATGATCCTTTGATCTCCAAATCCTTTGATATGATGCACAGGACCATGGAACTGTCTTCCGGGGCACAGCGTATCCATATACACGACCTTCTCAAAGAGAGGATCGAGTCCCAGGGACTTAATTCCGATGGATTCGATTTCTATCTTCAGGCTTTCAAATATGGAATGCCCCCTCATTCCGGATGGGGACTGGGTTGTGAGCGTCTGGTAATGACCATGCTTGGTGTGGATAATATCAGGGACGTTGTTCTTTTCCCAAGGGACAGGAGACGACTTTCACCCTGATCCTTTTTTACGGGTGAATAATTTAAACTAACAGTGTGAGATCATGACAGACAGGAATTCAAAATCCGCAAGTTCTGAAAAAGAGGCAGCAGGAATAGCTGCTGCTGAGCTTGTTAAAGATGGTATGGTCATAGGCCTTGGGACCGGTTCCACGACTGCCTATACCATAGCCGAAATAGGAAGACGTGTGGCCGATGGGCTTGATATTAAAGCAGTGGTTACATCCTACCAGTCCGAGATGCTTGCCATTGAGGCCGGTATCCCTTTAACATCCCTTTCCCAGCACCCGATCCTGGATATTGCCATTGACGGGGTTGACCAGATAAATAAGGATTTCATTGCAATTAAGGGAGGAGGGGCCGCCCAGACAAGAGAAAAGGTGGTGGCTCACAGCGCAAAGAGATTTATTATTGTGGCAGATGGGTCCAAACTATCCGATGAGCTGGATCACTTTGTCCCTGTGGAAGTCCTTCCATATGCCAGGGAACTTGTAAAGGAACAGTTGTCAGCTCTTGGGGCCACTCCGGTCATACGTATGGCAAGCAAAAAAGACGGGCCTGTGGTCACCGACAATGGTAATTTCGTTATCGATGCAGCATTTGGGAAAATGGAGGACCCGGTGGAGATCGGGGCCCTTATATCCGGATGCGTTGGTGTTGTGGAACACGGCATCTTCAACAATATAGATGAAGTCTATGTTGGCCATAAAGATGGTTCAGTTGAGATACTAAAGTGATTGACCGACGTGATTGACCGACGTGATTGACCGACGTGATTGACCGACGTGATTGACCGACGTGATTGACTGACGTGATTGACCGACGTGATTGACTGACGTGATTGACCGACGTGATTGACTGACGTGATTGACCGACGTGATTGACCGACGTGATTGACTGACGTGATTGACTGACGTGATTGACCGACGTGATTGACTGACGTGATTGACCGACGTGATTGACTGAAGAACGGATTAAAATAACCATTTGCTCCCACGACCAGGGTCGTGGGTCTTTTTTTATTCTGCCACTGTGAACTACCCACAACTAAAGTTGCGGGCTTTTTCTGTCCCTACGCCCCAATGATCGTAAGGATATGCTGGCAGGAACTAATATTCTCTATTTTTATATCGGTGTTCACTAATTCCCGTAGTCAATCATCTTTTCTGACGGGGCAGGCACACATTTCCATCAGGGCCTCTTCACCGGTCTGGGAGCCCCGGCCGATCAACAAGTCTCCTTCCTGTACCCTTGTTCTGGCACTGGGACTATAGACCCAGCGGTCGGCCCTTTTTACAGCCATTATGTGTATTCCGGTCTCGGTGCCCAGTTTTAGTTCCTTGAATGTCTTTCCGATTATCGGGGAACAGTCTGCAACTTCCAGTTTAGTTATGACCTCATCGGATCCTCTCACAGCCATAGCAATGACCGGATGCAGTTCAACATCACGCAGGACAGTATCTGCTATTCCATAGGCCGCATCGGAGATGGCCTCGGATGCATTTGCAAGATGGAGCAGGCCTCTTAGCTGGTTAACATCAGGCACATGTTTTGCGGTTTCAAGGACCCAGTGCTGGAGAGTGTTCTTCATCATATCCATCTCACGTTCCAGGGCCTTAACCTCACAGGCTATATCCTTATTATCAAATAATAGGGCTGAATATGCCAGACCCACTGACAGTTCTGCAGTATTTTTCATATCCACAATGATATCCACTGCATTTTCCAGATCATCCAGGACCCTTTCGTGTTGTATCTGGCGTGGTACATATTTATTGTTCGTTGCCAGTTCAACAAGCAAAGGCACACCTTCATCATGTCCTCTGGCAAATATAACATCACCTGCACGGATGGTGGTGTCATGATGGGGGTCATATATCCAGTCCGTATGTCGCCTGATTGCGATGACCCACATTCCGGTTTCTGTCTCCAGCTCCAGATCTCCCAGGGTCCTGCCGCTTATTCGTGACTCCTCGTTGACCGTCACGCTTATTATGGTCTCTTCGGCCTCCCTGAGGCCAAGTTTTAATTCCAGGGGTATGCTCATATCCATCTCCACGATCATTGCAATATCACAGGCCGCATTTGCAATGTCCTCTGACGAGGAGGCCACCTGCAATACACCTACCATATCTTCAGCTTCCTCAATACGCCGGGTGCTGATCATGGCGGTCATGTTCATATGGTGGTGGAGAGTGTCCATTTTATCTTCAAGCTGAAGGACCTCCTGGGCAATATCCTCATCATCATAGACCATGGCAGAATATGCCAGGTCCACCATAAGTTCGGAGGTGTCCTTCATTTCAGTCAAAAGGTCTTTTACATTTCGGGGTGTATAACGTATTTCTCTGGGACTCATAGGATCTGTACCATCTGTTCAGATTTTTAGTTTAATATATGTTGTTTGTATTAATTATGATTTTGATCAGATTATGGATAACATGTGAAGTGTTGTCAGTATTGCCATAATTCCCACAAGGTCTCCGATAGTAGCAATTATTGGAATTACCGTATCGTCCGGGTCTATTCCGAATCGGTGTGAAGTGGAAGCTATTATCACAGTTGCTGAAAAGACAACAATAAGCTCAATGAAGCCGGATATTGTGCATATTTTAAAAAGGACCATATATTCCAGGGGTTTTCGGACCAGCCAGCAAACGGCCCATACGACCAGACTGAGGAATAATGAAGCTGAAAATCCTACTATCAGAGCCGCAAGAACGCTATTGCGGACCACAGGGTTGCGGTAGAGGTGCTTTGTACCCAATCCCATATGGAAAGCTGAAGACAGCCTTGCTCCAAGCATACTGCCGGTATCTCCCCCTATTTTGATCAGGGCCGGTATGAGCAGGAGTATCGTTGGTAATGCCACCAGACTATCCAGCCTGGCGTTGAGCATCTGTCCTGATACCAGACCGATCAGGCTGGTGAAAAGCAGTATTGGAAGGCCTCTGCTTATGATCCCGCTGACAGTATAATAGCTCATAACATCATCACCAGCCTTGCGGATATGAATAGCATGAGCATTGAAACAATATCTCCGATGGTTGCAATGGCCGGAGTGACCACATTATCCGGGTCAAATCCGAATCTAAACATTCCCAGGGCCAAAAAGACCGAGACAACAGCCAGAATGAGACCTGAGGATACTCCTGCAAGGACTGCAATGGCAATAAGTGTAAGTGCTCCGGCACTTTCAAGACCCAATAAGACTGTCATATAATGACCAAGTATACCCAGAACTATGGATAGTGTCAGACCAAGGAGTAAGGACCCTGCGATATTATTGGTAAGCTCGGGATTGTTCTCTATCTTTGTGATAAGGCCCATGTGGATGGCACTGCCAAGGCGGGAGCCCAGGGTACAGGAAATATTCCCGCGCATTCCAAGAACTGCCGGGGCAATGACTATAAGGCCCGGTATGAGCTGCAGCTCTTCGGTCATTCCTGCAAGGATGATGCCAGCTACCACTCCCCCGATGGTTGCAAGCATCTGAAAGGGAAGGGCCTCCCTGACTATTGAGGAGATGCTTGCATAGTCCCCCAGATAATCTTCAATGAAATAATCCTCTTCCTCTTCTGAGTGGGAATGTGCCATGGGGTGGTATTTGCAGTTTTAGTATTAAAGATTCATGGTGTCTGTGAACATTAATGATATTAATTGACCGCGGATTGAAATTATTGAGGCAATGTTAAGATAACTATAAATATGCATAACTTCACTATTGACATGGAGGGCCCATGAGAGGATATATTAATAAAAACGAGATTCGAATGTTGATCTTATCCGGTTTTCTGCTTATCCCCATTGGAGTACTTTGTTATCAGGGAGCTTTGTCCCTTGGGCCTCTGACTTCATATCCCACATTTGCCCTGCTTTTGTTGATGCTTGTTTGCTCCAATTTTGAGATCCCTCTTCTAAAAACCCGCTCAAAGAAACCCTCAAATCTTAGCAGGGATGCTCATGTATTGGGATATATATATTCAATACCTCTTGTAGATGATATGGATGGGATGGACAGGAAGGTGTTTAATACGATCATCTCTCTAAATGTTGGAGGAGGTCTTATTCCGGGCCTGACCGTTTTAATCCTTCTGCTGTTTGCTATGGACCTTGTTGCTGTTGAGATCATGCTGATCATGATCGTGGCTGTAACTTTACTCTCTGATTTTGTAGATGGTGTGGGTGTCGTGGTACCAGGATACATCTGTCTGTTGCCGGTTCCTCTTGCATTGATATTCTCTTCTCATAATGCTGCTTTTGTGATCTTTATAGCCGGGGTGGGCGGGATACTGCCGGGAATTCTCTGTTCTATCTTAAGGCTCAATAAGGAAAAAAAGGGTGCTCCCTCTATAAGTATTGGTGGGGCCGGCAGCTTTAAGGTTATCTATGCAACCACATTGATCGCTGTTCTGGTGTCTGGTTCTATGGTTTGAACTGCAACGGTTAAAGGTGTTTTTTTTCTGTCCCTGAGCCCTGATGATCGTGATAAAATGTGTCTTTTCAGGTTAGCTATCAATGGAGACTTAACATTTCAATAAAAAGATACAAAGACCGGTCAATAGCCGGTTTCGTATGAACCAAATCCTTCTTCAGACATATCGGTGTTGCCAAAGTTCTCCATTCTTCTTTGTTCCTGGTTGGCCCTCATACGTTCCTGTAATCTTGAAGGGGATGTACCGACACCTCTGTATTTAACTATTCCTTTTTCGGAGAATCTGAAAGGTTGTGGAATGCCATCAACTTTTGTAGCTCTCATTTTCTGTATGGCCATTACCGGAGTTAAGGTGGAGTCAAGGTCGTTAAGCTGCATGCTGTCAAGGAAAATGATCCCATCTCCCAGGAAGTCATAGCTATCAAACTTCTTTGTCTCGATCCCGTGGTCTTTTTCGGTGATCAGAAAAGAGGTGACCTTTTTCTTTTTCAGGGTCTTATGTAAGGATCTCCAGGCGATGGATTTGCGGAAATCCTCGGAGTCTGCAAATACGTTGAGGGAATCAAATACGACCCTCTGGGGTTTGTATGTTTCGATGATCTCATTTATCTCTTCAAAGGTAAGCAGGGCCATCCCGAATATTTCCAGGTAACCGTCATCAATGTATTTGCCCAGGTCCCATCCGAATCGGACGAAATGCTGGATAAGCTGGTTGATCCGCTCTTCAAAGGAAAAGAAGATACATTTCTCTCCTTTCTTGATCCCTTCTACTAAAAATTGCATGCTCAATGTGGTCTTCCCTGTTCCCGGGGGGCCGGTCACAACGATGGAGAATCCTTCCGGGACCCCACCTTCGAGCATATCGTCCAGACCGGTTATACCGGTATTCACTCTTTTAATGACCCTGTCAATGTTCTTTGTGTCAAGTTTGGATTTAAAACGTGTGCTGTCAAGGGAATACAAAGCTTTTTCAAGAACCAGGTTCTTGGCCCCCAGTTCTTTTTCATATCTCTCCAGGATCTTTACTGCATCCGCGGTCAGCGTTGTATGGACAGGGAATTTGTTTCTTGACATAGAGATTAGTTATGCCTGTTATTTATAAAAAATGTATGGTTCCTGTGTTCATAGTATATAAGTAGGATGGGTATTTTATGTCCAGATTAATCCTAAATTAAATCAAATCAACCCCTCCCAATATATACTATTCTAAAATCTGTGTTCATATGTGGTCTTTTGGGCTGTCCGTTTTTATGGAAATGTTATGGGTCGGACTTTGTATGTACCGATGTACCTTATTCCCGGATATGAGGTTCCGTTCACATATTTTATGATTAACGGGGTACAGGGGTAGAGAAGACCCACTACTTTAGTCGTGGGTAGTTGACGATGAGGGTAGATTCTATATACTTGATTATACAAATTTCCATATGGGTACGAATGGTCTATCATTAAAAGAAGAAGGTTCCCTGTACAGGTGAGGGGCAAGTAACGGAAAACGAATGTGAGGTGGTATGGCTGAGCAATTATATTGCACATTAATTATATATATTAATATTCTATTAATATTATACTAATAATACATTGATATTGTATTCTATTAAAATACTATGTTCGCCAATTCGCATTGATATATCTGCAGCCCTCTGTTAAATGGTTTTACTATGGAAAACAATTCATTGATCAGGATCTTATTGATTGGTCGGAATGATTCAGAGCTCTATATGGTTAAGAATAATCTTCAGTCTGTGGAGCTTGATGCTTCATTCAGGTTGATCCATACTCCTGAGGAGCTACATTTATCCCTGGAAAAGTTCCGGCCTCATGTTCTGTTGTATCTGTCGGATTCTGATAGGTCCGGAATAGATACTTCACTGAATATCACAGATTCCTTTGATGATAAGCTTCCCTTTATCATTATAAAAACTCTTCCTGATGCGGAAGAACCTGACTTATCTGATAACAAAAGGGTGTCGGTTTGTACGCTGAAAGACGATACTGTATCTTTACTTTTTTTGATAAAAGATAGTCTAAAAGACCGGATAGATGATCAGCTGCTGGAGAAATTCGATGATATGGTCCGTCTGGCTTTTAAGAGGCTGATGATCGGTACAGGTTCGGCACACATAGGCATCTGGCATCTGTATCTTGATACCGGGGTCCTTTACTGGGATTCCCGGATGTATGAATTATATAATGTATCTCCGGAAGATTTTTCATGTGCATTTGAAGCCTGGGAACATTGTGTTCATCCTGATGATATTGAACAGGCAAAAAAAGAGCTCAATGAAGCCGTCGGCGGTCTTGAGGGCTTTCATACGATGTTTCGTATCCTCTGGCCTGATGGTCAAATAAGGTATATAGAGGCTCACTGCGAAGTTCTGAAAGACCCTGATGGTCATCCTGTATCCATGATAGGGGCTAACTGGGATATTACTGAACTAAGAAATGCTGAGATCGAATCCGATGAAAATAAAGATAAATACCGGTTGCTTGCAGACAATACTATTGATTGCATCTGGATCATGGATATGGATCTTAAATTTTTATATGTCAATAAGGCAATTTATGATCTGCTGGGTTACAGACCTGAAGAATGGGTTGGAACCAACCTTCGCGACTATTGTGCTCCCGAGGATTTCCAGACCATGCATGGAATAATAGTTGAAGCGATCGGCAGATTGCCGGAAAACAAGCCGGTTACTTTTGAATCTTATATGATTAACAGGAATGATGAAAAAGTTCCTCTTCAGATCATCGGAAAGGTGATCCTTGATGAGAATGGAGTTCCGTTCAGACTTCAGGGGACTACACGCAACATTACTGAAATAAAAGTTGCTGAAAAGGACCTCGCGCAAAGTGAAGACAGATATATGAGGCTTTTTAAGACCATGTCCCAGGGAGTTATATACTACAATAGTCAGGGCGAGGTCATTTCCGTCAATCCTGCTGCTGAAAGGATCCTGAGTATGGATGCAACCGGGTTGTCTTCGGTCTATTTTACCGATCCGTTCTGGGATCTGGTTAATGAAAAAGGTGAAAAAATTGGCCCGGATGAATGTCCCGTACTTCGTGCAATAAGGTCGGGAAAGGGAATTAATGATGTGGTCCTTGGTATCCTTAATGCAAAGGACAGAAAGCGCAGATGGCTGAATGTAAATATAATTGTGGAATTTAAAGATAATAAGAAAAACCCCTTTCAGTTCTACATTACATTTGAAGACATAACTTCCCAAAAACAGACCGAAAAATCCCTGGCCCGGGCCAAGCTCAATGCAGAGCTTGCCAACCGGGCCAAGACGGAGTTCATTGCCAGTATGAGCCATGAGCTCAGGACACCATTAAACTCGATCATTGGTTTTTCGGATGTACTGCTTGCAGGATATGCAGGTAGCATTGATCCTAAGAAGAAAAAATATCTTTCTAATATTAATAATAGTGGCAAGCATCTTTTAAGTGTGATCAACGGTATCCTGGACATTGGCAAGATCGAAGCAGGAAAGATGGATATTGTTTATGAATATATCTTTGTCAAAGATCTGATCGGTGAAATGGAAAGTATCCTCAAACCACTGGCTGATGCAAGCAATGTAGTTTTACATGTTAATATGGATCCGGGTGTATCTTATCTGAAAGCAGATCAGGTGAAGCTCAAACAGATCCTCTACAATCTGATAGGCAATGCAATAAAATTCAGTGAGAATGGTGGGGTTGTTTGTCTGGATATCTCTACCACTGAAAAAGAGATGTTATTCAAGGTCACTGATGAAGGTATAGGCATAAAAAAGGAGGATCTTGACAGGATATTTGAACCTTTCACTCAGCTTGACTCATTCTTATCCCGCAAATATTCAGGAACAGGCCTTGGCCTGTCACTGGTGCGCTCTTTCCTGGAAATGCAGGGGGGTACGATCCGGGTGGAAAGTGAGCCTGGAAAGGGCAGTGAATTCACATTCACCCTTCCATTAAAGGCCGATCAGGCAAATTGTGGACATGAAACTCAAACAGATACTGGCAGAGGTCTTGGAATAAGGGAATAATTCTCAACTGTGCTTGCCTGCATAGTGTTCCTGTTTTCAGTTTCAGTTTTAAGTTTCAGTTTTCATATGTTTCCTGCCGGCATAGTGGCCCTGCTGGTTTAAAGAGGGATCTTCGAAAGGCTCACATCTCTTCCTTTTCTTCTTTGCTAACAAATCCTTTTCCGGGAAGGAAGTTGCCCCGGCCTTTTTTGGCCATTATCTCTTCTTCCCAGATGAGCTCACCTCTGGAGAAGGTCATTTCCGGGAATATACCTTCCATTCCTTCATAGGGGGTCCAGCCGGCCTTGCTGTGGAGATTGTCCCCTTTTATGATCACAGGTGAGGCCGGGTTCACAATGATAAGATCGGCATCATAGCCTTCCTCAAAGAGGCCTTTGTTATGTCTTTCAATGCCAAAAAGTTTAGCAGGATTCCTGCTAGTGACATTTATCATGGTGCCCAGGGGCAGAAGGTTCCTTTTTACAGCCACCAGCATAAGTGGTATCAGTGTTTCCACACCAGGAACACCGGAAGGGGCCGAGCGGATATCGGTATCCTTTTCAAATTCCCGGTGAGGGGCATGATCTGATGCAATGGCACTGACAGTACCGTCATTTATAGCATTGATCAGGGCCTTTGGATTTCTCCTGTCACGTATGGGGGGGTTCATCTTTCCAAAAGTTCCGAGCCGGTCCCAGTCCCGGGTGGAAAGGAAAAGGTGATGGGGTGCGGTTTCACAGGTAATGTTGCATTCCCTTTTCTCTGTTCGGGCGATGTGTTTTTCCTTGCGTATAAGGCCTATGGCCTCAAGGGTGCTGATATGACAGAAATGGCCTTTTGCATCCGTTCGTTTTATATGTTCAATGGCTTTTTGAACTGCAGTGCCTTCACAGATGTTCGAACGTATGCGGGAATGGGATGCAGGGCTGAGGTCTTTTTTAAGCAGTTCTTCATTTTCCAGACGGATGGCCTCATCTTCGGCATGGATGGTGGCAATGGCATCAAGATCCTTTATGATCTCAAGGGAGCTGGCAAAGGTTTCTTCATCAATGTTGAGGCCCCCGGTCGATTCTGCCATGAAGATCTCCCCAAACGCGGTGATACCCATCTCCCAGAGTTTTGAAAGCTGATCCAGATTATTGGTGACGCCTCCGTTTATCCCGAAATCCACAATGGATTTTCTCCGGGCCAGCTTCAGTTTTTCTTTGAAACCCTTCTTATCTGTAGTGGTCGGCAGGGTATTTGGATGTTCCACAACAGTTGTGATACCTCCTGCTGCGGCTGCACAGGAACCTGTATACCAGTCTTCCTTTATTGTCAGGCCCGGTTCTCTGAAATGTACATGAACATCAATGCCGGAGGGGATGGTAAGCTTGCCCTTAGCATCGATGGTCTCATCAGGATCAGCGGCCTGAATGTCCTTTGCGATCTTTTTGATCTTGCCATCCTCTATCAGTATTTCTCCGGGCTGGAGCTTATTATTATAGAATACCTTTGTATTCTTTATAAGGAAATCACTCATTGTATCGGTCTCCGGGATATTGATACCTTTTGCAGGCTCTTCTGAAGTTTACCGGATCAGTAAACTACCAGATCCTCTTCCTGGCCGGTCATCCAGGTCACTTTAAGCACTTCTGCATATGTTTTGTCAGGTACGGGCATTTCCACATCGATCGTTGTTTTTGGTGGTATCATGTCAATATATTGTTGCCTTATGAATTCTCCTGATATGGTCAGGTTCTCCTTTCCGGCAGTGGAATATCCGGTATCGTAAACAAAGTTTCCTTCCAGGATCGAATTATATGATACCTGTTTGAGAGCTTCCTTATATTCTGCAAAATCCTGTAGTTCTTCAGACGAATAATCCGGAGCAGAATCAATGCCTATAAGGGCACAGTAGACCTGTCTGGCGGTACCATCCCCAAGGTTTTTTATCTGGATCTCAATGTTTGTGGGTTTAGAAATGGCCGATGCGATCATTATTTCAGGTGTTCCGCCTTCTTCAACAACTTCCTGTGGCGTTGTATCTCCATTAGATGTTTGAGTGTCATCTGTATCTTCGTTCGAATCCCCTGCATATTGCTCACTTGATCTGTCATCCTTGTCCGGAAGTTCCAGACAGCCCGCAGCCAGTGCAGAACAGAGAAGCAGTACTATTATGATTACTTTCAATTTTTTCATTGTAGCCCTCCCTAAATGTTGAAACACAACTCTACTATATATGTTTTATCAGCCTTTAGATACATTTCATCCATGTTTTTCATTTTTTTAAAGTCTATTGCTGTTATGTATATTAGCTTAATATAATTTAAAACCCTTTTATTAATCAATTTTCGGGATTAGTAACGCACAATGTAAATAATCTATTAACAATATATGGTATTTATATATTAGTATATATTAATATATTGTACTATGTATTTATGTGGGTAGGAATCAAATATATATACATTCTATAGACAAACTCTATATAATGTGTCCTATATCCAACCGTTGCAGGTTATGTCTGAACTCCTGCGCTATGGAAGGATTAACTATGGTGAATAAATCAAAAAAGTATATGGTCATTATTCTTTTGACAGTAATATTAGCTATTTTTGGAGCAGGCTGTACGGACAGCGACTCAGAACGTGTAGAGATCATTGTGAAGGGTTCTGACACAGTATTGCCCCTTTCTCAGTCTGCAGCTGAAGAATTCATGCTCGCAAATGACGACAAAGACATCACTGTTATTGGTGGTGGATCAGGTGTTGGTATTGCCGCTATGATCGACGGTGAGGTCGAGATCGCTATGGCTTCCAGAAGCATGAAGGACTCTGAGTTTGAGAATGCACAGGCCAATGGTATCAATCCTGTCGAACATGTTATCGCATGGGATGGTATATCTGTGATCGTCCACAACGACAACCCGGTTTCCGAACTTACATTTGACCAGCTTCGCGGCATCTTTAACGGTACTATCACCAACTGGAATGAAGTCGGTGGAGATAACCTTGAGATCGTTGCCACAACCCGTGACAGCAGCTCCGGTACCTATGAGTTCTTCAAAGAGGCAGTCCTTGTAGAAGATGAGTACAGGGAAGACGCTCTTGTAACTCCTTCAAACGGTGCCATCGTACAGTCCGTATCCCAGAACAAGGGAGGTATTGGTTACATTGGTTTTGCATACCTTGACGACAGTGTACAGGGTGTAGCTCTTGACAATGGTGACGGTATGGTTGAACCTCTTGCTGCAAATATTCTCTCCGGCGACTACCCTCTTGCAAGGCAGCTCTATTACTACACCGATGGTCAGCCATCCGGCCTGGCAGCTGAGTTCCTTGACTTCGTTCAGGGAGAAGAGGGAGCAGCCATAATTAATGATGTGGGTTATTTCCCTGCAAACTAATACTATATATATTCCAAATGCAATGTCTATAGTGTGAGGCTATATGGTTACAACCAGTCATAAGGAAAATGCCATTGAATCTACCCTCTTCATTGTAAGCGGGATTACGGTTCTTGTCATTTTTCTTTTATGTATTTTTCTTTTTAGGGAAGGTTTCCTTTTATTTGATACGAGTTCCGTAACATCCTTTTTCTTTGGGGAGACCTGGCGTCCTACATCCGATCCGGCAAGTTTTGGACTAATACCTCTTTTGCTGGGATCCCTGATAGTGACTATGGGGGCAATTGCAATTTCAGTACCTCTTGGGGTTGCCTGTGCGATCTATATTGCCGAGCTTGCAAGTCCGACAGTAGCAAATATATTAAAGCCATTCATTGAGATCCTTGCAGGAATACCATCTGTTGTTTATGGTTTCTTTGGTCTGGTCGTACTGGTCCCGATAATTCAGGATGTATTCAGTCTCCCGACTGGCCAGACAGCTTTGACAGGTTCCATAATGCTTGCGATGATGGCCCTGCCGACAATTGTCTCAATCTCGGAGGATGCTATAAATTCCGTACCCCAGGCATTAAAGGAAGGTTCCCTTGCACTGGGTGGTACGCACTGGCAGACTATCTATAAGGTCATTTTACCGGCGGCCCTTTCGGGGATATCAGCTGCTGTGATGCTGGGTATTGGAAGAGCTATCGGAGAAACCATGACAGTTATGATGGTGACAGGTAACTCTGCAATAATCCCGGGAATTCCGGAAGGCCTGTTTGATCCTGTCAGGACAATGACAGCGACCATTGCGCTTGAGATGGGAGAAGTTCCCCAGGGTAGTGCGCATTTCCATTCATTGTTTGCAGTAGGTTCTGTGTTGTTCTTAACGACATTCATCATTAATCTGATCGCAGATTCCATTAAAAGAAAATATCGTATCAGTGAGGGATGATCATGGATTCAAAAACAAATCAAAAGATCGCCTTTGCTGCACTGGGGCTTTGTTCATTATTTGTGATCGCCTTTGTTGCAATTCTCCTGCTTTATATAATCATCAATGGCTACGGTGCATTGAGTTTTGAGTTCCTTACCGAGATGCCCAGGCATCGGATGACTGAAGGTGGCATATATCCTGCGATAGTGGGAAGTTTATATCTGGTGGGTTTGTCCCTTGTCTTTGCCATACCTCTTGGGGTTCTGACTGCGATCTATCTGAACGAATATGCATCCACGAGCAAGTCTACCTGGGTCATAGAGATGGCAGTGAACAATCTGGCAGGTACTCCTTCAGTGGTATTCGGGCTGTTCGGGCTGGCCCTGTTCGTCAAATACTTTGGTTTTGGCCCGTCCATCCTTTCAGCTTCCCTGACCCTTGCACTGCTGATCGTACCGGTGATCATCCGTGCAAGTAAAGAAGCTTTAATGACAGTTCCCATGGAATTTCGGGAAGCTTCCCTGGCCCTGGGTGTGACCAAATGGCAGACAATCAGGAAGATCGTCCTTCCTGCAGCTATCCCCGGGATCGCTACCGGGGTTGTGCTAAGTGTGGGCCGTGTGGCCGGTGAGACCGCACCTATCCTGCTTACAGGAGCTGCCTATTTCCTGCCAAGACTGCCGGATTCTGTTTTCTCCCAGTTCATGGCTCTTCCATATCACCTGTTCGTCCTGGCCACCGCAGGTACCAATATCTCACAGACAAGACCCATTCAGTATGGTACAGCCCTGGTACTGCTTCTGATCGTCCTGATCATGAACAGCTTTGCGATCGTTATAAGAAAACATTACAGAAATAAATTGGGTAGATAATTTGATTATTTGAGGATACCTCACATGTCAGAAAATAAAAAATATGCTGATATTAAGGTGGAGAACCTTAACCTCTGGTATGGGGAAAAACATGCTCTTATGGATGTTTCCATCACCATTCCGCAAAAAAGTGTGACTGCTTTAATTGGCCCTTCAGGATGTGGTAAATCCACTTTCCTGCGTTGTATCAATCGAATGAACGATCTGGTTAAATCCTGTCGCATCGAAGGGAATATATTGATTGATAACAAAAATATCTATGACGATGGTGTCGATGTGGTGGAACTTCGCAAGAATGTCGGGATGGTATTCCAGAAACCAAACCCTTTCCCTATGTCTATACATGATAACATCGCATACGGCCCCCGCATCCACGGTGTGCCGAAAAAAGAGATAGATCAGCTTGTGACAGATTCCCTTGATGCGTCAGCATTACTAGAAGAGGTCCGGGATAGGGTTGAGTCATCAGCTCTGTCCCTTAGTGGTGGACAGCAACAGAGACTTTGTATTGCAAGGACCCTTGCAGTAAAACCCGAGATCATCCTTTTTGATGAACCCTGCAGTGCTCTGGACCCTATCTCCACAAGTAAGATCGAAGATCTTATACTTGAGCTTAAAAAGGATTATACGATCGTCATCGTTACTCACAACATGCAACAGGCAGCAAGGATATCGGACCATACGGCCTTTTTCCTTCTTGGAGAATTGATCGAGTTTGGAAAGACCAAAGAGATCTTTGAAAATCCACAGGAAAAACGAACAGAAGACTATATTACAGGAAGATTCGGGTGATCCAATGGTAAGGGAAAAATACAATCGCAGGTTAGAACAGCTAAAAGAAAAGATCGATCTGATGGGTCATACTTCTCATTTAATGGTACAGGATTGTATGAAGGCCATAGAAACACTTGATGTGGATGTTGCCAGAAAGGTCATTGAGATGGATCAGACAGTGGATGAGTATGAATATAATATCGAAAAGTGTACTGCCCACCTGCTGGCCCTCCAGCAGCCAATGGCAGGAGATTTGCGTCTGATCACCGCATCCTATAAGATCGCTATCGATCTGGAGAGGATGAGTGATTTTGCCGTGAACATTGCTGATCTTGTTGAAAAGATCGAAGGGGAACATATCATGTCCCTTTCGGAAATTTCTATTGCTGCATCTGTTACCTGTTCCATGATAGAGAATTCCATGATAGCCTACAGGAACTTTGATGCTGATCTGGCAAAAAAGACCGCTCTTGAAGATGATCGGGTTGATCAGATATTCTATGAGACCTGGGAGAAGATAGTTCTTTTAATGATAGAGGACAGCAGTCTGATCTCCAATGCAGTACATCTGATATTTGTTCTCAGATATCTGGAGCGCATAGCAGACCATGCCTGCAATATCTGTGAAAGTGTGGTCTATATTGCAACCGGTGAGCGTGCAAATCTGAACTGATCAGGTGGGATAACTATACTGTCTCATTGATTGTGTGGGTCTAACTACCCTGTCTGATTGATTGGATGGGTCTAACTACCCTGTCTGATTGATTGGATGGGTCTAACTACCCTGTCTGATTGATCGGATGGGTCTAACTACCCTGTCTCATTGATCGGATGGGTCTAACTACCCTGTCTGATTGATCGGATGGGTTTAACTACCCTGTCTGATTGATTGGATGGGTCTAACTACCCTGTCTGATTGATCGGATGGGTTTAACTACTCTGTCTGATTGATTGGATGGGTTTAACTACCCTGTCTTAATCAGTATGAATTTGTCAGATCAATTTTAGGGAGTGGACTTTGTTTAATTTTTAAAGATACAAAGGAATCCTCCCATTTTATCTGACACTTTTTAGTTTCGATCGTTGCTTCTGTATATTTTATATTAGTTACTATATACAATTAGTTTTATATCGGTGCAGCTTCTATATAATTATAGGTGTAATATCTATGGAAACAACAGGCCTTGCTTTTTCTTCAGAATTTGAGAATGCTCTGCTGGATCTTGACCGTCTGAGGGCCGATCAGATCTTCAACAGCCAGCTGATCGATAATTCGATTTTAAAGGTAATTGATACTGTAGTGACCCCTGCGCTGGTCAGGATAGGGGATGCCTGGGCCCGGGGTGATCTGGCCCTCTCCCAGAACTATATGGCCGGCAGGATCGCAGAGGATGTGGTTACCAGTTATCTTCCTGCATCCAATGATCAGCGTTATCAAAGACCACGTATAGGAATAACTACCCTGGGGGATTATCATCTGCTTGGCAAAAAGATCGTTTCATCGATCCTCAGCTCCTCAGGATATAATGTCACTGACTATAATACCGATATGAAAATAGAGGACCTTGCAGACAGGCTTGCAGAAGATAATGTGGATATTCTTCTGACATCCACATTAATGCTTAACAATGCCCTGCTTGTGGGTGAACTTAAAAAAGAGCTGGATTCCCGTAACCTGAACATAAAGCTGGTTGTAGGAGGAGCCCCTTTCCTTTTTGATGATCAGTTGTTTGATGAGGTGGGTGCTGATGCTATGGGGAGTACAGCTTCTGATGTGCTCAGATTGATCAGAGAATCTGTTTTGACCATTGGCCGCGATAATGGTAGCAAGGGAGGAGATATTGCATGAAAGACGAAATGACATCAATGGAGCGGGTCCTTACAACATTGGGCCATGAAGAGCCTGACAGGGTACCCAATTTCATGCTTTTCACAGGACATGGGGCAAAACTGCAGAAAATGCATCCAAAAGCCTATTTCTCTGATGGTGAAATGGTTGCCCGCAGTCAGTTAAAACTCAGGGAAACCTATGGCACGGATTGTCTAAATGGTTTTTTCTATGCGTCAATGGAAGTTGAAGCCTGGGGAGGTTCCACTATCTTTTATGAAGATGGTCCGGCCAATTCGGGAAATCCTTTTATCACATCCCATGAGCAGATAGATGAACTTGAAGTCCCGGATATTTCTGATTTTTCCGGATTCAATGAAGTTTTAAAGGCTATCCGGATAATGTATGAAAAAGAGGGGGGTAATGTCCCGATAGTGGGTGTTGTCATGTCTCCTTTTTCAATACCGGTCATGCAGATGGGCTTTGATCGCTACTTTGACCTTATATATGAAGACAGGCCACGTTTTGAACAGCTCATGAAACTTAATATGGAGTTTGCAAAGCAGTGGGCCAATCTTCAACTGGAGGCCGGTGCTACTTCTATCTGTTATTTTGATCCTGTATCTTCCCCGACCATTGTTCCCCGGGAATTGTTCCTAGAGACAGGATTTGAGATTGCAAAAGAGACCCTTTCCGGTATAAACGGGCCGGCTGTGACACATCTGGCATCCGGCCGGGGTATTCCTATAATGGAAGATCTCATCCGGACCGGGACAGGGGGTGTAGGGGTCAGTACTCTGGAGGACATCTCACAGATCAAAGATATCTGCAGGGGGAAGGTTACGGTACTGGGAAACCTCAATGCAATTGAAATGCGACACTGGACCCCTCAGCAGACGGAGGATATTGTCAGGGATGTCATACAGAAGGCCGCACCGGGAGGGGGATATTTATTATCCGATAATCATGGGGAAATCGTATGGAGTGTTTCGCATGAGACCTTGCTTAATATTAGTAAAGCTGTGAAGAAATGGGGTACTTATCCGATTAGGACCCCTTAAATACATCCTGGTGAATATGTTAAATAAAGCTGTACTTGTACTTGTTTATGATCGGGTATATTCACTATTATGTAAGAATACTGATCTTGACTCTCTTTTTGATAATGTTTATATTAAACCTCTGTCCGGATTTACCGATCTGGGGAATAAGGAACAATATCAGTTGCTGGGTAGCTACGGTCATATTTATATCCTCCCACATAAAGCAGAAAGCCTTCCATCTTTACTTTCAGATGGTGTCTTCCAGGTTAATCTTGATCAGAGAGGATGTGATGAACTTTCAGGGATTATGGATGTGTCTGAGATTGAAGATGATCCAGGTGAACATATTACCAGTACTTTGATGTATTTCCTGCATTCAAAGGTGGCCTCTTTTTTGATGGAGTTACAAAAGAATGAGATTTCCATGTTGCGGGAAAAGTCATCTTCCTGTTATTTTGCTCTTGAAACTATAAAGACCGTATCCACTTTTGAGAATGAGAGCGAGGCGATACGATTTACCCGGGAATTCTTTGAAATGATGTGCATGCCGGAAAATATTGTTTACTACAGTAATGACGATCTTGATTCTCTGGCCAGGGATGTTTTCCTTATTGATTTCACACTGGATGAGATCCTCAGTTTCCTTGGAGTCGGCAATGAATATATATTATCTTCTTCTGGCAGAAGTTATTGTTTTCGGGTATTTTCCCATAACGGAGACAAAGGGCTTTTCATCATTGAGAAAGTTGCATATCCTGAAAGGATCAATGAATGTTTAAATCTGGCCCTGGGTATTAACAATGTCCTTTCCATAACTCTGGAAAACATTGAAAAACACTGAAAAGTTAAGAGATTCCAACAGGATGTTATCTCATTCCTCTGAGCTTCTAAAGATCATAAATAAGATCCTGCGTCATGATCTTCTCAACAATCTGGGAGCTATACAGATGTCTCTGGAAATGAATGACCTGCATCCTGCTGATAAATATATTGCTATCTCCAAAAAAGCTGTGAAAAGGAGCATACAGACGATCAGGGATATGAAAGGCCTTGAATCCATGGTTGGTTCCTCTGACCCGCTTGAACCGTATGATCTGAGTAAGACTCTTGGTGATGTTCTGGATGTTGATATTGGTGTTGATGTATCCATTTCAGGCAATTGCCAGATAAATGCAGATGGGGCCCTGTCCTCGGTGTTTGAGAATATTATTAAGAACGCCCGCTTTCATGGAAAGGCCACTCACGTGGACATCAATATAGAACAAAAGAATGGGAAGAACTATATCTTTCTGTCCGATAACGGCTCTGGAATTAAGGAGGGTATGCGCACAAAGATATTTGAAGAAGGTGTATCCACAGGTGGTGCAGATCATTCCGGCCTGGGTCTTTATATTGTAAAAAAGGTTATCGAGCGCTATGGCGGTTCGGTTTGGGTTGAGGATAATCAACCATGTGGTGCGATCTTTGTCCTGGAGTTGCCGGTGGTCTGATAGCCGGGCTATTTAAGTTTTAGTTAAGCTAAACCCCGGATATTTAACCTGAATGTTCGATTATTTGTCCATTATTCAGTCTTTGATCCGAATTTGCGGCAGAGGCCTTTGAAATAGATGACCTTTACTCCATTTAGTTCAATTTTTTCACTTATTAGATTAAACAGGTCTTTTTCTATCCCTTCAATACCCGGGATGAATGTATCCAGATCAATTTCAGTAACATCGCTACACAGGGCCTTTACAGCTTTTGACAGGTCAGGTGCATCCTGGCCCCCGGTCATGGCTGCAAGGTTGTTATCGATCACCAGGACCAGTATGTCCCGCTTATTGTGTACCGCATTGATCAGGCCGATCATGCCGGAATGTGCCAGAGCAAAATCTCCGATGATCGCGATGGCCTTTTTATCAGCTCCGCAGGCCACCGAGATAGCCGAACCCAGAGCAAAGCTGGCGTTAATCACATTCCAGGGTGCAGGACCACTTTTAAGGGAACAGCCCATATCCCCGGCGATGAAGATGTCAAGACCCTGCAGGGCTTTGTAGATGGGTATGAAAGGGCACTCCTCACAAAAGGATCGGTAGCCTCTGGATCTGAGGGTCTGGATATCAGGTGTTGTTTTTACTGTATCCTCTTCAATGTGATCAAGAGCAAAGCGGATATGCTCTTTTTCGATCCTGCCATAGGGAAGATGTCCGGTACTTTTTCCCAGGATGTTCCTGCAGGCACACAGATGTTTTTCGATGAAAGGTTCTGTTTCTTCGATAATGAGGACCCTTTCATGATCGTCAATAAAATCCCGTATTAATTTTACAGGAAGGGGACAGACCTGACCCAGGCTCAAATGGGATATTGCGGAAGGAGAAGAAAGGACCTGATCGGCAAGATATGAAGGATAACCGGATGATATGACCCCTGCTCTTTTTCCAGCATTTTCTTTGTTGCCGGTGATCGGGTTCAATGGACTCTTTTCTGAGCTTTCCTGAAGCAGGGGGTGGGCCCGGGAGTGATAGTACTGGTGTCTTCCCCTCATGGTCAACTCCCATATACAGGGGTCGAAAGGTTGAGGAGGATATGAGGGTGGGGCCTGGTCTGTGGAAGTAAGTTCTCTTTGGGTGCTCTTTAGCAGACGGTCGGTGATGCGAATGATGACCGGTACACTGACCTTTTCTGAGAGTTTGAATGCACTTAATACAGCAGAATAGGCTGTGGAAGGGGTGGAAGGGTCAAAGACCGCAGTCTCGGCGATCTCTCCGTACCATCTTGAATCCTGTTCGTTCTGGGACGCACGTACTCCGGGGTCATCGCCTGTAAGGATCACCACTCCGGCTCCGATGGTATGGGTGATGGATGTGATAAGCGGGTCTGACAGAATGTTCATGCCTACATGTTTTGTCAGTACAAGACTGCGTCTGCCACACACCGAGGCTCCCAGAGAGGCTTCCAGAGCCACTTTTTCATTAGTCAGCCAGAGGGTCTCTACATTATCGGGACAGTTTTGTTCAAAGTGTTCGATCACAGAAGTGATGGGAAAACCTGCAACTGCATGTACCAGTTCTATTCTGCATTCCATCGCGGCCTGAAATATTGCCTGCAGGCCCGATATCTCATTATTTTCCATATCAGTCATTAAGATCAGCGTCCAGTTCAACGGATTCATCCGGTCTTGCAAACCAGGACAAAGCTCCCAGTGCACCAATGATCCCGTTCCCGTCAAGCCATACTTCGACCTCATTATCCCGTGCATATTGCAATGCGATATCCCTGTTAAGTTCCCGGGTCCTGCACAGCTTGCTGTACTCATCCATCTTTTTTGCATCAAATGAGGAGAGGACTACCATGCCGGTCTCATCGGAAACACTGTATTTTAACAGTGCGGTTTTAAGGTCTTCAAGCAGTTCTTTTTTTGCTTCTTTTGAGGTGCAGCCAAATTCCAGGACCGTGGATACACAGTTCTGGGTCTTTGCGGATACAGGGAATAACTGTACCAGGGAATGGGACAGATATACTGACTCATTGCAATTAAGGGCAGAGGCAATATTATGTGTCATGGACCAGGTGGCCCCTTCTTCTTTTGTATCGGTATCATCAATTCCGATCAGGACACGCTCACGTCTTGGGACGATTATGGTCCCTTTTGCAGCCCGGCCTCCTCCGGCTTCATCGATATCAAAGCGCAGGACTCCCTGTGCATAGGCCCGGCATTTTGTGGCACCCACCCCGCCGCCTCCAAGACCTGCATAGGTGATCGCCACTTCATCATCGTTTACCAGTACGGCCTGGATCCCCGCAGCAGATGTGGAGGCTTTAAGGACAAGATCGCATGAACCTGTGCTGACAAGGTATCTGGTCATATTACCCAGAGTGCGGGTCTGTTTTATAAGGGGAGATTTTGAATAATGAAAACGTGCCCAGGCGGCTCCCCCATAACATTGTGTATGTTCTATGATCTCTGCATGTGTATTTGTGTCATCGCAAACAGCGTATATGCCCCTGTAAGGAATGGTATAGGGGTCTGTAAGTTCAATGTGTTTCATCTGATGGGTAATTAACAGACAGATGTTTAAATGTTTTGATTATTCTTCAGGCCCCCTTTTTTCATCAGTATAGGAGAATTTCCGCAAGGGTCTTTCTGATCATGGGGTGCAGGGGCATAGAAGGCCCACGATTTTAGTCAAATGTAGTTCACCTTATATACCCTTCATCTTTGAGGCTGACATACCTTCCATCCCCGATGATCACATGGTCCAGCACGTCAATGCCCAGGATCTTCCCTCCTTCAACCAGTTTTTCAGTCACTGCGATGTCCTCTCTGCTGGGTGTTGGGTCTCCCGAGGGGTGGTTGTGTGTTAAGATCACCGAGGCGGAGGATTCCATGACTGCGGATTTGAATACTTCCCTGGGATGGACAATGTTTGCGTTAAGACTGCCCACGGAGACAACCTCTTCTTTAAGGACCTGGTTTTTCGTATCCAGATAAAGTACGGTAAGTTTCTCCTTTTTAACTTCCCTGAGCTTTGGATAGAGCAGGTCATGGACATCTGCAGGGGAGCGTATCTTTCTTTTAGGTTCATCGGAATATGTTTCCAGTTTCCTTGCAAGTTCGAATACCGCAGCTATCTGTGCGGCCTTGGCCGTCCCTATTCCGTGGATACAGGTTAATTGCTTTATATTAGCCTGGCTTAACTGTTTGAGATTGTACTCCGAGATGATCCGGGTGCATAGATTTACCACGTTCTCGTTCTTTGTCCCGGTGCGCAGGATTATCGCAAGCAGTTCTGCAGTTGAGAGATAATCCGGCCCATATTTTATCAGTCTCTCTCTTGGCCTCTCTTCCTGAGGCATATCATGAATACGTACCTTATAGCCACACATAAACAAATTACTGGAGCGTATTTATATAAAAATTTCTATATTACAGAGATTTATATATATTTTAATACAGAGTCTAATAATGGTTGTTGTTGTCAATAGTGGTTATTGTGAGTGTTGTTTGTTGTGAGTGTTGTTTGTTGTGAGTGTTGTTTGTTGTGGATATTGTTTGTTGTGGATATTGTTTGTTGTGAATATTGTTTGTTGTGAATATTGTTTGTTGTGGATATTGTTTGTTGTGGATATTGTTTGTTGTGGATATTGTTTGTTGTGGATATTGTTTGTTGTGGATATTGTTTGTTGTGAGTGTTGTTTGTTGTGAGTGTTGTTTGTTGTGGATATTGTTTGTTGTGAATATTGTTTGTTGTGAATATTGTTTGTTGTGAGTGTTGGTCTTTGGGATTTGCAATGTGTTCTTATATGGGTAATCTGAATATGGACAGCTATGAAAGTAATATCGGTTATTGGCTATAAGAACACAGGCAAGACCACCCTTGTGAGCGAACTTGTAAAGGCCCTGTCCTCCTCCGGCAGGGTGGGAACTGTCAAACTAATGCTTGACCACCGTTTCAATCCTTCATCTACCGATACCGGAAAGCATTTTGATGCAGGTGCGGACATGGTTACTGCAGTGACCAGCTGTGAAACAGTTTCCATAACAAGGGGTCCTGATCTTACCAGGGCCCTTGACAGTCTGGCGGATGAGGGGATGGATTTTTGTCTTGTGGAAGGTGCAAAACAAGCGGACCTGCCCAAGATCCTGCTCGGAGAGCTTGAAGTATCAGAAGAGGTGAGCAATGTCATTGTACAATTGCCGGCCCGGCAGGACCAGGATATTGATACGCTGGTGAGGATGATCCTGGAACTGCCTGACTACATAACCCTGTCAACTCTGGTCACAGAGGTCAGAAGACATCCGGGCATCAATAAAGCCGGAGGTATTGCCACTTTTACCGGCATAGTCCGCCAGGACTCAGGTGAAATTAAGACACAGAAGCTTGAATTTGAAAGATATGATGCAGTTGCAGCACAGGCCATTGCAAAGATCTGTCAGGAGTTAAAACAAAGGGAAGGTATCATAGAGGTGCTTATCCACCATAAAGCAGGTGTCCTTGCTCCCGGGGAAGATATTGTCTATATTGTGGTGGCCGCTGCTCATCGGCAGGAGCTGTTCCTTACATTAAGTGAGGCCCTGGAAAGAGTAAAATCCGAAGTGCCTATATGGAAAAAAGAGATCACCATCGACGGGAATTTCTGGGTACATGATCATGCATAAATGAAATAAGATTCGTTTTATGCAGGGGTTATTTCATTAAAGGCTACTGTTAATGGCCCCGATCATTTTCTTGTTTTTTGACCATCACTTTTGATCATCGTTTTTTACACTACTTGTTTTTACATGTTTTTTTATGTAAAATGATCGAAAGGTTAATGTATGTTTCGTGCTAACACATAACATACATGTTGATCAGCGGTGATTGCAAATGTTAGGTATTGATGATCCTCAGATATGGATAGCCTATGTGCTCTGTATTCTCAGTGCCCTTGGCTGTATGGTGTATGGACTTTTGAAATGGAATGAAGAGGATGAGGTGGAATAATGGTTCTGAGTACTCCTTTTCTTGGTGTCGTTATCCTTGTCTATCTTATGATTATCTTCTATCTTGGACTGCTGGGATATAAAAGGACAAAGCAGATCGATGATTATATGGTGGCCGGGAGGAAGATCCATCCATATATCCTGGCACTCTCCTATGGTGCTACTTTTATCAGTACCTCGGCAATAATTGGTTTTGGAGGTGCCGCGGGAGCACTGGGTATGGGCCTGCTCTGGCTTGCGGTGATGAACATCATCGTGGGTATCTTCATTGCTTTTGTGGTGTTCGGGGCCCGGACCCGGCGGATGGGGCTTCGTCTTAATGCTGTGACCTTCCCGGAACTGCTGGGAAAGAGGTTCCAGTCACGTTTCATACAGGGCTTCTCAGGGGCTCTTGTCGGTCTTTTCATGCCACTGTATGCAGGGATCGTTCTGATCGGAGGAGCCCGTTTCCTGGAGACCACACTGAGTGTTGATTATGATATTGCAGTTCTTATACTGACTGTGATAGTGGCTGCTTATGTGATCACAGGAGGCCTTATTGCTGTTATGTACACCGATGCTCTCCAGGGTGCGTTCATGTTCATTGGAATGGTCATATTGCTTGTCTTTACCTATATTCAGCTGGGAGGGGTTGTGGAGGCCCATCAGGCTCTGACATCTATGTCCGGTCTGGTCCCAGAATCCCTTACGGCTGGTGGTCATCTTGGCTGGACTGCCATGCCGGCGCTTGGTACTCCTATATGGTGGACCCTGGTCTCAACCCTGGTCCTGGGAGTGGGGATCGGTGTGCTGGCACAACCCCAGCTTGCAGTACGTTTTATGACCGTGAAGGATGACAAATCCCTGTATCGTGCATTGTTCGTAGGTGGCCCTTTCATTCTGATGATGACCGGGGTGGCCTTTACTGTGGGTGCTCTTTCAAATGCCTATTTCTATGATACACAGGGTATGATCTCGGTGGCTGTTGCAGGAGGCAATACCGATCTTATCATTCCGGAGTACATCAACAGTGCCATGCCTGAGTTATTTGTGGTGTTGTTCATGCTGACCCTGCTTGCTGCGGCCATGTCAACGTTAAGTTCTCAGTATCACACTATGGGAACAGCTATAGGTCATGATCTGTATCGTGAATACATCAAGAAAGGCGAGATAGGCAAGACAGTGGATATAACCCGGCTTGGGATTGGTGTAACGATCATCATGAGTGTGATCCTGGCTTATATACTGCCCATTAGTATCATAGCAAGGGCTACAGCTATCTTCTTTGGTCTGTGTGCAGCAGCTTTTTTGCCAATGTACGCCGGGGCCCTGTTCTGGAAACGGATGACAAGGGAAGGGGCTATTGCAAGTCTGCTTGTGGGTACGGTCACCAGTCTGTTCTGGCTGACCTTTGTGCATAAATCTGAAGCAGTTCCGCTGGGTATTTCGCAGATGATCTTCGGGAAAGCCACACTTTTATCCGGAACCTGGACCGTTGTCGACCCTATTTTGGTGGCAACGCCTATTTCACTGGTTGTGGCCATTGTAGTCAGTCTGGCAACAAAGCCTCCCTCGCAGGCTCATCTGGAAGAATGCTATGGTTCTTCAAAATAAGAGTTTGTATTAAGAGTTGACTGCAGGATTATGTGATTCGGGAAGAGAGTTGCTTTCCGGATCATATGATCTTTTCATTTTTAACATGATCATATGTACTGAATTATGCACGACTAAATATTTTTTTGAACTACCCACGACTAAAGTTGTGTGCTTTCTCTGCCCCTACACCCCATCAATCGTAATATAAGATTAGAAAAAATCGTAATATAAGATTAGAAAATGATGTTGCTCATACAAAGAAAGCAAAGGCCATATGACGAAGATAGAGGGGATGTATTGTCTATAATAAGTAATCGGCCTTTGCTTTTTTGCTGAACTTCTGTGATAGTCCATCACAGTACCTTCGACCGGTCCTCAAGGGAACCTTATGGCACAATCATACCCAACGGGAAAGCAATGGATTGCGGGACCCATTTGTGAAGACCCCATGTTCATTGGGGTGGCCCGTTTATCTTTTGGCAAATTGCCCAAAAGAACGATGTATATGTTAATTTGATATGGTATTAACATTTCGGTACCAGGTGTAAGAATCTGAAATAAGGTTATAAATGCAGGTGTGTTTAGATGAAGATCGGAGTAGTTATTCATGGTCCTGAAGTGATCGATTCAGGATATGCAGTAGAGATGATCAGGCGTTTATCTTCATTAGGAGATGTTCATGCAACCCTTGGAGGTACAATGGGGAAAGTAGCTATCCTTGATGCCGGTCTTGAAGGGTTGATCGACATCAGTAACAGTTACAGGCCCGGAAAGGTCGTTGAGCTTTTCTTTGATCGCTTTGATGCTGTTTGTCTGCTCAATCAGGGAAAAACGCTAAGTTCAGGTATTATGTTTGGCAGCATACTGACATCAGAACTTGCTGAGAAGAACAAAAGACCTTTCATCCAGATCGAGAGGCCTGACCGGAAAGATGGAGGCATCATCTGCCGCAATGATGTTTCGGAAGCTTTTGCACAGGATGCAGCTATCCTGCTGGGTTTGCCTGTGCTTTCAATTGAAGATGACAGTATCTTTCACAAGCAAAGGATAGTGCAGGAGGGTAGCAGGATTGTAAGGAATATAGTATGTGTTCATCCAGGTGAGCTCATAATGGTTGAAGGAATAGTCATAGGCCGGGCCCATTCTGAAAACGTTTCCATTATTGCAGAAGATGGTTTTGTGATCGGGCTGACCGGAGCTGTAGTGAAGGACCACGGGATTGAAAAATTGCATGGCTATGAACAAAAGGTTCCTGTAGATATTGCCACTGCCTGGGTTAAAACCGGGTCAATCCGTCGAAGTAGCCCAATATCAAAGGCCTCCTCAGGAGTTAGCATTAACAGAGGACCGGGGAAAAAGTCCCTGTATTCTGATATCATTGATCCTGGTATTGTTACTGGAGCGAAGACTGCTGACATAGGGAATGTTGCTGATGGAAAAAGACATGTTGATGGAAAAAGACATGTTGATAGTGAAAGTGAGTCTTGTGGATAGGTAAAGGTTGGCGGTAAAGAAGCTATTGATGATAAATACTCTGCAGTGGATGAATTCAAAATAGCTGTTATTGATCATTGTGCTGACAGGGTCTTTGAACTTGCTTTAGATTGCAGCTGTGCTATTACTGTGGGGGACGATACTACATCGATCGCTGCAGATATTCTCTCTCGTTTTGGTATCCCGATAATCGGGGTCACGGATGGTGATACGGATGGCTTCTCCCATCAAATGCATGTCTGTCCGGGTTCGCTGATCTTTCAGGTGGAGGATGGGTATGATGATGTTATAGGGAAAAAGATCATGGCAGAGTTGAATATGGTTAACTTTGATGTTCGGGCAGAAAGGATCTCCAGTTTTTCCAGATTAAAGGAGCTGGTCAGAGAAATGATCGGGGAAAGATTTGTCTCTATGAAATCGTATTAAATAATATATACAATATATAATTATTATCCATATTTATAGAATTAAGGGTATTATATATAGGCATCTACATACATGTTTAAATATAATAATGTACTAATGTACATGTAAGTATTATAAACGCTAAAAGTGTGGTACGCATCATGAATAACAAGGGTGGAACAAGTATAGATGATTCTGAAGACGAGATAGTGGAATCATTGAAAAGTCTGGGGATGTCGAGAAATCTTGCAACTACAATTGCTTATCTTGCAGATTCCAGACAAGCCTCTTCCCAGGAGATCGAAATGAACACAGGCCTCAGGCAACCGGAAGTCAGTGTTGCTATGAGATCACTGCGTGAAAATTCCTGGGTGAACGTCCGAAACGAAAAGGTGACCGGAAAAGGTCGTCCAACCAAGATCTATACTCTGGCAACTCCTCTAAATAATATAGTTGAACACTATGAGAAAAGGATCATTGAAGAGAACAAAGCCAGGATGTCTATCATTGAGAAACTAAAGAAGCTCAGTGAATGAGACTGTACTTATCATTGATCAGTCAATCATCAGGGTATATCGTTTTGTATTGTTAGCCGTGGCTGTGCACTTGCAGGTCTTGTGCAGAGTCTGTTCTACATGTTATTCTGTGTTTATTCTTAAATTTTTATTCTTAAATTTTGCTTAAGTTCTCCACCCGTTTCCACCTTTCTCCATTATCTTGAGTTATGATCTGAGTCAGTCCTAAATTATCAGTATGACGGGGATGGCGGGGATTATTCCAGTCAGTTCAATGGCAGAAAAAGAGCCTCTCAGGCCGAATAAAGGTTTTAAAAGATATTCGGCGGGTTAACCGCCGGATATTGCTTTTAATATTACAATGTTTCCAGGTCTGACCGTTTCATCAAAAGGTACGGCCATACCGTCGTTTAGTACGATCACCGTTTCCTGATTTATTGAGAGGAGGCCCAGAAGTTCATCATAGGTCAGGTCTTCGGGGACTTCCATCTGTTTTTCACAGGGCCCATCGGCGGATATTCTTATCTGTACACTGATGTTCACTCTACTACTTCACCGCCGTCTCCTTTCAGATCATCGAGGTTTTCCTGTATTAGTTTGTCTTCCAGACTTTCAAGTTTCTTATCGCCTTTTCTTTCAGAGTCTCTTTTATTGAATTTTGACATACTAAATTCACCTCATCATTACTTTGCCGGTATCGTTATTAACCTTTTTGAAGGTGTAAAAAATGATTGATAACGGCATCAAATGCAATCATATTTATATTGCTGTATTTATTTATAGCTATGCTTAATTCACTGATATTTGACATGGATGGTGTACTAATTGATTCAATGACCTGTCATGCAGATGCCTGGATAAGGACATTTCAGGATATTGGAATAGAGATCAAACGTGAAGACATCTATGATATTGAGGGGGCCAATCACAAAGGGGTGATTGATTATGTCTGTTCTATGGCTGGTAAGGAAGTGGGCCCTGAACAGGTTGAAGCTCTGCGTGTTAGAAAACGCAACCTTTTTTTTAAATGCAACACTTTTAGCTCATTCCCCGGAATGCAGGAATGTGTCAGGCAATTAAAACAGAAATACGATCTTGCTGTTGTATCAGGTTCAGATCGACCGATCGTGGAAAATGTAATTGAAGGTTTCTTTCCTGACACCTTTGATATAATTGTATCCGGGGCCGATGTGGAACATGGTAAACCGGATCCTGAACCCTATTTAAAAGCAGTTTCAATGCTTGGGGCAGAAACCCGGGAATGCCTGGTCATAGAAAATGCACCTCTTGGGGTGGAGGCTGCAAAAAGGGCCAAAATTGAATGTATTGCCGTTTCCACATATGTATCTCCATTAAAACTTTCAAAAGCTGATCTTGTATTTCAGGACCATGCAGAGCTTATTGAATATCTGGGATCTTTATTGTGATCCCTTTCTGACATTATACAGGTCCGGATGATCCTGGAGAGGGGCCGGAAAATCCTTATTTCCTCTCAGACAAGTCTGATGGTTTCCAGATTTGTGAGGGCCCGGGTCTCAATGCGGTGTTTTTTGTGCAGGGAAGTTGCCAGATCTATGCAGGAGCGTTCCTCGCCGTGTTCCGTAAAGATCCTTTCAGGCTGAGGTCTCATCTTTTTGAAGAAATCCATTAACTGTCTGCGGTCGGAGTGGCCGGAGAATCCGTCAACGACCTCTACATTCATATTCATCCTTACAACCTCAGTTCCTCCTTTTGTGGACAGGGGAATCTCTTTCCATCCCTTCTGTATCCTGCGGCCAAGGGTTCCGTCTGCCTGATAACCCACAAATACAAGGGTATTCTTCTCATCAGGTGCCAAAGCTTTGAAATACTCCATAACAGGCCCTGCATTCATCATTCCTGATGTGGACAGGATCACACAGGGCTCTTTATTGGTGATTATCTTATTTCTCAGTTCACTGGAGTCAACCTGCCTGAAACATTCTGCAAGGAATGGATTCTGACCTTTCTGGAAGATCAGTCTTCTCAGGTTATTGTTCAGATATTCCGGATATGTAGCATGTATTGCCGTAGCTTCCCAGATCATTCCGTCAAGATAAACGGGAATGTCATCAATGATACCCTTACGGATAGCATCCTCCAGTACGATCATAACTTCCTGACTTCTTCCAACCGCAAAGGCAGGGATCAGTACGATCCCGCCATTATTGATCGTAGTCTTAACAACATTCTGAAGATGCTTTTCTGCCTCTTTTAATGAAGGCTGGATCGCATTGGAAGCTCCATAGGTGGATTCGGTGATCACGGTTTCAACACGGGGGAACTTGTTCACAGCAGGATCGAATAATCTGGTGGGGCCGTATTTGAAATCTCCGGTGAATACTACATTGTGCAGTCCGTCCCCTACGTGAAAGTGTGATACTGCAGAACCGATGATATGACCTGCATTATGGAAGGTAAGCTTTATATCCGGAGCAATATCGGTAACTTCCTCATAATCCAGGGCGATGGTATGGAGCAGGCCTTTTCTGACATTGGCAGATTCATAGGGTATCCTTTTTCCATCTTTTGCAGCCACATCAATATAGTCCAGCTGCAACAGTACCATCATATCCCGGGTGGGTGAAGTGCAGTAGATTGGTCCTTCATACCCATATTTATAGAGCAGCGGGACCAGGCCCTGGTGGTCAAGATGGGCATGGGTAAGGACTATTGCATCGATCTCGTTTAAAGGCTGCAATTCGGGGACATAAAGGTAAGGGGTCATGTTCTCATCCGAACCAACATTAACTCCACAATCGATCATGACCTTTGATTCCGGGGTTGAAAGCAAAAAACAGCTCCTTCCGACTTCTTTACATCCGCCAAGTGACGTTACACGCAGCCACTTGTCCCTGGCCATGCATTCCCGGTGTATCTTCCTTCCCACATTCTTCAGGAACTCTTTCCTCTCTTTATGATTTGTCTTCATAAATTCCCTTATGTTCTTCACGGTACGGGATTTTATTGGAGGGGTGCGGACCACTTTAGGGGTCCAGCCAATCTTTTTTGTGATCTCGCGCAGAGTCTCCCCGTGTTTGCCAATAACAAGGCCCGGTTTTTCTGCATCTATAATAACTTCTCCTACATCAGGATCAAAATGAAAATTAGAAAGAATCGAATCTTTAGGAACTGTCGCTTTAATCTTTTCGATCGATTCTTCAGGAGGTAACAGTACTTTAGGGTCAGGTCTGACCACAATACGTGTCCTCAATGTTTTGGCCAGGTTCCTGACCACACTTCCATTGTTTGCGAACTTTTTAGGATCTTCCGTATAGAGTACGAGTAAAGGTCCTTCAAATTCTACAGAAGAGATAGTTGTATCATCTGGAAGTTTTTCTTCAATTTTTTTCTTAAGATCAGAAAGTACATCTTCTATTGCCATTAAAACAGCCTTCCTATATGAAAAGGTCAAAAAATCAGATATTAAAAAAATATAAAATATAATGTCAGGTGTATTAAATTAGCCTGACATGGAAAGAGCAGTATAGGATCAGTTTAATAAATCCCTTTTCTTTTTAACCTCTTCAGGGTCAAGTCTTCTGTATTTGTCCTTTGTAATAAGGACCACATCAATTCCTTCACCTGATGCGGAATCCCTTTTCATTGCATTATGCAGGGCCCTTATTGCAAGGTAAGCACCCTCTTCCACGTTCATACCTTCTCTGTAACGGTCTTCCAGTACACCATAGGCCATTGGCGATCCCGAGCCGGTTGCAACTGCGGACATCTCTTCAATATTGCCCCCAAGTGCATCCAGTGAATAAACGGCAGGCCCATTCTTATCATATCCGCCAATAAGTAACTGTACCATAAGAGGGTAGTATCTCTGACCACTCAGGAGGTTTGCCAGAAGTGTTGTGATCCCTTTGGTAGTAATGGATTCCTTACGTCTCATCTTGAAAAGTCTGGATTCGACATTTATGATACGGACTATCTGCTGTGCGTCACCAACGGAACCTGCAGTTGTCATTCCCACAAGATCATCGATCTGATAGATCTTCTTTGCGGTTTTGCTGGCAATGAAGTTCCCCATAGTTGCTCTTTGTTCTGTTGCAAGAACAACTCCATCGGTGCACACTATACCTACCGTAGTTGTGCCTTTCAAATATTTGTCATTATCCATTAATAATACCTCATGGTAAAACAAGAAAATCAATAAGAGTAAAAATGTATCTCGCCTTTGTGGGAATACAGTATTTCATACTCAATTTTCATATATATATTTATCTGTGACAACATGTCAATTTGCGATTATGTGTACCTTTATCGGATCAGATGTATCCCGAAAAGAAAATGTAATTAAATTCCGGTAGTGCTCTGGTCAATATACATCCAGTTCCTCTGCCAGTTTAATGATCCTTTGTATGGTGTCTTCATTCATCTGTTTCTTTTTCATATGTTCTATTCTTTCTTCCAGTGATATGCGGTGTTTTCCTTTGACGAGATTGTCTGCATGGGCCACGATCTTTTCTTCCAGGGTCACAGGCAAATAATTCCTTTCAGGCAGTCCGTATTCCTTTGCTTCTTCAGGAGTGACTCCAGCTCCGATATGCCGCTCAATTATGGATATAAGTCCATGCTCCAGGCCCAGTTTTCCTGCAATGTCCGCACCTTCAGCGGCATGCCGGATCCCATGGGTCTTCGATCGTCCGATGTCATGTAGCAGCGCCCCGATCCGCACAAGCTCAATGTCAACTGAATGCCCCCTCTTTTCAATTTCACCGGCCATCTCCACTGCAACCTCTGATACCTTCATGCAGTGTTCGATCACTTTTTGACTACAACCTGCCTTTTTGAGATAGTACAGAGCCTGTTCATAATCTGTCATTTCACTGGCTCATTTTAAGCTCATTCAATCTGATCTTTAATTTGTTCACCATTTTTTCATTATCATCAAAGACCAGGTCCTCTCCGCATTCCTGACAGAGGAATTCACATGATGTAGCATCATTGAACTTCATCCGGACACAACCTTCAGGACATTTATAGAATACATTATCCTCTTCAAAATCAAGGCGTATCTGGAGGTTTCGGGTCAATCTCTTTAATTCCCTGTTAAGCTGACTTTCAACGTCGCTAAGGTCCAGTTGCCATAGATATGTAAGCCAACCGCTGCTTGAGTCCCTTTCCCTCCTGCAGATAGCAAGTTTATTTTCATTCATTACGAATAATGTACGTCGTACAACATTGAGCATGATCTCGGTCTCCTGGGCGATCTGTTCATCGGTAACTTCCCCGGGAGGCATCTTCTCGATCATTCCAAGGCCTTCCTCTCCTACTATCTGTATAAGATATCCTCTCACAACTGGATCATTTAAATCTGTCATTGATATCACTCGATGGATCTAAGATACCTTTCTGGTACCTGTGGATGGATCATTATAAACTGATAAATTGAATATTGTGTCAGCACTTTATGCTAAAAATGCCTGAGAACATACATGATCATCATGGTTTAAAGTATTTGTTCTATAATTCAGGAGTTCTTACTATTACCGCCATATATATTAAGTGTATCTCTTATTCTGTATGCTTCCCTTTTAGCATTTTCAAATAGATCATTAATGTCAGGGTTTGTATCAAGGATGGATAATATCGGGTCTCCATTTTTTATTAATGTGCCTGATGGGGGAATGTCGGCAAGTCCTCTGGTCAGTGTGCTGTCCTGAATTTTTTGAGTGAACTGGTATGGACGGTCTGCATACATAACTGCACGTATGGCATATCTTTTCATATGTGGCCTGATGGCCGGAAGTATGTCTTCGAATGTGTTGAGGTGGAGGTCAAATAAATTAATATCTGTGGCCATCTCCACAGAGTCCAGGCTTCCCTGGAACCTGGGATTTAGTTCAATGACAACAGGTCCCCGGTCAGTTAGTATAAAATCTATCCCGTTAGAACCTACCAGGGAAAGTTCATCCGATATTTGCTCTGAGATCCGGTACATTTCCTCTATCCAGGTTGAACAAAGCGGGGTGATGTTTCCACAATATGCAAAAGGTAAGTGGCTTAGCCAGTCTGTCCCTATCAGCTGCTTGTTTGCAGCGATTGCCAGTGATCTGTCCCTGGCTGAAAGGATAGAGATACTTACCGGCATGCCTGTAATGAATTCCTGGGCCAGCAGATCTTCAGCTGTTAGTGTGGGGTCCTGCTGTTTTAAGGTGTCTGCGGTCCGGGCAAGCTCTGTCTCATTATGAACCAGCAGATTGCATATACCTCCGCCGGAAACCTTTGGTTTTATCATAAGGGGAAATTCAAGTTCATATGCGTGGTCCAGTTCCCGTGTTTGAGGATGGTCGATCCCAAGCTTTTTCATCTTTGCTGCAAATTGGTATTTATCTGACATGGAAGTCATTATCAGAGGATCATTGTTATATACAGGACAGTCCAGGTCTGTAAGGTTAACATTCTCAAAACCCGATCCAAGTACTGCTCCATCGGGACTTATCCCCATTTCACCGATCAGTTCCAGGATGTCGTTATCTGTTATGTATTGAGATTGTTTGCCGGTATATTCCAGGATGGACCGTGATTTGCAGGTGCATTGCTTCAGATCATGGTCACAAAAAGCATCAATACTATAGACTTCATGGCTGCATTTAGCCGCCGCTGAAGCAATATATCGACTGCTGTATCCTATCACAAGTATGCTGGACATTATTTTATTCCAATGTGTGGATCTGGTCCTCAGGCAAGGCGAAAAGACCTTTTTCTGTATTCAGTACTGTGATCTCCGCTCCAGGTGGTTCATTAAAGAACAGGGGTTTTTTGATGGTAACGGTCCTGTAAGTAGAAGGGTGCAGAACCATGATGGCATTTTCTTCTATAGCTACCAGTACGGCCTTTATAGCATCATTGCGGTGGGCTATCAGGGTTGCATTTTCCAGATGCTCACTTTCTTCCAGAAAACGGCTTCCATCCTGCAGGTCAAGTCCGCGAGTATGTTTTCCGGAATTTATCACTTCAATGACGTGGTCATTATAGGCAATGACATCTCCTGGCATGAACCTGGGCAGTCTCATGGCAAATGTGGTCCTGTAGATATCCTTTCCGTCCTTCTGACCAAAGAGGGTCGGGGATTGGGAATATGACCCGCCTATCTTTGCGATGATCCCTTTGCAGATATGCCGACAGGTATTGGCTGATCCTACATAGAGGTCCGTCCCTTCCTTAAGATCGATGGAATCGGTGATAAATGATAACCTGTCTCCCTTTTGTCTCATTTTTTCCACAACATTGTCTGCGATCTGTTTGCACAGGCGAATCTCTTCTGCAGAGGGTATGCGTCCATCGGCTCTTAGTTGCAGGATCCCTTCAAAATATCCTCCTGACATCCGGCTGCAGCGGTCACAGGCTTCCCTGATGATCCTTACCTCACATTTAAGTTCCTTGTGTGCGGTTTTGCCCTGTATCTGAGCATCTACGTCGACACGTATCCTATAAATATAGGGAGTAAGTTTGCGATGGTCTATGTATATTTCGATGTCATCGGCCTGATCATGTACCATTAAATGGGCTTCAACTGTCTGGATGACGATCTCGTCAAGATCGCCTTCATCCATCCATCGGCCCCGGTCAAATAAGGCCCCGCATCTGGAGCAGATCTTTGCATGTAATACCAGAGGTAGCTCTGCAAGCTCAAAATGTTTAAAATAACATTCTGAACAAACGTTGTCAATTAATTGCTCGGTCGGTTTCCCGCATTTTGGACATATTATGTTTCTCATTTTGTCACAGGACTCTACGTTTACTTGGATTCTGGCATAGATCGTTTTGCCTCAGTTCACAGATATCTCATCTGCAGCGACTAAGCACATTCATTGCACAGATCTTCTGTTTTAGTTTTTCACTGAACAGGGGGCTTAGAGATATTAAAAGTTTTTTGTTGGATTTGAAGAGAGCCGTCATTAGTTCCATCAGTTCCATTTTATTAAAATTGATATCTTTAATGGAATTGGCCAGGGAATTGAGCTTATCATCTTCCAGATGGAACATGGTTTTCTGGATTATCAGGGCATTGGATATTTCTTTACCGATCGTTTTTCTCCAGCGGTCTTCATATTTCCTAAGTGTTCTCATGGACATGTCATTATTTTGAATAGCTTCCACAGCTACATTACCTGCTATCTCTCCTGCATCCATTGCATTGGCTATGCCCCCTCCTGTGAAGGGATCTGACTGACGGGCGGCATCTCCTGCAAGTATGAGTCCATCGGTTATGGTACGTTCCATGGGTCCGGATGTCGGTACCCCTCCTGCTACCATTTCAATGATCCTGGCCTGCGGGAAGTTCTTTATCAGGAATTCAGATAAAAGGTCAATGGGTCTTTTTTCACAGGCCCGGTCTCCCAGTATGCCAATCCCTGCATTAAACATTCCGTCTCCTTTTGGGAACAGCCAGATATATCCTGCAGGAGCGATCTTATTACCCATATAGAAATGACAGTATGTCGGGTCCATATCCAGCCCGCTTACCAGGAACTGGGCACAGGTCTCGATCTGTGTTGGCTTCAGGGTTGTGTCGATCCCTGCCCATTTTCCAACTTTGGACTCAACTCCGTCGGCACCTATCACAATATCAGCCAGTACCCGATATTCTTCTCCCCGATACATCAGTATGACCCCCTTTACACATCCATCTTCAATGATAAGGCCGGTACAACGGGTCTTAACCATCACATCAGCTCCATCAGCAGCAGCCTGCTCGGCCAGGGCCCGGTCAAAGATCTTCCTGTCCAGCACATATCCTACTTCATTGCCTGCACATTCGTCACATATCCGGATCAGGGTCCCATCAGGTGCATAGATGCAGGCCCCGCTTATCTGTGCACATATCCATTTCGGGTCAGGCCGGATATGTTTTTCCAGTCTTATTTTGCCTATACCCTCAGCACAGCGAACAGGTGCGCCGATCTCCTGGCGCTTTTCAATAAGAAGTGCGGACAGGCCCTTTTTTGCAACAGTTCCTGCTGCAATGGAACCTGCAGGTCCTGCCCCTACAATGATCACATCATAATGGTCCTTCATGTATTTATCTCCAGATGTATGAACATTCTCTATGTATGAATATTCTCTATGTATGAATATTCTCTATGTATGAATATTCTCTATGTATGAATATTCTCTATGTATGAATATTCTCTATGTATGAACATTCTCTATGTATGAATATTCTCTATGTATGAATATTCTCTATGTATGAATATTCTCTATGTATGAATATTCTCTATGTATGAATATTCTCTATGTATGAATATTCTCTATGTATGAATATTCTCTATGTATGAATATTCTCTATGTATGAATATTCTCTATGTATGAATATTCTCTATGTATGAACAAATGATATACTCTATATGTATGAATTCTACTGATGTCCTCAAATAAGTTACATTTATTTTAAATGAATGTCCTATAGATGGATCACCTTTCAGTGCTACTGAATTTTGCTTTTGCTTAAGCACTATTTCTAATATACCTGGCCTTTTGATGTTGCCAGTACCAAATAGATCTGTATGGGCAGAGGTCCAAAATGGTCAGTGAATAATAAGATGAGCCTTTGCTATCGTTTCAATGATGCTCAATTCCCCATATAAATGTTATTGATAAGTTTTCCCGGGCAGGTGCACATATTTAATTCTCTGCTACCTTCATGAAACTAAGAGGGTGTGCTTTCTCAATTTCTGTGGTTTATTATCATAAAATGAATAACGGCCTGTCGGGTTCGAGAAAGATCAATACTCAGCATTTTGAGGATATGAAGATAAGATTGGATTTTTGGCCATTTATTATCTGTTATTGGTGGAACCTATTTATCATTGAATTGTTGCTGGTGCCATATCTGGTATTGTCACTGATCTGCAGTTAATATACTCTCAGATCTATCAATTCATATTCAAGGCCCTTTTGATCAAGTTTTTCCAGAAGGGAGGAGACCTGTTCATCGATTGTGACGGCCAGGGAACTCAGGCCGTGATAGGAGGCTTCAATTACCGATTCCTTTCCACCAAACATTATGTCGGGTTCGATATCGATCTTTTTAAGGGCGATCAAGGATTCAATCCCTATAGCTACTGTATAGGGATGTGAGGCCGCCAGAGCCATAAGTTCTTTGAGGTCCACGTTGTAGGATCCTCCCCGTATGATCTTTGGAATACTGCAGACCGTAACGATCCCGTTTTCCAGTTTTATACTTCCTGACAGGGCTTTGACTCCTACCTCAAGTCCTTTCTTTGCATCAGCCAGTGCAGTCCCGGTAGCATCGCTGATATTATTTTTATTTGCATATAACAGCCCTCCTTTCATATGAATATATACAGTCTGTCCTATGGATATATCTGTTTCAGCAACAGCGGTCCAGGCTGAGATATGTTTTGGAAGGTCACTGATTATAAACTCTGCATACCGTTTCATCTCTGCAGCGGTCTGGAGGACGGATTTCATACCTGTATCGGTGATCCTGTATCTCATTCTTCCACTGGAGATGATCATGTTCTCTTTCATCAGTTCCTTCATGTACTCAGAGACTGCCTGGGGGGTCACACCAATCTTGTCAGCGATCTCTTTTTGCCTTACGTTTGGCTGATGGCAGGCCACTTCGATAAGGATCTTGAATTTTGTAATGCCGCTTTTATTGTCGAGTATGTCGATCATGGCTTTCCCCTGGAAGTTCTGTTAGATAGAGTATTTTCCTGATTCGGGATAAAAGGATTGCTTTGAAAAATCTCAATATTAATCTGGTTTTTTTATTGATATGGTTCTGTCTTCTAAAAATAATGTGGGTCATGTTTTTTGGATTTGATCCGTAACATCAATAGAAATGATCAACCTTGTATCAGCTCAGAAAATATTAGTTAATTATAAACTTAATTTTATTATTTTTTATTTACTCAACCAATTTTGTTTTTGCCAAATAGGTTGAATAAAATTATTCTATTTATCTTTATTGGCTAACTTAGTTTAATTGCTTATATTTATACAATATATGTTTAATTAATGTTAGTTTTATATTCTCTTTTATATTAGTATTTGATTTGTAATAAGATTATAACAGAGTTGTTAAATATGCCTTTAAGGAACCTATCATATCAGTTATAGGATGTATATATACGTATTTTATCGCTTTTATGTTTTCTATAATACAAATATAACTATGTAATATCATAAGCTTTATATGTGATATACATATTACCTTATTCTCATAAAGCTTACTCAAGTAAAACTGAATACATGTTATATAATTAAAATATAACTGATATATGATTATAAATTGTAATCTACAATAGTATATTATGTTATTTGAGTTTGTTTTGACCTACTTATAATATATTGTTAATGATAACAGTTATCAATATTATACTGTAGAATGACTCTTACGCAGTTTAAATAAATAATAATGGAAAGGTGTTGGCAGATGGATATTGTCGCTTTGACAGTAATAGGAATATTAATAGCTATATTTTTATTTGGTATCAAAACAGGAATTGGTTGTGGTTTTTCAGGCCGCAGTCTCAGGGAGATCCTGATCATAGCCGGCTCATATTTTGTCATCTCCATCATACTGGGCAGTCTTATCGGTTATCTGGATGAATCTGATCTGGACTGGATAGCCGGTATGGGAATGTCCATTCATGTACTTGTTGCCCTTCTTTTGATAGCAGCCGGGATATACACACAGAAAAAATGGCATTGCGGATGTGATGTTTCCCACAGGACATTCATGGTAATATCCCTTCCATGTCCTGTCTGTCTTACAGCCCTGTTCGTATCATGTATGCTTCTTGCTTCTCATCTGGAGACAAGTGGTATAAAGATAGGCATTCTGGTCGGATTTGTGTTCTTTTTATCTGTAGTGGTCTCATCCCTGTTCTTTAAAAGACTGGGAAAGACCCCGGAAAGTCTTGGGAGCATTATGCTGTTTTTAGGGATATATTATCTCATGGGCGCCATTCTGGTCCCTGCATATATCCATACAAAACAGATGAATCTGCCACCTTTTACCGGGCCTCAGGTCGAGATTATTCCTTTTATTGTTTTTGCAGTTCTTATTGGCGGGGGTTATTTTTTTCATCACATCAGGAGTAACTAACAATGGGTATTGATTCTTCTTTATTTCAGGTAATGTATACGATCTCCGCATCGCTTTTGTATCCGGTAGTGATCCTTTTGATCCTCTCGGTAGTAATGTCCCTGGCACTGATAGGAGAATTCCTTTCTGAATATGCCAAACGTCATCGGGACGTGAAGGAACTTGAATTACTCGGAAAAAAAGTCAGGGATGCTCTGGATTCATCGGACACTGCTGCAGCTGCATCTCATCTGCGTCAGGTTGATCAGAATGATCTTGTCACGTCCTTTTCACAAAATGCTGCCGGGCATCTGGAGCAGAACCTGAGCTCTTCTATTGAATGGCTCAGTGAGGAATATGAGGTACGGATGACCAAAAGACTGGAGCAGACCAAGATCATGTCCACCGTCTCACCAATGCTGGGTCTGATGGGTACACTGATCCCTCTGGGCCCGGCCCTTATAGGTCTGGCTCAGGGCGATGTTCTGCAGCTTGCCAATAATCTTATGATCGCCTTTGCCACGACCGTCCTGGGACTATTCGCAGGTATTGTAGGCTACGTGCTGACCCTTATACGCAAAAGATGGTACTGGCAGGATATGGCTGACATCGATTATCTTGTTGATTCCCTGGGGGTTGAACGATGAGGGGTAAACGGTATCGGCGGCAGGGTATTCTGTATGAGGAGGAGGATCAGAACCCTCTTACCGGAGTTGCAAACCTGTTCGATGTTGCAATGGTGTTCTCCGTGGCCCTGCTGGTGGCCCTTGTCATGTCCTTCCAGCTCCCTGAGCTTCTCAGTCCCACGGAAGATATCACTATTGTGAAGAACCCGGGCCAGGAGAATATGAAGATCATTGTGAAAGAAGGACAGGATATTGAGGTCCTGAACATGACCGACCAGATCGGCGGAGGGACCGGTGAGGCCCTGGGAACGGCATATCAGCTGGCTGATGGCAGGGTTGTATATGTACCGGATTCGGGAAATGAGAGTGAGGGTGGAAGCTAATAATTATTTTTTTTGAAATATTAAAACAAGTCAATCTGATTTAAATAAAGTTTGTAGATATATCTGTATATGTTTGGTAATGTGGTGTATGAAATATATATGAAAGAGGTAGTGTGATATGAGGAAATTAAGAATAGAATTAGCAATGGTGAGCTTATTCTTACTTCTGGCAGTGTCGATGCCGGCAGTATCGGGAATGAGCTTTGAGAACATGGAGCTGGTGGCCAATACCACCAGTGATGCCAATGGTAACTTTACGTTTACGGATGTACCAAACGGTAACTATACCCTGGCATCGGTGATCTGGAGTAGTTCTATGAGTGGTATGTGGCTTACCAATGCTACTGAACTTGTTATTACAGATGGCAATGCAACTGAGGTTAATTTTGCCATGCGCAAGAACACGAGCAATGATCATGAAGTCATCCTGTCTTACCTTGACCGTACCACCATCTCCGGCCGTACTGTTAGTAAAAGCGGTTCTGCCAAGGTCGGTACTGATCTGATATTACTGGACGGCCAGGGAAATTTTGTAAGCAATACTACCAGTGATTCCAATGGTAATTTTACCTTTACTGATGTGAGGAACGGTAATTACACCCTTTCCGGTGTGATCTGGAGCAGTTCAATGAGTGGCATGTGGCTTACCAATACCACTGACCTTACAATAATCAACGGTACTGCTGCAGATGTTACTTTTTCCATGCGCAAGAACACGAGCAATGACCATGAGGCTTTCCTTTCATATCTTGATCGTACCACCATCTCCGGTCGTACTGTCAGTAAGAGTGGTTCTGCCAAAGTCGATACCGATCTGATCCTGCTGGACGATGATGGGGAGTTTGTTGCCAATACAACCAGTGATTCCAGTGGTAATTTCACCTTTACTGATGTGAGGAACGGTAATTACACCCTTTCCGGTGTGATCTGGAGCAGTTCAATGAGTGGCATGTGGCTTACCAATACCACCGATCTTACTATAACCAATGGTACTGCTGCAGATGTTACCTTTGCCATGCGCAAGAACACGAGCAATGACCATGAGGCTTTTCTGTCTTACCTTGACCGTACCACCATCTCCGGCCGTACTGTCAGTAAGAGTGGTTCTGCCAAAGTCGGTACTGATCTTGTGCTGCTAAAAGCCTTACCTGAAGAGGAAGTGGAAACTTCTGAAGAACCACAGACAAGGATAGAGATCAGAGCCATAAAGACTCTGGAGTTCTTTGCCAACACCACCAGTGATGCCAATGGTAATTTTACTTTCACTGATGTCCCCAATGGTAATTACACCCTTTCCGGTGTGATCTGGAGCAGTTCAATGAGTGGCATGTGGCTTACCAATACCACCGACCTTACTATAAGCAATGGTACTGCTGCAGATGTTACCTTTGCCATGCGCAAGAATACAAGCAATGACCATGAGGCATTCCTGTCATATCTTGACCGTACCACCATCTCCGGCCGTACTGTCAGTAAGAGCGGTTCTGCCAAGGTCGGTACTGACCTCATATTACTGGAAGAAGATGGGGATTTTGTTGCCAATACCACCAGTGATTCCAATGGTAATTTCACTTTTACTGATGTCTCCAATGGTAACTACACTCTTTCCGGTGTGATCTGGAGCAGTTCTATGAGCGGTATGTGGCTTACCAATACCACCGATCTTACTATAACCAATGGTACTGCCGCAGATGTTACCTTTGCCATGCGCAAGAACACGAGCAATGACCATGAGGCTTTCCTTTCTTACCTTGACCGTACCACCATCTCCGGTCGTACTGTCAGTAAGAGCGGTTCTGCCAAGGTCGGTACTGATCTGATATTACTGGACGGAGATGGTGACTTTGTTGCCAATACCACCAGTGATTCCAATGGTAATTTCACCTTTACCGATGTGCCTAACGGTAACTACACCCTTTCCGGTGTGATCTGGAGCAGTGCTATGACCGGTATGTGGCTTACCAATACTACTGATCTTACTATAACCAATGGTACTGCCGCAGATGTTACCTTTTCCATGCGCAAGAACACGAGTAATGACCATGAAGCTTTCCTTTCTTACCTTGACCGCACCACCATTTCAGGTCGTACTGTCAGTAAGAGCGGTTCTGCCAAAGCTGGTACCGATCTGATCCTTCTCAGGAAAAGAGTGATTGCAACAACAACATCTGTTATGCCTTCCATACCTGTTTCCAATGCACCGCATCTGAATGTGGCCTTTGTTACAGGATATGCTACATATGAAGTTCCAATGCAGAATTTTGTGGCTCGCATTAATGGGAATTCCTCTTTGAACATGACGGCCACAGCTGTGGTATCAAGTAATCTGAATGAGAGTGTGGACTTAAGCCAGATGGATATCATCTATGTGAATATGTTCACTCAGTCTGCAAGCAAACTGGAAGAGACAGTGGATGAGGCAATTTCCAACGGAGCTGTGGTGATAGGATATAATACATATCTGAATGAAAGTTCGTATGCAATACCCAGGCCACTTACAAAGGATGATTTCCTTTCCCTTCTTCAGGATTACTGGTTAAACGGTGCTGCTGATGAGAGCAACTTTGATAATATGATGTTCTACCTGGCCAATCTGTATTATGACAGGAATGATCTGGATATCATAGACCCTATAGGTCCACCTTCAGCTGCTATCTATCATCCTAATATGACCGCCACTTCATACCGGTATTTCACAGATAATGCCAGTGAATATTTCCAGTGGTACAGTACAAGGACAGATGGGCATCAGTTCGATCCTGAAAGGCCCACGGTAGGCATCACTTTCTATAAGTCCTACTATCCCCTGCAGATGGCTACTTTTAATGAGCTCATTTACAGACTTGAAGACAGGAACATAAATGTGATCGCAGGATATGGCTCAAGCGGCCATCCTCATGATGATCTGCTCTTCCATAGCAATGAGACAAAGGTGGATCTTATACTATCGGTCAATTATCGTGGTATCTATTTCAATGCCACCGAAATGGACGTTCCGGTCATCAATACCGTCCTTAACGGATACATGGATTACAACACCTGGCAAAATGTGAGCAACCCTCTGCCTGAGACCAATATGCTAAGGTTATACAGGCCTGAGACCGAAGGTGCGATCGATCCGATCATGATCGCCGCAGAAGAGGTGGATGAGCGTACCAATGGAGACGTCTATGTCCCTGTGGACTCACAGGTTGAATGGCTTCTGGACAGATCCGTAAAACAGACCGAGCTATCCGGTCTGAATGAGTCGGATAAGAAGGTTGCTATCATCTATTACAACCACGGTGGCGGCAAGGATAATATCGGAGCTTCTTACCTGGAGGTTACTCCAAGTATCTGCAACCTGCTTTCCGGAATGGAGACTGCAGGCTATGATGTGAATACATCCCTGATCCCCGATAAGAACGCTCTGGTGGACATGATGCTGCACCAGGGAAGGAATGTGGGTACCTGGGCCCCCGGTGAGCTGGAAAGTATGGTTGAGTCGGGTAATCTGACCCTGATCCCTGAGGCTACCTATAAGTCCTGGTTTGATGCCCTGCCACAGCAGCGCAAGGATGAGGTCATAGAGATATGGGGTAAGCCACCAGGAGAGGTCATGGTCTATGAGAACGAGTCCGGAGAGTATCTGGTGATCCCGAAGATCAGTGTCGGGGAGAATGTGATCCTGGCACCTCAGCCAACCCGTGGCTGGTTACAGGATAATGAGCTGCTCTACCATGACAGCGAACTTCCGCCACATCACCAGTATATTGCTTTCTATCTCTGGCTGCAGAACGACTTTAATGCCAATGCAGTTGTGAACATGGGAAGACATGGTACGGTGGAATGGCTGCCCGGAAGGCAGTTCTGTCTGATGGCTGATGAGTGGCCTGCTCTGATGGCAGGGGATATCCCCGTTATCTATCCGTATGTCATGGATGGAATGGGTGAAGGTTACCAGGCTAAAAGACGTGGCAATGCCGTTATTGTTGATCACCTTATCCCGCCTGTGGTGGAATCGGGAAGTTATGGTGAGTATACCACTTTGAGTGAGAAGATAAGTGACTACAATACCAATAAGAACCACCTCACAGAGGACCTGAAAGAATCTCACAGAAATGAGATCGTAAATCTGACCATTGATCTTGGCATTGATGCAGATGTGAATATGAGTCTGGGATACAGTAATACCACCTTTGATATGTTCACCGATGAGGTCAATGACAGGCTCGAGGAGCTCAGATCGTTGTCCATGCCTTATGGATTGCATGTCCTTGGGGAGGCCCCACAGGGTGATGAGCTTGTGGGTATGGTAAAATCCATGCTTGGAAGTCCTTATGTAAATGAGGTCAGCAGGTTCAATACCTCCTTCAATGCGTCCTCAGATCTGCTTCGTCTGGTGCTGTTGCAAAATCAAACTCCTGCCAGTGCACAGGCAATGCTGCTGAATAATAGTTCTGCGGCTCTGACAGATCATCTGGATACGTCCCTTGAATACAGGGCAGCCTTAATGGAAACGGATAATGAGGTCAATCAGGTATTAAAGGCCCTGGACGGCAGGTTCATTGAGCCCAATAAAGGAGGGGACCCGATCAGTGATCCGTCAGCTCTTCCATCAGGCCGCAATTTCTATGCCTTTGATGAAATGGAACTTCCCACCGTGGCTTCCTGGACACTGGGTAAACGTCTTGCGCAGGATATGCTGAATGATTACAGAAGCAACCATAACGGTTCCTATCCGAATAAGGTTGCATATATCCTCTGGGCCGGTGAATCAACCCGGAATGAATGTGTGATGGAATCCCAGATCCTGTATCTGATGGGTGTACAACCTGTCTGGGAGAAGGGCAAGGTCGTGGATGTGGTCCATATGAACGATACTGAAATGGCCGGAAGGCCACGTATTGACGTGGTAGTTCAGATATCCGGTCTGTACAGGGATACTTTCCCGATGAAGGTCAACCTGCTGGACAGGGCGGTACGCTGTGCCTATGAGCAGAATGGTACCAACTATGTAAGGGAGAACACCGATAATCTGACCACTTTGCTCAACAGTTCTCTGGGTAATGCAACCCTTTCCCGTCAGATAGCCATGTTCAGGGTATTTGGTCCGGCAGATGGAATGTATGGGACCGGTATGGAGAATGCGGTCTCTGCCAGTGAGACCTGGGAGAACCGGTCAGAGCTTGCGGAGTTGTATCTTAGCAGGATGAGCAACCCGTACGGAGAGTTCATCTGGGGTGAGAGTGTGTCTGAGTTCATAGAGAGGAATTCCGGCAATGCGTCTGTTGTCAACAACACCTACCTGTTTGCAAACAACCTCAAAGGGACCAGGGTGACCATGCACAGCAGAAGTTCCAATGTCTACGGTGCAATGGATACCAATGACTTCTATCAGTATCTGGGAGGTCTTAACAATGCCATTGAACTGCTTTCAGGTGAAGGCCCTGAGTCCTATATCACCAATCTGCAGGATCCCAATGACATGAAGATAGAGACTCTCTCGGCCTTCATATCCAATGAACTCTATTCCAGGTATTTCAATCCGAAATGGATCCTGGGAATGCAGGAGTCGGGTTATGAAGGGGCCCGTCAGATGGAGAAGTTCTTCGAGAACCTCTGGGGCTGGGAGGCACTATGTCCGGATGTTATCAGCAACAGCATGTGGGATAAGGCCTACAAGACCTACTATACTACCGAGATGACCGACTGGATGAAGGCCAATAATCCGTATGCCTATCAGGCCATGACCGCCAGACTGCTTGAGACTGCAAGGAAAGGGGCCTGGGACCCTTCAGAGGAAACCCTGGCCCGGCTTGCCAGTGATTATCAGCGCAGTGTGGTTGAGGACGGTGTGACCTGCTGTCACCACACCTGTGGAAATCCTCTCCTGGATGATTATGTCCGTGGAAAGGCTTCTGTTGCAGGTTATGCAAAGGTGATGGAAGATGCCACCGGCAGAAAACTGACCTCCAGCAGCAGCTCCGGCAGTACCGGTGAGGCACAGGTCGTTGAATCTCAGTCCGGGAACCAGACACAGAGTATGAATGTGGATGCAGGATACGGTATGCAGACAGACCAGCCTGCACCGGAAATGGATAGTACTCCTGATAATTATGTGGAAGGCTATGAGATGGTGAAAGAACAGTCCGAATCGGATGAATCCAGTGGTATGTCCTTCTCAGGTTCTGATATTCTGGGAAGTGCAGTTGTACTTCTGGCAGTTGGTGCCATGTATCTGGGATTCAGAAGAAAAGGCATTTGAGAACAGCTGATACTTCAGGGGAGGCCCTGGAGTATCTTTTTTAATTTTTTTAGAGATAATTATTCATCTTGATTTCAGATAAGCTGAGATATATCAGGATAAGCTAACATATATCAGGATAAGCTGACAGACATTGGTTTGCAAACATTTTCTTCAAACATTTGCAGGGAAAGCAAATGGTCCCGGGCCCGGGGGATATCATCGAGTTTTTTCATTTCAAAGATGAAGGTCAATGGGTTAAGGTTTAGATATTTTAGCATTTTCTCATAATGGATAAGGCCCTGGCCGGGGCAGAGATGTTCATCATAGATTCCGTGGTTGTCATGCATGTGAATTGAACGGATCCTGTTACACAGGGCCCGGGTAAAACAGGCTGGATCAATGTCCAGCAGATTGGCGTGTCCCATATCATATGTCATGTAAAACTCAGGGAACATTTCAAATATGTCCTGTAATTCATAGGGGTGCAGGCCGAACTTGATGTTACTTTTTTCATAGTTGTCATTTTCAACATATACGGGGGTCTTAAGGTCCATGAATGCATCTGCGATTTCGATAAGTGAGCAGAGACAGTTGTTCTTTGCTTTTTCTATTACCGAAGGATGATATGCCCGGGTGGTCTGGCCAACATGGATGTTGACCCAGCCGGAGCCGACTTCATCCAGATATTGGCCGATGTCGATGATCTGTTGAACACAGCTTTTTCTGATGTCTTTGTTCACACTTGCAAGGTTAAATTCCCTGCAGGGTGCATGATAGGAAAGGGTGAATCCGTATTCTTTTAATTTTTCCCGCATCAGGTCCGGGTTCACCTGGCCATGTACATATTCATTGTCCCTTCTCACTTCAATATGGTTAAGTCCGATATTATGCAGATATTCCATGAATTCAAGAGTATCGTATCCAAAACGCAGGTCCAGAGATGCCCCAAGTCGCAATTTGTTCACCTTTTTGTCATTTAAAGTGGAAGACTCCTTGCACGGGCCAGGAGTTGTTCACTCAGATACAGTCAGGTTAATAGCCCTGTCTGTACTTTCTTTAAGTGGACAGGATCTTTATATATATTTATGCCCTTTAGATTCTATATATTATATATTTATAATAAAAAAGTATTTAATATATATATTATATGTAAAATGTTGAATACAGGGTATGTTTTATGCATATAAACGGATCAATCCTCAAAGATCTCTTCCAGCCCCTCTTCCAGATATGGCTGCATGGACAGATCGTATCCATGGGAGGAACCTGTGATGATTTCCAGGCTCTTTGGCTTACGGGCCTTTGCAAAGGTCTTTGCAGCAGCATCAGAAGAGATGACCGGATCATCGGATGAATGCAGCATGACTATCCTGCGTGGTGGCAGCAGGGACAGGTAGTTGTCCGGATCGATTGAGCGGTAGAAGTCCAGGGAGGGGGTGTCCGTTACCTGTGAGGAATCGATGGAATCTGTATCATATCCGCAGGTGCTGATGGCCACAACTCCCGCAATGCTCTTATCAATGGCCGTGGCAATGATGGCAAAGCGTCCCCCGTTGCTTGAGCCCATCATGGCGATCTTCTCTGGATCGACTCCGGGATGGTCCCTGAGGACATCAGAGGCCTTAAGAGCATCATAGACCATAAGATATTCAACAGGTTCCTGACCTTCCAGATAAAGCTGAAGGTCATATTGGGGATCGATCCCTCCGGTATTCCTCTGGTCCAAAATGATGGAAGCATATCCCATCTCTGCCAGGAGCAGGGCCCTTGAAAATCCCTTTTCCTTTATAACCCCTGCCCCGGAGAGAATGACGACTGCAGGCAGGGGTCCGTCGGATCGTGGCAGGGTCAGGAGGGCTTTCACTTCTGTATCCCTGCTTAGAAAGGTGATGTTGGTGACAGAATATCCTTCGATCTGCTGTTCTCCTGTGATGGTATATTCGATCTCTCCCCTGGCCGGGTAGTGCAGGTGTGAATCCCGGTCAAGGGCCCACGGGTCAGCAGGGGCGGAGGTTAAGCTGTAGGCCAGGACCGTGAGGAGCAGGCCTGCGATCAGGAAGAGGGGAATTTTGTGTTGCATTGCTACATCTCGAAAATGACTATTATACTGTAAAATATAGTCTGGTCTATCATAGTCTGGCCTATACATAGTCTGGCCTATACTAGTCTGGCCTATACTAGTCTGGCCTATATAGAGTCTGATCTCTACCTGATCTGAAATGTATATAATTAATTATTAAGTCTGTTGATCTGCTCTAATACCTATTGATATGACAGCGATTAGAATAAAGACATTCAGTATAAAAATAAAAGAAGCTGTTATGCCTACAGGCATAACAAAGTAAGCCACTCCCCGCCGGTGCAGGGAGCACTGTGTCCTGAACTTACTCAGGCGGCCAGTTCTTTTCCATCCAGCCGGGGAGCCTTCCGGAATCGGCAGGGCCGATGAGTACGTCGCATTTAACTTCGTCCTCAACATCTCCCTGCAGGCGGGCTGAAAGGCCCGGGAGGACCAGTACGTTGTGGTTGAGCTTTTCTTTCATGTCAAAGCCTGCATCTTCCAGGCCTTTCTTGATCTTGGCGGCAGTAAGCTGGCCACCGGCAACGGCTGCTTCCACACCGATACCATCGGTATCAACAGCGGTAAGGTAACAGTCGATCGCATTGGATGAAAGGTCGCTTTCCACAGTGTAGTAGGTCAGGGCGAAATTGGTGGTGATCAGCAGAGGTGAATCTGCGGTTGGTTCACCGATCTCATAGACACCCGGAGTGACTGTGACAGGCTTTCTGGGGTCAGTGTAGATTGTATCCCTGATATGCAGCTCGGGCAACAGGGCATAGGGCTCGATGCTGTGGAGCAGCATTATGTCACCGTATTTGATGGTGAACACTGATGCGATCACAGTTTCCCAGTATGAAGCACTGACGTCATCATCATGGACCATCCAGGCGGTCAGAGGTACGGCCATGATCGGATAGGCAATGTCTCTGTCGCCATTGATACCGGCCCTTCTTATCTTCAGGAAGTTCTCAAAGGTCTCTTTGAGCTGCTTTCCGGAGGGGAAGGTACCCGGATCAAGTACAAGGTCTTCAATTCCCATTTCCGCAAAGGTCATTGCCAGGGATTTGAGGCCGTCAAGGTCTCCTGGTGAGAAGAGGGTGACAGGTACGTCAAATTCCTCTGCCAGAGCTGCTACTTCCTGCCAGTTATCCTTATTGGCGGCATAGATCAGGGGCCTGCTCTTTGCACAGACTTCCAGACCGGCCCTGAGGACCACGGGGTCAAAGGAGCAGAGTACCATTGGTAATTCGGTCGTTTCCACGACTTTCTTAACCGTAGCTGCAAATTTTGCACTGTCTCCTGAAACACAGCGTACTGCAAGCATGTCCAGGGTCAGAAAATCTCCTACATAGAACTTCTTGAAGTCCTGTATCTTTTTGACACGCTCCACCAGGTCTGCTTCATCCATTGTGTCCCAGACATCATAGGCAAAAGCAGATTTATTGAAGAAGGTCAGTTTGTGACGGTGCAGGACATCGTCCCCGCCGATCTTTACGGCAGTCTCGCCTGTACCAATGACCACTTCCCTGATCTCAGGGGCCAGGAGGGATTCAAGTTCAGTGAGTTTCTTCCTGAATTTTGCATCCTCTACCATGGGTTTACAGTCGGTAAGTTTTAATGAACGGTCGATAAGATGGGAGGCAAATGCCATACAGGAAGATTCCCCGCATTCTCCGCAATTGGTACCGGGCAGGTACTTATAAGCTTCAAGAGGGCTGTTTATTTTCATTTATCTCACCTGTCCTATCCAGTTGCTTATGTCCACCGGTTCTGCCTCAATTGAGCCATAAAGGGTCTGGGTGATCTCTTTTAGGACCTGTACCGAGGTAGGGTGCATCATCATGAACAGGTCATTGCCTGCAAGGGCGAGGCTAAGTCCTGTGACGATCTCCCAGATCGGACCTCTGTATTCCCTTGGTCCCCAATCTGAATCCTGCTTCAATGGTGATTCCTTCATCCAGGACTCACGGGCACCCCAGGCATTGGTGGTACCTGAAGACATCGGGAAGGTCAGTTCATCATCACCAAGCAGACCGGAGAGTCTGATACGCTCCATATTGCTGTAGGCATAGTCCAGACCATATCCAAGGGCCGCGGTTGTGGGGTCCATTACGATACTGTCCCGGGGTACATTGCACTGTTTCATGAGCTTACGGTTAAGCTCCTTCTGGGCATTGATCTCAAGCTGGGTCCAGGAAAGGACGGCATGTCCGTTGTCTGTGGCTGCCTTTGCAACTCTTTCATAGTCCAGGTTCAGACTGGCAGATGCCAGCAGAGCACGCTCGCCCTGGGCCGCTTCTGCAGCTTTTTCCAGGACTTCAGGATCCTTTTTCGGGTTTCCTGATCCACCTATGACAATAGGCACTTTTACAGCCTGCAGTACGTCTTCAACTACCTTTGCGGCTTCCTTTGCAGGGGTGTCATTGATCAGAGGGTCGGTTGAGATCAGGTGAATTGTCACCATATCCGCATTAAAGTCCTTGACCACTTTTTTGGCCCATTCTGCCGGATCGTTAATTACATCTTCATAATTGGATTTTACCGATTTTGCCATACCAATGGGCATGTCGAATACGTCCATTGTAACATAGTTACGATGAGGCATATCTGCATCAAAATAATAAGGCAGTGCATTTTCTCCGCCCAGTGTCACGGTATTTTTACGGCTTCCCCCGTCGGCGGATGTGGCACCAAGGGTCACTTCCTGTATAGGGGATTTCCACTCACTCATATTTGCCACATCAAAATTTGCAGGGATGAGTTCACGTAACCTTTGTTCCATGACTGATGCCTGTGGAGCCACACCTCCCATGGATGCGGCAAAGAGCTGGTCTATAGGATAACCCAGCATTCTTGCGATATTGGCAACATGTAAGGAGATCTGTGCTGCTTCATGGCCCAGAGCATAAGCGAGGGCAGGGTTCATCCCTCCGCCACCGCTGATATCCAGTTCGATGTCACCTTCTATGGTGACACCTTCCAGGGACTCGACATCAAGACCTTTAAAAAGGTCATTGATATCTGTCAATTTGAGTTTTTTTGACATATGAATTCCACCATTTGATCATTGAAATAGTAAATCTTTAAAGACCAAGTTTTTTAGCAATCTTCTCAACCTCGACAACTGCTATGGATGTATCGGGAAGTTCAAACAGGGGCCGACCACTCAGGTCATACTCCTCTATCTGTGGATCGGATGGGATCATCCCTATCAGATCCAGGTTGAGGTCGGTTGCAGTGCTACTGATCTGTTCTCTGTTGGTAGCTGTGACCTTATTGGCAACTACATAGGTATTCTTAACATTGGATTCCAGCTCTTCCACAAGTTCCCGTATCCTTTCAGCAGTTCGCAGGCCCCGTCTGGAGCCGTCGGTGACCACTATGAGATGATCAATGTCCCGGATGATCTTGCGGCTGAAATGTTCCAGACCGGCTTCAGCATCGATTATGATGACATCGTAGTTCTTGACCAGCCGGTCCATGATACCACGGAGGAGATTGTTCACATAGCAGTAACATCCGGAACCTTCAGGGCGGCCCATGACCAGCAGGTCATATCCGCTCATCTCTTCCAGTACTTCGTAGAGTTTGGATTCAAATATTGCCTCCTTGTTGATATCAGGAGGGAGGTTGTCCCTCTCTTCAAGCATGTACTGCTTCATGTCTCCAATGGTCTTTCCAACCTCGCAGCCCAGTGTCTCCGGAAGATTTGTGTCCGGGTCTGCATCAATGGCAAGGACCACTTTGTCCCGTTTTGTCAGATAGCGTATCAGCATGGCTGTGGTTGCAGTCTTGCCGGTTCCGCCTTTACCTGTTATTGCAATTATGTCGGTCACAGAAAGCCTCTTTACTCCTTTTTCTGGATGATCACTTTGTCAATTGAGACCTTTGCATTCTTCAGGATCAGTTTGACCCCGCCGGTGGAACCTCCTGTTGCAGGTGGCATCATCATCGGGACACCCTGGCCCATTGCAGGCATCTGCATCATAGCAGGTGCTTCCTGTGCAGGTTTTTCTTCCTCGATCTCTTCCTCAGGTTCCTCTTCAGCTGTCCACCTCTCCTGTATCGGATGGTCCTTCTCTTCCAGGAAGGCCTTCAGGGAATCCAGATCAGGAGCATCTTCTTCAGTTGCGATCTTGTCTGCGATGTCTGCGGGAATGTCAGCAAGGACCCGGTCTTTCAGGTTCTTTGGCATCCAGACCACACGTTCCCAGCCACCATCGGACTGAATGAACTTGGGGGAGCGGAAATAGTTGATACCGATACCCAGGAATCCTACAACCTGTTTTCCACCACCGGTCTGACCGGCCATTGTGGAGAAAGGCAGCCCGTTTGGTGCGGTGCCGGTAAAGTCCCTGTCCACCCAGCCGATACCATCCACTTCAGGAATATAGAATCCCACCACTTCAAAGCATCCGCAGGATGTGTGGGGGTATTCAAAGAAGGAGTGCAGCTTGATACGGTCATATTCACCGCTGGAAAGGGATTTGGCGATGTCATTGACCCCGGTATATTCTCCGGACTCTGCATCGATAAGATCACCCTTTGGAATTGCGAATTGTGGTCCTTCAGGGTCCACCTTGGCGGCGGCCCGGCCGTCGAACCAGTTAATAGCACCACACAGGGATATTCTGTCAGGGGAGATCACACATACATTGGTAGGTGCAAAGGACTGACACAGACTGCAGCCGTAGAAGGTGTCCACATCTTCATCATGCAGATCCCGGGTCCTGTCATCCCTGGCTTTGTAGATGGACTTTACAGTGTCCATTTCCTTCTGGATCTCAGCCTCATCGGTGATATAGACGGCCTCGACCTTCTCAATGAAGGGCAGTTCGTTCTTAAACAGCATCATAATGGCCCTGGCAATGGGTTCAAAGGATGTGAGTCCTTTTTTGACCGCATCTTTACTGACACGTACCCACACATCATATCGCTGGTTTAAGTGCATTACACCCTGTATATAGTTCTGGAAATCGTGATTACGCCTCTCGACAATGGACTCAAGGTCTTCTTCCACAAGTTCTCCTGCGATCTTGTAGATCATTGCAAAGGGATATCTTGCTCCTTCTTCCATTTCGGATATGTCGGGTCCTATCAGGGTGAACCTTCCATCTTCTACCTCGTCGACAGGGGTGGCTCTTACCAGTTCGTATCCAATGGATTTGGGACCTGATAATTCCACGAACATGCCGTCTTTCCTGATCCTTTCTCCTTCGAACATCGGAGAGATCTCAAAGGGGAATTCTTCTGCCATTCTTTTTCCTCCGTAATTGTAATTTATCTAATGTTTTTTGATAAACGCTTAAAGATTCTCTATCAATTCATCCAGTGCTTCTGCATGTACTTCTTTGGTGATGTTACCAAAGGACATTGTTGCGTTCTGGAGATAATGCCTGTCGATTGCAATGGTCTTTAGATTGCTAAAGTTCCTGAGGCCTGAGAGGACCTGATTTACATAATATTTTGTATGGGCCAGCAGTATGATGACGTCATACTGTCCCTCTCCATCCAGTCCTTTCCAGTCAGGATCACACAGATAGGCTCCCAGGAAATGGATGTTGATATATTTTGCATCCACATCCTTTCCAACAAAACCTTTCATGGAATGGCCGGTGGCTGCCACCGGGAGTTTGGCGGTCTTTGCAATCGTGATGGCACGGTCAAGCAGATGTTCTTCCAGGACTTCGGACCCCACTACGAAAAGGGGTCTTTTAGCCTTTGAGATCATCTTTGCTGCAACATTGGGTTGTACGGCCTTTGAGCTCTTACAGCCATAGGTGCAGTGCATTTGAAGGTTCTTGGTCACGTCTACCATTGTTCAGGCCTCCTTGCAGAGTCTTTTTACATTTGTGGGCTGTGCTGAAACATCCAGTTTTGCAGAGGGTCCGGAGAGGATCTTCTTTCTCTTCCAGTCGATCTCCCATCCATGTTCTTTCTCCAGGGTCTTCAGGAGCTCTTCACGTTTGGCCAGGGGCAGATCTGTCTCGGATCTGACGAACAGATGCCAGTCATCAGGGGTCACTCCAAGATATTTCTCGCTAAGCTCGATGTAGTGGGTCAGCTTGATCATTCTGCCCATGTTGTTGTCACTTGGGCGTATACAGCTTTTAGCCAGCATTGGCATCATTTCCTGATATGTCTCGGCTGTGGTGAGCAGATATTCAGGGGCTGCAGGGATTGGCATCTCCTCGCCGTTTCTGGCATCGTATACCTTCCATTTCTCGCTGTCATAGGGTTTGCCGATAAGGGCCCTTCTGTACTTTGAACCATGTGGTCCGAGGATGACCGGGATACCAAGTCTGTTGCATCCTGTTCCAATGGATGATGCTTTCTGTGAATATGCTCCCCAGGAAACACCAACAGCTCCGACACGGTTGAGGGAATAATCTGCAAGTTCTTCATAGTTCCCGGAGACTTTCTTCTGGGCAAAGATCGCGGCGACCTTTATCACAGCAGCTGTGATATGTGCGTTGGAGACACAGGATCCCACATTGATCAGATTTCCGCTCTTAAACCGGGCAGGATATCTTTCATAGAGGGTCATTCCGTCCTCATCCTTGTACATTCCCAGGTCCATGGCCGAACAACCGGAAACTACAACGATGTAGTTACGCTTGAGCATTTCATCAGCAATGTCGTACAGGTCCTTTGTACCGTCAGGGTAGTTGGAACATCCGACCATGGCAATGATACCAGGGGTTGTTCCAAGAACAAGGTTGACACCTTCCTCACGGATCTCAGGATCACTGATCGGTCCTCTTCCGGCCCTCATCTTTCCTTTCTCTTCACGGATAAGTTTCTGGGAACATTTTTCGATCACATTTACGACCGGTATGCTCTTTGGACAGGCCTCTTCACAGCGGCCACAGGCTATACATTTGTCATGGATCCATTCGAATTTGGTCAGGTCTCCGCCGGAGGCAAGCTGGAAGGCTTCGCTGATAGGCAGGCTGTCCGGACATGCGATCTCACAGGCACGGCAGTGCACACAGGTATCGACGATCTCTTTGAGCTCTTCTTCGGATGGCAGGGCTTTGATCCCTTTTTCTTTTCGGATCTTTGCCATCTTCATGGTAAGGCGGGGAGCGACCTCTCCGATCTTCTCAAAGTCAAGCAGCAGGGCTCCGGCTTCTTTTCCACTGGCAAGATCTTCAATAATGTCGTCGGGATCATCATTTGATCTGTTCTTAAGGCCGTACATGACCTTTTCATTGGTGGTGATCACCGGGATCATAAGCTTGCTGGCTTCCTGAAGTACATCGGCACGGATACATTGTTCATCAACTACGATGACATCAGGTGCACCGGATCTGATCATCTTCAGTTCTTTTGCCAGGGTACCGACTATCTTGGCCTTCGGGACCTTGTCTCCATAGGTTCCGTCCATCTTGTACCTGGTCATGTCAATAGCTGTACAACACAGTCCTGCAAGTTCGATCTTGTCGCTCAGGTCGTTGTCTTCCATATAATCAATGATGTCGGTAACGGCAGCTACATTGTGTCCGATGACGATCAGTGTGGGTTTTTCGGAATCGATGCATCCCATACCGATCTCTGCCAGAGGAGCTTCTTCATCGGATTTAGGGAATCCCAGACAGGCGATCTGTATGATATCGGAAACTTCCATTCCCACATGGTCTATCATTCCACCATGCATTGCCTTGGATTCAAAATCAATTGCAGCACCTTCCTGGCCCATATGGACACAGGCAAGCAGCTGTGTGAGTTGTTCTTCAACATAATCAAGGACCTTTTCCAGATCCCCGAGGGTCTGTGGTTCACAGCCGGTGACCGCCTGTACATTGGGGGCGATAATGCTGGTTGGCCCGACATCTATAGGGTGATCTTTTCCATAAAGGTCGATCATGTGGTGGAGGAGATGTCTTCCATGACCTGCATGGGCTGCTGCACCTGTCATGACACGCAGCATGAATTCCCGGGCGTTGTGACCCTCCATGTTAATACCGCATGCTCCTTCCTTGTTCCCGCTCAGATCACAGGAACCGAAGGTACAGTAACAGCACTGGTCACACATTGGTGTGTATACCGGGTTATATTTTTTAAAAAGGGTGTAGTCCCAGTCCCTCAGGTCAACAAAGCCTGGTTTTGGAGTGGGCCCCATGTCCACTTCTGTTTCTTCCATCGTTTTCTCAATAGCACCTACAATGCTATTGATCGTGATCTGAACATTTTCAAGATCACCGACAGAAAAATTACCTGTAGTTATTTCACTCATATTTTATATCCTCCTGGATCCACCCCCAATTAGTATTCGCCAGGGGTGTTACGAATCAAATAAAATTTAATAAACGTTTAGCAGTACCATCACTGGTGCATGTAGTATGCAAAACCAGTATATATACGTTTTCCTAATTTATCATGATTATATTGGATAATTATTTTGATTAGTTTACAGCGTTACGTTTTTTGGAAATAGGGGTCTGTATTTTGGATATCTGCCTCATTTCTAAACACGATCAGTGGCTGTTATCCTCCGCAATCCTGCTAAAATCATTCGTTTTCATATCGATGGTTAAATGTCTGTTTTTGCATATCATTCTGAACATATGTTCCATTTGCCAGATATATAATATTGAGTTGTATTGTGTTTTGGTTCTGTCAAAGAACTCTGTCAAACAGACAGTTAAGTATATCAGAAATCATTTTATGTCATTGAGTTATATCCTAGCTACAAAAGGCCCGGGTCTTCAGGAGGATACTTTGGATAATAATTGCTGGATATGTGGAAAAAGGGAACCCATGATGTATAAGTGCCGCTATTGTGGTAAGACATTTTGCTCTGACCATCGTCTTCCGGAGCGACATGCCTGTGAAGGACTGAATGATGAAGGGCCTGTAAGTTCTTATTCAGGAGGTTCTGCTTATTCCGGCTATGGAAGTTCCGGTTCATCGGATGCTTCCTATGGGCAGGACAGGGGTTCTGGCAGAGGACGTGTTCATCGTACTACGGGGAGCTCTTCAGGCTCGGGGTTTGATAACATCATGCAACAGATGATGAAAGATGCTGCCAGGACTGCTGCCACAGGTGCAATGCATAGGACCAGCTCTTCTGTCAGGACCAGTCCTTCAATGCTTATTATCCTTGTTTGTGTGATCTCTTTTATTCTGGAGATCATCCCGGGATATATGGGCCTGTTCCAGCTTAATCCCGATAGTATCCTGACAAGGCCCTGGACCCTTATCACCCATATGTTCCTGCATGCAAGTTTTGGGCACCTGTTCTTTAATATGCTGGTGCTGTTCTTCTTTGGACGGGAGCTGGAGAAGCGTATAGGCAATGACCTTTTCCTTTATGTGTATTTCATATCGGGTATAGTGGCAGCACTGGGTTATTCCCTCACGGATACATTGTATCCTGTGGTGGGCGCCAGCGGAGCCATCATGGGAGTTTTTGCAACTCTTACCATCCTCGCTCCGGATCTGCCGGTTTATGTTTATTTCGTACCCATGAAGATCAAATATGCCCTGTTGCTGTTCGTCCTGCTGGACTTTGCTCTTATTGGTTCTGCGGACATGGTAGCCCATACGGCACATTTAAGCGGGGCTCTGGTGGGTATCTTCATAGGGATCCGTCTGAAACGATCAATGGCCGGTTACAAAAGGAAGATATACAGATGAAATATTTAATTCAAATGTATTAATATATTTGGCGTGAAGGTATTAATATATTTGGTGTGAAGGTATTAAGATATTTGGTACGAAGGTATTTTTCAATGTCTTTTTCATTTAAATGCAACAGGAATCTTACAGGATATTACCTCAATCCCGGAGAAGGGGAAGAGGTACCTATTAGCTTTTTGAGTCTGGAAGAGGTCAGTGCAGGCTGGTCCCATGAGTTGAATAAAAATATTTATAGCAATGATCCTGGAGAACTGGAGGGCCTTAAAAGGGTACGTGAGGTCTTTTTGCTCAGGGTATTTAATGCTTTAAGGGGAGGGGAGAGTATCATTGAACTTAATAATTCAGAGAGGATGCAGTTTGAGGATGTGCATCATGATCTTGTTCTCTATGGGGGGAAGATGTACTACTTTAAAAAGAAGGCGGGCCGCAGGAAAATTAATTGTTTCAGGCTTGAGAGGCCTGATCTGTCATCTGTCAGAGTGAACAGAGCGACGCTGGACGAGAAGCTTTGATCTTTTTAAAATAATGATTTATGATGATGGATGCCGATTCCGGACAAACCTATGATTTGTCCTGGGTGCAATAAACTATAATTATCATAACTTAAATAAAAATAAGATATAGCATCATAATGATTTGAATTATTTTTTTTATCGTTATGGCGGGGATGATAGCAAGAAATGTGGCATGATTATATATAAGGACATTTATCTGTGAGCAGGCAAATTATTCATTCATAGTTATTATTTGTATGTCTTAATCCGTTGTTATTATTATAGCCTCCCTGATAATTGTTGTAGTCCGGTTGTGGAAGTTAGTTTGTGAATTTGAGGTAATATGCAAAATGTTAAAACAGGATTTAATTCCATAGTAAAATATCTAAGCACAAAAAAAGAATCCGGCAGAAGGTGTATTGGTCTTCTGGTGGATGGTCCCAATGTGTTGCGCAAGGAATTCAATGTGAACCTTGAGGAGATCCGGGATGTGCTGAAAGAGTACGGCAATGTGAAGATTGGGCGTGTTTTTCTGAACCAGTATGCTTCCAATAAGCTTGTTGAAGCCATTGAGAACAATGGTTTTGAACCGATAATCTGTTCCAGTGATGTTGATGTGCGCCTGGCGGTCGAAGGAATGGAGCTGGTCTATAATCCCAATATTGATACCATTGCTCTGGTGACCCGGGATGCGGACTTTAAACCTTTGCTAAGCAAGGCTAATGAGCATGGCAAGGAAACTATAATCTTTGGTGTTGAACCGGGATTTTCAACGGCTTTGAGAAACTCTTCGGATTATGTTGTTCTGCTTGAGAACAATGAGATGAACTTTTATGATGAGGATAGCCCGGAAGATGCTGAAGAAGGAAAGAATAAGGGTGGAGAAGGCGGAGAACTGTTAGGGTGAACTACCTGCGACTGAAGTCGTGGGCTTTCTCGCCCCTTTGCTTCTTGATCGTTAGCTTTCCACAAATGCTCCTTTTCCTGATGATCGCAGAATCTTCTATCTAATCTCACTTTTTTAAAAAGGATTTCGTATTTCAGTCAGTTCTCATGTTCCTGTATATCGTGGATCATGCCTTCAAGCCACTGTCTGGATATGCCTTTCTTAAGTTCGGTGCAGTTCTTCACTCTGGCTACCAGTTCGCAGAGTTCATCGTGTTCCAGGGTGTAGCCCATATCTTCCACGATACCCTTTAATGCTTTTTTACCGGTGTGCTTGCCCACTATCAGATTACGTTTTCCTCCAACCATTTCAGGACTGAATAGTTCATAGGTGCGGGGTTCTTCAAGTATTGCCATTACATGTATGCCGGATTCATGGGTAAAGGCATGTTTGCCTACAATGGCTTTGTTCACTGCAGTTGTGAGGCCGGAGTATTGTTCAAGTTTTCTGGAAAGGCCATTGAGCTTTGTGGTATCATATCTGTCAATTCCGTATTGTATTCTCAGGGCCACCAGCAACTCTTCCAGGGAAGCATTACCTGCCCGCTCTCCAATACCATTTACTGTGGTATGTAGCTGCATGGCCCCTGCCTCGGCAGCTGCAAGGGTGTTGGCAGTGGCAAGGCCCAGGTCGTCATGGCAGTGTATGCATATGGGGGTATGGACTGCTTTTTTGATCTCGCTTACAAGGTAGTGGGCTGTTGAGGGATTAAGGATCCCTATGGTGTCTGCCAGGCTGACATAATCAACTTTGTATTCCTCTGCGGCAGAAAAGGCCCTCTTTAATGTGGGGATGTCCGTACGGGTGGCATCCTCTGCGGCAAATCTGACCTTAAGGCCATGGTCCTTTGCATGTTCTATTGCACTCATGGCACAGGCAAATACGTCCTCGCAGGTCTTGTGATATTTGAACTTCAAATGCAGGTCGGACATGGCAATGAAAATGCTCACAATGTCCACATCGCAGTCAATGGCTACATCCACATCTTTGGTCACCGAACGTGCAAGACAGCAGATGTTTGCATCAAGGTCCATATTGCTGATCTCTTTAACAACCTGTTTTTCAGCAGGGGAGACCACAGGAAACCCTGCTTCGATGACCTCGATACCCATTGAGTCCAGTTCTGTTGCAAGGTCGATCTTCTCTTCCCGGGTAAATGCCACTCCCGGGGTCTGTTCCCCATCCCTGAGCGTCACATCACAAATTTCTATATTCAGGGGTGGGATTTCCAGATAGTCCATCAGCTTGTTCCGGGAGTATTCCGTATTTTCAGTCATGATATCAATCCCTGCTTTTGTTCAAAGAACCTCTATATAAGTTATATGGTTTTATCTTAATTTACTTTCCACACGTTTGTAGAAATCTCCATCCATGGTCCTGACAAAACGTGCCGGTTGTTTTGCAAGATCTAGTGTGACGATATCGTTTTCTTTGATGGTATAGGTATATTGTCCATCGACCACCAGGGCCGCTTCTTTTTCAGGTATGATCATTTCAACCTTGATCATACTGTCAGATGGGATGACCCAGGGCCTTGAGGAGAGTTTAAAGGGTGCAAGGGGCACGATGAGAAAAGCATTCACCCGGGGGTCCACGATAGGTCCCCCTGCGCTCATTGCATAGGCTGTTGAGCCGGTTGGTGTGGCAATGACCACGCCGTCTGATCGCAGGTCCTCTATCCTGAAGTCGTCGATCTTTATCCTGAAAGTGAGGATCTTGGCGGGCCTGGCTGTTGTAATTACCACTTCATTGGTAGCTGCTGGCAGATCTTCTCCATTTAAGGAGACTGCCAGGCGGGAGCGCTCACTGAAACTAAAGCCTTCCAGGACCTGCTCTATTGTTTCAATTGCATTGGAAGGGTCCACATCTACCAGAAATCCCACGGTTCCCATGTTTATGCCAAGGATGGGCAGAGGATCTTCCATCCGGGAGATGTTACGCAAAACAGTACCATCCCCTCCTACTGATATGATAAGTTCTGCTCCTGCAGCTCTCATCTGCTGTACGGGCAGTGATTCCACATTATCAAGGTCCAGAGGTATTGCCGTATTTGGTGCCACAGCGATGTCCACTTTTGATATGAAGTGATCAACTATGGTGCGAACCATTTCAAGTGCGTCGTCATGGTCGCATCGCGATATGATCCCGATCTTTTTTACTTTCATCAGAACCTCTCCAGGACACTTAATATCTGATCGTGTGCATGACCATTGGAGGCGACCATGTAGAATCTGTTGATCACGCTGTCCCTTAGTTTTAGTTCGGTGCCTTTTTCATTGCTGACAAATCCGCCAGCTTCTTCAATTATAAGTTTGCCTGCAGCGACATCTATCAGACGCAGGGACCCTCTTACATCAACGAATGCATCCAGTTTGCCTGCGGCCACATGACACAGTTCCAGTGCCACACTTCCAAAGATCCTGATCCTGCGGACGCTTTTGCAAAGGTTGATTGTCCTTTCCACATGTAAATGATATCCATATACACTTACACAAAAATCCTTTAAATTGTTATTTGTTGAAGGATAGATCCTTTTCCCATTAAAGCAGGCCCCTTTTCCATATTCTGCATAAAATGTATCTTTGTTGGCCAGATTCCTTACATATCCAAAACGGACTTTCCCTATGTCTGTTTCTGCAAATGCAATGGATATGCTGTAAAAAGGGATGTCTGTTGCTGCATTGTATGTCCCGTCCAGCGGGTCCAGTATCACAGTGAATTCGGGGTCATCCCCGATGAACATCTCTCCCAGTTCTTCGCTAAGGACCCGCATGGAGCGACCGCAATTCTTAAGCACCTGCAGGATGGCCTTTTCAGAGACATCATCTATTAGTTTTGTGTCTGTCCCGTCAGCTCCGGTATAGACCGTTTTGAAGGCCTCAGGAGTACCTTTTATATCCCTGATCGCATCAGTTGCGGCGTCTGCCGCAGTTTCGCAAAGATCCAGTAATTCATCGGATGGTATCATAAAAAGAGGGGGATCAGATCCCCATTGCTTTGTTTGTCTTTTCAACGGATATGCTGCCATCAGATTCCAGTTCCGTCATTGCACGGATGGCATCGATGTTCTCCGGGATGACATCGGATTCCTGGTGAATGCCCTGGAAGAAGTAGAGTTCTCCTTCATACATCGTGATGGATTCATTCCAGACACAGTTCTCCCACATGTCAGATCTGGGTCTGTCAAGGTCTCTTGCCAGTTCCATGATCTCTGCAGTGGAGGTGATCCCCTGGCCCACAAAGCGTACCCTGGACTGTTGTGCAAGGATGGCCTCCACATCCTCGGCGGTGCATTCGGAGTTTAGTTCCAGGTTCACGGTGTGCAGGTGCATGAGGGTTGTGGGGAGTTTCACTGCGGTGGTGGCGATGTCAATATGGGGCATGACGGTCTTTACATCCGGCCCGTGGTGGGAAGGAAGTTTGATGGGGTTGGGTACGATGGCATTGATGGGCCCGTGTTTGATATCCCCGGGATCCGCTGCCCTTCTCATGAGTGTGACACGGGCTTTTTTGACGCCATATTCTCTGTCCAGGGGTGCGATGACCCTGCACAGGCCGGTGGTGTTGCAGGAGACCACTCTGACAAAGTCCTTGCCCAGGGCTTCCTCGTAGTTGGTCTGTGCATTAAAGGAGCAACCTGCAAGTTCGTGGTCCTCGCCGCCCTGCCAGATGGCTTTGGTCCCGGCCTTCTGGTAGAGCTCTTTGTTAGACGCACCAACTCCGCCGGGAGTACAGTCAATCACCACATCAGCTTTTTCTGCCATCTCTTCAACAGTACCCGAGACCTGGATACCGGCTTTTTCCATGCCTTCAACCCTGTCGGAAAGGGTATATACATCATAGCCTTTGTCCTTTGCCATTACAGTCTCAAAGTTCGGGCGCGTCTTGGCCACACCGACAATCTCCATATCATCCTGGAGCATGACTGCATCAGCTACTCTTTTGCCAATCGTTCCATATCCGTTGATCGCAACTTTAACTTTTGTCATTTAGATACATTCCTGAATTGATGTTTTAATATTTGATCTGAAATAGTATGGGGGTATATAAGATTTTCAGTTTATATTGGTGTGGTCCGGGGATATTGATATCTTATTGGTTTGATGTTGTTTATAGATAATGGTATGGTTATGGTATGTTCACTTTATGTGGTATGTGTATCCCGGGCCATCGGGATGTGTTGTACTGATTGTGTTAGTCTTGTATATTATTTTTCAGGCTAAGGCCCTTTCTGCCTGATCCCGGAACAGTCTGAGCTGCTATGCTTTCGGACTGTTCGTGTAATCTTTAAGGAATATTCCCTGCGCAGGTGAAGTTCAATTGATGAGGACGTACAGGTCACTTTGATATTTGTGCATCTGCTGGAGCACATGTCCACTTCTTCGAGCAGGGTCTCCGGATCTAAATATTTGGTACCTCTATGATGTAGCGGGGCCGGTGGTCGGTCCTGTCATCCATTGCGGTCAGAGAACCTCTGCAATGAGTGTTTCTCCTTTTGCAAAGTCCACTTCTTTTATGAACCCTTTGACAGTGGTCTTTTCTCCAAAGATCCCGGTGAGTTCTATTTTGTCTCCATCAGCTATCATTCTTGTGACGGATTCCATTATGATCTCTTTTGAACCATCTTTTATCATTATTACATTTAATTCACACATATCTGGTCACTCCTTAATCGATTCTGTGAACCTGGGCCATGGCACACATCCTGTCGGGTGCGCAACTTCAGGCAACCGGGTGTATGTATATAATTTTTGAATTGATCAATTGCTATGCAAAACCCCTAAGTCAAATATTTTCTGTCCTTTATATGTGGATTTTGGTTGATCCTGCTGCTAATATTTGTCGGGTTTATCTTCTATTATATAACCTTTGTGCATAGGTGGGTGTATATTGTGGAATGTACTTAAATTTAATCTAAATGTTATCAGTGATAATTTTGCGAACGCATCTATGTGAACTTTTACTTCATCGATTTTAAAATAATCCTTACTTGTTTATCTGAATATTCAACTCCAAATCTATCCTTTATCAGATCTGTTACTTCCGAGGTTTTCCCACTCTTTTTTCTCCCTTAACAAAAGCTTCAGATCCTCCAGTTGCTCTTTGTTCAGCTTTGGAGGTCTTCCGCCGCCGTATCGAGGTACAAGGCCTGCATATCCATCCCTGTTCCAGCGTTTTTTGCCATATGTATCCGATCCTTTTTGAAGTCCCTACTTTTTTGCATGCCTCTTCTACTGAATCTCCCATATATCTATGTCTGACAAAGTATAACCGGTCCAGTATCTTCACAAGGGTTTTCTATGTACCTGATCCTTTTGTCAAGTTCTGATAAAGTCAATTTTTGTTTAATTGGGTACATTTCTGTTTTTACCATGCCTATTGATTGTGTTTTAAAAGTATAAATAGATATGTACTGTATTGCAAAAATATATATAGAATTAATAATAACTCTTTGTATCGGACAATCAAATGGAAGCTTTCCAATTGTTGTCTGCACACTAATTTAGGAGTTAGAAGTTAGAAGGTGAAGTATTATGGATAAACAGGAACTTTTCGACAAATTAAAAAACGCAATTGTCAACCAGGACATTGCAGGTTGCCCCGTTGCAACTCAGGAAGCCCTTGACGCAGGTCTTAGTGCATTTGATATCATCAACGAGGGTCTCTCCCCCGGTATGAAAGTAGTAGGTGACAAATTCGAAGCCGCTGAGATCTACCTGCCACAGATCATGATGTCCGCAAAGGCCATGAACGGCGCAATGGCCATCCTTGAGCCTATCCTGGCTGAAGAGAAAGCCGGAGAAGGTGTGGGAACTGCCATCACATTCGTTCAGGAAGGCGACATCCACGATATCGGCCACCGTCTTGTGACCACAATGCTCGGTGCAAACGGTTTCTCCATCATTGACCTGGGTACTGATGTCCCCAATGAGACCGTTGTTGAGTCCATTGCAGAGAATAAAGGCAAGAAGCTCCTCCTTGTAGGTTCAGCCCTTATGACCACATCCATGCTCGGCCAGAAAGATGTTGTCAGGCTGCTTAAGGAAGACAACCTGAGGGACTCCGTCAAGATCATGTTCGGCGGTGCACCTGTCACAGACGAATGGATCGCTGAGATCGAGGCCGATGGCACAGCCGAAAATGCAGCAGATGCAGCAAGGAAAGCCCTTGAGATCATGGCTGACTGAGAATATTAGGGGACATCAAAATGACATTCACAAAATCAGTAACATGTTTTGACTTTTATGACCGTGCACAGACCGGTGAGAAATGCACCCAGGATGACTGGGACCTGATGACCATTCCAATGAAGGCAATGGAACTCAAGCAGAAATACAACCTTGACTTTGGAAACGAGTTCGTTCCAACCGACAAGGACCAGATGGAGAGACTTTTCAAAGCAGGTTTTGAGATGCTCCTTGACTGTGGTATCTGGTGTACGGACACCCGCAGGATCGTCAAATACACCGAAGACGAGATCTGGGATGCTATCAACAATCCTCACAGGGAATTCCAGCTTGGAAGTGGCAGGGATGCAGTGTACATGAGAAAGAGGTCCGTTGGCGACAAAGCAAAGCCAATCGTACAGGGTGGTCCAACCGGTTCCCCTATCTCTGAAAATGTCTTCATGCCTGTCCACATGAGCTATGCTCTTGAGAAGGAAGTTGACACCATCGTAAACGGTGTAATGACTACCGTACGTGGTAAGCCAACTATCCCGGGCAGCCCATACGAGGTCCTTGCAGCAAAGACCGAGACCAGGCTGATCAAGAACGCAGCAGCAATGGCCGGAAGGCCCGGTATGGCTGTTTAGGGACCAGAGACTTCCCTGTCCGCTCAGGGAAATATCGCTTCCGACTGTGTCGGTGGCCAGAATTCCAATGACAGTCACGAAGTCTCCCAGCTCAATGAGCTTAAGATCGATCTGGATGCAATTGCAGTCATTGCCCACTACAAGGGTAACAGCGACATAATCATGGACGAACAGATGCCTATCTTTGGTGGATATGCAGGTGGCGTGGAAGAGACAACCATCGTGGATGTCGCAACCCACATTAACTCCATGGTAATGAGCAGTGCCAGCTGGCACCTTGATGGTCCTGTCCACATCAGATGGGGATCCACCAACACCCGCGAGACCCTGCAGATCGCAGGCTGGGCATGTGCAACCATCAGTGAGTTCACCGACCTTATGTCCGGTAACCAGTACTATCCATGTGCAGGTCCATGCACAGAGATGTGCCTGCTTGAAGCCGCAGCACAGTCCGTCACAGACACAGCATCCGGCCGTGAGATCCTCTCAGGTGTCGCAGCTGCCAAGGGTGTCATAACCGACAAGACCACCGGTATGGAAGCCCGTATGATGGGAGAATGCGCACGTGCAACAGCTGGTATGGAGATCGACTCCGTTAATGCTGTCCTGGACAAGCTGGTAGCATCCTATGAGAAGAACTATGCAACTGCACCAGCTGGTAAGACCTTCCAGGAATGCTATGATGTTGCAACCGTCACACCAACTGACGAGTATGTGAAAGTCTATGAGGGTGCCAGGAAGAAACTCGAAGAGTTCGGTCTGACATTCTAAATCTGAGAACACAGATCTCTCAAAAGATATTGGGTATCAGTGATTTCCACTGATACCTTATTATCACCCTGGGTTTTTTCTGATCTTTTCTGTTGACTTTATGTTCTGTATTTTCAGTTTTCAGTCAGGTTCGTTGCAGTATTGTAGGCAGTTTTACATTTCATTTTCTAATCTTTTAGGTAAATTGAATTACATTGTTTGATATGACCAAAAAGGTTATTAGCACTTAAATATGACATTATCAGATGATTAATATGGGGCGGGAACTTTCTGATCATATATGGTTATCTGAAAAAAGGACGAATCTGCTTTTGCTGCTCATGGAAGGGCCCCGGGACATAGAGCAGATCAAGACCTCCCTGAATGTCACTTCCAGGGCCATGATGCCCCAGATCAAAAAACTTAAGGAAAAACATCTGATCGCGGGTGATAATGACATCTATAAGCTGACAAATATCGGCAGGCTCATTACCCGTAATATGATGCCCCTGATAAATACTTTGAATATGCTCAGTGAGAACTATTCCTACTGGGAACACCATGATCTGACCATTCTGCCCTATCATATGTTCACACGTTTGCATGAACTGGGCAATTATCTGTTGCTTGAACCGGATATCAATCATACGTTTGAGATCCCCAGGGAATTTACTGAAAATCTGCTTAAATCCAGGGAGATCATGTCAATAATCTCGTTCTTCAGACCGGAATATCCCAAATTCTATTCCGAACTTGCAGACAGGGCCGATAGCCTGACCCTTATCTTCTCGTCATCTGCATTTGATCGGATGAAAGAAAAATGTATGGAGGAGTTAAATTATCTGCTAAGTTCTCCGGATACGCGTGTATTCCTCTATGAGGAAAATGAGAGGCCTCCGGCAATTGATGTTTCGGATTGGTTCATGTACATCAGTTTCTTTAATGAGAATGGACGCTATGACCACAATGATATAATGAGCTTTGACCGGTCCGCTCTTGAGTGGGGAAAAGAGTTGTTCCTCTATTATTGCGGGCAGTCTGTACAGATAACTGAATTATGAGGGAGTGAATTAATGCCTGCTGATCTTATTGACCTGATATTCCTTTCTGAGAAGAGGGAAAATGTATTGCTTCTCTTACTTCAGGGAGCTACTGATATCAACAGGATCAATGAGGTCCTCAATTGCACTTCTGCATCCATCCTTCCCCAGATAAAAAAACTTAAGGACGCAGGACTGGTTTCCAAAAGTGATGAAGGGGTATATGATCTTACGATGATAGGCAGGCTTGTCTGTGAGAACATGAAACCTCTGTCCACCATGTTGCAGGTCCTGGACCCTGAGGAGGAATACTGGGCCGGCAGGGATCTGGATATGATACCTTTAGATCTGCTTGACAGGATCGGAGAACTCGGGGATGTGAAACTGATCGTGCCGGACCTGGATCATCTGTATGATCTCCATGACTTTTTTATTGATCACATGAAAGCTTCGGGACGGATATGTTCAATATTGTCACTGTTCCATCCGGATCATCCGGGATTGTTTATGAAGCTTGAACAAAAGGCTGAGCTTACGCTTATCTTCACCCGTTCTGTCTATCAGCGCTGGTTGAAGGATTTTAATGATGTGGTGGAGCATTTGTCCGGATCTGCAAGGGTATTGTTATTTGTCTGTGAGGATGATGTAAAGCCTCCATCCATGCATATTACAGATAGTGTCATGTACATGAGTTTCTTTGATATCCAGGGGCAATATGATCATAAAGATATTCTGACCAGGGGTGAGGAAGCACTGCTGTGGGGGAATGACCTGTTTGAACATTTCACTCAACAGGCTCTGCCTGTTAAATGACAGTGTGGATCATAATAAATGGATGTGGGTTGTATATGCGGACCTGGAAAGATATACCTCTTAATGTGAAGCTTGTGATCTATATTGTCACAGGTGTGTTCATTATATTACTTGCATCCAGTTCTGTTGTCATTACGACTGTTACCCAGCAACAGGAGGAGCTGGCATATCAGGAATCCCTGCAGATCACCAGGAGCTATGCGAACAGGTATAATGCCGATATGAAGGCTAATATGGCCATTGCCAAATCCCTGGCATCTTTGATGGTTCAATATGAGGGTAATGACAGAGATGAGGTGAATGCGATGCTGGAACAGCTTCTTGTGGATCATCCCCATCTGATCGGTTCCTATGTGGGTTTTGAACCCGATGCTTTTGACGGGAAGGATGTACAATATGCAAACACTCCCTATAATGATGCTTCCGGACGTTTCGTTCCTTACTGGAACACGATCAACGGCCCGATAAGTATGGAACCTCTTGTTGATTACCAGACATCGGATTACTATCAGCTGCCAAAGACAACAAAACAGGATACTGTGACCGAACCCTATCTGTATCAGGGGGCATTGATGGTAAGTTATGATGCTCCGATAATCAGGGACGGGGAGTTTGTGGGAATAGGCGGGGTGGATGTATCTCTTAATTATGTGGATGAGACCGTCAGCAGTGTGAAGGCCTTTGATACCGGATATCTGTTCATGGTGAGCAATAGCGGCGTGTTGCTTTCCCATCCCACTCAAAAGGAATGGATCGGAGAGAGAACCCTGTCGGATTTTAATAATTCTGATATATCGACAGCTGTTGAGGATATTGCAAATGGTCTTGGGGGTCAGCTGGAGACGATTGACCCGGTAAGTGGAAAAGATGTTATTATGTTCTATGAACCTATCAGGACAGGTAATTTTTCCATTATTCTGGTGGTCCCTGTAGAGGAGATGTTAGCAGGGGTAAATTCACTGCGTTCCAGTCTGATCACGACCTATATTTTCTCCATCTTTTTCATGGGTTTTGTGGCCTATTTGATCTCGGTGAGTTTTACCAACCGGATAACCGATATTGTTGCTGATTTCAAGCTAATTTCGGATAAGGCTCTTAAAGGGGATCTGGATATCAGGGCCAATACGGATGTGGAAATTGATTTTAAGGTCATTCCCGAAGGACTCAATGAGATCCTGGATTCTCTTACCGCTTATTCGAGTAAATTGCAGCATTCATATGATGTGATAAGGAAGATGGAGTCGGCAGTTAACAGCAGCAAGGTCGTGGTATTCTGGTGGAAATATGAGAATAATTTTGATTATCCTGTGGAATTTGTCTCAGAGAACATTGAGCAGTTTGGCTATTCCATGGAAGAGTTCCTTTCCGGGAATTTGCACTATGCTGCTATCATTTATCCAAAGGACAGGATGAGTGTCAGCAGCGAACTTAAGACATGTGTTGATGAAGGCCTGGACCATTTCCGCAAGGATTATCGTATACTGACAAATGAAGGTCATGTCAAATGGGTACATGAGGATACATATATCCAGAGGGATGAGGCTGGTAATGTTGTGTATCTGCAGGGTACGATACTGGACATTACCAGGAGGGTCAAAGCAGTGGAGGCCCTTAAGGAAATGGAGGAGATGCGTACCAAAGAGATACATCATCGGATCAAGAACAACCTGCAGGTGGTCTCAGGTATGCTATATCTTGAATCGTTAAAATTCAAGTATCAGGAGGTTATTGATTCTTTCAGGGACAGTGAGAACAGGGTGCGCTCCATTGCGCTTATCCATGAGAAACTCTACCGTTCAAAGGATCTTGTCAGTCTGAACTTTGCAGATTATATACGGGATCTTACTGAACATCTGTTCCATTCATATGATGTGAATCCGCAACAGATCGAACTGGTTCTGAATACCGAGGATATTTCGATCAGTATGGATAATGCCGTACCCCTGGGTATAATTATTAATGAACTGACTTCCAATGCACTTCAGCATGCATTTATCCAGGGACAGAAAGGAAAGATATGCATATCGTTCTATGCTGAAGCAGAGAGCTATGTCCTTTCTGTGATGAATACAGGTAAAGCTTTCCCCGATGGGCTGGACTTCAGGAACACTGAATCCCTTGGCCTGCAGCTTGTGACGAATCTGGTTTCCCAGATAAGTGGTACAATAGAGCTGGATACTGAAGAGAATACCAAATTTAAAATAACATTTAATGATACATGATAATTGTAGAAAAAAAGTAAATGTACCGGATCATCAGGGAAGGGTTTTGAAATTTCAATATTATGATACTAAGAGGGATATGTTATGAAAAATATCAGGATACTTGTTGTTGAAGATGAGGCCATTGTGGCCATGGTGATCAAAAAACGGCTGATCGATCTGGGATATATCGTTTCGGGAGTTGCGGCTACAGGAGAGGATGCGATCACCAAGGTGGAGGGTACCTTTCCGGACCTGGTATTGATGGACATTATGTTAAAAGGGGAAATGGATGGTATTGAAGCTGCAGAACAGATCAGGCAACGTTTTTCCATTCCGGTCGTATATCTGACGGCCCATTCCGATGAAAACACCCTTGAAAGGGCCAAATTGACAGAACCCTATGGATATATCATAAAGCCTTTCACAGAAAATGATCTGACCAGCAATATTGAGATTGCTATTCATAAGCACATGCGTGAGATGGGTCAGGATTGAAAACCGGCCAGGCCCGTGACTGTATTTGTGGCTCTTTTCCATTTCTGTGAATTTTTATTTCCCTGCCCTTTTTCTGTGTTATTTTATTTTCCCGTCCTTTTTCTGTGTTATTTTATTTCCCTGCCCTTTTCTGTGTTATTTTATTTTCCTGCCCTTTTTGCCCCTTTCTTTTTTTAATATTTTTTAATACAGTTGTCTATTTTAATACCTCTGTCATTTTTAATTCTCGTATCCATTTTGAAGTTGTTATCCTTTAGCTTTTGGATATTTATTTTTGGTTCATGTGCAATACATAGCTCTTTGACTTAATATTCTACTTGTGTCCATTTCAATAGTTAAAGAAAACATGGTATTTTGACACTCTTTGAACACCTTAATCAGTTCAAAGGGCCTGTTCCTTTTTTGACCGGTTGATGAAAAACGCCATCGGCTAGGTTATATAATTTTGAACCTACATTATTACTTAGATGAAATGGGATATGTAGAGATTCTTATCCCTGACATCGGATTGGTTGTTTAGAAAGTAAGATAAAGGTGAAATAATGGGAAAACAGGAACTTTTCGACAAATTAAAAGATTCGATAGTAAATCAGGATATCAATGGTTGCCCTGCTGCAACTCAGGAAGCCCTTGATGCAGGCCTTAGTGCATTTGAGATCATCAACGAGGGTCTCTCTCCTGGCATGAAGGTCGTAGGTGACAAATTCGAAGCCGCTGAGATCTACCTTCCACAGATCATGATGTCTGCAAAGGCCATGAACGGTGCAATGGCGATCCTTGAGCCAATACTGGCCTCCGAGCAGGCTGGCGAGGGTATTGGGACAGCCATCACATTCGTTCAGGAAGGCGACATCCACGATATCGGCCACCGTCTTGTGACCACAATGCTGGGTGCAAACGGTTTCTCCATCATTGACCTGGGCACGGATGTACCCAATGAGACCGTTGTAGAATCAGTTGCAGAGAACAAAGGCAAGAAGATCCTCCTTGTAGGTTCCGCTCTGATGACCACATCCATGCTCGGCCAGAAAGATGTTATCAGGCTGCTTAAGGAAGAGGACCTGAGAGAGTCTGTCAAGATCATGTTTGGCGGTGCACCTGTCACAGATGAATGGATAGCTGAGATCGAGGCCGACGGCACTGCCGAAAATGCAGCAGATGCAGCAAGGAAAGCTCTTGTGATCATGGCTGACTGAGATACAGGGGGAAAAGGATAATGACATTCACAAAATCAGTAACATGTTTTGACTTTTATGACCGTGCACAGACCGGTGAGAAGTGCACCCAGGATGACTGGGACCTGATGACCATTCCGATGAAGGCAATGGAACTCAAGCAGAAATACAACCTTGACTTTGGAACCGAGTTCGTTCCAACTGACAGGGACCAGATGGAGAGACTTTTCAAAGCAGGTTTTGAGATGCTCCTTGAGTGTGGTATCTGGTGTACAGACACCCGCAGGATCGTCAAATACACCGAAGACGAGATCTGGGATGCAATCAACAACCCGCACAAGGAATTCCAGCTGGGTTCCGGCAGGGATGCAGTATACTGCAAAAAGAGGTCCGTTGGTGATAAAGTAAAGCCAATCGTCCAGGGAGGCCCAACAGGTTCCCCAATATCTGAAAATGTATTCATGCCTGTCCACATGAGCTATGCTCTTGAGAAAGAAGTTGACACCATTGTAAATGGTGTGATGACAACTGTACGTGGAAAGCCCACAATTCCCGGCAGTCCTTATGAGGTCCTTGCAGCAAAGACAGAAGGAAGGCTGATCAAGAATGCAGCGGCAATGGCCGGAAGGCCTGGCATGGGTATATAGGGACCCGAGACTTCCCTGTCTGCTCAGGGAAATATATCTGCTGACTGTGTTGGCGGAATGTTCTGCAATGACAGTCATGAAGTCTCTCAGCTTAATGAACTCAAGATCGATCTGGATGCAATTGCAGTAATTTCACATTACAAGAGCAACAGTGACATCATCATGGATGAACAGATGCCTATTTTTGGTGGCTATGCAGGTGGCGTTGAAGAGACAACCATCGTGGATGTTGCAACCCACATTAACTCCATGGTAATGAGCAGTGCCAGCTGGCACCTTGATGGTCCTGTCCACATCAGATGGGGATCCACCAACACCCGTGAGACCCTGCAGATCGCAGGCTGGGCATGTGCAACCATCAGTGAGTTCACTGACCTGCTCTCAGGTAACCAGTACTATCCATGTGCAGGCCCATGTACCGAGATGTGTCTGCTTGAAGCTGCAGCACAGTCTGTTACTGACACAGCCTCCGGTCGTGAGATCCTCTCAGGTGTAGCATCTGCAAAGGGTGTCATAACCGACAAGACCACAGGTATGGAAGCCCGTATGATGGGAGAATGCGCACGTGCAACAGCAGGTATGGAGATCGACTCTGTCAATGCTGTACTGGACAAGCTGGTAGCTTCCTATGAGAAGAACTATGCAAGCGCGCCTGCAGGAAAGACCTTCCAGGAATGCTATGATATTGCAACTGTCACACCAACCGATGAATATGTGAAAGTCTATGAGGGTGCCAGGAAGAAACTCGAAGAGTTCGGCCTGACCTTCTAAGCACTTTCGGGATGAAACAACACTTCCATATGCCGGTGAATAGTCACTGGCATTTTTTTATTTTTTATTTTTGTCACTGTTAATATGATTAAATAATGCTATGGAGGCATACAATATGGATATGTGGACTGTAATCAATGGAGTCATCTATCTTATCTGTTTCATCATGATCGGGTGGATGTTGTTGGATGCCGGTAAAGTCTCGAAGAAATAAGAGTTGAGTAGGAGGAGGATTAATGACTGAAAATTCAAATGTTGAATCGGCCAGTCTGGTCAAGACCTTGCGCCCCTATCATGTATGGGCCCTTGGTGTTGGTATTGTGCTGGTCGGTGAATATATGGGGTGGAACTTCACAGTGGCAAAAGGTGGTATCCTGGGTTCCCTTTTTGCCCTGCTGGTGGCAGGTACCATGTATATTATGGTGTCTTTGTGTGCCAGTGAACTGGGTTCTTCCACAAAACTTGCAGGTGGGCCATATGACTGGGCGAGGTTATTTGTAGGGCCTGGTGCTGCAGCACTTGTGGGACTTGCAGTATATATGGAATATATTGCCCTTGAAGCGGCAGATTCAATTGTTGTGGCATCCATTGCACAATCAGTGTTCCCGGAGCTACAGGTGTTCCCGGTTACGTTGCTTGTGATATCATTCCTGACATTTATGAACTATAGAGGTGTAGTGGCGGCACTAAACCTTAACTTTGCCCTGACCTTTACAGCACTGATCGCTATTATAGCGTTCTTCTTTATGAATATTGGAGGTATTGGCGGAGCCTGGCACCCTGAGTATCTGATTTCAGGTGCGATACCCAATGGTTTTGTGGGGATATTTGCAGCATTGCAGTTTGGTCCCTGGTTCTATCTGGGTATTGAAGGCGCTGCCATGTGTGCGGAAGAATGTAAACATCCAACAAGAGCTATTCCGCTGGGACAGCAGGCCGGTATGATCACCCTGTTGCTTGCGGCCGGTATGACATTGTATGTATGTGCAGGACTTATTCCAACAACAGAACTTGGTGTCTCTGTCTATCCATTATATGAGGCAGCAACCCAGAGTGGAGTAACATTCCTGGTAGCTTTCCTTGCAGTGGGTACACTGTTTACCTGTCTTGCCAGTGCCAATGGTACTGTCTGTGATTCATCAAGGTCCTGGTTTGCCCTTTCAAGGGATCATTTCCTGACCAACTGGTTTGCAGATGTACATCCAAGGTACAGCACCCCATACAGGTCGGTGATCTTTACCATGCCTATTGCAATTGCTTTTGCATTCAGTGGTTTCCTGGATCAGGTTATCACATTCTCGATCACATCAGGATTGGTGTGTTATGTGATGATTCCGTTCTCTCTGATACGTTTCAGAAAGATGTTCCCGGAGCATAGTCAGAAGGTGAGGCCATTTGTGGGGCCCCTGCAGCCAGCACTTGCTTATTTCACAATACTGCTTGCTATTGTGATCATGTCAACGCTCAACTGGGGTTACAACTATAACCTTATCTTTGGCCTGGTGTTCTATGTGGTAGCATACTTCTATTTCAATCACAGGTACAAGAGCATGGATATGAAGCATGACTGGGGAGAAGATCTTGGCTGGCCAAACCCATCACACTATAAAGGAGATGATTAAGAATGGTGGATGAAGTAAAATATAACAGCAAGCTGAAACAGGATGCAGGAGTTATCCTGCTGGTACTGGGTCTGCTGTATTTCTCCGAGCTGTTCATCTTCTACAGGATCATCTCTACGATCTGGGGTACGGTGGACGGCCTGGCCACTATATTCCCGTTCTATCTGTTGTTCCTGGTACTTTTGCTGGGAATTGAGACTATAGGATGTGTGCAGGTCTATAAGTCAATAAAAGAGCATATGTTCGACTTTGAGTATTATGACTAATGAGGTGTGAAAGATGGCTCAAACAGAAGAAAGAAGTGCGTTTATGCAGATCTTTGATATCCTGTTCATCTTTGTTGTGGCAGGTATCTGTGTGGTCATTCCTGTGGTCCTGCAGGGTACGGTCCTTGTGGGATGGGGTGAGACCGGAGGTATGCAGTTCGTATGGGACCCTGTGGCATATTTCGGTCTGCTGGCAATAATTCTTGTGTTCTTCTTTGTGATATTGTATCACTCGGTCAAGAATTATAGGTACTGAATCGCAGGAGGATTGCCGGATAATATGTCCGGCATTTATTTTTTGTAAAATAATATGGTGATAGAATGGGAGAAATGGTTATACACCGTTTGAAGGATCCGGAAAATATCACAGATACGGAAAAGAAACACGTACCTGTGATAGAGGCCCTGGATCTTATGACAGCAGGGGGTTGCTTTGATGTAAAGGTACAGATTGGCAGTGTACCCCATGTGATGGAGGATGGACATTATATAGAGTGGATAGAACTATGTCTGGGGGAGGAAGTTGTCGGCAAAGTCGAGCTTTCAGCATCAGATGAACCACTTGTCACTTTTACTGTGGCCCCGGAAGAAAGACTGATCGCATCCGAGCAGATCGAATCATGTTATATTCATGGTTTTAATGTCTGCGGGGATTGCGGGACAAGATCTGTGATCATTAGCCTGGTGGCCCGGGCCTATTGTAATGTTCATGGATTATGGGAAGCTGAGAAGAAAGTTGAGATTATGTCCCGGGACAGCGACAAAGGTAAGAAGTGTACCTGGAAAGCCTGAGAAGGTAAGTTCTTGCCGGTTCCAACCGGCAGATTTTTCTTTTTAGATATGATTCGAACCCCTGAGAGGACTATGAAAGACATAAAGGTTCTGATAGTGGAAAATGAAATGATCGTTGCCATGATGATCAAGCTGAAGCTGGCAAAGATGGGCTACTGTGTTGCAGGGGTGGTCTCGACCGGTGAGGATGCGATCCATATGGTAAAGGAAAAACTTCCTGATCTTGTTTTGATGGATATATGGCTTAAGGGGGATATGGACGGCGTTGAGGCTGCCATGAGGATACGCAGGGGGCATAATGTGCCAATAGTCTTTCTGACGGGTGATTCTTCTCAGCAGCTTCGCAACAGGGCTGAGCTGACCAATCCGTCGGGGTTTTTATATAAGCCATTTATGGATGAGGAGCTTGAGTATATGATCCGGTCTGCTCTGGATAAGCACAGGGCCCTTGCCGGAGTACATGCCTGAGCGTGTGAACTGTCCTGTTCTGATTGATGTGATCAGGTCACATTAATCTGACTTCACGCTTAAAGGTTAAATGCAATGAGCCTTTATAGAAAAGCACCATGATAGAGACTGTTTTATTATTTGTCCTCAGCCTGCTCTTTATTACTAAAGGTGCGGACTGGTTCACCGAGTCGGCGATTTCTATTTCCACTAAAAGCGGCCTTCCAAAGATCCTCATCGGTGCGACCATCGTAAGTTTTGCAACCACGGCTCCGGAGTTTGCCGTGTCTGCAACTGCGGCATTTATCGGGCATACGGACCTGACGGTGGGTAATGCTGTGGGCTCTGCGATCTGCAATATAGGGCTGGCTCTGGGAGTGGTTATCCTTATGAAGGCGATCCCGGTGGAGGGCAGGGGGTTTTTGATCAAGGGGGCATTTATGCTCTTCGCAGGTATTTTGCTCATAGGTCTGACCCTGGATCGTGTCCTGTCACCTGTTGATGGAGTTATGCTGCTTGTTGTTTTCATTGCATTCATGTATTATAATTACAGGTCCCAGAAGGCCCTTTTTGATGGAAGGGAGCAACGGGAGCGTCTGGCTTTCGGGGAGATTCGCAGGGATCTGATGTTCTTTGTTCTCGGTGCGGTTCTTGTAGTTGCAGGCAGCCGTGTACTGGTGGATACCGGGACGGAGATTGCCCGCTGGCTGGGGATTCCGGAGATGGTCATAGGGCTTACACTGATTGCGCTGGGTACGTCCCTTCCCGAGTTGATCACTGCCATTTCAGCGACCCTTAAGGGCCATCAGGATCTTTCGGTGGGTAATATTCTGGGGGCCAATACTATGGACATTGCTATGATCCTGGGATTTTCCTCACAGATAACCCCTCTGCCCATACTGGAACAGTCCATATATTATGATTTTCCGGTGATGATATTGATCATGGGAATGCTCGTTGTATTTGGAATGACTAAAAAATGTCTGGAAAAATGGGAAGGGGGTCTTATACTGGCCACCTATGTGATCTATGTGGCAGGGTTGCTTATGTTCTATAGCTAATCCCGGTACCATCATCACAATTAAATAAAATCACCTCCTTGTCTTTTTAAGGAGGAATAATATGTCTAAGTTATGGATAATTCTGCTTATTGTTGCAATGGTGGGCATCTGTGGATGTTCGGATGATGAAACGACTACTGTGACCGACGGTGATACGACTATAACTACCAATGTGCCTGAAGGGGCCGGGGACCAGTGGTGTCCTGTGGGAACTACTGTAACATCAAGTAACCCTCAGACCGGTGAAATGATGGAAATGGAAGTTGTGGGTACTGAAGAGATCGAAGGTATCACGATGTGCAAAGCTGTTATGGAGATCACCGATCCTGAAGAGGGACTTGCCACTATCGAATACTTCTGGGCTGAAGATGAAGAGAGCTTTATGTGGAATGCCTATGATGAGTCCGGAAACATGATGTCAAGTATGAAGATGATCAATGGCAAGATGACCATGATCGATGCTGAAGGCAATGTGATGGACATAAACGCTCCGTAACTACACTCTTAAATAGGATAATTACTATCAGTTATATCATGCATCTACCCACGCCACAGCGTTTGAAACAGAAGCGGATGGAGCTGGGTCTGACCCAGAGTGATCTGGCCCGCAGGGCCGGGGTGAGTCAGCCTCTGATCGCCAGGATCGAGTCAGGGGATGTTGATCCCCGTCTTTCTACCCTGCGCAAGATCGTTACTGCTTTTGAAAAGCTGGAACAGGAGACGATCCTGGCCAGGGATATCATGCATGATATTGTAATTTATGTAACACCCTACGATTCTCTTGAATATGCAGTGGAACTGATGGAAAAACACGGTTTTTCCCAGATGCCGGTGATCGATCACGGAGTACCCGTGGGGAGTATTTCAGAGGACATGATCATCCGCTCCATGGTCGGGAATAAGGCCTCGGATATGTCCGGGATGAAGATATCGGATCTTATGGGCGATTCTCTTCCCACTGTTTCTTTAAATACCGAACTTGATTTCATTTCCCATCTGCTTGAGCGCCATCCTGCTGTCCTGGTACTGGAAAAAGGAATGGCGGTGGGTTTTGTCACCAAGCATGATGTGATCAAGTTGTTACATGGATGATCAGTTTTCGACATTATCTTGATATACTAGATATGCATTAGAATACGACATTGAATTAAATGGAGAATTGTATGGATCTTGAAGACACGTTACTTATGATGCCGGGCCCGGTTCCTGTTGCTCCCAGGGTCCTTAGGGCAATGTCAAAACCTATGATCAATCATAGGGGTAAAGAATTTTCGGCAATGTATGATGATTGTACTGCAATGCTTAAGGAGATATTCTGCACACAGAACGATCTTTTCATTCTGAGCGGTTCGGGTACCGCTGCAATGGAAGCAGCTGTTGGCTGTGTTGTGGATAAAAACGACAAAGTCGTTGCCATTGAGAATGGTAAGTTCGGGGAGCGTTTTAAGGATATTGCGGCCAGGTACGGACAGGTTGACCCTGTGGTATGTGAATGGGGACAGTCCGTGGATGTGGGCCTTGTGGAAGAGAAGCTTGCCGAAGGTGCAAAGGCTGTTACCATGGTCCATAATGAGACCTCTGCAGGTATCAAGAACCCGGCAAAGGAAGTTGGTAAGCTGGCAAAGGAGTATGGTGCTGTCTTTATCATGGACGGTGTGACCTCCATTGGCGGAGATGAGGTCAAAGTGGATGAGCTGGGTGTTGATATAGCTGTTGTGGGTTCCCAGAAATGTGTGGCTGCACCACCGGGCCTGTCCATGCTCTCTGTGAGCGAGAAGGCCTTTGAGGCAATGAACAAGGAGAACCTGCCCTATTATCTGGACCTTAAGGCCTACAAAAAGAGTGCAGCCAAGTCCCAGACCCCATATACTCCGGCTGTCACGCTGTTCTTCGGTCTGCAGGAAGCCCTCAGGATCGTCATGGAAGAGGGTATGGATGCAAGGATCAAAAGGCAGGCAGTTTGTGCTGAAGCGGTGCGCAGTGCCATGAAAGAGATGGGCATAGAGATGTTCCCGCAGCTGAATGAGTACAGCAGCTATTCCAGTACGGTCTCTGCAATGAAGTCCCCTGAAGGTATTGACAGCAATGATATAAAGAAAAGAATGGGGGAGAGAGGAATAACCATCGCAGGCGGTCAGAACCGGCTGGGAGGCAAGATATTCCGTATCGGCAGTATGGGCAATGTGGCTCCAAAGGACATCATCCTGACCATTCAGGAGCTTGAGCTGGTCTTCAAGGGCCTTGGTGTTGTTGACCAGGTCGGTGCAGGTACACTGGCTGCAGCTGAAGTACTGGATACTCTCTAAAACACATGAAAACAATTGGAGTCGTTGACACCACATTTGCACGCTTTAATATGGGGCGTGCAGCTGTGGATGAGATAAAGCAGCATGTCTCGGCAACGGTCATCCGGGTCACCGTACCCGGTGTCAAGGACCTGCCGGTGGCAGCCAAGAAGCTCATTGAAGAGCAGGGCTGCGAGTTGGTGATGGCCCTGGGTATGCCGGGGAGCAAGGAGCAGGATAAGATCTGTGCTCATGAGGCTTCCACCGGGATCATCCAGGCCCAGCTTCTGACCAATACCCATATAATCGAGGTATTCGTGCATGAGGACGAGGCCCGGGATGAGAACGAGCTGGCATATCTTATGGAGATGCGTAGCCGGGAACACGCTCTGAATGCTGTTAATATGCTTTTTTATCCGGATAAGCTGGTCAAGCAGGCCGGTACCGGACAGAGACAGGGTTTTGAGGATGTCGGTGCCCTGAGGCACTGACATTTTTTTCTTTCTGATATTCTTTTTCTTATACTACCTTATGTTTGTCAGGTAAATTGCGATCAAGGGGGGCAGAGAAGCCCATGACTCCGGTTGCGGTTAGTTCACTGAGGCGGGAAGAATTCAATGGCCTGCGCAAGTTCTGCATGGTCCTTTGCATATTCTTTTATGTCCTTGCCTTCAAGGTAGGCTTCACAGGCCTGTACCAGTGCTTTTGCACCGGAGCGGGTATTGCCCGGATGTGCATGTACTCCGGAACCCATGGTGGTGATGAAGTCCACATTCTTCATGACGTCAATGAAGGGTTTAAGCCGGATAGGATTGAGTCCTCCTGAGACGATGGGACAGCATTTTTTCATTGCTCTCCAGGAGTCATCTTCCAGGATGAGCTGATGGGCGATGTCCTGCTGGACCAGGGCCTTTACATCTTCATCTTCTGCAGGTACCTTGGACCAGCTCTGCTCAAAGAAATGACCTGCTGAGAGGAGACCCTGGATATTATGGGCTGCTACGACATCTTCTTTTGGAGTGCCCTTCATCTTTCCCACACCAGCAGTACCGGTGTGGATCCCGGAGGCCCCTGCAAGTCTTGCGAACTTTGAGAGAACCAGTACGGAAAAACCGATGGGGTTCTCGGGCCGGGTGAATGCACCGTGGGCGGCCCTGTGGAAGTGAATGAAAACATCAGGATAATGTCGTCTTAAGGTCTGCAGGGCCATCCAGCCGGCGGTGATGCCGTCGATGAGGAAGGCATAACTGCCCGGTTCAAAGCCTGCATTGCGTATTAGTTCACAGCGATGGATCATGGTGTCAAAGTCTGCGGCAGAGACATTGAAGGAGTGTACCTTCTTATGTCCCGTTTCTTTGACGGCCTTGTCCATAGCCTCTTTTACATGGGCCACCATCTTTTCATAGGGACAGAAGTCCTGGTTTGCCTGGGGCTCGTCATTTTTAACAAAATCTCCGCCTCCCACCCAGAAGTCATAGCAGACCTCTGCATATTCGGCAGATGTCAGTCCCATCTTGGGTTTGATGATGGTACCCAGGATGGGACGGTCATAGACATCCAGGTATCTTCGCATATCATCAATGGTATAAGAAGGCCCGTCGTATTGTTCCAGCATGGATGGCGGGAACCACACGTCCAGCAGTTTGAGAGCGTCGATCTCCTTCATTCCCAGGACATTACCCACTATATAGGTGAGGATGTTCTGCACATTTCCTCCCCGGTCAAAAAGTCTCCAGGGATAGGCGATCCAGACCAGTTCCTTTTCCAGGTCCATCTGATAGACCAGGGCGTTCATGACCCTGGAAAAAGGGGTTTCGGTGTTGACCTTGAAATTGGTACCTGTGGAAGATTCAGCTGCTATCTCAGCCGCGGCCTGCAACATGTTCAGATTGCCACCTGGTACAAGATGGAAGACACAGAGCAGATACTCCCCGTTTAAGGGGTCCGGCAGTTCCAGATTGACATAAGCGGCCTGTTTGGAGTCCAGCGATTGTAGAAGTTCGGTGGTCGAGCTCATACAGGAAGAATGTTGTGCAATCTATTTTAGCTTTTTGAGCAGGTGTTCTGATCTCAAAAAAGAAGGGAATGCCCTGATAATCGTAAAACTGCTTTGTGCTAAAAAAGAAAGGGCCTTTTGTAAAAAAAAGAAAAGCCCATGTTTAAAAAAGAAAGGGGCCGCCTTTAAACTAAAGGCTCCCCGATATGTTTACTTCCTGTACCTGCGGCCCACTGCTGCAAGGCTTAGCATAATGGTTCCCCAGACAACTGTAAAGCCTGGCAGGCCTGACTCTTCCTCTTCTTCTTCAGGTACTGTCTGCTGAGTGGTTTGCTGTTCAGGGGATGTGGCAGGTTGTGTATCCACTTCAGATGTCTGACCGGTTTGCTGTGTGGCTTCATCTCCCACAACTTCAAATACGGAGAATCCGGGGGTGAGGGCGGAGAAGTAGTAGTATTCATCGTCTTCATCCACACTATCTGTGGGCAGATCGTTCCAGGTTCCGTCATGATATCTTGTCATACGGATGGTGGCCGGATCAATTCCGTTTTGCCGGATCCATTCTTTGCTGACCTTGAACCGGATGGTAAGATCATCGGCATTGTCCTTTGAGATAGTCCCTTCCCGTCCTACGGTGATGCTCATTGTCTGATACCGGCGGCCTGTGGGTTCACCTGTTACACCTGCAGGTCTTTCATTAAGTACCTGTACCGTGGCAACGACATTTCCTTCATTGGAGTTTGCCTTGAAACTGATGCCCAGAACAGGCCCCTCTCCGGAGGAAAGATCAAAGTTCACATCTGCTCCTGCAAGTACTTTTTTAACTCCTGTGTCTGTGGAAGCTACTTCCTGTGGTGGCATGCTCTGTCCCACAGAGGAACGGCTACCGGAGCTTTCTGCAGTTGTTGTTGCAGTGTCATTGATCCAGGTAGTGTTGATATTGCCTGCAGTGTCAACTGTTCTTATGCTGATCTCATAGTTCCTGGAGGACTGCAGATTGGTGGCACTGTAGGAATCACCACTTACATTGATCCTGAACACTCCGTTTAGATAGACCATGCTGTAGTTATGATCACGGTCTGCGGGGTTTGTCCAGGCCCAGTTGATCCAGCTGGATCCGGTACTGGATGACAGATTGGTTATACTTGCCGGTGGCAGTGTGTTTAGTGTACTGGCCGTATCGTTTATCCAGGTCGAGTTGATATTGCCTGCTATGTCCACTGTCTTTGTCTGGAGTATGTAGTTCGTGTTGTCACTCAGGCCTGTTGCATTGTAGTAAGTGCCTGTCACATTTGATTTGAACGTGTCGTTTAGATAGACCATTGTGTAATTAAAGTCAGTATCTGTTGGATTTGTCCATGTCCAGTTAATCCAGGTCGAACCATTTGCGGATTCTGAGAGACCGGTTATGCTGGACGGTGGCAGTGTGTTTAGTGTACTGGCTGTATCGTTTATCCAGGTCGAGTTGATGTTGTCTGCTGTGTCAACTGTCTTTGTCTGGAGCATGTAGTTGGTGTTGTCAGTCAGGCCCGTTGCATTGTATGCTGTGCCTGTGATATTTGCTTTGAACGTTCCGTTCAGGTAGACCATTGTGTAATTAAAGTCCGTATCTGTTGGGTTTGTCCATGTCCAGTTTATCCAGGTCGAACCATTTGTGGATTCAGAGAGGCCCGTTACGCTTGCCGGTGGCAGTGTGTTCATTGTGCTTGCAGTATCATTTACCCATGTTGAGTTAATGTTTCCTGCTATGTCCACTGTTCTGGTCTGGAGCATGTAGTTCGTGTTGTCAGTGAGGCCTGTTGCATTGTAGTAAGTGCCTGTCACATTTGCTTTGAACGTGTCGTTTAGATAGACCATTGTGTAATTAAAGTCAGTATCTGTTGGATTTGTCCATGTCCAGTTAATCCAGGTTGAAGCGTTTGCGGATTCTGAGAGACCGGTTATGCTGGATGGTGGCAGTGTGTTTAGTGTACTGGCCGTATCGTTTATCCAGGTTGAGTTAATGTTTCCTGCTGTGTCAACTGTCTTTGTCTGGAGCATGTAGTTGGTGTTGTCAGTGAGGCCCGTTGCATTGTAGTAAGTGCCTGTGATATTTTCTTTGAACGTTCCGTTCAGGTAGACCATTGTGTAATTAAAGTCCGTATCTGTTGGGTTTGTCCATGTCCAGTTAATCCAGGTCGAACCATTTGTGGATTCAGAGAGGCCCGTTATGTTTGCCGGTGGCAGTGTGTTTAATGTACTGGCCGTATCGTTGATCCAGGTAGCATTGATATTGCCTGCTGTGTCCACTGTTCTGGTCTGGAGCATGTAATTCGTGTTGTCAGTGAGGCCTGTTGCATTGTAGTAAGTGCCTGTCACATTTACTTTGAACGTACCGTTCAGGTAGACCATTGTGTAATTAAAGTCAGTATCTGTTGGGTTTGTCCATGTCCAGTTAATCCAGGTCGAACCATTTGTGGATTCTGAGAGACCGGTTATGCTGGATGGTGGCAGTGTGTTTAGTGTACTGGCCGAATCGTTTACCCAGGTCGAGTTGATATTGCCTGCTGTGTCAACTGTCTTTGTCTGGAGCATGTAATTCGTGTTGTCAGTGAGGCCCGTTGCATTGTAAAAACTATCTGTTACATTTGCTTTGAACGTACCGTTGAGATAGACCATTGTGTAATTAAAGTCAGTATCTGTTGGGTTTGTCCATGTCCAGTTAATCCAGGTCGATCCGTTTGTAGCTTCTGAGAGGCCCGTTACGTTTGCCGGTGGCAGTGTGTTTAATGTCCTGGCCGTATCGTTGATCCAGGTAGCATTGATATTGCCTGCTGTGTCCACTGTTCTGGTCTGGAGCATGTAATTCGTGTTGTCAGTGAGGCCCGTTGCATTGTAAAAACTATCTGTTACATTTGCTTTGAACGTACCGTTGAGATAGACCATTGTGTAATTAAAGTCAATATCTGCCGGACTTGTCCATGTCCAGTTTATCCAGGTCGATCCGTTTGCGGATTCTGAGAGACCGGTTATGCTTGCCGGTGGCAGTGTGTTCAATGTACTGGCCGTATCGTTTATCCAGGTTGAGTTGATGTTTCCTGCTATGTCAACTGTCTTTGTCTGGAGCATGTAGTTGGTGTTGTCAGTGAGGCCCGTTGCATTGTAAAAACTATCTGTTACATTTGCTTTGAACGTACCGTTGAGATAGACCATTGTATGGTTAAAGTCAGTATCTATCGGATTTGTCCATGTCCAGTTAATCCAGGTCGAAGCGTTTGTAGCTTCTGAGAGACCGGTTATGCTTGCCGGTGGCAGTGTGTTTAATGTGCTGGCCGTGTCGTTTATCCAGGTAGAGTTGATATTGCCGAATGTACCTGAAGTTCTGGTCTGGAGTACATATACTGTATTATCATTCAGTCCTGTTGCATTGTAAAAACTATCTGTTACATTTGCTTTGAACGTTCCGTTTAGATAGACCATTGTATGATTAAAGTATGTATCTGTTGGATTTATCCATGTCCAGTTAATCCAGGTCGAAGCGTTTGCAGCTTCAGAGAGGTCAGTTATGCTGTTAGGTGGTGTTTTATATGTTCTGGTTGTCTTGTTGACCCAGGTAGTATTGATATTACCTACCCTGTCCACTGTCCTTGTCTGAATAATGTAGTCTGTATATTCATCCAGACCCGTTGCGTTGTAATATGTACCTGTAGTATTTTCTTTGAATGTCCCGTTCAGATATATCATTGTATGGTTAAAGTCAGTATCTGTTGGATTTGTCCATGTCCAGTTAATCCAGGTTATTCCTTTTCGTGATCCGGAAAGGGCCGTTATACTGGCTGGAGGTATCATGTACGAAGGTACCAGGGGTAGATGATCTATCTGTCCCGGGTATATGGTGTAAGCCTCGTCACATATCCCATCCCCGTTAAGATCGGTATTATTGATTTGACTAAAGCCGGTACCATCCAATTTTAACCAGTAGTTTCCACCAAGGTATGAACCACCGGCAATGTTTTGACCTGCTGTTTTTGTTGTGTTCCAGATATTTCCAGTGCAGTTATTAAAGAATCTGGAGTCTTTTGTACTGTTTAAACTATTGTTGTAAATGAGATTTTCCCTTGCACCATCAAAATAAAAGCTATATCTGTTTAAATATAAGCGATTGTTCACTATTCTATTGTGGTTGGAATCGAACAGGTTTATACCATAGCTATTTCTTATTAATGAATTGTTTTCAATAGTTGAATAGGTTGTGTTACAAAAATGTATTGCATAGACGTTACCTGTAAGATTAAGATCCTTCACTGTAATATTAGTGCAATTAAGACAGTGGATCATTCCTGGATCTGCTGCTGCTCCTATGGAAATATTCCTCTGGTTTTTGAGATAATAGATAGATTTTCCATTTATAGTGTTACTTGTATCAATATCATTTGGAGAATTATCTAATGATATGCCATATAGAGTTATAATTGAATTGTTTCTAAAGATATTATCCCGGGAAGATTCTATAGTAATTCCAAGTTGAGAAGCTGTTAAGGTGTTATTGATTAATGTGTTTCCATCAGAATGATATAAATTTATGTTTTCGTATGAGTTATCTTTGCAGGTATTATTGATAATCGAGTTTCCAGTACTAAAAAAAAGGCCTATGCCACGATATGAGTTATTTGAAATGGTGTTGTTGATCATTCTATTATTCTTAAAAATCCTTAATGTTACACCATTGTAATTTCCTGAAATTATGTTGTTTGATATTGTATTGTTATTAGAGTATGTGTAGATACCATGTGACTGAATGTTTGCACCGCTTATAGTAAAACCATCGATGGTGATATTGTCATGATTTAGATAAATAGCATTATCATTTGCAGATGCAGCTACAATATATGTTACTGAAGCTCCGTTTACTGATGTAAGGGTCAGTTGTTTGGTTAAATTCACATTTTCATTGTATGTACCCGGATATACCTGAATTATATCGCCGTCACTGGCATTACCGATAGCGTATTGAATGGAGATGTAATCCTTTCCACCATCGTCGTCAACAGTAATAATAGAGGGGCCAGCTGGACTTGCTCCTGCTGAGTGGATTAATAGTAATGTCAGTGTAAATGTGGTCATATAATACAATATTGATCTAATATGGAATGTTTTTATCTCTGTCATAGTATAGCTCCTTCTCCCAAAATACCAATCAGGACCGGGTATGTTTTAATTCTTAGCTGATTATGTCCGTCCGGTTCATAGTATATTTCGTGAAACGTCTACCATAATAATGGTAATGATATGGGTATATATATCTTATGTCTGTTTAAATTTATCGAAATAATCATATAATGAATTTTTGTTGCAGAGGATCGTTGGTATTCAAACTGCCCGGTGCCGATACCATACTGCTAAATAGGTGAGACTATCCTGGAAACAGAATATAATTAACACCTTTAAAAAAAGAAGAAAGGTCCCTGTTTAAAAAAGAAAGGGGGCGCCTTTAAACTAAAGGCTCCCCGCTGTGTTTACTTCCTGTATCTGCAGACAACTGCTGCAAGGCTTAGCATAATGGTTCCCCAGACAGCTGTAAAGCCTGGCAGGCCTGACTCTTCCTCTTCTTCTTCAGGTACTGTCTGCTGAGTGGTTTGCTGTTCAGGGGATGTGGCAGGTTGTGTATCCACTTCAGATGTCTGACCGGTTTGCTGTGTGGCTTCATCTCCCACAACTTCAAATACGGAGAATCCGGGGGTGAGGGCGGAGAAGTAGTAGTATTCATCGTCTTCATCCACACTATCTGTGGGCAGATCGTTCCAGGTTCCGTCATGATATCTTGTCATACGGATGGTGGCCGGATCAATTCCGTTTTGCCGGATCCATTCTTTGCTGACCTTGAACTTGATATTGATATTATCGGCATTGTCCTTTGAGATAGTCCCTTCCCGTCCTACGGTGATGCTCATTGTCTGATACCGGCGGCCCGCGGGTTCACCTGTTACACCTGCAGGTCTTTCATTAAGTACCTGTACCGTGGCAACGACATTTCCTTCATTGGAGTTTGCCTTGAAACTGATGCCCAGAACAGGCCCCTCTCCGGAGGAAAGATCAAAGTTCACATCTGCTCCTGCAAGTACTTTTTTAACTCCTGTGTCTGTGGAAGCTACTTCCTGTGGTGGCATGCTCTGTCCCACAGAGGAACGGCTACCGGAGCTTTCTGCAGTTGTTGTTGCAGTGTCATTGATCCAGGTAGTGTTGATATTACCTGCTGTGTCAACGGTTCTTATGCTGATCTCATAGTTCCTGGAGGACTGCAGATTGGTTGCAGTGTAGGAATCACCACTGACATTTGTCCTGAACACTCCGTTTATAAAGATCATGCTGTAGTTGTGATCAATATCTGTGGGGTTTGTCCAGGCCCAGTTGATCCAGCTGGAACCGGTACCGGATCTTGACAGATTGGTTATACTTGCCGGTGGCAGTGTGTTCAATGTACTGGCCGTATCGTTGATCCAGGTTGCGTTGATATTGCCTGCTATGTCCACTGTTCTGGTCTGGAGCATGTAGTTCGTGTTGTCAGTGAGGCCTGTTGCATTGTATGCTGTGCCTGTCACATTTGCTTTGAACGTACCGTTTAGATAGACCATTGTGTAATTAAAGTCAGTATCTTCCGGACTTGTCCATGTCCAGTTTATCCAGGTCGAACCATTTGTGGATTCTGAGAGACCGGTTATGCTGGATGGTGGCAGTGTGTTTAGTGTACTGGCCGTATCGTTTATCCAGGTTGAGTTGATATTGCCTGCTGTGTCAACTGTCTTTGTCTGGAGCATGTAGTTGGTGTTGTCAGTCAGGCCCGTTGCATTGTATGCTGTGCCTGTTACATTTGCTTTAAACGTACCGTTTAGATAGACCATTGTGTAATTAAAGTCCGTATCTGTTGGGTTTGTCCATGTCCAGTTAATCCAGGTCGAACCATTTGTGGATTCAGAGAGGCCCGTTATGCTGGATGGTGGCAGTGTGTTCATTGTGTTTGCAGTGTCATTTACCCATGTTGAGTTAATGTTTCCTGCTGTGTCCACTGTTCTGGTCTGGAGCATGTAGTTGGTGTTGTCAGTCAGGCCCGTTGCATTGTATGCTGTGCCTGTTACATTTGCTTTGAACGTTCCGTTTAGATAGACCATTGTGTAATTAAAGTCAGTATCTGTTGGGTTTGTCCATGTCCAGTTAATCCAGGTTATTCCTTTTCGTGATCCGGAAAGGGCCGTTATACTGGCTGGAGGTATGATGTCTGGAAGTGCCAGGGGTAGATAATCTATCTGTCCGGTGTATATGGTGTAAGCCTCGTCACATATTCCATCTACGTTAAGATCGGTATTATTGATTTGACTAAAGCCTGTACCATCCGGTTTTAACCAGTAGTTTCCACCAAGGTATGAACCACCGGCAATGTTTTGACCTGCTGTTTTTGTTGTGTTCCAGATATTTCCAGTGCAGTTATTGACAAAATTGCCCCCTCTTATATTGTTTAAAATATTGTTATAAATGAGATTTTCCCTTGCATTATCAAAAGAAAAGCCATATCTGTTATTTAATCGATTGTTCACTATTCTATTGTGGCTGGAGTCGAACAGGTTTATACCATAGTAATTCACTGATAATGTATTGTTTTCAATAGTTGAATCGGTTGTGTTGCATAAATGTATTGCATAGAAGTTATTTGTAAGGTTAAGGTCCTTCAATGTAATATTAGTGCAATTAAGACAGTAGACCATTCCTGGATCGGCTGTTGCTCCTATGGAAATATCCCTCTGGTTTTTGAGATAATAGATAGGTTTTCCATTTATAGTGTTACTTGTATCAATATCATTTGAAGAATTATCTAACTTTATGCCATATCTGGTTGTAATTGAATTGTTTCTAAAGATATTATCCCGGGATGATTCTATAGTTAATCCAAATTGAGAAGCCGTTAAGGTATTATTGGTTAACGTGTTTCCATCAGAATATTTAACAATTATGTTTTCGCGTGGGTTATCTTTGCAGGTATTATTGATAATCGAGTTTCCAGTAGTAAAATAAATGCCTATACCACGATATGAGTTATTTGATATGGTGTTGTTGATCAGTCTATTATTCTTAAAAGTACTTATCATTACGCCATTGTAGTTTCCTGAAATTATGTTGTTTGATATTGTACTGTTATTAGAGTATACGTAGATACCATAAAGTGTTGCACCGCTTATAGTAAAACCATCGATGGTGATATTGTCATGAGTTAGATAAATAGCAGTATTATTTGCAGATGTAGCTACAATAGATGTTCCTGAAGGTCCGTTTGTTGATGTAATGGTCAGTTGCTTATCCACATCTATGTTTTCAGTGTATGTACCCGGATATACCTGAATTATATCGCCGTTACTGGCATTGTCGATCGCTTGCTGGATGGTGGTGTAGTCCTGTCCACCGTCATCATCAACTTTGATCGATTCCGAAGCAGTTGCCAGGGGCAGATGATCTACCTGTCCTGATTGGAGCGTATAAGCTTCGTCACATATGCCATCACTGTTAAGATCGGTGTTATTGATCTGACTAAAGCCGGTACCATTTGGTCTAAGCCAGTAGTTCCCTCCAAGGTATGGGCCCCCTGCAATGTTTTGACCTGAGGTTTTGGAGATATTCCAGACATTACCGGAGCAGTTATAGGTAAACTTAACATTGTTTGAATTATTAAAATAATTATTATAGATGGTACTTTCCGTTGCCTTATTTAATTCAAGGCCACTTACAGAATTTGAAATAATACGGTTGTTTATTGCTGTATTATTGTTGGATTCCATTATAATCAATCCTATACTATTTTTAGAGAGCGTGTTGTGTTCAATAGTTGAATTCTCTGTTTTGTACAAGAATATTCCATAATAATTTTCATAGATTGAATTATTTTTAAGTATACAATTTCTAAATGTCGATAAATATATGCCAGACCCATAACTATCATTGATCGTGTTATTCATGACTGATATCCCGGAGGAAACGTGAGCACATATACCCTCGTTGTTTTCTGAGATCGTGTTATCGGTCACTAAATTGTCACTGGATGATATATATATGCCCATATTGTTCTTTGTAATCTTATTATTGCTCACTGAATTATCACTGGATGATATATATATGCCCGAGATACCCATGTCGGTTGAGCCACTGATGTTAAATCCGCTGATAGTAACACTGTCATGATCTAATGTAACAGCAGACCCACTTGAACAGCTGGCAACAATATGCGTAACAGCACTTCCGTTTGTTGATATAAGGGTCAGTTGTTTATCTACATTCACATTTTCATTATATGTGCCCGGAGATACCTGAATTATGTCGCCGTCACTGGCATTGTCGATCGCTTGCTGGATGGTGGTATAATCCTGTCCACCGTCGTTGTCAACAGTAATAGTAGAGGGGCCAGCTGGACTTGATCCTGCTGAGTGGATTAATAGTAATGTCAGTGTCAATGCGATCATCAAATACAATACTGTTCTAGTCTGGAATGATTTTTTATCTGTCATGGTGTAGCTCCTTCTCAATAAATACCAATCAGGGTCCGGGTTGGATTTTTATCTAATTCTGTTTATCCGGTTCATAGTATATTTCATGAGATAACCAACATAATAATAATAATAATAATAATAATAATGATGAGTATCAATATATATACTTTCTGTCTGTTTAAATTTCTGATCCGGGCCATCTATTTAGTTCTTATTACCGGGGATTGCTGGTCTCTAAAAATGTTCAATCCGGTACCATACTTTTAAATAGGTGAACCGATCCTGAAAACAGAACATAATTAAGATTATTAAAAAAAGAAGAAAGGCCCCTGTTTAAAAAAGAAAGGGGCCGCCTTTAATATTAAAGGCTCCCCGTTGTGTTTACTTCCTGTACCTGCGGCCCACTGCTGCAAGGCTTAGCATAATGGTTCCCCAGACAGCTGTAAAGCCTGGCAGGCCTGACTCTTCCTCTTCTTCTTCAGGTACTGTCTGCTGAGTGGTTTGCTGTTCAGGGGATGTGGCAGGTTGTGTATCCACTTCAGCTGTCTGCTGAGTTTGTTGTGTGGCTTCATCTCCCACAACTTCAAATACGGAGAATCCGGGGGTGAGGGCGGAGAAGTAGTAGTATTCATCGTCTTCATCCACACCATCTGTGGGCAGATCGTTCCAGGCCCCGTCATGATATCTTGTCATACGGATGGTGGCCGGATCAATTCCGTTTTCCCTTATCCATTCTTTGCTGACCTTGAACTTGATATTGATATTATCGGCATTGTCCTTTGAGATAGTCCCTTCCCGTCCTACGGTGATGCTCATTGTCTGATACCGGCGGCCTGTGGGTTCACCTGTTACACCTGCAGGTCTTTCATTAAGTACCTGTACCGTGGCAACGACATTTCCTTCATTGGAGTTTGCCTTGAAACTGATGCCCAGAACAGGCCCCTCTCCGGAGGAAAGATCAAAGTTCACATCTGCTCCTGCAAGTACTTTTTTAACTCCTGTGTCTGTGGAAGCTACTTCCTGTGGTGGCATGCTCTGTCCCACAGAGGAACGGCTACCGGAGCTTTCTGCAGTTGTTGTTGCAGTGTCATTGATCCAGGTAGTGTTGATATTGCCTGCAGTGTCAACTGTTCTTATGCTGATCTCATAGTTCCTGGAGGACTGCAGATTGGTGGCACTGTAGGAATCACCACTTACATTGATCCTGAACACTCCGTTTAGATAGACCATGCTGTAGTTATGATCACGGTCTGCGGGGTTTGTCCAGGCCCAGTTGATCCAGCTGGATCCGGTACTGGATGACAGATTGGTTATACTTGCCGGTGGCAGTGTGTTCATTGTGTTTGCAGTGTCATTTACCCATGTTGAGTTAATATTGCCTGCTGTGTCAACTGTCTTTGTCTGGAGTATGTAGTTGGTGTTGTCACTCAGGCCTGTTGCATTGTATGCTGTGCCTGTCACATTTGCTTTGAACGTACCGTTGAGATAGACCATTGTATGGTTAAAGTCAGTATCTGTTGGATTTGTCCATGTCCAGTTAATCCAGGTCGATCCGTTTGCGGATTCTGAGAGACCGGTTATGCTGGATGGTGGTAGTGTGTTTAGTGTACTGGCTGTATCGTTTATCCAGGTCGAGTTGATGTTGTCTGCTGTGTCAACTGTCTTTGTCTGGAGCATGTAGTTGGTGTTGTCAGTCAGGCCCGTTGCATTGTATGCTGTGCCTGTTACATTTGCTTTGAACGTACCGTTTAGATAGACCATTGTGTAATTAAAGTCCGTATCTGTTGGGTTTGTCCATGTCCAGTTAATCCAGGTCGAACCATTTGTGGATTCTGTAAGGCCCGTTACGCTTGCCGGTGGCAGTGTGTTCATTGTGTTTGCAGTGTCATTTACCCATGTTGAGTTAATGTTTCCTGCTATGTCCACTGTTCTGGTCTGGAGCATGTAGTTTGTGTTGTCGCTCAGGCCTGTTGCATTGTAGTAAGTGCCTGTCACATTTGCTTTGAACGTGTCGTTTAGATAGACCATTGTGTAATTAAAGTCAGTATCTGTTGGATTTGTCCATGTCCAGTTAATCCAGGTCGATCCGTTTGCGGATTCTGAGAGACCGGTTATGCTGGATGGTGGCAGTGTGTTTAAGGTACTGGCTGTATCGTTTATCCAGGTTGTGTTGATGTTGTCTGCTGTATCTACCGTTCTGGTCTGGAGTATGTAGTTGGTGTTGTCAGTCAGGCCTGTTGCATTGTAGTAAGTGCCTGTCACATTTTCTTTGAACGTTCCGTTCAGATAGACCATTGTGTAATTTAAGTCTGTATCTGCCGGGTTTGTCCATGTCCAGTTTATCCAGGTCGAACCGTTTGTGGATTCAGAGAGGCCCGTTATGCTGGATGGTGGCAGTGTGTTCATTGTGCTTGCAGTATCATTTACCCATGTTGAGTTAATGTTTCCTGCTATGTCCACTGTTCTGGTCTGGAGCATGTAGTTTGTGTTGTCGCTCAGGCCTGTTGCATTGTAGTAAGTGCCTGTCACATTTGCTTTGAACGTGTCGTTTAGATAGACCATTGTGTAATTAAAGTCCGTATCTGTTGGATTTGTCCATGTCCAGTTAATCCAGGTTGAAGCGTTTGCGGATTCTGAGAGACCGGTTATGCTGGATGGTGGCAGTGTGTTTAATGTGCTGGCCGTATCGTTGACCCAGGTCGAGTTGATATTGCCTGCTGTGTCAACTGTCTTTGTCTGGAGTATGTAGTTGGTGTTGTCAGTGAGGCCTGTTGCATTGTAGTAAGTGCCTGTGATATTTTCTTTGAACGTACCGTTCAGGTAGACCATTGTGTAATTTAAGTCAGTATCTGTTGGGTTTGTCCATGTCCAGTTAATCCAGGTCGAACCATTTGTGGATTCTGAGAGATCGGTTATGCTGGATGGTGGCAGTGTGTTTAGTGTACTGGCCGTATCGTTTATCCAGGTCGAGTTGATGTTTCCTGCTATGTCCACTGTTCTGGTCTGGATCATGTAGTTGGTGTTATCAGTCAGGCCTGTTGCATTATATGCTGTGCCTGTTACATTTACTTTGAACGTTCCGTTCAGGTAGACCATTGTGTAATTAAAGTCAACATCTGCCGGATTTGTCCATGTCCAGTTAATCCAGGTCGAGCCATTTGTGGATTCGGACAGATCAGTTACACTGGCTGGAGGTATGATGTCCGGATATGCAAGAGGCAGGTAGTCTACCTTTCCTGATTCTATAGTATATGTTTCATCACATATTCCATCCAGGTTAAGGTCGGTATTATTGATCTGACTAAAGCCGGTTCCATCCGATTTTAACCAGTAGTTCCCACCAAGGAATGGGCCACCGGCAATGTTTTGACCTGCTGTTTTTGTTGTGTTCCAGATATTCCCGGTACAGATGCCAACAAATTTTACATTATAATTTCTGTTACTAAAATTGTTGTTGTAGATGGTATTTTCTCTGGAATTATCAAAGTAAATGCCACAATAGTTTGAAAGCATACTGTTGTTTATTATTCTATTATGGTTGGAATCTTCCAGTTTTATATCATCGTTATTTGATGATAATGTATTGTTCTCAATTGTTGAATAGGTGGTATTAGAGAAATATATTGCATCACTGTTTTCTGTAAGGTTCAGGTCCTTCACTGTAATGTTAATGCAATTAAGACAATAAACCATTCCCGGATCTGCCGATGCTCCTATGGAAATATCGCTTTCATTCTTAAGGTAATAGATAGGTTTTCCATTTATAGTATTACTGGTGTCAATATCATTTGAGTATTCACCCAGTACTATACTATTACGGTTATTTATTATTGAATTATTTCTAAATATATTATCCCAGGAATATTTTATATATATTCCAAATGCGTTATTATTTAAATAGGTATTATTGGTCAACGTATGTCCACCATTACGGTTAAGCGTTAAGCCGCTGTAAGAGCTATCTGAAATGACGTTATTGATCAATGTATTGTTATTTTGATCTTTAAGTACATATATTCCAACATAATTTCTTGATAAATTATTATTAGTTATTGTATTATTCATGGAGTCTACACGGATACCAAATGTCCAATCGGTTGCACCGCTTATATTAAAACCATTGATAGTAACATTGTCATGGAATATATTGACAGCATGATCAGTTTTAGATGCAGCTACAATATATGTGACAGAAGCTCCGTTTACGGATGTAAGGGTCAGTTGTTTGGTTACATTTACGTTTTCAGTGTATGTACCTGGATATACCTGAATTATATTACCATCGCTGGCATTGTCGATCGCTTGCTGGATGGTTGTATAATCCTTTCCTCCGTCGTCATCAACTGTGATCGGGCCCGGAGGAGCTAACAGAGGCAGGTGGTCTATCTGTCCTGAGTTTAAATCTACAGTGTAAGCATCATCGCAGATCTGATCTGCGTTAAGGTCATTAGTGTTGGTCTGACTAAAACCGGTGCCATCAGGCTTTAACCAGTAGTTCCCACCAAGGAATGGGCCCCCGGCAATGCTTTGACCTGCTGTTTTTGTAATGTTCCAGACATTTCCGGAGCAGTCCATGTTTAAGTAAACATTATTAGTATTATTTAAATAGTTGTTATAAATTGTATTTTCTTTTGAAAGCTGGAAATAAAATCCATAGTTGTTTGAAACGATTCTATTGTTCATTATTGCATTGTTGTAGGATTCGGAAAAGAACACTCCATTTTCATTTTCTGATAATGTGTTATTTTTAATGGCGGAATCGTTTGTTGTATGAAATGTAATTGCATTTGCGTTGTTTGTAAAATTAAGTCCCTCTACGGTAATGTTCGTACAATCGATACAATGGATCAAATATGCATTTGTGGATGATCCTATGGAAATATCACTCTCGTTTACCAGATAGTAGATCGGTCTGCCATCCACAGTGTTACTGGTATCAATATCATTTGGTAGATTGGTACTAAATCTTATTTGATCAGTATTGTTGATTAATGTAGTGTTTCTGAATGTACAATCTTCGTTCATATATGAGGCCAGACCCTTTTCATTATCAGTAATTGTGTTATTGATAAATGTGTTATTATCACCAGCCGAAATATATATGCTCCAATCAGTCGATCTTGAGAGGGTGTTATTGATAATTTTGTTATCATCAACTCCATGTATGTAAATATTGTATCTGTTATCTGAAATAGAATTATTGGATATTATATTGTTTTTGGATGCTACGTATATACCCTTTGATTTGGATGCACCACTTATGTTAAATCCACTGAAAGTGATGCCGTCATATTTCAAACTTACAGCTCCTTTCCATATATCTGCAGCCATGATATGTGTCACAGCTGCTCCGTTTGTTGATGTAATGGTCAGTTGCTTTTCTACAACCAGGGTTTCAGTGTATGTACCTGGATATACCTGAATTATGTCGCCATTGCTGGCAGTGTCGATCGCTTGCTGGATGGTGGTATAGTCCTGGCCACCGTCGTCATCAACTGTGATCGGGACTGGAGGAGCTAATAGAGGCAGGTGGTCTATTTGTCCCGCAGATATGGTGTAAGCATCATCGCAGATCTGATCTGCGTTAAGGTCAGTGCTGTTGGTTTGACTAAAACCGGTGCCATCAGGCTTTAACCAGTAGTTCCCACCAAGGAATGGGCCCCCGGCAATGCTTTGACCTGCTGTTTTTGTAATGTTCCAGACATTTCCGGAGCAGTCACCATTAAATCTAACATTATCATTAGTATTATTTAAATAATTGTTATATAAGGTATTTTCTTTTGCATTATCTACATACAATCCATATTTATTTGAAACAAGTCTATTGTCCATTATCGTATTGTTGTAGGAGATGGATATGAACACCCCTTTTTCATTTCCTGAGACAGTACTGTTTATAATGGTGGAGTTGTTTGTTGTGTAGAAATATATCCCGGTCTTTTGATTTGTAATATTGAGGCTTTCCACAGTAATATTTGTACAATTGATACAATGGACCAGACCTGCATTTGTGGTCGCTCCTATAGAAATATCACTTTCATTTACAAGATAGTATATAGGTTTTCCATCTATGGTATTGCTGGTGTCAACGTCATTTGGTAGAGATGTAAAAATTATTGGTTCATCATTGTTTGTAAATGTATTATTTCTAAATGTACAACCTCCGGACATGTACATATTTAAACCCATAGCACTATCGGTAATTGTGTTATTGATAAATGTGCATTCTCTAGATCTGCTAATGTATATTCCCTGTGAAGAACTTTTTGAAAGAGTGTTATTGATAAATGTGCTGTTAAAACAATAATTAAATATATACACGTTACAGTAGCTACTATCTGATACCGTGTTATTGGTCAGTGTGTTATTATCAGAATTTATGTATATACCATTCATACCACCACTTATGTTAAAACCATTGAAATTAATATTATCATGTTTTAAAGCAACAACAGATCCAGAACTTGCAACAATATGTGTGACAGCCGCTCCGTTTGTTGATGTGATGGTCAGTTGCTTATCCACATCTACTTTTTCATATGTGCCCGGATATACCTGAATTATATCACCGTCACTGGCATTGTCGATCGCGTATTGAATGGTGGTATAGTCCTGGCCACCATCGTCGTCAACAGTAATAGTAGAGGGGCCAGCTGGACTTGATCCTGCTGAGTGGATTAATAGTAATGTCAGTGTCAATGCGATCATCAAATACAATACTGTTCTAATCTGGAATGATTTTTTATCTGTCATGGTGTAGCTCCTTCTCAATAAATACCAATCAGGACCCGGGTTGGATTTTTATCTAATTCTGTCTATCCGGTTCATAGTATATTTCATGAGATAACCAACATAATAATTATAATGAGCAGAAATATATATACTTTATGTCTGTTGAAATTTCTGATCCGGGCCATCTATTTAATTCTTATTACCGGGGATTGCTGGTCTCTAAAAATGCTCAATCCGGTACCATACTTTCAAATAGGTGAACCGATCCTGAAAACAGAATATAATTAAGATCATTAAAAAAAGAAGAAAGGCCCCTGTTTAAAAAAGAAAAGGGCCGCCTTTAATAGTAAAGGCTTCCCGCTGTGTTTACTTCCTGTATCTGCAGACAACTGCTGCAAGGCTCAGCATGATAGTTCCCCAGACAGCTGTAAAGCCTGGCAGACCTGATCCTTCTTCTTCAGGGACGGTCTGCTGAGTGGTTTGCTGTTCAGGTGCTGTGGCAGGTTGTGTATCCACTTGAGCTGTCTGATCGGTTTGCTCTGTGGCCTCATCCCCTACGATCTCAAAGACAGAGAATCCGGGAGTGCGGGCGGAGAAGTAGTAGAATTTACTATCCTGGTCCATATTGTCCGTGGGCAGATCACTCCAGGTTTCGTCATGATATCTTGTGAGACGGATGGAGGCCGGATCAATTCCGTTTTCCCGTATCCATTCTTTGCTGACCCTGAACTGGATATTGATATTATCGGCATTGTCATCTGAGATGGTCCCTTCCCGTCCTACGGTGATGCTCATTGTCTGATATCTGTGAGCTGAGGGGCCACCCATCAGACCTGAGGGTCTTTCTTTAAGCACCTGTACCGTGGCAACGACATTGCCTTCATTGGACTTTGCCTGAAAGCTAATTCCCATTACAGGCCCCTCTCCGGGGGAGAGGTCAAAGTCCACATTTGCTCCCGTAAGTACTTTTTTCACTCCGGAATATGTTAAGACTACATCCTGCGGGGGCAGGCTTTGTCCCACAGAGGAGCGACTACCACCTGAGCTGCTTGCAGTTGTTGTTGCAGTGTCATTGATCCAGGTTGTGTTTATATTACCTGCGGTGTCAACTGTCTTTATGCTGATCTCATAGCTTCGGGAAGATCTGAGATTGGTGGCACTGTATGAATCACCGCTGAGATTGGTTTTGAACACTCCGTTTAGATAGACCATGCTGTAGTTATGATCACGGTCTGTGGGGTTTGTCCAGGCCCAGTTGATCCAGCTGGATCCGGTACTGGATGACAGATTGGTTATACTTGCAGGGGGGAGGGTGTTCAATGTGCTTGTAGTGTCATTTATCCAGGTTGAGTTAATGTTGCCCAATGTGTCCACTGTCCTGGTCCGGAGTGTGTAGTTCGTATTTTCGGCCAGGCCTGTTGCATTGTAATAATTGCCGGAAACATTGGCTTTGAATGTTGTGTTGAGGTAAACCATTGTGTGGTTAAACTCAGCGTCTGCGGGGTTTGTCCAGGTCCAGTTGATCCAGGTCGAACCGTTTGCAGATACAGAGAGTCCGGTTATGCTCTGTGGTGGTGATTTTATTGTTAAGGCCGTATCGTTGATCCAGGTGGTGTTGATATTTCCTGAATTGTCCATTGTTCTGGTCCGGAGTGTGTAGTTCGTATTTTCGGCCAGGCCTGTTGCATTGTAGTAAGTGTTTGTTGTGTTGACCTTGAATGTACTGTTAAGATAGACCATGGTGTGATACAGATCTGAATCTGCCGGTTCTGTCCAGGTCCAGTTTATCCAGTTGAGTCCTTTTGCTGATGCATAAAGGTTTGTTATGCTGGCCGGGGAAATGGTGTCCACTATTCTCAGGGGCAGATGATCTACCTGTCCTGATTGGATGGTATAAGCTTCGTCGCAGATCCTGTCACCGTTAAGGTCGGTATCATTGATCTGACTAAATCCGGTACCATCCGGTTCAAGCCAGTAGTTACCTCCAAGGTATGGGCCCCCGATAATGTTTTGACCTGAAGTTTTTGTGGTGTTCCAGACATTACCGGAGCAGTTATTGCTGAATTTGACATTGTTTGAGTTGTTAAAATAATTATTATAGATGGAATTTCCTCTTGAATCATCTAACTCAAGACCACTGTAATAATTTGAAGAAAGATTGTTGTTCATTACCATATTATTATTGGAGTGATGCAGGCGAAATCCTGCATAATTTTCAGAGATTGTGTTAGTTTTAATAGTTGAATTACTTGTATTGTAGAAGTATATTGCATGTCTTCCATGATTTATTATCAAATTATTTTGAAGTGTATGGTTCCGGGAGTTTCGGATATATAAGCCAAAACCATTATTGTCTGAAATCGTATTATTGATTAGCATATTATTACTGGATTCTATGAAGACACCAACATCATTTTCTGAAATCATATTATCGATCAGTCTATTGTCAGCGGAGAATATCTGTATACCCGGGTTGTTCATACCGGTTGCACCACTGATGTTAAATCCTTGAATTGTAACACCATCATGATTTAATTTAATAGTAGGGATCCATGAACTGCTGGCAACAATATTCGTAACAGTACTTCCATTTGTTGATATAAGGATAAGTTGTTTATCCACATTTAAATTTTCATTATATGTTCCAGGGTAAACCTGAATTATGTTACCATTGCTGGCATTGTTAATTGCCTGCTGGATGGTGGTGTAGTCCTGTCCACCGTCATCATCAACTTTGATCGATTCCGGAGCAGTTGCCAGGGGCAGATGATCTACCTGTCCTGATTGGAGCGTATAAGCTTCGTCACATATTCCATCACTGTTAAGATCGGTATTATTGATCTGACTAAAGCCGGTACCATTTGGTCTAAGCCAGTAGTTCCCTCCAAGGTATGGGCCCCCTGCAATGTTTTGACCTGAGGTTTTGGAGATGTTCCAGACATTACCGGAGCAGTTATCGGTAAATTTAACATTGTTTGAATTATTTAAATAATTATTATAGATGGTACTTTCCTTTGCCTTATTTAACTCAATACCATTTATAGAATTTGAAAAAATACGATTGTTTATTGCTGTATTATTGATGGAGTCTATTATACTCAATCCTACATTATTTTCAGAGAGTGTATTGTCTTTGATGGTTGAATTGTGTGTGTTGTAGAAGGATATTGCAGCATAATTTCCATGGATTGAGTTATTTTCAAATATGCAATTTTCCGAGCTTGACATATCTATGCCATACCCATTATTATTGTTGATCGTGCTATTTCTAATTGTTATCCCGAAGCTCTGGTAGGTGATTAGACCAATGTGGTTTTCTGAGATCGTATTATTGATCAGTTCATTGTTATTGGAGAATATCCATAAGCCATTGTAGTTGTTTGAAATCGTATTATTGGTCAGTAGATTGTTACTGGAGACTATCTCAATACCAGGAATACCCATATTGGTTGAGCCACTAATGTTAAAACCGTTGATCTTAACACCATCATGACTTAATTTGATAGCAGACCCGCCTGGATAGCTGGCCACAATATGTGTAACAGTTGCTCCATTTGTTGATGTAACTTTCAGTTGTTTATTTACTTCTACGTTTTCATTGTATGTACCCGGATATACCTGAATAGTATCTCCACTATTTGCATTGTTGATCGCCTGCTGGATGGTGGTGTAGTCCTGGCCACCGTCGTCATCAACTGTTATTGTGGACGGGCCAGGTGTAATTGCACCTGCAGGCTGGATCACAATTGCCAGTACGATGATCAGATAAAGTATTGTATGTGTCTGGAATGTTTCTTTCTTTATCATAAAATAGCTCCTTTTCTTAAAATAATGAAGTGTTCTAAATAATTTCTGTTAGTATACAGTCAATAACATTATTTGCCCGGACCATTATGGTTCTCCGGGTTGCTATAAAGCCTGGCAGACCTGATTTCTTTTCTTCAGGTACGGTCTGCGGAGTGTTTTCCTGTTCAGGTAATGCATTTACTTCAGTTGCTGTTTCGGATTGCTGTCTGACTTTGTCCCCTGCGATCTCAAAGACAGAGAATCCCGTGGTGAGGGTGGGAATGTAATTAAAGGTTAATTTCAGTCAATTGTTTCCATCATTATTATGATAACTCTCATATATGACATTACCCCTAAAATTATTTGGATATCTGCATCCCATCGTCACCGATATACTTAAACCATAATCCTGCTATCTTTGACTGAATAATATCAGGAGTTTGATCTTTTTGTCCGAAAAAATACGATTGGGATTTGTTATAGCCGAGTTTAATCGTGACCTTACCTATCAGATGGAGCTGCTGGGAAAAGAACATGCTAAATTCCTGGGGGCCGAGGTCGTTGAAGTCATTCTGGTACCCGGAGTGTATGATATGCCTATTGCTATCCAGGCCCTGTGCAAGCGGGATGATATTGATGCGGTGGTTACCATGGGTATCGTTATTGAGGGTGCCACCGAACATGATGAGATCGTGGTGCAGAATGCTGCCCGGAAGGTTACCGATCTTTCTCTTGAGTTTGAAAAACCTGTGACCCTGGGTATTGCAGGGCCGGGAATGAGCCGTATGGAGGCCCACCAGCGGGTGGACTATGGAAAACGTGCGGTCGAGGCCGCAGTGAAGCTGGTCCGCAGGCTCTAAGAGGTGTTGCTTATGCCATCCTCCAGACTGCAGCGGGTGGAAGAGTCCGCTACGATAAAGATCGCCAATGCGGCGAATACGTTGAAGAACCAGGGAGTCGATATCATCAGTTTCAGTCTGGGGGAGCCTGATTTTGATACTCCGGTCCATATCTGCGATGCGGCTTCAAAGGCCCTTTATGACGGTCAGACACATTATTCTCCCTCGCCAGGTGTGCCTGAACTTCGGGAAGCTATTGCGTCCAAACTTCAAAATGACAACGGACTGGATGTGAGCAGTGAGGATATACTGGTAACACCCGGGGCCAAACAGGCTATCTTTGAGATAATGATGTCGGTTCTGGATGACGGAGAACAGGCACTGATCACGGATCCGGCCTGGGTTTCCTACAGCCCGTGTATCAAGTTCGCCGGGGCTGATCCTGTCACCATTCCCACTGATCCGGATAATGGCTTTTTACCCTATGATATCGAGGAGAGGATCACGGATAAGACCCGGATGATCGTTATTAATTCCCCGTGCAATCCTACAGGCGGAGTATATGGAAAGAAGATGCTCAAATATATTGCCGATCTGGCTGTTGATCACGACCTGCTGGTGCTTTCAGATGAGATCTATGAGAAGATCATCTATGATCAGGAGCATCTGAGCATCGGGGCCATGGATGATATGCAGGAGAGGACTATTACGGTGAATGGTTTTTCCAAGGCCTATGCCATGACCGGCTGGAGACTGGGGTATGTCAGTGCCAATGCTGATTTGATGAAGGGCTTTAAGAAGATCCATTCCCATTCGGTAAGCAGTGCGACGACCTTTGCCCAGTATGGCGGTGTGGCCGCTTTGACGGGTCCGCAGGAGCCGGTGGATGCTATGCGGGAAGAGTTCAGATTGCGCAGGGACCTGCTTATTGAAGGTTTGAATTCCCTGGGCCTTAAGTGCAAGATGCCGGATGGTGCCTTCTATGCTTTTGCAGATGTGAGTGAGTTTGGAAGCGGAGATGATGTTGCGGATAAATTACTCAACGAGGCCCATGTGGCTGTGACTCCCGGATCCGGATTTGGTGAGAGTAGCCGGGATTTCATACGTATTTCCTATGCTACCTCCAGGGAGAGGATCGCACAGGCACTGGAGAGGATCGGAGCAACTTTGCTCTGATCATTTTATTTAGAAGGTGTTGAGCTTTCTTATTTAAGGATTAGTTGACTTCCGTTTCAATATTTCTGTAATTATCCGGCCGCTACTGTAGAGGGGGAACTTTCTGGAGTGGCCCAGGCGGATGACCTGTGCTTTAAAGCCACGTTCCTGAAGATCATTTTGCAACCTTTTATCATCGAATACCTGGTCGTATCCCAGAGCTATGATATCGGGCTGGATGGCTTCCAGAGGTTCAAAAATATCCTTTTCACTTCCCGGAAGGGCATGGTCCACGAGCTTCAGAGCGCTGATCATCTCAATACGCTGATGTTCGGGAACAATGGGTCTGTCTTTGTGTTTTATCATTGAGTCCCGGGCCACCAGGACATAGAGCTCGTCTCCCAGGGCCTTTGCCTGTTCCAGAAAATAAAGATGGCCGGGGTGGAGGATGTCAAAGGTCCCTGTGGCAAGTACTCTTTTTTTCATGCGGTGGATGTAATGTATAACAGGTTTAAGAAGATTGTGTTATTTCATTCCTGAGATTGTAGTAGCACTTTTCTACAAGGTCCAGATTGCCTTTTATGTGCAGGATGTCAAAATCGAAGATGTCGGCAAATTCATGTACGATCTGGTCAAACTCTTTTTCATAATAGAGGCCTGTATCCAGGCGGGCTACATTTTTGTATCCGACGGCATCAAAGACCTTCTTAGAGGTGTCAGTATCATTTGGATCGCTGCCAAATCCCCCGGCTATGAGCATTTCCCTCCAGTTGGCGGCCCACATGGGGGTCAGGAAGAATGTGCCAACTCCTTTGAAGCTTTTGAGGGTGCTGAGGTAGTTGGCCCGGCCGCCCAGGACCGCTCCTATGCAGTCGTCTATGACCTCGCCGTCCTCTTCTTTGAGGATGTGGAGTTTGCAGTCCAGATCCGCCAGGTCGGATTCGATGTTTCCCAGTACGTTTCCGCACAGGCCGTAGAAGAGGAGGATCCCATCTGAATAGCGGCTCATCTGCCTGGTGCAGTTATATACGGTTTCCTTAAGTTTTGAGGGGATGGCGTGGAGGGCGAATTCCAGCATGTTGATTATGAGGCGGTAGTTATCGGTTTGTTGCAGGTGGGGGAGTTTTGATTCGGGAAGACGTTCATAGGATATGCCAAGGTCATCGAGCTTTTGTACTATCCCCTGACAGTCCCGGTTCTCCACGACGATGATCTCTTTTATTTGATCGTCTGTCTGTATGAGATGGACGATCTCATCTTCAAGCATTCTGCATCCTATTATACTGATTACCGGCATTTTTTACCTCATAAATTATTAGATGGGTTTTATATATGTTCGTAAGATTAATATATCTTGAAGATAAAAATAGGAGTATAAATATAATAAGTGCGTGCTAAATCATTATTCCGGGGGGCACCCGCAAGAATAAGTGGTACATGTGATCTGCACGCACTGTTACCTTTTTTGTGGTTCTTTTACTTAAGACTTACCGTAGCATTTCTCCAGATGTTCTTCGGAAGGTGGCTTTGTCATAAGACTTACACCAACTGCAAAGATTATTGCCAGGGGTGTTGCGACCACGATGGGATCCACAACGGTCCAGGTGCCGGTAAGCAGGGTTTCTTTGCCACAAAGGGCATTGCAGATACCCAGAGGCTGGGCCTCTTTTGCATGGATGAAGGTGAGCCAGAACAGGCTGCTGAAGGTTCCTACCAGAAGACTTGCAATGGCTCCTTCTTTTGTCATCCTTTTCCAGAACAGTCCGCCCACATAGGCCGGGAGGAAAGCTGCTGCACACAGACCGAAGAAGATGGCTGTGGCCCGGGCTATAATGCTGATGGGCAGTTCATAGGCCAGGAATACGCTGATTATGATGGTGATGGCTATTCCGACCTTGGTTATGTCCACGGTCTTTCCGGCTTTACCTTTCATTATGTATTCCCGGTACAGGTCATGGCCGATGGCTGTTCCCATTGTGTGGAACTGCGAGCTTAAGGTTGACATTGCCGCCGCCAGAAGGGTGATCATAAAAACAACCACAAAGGATTCGGGCATTGCACTGTTTATGTATTCAGGCATGATGAGGTCCATATTACCTCCGGCCACCTGAATGGAGAGCAGTCCCTGAGTATTGTAGAAGTAGACATTGGAGAGGGCTCCCACGATATATGCCACACCTGCCATGAGCAGGATGAACGGTCCGCCTGCAAAGACGGCCCTGTTGAGGGATTTCTTACTGTCCACGGTCATGAACCTGACAATAAGCTGTGGCTGAGCCAGTACTCCTATACCCACACCCAGGATGATGGTGGATACCATGGTCCACCACAGCGGTGAGCCAAACACTGGCATGGATGTCCAGCCCGTATGTCCCGCAGCTGCAAGGTTTTCCGGAACCATTGGAGCAAGGTTGGTGAGGGCCTGATGGGCTTCTACAACTCCTCCAAGTTTTGCATAGGTGAGTACGAGCAGGATGGTCATACCTCCGATCATGAGGGTCCCCTGCAGTGCATCGGTATACATGACCGCCAGCAGTCCTCCTGTGATGACATAGGCCGCCACTATTACGGTGAGGATCAGTACTGCGATATCATAATCCACTTCCAGGGCTGTTTCCACGAACCGGGCTCCCCCGATCAGGACGATACCTGCATAAAGAGGCATGAACATGGCAATAAGGGCCCCTGAATAGCCCTGAATGAAGCGTGACTGGAACCGTTTCCCCAGAAACTCCGGGAAAGTGATGGCCCCCAGGTTCACCCCGATCTTCCGGGTCCTGGACCCGAATACTGCAAAAGCGATGAAGATCCCCACAAAGATATTCATAAACACCAGCCAGAGTGTCCCCAGGCCCAGTGTTCCTGTAACACCACCAAACCCGATGATGGCTGACGTGCTTATAAACGCAGCACCATAGGAGAGGGCCATAATATATGGATGGACACTCCGTCCTGCCAGCATATAATCTTCCACCTCCTTTGTCCTTCTGTAGGCCAGCCAGCCACAGTAGAACACTGCCAGCAGATAGAGCAATACGAACATACCCAGCAGGGTTGTACTCACTGCCATTACAGCTCCTCCTCATCTTCTTCATTCCACTTCAGCAAACCATAGGCCATACAGCCAACAGCACTGACAACACACAATACGTATGCTATCCAGATCTGGGGATCATCAATTCCTAACATAGTCATTCCTTCAATATTATTAGTGATAATTGTTAACATGGTACATACTTAAATGTTTCGAAGTGAATATGCATGTTTTCGTGTAGGGTAAATTTATTTGTATAACAAAAATACCTTAAAAAAAGGCCCCTGCTATCGAAAAGATAATCTATTTTTCAAAAACCGATATCATAAGGATTCATTAACAATAATTTATGTATGTGGCCGGCCCAAAACTCCCACTTTTGCATCTGAGTTGCGCGCATAAAAAACGCTATGAAGCAGTGCATTTATAATGTTGCTTAATATTTTTAATGAGATTATGTACCCCGTTTACATCTTTATTTTTTATATATTGAACAACATTGTACAATCTTAAAGAACTTATATGCTATCAGTCGACCATGTATAGAAAATTTTAAATAGGTTTATCCTTATAAAGGGAACTGCAATCAGGAGATAATCCAAAAACACCTCCCAAATCACAGATTTGGCCCCAATCTCGATAAATTAAAAAAGAAGTCGATAGGGCCGGTTTTTGGGGTATTTTTTCGAGTGAGGGCCCACCAAAAAAGGGCTAAATTCGATAGGGTTGCAGACCAGCTTCCACTAAAACAAGGATTGAAACGACATGGGTATGGCACCTGATAACAACAGATGTGCCAGTTGCAGACCAGCTTCCACTAAAACAAGGATTGAAACCTTGACCGACGTCAATTGAAAGGAATTTATTTCCTTTTGTTGCAGACCAGCTTCCACTAAAACAAGGATTGAAACTGTGAAATACGTCCCTAGATCTGACTGTTATGTCAGTTGCAGACCAGCTTCCACTAAAACAAGGATTGAAACACCGTTTTTAACTCGCTTATTTTTAGGCAAAAAGTGCGTTGCAGACCAGCTTCCACTAAAACAAGGATTGAAACCTGAAACGAGGTGACGCACTTTGAGTGCGTCACCGTTGCAGACCAGCTTCCACTAAAACAAGGATTGAAACCTTTCAGTTTCAAAAGCCTTTTTGATACTCGATGCGTTGCAGACCAGCTTCCACTAAAACAAGGATTGAAACTAAAAGGGGCAAGTTCTACGGTGCAGACCTCAATGGTTGCAGACCAGCTTCCACTAAAACAAGGATTGAAACTTTATTTCATTACGATATCCCCTGGGGAATACCGGTTGCAGACCAGCTTCCACTAAAACAAGGATTGAAACCTTTTTTGTTCGGATCGAGAAGTTCTCGAATCCCCCCGTTGCAGACCAGCTTCCACTAAAACAAGGATTGAAACTTTCAACAATCTCATTTTTGAGGGCGCGATTGTCATGTTGCAGACCAGCTTCCACTAAAACAAGGATTGAAACACCCCAACTCGTTCTTGGAAGAAGGAAGGGGTTTCCGTTGCAGACCAGCTTCCACTAAAACAAGGATTGAAACTCATCTCGAAATCAGGAACGAACACTTCGTTCCTTGGTGTTGCAGACCAGCTTCCACTAAAACAAGGATTGAAACGGAATGAATATTTCATTTTCGGTAAGTGCTAACGGTTGCAGACCAGCTTCCACTAAAACAAGGATTGAAACATCTCATTTTTCAATGTTCTATGGGGGTCATCCCCGTTGCAGACCAGCTTCCACTAAAACAAGGATTGAAACGACCTGGTGGTCATCGATCGATAACTCACTCCCTTGTTGCAGACCAGCTTCCACTAAAACAAGGATTGAAACGTGGACAATCAAGTATCCACCCAGAATCTCCAGAATAGTTGCAGACCAGCTTCCACTAAAACAAGGATTGAAACTCCCGTGTCCTTTCGGACCACGTGGATGTGATGGTATGTTGCAGACCAGCTTCCACTAAAACAAGGATTGAAACTTGACAAAGGTCATTTTTCCGAAGGTTCTAATTTTAGTTGCAGACCAGCTTCCACTAAAACAAGGATTGAAACCATGATCTGTTCAATTTCTTTGTTCATTTTCTCACCGTTGCAGACCAGCTTCCACTAAAACAAGGATTGAAACACCTTCTTTTTCTTGTCCAGCATATTTCGCAAGGTTGTTGCAGACCAGCTTCCACTAAAACAAGGATTGAAACCGGAGGTGTTTACACGATGATCCTTTCGGATCTTCGTTGCAGACCAGCTTCCACTAAAACAAGGATTGAAACCCATGTGGAGATAGCTCGTCGAGGATCTCTTTGCAGGTTGCAGACCAGCTTCCACTAAAACAAGGATTGAAACTGGAGATTATCCACCCTGTTGTCCCAGACATCTTAAGGTTGCAGACCAGCTTCCACTAAAACAAGGATTGAAACGACCGAACTTTTTTTCCTTTGTCCAACATGGACCGCAGGTTGCAGACCAGCTTCCACTAAAACAAGGATTGAAACACAAAATTCCTCGCAATCATCCACATCGCTTTTACAGTTGCAGACCAGCTTCCACTAAAACAAGGATTGAAACCTTGTCTAACATCTCCCGTATTGTCCCATATGAGGAGTTGCAGACCAGCTTCCACTAAAACAAGGATTGAAACAAATCAATTCCATTTATAAGGATGCTGTCCCTCACGTTGCAGACCAGCTTCCACTAAAACAAGGATTGAAACGTTTCCCCTCCTCTTGGAGGAAATGGTGGTATTCATCGTTGCAGACCAGCTTCCACTAAAACAAGGATTGAAACAAATCAATTCCATTTATAAGGATGCTGTCCCTCACGTTGCAGACCAGCTTCCACTAAAACAAGGATTGAAACGTTTCCCCTCCTCTTGGAGGAAATGGTGGTATTCATCGTTGCAGACCAGCTTCCACTAAAACAAGGATTGAAACATGAAACGGCCCCCCCTGGCCAACAATTCGTTGACCAGTTGCAGACCAGCTTCCACTAAAACAAGGATTGAAACGGGATACCCCCGATGAACGTGCCAATGGACTCCTCGTTGCAGACCAGCTTCCACTAAAACAAGGATTGAAACATACTTTGTCTTTCCGAATCGTCTTCCGATTCGAACGTTGCAGACCAGCTTCCACTAAAACAAGGATTGAAACTGTGACAATCTCGACGATCTCATTTTTCAATGCCGTTGCAGACCAGCTTCCACTAAAACAAGGATTGAAACGTGTGATGATAACCGCATCCATCTCCATTTTTTCACCGTTGCAGACCAGCTTCCACTAAAACAAGGATTGAAACTTTGCAATAACGAGATAATTGTAGATCGGTCCTACGGAGTTGCAGACCAGCTTCCACTAAAACAAGGATTGAAACATGTGCGTCACCTCTTTTCACTTCCATCATTTCTATTGTTGCAGACCAGCTTCCACTAAAACAAGGATTGAAACGATTATCCACCCCCATGTTCCAGACATTTTAAAATCGTTGCAGACCAGCTTCCACTAAAACAAGGATTGAAACATTTCTGCGGGGAGTGTCGGCATGACGACCAAAATAGTTGCAGACCAGCTTCCACTAAAACAAGGATTGAAACAACTCTAACTGTCTAATACCAACATAGGAGATCGTGTTGCAGACCAGCTTCCACTAAAACAAGGATTGAAACGATACTCAATCTGAACATTGTCGACCTGGTGGCCAGTTGCAGACCAGCTTCCACTAAAACAAGGATTGAAACATCGAAAAATGGTAATGGAATAAAAAACTCATTACCGCGTTGCAGACCAGCTTCCACTAAAACAAGGATTGAAACTTATGTCCTCTGTATAGAGGTGTTTCACATATAGTGTTGCAGACCAGCTTCCACTAAAACAAGGATTGAAACTCCAGACCACCAGGGGGTTTACGACTTAATTCAAGTTGCAGACCAGCTTCCACTAAAACAAGGATTGAAACCCGTATGTCGGACCTAATTCGGGATTGTTTAACAGTTGCAGACCAGCTTCCACTAAAACAAGGATTGAAACAAAGGTCGTCACCTCCAGCAGATCATAGTACCCCAGTTGCAGACCAGCTTCCACTAAAACAAGGATTGAAACTAATAATCAAGTTCAAACACTGGAACGAGCAATTCAGGTTGCAGACCAGCTTCCACTAAAACAAGGATTGAAACGAAAGCTCAACCCCCCGCTTCTCAGCGGGAAGATTGTTGCAGACCAGCTTCCACTAAAACAAGGATTGAAACATGAGTCCACACTCCAACAATACGGGATGGATACTAGTTGCAGACCAGCTTCCACTAAAACAAGGATTGAAACCTGGCGAACTCTTCCATTGCACGGGATTCATCCCATGCAACGAGTTGCAGACCAGCTTCCACTAAAACAAGGATTGAAACGCGGCTGACGCACTCCATCGCAGAATCGTTAAATCTGTTGCAGACCAGCTTCCACTAAAACAAGGATTGAAACTATCAATGTCGAATGACAACTCGTACTTCGAAGGTGTTGCAGACCAGCTTCCACTAAAACAAGGATTGAAACCCTGATGGCATATACGCTTGATTCTCTGACAAACGTTGCAGACCAGCTTCCACTAAAACAAGGATTGAAACTTGAAATCGGGGATAAACATCTCGTCCTGACCAAGTTGCAGATCAGCTTCCACTAAAAACAAGGATTAAAACATATTACCTTTCCACATGAACACGATTTATGACAATCCGGGACTGAGAATCTCGGAAGAAAATGATATGAAGATCACTTGAGATAATAATGGAAATTCATATGTATTTGAGGAATGGATATGATAGATAAACGGGAAATAATGCAACTATGGAATAGTTTATCCCCTAGGGAAAAAATGAATGCCATCAAATTTGTAGAAGAAGAAATGGTCCTTGAACAAAAAGTATTCGTATGTGGTACGCCTTTGCGAGATCAGAATGAAGAAAATGTGCTTCCTGAATTTGAGTGCAAAGATTTCGATATCATCGTAGGTTGGGAGATCTCAGCCGGATACTGCAAAAAATGTGGAACTCGGATGAACCCAAAAGAGATACCATTTGAAACGCCTTCAAAATACTTACTGATCAATCACGTTCTTCAGCAACACCTAAATAAAATATTATATGATGTGGATTAATATCAATATAACTTCTGGAGATAATGAACTGGATACCAACAACGATGTCTTTCCAATATTTCCATTGATCCCACTTTTGTTGTATAATTATATTTTCTTAATACCAAATTGTGTATATTGATGTGTTTATATGTATGTCGGTAATGATTGAGGATAACGATAGCTGGAGATACAAAAATGAAAATAATTTAAAAACCAGACATGATATTCTTTAATATCAGGCCCAAAAAATGACAGTGCATGTACTTTCATGGTAAATAAATATGTGCAGATGCATAGGCATCCAGAAAGTACATCGTTGCAGACCAGCTTCCACTAATACAAAGATTTAAACCCGTTTTATTCAAGCAGTCTAAGAATTCGTGCCACAAGTTGCAGAACCAGTTTATTAATCTGGTTTGCTTACTTGCTGTATTTTTATACCTATTCTCTGTTTTTAAATCAATTTTGAGAAAGTTTTATATTGTATGGTAAGTTAGAAAGTTCCTGGTGACAGTTACTTTTACATATTTGTTTAATTCTATATGTCTATGACATAGTTTTGGGCCCGGGTACAGAGGAGATGGAGATACTGAAAGAGACACGTTCTGAAAACATGAAACTTAAGATGGGGATGCTGACATTTGAGTCAGATAAGAAGATTAAAGAAAACATTAGCTGTGTGAGGGGGTATTTTGCTACCAGGTTCATTGACCGTGCCTGTCTTCACAATCATGATACGGATAAGTTCCTTTATCGGTATCCACAGGTCCAGTATAAGTTCCTTGAGGATAAACCGTATCTTGTGGGTATTAATGAGGGAGTGGATGTCCTGAGGGAGATCTTTGATGAATTTGAGACGGTTACCCTGAACGGGAATCGCTATGAGATCACTGAGAGGCATATGTCGATCAAAAAGCAGGCCTTCGGGCTTTCCCCGGTGATCAATTATTATGAATTCGTGACCCCCTGGATCGCTTTGAACAGCAAGAACTATGACAGGTACAGGGGGGCCCAGGATGATGAACAGAGAGTTGCTTATCTGAGGAGATATTTAATTGGTAATTTACTGTCAATGTCAAAAAGCATGGGGTATATGGTCCCGGGGGAGATCAAATGTGATGTTGATCTGGTTAAAGTGAATAGTGAGTATAAGGGAAAGTCCTTCGTTTCGTTTAAGGGGCGTTTTCTGGTCAATTTTGAGATCCCGGATTATCTCGGGATAGGTAAGGCGGTCTCTAAAGGCTATGGGACGGTAAGGAAGGCAAATTTATACTTTTAAGGACCGATGCATTTTGAATACAGAAACCAATGTATTTTGAATACAAAATTAAATTCATTATTCAACCTGACTATAAGCAGGGGAATAAGATTATCCCCTTTTGAGTTAATTGTCAGGGCCCCGGGCTAATCTAACTAATTCAGTTTGTGTTCCCGGGTTTTGTCTTATTTCCGGTAAACCGTTTCAGGTTCACCGGCAGGAATCTTTTACTTTCTTCTTCTGCTCAAAGAGGGTGGCGTATATCCTTCCTTTATCGGTCAGCCACCAGAATTTAACGCTCATCTTACCATGGGAAGGCGGGCCCCTTTTAACAGCTCCTCTTCTGCTTTCCACCAGACCATAGGACTCCAGAGCGGCAAGGTTGCCGGTGATGCTCTGCGGTTCCACTCCAAGGCCGGATGCTATCATTTTGGTCATGAAGGGCCTGAGCTGTTCATCTTCACAATCCGGAATACATCTTCCCAGGTTTTCCATCTGTCTGATCAGATGGATAAGGATCCTTCGGGCCTGCTCTCCTATATCTGTGAACGTACCGGGTTCTGCGGTTGGCAGTTCCAGTTTTGAATAGCCGGTATTGTCCTCCTGCAGGATGAAGGCCCGGCAGCCGCACATCCAGGAAGCGCTCAGAGCGGCCAGGGACAGGGTCTTTGTCCCGCCTGTGACATTAACGGCAAGGCCCTTGCCGGAATTCTCCTTAATCAGCTCGATGATCCTTATCATACATTCGTCAAAATCCAGGGGATTGACCTTATGGATCCTGACCTCGATCCCGAGTTCGCTCAGCAGGTCTTTCAATTCATTGGCCTTTTTCACCGGGTCTATGAGCATCTTATCGCTTTTGATATTCCTTTCCGGCAGGATCTCTGTTAAAGGCCTGCCGGCAACTATCAGGACAGTGTCCAGGTTCTCCATCACACGCACGCCCAGTTTTACGATATCTTCTGATCCGCCTAAAGTGGTTATTAGCACTGACATAATGATCTCCTGCAATTAGTCTACAAAGTAATAGTCACAATCTTTATAATCGTCAATAATTAATTCGTTACCTATACAAATCTGTTTGTTCAGACATGTATCACATATGGGGAAGATGACCGTTGAGTCGGTCTCATTGGCACTTTTATTGTTCATGATGGCTTTGACCTCATTAGATATCCGCTGTATCATGTCCTGACCAAGTTCTCCAAAAAAGGCACTCTTCTGCAGTCTTGCAAGGCCGTGGTCCTTGCATAGTTCACATATCCTGTTGCGGATAGCATTATCCGAGATGTCGTATATGACCAATGTGAGCAATGTTACCTCCCATATATGAACGGAGAATAGTCTTCTATGTCGCCATTAATATATTTTACAACATTCCTTCCCTGTAAGGCAATGATGCTTGAAATTGAGCGCTCTTCATTCATGTATTCAATTTTTCCCGAAAGCTTTGAGGTAATTGATTGCACAAGTTTATGCTTTCCCGGGCCGTTAAGATAAAATCCATTTTTAACAGGTTCAATATCGCCGTTGTTCACAATTTTCTTTGTGATCAAAGAAATCACAGTGCTGTCAACAACGGGCTGTCTGAACTCTTCTATCAGGTCCATCACAAGTGAAGGCCTTCCAGGCCTGTCGCTGTGTAAAAAACCAAAATAGGGATTAAGACCGGCCATTATGCAGGCTTTTTCCACTTCAGTGTACAATATCCCGTAACCATAGCTTAGAAGCGCATTGAAAAGGTCTTCAGGAGGTTGTTTTGACCTTCTCCCATGGTATGAGTTTTCCGGAATGATCTTTCTTAATGCGGAAAAATACTGTCTGGAAGCTTTCCCCTCAATACCCATAAGTGACGATCTTGAAAGGTCCAGATTATCATGCTTTTTAATCTCATGGGCCGTTTTCCTTATCTTTTCAGATCTATGCTTTAAGTTATCACTGCTTCTTGTTTTTGCAAACTTTTTCAGCAAAATGGCCTGGTTTGTAATTTTGCCTTCTATGATCTTCATTGCCAGGGACATTCCCAGTCCGTTATCAGATGCTTTCATCTGATTTCTCCAGATATGAACTCCCTTTTCAAACTGAAAGGAATATGTCCTGGCAATAGGCTTACCCATCCTGTCCATATAGACTATGTCTATCTGATTCTTAGCAGCAAGGTCTATCGCATCGGTTGTGATCGCGGCCCCCCTATAGACCATTATCCTGGAAACTTTGTCTGCGGAGAATTCTCTTTTCAGTGATGAATCATATTCCTTATGCCGGTTTATGATCACAAATCGATTGCTTTTTTTATGCAGATAACTCCCATAATCATCAATTATAAGAAGTATCTTTGATTCGGCAGGTACACATATAAATTAATATCATTTAAGCTACATTTCTATTTTGATAATCTCATGACGCAGAAAAACGATAATGCAAAAGTTAACTCCTCAATAAAACGTACAACGTTTTTAGGTCACCTTGGTCTCCTGGCTGGAATATTCAAAGAACTTGGCATTGACAAACTGATTGACAGCAAACTTCCAAAAACAAGAGATCATAATGTTCCTCATTCAATCTGTATTCTTGCCATGGTGATCAATGGCCTTGGGTTTACGGACCAGCGCTTGTATCTGTTTCCTGATTTTTTCAAGAATATTTCTGTAAAAAAGCTTTTTGGCAACAATGTAACAAAAGAAGACCTGAATCAATATGCTATTGGAGAAACTCTTGATAAAATTTCAATATATGGGCCCACTAAATTATTTTCGGAAATTGTTCTTCATGTTATGAGTCGTCTACCTATCCCTGTTCAGCATCTGCATGCTGACACTACAAGTGTCAGCTTATATGGAGATTATGATGACGAAGAAACAGAGGCTATTGATGTTACTTTTGGAGTTCCAAAAAATGGACGATGGGATCTCAAACAGTTTGTTCTAAGCTTGATTGTTAACCAACATGGAATTCCTCTTTTCATGAGAACTCATTCTGGAAATGCTCCAGATAGTCGCACAATTATGGAATCAATCAAGTCTCTTAAATCAGTTTTAATGCCTGAAAGCAAAGGGTATTATGTCGCTGACAGTTCCTTCTACACGGCAGACAACATTAAAAATATGGGCAAGTCATTATGGATCAGTCGTCCATCTTCAACAATTACTGCAACAAAGGAGTTAATTGCTGGAAGCATGAAACTTAAAACACTAAAAAGCGATGACCGATACTCATTTTATCAAACTGTTGTGGAATATGGGGGAGTTAAACAAAACTGGGTTCTTTTGTGTTCAAGCAAACTGAAAGTAAAAAAAGAGGCAACTCTTAAGAAGAATCTCAAAAAAGAAATGGAGAAGGCAAGAACGTCTTTAAAAAAATTGAAGAACGAGCTTTTTTCCTGTGAAGAAGATGCATTAAAATATGCTGAAAAGTGGATTCAAGATTATCCTTCCCTTATGTTTGGAAAAGTAGAATTGAAGACTGTAAAAAAACGTGAATCAGGCAAAAGAGGCAGACCTTCAAAAAATGAAAAATTAAAGACATATTATACGATAAATAGTGATATAAAGACCAATGAAGCTTTTATTTTGAAAAAAATGGAGAAAGCTGGTCTTTTTATTATTGCAAGTAATGACCTCAGCCTTACTCCTGGAGATATGCTGAAGTACTACAAAGGGCAGGACAGAGTGGAAAAAGGATTCAGGTTTTTGAAAAATAACACATTTAGTGTGTCGAAAGTTTACCTGAAGAAGAAGTCCAGAATTGAAGCATTGGTGATGATAATGGTTCTCTGCTTAATGATTTACTCAATTGCAGAGTGGAAATTAAGAACCAAATTGGAAGAAGAAAATGAGACTGTTTCAGATCAGAAAGGCAAGCCTACAAAAAGACCTACAATGAGGTGGATATTTTTTAAGTTCCAGGGAATTACAGAGCTTATTACTCAGGAAGAAGACAAAATGGAGTCAGAAATATTGAATATGGAAGATGAAAATTGGAATATATTGAGGCTCATGGGGGAAAAATGTGAAAACATCTATCTTTAAATCGAGGACCTGCCGAATGTAAGAAGTATTCAATCCCCTCCTTTTTTGATGATATATGAGGTTCGAGTGGCCTAAATAATACGTTCTTCGAACAGTTCGCTTATTGATCGAAGAGTTCCGGCCTTTCCTGAAAAGACAATTATTTTTCAACAATATATCAGGTGAGTTCTATTACAGATCGAACTCTTCGCAGAAGAGTTTATGCTTATCTTTTTGATAATGAAGGTTCAATAATTTAAGGAGCTACTTGTGTGTATGGGAATAGTGTCGCCAGTATCCAGCTGGATCTGTATGAGAAGGCCCGGGATAAAAAGAAAAAGCGGTTCAAAGGTCTGATGAAGTTACTTACGGATAAAAATATCCTTCATGCTGCCTGGTCGGATGTTTGTAAAGGTACAAAAGCTGCAGGAATTGATTCAATAACTGTAAAAAAAGTAAAGGCCACAGGGGTTGAAGAATTCCTGGACTCAATCCGAAAAGAATTGAAGAAGGGTGAATATCGCCCGTCCCGGGTCATATTCTTTGATGTTCCAAAGATGAATGGGAAAATGAGGAAGATAGGACTTTCCACTGTAAAGGACCGGGTCGTTCAGGCGGCCATGAAATTAGTCCTTGAACCGATCTTTGAAGCTGATTTTGATGCATGTTCATTTGGTTTCAGGGCCTATCGTTCTCCCCGGCTTGCAAGTCTTGAAGTTCACAAATGGCTTGAATCAGGAAATGATAGGGTATTTAAAGGAGACATTCAGGACTGTTTCAATGAAATCCCGCATGAGGGTCTCATGCAATGTCTGGAAAAAAGGATTAAAGACCGGCAGATCCTTTCCATCCTGAAAACCTGGCTGGAGGCCGGGTCAACAGATTATAGTGGGTGTTCTAAAGGCAGAGGTATCCTTTCAGGAGGGATTATTTCGCCCTTGCTTATGAACATCTATCTTGATCAGTTCGATAATGAATGGGAAGACATCTGCCTGAAAAGTCTTAACATCGAATCAAAAGGGCATATGGTCAGATATGCAGATGATTTTGTCATTCTCTCAAGGAGTATGATCGATCAAAAACACATAAGGAATATTCTCAACGGGATCGACCTGGTCCTTAATGAAGAAAAGATTGTGATAACGAATTCATCAAAAGGTTTTGAATTTCTGGGGTTTTATTTTAAAGAGATCTTCCCTGAAGACAAATACCGTGGCAATGTGGTCATTTACCCAACGAATGGCTCAATAGACAGGACAATTGAAAAAATAACAGAGGTAACACAAATGAAATCCGGAAATACACATTCTTCTGAGATAATCCATAAAATGAACATAATCGTTGACACCTGGTTAAATTACTATCATCACACCGATTATTCAAAGGGGATCAAAAAGATACAGAAGTGCTATGATGATCGGCTGGAATATTACCTGGGTATTGGTAATGAAGGGGCTATCGTGAAAAGGAAAATAGAATGTGTCGACTCCATGTTCTAAAAAGTTATACCATATTTAAATAATGTATATTATTAATTAGTGATATATGACTATATTCACAAAATAATACATAAAGTATATATACTACTATTGCAGTTTTTTTATGACGGCTAATTAGAATACATGGGGTACTAATTAAAACTTGCAGATGCAATAAATATCTGATACGAGTTTAGAATTTCATGATATTTTAGGGATTGGTGAATTAGTTTGACTGATGCAAAAAAAGTTAAAGAATCTTTAAGTTCAACTCCTGGTTCACAGTTTGATGAATATAAATGTCAGCATCTTTTCCTGCTGGTAGGGACAAATCCGCTTCCTTCCTATGTGTCCGGAAAATTGCTTTCAAGTTCCAGAACTCATTTCTACTTTGTTCATTCAAAGGATACAAGTCATGTTGCGGACAGGCTGATCACGGGCCTGGAACTTAAAAAAGGGATGTGGGATAAGATCCAGGTAAAGGAATCGTCTCCTGATAATATCTATTCAAAGATAAAAGAAAATGCAAAAGGCAAATCCGGTCTGGGCCTGGACTATACTTCCGGGACTAAATCCATGTCCGTGCATGCATATCGTGCTATCTTTGACAGTGATGATCCTTCAGCTTTGTTCAGCTACCTTGATGCAAGGAAACTGGAGATGGTGATAAACACAAAAGAGGGCCTGCCCCGGAGGATCCCCTCAGGGCTTTCACTTAAGCCAACGATTCTGGAGCTTATGGGTTTGCATGGATATAGAGCTAATAAACCTGATCGAAGTCCTGAACTTATTGATGTATGCAATTTTCTGGTTAATGTTGATGTTGGTAAATTAAATGACTGGAGCTTTAAGCACTGGCGTAAGTCAAATGAGCGTTTCCTTAGTGATTCAAACTTAAAAAAAGCGGCACTTCCACATGGAGCTGGTTTTGAAGCTCTGGATGAGCTCTGGGGAGAGGCCAGTACGCTGGGAGAGATCTCTTATTATTGGGACAAAAAAGTAAGACATGTTACGGAATTCTTATCCGGGAAATGGCTTGAGCAATATACTTTGTATTCATTGCAGGGAATAGCCTCTAAGACTAATGTACATGAATCCGTCATTAATCTTGAGCCAAAAAATGATGACACTAATTTTGAACTGGATGTGGTGGCCCTTAAAGGATATCAGCTTTTTGTCCTTTCCTGTACTACAGCCCATAAAAAAAGTAGGCTAAAGCAAAAAATGTTCGAGGCTTACATCAGGGGCCGTCAGCTTGGTGGAGATGAGGCCCGCATCGGTCTTATCTGTTACAGCAACGATCCGGATCAGGTCAAGGATGAGATCGAAGAAGAATGGGATAGTAAAGGCAAGATCGCTGTATTTGGTAAAGATGAGATACGTGATCTTTCATATCATCTGGAACAGTGGTTCCAGCAGGCATAAGGTGATCAAATGACTAAATATATTTTAACAGCACTGGATACTACCGGAATTCAAAAATATATTTTTGGTAGTAACAATCTAAAGCAGATCGTGGGGGCATCGGCAATAGTCAACTGGGCCACTAAAGATCTTGTGTATGAAAGACTTGAAAAACTGGGTAATACGAATATTGAGAATAAGGATATCAATGGAGATAAACACATCGATGAAGAGGATCTAAAGGCCGAGCTCATATACGCAGGCGGTGGGAATACCCTGATCATTTTCAAAGACAAAGATATAGCCATAAACTTCATAAAAGGATTGACTAAAAAGATCCTTACAAAGGCCCATGGTCTTGATGTTGTTTGTATCCACAGGGAATTTGAATGGGATAACAATGACCTGGCAAAACAAATAGTTCCGGATACTCTTAAAGAACTCAGTAAAAAGAAAATGTCCAGGCAACGTTGTCTGCCTGTAATGGGTCTGGGTGTGACAGCTGATTGCCACTATACCGGTTTACCTGCAGTTGAATACAGGAAAGAGACTCTGGAAGATATTAAGCCTAATGCTGGTGATGGGTCCAATCGTCGTGTGTCCAGGGAAGTTTCTGACAAATTGAAATTTTACAATTCAAAAGAAATTCCGTTTGAGTTGCGGGCAAAGAAGAGCTTTACTGCTATGTTTGATGAAATTGAAGATTATAATTATGAGTTCTTCAGTAGCTTCAATGATATTGGAAGTAAACATGAATCCAGTTTCATGGCAGTTGTCCATGCAGATGGAAATGGTATGGGAAAACGTGTAATAGACCTTGCAAATAATTGCAATGATAATAGGGAATATATTACCAACATGAGGGCCTTTTCCATATCCGTTCAGGATCAAAATGTTTCAGCTCTTAAAGATGTTCTAAAATGCCTGATTGATACTATTGAATATCATCTTAAAGAAGATACTGATCTAAAAATAGATACTGAACTTAAGCGTATCTTCCGGGATATGGTGGGAAATGGAAACAAAAAGATTCTGCCTTTCAGACCCATCATTGTTGGAGGTGATGACATAACCTTTGTCTGTGATGGAAGGCTGGGCCTTACCCTGACAGAACTTTACCTGCGTAAAGTTACCGGGAAAAACCTGCCGGATGGAAAACCAATCTCTGCAAGGGCCGGAGTTGCGATCGTCAAATCCCATTATCCTTTTTCCAGAGCAGTTGATTTTGCAGAAGAGCTGGCAGCATCTGCAAAGGATTTGATTAAAGAAAATGAGACTGAGAATCACAAACCTTCTGCAATGGACTGGCACTTTGCTGCGGGCGGGACCCTTGAGTCACTAAAGGCCCTTAGAGAAAGGAGTTTTACTGTTTCATCAGGGAAGCTCTACATGCGTCCGGTGTTTATTAACAATGTTGAACCCCCTGAATGGCAGACCTGGAATAATTTCGTAGATATAATGGATGTTTTTAACGACAGGACCGATAATAATGGCAAAAAATGGAAAGACAGCAGGAATAAGCTGAAATTCTTAAGAGAAGCTCTATTGCGGGGTGAAGAGGAGGTAAAACGTGCAAGAAAACTTTACGATTTGCCTTTAATTCCAACGGTGGAAGGTCACGATTCTGAAAATGGATGGATTGGTGATCGTTGTACATGTTTTGATGCAATTGAAGCATATGATTTCTTCATTCCTTTAAAGGAGGACGGTGAATGAGAACCTATACATTAAGTTTTGTTACAAAAAGTGATTCCACTTTTGGAAGAGGGGATGGAGTTGCTGGATTTATTGATACTGAGGTCCAGCATGACATGCATGGTATCCCTTTCCTGGGTGGGCGTACATTAAAGGGCCTTCTTGGTGAGGAATGTGCAAACATCATTTATTCCCTCAAGAAAATGCAGGAAAATGATTTTCTGGATAAAGAAGATTTTGACTCATTTACCAGTGCAGCAAAGGCACTTTTTGGTGTGCCTGGAAGTACTCATGATGATAAAGGTTCTGTTCATTTTTCAGATGCTCAGCTTCCCCTGGAGATTCGGAATTCAATAATAAAAAATAATTCAATTAATCCTCAGCAGATTCTTGATGCTCTGTGTTCTATTAGAAGACAGACGGCTATAGACCCTTTAACAGGAGCTGCAAAAGATGGATCACTGCGTGTCATCAGGGTCATCTTAAGGGAAACTCCTTTTGAGGCCAGTCTTTCCTTTACCCGGGATCCGGATGATCTGGAACTGGCCCTGCTTTCAGCCTGTATAAAGGCATTCAGAAGGGCCGGTACTGACCGTAATCGTGGAAAAGGGGAGATTGGCGAGCACGTGTTGAGAGATGAAGTCGACAAGGACATATTAAACGATTATTTTGAAATATTTAAAGAAAGAGTAGCTTCACAAAAAGAAGGGGGGATACAATGAAAGCATTTACCTATGATCTGTTATTGCTGGATCCGGTACTGGTAAACCAGGTCGGTGGAGGAGACCCAAACAGTGCAACAGGTTTTGATTACATACCTGGAAGTGTTATTCGTGGAGCATTGATAGGTAAATATCTACAGCCATATAATGGCTTAATTGACACAATGGATGAAACGTTCAGGAAACTTTTCTTTAATAGTAAAGTTTGCTTTTTGAATGCTTATCCAAAGAATGCCTCAAAGCGAAGTCTTCCTGTACCGTTATCATGGCGTGTTGAAAAAGACAGGGAAGATTGCATATATGATTTTGCAATTGCTGAATATCAGGATGAAGGTGATGAAAAAAAGGTTTTCAATTCAGTGTCTGCTTCATTTTGGTGTGTTAGTGAAGATGATTCTTCTAATTTCTTAACAATAAAACCTTTTAAAAATGTGCATATACATACAGCCAGAGGAAACCGTAATCAGATGGGGAGTAAGGATAGCTCAATTTTCCGTTATGAGTCTCTGGATAAGGGACAGATCCTCTCCGGTGTGATCCTTGTAGAGGATGAAAGTCTTGCAGAGAAGATCGGTGGATTACTGAATAATGATGATGTCCTTTATCTAGGTAAATCCCACCTGGTAGGTTATGGAAGAACCCGGGTTAATAATTTTAGATTTAATAAACAATGGGAGGAATATACTGCATCTGAAGACGATGATGCTGAGGACCTTCTGGTTGTAACTCTTTTGAGTGATACTATTATAAGAGACCCTTCTTCTGGAGCTTATCTACATGACATTTCTTCTCTTCTGGGTGTAGAAAAAGAAGAAAACGATGAGTTCCCAAAATGTTTTGTTAATATATCCCTGCAGGGCAGCTTTAATCGTACCTGGAACCTACCTACTCCGCAGAACCATGTGATACAGGCAGGCAGTGTCTTTGTTTATAGATATACTGATGACTTAAAAGCAAAACTCGATGGACTAAAAGAATCCGGCATGGGACTTAGAAAAGAAGATGGTTTTGGAAGGATAGCTGTAAATCTGCATAAAGCTGAAACATTTAATATAAATCCAAGCGGAAGAAAGAATTCATTCAGTGGGCCCGTAAAAATAGAATCTAATGAGAAATTTGCAAAGAAGATCGTAGAAAGGCTGCTTAAAGCAGAACTTGACCAACTTCTCCTTAAAAAGATCAATGAGATCAAAGTTAAAAGGAAGCCAAAGAATCACCAGCTTTCAAGTGTTCGTTTTATTATAAGAAATTCCTACAAAAACCTTGAAGATTCTTCAATGGATGAACCTGTGACCTCTTATTTTAAGAACATGAAATCCAGGGGTAAGAAACAATTTGAAAAGGCACGTGTTGGCGATAAGTCACTGCTGGATTGGATTCTTTTACACTTTGATGGAAAGGAGGACGGGTGGAGAAATATCTGGACTGAAATAGGCGCAGGTTCATTAAAATATTCTCTTGGAAGTGTTGATTCAGAGCTAACGGATAGTCTTGCATTGGAATATACTGTGAAGCTGGTTGACGGTGTCCTTCATAGAGCTGAAAAACAACCGGATGAAAAGAAAGGAAAAGAGGAGGCAAATCATGAGTGATGCTTACTGGATGAAAAGCCGAAAGGTCGCGGAAAGGATTGTTATTTCCGGAAAGCTAAAATTTACCACTCCGGTAGCGTTTAGCTCTGGTAATGATGAAGGCCTGGTGGATATATCTCTAATTACTGATCCCTTTGATGGAAGGGCTCTGCTTACAGGGTCAACACTTGCCGGTGCTCTGCGTAGTTATCTGAGGGATTATGAGCATGGTTACAGAAAGAAAGAGGGACCAGGGGATCTTTGTTCAACACTATTTGGAGCACATAATGATAATGATGGCAGTGATCAGAGCTGGATCATAACATCTGACAGTCTGGGAGCTACTCCTCAGGTTGAGCTCAGGGATGGAGTTAAGATCGATCCTAAAACCAATACTGCTGAAGATAAGAAAAAATTTGATTTTGAATTGCTGCAGGCAGGATGTACCTTCGATTTAAAACTTGAAGTAATGGTTCCTGAAGCTGGTGATCTTAGAGATAAGATCCTTCAGGGGCTTGTCATCTGTCTAGAAGGTCTGGAAAATGGAAATATAATGTTTGGTGTCAGAAAAAGCCGCGGTTTTGGAAAATGCTTTGTTGGTGGCTGGAATGTTGATTATTTTGATATGAAGGATCCTGAAGGTCTCATTAAGTGGATTGAAAACTCAAAGTCAACGACTCACTTAAAAACCATCCGGGATGCTCTGTGTACTATTAAAGGTCTGAAGGATTTTAAGCCAAATATCCCGGATGCAAGGAATCAGTTCTCTCTAAAAGCAATATTTGGGATCGATGGATCATTGCTGATACGCTCCTCTCCAATTGATTCCAATGAGCCTGATGTGATTCATCTTAAGTCAAAACGTGATGGTAAAATGGTTCCAATACTCAGCGGAACCAGTGTTGCAGGTGTTCTGCGGGCCCGTGGCCTCAAGATCGCAAAGACAATGGGTGATGAAAAGAATGCAAAAGATCTGATCAATGATCTTTTTGGAAACGAGGATGACAGTTCTCAATCATCGGAGGTCAAATCAACACCTTTTGCCAGCAAGATAGTGGTTGCTGAAACAGAGATTAAAAACGGAATTGAGATGGTTCAGAACAGGATCAAGATTGACAGGTTCACCGGTGGTGCTTTCCAGACTGCTCTGTTTAATGAACAGCCTGTCTTTGGAACTGAAGATACCGAGGTTCGTATAGAATTGTTGATGAAGGAATGTTCAGATGCCCAGATCGGTTTGGTTCTTCTATTGCTTAAGGATCTCTGGACAGGAGATCTGCCTGTTGGAGGAGGTATCAGTATAGGAAGGGGCCGGCTTAAAGGCAAAAATGCAGTCCTGTCTAATGGTTCTGGTGAAGAATGGATATTTGAAAATAAAGATGGTTCCTTTGCGGTTAAAGGTAAGAGCAATCAAAAACATTTGCAGGATCATGAGAAGGATCCAGATCATAAGAAAAGATATAACTTGAATGATTATGTCTCAGCCTTTCTGCAGGAGGTTAAACAATGATTGATGAAATGGATATGGATCAATTTATTAAAGTGGATGTGCCTGTCTCTGAGGATATGGAAAGCTGGTTTGAACACCAGGCCCGGGAACACCAGGATCATGAACTCAGGTGGCTGTTGGTCCATGCTGATGATGGTGTGATCTGGGGAGAGATTCGGAATGGTAAATTGGTACTGTCTAATACCATTGATGGTCCTGTTCTGCGTTGCGAGACCATTCAGACCGCTTATCTATTTTCAGATGAAGGAGAACTTTTCCTCTGGAAAGATGAAAATTCAGAACTGTCTGCACGTTTGACTAACAAAAATGACAGAGAATTCTATGATGAATCCTATTTGCTATGGGGAACTAAATTTGAGACCATGGATGATGGATTTACAAAATGCATTCAGGGTACGGAGGGCCTTTGTCACATAGTTCCTCTTAAAGTAAATGATGGGGATGCTCCTAAGATCAAGGTTCGCCATTTCCTGGATTATGATAAAGAAGGCTGTGTCTATATTAAATATAGCCGGTTGGTTTCACTGGAACTTAATTAAAAGGGGGTAAATCAATGAAATTACCAGAACACACAAATCCAAAAAAGAATAATAACCTTTGTAAAGGCAATACTGGGAATCATCAGTCAAAGAGAAATCAACCAAAGAAAAAGAATGGTTTGGAGATTGCATTCGCACCCTATAATTTTGTTCCTTTGCCAAATGAAGTTCTTTGCTACACTTCTTTTGTTGAACAGGATAAATTCAGTGGAAATTCCGGACAGATTAAATGTAAACTGACTACTAAAAGCCCTCTTTATATTGGTTGTGGAATGACCCCACAGGATTTTAAGGATGCAAACGATGATGATGACAGAGATCCCAACTTTTATTATATTAATGATCGGAACGAACCTGTGATCCCGGGTAGCAGTCTACGTGGATTGATACGTTCAATTGTTGAGATTATTGGATATTGTAAGGTGCAATTTGTTTCTGATGATAAACTAGTTTATCGTGGTGTTGGAGATACATCCAGTATAGGAGATGCATATAGACATAAGATGTGTGGCTCTGCAAATACATTGCAATACCCTCTAAAGACTCTTAGGGGTGGATATTTGCATAAAGAGGGGTATAAGCATTATATAATTCCTGCTTGTTCTGATAATGGTGAATCTTTTGTACATATTGAAGGAAATTTGTTAGGGAAGATTAAAAAGCCAACATTTAAAGCCTGGATCAAACCCCCTGATCACAGGGATGTTTCAATTCGCTCCGGGCGTCCGGATTTGAATCTGGCGTTGGTATCTGATAAAGATCATATTAAGCTGAAAGAACCCATGGATAAAAAAGATTTCAGGGAAGTAACAGTTGTTCATACATCGGGTTTAGGAAATAAACACATGCATTGTGCAATTTATGAAAAAGAAGGAATGGACAAAAAGATTGAAATTCCTGATGATGTCTGGGACCTTTTTAAAGACGATCAACAAAAGAGTCAGGTGAGTGACAAACAATATTACCATAATGTAGAAAATGAAGGAGATCCACTTTTCTATCTTGTTGATGATGAGGGGAAATTGATTTTCCTGGGTCCCACCATGATGTTCCGGATACCCTATGAAAATAGCATATTAGATTACATTCCGGAAGAAATCAGATCCCCTGATGGATATGACCTTGCCGAGATGATTTTTGGAGTTGCATCTGATAGTAATGATAAAACCAGAGAGAATAATTTTTCTGGAAGGGTTTTCTTCACAGATGCCAGATATGAATCCAGATCCAAAAAAAGTATGTGGTTTGAAGAAAAACCATATTATTTGCCTATTCTTTCAAGTCCAAAACCAACTACATTCCAGCATTACCTTGTTCAAGATAAAAGGCGTCGTCATGATCCAAATAATAAAATGACTTTTGCTCATTATTCCACTCCAGTTTCTGAAACTGTTATACGTGGGACAAAGATGTACTGGAATATAGATGGGTTAAGTAAAGAAGATATAATTGAAAAAAATGTTGATGAAGAAGATACTCAACATACAAAGGTAAGGCCTTTAAATACAGGAGTAACTTTTGGATTTACAATTAAATTTGAAAATCTGCAGGACCATGAACTTGGAGGATTGCTCTGGGCCCTTAGTCTTCCAGTGGATGGTAAATACAGACATAGTCTTGGAATGGGAAAACCCTTTGGTATGGGTATGGTCCTCATAGAGCCTGAATTGTGTTTATCCAGTAGGGAAGAACGATATAGTTCTTTATTTGGGTCCAATGAAGCGGATTCGACTGAATATAAAAAGGATGAATACTTCATAAGATCATTTGAACAAATGATTCTGAAATTCCTTGGTTCACCAGAAAAAAAGCTATGCAATGTTCCACGAATAGAAATGATGCTCAAAATGCTTGAGTTCCCTGGTCAAAAAACCAAATACATGACCATTGAGCCAGATAATCAATTTAAAAACAGGCCGGTCCTTCCAGACCCACTTCATATAAATACAAAATAAAGGAATGATTCTTAATGTTAAAAGTTGACGAGATGCTTGACAGGATGAAAGAATTTTGCAGTAAAAGCATTATTGCTTCTTTCATCATTGGTGTCATCTCATTTTTTGTGGTGGGTGTCTGGAGTAATATTGTTGCAGGATGGTTCATTGAAGAATATGGGTATAGCCTTATTCTGATCTTTCTAATGCTTTCTATTGTGGCAATTTTAATAGCTGGTGTGTTTGTGTGGAGCATTGTTGATTCGCACAAAATGGATAAACTAAAGGCTGAGGCCAGTTCGGAAGGCCTCAGTAAAAGCTATAAAGGTCTTATTCTGACCCTGAGCAGGATCTCTAAAGATGATAAGAATAAGATACTGGACAGGATCAGGGCTGATCCTAAAAGTGAAGCTTTATTCGCTGAACGCGGTGTGGGCATGGGGTTTAGAGCGATAAGACATCATTCAGGGGCCCTGGAACACTGCTGGTTATTATGCACAAAGGAAGCAAAGGATAGCTATGATGTGATGTATGATTATATTAAAAAGAACACCAATAATGCAGGTATCCATAAAATAGATCTTGAATATCCGGAGGATATTGAAACAATATCCAGTGCTATTAACTGGATCTATATGGATGCTCACAGAAAACATCTTAATGATTCTGATATTATCGCCGATCTTACAGGTGGTACCAAGGTGATCAGTTGTGCTATGGCTTTTGCATGTCTGCCTCCTGAGAAGAATATGGAATATGTGAAACAGGAAGATAAGTCGCTGATCGAGATCACAACAAACCCGAACATGATCATAAAATAACCACTCAAAGAGGCCACTAAAAATGATTAATTTCACCATTACTGAAAAGGACGACCTTACGGTCGTGGAATTTGACAGTGAAGATATACTTACGGCCGATGACCTCAGGACTCTTTCTCCTCCTGAGGTTAAGGGGAGTAAGGGAGTGGTGCTTAGCGGCAGGGGCCCGATCTGGCTTTATTGCTGTCTTGCGCATTTCTATCACCCTACTACATTTGTTGCTACCTATGACCCCCGTCTGGAGGGTGCTGTTGTGGTTGAGAGCCACTGCACCGGCCATTTTGTGGGAGAGGTCATTAAGCTTTAAGGGCCCTTTTTGCCCTCTTTTTTTAATCTGATGTAAGTTTTTCTATTTACAATATACTGATAATTGTTTTTCATAAAGAATTGTGTCTGAGTTGTATCCAGTAATTTATTAGGATCAAGTAAAGTTACTCTAGTTTAATAGATAACATGTATAATTGAAAAGCTTTATTTTATATACTTTGATGTTGTAGACCTTTTATCAGGTGCTGGTATATCTTACTATAATACAAAAGTGTTAGTTGCATCTCTGCGGACCTGGCAGTCTTTTTGCAGAGATGCAACGGCATACTACCGGATGATAATATGCAGAAGAATAAATGTAGCTTATTTGCTTTAAGTGTAGTGTTACTGCTACTTGTAACACTGCCGACGGTATCGGCGGATGAACAAAATAATATTACTTATATTACAGCTGATGCAGATCATCTGGCAGGCCTGGATGAGGTCATCAGTCAGGGTAATCTCAATCTTAATATTGAGGCCCTTAATGCAACTGTTGCTAACAGTACGGACCTGGGGGACAGGGAAGTGGTCTTCCTGGCATCTCTTGATAATGCGACCCTGGATAATATCAACAGTACGCTAAACCAGAGTGCGTATATCTTCTCTTATGATCTGGACCCCTCTCATGATCCTGAAAACGTTTTCGATTCCAATACGACCCTGCTCTGGGAGGCCGGAGACTATCATAACCTGAAGACCCTGAGCTTATATCTTAATGATACATGCTATAACGGGGGCCCCCTGGTTCAGGGAAAACTGGAAGTGGCGTTTATCTTTTCCAGGGAAAGTGCTGTCCTGACCATGGAAAAAGTGGCAGCAGATCCTGAAATATCAGCAAAGATGAACATCACCACCTATTTTGGGCGCTCGGATGAGAACCTGGACTTTAACCTCAGCGGGAAGGACCTGATCGTGATGAGGGACCTGGCGGCACCTGTGATCGACGCTATCAAACCCGATGTGATCGCGGCCAGGAATAATGGTGCGGATATCATCAGTGTGGGGGGCCTGATCCAGTCTTATGAGTTGCATACTGTGAACCTCTCAGAGGTTGATTATGCAGATGTGACCGAGTATTTCCAGTATGATTCAACCCTTAACTTCAAACGTCTTGCCACTTTCCTGAACGTAAAGTTTGCAGACAGTTATGATATCATAGAAGGTGCTGAGACCCGGCCTATATACGGGATCTACCATCCGGATGCACCTATTATATACACGAACAGCTCCGAGTTCATGGAATGGTATTCCCTTAACGGATACGATCCTCAAAAGCCCACAGTGGGAATAATCCTCTCCTATCTGAAATATATCGAGGACAGGGATGCACCTCTTGTGCAGAGTCTCACAGATTCCTTTGAGGAGAAAGGCTGTAATGTGATAGTGGCTTCCTATTCCTATAAGGACCCGCAGTCGGTCAACTATCTGATGGTGGATGGCAAACCTATTATTGACAGTGTGGTCATCATCTCCCGTGGTTCCCGGTTTAATTATGCGGATTCAGAGCAGGGGATCGAGGACCTTAAGACCTGGAATGTAACTCCTCTTAACGGTATTCGTCTGTTCTACAGTACCAGTGCACAGGAGTGGGAAGACTCACCCCATGGTGTGGACCCTATCCAGACCTATCAGCTCTCAGCTGCAGAGATGGATGGTATCATTGAACCTATCGTGATCGGGTGTAAGGATCCGGAACTAAATGATGGGGCCTATTATCCAATCGATTATCAGGTCGAGTGGTTAACTCAGAGGTCACTGTCCTGGATGAACCTGCACAGGACCAATAACTCCGATAAGAAGATCGTTATCCCCTACTATGCGGCTGAGGCCGGAAAGGCGGCTGTGGGAGCCGATATAGATTACTATCTTGATGCCCAGGCCAGTCTTGTGAACCTGCTTAAGGGAATGGAAGAGAGAGGATATGATCTGGGTAATAAGACCCTGCCTGATCGGGACGGGCTTGCTGAGATCATGATGGACAGGGGACATAATATAGGGACCTGGGCCCCCGGTGCTCTTGAAGAGATGGTGAACAAGGGTGAAGTTATACTGATCCCGGAGTCTGACTATATGCAGTATTTCTCCGCTCTGTCTGAAGAGAAACAGCAGGAGATGGAGGACATCTGGGGCCCGGCCCCCGGGGAGATCATGGTATATGAGAACTCCAGCGGCAAGTATCTGGTCATTCCAAAGATCGAGTATGGTAATGTGATGCTCTGTCCTGATCCCATGTGGGGCTGGGACCAGAATGAGACCGTGACCTACCATGACGGTTCCATTCCTCCCACACACCAGTGTCTTGCTTTCTACAAGTACATGGGAGAAGAATATCAGGCAGATGCCATTTTTAGTATCTTCACCAGCATTGAGATGATGCCGGGTAAGGAATCCGGATTGTCCGCAAAGGACTGGGGGGCCCTGCTGCTTCAGGATATGCCTATGATACATGTTCTGCCAATGGACGCGGAAGGTATCTTTGACAGAAGGCGGGCCAATATGCTCATCATTGATTTCCTCACTCCTACCATTGTTCCATCTGGCCTGTATGGTAATTACAGTCTCCTGGACCAGGATATTTCTCTGTTCAGCCAGGCGGTTGATCCTGCAGTCCTTGCTCAGTATCGTAAGGACATCCTCAACACAAGTGTTGAGCTTGGCCTGGACCATGATCTGGAAGTGAATGTTGATGATATCCGGGGCAATGCTACTCTGGAAGACGCCTTTATTGGAGAGCTTGATGATTATCTGGAAGAACTGAAGACCACCTACATGCCCTATGGTTCCCATGTTCTGGGAGAGCCTCCTGAGGGTGAAAGCCTGGTGGCTATGGTCGAGGCAATGCTTGGATCAGGATTTAAGGTCAATGTCTCTGCTGTGGACCCTGCAGAAGGACTTACCACAGCGTTGCTTAATGAGACCCTGCTTAATGGAAGCAGTGTGCAGGATGCTCAGCTGCTTGTCCTGGGGAATATCTCAACTGATGTGAGTGCTGATCTGAACCTGTCCCTGAAGTATCTGGATGATATCAATGCCTGTACTGTGGAGATCCCCCGCATCCTTGATGCTCTGGAAGGTAAGTATATCCCGCCAGGCCCTGCAGGAGATCCTGTCAGAAATCCCGATGCACTTCCCACAGGCCGGAATTTATGTGTGTTCGATGACCGTTTGATCCCCACCACTGCGGCCTGGACCGTGGGATGTCAGCTCGGGGATGAACTATTGTCCCTTCACCTGGCCGAAAATGGCAGCTATCCACGTAAAGTTGCTTTCTTGCTCTGGTCCATCGAGACCACCAGGCATCAGGGTACGATGGAATCCGAGATATTCTATATGCTTGGCGTTGAACCGGACAGGGATTCAAGAGGACGTGTACAAGATGTTAAGCTCATTGATTCCGATGTACTGGGCCGGCCCCGTATCGATGTGGTGGTGACAACCTCCGGATCCTATCGTGATATGTATGCCAGCCGTCTGCAGCTGATCGATAAAGCGGTCAAACTTGCTGCCAGTGCAGAAGATAACGAAACCTACCCCAACTATGTGAAGGAGAATAGTGAAGCTATGAAGGCTGATCTGATAGAACAGGGATATGACGAGGAAACTGCTGAAAAGCTGTCCCTGGCCAGGATCTTCTGTCCGCCTCCCGGATCATACACTCCCGGAATTGAGCATGCCATCTCCGGAGGTGACTGGGAGAGTAAAGAGGATATTGCAGACCTGTACATGCAGCGTATGGGATACATCTATGGTGAGGATATCTGGGGTGAGCAGTACGTTGATGTGTTCCGTAAGAACCTTGCCGGCGTGGAAGTGGGTGTCTTTAGCCGCTCCTCCAATGTCTACGGAGCTCTGGAACATCCAATGGTGGCCGCTTATTTCGGAGGCCTGTCCATGGCCCTGGAACAGATCAATGGCAAACCCCCGAAGATGTATATCAACAATCAGCGTGAGCCTGGCAGTGAAGGGGTGGAGACTCTGCAGCAATTCATAAGCAGGGACCTGCGTTCCAGGTATCTGAATCCGTCCTGGATCGAGGGCATGATGAACAATGGTTATGACGGTACCAGGTACATGAATGCCTTTATTGAGAATATGAGGATCTGGGATACGGTAAGTGAGGACCTGATCACATCTCAGATGTGGGGTGAGGTCTATTCAACCTACTTTACCGATAAGACCAATACTGATGTGCAGGAGTTCCTCAAAACCACCAATCCCTATGCCTATCAGTCCATGGCCTTAAACCTGCTGGAATCTGCCCGCAGGGGAGACTGGGATCCATCAGCTGAGGTACTGAAAGCACTTGCAAAAGAGTATCAACAATCCGTTGTGGACAACGGGCCCACCTGCTGTCATCACACCTGTGGAAATCCCTTCCTGGACAAATATGTAAGCGGCCTTGCCTCTGTACCGGGTTACAGTGAGGCTATGGCGAAGGTGACTCAAAGCTCTGCTTCCCTCAGCCCTGCTTCATCCGGTGGTACTTCAGGTTCTGCACAGGTGGTGTCGTCAACACAGACCTCCAACCAGTCCGTGGTCCAGTCCGGTTACGGAGAAACAGTGGAGGTACCTGAGGTCAAAAGCACTCCGGAAACTCCAGCTGAGTATGTGGAAGGCTATGAGATGACCAGTGAGGACACCCGTCATGAAGATACAGGCGGATCATCCTTCTCCGGGGCCGATATTATTGGAACACTGCTGATCTTTGCTGCAGTGGGTGCAATGTATATCGGATTTAGAAGAAGGGGTATTTAATAAGGTCCGGGTACTCCGGACCTCTTTTTTTTATGTGTTGATCCAGTCGTTTATCAATTGTTGCATTCTTATTGTTGTAATTTTGGCATTAGTTGCCGGGGCCGGTATACTCATGATCCAGCAATTGATCGAGACTTGCAGCTCTCTGGTAGTAATTGAGAAGTTCCCTTCAGAGTTTTGATCATTCCAGGGATTCCAGTCGAATTGGGTTGATGTGGATATGGCGACCGATTTTGAATTCATATTTTCTGAAGCATCCACAGTGAATACTTCAAGGGTATAGGTGGTATTCTCTTTAAGAGCTGTGTGATTAAAGAAAGAGTTACTGGTATTTGTTATGAAAACGGAATTCACATGTATCATAGTATGATTAAAATCCCAATTTTCAGGATTATTCCAGGTCCAATTTATCCATGTGGCCCCTCTGGAGGCTACTGTGAGATTTGATATGCATGCTGGTGGCATGGTAATTGGTGCTGCCAGTGGCAAATAGTCTATATTGAGTTCTGAAAGCTGGTATGGAACATCGCAAATGCCGTCTTCATCAACATCGATATTATTTATTTGACTAAACCCTGTTCCATTCGGGTCAAGCCAGTAATTCCCGGCAATAAAAGGCCCCCGGGCTACATTGGTTTTGTTTGTCTTTGTTGTGTTAAGTATCTGGGGTGCATCGGGATCGATGATTAAATTATTGGTGTTGTTGAAGAAATTGTTGTAGATGGAGTTATTCACCGAGGATGAGAGAGAAACTCCTTTAAGGTTGTTTGTGATCATATTATTTGCTACGGTAAGGTGGCTTGAGGTTTTAAGAGCTATTCCACAAGTATTGTTGTAGAGCAAATTGTTATTGATCTGGCTGTCAACAAGACTGTTTACTTTTATCCCGCAGTTTGTGTTGAATATGGTGTTATTGTTGATGATTACATTCTTTTGGGTGTCACATGGGACATATATTACAACACCTGCACCACTGCCGGATATTGTGTTACCTATTATGTGGGATGAATAGCTATCATAGGAATAGATGGCCCTATAACTATTATTGGTGAAGGTATTATTGAATATGCGATTTGCTGATATGTCTAATAAAAGAATTCCATAAGTATTTTCTGAAATACTATTATTTTCTATTAAGTTTCCTCCGGATTGTTGGAAACGAAAACCGTACATACTATTTTTTATTATGTTATTGGAAATAGTATTATCAAAAGACAAATCAAAATAAAAACTGATTTCATTATTGATCATTGTATTATTAGTCATTGAGTTAAAATCATTATTACCTTCAAGGTGAAATCCTCTTGTATTATTTAGCAGTGTGTTATTATCAAATAAGTTGTAAGTATTTTGTCCTAGCATCCAGACTCCAATATTGTTTTCATCAATATAATTTTTTAAAATAGTACTGTTTTTGGCAGTATCTAACCATAATCCATATTTATTGTTTTCAAATGTATTGTTCATAATAGATTCATTGTTTGTGCAACTTGATTTAATTCCATTAGAATTGTTGCTTACAATGTTGTTATTTAATGAATTATTTGTAGTTTTGTAACAATAGATCCCATTGGAATTGTTGCTTAAGATGTTGTTATTTAATGAATTATTTGTGGATTCATAACAATAGATCCCTTTGGAATTGTTGCTTATGATATTGTTATTTAATGAATCATTTGTGGATTTGTAACAATAGATCCCATTGGAATTATTGCTTATGATATTATTATTTAATGAATTATTTGTGGATTTGTAACAATAGACCCCATTGGAATTATTGGTAAATATGTTTCTGGTTATCTGATTTTCTGAGGATGTTATATATATACCTGAGCAGGAAGATTTTGTTGTGCCACTGATAGTAAATCCATTAATAGATATATTATCAGCTGATAGATCAAAGACATGATCTTCACTGGTAAATACAGTTATGTTTGTAACCAGAGGCCCACCAATTGAGGAGATGTTTAAAGGTTTATCAACATTGATGTTTTCAGCATAAGTGCCTGGATAAACAAGTATTGTGTCATGATCGTTTGCAGCGTTTACTGCATCCTGTATCCTGTAAAGATATCTGTAAATGGATGCAAGTTCAGGTGTTTGAGGTTCAGTTACATTTATTATAACGATTCCTTCGTCTCTGTCTGCAACATATACAAAATTGTCTTGATAATAGATGTTGAAAACGTCGCCAAAATTATAATAACCTCCTATAAATACAGGTGAGTATGGATCACTTATATCAAGAATCTTCATCTCACCGTTTAAATTTCCAACATATGCATAATTTCCATGTATATCAAGAGAAAATGCACGTCTTGATTGATTGCAAGACCCGGCATAGGAGGGATTATAAGGATCGGATATATTAATAATTTGTAGGCCCTGGTTATAAGCTGCTATATATGCATAATTGTCTAAAACAATTACATTAATTCCTTCCTTTATACCATCATAAATTGAGATTGGAGACGGTTCTGAAGGGTTTGTGACATTTATTATGATTAATCCTGTATCAAGATCGGTTACATAAGCATGATTCCCATAGACATCAACTCCTATGGCCGGCCCCGGTGTTTTAAAGCTGCCTTTTATTGATGGGGATGAAGGATCGGTAATGTTCATAATTGTAAGTCTTGATCCATCAGCTATATAAGCAAGGTCGTTTGAAATGGCACAATGCCAGGGGTTATCAAGGGAATCATTATGGCCTACGACTATAGGTAATGTGGGATTGCTGATATCCAGAATAAAAAATCCTTTTCTCCAATCCAGAACATAAGCATAATTTTCAGATATGATTATCTCTGATATGTCCCCATTTAGTTTTAAAGTTGTTTCTAAAAACGGAGAATAAGGGTCTGAAACATTAACGACCTGAAAGTTTGCTTCCTGGCCTACATAAGCATAATTTCCTTTAACTTCAATTCCGTTAGTCCATGTAATAGGATCAGGATATACATACAATGTTTTTTGTTCATCTGGTGTTGATGAACAGGACATAAAAGTATCTCCTATTCCAAAAGTTGATTCTGGAGAAGTAACAGCATTAGCAGAGCTCGTAAAAGTCACTATTAAGCAAGCAATTAGGATAGCATTTAGCATCACTGCTTTAGTAAGTCTGGATTGTTTTGTATTGTTTGTAGGCATACCACACCACCAAAATATAATTAATCTTACTACATGATTAATTAAAAAAATAAAAATTACTATTTAATTTCAAGTATGTCTTTTTCTCTATTTATAGATTACTTTTAGTTTTATAATTATTAATTATATATGTTAATAAGTAAATAAAAACATTTTAATAAAATTGTACAAATATGTGTTTATGACACTATATCGATCCTTGTTCTATGCAATCATATTCCTGCTCCTGTTTTCCTGTATCGGCTGCATTTCTGAGGACCCCGTACCTCAGACTACTACGGTACAACCTGATGTTGTAGAACAGTGGCAAAGCACCACCCTCAAGAAAACCGCCGTTCTCTCCCTGGAGAACGGTTATTCCCTGAAGGTACTGGAGATCGATCGCAGGGAAGGTTATGCAAAGATCTCCCTGAGAAAGGACAATGAAGAATATGACGTCATCTATCTTCAGCCTGACATGCTTTATGACATAATGGGCCCGGACGATAAAGAGGTGGTGTATTCTCTTATCCTGGACCGAATATATGATAGCAGCTTTGTCATTGAGCTCTCCTATTCTCCCGGGCCCGGCCTTTACACTGAAGTTAGTGTTGAGAAGTCTTCTGAAGTGGTGAGGATCGAAGGGGATACCATTATAAGGACATTTGAGTGGGAGTATGAGGATTCTGTCTTCTATCTGGAATGTGAGTTTGAAGGTGAGGCATTTGATTTATATTCACAGAGGTCCCGGGAGCGTGACTGGACCCATTTTGTGAATGATCCCTATGACGATGCTATGATCTCACGTATAACATCGGCCCTGGAGGATGCTGCATCTGATGGTGGATATCCGCAGGAGGAGATCCCCTACATCGCCATGATGTTCGTCCAGTCCCTGCCCTATATCACAGACAGCGTGTCCGAAGGGTATGATGAATACCCTCGCTATCCCTTTGAGACCCTCTATCATGGAGGAGGGGACTGTGAAGATTCCTCCATCCTGCTTGCAGCTCTTTTGACTGACATGGGATATGGTGCGGCCCTGCTTGAACTCCCGGGCCATATGGCTGTGGGAGTGAAGGGAAGTGAGGATCTGCCAGGCAGTTATTATGAGTATTCAGGTACCAGATACTACTATCTGGAAACGACCGATTCCGGCTGGGATGTCGGTGAGATCCCCTCTGAATTTGAAGATGAGAGGGCCAGGATCACCCCCATTCCTTATGGTTATCCCCAGATCGGTCTGGATTTTGAAGGCACGTCCACCGGGGGCCTTGTTTATACAACTGTTGACCTGACCATCGAAGTGATGAATGTGGGCTCAGCAGTGGCCCGGGACGTGGTGGTCTACACTACACTGGAAGCGGTTGAAGAAGGCATGGTCTGGGACCAGCTGGAAAGTGATGAACTTCCGGATATTCCGGTTGATGAGGGCCTCACGTATACGGTTTCAGGACTGAAGGTACCGGGGGGAGAGAGGTACAGGATAGGGATCTGGGCCGCGGGAGAGGGGATGGATGTGGAGTATGTGTATAGTGAGTGGATGGTTGGGTGAGCTTTAGGATTTATCTCTGGTTATTTGAAAAGCGGGGCCTGCAGTGTGTCTGAGGTTATCGTCTGTCATCTATCAGCTTTAGAATGTGGGTGATATCGGTCAGACAGGATGATAATATTTCAGGATCGTTGAAGATCTCTTTAGCGAATTGAGGATCTTCATTTATCTTTTTTATGCAATTCTGCAGAATACTGATCGTTTCACTTAATTCCGGTTCAGCCATGGCCCTCCTCCCGGTTAAATAGTGATAAGTAGTTGTAGATATACTTTTCTAAAAATGGTTGAAAGAATACCGGCAAGGAAACGCATGTAAGCTTTCTGGTATGAAGTGTATGCTATATGGGAAATGATGTTCTGGCCTGTATCATCTCAGCAGTGATCTATATATGCACTCGCATATTTCCTGTCAACTGATTCACGCGTATGTCTGATAGAATCATCTTTTAGTGGAGGCTTTTTTCCGTCGTTGCAAGTATTTCAAGGGCTTCTTCCAGTGGGACAGGGTTTTTCCTGGCTTGTTCCATCAGTTTTGCAGAATGTCTTGCTTCTTTAAGCAGATTCGATTCATTTTGATTCATAGCTTGATCTTTATAATTCAAAGGTTCATGTAAATTATTTTAATTTTTCCAGGGCCCGGATGAATGTGAGCAAAGCATCCCCGATTTTATCGTCAGTAACTTTTAGTATCAGTTCTCCATTGTTATTGATAATATTGTGGTTATTAAGTGCAGAATTGAATGTCTCTTCGAACTGATCCCTGTTATCAGAATGGTTGTAAGACAAATGCATCAATGTATGGCCCTCATCGGAAAGCTGCCATGTATCATTGATTTTTTTGAGAATGATGACATAAGAATCCCCATCTTTAAAGCCATAGGGTGTGTCGATTGAATATCTTCCTGGCCCTTCTTCAATAAGTTCAATATCTGTAAAGAGGGATTTCTTCAGGTCCGTTAAGATCAAATCTGTTTCCATGATGCTGATCACTTAATCATAATTTAATCTGACAGGTATTAAATTTTGTGATCTCTCAAACTAATTAAATATATATTTATAGTTGGCGCAGATCCACATATGAAAGGACGGAAAGTGATATGTAAGTTAATTTACCATCTTTTCTTTAATGTCAACAGAAGACATATCAATTCCAGTAAATCCGGAAGTTTTTGGATGGTTAAGAAAAAGTTCCGGATGGACATGTAAGGATGTAAGTGATCTGTTAGGAATACCTATATCCAGCATTTATGACTGGGAGAGGGGGTTGCATCATCCTCATCTAAGTCATTTAAAGAAATTGGCAAAAGAGTATAAAAGGCCCGTTGCAGCTTTCCTCTTGCCCGAACCTGAAAATGATCCAGTTCTTCCGGAAGATTTCAGGATGCTTCCGGCTTCACAAGATGGTCTTTCAAAAGAAGTTCTTTTAAAGATAAGGGAAGCTCAAAACCAGCAGGATAAAAGCAATGAATTGATGATAAATCTGGATATAGACCTGGAACCTGATATTTTACCTGCTACTTTGAAGGATGATCCTGAAGTTGTTGCTGCTGTTGAAAGGGATAGAATGGGATTATCTGTACAAGCACAAAGGGCCTGGAAAGACTACTATGCAGCCTTCAGGTATTTGAGGGAGCGAATTGAATCAAAGAACATTTTTGTATTTCAGATCAGTGCCGATGTGGAGCAATTACGCGGATTTACATTAATGGAGATAAAACCATTTGCCATTGTTGTGAATTCTTCGGATGTCATACAGGCTCGCATATTCACCCTCCTTCATGAATATGCACATCTTCTTTTGAACAGGCCTGCAATGTGTATTCCAGAGGAAGAGTTTATTTCAAAGGAACACAGGAATATAATTGAAAAATGGTGTAATGCTTTTGCAGCTGCTTTTCTTTTGCCTGCGGAGGATGTGAAAAGAGATTTTGGGGAAATGGGAATTGAGAACTACAGGAAATTGGCCCACCGTTATCATGCTAGCTATTGTGCGACACTAACAAGATTATATATACTCAATTGTATTTCCAGGGAAGAATATAATGTTGAGACACATAAATTTCCGGAATTACTAAAAGAGACTGGTGGCAAAAATTCCGGTTATGGTTTAAATTCTGCAAAAAAAGCAGAACGTGACAAAGGTCATGCTTTCATTTCTCTGGTTTTTGAAAACATGGAAAATGGGTTTATAACCGGCAGTGAGGCACTTGATTATCTTAATATCAGGACCAGGCATCTGGATGAGTTGACTAATTTTTGATGTGGTACTATGGCCGGCCAAAGATCCAATTATTATATAATTGACACTTCATCTTTCATTGATATGAACAAATATTATCCGCAATCTGCTTTCAAATCATTCTGGAACGAATTTGAAAAAATGATCACTGAAAACAGAGTTGGTTCTCCCCGGATGGTTCTGACAGAACTCGAACGGCAGGATGATAACATTTGTGACTGGGCAAAAAAATACCGTAATCCTTTGTTTCATGAAAAACACGATCACTATCTACTGGTTCAGGAGATCCTCCTGAAATACCCGAAACTGATCAATCCGAGAGATACAAAAGAATCGGCTGACCCTTTTTTAATTGCGATGGCCCTGGATATGATCAATTCTCCTCAAAAGACACTGTTGCAGTATGATGTTTGTATTGTTACAGAGGAAAAAGTGAATAAAAAACAGAATTCTAAGAAGATTAAGATCCCGGAAGTTTGCATTCATTATAACATTCCCTGTTTTTCCATGATCGAAATGATCCTGAAAGAGGGCTGGGAATTTTAATAATTATCCAATAAGAAGGCCTTTCAGGCTTCCTTAAGTTTCACAACCAGAAACCTGAACATCCCGTCACTTTCATTTCTGAGCAGATGTGGAATCCCTTTTGGACTTTCAATCAGCATGTCCTCTCCCACAGTCTCTTCCTCTTCTCCGATCACCACGACTCCTTCTCCTTCTAAAATATAGAAGAAGACATCCATGGGGGTCTTGTGCAGTTTTAAACCTTCTCCTGGCGTAAGCTCAATATGCATGACCTGGGTCTTATCGTTATCATAAACGGCCCGGGCCAGCACGTTGTGCTGGTTGTCTTTTGCAGGGGCCTGTTTTACATCGATTATTTTCATTTTTATCCCTCACTGAAGCAGTCTTTCCATATCTTCTTCTACTGTTGTGTTGGGCGTGATGTTGAACCTGTCCACCAGCACCTTGAGCACATTAGGAGATACAAATGCCGGAAGGGTGGGGCCCAGGGTGATGTTCTTTATTTCAAGTCTCAACAATGTGAGCAGTACCAGGACGGCTTTTTGTTCATACCAGGCGATGTTGTAGGAGATGGGGGCCTGGTTGACATCGGTAAATCCCAGTGCGGACATGAGGCCCTGGGCGATGACTATGAGTGAGAAGCAGTCATTGCACTGGCCGGCGTCCAGTACTCTGGGGATTCCGTCGATCTCGCCCAGGCCCAGTTTGTTGTAGCGGTATTTTGCACATCCGGCGGTGAGGATGATGGTGTCTTCAGGCAGGGCTTGTGCAAAGTCGGTGTAGTACTGGCGGGTCTTATGCCGGCCGTCACAGCCGGCCATGACGACGAACTTTTTGATCTTACCGGCTTTTACTGCTTCAGCTATTTTGTTAACGTTGCTCATGACAGAATTATATGCAAATCCTCCCATGATGGTTCCTTCTTCCAGCTGCTGTGGTGGGCTGCAGGTTTTGGCCTGTTCTATTATTGCAGAGAAATCCTTTTTCCCGTCCGTTTCCAGAATATGTGTGACCCCATCAAAACCAACGGAACCGGTTGTGTATATCCTGTCAATATATGATTTGCCTGGGGGGACGATACAATTCGTTGTTAGCAGTATGGGCCCATTGAAACTTTCGAACTCTTTTTTCTGATGCCACCAGGAACCGCCATAATTACCTACAAGGTGTTCGTACTGCTTAAGATGTGGATAGGAATTTGCAGGTAGCATCTCTCCATGAGTGTATATGTCTATCCCGGTACCTTCGGTCTGGTCCAGCAGTTGTTTGAGGTCATGCAGGTCATGTCCGCTTATGAGTATCCCCGGTTTATCACCTGTCCCGATGTTGACAGGTGTGGGTTCCGGATGGCCAAAGGTGGTCGTATTGGCCTGGTCCAGCATCGCCATGACATCAAATCCTTTCTCTCCGCACTGGAGGACCAGGCGGACAAGCTGGTCATCACTAAGGTTGTCATCTGTGGTAGCTACCAGGGCCTCTTCAATAAAGGAATTGATCTTCTTATTGGAATAACCCAACACCATTGCATGGTGCGCATAGGCCGCCATTCCCTTAAGCCCGAAGATGATCAGCTCCCTTAAAGAGCGGATATCCTCATCCTCTGTAGCCAGGATCCCGGTATCCCGGTCCTTAAGATTGTCCGGACTTACCGTAGCGATCTGCGGCAGATCTTCTTCCAGGGCCCCGTTATCAAGGAGGGCCTGTCTGAGCTTTTGCTGCAAATTGAATCCTTTATCGATACGCTCCTGAATCCCGCAGGCCCTGAAGTCAGTATTCGTGATGGTGGAAAAAAGGGCATCAAGCATGAACTCATCGGTGGAGCTTTCTGCGATTTTGGCTTTGCGGGCCCGCTGGTTATAGAAAGAGATGCTTTTGAGTATGTAGATAAGGTCATCCTGAAGGTCTGCGACCTCACCTTTCTTGCCACATATCCCATTTTTGGTACATCCCGTACCGTTTAATGTTTCTTCACATTGATAACAGAACATCTGATCACTCTCCTACTAAGTATATTCATGATACTGGTATTTATAGGGCCAGTTTCAGGGTGGATACCGGGCAGGAGGATGATATTGACTATTAAAGTAGTTCGTGTTAAGCTAAGCTGATCGGATTAAACTTCATTCATGGATACAATTAGGAAATTGCCATCTTTTCAAGATAATAAGGTAGCCCATCCCTTGCAGAATAAAGTGTTGAAAATTGTTTATCAAAAGTATCCATTGATTGTGCCTGGATCTTTTTACCGATCTTTTCACTTTCTTCAAAGATACCGATTGAATTGAACTTGACCCCCCACTCTTTAAATTTCATACATGTGAGCATTGCGTCCTGGCATTTATAATTTCCACTTAATGCAAATATTAAAAGGGGTTTTTCAGCATCGACATAACAATCAACCATGTATTTTTCATCGATGTCATGATCTTCATTGTGGTAGTTAAATTGGCAGTTATCATGGAAGATGCTGTGCATTGATTCTTTAAAGTCATCTTTGAACATAGTTGCAACGGTGTCTTTTTTAAACAAAATTATCGTTATGATTTTGTTGAGGGCCTGGATAAATGTGAATAATGAATCCCCGAATTTGTGATCTTCAACTTTGAGTGTCAGTTCTCCACCTTTATTTTTTATCTTGTGTTTACCAAGCACAGATTTGAATATCTCTTCACGATGACCACTGTTTAAGAGTTCATCTGAGTTGTCATAAGACAGATGCATTAAAGTATGGCCTTCATCAGTGAGATGCCATTGATCATCTGTTCTTTCAAGGATGATTACAAAAGAATCACCATCTTCAAAACCAAAGGGGGAATCGATTGCAAATCTGTCGAGGCCTTCCTGGAAAAGCTCAATATCTTCGCATACAGATTTCCTGAGTTCCGTTAATATCTGAGAACTTTCCATGTTCTTCACCCCTTATAGTCAAATAAAGATATGTCAGTTGATCTGAAATTACACTCTTCAAACATCAGCTGTAATGCATCTTTCCAGTTCGAATACTTATTTGTAGATTCTGCATATCCGACAATATCTCTTCCTTCTTTTTGATATCTTTCTGTTGCTTTATGTATATGAAAATTCCTGGATATTTTTGTATTTTCAATATGATTCCTATGTGAATGGTTGGATCCATTATACCGCCGTAATAAATACCATTTATGGCTCTGTTCATCATAGTAGCTTAAGATTATGGAAAAATCAAAAACATTAGCTAAATTAGTTCGCACCTGTATCGAATATTTCCTTTTAGACACAGAGGTGATATTCAGATGGTAAGAGGTATGTTGCCGGCTGTTTTTAGGTATAGGATGGATACCTATAATTTGTTGTGCTGATATTAACTTTTCATCATCAATGAGCATTTGAATTTCATTATCCGATAGTATCCTCAAATGTTTTTTCATTTAACCACCTGTTAATTTAATTTTATTGAAAGATATATCTTACTGGACAGGATCATCTTCAAGTTCCCTATACCTGATGTAATCTTTATTTATCTTTATGTTAAATTATGTGGCACAATTGTTTATAATATTGATGCATGTAGTGTGAAAGTATTGCATTTGATTTGATGGAAAATTTCATGACAATACTTGTAATATGTCAAGTTTTTAATTAAACATAATATTTAAATATATTAAACTCTTCAATATATTTCAGTTCACTGAATATCTTTCCAGGACCACCCACCAAAATAACATCCGGAGAAGTAAATGCAGGATAAGATCATCAATATCATAAAAGATCATCCCCGAAAAAGGATCGAGGTTAAAGAGATCGTCGCCGGTCTAAAGGACATGGGCCAGAACCTTAATGCCAGTTCTCAATTGCATGAACAGTTCATAAGCTCAATGGAGCAGTTCATTGAGCAGGGGGACCTGAAGCCTTTGAAGAGTGCTAAAAAACTGCTCAAATACAGGGGCCTTGCGAGCAAATATGAGATCAATGTGCAGGCCCGGTCTGATGACATACTCCCGGCCAGTGAACTGTATCCCTATCATCAAAGGATCGATATGAGCTATTATTCCAAACATCGTGAGGAGTATTACGTGCATGAGAGATACATCCGGCGCATAGATGCTCTGCTAAGACAGGAAAACCCGCCTGTCCTGACAGCAAATGAACGCTCGTTTTTGCTTTTTGATGACGAGAAGGCCCTTACAGAACCTGATAAAGCGGGGATAGACGGTCTTTTAATCCTTAAGAAGCTGGGCGGGATCTCGCTGGAGGACCTCTTTTCAAAAAAGACATATGAACCTTTTTTCTACTACAAAAAAGATGAATTTGACCGGAAGGAAAAACGGGGCGTCCTGATCATTGAGAATAAGGATACTTTCTGGACAGTTCTGGAGGCCATTAAGTCAGGTTATCTTCCGGATATTGATCTTTTGATATTCGGGGAGGGTAACGGGATCTCAAAGAAGTTCGAGTTCATTGAGTACATTAATGGCCGTTTTTCAGATAGTTATTACTATTTCGGAGATATAGACCTGGAAGGTATTGAGATCTACAACCGGTTATACAAAAAATTCGCAGAATATGATATTGCACCGGCAGTTGCTTTCTATGAACATCTCCTCAAAGTGGTCGGACCCCAGGGGGCCCGGGTTTTGAAGAGCAAAAAAAGACTTAAGGACAGGGACCTTTCGCCTTTTATTGATCACTTCAGCCCTGAGGATGCAGGAGCCATTCGATCAATAGTTGAGCAACACAAATGCCTTCCTCAGGAAGGCCTGAACAACAATAATATTTTGGAATGGGGTAAGATTGGATATAGATAAACGATTTCAGGATAACAACGAGCGCATGATGCGCCTGAAGAACAGTTATCCCTTTTTCAAACTCTACCAGTATTCCAGACGTGGAGAAGGCCTGGATTATGATATTGCCTATCTTGCCATAGATGTGCTAAGCTTCATTATCGAGCAGGGTAAGCTCAGGTCCCGCTTTTTGAACAATCAGGATATCGAGAACCATGTTCAAAAAGTGCTGGACCGGTTATATCCGGATAAGGAGCTGGATAGCAGGGAAGTTACCCGAAGTGTGCTGGATGTTCTGGAGACCGATACGGATGGTCAGACATATTTGTTTGAACACATAGACCCCCTGCACTTAAAGCAGGCCCGTTATCGTCTAAGCCTGATCAAATACGATGTATCAGAAAAAGGGTATGAGATAACAACTGAGGGCCTGGACTTTATGATCAGTACCAAAGAGTTGCCTGAAGAGTCCCGGATATCCATAGGCCTGATACTGTTCAAAAAACAGATCGAGAACCATTCTTTTGTAAATGCCTATAATACGATAAGAGAGCTGAACCTGAATGTTATTAGAAAAAGGGAGCTCAAAGAGGACCTGCTTCGCAAGATGATGTACGATGATGATAATATTATCGAAGATCTCACAAAGTTTACTGAAGGTGTGTTCAGTCAGCTCAAGGAAGAGGAGGAACTGTTCGAACAGGTTAGAAAATCACTTGAAGCTATTATCAATGGGCCGGATGATCTTAGAAATATAAAGGATTCTGAAAAGATCACCGAAGAGGACCTTAAGATATTAAGCCGGATCAGATCGGAACTTAAGTGGGGTTATGAACTGCATTCAGGCCTGCTCAGCGAATATACGAAAATCCCCGAAGAACATGAAGAGATCTGCAACAATCGACTTAATTCTCTCTTTGATCTAAGATGGAACTTTAAAGATGTCCTGGAAAGCAATATCAAAATGAACCGCTTAAATGAGACCCATGTTATTGAAATGAGGCCCCTGCTGCTTCCGGAAGTACCCGGGCATTTCAGTATCTTTAAGATATTCGAACCCCAGGTCGTAACCCGGAAAAAAGACATTGTGGATGAAACCCGGGATGAGGCGAAGTGGGAGGATGTACGTCTGCTGGATGATCAGGTCAAGCAGAGGCAGAAGAACAATTTCCAGATATATTCCTATCACCTTTTAAGGCTGCTTGAGATCGAATACAAAGGTTTTGATCTGGAAAGGCTGTTGCAATATTTCGAAGAAAAACTGGGTCCCGAAGCTCTCTACAATATAGACCTGCTTCCGTTTTTGCTGGCCCTGAACATTGACACGACCACTTCAGATGGAGAGCTAAATGCCTATCAGACAATTCATGAGATACCGGCTGAAGGCAGAACGGATGAGAATGAATATGACCTTATCATTTTAGCCCTGATGCGGGCCATAAAGGAAACCGGCCTTTCCATCAGGAAACTTATAGTTACATCATATCCGCAAAAAGTGGTCCCTGTATGTGAAAATGGACTGGTGCACATATCTGACATGGAATTTATGATCGGTGAAATTCATGAAGTATGATAAAGAAAAAGTAATCAGAGCCCTTGACATTATGTATTATATGCTTTCGAGTAATTCACTGGAGCAGAGCAAATGTCCGGAGCATTATAATATGTATGAACAGGACGGAGATGTGAGGGAAGTCCTGGAACTTTGTGCACAGCGTTTTGGTTTGTTCATCTGCAAGAGGGACAGGGCCCTCTATCTTAGTGCCGGGGTTTCCAATAAGGTTTTTGGGATGAGCAATGCTGACATAAAATATGAGCTTGGCAGGGGTTTTAATAATACTCAAATGTACACTGCTTTTTTTATCATGCATATTGTGGTCAATGAATTCTATGAGGAATCCATGACCGATACCCACCGGCAGAAGATACCCAAAGAATATCTCCTTAAGGAGATCAATTCCAGAGTAAAAGCAATGGAAGAATTTGAAGACATACAGGCTGTCAGTGAAGAATACAAATTCAATTTCCAGGATATAAAGGAATTCTGGGACAGTCTGCCTCCCCGGGAATTGCGTAAAAATTGTGATGATGAAAAACAAAGGGGTGTTGGTTCACAGCTTACGATCGTTAATGAGACCATTAAATTTATGGCCAGGCATGATCTGGTGGTGGAGCAAAATAATGCTATCTATCCCACCGATCGCTTTAAGGCGGTCATTGCTGAGGCCTATAATGATCCGGAGCTGCAAAGGGGGATTATGGAGCTGATCAAAGAGCTCTCAGGAGGGATAGAAGATGCCTAAAATAAGAAATCTGCGGGTGATCAATGCCTGTTTTAATGAAGCAAGGCGTGTGTTCCAGGACTTTAAAATGCCTTTTCATGGAGAGAATGCCACCTATGAACTCATAAACGGAGGTGGTAAATCAGTACTCCTTATGCTTATGCTGCAATGTGTTCTGCCAAAGGAGAGTCTTGATCCTAAAAAACCCTTCAAAGATATTTTCAGGGGAGGGGACCCGAACAGAACCACCCATGTACTGGTTGAATGGGAACTGGATGAGCAACTTTGTGATCATAAATATCTGCTGACAGGATTTTGTGCAAAGAAGAAGGCCAATCCTGATGAGATGGATAAAAGTGGTAATCCGGATCATTTTACCTATATCCACGCCTATGACCGGGCCAATGAAATGGATATTCATCACATTCCTTTGTGCCGGAGCGAAGGTAATGAGTTTGTAACAGTGGATTTTAGCAAGGCCCGGGATATGCTCCGGGAAAAAAGCCATGAGTATGATATCAGTATATTTGAAGGTAAGAATAAGTATATTCAGGAGCTTAAAAAGTACAATCTCCTTGATGTTGAAATGAACCTCATCCGCAGGATCAATAAAAAGGAGAATTATTTTAAATCTCATTTCACGGAGAACTATGGAACCTCCCGCACCCTTGTTGAAAAACTTCTGGTTGATACCACTCAGAGATGTCTTGAGAGTAAGGCCAACCTGATGGAGCATGAAACTGAGCAGTCAAACAGTGAGTCCCTGGCAAGTGCACTGTTCAATTCCCAGGAACAGATCCGCAAATTAAGTGCAGAGATGGAAAAACTTGAAGAATACGGGATCCTTCTCAAAAAGATACATGATATTAAAACTTCCAATGAGGAGGTATTGCAGGGCTTTAGCAATCTGGAAGAGCTTAAAAAGCAGGCCTGCTCCCAGCTTAAGGCCTATGAAATAAAGGTCAGGGAAGCAACAGCGCAGCTTAACGATTTAGGTATGTGCTTTGATACGGCCCAAAAAGATGAGATCAAGACCCTTCTTGATATTGAGGAGCTGGAGCTTAAAAGGATCAATGCAAAAGTGAATGTGATCAGGCAGGACCTTGAAAGACTTCAGGAAAGAAAGGAGGGTATCAATAAGCAGATAAAGGAACTATCTCATGATATCGATCATGCCAATGCTGTCAATAAATATCTGAAGATCAAAGATTATGAAAAAGAGATTCGAAAAGATCAAAACACCCTTTCGGATCTTAAAAAGAACAATAAAGATCTATTTGATAAAAAGGAAAAGCTGGGGGGTAAACTTCACTTTTTGTTTAAAAGGGATCTGGATCTGGTTAAAGAGGAATATTCCGGGGAGGACGCGAAATTAAAAGAGCTTAACCAGAGGCTGGGGAAGCATCAGGAACATATCGGGTTTCTTAAGAGCAGGATCGGGGATACCAATGATCTAATATGTGAATTTGAGCTGAAAATAAAGCAGCAAAAAGGGATGGAAACAGAATTACAGGCCCGTTATGCAAAGTTTCCCAGGATAACCGGGGGTCTGATCCTTAAGGATGAGCTCAGTGCCAGTAAGGAAAAACATCAGGAGCTGTCTGATAAAAAGGAGCAGATATCTGAAGATGTACACCGGAAGGAGCTTGAGGAAAGCGGTTTGCAGGGTGAGATCAATACAATTCAAACGCAGATCAAAAGGCTAAATGAGGATCTTGAAAGGCTGAGAGAGCAGAAGACTATATTTGAAGCGGACAGGGATGAGATCTTAAAACTGCTTAAGGCTTTTGATGTTGGAACTGCAGAACATTGTCTGAATCTTATTGAGACGGAGATGGAATCTTCCAATCAAAAAAGATATAGCCTTGAGCAGGAACTGGCCGAGCTTAAAGAAGAGATTAGGACGATCAGAGAGCATGGTTCTTCCCTGTCAAAGGAGATGAAAGAAGCCCTTGAATGGTTTAAGTCAGAGTTTGGCACTGCATATTCGGGGGCTGAGTATTTGAAGGGAGTTGATCCTGCTCAGCATGAACAGTTACTTGAAAGGGCCCCCTGGCTTATGAAATCCCTTGTACTCATGAAACAGGATTTCAACAGGATAGTAAGCTCACCTTCGATCCTCCCTGCCCGGATCCAGGACTTTTCGGTGATCATTATAAATCAGGCCGTGCTGCAGGAGGATCGAAAGCTATCCAGGGACGATATGTTCATACCTGCCAGAGAGGCGGCCCATTACATAAAACTGCTTGACCCGCAGACTACGATAGCAGGTCTTGAAAGGAGGATCTCAAAGCTTTCGCAGGAGCTGGATGGAGTTAGGGCGGGGCTGGAAATTTCCCGTGACAACTATAATAGTATCAGAAAATATCTAAGCAGTTATCCGGAAGGTTTTGAAGAAGGACTGGAACAGGATATTAAGATCTGTTCGGGTAAGGTCGAAGGTAATAATGAAGCTCTTAAATCTAATAATAAAAAGCTCAGGAGTCTTAAGGATCGGATAGAGGAGTTGAAAGCTGAAAAAGAGGATATCCGGGTCTGGATCGGGGAGCTTGATGAGAAACTGGAAGTGCTTAATAAGCTTGATGAAGTTACTGAACGGATCATCCGGATTGATGATGAGCTTAAGAAAAAACGTTTGGAGCTTAAGGGATCATATCAACAAAAAGAGCAGGCCGATGATAGAAAGGCATATCTTGAACATGAGATGGAGGGCCAGAGAAATGTTGTGGAAAGACTGAGGGACAGACGCAAGGATCTGGAACGCAGTATCGTGACTTTCCGGGAATTTGCTATTGCAGATCATGATCCTCAGGATAGCATAGAGATCCTTTATCCTGAATATGACTCTGTTGTGAGAGTGATCAACAATGTTGCAGCTGATGTGGAGAATATTGGAAAGACCATTTTAAATAATAAAGAGTTTATAAGTGGTCTTCGGGCTGATATAAAAGAGCTTGATATTCCCGAAGAAGAGCTAACAGGTGCTGATATACCTTTTGAGGCTGAATATATTAACGGGCTTAAGAGTAAAAAAGAGGCTCATGTAAACAACTGTAAGGTCGTTGATTCTCAGTGCAGTTCAAAGAAGACCGAATATGATGGGGAAAAAGCCCTGTTTGATAATAGGGTCAATGATTTTGAAAGGCCCTTTGAAGTGTCTGCAGACCTGCTTGATGAAACCTGTTTTGACGGACAGATCAGGGAGAGGAAGGATGAACTGGTCCGGGTCCGGGAGTCAATCAAAGAGCTGCAAAAGCAAAAAGACCTGCTTGAAGGAAAACTTGGAGGATACAGGAGTAATCATGATAAGTATCTCACTCTTGACTCATACTATCACTTCAGGGACATTGAAACAGCCCCTGCCCGGGAGCTGATAGACCAGTACAGGATGTCGAAATTTCTCAGCAATAGCAGGGAGAAGGTCCAGGATACAAAACGCAGATATGAGATCAAAAAACGGGGAGCCATAAACGCCATCCTTGAGCTGAAAATCCCCCATAATTTCACTGATACGATAAAGAACAAGCTTGACACTGCTGAAGACCTTCAGAGAGCTGTTCGGATCCAGGCCAGTCTTACGGAATATGAGAATCTGGTGAACAATAAGATTGAGATACAGGCCCATGTGGTAAAGTCCCTGGAACAGGTTGAGGAGAAAGTATTGTCCCAGGCCCTTGGCTTTGCCAGACTCTACCGTGACCATCTCAAAAGATTCCCCGCTCTTTCTAAGATCAGGATCGATGGTCGCAATCAGGAAATGATCCGTATCAATTTCAAAGACTGCGAATACTCTGAAGAGCTGGCCCATTCCAATATGCAGCACTACGTAAAAGAGCTTATTGAAATGATCGAAGAGCAAAAACTGGATCAAATGGCCCTGGCCGACTATCTCACTCCTTCCAGACTGATAGGCCGGATACTGGACATGAAGACCATTTCCCTCTCCATACGCAAGATCGACACCGATGATACCCGCTTCCAGAAATGGGAAAAGATCCAGGCCTCTGATGGTCAGGAGAATGCCATGTTCATCATCTTCATCGTCGTCCTCATGAGTTATATGCGTGACATCGTTGTGAACCGGGCCGAGCTTAACAGCTCCAAGCTGCTTATTATTGACAATCCCTTTGGCTCCACCAGTGCCTTCTATCTCTGGGAAAAGATCGCCTCCATCCTGAAAACAAACGACGTCCAGCTCATCTGTCCTACCCACAAGATAAATTCTGAGATCGGGGAATACTTCCCGATCCGGCATGTATTGACACAGGAATCAGATGGGGGAAGGGTTCGCATACAGATCAAGACCTCGGCCCGGGATGATATTCAGGAGGAGATCGACAGGGAGAAGAGGTATGGACAGCTGGGCCTGGAGAGTTATGGGTGAAAGATGTTTTTGAAAAAAATATCAATCCCATTTTCTTTTTTATAAAGTTGGCAAGTCATTAAGATGATTTTTGTATTATCCCGGGCCAAATATAACCGGAGTTTATACTATCTTTCTGCACTTGCTATATTAAGGTCTGGCAAAATTTTAGGAAAGGTACCCTTAGCTTTTCAAGCATAATAGCTATATTGAATTTCAGTACTTCGCTAATTTGTGATTGACTGAAATTTTTCGCTTTTCGATAGGTTTATATACGATGCAAACGCCGCCGTATGTCATATTTAACATACAGTACAAACAGTCTCCCTGGAGTTGAACTTAAACCAAAACAGTGTATTGATGCTGTTCTAGAACCTCTGTTAGACAATATCCACATCAAGATCAATGGCAAACTGACCTGTGAACGTGTACTTCACTCTGCCGTATCTATGGCAGTAAACAATGCATCGGTTCATTCCATAAAAATACTACGCCGCATACCGAAAAATCAAGAATTTTGCATGTGTTGAGATATACCCAAATGCTAAAAAAATTCTTGTTCATGTAAAAATAGATCCCACAACCATAGAGTTGGAGGAGGGTTTCACACGAGATATGAGAAAGATCGGCTTTTTTGGAACAGGGGGACTTGGAAATTATAATCAGGATTGAGGAAGACCTCGAAAAGGCAAAAAGTTTGATACAGCAAAGCTACGAGAATACTTGATTTTGCCTCTGTGAAATTTCACGTACAAACTACCTTATAAGAGGGTCTTGGAGCTTTTTGAGTGATTTACGACATTTTTATACCGATTCATAAATCCCTCTCACTAAACATGAAATTAAACGGTTTTTGGACAAGCTGGTCTATGGTTTTATCGATGATGTTCTTATGCTTTTTCTGAATTAAGAATATATAATCGCGAGTGGAGTATTTTGAAAATTTAAGAATTCTTAAACCCACATCTTCGGAAAATAGATTGATAAGTTCCTGCAATTTATTGAGATATTCCTCTTCTGAAGTCCTATCCTTGTGGTTGTAGATGATAACTGACTTGCCCTCTAAATAGTATTTTTGAATTTCGTCTTTGAAAACGTATTTTATAGAGTCTTTGTGTGTTTTCTTAACAGATTTTGGTAGAATACCAGTATCAGGATCGAGATAAATCAAATCTGCCCCATCTAATGTTGGTAAGGATTGGTCAAACCAATGCTTCCTTTTGGTTTCCCTATTGACGGAATTTTCACAAAGAGGTATTTCATTAGAATAAAACAAAGTGTTTGGTGGGAGTAACTCATTATTTTCTATAGCTTCCAGACACCTGTTATCAGAATTTACAATTGACTTTAATTTTTCATGAATTTCTGGAGAACATCGATAGAAATGGCGATATCGTCTATTTGATGGTGACAAATAATCGATGTATTTACCATCGTTGTTCTCTTCTTCTGGTGTTACTTTGTACCAATTGACACCAATAGTAATACTCTCCTTTGAATTCGCGTACAATCGATTAAGCATTATGTACTTTCCAAAATCTCCAACATCACCTGAATATTGATCCTGCATAATAATCTCCTCTAAATATTTTGACATTAACAATAATAAAATTTACTATACGAACAACAAGATTACAAAGCATATCTCTGCAATCGTTATCATTAGGAGCCCCACTCCACATATGATATAGCTGATATCTAAAAATGGAGTACTTGTTCCAATTTCGGCAGCTATCACCACAATTATTATTCCAATAATAAACGATGATACACAAAGTGAAAACAATTTGTCCTTATCCATATTGATCTCCTCCATGCATATCCATGCATTGGACGCTCGGAGCATTTACGCTCTCGGTTACCGTCGGCACAACTTTTCCGGCGCTATCGGGCAGCAGCGAAGGTCGGGAGGAGGTCCAAAGAGGAACACGTATGCCGCCGTTTATATGCAAACGGAAAAGGGAATCCGGTCATATGTTTGAAGAAAAGGTATGATTCATAGAAATATATTCGAAATAATTTGAAATGATTATGATCATTGAAGAAACATGAACAACATCGAAGAACTTCTCGGCTACCTATTCGAAAATAGAGATTTACTGAATTTGTTTTTTAATACCAGCTACTAACAACTAATATCATTACTTATATATTCAGTAGGGTCTAACTATTGCGCATGCATTTTAAGATCAAAAATATCAACAACCGCAAGTATCTTTATGTGATCAAAAATGAACGCATAAATGGTAAAGTCGTACAAACCATCCAGAAGTCTGTTGGATCTGCTGACAAGGTCTACGAATTGTTAACAAAAGGTACATCCCAAAACATAGCATCATATTCGTTCGGGAAACCTGCCGCTTTTATGAAAGCGGCTGAAGAAGTTGGACTGATTGAAAGTTTTAATGAACACGTTGATCGGAAGGACATTGAAGGATTGACTCCTGCAGAGTATCTTCTTTTGATCATCATTGGAAAGGCAGAAAAAGGCCTCACTCGCAAATCCCTTGATAAATACTTCAGGAAAAGTTCTTTGCAGTTTGTCTGGAGTCCAAAGTACAAACTTTCAAGCCAGAATTTTTTGAACTATATGGCAAAGCTTGATGAAAACACAATTGAGAAAATTGAGCTTGATATCTCACGAAACCTGGTCAGGCAAGGTATTATCCCTGCAAAACTGATCTTTGATAATACATATATATACACAAATATCGAACATGGGGAACAGACCTCTCAAAAGGGCCAATCTAAGGAAAAACGAGATGATAAGAACCTTATCGGGATTGGTCTGAATGTTCCATCCCACTCATTTACATATTCCGGAAATGAACCTGATGCTAAGTTATTCCTGGACCTGATAGACAGTATCTGCAAACGGCTTAAAGAAATACAGATACCTGCTGAAGACATGGTTCTGATCTTTGATAGGGGAATGAATTCCGGTAAGAACATAGGTAAAGCAATGGGAGAGATGAATGTTGTTGGTTCAATACCCGGGCCAATGTGCAGAAAAGAGTTAATGATACCGGCATCAGAATATTCTGAAAGTTGGGAGGACAGTTCTGAAAAACCTATAAAGGCCCAACAGGTTAATCGGTATGGCCCTGATCTGGCTGGAGTTGTTACATACAGTGAATCCAACAAACTCAAACAAGCTGAGGAGTGGGAGCAAACCAAAGCGAAGGTGATGGAAGAAATCGAAGAGATCAGGTTAAAGCTTAATCGAAAGGGAAAAGGTCGAAAAATGACTGCAAAAGGCCTTATTAATCGTGTTGTTGCTGCTATTCCGGAACAATACAGAGATCTGTTTGATTATAGTGCAACTGAGAAGGATGGTAAACTGGAGCTCGGGTTTGAACTCAATCCGGTGAAAGAAGCGGAGTTTATGGAATCAATGGGAAAAACAGTTATTTTCACTGACAGAAAGGACCTTACCACACAACAGATAGTTGAACTCTATGATTCTGGAAATACAATTGAAAACGATTTTAAGTGGATTAAAGACAGGCTATTGATCCCTCTTAAACCTGCTTTTGTCAGAAAAGAGGAAATGATCAGGCCCCATATTTTTTTGTGCGTATTGGGATTGCTGTTACGCAATTATTTGCTTCACCTGCTCAAAGATGAGGAAGTTTCAATCTCAAAACTGGAAGAATCCCTGGGCCAAATAAGACTTGCTCTGGTATATAACGGCAAAGACAGGAAAAATGCAGGATTTGTTATAGAGGAGATGAACAAAGAAGCCGCTGAAGTGTTCAGCAAGTTACAACTTGGGGAGTATATCCCCGACTGAATTAATTTTTTTATTAGACTTTCAGAAATCAAGAGCAAGGGCTTTGTTAATTTGAGATATTAGATACTTTGGTTTGATTGTTTCGCGATCATCTATGTGCTCAATGACCGGGGGGATTATATAAATGGCTTTTCTGGCTTAGCCAATCAAAGTTCAATTTTGAATTTTACAAATTATGTAAGTTATGACCCAGCCCGGCATAATTTCTTTACTGAAATGTAGTTCATTATCTACATCTTTTTGCATTACTTCGACCATCGTTTTTTTTGAATTATCGAAAACAAATGCCCACCGGCATAGTTTCAAAGCATCGAAAAGAAAGTTATTTGTTCGGTCATAACGCTCAAATATCTTGTCATTTGGAACATCATGTTGTCCTTTATCCACTCTTTCTTTTACTCTGTCTTTGTTGATCAAAGGATCAGAAGTCCCAATGTAGTATAGATATATCTCCCATCCTTTTTCCTTTGCACGTTTCATGAAGTCAAGTTTAGATTCATGGGAAAAAACAGTTTCAAAAGAGAATAAATTAATATCAGTGGTGTCAATTAGTTTATCTCGCATATAATCAGCTATCAGCGAGCCAACATAATCATTATTTCTCTCATTTATGAAGCAATTGTTTTCAATTTTGACATCTTTGAGGTTGAGATGACTTTTTTCGAACAATGTAGAATCTGATAAGTGTTGCTTAAATTCGGATTCAGACGCCATGATACCAAAGGGAGTAAAATCGATTAAGTCCATTTTGTTAAATGCATCAGGCTCAATGTGCTTGTCTTTGTCGAATAGATAGCTATCTGTTTTAAGCAATTTAGTTATCAGGGTAGTTTTCCCTGCACCATTTGCCCCTGCAAAAATCCTGATTCGCTTCATATTTTGAAAACGGTCTTATTGAGTTTTACAAAAGGTTTCTCAAGTGTTTTCAGCACTTTTTCAGTGCCGTCAGGATATTCTCTAACGATCTTATTTCCTTTTTGATAGGTAACCGGCCTGCCATTACTGAGTGCATCGTTGACGGCATCCCTTGTAGCGATTGCACCTGCTCTTCGAAGGAGTGCTGATTCTTCTTCGATCGATGGTTCCTTTATCGTTTTGTGATGATGTATTTCTGGCACATAAATCGCCTCAATTGATAACATGATTTCGTGTTATACAGGGAGTTGGTATATTTATTAATTGATAATCATGATATATAAATAGTCCCTTATTGACTGCTTTGTCCGAAGTTCCCGGACAAAACGTATGATACCGGATTAATGTCAGGTATATTTGATAAATTTTGCATTTTTCATCGAGTATAATCGATAAAATTATGAGCACAAACAATCATTGTTTAATCGTGATATCATAGCAAGACACAGGATTCGCAACCCTCGTATATTCAGGGCCCTGGCCCTCTTCTGCATCTCTGGCATTGCAAAACCACATACCTACAACTCTCTCAGACGTTTGTTTTCCAGCTACTTTTTCCTCAGTACGGATACGATAATCGACTATATCAAATACCTTGAAGATGCATTCCTGCTCTTCAGTCTGCCTCACTTTGATTAATCTCTCAAACAACAGATCAACAAACCCAAAAAGCTCTACTGCATCGACACCGGCATGATCAATGCCGTATCCTTTAGAATTTCCACCGGCCGATTATATGAGAACCTGGCCTTCATCCACATCCTTCGCTCAGGACGTGAAGTCTACTACTGGAAAAACCCCAAAGGCCTGGAAGTTGACTTTGTGATAAAAGAAGGCCTGGCCCCTGTCAGACTGATACAGGTCTGCTCTGATATTTCAGAGCACGATACAAAAGAGCGTGAAGTAAACGGTTTGGTGGCAGGAATGGAATATTTCGGACTGAATGAAGGAACTATTGTCAAGGCCGATCTTTTTGATGAGGAGGTTAACGGGAGGAAGATCAGGTATGTGCCGCTCTGGTATTGGGTGCTGGAGGAAGGTTTCCCGGCCCATTGTTGATCTGAGTGGACAGTTTATCAGCAATCTATATCTGAGACTTTTTTCAATGGTCATTATATGCTTTAAACTAAAGAGTTACCGATCAATGCCCGGATGGAGCTTTGGACAGGTATTCCATTTTAAATGAAGTATAATGGGATAACCTCCAATTCAATAAGAGATTTTATGCATAAAATCTCCATTTCAAATGGAAATCTATATAATATCCATCGTTGATTCTTAATTATGGAAACCAGGCAGATAAAAGAGCTTATAATGGAGCAAAAACGGGAATTTGAAAAAGAGGTTTTAGTAATAAGGCGGCAGAAGATTGAAAGGGTGGAGGACCTGTCCAGAATACCGCATATTGTTGTTATCACCGGTCTGCGGAGGGCGGGTAAAAGTACGCTTTTAAAGGAAATTAAGAGGCAATATTATCCGGAAGAAAATATTTATTACATGAACTTTGAAGATGAAAGATTGCTTGACTTTAAGGTCAGTGATTTTAATACTCTTTATGAATCGTTCCTGGAACTATCAGGAGAAAGCCGGATATTCTTTTTTGATGAGATCCAGAATATATCCGGCTGGGAAGCATTTGTACGGCGGATGTATGATCGCGGATTCAAGTTCTATATAACGGGTTCCAATTCTTCATTGATGAGCAGGGAGCTGGGTACAAAACTTACAGGCAGACATGTAAAACTTGAGCTTTATCCTTTCTCATTCAGGGAACTGGTTGAATCTATGGCTATCAAGACCGGAGAGGAGTTCTATCTTACAGAGGATCGGGCGAAGATAAAAAAAGAGTTTGGCCGATATCTTGAAAATGGCGGTATTCCCGAGTATTATCTCTATGAAAACAAGGACATAATCAAAAGTCTCTATGATAACATTTTGTACAAAGATATTATCGTGAGATACGGGATCAAAGATGAGAATACAATAAGATCGCTTGCATACTATTTGATGACCAACCCGGCTACTGAGATCAGTTACAATAAACTGAAGAATTTCCTGGGCCTGGGCAGTCAGACTACGGTCAAGAATTATGTAGGATATCTGGAGAATTCCTATCTTATCTTTACTATAAATGCTTTTAACTATTCTCTTAAAAAGCAGCTGTCATCAAAGAAAAAAGTCTATGTAATAGATACGGGCCTTATAAACATCCTTGCCTTCAAATTCTCAAAGGATACCGGTAAAATGCTTGAAAATATAGTGCTTCTTGAACTGAAGAACAGGGCCCTTGAAGTATACTACCATGCAGGTAAAAATGAATGTGACTTCATTATAATGGAACAAGGGAGTATCACCCGGGCAATACAGGTAACTCAAAGATTGCAAAAGTCCAATGAAAAAAGAGAACTCGCAGGCCTTCTGGAGGCCATGGACAGGTACAAACTTCCAGAAGGGCTCATACTCACAGAAGACACAGAAGATGTAATAGAGGTAAATGGCCGGAAAATAATGATAAAACCTGTCTGGAAGTGGTTGATAGAGTGAACTACCCGCGACTGAAGTCGAGGGCTTTTTCTGCCATACATACATAAAATAGTAAGACTGATTCAGGTATATTCAAAACATCTTTATCAACAAAACGTCGGAGAAAGTGTCGGAGAAAACGTCGGAGAAAACGTCGGAGAAAATTGTACAGGAAATTCTTAAGAATCGAAAAGTTACTATCGGCGAACTTGCTGAGATAGTTGGGGTCACATCACGTTCCATAGAACGCAATATCCAAAAACTTCAGGCCAACGGGACCCTGAAGCGTATCGGGCCCGATAGAGGTTGTCATTGGGAAGTGGTTGAAAGGTAAGTTTCCAGCTCAATTTGTAAAACAGATATGGGTCCGTATGGATTTATAATAAACAGATAACAGATGATATTTTCACAATGCATGAGATAAACAAAGATTAGGTTCGAATCAATTCGAAGTTTAAATAAAAGTTATATAAGTTCGTATTCATCTCTAATAATACTAAAGTCCAGGGAGATAGAGATCTTGAATAACGTAACGAAGTTTATCATCGCATCCTTAATTGCCATCATTGTCTTCATACTTGCAGTGTTTCTGATCGGCAACTTCTACTTCAGCACGAATACTATTGAAAGCAGCAGTGAACAGGTTGCAAGGATAAGTGGAGAGGCCCTGCCTGATGATCTTCTAATCGCCAAAAGCTATGGCTATGATGACCGTCTGGTCTTCACATACGTCCCCCGCACCCCCGAAGTAACGATTGACCTCTATGCCGACTACGAACTAAAAAAAGACGGCACAACAATATCCTCCGGAAACTCCCGGCCCTACGAAGCAGTCTCCACCAACAACCCTATCACCTTTGAAATTCCCAGGGCCCCCTCTTCCGTCTATGCCTTCAATATTTCTGTGGAAGACGATGAGGGTAATCTGGTTCACAAAAGCACCGTGACAATCGGTGCAAAGAATGATATTTTGTATGAGTGAAGTGTGGGTTTTGGGATTCTAGAATGGTAATATACAAAATTATCTATATGCTATCCAAAAGAATAACAATTTTCAAGAACAGTACATTACTATAAATGAGTTTGCTAAGATTATTGAAGCCATATCAAATTCCATAAAACGCAATATCAAAAATCTTCAGCTCAATATGATTCTTCAGCATATTTATCCCGATAAAGCTGGTCACTGATTGAGAGACAAAGTTACATCTAATATCATCTCGTTCACTTTATGGATCTGGCAAATAAATCCTAATTTATTCGTAAATCTAGAATATTTAAATTACTAATCATGGTAAAGAGTAAGCAACAATTAAAAGTAAATTATATTAATGCTAAAAATAAAACTTAGTGTTTTTTTGCAGTTCTATGATGTTCTACTCCTTTTTCTGATGCAAACAACTTTTTATAAACAGGATATATAAAATCATCCGACGTTTTTTTATTAAGATTATTACTTTCATTGCTTATTTCTTTCAACACTAGAGATAACTCTGGTTTTATTTCAAAAGATTTACATATGGCATCAGGACTAACAGAGGTTTTTTTTAAGTAACAGAGTTCATTATCAAAATTCGTATAATATGAGCAATTTTTGCAACAATATGTATGGTTATTAATTAAAAATTCTATTTGCTTTATTTTATTTGTGCATAATCCTTTGCTCAAATTATATTTTACCACTCCATATGGAATATTTTGCAGTTTTGAATAAACTGTAATTGGTGCAGGTGGCTTCCAAGCACTATAAATAAATGAGTTTGAGATTTTAAAATCATTTATTTTTATTTTATTTTCTGGATTACACTTAGTACAAATTCCATTATGCAGCAATGCATGACACTGTCTACAAAAATAATTATCATTGTTCATTAAATAATGTTGATTTACAACCTATAAAAACTTTATCTATCCAGTTTATTGATTTTAAATAAACGCACAATTAATTATAATTACGTATGTTGTTTTAAATATATTCTGTTTTGATTATTATATTTAACTAACAACAATCTCCATCAGTTTTCCATAGCTATCCACAACATCATACTTCACTTTGTTTGAATCTATCTTGTTATTAATCTGTGTGAAGAATTTCCGGGCACATTCTATTTTTGTCCTTTCGATCTCACGCAATTCCATTGTGGACATGGATCCTTTTGTTTCAGCTATAAAATACACATGTTTAACAGCACCTTCTTTAAATGAGATGGCCCAGTCAGGATTGTAGTTCCCAACGGGAGTGGGGATTGAGAAGCCTTTTGGAAGCTTCGCATAGACTACTACTTCAGAACTGGTGTCCAGTTTTTCTACAAAGGCCCTTTCATTCTTTGAGTCGGTTATGACATAGTCATAGATGTGCTTTTTCAGGGGCTGTCCGGCTTTGCTGAAATCCTGTTTGCTTTGAGCGTTTGTGAAGATGTCGATCTCATGGGTTTCAGTAATTGGGTCATAGCTCAGATATTCAATAATGACAGTTGCTTTTTGTTCGTTTATCAGACGGTTTGCCTGGGCTATGAAGTGTTCGGGATTTGTTTTAAATTGGTCAAAGACTTTTTCTTCAATCCCGCCAAGGATCTCTGATACGGTCTTCCTGGTTAGTTGTGCTCCTTCTGCAATTTTCCCGATCAGATCATATTTAACTGCAGAATGAATGGAGTGAGCGTCTTTTTCTGTTGTGATTTCAAGGGCCGAAAAAGCCTGACCTTCATTTATTTTATCGTAAGTTATTTCTCTGTCCTGCACACCAAGCTGGGTGGTGTATTGTAAAGGTGCCACCTGGAGTTCTTTGTTCAGGGCCCGGATACATTTTTTTATTAGTTCGTCACTGTCGAAGTGGACACTATATACTGCTTTGTGGTTGATCCTGTTCCAGAGTTCTTTGAATTCTTTCTTTTCAAAGTTGTTGTTTAGTGGATTGGTTTTGGTACCACGGTCATTTTCTATCTGAGGCAGTTGTTCACCTGTATATACACTGTCGATTAACTGGAAGACCTGTTGCTGGTAGGGTTTCAAATCCTCTGGAAGCGGAGCAAGTTCATTATTTTTGACAGCTTTATGATATTGTGGTGAGATGTGATCGTAATCATCGGTATATTCGTTTAAGAGAAGGTATTTGTAGATCTTTTTGGCGATCTGTGGTGTTACTTCCACTTTTGAACCATCGACATGCATGATCTTTCCTTTGAAGTAGGCTTCATCTGCTACACGGGGCCTTTCTGAGAGTGAGTCACTGATGTCACGTTGCAGGGCCGCTACAAAGTCTTTGTAGCTTTCGCTTGCAACAACGGTGAGTACATTTGTCTGGTGTACTGTTAATGGATCATCCTGCCTGTCCCCTGACTGGTTAACAGCTATACGCAGGCCCCGGCCAACTTCCTGTCTTCTGGAGATGGTGTTGTCGCTGTGCTTTAATGTACAGATCACAAATACATTGGGGTTGTCCCAGCCTTCACGCAGGGCTGAATGGGAGAATATAAAACGGGTTGGTTCATCAAATGAAAGCAGTCTTTCTTTGTCTTTGAGTATCAGGTCATAGGCATCGACATCATCGGTTTCAGTTGATCTTGTGTTGGTTTTTGGGTCAACCATACGGTTCTTTTTGTCGATGGCGAAATAACCATTGTGAGTCAGATCGGTGGGGATGTTGTCCAGGTATTGCCTGTAATCACTTTGTATCAGGGTTTGTTTTAATTCATTTACTGCATTATTATATTCTTCTTCGAATATACTGGCATATTCTCCCTTTTCTTCGCCTTCATCACTGTAGAGGCGGTATTTGGCAACTTCATCAATAAAGAAGAGGGTCAGTACTTTGATACCTTTGTCAAAAAGGGCCTGCTCTTTTTGGAAATGGGCTTTTATGGCTTCACGTATCTGGATCCTTCTTAGGGCCGCTACATTAACATCTCCGGTAGCTTCTCCGGCCTGCAGTTCAATTCCGTTTGTAAATTCAATTGTGTCGGTTATGGCATTAATATCCGAAACTACAAAGCCTTTGTACTGGTCAAGTTCCCCGGATAGTTCGTAGAGATTGGCCCCTCTGGTAATCTTGCGAATGATTCTTTTGATGCCGTTGTTTTGTTTAACTTCCAGTTCAAGTCTGGCAATGGGGGCCTGTTTGGAGATTTCGATGGATTCCAGATAAAGATAGGCGTTGGTGCCTGACAGACCATTTACAGAAATACCCCTTACTGCTATTTTCTTTACAAGTTTTTGATTATAGGCATCAAGTGCGTCCAGTCGGTGTATTTTATTGTGCTGGGTCTTATGGGTTGCTGAATAGCGAAGAATAAAAAGCGGGCTAAACTCTTTGAGGGAATCCAGTGTTTTCTTTCCTTCCATTTTCTGCGGTTCATCAAGGATAAGTATGGGACGATTGGCCCTGATCACGTCAATGGGCCTTCGGCTCTGGAAGTCATCAAGTTCATCATATATCCTTCTGTTATCCTTACTGCGTGAGTTGAAGGCCTGGACATTGATGACCATGATATTGATCCCTGCGTCTGATGCAAAGCTTTCCAGGTTGTGAAGCTGTCTGGAGTTGTATATGAAGAATTTGGCCTTTTTGTAATAAGTTTCCTGAAAATGTTCTGCAGTGATCTCCAGGGATTTATAGACTCCTTCACGAATGGCAATGCTTGGTACCACTACTATGAATTTGTTCCATCCAAATCGCTTGTTCATCTCAAAGATGGTTTTGATGTAGCAGTAAGTCTTCCCGGTCCCCGTTTCCATTTCGATGTCAAGATTTATCGGTGAAATATCTGTCCTGACAACCTTTTTAGATATCGGAAGGTTTTGCTGACGCTGGACTTCCTGTATGTTGTTAATAAGCTGTGGTTTATTCAGAACCACATCAGCATTCCTAAAGCCCGAAGCATCTTCCACCAGGCCCCTGTCTGCCAGTGTCTGCTGATACGACCCGTCAGCATTTAGCTGTTTAACTCCCGGATCAATACGATACTTAACCCCTATGGTATTTGGCTGGCCCATGAAACAATCCACAACCGCTTCCACCGCCCGGGTCTGGTACTCCTGCATCTTAAACTTAAGTTTCATCAAAGGCCCCCTCAGATCGTCTTAACATCCGTATGCGGGCTCATAAGCTTGAAGATCTGCTCAACATTGATCTTAACACTATCATCCGCAAATCCAAAGTCCCTGAACACCACCCTCAAAGGCTCACGCTTTGCTATTTCCTTACAAACCTCTTCAGTGATCTGCCCATCCTTCACAAAGCAGGCCGCCAGCGCATTCCCATCCACAAAGAACACATCCAGGCCCCCGATGTTCTCCTTTGTGATCGGAAGTGCAAGGTCCACACCCCAGTCCAGCAAAACCTGGAAAAGAAGATCTTCCTCTGTCCTGTCGGCCTTAATATTATCAGTATTCCTGAAAAGCTCACTCTGCCTGGTCCCATCCGGTGTATAATACACATCTTCCATATTACTGCTATCAACCTTAAGGACCCGGAAACCAGTATCAAGGTTTTGAGTAGTGTCCGGATTCTCTTCCTTGATCTTGACACCGGCCCTGCGGATACGCTCCTTGCTTATTTCAGCAATGGTAGTGTATCCTGCTTTAAAGGCCTCTGACTTTTCATTACACTCCTCCGGCAGCTGAACCATGATGAATTTACGATTGCCCCCGTCTTCGGAGTTGAGTTGCATGACTGCGTGGGCCGTAGTTGACGATCCGGCAAAAAAATCGAGGATAAGGTCATCTTTGTTTAAGCCCACTTTAAGAGTTTCCAAAATCAAACCAATTGGTTTGGGATTTTCAAAAGTTGTTAAATTCCCAAATATATTTGTCATTTCTTTGGAGCCAATGGTATTAAATGGGACAAAATCCCAAAGAGTAGTCCAAGTGATGCCTTCTTTAACATCACACAAAAATCTTTTTAATTTAGGTCTACCACGATCATTTTCTCCAAAATATATCTCATTATTTCCAATCAGTTTAGCAATTCTTTCTTTATTAAATCTCCAATTACCATTAGATGAAGGATAATGTTCTTGACCGGTTCGGGGGTTAACAATTGGGTAATAAAGAGATTCTACATATCTTCCACCCTTAACATTGGCCATCAAATCTCCAGAAGTCCAAGGCCCTTTTGGATGATTATCAGGATTTTTATATCTAGAAACTTGGTCATTTGTTCTTGGTCTTAAATTGATATTTAATAAATATTTATTTTTAGAATATACAAGTAAATACTCATGTTGAGCACCAATGACTTGATCATTTGGGGGGGTACTTCTTTTCTTCCATATAATTTCAGCTATAAAATTATCTTCTCCAAATACTTCATCAAAAACTTTTTTTAGATTATGACTTTCAGAATTATCAATACTAATAAAAATAACACCATCGTCTTTCAACAGGTTTCTTGATAATTTAAGTCGTGAATATATCATACTTAACCAATCTGAGTGAAATCTGCCATTGGAATCAGTGTTTGCTATAAGACGGTTGTTTTCTTCGTCTCGTTGCCCGGAATCCATTAGATAATCTTCAGTGGATTTTGCAAAGTTATCACTATAAATAAAGTCCTTACCAGTATTGTAAGGCGGATCAATATAGATCATCTTCACCTTGCCAAGATATGTTTCCTGTAACAGTTTAAGTGCATCGAGGTTGTCGCCTTCAATAAATAAATTCTCAGTGGCATCGAAATCCACACTCTCTTCACGGCAGGGCCGCAGAGTCTTTGCAATGGGGGCGTTGGCAGTGAGCAGTGCCTGACGTTTTCCGGGCCAGTTGAGATGATAGCGTTCTCTTCCTCCTTCTACTATGTTTTCAGATAGCTCCTGCTTTAGAAGATCAAAATCTATCGATCTTTTCAGGTTGCCATCTTTACCTGTTGATTCTGTAATACAGTTTGGGAAAAGTTCGGCCAGTTTTGCTATGTTCTCCTGGACAAAGTCGGGACTGTGCATTTTCAGCTTATCCATTGTCAGACTCCTGCTAATTCTTCAATTTCCTGTTTTAATTCATTAAGAGAGCGATTCAGTTCAACGCGGCGGTTAAATTGCTTTTCTTTTTTTATACGGCCCTTAAGTTTTAATGCCTGCTTTTCTTTCAGACGCAGTTTGTCCATCCTGGCCACAGTTTCATCCAGAGTTTCCTCTTTTCTGAAACTCACCGGACTCAGACTTTTAAGAAGGGCCTGGTAGAGGGTCCCCATATTTAATGCTACGGGCAGTTCATTTTTTTCTAAGCTGCTATCCATCCACTCTGTTTCAAAGTAATTACTTACAACCCATTTGCTTGTGTCAGCTTCATTTGGCCGTTTGTAAGCGGCCATGTATTTAGTCCTGCCGTTATAGACTGACTGGAATATAATAGGTGAGGGAATCGCTTTATCAATGGTTTGCAGAACTTCCGGGGCAAGCTCACCACTTTTGAGGATCAGGGTGAAGATCTGGATCTCCCGGACCTTCTCACTTGCTTTAAGATTGATCGTTTCAGGGGACAGTTTGTAGGCCCAGATTATTTTATCCACCTGCCTGGTGAAAAGCTCCTTTACTTTAGAAGCAGGCCTGGAATTCTCATAGATCTTTGATTTAGCAATAGTCCGGCCAAAGGCGGCATGTTTTGGGAATTCATAGAGATTACTCACAACACTCCTCCTCAATTACCAGAAATGCTATAAGTTCAAAATCATCCAGCCCTTCTATCGTATCAACAAGGGCCGTTGTATTGACGCTGGAAAACAGACTGTCAATGTCTTTTTCTTCTTTTATCTCTATCATCGACCTTATAGCCTGGTCAAGCAGGTCGGAATAACGGTTCATTTCCCGGCCGTCATTGGTATCTGAATTAAACTTTCTGCAGACATCATAGATGGGCTTGTCCCGGCCTTTGCAACTGCTTCTGATCAGGTCCAGCAATGTCTTAACCTGGGTGTGGTCTGTAATGATCTCTCCATCATTGTTGATATAGACCAGATAGTAAGGATGCAGGCGGTTGTGCTGATTGATATTGACCCCGCTGTTGCGGTTGCGAAGGGTGAAGATCACTCCAGGGGTCAGGCCCGTCTCATCATCCGGAGGTAAAACCGCATGCATACCTCCGGGCAAATTATCCAGTTCGCCATTTACTTTGATATGGTTCAACAGGTCCATACGGAAATCATTCAGTCCAAGATCCGTGATGTTGACTCCGGTTTTTAGATCCTCCATCTCAATGACCTCATCCTGCAAACGTCTGAGCTGTTCCTTCCTGTAAGAAACATCATTGGACTTTGCAGACAGCACATTATCATCACCTGTTGCAGTCACATCCGCAATGACCATCCGGTTTTCCACCCGCTCTTTCAGATTGATGTATTCATCAAGGGAAATATCCGGCCAGTAGTTGACCAGCTGAATTGAATCATTTTGAGAACCGATACGATCGATCCGGCCAAATCTCTGTATGATACGCACCGGGTTCCAGTGAATATCATAATTGATAAGATAATCACAATCCTGCAGGTTCTGCCCTTCAGAAATACAATCCGTACCGATCAGCACATCAATTTCTCCAGGTTCATCAGGAAAGAGCAGGGCCTTCTCTTTTGAAACAGGGGAGAACATCGTTAAGATCGTCTGGAAATCATAACCTTTTTTCAGGGTACTTTTTGGTGCATCTTTACCTGTAACACGGCCTGTGTGTATCCCAAGCTCAAGTAATTCTTTGGAAAGGTTTTCATAAAGGTAATTGGCAGTATCGGCAAATGCAGTGAAAATGACGACCTTCTTATTTCCCGGATTAATCGGGTTTTTAATCTTCTCCCTGATCTGCCTTTTGATATGCTGCAGTTTAGAGTCATCTTCAGGCCCTATCTTCTCCATTTCGAGCAGAAGCTCTAACATAACATTAAGATCACAGCGCAGGTCATGTTCCCAGGAAGGCAGATCCATATCTTCCAGATTAACCTGGACCTTGCCCTTTGTTGTAAACTCACTTAATCCGGAAAGATCATCGTCTTCATCTTCAATGTTCCCGGGAAGATTGGTAAGGTCATTGATCGTAAAAGAAGACCCGAAATTTTTGAATTTATCAATCCGGGAAAGGATATCATGATGATTCTCTGCCATGAACAAAAGAGTCAGCCTGAAAGCCTCGACCGAACTCTCAAGTCTCTTTAAAAGATTGGTCGTCATCAGTGACTGAAGGCTTTTCTCACGGTCGGCCTGACGGAGTTTACCTGCACCGCCTTCAATAGAAGTGTCATAGAGATCTTCATATTTTTTCAGCCGGCTGGGGAGGATGTAATTGACCGGTCCATACACAGAAAGCTTAAGCTGGGAAAGCTGTGCATAGATTTCATTAAAGCTCATCACATCGCATCGCTCTGAAAGAGGACAGCGAAATGACAGAGGTGTCCTTCTTGTAGGAAAGCTTCCAATATCGGCAGTATCATAGAATGTCTCAATATGTTTGCGGGAGCGGGCTATGGTCACACTGTCCAGCAGTTCAAAGAAATCAAAATCAAGGCCATCCAGAATAGCTTTTGCAGTCCTCTCCTCAGGAGGCAATTTAGACCATTGATTAAAAACGGCCTGAGCATTACGGAATATTTCCTCAACACTTTTATCGGTTTTAAGTTTCTGACCCAGGGTATCTGATTCTCCTTCATACGCAAGTGCAAGCTGGTTGCGAAGGTCAGTGAATCTGTTATTCACAGGCGTGGCAGAAAGCATAAGCACTTTTGTTTTAACACCATCCCGAATAACAGAGTTCATCAGTCGCTGGTAACGTGTCTCTTTATCCTTATACACATCATTGTTTCGGAAATTGTGGGATTCATCAATCACCACAAGATCGTAGTTACCCCAGTTGATCTTACTCAGGTCCAGCCCGGAAGATTTCCCGGACTTTCGGGAAAGGTCTGTGTGGAAAAGCACATCATAATTTAAGCGGTCCCCGGCCAGTATATTTGTCTTATAGTTACTGCGATAGGTCTGCCAGTTATCCTCAAGCTTCTTTGGACAAAGCACAAGCACCGAACGGTTGCGCAGTTCATAATACTTAATCACAGCAAGAGCGGTGAATGTTTTTCCAAGGCCCACACTATCAGCCAGGATACAACCATTAAAACTTTCCAGTTTATTGATGATCCCGGTAGTCGCATCTTTCTGGAAATTAAAAAGCTTATTCCAGATCACACTGTCCTTATATCCGGTCAGGTCATTTGGAAGCACATCCTCATTAATATCCTCAAGGAATTCATTGAATATATTGTAAAGGATCAGGAAATAGATCTTTTCCGGAGAGTTTTCCTTATAGACCGACTCAATATGATTACAAAGGTTTTCCGTTACATCCTGCAACTTGGATTCGTCTTCCCATATCTGGTCAAACAGGTTTAACCACGTTTTTGTAGAAACAGGATCATCAAACTTATTAATAAAATTAGAAACTGCATCTCCCTGACTATAACCAAGATCAACTGCTGTAAAACCATGCAATGGCATGTAAGTAACATCCTCATTGCCCCCGGTTAAACAGGCAAACTGCTGCATAGGGGATTTTGTCGAATTAGAACAGAAGATTGCTTTCCTCCGAATCCAGTCAGCACACTCCCTTGCAATTGCTTTCTGTGTAAGTTTGTTCTTAAGCTGGATCTCAAACTCAGTACCATACAGGTTCTGTTCACGCTGTCTTTTTGGGATGAAAAACTCCCTGCGTTGCCTGGAAATCTTATCAGTAACTTCATTTGCAACAAAGGCCGGGGCCGTAAAGATAAACTCAAGGGAATCAATTCCTTCCAGCTCCTTCTTTAAGGACTCATAAGCATAGATCGAAAAACAAGAAGCCGCAATCTTAAGTTTTGTGCCGGGCCCAACTGTATCCTTAAGGTCATCTCCCCAGAAGTCATTAACATTATCCAGTATTTGCATACTATTCACCATTGTTTCCCGGCAGTAAGTCAATCCAAATATGTTTTAACTTATATAATACATTTTGGTTGTATTTGTGTTAAAATCGTTTGATGTAAACTCCTACAATAAATATTAGTAATTAAATTTTAATCATGTTTTCATGCCTATATATAATAGTATAAATATAATCTCTTTTTATTGTAGTCTATAAGTAATTATTAAACATTAATCCCTAATAAATTATATTTAAGATGCCTCAACAAAATGTTAATTTAACATTTTAACAGTTTGGGAAGTGGTCTGGAAAGGCAATATATTCCTCAAGGTCAGCTCTTTCTAATATTTTGTCACGAGATGATTTTGAAAATCCATGGCATACTTTTGAATGGACAAAAAACCCATGGGATTACTCATCTTTGCATTTCGTTTCCCTCTTGTATTTACGTACTCATACCTAAAATCATCATATCTAACAATAAATCTTCCTTAACACTTTTACATATCATTTAAAATAGTATTTACTATATAAAAGACAATATTAATCCCACATTCCAACAACTCAAAAATAACTTTGCAGTAGAGATACATCTCTGCCAATGTTTTTAGGTATTATGCTTTCCAGCACCTTTTTCTCCACTTCTGGCGTCCAGTAAATTTTCAACTTACTTCTCGTACGAGTAATAGCAGTGTAAAAAATATTATGTGTAATCAACTCATCAATCTCATCTGTAATGACAATCTTTACCGAATCATATTCTAAGCCTTGTGATTTATGAATCGAAACAGCATACGCTATTTGAAAAGGTACTACGTCATCCTTGGAAAACCACTCCCTATGGCTATCTTCATCTGCACTCTTGCCTTTATCTACTGAAAAACGAATAACTGAATTACCGCTTTGTGCATTTTCTACCAATTCAAAAGGTTGTCCATAAGCATCTGTCCCCATCAATACCTTATCTAATTCGATATCAAATTGAACACGCTCCATATCTGTCCCTTTATCCAGTATTTCTATACCTGCAATTCTCCCTTTCATATTGTTATAAATCACTGGAGTAAAGCGATCCGTATCGTTAAAAAGAATAGGGTCATTAACCTTATACTGCTGTATCCCCCATGTCACTGCTGTGCTAGGGTTACTTTCCTGTAAAAAACGATTGATATTGTTAATTCCGTAAAGCCCATCGTAGTTGAGGCACAATATGATTTCGTCTTCTTCAGCAGCAGAAAAAATCGAATTATCCAAGTTAGTTGTATAACCTTGGTGGGTTAAGGATTCAAGTACTTCATCAGGTTTATTTCCATCCATCCCCCTAACTCTTTCCCATAATTTTAGCACACCTCTATCCGCACTACGCCATGGTGTTGTTAGCTCGCAAACTGATGCATCCGCAACAAATTTTCTAGCTATGTCAAACCAGTTACCAAATTCGATGGAGTCGATCTGATATGTGTCACCAACCAAGATAAGCAGTCTATGTTCGCTTTCCTCAGTAACGGCAAATAGCTTTTCAATAATTCTCCTCATGTGACTATTGCTAACTGTACTGCACTCGTCTACAAAAATAATCTCGTAATCAGAGCCTATTCCGTTCGATCTCAGAAACTTTGTAATCGTAAGAAATTCACTCTCTGACGCCTTTACACGTCTTTTTAAATTCTCAACTGCAGGATTAGTATGTGCCAAAAACAGCTTTTCTTTTTTATCAAATAATTGTGCAATATGATTTATTAATGTTGATTTTCCTGTCCCAGCTGACCCATATATCAACGCCACTCTTGAACTTCCAAACATTTTGGTAAGTGCATCTTTCTTCTGATCACAATCAACGCCATTGTTTGGGTCTTCTACCCATGCACTTACTGCTGCTGAATAATTCTGAATTCCACTGCTTGTTAGTTTTCTAAGTTCACCAATAATGTATTGCACATCATTCTTGTACCCATTTATAAATATATGGCCTCTTTCAATTATAAGTTTACTCATTAGATGATGTGTATGATATAATAAGCTATTATATGTTGCAACGAGCGTTTCAATATCTTCACCAAAACGCTCTTTCACTTCACTGAGCGGTGTAAACAGCTGTCCCTTCATTTCAGTGTTATTTCTCACATAGCGTGCAAGCAACTCATGTTCACGGCCACTGACAGGAATACACGCAAATAAATCTCGTAATCGTGGTATACTCTCACGTGGATTGAAATTAAATGGGATCGAATCAAAAGGAATACTGCCATACTCAACAAAAAGACCTGATAATCTAGTATTTGCCTCAGAATTATACTGTGCTTTGATTACCTTATTATTCATATGGTAAAGCAAAAACCTCAATAGATTGCTTCCATGCTTACTTTCCCTGATAATTTCTCTACATATTTCCAAATCTTGAAAAAACACGGCTGTTCTGATTCTTTGAGTTGCTATACTTTTAACTTCTTTAAAAGCCTCATCAGAAAAATCGATTAGCTCATTCTTAAACCGGTCGAGGTTAGAAACTTTGAAATAACTTGTTGTTCTGGATAACCGGTAGATATTTTCTTCCCTCTAATTAATGTTGTAAAGTTATAATACTCACAATTTCGGATGGCTACTTCCCAGCCTGTAATAATGAGGATAGACATTGTTTTACCGAGAATTTCGATGTTGCTTCTAGACAGGGCAAATTTCACTGCATAAAAGTCTGTCACTTCGAGGCCTGTAAAGGCAATTACCCTATCAAATTTAATGGCATAGTCATTTGCTGGTGTAAATGTAATCTCATAATATATTTTATTTGCCACGAAAAAAGGCTTAATTTTTTTGATATAATATTTATCAGATGTAAACTCACTTTGATGTGGAAAAGTGTCTACCTTCTCAGCAATTTTATCGTAATAATCCTGCAAAGTTGCATCCGTATTTAATGGGAACTTATCAAGGTTGCCAAGAACATCTAGCGAAAAACTATCATGAAGGAGATCTCTGATTTTCAGCAGGTACATATAGTATTTCAACATCAATCGCTCTGAGTTTTCCTCATCATATGTGTAATGCGAAACAGAGATTTGTAAGAATCCATGAAATCTAGTGAGATCTTTCCATTTTGGCGATTCTTTTACATGCCGTACAGCATTTTGTATGGTCTCCCAGTCATCCTGGATATCTCCACCATTAGCGTATACTTTCAGCATTATATGCTCAACAAAATTGCGAAGATTAGCTAAAATATCCTGTGAAACTTCACCTCTCTGCGAAATTGCAAGATTATCAATATGACGACAAATAAGCCTATCTGTATCCAAAATCTGTTTGTCGATTCGCAATTGTGTATTATTTGACATATTCTCAACCTCAAGTATTAACAATCATTACTTTCCATTTTTTTGCCTACATTTAAATAGTACCACCGAGCTCAGAGTACTTATTCAGTTAATCAAAACCAATCAAACAACGTAACTAAAAGGCACTACCTAGTTATTTGTTGAAGTTGATGGTAAGCAGCACTATCTTGTGGAAATTGATGGAAACAGATATATCCTGTACTGGTTTTCCGCACATCTCAATATCGCTTAAAACGCATTTAATTTTAACCATACTTTTTCAGGAGAACTAATCGACTGATTAGTCTTTTACTATAATAACATATGCTCTCCAACCTCTATATTTTTTAGGAGCATCTATTTTTGCAGAGTTACCAAAAGGTGTAATCTTCTTTTCATACACAATCTCAACTTCTTCTTTCAATACGAAGTCTTCGCCTCCAAGTTGAATTTTCCTCATACTATGGATATCTATAGATATCCATATATACTTTGTGGTCATATAACACATATAGGAAATATTATTCACTTGTATAATAATATGTTAAAACTTTGTGGATTAAGGTAGGGTCAACAACATGAATAATACAGAAGCTTTTGAATTAAAATCAGAATCAATCGAATCATTACCTATAATCAATCATTTCTTTGACAGGCTAGACCTTGATGAATACCTAAAATGTGCAATGCCGGATGCAGACCCAAGTAACCACATAATGCCGCATACTTCGATTAGCATCCTTTTAAGAAACATGGCCATTAGTCGCATGCCAGTTTATGGGTTCAACAAGTGGGTGTCTGCTTATGATCCTCACCTTTTTAACATAACATCAGAACAACTTGAACACATCAACGATGACCGATTTGGCAGGACCCTTGATCAACTTTTTGATACCGACAGAGCAAGTTTAATGACTAAAATTGTGCTGAAAGCCATTCATGAATTTGATCTTAACATGGATCAATTTCATAATGATTTAACTTCCATAACCTTTCATGGGAACTACAAAAATGCAGTCGGGAAGAAAGTTCGAGGAAAAGAAATACTCAAAATCACTCATGGCCATAACAAAGACCATAGACCAGATTTAAAGCAACTGGTCTTTGACCTGACAGTTACATCTGATGGAGCGGTTCCAATACACGATAAAGGATATGATGGAAACAGAACGGATGACACTACTCATATTGAAAACTGGGACATGCTTCGTAAACTTAAAGGGAGTTCTGACTTCATTTATGTGGCAGATAGCAAGTTCAGTACTTCGCTAATTTGACCTCCATATCGTTCCTTCAGTCATTGAATTACCTCAAACACTGCACAGCTAACTGAATCTTCAACATTTGCTTAAGCCATTCTTCAACAAACAACACAAATGATGCAAACCTAAACTTATCCTCATCAATGGTAGCAGGCCCTCGTTTTAAGATTGTAAAATGCATCTTCTGGAGGCAAAGCCATGTATTTTTGAGCAGAAATGAAATAAGTGCAAAAAAGTATCTGAAAGTGGCACTTTTTGTAGAGGTCCTATGTTTGACTATATTTCTCATTCGGTATGACGACTCAAGTGCAAAGCGTCTCCGTGCGACAAGAAAAGCTGAATTATGAATTGCTATATGCCACCCTATTTGCTCAGGGTATCTCTATTGCAACATGCATTTTTGGTAACAAATTTGTGTGAAGCTTGCAAGACAACGTGGAGAAGATCGGAAACCTGATCTGATCAATCCGCCAGAGAAAGACTGTCATGGAGAAACGAAAGTTGAATCATCATAAGGGTCGTAATTCGCGACAAGTGAAATAGGTTGATACACTTGAACCAAAAGGTAAGGAACCTGATTATGTTGGCTGCTGACACAACATAATGAGCAAACTAAGCGTTCCCGGTCTAAAGATGGCTCCTAAAACAATTACATTATTCATAATTTCAGAACTTGATAAACCGTATGTGTTCCTAAAAGGTAGAGACTTCGTGAGAATGATCGATGATACAGACGGCAGAGGAAATAGCAAAAAGCAAATGACAGGCTGTAATGGTCTGTATATGAACATGTGTTCAGATCTGAAAGGATGCTGACTTGCTATTGGTGTTTCACGGCAAAGAAAGGAGGTAAACTTGTGAATGTACGAAAATCAAATACGCCTATTTGCGAGATGCGTACAGACAAAGACCTATCCAATCAATGGAATTCCATTGACTGGAAAGTAATAAGGTCCAATGTTAACAGGCTACAGACCCGGATTGCAAAGAATGGAATCTTGTTAAAAGATTGCAGTACTTGTTGACAAATTCATATTCTGCAAAAGTCTTGGCAGTACGAATTGTCACTCAAAGCCGGGGTTCAAGGACTCCGGGAACTGATGGTATATTATGGCTTTGTTCATATCAGAAAATGGAGGCAGCATTAAACCTTACTCATAAAAGATATGTGTCGCAACCACTTAAAAGGATATACATCCCAAAACCAGGAAAAGATACAAAACGTCCTCTTTCAATCCCAACTTTATATGATCGAGCTATGCAGGCGCTCTTTGCTCTGGCTCTTCAGCCAGTTGCTGAGACAAGTGCAGATAAACGATCATTTGGATTCAGGCTGTTTAGAAGTGCACAAGATGCATCAAAATATGCATTTATATGCCTTTGTCATACAAAATCAGCTCCATGGATTCTGGAGGGCGATATAAAAGGATGTTTTGATAACATATCTCATCAATGGTTGAAAGATAATATCCCTATAAAAAGATCTATTCTATGTCAGTTCCTTAAATCCGGTTATCTTTACGATGGAAAACTTTACCATCAGGATAAAGGTACGCCTCAAGGTGGTGTGGTTTCTCCCATCCTGGCTAACATGACCTTGGATGGAATTGAAGAACTCCTTAATCAACAGTATCCAAACATGAAAGTTCACTTGATACGTTATGCGGATGATTTTCTGGTAACTGCTCCAGATAAAGAAGTCGCTGAAGAGATTCGTGAACTAATCCAGATTTTCCTTGCAGAAAGAGGACTTGAACTATCAGAAGCCAAAACAACAATAACACACATTGATGAAGGTTTTGACTTCCTTGGTTGGAACTTCCGTAAATATGATGGACAATTACTAATAAAACCATCGAAAAACTCAATCAAGAATATAATAGATAAAGTCCGAAAGATTATTCATAAATCTTCTGCCTGGACACAAGAACGATTGATAAATACTTTAAACCCTATCATAACTGGATGGGTTAACTATCATCGTCATGTTGTGGCCAAAGCTACCTTTAGTAAACTGGATTACCTACTATGGGAAATGTTATGGCATTGGGCAAAAAGGAGACATCACAATAAGGGACATAGATGGATCGCAAGGCGATACTGGCATACTGAAGGCTTACGAAATTGGGTTTTCAAGTCAGGAAAGGTAAAGTTAGTCTTGTTCGCTGATACAAAAATTCGACGTCATGTCATGGTAAAACTTGACAAGAACCCTTATCTTGATAGGGATTATTTCCTTGAAAGAACAAATCGAATAAAGAAACAAACACCATGGATACAATCAAAACTTTCATACTTCGCATACCGCCGCCCTAAATACGGGTTGTGAAAGGCTTGAGCCGGGTGCGGTGGTGCGACAAGAAGTTATAACATGAATTGCGGAAACGCTATCCCTTCCATTTGGGATAATCCTACTATGATATGCGTCATTGGTAACGATGGGGTTTAAAGCTCATAGGACAATATGGAGAAGTTTGGGAATCTAACCACATAATCTGTTAGGATAAGAGCACTATGAAGAACGTAATGTGAACCATCGTAAGAATCGTTACCGGCAACAAGCGAAACTAGATTGACTACGCTTGGACCAAAAAGGTACAGAATCAGACTATATTGGATCACTGCACAATATAGGAAATGGACATATGATTCTCGGTTTATAGATGGCTTCTAAGGTCTCACAATTATTCATGTTATGGAACTTGGTAAGCCCTATATGTTCCCTTTTGGGTAGGAATTTCGCAAGGAATAACAATGACATAGAGGGTAAAGGAAAAGAGTAGAAAGCGAATGGTAAGCTGTAATGGCCTATATAGGGGTTCAAAAATTTGCCCTAATCTGAAAAGATGCAGACTTACTCTATGGTATCAAAACGTATGAATGAAGGTATAACTATGAATGTAAGATGTTCAACTACGCCCAATGATAAGGTAGCAAAATCCATTAATGATTATGCTAAATCAGAGGGTGAGAAACTTACAGACAAACAACACAAATTCAGTTGGAATAACATCAACTGGAATATGGTTGAAACACATGTTAATAGGCTACAAGTCAGGATTACGAAAGCAGTTATTGATAAAAAATGGAATTTAGTTAAAAGATTAAGTTATTTGCTAACTCATTCCCACTATGCTAAATTGTTAGCAGTCAGAAAGGTAATTCAAAATAAGGGCAAAAGAACATCAGGAATCGATGGAGAACTTTGGTCAACACCAATCTCTAAGACAAAAGCAGTCCTTAAACTATCTGATAAAAATTACAAGGCCAAACCATTAAAGAGGCTCTTTATTGAGAAATATGGGTCTGATAAGAAACGACCTTTAGGGATCCCAACCCATTGGTCATCGGTTAAGAGCATAATTCAGTCTCTTGATATGGTTATTTGTAATTGATCAAAATCATAACTTGGCATTCTGACTCCTCAAATATATATACTTACAATTCTAATAGTCTATTGTCTGAGGGGACGAAAATGAAAACTGATCCAAATATCATCGAAAAAGATTTGACTGCTATGTTCTCAACCGATTGGTTGCAAGAAACTGCTCATGAATCTGGTCTTATAAAACGAGAACGGAAGATTAAACCTGCTATTATGTTCTGGGTTTTAACTTTAGGATTTGGTGTTCATCTTCAACATACATTAGCCAGTTTGAAACGTAGTTATGAGAAAGCTGGTAAAGTCGAATTAAGTGATGGAAGCTGGTATGAAAGGTTCACTCCAGAGTTAGTTACATTTCTTAGAATGTGTGTGGTTCATGGAATTGAGCATCTTGCTAAAGAACAGAATAATCAACTGTCTGAAAAGCTTTTCAGATTCAAAGATATTGTGATACAAGACAGTAGTATTATTAGGCTTCATAGTTCCCTTTCTGAAAAATGGCCTGCAACGAGAACTCGAAAAACGGCTGCAGGAGTAAAAGTTGGATTATTGGTAAGTGCTGTTGCTAACGGACCTAAAAAGGTTGCACTTTATTCTGAAAATACAAGTGAAGTAAAAACACTGCGCATGGGCCCATGGGTAAAAGATCGTATTCTCCTTATTGATCTTGGATTTTATAAGCATCAACTATTTGCAAGAATCCAGGAAAATGGCGGTTATTTTGTATCTCGTTTGAAAAAGAATGCTGATCCACTGATTGTTGATGTGAACAAAAAGTGTAGAGGCCGAAGCATAGATGTTAGGGGTAAACGTGTAAGTGAGATTCTTCCAAAATTAAAAAGGAAGGTTTTGGATGTAAATGTAGAAATATCTTTTAAAAGACGGCAATATAATGGTAAGCAAACACCTGATACTGAAACATTCCGTATGATAGCGATTTTAAATGAGGAAACTGGAGAATATCACACTTACCTTACAAACATAGCTGTAGATGTTCTGAAAGCTGAAGAGATTGCTAAACTGTATGGAGCAAGATGGGATATAGAATTGGTATTTAAGGAACTTAAAAGCAGATATGCTATGGACGTTGTCAATACTACCAACCCAAACATTGTAGAAGCATACATCTGGATAGCAATACTGACCCTTCTTGTGAGTAGACGGATTTACTCTATTGTAAGAAATGAAAACAAAAAGAAGATGAGGCTTAGATATACTCAACTGCGTTGGAGTACAATATTTTCAGAAAATGCTAATGATCAGCTCAAACTTGTACTGAAGTATTGTGATTTAGACTTAACACTTGAGACAATTATGGATGTTTATTCAAGTCAAGCGTTGGATCCTCATGTCAATAGAGAGCGTTTTAGGGACGAATGGTGGGCTTAACCGATGACCAATGGATCCCAACCATGTATGACAGAGCCATGCAAGCATTATATGCATTAGCTCTTGACCCCATTGCAGAAATGACAGCAGATGAAAGGTCTTTTGGATTTAGAAAATTCAGAAGCACCCATGATGCTTGTGAACAAACTTTCCGAATTCTATGTAAAAAGTACTCTCCTCAATGGATACTGGAAGGTGACATTAAAGGTTGTTTTGACAACATTAATCACCAATGGCTTCTTGACAATATCCCAATGGACAAATCTATTCTTAAACAATTCCTTAAAGCAGGATTCGTTTATGAAAATTCTCTATTCCCAACTGATGCAGGAACACCGCAGGGTGGAATTGTGCGACGAGAAGTTGTATCATGGATTGTGGTTTAACTCCACCACTCTATCCATTCAGAGCGTCCCTACTCAGATGTGCATTTCTGGCAACGGACTTGTGCAAAGCTCTGAGGACAATGCGGTATAAGTTTGAACCTGACAAATTAAGCCGCCAGGGAAAAGGACACATGGAGAACCGAAAGGTGAAGTTTCGTACAGGAGTCGTGACTTGCAACATGCGAAAACAGGTTGATTTACGCATGAGCCAAAACGGCGAAGAAGCCCGGTTATGATATTCGATTCCGTATCATAACGAATGGACTTATGGGCTTCCGGCTTATAGGAGCCTCCTAAATGTCCTAGAAATATCCATGATATGGAACTCGGTAAACCACATATGGTCCTCAAGATGAGGTAGGAACTTCGTGAGAAGAACTAATGCCATAGGTGGCAGAGGAAATGGCAAAAAGCGAATGACAGTTTGTAATGAATTGTATAGGGGTTCAAATTTACCCTGATGCGAAAGCATGCCGACTTGCCATAGGTCACGAAAGCAACAGAGATCGTTTATTATGAATGTAAGAAAACCAGAGATAACTTCGGTTACGGATCTTGCAGACAAAGAACTCGCCAGTCAATGGAAATCCATAGACTGGGACAGAGCTAAAGAAATTGTTAATAACCTACAGTCTCGAATTGCAAGAGCAGCAAAAGATGGAAATTGGAATAATGTGAGTAAACTTTCAAGACTTCTGACACGCTCATTCTATGCTAGAGTTCTCGCAGTTCGCAAAGTCTCCTCTAACAAGGGGAACAAAACCCCCGGGGTAGACGGAGTAACCTGGCGAACTCTCGCAGACAAAATGCGTGCAGCCTTAGAACTCACGAACACAGGATATCGTGCAAAGCCTCTCACGCGGAAATATATCCGAAAGAAAAATGGAAAATTCCGTCCGTTGAGTATACCAACACTCCACGACAGAGCAATGCAAACACTCCACTCCTTTGCATTAAGTGCAATAGAATCAGCCACAGGAGATCAGACCTCATTTGGATTTAAACCCTATCGTTCTACCAAAGATGCATACGCCTATCTTCACACTTGTCTGAGCAAACAAATTGCTCCACAATGGGTAGTTGAAGGCGATATAAAAGCATGTTTCGATGAGATCAATCATGAATGGATCCTCGAAAACACTCCTATGAACAAGAGAGTTCTTAAAGAATTCCTGAAATCTGGATATGTCGAGAAGTACCATCTGTATCCTACTATGAAAGGTACTCCACAAGGAGGTACGATCTCTCCAATTATTGCAAACATAGCCTTAAATGGACTGGAAAATGCATTAGCAAAGAGATTCTACTCCAAAAAGAATGGTATTATCGACAAAGCCCACAGGAATAAGCACAAGGTTAACTATGTCCGTTTTGCAGATGACTTCGTAATAACGACTGACTCTCCAGAAACGGCCCAGGAAGCTCTCATTGTAGTGAAAGCATTCCTGGAACCTCGCGGGCTTCAACTCTCAGAGGAGAAAACTCTCATTACACATATATCAGAGGGTTTTACATTTTTAGGATGGAACTTCCGGAAATATAATGGGAAACTCTTCATAAAACCATCGAAGAATTCTCAAAAAGAAGTTCTCCGAAAGATTCATGACATCATTCAGAAAGCAAAAGCATGGGACCAAAATCGGCTGATACGAATACTCAACCCTATAATTAGAGGATGGGCACAGTATCATAATCATGCGGTCTCATCTGATATATTTAGCAAACTGGACAACATCGTCTACAACATGCTTACATCTTGGGCGAAAAGAAGGCACTCAAATAAGGGAAACTACTGGGTTCTGAATAGATACTGGCACGAAGTGGGTTGCAGAAAATATGTATTCTCTACAGATACGCAAACACTGGAGAGATTTTCGAACGCGAAAATCGTTCGACATAGGCTGGCTAGATTCGATAAGAATCCCTATATTGATAGAGATTACTTCGAAAAGTGGAAAGTCAGGGAATACCATCGAAAGAAAAGAATGGCAAATTTCTAAATTTCCTCTAAGCTGACACCCGAAAGGGTAGTAGTGGCTCGAGCCGGATGAGTTTAAAAGCTCAAGTCCGGTTCCTAGAAGACGGGGCAGAAGTAATTCTGCCTTGTTATTCGACATATCACCAATTTTAGCTAACATGACCTTAGATGGAATTGAAGGTTTGTTGGTTGATAAATACCATCGAGGTATAAGCGGTAAGGTTACTTCCAATCAGCGAAGCAAATATAAAGTAAATTTTGTGCGATATGCTGATGATTTTATTGTCACTGCAAACTCTGAAAGAGTTGTGGGAGAAATTAAAGAGTTGATAAAGAATTTCCTTGGAGATAAAGGATTGGAATTATCGGATGAGAAAACTTTAATTACTCATATAGATAATGGTTTTGATTTTATAGGCTGGAACTTCAGAAAATACAAAGGAAAACTTCTAATTAAACCATCTAAAAAATCCATTCACAAAGTATCTGAAAAAATCAGTAATACTATCAAGAAAGGAAAAACGTGGTCACAGGAAGCTTTAATAAGTGCTCTTAACCCAATCATAACTGGATGGTCTAATTACCATCAAAGTGTGGTTTCTAAAAAAACATTTTCCTTAATGGATTCTAAGATCTGGAACATGCTTTGGAAATGGGCTAAGAGAAGACATCCAAATAAATCAAGAACCTGGATTGCACACAAATATTGGCACTCCATAGGAAACAGGAAATGGGTGTTTGCTACAAAGTATAACCAACTGAAGTTATTATCAGACAAAAGGATCGTCCGACATACAAGCTTAACCCTAAACAAAAACCCTTACACTGACACTGAATATTTTCACACACGTAAGCTTAAACAAGGTCTTAAAAAGTTATCTGGAAGGTTCAGAAAAATATGGGAAAATCAAAAAGGCAAATGTCCGTTTTGTAATCTAATGATTGATATTAACAATGGTGGAGAAGAAAGACCACTACATCATAAAAATGGAAATCATGATGATAACAGAGTGTCAAACTTAGTCTATACACATGTACAATGTCATAGACAACACCATGCTACAAATCCTAAAATTACTGCTGCCCTAACGGGTTAAGAGATGCTTGAGCTGTATGAGTTCGAAAGTCTCACGTACAGTTCTTAGGCGAGAAAGAGGGAGTAATCCCTCCGACTTAGCCGACAAAGTCGCAAGCCCGGTTCTTAGAAGAGGGGGAGCAAGTAATTGCTCTTCCTTATTCGACTTATAAGTAGTCAAAATAAGGTACTTCTATTGATTTGCTGTTTTGAAGGCGTTTTAGTTGCTCTTGAATTGTAAAATCTTTTAACCAAGTTTGGAGGAATTCACGTTTCTGTAATGATTCCGGCAATAACGATTGATAAATAGTATGATCAGAATCGGATTCAAATAAATGTTCAAATATTCCAGCATAATTAGTAGGTTCAATAGGAATTGACTCCCAATTAATTTTATATGGACAGGTCAATTTTAGATCATCAATTTCAAAGTCACACTGGTTTGATATCAAGGCTATGGCTTTGTTCACTAAACTACCTGCAAAAGTAAGGTAAATATATTTTCCATTCATTTTTATGAAAGGTATGCTGTTTTTTGGAATTATTTTGTTAAGATAAGTAACTACATTACTTATGTCACTGCGATCGGCTTTAGCATAAATGTCAAATTCAAAATTATTTTTTTGTATTAATTGCAACATGGCATTAAGAATGAAGAGGTCCAATCCACCACTTTTCCCGAAGTACATCATATCCAATCTTGGATTTTGATTATTAGATAAAATTACTTCAATACCATCGGATTGTGCTTTTTTCACTTGCCATTTTTTTCCTGCAAACCTAATATTGATTCCTCTATTAATACGCAATAAGTTAATACTTGGTACGGAGCCTAGGATTTTTTTACCATAAAATACAGAGACTTGCTGAGATGCAGCCGGAAAATTGCCATAAATTATACGATAATCAATAAGTTTGTAAAGATTGTCTCCTGCTCCATATCTATTTTTAAAGCCATGTGGTTTCAGATAATCCTTTTCGGCAAGACATTCCAATATGAGTTCTAATGTTTTACGGTCTAGGTGGGACAAGTGTTTACATGTATTTGCAAGGTCAGCTGTACGAGTAAATGCACCATCAACAGAACCAATGTATGAAAGTGCCTGTTGAGCTGCTGAACCAAATAGCTCATATGGTTTTCTTTTTGGCAAAATACCTTCTCTGGCTAAATCTACAAAAGCATGAAATATTAATGATTCAAAATAGGGATTCTCACAGTCAGGGCGTGTTAAGCATATAACATTTGTCATTTTTAGTCTTCGGTTGCTTCTGCCTATACGTTGCAAAAATGATTCGATTCCAGATGGAGGGCCATACAAAAAAACAGCATCTATATCACCAATATCAATTCCTAACTCCAAAGTACTTGTTGCAATACAAATTGCCTTAGCAGACTGGTTGAATAATGATTCTACATCATTACGTACTTCTGTAGAAAGAGATGAATAATGAGCAAAAACGACAGGCTTGAGATTTTGATTTTCACTCAAACAATCTGCAATTTGTTCACATTCTCTTCTGGAATTAGCAAAGGTTAAAAATTTACCTCTTTCATTATTAGCTTTAAACAATTTAACAAATATATCTTGTAGGTCTTGTAAAGAATACAAAATACGAATTTGTGCATCGATTTTACGATTTGTGGAATCTTTCAAGAACTCAACTTCTTCATCGGGACCAAAGAAAAAATCGCGTATATAATTTAGTTTACCCATTGTCGCCGAAATTGCAGCCCATTGAAGTGGTTTTTCGAAATTTTGTTTTAAACGCTGGAGAAGAATTGATAGATGAAGTCCTCTTTGAGTATTATAAACAAGATGGATTTCATCTATTACAACAGCACAGATGCTTTTAAGTGCCTCATCTCCTCTAAATAACATTACGTCTAAAGATTCTGGTGTGGTTATCAATATATGCGGAACTTGATCTAATTTCATATCGTCATGATCACCGTGACGTACTCCTAATCGAAGATGTAATTTATTCAAGTAAGGAAATAATCGTCTCTCTAAATCGTTCACCAATGCTTTCGTAGGAGCAATATAAAGTATTGTTAAAGAATCAGTTTCAATTGCAGTTTTTAAGTATCTGGAAATAAGTGGGGCCATGATGGCTTCTGTTTTACCAGAACCCGTTCCTGAAGATAGGATTACATTCTTTCCATTCAAAATATGCGGTATAGCTAAATCCTGAATTTGATAAAGTGATGTAAAATTTCCATAAAATGATCTGGCTACAGAATTCTGAAGCAAATGTTCATTGCTCACAGTATTCCTCCATAGAGCTATCCAAAAGATTAATCATTTCTTTTATGGTTTGACGGACACGGTCTTCTACAGGTATTTTCATACCTTTTTTACATGTAATGGATAACTTTTCATTAATGTTATCTGAAACTATCCAATTATATGCTTTAGAATGAAATGTAGTTATTTTTTTAGAAAGTTCCTGCATTTCTAAATCTGTAAGTGGAGGTAATTGAAATGTTTTTAGTTGATCAAATCTGGAATAATCATAGTCATAAATATCTTTATTGAGTAGCACTGATTTACATTTCTCTGCAAAATCAGGAGTTACTGCAAAAAAAGAATAACCTTGGTATTCTCCAGCAAAAAACTGGAACAGATTCCAAAATGCAGTTTGCTGATATTTTATATTTTTTAGATTATGAATAACATCTTCAAACTCATCCACAAGTAATATAAGGCCCTTAAATCCTGCAACTTTTGCAAGTTTATCAAGGTCATTTAAAGCATCCCAACTTTGTCGATACCCCTGGTTATTAAAATCAAAAATATTATCCTTATAAAAATGCCAATCAGGTCTTGGATCATTGAAATATCTCCGCATATCTCCAACTAACGATGAGTATATTTTTTTCCGTTGTGACTTGTATTCCCATGGTTGGAATAACCAGTCTTCGATAAAATCTTTGTTTGTATTTGTTCCAAAAAACCAAGCTCTTAGAGCTACATAGAGAGCAGGAGATGCCAGAAATCTTGAATGACTCCATTTAGTTTCATTTGTTAGATTGGAAATATCTTTTATTTCCTCTTTTATTTTAGTTGAATTCGAACACTTGGATGACACTGAATCAAATAAATATCGGATACTTTTTCCATTTTGCCTGGGAACCTCAATTTGTCTACAAACTTGTCCAAATATTTGGTCCATGCGATTAAATCTGACAGCGGATTTGGAATCTAATGTGACCAAGCTCACAACATATCCATAAGATAAAGCAAGTTCACGAATTAGCTTCAAAAGATGAGTTTTTCCTGAACCATAATTGGACTTTAAAAGTAAAGCAGTCGTTTCTTTATTTATTAATAAATGATTGAGTTCATCAATCTCTTCTTTCCTACCGACTGTGAAATCGGTGATGTGACCTTCTGGTGGAATCCCATAACGTAGCGAATCAATAATTCTTCTTGCATCAGTTGATTGCAACATTATTCCTCTCTCAGTATATCCATCACGTTGTTGTAAAGTATTTCTGTAGGGACTTCTTCCTCTTCCATTAAATTATCAAATTGTTTTGTTAATCCTGTAACAAGTACACGCCAAAAACGGACCCCACTAAATGAAGGATGTAATTTATAGAGTTCAGTTACAAATAATTCCAAGTTTTCATCATTTAGTAGGAGGTCTTTTGTAGAAGGAAAGTCTTGCAGGTAAAGAGACCTAATTTTTTTAGAAACTTTTTGAAAATCCTCCAATGAAGTTGTCACTGCATCAAGGTTCCATACATTTTCAAGAGCTCTGGGTGGGTGGTCCTCTGCCTTTCCTATTCTTCCTGATAATGCACCATAAATTACAATTCCATGTTTTGGATCAGTGTAAAAATCAGGAGTTGTAGCATAAACTAAAAACATTCCAGTTAATGATTCAATGCCGTTTATCAATGATAATAGGTTATTGTGAGCATCTCGCAAAGAAGATTTACGCATAGTTGAATAGGATTGTTCCGCTTCATCAAAAAGAATAACCAGACCTTTATAGCCTGCCAATTTAACAAATTCGGACAATGAATGCAACATTATTTTTGCGTTATCCCGTGAAACCATTTTGTTGATTCCAAATCGCTTTTTATATGTTCCTTTTGTGCCTTCTCCTTGAAACCATTGCAGTATTTCATCTCTTGTTTGATCAACAACTGCCTTTTCAGCATCCTCTGGAAGATATGTTTTCCAGTATTCTTTTATTATTTTCTTAAAATCAATGTCAATCCCTTTATTTTCCATCAATTTTTCACATGCGTTAGCATATGTCTCATAAGAGATTTCTTCACTTTCGTTTTCGCTTCCGGAACCAAGTTTATTAAGAGCTTCATAAACAACATTGTTAAATGGCATTGCTTCATGTAGATTTTCCATATAATTAGATGGAGTCATTATATTACGTACTATGGAATAAAATACAAGCTCAAATTTATTCAATGGTGCATCATTGGCACTTAGTTCTACATTTGAGACCAAGCATTTTTCTTTAAAAGCCACTTCACGCAAGAGACGAAAAAAATGTGTTTTTCCTGAACCCCAAGAACCACTAATGAAACGTATTTTTCCAAGTTCAGCAATATTTGCAAAATGGTAGGTCTTTATGCCTTTTATAAGTTTTTCATGTCCGACTGAATAAAGATCAACTCCTCTTTCTGGAGGCAACCCTTTTCTTAATGCTTCAATAATAACTTGATTTGTCATTTTATACCACCCTTTTAAAAGATATGAATCCAATGTATCCACGGTCTTCTAAACCTTGTAAAAGCATACCTTGCTTAGTATTTTTAGTTTGTTGGAAATCCAACTTTTGTCCTTTGATTTCTAATTCCCCCGATCTTATTAATTTGGAAAGATCTATCAGAAATTCATCTGTTCTAAATCCTTTAATATTTTTACCCATACGTGTTGTAATACGTCTTATCGGGAGTGATTCACCGTCAGAATAATTTTCTTTTTTGATTATTGAATGGTAATACTTATGAAGTTGGTTTAAAAACTGTTTTGAATCAAAATCACGGTTAAATAGTCTTTCGTTGTGAATTTGAATTAATTCAATAATGGCATCGATGTCACATGGCAATTTTTCCAAAGTTCCTTCCCTGTCAAAAATACGTGCTTTACCTGATTTTTCCATTATTTCTAGATTTATAAATGCGTGGCATACTTTATAGCTAGGGTGACGCGATGTGTGATCGATATCTATACCAGATTTTGAACATGCGTGTTCAAAATACATGGGAAATCGCTTTAATATATCATCCGTTTCTTTTTTTGAGTCTACATATAAGCTGCATATCAATTTAGATAAATTAGGATTCTCGTCTTGAATTCTTTTGAAATAACTACTATTTTCATCAATTAATTGAAGTAAATGAACTTTCCATCCATTTGTAAAATATCTATATAATTTCTCATTTGTAGATACTTCTTTTTCCAGTTCCCTAATTATTTCTTTAAGCCCTTTTAGTTCTTTCTGACTATTTTCAAGAAAATCATATAATATTTTACTAGAATCCAATGCACCAGAATTTTCCAAACTAATATGATTTTCTTCTTTCATCCCATCACCTATTAATTTTTTAATTATAAAAAGTTTGTCTTATTCCAAAATGGTATTCTTAATATTGCCGTTTGTGTTTATTAGTTATCTATTACTAAAAGTCTATTGTTTTAACTATATCTTCAAATTGGATTTAGTAATGATAAAATTACTTGTATATAAAACAAGTAATTCAAACTCCCCATATCAATTCAATAAGTTCCGTTATTTGTTTTGAATCGAGACCGCCTTTAGGAGTATCTGATGTAATGATTAGAGTACCTGTATCCCCCCCACCTTCTTCAAAAGGAAGGATATCTTGTTGAAGATACCATATGAGTTTCCTCTCCCAGCGTTCTTTGTATTTCTTATTATTGAGCATACCCAGGTGTTCCCAATAATATGTAATACCTGTATCATCGTCTTCGATTGTAAAGTCAGGGTATCTCTTTTGACCATCTTTACCAATTAATGGTCTTTCATATTCAAATTCAATTCCTTTAAAAATTAATTCATTAGCAATTATTACTTCTGATTTAGAACGCATTAATTTTCCATCATTTGATTTATTGATCAGATTTTCTTCAAGAAACTTTTCATTCACAGATATTGGACTGGGAGCATCAAAAAGATTCGTCATCCTTTGTAATGTTTCTGAATTATCATCGGAATTATATTGCAAAAAATCTGAAAACTGACCTTGATGTAATACAATTACACGCTCACGCTGGCGGGTAAGTGCTGTGTATAATAATTCCCTGGAAAGTAAACGACAATTTTTAGGTAGAATTAATATAGAAAGTTCAAAATCACTTCCTTGTGATTTATGAACCGTTATCGCATAGGCTAATTCAAGGATTGGATTCATCTCTTCAGTAAAATCTTTCTTTGAATAACCATACGTAAATTCTGGCTGGCTGGAATATTCTATGTTCAGCCATTTAATTTTACGTTTAAGTTTTTTGTAGTCTTTAGTGTTGTATTGATTTTTTGATATAAATGGAGATACTGCTATACCAATCTCTCCATTAGCGACGTAATTCATAGATTTCTCTTTAGGATAACTATCTCGACAGTTATTGATTACATTTATTACTTTATCTCCATAAACAATTCCTTCTGGTCCTAATGGTTTTGGTATCTTCGGCTTGTAACTAAAATCACTTGCTAACTTTTTAGTTGAATTTCTAAATGTATTTTGTATTAATCGATTAATATCACGAACACCATGTGGCATTCCACGTACTGGTGATATTAATTGCCAGGCATCTGCAGATTGTCCAGCTCCGAGGTTAAAATAAACATAGTTATATTTACAGGAACCTCCAAGACTTGTATCAAATCCTTTTTGGTCATCAGTTCCTTCGAGACCAAGTTCTTTAACTAATGTAATCAGGACTTTATTCCTTAAATCTTCAAAATCTTCCCACTGCTCCATATGAACATGTCTACATACATCATCACTTAATATATTGTTAAATACTTCATCATCTCCCGGTCCCAATGGTCTGCCACTAAACCATTCTGCAAGTTCCAAGTCTTCACGTTGCTCACCAATCTGACGTCTATTGATAGTTAGTTCTGCATATCCTCTACTGACCTTTGTAGGCATGGTCTCCACGTCTGGTGGTTTTAAAAAATTTACAATATCTACAAACGGCCTTCCGGGACCTATGGGGGGAAGCTGGCATGGGTCCCCCACCAATATATAACGGTCTACTCCTTTTAGAGTATCAAATAAAGTTGCAAGTTGCTCTTCAGTAAGCATTGAAGCTTCATCTATAATTATAGTCTTCGCACTATATACTTTCTTTTTTGAAGATAAATCGTATTTTCCAGTAAAAGGATCGTAACGATCATTTGAGAAAAGAAATTGTGCCAAAGTACTTGCAGAATGTTTTGTAGCTTTTTGAAGTCTCACACGCGCTTTTCCAGTTGGAGCAAGAAGCAAGACACCATTATTTGCGATTATATCCTCTTGACAAAGTATGGATAACAAAGTAGTTTTACCAGTTCCTGCAGCACCAATCAAAACCGATATTCTGGATTTTGCAAGTTCTGTTAAAGCCTGTGCTTTTTCATTTCTTGCTTTGTCTTCATATTCATCTTCATTCATTTCAAATATATTATCGATTCTTGTCCTCCAATCAACATCTATGTTATGTTTTTTCCCTTTAATGCGTTTTTCTATAACATTTTTGATAATTCTTCTCGTATCTCCAAGTCTTTTGAGTTGATAGGCAGGAGATTCATTTTTAAGCTTTTGTGTGATAATTTCAGGGGAAAGGTCAAGGACATCAAGTAAATCACCATCTATTGGACAGGAAGGATATATTGCAAGGTTACGTATAGACATCACAATAGAATCTCTTCCCAGGATTGTATGTCCATTAGACGCTGCTTGTTCAAGGGAGTTGATAATAAGAGCACGTATCCGTCTTTTATCTGTATCTGTAACTCTGGAAGGATGAGGTAGGGGAAATTTTTCTCTAATTGAATGGGGGGGAAATATACCTTTATCAACTGTCCACACACTTATTGGGTCAAGTGAATCCCGATCGGTTTCATAAATAAGATAAGGATTGTTTAGAATATCTTCATCTGCAATATGAATATTTGCTTTTTCACGTTCTTCATTTACATAAAAACGTTGAGCTTGTTCTTTTGTAAGTTCTAATCGTGAAATAAGCTTTAAAAGAGCAAGTCTTTTTTTATTTTGGCTTTTAATATACTTCCATTTCTTTTGAAGTTCGTCTGTTACCATTAATGAAAACGGTTCGAACATTTTGACAGGATCTTTAAAGATAGTATCTACTAATATCCAGGGATCTTCATTTTCGCCCATTTTAGATTCTAATTCGTATGCAAAAAAACTCCCATGCTTAACACCAAAAGCTGATAAAGCCACACCAAGACCTGGATAAGTACCACGAAGTTTCCAAAGTTCTGAAAGGCGTGTATCAATCCAACTTAAAACATCTTCCCATGGCCCATCAACTATTTTCTTTGATTTTTCAATTGCATTTTTGCAGGCCAGAAGTGAGGATATTGCAGCATCATTTGTAACATGTTCGGAAACGTATGAAAATTCTGACCTTCTATCTTCTGGTGCAAATGCCACATAATCAGAAGGATTTATTGATGAATCTTCATTTGCCAATTTCAGAATCTCAAAATAGGGTAAAAGAAAACCATCGGAAAAATCCGATCTAATGGAATGTTGTATCGAATGGTCCCATATATAGGCATGGCGTTCTTTTTTACTACTGTAATTGTATTCAATGAGACTGCCTACATGTTTTACCCTTCCTACTCCTATAAGGATTCTTCTTTCATCCTCAACAAGGGGAGTCTGGGTTGCATAGAAAAAACAGAGTGAATGCTCTGGCTTTATCATTCCAAAGAAAGCATCTAATAAACTTTTTTGATTTTGATGATTTTGAACCCATTTGTTGTTTTTCAGAAAATAGGGAGTCGTTGGTTCTCTTGATCGAATAACATCTAACCCATATTTTTCTGCAATATCTTCAGCATACTCCCAGCTCATCCATCTAAAAGGAATTGAAGCAGCTGAATATACAGGATGTCTAAATGGAGTGGAAATAAAGTGGTTGTAGTACTCATTGTTTGTGTATGGATGAATAACATCGCGAATAATTTCAAAAGGGGCCATGAAGCTTCCACGTTCATCAATACAAGCAGGCCATTGGTCTGGATGTAAGTCTTTGATGGAACATCCGGAGAATTCATCTTCTTCTTTATCGTTTTTGTTTATGAGAATTCGTTCTAAGGCCAAACATGACGCATTTTCTTTTGGTTTATTACATATACTACCATTCCATTTATTGTCGTGCCAAGGCACTCTTATAGAAATGTGTTTGAATGATTGATATTTTATATTCGATGCGGATGTTGGCATATACTTAACATTTGTTAAAAGGTTTAAATACTTTACTACATTGCCAATTACGTTTGGCAGATAGATTAGACATACTATAAATACGTTACGAGAATCCTCTCCTGCTTTACAAAAGGGCGTCTAATTAGAATTTTGGCTTAAATACTTGCCTATTTTTTTAAAAACCCCTGAGTTTATTCAGCTAGCGGTGGCTATATATACTATAAAATTTCCCCCATCATGGTAAAAAAGTGCATGAGGTATAAAGGAGTCCATTTTGAGGACTCCCTTGATAGCCACCTAAACAAAGAGAACATTTCCATCTGCCAATTTCTACATTTCCTTTGTATAGATGATGTAGCTAAGCACGTTGAACGTACTTACTATACCAACAAGAGTTGGCACTACCGGTATGATGTATCTTCAATGATAAAGCTGTTTATTGTGAAGTGTTTTAGGCAACTATCCTATAAGAAAACGATATCTTCTTTGACTGATGAAGAAGCCATTTTGCTATCATTTTGTGATGAAAGTGGGGTCATCATAATTCCTTCCGGGAAAACATTACATAATTTTGTCAAATACAGATTAGGTGAAAGAGGACTCAATGAGATAATGATGCTTGTTGGTGAAAAGATTATCAAGATCTCAAAGATAAAAGAAGCTAAGATTGACTCTACACCCATGGAAGCTTCAAGGTATGATAAACATTCAAAGTATAATCCTCATTACGAATGTAAAATGGATAAAGCCCACATTACAATGATTGGGACATATCCAGTTTTTATGACGCATACCGATGGAATTGCGGGAGATTCGCCACAACTTAAGGTACACATTGAAGCGTTGAAAAAAATGAATGTAGACCTTGAATATTACTCTGCTGATGGTGGTTATGATTCATTTGCAAACCACGCAGACATCTGGTATCACTTGGATGCACAACCGTTGATCTCATACTCAGCAAATGCAGTGGTCAATCAAGAAGGAACAAGTGAACGAGTTGATCATTGGGTGAATAAAATGTGGAAGATTGGTGGTGATATTCACGATAAGATGGATAAAAAGTTGAAATTCCTTTACGGAAATGGAAGAGTTGAACAAGTTGGAAAGTACCTGCGCAATCAGAATATTATAGATAAAGAGTTTGATGGGAATTTCAAAAAAAGGAAAGAATGTGAGAAAATACATTGGCATATAAAAGACACAGTCAAATTTGATATCAGAGGAGTGAGGAAGGTCAGTAGAAGTTTGTATGCATTCTTAAATTTAGTCTCATATCAACTGATGGTTTTGAACGAACTCCAGAATCAGTGTACTGATAAAAATTCATTTGGGAGGTACTATTGAATATTGTCTAATTAGATCGGGGATTCTGGAAGCTAATTAGACAGGCTTTTACAAAACTAACCCAAAATCCCTCAATTTCTCATACGCTTTAACTTGATTATCCACATCAGAATCAATCCACAGGCCCTTGTCCAGCTCCCGAAACTCAACGCCCAGTTCATTCTTAAGCTCATAACAGCTGTCAAAATACCTGTCCCGGTAATAGCTGTCTTTTATTTCCCATCCGTACTTGTTCAATGTTTCAGCAGTCCTCACATCGATGATCGGGCAGTTTTGCTGACTGAAGAAATAAGCGAGTGTGGATGCTAAAGGATGCATCCGGCCCCTGTATTTCGTTAATTTAAAAACGATTTCCTTGTTTTGCAGTGGGGCCTTTGAGAGTTGTTTTATCAGGTTGTAGAACTCAGTCTTCTTTTTTTATCTCCAGTATCTCTTATCCTGGTAGTAGCGTTTCATCTTTAACCATTCCTCCACTGTCAGCATTTGTCACAATCCTTGAACTTTTCACAAGAATTGTTAATCGGGGAATTTTAAACCGCCGATGGTGGGGGAATTCTGGACCGCCGTTGACAGTATTTGATAATTGCATTTTTATATTAGTAATAAACAAATATTTTACGAACATATTTAAAACATTGGCGCATACTTAAATTATTCAAATTTAAATGAAGTGCTTTGATCGTGCAGGTATGGGGCCTGCAACATTCGATTAAGGCATACAAAGGTGGTGTAGGATGCATAATGCGTATAGTTTATCTCAGAAAAGTAAATTGATAGGTTCCCGAATAGTTTCGTTTTTAGTTCAGATGAACGAACCGGGGGCCTTTGAATGAAATTGAATCGGTTTTTTGTTTTGGCTGTGCTATTTTTAGTATTTGTGGTAAGTGTGATAGTTCCTGTAAATGCTGCTACGATTACTGTTGACACAAATGGTAATGGTGATTATACTTCAATACAGGCTGGAGTTGATGCAGCCAGTACCGGAGATACTATTCTTGTTTATCCTGGTACATACTATGAAAGTGTAGATGTAAACAAAAAGTTGAATATTACTTCAATAAATGGCACTTCAATGACAATGGTCGATTCAATAGGTATAGAGGATCATACATTTGACATTACAGTGGATGAGGTCAATATAAGCGGACTGGAAATATCCAGCGATTATTATTTTGCCTGTATTTATCTAAATTCATCTGACAACATTGTGATGAACAACAAATTATCTCATGATATTTTCGGAACTTATGGGATATTCTTGCAGAATTCAAAATCTAATATAATAAAGGAAAATTCAATTTTATCTTATGAATATGGAATTTATCTTAATAGATCATCTGAAAATGAATTGATGAATAATACATTATCATCTTTTATGCTTTGTGATATCTATCTGATATCTTCGTCTAACAATTCTGTATTATACAATAAATTCATAAGTCGAAAATATATGAGCTCTTACATATGCCTCTCTTCCTCTGATGAAAATCAGATCATAGGTAATGTTGGAACCAGTAATTATAATTGCAATTCATGTATCTCTCTGGGTTCCTCAAATAACAATACGTTGTATGATAATCATGTAACCAGGTCAGCCAGATATGGAATTGTATTATCATCTTCTGACAATAATAATATCACAAAAAATGATGCCTCCTCTGCAGAAAGCAAATGTATCTATTTATCTTCTTCGAACAATAATACATTAGAAGGAAATATTGCATCAAATACAGGTGATTCTGGAATTTTGATAGGTTCATCCAGAGATAATCTGTTCATGAATAATATTGTTTCAAATCATCGGGATACAGGCTTCATCTTAAGGTCATCAAGAAATAATACATTTGTAAATAACATTGTAGCAGGTACAGAGGAATGTAGTATATGGCTTTCATCTTCTGATAATAATTCTTTTGTTCGAAATAGTATCTCAAATAATGGGAGAGCAATGGCCGGATTTATGCTAAAGGAATCTAATTTCACTCATATTCTGGCTAACAATATTTCCATCCACCCCTATGGAATCTGGCTGGATTCTTCTCATTATAATAACATCAATGATAATACAATAGAGTCCTCTACATTTACAGCTTTTAAACTTCATTTATCCACGAATAATACACTTGCAAATAATACTTTGACAAATAGCCCCAAAGGGATCTGGTTGAGTAGTGCAGATAATAATCTCATCTATAACAATCTCTTTAACAATAGTGAAAATTTGCTATTATCAGGAGAATGTACCGGTAATATCTGGAACATATCAAAAACTCCAGGTGAGAATATAATAGGCGGCCCATACCTGGGAGGAAATTACTGGTCTAAACCCGATGGCAGCGGCTTTAGTGAAACAAACGCTACCGACTTCAATAATGATGGTATATCTGATATTCCGTATGTTCTTTCTCAAAACAATATTGACCATCTTCCACTTGTCGTGTCAGAAGACTTTTCCGACTGGGCCCTGAAAGAATACGATGTTGCAAAAACACATTTTTATCCATACCCCACACAATTTTCAATAAATCCCTGTCTGTACAATGAGCTCTGGAATATTTCAGGCAATAATGAAGTACGCATTGCAGACCTTGATGGTGATTCATTCAAAGAGGTCATTTGTACGAATGGACAAACTCTCAGTGTCTACAACTATGAGGGCCAGGAGCAATGGTCGATTCCAACAGATTCCAGACTGGACCTTATTGCAGATGTTACAGGTGATTCCAATCCGGAAATAATCACTGATAAAAAGGGAAGCAACAGCCTGTACCTTTACATATACGATAATTCCGGTTCTCTTTTAAAGACATTAAGCAGGCCCGGTGGAAGTGATAGTGCAATCGTAGCTCTTCTTGCAGAGGACGTTGATAATGACGGAAATAAGGAGGTCCTCGCACACCTTGATTCAGGTTATTCCAGAGATCCCCGGGGAGCTGCGTTATTTGATTATGAGACAGGTGCTGAGCTCTGGTACTATGATATCGGGCCGGCAGGCTGGGCCACTACCATTGGAGATATTGATAATGATGGTATCTGTGATGTGGTGCGTGGCGGAGGTTCCTGGCATAATGGGGGTTCAGGGTCCGGGGTAAACGGAGCTGCAACCACTACAACTGATGGTGACATCTACACAATTGCTTTCAGGGCCGACACAGGTGAAGAGATATTCACTAATAATTACTTCAGTGATGGTCAGTCAAATGGTTTTGTGGACCATTCAATAGTGAACCTGGATAATACAGGTAACAAGATCCTTGCTTTTGAAGGGCATTCATATTATTACCCGGGTACTGTTCAGGTCCATCTGATAGATCAAAATGGTGTTGTACTCAGGACCTGGAGCGGGCCCTATGTGAGCAGCACTGATTCACATGAGGCAGAAAAGGCCATTGCAGACTTTGATCATGACGGATATGATGAAATAGTTGTCAAATTCGCAGGGGTTGATTCACTGACAATGCTTGACCATAACTTAAACCCGATCACTCAGGTGCCGCTGAGCTGTGAAATTGAGGGCCTTATAGCAAATGATGTTGATGGTGACGGAGATATCGAAATCCTTGTCGCTGATGAAACTCAGGACAAATTAAGGATCTTTGACAACAAACTGAATGAAAAATGCAGTTATGATGTTGCGGATATCCATTGTGTCTATACGGCCGATCTTGATAACGACGGGATCAATGAAATAATAACCACCTCCGGAGACTTTGCCAGGATCTTCAGGCATGGCAAACAAGACGATCCTCTTCAAAACCAGGTCCCGGAATTCCCCTCAATTGCATTTCCGGTAATTGCAATAATCGGGATCACCCTGTTTTTAAGAAGGAACAAATAACTTCTTTTTTAGCAGCAGACTCCTTGCACAAGCAAGGAGTAATTCTTTTTTTGATATGAATCAGCAAACGAATAGTTAAAGTAGTTATTGAGAATAACTTGTGATATTGGGTTAGGATCAAAATGATTTACTAAAAGAAAGGAGGAAGAACAATAATGGGACAGCATGAGTTTTCTGTTACATTCTGGATTCGAAATGATGCTAATCCGGATTGGAAAAATAAAGATAGTTTTATCGATTTCCCACCAATTGATCTTCGAGATAAAGGAATCGTAATTCATTTCCGCAAGTTTAGGGACATATTAAAAGTCTATGTTCTGAATTCAGATATCGGTTTTCGAAAGCTTGTAGCTGATGTATCAGATCATATTGGCAAAGATGTTTTTATTGCAATCACTAATTCTGAAACTGAGACCAAACTTTATCTGGATGCAGAGTTAGTAGCGACTGTAAAAAGATACGAGTCAAAAGATAATTTGGAGATTGGTGATTTCGTGATACTTGGTGTAAAAGAAGGGGACCTCAAGGGCCTTACCATAAGTGATCCTTCTTTAAATGTCGCTCTTGAAGCCGAAATAAAAAAGATCAACCAGGATGAAGCAATTCTTCAGTTTAAAGAACTAAATGAAATCACAAAACTGCCACTAAGTAGAATTATTTATTAACTATAACTGTTTTGCGCATATCAAACAGACTTTAAACTGATAATTTCCTTCCTTTTACAAAAAAATCAAAGTATCAGTCTTTCACAATAACAACATATGCTCTCCAGCCCCTATATTTTTTAGGGGCATCGATTTTAGCAGAGTTCCCAAAAGGTGTAATGGTTTTTTCATAAACGACCTCAACTTCTTCTCCCAAAACAAAGTCTTTGTCTCCAATTTGAACTTCTCTCATAGAGGGAATATCTGTACATGTCCATATATGTTTTGTGTTCATAGAATCCTGATTAATTTCTCTTTTTTAGAGATAGTGTTAATCCGGGCCAGGTTGTCAACTACAATCCGCAATTTCCCACATTCAGCAATTTAAAAATCCCCGGCCCACAAAATCCCCTCCATCAAACCCCCCCAAGCTCAATCCACTCAACCTCATCCCCCCCGAACCCTTCAGTCACTTCCAGGTAAAGCTCCTCGCCCGGCGTCACATCAAACACCACCGACCCTTCAGCAAAAAGGCCCGGGCCCAGCTGTCCGGAAAGGATACCGTCTTCAATAAAAAGAGTTGCACCTGCATCAGATTCGTAGGCCTGGCCCGGACCGTCGTATATTGTCAAATAGATTGAGTTAAAATCTATCACTTCCGGGCCCGTGTTCTCTATTGTCATCTCAACGATTATGAAGATTCCCTGTGCCTGTTCAGTAAAATAGGAATCTCCGACTGTGGATGCTGAGTAGACATTGTTCACTGTATAGGAGAGGTCCCCGACAACTACAGGCTGGCCGATCGTATAATATTGGGGTGTTGAGTCGTGTGTCTCTGTTTCATGGTGGTCCATGCTATATGGATCGGGTTTTGGAAGCTGACCATTGTCTTCATCAACATCAGAGATCAGGTTTTCTTCAAGCAGATCGGGAGGCAGAGTTACAGCGTAAGTGACAAACAGGACAAGTACCAGTACTATGCGAACTCCTCCGGAAAGCTTCCTGTTTGACCTTGATTCAAGTAGCTTCAGGGCCGGTGGGATCAATATTATGGAGGCAATGACCAGTGCAGCCCCTGCCACAAGGCCTCCTGCTGATATAAAAGCAATGCCTGAGATCAAGAAGAGCATTCCTGCGGCCCAGCCAAATATCAGGGCAAGGGTCGGGCTCTTTGGTCTGCTTTCAGGCCCGGAGCTGCTTTGAGATGTTACAGGTGTATCTTTCAGGCTGCTGCCACAGTTTTTGCAAAAGACTGCATCGTCTTTATTTTCTTCACCACATTCTTTACAGTACATCATACCACTCTCTGTTCAAAGGACAGGTCATGAACTATTCTTTGTATATGATATATTATACAATAATACATTATAAAAATTTGCACTGATCTGATCTACATGATCTTATTATATACATGATTTTTAGCAAAATGCCATAATTAAATAGATAGTTTAATATAATCTCATTATATATTTTATAAATGAATAAATCGGCTACTTCTGGAACAAAAGGTTTTGGATTACCTTCAGGTTGGTATTACTATGAAAGTCCCTTTAATATTTCTGGTCTTAACCATTTTTATGGTTGGTATAGCAGGTGCAAATACAATTAATGTGAATGAAACAGGGTGGCAGGAAGGCAGTGCTGTTTTCAATCATTCTTCCACTCCCATTCAGGCGGCAATAAACAACGCCGTTGCAGGAGATCTGATCCTTATAGGTAATGGTATTTATCAGGAAAATGTGGAAGTGAATGAAAGTGTACGTATACTTGCAGGCCCTGGTAATGTTACTGTAATTTCAGCATCAAATAATTTTTCGGTCTTTAATGTTACTTCTGATGATGTCACTATAAATGGTATGATCATTAATGCAAACAATACCTCCTCAGCAGGTATTTTTGTAGATGAATGTGACAATATAACTATCACAGACAACAACATCTATAATACAAATCTGGAAAGTGTTTTCCCTCCAAGAGCAAGATTCTCTCTCGTAACTCTTTGGAATTGTTCGAATACAAATGTTTCAAACAATGTCCTGAATGATAGTTTTACAGGAATTGGAGTAATTTCAGGTTCATATTTACATCTAACAGATAATGAAATATCTCAGGTCAGCCGGGGTATTAAATCTTGCCTGGATGACTATGATAAAGGTCATGATGTATGGATATTGAATAACAATATTTCCAAAATTGGTGATCAGGGTATTGAGATAAAAGCTGATAATGTTACCATCTCCGGAAATACAATGGATAACATGAGATTTTCTAATGCCCGACTCTCTTCAGACATTGACTATATTAAACATGTGCGTGCATTATTTGGAATAAAAGTTGGATGTTACGAATATCCAACCAATAACATCACGATAAGAAATAACAGGATAAACGGGATTGATTTTGATGCAAATGATATTACATTTGGATTCATACATCAAACCGGTATTAAACTGTGTAAGACTACAGGTGTTCTGATAGAAAACAACGAAGTTTCCCTCTTTAGATCATCTATTAACCTTTCTTCCCAGAGAGGAATTCTTACTTCATATGGTGAAAATATTACAATAAAGGACAACAATGTTCATTCATTTTACTTAAATAACAGTACTTTAAAGAATCAGTTAGGAATTAGTGCTGGAGTTAATGTTTCCAATGTTTCCATAATAAATAATACTGTTTCGGATATATTTTCAATCAATTGTACCCAAAATAGCCAGAAAGGCATTTTTATTTCACCAACAAGTTACGGAAATATTAATGAAAATATAGTTACTTCTTTGCATGCGATCAATAGTAATTTAACGTCTCAGTGGGCCATATACTTAAAAAATGATGATGGTAACTCCACTGGTTCATCCATAAGTAATAATACAGTTTCTGATATCAGATTCTATGAAAACAGTACAGTTGATTATCAGGCCGGGATTTTTCTTTCTCATGGTATAAACAACACGATTTCAAACAACAGCATCTACAGGGTATATGGTTCGAATCAGTCATCTTTCTATGCGGGATTGTGCTTAACAGACGGTGAGAACTGTATGATCGAGGGTAACGATATAGACAAAGGAATAAATGGTCTCATCCTGAATAATACTTTTAATTGCATTGTTGCTGGAAACAGAGTTAAAAATGAATCATATGGAGTCTGGTTTAACGAATCCCGTGGAAATAGTATTTACAACAACTGCTTTAATAATGCAACAGAAATAAAATTCACCAACAATTGCTCCGGAAATATCTGGAATACAACAAAAACAGCAGGTTTGAATATTGCCGCAGGGCCCTATATTGGAGGAAACTACTGGTTAAAACCTGATGGAACCGGCTTTAGCCAAACCAATAATTTCGATATTAATGGTGATCAGATATGCGATGTAGCTTACACCATACAAACCGGCCAGGCAGATCATCTGCCTCTGGCATTCCAGGAAAGCATACTTCCGGCAGGTATAACGTCCCTTTCAGTATCTGGCAATGGATCCACCTGGATCAACTGGACCTGGACACAGCCAGCAGATCCCGACTTTTACCAGACCATAATTTATCTCAACGGGACATTCAAATCCAATGTTACAGGCACCTATTACAATGCAACCGGCCTGACCGACAACAGCAACTATATTCTCCAGACCAGGACCGTAGATGCATCCGGCAACATTAACTTAACATGGATAAACGATACTGCCAGCACACCAAATACCCTTCCCCCAGCTTCCATAACCAGTCTGTATGAATCAGGTAATGGTTCCGCCTGGATCAACTGGACATGGGCCAACCCTCCAAATGTTGACTTTAACCATACGATGGTATATCTCAACGGAACGTTCAAGTCCAACGTTACAGGCACCTATTACAATGCAACTGACCTGACCGACAACAGCAACTATATTCTCCAGACCAGGACAGTTGACACTGCCGGCAACATTAACTTAACATGGATAAACAATACTGCCAGTACAGCAAATACCCTTCCCCCAGCTTCCATAACCAATCTTTCCGAATCAAAAACCGGATCCAGCTGGATCAACTGGGCATGGACCAATCCGACAGATGTTGATCATAACTATAGTATGGTATATCTGAACGGGGTGTTCAAGAACAATGTAAGTGGTAACTCCTACAGTGCTACCAATCTGTTGTCCTCAAATACCTATGAGATCAGCATAAAGACAGTTGATACAGCTGGCAATATCAATTCCACCTGGATCAATGACACCGCATCAACAACAGCAAGCATTTCCGGCAGCCGCTTCTCGGTGGCCCAGGGCATGTCTTCTGATTTGGTAGCAACAACAGATACCAGAATAAAGAAGGTGCTTGCAGGAGACGTCGTGGAATATGATTTCTCCTCCGGAGATGGACCTGTACAGGCTATTAATTTTGAAGCAACTTACAATGAAGGTTATGTCGTTACCACAGTCCAGGTACTTAATCAAAGACCTGTATATTTGAAGCTAAAACCTTTAGGTTTCAGGTACCAGACGGTGAGCATTACCATAGGAATTGATGGAGAAGTTTTAATGGATTCTAATTTCATGGTCCGCTTTAAGGTCAGCAAAGAATGGATACGGTTAAATGATATCGATCCGGCCACCATCCGGCTGACAAGATATCATGATGGAAACTTGAACGAACTTCACACCGAATATTTGTATGAAGATGAGGAATACTGCTATTTTAAATCCACCACACCCGGATTCTCCATCTTTGAGATCGTGGGTGATAAAATAGCAGAACCAACAGAACCGGTAGCTGAAAATAAACCGATCAATACGCCAAAAACAGACGAACCTCAGCCCGTTCCTGAAGACCAGGACACCGGTCTGGCAGGCTTTACTTTTGTCTGGGGGACCATAATGACCGGACTTGCAGGAATAGTCTGCAAATACAGGAAATAAGGGTGCCAGAGGCCCCTTATTTTTCTTTACTTATTTAATGGCCCTGTATCTATTTTTTTAAGATATTCTAAAACATTGTTTTAAAAAAGCGGTGACCTGCCTTTTTCATATCAGATCCCTATTAACAAAATATCCTGTCACTTCTCTTCCAGAGCCTCCACCCACATCTTCTTCCTCTTTTTATCCAGATACCGAACCTGAGAGCTTGATGAATAAACCACTGCAGTATCATACCCCAGGTCCCTGAGGATCTTCTCATGTTTCCCGGCCTTTTTACCATTGAAAATAACTTTCCTCAGGCCCGGAGCCTTTCTCTTCAGAACAGTAAAATCATTGAGGACCTCTGACTTTATCTGAGAGTCCAGACTGCCGGGCCGGATTGCTTCTTTAAAAACATCCCACAGGCCGATCCTATGCTCTTTCAGGATGGTGAGTTTTCGGGAGTAGGAAAGGTCCCTGTCGTTAAGTTCCTCTTCATTAAGACATAGGGACAAAAGGGCCCAGAGATCATTCTGTTTGTTGCCGTAGTATTGCTGTTTTTCCAGAGACTGGTCTGATGGGAGGGAACCCAGGATGAGGAACTCTGTGTCGGGGTGGATCATGGGGGAGAGGCCCTGTTTTATTTGAGACATGGATTAATAAATCCTTTTTATAATTATTAAGCAATGGATGGTTTACAAATATTTCATAAAAGGCCCTCAAAAAAAGCGTGTTTTGATTGTGTGTAAACCAGAGATCACCTTTTAATTCAGATCATTGCCCACTTTCATTAAATACATGGTTAAATTCTGTTCTGTAAACATCTTTATCGGCAATTCCGGATATATATTTCTGCAGTTTATCACGAATCAGATTCAGGAACTGTGGCATATCTTTTCCGTATATAAGCAGACTTCCCGGAGCACAGGTAACTTGAAGGTTATTTTCTTCAATCAATTTTTGGAGAGCCCTTTGATGTTGTTCCTGAAATAGCTGTTCTGCAAAATTGGCTCCGGCTGCTTCATTTGTTTTTTCTTTTACTTTTGATTCAAAAGACAAATCTTGCAATAATTTTTTCCCAAAATCAACCGGATCATAATATTTAGAAAGTATACGATAGTCAATGTCTGTATAACAATCAGGTCCCGCATCAAGATCAAAAAAGTACACTTCACTGATTATATTTCTTTTACTATCAAAGAAATTAAAAAGAGCTTTCATGTAATTCCCATCTTTCAATATATCACACAGGCCTCCTTCCCCTTCCAGGTCAATATCAATATGTGAGCAATTTGACACATGTTTTCTTGCTTTAGAAGGATTTATTTCAGCCCGGAGCACACCGTATGGTGCTTCCGCAATCATTGTAACAAATTTTGTATTAATGTTATCCAGATTGCGGTTCTCTAAAAGGTTATCCCCAATACGTTTAATAACTTTGGATTCTTCGACTTTAATGAATGTATAATCGGAGTAAAAGATCTCTTTCTTTTGATCAGCACCAATAAAATCAAAAACAGAATTAACAAATTCCACTCTTTTCTTCAAAGACCCCTGTTTTCGATATCGAAATTTTATTGATAACATTTACTTACTCCTCATCACAAAGTATACAGGTGTTTTTCCTATTTTGAATGGTTTTCCATTGTGCTTATAATACAGTGAATTGTTTTTGCTTTTATTAATCTTTATTTCCTTTGCCATCTTCTGAGACAATTTTTTTGCAACCAATACACAATATTTAATCTGGCAATATTTGTTATCAGCAAATTTATATTCAAAGTAGTGTTTAAAATCTTTTAATTGACTTTCGACTTTACTGATTCCATAATTCGTTGTTTTTTCTTCAATTAGTCCGATACCAATTGAATAATGAATCTCATCGGGCCTCTTGCCATTGTATAATGAAAACACTCCTTTTTTCTGGTCATTAATTACATCTTCTTTTATAAGTAAACAAATACACCCCAATTCAGGATTAAATCCATATATATTTAAAAGGGGTGACAGGTAAAAATCCTGAATAATATCAGGAAAGTCCTCTTTTTTAGGAAAACTTTTTTTAGACGTAATTATAATTTATAATTAAATTATTACTATAATTTATTGTATAAATACAGTAAACTATGTTTCATTATTAGCAAACTATATGTACTTATAAAATATTAAAAAAGTATGACCACTGTCAGGTGGCCAATTTAATGAACTTAACCTTCTTCAAGGCTGGCTATGTCTTTCTCGGTGCTGAAAAGGTATTCTTTGAGCTCTTTGGCGAAATTTTCGTCGTTTTGACGGATCCATTCAAGGATCATAGCTGCATGTTCTTTCTCTTCATTTGCATTGTGTATGAGGATCTTTTTCAGATTCTCATCTGTGCAGGCATCGGCCCTTTGATTGTACCAGTCAACGGCTTCAAGCTCTTCTTTTAAAGAATCAATTGCTCTTTTCATATTAAGAGTCTTCTCTGATATTTTTGTCCTTTCTTCGTGGATCATTGTATCACAGTTATTAACATGTCTGTCACTGCTATTAATATTTTGGGATAGCACAAAAGTGCATAAAATATTCCATGATTGCCGCCACTTTAGAAACCTTAAAATATCATTTCATTATAATCCACATCAAACAAAGGCCCTCCGCCCCCAAAAACAGGCAAAAATATGCAAATCCTCGAACGACTCTTCCACCTTAAGCAAAACAACACCGACGTCAGGACCGAACTTCGTGCGGGTCTGGTCACTTTCATGACAGTGGCCTACATCATTGTGGTCAATCCGGCAATACTGCAGGCGGCCGGAATGCCTTTTGGAGCCTCCATGGTGGCTACCATACTTTCGGCAGTGTTTGGAACACTGATCATGGGAGTATATGCCAACAGGCCCCTGGCCATTGCTCCTTATATGGGGGAAAATGCGTTTGTAGCCTATACGGTGGTGGGTGTGCTGGGATATTCCTGGCAGACTGCTCTGGGAGCAGTTTTTATCAGCGGTGTGATCTTCACACTTCTTACTTTATTCGGTGTCAGAAATGCAATGATCGATGCTGTTCCGGACAGCTTAAAATACAGCTTTTCAGCGGGCCTGGGGATGTTCATGGCTTTTATTGGAATGGTGAATGCAGGGATCATCCGGCTGGGTGTGGAAGGAGCTCCCCTGCATGTAGGGGGCCTGAATGACATTAATGTTGCACTGGCACTATTTGGTTTCATAATTATAACCGCACTATTCATCAGGAATGTAAAAGGGGCCATTCTGCTGGGAATAATTCTCACAGCTTCACTGGGATTTATTACAGGTACTTATCCATTTCCTGAAAAGCTAATGAGCATGCCACCATCCATCGGGCCCATTTTGTTGCAGCTGGACGTTGCAGGTGCTTTAAACTGGGGTTTTTTTGCAGTTATCCTGGCAATGTTCACCATGGACCTGATGGACACCATGGGAACCCTGGTGGGAGTTTATATGGATTCAGAACTGCTGGAAGACGACGGCAGTCTTCCTGACATGGAAAAACCCTTCCTCAGTGATGCCCTGGCAACCGTCTTTGCGGCCCTTGCAGGAACGACCACCACCGGTACATATATTGAATCCTCCACTGGAATTAAGGAAGGAGGCCGCACAGGCCTGACAGCAGTTGTCGTGGCATTACTGTTCCTGCTGGGCCTGTTCTTCTCTCCCCTCTTTGCCGCCATCCCTCCTGCTGCCACCTCCCCGGCCCTGATCATAGTGGGTCTGCTCATGATGAGCTCGGTAAAGAAGATCGACCTGGAAGACTTCACCGAAATGATCCCTGCCATGGCGGTCATTCTGCTGATGAGCTTCACCTATAATCTGGGAGTGGGCCTATGTGCAGGATTTGTACTCTTCCCGCTGGTCAAGCTCATAGGAGGCAGGTCAGATGAGGTCAGGCCCCTGGCCTGGTGTCTTTTTGTGTTGTGTTTGTTGTTCTTTATTTTCTATCCTTATTGAGGAAAAACCGAAGATGGGCCTGGCTTACGCAGGGAGATATTTTGTTTTATGGGTTTTTTGAGATGATTTGGATTTTACTGATGGTCATCCTGTTGCTTAAAAGAAAACGACCATAAATATTTCTCTTAACCATATATATAAATAATATAAAGCGTAACAGTACATCATAATAATTATGATTAAGTGGTATCTACAAAATTAATACATGATAAGGTGACCCAATGAATAATCTTCTGACAACCAGACTAATCACTAAATATATATTGATATTGACCCTTTCTATTATTTTATTTACTTCCACATGTTTTGGTTTACCTTTATTTGCAGGGGGAGAGGGTACTTGCGGCAATCCCTATCAGATATCAACGGTTGACCAGCTCAAAAACATTGAATTGAACCTGTCGGCCTATTATGTACTCATCAATGATATCGATGCCAGCAGTACAAGTTCATGGAATAGTGGCGCGGGGTTTGAACCGATCGGAAATGATTCAAATCAATTTTCAGGTTCATTTGATGGTCAGGGCCATAATATCACTGGATTATTCATTGACAGGCCATCTCAAGATGATGTAGGACTTTTTGGATATACAACTTCACAGTCTAAAATAGAAAATACTGGACTGGTAGATCAGAATGTGACTGGCAGTAATAATGTGGGTGGTCTGGTTGGATATAATTTTGGTGATGTCAGCTACTGTTATGCCACCGGCACTGTGACTGGCAGTAATAATGCAGGTGGCCTGGTCGGATACAATAAAGGTACCTTAAATCAATGTTATACTACCGGTACTGCAACTGGTCGTTTATATGTAGGCGGTCTTGTTGGAGTGAATAATGATGCTGTAACACAATGTTACACCACCAGCAATGTGTCTGGTAGTGCTGTTGTAGGTGGTCTTGTAGGAGGTAATAATGGTATTATCAATGACTGTTACTCCACTGGCCCTGTGAATGGTAGTGTTATAGCAGGTGGTCTGGTTGGAGATAATAATGGTGATGTCAATTATTCTTATTGGGACACTGAAACTTCTGGCTTTACAACAAGTGATGGAGGATATGGGAAAAACACCACCGGGATGAAAACACAGTTAACATATGTTAACTGGAACTTTACTGACATATGGGATTTTTGCAATGATATAACCGGTTTTTAGAATGAAGGATACCCATACCTCCTGAACAATTATGTTGAATCCGATCGAAGATTTGCAGGGGGAGAAGGCACTTCCATCAACCCCTACAGAATAGCAACTGCAGACCAGCTTCAAAACATGAACCTTGATTTATTGGCCTGTTACATAGTGATCAGTGATATAGATGCCAGTAGTACCAGTTCATGGAATGATGGTGCAGGTTTTGAACCAATTGGGGATGATTCAAATAATTTTGAGGGTTCATTGGATGGTCAGGGCCATAATATCACCGGATTATATATTAACAGATCATCTCAAAACAACGTTGGACTTTTTGGATATATTAATTCATCATCTCAAATTGTGAATGTAAGCCTGATAAATTGTAATGTGACTGGTAGTAATAATGTAGGCGGCCTGGTTGGATATAATGAAGCTGCTTTAACTCAATGTTGTGCCACCGGTACTGTGACTGGTAATGATTATGCAGGTGGCCTTGCTGGATATAATAAAGCCGTTTTAACTAAATGTTATGCCACCGGCACTGTGACTGGTGATAATTATGCAGGTGGACTTATTGGACATAATGAAGCTGCTTTAACTCAATGTTATACCACCGGTACTGTTACTGGTGATGATTATGCAGGTGGACTTATTGGATATAATGAAGCTGCTTTAACTCAATGTTATACCACCGGTACTGTTACTGGTGATGATTATGCAGGTGGACTTATTGGATATAATGAAGCTGCTTTAACTCAATGTTATGCCACCGGTACTGTGAATGGTGGTAATTATGCCGGCGGTCTTGTCGGATATGATGAAGGTGCTCTTACTCGATGTTGTGCCACCGGTAATGTTGATGGTGATGAATATGCAGGCGGTCTTGTTGGATATAAGGAAGGTGCTTTAACTCTATGCTACGCTACCGGTACTGTAAATGGTAATGGTAATTTTGTAGGCGGCCTGGTTGGAAGAAACTATGGTGATCTGACAAAATGTTACGCTACCGGTAATGTGGATGGTAGTAGTTCCTATGTAGGCGGTCTGGTTGGAATGAATGATTATGGTACTTTAACTCAATGCTACGCCACCGGTACTGTGGATGGTTGGTCTGAAGGTGGCCTTGTTGGATATAATAAAGGTAGTAATACTGTTTCCCAATGTTATTGGGATAAAGAAACCACCGGACTAACTACAAGTAGCGGTTCAGACTCTTCTTATGGAAAAACCTCTGAAGAGATGAAAACACGATCAACATATGTTGATTGGAACTTCATTGATGTGTGGGCCTTTTGTGATGAAACGATCGTTTCCTAGAATAACAGGTATCCATACCTTTCGGACAATTCTGCTAAACCTGATATGACATTTGAAGGTGGAGATGGCACTTCCACTAATCCCTACAGGATAGCAACCGCAGACCAGCTTCAGAACATGAACCTTTACCTTTCAGCTCACTATAAAGTGATCAATGACATCGATGCCAGTGGCACCAGTTCATGGAATAGTGGCGCAGGTTTTGAACCGATTGGAGATGATTCCGATAATTTTGCAGGTTCATTGGATGGTCAGGGCTATAATATTACCGGATTATATATTAAAAGGCCATATAATAACAATATTGGATTTTTTGGATACATAAGTTCATCATCTAAAATTGAAAATGTTAGTCTGATAAATTATAATGTGATCGGTTATTACTATATAGGCGGCCTTGCTGGAAAGAATTATGGTGATGTAACTCAATGTTGTGCCACCGGAACTGTAAATGCTCGTGCTAGTTTTGCAGGTAGCTTTGTTGGACAGAATTATGGTACTTTAACTCAATGTTACTCCAACAGCACTGTAACTGGTGATAATTGTTTAGGTATTGTTGGATATAATGAAGGTATTTTAACTCAATGTTACTCTACCGGCACTATGATTGGTAATGGTTGGGTAGGTGGCATTGTTGGACAGAACCATAGAGGTACCCTAACTCAATGTTACGCCACCGGGACAGTGACTGGTAGTGGTAGTAATGTAGGCGGCCTGGTTGGGTCTGATTATGAGGGTAGTATCAGCCATTCATATTGGGATACTGAAACTACCGGACAAACTAATAGTGCTGGTTCTTCATCTTCATATGGGAAAACTACCAATGAAATGAAAACGCAGTCAACATATGTTGGCTGGAACTTCGAAAGTGTATGGGACTTTTGTGATGATGTAACCGGTTCTTAGAATGACGGTTATCCATACCTGGTCAACAATCCAGCTAAATCAACTTTGTATGAGGTCACTTCAATTTATGCAGCTCCCATTAATGCTACTGATCTTACCTTTGCAAGTTCATCCTATGTTGAAGGCATCAATGTAGAATTCAGTACTTCCATACCTGACATCGACCTCACCCTTCTTAGTACTATGAACGTGGTCAAACAGACAGGAGTTCTGGATAATGATATCTGGGTAAAGGTACTTGTTGACGGAAATACCGTACTTGAAGAAAAATTGAAATCTCTTAATGAAGATAGCTCTAATATTGATGAAGGTTCAACCGGTACCAAACCGGTCAGTTTCAACATCGCATCAACCGGGGTCCATAATATAACCTATGAGTTTAAAAGAACCGGTAATGGTGCTGTTGAAGTTAATGATATCGATATGAGTCTGATCAAATTCACCACAACAACCGGTAACAAGATAAGGGATCAGATCACAGTTGTCGATTACACCCACTCAGACCCCGCATTCACCAATTCATTCAACTGGTCGGTGAGCACACCTGTGGAATCCGGAACATTTGTGATCGGCAAGTTCTCTCTGGAATCAATTACTAAGTCCACCCTGCAGTATTACTATAAGGAACTGGATTCAAACAGTAACTCAACCTTCTGGGCCAGTTACCAGAGCGATAGTAATGATGTTGGTTCGGTTTCCGGGTTCTTTGTGGATCACAATAGACAAACAGATGTAAATTACGGCATCTTCTCAAACAGCAGTTCTGTGACTACCAATGTTACCGGACAGATACTGGACTTTGATCTTGCAGATACTAATGCAATTGGAGTGAATAGTTTCTCAGTATCCAACAAGTCCACCAGTGCATCTTCCAGCATCCCTCTTTCTGAAGGGACATATCTGCTGGCGAGTGAGAATGTCACTGTTTACAATGGTACCGGTTATTTCCTGGCAATGACTGCATCTTTTAGCTCAGTTTCAGGGGCCCAGACACCCACATTCTTTATTAATTGTACTGAAGTGCCTGAATGTTATTCAAAGAAAGAAAGGTATCTTGCATCAAATTCCGACATCGGTAATGCTTATATCTATTATATTGCTGATGATCTGACTGCAGGCAAATCCTATAATTTCAATCTGTGGGTCACTGTAGAAACAGGAGAAAACCTGGTACAGATCGATGAGGCCCTGGGTGGATTTGAAATCACTGGATTTAATGTGAATTCGATCAATACAGCTCCATTGGTTGCCATTATCGTACCGGAAACCGATGAGACGATAAATGGAATTTTCTCTGTGAACGCATCAGTGATTGACAATGATGACGATACTTTCCTGTCCAGTGTCAGTTTAAGCAATGATATAGGCCCTGTGAAAAGTTACACAGATCTGCCTCAAAGCAATCTATCCGTAACCTTTGACAGCAGATTATATGCAGATGGACCTTACAACGTCACCTGGAGATCATGTGAAAATGAATCAGTTGAACAGTTCTGTGCAGAAGATATGATTACAATATCGATAGATAATAACGAGCCTTCCATTGACTTTAACGACGAGACCACCGATGAAGGTCATCACAATCAGAACTGGGTACTGGGTAATATCACTGTTAATGATATGAACCTGAATGCTTCCAGCATTAGTTTGTTTAATTCCACCGATCTGGTTAGTTCAAACACCTCTTCCAACCGTACACATTTCATAAACTTTACAGGCATTATAGACGGACAGTACTATCTTAATGCCACAGCATGGGATCTTGCAGGCAACATCAACACTACTGTAACCAGGACGATCATCCTGGACACCACCACTCCACTTATCGACTTTAACGATGAGACTACCGACACAGGTAACTTCAGTCAATCATGGATCACCGGTAACATCACTGTCAATGACACATACCTGAATGTTTCCAGTATCAAACTATTTAACAGTACCAGCCAGGTCAACTCCAGCACCTCTGCCAGTGCTACTCATGAAATGAACTTCACAGACCTTTCAGATGGATATTACTATCTCAATGCTACAGTATGTGATATTGGAGGCAATATCAATCAAACACAGACCAGGACCATTCTTCTGGATACACAACGGCCCATTGTTGATTTTAGCGCAGATACCACAGATGATGGGATTATCAACCAGAACTGGATATTTACAAATATGACTGTGACCGATACTTTTGGATACACCAATGTGAGTTTCTCACTGTACAATTCTTCGTCTCTGGTATCCAGTCATAACGGTACTGACAGCCATAATTTCACGAGCCTGACAGATGGAGTGTATTATCTGAATTTCACAGTTGAAGATATGGCTGGAAATACCAACGTCAGTGAAACATTAAGATACCTTGTAGATACTGCAGATCCACTAATTTATTTTAATGATGAATCTACTGATACCGGTAACTACAGTCTCAACTGGATATTGGGCAACATTACAGTAAGTGATGCAAACCTTAATGCTTCCGGAATATATCTTTACAACTCCACATCTCTTGTGGATTCCAGCATAGATACCAATACAACACATTTTATGAATGTCACAAACCTTGCAGATGGCCATTACTACCTCAATGCAAGTGTATGGGATTCTGGAGATAATATCAATACGACTGAAACCAGAACAGTACTACTGGATACGCAGGAAGCTGACATCATTTTCAATTCAGATACCACTTCTGCATCCAATCTGAGTCAGACTTTCATATTTGCAAATGTATCCTCCAATGATGCATTCGGTTATGATAATCTGACCATCTATCTGTACAGTTCCAGCGGCCTGATCAACTCCAGCAGTATTGAAAACACAGGAAGTCACAACTATAACTTCACGGGCCTGGCCGATGGAGTGTATTACCTCAATTCCACGATAGTGGACCTTGCAGGCAACATCAACACTACTGTAACCAGAACAATTGTCCTGGATACCACCACCCCACTCATCGACTTTAACGATGAGACTACCGACACCGGTAACTTCAGTCAGTCATGGATCACAGGGAACATCACAGTAAATGACACTTTCCTGAATGCTTCCAGTATCAGGCTGTTTAACAGCAGTGGCCCGGTAAATTCCAGTATCTCATCCAGTACTATTCATGAAATGAACTTTACAGGTTTAACAGATGGATATTATGACCTGAATGCCACTGTATGGGATTTGGCAGGTAACACCAATGAAACACAGACCAGAACAATACTACTGGACACACAGGAAGCTGACATAATTTTCAATTCAGACACCACTTCTGCATCAAATCTTAGTCAGACTTTCATATTTGCAAATGTATCCTCCAATGATGCATTCGGTTATGATAATCTGACCATCTGTCTGTACAGTTCCAGCGGCCTGATCAACTCCAGCAGTATTGAAAACACAGGAAGTCACAACTATAACTTCACGGGCCTGGCCGATGGTGTCTATTACCTCAATTCCACGATAGTGGACCTTGCAGGCAACATCAACACTACTGTAACCAGAACAATTGTCCTGGATACCACCACCCCACTTATCGACTTTAACGATGAGACTACCGACACCGGTAACTTCAGTCAGTCATGGATCACAGGGAACATCACAGTAAGTGACACTTTCCTGAATGCTTCCAGCATCAGGCTGTTTAACAGCAGCGGCCCGGTAAATTCCAGTATCGCATCCAGTACTATTCACGAAATGAACTTTACAGTTTTAACAGATGGATATTATGACCTGAATGCCACTGTATGGGATTTTGCAGGTAACACCAATGAAACACAGACCAGAACAATACTACTGGATACGCAGGAAGCTGACATTATTTTCAATTCAGACACCACTTCTGCATCAAATCTGAGTCAGACTTTCATCTTTGCAAATGTATCCTCCAATGATGCATTCGGTTATGATAATCTGACCATCTGTCTGTACAGTTCCAGCGGCCTGATCAACTCCAGCAGTATTGAAAACACAGGAAGTCACAACTATAACTTCACGGGCCTGGCCGATGGTGTCTATTACCTCAATTCCACAATAGTGGACCTTGCAGGCAACATCAACACTACTGTAACCAGAACAATTGTCCTGGATACAACCACCCCACTTATCGACTTTAACGATGAGACTACCGACACCGGTAACTTCAGTCAGTCATGGATCACAGGGAACATCACAGTAAGTGACACTTTCCTGAATGCTTCCAGCATCAGGCTGTTTAACAGCAGTGGCCCGGTAAATTCCAGTATCGCATCCAGTACTATTCACGAAATGAACTTTACAGTTTTAACAGATGGATATTATGACCTGAATGCCACTGTATGGGATTTTGCAGGTAACACCAATGAAACACAGACCAGAACAATACTACTGGACACACAGGAAGCTGACATAATTTTCAATTCAGACACCACTTCTGCATCAAATCTTAGTCAGACTTTCATATTTGCAAATGTATCCTCCAATGATGCATTCGGTTATGATAATCTGACCATCTGTCTGTACAGTTCCAGCGGCCTGATCAACTCCAGTAGTATTGAAAACACAGGAAGTCACAACTATAACTTCACGGGCCTGGCCGATGGTGTCTATTACCTCAATTCCACGATAGTGGACCTTGCAGGCAACATCAACACTACTGTAACCAGAACAATTGTCCTGGATACCACCACCCCACTTATCGACTTTAACGATGAGACTACCGACACCGGTAACTTCAGTCAGTCATGGATCACAGGGAACATCACAGTAAGTGACACTTCCCTGAATGCTTCCAGCATCAGGCTGTTTAACAGCAGTGGCCCGGTAAATTCCAGTAGAACATCCAGTACTATTCATGAAATGAACTTTACAGGTTTAACAGATGGATATTATGACCTGAATGCCACTGTATGGGATTTGGCAGGAAATGTAAATATAACACAGACCAGGACAATACTACTGGATACACAGGAATCTGACATTATTTTCAATTCAGACACCACTTCTGCATCAAATCTGAGTCAGACTTTCATCTTTGCAAATGTATCCTCCAATGATGCATTCGGTTATGATAATCTGACCATCTGTCTGTACAGTTCCAGCGGCCTGATCAACTCCAGCAGTATTGAAAACACAGGAAGTCACAACTATAACTTCACGGGCCTGGCCGATGGTGTCTATTACCTCAATTCCACGATAGTGGACCTTGCAGGCAACATCAACACTACTGTAACCAGAACAATTGTCCTGGATACAACCACCCCACTTATCGACTTTAACGATGAGACTACCGACACCGGTAACTTCAGTCAGTCATGGATCACAGGGAACATCACAGTAAGTGACACTTTCCTGAATGCTTCCAGCATCAGGCTGTTTAACAGCAGCGGCCCGGTAAATTCCAGTACTGTGTCCAGTTCTATTCATAAAATGAACTTCACGGGTCTTGAAGATGGATATTACCAGCTCAATGCAACAGTATGGGATTTGGCAGGTAACACCAATGAAACACAGACCAGAACAATACTACTGGATACGCAGGAAGCTGACATTATTTTCAATTCAGACACCACTTCTGCATCAAATCTGAGTCAGACTTTCATCTTTGCAAATGTATCCTCCAATGATGCATTCGGTTATGATAATCTGACCATCTGTCTGTACAGTTCCAGCGGCCTGATCAACTCCAGCAGTATTGAAAACACAGGAAGTCACAACTATAACTTCACGGGCCTGGTCGATGGTGTCTATTACCTCAATTCCACAATAGTGGACCTTGCAGGCAACATCAACACTACTGTAACCAGAACAATTGTCCTGGATACAACCACCCCACTTATCGACTTTAACGATGAGACTACCGACACCGGTAACTTCAGTCAGTCATGGATCACAGGGAACATCACAGTAAGTGACACTTCCCTGAATGCTTCCAGCATCAGGCTGTTTAACAGCAGTGGCCCGGTAAATTCCAGTAGAACATCCAGTACTATTCATGAAATGAACTTTACAGTTTTAACAGATGGATATTATGACCTGAATGCCACTGTATGGGATTTGGCAGGAAATGTAAATATAACACAGACCAGGACAATACTACTGGATACACAGGAATCTGACATTATTTTCAATTCAGACACCACTTCTGCATCAAATCTGAGTCAGACTTTCATCTTTGCAAATGTATCCTCCAATGATGCATTCGGTTATGATAATCTGACCATCTGTCTGTACAGTTCCAGCGGCCTGATCAACTCCAGCAGTGCTGAAAACACAGGAAGTCACAACTATAACTTCACGGGCCTGGCCGATGGTATCTATTACCTCAATTCCACGATAGTGGACCTTGCAGGCAACATCAACACTACTGTAACCAGAACAATTGTCCTGGATACCACCACCCCACTTATCGACTTTAATGATGAGACCACCAATACAGGCAACTTCAGTCAGTCATGGATCACAGGGAACATCACAGTAAGTGACACATTCCTGAATGCCTCCAGCATCAGGCTGTTTAACAGCAGCGGCCCGGTAAATTCCAGTAGAACATCCACCAATACCTATGCAGTAAATTTCACTGGATTGGCAGATGGTTATTACCAGCTCAATGCAAGTGTTTGGGATTTTGCAGGTAACATCAATGAAACCCAGACAAGAAATATCTTACTTGACACCGGAGTCCCTCATATCACTTTTGATTCCACAATGCCTGCAGAAGGTAATTATTCCAGGAATTATCTCCTCGCTGCTGTCAATATCTCGGATACTTTCGGAATTGCAAACATAACCTTTGACCTCTACAACCGTAGTGTTTTTGGTAACAATACCAATCTGTACAACAGTACCACTATGTATAATCCCACTTCAGGCCGGTGCCAGGTGAACTTCACATCCCTGCCTTTCGGATTATACACTTTGAATGTGACAATAACAGATCTTGCAGGTAATATCAACAATACAACCAGTTTGATCTATGGTATAGATGCTGTTGACATGGAGATCAACAATATGGTTACACAGCTGCAGGATACATCGATCAATATCATCTGGGACACAAATGAAGTTACCAACTCAACTGTTTACTATGGCCGGGATACAAACGTTACTTTCAACATTTCAAAGGCAGACTTTGAACTAAACCATAGTATCCGGATCACAGGCCTGAAAGATGATACCCTGTACTATTACAAAGTGGTCTGTTGCGATCTATTTGGTTTCAACAAAACAACACAGGTCATGAATTTCACCACAGAGAAGACCTATGATGATGATGGAAGTGCCTACTATAATCCGGTAGAACCTGTAAATGAGGATGAAGATCCAGATGAAGGTCAGGAGACAGGTTCTGTAACCCCGCGCACCGTCACTGTTAATGCCGGAAATGGGGAAGCAGGTGAGTCTCTTAGTGTTAATCCCAATGAAGGTGATCTGGATGGAGGGTCCATGGTAATGGGAATTAATATTGAACTTGGCATGGATGTTGGTGAGCTGGATGTCACCTGTTCCCAGAGTCCTGCATCCTCTCAGGAGTATCCAATGGATATAGCTCTTGTAGTAGGTAGTGGTGCTAATATCTATGGTTATGTGAACATAGATACTTCCAATCCGGGTTGTGTGGATGGAGCCACAATACAGTTCTGCATCCCCGCTGCCTGGTATGATGAAAATGATCTGAACCCGACCTCAACTACAGTAACTCATTTTGCAGATGGTTCCCCTCAGCTGGATGTGCTTGAAGTGGTAAAATCTTCAAATGACGCAGAGTATTATTACTTTACAGTCAGGACACCCGGATTCTCGGAATTCTCGGTGGCGGCCCTGCCATATGAAGAAGCAGAAGAGGAAATTGAAGAGGATACAGGTAACGATGTGGAAGTAACAGAGGAAACAGGGATAAAACCTGAAAAGGAGAGCTCATCAGGCTACATGTGGCTCATCCCCGTGGTAGCATTGATACTGGGCCTGATGGTCTTTGTCATACGGAAGAAACCGGAATAAAGTAAGGCCCCTCCCTTACTTCTTTTTTATCTATTTGTGTTTCTTTGTTAATAGACCGGCCTAAAAGCTCATCTGATTTAAAAGAATTAGTAGGGTATATATAATTTAAAAGCAATATACCGTAGGAGGCTTACGAATGTTAGAATCAATATGGGGATTAATAGTCCTTCTTTCAGTTATCTGGGTCATCTATGACGTATTGACACAGAATCAGAGATTAAGCGGAGTCATGAAGGCAGTCTGGATCATTGCAGCTTTGCTGTTTGGTATCTTTGGGGCCATTGCATACTATTTCATAGGCAAGAAATAACTTGCCTTCTTATTCTTTTTTGTTTTTGAATCCGGATACATCCACTATTTTCAGGTACGTTCCTGTATTTATTTCGTATAATTCCATCAATCGTTTTTACTGATCAAAATTATTATATAGCATCAACACTTAAACATATGATGCAATTATTAAGGGGTACTAATAGTGTTCACTACAGATAAGAACGGCTTACTTGAGACTATCAGACAATCACAACAGGCCCTGCAACTTGCAGAGGATTATATTCTGCAGATCCATTCAAAAATTGAAGATAAGGCCATCGATTTACGCAATGATGTCAGATCATTGGTGACCCTGTCCCTGCATGAAAAGATATGTGAAGCCTCCCTGCAACAGCTGGAACTGATCTTGGAAAAGTTCCAGCTTCTGACAGACCTGGGCCTGGAACTTAATTGTGAGGACCATCTTTTCCATTGCTTCTATCATTACAAAAAAGAAGATTATGAAAGGGCCCGGGAATGTTGTGAGAAGGCTCTTGAGATGGACCCGGGTTCAAATTGTGCCCGGGAATATATGGAAGTCCTTGAAACTTTGAAGGAAGAGGCAGATGAAATCGGAACGCTGAAAAAAGAACTTTACAAATTATATGCAAACGAAGATTTTCAGGGATCTTTGCCTGTACTTGACCGGATGCTGGAACTAAGACCGGGTGACCCAATATTCTGGTTTAAAAAAGGTGTTGCACTGGCCAAACTCTCACAGTATCCAGGGGCCCTTGAAGCTTTAAGCAGGTCCCTTGAAATTGATAATACCAGCTGCAAGGCCCACTACTACAAAGGTCGTGTTCATTCAAAGCTGGGTAATTATGGATCTGCCTTAGAAGAGCTTGAAAAAGCACTTTCCCTTGAGCCGGACGATATAAGGACCCTTACGGAAAAGGCCTTTTTGCTAGCCAATACAGATCAATTCTCTGAAGCCCTTAAGATCATGGACCGGAGCCTTGAGATCGATCCTGAGGATATAAAGCTCAGGGTTGACAGGGTCTATTTATTCTGCAGGATGGGGGACTATGATAAGGCCCTGAATGAAATTAACAAAACAATTGACATGGCCCCCGGGAACACCCGGGCTATCTTTAAACGGGCAACCCTTTTCCTTAAACTGAAAAACTATGAAAAGGCAATAGAGGACCTGGACAGGATCATTGATCTGGAACCGGATTCGATCAAATATCATTTCAAAAAAGCATCAGTATATATCGAGATCAATGAATCTGAAAAGGCCCTTGAGGTCTATGACAGGATCAATGAGATAGATGGTACATCGGTAACTGCCTTAAAACAAAAAGGCATTCTTCTCTACAAGCTCGACAATTACGCAAAAGCCCTTGAAATGCTTGACAGGGCCCTGGAGATCGAGCCGGAGTCACGTAAGGCTTTATTATACAGGAACCTTATACTTTATAAACTTGGAGAATATGAAAAAGCTCTGGTGTCAGTTGAAAAACTAATCACGCTTGGTCCTGAATTTGCAGACCCCTGGTTCCATAAGAGCAGTATCCTGCTCAAACTTCAAAAACCTACCCTTGCCCTTGAAGCAATAGACCATGCACTCAGTCTGTCCCCGGATAATGCCAAAATGCTCTCCCAGAAAGGGTCCATCCTCTTTCGTATGGAAGAAGATGAGCAGGCCCTTGACATCCTGAACCGGTCCATTGAGCTTGACCCCGAAGACATCAAGGCTCACAACACCAGGATATCTGTCTTAAAGAAACTGGGTCGGGACGATGAAGCTCTGGAATCCATCGAATGTGCCTTAAAACTTGATCCTGAAGATAAGAGACTGCTCATCTCCAGAGTGGCTAGTCTGATGAAGCTCTCCCGCTTCAAAGAAGCTCTGGATGTGGTAAACATCTCCCTTGAGTTCCAGCCGGGTAATTATAAGGCTCTTTCTTACAAAGGTTCCATTGTCTCAAAACTGAACAAACATGAAAAGGCACTGGAATTCATTGATCAGGCCCTGAAGATTAACCCCGGTTGCAGTAAGACCCTGTTTTCAAAAGGCTACATCCTCTCCAAAATGGGCTCCTTCGAACAGGCAATTGAATACTTTGACAGGGCCCTTACAGCCAGTCCCAACAACATAAAAGCCCTCTCAAAAAAAGGTTTTTCCCTGGCAAAGCTGGGAAGGACGCAGGAAGCTTTTGAAGTCCTGGATCTGGCAGAAAGACAAGACCCGGACAATTATAAGGTCCTGGCAAACAAAGCCTTCACCTATGACCTGACAGGTGAAACTGAAAAAGCCATTAAAACCTATCAACATGCTCTGTCCCTGAATCCCCGTGACACCCGGGTCTGGCTGAACCTGGCACAGGTCTGTATGAAAGATAAACAATATCCACAGGCCCTGGAAGCCTATCATATAGTCATAAAAGCCCACCCAAAGGATATGAGAACTCTCAACTGCATCAGTTTTGCCCTGTATCTCCAGGGACAATACAAAAAGGCCCTGGAAAATATTGAAAGGACAATCACCATCAATCCCATAAGCTCCCGTACCTGGTACATAAAAGCCTTCACCCACTCAGCCCTGGACCAGCATGAAGAAGCAGAAGCCGCTTTGCAGCGGGCCCTTGAGCTAAAGAAAGCTGTTCCTGGCGATAAGGAGTCATCCAAAACCGCTGAAAGGGAAGGTCAGGAAAGTAAAGTAACTGATATGGGGGCCGCTGATAAGAATGTTGAAATAACAACGGTTGGTTAGAATGTTGAACCAACTACAGTTGATAAGAGTGCTGAGCTAACAACGGTTGATAAGAGTGTTGAACCAACTACAGTTGATAAGAGTGCTGAGCTAACAACGGTTGATAAGAGTGTTGAAATAGCAACGGTTGGTGAGAATGCCGGGGTAACAACGGTTGACAAAAGCATTGAAATAGCAACTGCTGATGAGAACATTGAGATAACAAACGCTGATGGAATCACTCAAACAGCGGCCAGGAAGGAGGAGGAAAATGATTCCTCTTCAAAGGAGGCCGTCACTGCTCTGTCATCCACTCCCGCACAGGTCACAGAGAACCTCTATGGGGACGCATTGAAACTTATAGATGAAGAACACTACACTGAGGCCCTGGCCATCCTTGACCATGTGCTGGATCTGGAGCCAGAGCATTTTGATGCTTTAGAACAGAAAGGAAAGGTCCTGATAAGACTGGAAGACTTCAAAGAGGCCCTGCAGACCTACATATTGATCACCGGGCAATCTGCTGAACCTCGGGCCTGGGAGACCCGGGGATGGCTGCATTCAAAACTGAATCAGCTTTTTGATGCCCTTTACTGTTTTTCAGTGGCACAGACCAATACCCGGGACAGGATCGTTCTTAATTTTGATCTTAATACTCATATGTATGCTTCAAGCCTGAATGAGGGAATGATCAAAAATAATGGGAAAACAAAGAAGGAAATAAATAAAAAAGATGAACCTTCAGAGCCCCCGTCACTAAAGGAGATACTTCTTAATTCTTCACCGATCCGGCCTCAAAGAGAGAATATCATCCTTGAGAACCTGAACCGGATAGGCCAAAAAGTTACTGTCAAAAGGCTCATCGAAGATAGACTTAATAAGATCACAGATCACATGGTCCGTTCAAAACCGGAAGTGGCATTAAAGATCATTGACGGTATCCTGGAAAAAGCACCCGATAATCGTAAAGCACTTCACAAAAAGGCCCGGATACAGTTCCAGCTGGAAGATTATGAGAACGCACTCATAACCCTTGAAAAAATAGATGACCCTGACCTTCAGGCCCGGGCCCTCAAAGAGCTGGGCAGATACGATCAGGCCCTTGACCTGCTGGATGAACCCTCCCTGCTCAAAGCACAACTGCTCTATCTGCTCGGACAATATGAACAGGCCCTGAAGCTCAACTTAACTCTTCCTGAAGACAGGGAAACCCTGCACAACAGAGGCCTTATCCTTGCAAAACTTGATCGTAATGAAGAAGCTCTTGAATCCCTTAACAAAGCCTGCTCCCCATCAGATAAAGAGCTCTTTAAAGAAATGGGAATGATCTACCTTAAAACAGAGGAATATCAAAAAGCTCTGAACTGCTTCTCAAAGATCAACAAAAAGTCACTGGAGCTTCTGGAAGCCACCCTGAAAGCCCAGCAGGCCCTCAACCTGAACAAAGGGCTGATTAAGACTCTGGAAGCCATCACAAAGCTGGACCCTGAACGGACCGATGCATACTATCAGCTTGGCCTGCTCCTGATGCCTGACAAACCTAAAAAAGCCCTCAAGGTCTTCGAAAAAGCTATAGAAAAGGGACACAAAGAAGCCAGACTGCATAAAGCCGACATCCTCATCACTTTAAAGAAAACAGACACAGCCCTGGAAACCCTGAACAAGATCCTCTCAGAAAGTCCCGAAAACTTCAAGGCTCTCTCCAAAAAAGGCTTCATTCTGGAAACGACCGAACCTGAGCAGGCCCTGAAAGTATTCAAACTGGCTCTTAAAATCAAAGACGACCCGGACATCAATCTCCATATGGCCCGCATCCTCAAAGACCTGGACAGATCTGAGCAGGCCCTGAATATCTGCAACAAAGCACTCAGTACATATCCTCAAAAAGATTTCCTATCCATGGGTACCGGGCTTGCAATCCAGCTGGATGATCCTGAAAAAGCCATCGAATTTTTAACCTGCCTGCTGGATAAGGACCCTGAGAACATCAGGGCCCTTTCAACAAGAGCAAAACTCAATATGTCACTGGAACGTTTTAATCAGGCCGATTCTGACCTGAAACAGCTTATCAGCCTCAAACCCGGGGACATTGACCTCTATTTCAACAGAGGCAATGCTCTGTTCAAGCTCAAAGATTTTGAACAGGCCCTGGAAGTCTTCAATTCCGGTCTTAAACTTGACAGCAAGGACTTCAGATTAAACTATGCCTGCTACCTCACCCTGAAACAACTGGAAGAATATGACCGGGCCCTCTTGAAGCTTAACCAGCTACTCAAAATCCACCCTCAAGAGACTCCCATATTAAAAGAAAAAGCCAGTCTGCTTCTTTCATGCGAACAACATGAACAGGCAAATGAACAGTGCAACTTGCTCCTTGAAAAAAACCCTGAAGATATTGGATTGCTTTTAATTCGGGCCCGGGCCCTGTGCGGACTCAAAGAGAGCGAGCAGGCAAAACAGGTGCTGGAGAGGGTTGTTGAGATCGAGCCCGGGCAGAAAGAGGCTGCAGGGATGCTGGAAAGCATTAATTGTTAAGAGATGCTTTTAATTATCAATTAATTAATATTATCTGAGGGAGTTTGCAACATGCTCAAACACTTAAGGATAAGGAACTTCAAGATCTGGGAAGATACCGGTACAATTAGTATGAAACCGTTAACATTGCTTTTCGGGGCCAACAGTTCCGGCAAATCCAGCATAGGACACCTTCTGATGATGTTAAAACAGACCGTGGAATCTGCGGACAGGAAAGTGGTCTTAAGTCCCGGGAGCAGGAACCTGGCAGTACAATCCGGATCATACAGGGAAATTATACATCACCGGAATCCAAAACTGGAATTGTCTTTTGAGTATGAATGGGAATTACCTGACACTCTTACTATTAAAGATCCGATTTCAAAAAAAAGCTTTTTCAGGGATAACCTTACATTTAATGCCCGCATCGGTCTGGATACAAAAGACCGACAAACAGTACTTGTTAATGAGTTGAAGTATAATGGCTCAGATCTTTCCATAACAATGCAGCGCCGGCCTGGAAGCATAACTGAATATCGGGTAAGCAGCACTCAATACGAACTGCAGAGCAAACAAAGCGTAGACTGGCTTACAACTTCACCGGTACGTTTCTATGGTTTCCCTGATGATGTGGTGGCCCATTTTAAAAATGCTGATTTTGTCCAGGAACTTAAGGCATGAAAAACTGTTCCATTCTCTTTATTATCTGGGCCCCTTAAGGACAAGGACTGAAAGGTTCTATTCCTGGACAGGTATTGAACCTGAAAGCGTAGGTCACTCCGGAGAAAATACCATTGCTGCCATCCTTGCAGCCCACAAACGCAGGTTAAGTATAAACAATAAGGTCGGGTCTTTTGAAGAGATCATTGCATTTGAATTGAAAAAAATGGATCTCATAGATGATTTTCAGGTCAACCAGATATCGAAGCAGAGACAGGAATACGAAGTAAAGATCAAAACCCCGTGTTCAACTGATTGGGTTGATCTTCCGGACGTGGGAATGGGCCTGTCTCAGGTCCTTCCTGTACTGGTCCAATGTTTTTATGCACCTGCAAATTCCATTATCATCATGGAACAACCCGAGGTCCACCTTCATCCTGCGGCTCAGGCTGCACTGGCCGATGTGATGATCGATGTGATCAATTCCAAAGAAGCAGGCGTGAAAAGAAACATCCAGTTAATAATTGAATCCCATTCCGAACATTTCTTAAGACGTTTGCAAAGACGCATAGCAGAAGAACAACTTCCACCAGATAAATTAGCGGCTTATTTTGCCAGACTACCGGCACAGCTGGAGCCACTCCGACTGGATGAATACGGAAACATACTAAACTGGCCCGAGAATTTTTTTGGAGATGAAATGCTGGACATTACCGAACAATCCCGAGCTGCTATGAAAAGAAGAATGAAAAGGGGGGACAGCTAAAATGACCTCTTTTCCTGAAAATGTATTGTGGATACAAACATTCCCAAAACAGCAAATCTGGCTGTTGATCCAGACAACATAAAAGAAGAACTTCTTCATTGTGTTGTCGACTGCATTGAAGCAATTGAACATGTGATCAACAAAAAGAACCTTGTCATTGATTCTGAAAACGAAATATTCTATGAATATCGCAGACAATTATCATTAAGCGGACAACCAGGTGTTGGAGATATCTTTGTCAAATGGGTACATGATCATCGATGGGCTTTACCTGCTGAAGACCGGGTCCGGATAAATAAAAATGGACATACCTATGATGAATTCCCTGATCATGAAGATCTAATCAATTTTGATAACGCAGATCGCAAATTTGTAGCTGTTGCCAATGCACACCCTGCAGACCCTTCAATATTACAGGCAACGGATTGCAAATGGTGGGGATGGAAAAACGCACTGGAAGAAGTCGGCATCCCTGTCTGTTTTCTCTGTCCTGATTATGTAGCCGCTAAATATTCCCAAACATTTGATCGCTGATCAGCAGATCTCCCCGGCTACCCTCCTGTAGCACTCATACACCCTGTCATTAAAACACACCATATAAACCTCCCCGGCCCACTCCCTGATAACCCCAAGCGCGATCCCTGTAGCTTCCTCAAGCGGATACCCGTAGGCCCCTGTACTGATCGAAGGAAAAGCAATGCTCCGGATCCCCTTCTTCTCTGCAATCTCCAGACAGCTGCGGTAGGCCCGCTCCAGCATTTCTGCTTCCCCCTGTCCGCCTCCGTTCCAGATGGGGCCCACAGTATGGATGACCCATTTTGCAGGAAGATCGTACCCTGCAGTGAGCTTTGCTTCCCCGGTCTTACATCCTCCCAGGCCCCGGCACTCTTCAAGCAGCTGCGGGCCTGCGGCCTGGTGGATGGCACCATCCACGCCTCCGCCTCCAAGCAGGGAATTATTGGCGGCATTGACTATGGCGTCCACTTTAAGTTCGGTGATATCTCCTTTGATGATCTTCAGTGTCATGAGAAAACATCTGTTGTTATACAACATTAAAGTATTCCATCCCCAGGGCCACCAGCATGATCGCAAACCCGGCTGTAGCCAGGGGGAGAGTGAAATTGTAAAACACCTGTTTGATGTCATCCCCGGTGGCCCTGCGTACCAGCCAGAAATAGGGATCGGTGACATAGGAGAACACCAGAGTACCTGCACAGATCATCAGTAAGGTCACAATTCCTGTGGCCTGGGACGACATAATGCTTGCAGTCACCACTGCAGTCACCACCCGGGATCCCTGGGCTGTCTGGATCAGGGCCGCCAGAACAAAGGGGATCAGCACTGCAGGCACAATTCCATTGACCAGGGAAAACACCTCCTCTGCAAAAGCACTTCCTGTAATAACAGCTCCAAAAGCCCCGGCCCCGCACAGGTCCAGAATGATGATGCCGGCATTGCGGGTTCCTTTCTCAAAGACCATCTCACGATCCTTTACAAGTAACAATGACACAAGCAATGACAGCATCAGAGAAATATACACATCCCTTAACAGCAATATCAACAATACAGGAAGCAAAATAGGTATCCAGGCCCGATGACCCTTTGCGTCATTCATCTGCTTGTATCCATCACCCGGCCTGCTGAGCAAAAATCCTGCCACCAGTAAACAAAACGACAGAGGGATGGTTATCATGTTCACACCGGAAGAGGATATCCCAAGCTCACTAACCACACTATAGGCCACCGGCAGGGGCAAAAGCAGGGAAAAAGAGATCACACTTCCAAATGCCGCCATGTAGAACAGATGTTTGCGGCCCAGCTGCTCAATGAATGGTGAGATCACCACAAATGAGGTCAGACAGCACATCAGGGGAATGGAAAGTAGATATCCTCCGGCAGCCGCTGAAAGTTCCTCCTTTTTAAAGATACGTCTCATATCCCCGGCGATCTGGTCCACCATACCCTCCTGCCTGAGGATCATAGCGATCAGGGACCCGCAGAACACAGGGATTCCCAGCAAAGCGAAAATATGTCCGGCCCCATTTCTCATCAGAGTGACAGTACCCTCAATACCTGCAACTGTTCCAAAGAATAAAGCCGCAAGGATTAGCGTAAAGAATGGTGCAATACGAAACTTTGCAGTGGCAAGGGTGATCAGAGCAATAGTGACAAAGAATAACAGGATTTCCATAGAGATAACTCCGGTCTTAGAAAGATGGAGTTATAGATATAATAGTTTTATCTCCTGACCGATGAATCTCAATATTGGAATATTTTATGATCATTAAAGTGCAGATGGGAAGTACCCACAACTTTAGTCCCGGGTATGTCCTATCTGCCAGACAGAAACCTAAATAACTCAAGTCCCTAAATTACCTTCATGGAAGACTACAGATCACTCATTGATTCCTGTATCGACTGCAGAAACTGCTGGGACGTCTGCCCGGTCACAAAGGTCACCGGTAAAGAGAACTTCACTCCCCAGGCCAAGATCCAATTGCTTGAGCGCATCGACAGTCTCAATCAGGAAGAGATTGACAACATCTATCTCTCCACCCGCTGCGGGGCCTGCGATGAGGTCTGCCCGGTGGATATACCCATCACTGACATCATTCAGCATGAAAGAAGTCTGCTGGCAAAGCAGGGAAAAGAACCGGCCCGTACCACACAGATCTGCAAGAATATCATGGAAATGAGCAATCCCGGAGGAAAGGACCCTGCCACCCGCAACGACTGGATAACACCTGACCTGCAGCTCTCAGATTCATCTGATACTGCCTATATGGCCGGCTGCTGGATAGCTCTGGCTCATAAGGACATAGGCCAGGCCACAATACGTGTGCTCAACGCCGGTGGAATAAAACCCAGGATCATGGAAGAAGAACAGTGCTGCGGATTATTCCTCATCGACAACGGACATATGGAAGAGGCCGCACAACATGCAAAGGAATACACCGAATACATCGAATCCCTGGGTATTAAAAAGCTCATCGTCTCCTGTCCCGGTTGTTATAAGGTACTGAAAGAAGACTATCCGGAACTCTTCCGGGAAACAGAATTTGAGGTCATCAATTCCATGACCATCTTCAAACAGATGCTTGAAGAAGGAACATTAAAACCTGAAATGCTGGACCTGGAAATGGGAGTTCGTGATGCATGCCCTATGAAGAATATGAACGACCTGCCACGTGATATCATGCAGATGATCGGTATTAAGGTCAATGAGATATTTGAAAACAAAACCGTATGCTGCGGGGCCCCTGCAGGACTTAAACCCAACTTCCCGGACATAGCTGCTGACATCGGAACTCTCACTCTGGACAAAACTCCTGATGACGGCCTTGCTTCCTACTGCCCCTTCTGCTACCACCATCTGGAAGATGTCTGCAAAAAGCAGGACAGAAAGCTTAACATGACTGACATTGCCCTGCTGCTGGAGAAAAGTATAAACAAAAAATAAGGTCATGTCCTGAATAAAATATGTTACCTCTAAAAGGATACGACATCAGGCAATGGGAATGATCTTGAGAATATTGGTCTCTCCGGTCTTCCCGCTGGGCCTTCCCTGGGTCAATACAATAAGGTCTCCCCGCCCTCCCAGTCCATAATCTTTCATGGTCTTAATAGCAACCTCTTCCCAGTCCTCAAAATCCCCGGTCACATGAATAGGATACACTCCATATGAATAAGCCAGGTGGTGGGAGGGGCATGCGAAATGGCTCATGGCGATGATCCATTTATCCGGCTTAAAGCGGGACACCCGTCTGGGTGTGGCCCCGGAATAGGTGGGGGTGACAATATATTTAAGAGGCAGCCTCTGGCAGGCCTGATGTACCTGCAGGGAGATCACATCTTCCACACTCATATTGGTATTATCGATACCTTTTCTAACCAGCTCCAGGCCCCAGCCGGTCTTCTCTCTCCACATCTCCGTCTTTTTGGCAATCTCCACCATGGTCCGCACCGTCTCCACCGGATACTTTCCAACCGCAGTTTCTCCGGAAAGCATGATGGCATCGGTCCCGTCCAGGATGGCATTGGCAACATCGGTGGCCTCGGCCCGGGTGGGTCTGATGTTCTCGATCATAGACTCCAGCATATGGGTGGCGGTTATCACCGGGATACCCTGCAGATTGCACTTATGGATAAGCTCCTTCTGGACCACAGGCACCTCCTGGATGGGTATCTCCACACCCAGGTCCCCCCGGGCTATCATCAGGGCATCGGTCACTTCCAGGATACTATCGATATTCTTTACAGCCTCTCCCCTTTCGATCTTGGAGATTAGAAAAATATCTTTGTCCTGTGCAAAATCCCGGATCTTAATTAGATCTTCGGCCTTTTCCACAAAGGATACGCTAAAGCTATGCACTCCTTCCTTTAGAGCAAACTCCACGATCTTCAGGTCCTTTTCAGTCACCGGGTTGAGTGAAACGGCAGAACCGGGCAGATTAACTCCTTTATGGGAACTTATAGGCCCCCCGACCATTACTCTGCAGCCCACACCTTCTTCACTTACATTTTCACATTGTAATTGAATAAATCCATCATTCAGGTAGATGGGAGAACCTTCCTTCACACTTTTACTCAGGTCCGGATAATCCACGGGAATACCGGTCTTTGCATCTGCCGGAGTAAGATTGATCTTTTCACCCTTCGTCAGCTGCACAGGGTCATTACCCAGATCAGCCACCCGGATCTTGGGGCCTGGCAGGTCTGCAAGGATAGATACTACCCTGTCAAGTCCTGCCGCGATCCTGCGGATCCTGTGGATAACTTCCTGATGTTGTTCAAAGGTCCCGTGGGAAAAATTGATCCGGGCAATGCTCATGCCCGAAAGGATAAGCTGTTCCAGGACCTCTTCAGAAGATGAAGCAGGTCCTATAGTACAGATGATCTTGGTCTTATGGTCCGGCAATTCCATATTATAAAAAAGGAGGAGATAGATTAAAAGGGTATCTCACACCAGCTCAGCATCCTCAATTACCACATTGGCCGTATATTCATCCCTCTCAATCAGCCTGAAACTGTTGATCTTAATCCTCTTTTTGTACATCGGGGCAAAGGTCACATAGCTTTCAAATTCCCCGCCCTCACCGGCAATATTAAGTCCGATCTTCTCATTGAGCTTAACCAGACCGTCCACATCCTCTGAAGTGATCTGCCGGCCCACCCAGCTGCTATCAAGTCCATATGCCGCAATGCTGCTGAAGATGAACTCAAAACCCAGCTCAAGCAGCTCCCGCATTTCCTGTTCCTGATCAATATGCCACAGCGGGGAGAATACCTTAAGACCAAGCTTCTCACATATCCTTTCGATCCTGTCCTTCTGATAGGTGGAATACAGGGCCCCGGTGACGATCCCTTCAAGCTGATACTTCTCCTTAGCATCTGAGAGGGCCGCTTCCAGGTCTTCAAGTTCCAGTTCTTTCTCCCCTGCGGTGAAGTATTCCAGCAGGGGCATATCCATGGCCTGCGCCTGAAGGTGGGCCAGATCAATATTGGGAGTGTGGAACATATAGGAATCGGGGTTCTTACTTTTAAGAGTGATCAGGCATTTGATGGGATACCCCGTCTCCTGCATCTTATACATGGCATAATTGGAATCCTTTCCCGAACTGAAAAGAACTCCAAGAGGCATCATGAACTCTTTTAGATAATCTGTCTTACGGGTCATTCCCGCTTCTTTTGTTAATTTCTTAATGGCCATATCAAATCGACTTCCGTATTGTGCGGCTTTCTTATTTCTCTGTGCGAATTCTGCGGGAAGGCCAAGCTCCTCTGCCAGAGCGCGTAGCAGCAGTTTGTTCTGCCCGGATGATATCTTGTATATTGATGGTATTTGCAGGGAATACCTGATAACCCTGGTATCCAGATAGGGCAATCTCATGATGGTTCCGGTATGGTCTGCGATCACATCATCCCGGTAGGTGTTCTTTTCAAACATCTCCATAATATCCCGGTAACAGTCCTGATTAATGTTCTCAGACCTTTTGTAACGATCATATCCCGCAAATAATTCATCTGCCCCGGCCCCCACGAACAGTACATCCACTCCGTCCTTTTTAGCTGCAAGACAGGCAGCATACATGGTAAGGGCCACTCCGACCTTCGGGACGGACGGCTCTTCAATAAGTGGTACAACAACCTTAAGATACTCCCTTATCTGTTCCTGAGATATTTCCGTAACCACATGCTTAAATCCATGCAGCTCTGCAATCTTTTTAGCATGATCAATATCCGGGGCCCCGGACTGACCCACTGTGTAGCAGGTGAAATTGTTCCCGGCAAGCTTTTTACACAGCAGGGTCAGGAGAGTGGAATCCACTCCCCCGGAAAAGAGTATCCCGAATTTAGTATCGGGAAGTCTTACACGCACAGCTTCTGTTAAAAGTTCAAGTAGTTCGTTTTGAATGACTTCTTCTGATAATTCCATTTCAGTAAGGGAAGAGATAAACTCCCTATTGTAAAACGTCATTCCATCTGTATCAATATCATAGCAAAGGATCTGCCCGGGGTTTAACTCTTTGCAACCATAAGGAAGCAGTTTTTTTTCCGAAGCAAACATAAGACCCGGCCCGGCCCTGTAATACCAGAGAGGCTTTATGCCCACCGGGTCACGTGCCAGGTACACTTTATCCTCAAGGCGCAGAGCAAATGCATATACTGCATGTTCCGGCAGGCTGTCAATAAACGAGAAGATATCCTCCTGCAGATGGATATCTGAAAATGCCTCCACCGGATCCACGTCCGCAACAAAAGGGATTTGCCTTGAGATCGTACCGGATGATGTGAACTGGATCAATGAATTCTCCGCAAGCTCCGCAAGGGCCCCTGCTTCCTTAAGTTCGCATGAAGCCTTATTACATACAAGCATCTTTTCATAACCGCGTGAGTAAAGAATTCTGCAATCCGGCCGGTTGCCTTCTGTATTGAAAAAACCTGCAATTCTGCTCATGGGTCTGAAAGTATGAACAGGATGTATTTATATTATTGTCCCGGTATCAGAAATTCAATGTAACAATGATATTAATCCATATCATTAAATGCAGGACATTTCAACCCTGAAACCGGCAAAAGTATATGTACACAGGTTCCCCTGTCAAGTTCACTGTCAACCCATATATCTCCCTTATGAGCATCCACAATACGCTTGCAGATGTGCAGGCCAATACCCGTACCTCCATACTTGCGGGTCAGAGAGCCGTCGGACTGGTAGAATTTACGAAATAGATTGGGCATATGCTCTTTTGAGATCCCTATGCCATTATCCTATATTTTCAGATGGGCCCGGGAATCTTCATAGCGGGCAGAGATACTGATGGACCCGCCGTTATCTGTAAACTTAATGGCATTGTCCAGCAGGTGACATAACACTTTCTTTAGATATTCAGAGTCGCCGTAAAGGACAGGGATGTCATTTTCCAGATTCAGGGAAAGATCAAGATGTTTTGTGTCTATGTCACGGGAGTGTTTCTCAACAGCTTTTTCAATAATTTCATTTAACATCACAGCTTCTGTACGATACTTTATCTTTTCCGCGTCCACACTGCTTACAAATAGGAGGGATTCCAGCAATTCCCACAGATTGATCGTATTGCGCATGATAGCTTCAGCGGCAACTTGCTGTTTCTGTTCAAGTGTGCCCATCTTACCCTTGATGAGCAGATCACTAAAACCCTTGATGATATTAAGAGGTGTTCTGATCTCATGGCTGAGATTGGCCAGGAATTCATTTTTCATCCGGTCAACTTTCTCAAGTTCGGTATTGGCCTTTGCCAGTTTTTCTGCATACTGCTTAAGGACGGTTTCATTTAAGGACCTGTACAGGGATACTCCGATGATCTCGGTCATGATCCCCAGCAGGGATATCTCACTTTCTGACCAGGTATCTTTATTTTGTGTACCTCCAAACCCGATGAAACCTTCGATATTGTCTCCCATGTATAATGGATTGATCAGTATTGTGTGCAGTCCGGTTCGCCTGAAGATCTCTATTTCTTTTTGTGCTTCAGTAGATAAATGGAGATTATCATATAGAGCAAAAATACTTCCGGAAGATAATTGTTTCATTAACCAGGGATGCTGATCAACTTTAATGGGTTCAAAATGTTGAGCCTCTGCATTTTGCGTATCCCACAGATGGGTATTCTTAAGGACAGTATTATTGTCTGAAAGTACGAAAAGGAAAATATTCTTACAATCACACACCTCACCTGTTCGTTTAAATGCCTCCTGGATGGCAGTGTCCATGTATTCAGGTGCTACCAGCATAGAGGATATTGCCGCAATGGTCTTTTCGATCCTGAATTTATGTTTGATCATTTCCCGGGCCCTGATCCTTTCGGTTATGTCCCGGGTTGACCCCTGGATGGCCACAGGATATCCATTCTCATCAAATACCATTACTGCAGTTATCTCCACTGGTATAAGAGTGCCATTTTTATGGATGGCCACACTTTCAAATACTTCCCCTTTTGAATTATTGGGCCCTTTTGCAATTTCCTTTCGGACCAGCTCTTCCATCAAATGCATCTCTTCAGAAGGGAAATAGACCGACAATAAGCTTCCCAGACATTCCTCTTCAGTATAACCCAGCAGATCAAAGATCACGGAATTGGCATAGATGAAATGCATGGACATGTCCAGCTTCCATATAAAATCAAGTGTTGTATCTGCAAGAAGGCGATACTTTTCCTCACTTGCAATAAGTTCTTCCTGAATTTGTTTTTGCTTGCTGTTATCTATAAAACTTATGATACTGCAAAGCCTTTCATCCAGTATAGTGGTCTTGATATTCTTTATTACAGGAATTAGTTTCCCATTAAAGGTCCTGAGGAAATCCTCCTGATCATGAATTATCTGACCGGGCCGGAGGGATTTGCATGTACTGCCTGATAGAAATATCTCGGTGCGAGTTTTGCCTGTCAAAGCTTTATTTGATCCCCCCATCATTTCAACCGCATGAAGATTGGCATCAATGATGATATTCCTTTCAAGGTCCACCACGACCACAGCCGTAGGAAGGGAATCAATAATATCTCTAAAATGCTCTTCCTTTTGCTCCAGTTCAATTTCCAGTCTTTTCTTATAAAGAGCATTTTCAATGGTTGCATACAGGTCTTCAGATTTAAACGGTTTAACAATATAACCAGCAGGACGGACCTGCCGGGCCCTCTCCAGGATATCCCTGTCCACATATCCTGTAATAAAGATCACAGATGCTCCCATATTCCTTATAGAACCGGCAGCCTCTATCCCATCCATATTTCCTTTTAGAACGATATCCATGAGCACCAGATCAGGAGTATCTTCTCTGGCAACCTCTACAGCCTTCTCCCCGGTAGCAACCGTACCGATGATCTCATAGCCATAATCTTCCAGTTTAGTGCGGATATCAAGGGCCGTAATATTCTCATCTTCAACAATTAAGATCCTGGCTTTTTGGGAATTGATCATATCTAACTCAGTCTAAAATCATTCTATATTTTACATAACAGCTATCTGCAAACCCATCAAAAGACGACTGCTTCATCGTCCACTGATCTAAATTTCACAGGCCCCCATTCCAGGGGAAAATGATTGATCAACGATTACTTTTTATCACAAATATTAAGAGACATTTGAGTTAAGCCCATATATATTTAATGGTGATTATTAATATTCCCGCTGATAAAAAAAGCTACTGTTTTCAAAAAACCCGGGCCCATTGAGATTTGACTGGCACTCATCTCCTTGTTTTAGTGGAAGCTGTTCTGCAACAAGGGAGTTGAATTTAGTGGAAGACAGACCTAAAGTTTCAATCCTTGTTCTAGTGGAAGCTGTTCTGCAACTCGTTTACGACCTCCATGGAGTTGTAATTTCTCGTGTTTCAATCCTTGTTCTAGTGGAAGCTGTTCTGCAACAGCAATTGCAGTGCTAGAAGACCCGAAAAAGTCTTGTTTCAATCCTTGTTCTAGTGGAAGCTGTTCTGCAACCTCCCTACGGGGAGATTAGAGAGTTGATGGATCAGAAGTTTCAATCCTTGTTCTAGTGGAAGCTGTTCTGCAACTGCTTACGAGTGTGTCACCCGCATGGGTGACGCAGTTTCAATCCTTGTTCTAGTGGAAGCTGTTCTGCAACTCTTCCAGGAAGGAACGGGGAAATCCCCTTCCAGTGTTTCAATCCTTGTTCTAGTGGAAGCTGTTCTGCAACGCTATGCAGCATTTTATCATAAAAGATACCTTCAGTTTCAATCCTTGTTCTAGTGGAAGCTGTTCTGCAACGAAGTATTTGTCCCATACTTCTGTTATTCTGGAGAAAGTTTCAATCCTTGTTCTAGTGGAAGCTGTTCTGCAACACTGATGACGTCGAAAAGTTCGGAAGGATTGTAAAAAGTTTCAATCCTTGTTCTAGTGGAAGCTGTTCTGCAACAGAACTATGCGAAAGCATTAGATGGATTTGTATTGAGTTTCAATCCTTGTTCTAGTGGAAGCTGTTCTGCAACAAAAAGTGCACTATACGAGGTTGAGAACCTCGTATGGTTTCAATCCTTGTTCTAGTGGAAGCTGTTCTGCAACATTGGACATATGTGGTTCAATGGACGTGATGATTGACGTTTCAATCCTTGTTCTAGTGGAAGCTGTTCTGCAACAAGGGAGGATAAAAGGATAAGCCTGTAACACCACATTTGTTTCAATCCTTGTTCTAGTGGAAGCTGTTCTGCAACGACCGCATCTGCTTCCTAAGCAGCTACGCGGGCTAGGTTTCAATCCTTGTTCTAGTGGAAGCTGTTCTGCAACTAATGAAAAAAGACAAGGGAAACCTTGTCTTATTCCACGTTTCAATCCTTGTTCTAGTGGAAGCTGTTCTGCAACGAACGTAGCGGACCCTACGGGTCTATACGACATCTACGTTTCAATCCTTGTTCTAGTGGAAGCTGTTCTGCAACGAAAGATAGAAAAGGGAACAATTATAACATTTAACGTTTCAATCCTTGTTCTAGTGGAAGCTGTTCTGCAACTACGGTGCTGACCTCTACGAGGTCCGTTCCGTAGAGTTTCAATCCTTGTTCTAGTGGAAGCTGTTCTGCAACCTCGTTCTTAGTAGGAACGAGGTATTCGTTCCAGAGTTTCAATCCTTGTTCTAGTGGAAGCTGTTCTGCAACCCTAGCTGACAATGAAGTATTTATTCCTGATTTTTGTTAGTTTCAATCCTTGTTCTAGTGGAAGCTGTTCTGCAACCCTATCGAATTTAGCCCTTTTTTGGTGGGCCCTCACCCGATGAAATACTCTAAAAACCGATCCAATCGACATCTTTGTTAATTTATCGATAGTGGGCCCAAATCTGTGATTTGAGAGGGATTTTTGGATTATCTCCTGATTGCAATTCCCTTTATAAGGATAAACCTATTTAAAATTTTCCATACATAGTTGGCTGATAGCGAATAAGTTCTTTTAGATTGTACAATGTTGTTCAGTATGTAAAAAATAAAAATGAGAAGGGGGTACATAATCTCTTTGAAAATATTATATGAAACTATAAATACATTGCTTGATGCTGTTTTTAATGCGCGCAACTCAGAGGCTAATCTGGATATTTTGGGGGGGCAACATATTAATATTAATCATAAAGATTTCTTATGATAGCGTTTTTTGAAAAATGGAATATCTTTTCGGTAGCAGGGGCCTTATTTTTGGGTATTTTTAGTAGTGCAAAAATATTAGTTGATACGAAAATAAGCAAAATAAAAAATGGAGAAGTTCCGGGAACATGACGTATCGATAGAAAATCCAGATGATCTTATTCTTAACCGGTGTATTCCATTCTTATTATCATTACGATATGAAAAGATATAAAAACCTGTCATGCATATTCCATCCACTCAATTGTTAGCAAGTTCCTGAGGTAATATGCTGTGGAAAAAAATGGTAAGACTGCAGAAGAATTATTCCAGCTGGGATTCTGTTCAGAATACCCTGAAGAAAAAATAGAATACTATTCTCAGCTCCTTGAAATAAGCTCAAATGACTCCGTTTTATTTAATCAGGAAGCGATTGCACTTATCTGGAAGAACAAAGGGATAGCTTACTGTGATCTGAACCAGTTTGACAGGGCAGTTGACTGTTTCATGCAGGCCCTGGAATATGACCCGGAAAATCCTGACATCTGGTATAATATGGGTATTGCCTATTTTCATCTTGGAGATCATAAGCAGGCCCTTAATTCATATGATCGTGCCCTGGACATTAATTCCGGCTATGAACGGGCCTGGATCAATAAAGGTCTAATACTGGAGTCCCTGTCCAGACATGAAGAAGCAATTCAGTGTTATGAAAGGGTTAACTCGATCAACAGGCTTAATCCTGCATATGCTATTGCCTGGAACAACAAAGGAATTGCCTACTGTCGTCTTGGAAAATAGGAAAAAGCCCTTACCTGTTTTGCAAAAGTGCTCAATATTGATCCTGAGCATACCGTTGCAAAGGATAATATACGGCGTGTGATGAAAATCTTTAATAAGAATAAAACTACTCATTGAATACCATCAGGAGTATGACCAATGTTCAATGATCTCAAAGACAGCATTCGCAAAAAGATCATCCCGCTGGCTTCCCATATACCCCTTTCTCCCAATATCCTTACATTACTGGGTCTTCTTATCAGCTTGATCGCTGCCTGGGCTTTCTCTCTTGGCGACCTTATCACCGGAGGGGTCCTTGTACTGCTTAGCGGCCTGTTTGACATACTGGATGGAGCTGTTGCCCGGGCCAAAGATTCCATCACACCCTTTGGAGGCGTACTGGACTCTATTGCTGATCGTTATGCAGACGCACTGATCTTTGCAGGGATCATCTATGGCTCCATCACAGGCAACATAATGTCTTTCACTGCTCTGTGGCTCTGGTGTATCCTTGCCCTCATCGGATCATACATGGTCAGTTACAGTCGTGCAAGAGCTGAAGCTGCAGGTGTAAAAGCCATGAACATAGGAATAGCAGAACGCTCAGAACGTATGCTTTTGCTGGTTCTGGGAGCATTTACAGGCTTTTTGCTCCAGAGTATAATTGTGATCGTATTCATCACCCACATAACCCTTGTCCAGAGGGTCCTGTTTGCCAGAAAGACCCTGAACAATTGAAAATGAGCATTATACATATATAATAAAAACAAATCCAGATACAGCAGAATATGGTTATCTGATCAAACAGATTATATTATAGAACTACAATGGAGCTTAACATGGAATACCTTGCAGAGATCATCATTGAACTTAAAGCCGGAATGCTGGACCCGGAAGGAACAACTATCAAACGTGCACTGGAACATCTAAACTATCAAACAAACAGTGTCAGGACCTCAAAGAGATATCTTATAGAACTGGAAGCTGAAGATATGGACAGGGCCCGGGAACAGATTGAACAGATGTGTCAGAAACTCATTGCCAACCCGATCATACATAATTATACCATTGAGATGAGGGAAAATAAATGACCATTGCCATCATTCAGTTTGGTGGAAGCAATTGTGACAAAGACGTACTGCATGTATTGCAGGACGTACTCGGAGCTGATGCACAACTGGTATGGTATAAGGAGCACGACCTCTCAAAATATGAAGGTGCCGTAATTCCCGGAGGATTTTCCTATGGAGACTATCTTCGTGCAGGGGCCATTGCAGCAAGAACCCCTGTAATGGATTCCATCAGGCAGATGGCTGATGAGGGCAAGCCCATCCTGGGCATCTGCAACGGGTTTCAGGTCCTCACCGAATCCGGCCTGCTGGACGGGGCCCTGACCACCAACAGTTATCCCAAGTTCCTGTGCAAATGGACCACCCTGCGGATCGAGACCACAGACACACCATTTACATCAAAGTTCAAAAAAGGAGAGCTCATACGCATACCTGTAGCCCATATGGAAGGCAACTACTATGCAGATGAAGCCACCCTTACGGCCCTTAATGACAACAATCAGGTAGCTTTCCGTTATGTTGATCAAAACGGCAGTGTGACCGATGAGGTAAATCCCAACGGTTCAAGAGAGAACATTGCAGGTATCATCAGCAAAGGACGTAATGTCATGGGCCTTATGCCCCATCCTGAAAGAGCATCTGAAAGCATACTGGGAAGCGATGACGGTCTGAGGATGTTCGAATCCATGCTGGACTATATATCAGATCGCTGAAAACATCTTCCTGAGCAGGTCTGTCTTTTGAAGACAGTGAAGTGCAATACATCTTCACCAGAGATCAGTGAACGCAAAAACAGCACATTCCCATGACCCATGTCGTGGGATAAATAACTCTTACTATATCTGCCAGCTTTATTTTTTGCTGGCATCGATCACATTCTGTGCAGTTTTCCAGGAATGGCGGACAATGTCCGGCAGACTGCCATGTTCTTTATACCACTGCATCAAAAAATGCTTAGTTTTGGGATCAGAGGGGTAACCACTTCCAAAATCAACCCCGACTTTCATTTTAAGCTCTTCAATAAGCTCGTCCCTCCTGACCTTGGCCAGGATCGAGGCCGCTGAGACCACCGGAAAAAGATCGTCGGCTTTATGTTTTGATATAATAGTAATATCTTTGGCCTCCTCCGGATATTTCTTTTCATATTCCTCATACAGCACCCTTCCAAACCGCTCTTCATTCACATCAGCTGCATCCACATATACAGTTCCCCGGGCCAGTCTTTCCATAACACTGGAAAAACCCAGTACCATTATCTGGTTCATGGTCATGATCTTGCGCAGCTCATCGATCTGATGAGGAGATATCTCTGTTACATGGTAACTTAAAGCATACCGCTTGATCTGGCCTGCAAGCTGTCGTCTTCTTTTAGGAGAAAGTTTCTTGGAATCCGCAACACCAAGATTTTTCAACGTATTGCTTTTCTCCTCATCTATCCTCACTCCGGCTATGCATAACGGACCAATGACAGGTCCCTTGCCTGCCTCATCTATCCCTACTATGTTCATACTCATCAATACCAGAACAATTCCGTATCACTTTAATCTTTGGTCGCCAACAGCCCAAAATACAGGTCCCGGGCCAAATTAGCCCACAACTGACTTTATAAAACTCCTTTATCCGGCAGGATATCATAGTGGTTGCGGGCCGAGAAATCCCATACCAATCTTTTTGGGTCCTTTCAATCCAAAAAACTTAAAAAAAAGATGTGGATGGATCCTCCATCCCCATTAAACGAACAAAGTGAATATCAGATACCCTATTGTAACCATGATAATAGCATGTTTGAGACCGGACATCACACTGCCTTCACCCATTGTACCGGCCATCAGTCCTGAACTTAAGCCCTGTATCAGGGAAGCATGTTTGAACAGCTGGATGTAGGCGTCCAGATCAAAACTACCCAGAAAACCGCTCTGTGTCCCGGAAGCTGCCATCTGCTCCCCGGCATTGGCCATCTCCGAGAGGAAAGTGGTTGAAATGACATAGATGACACCTACAAAGACCATGAAAGAAATGTAGATGATGACAATATAGATCATCATGCTCATGGACCTCTCCCGGTTCATATCCTGTTCGGAAGAAGCATCCCTGGATGCCACAAGCAACACTTCCCCGATATCTCCGCTGGACTCATTGGCCTTGGTGATCAGGGTAAATGATCTGGCAACCACCTGTGTACGTATACGGTTTGCAAACCGGATCAAAGAATCATTCACATTCAGGCCCCAGTTCATATCCCTCCAGATCATTTTGATCTCTTTTGCCAGACTGCCGCTATCCGACCGGGCCATCAGTTTGATAGAATCCCTCAGTGTCATACCGGTCTCATTGGTACTGGCCAGTTTTTTAAGAAAATCCGGAATACTTTTTTGCATTTTCTTCTTTCTGCGGTTCTTGGCCTCATGGAAAAAGGCCAGGGGAATAATGGTAATGAATAGAGCCAGTACAAGATAATCATCAATGAATGATATTATTTCTGCCAGATTGGTCAGGTCGTTCATATTCAGATAATATGGAATAGCTATGGAAAGCAGGGACAGAGGAATAACAAAAGCAAGAGTGTACATGGGGTTCTGGAACAGAGGTTTTATGGGATTTTTCAGGAACTTCTTTGACTTAAGGCTCTTCCTGGAACTGATGAAATTCTCATAATAACCTCTTTGAGTCACCTTTTCTTCGGTCTCATCAACAAGCTCAAAATTCTCATCATAGACAGGTTTCAGATAGCCCGGAACTTCCGGGATGTCATGGTCCAGTGTCATTCTTGTGGGAAGCAGTTTGGGCTCTCCCATCTCACTGGGAGTGATTATGCTGATCATCACGATGAACATAAAAGAACCGATAGGCAGGACAGCATAGATGATCGCATAGACCATAGTCTGTGACCCGGACCCCATGACAGCCATCATGACACCCATGATGATAATAAACAGCGGGCCCGCTACAAAGGCGGTCACATAGGATTCTGCAAGCAGAGCCAGGGTTTCCAGGAAACCTTTCTGGTCCACAATGGACTTTTGCAGATACTGTTCGGACTTATCCTGGAAATATTTGGATATGTCCCCTCCACTATCGATCACAGTCAGCAGGTTATACATCAGGTCCTGAAACCTGTCGGAAGGGCTGATCTTGCTGATATTGGACAGGGCCGTCCTCAGGTCATGCCCGAAATAATCCATATCCCTGAGGACTGCATCGATCTCTTTGGAAACCTCTCCATAGGTATCCTCGGACCTGGCAAGGGAGCGGAACATCTCTATAAGGTTCATTCCCCCTTTACTCAATGCATACATAAAGGTCACTGCATAGGGAAGTTGTCTGTCGATCTGACCCTTTCGCTCCCCTGCCTGGAAACCCGGATACAACATGAATATCCCATAGGTCACTCCCCCAAGGATCAGGGTCAGCACAACTACAATGAATACCGATACAAAAATTGCTTTAAACTGCAATATCCAGGCAATGGCCGGGCTGAAATGTAATTTGGTGATGGTATCCGGAAGTCCTATGAAATACACCAGCATATAGGATACTATAAGGCCTATGATACCTCCGAGTATCCCGCACAGGATAGAATAGAAAATAGCATTGGAGATATACATCTCATAGGAAATAGGAATGCGTGACTGCATCAGCTGTTGCTGCAGGTTCTCATATTTACCCCGGTTTTCTTTTATCCTGTCCCCAAGTAGCATGAAAGGGATCTTTTTAAGCACATTCAGATAACTGACCTGCTTACCGTTTTCATCAGATCCGGCAAAGAATTTAGATAATGTCTTATTTGCCTTCAATTTCAGGAGCATTCGGTCTTTTTTCATTTTGAAGCTGCCCATTTAACCCTCTCCTCAGGCAAGCCCAAGTTTGGCCATCAGTTTATCAGGAGTAGCCTGATAGGCATTGATAATACCGGATATCTCTGCAAAATCCTTTATTTCATTATCCACCATATATTCCAGCACTCTGCGTCTGTTGACAAGTTCTCTGTTCACATCCGCCTGTACCCAGCCCCTGCGGATGCGAATATCCTGCAGGGCCTTGGATTCTCCTGTCCTGTGGAACTTATCCTCATTGGAATCCCAGACAAACACATCATTGGTACGGATGTTTCGGGTATTGGGATCGATATCTATGATCTCCACCAGTTTCAAATTCCTTCTTACACGTTTGCCTTTGGAGTATGTCTGGGCCTGAATGCTCATGATATCCAGGGCCTGGATCATATTACGGGGAACACTGATGGGAGGATTTTCCAGTCTGTGAATGGCCGAAGCCACCGAATCCGCATGCATTGTGGAAAAGGTGGTATGTCCTGTAGACATGGCCTGGAACAGGGTAAGAGCTTCCTTACCACGCACCTCACCCACAAGGAGGAATTCCGGCCTCTGACGCAGAGCAGCTTTGAGCAGGTCATACATATCCACAGCTCCCCTGTCATCGGCTGTGAAGGAATCCCTGGTAACTCCCGGGATCCAGTTGGGGTGGGGAAGCTTTAATTCCCGGGTATCTTCCAGGGAGATGACCTTGGCCTTTTCCGGAATGAACAGAGACACTGCATTCAGGGAGGAAGTCTTCCCTGAAGCCGTACCTCCGGCATAGATAAGGCTCTTATTGTTCTCAATGCACAGCCACAGATAGGCCATGGACTCTGAGGAAAAGGTACCCCATTTAAGCAGGTCCACAGGCGTAATGGGCACATCACTGAATTTCCTGATAGTAAAGGTACTTCCATGGGTTGTTACCGTGGTACCCAGGGTCATCTGGATCCTGGAACCATCGGGCATGGTAGCATCGACCATGGGGTCGGCCACCGAGATATGTTTTCCGCTTTTCTGGGCCAGCTGGATTATGAAAGAGTCCAGTTCGAATTCCTCAAAGACGATATTGGTTGCAATGTTCTGATACTTGCGATGATACAGATAGATTGGTTTATTATGGCCGTTTCCGGAAATATCCTCTATAGAATCATCAAACATCAGCGGATCGATCTTGCCGAAGCGAACAAAATCCCTTTTGATGTAGTAGGAGATCTTTGCCAGCATAAGGGGGGTCACTTCAATTGCATAATCCTTTATGATGGCCCTGATCTTTACTTCCAGAACCTGTTCTTTATCCACCTCTTCCCCGATATCCTCCACAAGGAGCATATGTCTCAGTCTGTCCCTGATCTCGGTCATGAACACATGTTCAAACTCCGTAAGTTCAGGTTCAACGATAAAATAAAGATAATCATTTAATTCTTCATTATACAGAATAGCAATGAAAATATAAGGTTCATTGGCCCAGTAGCTTTCAAGCTCAACATAACCTTCAGGAGGATTAAATTCGATCACAGGGCCGTGAACTTCCGGATCATAGGGTTCGATCTCCTCTTTCTCCTTTTCAAACAGGTTCTTGATCTTCTGAATAAATCCGATCTTTTCTTCAGACCCGATCCCTTCAACAACCTCTTCAGGCAACATCCCTTCAGGAACCTCATCATCCAATGCCCCGTCAAACAGGTTTTCATCACTATCTGAAAGAAGACCGGGCCCTTCACCAGATCCTCCGGAAATGGATTCCTGTCCTGAAGGAGGTGACTCACCACCAGAAAGAATATCTGAAGGGCCATTTCCTTGAACCGCTTCATTGCTTAAATTAGATACCGGACCAGAACCGGAAGGAGCACTGGTTGAACCAGAGGAAGGACCGGAAGGACTGCCAGATAGAAGGCCGCCGGCCTTATCAAGACCTGAAGGAGCACTGGTTGAACCAGAGGAAGGACCCGGCTGACTGCCAGATAGAAGGCTGCCGGCCTTATCAAGACCGGAAGGAGCACTGGTTGAACCAGAGGAAGGACCCGGCTGACTGCCAGATAGAAAGCCGCCGGCCTTATCAAGACCGGAAGGAACATTATTTGAACCAGAGGAAGGCCCGGAAGGACTGCCAGATAGAAGGCCGCCGGCCTTATCAAGACCGGAAGGAACATTATTTGAACCAGAGGAAGGCCCGGAAGGACTGCCAGATAGAAGGCCGCCGGCCTTATCAAGACCGGAAGGAACACTGGTGGCACCCGGACCGGGTCCTGACCCGGTACTGGTATTTCCATTACTGACACCCTTGCCCTTATTTGTGGGTCCAATATCCGGGATCCAGGGCTGCGTTATTTTTTTCTCTTTTGGATCGGGAGAGTTGAAGCCACTGGAGCGGGGGGTAAGGATACCCATTTCTTTGTCCAGCTTTTCTTCAGCAGATATATTATCGGCCAGTTTTTCCAGATTGCTCATGGGCCTGGCGGAAGGGCGCAGTATGGCAGCGTTAATTTCCTCTTCTGACATTCTGTCGTTAGCACCTGAACTTCCACCGTCTTCCGGGGCCGGAGAAGCTTTATCCAAACCTTTTTTATCTGGAGCAGTTGTATCAGCCATTGTTTCACCGCAAAGGGACTATGTGATCATCCAGTATATGGATATTAGTCATAAAAGTATATAATAAGAATTTATGTTCCATTCATTATAATGATAATTCTGATTATTATAGTTATTGTTCAAATATAATTTAGCCGCATGCAAAACGTTAAATCTTAAGTTATACATGTGTGTTCTATTCATCATTACCCTTTAACCGGAGATATTTTTCATGCCAATAATCACTCTGCAATATGAAGATATGGAAACCCTCACACGTACTGGAAAAGACAGTATAATCGAACGTGTGCCTATGATTGGGGCAGATATTGAGCGTATCGAAGAAGAGTCCATTGATATAGAATTCTTCCCTGACAGACCCGACCTCTACAGTGTTGAGGGAGTTTCAAGGGCCATGCGAGGTTTTATGGATATTGAGACCGGCCTTTGCGAATACACTGTAAACTCCCCGCAGGTAAGCATTGAGATGGATGAAGGAATAATGGAAGTACGTCCCATCTTTGGATGTGCCATTGTCAGGAATGTTAAATTCACTTCAAGCTCCATCAAATCCCTTATGGACCTGCAGGAATCCCTGCACTGGGGCCTGGGCAGGGACAGAAAGAAGGTGTCCATCGGAGTACATGATCTATCAAACATCAAACCTCCTTTCAAGTACAGGGCAGTAAGTCCTGAATATCAATTCATTCCCCTGGACTTCACCACCCCGCTGAGTCTGGACGGGATCCTCAAAGAACATCCCAAGGGAGTGAAGTTCGCCTATATCCTGGAAGGTATGGAAAAATATCCTCTCATCACCGATGCAGACGAGAACGTGCTCTCTTTCCCTCCCATCATCAATGGCACACTAACCCGGGTGGAAGAAAGTACCACCGACCTGTTCATTGATGTCACCGGCCTGGGCGAGGAAGTCTACACAGCCCTTAATATCGTGGTCACAGGCCTTGCAGAAAGAGGCGGGATCATTGAAGCAGTTAAGATCATCTATCCTGACGGTACTGAAAGGATCACACCGGACCTCTCCCCGACAACCCTGACCCTGACAAAGGAAGAAATAGACACCCTTCTTGGAATGGAACTCTCCAGTGTACAGATAATTGAGCAACTTGAGAGAATGAGATTTACTGCAAAGGCAATGGACAACGGGAACATCGAAGTAAAAGTACCTGCCTACAGGGCTGATATCCTGCATAATTTTGATGTAATTGAAGATATTGCCATCGGATATGGTTATGACAATATCCCCGCAGTCTTCCCCAAGAACGCAACTATCGGGGCTGCCCATCCCATCTCCCTCACACGTACTGCAATGCGGGAGATCATGACCGGCCTGGGTTACTCTGAAGTAATGCCATTTACGCTGACCAGTGAAAAGGTACACTTTGACTGGATGGGCCGTAAGAGAACGGATGATATCACACCGGTAATGCATCCCATCAGTGAAGACCAGACAATGCTGCGCACGACCATCCTGCCAAACCTGATGGAAATACTCTCCTTAAACCAGCACCATGAACTTCCACAGAGGATATTTGAAGTCGGGGAAGTTGTCATCAACAATAAGAACGCTCTGCACCTGGCAGCCGTTTCCATTGATTCCCAGGCCAATTTCACCCAGATAAGGGAGCTGGTAGATGCTGTAATGAGAGAAAGGGACATTGACTATAAAGTAGAACAATCCGATGACCCGGCCTTTATCGAAGGCAGACGTGCAGACATCCTCTCAGATGGACAGATCATCGGGTCCATGGGAGAATTACACCCGCAGGTATTGAGTAATTTCAGCCTGGGCCAGCCCACAATTGGATTTGAGATAAAACTCGATATATAACTTAACCACTCCCTGTCTGTCCAGGGAGTATTCACCGTTGCTGAGGGTTCTTTTGATATGAATTCATCACTCCCTGTATGCGCAGGGAGTTTTCTGTTTTAAAATATCAGGCCCGGTTTAAAAACAGATTTTGTTTATAAAAAAGTCTTATGTCAGATAAGAGATATTCTGTTCTACAAAAATATAGTATGCTCTAATAGATCCATTCTGTCCTAAAATATTCTTTTCTGCAAAATAAAAATTGATACTGGAATAAAGATCAAAAAGACGGGCCCGCCGCGATTCGAACACGGGTCAATGGGTATCTTCGGGACTGATGTCACTTCGAAGCCCATGAGGATATCCTGGCTACCCTACGAGCCCTCTAACAGGGGTAATCATTGCAATCTATATTCATAAAGCTTTCTGTCAGATCGAATATCGAAGCAATACTGCCACTATCAGCAATACGACCCCAAACACTTTTTTGAAGTACAATTGACTATACCTTTCAACTGCCTCGTGTTTCATATGCATAAGCTGTGAACCTATCTGACCCCCGATCAGAACGGCAATGCCCAGACTTATAGTTAAACCTGCATCCGGGGATGCATCCTGTACATGGGACACAAACCCTGCCAGAGAAGAGAAAAGGACAATCATACAGGAGGTGGCAGGGGCCCTTTTTATTCCAAATCCCAATGCGATCAGCAGTGGGACCAGAAAGATCCCGCCACCAACTCCAAGCATCCCGGCCATCATTCCGATCAGAACCCCTGCAAACAGACCTATCAGGACCCTTTTATTCCTATCAAATTTCCTCTCTGACCCTTCTCTTTTTCCGGATATGATCATAACAAGACCGGAAATGATCATAAGTGTGCTGAAGATATTGAGTATCCAGACCTCATTCACCGAGCGGGCAATATAGGCACCAAACGGAGCTATTATCATGGAACTAATGATAAAAGGGGCCGCCATATGCAGATCAACCGCTCTTTTTCTCAGATATGTAACAGAAGCTGATGTACAGGTTAATACATTAAGCAACAGGGACAGGGTGATTGCCACAATAAGTTCAATTCCCCACCAGTAGAACAGAGGCACATATATAATAGCTCCCCCAAGTCCGAGTAAAGAGAACAGGATGGATAGTAAAAAAACTGTGATGACCAGCAAAAAAATATCCAAAACCATTCCCTCTGATCATTTTATAATATACTGTTCTTTAAATTCCAGTATCTGCCTGGTGGTACCAACCACGGCCACCATATCATCAACTTCGATCATAAATTCAGGCGGAAGCACTTTGTGGACCATCTGATCTTTCTGTACCCCTATGATCTTACATCCGATCTCCTCAAGCACTTTGATCTGAGACATTGTCTTCCCGGCCATTTTAGAACCTTTCTGGACCCGGTACTTTTCGATCTCTATACCTTCATAAAGAAAAATATCCTCATGAAGATGTTCACAGGTATTGTTAAAACAGGTGGAAGTAATTTTTGCCAGCATCTGACCTGCAACAACGGACAGAGAAGCTACATAATCGGCCCCTGCCTTGTAGATGTTGTCAATAGAACGGATCGAATTGGCCCTTGCAAAAATGACTGAATCTGAATTAAGACTTCTGCACACAAGAGTTGCAAAAATGATATCCGAATCATCATTAAGACTGATGATAATGGTAGAAGCCTGCTCCACGCCTGCTTCTTTTAAGACCTCCTCATCAGTTGCACTTCCCACAATATGATCAAAGGAAACATCCCTCAGGGCTTCCTTATTATTATCAATGACAATAAAATCCAGGTTATTTTCTTCAAAGGTATCCACGATCCGTTTACCTACATCCCCATAACCCAGTACAATCAGATGAGCGTCATTTTTTGTCATAGACTTCCCCTTAATTGGTCAATTTCCTCAAACCATCCAGCTGCTCTGTTGTACCCACTGCGATCAATACATTATTTGCCTGGATCACCTGTTCCGGACGGATATCAAAAGTAACATTTCCGGCTTTGCGAACACCCACCAGAATGGCCCCGGTCTTTTCAGGGATCTGTGCATCCTTAATCCGTTTACCTATAAGGATGCTTTTGGAATAGATCGCAAATTCCACGATCCTATGCCCGTCCAGAAACTCGGTGGACCCGCTCACCACACCCAGATAGGGGTCAACAGCCTTTTTAGCTATTGAACGGCCAAGGACCTGTTTTGGGGAAACCACCCTGTTGGCACCGGCATATTTGAGATACTTTATATTGCAGGCATTCTGTGCCAGAGCAATGATACGAATATCAGAAATATTGCGGGCTGTCAGAACAATATTGGCATTTTCCGAATCTGTACGATTGGCTATCACAAAACGGGCTGAATTAATTCCGGCCCGCTCCAGTGTACTTTCTTCACTTGCCATTCCATACATACATGGGATCCTGTTCTTCATCAGGCTGTAGAGGGTACCCTCCTCTTCATCAACGATCAGAAAATCCATATCCTTATCTTTAAGTTCATTGATCAGTACTTCCACCAGTCGGTTATAACCGCATATAATAATATGACCGCTCATCCCTTTGGGAGCTTTTGTGGACAGAGGGATCTTCATTGTCCTTTCAAACCAGGGAGTGACAACCAGGGTCAGGATTATCCCGAAGAACAGAGGAACACCTGACACCTGTACGAATATAGAGAATATACGCCCTGCGGTGGAAGTAAATACCACATCCCCATAGCCTACGGTAGTTATCGTGGAGGCCACCCAGTAAAAAGCATTATCAATTCCCAGGTTTTCCACCTGGCCTTCACCGGCCATAAGATGAAGGTAGATGAACATATACATCAGGAGCATTCCGATCGTCATCAGCACATATCGGAATATGGAACGCCTCCAAAGATTTGTATAGTTCATCCATTTACCTCAAAAACCATGTACCAAATAGGGACCAAATATCATAAATACAAATGACATCAGTACCAGCAGGGTTAAAGAACCTGCAATAGATGCTGTAAGACGTATTGCACGGTCTTCATCTTTGATGAACTTATTTATAAAGGAGAACAAATAGTCCTTAAACACATGTCCTCCGTCCAGGGGTACTGCAGGCAGACAGTTGAACAGGCCAACATAGAAGTTCAGCCAGCCAATCCATAACAAAGAATTGGCTATCCAGAACAGGCCCACACCCAGAGGTTCCCCCCAGCCCACAGGTTCATAGAACTGAGCCAGAGTACCGCTAAAACCAGGGAAACCCTCTCCGGAAAAACCAATGATAGGCAGACCGAAGATGATCACCCATCCGGTAACACCATCCAGCATGGATGGAATGGATCGCAGCATTTCAAGATATGTCTTTGCCGGGAACTCCCCGATGGATATCCCCAGGGGAACACTCCTTATCCCGTTGCTGCCATAATATATCCCCAGGAAACCTTTGTCAGTAAGTCCTTCCGGATGAGAGGCCAGTTCTATGACATAGGTGAAATTCTCCTCAGTATTGTCTGTTCTTACAGTTTCCACCACTATGGACTGGCCTGCAAAAGTATCGTTCATGAAAAGGATAAAATCTTCTGAAGAATTGATCTTAACATCGTCGATACGTACAATAAGCATTCCTTTTTCTATCCCTGAAGCCTGAGCCGGGGAATCGGTCACAATGTCATTTACATAGATACCCTGGACCTTTTCCCCTTCATCTGCAATGGTCTTAAGCTCATAACTTGACCTTACCCTATCCTTTGAGGTCTCCAGAATAACAGTACCTGCGCTTTCCACCCCATCCATGTATAAAATAACATCCCGGGCCTCCTCTATCTGCGTATCATCGATCTTAGTTATTATCATCCCTTCCTCGATCCCTGCAAGGTCCGCAGGAGAATCAGGAGTGACATTTACGATCATAGCATCACTGATAGGGGAAATTGCACCCAGTACCGGGCCGAATAACAATAAGAATGCCAGAAAAGCAAATGTAAAATTGGACATTACCCCTGCTGCAAGGATCCGGGCCCTCTGTTCCCGGTCCGCCACTTTTCCGGCAGGTTTTACCACAGGTTTTTCCGTAACAAGACGGATGTCCTGGTCCGGATCGAACACATTGGGTCGTATCGCTTCTTCTTCGCGTGTAACTCCAAAGAGCTCATTCTCATCCGGTTCAGCAAATCCACCTACAGGTACCAGGGCCAGCAGAATACCCATGGATTTAACCCTGATGTCCTCCACCCTGCAGAGGATCGCATGGGAGAACTCATGTACCACAAGGGTAACAACCAGAGCAATGATTCCCCAGGTAAGGGGGATGAATTCATTGACACCGGGAATAAGGAAAATATTGCGGGCCTCATTGAACTTTCCAGGTTCAGGCATGCTGCTATCTCCAATAGATGCGATCATAGCCACATCGGACAGGATTATAATGAGGAACATGGCCAGCATGCCCACAAACATCAACACGATCCCCAGATTAGCATAGACCCTCCAGAACTTTTTGGGCCGGGCCAGGAAATTGAGCAGATCCTGTCCCCTGGTAGTGCGGATCATCAGGACAGGACCATATGTGGAAATATTATATCTTTCCAGGATACCTTTTTTATCAAGGATGGCAACAATAGCCCAGTAGATAAGGAAAAATGTTATGAATGTGCTCGTTTCGATCATTGGAAGCTCCATAAGAATAATTTATTCGAATTAGATTATGGCTTTTATTATAAAAGAATGTGTGCCGCAAATACAAAAATGGTTACCTGCCCGGGTTTGAGGCAGGATTGAAAGAGCCGGAATGTATCCGGGTCCTTCTGAACAAAATTGCCTGTGAAACATATTAGAAGCACTAAAAAGATACATAGGTTACCCTCTGTTGATCGCACCTGCTTAACCCCCTTTATTGCTTAATTAATTATTGGTAGATCAATAACAACTGCAGGGCACGATTGTTCCACGTTAACGTGGAACTTCTCTGCCCCTGCACCCCATTTATCATAAAAGGTAGCTTTTTTTGTTCTGCCCGGGCCAATTATTAAATATTATTGTTTACACAATAATAGTTATGACAATAAAGAAGGACTTCATCAATCGGAGATTCGAGATGGATTATATTGAAAAGGAATATGCAAAAAAGGATTTTCGATTCATTTCAATAACCGGCCGGCGACGTCTTGGGAAAACACGATTGCTGGAACAATTCCTTAAAGACAGACCAGATCATTGCTATCTGCTTATCCCGCAACTGAATGGTCCGGCTGTCAGGGAGGAGGTTGCCAGGAAGCTTCATGCTGACCTAAATATTGGTTTTGCCAGCCTGCCGTCCTGGGATGAGATATTTGAGGAACTCTTCCGGGGATCCCAAAAAAGACAGCTTGTTGTGGTCTTTGATGAATTCCAGAGACTGGCCCGGATAAATGAGAGTGTCTTCTCCTATCTCCAGAAACATATTGACATGCAGGCCCGGGATTCCAGGTTGTTCCTGATGGTATCAGGCTCTTCCATTGGCATGATGCATCAGCTTTTTGAGTATGCGGCTGCTTTATATGGTCGCCGTACAGGTCAGCTTTTTTTTGATCCTTTTGACTTTGCTGCTCTTACTGAATGGTTCCCCGGGTACCCGATAACTACAAGGATATACATCTACGCTCTTTATGGAGGCACCCCCAGATATCTGGAGGAGGTTGAGTCTGAAAATTTAAACAGGATCATCGAAGGCCCCCTCTTAAGGACCAGTATCCTCTACAACGAACCTGAAGTCCTTCTTAAGACCGAACTTCGGGAAAGCGGGACCTACCTTAATATACTAAGGGCTATTGCCTCAGGGGATACACGCTCCTCACAAATAGGGAACAGCTCAGGAATAAAGACAACATCCATGGATTATTATCTGAACATTCTCACAAAAGACCTTGATCTGATAAAAAGAGAAACACCTGTCTGTGACCGGCCCGGGTCAAAAAAAGCCCTTTATCACATAAAAGATAACTTTTTCAGATACTGGTTCAGGTATATCTTCCCCTCTTTTTCCGAACTGGAAATGGGAAACACGCAGAATGTTATTGACAGAGTGAACAGCGAACTGGATCGTTTCACTGCTCCGGTATTTGAGGATATCTGCCAGCAGTTTTTGATCCGGCTGAACATGCAGGACCGTCTTCCCTTTACGTTTCTTACGATCGGCAGGCAATGGGGTCAGTTTAAAGGAAAACCCGGAAAGAACAATTATGAGATTGACCGGGTGGCGATCAATGCTGAAACAAAACAAATCCTGTTTTGCGAATGCAAATGGCAGAGCAGGAGAACAGGGGCAGATGTATTGGAGGCCCTTATGGAAAAAGCTGCTTATGTGGACTGGTATGATTCTTTGAGGGAGAAACATTTTGTCGTGATCTCAAAAGCAGGCTTTACAAGTGATGCGATGGAGCTGGCGGCCCGGGCCAATATCCTCCTGTTTGATCTGAACGATATTGATAATGTACTTTGTTAATTAAACTGGTATCAGGCTGCCTATCTGGCTGCCTATCTGGCTGAACAGGCTGGCGGTTATTTAGTTTCAATCACAAGTGAAGCTGAAAACGAATTTGTATTCGGAATTGTTTCAGATGAAAAATATTTCTGGACATTCCCGGAATGGAACGGGGATGAAAATCAAATGAACCATTATGAGATCATGATCGGCCCCCACCCGGGTGGTTATCAGATACTGGTCACTGAAAATCCTGACCAGGATTGGAACTGGATGAGCGGTGAAGCCTGGGAATATACTAACCGGGCAGTCAATTTAGATGACGGGGTCATTGATCAGGACCCAAGGGATAATACACAACCAAATGATTCAGGAGATTCTATCTACGGTCAGAGAGTTCTGGGTTTTGGCGAAATGAACGCTCCGGTTTCAACCTGGGGAGATTATTCAGAAGAACATGGAACCTATGGTCTTGAGAAATCAGGCGGGAAAGCTTATGGTTTTATCATCGAATATGAAAACCCCCTCTGACAGAATAAAATAACAATACGATCAGCGAACTACCCACGACTAAAGTCGTGGGATGGATCGTGCTCCACATATATTCAGGTATAAACCATAACCAGGCCCGTCTAATTAGAATTTTGGCTTTAACCCTGTTTTTTAAAGCCCCGGTATTTATTCAGTTAACAGTATCCAACCCTATTAAAAAATCTTTTCAAAATTTATAATTAATGAAGGAATCCATTTTGAGGGCTCCCCTGATAGCCACCTATAAATTGGGTCAAAAATCCTGAATCAATTCATTGTACTCTTCAATCGTTATGTTAATTTCATTAAGTATTACCCGTATAAGGGGACGTGCAAGTTTCTTGCTCGAATGAAAAGGAACTGTAGTTGTTCTACCATCTGCGTGCCGATAAAATGCATGACTGCCTTTTTGACGGGTCTTTTCAAATCCGATCTTATACAATATCTTTTCCATCTTTTTGGCATCTATCAATGGCAATCTACTCATACAGTAACCTCTATCTGCGAAACGCCCACAAACTCAGGGATAAATACTTTATCCTCAGGATCCATTTCTTCAAGACAGAGTTCGATAACCTCTTTTAACCTGACATTCAATTCATCAAGTGTATCAGCCTGAGTATGAGCTCCGGGAATTCCCGGAACAATGGCGACATAGCAGCCAGATTCAGTATCCTTTTCTATATATGCAGTAAATTTAGTCATCGTCTAATAACCCACTTTTTATATGCTTCTTTACTATATATGAACTATGCCAAAGTCAATTTGGTACACTACCAGCTGATCATAAAAAGAGAGAAGTTTTGCTGGAATCAAATCAGAATCTGACACTAAATGACATTCTTCAAATCTATAGAAGAAAGGATTTGATTGAAAAAATATACCACCCCCTGAAGAATGGATTCGACACAAAACAATTCAGAGTGTGTCAAATGCCAGCATTTATGGGTTTTTAATTCCCGGATTCATTGAACAGCTATTCACATCACTTATGCATTTTGAGTTTGAGGAACTCAAGCATAATCCAGTCAACTATTTAGTTTGCTAAACCAAAGTAAACATATTTAATTTCAATTAGTAAACCAAAGTATGCGGCGTGAATATAAATTCAGTAGTTTGCTTTTGTTATTGACCCAATTATCACCTGTCGATAGCATATATGGCATAAACGCCGCTCCATGTCGTATTTAACAAAACTGCTGAAGTGAAAATTATGTCAGGGAGGCTGTCAAAAACAACGGTTCCTAATATGAAGGAGCAACTACAGGAATACCGGATTTAATGGGCCCTGCTTTTAAAGAATAGTACATTTGAGATGGAACTGTGAAATATATAGCATTAAATATATATGTATCTACCTGAATAATATATTATATGTTCAATATGAATATTGTGTCAATAAACGATCGTGATTTTGAATATGCAGAGACTGGAACCGGTGATGACCTTATTCTTTTAAATGGGATTGGTGGCTGTGTCTTTGACTGGAAACCCGAGTTTATTCAGGCATTATCAAAAGATCACAGATTAATATTGCCAAATATCAGGGGTATTGCCGGATCAGATGACCACCCCTCTGATTATTCTATTGAAGATATGGCAGAAGATATTAAAGGACTTATAGATGAACTGGGTATTTCTAAATGCCATGTTGCAGGATACTCAATTGGTGGTATGATGGCACAGGAACTTGCTCTGAAGTACCCTGAAATCGTTAACAGGCTTATTTTGATTTCCACCAATTGCGGAAAGGATAGCCAGGTTGAAAAGGGCCTGAATGCTATGAACGGTGTTTCAGGCACTCTTGAGGAGATAATAAGAGCAAATGCAAAGATACTATTGACTGAAAAATGGACTCAGGACAATCCGGATTTCATGGGCTGGTTCCCGCTTCATGAAACATTGCCTGATCCGGCCGTGTTCAAAAAGCATAGCATGGCAATTATTAACTGGAAAGGAACAGCTGACAGGTTAGCATCATTAGAACATGAAACCCTTATACTTACGGGAGATTGCGATATAGTCACCCCGGTAAAGGATGCGGCCTTGCTTGAAGAACTGATCCCTGATTCCAGAAAATACATTATTGACAACGCCGGTCATGGAATGCTATATCAGCATCCGATAGATATCGCAGATCAGATCAGAAATTTCCTGTCTGTCAAAAGCATAGCATGATTATTTCCATGCCACAATATTGAGATAATCGAAATCTTCCTGATGATCAATCAATCAATCAATCAATCGACAAAAAGCTCTATATCCATAAGCTCCAGGAAGATCTCTTCAAGAGATGGGACGATAGTACGCATCTCCACTATATCCCCGCCCCGGGATGCGACCCATTTGGTCGTCTGATTGACCACATCAATGTCAGTGGTTATGATTACATGGGCCCCGTCCACATCCCGTACATCGGCAATGGTATATTCGCCGATATTATCGACCTTGAACTCAAGTCTGTACTGGATCCTGCCATATTCTTTACGGATATCTTCAGCACTTCCCAGAGTTACGGGCCTGCCACTTTTGAGGATAAGTATCCGGTCACACAGACTTTCGACCTGGTAGAGATTGTGGGCACTGAATATGATGGTCTTTCCGGATTGTTTCAGGGAGTGGACATAGTCAGCGATGTAGCGGGAGGTCATCGGGTCAAGGCCTGATGCAGGCTCGTCATAGATCAGGATGTCGGGATCGTTGATAAGGGAGCGTGCGATCGCAACTTTACGTTTCATGCCTTTGGACAGGTCACCTATCTTTTTGCCATCGGGATTAAGGGCCAGGTCTGAAAGGAGGCTGCCTATCCTTTTCTTTGCAGTCCCTTTCGGGACATTGTATAATTGTGCAAAGAACATAAGATAATCATCCACATCCATGCTTTCATAGAGCGGGGAATCTTCGGGTAAAAAACCCAGGGAGGATTTGATCTTTACAGGGGACTTTGAAATATCCAGGCCCTTCATAAAGATATTTCCTGAGGTGGGTCTGATAAGACCGCTGAGCATTTTCAGTGTGGTGGTCTTCCCGGCACCATTGGGCCCCACAATTCCAAATATTTCTCCCTGCGCAACGGAAAAAGACAGGTTTTCAACAGCAACGAACTCATCATATTCCTTCCTGAGGCCGTTGACTATTATCATGCCTTGTTCGTTGACTTTTATCATGCCTTGATTATAATCTTCAATTAAGCTCATATCCAATCCTCATTTTTCTCTGCAGGAATGTACTGCTGACACCATTGCAGCATACAGAATAAGTGCCAGCAACAGATAAATACCGGTCCAGGTCCAGCTTTCCACCGTACCTATACTATTCACTGAAAGCCTTGTTATAAGGTTTAGAGGGGAATTCGTGAACAGATAGGATGCCATGAACAGGAATATCAATACCAGGGAATACAGCAGCTGGGATACTCCCCTGTCCTTAAAGAACACTGCAATAATAGTACTTGTAAACACAAGAACAGCTGCAATCAGTGTTACCACCAGCAATATCTGAAGGGGGTTACTGATAGCTATGCGGTTTAAGGATAGCAGCAACATCCACACAAACGATTGCAGGGGAACGATCAGTATCGTGACAAGGGCTTTGCCGCCTATAATATCCAGCAGGGACAGGGGGGAAGCCAGGAGCAGGTCCATTGTTTTGCGTTCATATTCCTCGGTGATGAGGTCTATGATAAGGCCCCCTGAGATGAATGCAGGGGTGAACAGGAGGATGGGCAGCAGGGCCACATAAACGAATTCAAAGAACGTTGAAGAACCCCAGCCCCTCTTAATGATGTTAAAATCAATGGGTGAGTATCCTTCAAGTCTCTGAGTCCTTATATCCCGCACACTCTGTTCATACTCCTCCAGCGGTTCCTTAAGCTGGAGCGAGACAACCGTTGCCTTTATCTCAGATTCTGGGAGGTAGATATCAACATTGAGCAGGTCCTCTCCCCGGGCCGAACCTGCAGGAGTTACGATTATAGCATCGATCCTGCGATCAAAAAAATCCCCGTAGGCCTGTGTGAAATCCGGATACAGGTAGGTTCTTACATTATTCTGCATCAGTATATCATACAGCTCATCCTCATCCGTCCCGACCACCCCGATACTCACCCTTCCCTGGTTAATATTACCAAGAGCTGAAGGATCATAGAAGGATGTGAGACCTATGACCAGGAAGGTTGAAAAGGATGCTATGAACAGCTGTATCACAATGGCCAGGATGAAGGTCTTCTCTTTCAGGATATCCCGTGACTCTTTTTTTGCTATAGTTTTTACATTCCTGATCAGAATAACAACCCCCTGAGAATGAACAGATTATATGCACTGTGGAATATCGCTGCCAGGACTACTGCATATTTATAGGCTCCCGGCCCTTTGCGATACATGACCAGTGAGCTGATAGTCACCGTTGTCATATGCAATATCAAAGGGATCAGCAACAGGGCCCCCATGGTCATCACCGTACCGAATGCTGAAGATGCAATGGGTGCGAGGGTCAGCACAGCAACCGCTTTTTCCCCCACAAAGAACCCGGCCCCGGAGAGAATGGATAAAAGGATGGCGTTTTTGAAGGTCAGAGGAGTAATATGCCTTTTAAATAAAGTGTAGATCCCGATGGATTTGACGATCTCCTCTGCCAGGGCCGAGAGCAGTATCATCGCCAGGACCGAATACGGCAGAGGGAGGTTGAAGAGCATCACGATAAGCATCAACTGCGTCATATATACCACAGGGATGAAGATGATGCTGAGGAAAAATACCGAACCGAACCGATGGGAAAGGAACATTTCAAAACAATCAATTATCTTTGCCCCGACAGGCCTCTGTGTGAACAGGTCCTCCTCCCTGAAGATCGATATGCCGGAAGCATATACTGCCAGTGCTACCAGATAAAAGGGCAATGCAGAGAACAGATATGTGTTCAGGAGCACTCCTTCTCCCTCGATGAGCCTTACTATAAGGGTGACCGGGGATATGGAGCTGATCGCATGGATGTTTGCAAACATGGCCGGGAAGAAAAGGTATCCGGATATGATCACCGAAAGGAAGACACTGGCAAAGGTCAGCTCCTTAAAACTTCTGGAAAGGATGGCACTGTAGAATGAAAGCGCAAAGAAGAGAAGTATTACAGGCAATATTGCAGCCAGGACCAGCAGGACCTGCTCCATGTCCCTGACCGTAGCCGGAATTCCCAGGATGTACAGAGTTACTGCCGCCTGTATCACCAGGGTGATCAAAAGATACGGGATCGTCTTGCCGATCACAATATCCCGGGCCTTAAGCGGGGCTATCAGTAAAAGTTCCCCTTTCCTGTTGGTGCGCTCATCCATCAGACTGGTGGAATAGAACTGGGAAACAAAGTAGATGGGGAAGAGGAACATGAACGCATAGAGGATCGCAGTAAAGGGTATGGAAGGTGTGAAATTAGAAGGAGTTGAGACGGTCTGTGTTTCATAGAAGGTAGTATCCACGCTGTCCAGGGCCTCAATATCTTCAGGAGACAGGGTTGAGGATCCGGTCCTGACATTCCCGGCACTATCCCCGCTTCCATCGGGTATATCATCAGGCAATGTATTGCGGTCATAATTACTGTCAATTTCATTCAGTACCTCTTCCCCTCCTGCCAGCTGGAAGTCCTGGGGCCTTTCCAGTTCATGGACCGTCACCCACACCGGATGGGTATTGTTAACATCATTATAGGAGGTGAGGACGATTTCCCTGTAGGTTTTGAAGGTACTCTCCAGGGCATCTCCTGCAGAGGCCGCTTTTTGCGTATCCCCCAGATAGACATTATCCCCGATGATGGACATATCGGCCCCGTACTTATAATACACAGGACCTTCCTGTCTGTTTAGCATGATATGATCAAAACGCGGGTCGATCGCTATTACGGGCCCTATCTCTTCCTGAACCTCCGGCTGGGTGAAAGCTATCAGATAGATCTTCTGGTTCATGCTCATCCCTGTCTGGGATGCGGCATAGGATACTGTAACTACAAGAACGAGAGCTACTATGAGCAGGGCCACAGAACCTGCGCTGAACTTGAGCTTTGAGCGCATAAGCTCCCACTTTGCAATGGTCAGCCAGCTTGAAATTACCGATCCGATCCCTCTGGGGGGATTTGATTGTCTCACTTTAGTTCACTTCCTGACTGCTTCCCCGGGCCATTCATAGATCGCTCCTGGTGTTGACTGAATAGTCATATCTGATATAGTCTGTCTGTTATAAATATCCTTCTTTTAAATGAAGGATGAAAATAAATCTGAAAATGATAAAAGCTGGCCCTGTATAATCATCTATCTGTTAAGAGACCATATTAAGTGCTGAGGTGAAATATTTGTATAATAACACAGCATATTTATAATGGCATAATTAATTTTATAATACGATTACAAAAGCCTCTGTTATCCGGATGTGTGAAAGTATGAAAAATAAGATTGGAATGGAAGTACCAGCTGAGATTGAAAAGAAGGCCAGGGAGCTGGGGTGTCATCAGGGTTCAAAGTATGTGTATAAAGATGGTGACTATGGAAAGGGATTTCCCATTGCAAGTATTGGAGGCAAAAAAGCCACTCCATTCAGGAATATGAACAATGCCAATGATCATAAAGTACACCTTGGCAACGGCTGGGTTGCTTTTACATCGCCATCATACAGTAAAGGATACATTCCCGATAGCATCTCTCAAAATCACAATTCTCCGGGTAAGACTGCACCTGGAAATGAGGATCAAAATAAAGGGGCGGTACAACAGATCATAAATGTCACGATAAAAGATTCGATCGTTCAGCGAAGCAACCTGCTAAACCCCTGCGACATTGAAGGTAACTGTCCAGGCGATTTTGTTGTTGAAGATAGCCTTGTTCAACATGCAAAAGCAGGGACTCATCTGGCCCGGGAGTCTAATTTAAACAAAATATTCTGCCCATCATGTGGAGCAGAATTAATGACCGGGTCAAAATTCTGTCATTTATGCGGTGAAAAGACTGAAGATAAATTACAATAAATAATATTTCAGATCATGACTATGAAAAAGAGTTAGGTAGCCCGGCACGGATTCGAACCGAGGTTGCGGGATCCAGAGTCCTGCATGATTGACCACTACACTACCGGGCTATTACGATTGTAGCTCCTACATAGTAATTGTTATATATATAGTTTGCGCAATGATCGGGCGTTTCCGGCCCGGCCCGAAACAAAAAAGTTCAACTAAACAAAGCTCATTCTTCCAGTTCTGTATTCATAATAGCACTGGACCACCAGCGGGCCATATCCATAAGATCTTTGCTGAACTGGCCGGAGAGGCGGTACTCCTGGTTTTTGTTAGTGATCATGCCGGCTCCCAGGAGTTTGTTGCGCATAGAATAGAAGGATGCCCGGCCAATCTTCAATTCCTTTATTATAGATTGCCATTCACTGACTTTTAGAGGGTTACCACTACGCTGACGTTCTTCGACCATGGTTAAGAACGTCTGGCCCCTGGCTGCGGTTGCCTCTTCCTGAAAAAGCCTGCGCATGAGGCTCATGTAGGGGTCCCTGGACCTGGTAATATGTGCATTTGCATCGGAACGTATCACTATGGTAGTAGAGGTCCTGGGGGCGTCCTTTACAGAAACCATGATCATGCAGACTTAATGGATCTCACCAGGATCAAACTGGTGATCATGTGGGAGTCTGTCGGGCAGTGGAATTTAACATCGACTGTAACAGGTCAGCATACTCATCCTTGAGGGTATAAACTGTGTGGGTCTTATAGGAATCCTTATGAGACCTCAGTATTCCCAGTTTGGAATGTATATATCCAACCATTGAAGCAACTGCACTTCTTGAAACATCATATTTCTCAGTGATGTTCTGATGCAGTTCATCTACAGTAGACTCCCTGACATTCAAAAATAGGGATAATATATAGGTCCTGAGTCCATCCACATCAAGTTCGATGAACTTTTTCAACCTCTGTTTTATCCTGGATCTAATAGATGTCATATTATAGTACTCTCCTGTAAGAATAGGAATAGTCCATTTTACATATTGTCTTTAAAGTATATATATGTTTGTAAAAATATTAGTGTAAATATATGTAATCAACTAAATTTAATAAACCAATTATCCAAACAACCATCTGCCATTCAATCCTTCCCGGATCAATAGTTAACAAACTTTGCAGGATATATGTCAGAAAGTATATATTGTATAAATTGTATGTGTCAGAAAAGTATATACAAACAAGAATAAATATAATGGATTAGCAAAGGGAAATGCATGAAGGACTCCAATAAAGCCAGATACAGATATAACATCGATCAGAAAAAGTTATATTTGCAGGAAAAAGAGATTCCGGTCATTGATTTTGAACAGACCGAGATAGGCAACTGTCACAATTGTAATTCTGTCATCTTAAGTCTCAGTCACCACTTTAATGAACAAGAGCATATCATCCTTTCAAAATGTGAAAGTTGTGACGAACTGGCCGCAAATATCTACGACCTGAACTGGAACTGGCTTGAAGAAGTACCCGTATTTCCATGTGGTGTGGGCCAGGAAAACTCAGACGATGAACTTTGTGAACTTGACATATTAAACAGTATTCCAAAGGTTTAGTTAGAGGTGATCTTTTCCCCTGCAGAACTTACAGCCATGTTCTCACATGCAAAAGGCGAAAAATATACCCGGCAATACCTCTATAATGCACGTAAAAAATACAAATATTTTGAAGAAGTGTTTTGCATAAAACTTTCTATATAAATAATTCTTTTTTAATTAATAATTATTGAATATTAAAATTAATTGCAAAACTATATTGTAATAAAATAATATTACAATATCTGTACAAACATAATTATTATTAATATTAATAATATTAGTAATGATATACAATTACAACGTTATATAATTCCATAGTATTATACCTAAAAAACATACAAGAATTACAAATACAAATATTTAAGATTATACATTAATATATAGCACAACATTTATTAAAATTTAAATTTAACTAAATAAAACGATAATTTCAGTCAGGTCAACACACTCGTCGGCCATCGGTATATAAGTACCTTTGAGAGAAAGTAAATTGAAATAATAAAAACAAGATCAGGAGGCGGTATGAAATATAATGACCTATATTTCCTGGCCCCGGCCCCTGACAAAATGACCAGATGATTTTAGTCAAATTGCCTATGCGTACTAGATAGAATATAACTTACTAAGGGTACACTATATGGGTTGAAAACTTCAAGATACACATACCCATATTTGCCAACCAGACAACTTATTATATGAAAAAATAAACCCGTCAAAGGAAGGTCCCATCAAAAAAAGTGAGAGTTATTGGATCAGATGCAGAATCACAATAAGAGAATTATTTATTCCGATAGTATACCAGAATAACTTCGGCAGGTACTATGAAACCTATGTTTTTGCAAACCCGGTTATTCCAGACACTACCAGAATATGCCCATTTCATACTGCGACCGTATGATTCTACACCAAAAATATCTAAAAAACACATAGTTTAACAATAAGTCTAATCTATACATACACACTATGGAATTAGTGAGTTTACATAATATTTTGTTAACTCGATGCAATTACACCTGCCAACAGGATCCATAGAACCTGGCCCATCATCAGGACAGGTTGACCAGAAATGAGAAGACAATTAACTGAACAAAGGAAGGGCCAATATGCATCAGAGTAAATGTATATAATAAAGAATACATATAATCATAGTACAAAATTAATTATACCTATATAAGTATACATTAGTATAGTACTTATCTTATAGTATTTATTATTATAACTATAATAGAACATACATAATCTAATGATAATTAAAGTGCAGCAAAATCATGAGATATAACACACAGAACAACTAAGATAAATAAATGTTTTTAATTAATTATTGATATATTACACATATTTCTTTATTAACTACTCCATATATGAATTAATGCAAACATTACCTGCAACCCCTATACTATTTAATTCAGGAATACCCAGATACGTATAGGCAATTGATTGCCATATTATTTATCTAAAAGATAGATATAATATCATATTTATTAAAATTTTTAAAGATTAATTTAAAGAATGACTCATTTTATGAGGGTCCATGGAATGAACATACATAGAGTGGATCAATAAAGTCAGCTGATTGTTCTTAGAAATGTGCTTCATTGCATAGTTTTCCCCGGCCCCCATCGGAAAAGGATCTTTCTGCATAGCAACACATAATCCATACTGGAAATATTTAAATTATACCTGCATCCCGGGCAGGATGTAAATTGCAGATTCCTTAATTCAGATGGGAGCCAATTCTGTGTGATCGTCCCGGGGGCCCGGGTCAGTACTACCTGCATGATACAAATTCAAGTCGGGCCGGATGAATTAGCAGGGGTTGATCAGTCCCAGGCCATTAACAAAGATTCCATTCTGCAAATATATTAAGATATTATTACCAAAGTTAGCTAAAATAATTAATTAATATTAAATGTTTTGCTTATTGTTTGGGTATGTGAATCAATATATTTTTAGTTCAGCAAGGGTACACCACTAGCCAAAATAAAAAGGTTAGAAACACATAGGCATAACTTACAAAATATTAAAATATATTAAATAAATATAATATACAAATTAACACTTTATTTAGACTGCCAGCCATAAGAGGACAGAATATGAAATAACTATGATTTCCAATTTTAACAGAATTAATAAATCTTAATTATCATCTTTAAATAAAAATTAATAGATAATATATAAATAGTTAAAGATTGAGTATTTTTAAAAATGAACATATTTAAATGTAATTTATATAAAGTATTCAACATAATGTATATAATTGGATATTATATATTTATAAGAATGAATATATTAAACAATAATAATTATATAATAAAACATACTATTTAATATATATTTAAAACATTCAGCAATCAACAGAGTTACAAGAAAACCAGGATGATATTAATTAAATATCAAGCCCAAACAATGAAAGTGGAAGTACTTTCATGGTAAAGATGATGCAAAAAAATAAAAAGTGAGGGTTAAAGGACCTTACTCAAAAAGGCTTTTGTGCGCTTATGCTTCGTATTCCCAAAAAACTCCTCAGGAGTGCCTTCCTCTACAATGATCCCTTCATCCATGAACATTACACGATCTCCGACTTCCCGGGCAAAGCCCATTTCATGAGTTACCACCACCATGGTCATCCCTTCCTTTGCAAGATCTTTCATCACAGCCAGGACCTCCCCAACCATTTCCGGATCCAGGGCCGATGTCGGTTCATCAAAAAGCATTATGTTAGGATGCATTGCCAGGGCCCGGGCAATGGCAACCCTTTGCTGCTGCCCACCTGAAAGCTCGTTTGGATATGAATCTGCCTTATCACTCAATCCAACTTTAGCAAGTAGATCATGGGCCCTCTGATTCGCCTCAGACACATCCAGCCCCCTGACACGGATGGGTGCCAGTGCGATATTTCTCAACACATTCATATGCGGGAACAGATTGAAACGCTGGAAGACCATGCCAATCTCTTCACGGACCTTATTAATATCCACTTTGGGATCCGTGATCTCAGTACCTTCAATGATCACTTTGCCAGAAGTGGGAGCCTCAAGAAGGTTAAGACAGCGCAAAAATGTGCTTTTTCCGGATCCCGACGGACCTATGACACACACCACCTCGGAAGGTTCTATCCTTGTAGTAATACCTTTGAGGACCTCAAGATCACCAAAACTCTTATACAGATCATTAACTTCTATCACTGACAACACCCAACCTCTTTTCAGAATAATGGACCAGACGGGATATGGTCAAAGTCATCACAAGATAAACCATTGCAACTCCAATATAAACCGGAAATGATGCAAACGTGGTAGCTACATACAACTGACCGCTTTTAAGCAACTCAGGAACTCCGATCACTGCCAGCAGGGATGAATCCTTGAGCAATACAATGAATTCATTCCCCAGGGGCGGCAGGATCCGCCTGAACGCCTGGGGCAGAATAATATCCTTCATAGTCTGACTATGTGTCAGGCCCAGGGAACGTGATGCTTCCACCTGACCCCTTTCAATGGACTGGATGCCAGCACGCACGATCTCGGCCACATAGGCCCCGCTGTTAATACTACAAACAACAACACCTGCAAGAATAGGGTCCACTCGTAAAGGCTCACCTGTAATATTACTGATAAGTCCCGGAATACCATAATAGAATAATAAGATCTGAACAAGCAGAGGAGTACCTCTGATAAAATCAATATAAACAAGACTGGGATAGCGGAATAATTTGTTTGAAGACAACTTGCCCAGGGCCATGAAGACCCCGATGATAGTCCCGAAGAACACAGAAAGAGATGTCACCTCAACTGTGATCATTGCGCCCTGCAACAGGCTGGGCATCACTTTAACTATATGACCAATGTACAGTTGTAATATATCCATAAAGATCACCAAAAATAAAGGATGCGTGGAGTGGGCCACACATCCATAATGTAGTCGATCAGCTAAAGTATTTTTCCATCAATTCATCGTAGGTGCCATTTTCAATGACATTCTGCAAACCGGTATTGATCATGGTCAGCAGTTCCTCATTGCCATTGCGCACAGCAAATCCGTAAGACTCGCTTTCCAGCTTCTCACCGACGATCTTGATGTTCCCGGGCTGCTGAGCAATGTATGCTTCAGTTACAGGCAGGTCATTAATGACAACATCAGCACCACCATTGACCAGTTCCATCATAACAACATCCACAGTATTGAATGCCTTTACTTCAGTCAGGATGCCTGCATCCTTGTATTCCATTGCCTTTTGATGACCGGTGGAACCTATCTGGGCAGCAGCGACCATTCCCTGAAGATCATCAGCCGAAGCGATTTCATCATTATCTGCAGCAACTGCTATGGCAAGGCCTGCTTCAATATATGGCTCACTGAAATCTACAGCTTCTTCCCTTTCTTCCGTGATGGTCATGCCGGAGGCCACAATATCAATATTGCCACTCTGGATTGCAGGGATAAGGGCATCAAAACCTACGTTTTGCACTTCCACAGCAAAGCCCTGATCTTCAGCAATTGCATTGATCAGGTCAATGTCAAAACCGATGATGTTTCCGGATTCATCCGTCATTTCAAAAGGCGGGAATGTTGGTTCGGTTCCCACCAGATACACTGTTTCTTCTGCAGGTGCTTCTTCGTCAACATCCCCTGCCTGTGCAGAATCATCCGCACAACCGGATACAGCAACTAAAGCAGCCATCAAAAGAAAAGCTATGAACATTATTTTTTTTTTCATGATCCTTCCTTCAAATAATTTATTTCATAGGCCCGGTATATTAACCAGACTAAATGAAATAAATGACCAATCAATTTAAGGCTTTCCTTTATTAGAGCCTGAAATCATTCGGATAAAAGAGGATTTTGGATCGGGATCAGTCCAAAAATATAAAAATAGATGGATCAAAGTCTTTTTTTCATGATCAGATCCAGCACTCCATTAGTGAAGGAAGCTTCAATTAGATCAGGATCAACTCTGAAAGGAAGGCCCACATAAAGAGTTTGCATTCTATCTTCCATGGAAATATCGACCCTCACCCTGCTTTCTGTGACTTCATAGGAAACCATTTCCTTATCCAGTTTCAGATCAGATGTAAAATATAGATAGTCACCTACCTCTACAATATCAGTAAAAGGCTGCATTTCCCCGGAAATTTCAGGAAGCTCCTGTACAGGGTCCATTACACGGCCCGCTCCAAAATTCTGAGAGACAGCCGCCTCAGAAAGCCCATTTATAAATTCATAGCTAAGTCCTTCAAGACTCTGAATGTTCTCTTCCAGCCAGGCAAGCAGCATTTGCATGAACTCATCAAATGAAACCGGATCTGACTGCTCCCGTGAATTGCCTTTTTCTTCATCCATTTTAGTTCACCACACTAAATTCAATTGTAATATCTGCATATAAAAATATCAAAGTTCACGCCGACAAAGAATAAAATCTATTGTTCGATATTATGCGAACATCATATAAATAGTTACCTCACATAATGACATAATATAGAATTACAGATATAGACATATTATAAAATATTGTTATAGGGTATTCAGATTTTTTTTAAAACCATGGTTTCAAAATGTCATTTTATAGAGTTACTTAAGTAAGAAATATAAACTTAAAAGCTGCAAGGTTGTAATGAAAATAAATTACAAAGATTGGTTTAGTAATAAAATAACATTACACTAATAATTAAGTTACATAAAAAATAGACAATGCATTAAGAGATCAGATATATAAGAAAATTTATAAAACCAATTATAATTATGATATTTTCATCATAATAAACACATCAGAACCCCATCAGAAACCAGTAAAACTGCATACCATAACATATGAGCTAAATTCATATATGGACTAAATTCAATATTGAATCAAAAATAAGATGGCAAGCCAAATATAAGAAAAATAGTAGATCAGAACAAAGAAAGGAAGGGAAGATGATCAACATACACCCATATCAGCTTCATCTATCACCCTCTTAAAAAAGGCCATTGACTTTCCGTCATCGTTAAGATGTCCATCAAATTTGATTAGTTCCCAGCCATCTATACCCATTTCATTAAGGTCTGTTTTAGTATCATCCCAATCGCCCATACGAATCATCTTTATATCATATTCCCAGCAAGTCATGTTTACACCTAATGATTTTTGAATTATTATTTCCTGAATAATTATAAGGAACTATTTCTATATAACACTTTTCAAAAATATTATTTGACGTTTACTCAAGTAAAACTGATCAATCGGAAATCTTAGGATAACCCTACTCCACCTGAGAGAAAACACTCGAGTATCAGGAATAATATAAGATTGCAGAAAAAATATCTCATGAAAAATCGACATTCCGACCGGGCTAACAAAAGATATAACTTATAGGATGTTGTAACGAATGCTATATTCAGACAAAACAACAGAAGGAAAAAAATGACATCAACCAGATTTATAATCACTGTAATTGGTATTGATAAAGTCGGTATCGTTGCACAGGTCACCCGGACAATGGCCGAGTTTAATCTCAATATCGTAGATATAAGTCAGACTATAATGGAAGATCTGTTTACCATGATAATGCTTGCTGAAACAAAAAGTGAGGATTTCGATCTAACCTCCTTCCAGAAAGAGATGGACACACAGGGAAAGGATCTGGGAGTGGAAATAAGAGTTCAGCATGAAGACGCCTTCAGGTTCATGCACAGGATCTGATCCGGAGGAATTCCATGCCCATCCATACAGAAGAGATCCTTGAGACCATACAGATGGTCAAAACCGAAAACCTGGACATCAGAACGATCACTATGGGGATCAATCTGAGGGATTGTGCCCACCCGAATATTGAAACCCTTAACAATAATATCTATGAAAAGATCACCAGTTATGCAGAAGACCTGGTCAGCACCACCGAAGATGTACAGAACCTCTACGGGATCCCTATCATTAACAAAAGGATATCGGTCACACCCATCTCCATTATTGCAGAAAGCTGCAGGCAAACAGATTATACATCCATTGCTCAGACCCTTGACCGGGCCGCAAATGATGTTAAAATAGATTTTATTGGCGGATTTAGTGCCCTGGTGCATAAAGGCATCACCCCCGGCGACCTTAATCTGATAAACTCGATCCCAAAGGCCCTGGCATCCACCGAAAAAGTATGCTCCTCAGTAAACGTGGCCACCACAAAAGCAGGGATCAATATGGATGCTGTAGCAATGATGGGAAAGACCATAAAGGAAGCTGCAGAACTTACAAAGGACAGGGACGGTATCGGATGTGCCAAACTTGTGGTCTTTGCCAATGCACCGGAAGACAACCCTTTTATGGCAGGGGCCTTCCACGGAATCGGAGAACCTGATTGCGTTATTAATGTAGGCGTAAGTGGGCCGGGGGTGGTGAATTCCGCAATACGGGAACTTAAGGACCCGGATCTGGGAGAGATATCGGAAGCTATCAAAAAAACAGCCTTCAAGATCACACGCATGGGAGAGATGGCCGGCAGAGAGGTCTCCAGAAGACTTGGAGCTCAATTTGGTGTTGTGGACCTCTCCCTTGCTCCCACACCCGAGATCGGGGACAGTGTGGCCTCCATCCTCGAGGCTATGGGACTGGAAAGCTGCGGGACCCACGGAACCACTGCAGCCCTTGCCCTGCTCAATGATGCTGTTAAAAAAGGCGGGTCCATGGCCTCCTCCTATGTAGGCGGACTAAGCGGTGCTTTCATCCCGGTCAGTGAGGATGCGGGTATGATCAAAGCCGTGGAAGTGGGAAGCCTTAATCTGGAAAAACTGGAAGCTATGACTTCGGTCTGTTCTGTAGGTCTGGACATGATCGCCATCCCGGGAAATACCTCGGCGGCAACCATCTCTGCCATCATTGCAGATGAGATGGCCATTGGAATGGTTAACAAAAAGACAACCGCTGTCAGGATCATTCCGGCCCCTGGAAAGGATATTGGAGAATATCTGGAATTTGGCGGTCTGCTGGGAAGGGCCCCTGTGATGAGAGTGAGCAGCTTTAGTTCTGCAGAATTCATTAAAAGAGGAGGACGTATCCCGGCCCCGATACAGGCATTGACGAATTAAATTAAGAAAGGGACAATTGTTCAACTATCCTGTTGACAATGTTGCCCCTGCTATCCCTTCTTTTTATTTTCAGACGGACATTTGCATACTTTTCATAGAGGGGCTGGCGCTTTTTATATATCTCCTTTAACGAGTGTTCCCCCAGACCCACCAGGCCCCTGCCGGAAGGGTCCGGAACTCTGTTCATAAGTACCTTAAAAGGTACATCCAGATAAACTATAGCAGAGATCTCCTGAAGGTGGGCCATTGCTTTATGAGAGTAAACAATACTTCCGCCTGGAGAAATAATAGTATCTTCACAATCCAGCTTCGTTACGATCCTTTCCTCAGCATTAAGTAAGGCCTGCTCTCCTTTAAGGTCTACCAGTTCCTGGAGAGACATACCGGATTCTTCTATAATAAATTCATCTATATCAATAAAATTAAATCCATGCTTTTTTGCAAGGATCTTACCAATAGTGCTCTTTCCGGCACCTGCCATCCCTATTAATGTAATGTTCATGATAATATCAACGTTTTATTCTTTAAGCTCTATGATTGATACAAAAATATATAAAGTGTACTACTCCGGAAAACTAAAATATAGTATTAAGCAGACTATATCTGAAAACATTGAAATACCAGCAATATAATGTGCATGACAGGATGATAGAATATGAGTTATAATGTCGCAATCATGGGCGCCACAGGTGCAGTAGGTCGAGAGATCATGGAAGTTCTTTTTGACAGAAAATTTCCGGTAAAGGAGCTTACATTATTTGCTTCACATCGAAGTGCAGGCAAGACACTGGAAACCCCTTTTGGGAATATTACGATAGAAAATTCCGACAATGCTGATTATACGAACATTGACATTGCCTTTTTTGCCATCAGTGGCTCCTGGAGCAAAGCAAACGCTCAAAAAGCCACCGATGCCGGTTGCTATGTGATAGACAATAGTAGCGCGTTTCGATATGACGACAATGTGCCCCTGATCATTCCGGAGATCAACTCCGATGCAATAGGAAATTCCCTTCTCATAGCCAACCCGAACTGTACTACAGCCATCGCTGCTATCCCTTTATATCAGATCCACAAAGAATATGGCCTTAAGAAGGTATTCATCAGCACATATCAGGCTACAAGCGGTGCTGGGGCCGCAGGGATGAAAGAGCTGGAAGAGGAAACCAGGAACTTCCTTGATGGCAAAGAAGTGGGCCACAGCGTATTTACATATCCCATTGCATTCAATACGATCCCGCATATAGACAGCTTCCAGGACAATGACTACACCAGAGAAGAAATGAAAGTGGTATGGGAGACAAGGAAGATCTTCAACTGTCCTGACATCCCCATCAGCTGTACCTGTGTTCGTATTCCAACAATGAGGGTTCATGGGGAAAGCATCGTAATTGAGACGGAAAAAGTGATCAAACCTGCCGATGTCAAAACGTTGCTTCAGAGCACAACCGGAGTGGATATGAAAGACGATATTGAAAACAATATATATCCAATGCCCCTGAGTGCAACCAAAAAATACAATGTGGAGGTGGGCAGGATCAGGCAGAACCTGATCCTGGGAGCCCACGGCCTTGAATTCTTTGTCTGTGGAGATCAGATACTCAAAGGAGCAGCCCTTAATGCCGTGCAGATCGCTGAAACACTTGCAAAGAGGGACTGACAGTCCTGTACCTGCTGAATTAACAGGCATTTCGCCTGTTAATTTAAGGAGCCTGTTAATTTAATAGGGCTTTCATTTTTGAATACTCCACTTATTTATGTAGGATTCCTGATATCATCAATCGAAGCATAAGCTCCCCCTGTGCAAGCAAGAAGATGAATTCAGGAAACTTTTTGAGCAAGCAAGAAGCATTTCACCTTACCTATAAAGTTAGTCTTTAACAGATCATATTCAAAATATTATAAGAAATAATTAACTAAATTGCTGTGTCTATTTTTATGATACCTTTTAATATATAAAGATTTCTTAATTTACTTTTGTAATATATTAATTAACATAGAGAGATCTTAAAAATAAATCAACTTATTTCTTTGAAATACCAAACGAATGGTTAGCTTGATCCATGTTTTAAAAAAAAGTCCTTTTTTTGTCTATGTCTGCAGACCATTTTACAGAAGCTTTATTGAAGTAACCTATATATTCAAAAAAGAAGAACTATTCTACGGGGGAAAGGAAATGAACCATATTCAAGACTCAATAGACAAATTTGATACAAACAAACCTTCTCCAATACAAACTCCTATAGGCCATGCCTTGAAGATGAATGCTGCCTTTAGTGTCCAGACCCAGAGGGGAATCCTGAAAGGAAGACCTGGAGATTACATTATAAAACAAAAAGATGGCAAGATCTTCATAATAGAAGAGAATACGTTCAAAGAAAGATACGAAATAGTACGTATTTGAACCCCTATTCCTGAAACCAGAACAAGCTTCCCACACATTCAATGTTAGCTTTGCCAATCGCTGAGCAGGACCTGGCACTATCCCTTCAACAACTGAGACTATCCCTTCAACAATATACAAAAACATTCACAGATAATATTCATCTTCCAAAAACCCAAAACCCTATACTCTGACCGGATCACAATAAAACTCACCACTTAACTGCTCTGTGATGATCATTTTGACTTTATTTTATTGCTTCAAAGAGGATACCCTGATACCTTAAAGAGGATACTCTGATACCTTAAAGAGGATACGACGTGGCCTCGATCCTCAAACATGATGAGGATGGATACTCTGATACCTTAAAGAGGATACTCTGATAGAGGACCTCCCAATCCACAAGTGAACTATCCACGACTGAAGTCGTGGGTTTTCTCTGCCCCTACACCCCTACACCCCAAAAATCGTAAACATTTGGAGGCCATGAAAGCCAGGAACCGGACACAATGAAGTACCCACGACTAAAGTTGTGGGTATTCTCTGCTCCTGCATCCCAATGATCATAATGTTGTGAATAACTACTGCACCAAATGAGGAGACTAAATGCTACATTATGGGAGGAAACTATATAAGGGTTAAACTTCTATAATTATAATGATGATGGATGCGAAATTCATCATCACAAAGTATGGACTGACTACAGAATATCTGAATATTTCCCCCCCATAAACGGATAGCATGACTGAAAACACAATGCCCAGGATACTGGTAGTTGACGACGAACCCTGGAACCTTGAACTTATGGAAGCTTATCTTTCCGGGGATTATGATATCACCATGGCTGCAAATGGAGCAGAGGCTCTGGATAAGCTCGAAGAGATTATGCCAGATCTTGTTCTGCTTGATGTACTTATGCCTAAAATGGACGGATATCAGGTCTGTGAAAGTATTAAAAAGAACACAGCAACCAGTTTCATACCTGTTGTTCTGGTTACGGCCCTTTCTGAAAAAGAAGATCGTATTAGAGGAATTGAAGTAGGTGCTGATGAATTTTTGACCAAGCCGGTAGATATGCTTGAACTTAAGACCAGAGTACGTTCTCTTTTAAGGATCAAATTCCAGCAGGACATGATACGTAGTGAAAGGGACACTGCCCAGAAATATCTTGACGTTGCCGGAGTCATGATGGTAATAATTGATAATGACGACAGGATCACGCTGGTCAATAAAAAGGGTACAGAGATCCTGGGATACCCGGAAAGCGAACTTATTGGAAGGAACTGGTTTGAAGATTTTGTAGCTGACAATGAAAAAGCACAATCAAAACAGGCTTTCATGGAAAGTATTGCAGAAGATGAGAGACAACAGGATGGGATCTTTGAAGCCAAAGTGCTGGCAAGGGATAGAGAAGAGAAGACCCTTTCCTGGCATACTATATTATTAAAGGATGAAAACGGGAACAAAACCGGTGTACTCTGTTCCGGGGAAGACATAACTCCACTTAAAAAAGCAGAACATGACCTTAAAAGAACAAATGAATACCTGGACCTGCTGATTAAAACATCACCAATTGCCACCCTTTCCCTGGATGATCAACAAAATATAATCACAGCCAATAAAAGTGCCGTTGACATCTTAAAATATAGCAACGAAGAATTGATCGGTAAGACGATCTCCGGGCTGACAGAAGAAGGCAACCTTCTGGATTTTGCAAATAATAAGGACTACACTCTTAATTTTGTTAGAAAGGATGATATTTGTGTTCCCCTTAATGTATCAACTTCAGTGATGGTAGAAAGCAATACAAACAAAGGCCTTATCGTAACACTTCAGGACATATCCGAACTCAGGGGTCTCTTTATTTCTCCCACCCTTGAAGAACCGCAGGAGATCACTAGCGAAACTGAGTGTACCCCAATGGACCTGGAAGCAGGATACACCTACATACTTGACGGGGAGGATAACATGTCCGGTTACGCCATATTTGCAAATATGGTTAAAAATGGTATGCCTGGCCTGTGCATTACCAGAAATAACCCGGAAAAGATACGCAACAATTATGGCCTTGCAAAAACACCCTTTGTATGGCTTACAAAGAACAAAACGACTGACCAGCCAACCATTGACCCCAATGAACTGTTTAAGCTACATCCCACAATAACCAATTTTATCGAACGGGCCGAAAACGGCATTGTACTTATTGATGGGCTGGAATATCTCATCCTTGAGAATGACTTAAAGTCCGTTATAAAATTTACCGAACAAACCAATGACACGATCATGTCATCCGAATTCAGACTCATGCTGCAGATTGACCCGGGTGTGTTTGAATCCAGAGATTACCACCTGCTTAAACGCTGGATGAGGTCATTATCCTCAAAAAACAAATAAAAACGAACGGGATATTACAATGGATATCGAAATCTCTTATATACTAGATATTCCCCAGATCATGACATCCATAAATATCGATGAAATGAACTGGAAACATGATGTAATAACTTTTTCTGACAATGAGATATGGTTCCCGAAAGAAAATGACTGGACTATTATCCCCCTGAAGTCCATCGACCTTGTAGGACGAAAACTCACTTCCTCACTTATAAATAAGATACATTCAAGCAGCAGGTTTACCCATGAACTGGCAGTTGATTATAAAAAACGTTCTATGTTCGGTAACTCATTTGTTAGTTCCACAATGTTCTTTGCCGGGCCAAAAGAGAATATAGATCTGATAAGGGCCTATCTGCTGGATAAACTGGGTTTTAAAAGTAATGCTGATTTTGGCAATCTAAAAGAGGAAGAGATACGTTTGTTAAACCTTCTGTCGATGGGTATAAAAGATATTACTCTGCTGTTGCCTCTTGTAAGCCAGGACAAAGACGGGTTGCGCCGTGCTTTTGTAACACTGCAGAAAATGAAGATGGTTGATGATTATGCGGCTCCTACCTCCCTGGGTATAGAATATCTGGAAAAGACTAAAAGTGACACCAAAAGTGAGGGGAAACTGGGAATGGATGTCACAGAATCCTTTGAAGGCGTATCAAATACCTGGAAATATGTAAACAATTTCAAACCGATACATAATCTGCATAAATTCACAAAGAAATACCGATCATCCTCCCTCACCGGCAGAGTTGCCAGTGAAGACCTCTGGCAGTATATCCGGGGGCCCGAGGTTAATGAACTGAGCATTGAAAAATTGACAGAAAAACAACTCTGCCTGCATATCCAGACAATATCAAATGCAAGTGTTATAATAGAACCTTCTGACAATTCAATCATAATAAACATAAAAAAAATACTGGATGATAATGAAAATACTGATATACGGATATTGAATTGTCTTCATATGGGGATAACTAAGGACAATGACCTTGTAAATATTATATATATAGACCCGGCAAATCTCAAATTTTACCTGAAGAACCTGTTGCAGGACAATCTTATAGAAAAAGACCGAAGCATAACTTCAAAAGGGATGAAAATGATCTTTAACGATCTTAAAAAAGAAGTCGACCTGCATCCCGACCTTAATTGTAATGATCTGTTAAATATTGAAGATATTAAAATTAAAGAAGCAAAGAAAAGACTATTTGGAAAACCAGGGGATCTTGTATGAGATTTATTGATACAATAGATGGCTTTAATGATATGTTTGAATCGGATATCCCGCATGGGAGTGTAGTGTTGATAAACGGAGCTGCCGGAAGTCTTAAATCCGGACTGACATTTTCAATAATGTCAGAATACCTCAAAAGATCAGGAGAATATGGTATCTATATCACACTGGAGCAAAGCAAAGAGAATCACCTCAATAATATGAGAAGCATGGGAATTGAACTCTCAGACCACCTGTTTATCTCAGATTTCAGTGATTATCGACTTCAATTTGACGACTTTTCCGGAGACCTTTTAAATCTGATGGAAACAAATATAATCCAGTATAAAAAGAAACTGGGTGATAAATTTACCTGTGTGGCAATAGACTCTCTGGGAGCTTTATACTCTCTGCTGGATATTGAACCCACAGACATGAGGAAAAGATTATATCATCTCTTTGAGCCTCTCAGAAGGGAAGAGCTGACAACCTTTGTAATATTTGAAACCGCTGATGTGATCAATATTAATCAACCAACAAGCGGCCTGGAAGGATATCTTGCAGATGGCATTATTGAAGTAGGGATCCATATGAAGGATAATATAGCAAACCGCTATATCAGGGTCAAAAAAATGAGGTCAGCTGCTCATAGCATGGAACCCTGGATATTAACAGTATCTGATAACGGCCTGAAGATCTATAAAGGAACAATATTTTAAATATGCAGGGATGTACCCGGACCCATATCCTCTTTACACAAAGTAAATCTGCGTTTCTTTGATAGATCGTTTTCTTTGCTTGCCTGCCCCCGCATATGATCCGGGGCATATATTTTTAGAACCCACAGGGAAGTCCCGGGGCCTGTCGGTGATTTATTAAATATAATACCTCCTTAATAAATAAAAAATATATGGATCAATATAAAATATTATCAAAAAATATATAATACTATTAAAAAATATAGTATTATATTAATGGATAGAGATTTATTCAAAAAAATAAAAGATATTATATAAAAAGAAGAGATTTGAGAAAGAGAAAAAGAATGCCGGTCATTGACCGGCTTTGGGTTCAAGCATGGGTATGCCCACCCCAACAAATGTCATCTTGGTCTCCATGGGTGAATGTTTCCACTCCTCAGGTGAAAAAGATTTTTGAGTTACTTCAATATGCACATTCTTTGGTTTTATGCCACAATCCTTCATATATTCCAGAACCATTGACCTGCCCTGGGTCTCTGCATATTCCAGCGCATCTACATAGGTCTTTAAGACCTCTCTGCCACCAGGAGAAAAGATAAGGAAATCCTCATCAGGATTTGTCAGGGATACGGGGCGTATAAGGATCTCGACCCGCTTGATACCTTTACCAAACAATGCTCCTGCAGCATTACCTACATCTGCATATTCAGGAACTACAATATCAGCATTGATGAAATTTTCCATTTTTGACTGATAGGCAGATACAGGGCCTCCAAGTAAAACTACGGGCATCTCGACCATGAACTTTGTCCGGAAATCCCCTTTCACGATCCTGTCCACTGCTTCCCGGGAAATCCCTGGAAGGAGGAAATACATGAGGTCCCGGGCCATATTCTCGGCAAAGCGTGTTTTCAGGTCCTCGCAGAGATGGTATTTACTCACATAGTTTAGCTTTGCAATAATATCCGCTGCCACAATGGAAGCTTCTGTATTCCACTGGGTGTATTCACCCAGAACATGCAGAACATCCGTAGGTGTAAAACCAATTGCCTGAACAAGCCTTTTCTGAATGAGTGATCCCAATACATAAGATGATGGAGGCTTCCTCAGGGTCATTGTAAGGTCATCATAGGAATTTGGCTTATCATCGATCGCAGCATAGACCTTTTCTTCATTAACCGTAAGATCGATAGGTTCCAGGCCAGACCTTACAAAGAACTTGGTGGCCTGAATGTTCTCATCCTGGATACTCCGGGAAGGTATAGGATTATGCCTTAACTTTTCAAGGAAACCCGGATATTTAGATGCAGCCAGACAGATTGGCATCACACGCCTGGGTCCGATAGAGACTACTTTATTCTGAGTCCAGATATGACTGTCTCCACCCATCGCGGAAGTTTCCATCCTGGTGGCCCTCACCCTGGTCTTCCAGCCACCCACAACAGCGCCGGATTCACTCAATTCAGGAGCCCCATCTACAAGGAAAGATACATCAGTACTTGTCCCTCCGACATCTACAACCGCACAGGTCTTAAGTTTTGTAAGATAGGAAGCTCCTATCAGACTTGCTGCAGGGCCGGAGAAAATCGTCTCGATCGGTTTGTCAAGAGCATCTTTTATCCCAACAACAGAACCATCACATTTAAGCATCAATAGCTTGGAATCCATCCCACGCCTTTCGATCTCATAAATAATGGCATTAATGAACTGCCTGGCAATGGGGATAAGCTGAGCATTCAGATAAGCAGTAACAGCTCTTTCATAGGCCCCTATGTCCTGTGAAAGTTCATGTCCGCAGACCACCGGAAGCCCGGTAAGTTCCTGCAGCGTTTCCTTCACCTTTAGTTCATGTTCAGGATTGCGAATGCTGAAGTAGGAAGAAACCGCAAAGGCAGATACCTCATTCTTGAACTTTTCTGCAAAGGCAACAATGGATTCCATATCCAGAGGAGAAAGTTCATAACCGTCATGATCATGGCCCCCTGAACAGAGTATTAGCCGATTGGTTGGAAATTCTTTTTCCACCGAATGTTCCCCGACCAGAATAAGACCCACTGGAAAACCCGTTCCCTCAAGGACCGTATTGGTAGCCAGTGTGGTGGAAACAGATACAAGCTTTACATCCATTAAATATTGAGACTCTATGCCATCTATTGCATTACGTATCCCCTCCAGAAGATCGGGATATGTAGTCAGCGCCTTACTGGAACCAATGGTCTTTCCATCTGAATCCCTTATGAGTATAGCATCTGTATACGTTCCACCAGCATCGATACCAAGACTGTATTGCATATATTTTTCTCCTAAAAATTAATAAAGTATAATGATACTCAAATGTGTTCAGGTTCAACATGAACCAGCACATCAACTACATTATCAAAACTATTCCTTAACCGTTCTTCAATTTTTTTGGATAGCTCATGGGATTCTTTAATGGCCATGTCAGGTTTTACCCTTATGTGAAGTTCCACAAATACATCCTCAGTTGTACCATGGGTTCGCACCATATGGCAATCTTTTGCCCCTTCAATAGAATTAACCAATCCGCAAATATCATTCTCATCAAGAATAGTTCCATCACATAGAGTATTACCAGTATCTATGATAAGTAATATGCTATTCCTCATAAATAAAAGCAGAATTAGAGATGTGAACAGCAGGTCCACTACTGTATGATGAACAAAATGGAGTACAAGAGCTAAAAAAAGCAATATATTTATAAAGACAATATTCCTGGAATAATTAGAGACAGTTTTCATAAAGGCTTTACTCACAAAATTATATTTTTGCACATAGATTATCATACAAAGATGGACGAACAGAAGAACTGAGATCAAAACCGGCCCTATAATATCGTAGACAGGTTTGGAATATGCCATCAAATGTTCTATTTCAATGCTAAATAACCAGAATATAAGTATCAAAAGAAAGGTCGACAGGAAAAATATTGAAAAATAAGTAAATTTCCCATGTCCATACGGATGAGACCTGTCTGCAGGATGGGAAGACATATCATCCACAATAATACCTATGAAAAAGAACAGGCCCAGAAGCAAAGAAACCGAACCCATCATCTCCATAGAGATGATATTTACAACAGCTCCATGATGGACTAAATAGATAGATATCAAAATATCCAGAAAGATCAATAATAAGACAACAATATTATTTTTAATCTCCCGGGTCATATCAACACCTTCAATCTCAAAAATGAACCTCAGAAAAAAAAAGCTGATGCAAAACTGCATCAGCAAGGGACCAGATCATTTACAAAGGCATTACAACTTTGTCGAATACTGCATTAACTATTAATGCAAGAGATGTATACAGTGATGAGAGTCCAAGTAACAAAGTCACAAGGCCTGCCAGGAATCCCACACCTATTCCAAAGTTTGCTGCTGCACTGAGGAAGAAGGTCAGAGTAAGGAATACAAAGACCACAATAATGGCTTTTACCCCGATCTTAAATGTAGCAAAAAGCAACACAAGAGCCACAACGCCCCAGATTAGCATATAGAATCCCATGGATGCACCACTTGCAGCGCCAAGTACGCCTTCAGCAAGGCCAGTGGACATCAGTATAAATGCAAGGGAGAACCAGAACAGACCAAATGCTGTAAAGGCAGATGCTCCAAATACATCACCTTTCTTCCAGCCTTCTAACCCTGCAAATACCTGGGCAAAACCACCAAGGAATATAGACATTGATACAACCATTGCTATGTCTGCAAAAAATCCAAGGCTCATGAAACCAAGGAGAGTTGCAGCAAGACCCAGCCCCATGAAACCAAGGGGTGCAGGATCTGCTGTTGTGTCTATTATTTTAGTTTCTTCATTTGTTCGCAACACCTGTCTGTCGCGCATATGCATTTCTTCATCTTCAGCCATAAAGAATTTCACATCCATTGATAATTGTTATTTTAATTAATATCCATTATAAAAATAAAATTTGAAGTGGAAGCCATCTACAACAAGAGGAAGTTAAAGGAGTTAAAGGAGTTTAGGAGTTAAAGGAGTTGTATTATGTAAATGTTCGCACCACCTAAAAAAGGTGATAGAAGCGGCCCCTGTATAGGGGCCACTGTCCATTTCCACTTCAAGAACCATTCGATCAGAGATCGTAGTTCTTTGGCAGGAAGACCTTGACTTCTTCCTTGTATTTGGTCATACAGTCGCTCATGAAGGTGTCACTGTCATCAGTGAGGCCTTCCAGAGCTGCTTTTGCGTCTGCAAGGGCACCGGTCTCGAATCTTGTCAAATCAAGTTTGCCAGCTGCGCCTTCTTCCATGATCTCAACACTCTTCATTGCTGCGTTCTTTGCACGGAGATAGATATCGTTTCCGTCCTTGACGATTGCTTCACCAACACGGTATGCATTGTCGTAGGAGAGTACATAGCCCTGTGGGTCTCTGAATCTGTCAGAGAGTACCATAAGGTCACGCAGATCCTTTGCTTTGCCTGTGCTCAGTGCAACGTTCATGAGGGTACAGTCGTATCCAAGGGACTCTGCCCAGCACTGTACTGAAGTACCACCGAATTCACCATGGTATTCCACGGATTCGTTGGACCAGAGGTCACAGCACTGCATGACAAGGTTACCCATGACATCAGAGTGTGCACATGTGGAGGTCTTACCTTCCTGAGTGATTGGGACACCTGCAATTGATTTTACAATGGTGTTCTCATAACCACAGTCTTTACCTGGACCAAGAGCACCTGCTTCATATCCTGCAAGGGTTCTTGGAGCAGAGATTGCACGGGCAATTATTGCAAGGGTGTGGGCCAGGTTCTTGTCCAGCAGTCCACCAGCAATGAACATTGCAGTGTTTGCTTCGGAACAGTCTGTGTCACCAGCAGCGACTACACCGTTCTTCTTTGCTACACTGGCGATCTCCTGCCAGATGAAGTCCATGTCCATTGTACCCAGGCAACCGATAGCATAGAGCATACCTGGTACATCGTTCCTCAGGATAGCATAGTCGAATACTTCCTTACCACCCATTGTCTCAATGGACAGCAGGTCAGCACCATTGGATGCTACTTCTTCGAAGGATTCCATCAGAGTGTTGAACTTGTCAGCTCTCAGCTCAAGGTAGTCACGGTCCTCACGAATGTCACCAGGGGTGTGTCTGAGTGCACATTTGATGCCATATTCGTCGTGGAACTCTTCCATGATGGTCTTCTGGGCGTGGGCTACAGCTCCTCCCCAGGTTGGGTTGTTGGTCATCTGTTCGACGTGTTCTGTTTCCAGGACAACGGATGGGAAACCGACCTGGACCATCCTCATCATGATATCTCTGGTGATCCTCTCGTATTCCTTTACGAGTTTCTCCTTGGTCTCACCGGCTTCTGGCCTTGGTGCATAGTTGACCTCAGGAGAGGTATATCCGGCACCGATCTCCAGGCCAAGTCCTGCTTTTACAGGGAACTTACAGTTTCCGAAGATCATGTCATCTGCACTGTCATATGCCATCTTAGTGTATCTGTTGATTGCCATATCTTGTCACCTCCTTAGTGTTTATGGAATTCCTCTTTGAGCTTAGCAAGATCAGCACCAGCTACCAGCAGATCTGCCATCTTTGGTGCATCTGCAGCTTCTTCACCGTACACACCAAGTTCGTATGTGGATACGAAGTCCTGGTTCACAGCACCGCCACCACAGGCGAATGGGATCTTGATACCTGCTTCTAAGAGTCTGTCGTTCACAGCCTTGAATGCATACATGGTTGTGGTCATAAGTGCAGTACCTGTCAGCATCATTGGCTTCTCGGTCTTTACTGCTTCAATGACTTCATCGACTGGTACATCACGGCCCAGGTCGACAACATCGTATCCGTTTGCTCTGAGCAATGCAGCGACGATGGTCTTTCCGATGTCGTGCACATCTCCTTCTGCAACATGGCATACTATCTTGCCTTTTGATACTGGAGCTGTGTCAGATTTGCTCTTACAGAATTCTATACCCTCAAGCATTGCATCTGCAGACATCATGACGTTTGGCAGGAAAATTACACCCTGATCATATAAGCCGGTGACAACACCCATACCTACCATGAGAGCATCATCGATCAGTGCAATTGGATCCTTGCCTGCAGCAATGGCTGCTTCAAGTCCTTCTACTACATCGTCTTCTTCACCCTCATAGATCGCTTCTGCGATTGGGCGATAGAGTTCGTCCTTTGGATAGAGCTCAGCTGCTGCCTCATCAGGAGACATTGCCTTTTCCATAGCCACATTGTACCTTACCAGAATTTCACTGGGGTCTATATCTAGACTGGTCATGTTACACTTCCTTTCTTTTTTAGATATTAGTCCTGGGACGCTTCACCCTTGCCAAACGGTGCTTCGCCCCGATCCAATCTACAGGGTTCCACTCTGAAACCCTAATAAACAGTTCGATATTCCAGTATATAAATGCTTTGTTTTTTAAAAACTAATATATATAGATTACCAAAATTGAAGAAACAGGAGAAGAAACTGTGTCATACATATAAAGGTGCTTAAGATATCGTTTATTCAGATGAATATGGATTTTTACCAAACATATACGATATTCATATACATAATGTTTATATATGAGTATGCTTTTTTTGAAAAAAAATACTTACATATAAAGGTTTCTAACAAAGGATTTTTACAAATAGCTTTGAAAGACCAACTTATAGCGTCGTATGCTCTTGTTTTATAATCATAAGAAACTTTTCTTGACAGCATATATTCAGTTTACTAGCGATAACTATATATAATCAATAAACATTTCAATTTAATATGAAATAGGAGGAAAACAACAGCAAGAGGCATGATAGTGAATGAACTAGATTAACTGTCATAATTAAAAGGGAATGAATTCAATATTTTATAGATCTGATTAAGTTAAAGTGATCTTGAATTATATAATTAAAAAAATATCACCCAGAGTATATACGATTTCCAGGACAACACTCCACCATAAAGTTTAAATACTTGCATATGCGCAGCCCAACTCACATGCAAGAACATAGCAAAAGAAAGCAGTTTCCGGCCACCTCCAGAACAAGTCCTGAACAACATCTGCCACAAAGCTTAATCGCGGCATAATAAGAAACTGAATAAAAACTTCAGCTACCTGGCTAATCTGATCATCTTGTGATGTTTCATATTGTCTCATATATTGTTCATAACAATTAAGAGGCCCATCATAAGAGAGACCCTGGAAACAAATCCTACCATGTGAATGTTAAAGGAAGGCGTTTGGAAAAAACTACTAGAGATTAACTGCTAAGTCCTTTACTGCTATACAACGTGTCCACTAATAAATGACCGAAACTTTATAGCGCATGGATCAAGATGAAACTTCCTGCCACTTTCAGGAGAATAGCCCTGTCTAATATCAACGGTGTTCCAGCTTCAAGATGATCGATCAAAAGTTCATGTTTGATACTTACGATTAGTTGGGTGCAGGGGTAGAGAAAAAAACACTGTTTTAGCTGTGGGATGAATCGTACCCTGACTTTTAGTTAACAAAAAGGGAACTGTTCAGCCCTCAATGGATATATCAATGTACTACATGCAATCTGAGGAGATCTACATAAAACTGGAAGAAATACTTGCAGTTTATGAAACTGGACCGGAAGCTGTAGTTGAGCTTGTAACAAGCTTGTAACAAATCTGTGTGATATCATTAAAAAGAAGATATTCGGATTTTTCAACTTGAAGAGTGTATTGAGCAGTTAGAAATTATGCTTAACAAAAACAGACGCAACAGCAGTAAACCACCTACCACTGATTATTATGCAAGAAATAAAACCCGTTGCCAAAAGTATGAGAGAAAAGTCATGCAAAAAACGAGTGGTCAAAAAGGTTATCAGGATACGAAATTGAAAATGTCATATACCCGGATGAAATTGTATTGTATCAATATACATTCTAACTGTGGAAGTGACATTGATTCAGTTCAAAGCAATTCATTTGATCACAGACAAGTTTTCGATATCCCCCTATTAAAATGACGTGTGTGGAACATCGGTCTGAAATGAAAACTTGCCCTTATTGTTCTCATATATAGTAGAACAGAATAGAGTAGAATAAAGTAGAACAGAGTAGAGTAGAGTAGAATAGAGTAGGACAGAAGAGGATAGAGTAGAATAGAGTAGGACAGAAGAGGATAGAGTAGAATAGAGTAGAACAGAAGAGGATAGGGTAGAGTAGAATAGAAGGTATTCAGCCCCAGGGGGGCTGAATGATTGGTTGCTTTAGACAAAGCAAATAAAGGAGTTAAAGGAGTTAAAGGATTGTTGTATTACGCCATTGACCACCTCTGGAAATTGGAACTTATGGATTTATAAAGATAATTTAATAAAGATTATAAAGATTAGTTTTTAAATGGTGATAGGAGTGACCCCGATCACGGGGCCACTGTCCATATCTGAATTTAAGGGTGAAGCCCTTAGAGGTCGTAGTTCTTTGGCAGGAAGACCTTGACTTCTTCCTTGTACTTTGCCATGCAGTCGCTCATGAAGGTCTCGCTGTCATCGGTGAGTGCTTCCAGAGCTGTCTTTGCGTCTGCAAGAGCACCAGATTCGAATCTTGTCAGTTCAAGTTTGCCGGCTGCGCCTTCTTCCATGATCTTGACACATTCTACAGCTGCGTTCTTTGCACGGAGGTAGATGTCGTTACCGTCTTTGACGATTGCTTCACCAACACGGTATGCGTTCTCGTATGCAAGTACATAGCCCTGTGGGTCTCTGTATTTGTCGGAGAGGACCATGAGGTCACGCAGGTCTTTTGCCTTGCCGGTCTTAAGAGCGACATTCATCAGTGCGCAGTCGTATCCAAGGGATTCTGCCCAGCACTGTACTGAAGTACCACCGAATTCACCGTGGTATTCTACGGATTCGTTGGACCAGAGGTCACAGCACTGCATGATAAGGTTACCCATGACATCAGAGTGTGCACATGTGGAGGTCTTACCTTCCTGGGTCATTGGCATACCTGTGATTGCCTTAATGATTGGGTTTTCATATCCACAGTCCTTACCTGGACCGACAGCACCTGATTCATATGCTGCAAGGGATCTTGGTGCAGAGATTGCACGGGCGATGATTGCAAGGGTGTGTGCCAGGTTCTTGTCCAGCAGTCCGCCGGCAATGAACATTGCAGTGTTTGCTTCGGAACAGTCTGTGTCACCAGCAGCGACTACACCGTTCTTCTTTGCTACACTGGCGATCTCCTGCCAGATGAACTCCATGTCCATTGTGCCCAGGCAACCGATTGCGTAGAGCATACCTGGAATATCGTTCCTCAGGATTGCGTAGTCGAAGATCTCCTTACCACCCATTGTCTCAATGGACAGCAGGTCAGCACCATTTGATGCTACTTCTTCGAAGGATTCCATAAGGGTGCTGAACTTGTCACCTCTAAGCTCGAGGAAATCACGGTCTTCACGAACGTCACCAGGGGTGTGTCTGAGTGCACATTTGATGCCGTATTCGTCGTGGAACTCTTCCATGATGGTCTTCTGAGCGTGTGCGACCTCTCCTCCCCAGGTTGGGTTGTTGGTCATCTGCTCGACGTGCTCTGTTTCCAGAACAACGGATGGGAAACCGACCTGGACCATCCTCATCATGATATCTCTGGTGATCCTCTCGTATTCTTTTACGAGCTTCTCTTTGCTCTCACCGGCCTCGGGCCTTGGTGCATAGTTGACTTCAGGGGAGGTGTATCCGCCACCGATCTCCAGACCAAGTCCTGCTTTCACAGGGAATTTGGATTCTCCAAAGATCAGTTCATCTGCGCTGCCATATGCCATTGTTGTGTATCTGTTGACTGCCATTTCTTAACCTCCTTAGTGTGTATGGAACTCCTCTTTGAGTGTTGCAAGGTCAGCTCCTTCCACGATCCTGTCTGCCATCTTTGGTGCGTTTGCTGCCTCTTCACCATATACACCAAGCTCATACTGGGAAACAAAGTCCTGGTTCACAGCACCGCCACCACAGGCGAATGGGATCTTTATGCCTGCTTCGAGGAGTCTGTCGTTGACAGCCTTGAATGCATACATGGTTGTGGTCATAAGTGCAGTACCTGTCAGCATGATTGGCTGCTCTTTCTTGACTGCCTCAATTACTTCATCTACCGGTACATCACGGCCAAGGTCAACAACCTCGTATCCGTTTGCCCTGAGCAGTGCAGCAACAATGGATTTACCGATGTCATGTACATCTCCTTCTGCAACGTGGCATACTACCTTGCCCTTTGATACTGGAACTACATCGGATTTGCTCTTACAGAACTCAATACCATCAAGCATTGCATCTGCAGACATCATGACGTTTGGCAGGAAAATGACGCCTTCGTCATAGAGTCTGGTTACAACACCCATACCGACCATCAGAGCATCATCGATCAGTGCAATTGGATCTTTGCCAGCATCAATAGCTGCTTCAAGTCCCTCAATTACGTCATCTTCCTCACCCTCAAAGATCGCTTCTGCAATTGGGCGATAAAGCTCTTCTGTTGGATAAAGCTCTGCTGCTGCCTCTTCAGGAGCCATTGCTTTTTCCATATTTACATTGTACCTTACCAGAATCTCACTGGGGTCCAAATCTAAATTGATCATGTTTTACTTCCTTTCGTTGTTCAATATTGATGACCTGCAAAAGCCGGCCGATCAATGCCGCCTGAGTTTCAAGCTGCACATGGACATGAGAATTAATCGTATATAAACATTTGTATTTTGTAATTATATTATATAAATATAGCGTTTCAACTGCACATACCTACAACAAAGCTGTGTATAAATAATAACGCCATTAGATATTGAATTTATGCTAAATTTACATCGATAACATAGATGTACGTCAATATTGTCTCAGATACACTTATATAATATAACATAAACTATAGTTTAATATAATCATATAAAAAAGCATTGCTAAAAAATATGACAAATATTTTAAAAAATAAAAATAAAAGACTCTACTGAACCTGATATTGAAAATATCAATTATATTTGTATACATATAGCTTCTTAAATATAGCAAAATATGAATTAATTTTATATACTAGAATATTTTCAAGGACATTTAGTATTAATAAGTTCATTAATAATAGCTATTTGTCCCTTAAAGCAATCTATAATAGATAAATAAAACTTTACTTATGACAAACAGTATAATGAAAATATCAAGTTTAAATAATAATTAAAAATAAACTAAAAATAATAATTCAGATGACTTTTAGACTGAAAATAAATGTGCATATTGATTAAATCGAACAACTGGAATGAGACAGATACAAACAAAAAAAGGGATTAATGAGTGAGTTAACCTATTAGTTACTCCATTAATCCCGAATATATCTCAATTACGTGGTGCATCAAAAACCATAATTTGCCGGGTCAAAGCTGTTCAGATGTTCTTTGTATTTAGTTAAATTAGCATCTATAAAACTATCCTTATCATCTTCCAGAGCAAGCAATATTTTCTTTGATTTGTTAAGCATTGTCTTTTCAAATCTGGAAAGCTCAAGCTGGCCACTGGCTCCTTCCATAAGGATAGAACATGCTTCAAGGGCCGCATTCTTTGATCTTAGGTAAATGTCCTTTCCATCTTTAACTATGGATTGGCCTATCCGGTAGGAGTTGTCAAAGGCAATGATAAAGGATTGTGGGTCCCGGTATCTGTCTGAAATCATAAGGATATCCCGGAAGATCTTTTCATATCCTGCCTCAAGGGCTGCATTTAACATAGAACAGTCATATGAAAGAGTCTCTCCCCAGCACTGAACACTTGTACCGCCAAACTCCCCCCGGTATTCCACAGATTCATTGGACCAGAGGTCACAACATTGCATTGTGAGATTACCCATAAAATCAGAATGTGCACATGTAGAACCCTTCCCCAGCTGTGATATAGGGGTTCCCGTAATAGCTTTTATAATCGTATTCTCATAAGCACAATCCTTACCCGGACCCTTTGCACCTGCTTCATATGCTGCAAGGGACCTGGCACCTGAAGCACCCCTTATGATCGCACCAAGTGTATGAGCAAGTTTTCTGTCAAGAAGACCACCTCCAACGAACATAGCCGTATTGGCCTGAGAGCAATCTGTATCCCCGGCAGGAATTGAATGATTCTTTTTAGCGATCTTGCATATACCATCCCACAGATAACCTGTATCAATGGTACCAAGAATACCAATGGAAAACAACATTCCGGAGATGTCGTTCCTCAGTACTGCTGTATCAAATATCTCTTTTCCGCCCAGCGATTCTATAGAAAGCATGTCTGCCCCATTACTTGCAGACTGTTCAAAAGATTCCATTAAAACATCAAATGAGTCCCCCCGAAGATCCAGGGCATTTCTGCCGCTACGAATATCTGCAGGAGTGTGCCTTAACGCACATTTAAGACCATATTCCTCATGATATTCTTCCATTATGCTTTTCTGGGCATGTGCAATCTCTCCTCCCCAGTCCGGATTTACTGTCATCTGCTGAACATGTTCAGTCTCAAGTACCACTGAAGGAAAACCCACCTGAACCATACGCTGCAGAATATCCGTGGTCATTCGTTCATATTCTGCCACCAGTTTTTCCTTTGATTCATCAGCATTGGGTTTGGGAGCATAATTAACTTCTGCAGAAGTATATCCTGCTCCGATCTCAAGATCAAAACCCATGCTAAGGGGATTTGGAGCATGCCCGAACACCATGTCTTCGGGATCATCGTAAGCCATTGAAGTATATCGTTTTATTTTCATTGAACCACCAGTGATCAGTGTCTGTGGAATTCTTCCCTTAACTGAGCCATATCAAGGCCAGCAAGGATCGCATCAGCTATCTTGGGTACTTCAGCAGCATCCTCACAGTGCAGGCCCAGATCATACTGAGAAACAAAATCCTGAGTTACAGCCCCTCCTCCACACACAACGGGGACATTGATATCACTTGCCAGAAGTCTGGAATTAAGATCTTTAAAAGCATACATTGTAGTTGTCATCAAAGCAGTCCCGGTCAGCATAATAGGATGTTCCCGTTTTACAGCAGCAATGACTTCTTCAACAGGTACATCCTTTCCCAGGTCCACAACCTCATAACCTTTGGCACGAAGAAGTACAGTGACGATCTTCTTACCAATATCATGAATATCTCCTTCAACAACATAAGATACAATTTTACCTTTATATTCATGAATTCCTTCAGACTTTGATTTACAATACTCGATACCTTCTATCATTGCCTGGGCAGAAATGATCACATCAGGTAAATAGAGAATACCGTCATCATAAAGACTTGAGACGATCTCCATCCCAAACAAAAGACCATCATTAATAAGAGACAAAGGATCCCTGCCGGAATCAATGGCATTTTGTAAACTTTCCACCACATCATCCTCATCACCTTCAAAAATAGCAATCGATATTTTTCGGATGATTTCATCATCAGGGTAAAGTTCCTCTGCCACTTCTTCAGGCGTCATATCCTTCTCAACACGAACATTATATCGCACAAGTAACTTTTGAGGATTCAGATCAATCATAATTTATCACCACGGACCTATATACAGAATCAATTGAAAAAATTAAATTAAGAACATAACAAAATACATGATTGTTAGATGTACAGAACCGGCATGAAAACTTATACATATTTCTGACCCTGTTTACTACACAAGATACAAAATCATCTATCCAGAAACCTTTTAGATACGTTATCCCACCTCTGGATAACATGCATTTATGAGGAGATGTATGCACATTGCTTTTTTTGTTGTATATAACATTCAATCCAATCTATTTAATCCAGTCCAATTCTTCTTTGGTCAACATAACCTTTCCTATCCCCTATAAGTATATCTAACTTCAAACCCCCGGATAATAACTAATAAGGGTCATTTGCAATTATATATATTTTGCTTCAGAGAGCATCCCTTCTAAAAAGGAACTGCATGTACTTGTATAGAGGAACTTCTGCAACGTTTTGAAATGCCTGAAGTCAGGTCATTCTGGGATCTATTTCCCTGCATACGGCAATTAATACAGGTTGTTCATTCCAGTATCCCTGAGTCAGGCGTGTCTGTACAAAAATCTGCATCCCGGATTTTGCGACCAGAGGAAGGGAATAAAGACCATTATTACCATCCAATGCGTCAGATATAACTTTTGCAGCATCAAGAACCTTATTGTGAGGATGCATTTTCAGAAAATTCATTCCGGTGATCTCTTCTGTACTATATCCAAATTTTTCAAGCACAGATTCATTATTGTAGATGATACAGCCTTCAGTATCAATGACAAAGATGAAATCATCTATTGAATCGATAAGGACCTTAAGATCACTCTGGTTCTTTGCAAGATCAACTTCAGTTTCAATTCTACCTATTACTGAACCGATCTGAGCAGCAATGGTTTCCAGAGAACTGCGTACATTAAAGGGGATCTCATATTCATTATGCGACGCCAAAAAAAGGACGGCAACGATTTCTTCTTTATAATATATTGGAAGTAAAGCTGTAATAAGCAAGCCTTCATCGATGCGATTGAGCCCCCGGGTAGAAGGAAATATTTCTGAATATAGTTTATAGATGGGATATCCCATAAGGAAATAACGGGCCTGCATTGAGTTTGAATTGAAAAAAGAATTATTTTCAATAAAATCTTCAGATAGATTGCTATACGAGATCAGATTCAGATCCCCGGAGTGATTGTCAATCAGATAAAGTGCACCTGCATCAATTGTTTCAATATGCAGTGCAAAATCGAGGAGCTGATCAAATGTTTCCTGCAAATCCCCTGTCGGAGTGAAGAAATTGCCCACTTCAGATTCAATATTTAAGAATTGGTTGATCCTCTTACGTTCTGTAATATCCATGATAATACCCTGTATGTGAGACAAACGCCCACCATCATCATATTTGGGAGCTGAACGTTCTACAACCCATCTTACATCCCCTGAACTTGTGATGATGCGATATTCCACCCTGTACTCCGGAGAACCATCTTCATATCTTTTGGAAAAATATCTGTGAACCCTTTCAATATCTGAAGGATGGATGACATCCCCATAATCCAGCCGGCCTGAAATGAAATCTTCAGGAGAATAACCAAATCGTTCAATGTTGTCCGAAACGAATTCCACAGGCCATTCTCCCCCCGCGCCCCAGAAAAAGACAATTGCAGGGCTATTTTTAATAACTTCCTGAAGTACCTTTTGAACTTCAAACGAATCCAGGAGAGCTTGTTCTTTTTCTTTCTGCTCAGTAATATCCCTGACAATAGCCATAACTGCCGGATTTCCTTCATTTTCAATATATGTGGCACTCATTTCCACAGGAACCTCATTTTCATGGGAATCCAGAAGCTGCAATTCAAATTTAAGTGCATTATCTTTTTTCGATTGCAATAATTTTTGTACTTTTTTAGAAACCATCCTGCGATATTCCATAGAAATTATATTATCGATCGGAACACCAAGAATATCATTGAGATTGGATTCTATTATTTCACAAAAATGTGAATTTGCAAATTTAAGGGTAGTGTCCTGTATGATTATAATACCATCATTGCCCTTTTCTACAAGGGTCGAATATTTCTGTTCTGATACCCGGAGTGCTTCATCTGCTTTTTTATGTTCGATCAAATTCCATATATCATGTGCAAGCAGGGTCAGGTTCCTTACATCAGTTTCATCATAAAAGAGCTCTTTGTTCCCAACACCGACAATAAGAACCACTTCATCTTCATCGCCTATAAGTGGAATATCAAGATGAGATATGAGAGTACCGCCCCTGACATGACCCTCATCCATATCTATTTGTGCAAAGTCACGATTTAGTTCATTAACAAGTACATAACTTCCATAACTGGCCTTGACCATTGCGTCTTCAATAAGTTCATTGATATTGCTGCAGTAGCTATCCTCATCAGCTGATAAAGAATAGTTTTCCCCGCCTTCAAGAGATATGAACCGTTTTTTAATAACTTTACCAGCATCCCCGATGATTGCAATATACCCTTTCTGGCTCTGCGTTATCCTCAAAGCCGCCTGGAGACCAAAATCAAGGACTTCATCAGGAGAATTATCCCCCATTTGATTTAACTCAAGCAAACATTCAAGCCTTTCTTTATTTATGTTAAGGGCATTTTCTGCTTTTTTACGTAATGTTATATCTTCAAAGATCCCCACCCCGCCCTGCAAAAACCCTTCAACTATCAATGAACTAAACGTTATCTGAAGTATAACAGGAGATTCGGACAAACCCACAACGATCTCACCTTCAACAGACCTGGAATGACCGGCCAGGATCTCATTGATCCCTTTTTTGATGCCTTTATCATCCACATGTTCAAGAACAAGGCTGCCAATAAAATCGCTTTTTGTTTTACCCACAAGTTCACAGAAATTTTCATTGACGTTGGTGATCATACCTTTTTGATCAAAACGAACAATTCCGATCGGGGATTTTTCAAAAATGGTCCGGAAATTCTTTTCAGTATCCTGCAGGGCCACTTCAGTTTTTTTCTTTTCACTTATATCATGCACGTTGCACATGACCGATAGCTGCCCCCCATATTCAACATTAGATAGCCGCAGCTCTATTGGAATGGGATCTTTTGTGGCTGAAATAAGTTCAAGTTCAAATTTAAGAGGAAGAGTTTCCTTACCTGACAACCACTTGTGATATTTTTTTGAAAACATCCTCCTGTATTCAATGGAAATGTAGTCAAGAAGGGATGTACCAGGAATCATGTCTTTTGGAATTCCTGCTAATTCCGAGAATATGCTGTTTGAAAATTTTATCAGGTCTTCCTGAATTATGACCATGCCTTCAGTACCTTTTTCAATAAGAGTGGAATATTTCAGATCAGAAGAACTAATAAGGGATTCAACTTCTTTGATCTCGGTGATATCTTCCATGGTCATAAGGATTAGCTTTCCATCGGCCATGTCTCCACAGATACATCGGGCATTGATCTTAAGGTCCATAAAAGTGGAATTACCAAGATCATACTTAATCTCTTTATCTTCAACAGACAATTCCTTTTCATAGATATCATTTAATAATGATTGAAGAATGGAACCTTCAAGGGGTTTTTTTTCAATTTCAAGAAGAGAAGTGCCTATCACATCATCAGATTCTAATTTAAAAAGTTCAAAAAAAGCATTATTTGCATATATTACGATCATTTCCTGATCGAGTACTACCAGAGCTTCACTAAAAGTGTTAACAATAGCTTCAAAATAACGATTCAGATCTTCAAATCCTTTTTCTGTTGCTATTTTATAGGTATTATCATAAACAAGTGAATGGAAATATTTTAAATTACCATTAGTATCAAAACTAATCATGTTAAGTACATTCACCCATCTGTTCAGGCCCTTTGAAGATAACATCCGATATTCCTGAACATAATTCATACTTTCCTTTTTTTCCTTATACAAATCATATTCAGAAAGCAATTGCTGATGATCTCCGGGATGAACAAGGTCCAGATAGTTGGTATCTGCTTTCATTATCTCATCAGCATTATAACCAAACTGAGAAATATTATTGGAAACAAATTCTATAAGCCAGCTATTATCAGGGTTGATCATAAAGAATACAGGATTGTTAACCTGTAAATTATCCATAGAATCAGCTAGGGATTCAAATATATCATGTTCACCGGATGACTTTTCTGTGGTTAGATTTTTATAAGGAATAATAAATGCCCCGGATGTTTAATAATTCACCTTTAGTTTTCTACATGTATATATTCCTTATCAGTTAAACAAATCCGACATCAGATAGTTTCATCAATAAATAGAGAAAAGTGGAAATAAATAAATCCTGTCAATAATTTTAAAATTTTTAATTAAAAAATAAATAATATGTGAAACGAAAAGGTTATCACAAATAAATAAAAGAAATAAAACATGCTCACATCTATAAATGATATATAAAATCTAGAGTAGCTTCCTTCGATCCAATCTAACATCCATCTAGAAATACATTGTACCCAATAGATGTGGGCGCTTACATCAACCTCATTTTAAGCCTACCCGGACTTCCGGCCCGGATAACCCGGCAGTATTTTTCCATTGAAAATGATTATGAAGGAAAATGCTTGCTTATAATAGATTTTGAAATGAAAATAATTTAAATGTTGGCAGGCCAGACGGCCTGCCCAGATCAATCAATCAATCAATCAATCAATCAATCAATCAATCAATCAATCAATCAATCAATCAATCAATCAATCAATCAATCAATCAATCAATCAATCACTACAAGATTCTTCCAGTCAAAGACCCCTTCAGGACATCCATGGATGCACTTCTGACAGTGGGCCCCGTCACAAAGATCGGTTCTGATCATAGCGGTTACATCATCCATGGTCAGTGCACCGTTGGGACAGACTTCCACACACTTGTAGCATTGCTTACAGTTCTGAACTTCCATTGTGAGGAAAGTTCCAACTTTTTCGATGACATGAAGTCCTTCATCACCCAGAACAGGGATATCCTTTTCCACTCTCTTATCCAGATTTGGAGTGTTTGATGGCTCATCCAGAGTTGGCAGTTTCTTCTTCTTGAGGAATTTCTTGAGCATCTTAAAGGCCATGCCCTCATTCCAGTAAGACAATTCAAGGATATAGGCCTCTTTGAATGCATCATCAGTTGCAAACATTACATGTGTACCAACGATCTGTCTTGCGATCTCCTGTAATTCCCAGAGCCTGTCTTCAGAAAGCAGGATCTCACGGGCAACGATCAGAGAGGTATTTCCTATCTGACATACATCAGAGACTGCATAGGGGATCATGCCGATCTTGTGGGCCTTAAGAGCATCCATGTACGTACCTGCTGCTCCTGACATGTAAGCAACCTGGACATCTTCCATTGTTATGCCTGCGGCATTACACAGTGTCACATGGCCTGCACGAATTGCACCAATAGCTCTTCCAGCCTCGATCAGATCATGTTCGGTGAACTTGACCCCATCCTGCAGATGGATGATCTTGTCTTTTGTGTTCACAGACGGGAGCTGAATGAGACCATTTTGCATCGCTGCTTCTATCAGAGCTATCACACCGGTACCGGTAATGTCTTTGGCGTTGATAGGTCCTTCTTCAAGTGTTTCTCCTGTTGCAGGGTCCACAAGAGAACTTTTGATGGTGTTCATCTCTTCATCAAGGACAAAGTTCCTCAGGGACTTTCCTTCAAACTCGATATCTGAGATTGCAAATGGTCTTGCAATAGTACCATCCTCGATCTCCTGTCCTTCAAGAGCAGGACCGGCCGCTGCAGAGCCTGTGTAGATCACATCTCCCACCTTAAGGGCCATCTCTGCATTGGTACCATAATCAGTTGCTATGGCGATCTCATCTTTATCAAGCATACCGGATTTAACAATAAGGGCCAGTGCATCTGCACCTACTTCATGTTTAATAGCTGGCGGAATTACTACCTTGCACTCAGAAAACTCTTCCAGGCCCGGAACTTCTGCGGCCTCCACAATGCATGCATTGCGTTCCTGTTCCTGGATATTCATGTTCTGCTTCTTGCGTTCTCCGGCATAGGCAAGGTCATCGATTGGAATTCCCTGGAATAAAGAAAGCTGAATAGGATTTCCACAGATGGCAAGCCTTTCCAGAGGCAGGTCTCCCAGTTCCAGCTGTTCCACTATATGTTTAAAAGCATTGATCACCAGTCCGTGAGCCTTTTCCTGACCATAGGTCATGGCAAAGTCAAGATGGTCCATTACATTGGCACCTGGCAACGGATTTCTCATTGTGATAACGGTACGTAGTATATCACCGGTATCAAGGTCTATCTTCTGTGCTCTGAATCCACTGGTACCCAGATCGATTGCAATCCCTAGTTTCATAGTAATTCCTTCTTATGTTATTAATACATCACACAATTTATTTAGTGAGAGTAATAAGATATTCGTATTATTTAAGTTTTGTCCAAACCATGAAAAACCACTCATATCACATTCTGTCATCATAATTACCAATACGCCCAATGTGATAGAGGGATAAAAAAAATAAAAAAGGAACGTCAAAGACATTCCCGGGAGGTTATATTATTTGCAGAATGCGTCTCTTGCCGCTACCATTGCCTTGATGTTCTCGGTAGGGGTCTTTGGAGCAATTCCACAGCCTGGTGCAAGGACAGCAATGCCGTCTTCCAGAGCTTTTGTAGAATCTTCAGTGACTTTTTCCACTGTACCTGCAAGCAGGGTGAAAGGACTGGAAACATTACCTACTACACGGGCCCTGTCGCCAACTTCTGCAATAGCGCCTTTCAGATCGGTAACTTTCTCTTCAATACTAAGTGCATCGAACTTGCAGTCTGCCATCATGTTCAGGATAGGCTTGACATTTCCACATACATGCAATACAGTTACACAGTTTACATTCTCTGCGAACTTGATGAGCCTTGGTTTGAGATATTTATCAAATGTATCGGGGCTCATAAGGTCAGGGGATGCTACCGGGTCAGGGATACAGATAACATCTGCACCGTTTGCTGCCAGTGCGTTTGCGTATTCGATACATGCATCGGTTGCGAAATCCAGCATGGCCTCAAAGTCCTCTGGTTTTTTGATGGACCATTTCATGAACTTCTTGACACTTGCAAGATCGGATGCAAGGGTTACAGGACCTTCCATACCTGCGACCAGAGGGACGTCATCTCCTACCTTTTCACGGATGAGCTTTGCAGCTTCAAGAACAACAGGGATCCTGCCCTGCTCCAGGAGGTTTTCTGGCATTGCAAGGTCGTCAACTCCCTTTGGATATGGGTGTCCTGTGACGGATGGCTGTCTGTCTTTGGTACCCATGTTGATCTCACAGCCCATTGCTTCTGCCAGAACTGTAAGACAGTATGGATATCTGACTGCCTCAAGACCTGCGATCTCATGTGTAGCCAATGCAAGAGTTGCCATTTTTTCAGCGTCGCTATGAGCTTCCGGCCAGGATGCACCGGTTTGATCCATAAGTTCCACTGTACCTGTCTGGGTAACGGATGCAACTGGAACTATATCTACAGGCTTACCCTGTAATGCATTTAATAATCTTTCTTTAAGACTCAAATCGGCCATATATTTACGCTCCTAAAAATTTTATTTCCCAGTGAAACTGGTAAATGTTATTGTGGTCATTGGATTCGGAAAAACATATACGAATCATTTTAACCTTAAGCCTTACATCCCTCACAATACTATATAAATATTCCGAACATTTGTTAATAATATATAAATTTACCCATCCACATCATTAGTATAACTGCAAAGCAAAAAGTAATAATAAGACCAACTGATACTGTTTTTATTTATAATTTATATTAATATACAAATAGGTTACAAACTATTAACCAAAAAATCTATATATCAGTTTGGATAGATCTGAACATATTAATGATATATAATAATAGCCCACAAAAAAAGACTCGTTAATGACTTAAAATAAATAAAAAAAAGAAAGTACAGGCTATTTTTTGATCTGATTATTTTTATATACATATATTTGAATGAGAAATCTTTAAATACTGGTTTTAAATCATCCAGATAATTAAGGCAAGAATAATAAGTTTCCAGCCATGATAAAATAATCAACAATATAAAAATATATAATATATCTACTAATTATAGTTATCTTTTTTATTTAAAAAAACATAAGTTCTGCAATGAAAAACACACTGGAAGTTCTGCCTTCTCTTCATATTACCAAATTTTTAAAAATTTCACTGTTACTCCTATTTTTACTCCATATCTCATCCCCTGTCAATGCAATTCAGGTGATCAAAGCAGATCAGACAGACACCCCACAGGGATTGGTCCTTTTAATAGTGGAGGGACTGGGCTCCAGTTACATATATCCTGAAAAGATCCCCTATGCCCTGGATGGAGCCATGCTTGAAAAAGCAGTTGTCAATAACATTTCCTTAATTTCAGATCATTCCCTCAGAGCGATAAATGTAGAGGCCCCTGAAATAGAAACAGACACCGTACATTCAATTATTATAACCGGTTCACCCCGGGCCAAACCTCCAATGATAGATTATGAAAGTTCCACAGTCTATGATGTGGCCCATGATCACGGATTATTGGTCATCGGGGTCCTTGAAGGGGCTGACTTTGAACAAATGCTTTCCCGGCAGGACATTGCAGTCTATGATTCCACAGGTTCGATCAACGAACCTGAAATGATAGTGATCACCAATGATCATGGAAGTACAGCCCCGGTACTGACCGATGTTCTGGAGCTATTCAACAAACGTGCCGCCTCTGCCCCGGAAGAGATAAAGGGAAAACCCGCAGGTTCCATTGACAGATATCATGCTTACAACTACTGGGCCCTTAAAACAGGGACAGATATCATTGAAATGATGAAAAGCACAGACCAGCGATACATCCTGACCATAGACATCGCCGCAGTGGAAACTGCCGGACGTTATCGTGCAAACAGCGGATATGTTGAAGCTATAGAAGGACTGGACCGTATGCTCCCACAGCTATATGATAGTTGTCAGGAGAATAATATGGCCCTGATCATAACATCCGGCTATGGTATGGCTTTTCCCGATGCAGATAGCAGAGGCGGTAGTAAATCCGAAAAATATGCAGACCGGCCCGAGGTAAGGCAGGTCCCTCTGATCATATCCTCCCCGAACATCAAAAGCTCAACCCTGGAAAATGCAAACCATTATGACCTGGCCCCCGGCCTGTTGTCTGTGCTTGATCTGCCCGACGAACTTCATTTTTCCAGTGGAGTTAATCCTGTAATAAAGGACTATGCCAATATTAAAGTGAACCTGCCCGGGATAATGGATATCAAGCTTACCAACAAAACCGGTACTGTAATCAGTTCACAGGGTTATGATGAGTATCTGTTCACCGGACTGCAAAAGAATGTGGATTATACTATCCAGGCCTCCTCCTCAGAAGAAGGGACATTGACAGAAATGATTTATCTGGATTCTGATACCGTTATCTATCTGCAGGCCTATGAGCCTGGCAACATCACATCTGTTCCCGGAGAAGGACAAAGTAGTGATACCGGCCATAAAACCCTGGGTTCAGTGATCATAGTGGTCATCAATCTGTTTGGCATAACCCTCATAATACGAATACTTCGTGATTGATCTTTTCCAGGCGGAACATAACTTATTTTTATCAGGTACTCCTTCTTTGACCAATGAGAATTGGTATACTGGGCCCTGAAGGGTCATATTCACAGAAAGCTGCACAGGGATGGACAGATAGTGGAATATCAGGGCAGAACCCGAACCGCCATTCCTTTGTATATTATGATGATATCACCGATACTTTCGGATCAATAAACGATCATGAAGTGGATGTGGCAGTGGTCCCGGTCGAGAACTCCATTGAAGGTTCGGTTGGAGTTACCCTTGATATGCTCTTTGAAAAAGATGTAACCATTATCGGGGAGATAATAGTTCCGATCAGACATTGTCTGCTATCCCGGGGAAATATCGAAAACGTAAAAGTTATCCTCTCCCATCCCCAGGCCCTTGCACAATGCCGACAGTTCATCAAAGACAATTTCAAGCATGCACAGATCCGCACTACAGGCAGTACATCCCATGCTGCAAAACTGGCAAATGAATTCGAGGAGATGGCTGCCATAGCTTCCAGGGAAGCAGCCGATGCCTACGGGCTGAATATCCTCATCCCCAATATACAGGACCGTGAAATAAATCATACCCGATTCATAGTGATCATTCCCGGAACCGGTCTATCCGGTAATATACATGACCGGGGGCCGGAATGTAAACAGAAAGATGTTGAACAGAAAGATGTTGAACAGAAAGATGTTGAACAGAAAGACAAAATACAGGAAAACAGGCAATACCCCCTGAATTCTGATACGTACAGGACATCCATGATCATTTATATCGGACATGACCGATCGGGTTGTCTGTATGAGATCCTGGGAGAGCTGGCAAAAAGGTCGGTGAATATGACAAGGATAGAGTCAAGACCTTCAAAACGGTATCTTGGAGATTATCTGTTTTACATTGACATACAGGGGAAAGCATCGGATGAAAATATAACAGAGGCACTTTGCGCCATTAGGGACAGGGTCAGGATGGTAAAAATGCTTGGCTCCTACCCTTCAACAGAATTAGATGAATGATTTCAATCTCACCATCATTATTATTATATATACCTATATATGATATAGGAAGGTAACCATATGCAGGTACATTATTCAATGTGTAGAAAGATACTTATGATTCTATAATGAAATATAATTGTACTGTATAATCATTAATTTCCCATGCAGGGCCATAATTATAGTCAAATTGAGGGGACAAACCCGTGGATATTGAAAAATTCATTGCCAAACAGCAACATGCAGTCAAAAGATACAGGATATTCTATAGATCAATCAATATCCTCATTTGTTTTTTTATCCTTTATACCATCCTGCATATACTCAACATTGATGCTTATATATTATCCCTTAAAAGGTTTGAACTTTACTCGGACCTGGAATTTAATATTGCAATCATTACCCTGAAAGCTGCAAATGTTGCCCTGTTGGTCCTGGTACTTCCCCTTTCGACCCTTATGGGCCTGCTGCTGTCCAGAAGTAAAACAGGGAATATGGTCCTGCTGATCGAGGAAAAATATCCTTCACTTAAAGAAAGGCTCAGGACGGCCTACGACAACAGGAAAGAGCACAACCTCCTGGTCGATGAACTTATGACCGGGGTTTTGGCAACAGCTTCGAAAGTGAATCCATCTTCATTCATTGAAAAAAGGAAACTGAAGATAGGCCTTTTATTGCTGGTTATCAGTATCTCTTCCTTCTCATATGTCACAATGGAAAACTATCGCTCAGATATTACCCCCGATGACATATCCGACCTTGTCGACAGCCTTCCACTTACTCCTGATAAAGAGAATACGACCTCTCCTGATGAACTATTTGCTCTGGAAGAAGATGGTGATGATGATACCGACCAGGCCGGCGGGGAGGAGAATCTCATGGGAGAACCCACCATAGTAGTGGTTGAAGGAGAAGAAGTGGACCTGTCCATGCCTCCGGGAGCAGGGATTGGTTTTACGGACAGCGGAGATGAAGATAAAACCCCTCCGGAATTTGAGAGTTCTTCTGCATATGATGTGGGACAGATGTCTTCCCCGGCATATTATGAACAGCTTCCTGAAGGATATGAGAGTATCATAAAGGAATATTTCGAACAGATGGCACAGGAATAACTTTCAAAGAATCGATCTACTTAATATCACATTCATAAATAATCAGACAAACCCAGAGGAGAATAACAGGGATGAATAACGAGAATGAGGATCTTTCAAGGGTCTATCAGGGTTCAGGGGCTTCCTTTAATGCCCTTTTCAATGAGATCTCAAAGGTCATTGTGGGACAGAATGAGACCGTGGAACAGATAGTAATAGCAATACTGTGCAATAACCATGCACTCATTGAAAGTAATCCGGGCCTTGGAAAGACCCTTACTATATCGACTATCTCAAAGACCATGGACCTGGCCTTTAACAGGATCCAGTGTACCCCGGACCTGATGCCTGCCGACATAACCGGTACCCATATCATTGAGGAAAGAGGCGGACATAAGGAATTCAAATTTGAACCAGGACCCGTTTTTTCCAATATAGTGCTTGCCGATGAGATTAACCGTGCTTCTCCCAAGACCCAGTCCGCCCTGCTGGAAGCCATGCAGGAGAAACAGGTCACAGTTGGAAATGATACTTTCCTGCTGGACAAACCTTTCTTCTTACTTGCGACCCAGAACCCCATTGAGATGGAAGGTACCTTCCCTCTGCCCGAAGCACAGCTGGACAGGTTCCTGTTAAAGGTCCTGCTAACCTATCCATCATTTGAAGAAGAGAAGGAGATCGTCAGAAGATACACCCAATACGATATGCCCGAGGTTAAACGTGTAATGGATAAACGCTCTGTCCTCCAGCTACAGAAGCTTACCCGGGACGTACCCATTGCAGAAGATATTAAGGAGAGGGCTATCAAGATCGTCATGGCAACCCGTAACTGGACAGAACATATTGAATACGGTGCCTCCCCCAGGGCCTCCATTGGTCTGATCCTGGCGGCAAAGGCCCGGGCCCTTATCAAAGGCCGCAACTATGTAAGTGCCGAGGATATAGACACAATGGCATATCCGGTCCTGCGGCACAGGATAATGCTGACCTTTGAATCAGAAAGAAAAGGGATCACCACCGACCAGGTGATAAAAGAACTTCTCACCCGGACTAAATGATCCTGCACGGATATCATTTGAGTCTGTTAAGTAAAAAACGTGGCTGTGAAATCATATACATATCCGACTGACCATGAGCGAGAAAAACAATAAGATAGATGTGAAGTTCTTTGAGCAACTGGACCGTTTTACTTTCATGGTCAGAAAAAGGGTATCAACTGCTTATGCCGGCAGTCGCCGCTCTCTTCATACGGGCAAGGGCCTGGATACTATAGGTTACAGGGAATACTATCCGGGAGATGAGTTGCGCTCCATTGACTGGAATGCCTATGCAAGGACTGAAAAGCTCTATGTGAGGGAATTTGAAGAGGATAAATCCCTTACCACCCACATCCTGCTGGATTCAAGCAATAGTATGAACTATGGATCAGGAGATCTGACAAAGTTCGAATACGGGGCCATGCTGGCAGCCGGATTTGCCTATCTGGTAACAAAAGATAATGATAAATTTGCAATTTCAACCTTTGCTGAAGATATTAATATTTCAAGGGCAAAGAGAGGGCGTAAATATCTCCTGCGCATAATTGACCAGCTGGGTGACATACCCCTTGAAGGTCAGACTGCCCTTAACCGTTGTGTTTCCAGATATGAAGTTATGATCCGTTCAAGGTCACTGGTCATCATAATTTCTGATTTCATGGACGGGCTTGATTCCATTGAATCTGCCATATACCGGCTGTCCCATCATGATCTGATACTGATCCAGGTCCTTGACCCCACAGAAAGTACGCTCACCTTCCATGGTCATGTAAAACTCAAGGACCTGGAGACAAATGATGAACTAAAGACATATCTGAGTAACAATTTCATTGATCAGTATCAGATAGAACTGGATAAGCATATTAATGCCATCCGGGAGATATGTGATCATGTTGGTGCGGATTTCTATACTTTTTCCACGAATATGCCCATATTCGATGCGTTCTTCAATGCGATCAACCGGAGGCAGATGTGAATGCCGTTTGAGAACACTGCCGCCCTTGCGGCCCTGGCCAGCATTATTCCTCTGATCATCCTCTATCTGCTTCGCCCCAAACCCCTGGAGCTGAAGATACCATCCCTTATGTTCCTTATGAGGGCGCAGAAGAAGAAAAAGCGTTTTGCCTCCCTTAAGAAGCTTATAAAAGACCCCATATTCCTTATCCAGCTACTGGTACTGATCCTGCTTTCCACTGCAGCTGCAGCTCCATTTTACAATGCAGAGGAGGATCTAAGCGGAGAACATACGGTATTTGTGATCGATGCTTCTGCAAGTATGCAGGTTGATGACAGGTTTGACAGTGCTGTAGAGATCGCAAAGGGATATGTGAGTAAGAAGAACACCATCATCCTGGCCCAGAGTATCCCGGTGACAGTTCTGGAGGGAGCCGAAGCCGGGCCCACAACCGATGCACTAAACGGGCTTGGACCAAAAGGGGATGTTGCTGACATCTCCTCAGCCATCACCAACGGAATGCGGACCATATCCAATGAAGGGGGGAGGATAATTGTGATCTCGGATTTTACCAGCTGGGAAGGGGAAGACCCTGTATCTGCCAAACGTCTGGCGCAGTCCTATGGAATTGATGTTACTTTCATAAGAGTGGGCAGGACAGCTGATAATGTGGGGATCATCCAGGGATGGCTGGAGGCCACAGAAAGTGGTTATGACTACAATTGTGTGCTTAAGAACTATGGCGAAGTAACAAAGACAATTACATTAAGTGTGCTCCCCGAGAACAGCGGGAAGGCCCTGGACCTGGACCTGTCTGTTGCAGCATATTCTACAAAACAGATAAAACTTGAAGGGATGGGTATGGGTACCACCACGATCAGTATAAAGGATACCGATAGTTTTTCCCCGGACAATACCGCTTATATTTATATCCCTTCCGGAAAACAAAGTGACCTGCTCCTGATAACAGATGGTCAGAAGACCCCCTCTTCAACGGCCCTGTCCCTGCTGCCGGATGTCAGGCTGAAAACTTCAGAGATGGTGCCTGCAGATATTGATAAGTACCGTATGGTCGTCGTCGCCACCCGTGAGCGGACCCTTAATTCAGAGGAGATTGCCGCCCTGGATAATTTCATTGATCAGGGAGGAAAAGCAGTTATTATGGCCTCTGATGCCCTGGACCCTGCCAATGCAGAACTTGATCTGCTACAACTTCTGCCGGTTAAGACCCTGGGGTCAGGGAACGAAAGCCTTTCTCTGGAAGTTGTACAGGACAGCAGACTTACAGAAGATATTCAATTTGATGAGATCGCTCTCTACAAATATCTGAATGCCACATTAAGGGAGGATAGTGTATCCCTGGTGGAAACACAGAACAATATTCCCATGCTGGCCTACTGGACCCGGGGGAAAGGAACAGTGATGTATGTGGGATTTAATGATATGCTTGGAGAGCAGCCCTGGAACAATTTCCATAACCTGCCGGAATATCCTGTCCTCTGGGCCAGACTTGTGGCCTGGATGGGAGGGTCGGGAGATATAAGCGATTATAACCTTAAGACAGGAGCGATCTCGGTCCTTTCAGGTGAACAGGAAGTGACCACACCGAAAGGAAAGGTTACAACAGACCGTCTGCTCTATGATGAGGTGGGCCTTTATGAAGTGGCCGGAAAGACCATTGCGGTAAACCTCTATGATGACAAGGAATCCGACACCGGTATCGATGCCACCGCGGTCATGGACCGGGCCGCCTCACAGGATGAACCTGAACTTGTCAGAGGCGGGACCTACCTGGCTAAAAAATATCTGGACACATACCTGATAGTTCTTGTAATACTGCTTGTTATAATGGAAATAATGATAATCCGCAGCAGGGGGGAATTGTGATGCTTACGTTTGAAAGTCCTGAGATGCTTGCACTGGTGGTCCCTGTTCTACTTGGCGGCCTGTTCCTGATGAGAAAGGGAGGATCAAAGATGCTCATCCTGTCCAGGATGATCGTCCTTTCCCTGCTGATCACTGCCCTGGCCTCCCCGTATGCCATAACCAGTGATGTCAGTGATGATGAAACTCCATCCATTGTGATCATCTCCGATGAGACCACCAGTATGGACATCTTTAAGACCGGCGTCGCAGACCGTATATACGAGTCACTGACTGCCAACACCCCGACCAATATCATCCGGCTTTCGGGCGAGAATAGTGCCCTGGGAGATGCTCTGGCCCAGTACTCCAGAGGTGATGAGCAGATCGTTCTGGTAACCGACGGGAACAACAATTTCGGAAAAGACCTGGAAGAGGCCTTTAAACTGGCAGATCAGACCGGTACAACTATCTATTCGGTTGAGCCGGAGGTCCTGATGAATGACATCAGTGTTCAGATCGAAGGGGACAAGACAGTGGTGATCGGAAATGAGAACCAGTTCGATGTGGTGGTCTCTCAGGCAAAGGAGGATAGCATACGTTACAGCTTCAAGGTCTATGCCGGGGACGAACTGGTAAGAGGAGGTACCTTTACCCAGGATACCCGCAGCAAGACCATCCGGGTACCCTATACTTTCGACACTCTGGGGGCCTCGGAGCTTAAAGTGGAGCTTACACCCCTTACAGAGGATTGGGATGATATCAATAATGTTTTCTATAAATCCATCTATGTAGTCCCAAAACCCAACATCCGTCTTATAACAGACGATACATCCTCACCTCTGGCAGAAATATTGTTCAATCTCTATGATACTTCCTATACCGGTGAACTTGACCGGCTCGATAACAAAAAGGCCCTGGTCCTGGACAACCGCAATCTGCGCAGTCTGGCTGAGGAAGATGTGGACATCCTGAACGACTATATACTGGACGGGAACGGTCTTGTGGTCGTTGGAGGAGAGAGGGCCTACGATAATGGGGATTATCTGAATTCCTCTTTTGAAAAGCTGCTTCCGGTAAGCTCTGAAGCTACGGACTGGAAGGGCGGCAGAAGTGTTGTACTGGTCCTGGATGTTTCTCAGAGCACTTTTGCCCATGATACATTATCAGACATACTGGGCAATGCTATCTATGTACTTAGAAATGAGAATCTGCGGGATGCCTATGCAGGAGTCATTGCCTTTGGAAGTGAAGGTGTAGACGTATCAGGCGGACTGATCTACCTTGGAGCCCCGTCCAATCTTGAAAAACTTGAAGCCGATATTCTGACACTGGCCCCGGGGGCTACCAGTGAAACTTCCCTTAACGAAGGTCTTGAGATCGCAACTGAGTGGCTTGACAATGAAGCAGGGGAGATGGACATAATCATCATCTCAGACGGAGGGATCGAAAAGACCTATGATGAAAGTCTTGTCCTGGCAGAAGACATCTATGAAGACGGAATTGACTTCTACTATATTCATATGGTCTCAGGGGCCCCTTCTCAGACAGATAATAACGGAAATTACTACGCCGAGAAGTTAATGCAGGAAGTGGACGGAACCTACTTCCATCTAAGTAAAGGAGAGCGTGCTAACCTGATCTTTGAGAAGCCCCCTCAGCAGGATGAGGAAGATGAAGATACTCCACAACTCTATAGTTTCCCCCTGGTGGAATACAACCCCAGGCATTTCATCACCCGGGACGTTATGGTTGCAGGCAATATCACCGGATATAATGACGTTACCCCAAAACCCGGGGCCGACCGTGTTGTAGTCACAGCTACAGGCAAACCTGTGATCACTACCTGGAGATACGGCCTGGGCCGGGTTGCGGCTGTTTCCACGGACAACGGAAAGGGAGAGGATATCACCTGGGCCTCTCAGATGTATTCCGGGAATAATTCCAGATTGATATCGGCAACCATGAACTGGGCCATTGGCAATCCTCAGGTGGAAGAAGGTACGGTGGTGGAAGCAGAGGATACCTGGTTTGGCACTCCTGCCACTCTGGATGTCACCAGTTATGATGAAGGTCTGCCCGTGCTCAAATTCAACGGTAAGACCCTGGACCTGGCGGTTACGGGCAAGAATACCTATGAAACTTCCATTGATCCCGGGAACATCGGCCTGCATGATGTATCCGGATACCCTATTGCAGTTAATTACGCTCTGGAATACCGGGATGTGGGAATCAATGAAGATCTGCCGGTGCTGATCAGGGCCAATGGTGGTAAAACATATACAGAACAGGAGGCTCTGGCCCTGTTGCTTGAGGATGCACAGCAGAATTCCTTAAAGAGCGTCCAGGTGACGCAGAGCCAGAAGATCTACTTTATCCTGGCAGGCCTTGTACTGTTCTTACTGGAGATCTGTATCAGAAGGATCCGGGAGATCAGGGCCTCCCGCAGAGCCGATCAGTGAAAGAAATAGATGGAATGAACTGTCACAGGGCCTGATCATTCTGATCTGGAACCTGTTTTCCCCTTTATGTATTCTTTTGATAAACGTCTGCTAATCCGGATTATTTATTTTCTGAACTAAAAAAGAATAGCTCCGTAGTATTGTCTTTGTAGTATTGTGAACTACCCACGACTGAAGTCACGGGATTTCTCTGTTACTGTGCCTCGTGATCGCAAATATCAGACATATAATCAGATACAACCCTGATTTTTAATATCACCTTAATTTTTAATTAAATTTCATTAATGTGGGCTTAATTTTTAACGGCATCTTAATTTTTAATAGCTTGAAATTTTTCAATGACAAAAAATATTAATGGCAGATTAGGTTAAATACAAAAAGTACATATTAAGAGTAAGTACAAGAGTTAGCCGTTCTCTGTACTTAACCTGTAGAACCAGGACTTTTCGATGCCGGAGAAAAGGGGGCTCTCCGGTTATGGTGGAGTGGGGATTTGCTCATCAGCATGTCCGAAAACTGTTTTTATACGCGCGGACATGCCACTCCACTCGATGAGCATTTTACCGGATATTTTCATTTCCTGTCTGTACTGAGAGAAATATTGTTCTTAGATTGTTCTCAGGGCCCTGATCCTTTGATAAAAAACAGGTAAGGGAATTAAACTATCATATATTTTCCATATTATAGATTGAAGAGTTTTCCATATTATATGTTGAACAGTTTTACCATATATTACCATATTATATGTTGAACATTAAAGCCATAAATCGTCTTTTTAGTTTTATCCTCTGCATTGTATAAATTTCTATTCAAAATTTCAAGCTTATCAAAATATACAGTTACTAAAAAATTTAAAACCCAATCAGGTTAAATAATAGAAGTGCATACTTATATCTAAGTACAAGAGTTAGCCGTTCTCTGTACTTAACCTGTAGAACCAGGAACTTTTCAATGACCGAAGAAAAGGGGGCTTTCCGGTCATGATGGAGTGGGGGCACTTATAGGTATGTCCAAAACTGTTTTTCACACAAGGACATGCCACCCTACTTCAATATCTACATATCTGATCCTCATTTTAGATGATACATCTTTATCCAAGAACCAGGAAATCCCTCAGCAATATTTCTTAAACAATATTTCCCGGCCCGGCAGTTTCACTTTTCTGATATGATTCCTTATTTCCAGCGGGATTATGTTCACAAAACCCCTTTATAAACTACAGACCCTGCAGACTTGAGCAGAACAACAATTTTAATACATGTACCCTCATATCCAGTAGTATAGGATACCGGTGATTTAATGAACGTTCATTTAAGACCTGTCGTATTATTCCTGATCCTTCTGTTCTTCACAACTACAGCCACTGCCATGAGCACATTTGAAAGCGGAGATTCTGTTATTATAAGAGAAGATGTTGATAATGATCTCTATATCGCAGGAGCAGAGGTGACCATTACAGGTGATGTAAATGGAGACCTGTTCGCAGCAGGAGGCCTTGTCACAGTCCTTGGGAATGTTTCAGGAGATGTTATGGTGGCAGCTGGTGATGTCATCATAAAGGGTAATGTCGGAGACGACGGACGCATCGCTGCAGGAAAGGTGGCGGTGTATGGAAATGTTGAAGATGACCTGATGCTTGCCGGGGGAGAGGTCATAACCTCTGCAAATACGACCATCGGCGGCGATCTGATCTGCTCCGGTAATGAGATGATCATCCTTTCAACTGTCAAAGGAGACCTTCGGGCCGAAGGTGACTACCTTCAGCTTGGTGGGACCATCTCTGGAGATGCCCTGATAGATGTGAGGGAATACACTCAACTAACAGAAGGAAGCATTGAGGGGAATAAAACCCATAAAGTTGTTCCTGATACAATACGCAAAGAAAAACCGGATAAAGAAGAAAGAACCGGGCCAGGCCTGCTTTCCATTATACTCTGGATCATGAAATATATCTTCCTGCTAACTGTGGGAGCGATCCTGATCCTGCTGATGCCACAGGCAAGCAATGATATTGCCGCCAATATTCAAAAAGCTCCTCTAAATTGTCTGATTGCCGGAGTGCTGACCATAATCGGTGCCATACTTGGGTCTGTCATCCTGATGATAACCGTTATAGGTATCCCCCTGGGCCTGCTGATACTGTTGCTTTTGATATTCACACTGCTGCTCGCAAAGATCTATACGGGACTATGGATCGGACAATGGCTTACCTGGAGGTATGCAAAAGAGTACCCACCCTGGAAAGAGCTGGCAACAGGCCTGCTGATCCTGCTGATACTCATAGAATTGCCCTGGATTGGGGCTGTGATCAGTACGGTGGCGACACTGCTTGGTATTGGAAGTATCTATCTGACAGTTAAACCAGAAAATTAATTACCTGTAAAGAGTAGGAGAGGTGGCAACAGGAAACGGTATTGAGAGGAGTTAATTGATGGTGTAGTATAAATGTCCCATTGCCACCCTTAAGATTGAGATATACCCAATCCCCATAATAGCTATCAGGGCCATAGTATATTAAAGAAACCCATGGCAGAGATTTTTGTGTAAATAGAGAAAATATATTAATAGTTAATATAAACTAACAGATGATCAAATGATAAGCTATCTTTTACTTATTGGAGCCATCCTTTTTGAAGTGATGGGTACAACCTGTATGAAACTCTCCGACGGTTTTGATAAACTCCTCCCTTCAGTCCTTATTTTTGTATTCTACGGGATCAGCTTTGTGCTCTTCACCCTGGCCCTTAAGGACCTGGATGTCAGTATGGCTTATGCCATCTGGGCCGGCCTGGGAACAGTGCTTATTACCATCATAGGTATATTTTATTTCAATGAACCCAACACTTTATTCAAACTGTTCTCCATCACCCTGGTCATAGCAGGTGTTGTCGGGCTGAACCTGACCGCATCCCATTAAGACATGGGAAAGTCTACCGGTGACACAGACAGCCTGATCCCATCAGACCAGAGATATCAGAAAGACCCCTAAATGCCCTGCAGCTCCTGCAAAGACCGGAATGGCCATATTATCATCCACTTTCTTAAAGAATACTTCCGCAGCAGTTGCAATCATAGCCATAAACAGGACCACGGGGAGTGCAGATATGAAAATATACCCGATGATGATATCCACAATCAGTTCTGCCAGGGTTCCCTCCAGGGACTTTCCCCCTCCGGGCAGTTCTGTCTTTCCAAAAAGACGACCCACAAGGGCCGCACTGGTATCTCCAAAAGTGGTCATAAGGATAGCGGCATATGCAATGTTCTGATCGAATACAGACAGGGCGATAAGAGCTCCTATGACAAAATATACATAACCGCCTATAACCTTCTTTTCGCTTTTGCGCAATAAAAGATCAAACAGAGGGATCCGGGTCCCATAGGAGAGCCTTAGCTCTTCCATTATAAGGGTGCAGACCAGATACGCAAGTAAAAAGGCCAGCACAGGCCTCTCTCCCAGAATAAAGTGTGCCACAACGATCAGGACGGAAGTGATATGGACACTTTTGCGAAGAAGTTCCTTATATATCCTGCTGAGGGGCATAAAGATCAAAAAAAAGAGAAGGTATGTGGAACATACCTTTAGTCAGCAATGAATTTCCTGTAAAGGCGGGCCTGGAAACCATGGTATTTGGCAAAGCCTTCCGAATCCTTCTGGTCAATGCTTGCACTGTCAAAGGATACCAGGTCCTCGGAATACAGAGCATATGGAGAGGTGCGGGCCATGATGGAAATGTTGCCCTTATAGAGCTTTACGGTGACCGTACCTTCAACACGCTTCTGGGTGGTGTTGATAAAGGCATTAAGGTCCTCATAGAGAGGTTCGTCTACCAGACCGTAATAGGCAAGTTCGGACCACTGGTCATCAACAAGAGACTTGAATTTGAGCTCACTGCGGGTTAAGACCAGCTTTTCCAGGTCTTTGTGTGCGGTAAGCAGGACTGTGGCTGCAGGATGTTCATAGTTCTCCCGGGCCTTAAGACCAAGTACCCTGTCCTCGATCATATCGGTACGTCCCACACCATGGGCACCGGCCAGCTCATTGAGTTTCTCTGCCAGTGCAACAGGAGCCATTTCTGTCCCGTCAAGGGATACCGGTACACCGTCCTTAAAGCCTATGGTGAGCATCAATGGTGCATCCGGGGCCTCTTCTGCAGATACGGTCCACTGGTAGATCTCTTCAGGAGGGATATATCCGGGGTCTTCCAGTTTGCCACCTTCGATACTGCGACTCCAGATGTTCTCGTCCACACTCCAAGGTTTGGAGGAGGTGACACTTACAGGGATCCCGTGCTTTTGAGCATATTCGATCTCCCATTCACGGGTGAGGTTCATTTCCCTCATGGGTGCGATAACATCCATATCGGTAAGCCGGAACACGGCTTCAAATCTAAGCTGGTCGTTACCCTTTCCGGTACAACCGTGAGCAAGGGCCACAGCGCCTTCCTGCTGTGCAATACGTACCACTTTTTTAGCGATCAGGGGCCTGGCGATGGATGTTCCCATCACATAACCTTCATAGTCCCCGTTGGCCCTGATAAGGGGAAAGATGTAATCATTGAGGAACTCGTCCCGCACATCCAGAGTGAAGTGTTTGTCACTTATCTTTCGGGCCTTTTCCTCTGCCCTTTCAACATCTTCCCGGGGCTGGCCCACATCGACCGCTACGGTGATCACTTCATCGTACCCATACTCTTCCTTTAACAGGGGTATGCAAATGGAGGTATCCAGACCTCCGGAATAAGCCAGTACTACTTTCTTTGTCATTTGTAATTCTCCTGAAGGACATCAGCTGTGGATGTCCCTGTGATAATCATTTATGGATTTTATGGTCAGCTCATCCTTCTTCATTGAGACGATGGCATCTGCTGAGGCCTTTGCCGCCTGGATCGTGGTGATATAGGGCACCTTGAAGTCCACGGCCGCCCTGCGGATGGAATATCCGTCCTTGCGGGACTGCTTTGTGGTAGGGGTGTTCACGATCAGGGCCACCTCATCCCGGCGCATCATGTCGATGACATTGGGACTACCTTCATGCACTTTCCTTAAGGTTTCCATTTCAATACCCTTTTTGGCAAGGAACTTTGCAGTACCAACCGTACCCAGAAGTTCCAGACCGGCTTCCTGCATCTTCTTTGCAACCTCCACGATCTGCTCTTTATCCGCATCTCTGATGGACATGAATACCCGGCCGGACAGAGGGAGCAGGTTATCCGCACTAAGCTGTGCCTTGAAGAAAGCACGTCCGAAATCATAGTCAATACCCATGACCTCTCCGGTACTTTTCATCTCCGGTCCCAGGACCGGATCGGCTCCGGGAAGTTTATCAAAAGGCAGGAGGACCTCTTTGACAGAATAATGTTCCAGTACAGTTTCCTTTTCCTGCATATAACCCAGATCTTCCAGAGTATGACCGATTATAACCTGGGCCGCGATCTTGGCCAGGGGCAGGCCCACTGCCTTGGAGACGAACGGGATGGTACGGCTGGAGCGGGGGTTTGCTTCCAGGACAAAGACCTTTCCGCTTTGTTCTGCCATCTGGATATTGATCAGACCCTTCACATTAAGGGCCAGGGCGATCTTGCGGGTATAGTCCCGGACGGTTTCCAGGACCTCTTCAGAAAGATATGATGGCGGGATCACACAGGCAGAATCTCCTGAGTGCACACCGGCCTCTTCAATATGTTCCATTATGGCACCGATAAGGACATCCTTACCGTCACAGACCGCGTCCACATCGATCTCCACGGCCCCTTCCAGAAAGTCATCGATCAGTATGGGATGTTCCGGAGATACCCGGACAGCTTCCCGCATATAACGTTCCAGCTCGTTCTGATCGTAGACGATCTCCATGGCCCGGCCTCCCAGGACATAGGAGGGACGTACAAGTACCGGATAGCCGATACGGGAAGTTATCTTAATTGCATCTTCCTGTGAGGTGGCATATCCTGCCTCAGGCTGAAGGATATCCAGCCTGTTCATCATCTGGTTGAACTTCTCCCTGTTCTCTGCCATATCGATATCTTCAGGGGAGGTACCCAGGATAACAGTATCAATATCATCCCTGCGCTGCAGCTCTTTCTGGAGAGGAAGGGCAAGGTTTACCGATGTCTGTCCACCAAATTGTACCAGTACACCATAGGGTTTTTCCTTTTCAATGACGTTCATGACATCCTCCAGGGTCAGAGGCTCAAAGAAGAGCTTGTCGGAGGTATCATAGTCAGTGGATACGGTCTCAGGGTTGTTGTTAATGATATGGGCCTCAATACCTTCCTCACGGATGGCGGTGACCGCATGGACCGTGCAGTAGTCAAATTCTATGCCCTGTCCGATACGTATGGGACCTGCACCCAGAATGAGGATCTTCTTTTCATCCGAGGGGCTGGCCTCGCACATGTTCTCATAGCAGGAATAATAATAGGGAGTCTCGGCCGCAAACTCTGCCGCACAGGTGTCCACCATCTTATAGGTGGAAGTGATACCCCTGCTGCGTCTTATATCATTGATCTGCTCCCGGGTCCTGTCTGTCAAATGTGCTATTCGACCATCGGTCAGGCCCATGCGTTTGGCCTTACGAAGCATTTCAACATCCACATCCACTGCAAAGAGGTCTGCTTTAAGGGAAGCTTCCATATTGACAATGTTCTCGATCTTATGGATGAAGAATATGTCAATTCCGGTAAGCTCGCTGATATCCTCAGGGGACATACCGGTTGTCAGAGCATGATAGATGACAAAGAGCCTCTCGCTGGTCGGGGTCTTCAAAAGGGTGGTCACCTGAGTCTCATCCCAGGTATTGCTTCCCGGGGACAGATCAATGTCCAGGGAACGAATTGCCTTGAGAAGGGACTCCTCTATGGTGCGGCCAATGGCCATGACCTCACCGGTACTTTTCATGGCTGTGGTGAGGGTCTTGTCTGCAGTGACGAATTTGTCAAAGGGCCATCTGGGGATCTTGGTGACAATATAATCGATAGTTGGTTCAAAGGATGCAGGGGTCTTTTTGGTCACATCATTGAGGATCTCGTCCAGGTCCATTCCAATGGCTATCTTTGCAGTGACCCTGGCAATGGGATACCCTGTGGCCTTGGAAGCAAGAGCGGATGAGCGGGATACCCTGGGGTTGACTTCGACTATCCGGTATTCTCCGTCCTTGACCGCAAACTGTATGTTGCATCCTCCTTCTATCCCGAAGGCCCTGATGATCTTAATGGCGGCACTTCTTAGCATCTGGTGTTCGTCATCATTAAGGGTCTGGGACGGAGTGACGACCATGGATTCTCCGGTGTGGACTCCCATGGGGTCCAGGTTCTCCATATTACAGATGACGATACAGGTGTCATTGGAGTCACGCATGACCTCATATTCGAACTCTTTCCAGCCCAGGACACTCTCTTCAATGAGCACCTGATTGATACGACTGCGTCTGATACCTCTTTCAGTGATCTCCAGCAGTTGATCCTTTGTATAGGCGATACCTCCTCCGGCTCCGCCCAGAGTATAGGCAGGTCTGATGATAAGAGGCAGGCCAAGTTCATCAATCAGTTCTTCTGCTTCCTTTAATGAGGATATGGCATGACTGCGGGGTACCTTTTCCCCGATCTCTTCCATTTTCCTTTTGAAAAGTTCTCTGTCTTCCGTATTGGTGATGGCATCAAGAGGAGTTCCCAGCAGTTTCACACCGTATTTTTCCAGTACTCCAAGTTCTGCCAGTTCACTGGTGATGTTAAGTCCGGTCTGGCCCCCTATACCGGCAATGATACTGTCCGGTCTTTCTTTTTCAATTATCCTGGCAATGATCTTTGCTTCCAGGGGTTCGATATAGACCGCATCCGCCATTTCCGGATCGGTCATGATGGTTGCCGGGTTGGAGTTTACCAGCACCACTTCCAGCCCTTCTTCCCGTAAGGAGCGGCAGGCCTGGCTTCCGGAGAAGTCGAACTCTGCTGCCTGACCTATCATAATGGGACCTGATCCTATGAGCAGGACCTTTTTAATATCTGTGCGTTTTGGCATTATAGCCCACCTCCGATGGTCCTGAGGACCTTGCTGAAGAATATCTCCTCGGTATCCCTTGGCCCTGCATGGGCTTCCGGATGGTACTGTACACTGAAGATGTCCAGGTCTTTGTGAGAGATCCCTTCCACAGTCCGGTCATTGGCATTGATCTGGGTGACCTCAACTTCGGTCCCGTCAAAGGAGTTTTCATCCACGGCAAATCCATGGTTCTGACAGGTTATGTGTACGATGCCGGATTCCAGGTCCTTTACCGGCTGATTGGCACCTCTGTGTCCGAACTTGAGCTTGTAGGTGTCCGCCCCCATTGCAAGGGAGATCACCTGATGTCCCAGACAGATCCCTGTGATGGGCATAGTGCCTGCAAGTTCTTTTACTGCAGTGACCGCCGAGTGTGCATTCTGAGGATCTCCGGGCCCGTTTGAGAGGAACAGGACATCCGGATCAAGTTCTGCGATCTGTGCCGGGGTGGAATCGGCCGGGACTACAATGACATCAATTCCCCGGGCAAGAAGACTCTGCGAGATATTCTTTTTCATTCCAAGATCCAGCAGTACTGCCTTTTTACCGACACTGTTTTTGGCTTTCAGGGTGAAGCTCTCCTTGCAGGTGACCCTGGAGATCAGGTCCAGCTCGGAAATATCCGGCTGGGCCCTTGCCAGGCGGACTGCTTCCTCCCCGTCATCACTGCCATTGATAAGAGCCGCACGCATGGTACCGTGCTCCCTGGTCTTGATAGTGAGCATACGGGTATCCACACCGCATATACCGGGTTTACCCTCATCCTCCATTAATTTGTAGATGTTTTTCATGGAAAGATGGTGATTGGGCCTGTCACATGCCTCCCGGACAACCAGTCCTTCTGCTTTAACGCCATCTGACTGGAACCTGTCCTCATTCACGCCATAATTTCCAATGGTGGGATAGGTGAACATCAATATCTGGCCCTTATAGGAAGGGTCACTGAGTGATTCCTCATATCCCGTATATTGAGTTGTAAAAACAAGTTCTCCGCAAACAATACCTTCGGCACCAAAACCGGTGCCCTTTAAAATAGTTCCATCTTCTAATCCTATTACCGCTGACATCATCTCAACCTGCGAGTACATGTCATGAATAGGCTATAAGTATTGCGATGGATTTAGAGACCTTTCAGAAATCCTTTTACCAGTAGTACGACCACCAGAAGACCAAGGATGACTGCAATCCCTGCTGTCAAAAGGGGATTTGAGAGCAGAGAGGCTATGAGGTCATTGTTTATAGTGGTCTTGTCCTCTATCTTATCAGACAGGGACTCTTCAGGTATGGGAGTGGCCGAATCTGCCAGTTCCAGGGACCAGATATTAAACTCTCCTGCCTCATTGGATACATATATGATCTTTTTTCCGTCAGGGGACCACGCGGGGCTGGCCTGAATGAATTCATCGTTGGTCAGCTGCACAAATCCCATTGTGTCCAGGTCCATTATCCAGAGGTCTGCATTACCCGACCGATCGGATATATATGCCATAAGAGTGCCGTCAGGACTGATTGCAGGATGGGTGTTCTCAAACTGATCCACCCTCAGGGGAGTGGGGAATTTTTTATCCCGGCCTATGCTCCAGATATCCCCGTTAAGGGAATAGACCAGATCGTCTACATACCAGGAGGGTGCTCCCTCATCCAGATCTCCCTCAGTGATCTGCCTTGCATTCTCTCCATTCATATCCATTATCCAGATATCATAATTGCCGGATATCTTTGACAGATAGGCTATTGAGCTACCATCCGGACTGATGGCAGGGGCCCTGCTGTCTGCATTTTTGGTTATCTGGGTAGTCTGCACGCCATCGGGAGCAATGGAATAGATGCTGATATAGTTAGCTTCAAATGGCCTGACATGTTCGGATGCAAAATAGACTGTCTGGGAATCGGAACCAAAGCAGGGTTCCCCGTCCCAGACCATGCTGTCGTAGAGCTTATGATCGTCACTGCCATCAATGTTCATGATCCGTATGGACTGATCTGAAGCATAAACTATCAAAGAGCCATCCGGACTGACAGAGGGAGAAGCCTGATTGGCCCCTTCGGTAAGTTGTGTGATGTTCCCGGCATGTACTGCCCCTGCAAGGGGCAGAAAAAGCAGGATTAACAGGATGGTTAGAAGAATGTTGTGTCCCGGGGTCATATGTATGACTTTATGAATTAAGGAATTCATTAACCTTTTGTTTGAGGAGCTCGCTTAAGACCTTCCCGTCTACCTTACCCCTGAATTCCTTCATGACAACACCCATAAGCGGGCCCACAGCAGCCATTCCTTTTTCATTGACAAAGGCTTCACGCTCCCGGATAACATCTTCAATGAAGCTTTCGATCTCCCCGGTATCCGGGCCTGCAAGACCCAGCTCTTCTATTACTTTTTCCATGGACATCTGCGGGGTCTTTGCGAATTGGCGCAGTACCTGTTCAATGCCTTCTTTGGCAACGGTGCCTTCGGAGACGGTATTGAAAAGCTGTGTGAAGTGAGAGTCTGTTATATTTGAGATGTTCACGCCGTCCCTTTTCAGTTCGGGAAGAAGGCCTGTGAGAGTGCTGACCACCATTGTCGCAGTGACGGTTCTGTCGTCAGTGCAGGTTGTCATGAGCTCTTCGAACAATGGCAGGTAGGTGGAATAGACGATCTTTCCTGCAAGTTCCGCATTGAGATTATATTTAGTTTTAAACCGCTCTTCTTTTTCTGTTAAAAGCTCGGGGACAGGGATGCTGTCAAAGTATTCCCCGGATATCTCCACCTGGGGTACATCGGTCTCAGGATACATCCTGGAAGCACCTGGCAGGGGCCTCATATAGGCACTGTTCCCGTCAGGCAGGGCCCGGCGGGTCTCCTCGGGTACGAACTCCAGGGCTTCCCCTGCACGTACAAGTACGCTCTCCATAGCACCCCGGGCCCTCTTTTCACGATCTGCGACCATGATGACGGCATCGTCTTGCTTTGCACCCACAAATTCTCTCAGGGAAGCTACTTCAGCTTCGGTGATGCCATAGTTGGGCAGCTCATCCGTATGGAAGATCCCTCCCACACCCGAGGTCTTGGCCCTGTCCGAGAATTCAGTACCCAGTCTGCGTCCCGGCTGGACCTCCATTCCCACATGACCCGCAAAACCCGGCAGCAGCACTGCCAGTACCTTTCCCTTTTTAAGGGACTTTGAGATAACTTTGGAAGCTGTGTCTTTGAACAGATGAGTAACATCGAATATCTCATCATGCACACCGGCCCCCCTGCTATTCAGAGAGTCTTTCATCTTTACCAGATTGACCTGTCTTAGGGCTTCCCTCTCCACAATGGTCTCGATCATATCCAGGGCCTGCACCCCTTTGATCTCCACCCTCGCACCTGCTGCAATGGAGATGTTCACATCCTGCCGGATAGTACCCAGGCCCCTTTTCACCTTTCCCGTGGACCGCAGTAACATCCCGATATTGGCCGCCGTTTCCCTGGCATGAGCCGGACTTACAATATCCGGGGCCGTGCCGATCTCCACCAGCGGAATACCCAGCCTGTCCAGGGAATATATTATGGAATCTCCCTTATCCTCGATCTTCTGGCAGGCCTCCTCCTCCACACAGAGCACATCCACTCCCACCGGCCCCAGGGAAGTGTCCAGATGACCTCCTCCGGCCAGGAAAGCTGTCCTCTGGAACCCGGAGGTATTTGAACCATCCACCACGATCTTACGCATGATATGCATCTGCTCCACCGGTTTCATGTGGAGCAGTTTAGTAATAGAAAGAGCAATGTCCAGGGCCTCCTTATTTAGTTCCCGTGGAGGCTCCTCATCATTCTCAACAAGACAGGTAGTATCATACCCCTTGTAAACATACTTCCGGTTCACCTTATTCTGTTCCAGGGCCGCCCTGTCGGTCGTCCCCATCTCACTGGCCGTGGGCCTGAGATACCTGAAGAACTCAAAATTTGATTCTTCCGTTTCCCGGATGACAGTCGGGCATCTGCAAAATAGCTTCTCTTTAGAATCAAGCTGCTGATGGATCTCAAGTCCACACATAAGGCCAAGTTCACGATAGTCAGGCTTATCAGTCATAAAAATATCACCGGAATTAATCTTCGGTACAACAATATCCGGGGCAGTAATAAAGGTATTGTTGGAAAATGGGAGCATGGTGGGAGAAAGGTTATGCTGCAGGCCCTGGCGTGACAAGTGTTTTTGTGTATTGTCACAGGTCCCCTTTTCAATAAATGCGGATAACACAAATATCCATGATGCAAAGACATTAGACCACAGAGAAATATCAGGTTTTTGACCAGCATGTCATCACAGAGGGGGTCTCCTGCAATAGCTAGTTGAACTTATTTTTAAAAGCATAAATACAACTTCATACAATAGTTATATGGGGGTTTTATTGCTTTAAGGCCTCAAATGTACAATATAAAGGAGAGACCGTTGCAAATGTCTATTTTAAACTTTCTCAATAGTCTCAGAAAGGGGTATACATGGAACATGAGAACATCATTAATAATGTAAAAAATGTTATCACCCATATGAAGGGTGTGGAAACCACATATTTACTCAGTGAAAAGGATCGGGAAATTATCAGAAAACTCGAGAAAAAAGCTGATGAGATGACTCTGATGGGCCTTGGCAGGGGTGACAATAAAGGTGTAAAGACGGTCCTTAAAAATAATGTTATCTTCGCTTTTACAACAAACATGGAATTCAACTGGCCCGAGGGACCAAATATACTCCTCATGCACGGCGAGCGTGTTGTAGGCCATGACCTTGACGATGAGGCAAAACTTGAAGAAATAAAAGCCTGCAAAGATAAACTCGTGATTGCCAACATTGTAATATACGACACCAGTGTCCTCAAAGGAATGGATGCCAAAAAGAGTCCATTGGTTGTTGTAATGCCACCAAAGAACTGTAAGGAAGTAGAGTGTGTCGATGAGGTATGTAATGTAGTACTCGCATCACCGTCCACGCCAAGCGATGAATATCTGAAGGAAAAAATGGGCCTTGAATCTCTCCACGGAACAGGTACTTTCCTGCTTGGATTTGATTTTGATTCCTCCTGCAGTTAAAAACAAGACGATTTAATATCAAATCTTTTTACTTTTTTGGCCGCATATAGCTCACTTCATTTCACTCCCCACTTATTTTCTTCTCGAACTCACAGGAATACCCCCGTTCTGTTATGTATCTATAAAAACAACAAAATAAAAACCGGCCTATCAGCACACAGGATCAGATCAATTCCGGGAAAAGTAGATCGATGATCTGACATACTTCATCACAACCTGATCATAACACTCGAAGCATCAAAGAAAGGCAAAAATACCTGGATATAAATCAAAAAGAACAATACCCTGGCCATCGTTTAAGCCCGCCATTCGTCCCTAAAACACTCTCTATTGATATGAGGATCAAAGGCCTGACTTGAACTACCAGAGAAGAAGCTATTCAAAATTACCATACCCTATTGTCACGGGTCTTGTTTTCAACAAAGTAATTGATATCTGCATAGCACAGACTAAAAAGTTACCATACCCTATTGTCACGGGTCTTGTTTTCAACTTATAGGGTTAAGGGGAGGATACAGCCTGAAACAAAGTTACCATACCCTATTGTCACGGGTCTTGTTTTCAACTCCTGTATAATTGCTTACTGCGGTCTGATTAATCCAGTTACCATACCCTATTGTCACGGGTCTTGTTTTCAACTGCCGCAAAACTCTTCGCTCAGGGATACGCATATCCATCGTTACCATACCCTATTGTCACGGGTCTTGTTTTCAACAACTGGTGCTAATATCGTATCTGCCACCACCAATCCCAGTTACCATACCCTATTGTCACGGGTCTTGTTTTCAACTAAAATGTAAAACAGCATTCAAACACATTGTAAAATGTGTTACCATACCCTATTGTCACGGGTCTTGTTTTCAACTAATATTATCCTGGTCTTTGTGATATGTGTTATATGTTACCATACCCTATTGTCACGGGTCTTGTTTTCAACAACGGCGCGAGTTAATTCGCCGCGTAGCTATTGTTAAGTTACCATACCCTATTGTCACGGGTCTTGTTTTCAACTCCGTGGAATATATTCAGAGTTTGAACAACTCGAAGGGGTTACCATACCCTATTGTCACGGGTCTTGTTTTCAACCTATCAGTATCCTACCGATGTCCAACCTCCCACATAGTTACCATACCCTATTGTCACGGGTCTTGTTTTCAACTACAGGTTCAAAGTCTTTGGTATACTTGATTGCAGAGTTACCATACCCTATTGTCACGGGTCTTGTTTTCAACTCAGGAAAGTCCCCTCCCCTTGTATCCAATCCCTCAAAGTTACCATACCCTATTGTCACGGGTCTTGTTTTCAACAGCTGGTTATAGAGAATAGTAAGTATGACTTCAGTGTGTTACCATACCCTATTGTCACGGGTCTTGTTTTCAACAAAATGTAAGAAAGAATTCTACGACATATTTACCGAGAGTTACCATACCCTATTGTCACGGGTCTTGTTTTCAACTATGAATACGTTAATTATGGAGATGTATTAACATGAGTTACCATACCCTATTGTCACGGGTCTTGTTTTCAACCATTAGTATCTGAATTAGAAAGACAGAACCGGAAACTGGTTACCATACCCTATTGTCACGGGTCTTGTTTTCAACCCTATGTCTTTTTTCCTTTAAAACTCTTTTGGAGGCAAATTTAGCCTCCTTTTTGAGGGTCTTTTTGCCATACCTACTTTTTACAATTGTCTTTATAAAGGCATGGTAAAACGATAGCAGTAGAAGGGCTATTTTTGAAATTGTCTTATTTTTAAAAGCAGCATCAATAGACATCATTCAAATATTCTCTTGGAAATAAGTAAGAGTAAAATGCACATATAGATACATAAATAGACAGAAAGTGACATAAGAAAATTACCATACCTACTTTTTGGAGGGGGCCTTATAAAGGCATGGCAGAAAACTTTCTTAAATGCAAAGATTTGTTATCTTTTTTGGCAATGGTCTGATAGTTTGAACTTTATTCAGGCAGTTCTCACAGAGTTGAAATACTGTAATATTGTCAGATTCTGCGACCGGAATGTCAAAGAGGATCCTGCAGAGGTGCTCCTTATCTGATACGGGGCCGGCAAAAACACTGTATTGTATCCGGGTCAGACCATTGTACTGGAGGATCTCAGCTATTTTTGTCCTGGTGGGATTATCCTCTATGTCATAGGCAACTATAAGATATCTGGATGACATTTACCGACCTCTGTAGATAAAGGGCTCATAGGCATGGCCTTCAACTATTGCATCCCTGATCTTTCGGGCCTGCCGGGTGATTATGTCCTTGAAACTTACATTCTGATCATAATATTCGGTTTCAAAGCCCATTCTATCAAGGACCTGACCTGCATATTCCTTTTTGAAGTCATCTTTTATGGAACATGAACCCTCGTTGATTGTAAAATCGTCCCTGTTTACCTGTTTTCTTCCCAGCAGGGTAATTACTGTTCTGTCAACTACATGTTGCCTGAACTCCTCCACCAGGTCATATACCAGGGGTTCCTGACCCCTGTATGAAGCGTGCATAACCCCGTAATGAGGATTAAGGCTTGCTTCTATAAGGGCAGTACGGGCCCTTGAATACAGTATCCCGTAACCATAGTTAAGCAGGACGTTCACCGGGTCCAGAGAATTCTTATTCGTCCTTCCTCCAAACCCAAATTCATCGGGTACCAGTTGCCTGAAGGCACCAAAATATAATCTTGCACAATTCCCTTCATAACCCATGAGCTCAGAAACATCCCCTGTATAGATCATATTCCTGCTGAACTCCAGGATATCAATACATATCTGTTCAAAATCCATATTCCTGCTCCTCTGGAGTGAGCGAAGCAGAGATACCTTGTTCTGTGCAGAGGCCATGCAGATACTTTTTGCAATATCCAGAGAGTGTCCATGATCCACAGACAACTGTGATTTCCAGATATCTACATGCCTGCACTCCGTATGAGAGAACAGATAACCTACCGGACGGCCATATTTATCCAGACAGGAAAAACTCACATTGTTCTCGAACAACAGACGCATTGCCCCTGTAGTAACAGCATGGTCCCCTGATAGGATCACCTGCTCCAGGGAAGAAGGAGTAAAGGACAATGTCTGCTTATCGCCTCCTTCCTCCCATTCCACGATCAAAAGATCATTATGCTTCTTCAGTTTCTTTCCAAAACCTGAAATATGCAGTACATCAGGGGTTTCAGTCATCATATCAGATCAGCAGTTCAGGGAAATCAGCATCCTCCTTCAATGATGAAAACTCTTTCTTACCCAGTAAAATAGAGATCATAGAGCCAACCGCAAAATCCAGTTCAGAATGATCCTCTGCTGTAATAGGACTTGTCCCATGTGCAAGGATCGAACGGTTCCTTTTATCACGCAGGCCCTCCTTTCCTTTTTTAATATCATTCATATCCTTAAACTTCATTCCTACAGGATCATTGATGACCTGAAGCATGGCCATCAGGTCATTAAGGCCAGGTGGATCTCTGGGAGAAGAAAACCCGGAAACTGCCTTGAACTTTTTTAAGAACTCAGCTTCATCCATTCCAAAAGCAGTATAATTAATACCTTCAGAATCCAACAGTTCCTTTGCCTTTATCTGAAGACTGGCACACATCTCAATACAGCGATACATCCGGGCAGTAGCGTCATCATACTGGCCCTGGGAAGCTCTTCTCTGTGCATTGAGGAAAAGATCGACAAGCCGATATTTGTCCACAATATCCTTTTTGCAGGCCCAGCCCAGTTCAAGAGCTTCCAGAAACGTTAGATTTGATTCGATCTGATCGATATCAAAGATATTAAAACCATACCTTTTACAATCCTGAACCACTGCCTCAAGCCTATCCTTAAGGAAGGTCACATTGTCCCTGTCCTTCACGTTTGAACAGTATTTACTGTGCAGGAACATGTCCCAATCACGATACACCAGGATGAACTCATAGATAACATCCAGTTTTTTAGCCAGGGAAGGATCATGCACCATTTCCTGAAGCTGTTCGCATATCTCAAGGGCCGACTGGAAATAACCCCTGTCAAAACTGCTCTTAAGGGCTCTCATTTCAATGTCGCCATAATATTCATACGGGTTGGCAACATCTTTAATAACTTCTGAGAACGGGACAGGCCGTCCATTTTTTTCAACCGAATGCAGATATATCATAGGTATTCTGTAGAAAAAGGCAAAACTTCCCACAGCAGTTCCCATGATCTTACGCCCTCCGGTGGGATCAACCCTCACACTCTTTCCATTACCAAGATGGGGGAGAATATCATTCTTTAATACACTGTAATTCCTGGCAGCATCAACTTCATCAATCTGCATCTTTTTAAAATCTATATTCAGCTTAGCAATATCAGGGTCACTGATCACATCATCTGCAGTCTTCTCTGATCCCCTGGTATGAAGTAAAAAAACAATTGAAGGCCTTGTTGCAATAACTGACAGGATGATAGGCTGTTCTCGCATTCCGACGGTACAGATCAATATGTCACAATCACTGCGATATGTCTGCATATACTTTTTTTCAAGAGGAAAAAGCTCTGATTTGTCTGTTGTTTTCCCAAATTGCTCCAGACCCATTCGAATCCTATCAAGGTCATCTTTATCCTTAACACGTCTGCTGATCTTTTTTATAATATCCTGCATGAAATCACCTTACATCATAAATATAAACGGTCATGCTTTGCAACGATCTCAAGGTCCTTGAACAAAGGAAGCTGACCCTTATCATCCGGCCTCTCTATTAAAAGATGATAATTGTCCCAGTCATCCTCCACCTTACCTGTCCACACTCCATAGATGGAAATGCCTGAGAGTACAATATGACCAAAGACAACAGCCGCACAATAAAGCAGATCAACAACCCTGTCCCAATCGACTGTAAGCCCTGATCCGCAGGATACAGGCTGCCTCATAAAAAGAGCAGGCATCCTTTCATCGTGGGCCATGGCCACAAAATCATTGTCCCCGCTTATAAGCAGCAGATCAACATTGCGTTCCTTTCTGAAGGTCTCATAGGAATTTATGATAGCATTATCCCCGGTACCCCTGCCTGAAGCTTCCTCGGTATTGGGCTGTGCTAAAAGATGTTTGTATTCCACAGCCCCTATGCGGGCCATCCGGGAGTTTTTAGGGTGCTGGTTCAAAAACTTACTGAAATCCGGGCCTAACTTATCAACGTCACTTTTTTTGTACTTATGATCCCATTGCCCGCGAAGTTCATGTTTTACGCTTTCATTTAAACAGATGCCTATCTTTGTAGAGGCATCCCTGGATATGGAACTTAACATCCTCTCCACAATAACATTGGTCCTGTGTCTCAAAGAATTAGTATCATACCCGATGAAAAGGGGTTTGTTACCCTTCAAAAAGTCACGTTTTACCCCTTCTTTCAACGTCTCTTTAAGTTCAGCTTCTCCGGAAGGGGCCAGGATACCTGAAGCATATAAGCAGGTAACAAGGTCAGCATAGAAAGGGAACTCCCTCTCATTCACCTTATTGCGCAAACGCAGATAATTCCCCCGGGTGCGTTCATAATCTTTTTTAGAAACCGGTATGACCGTACACTTTTCATCGAGTTTTATGTCAAAAAGAGTACCTGATGCAGGATAATCAACCGTAACCATGTCCAAGCATCCGGCCATTTCGTTTAAAAGGGAAACAAGGTATGCCTTTGGAACTTTCATTCACATCCCTCCGGCCTGTCAAAAGAGACATCACAGAACACTTTCTGCATATCTATCAGGGAATTGAGGTGAGAAGGTATCAGAGGATATGCACAATTCTGATAACGAACATCCTTCAGATGCATATAGTAAATGTGTTCAGCCTCAAAGAGAAGGCCCCCCTGCATCCCGATAGCCGACATATACTTCCGGCCCGGAGTGATGTCCAGAGCCACCTGCCCTGACTTTTTAAACTCCGGGATATATTGATCGTAGACCTTAAGGATGGAGCGAAAGTCCGTCTCATCCACATCATGCAGATCAATAGATGGCTCTTTAACTCCATATCCCTCAAGGATCAGAGGCACCCAGTTTAATACCTCATCTACCCAGCGATCCTTAAGTTTATCATTCACAAGGAATACCACCCTTTCAGGAACATACCCATCGACACGACAGGCCGCCCAGATGGTATTGATCACTGCAAATGAACTGGAACCAATAAAAGATATCCAGGATTTCATATTCACTCCCGAATGAATTTTTCAGTGGTGAACTTATGTAGCTCTTTAGCTTGAAAAGTAAGCATGTTGTATGAAGACCCACTATCTTTTTTAGTTTCAGCCATCGTGCTTCCTGTTATCCTGCAGCTTCCCTTTAAAGTATTACTGATCAGCATCAGATCTTCTTTCTTCACATTATCAAATACAACCCACATGGAAAGTTCTGTACTTTGAGGGATCATATCCCTGCCTGCAAAATCATTCATAGGAATTGCATCAGATATTAGCAATCGGGACCTGTGGCCTTTTGTAGAACCAAACAGATCATCTATCACACCAGCAGAAGTACCATTCTCTATCAATTTATGTCGCAGAAAACCTTTGACAGTGGAACCCGGAATGATCGGGTTTCCTCTGTCAGTCACTGTAACCTCATCAACCCCGGGCATCCTGAATGGTTTGTCTGTCCAGACATGATATTTAACAACAACATAACCTTCCAGTTTTTCATCAGAACACGCAGCAAAATATACATCAAAGTCCTGACGTCTTACATCTTCTTTGTTATCAATATCAGACAGATGGTTTCGTGCAGCATCACATAAAGAGAAGGGATCAAGCTGTTCCTCTTCAAGTTTAAAAGGAGTCTGCGTATCAGAGCTGAGCATGGTTTTGATTACCCGTATCCCATATACATCTGCAAAGCCGTTGCCTCTGGAAACCCCGCCTCCGATAAAACAGCGTTTGTTATTGAACTCATTTAAAGCCAGAACAATAAAACCCGCTTCTTCTTCAGATACATTGTCAAGAGTGATCTTAATATCAAAAGAGGTATCAGCAGGGATTATTTCTTCCATTCTTAAAATAGTGGCAGGAATTTTAACTTTATTATTATTTCTAGTCATCAGACGTGTCTTCATCTCATAAGGATCGGTCCTTGTATCATACAGGGTAGCACAATGTGGCCTCTCCTCCAGAAAACCGGAATTACCTGCCGAATCCGAAAGATGAGCGTCATTGACCCTTATGGAAGCACCGCTTTCCTGAGAACCGAATATTGAACACAACAAACATTTTCCACAAAGGGCCTTTACTTTTGCTCCCCTTCCTGTTACAGCCACACAGGCAGAACCTTCATCAAAGGTTCTAAGAGTACGTTCCAGAGTACTCCTGAGTACACCTTTTAAACTGCTTCCCGGAATATAGGGATGGGCAGTATCGGTCTGTTTATCATAGGAAAGCAACACCGGACTCTGGGACAGGGAGTAAGCCCCTGCATTCTGGCCCCCACCGATCCTCATAGGAGTGATCAGACGCAGTTTTCCGGTAATTGTCCACCTGTTCTTAAAAGTGCTAAAATCACTCATTTTTATCACTCAGATATTCACCACTCAGAATAGCTCCGGTCCAGCCATCAACGGCTTTTTCCTTTAATTCCTGGAAACTGGTGCTGCCGGCATCGTACACAGTACCTTCATAATTCCCGTCAAGATAGTCCTCTGCAGTGATCACGCTGACCTTGACAACATTGATCTCTACCTCTCCAAACCCTCTTGAAACGGCATGGCCAATGCTTCCTGAACATGCATTGAAAAAGTCCACCAGGCTTAAGAAGGCCCCCAGTTTTGCAAGTTCATACTCATCTTGAAGGACAGGATTCTCTATAGTTGCCTTTCCGTCAAAAACAGTACCTCTGGGTACAACCTCAATATCATACTTCCCGCCATCCCGGGCCTTTCTCTTCTGCCTGTCGATAGCAACGCTATCCCTTATAAGGGTCTTTTTGCTGCCAGTTACAGAATCATGGATGCGAATGGAAGATGCAAGGTCTTTGCCTCCAAATACCTGGCATACGGGACACTTATTGCAACCTCCTCTATCAGCACCAAAGATGTCACATACAGGTATATTTTCCACACTTCCAAGCAACCTCTCCAGTTCAGTCCTCAGAACACCTTTAAGGCTGCTGCCGGGAATTATGGGATGACCTTCAACATCCTTTATCACCGGAATATCAACCTCCGCCGGTTCAATACTATTATGGCCCCCTATATGGAGATCAGAGATAGTCCTTATACTGAAATGAATGACCACACGGCTTTCAAGATTCCTGAACATTTTACTTACCTCCATTCTTCCAGTCCATGATCCTTTTTACCAGCATAGCCGTATCATCCTGAGCACCAACGACACTTAGTTCAGCACCAATCATATTCTGAAGTCTTTGCTTAATCTCCCCGAGACCGTCGGAAAAATGGTCAAATACCAATTGAGAGTCCATTTGACATAACAATTTCGCATGTGCCGACAAAACGAAAGAAAAATTTGTCGATCAGATGCATCAGTATGTCAAGTATTCTTCTGATTCACGCTATATTTTGATCATTTCCCTCATCTTAACCTCTTCATTGAAGAGATTTTTGATAGTCACGACTACTCAGTCTAACAAATCTCTTCATATTTACCGTTGCTCCAACCAGCAAAGACTGAATGTTTACTTTATCAAGACCACGATATTTAGCTCTTGTAAGCCCATGATATCGTTTCATTTCTCCTTGCTTTGGTTCAATGTGAGCCCTGATTCGTAGATCATCTTTATATTCTTCACACTGACTATTGTATCTTTTCGCTTCTTCCATTAGAAGATGATGTTTATGAACGGAAACTGTTCTCTGATTACCCTTGGTACATTTTTCCTTTAAGATACAGCCTTCACAAACGTCTTTCTTAAAATAATACAAAATCCTTCCCGTCTTCTTATTTTGATTTGAGATCATTGTCCTGTTTCCTGCAGGACAGGTCACTCCTGTTTCATCAATATCAAACATGTCCTGGGAATAGAGTCCTTTGGGGTTTTTGTCAGCCCTTACAGGTGACACAAGAGTTGCATCTCTCTTCAACATTTCATATCGATTATCAGCACTCCCATAAGCTCCATCAGCAACGACTTTAATAATTTTTTGTCCTTTTGTAATGTTTTCGTCAATTAGGGGAAACAAAACATTACCGTCATAACTGTTACCTGGTGTTGCCTTGATGTTTGTGATAAATCCATCCTCAGTCATCGACGAATTGACTTTGTACCCAACAAACTTCTTTTTGTCAGATTTTGCACCGTGTCTGGCATCAGTATCCACGGCACTTACCAACCTGTTTTTCACCCAGCCTTTTCTTCTCTCACATCTTTGATCTTTGGTGTCAACATTCTCTGAAAGTATGCGCTTTAAAATTTCAACTCTTTCCTTTACTGGATTACCAAAGTGTTCCGTTTTTGAAATTACATGCAGGGCTTCTTCTACGATCTTTTCAAGTCGAGTTTGTAATTCATCACCGATTACTCCAAGCAACTTTTCTTTTTTAAGTGCCTGTTTTTTCCCGCCCAACTCCTTGTATAGTTCAGAATCAACCTTTTTAAGTGACTTTATCACGCCTGTTATCCCTTGTCGAATTAATGCAACTGTACCAGGTACACTTGCATCAGCAATCACATGTGTAGCATCCACATATTGAACTTCAGTGCTATAACCTGCATCAAAGATTTGATTCATGATATTGTCAAATACTTCGGTCCATTTTTCCACTCCGAGTTTATCTCTGAAGTGACCCAATGCACTATGGTCATAAGACACGTCTTCAAATTTTAAGCCAATAAACCACTTGACCATGATATTAACATGGGCCTCATATTCCATCTGCCTATCAGAATAGTTGTAGATACATTGTACAACAGCAGATCTTAGCATCATTTCTGGAGTATTAGTAACAGGTCTGCCTTTTGTACCCGAATATAAGTCCTTACAAATCTCATTGATAAAAGAAAAATCAAATTCTTCATTTATTTTATATAAAATATGATCTTTAAGCATCAGTATATCATAGATTTCTGACACTGGTGTAAATGAAGTCTGTTTAGATTTAGATATTTTATACATTTCTATCACACTTACATTAGTTTCTTAATACTATTAGGAATTAAATGCATATAAATGTATCTACTGATATTGATTCTGAAAAAATAAGGTATATCAGAAAAATGGATACAGATTTAATTATATAAAGAAGTTGTAGACTTTTCCGACAGCATCTCCCCATCATTTTCAGACTTTTCAAATATTGCAATGACTGAATCCATATTCCAGTTACTGTAACCGATCAGATAGCGTAATTTCTCCCTGACCTTTTCAGGATCTTTTTCACTATTCTGGATGATCTGAACCTTATCCAGCAATCTGTCCAGATAATCATTCAAATTAGCATCAGATCTTGGGAGGAAATATGCTGCACTTTTAACAAAATGAACGATTGATGACTCTGCATCTTCAAATTCACGCAGGGATTCAGGGAGGTTCTTTAATTTACTTCTTGACTGGATCTCATATTTGCTTCCTTTGCGTTTCAGGCCTTTGATAGATAGCATCAGATCATATGAATCGATCACGAGTTCTCTTAATGCATCGTTATCAAATAATCTATCCTCATTAATTTCGGTTGTCATTATTAGTACCTCCCGGATCTTCTTCTGTCATTTTGGTCACTGGAATAACTTTTGCGTGGACCCTGATTTGAATCAAGCAAATTTTTGAATTTAGAAGCAAATGCCTCTTTCTTTTCCCCTTCACACCGGATAAGTGATTCAAGAGTCCTTATCTTACCTGCCCCGGTATCTCGAAGCTTTTTGGTTTCAAGGATCTTGATATTCCACATAGTATATTGAACAAGTTGCTTTACATCCTGTTCATCAAAACCATCAACAATATCCGATAATTTCAAAATGAACTTTTTATGGTGTTCTTTTTTCTTTTGAATTTCTTTTGTCGCGTAATTTTGTTTAATACCCTGTGGCGGAGCAGGTGAATAATCATGAATCATTTTTGTAAGGTCTGCTTTTTTTCCTGTAAGTGCAACATTCAAAACCTTACGTATCTGGTCAGTTGAATAGGCCTTTACCTCACTGCCAGCTCTGAAAACACACAATAATGCCAGTTCCCAGGAAGCTTCATTGATCTGCTGTATCGTACTCATATACGAGCCTCCATGAAATAGACATCTCCATAACCACTATTGGTCATCTCACCAACACCGTAAACTTCCATGATGGCCAGATCCTCAGGATCTCCTTTTACCTGAACACAACTTCCAGAGCCAATACATTTTATGATCTCAGAGACTTTGTTTTCATTTTTTATTGACCAGCCTCTGGCAGTTCCCCTGGACAGCCTTTGCCTGGGCCCGTTATCATCACAAGATACCTGGCAGATTCCCCCTGAATTCAAATGGGGTACCTTTGATGAATATTCCTCAAAGGTGTCATCAAAACCAATGACTGATCCACCACCTTTTTTGAGGATCAACTGTGAATTGCTGACAAGCATCACTTCATTAAGATCCGATATTGCTGCTTTTCTCTCCTCAATAATATCAGCAACAGACCTCTCCTGCAGATCACTGAAAACAATGGTCCCGTATCCTCTGGAACGGTAACCCCCTATCCCTGAAAAGACACCGGCCCTGTTCAGGGCCTCTTTTATGTCCTCCGCATATTCATCCTCCACGATACACTTAAACCCAAACCATGAACCGGGAACTATTCCTTCCACATTATAGGGGGAAAGTTCATAATCAGAACCCGGACTTGTGTGGCCATTGCGGGTTATAGGACATTTGGTGGAGATATGACGCTGTACACTCCCCTCTTCAAGTATCCCCTTGTCCAGGGACTGCGGGGTAATGTATCCGACCAGTTTTTTACCTTCCTGAAGACACTCTTTCTCATCAACAAGATTTTTACAGCCTTCTTTTTCATCTTCGATAAGATGGTGGCATTTTTTGCACCACTTAAGGACAATAGGACATGCAATTGTGGGAAGTAATTCAGAATTCTTATTCGTAAAGAATGGCAGAGCATCTTTAAAGAAAATACCTGTATTGGACATGTCTTTATCTTCAGAAAGCTTTAGACGGTTGAACAATTCACGGTCGTTATTGTAAAGATAGTATCCCACCATTCCCCGAAGGGTCCGGCCGGGCAGATATCCAAGGGTTTTTGCAAACGTACCTGTCTTTTTCCCTGTGCCGATATGTACCGGAGAAACAGTTTTAATCCTGCCAGTCAGTTCTATCATTTATGAACACCTTCCTGTACAAAATCCTCAAAAGATATTTCTTCAGCCTGCAATAGTTTAAAGCACCCCAGTCCCCGGGAGCGTTCCCCTCCAATACCGTAGTCACACATTGAATGCAAACTGGCCCACAGTAACCGCTCTTCAGCTTCATCCAGATCCTTGAGAATAAAATGACCGGTAAATTTACTTCCGGAAGGAATTACTTTTGTCCTGAAAAGACCACCATCCTGTTTGGAAAGATAGTCCCTTTTTATCGATACGTGCATACGTGCACCGGAAACAGGCTTCTCTGCCATTCTGAAGTCCATTATTTTGAGTTTACCTTCATGATAATCTGCCGTACCATCATTATTGGGCACACCAAACAGCGGACATACATCACATTCATATTCTCCGTGAACCCGAAGACCTTCACAAAGCACAACGCCGCGTTTATTTTTACCATCATCAGCATTTTGCTTTTCAACATCTCCAGTGATCCAGCAACTAATACCTTTAACAGTTCTGATCAGACGTTCCGCTTCCGTTCTCATAACCCCTTTAATATGTGAAGCGGGAATATAGGGCAATTCATTTTCATCTTTGAGTATATCCACAGTAGAACCCTGTGAACCGCCTGATGTGTTAAAGTCAGTAGTACAGGTAAGTGTGATTTTAAAGATCTTCATCATTGGGCCCCCCTGTCACCATGAAGTAAATGGGGTATCATCATACGTGATGCCTTCAGGGCATTTTCATCCATAAGGACACCGGCCATCCATTCACAATTATCAAGGTTCAGACCACTGCTTTTCCTTGAAATGGAAGAATAAATGAATTTGATCAGGTTCAATCTCTCAAGCTCAGACCCGCCACAGGTGACCATGTCAGATATCACCGATTTTAATTCCTTCTTTTCAAGGGCCATTTCCATGACGCTTTTAAACCCGTCAAATGAAGGGTCCTCACTTTTTTCTTTTATCACAAAACAGCTTGAATCTTCAGTTGGCATTGCAGAAGATATTCCTGTAAATGCAATGGACCCATAAGGAAGTCTGATGATCCCCAGATCATCTGTGTATGTATCTTCCCTGAAAGCTTCCTTGGCCCGGGATTCCATCTTCCTTGCTGCATTTAAAAGGAAGTACAGTGGAAATCTGTCATCTGCAATAGCAATACCGCAGGAAACGGTAATTACCGGATTGCTGAAAGATGACCCGTCAAAGAATGTCTTTTTGAATTTAAATTCTTCTGCTATATTTCTTATGAACTGCTCTGCAAAGGGAATGGCTGCTTTTGCATTCATTAAGAGAAGAACGTCATCTCCTCCTGCATAGACAACTTCCAGACCTATATGGCCCGAATGAACAATATATTTCTCGCGGAAGTCATCATTATTTCTCAGTTCATCTATTGTGCTTTTAAGGATTGCATCAAAACGATCTGCAAAACTCTTACTCTTAAATGTATATTCTGCCGGAGTGGTTGTCTGCTGGAACATCCGGCCCATCATATTTCCATCCATCACTACAGCTGCAACCGAGGTACCAAGATGAGACATCTCTTCCGGCCGGGCATGTCCATGTCTGTCCGGGATGTATTTCCTGGACATCGTGAACCTATGTTTTTTCCCGGCCTCTTCTTTTATCATACATACCTCGCACTTATCATTATGATCTGAAAGAGTACGTACAGAACAGTGCTTACAGATTTTTCCGGCATCATCAATTACAGGCTGAATGGTTGTCTTGTTCTTGGAAATTTCCAGTTTTTGCTGAGATATATCAAGAATACTGTGGAAATTACCTGCAAGTTCATCAAGTTCAGTGGAAAACATTATTACAGCTGCACCAAGGCCCCCTTTAGACATATTGTAGATCTCACTTTCAATATTCTGTTTAATTTCATTTTTCAGGGACTGTATATCAGGAATAAAAGAGAGTAGATTGCCCCCTCCCCTGAACAGGACAGCTTCCTTGCAGACATATCTGGCAATGATCTTTTCTGCCTGTTCCAGAATATGATCAACCAGGTAACTGCCACCTCTTAACATGTTAAGTTTGTCGGCCTCTGCAACAAAACCCTGAATGCTCATCATGTCAAGGGAGAGTATCCCGATATTACCGGAAATGAAATATCTGGAAACTTCTCCATCTCTGAGGAATAAAGATGGGCCTCCTCCTGAGGTATTGTCAATATAAGGCTGGACATAATCCTCTGTTTTTTTGAGGCTGATCTTCCTTTTTATAATTTCATCTTTTCCAAGGATACAGGTATGGGGAGTTTCCAGGCATTTCAGACCGGCCGCGTCAAAGTTGATCTCATGGGGAAAGATCCTGTCGTTATTCCTGATCTCAAGGGTCCCTTTTTTCAGGTCAAGGTCTGTTTTTACTTCATTGATACGGTCGGCAGCTGAAGCCACTGAGTCGGCCTTGCCCAGCAGGCGTTCAAGCCGGGTCTGCGAATCCCTGGAATGATGTCTGGAAGACATCAAAGGCAGTATCCTGTCCAGCTGGAATTTTCCCACAAGGGGAGAGGTAGAATTTTTCAAAATGTACTCAAGGATCTCCCGGCCCTGAGTGGTATGATAGTGATATGGATTGGACCTGGAAGAGCTCGTATAAGAACGGGGTTTTCCGATATCATGTAAAAGGGCCGCTATTCTCATCAATGCCACAAGGTCCTTTTCATCATACTCTGCTGTGACATTATATTCTGCAAGGGTCTTTTGCATGAAAGAAGCATCTTTATCAAGACTTTGCTTTAAAAGACATACTGCAACCCCGGAGGTGTTTTTGAGATGATGGAATAAAGAACACACAGGCAATCTTGAATCTGAACTGATATCATTAAGCAACTCATTGTTTTCCAGGATTTCGTAGAGAGAATCTGCCAGATGTGACATTTTAGAAGAGCTATTGAACTTATCTATTATCTCTTTGAGTAGCTCATCCAGTAATTTATCACTTTGCCCGGGATATTCAACCTTCTTCTTTTCTTTCGTGAACCAGTCAACTACACCTATATTGCTCAAACTCTATCCTCCTGAGACAATGCCATAATTCCTCCAAACCCATAAGCCGTATGTTTGCCTATCTGCAGGGCCTCCCCAATCCCGAGGAGCCTGCCAATTTCCCCGGATAGACCGGATGTATCATATTCGATCCAGCCCACCGAACCTGAAAGTTTTATTTTCTTTTTATTCATGGAAGTGTGAATGTGATCTTTTGTACAGATATCAAAATCAATGATACTGGCATCTGAACTTATTATTTCATCTTTCACATGCAGTGGGTAGTTCTCCTGATCATGGTATTTTGCAATCCGATTATATGTGCGCAGACTTGCACGCAGAATAGTATTAAGGGATGGGAGCACCTCAAAATCCCCATTTCGCACCAGATGCAGTGGAGACACAGTCACAATACGAAGTCTGTCACCAGGATCAATTGATCGAATCTCCTGGTTTTTCGCTTCAATAGAATCAATCCTATATCCAAGGCCCCCGAAATGGGTCTGCTTCTCCTTCCTTTTAATATCTGAAAGTATCCGGGGTGCAAATCTTCTTTTATCCCCATAAAGCCGGATAAACCCGCAAACCTTATCGTGATCAGAAAAAGCCAGTAAACTATAGGGCCTCACCCCGCTCTGTTCCTTAAACACCATAAAATAAGGACAATCAAAAGTCTTATCACATGCACTGCAACAAGCCATAACATCACACTTAAGGACATAGCCAAGCCAGCCCCTGAAAATACTTCCTATAAATTTGTCCCCTAATTCCCCATGAGTGGACATATCTATCTTTATAATTGTAGATAACACACTAAATTATGAATATGTCATAAGATATAAAGTTTTTCATAAGTTTTGAAATAAACCTCATTTACAAGAAACATATCTGACCCTCGTAGATGGTTTCCACAGGGTTATTATACCCTATTGTCACGGTCATCTTTTCAACTAAACTACAACTCTATAGTGTGCCTTTGCATACTCAGTTACCATACCCTGTTGTCGCGGGTCATCTTTTCAACCCTGAACCTAAAACGGTTCCACAGTTCGATAAACTGGTGTTACCATACCCTATTGTCGCGGGTCATCTTTTCAACATGAGTCCTGAACAGAAACGGGCAATGTTCACCAGCAGGTTACCATACCCTATTGTCGCGGGTCATCTTTTCAACATGAGTCCTGAACAGAAACGGGCAATGTTCACCAGCAGGTTACCATACCCTATTGTCGCGGGTCATCTTTTCAACAACAAGAAGAGATAATGAAAGCAGTTAATGGCAAGTTACCATACCCTATTGTCGCGGGTCATCTTTTCAACTCAAACAAGCAGGGAAGACCACCTTCCAATGGAAAGAGTTACCATACCCTATTGTCGCGGGTCATCTTTTCAACCCTATATCTTTTTTCCTTTAAATCACTTTTGGAGGTTAATTCAGCCTTCTTTCCAGGGGCCTTTTTGCCATACCTATTTTTCAGAAGATGGTTTAAAAAGGCATGGTAAAACGGTAGCAGGAGAAGGTGTAATTTTTGAGATTGAGAGATATGAATAACAATATCAATAGACATCATATACATATTTTTTAAAAACTTCATCCTGACAAAATGAACAGAAATGAACTACAATGAATAGATTTATCCATCATAAAATTACCATACCTCTTTTTTTGAAGAGGCTTTAAAAAGGCATGGCAATTTTCGAACGGAAATGATAACAGAAATTAAGAATAAACATATATATATAATCACTTAAACAAACGTTCCATCAATTCCAGACCCAATATGAACTATTTCTTTATACGAGAAGTGATGCAAGTTTGAATGAAATAATATAACTATAGTCATTAACCTATCTTTCATAACTTATGAAGGAGAAACTTTTCCAGCCAACTGCTAGCAAAACTTACGCGAGATGAGTATTCAATAAATTCATTTACAATCAAATTCTTCAAATGGTCAATATCATGCACAAAGCTGCAGGAAACCACTCGCTTCATATTTTTCCAGATGAATTCAATTGGATTTAAGTCAGGGGAATATGGTGGAAGAAAGACCAACTCAATATCATTTTGCATAGCAAAGTCAAGTGTGTCTTTTGCTTTATGGGATCTGAAATTATCAAGGATCACGATTATTTTCTTCCCAATATTGCTGGCTCTTATATCTCTCAAAAATTCACATACGAACTCTTTAGTAGAGCGCTCCTTGAAATCAACAACTGAAGCCCCATTCAAAGCATAAAATCCAAATGTATTTGCCCTTAATTTAGTTGTATTTTTGACCTTGATGGGTTTGTTGAATGACCATAAACGAACTGTATTTGAAGTTGTTTGCGGAGAGGATTCATCAAAAAATCCGATAACACAGTCCTCATCAATCAATGGTAAGTTTTTTTTAGGCGTTCTTCAGCATCAGCAGGCCTACGATAATCTCGTGGATAGGGTTTTGCATGATGTATCCCAAAATTAGTTAGTATTACCAATATTTGTTTTGGTGTATACGTTACATTAAACTCTTTGATAATGAGTTCTCGGACTTCTTTTGTTGACCAATCGTCTCTCATATGTAAGAGGTTCTTTAGTTTGTCTTTTTGTTCATCTGAGAGTTTTGATGGACATCCACCTGCAAACCTGGGGATCAAACCCTCGTAGCCATTTTCATTCCAGCGTCGTTGCCATTCATAAGCTACTGGTTTTGATATCCCTACATTCTTTGCTGCTTCTGCTACAGATGAACCTTCATAACGGTAATTCACAAAATAAAGACGTTGTAGAACCTTTACATCTTTTTCCAATGACTTTATCCGCTTATGCAATTCATCTACTGGCATGTGGTGTTTTATTTGGATCTGTTCAGTTTTAACCATATAAATATATTCAACAGCCATAAGTTATAATGGTTTGGTTACTAACTATAATTTATTGGGGGCCGGCCAGATGAGAAACTGTGATCACAAGTCAGAGTTATTGTTTCCAGATATGTTTTCAGAACAGGAAGTTCATTGAAAAGTTATTATACCCTGTTGTCACGGATCCTTTATTCAGCCCTTTGTCCTTTTACTTTAAAAATATAGATAAAAATAATTGATTAAATAGTTAAATACAAAAAATAATTATATCTGTTAATATCTATCAAATTAATAGATAACATTATTAGAGATAAATCACATAAAAAAGATCGGAATATATATCATGAAGAAAATAAACAGAGTTCCTGGCCTTACATCTGAAGAAAGAAGTAAAGCTTTGAATTATCTCCAGGACCCACAGGTAATTGAACTTATCAATGAGTACAACCGCCGCTATCTCCATTGGGAAGAAGTAAAAAGAAGAAAACAGGTAATTCCAGTCGAACCTCTTTTTCTCTGGTATCTTATGAAACTTTTTAGACACATGGAAAATGCTGAACCTGTCACTTTTGGGCCCTATCATTTTCATTATACTGTCCTTGCGGATTTCCAGGATAAATTACATTTCATCGATAAAAAAGCAGCAGGGAATCTCAGGAATACTTTAGAACCTCTCTATGGAAGTCGGGATAAACACATATTGAACTCACTTATGGAAGAGGCCATCGCATCAAGTCAGATCGAAGGGGCCACAACCTCACGCAGGGTTGCAAAGGAGATGTTAAGACAAAAAAGAAAACCTGCGAACAAAGATGAAAGGATGATCATCAACAATTACGATACAATGAAATATATCCTGGAGATAAAAGATGAAGAAATGAACCCGGACCTTCTGCTAAAGATACAGAAGATGATCACCGAAGGTACTCTTGATGACCCTGCAGATGAAGGGGTCTTCAGAGATAACAATGACATAAAGATCTTTGACAATGATGGGAACATACTGCACACGCCTCCTCAAAAGGAAGAAGTTCCTGAGCTTGTGAATGAGCTATGCCATTTTGCAAATAATTGCACAGAAGAGTTCATACACCCCATCATAAAGGGAATATTCCTTCACTATCTGCTCAATTTCATCCATCCTTTCAATGACGGGAACGGACGCACAGGCAGAAGCCTGTTCTACTGGTATGTACTGAAGAATGAATACTGGTTATTTGAATATCTTTCAGTCTCCAGGCTTATCTACAAAAAACGCAGGCAGTACAAACTGGCCTATCAGTATACTGAATCCGATCTGTTCGCAGACAGTGAAAAAGAGATCGGAGACCTGACATACTTCATCAGATTCAACCTGAACGTAATACTTGAAGCATTACAGGAAGGACAGAAATACCTGGAAATGAAACAGAAAGAACAATATCAGGCTTTTAAAGAAACAACAGGGCCTTATCAATTAAATCCCAGACAACGTGATATAATGGGTCAGTTCACAAAAGATCCTTTCAAAACAATGACCATTAAAGAAGTGATGACCACCCAGAGAGTGTCCTACGCAACAGCAAGGACCGACCTGCTGGAACTTGAAGGATTCGGTCATGTTCAAAAACAAAAACCAGGGAAAGAATTTGTTTTTATAAAAACACAAGACCTTTGACACACAGGATCAGTTCCCATCAAAAAGCAAACCTGCATCCATACCTACATATATCATCAATAAGAAACTACCTTCCGGGATTACGATGGATAAGGGAACAGTAAGCAGTGGAGTTGCAGAGCTTGATAAAGTAATACAATGTCTCTGGTATGGAGATAATGTGGTCTGGCAGGTCGATGACCTGGAGGATTATATCTACTTCTCGGAAAAATTCATTGAGCAGAGCCTGAAGGACAAACGGCGTTGTGTCTACATACGCTTTGCTCCTCACAGACCGGTCCTCTCACCCACAGAGGGCCTGGACATCATTGAGGTTGACCCGGCAATGGGATTTGATCATTTCAATACCGAGGTGCACAGTATCATTGAAAGCTATGGAAAAGAGGCCTTCTATGTCTTTGATAACCTTTCCAGCCTGGTGGTGGAATGGGCCAGCGATGAGCTGCTGGCAAGCTTCTTTAAAGCTACCTGTCCATACCTCTACGAGCTGGACACCATCACCTATTTCGCCCTGACCCGGGGCCGGCACGGACATCAGGCCATTGCTGCGATAAGGGACACCACACAGTTATTACTTAATTCCTATCATGTAGAAGAAAAAGCATACATCCACCCACTGAAGGTTTTTGGAAGATATTCCAATCAGATGTTCCTGCCCCACCAGATCACAAAAGGCAAATGGGAGCCTCTGTTCAACAGCGGGGAAGCAGCGTCTGTCTCCTCCGGGACTGACCGTCATGTACTCTCCCCGGGGGCCACCACCATTGCTCCCTGGGATAGTGTCTATAATAAGGTGCTTCATTTTGAAAAAGACCGGATGCACGATGAAGAGATGCTGGTACTTAAAAAAGAGCTCTCAAAGATGGTCCTGGGAGAGCGGCCGGGCTTTAAGGAACTTGTGGAGAAATATTTCTCGATCGAGGATCTGGTGGATATCAGGGAACATATCATAGGCTCGGGAATGATCGGAGGCAAAAGTGTGGGAATGCTGCTGGCCCGGATGATCATCCGAAAAGAATTATCTAAATATAACAGCATACTGGACCCTCATGATTCCTTCTATATCGGCTCGGATGTGTTCTTCACCTTCCTGGTGGACAACGACCTCTTCCGCCTGAAAATGGAGCTTGCAAGGGGCCCCCGGATAACAAAGGAAGAGTTTGCAGATATTGAACAGCGGTTCCTGGAAGGTAAGTTCCAGCCTGACATCCTGGAACAATTCCGCAGCATGCTGGATTACTTCGGTCAGGCTCCTATAATCGTAAGGTCCAGCAGTCTGCTGGAAGACAACTTCGGCAATGCCTTTGCAGGCAAGTACCGAAGTGAATTCAGCACCAACCAGGGCAGTCCGGAAGAGCGTCTGGAAGCTTTCCTCAATGCGGTCAAACTGGTCTATGCCAGTGCCTTAAACCCTGATGCCCTGATCTACAGACAGGCCCATGGTCTGGATAATACCGATGAACAGATGGCAATACTGGTACAGCGTGTTTCAGGAAGTCATTACAAACACTATTTCTTCCCGGGCCTGGCCGGAGTTACATTCTCCCGCAACCTGTTCGCCTGGAATGAGAACATCGATCCGGCCAGAGGTATGATCCGCCTGGTATTTGGCCTGGGAACCCGGGCAGTGGACCGTGTGGACAGCGACTATCCCCGGATGATCGCCATCAGCCATCCAGGCCTGCGGCCTGAGAAAGGAGCAAAGATAGCCAAATATTCCCAGATAGAGATAGATCTGCTGGACCTGAAAGAAAATGAGTTCAGGACAATGCCTGTCTATAAGATACTCAAGGACCTGGACTATCCCGGCCTGAAGCTCTACATCTCTTTACTTAAGGACGAGCATGTCAAAGACCCGGTCACCGCATTCATTTCACCAGAGGATGGCAGGCCTGTCCTCACCTTCAATAATCTCATTGCAAAGACCGACCTGGTCCCTATCATCGGGGATTGTATGCAGACCCTGGAGAAGGTCTATGACCAGCCGGTAGATGTGGAATTCACCGCCTTTGCACAACCTTCCGGAAAGATCAGGCTCAATGTACTGCAATGCAGACCCATGAAGATCCCCGGAAAGGTAGAAGCCTTTGAGATCCCGCAACTGGGCCCGGAAGATGTATTATTCACTACCACCAGGACCATCTGCGGAGGGCTGGTGGAAGGCATTCGTTATATAATCTATATTGATCCGGTGAAATATTCTGCAGATACTGACATGGAAAAGAAACAATCCCTGGGAAGGATCATAGGTCATCTTAATGAAAAGCTTGGAAAGACCGGGGAGAAGTTCATCCTCATAGGCCCGGGAAGATGGGGAAGCAGCAATATAGAACTTGGGGTCAACGTCAGCTACTCTGAGATCAGGAACACCTCGGTCCTTGTGGAGGTTGCCAGAAATGATACAAACCACCGCCCGGATGTCTCCTACGGAACGCATTTCTTCCAGGACCTGGTTGAGGAACAGATCATCTATATGCCTGTATTCCCTGATGAACCTCAGGCCCGCTTTAATGAAGAACTGTTTGCAAACAGCAGTAACTCTCTGACCGGAATACTTCCTGAATATGCCGACTTTGAAGAGAACATCAAAGTTCTGGACATTCCCTCTATCAGAGAGAACATGAAAGCCTGCATTTTCGCTGATCCGGAAAAACAGGAAGGAATCTGCTTTTTGAAAAAGGAAGATAAAAACTGAGATCACACCTCACTTAAAAAAAGCATGTTGAATATAAGGCCCGGGCAATGAAAGCTTTCCTGAATAATATACGATGAAAGCTTTCCTGGCATAAAAGACCTGCACATACAAGCTTAACGAAGTCCCCTCTCCAGTTTTCTCCTGGAGGACGGGTTATTCAGCAATGAGCGGGCCTGCTCCATACGACCTGCCACTTTTTCCATCAGTTTATCATCAACCGGAGGGAACTCCACATCAGGATGTTTCCTGCGGGGTTCGGTCTCAACCTCGATGACCCTGGACAGGTCCGGATGTTTACGCTCATTTGTAGTAAGGCAGTCTATAGCATCCTTCCATTCGCAGGCCCAGGGACTTTCAGGGATATCGGTATGATTGACCTTGCTTCGGGATACTGTCATCACATCATCAGGACAGACATTCACACAGGCCCCGCAATAGGTGCACAGGTCCTCTTTCATAGCGATCTTTGCTCCGGATTCAGGCACATACCACAGATGAGAGGGACAGACATTAAAACATGCATGACATCCCAGGGGATCACACCGGTCCACATTTTTTCCGATCAAAGAGATCTCACCCTCAAATGGCTTTTTCAGATCCACCGCATCATAGGGACAGATGGCCCTGCACCAGCCGCATAAGGTACATTTATCCTCATTGACATTGATATTGCCAGTAAGCTGAGGTGCTTCACCTGACCGCTCCCCTCTGACCTTTATTGCATCTTCAGGACACAGGTCCTGACAGAGCATACAGTAATCACACTGATCCTCATCCACCAGCAGCTGTTCAAAGGGCATCATTGCATCCGGGGAAGGGTCAGCTTCCAGCAGTATAAAAGCATCACAAAAGGCCGCACATACCCCGCAGAGATTACATTTATCAGTATCTACCTCTATCTCACCCTGTGCTCCTTCTTTGAAAGGGGTCAGCTCTTCTTTTTTAGGGAAGGTGTATTCCACTTCAATGGCCTCTTCCGGACAGGCAGCTGCGCAGAGAGAACAGGGCAGGCAGTTCTCATTCATCTTGATGAAGGAAGAATACCGTGGATAGAGATCCTCTTCAGGGAAATCCCCTGCATATTCCATGGAAAGGGCATTTACCGGACAGAAGTTCACGCACATGGAACAGAAGGTGCATTTCTCCAGGTCCAGCATGACCGGTGGTGCATCAAGCCCGGTTGCTATCTCTTTTAGAGGGCCTGTTTCCAGAGCATGGGTGGGACAGATATCCACACACAGACCGCAGCCAATGCAGCGTTTATAATCATAATCAAGTGTTCTAAGAGAGCGGTCCGAAAGCTGCATGTACAAAAAATGAGAGCCCTGAATATCCATTTCCTTTGAGATGGTCATGGAAGTATCTTCTTCACCACTCATTGTTCCACCTCTTCAAACTCGGTTCCCACAGGGCCCAGTTCGGAAAGTTCGTCCACCATATCTTCAATGGTCCGGCCAAATCTCTCCCCCTCAGCCGCAGATATCCACTCCACACGCAACCGCTGCGGAGCTATACCGATGTCTTTGAGCACTTCATCAAGAGAATCCATGCGATTCTTTGCACTGAAATTGCCTTTTATATAATGACATTCCCCGAGACGACAACCTGCCACCAGCACTCCGTCAGCTCCAAGTTCAAAGGCCCTGAGCACAAATTCAGGGTCCACACGACCTGCACACATTACTTTGATGATCCTGACATTGGTGGGATACTGTATACGGGACGTTCCGGCCAGATCAGCAGATGCATAGCTGCACCAGTTGCACAGAAATGCAATGATAAGAGGGAATTCATCCTTCTCTTCCAGAGCAGCTTCCACCTGGGCCAGGATCTGGGGATCGGTCTGGTATTGCATGGTAATGGCATCTGCAGGACAGGAGGCACTGCAGGAACCACAGCCCTGACAGGAGAGTTCATCAACGACCGCTTTTTTATTGATTAGTTTTATAGAGCCATAATTACAGGAGTCAAGACACAGACCACAACCTATGCATTTTTCAGTGGTTACCCTGGCACTCAATGGATCGGTATTAAGCTCTCCCTTTGAAAGCAGTCTCATCACCCGGCCTGCGGCCCCGCTTCCCTGGGCTATGGACACCTGGATCTCCTTGGGCCCGGATGCACAGCCTGCAATGAAGATGCCCTGGATATGGGCATCCACGGGTTTCATTTTGGGATGGGCTATGGAATAGAACCTGTCCGCCCTTCTGGCAAGGTTCAAAGTCTTTGAGAGCTTGTCTGAATCACTGTCTGCTTCCATGCCTGTTGCCAGTACAACAAGATCACAACTTTTTTCACCAACAGCACAGTCCAGTGTGTCCTCATATCGAAGCATCGGTCTGCCGTCGGTACCGATCTGTACCTCTGCGACCTTTCCACGGATAAAATCAATGCCCATGCCCTGGGTGCGGGCATAGTATTCCTCATACATTTCCCCGGAGGCCCGGATATCTATGTAGTGGATGGTGATGTTCACATCGGGATATCGTTCTTTGAGCAGCTGGGCATTCTTCATTGAGGCCATGCAACAGGTTCGGGAACAGTAGGGATTTCCCACGGACTCATCCCTGGAACCCACACACTGGATGAAAGCTACGGTGTCCGGGATGTTACCGGTAGTGGGAACCACGACTTTGCCACGGGTGGGCCCGGAGGCATTAAGGAGTCTTTCCAGTTCCATATTGGTTATGACATCTTTGCAGAAGCCATAACTGTATTCTTCTTTTCGGGAAGCATCGAACGTCTGATAACCGGTTGCAACGATTATAGCCCCCACGTCAAAGGAGAAGGGTTCTTCCTTCTGTTCAAATTCAATTGCATCTGCAGGACATGCCTGTTTGCACAGGCCACAGCCCACGCAATACTCACTATTAATATAGACTGCCTGGGGTACGGCCTGAGGTATGGCCATTCCTATGGCAGTGGTCTTTCCCAGGCCGGAATCAAAGGGATTGGGAACACTTACAGGGCAGACCCTGGAACATTCATCCACACAACCCTTGCATTTGTCCACAGAGACATATCTGGGATAAGTAATCCCTGATACATGGAAATTCCCCACCGAGCCGGTGACTTCAGTCACCTGCGACATGGTGAACAGTTCAATATCGGGATGATTATGCACATCTGTCATTTTTGGGGCCAGGACACATATAGAACAGTCATTGGTGGGGAACACTTCATTGAGCAGGGCCATCTTACCCCCTATGGTAGGTTCCTTTTCCACCATATAGACCTGATTTCCCCCATCAGCCAGGGTCAGGGCCGCTTCGATACCGGCAACACCACCCCCGATCACCAGGACACTTTTGTTGACAGGAACCTTCCTGATCTGCATGGGGTTCAGGAGTTTTAGCCGGGCAATTCCCATTTTGATAAGGTCATAGGATTTTTGGGTTGCCATAGCAGGATTGTCCATATGGACCCAGGAACACTGCTCCCGGATATTGACCATCTCGAGCAGATACGGATTAAGGCCCGCTTTTGCCAGTACTTTCCTGAAGGTCTGCTCATGAAGTTTAGGAGAACACGCTGCCACCACCACCCTGTAGATGTTGTGCTTTTTTATGTCCTCGACCATTGTCTCCTGGCCCGAGTCCGAACACATGAACTGGATATCCCTGGCTATAGCCACATCATCCAGCTTCTCCACTTTTTCACACAGGGAGCGTACATCAACTACATTAGCAATGTTGAGCCCGCAATGACAGATATATACTCCTATTCGAATGTAAAAGGCCTCCGTTTAAAGGTTATATGGAGTGGCTATTGATCTCAACCAGCATAAACCTTTTGAGATGATCTCTTCAGATGCAGGATCTGCCAAACCCTGAGATCAATAGAAGATTCTTAATTTCATCTTCGGTCTTAAAACCGTGATATCTCTCTTTAGCCTTCTCCGGGTCCTGGAACATCTCCATCATTATACAATCCCTTGTTCTATCCTCATTTATTGTGATCACATGCAATTTATGTGTCCCGCAGGGCAGCCACAAAAGGACCTGGCCCATTTTATCATCATAATTCAACTCCACAAGGAACTCACCAAGCTCCTTTGACTCATGAACGATATCTCCAGTCATACCTGCCCCTTATGTCCTTCAGATAGATAAGAATTCTCATATGGAAAAAGATAAAAATCAAAGGGCCCACAGCAAATCCAACAAAACTATTATATACTACCTATTACATCTAGGGGATGCGCAAAGCAGTACTCTGCTATTGTAAATCAATTGGGCCCGTGGTCTAGCCGGTTATGACATCGCCTTTACACGGCGGGGGTCATGAGTTCGAATCTCATCGGGCCCACCACAATTCTGTTCTTTTGGTTTTCGTGATGAAGAGCTTGGGGTTTGCTGTTTTGAGAGTGATTTTTCTAATGAGTCAATGCGGGATTCGAGGGAATTTAGGCGAGATTCATTGGTCATCGGTTAAGAGCATAATTTAGTCTCTTGATATGGTTATTTGTAATTGATCAAAATAACAACTTGATAGCTTGTGCTATTGGCTTATTCAGGAACTCTTCAACCTTCTCATCAAGTTCCTTTGTGATCCTGGATACTGAAGATGCTGAGATATCTCCCACTCCGGAGGATTCCATAATAGCACTCATCCTTCGAGTGGAAACACCTTGTATGTAAGATTCAAAAATGGCTGCTAATATCGCTTTTTCAGTTCTGCAGTATTTGCCAATCACTTAAGTCTCAAAAGGGAATTCACGAAATTGAGGTTTTGACAACTCTAATTTTCCATACTTTGTCGTAAGATCTGACATTTCGGACCCCAATCAAAGTCAAAACACATTTTATATTTTAGAACTGTTTAATATGACATCAGGCAGGTCTTTTGACTAAACCCATTTATTTAAATAATATATTTTTAATAGTATCTTATATGAGGAAGATGAATGGTAATACGAACGAGAAAGAACTTTCTCCATCAGTAGAAGGTTCCAGGAATTTTGATAAATTATCAAAAGTATTAAAATCTCAAAAATTTTCAGAAAAGATGGAGACTCCATTTGCTATAATTGTTTTAAATCAGATGCTAGACATCATTGGTTTTGATGATATTATCAATAACATTATCAAGTGGGATAGAAATCAATGGAAAGTTCCACCATCAGTGCTTGGAAGAGTTATAGTTTCAGTTTCTTTTTTGAGAGACGATAAAAGATGCCCTCTTTATCACATTAATGAAGCCTTTGAAGGTCTGGATCTTAAACTCCTTTTTGGTGATGACTACTGTTCAAATGATTTTAACGACGACCAGCTTGGAAAGCTTTTGAGTCGGCTTTACGACGGTGGAGTCACTGAGATTTTTAGCAAAATAGCAGCCAATAGTTATGCAAATTTCAAAGTGCCGTTCAGCCACATCCTTCATGCAGACACGACATCACACGTATTTTATGGGGATTGTGAAGTTTGTGAGCAGGAAGGTTACGAAGGGTTGAATGTAACGTATGGACACAGTAAAGATAAAAGACCCGAACTAAAACAGATCATGACTGGAATGCTTGTGGATGAACATGGAATTCCAGTCTATGAAGAAACCCTGGATGGGAATACGGCTGATTGCACCTGGTTTAAGAGTTCAATTCTATATTTGCAGGAACTTCTTGGTAAAGATATTACAAAGTATACATTCATCGCAGATTCAAAACTGATCAACAAAAAGAATTTTGAGGTAATATGCGCAGATGATGCCACAATGTGGTTTATATCACGCTGTCCTGCTAATTTTTACTCTAAGATTGTGGAAAAAGTCACGGCGGATGCCTATTCATTGGGTAAATGGAATGATCTGGGTACTTGCTGTGAAGATGCAGAATCAAAAAGAGCTGCAAGATATGAATCACAAGGCTTTGAAATGAATGTTTATGGAAAGGACATTAGGTTAATTGTGGTTAAGAGAGATGATGCAGCAAACAAATTGGAAAAAGCGATCAAAAAAGAAACTGAATCAATTTTGAAAGATGCAAAGAAAACATTTAAAGAAACATTTTCCTGCCAACCTGATGCAGAAAAAGCAATAGCTGACTTCCTCAAGAAATACAAAAAATCTCTTTTAAATATTAAGTTCAATGTTGAAAAGGAGGTTATAGAAAAAAAGCCCAGGGGAAGGCCTTCAAAGAATGCAAAACCACCTGTTGTTATTGAAAAATTTGTCGTCACGCTAGGCGAATTGACTGAAAACAAAGAGTGTGTCAAAAAGTACAAACAAGATAAGGAATCCTTTGTTCTAATCACGAATATTCCTGAAGAGGATAAAAGCGATAAGGAGATCCTGCAGGAATACAAAAAACAAAAAATCATCGAAACTAATTTTGAAGAACTGAAAAAACCCACAATGCTGTCAACGATCTTCCTGAAAAAACCAGAGCGCATTGAAGCATTGGCGATGTTGCTTAACATTTCATTACTCATAAGGGCCTTGATGAGAGTCATTGCAAGAATGAATCTTGAAAATGAAAGTGAACCTCCGTGTATCGATTTTTCAGGAAGGCCTTTAGTGAGGCCGACTGCAGATAAGCTGTTGAAACTTCTTTCCGCTCACAGTGTGGTTACTAAAGGAAATGAACACATTGTTTATTCAAAAGCCGGGAAAACAGATCACCTCCTGAAGTTGTTAGAATTATTGGGACTCCATACAAAAGAAGGATGAACTTGTAGATTTAAAGTTACTTGAGCTACGTTCATCAAATATCATAGCGTAGACTATGTATTTTTGAATTGAAATTCATATTATAAAAATGAAGTAAGTTTGTTGTTGAGACGATCGGATACAAAATGCGGTGATATGGGTTCAGTGGGATCTGAAAAGGCAGTCTGGATTAGTAGAGGGGGCGAAATGTGAGTAAGATTACGTTTCTTGTAGCCATTTCTGCTGGCAACACGAGAGTCAGTTCTTTCATGACGTTGTGCCCCACATTGAAGAAGAGCTTCTTCTTCCATTACAAGGTTTAAAAACCATGTAATCAATTGCCTAATTCCGTCTTCCTGATCGTAAAGATAATCTGTAATAAATGATAACATATCCATTGACTCTGCATCCTTTTGTTTTTTGGTATGAATGATAGGATACAGAATCACTCATATTTTTACAGCACTTTTGGCACACTATCCAAAGATGATATAAAAGTGTCCTTTATGACTAATTATCTCCGCTTTCTTCTCCTTGGAATTTCTATTGGAGAAGAAGGCTCATAACTTTTGAGACCAGCGTCTCCAGTTAGGATTTCTACATCATAATTTGCCTGGGCATAATACTCGGCAACGTCCTTAATAGTAGCATCACCCAAAGAAAGTCTTTTCGATGCTAAATCAGGCCACAAATCAGCTAAAACTTTTAGATTTTCAGGGGACCAGAGTATTGTCTGATCAGAGAAGGCAGCCCAGGGAGTTTCTTGATTTGCACTTTTTCGCATCAATTCAGAAAGTGATTTACTACATTCCCATCTATTGTTGGGTGCCTGACTAATATGGTTTCCAGTTTCGATGATTGAAGCCAAAGGCAATACAAAGGTTGTACCTGCAGCAGCCTCAGTTTCTATTGTTTCGTTCACTCGATCCTTATTCCATTTATCCACATCTGGACCGCATATAAGTTTTCCTGGTACTTCAAGGTAAACACAGAGGATGCTGGTATCAATAACCAATATTTTATTCACTTTTAATCCTCCCGATTGAGTGCGTCCTCTATCCGACCTTCGGTTGTTAATCGCCCCAGTGACCCAAAGGCCATAAGTTTTGGAAGTTGCTGAATATCTTCGAGTTGAGTTAATTTACTAGCCCCTGTTTTTTTGTCACGATGGGCAACGATGATGAAAGGTATCATTTTGCTTCCAGCAGCATCTAACATAGCAGGGTTATGGGTGGTGACTATAACATCGACGCTTCGGTCTTTTCCAATTTTCCTCAACATATTTATAAGAAGGTAAGCCCGGGATGGATGAAGTCCATTATCAACTTCTTCAACAACAATAAGGCTACCAGGACTTTGAGTTAGCATAGCAGTGACAATTGCCAAATAGCGTAGAGTTCCATCAGACATCCCCCTTGAATCCACAATTTGAGATTTATCTTTGTTAACCCATCCCTCTTTACAATAAAGCATGGCATCAGTTTTAAATTTACCAACCGTTTCAGTCCATACTTTTATTATATCCTTTTCAGGCAAATCCTTTAGATAATCGGTCAGAGTCTTTTCAACTTCTTTCTTCCGAGGTTCCGGGAGGGCCGCAAGGACACCTGCAATGTTTGATCCATCTGTTTTAAGATGATCAGAAAAAGATGAATAGTTTCTCATGTGATTTGGTATTGGGTCAAAAACAAAAATTTTTTGTAGATTGGAAAGAACTGCTCTTGCGCCTTCTTTAATTTCTTTGCGGATGTTCATGGTTTCAATCTGAGATATAATCGCATATGAGCGATTCAGATCTATGCATCTTTTCCTTCCCTTTTTCGCAGTATAAAAATAAGTTGGGATGCCGGAACCAGTTGTTTCTTCCTCTTTGGTAAAATAAAGTGGTTTTTCTTTCGAGACAGTTTTTTGAATATTTCCTAATTGTGTCAACTCTTCTTGAAATACTTCAGCTGTTGTATCATCAACTTTGACAGAGAGTCGATACCTATAATCAATATTGTTCTCTTCGACAATAATTTCAAGTGTAAAGTGGCAAGCAGGCTTTCTACAAACCCATTCGATACCTCCACGAATTGATGGAATGTTTATATCGCCATTAATGGATTGAATAATAGGAATACCTGATGAAATTCTTTTAAGAAATAGTAGAGCATCTAATGTATTCGATTTACCGCTAGCATTTGCACCTATAATCAGGGTTAATGGATCAATATATAGAATTGAATCCGAGAAACTTTTCCAGTCTTTCAAGTTAACTTCCTTAATCATGATTACTCTACCTTCCAATTTATATAGTCCACAGATATAGTTTCATTTCACTAAAACACACCCATACTACAATCAAATTTTCGGATTGTCGTTTCAAGATGAAAGCATGTTCCAACACAATATATTTTTTCTATTATTAGCCAGCTGATTTCTCTTTTTTCACATATTGCTAAGATAATAGTCCATTAATACTGTTTAAAAAGTTGTAACAAAATAATATAATCAATAATTATTTGTTTTTGGATTGAATGTGTAATTCCATTCTCCATGAAATTCATCATATATAATTCCTAATTGTTCGATCTGTTCTTTTGTAATTTTTACCCTCTCTGGATACTTATTATCATCTAACACACAGTTAACTTTTGATCCTTGTTGAGTAGTAGTTGATGCAATTAAATTAACAATAACTTCATAGCTGATGAGTGGTTTTCCTTGCCAGTTCATAGATATGTAAGAAAACAATCTGTGTTCTATTTTATTCCATTTGCTCGTACCAGGAGGAAAATGACAAAACGAAATTTCTAAACCCGTTTCATCTGCAAAATTTTGTAATTCAAGTTTCCATAATTTCACATAATATCCATTGCTTCCTCCACAATCAGCAGTAATCATAAGTCTTGTTGCATCGGGGTATGCATTATACCCCATATTATTCCACCATCTTCGTATGCTCTCAACTGCAAAAGAAGCTGTATCGTGGTCAATACCAACGTTTACCCACCCTTCATTGCTGTTTATGTCATAAACACCATAAGGACTTACTTTGCCAGGCTCCTTATCTTTAAAATCACAGGCATTGACTTTGGTAGGATCTTTTTTGGGCCTTAATTCTTTGCCATTGTTCTTAAAATTTCCCGCAAGCTCTTTCTTTTTAGTATCAACGTGAATTACAGGTTGGTTTTTTTCCAGAAATAAGTTACATTTATTAGAGATGTGTTGAAACTGCTCATCACGATCAGGGTTCTGACTCCCTTCATTGGTTTTTTTGTTAGATTGTAGGCTATAACCAAGTTCATGAAGCATATCAGCAACTCTTGAATGACTTGTACTATGCCCCATATTACAAAGTTCAGCTGATATTACTCGAAGACTTTTTGAAGTCCAACACAATGGTGATCCGGGATCTCCAGGTGTAGAGGGTTCAATGAGGGATTCAAGATCAGTTAGTATAGTTGGGTCCTTCTCGATGTTTTTTTTACGCCCTCCCCCCGGAGCACGTATTTTGCCTTTTTGGAGGGATTTGCCATTTTCCAGGTCCTTACGGCCCTTTGTAATAGTATTGGGTGAAGCTCCTGTTGCTCGAGAAACAGCACTTACTCCTCCCCATTCAAGAGTCATTGATTCAGCTCCTAAATATAAACGAAGACTTCTTTCATCAAGTACATTCTTTAATAAATTATACTTTAAAGCAATTAATCTTTCCCGGGAATCATTTTTCATATAAATTACATTGTCGACATAATATATATAAATAATTCACCAGATTATTTTGTTACAAATTCTAAATTCTACAAAAAACTCATCGAATGGAAGAGATGCAGGGGTTTTAGCTCCCACCAATTATTTCCATCAGTTTCCCTTGAACTTCCGTCCATTTGTCATCGGTGATCTTTCCTAACTCATACTCAATGATATCCACGGTTGCAGTGAATATCTTATTTGGTCGAATTAAGCTTTCTTGCCGTAGATTACCTGTAATGAGATCCTCTGGTTTCAAAGACACTTCATATCCATCACTACGGTTTACTGAAGTTATTTGACAAAGAATAACATCATCACTCATTGGTTCTGCAATCGCTAATGCGGGTCTTCTCTTTGTTCCTGTTAAATCAGGAAATGGAAATTCCAGGACCACTATCGATTTTTTGGAGATCTTACCCAAATTAACCTTGCCTCATTACTTTTCATTTAAAGATAATCCCATGCTTCGTCTTCTTCGGGAGTGTCCCAAAGTTTTGCAAGAGCCTTTTCTGAAGCTATAGCTGTGGCCATTCTCTTCTCGATGTCGTCGAGTGGCCTAATTTCTATGTGCCTGTTTTTTGCTATGACTGCAACTCGCTGCCCTACATCAAAGTCACCCTTACGCATGGACGAAGGGATGACAATTTGGCCCTTGCTTGTTATTGTTGCAGTTCTAATGTCCGTTATAGACATATGTCTCATCTCCGTTGTCATATACCCTTATGCCTTACATGTAGCACATGTAAGACAAGTAATGCTTTCCCGCACAATTATATAAAGATTGTGCCTCTGGAAAAAAGAATGGCTCAAATTGTTGAACATTAACACAAAACATGTTTCATGGAATTCATGGACCAACATCCCTCCAACTTCCAGTTTACGATTATTGGGGGGCAGGGGCAGAGAAAGCCCACAACTTTAGTCGTGGGTAGTTCACGGCTTCATAGAGCCCAAATAAGTAAAACCTGTCCTGCCCAAATATAGCTGGAATTAGGAAAAGAAAAGGGTTTCTACAGGTACTTTCCTTGTTTGGGCCTGATATTCAATGAATATCATATTTGTTTTTTTGAACACTACTCAACATTCCCGGCAGAGGAATTGTCCTGATATTCATTATTTCAGGAGCAATGATAATGTTCATTTCTTTGCTGATCCGGAACAACAACACAATAAAGACACTGGAAGAGTAACCAGCATTCTTAATTAGTTATAACGTATTTAATTATCTGTTGGCTATAATGACTAATGAAAAAATTCTGAAAATCGTCTTTATCTCAGCTTCCTCCGGCTATGTGACTTTGGCTAAAAGTACACTTGAGAAAAGTGATTTGAAGTTCATTTCTTTGACTGTGGATACAAAGGAATTATTTGTAAAGGCAATCGAAGAACTCAATCCAGACGTAGTCATATACTGTGGTGATGTAGCCGAATTTAACTCTAAACAAGCTTTTAAACTAACATTAGAGTACAATACCATTCCCTTCATTGTTTTGGGCCCGGGTGCAAAAGATCATACTTCATCTATTATTAAAGCCGGATCAACTGAGTATGTTGATGACACGCAAATTGAAAGATTGCCAGAAATTCTAAACGATTTTTTTGCGGGCCGAAATCACACTGACAACTTTAATAATCCTGACAGACTGCTTGCAAGGATATTTGAAATCCTTCCCATTGGAGTGTGGATAACTGATAAGAATGGGAAACTTCTAAAAGGAAACCCAAAAGGTGTGGAGATCTGGGGAGCAGAACCTTCGGTAGGGCCTGAGGATTATGGAGTTTTCACTGCAAGAAGACTTCCTTCCGGTGAAGAGATTGCACCAGAGGACTGGGCACTTGCACACACTATTACTGAAGGTGTCACCATTGAGGATGAACTCATTGAAATTGATGCGTTTGATGGGAAAACAAAGACAGTTCTAAACTATACTGCTCCTGTTTTCGATGATGAAGATGACCTGGTTGGTGCTATTGTAGTTAACCAGGACATAACTGATCGAAAATTAATAGAAAATAAGCTGTGTGAAAAAGAAGCATTACAACATACGTTCATTGAATCCCTTGATGAAGCAATGCATCTTGTTGATAGCCAGCTCTATATCCAGCTTATTAATAAACAATTCACAAAGTGGTCAGAACAACTCGGCTTTGAAACAGATACAATTGGAAAACACATTCAGGATGTATTTCCTTTTTTAACTGATACCGTTATTAAACAGTATCAGCAGGTCTTCAAAACCGGAGAGACACTCATAACACAGGAAGAAACAGTACTCAAGGGTCAAAGGATCATCACACAAACACGTAAAGTTCCGGTGAAAAACGGAGAAAAAGTAACCGGCGTGCTTACAATCGTTGGGGATATCACCAGACAAAAACAAATGGAAGAGAACCTGATCCAATCTGAAAAACGTTTCCGTACCGTTCTTGAAAATATAGAGCTGGCAGGAGTTACACTGAACCGGGATGGAGATATCATTTTCTGTAATGACTTCTTCTCGGCCCTGGTTGGCTGGAAACGGGAAGAGATCATTGGTAAAAACTGGTTCGAGATGTTCATGACCATAGAGAATAGGCCTGAAGTTAAGGACATGTTCTTTAAAACAATTAATGAAGAAAAGGTGATAAAAAACTATAAAAATGAAATAGTAACAAAAAATGGCTCGCGAAAACTTATTGCATGGAATAATACTATTTTTAAAAACGACGACGGTATTATCTCCGGTGTCACCAGCATTGGAGAAGACATCACTCACCGCAGGCTTATGGAAGAAAAATTACTTACGGCAAAAATTGCTGCTGAAGAAGCAAACCGTACCAAATCAGAATTCCTTGCCAACATGAGTCATGAACTTCGCACCCCGCTTAATTCGATCATCGGTTTTTCTCAGTTACTGGAAGATCAAAGATCTGGTGAACTGACAGAAAAACAGGCCAGATACATATCGAATGTCCTCAATAGTGGAACACATCTTCTGGAACTGATCAATGATGTTCTTGATATATCAAAAGTTGAATTGGGTGAAATGGAACTACACGTCCAAAAGATCAATGTGCCTTCATTTTTTGATGAAGTCAAGACTTTAATAAAACCTCTGGCAGCAAAGAAATCCATCAGACTCAAAGTCAATTTAGAAAACGAATATCCGGACATGTATGCTGACAGTGTTAAATTGAAACAGATCATATACAATCTTCTTAGCAATGCAATAAAATTCACACCTGAAAAAGGAAATGTCGATATCAATGCCAAACTGATTGAGAACAACCTGCAGGTTTGCGTATCTGATACAGGTATCGGCATCTCTGAAAATGATCAAAAGTTCATATTTGATCCTTTCAGACAGGCCGATTCAGCCTCGAATCGCAAATACGGTGGAACCGGATTAGGTCTTGCACTGACCAAACAGTTTGTTGAGTTGCATGGCGGGATTATCAAAGTGGAAAGTGAAATTGGAAAAGGCAGTACATTCACATTCACAATACCCATAAATAAGAATCTCCAATCAATTTCGAAGATTCAAAAACAATACCAATAAATTAACGGGACCAGGGAGGTGTTGAGCGAAGCGAAACACCTCGGTTCGCGCTCCAGAAGCGTAATCTGGCTAAAGAAGCGTAATCTGGATAGGGATCTGGATAGAAATCTGGATAAGGGATCTGGCCACAATCATACCTTTTCTATGATCCCCTGAAATGCTACTGCTTTTCCATCATCATCCCTTATGATCAGGGTTCTCTCGGAAACTTTTCTTATATCTCCATGTTTGGAGAATATCCGATAGTCCTGATAAAAATCATTATGGCCTTCAAGAACTTGCTTCTGGAGTTCATTTTCAACTTTCAGGAGATCATCAGGATGTATTATGTCGGCATAATTAATGCTTCCGGAAAGGAATTCCTCTGTTGTATATCCAAAATGCTGTATCTCATTTGAAACATATTCAACCGGCCACCCTTTTTCTGCTTTCCAGATGAAAATAACAACAGGTTCAGCTGTAACTATATAATTACTGAAATCCTCAATTTCATCCACCTGATCTGTTATATCGATCACAAAACCCTGAAAATGAGTTATTGTTCCATTGGCATCTCTTTCAACCAGTGTTTTCTCAAGTACTCTGCGATTTTCACCGGAAGCTGTAACTATACGATAACAATGTGTATAATCTTTCAACCCCTTTTCACGGATCTTATCAAGTGATGCCCTAATCCTTTCAAGATCATCCGGATGGACAATACTAACATACTTTCGCTTTGCGTTTATGAACTCTTCCGGGGAATAACCAAATTGTTGTACACTCCCGGATACAAATTCCACAGGCCATCCCTTTTCTGCTTTCCAGAGGAAAACAACAACAGGATTGTTATATTCATTATTTTGTTTCTCATCAGACATATTTTATACGTCCCCTTAATAATCCAGGTATAATACCTTTTTTAACTGTTTTATTTAAGTAAGTATCGGTCCCCAAAAATTTATATATCACAAAATGGCTACAAAACTAATTTATCATCGCATTTGACTATATATCGAAAGGTATATCAATAAATAGACTATTTTAGACCAATGCCCTATCTAAAGACATAAACTGAATCTGGAAAACATAAATCAAAAGGTGTGATGTATAAATGATCTTCAAATATAATTACAAAACTGGATATTATTATGCTTTGACTTTCATAATAACATATATTTTCTGGTTTGCAGGAGCATACATAAGTTTTCAGGATACACTAAGTGACCTGTATATGCTGCTTATGCTTCCGGGCCTCATGACTCCTTTTGTTGTCTCCATCATTATGATATTAAGGTCCGGGAACACATCTCTTAAAAAAGATTACATTAACCGGCTGACAAACATCAGGTTAATAAGACCAAAGATCCTTCCGGCCTTTTTTATGATAATGCCTCTGGCAGTTCTGATCTCGGCCCTGATATCTCTTTTCTTTGGTGGATCCATCTCACAGTTCCAGCTTGCTGAAGGATTTTCTTTCTCAACCGGTTTTGTCCCTGTATTATTGTTACTTTTACTTGCAGCTACTTTTGAAGAACTGGGATGGAGAGGATATGCTTTTGACAGTCTGCAAAGCAGGCATACTTATTTTACAGCATCACTTCTCTTTGGTATTTTATGGTCACTCTGGCATCTTCCTCTGGTTCTTGTCAATAATTCCTATCAATATGAGATATTTCAGCAAAGTTTCCTGTATGGTCTGAATTTCTTTGTCGGTATCGTTCCACTTGGATTCATAATCAGCTGGATATGTATCAAAAACGGCAAAAGTGTTATTGCTGCAATTGTTTTTCACTTCATAGTGAACATGTCACAGGAGATACTGAATATTTCCCAGACCACCAAATGCATCGAAACCGTGGTTCTTATAGTTATAGCAGCAATTATTGTTGCATACGACAGGAAGCTGTTCTTCTCCAGAGATCATATTACCGAAAAAAGCATCTGAAGCTATTATTTCACTGGAAAGGAAGAATACTATGTCTGAAAATTCACAGGACCTGTTCCACAAATTCCTTTTGATCTGGTCTGGTCAGTTCATCTCCATAATAGGTACGGGCCTTACGACCTTTGCTCTGGGTATATACGTCTATCAATTAACAGGCACCGCTTCAAGCTATGTATTCATATTAATATGTGCATTCCTTCCACCAATGCTGCTTAAACCATATGGTGGCATACTGGCAGACCGGCACGACCGACGTATAATGATGGTATTCGGGGACCTGGGATCAACACTGGGCCTTCTTTTCATCTTCTTCATGATGCTCAAAGGAAATATAGAACTCTGGCAGATCTACCCGGGAATAGCGGTAAGCTCTGTTTTTTCCGCTTTCCAGGAACCGGCCTATAAAGCACTGGTAACTGATCTGTTAACTCCCGGGCAATACGCAAAAGCAAGCGGACTTATGCAGCTGGCAAGCTCGGCCCGGTACCTGCTATCTCCCTTCCTGGCCGGTGTATTGCTTTCAGTGCTGGATATTGAGTATATTTTCCTGATCGATATTTCCACTCTCCTGATAGCCAGTTTTATTGTTATCCATATCAGAAAGGTTCTTGGAGAGGTACCTGTTAAACAACATGAAGGAAATTTCATCGAAGAGCTTAAAGCAGGCCTGCACGAGTTTTCGAAGAACAAAGGTGTATTTCACCTTGTAATTGCCACCACCCTGGTACTCTTTTTTGTAGGGTTGCTTGAGGCCCTCTTTATCCCGATGATGCTCAACCTGGCATCAGTAAAAGAAGCAGGTATATCCCAATCCCTCTGCGCAACAGGAATGATCGCAGGAAGCCTTTTTATTGGAGTATTCGGAAGCAAGGACAAACACATAATGATGCTTTCCATTGCCCTGTTCCTCTCAGGCATTTTCTTTGCAGGCCTTGGTTTTTCCTCAAACATCTTCCTTATCACACTAACAGGTTTCCTGTTCTTTGCAACCCTCCCCTTCATCAACACCCCCATCGAAGTCCTGATCCGAAACAACATCGACAATCAAAAACAGGGCCGTGTCTGGTCTATCATCTCAACCACAACATACACCGGATCCATAATTGCATTTGCAGTAGCCGGTTTTCTGGCAGACAGAATATTCAACCCCCTTCTGGAAACAGGAGGACTGCTTTCAAACCCCATTGGATCATTAATCGGAACCGGCCCGGGAAGAGGAATTGCCCTGATCTTCATTATCTCAGGAGCAATGATCACGTTCATTTCTTTGCTGATCTGGAAAAACAAAACAATAAAGACACTGGAAGAAAAAGCCAGATACAACCCCAACCCCACATCTGCTGAACAGGATATCTGAAAAAAAGCAGAATCCGGATAATGATCCGGATCAGAATTAAATATCTGAGAATATCAAAAAAGTCCATCAGGGAGGTGTTGAGCGAAGCGAAACACCTCGGTTCGCGCTCCAGAAGCGTAATCTGGCTACAGAAGCGTAATCTGGCTACAGAAGCGTAATCTGGCTACAGAAGCGTAATCTGGCTACAGAAGCGTAATCTGGCTACAGAAGCGAAATCGGGGTCTGAAACCGGGAACCTGATTAACAACATTTACAGGTCCTGAACGCCCTGTCCATTAATAGGTATACTGAAATAAATAGTGGTTCCTATTCCTACTTCGGATTCCAGCCATAAGGATCCGCCATGAAGTTCTACAAAATTTTTGACAATACATAGGCCCAGGCCGGTACCTCCCTGCTTCTTTGATCTAAACTCATCTACCTGTACGAAGGGACGAAAGATCTTTTTCTGATCATATTCAGAGATGCCTTTTCCGGTATCTTTCACACTGACCAGAAGATTTTCATCATCACAGGAAGCATTAATAGTTATAGTACCACCTTCAGGAGAGAATTTAATGGCATTGCTTATCAGATTATAGAGTATTTGCTTAAACTTAAGCTGGTCTGCATTGATATTTTTATTGCAGCCGGCACTTTCAAATGAAAACTTGAGATTCCTTTTTATTGCCATTGACATAAGATTATCAACCGTTTCCTGAATGACAGGGGCGGGGGAAAAAGATTCAATGAATACCTCCATCTTTCCAGCTTCAATTTTAGACAGGTCCAGTATATCGTTGATAAGAGAGAGTAAATGCTTCCCGCTGTCAAAAATATTCCCCACATATCGTTGCTGTTTTTCATTAAGCTCCCCCTGGGCCTGAATTGACAGCATCTCTGAAAAACCAATGATAGAATTAAGAGGAGTCCTTAATTCGTGACTCATGTTCGCCAGGAAGTTACTTTTTGCCCGGTCAGCTTCTTCTGCCCGTATTATTTCCTCTTTTAACTTTTCAGCATGCTTTTGCTCTTCAATATCCCGGATGATGACCATCATGGCCCTGCTGCCATCATTATCTATCAGGGAAGAAGTGATCTCAGCCGCAAAGCGACTTCCATCTTTGCGTAGCAGATAAGTCTCATGAACCGGTATATTACTACGGTTCTCAGCAAAGCTCATTCCATAAAGTCTTTCCAGAGTAGCTGCATCCTCTCTGGAAATATAATTAAAAGCACATGTGTTAAGAATATAATCACGTTCATAGCCCATCATTTCGGTAATTCTGCCATTTGTAAAAACAACTAATCCATCCTGTATGACAAAGATACCATCTTTGTTATTTTCAACCAGTGTCAGATATTTCTTTTTGGAAGCAATAAGTTCCTCATTCCGGGATTTGAGTTCAGAGGTCCTTTTGGAAACTTCTTTATTAAGGAAAGCAGATATTGCGATAAAAGCCAGAATGATCAGGATCAGTGTGACCATGACATACCATACCCAGACTGGAAAATCATCAGACTGCCCATATGATAACCATTTATCTTCCAGTTCATAGTAGATCGATTGGTTATCTGACTTGAATTCACCAAGATGAACATCAATGGTTTCTATAATTTCCCTGTTCTTGCCAGCCGTAGTTGCACAATGCAGTGGTGCAGGATAAATTTCAATCGGAGTTGCCTTAAAAGTAAGACTCAGATCGTTGTGTGCTGCGTATGATCTGGCAAATACTCCAACATCCACTTCACCTTCATGAAGAAGGACCTCTACTGCCTTAAAATCATCAACATAAACAGCTTCATAGTTTACATGATATTGATCCATCAGATATGGAAATTCAGAAGCATCAAAACTATTTTTGACCAATGCAATTCTCTTCCCTTCAAGATCCCGTATAGAATTTATGTCATAATCTTCCAGTGTAAAAATCTGGCTCCATTCGATCGATATACTGTTATTAGTAAAATCCAGGTAAGTATCACGTTCTTTGTTATATGCAACCGCTATCAGCAGGTCAGCATCTCCGTTTTTGACTGACTCCAGACAATCGGCCCAGGGAAGCAAAGTGTATTCTACCTCCCAGCCTTGCGTCATTGCAATATGATCTATTAACTCAACAGAAAAACCGGTGTAAATACCCTCATCATCAATAAATGACATAGGAGGAAAGTGTTCAATGACAACTGAGATCGTTTCATTCTCCTGTGCAGATACGGAGAATGAGAACAACAATATCACCAGGAAGGCAAATACAAAACATCCTGCAAAGAAGTTATGATACCTCTGAAATTCATCTATTTTATTCATATGATGCCATACCTTCCCGAAAATATGCTTCCGACCGATCCTAAAACTAAAAACGCAAAAATTCTCTTAATTCCTATCCCCATTACAATAAATTATACTAAGAGGTTGAACTGCATTTGATAAATAGGTTACCTAAATACAAAGGTCTGTATTATTTAGTGAACGGTACACAACCAAAGTCATGGTCTTTCTCTTCCCTTATGCCCCATACCCTCATAATTAACATAATTAAATATAAAACCATGTCCTGCCATAACCATCCACATGCATCAGGGAGGTGTTGAGCAAAGCGAAACACCTCGGTTCGCGCTCCAGAAGCGTAATCTGGCTACAGAAGCGTAATCTGGATAGGGATATGTATAACAACGCCATTACAAAGCTAAAAACCAGGGATTAAAAGATCAAAATATTTAAGGATCCTCCGAAAACTTTGCATTAATAGGGATACTGAAAAAAAACGTTGTCCCTTTCCCTACTTCAGATTCCAGCCATATAGACCCATTATGGAGTTCTACAAATTTTTTTACAAGGGAGAGACCCAGGCCGGTGCCTTCCTGTTCTTTTGATTCAAAGGTATCTGCCTGTACAAAGGGGTGGAAGATCTTTTTCTGATCATATTCAGAGATGCCTTTTCCGGTATCTTTCACACTGACCTGAAGTTCTTCATCATTACACGAAGCAGTGATTGTTATAACACCATTTTCAGGAGAGAACTTAATGGCATTGCTTATAAGATTATAGAGTATTTGTTTAAATTTAAGTATCCTCTTCAAATTGAGTGGAAGGCCTTTTGCTTTCAACTCAATGCACTTTTTCCTCTAATGAGTTGATCCAGTGATGTCATTTCAAATCTATTGCTCACTCGATCTAAGATGTAATCATATGAACTTACACCCAGTTTCTTTGCTGTCTGAACAATAGACATGAAAGTATCGTTTGCCTTTGTTCCTTCATCTGTCACGGATTGGAGACTTACATCTCTTTTTCTTACCTTTGCTCTTGCTGCTAACTCTGCTGCATTGTTATGCAAAGGAATTTCTGGCAAATTTAGTACCATCAATAGGTTTTCCTTGTTTTCTTCTGTTTTACTGATCCTGTCATCAAGCTGTTCATACTCAGTTTTAGTCGAAAACAACTTGTCAAACTCAGTGGACAATTGCTCCGCTAATTCTGAATTTGGATTTTCTTTAAACTTAAGAAGTTGTCCATAATAATCCCAGTAATTCTTTAGAAAAGCTTCCAGCTTTTTCTTGTGATAAGGTACTATGGGACGCAATTTTTTGTAGTTTCTTCCATCATGAATCCAACAGAGTGCATGATTGCATGTCAGTTTCTTGAATTGATGTGCATCATCACTTAAAATAGTGGTAACCACAGGTATGTTTGTCATTTGATGATATGAAGCAATTGCCGAGGCTTCACGAATCCGCTTCTTGGTATTTTTGTACCCATCTGGAGAAAAAAGAAGATCCAGTTTTTGACTTAATTCTTCATCACTGTACATTTGATCTTTGAAATGAGATAGTTTATCTATCCATTTTTGTGCGACATTAAAAGTTTTCATCAAAACAAACGCTTCTTCATTAAAGCAGTAAGTTTTTTCATTTCCACACATGAGTATGTCCAAAATTGTTTCTCGGTTCTTATGTGGAAATGTGAAATAAGTAGTGTAATATTGATTGCAGATAATCTGAGTATACCAGTTACTCCCTTTTACTCTTGCACTTGTATCATCGATCTGCTGATATCTTGTAGAATTGAGACCCGCTTGGAAAATCTCATCCTTTTCCTTATGAAAGATTTCTTTGTCCTTGGTTAGAATTCGGGAAATTGTTGCTTTGGACATGAAAATATCCATGTTTTCCAGAAGCTCGTGAATTTTTGGTTCTGAAACATTGGCAACATGATAAAGCATTAGAACTTGAGTCCTGAGTTGGGGTCCAAATTCACCTTTGACACCTTTTGGCAATTTACCTGAGTAAGTTTTACCCTCTGAAGGAGAATAGAATACCTCTTTCATATAGCATGTATTCAAGGGTTTTATAACGATGTCTCGGATTATTACACTTCGATGACCTTTAAAGATAGCATCAGATGGTAAAGTAGACCTATCCACTTTACAAACTTCAGTTTGATGGATATCTATTTTATCTTTTCTGGAATTTGATTTTCGGGGTTTTTTAGGATTGGTTTCTTTCCTCTCTTTTTCAGAAGAGATATCCCTATTCTTATTAGAACCGCGAATTTTTGGTTTGGTCTGTTCACCTTTGAGTAAGCTGATTTCGTCTCGAAGCTCTTGGTTCTCTACTTTGAGGGTTTCAATCTCTTTGTTTTGTTCCTCAATAATGGAGAATAGAATACGAAAAGCAATGGCATATCTTTTATCCTCTATTTCATCAGGATTTATGTCAAGGGATGCAAACATTTGTTTGAGAGCTTCAATATCCATTTTTACCTCCAAAGGTGAATACAAATAAGTGAAACTAATATTATATTTTATTTGTGATTAAGATACCCTCATTTTTAAAGAGGATACAAATTTAAGCCGGTCTGCATTGATATTTTTATTGCAATTATCAACATTATACGAAAATGTGAGGTTCTTTTTTACTGCCACCGACATAAGATTATCAGCCGTTTCCCGAATGACAGGCAGAGGAGAAAAAGATTCAGTGCATAGCTCTATCTTACCGGTTCCAATTTTAGACAGGTCCAGTATAGCGTTTATAAGAGAGAGCAAATGTTTTCCACTGGTTAAAATATTATCTACATATTGGTGCTGTTTATCATTCAGCTTCCCGGGGACCTGCGTTAACAGCATCTCTGAAAAACCAATGACAGAATTAAGAGGTGTCCTTAGTTCATGACTCATGTTTGCCAGGAAGTTATTTTTTGCACGCTCAGCTTCTTCTGCTCTTATTATTTCCTCCTTTAACCTTTCAGCCTGCTTTTGTTCTTCAATATCCCGGATGATAACCATCATGGCCTTTTTGCCCTCGTGATCTATTAAAGAAGGAATTAAAGCAGCTATGAACTGACTTCCATCCTTGCGCACCAGATGAGTCTCATGGGCCGGTATATTCGTATAATTCCCGGCAATATTCATTTCATAAATTTCTTTCAGAGATACTTTATCTTCTTCGGAAACATAATCAGCAAGATGAGACTTAAAAATATCATCCAGATCATATCCCAGCATTTCGGAAATCCTGCGATTAGCAAAAACAAGTAATCCGTCCTGTATGATAATTATACCATCTTTACTTTCTTCAACCAATGTAAGATATTTCTGGTTTGAAGCAATGAGTTCCTCGTTTCGGGATTTAAGCTCAGATTTCCTTCTGGAAACCTTTTTATTAAGAATAACAGATATCCCAACAAAGGCCATGATAATAAGGACCAGCATTAAAAGGACGTACCATACCTGGAATGGCAATTCATAAGGCTGCTTATATGAAAACCATTTATCTTCCAGTTCATAATAGACCGATTGGTTATCTGACTTTAGTTCATTGAGATAAACATCAATGGTTTCTATTATTTCCCTGTTCTGACCGGCTGTAGTTGCACAATGCAGTGATGTGGGATAAATTTCAATTGCAGTTTCCCTGAACATAAGACCCAGGTCGTTATGTGCTGCATACGATCTGGCAAGTAATCCGGCATCCACTTCATCTTCATGAAGAAGGGAAACTACTGATTTAAAATCATCAACATAAATAAGTTCGCAATTTATATGATACTGGCTTAACAGGTCTGGAAATTTTGAAGCTGCAAAACTATTTTCGATCAATGCGATCTTTTTCCCTTCAAGATCACGTATGGAATTAATATCACTATTTTCCGGAGTAAAAACCTGGCTCCATTCGCTTGATATGCTGTTATTAGTATAGTTGAGGTAAACATCACGTTCTTTAGTATATCCAGCTGCTATCAGAAGGTCAGCATCTCCGTTTTTAACCGATTCCAGACAGTCGGCCCAGGGAAGTAAAGTGTATTCCACTTTCCACCCTTCAGTCATCGCAATGTGATCGATAAGCTCAACAGAAAAACCGGTATAAATGCCATTATCATCAATAAAGGTCATAGGTGGAAAGTTTGAAATAACAACGGAAATCGTTTCATTCTCCTGTGCAACGGCAGAGGATGAAAGTAGCATCATTAACAGAACTATCAATATCACAGACTTATAGAGAGAGAATTGATACCGTCGGAAGCTGCACTTTTCATCCATATGAGGCACACCATTTAGAAAATAGATATCAAAAAATATAATAAGAAATTAACACGCATCAAATAAATAGATTACCGGGATTCGGTTCAACCTGGAAATAAAAATTTATTTAAAATGAGATATTATTAACATAAAAAAAGTGAAGGCCTGGCCCCCTTCACTCGACAAGACCGGCTCCGGCTTTCTTTGCCCGGTCCATAAGAGAAACCTCACCTATTACTTCACCTGGAGCATGATGGCCGGCATCTACAATAATGTCTTTTACATCCATTCCAAAGAATTGGTTCAAAACGACTGAAAATTCTTCATAAACCCCGGAAAATGCACCGTCTTGCGGATTGCCATGAGCACCTATTATAATAGCCTTCTTTCCTGATTTGATACGTGGTGTGTGATCATTGTTCACCAATGCATAACAGCGATCCAGGAACAGACGCATCTGGCCTGTCATCTGGAAGAAGTATATAGGTGAGGCAAAAACAATGGCATCTGCCGTCCTGATGGCATCATAGGCCCCTGTCATATCATCATCAAGTTTGCATCCTTCGATTTCCCTGCAATAGCTGCATCCCTGACATCCTTTGAAATCCATATCATTAATATAGAATTTATCAACATCGGCCCCGGCCTCTGCCGCACTATCCAGTACCTGTTGCAACAATACATCCGTGTTCCCACTCTTCCGGGGACTACCTGCAAAACCTACTACTTTCATTTTAATTCTTCCTGATATTGAATTATGCAATCCGGCAAATCGCCATACTATCAAAATCACTTCAGATAGATAAACCTCTTGCAACCCTTATCCATAGTTACTAACAAAAATATAGTGAAAGAAAGTGAAGATAGGTTCCAGAGGAATTTACATAACTTTCGGCACACTACCCCTCTGCTGAACAGGATATCTGAAAAAAAGCAGGATCCGGATAATTATCCGGATCAGAATTAAATATCTGAGAATATCAATAAAGTCCATCAGGGAGGTTTTGAGCGAAGCGAAACACCTCGGTTCGCGCTCCAGAAGCGAAATCTGGCTACAGAAACGAAATCTGGCTACAGAAACGAAATCTGGCTACAGAAGCGAAATCTGGATACGGACACCGGGAACCTGATTAACAACATTTACAGGTCCTGAACGTCCTGTCCATTAATAGGGATCTTGAAAAAGAAAGTGGTCCCCACACCCAATTCTGATTCCAGCCAGACAGACCCGCCATGGAGTTCTACAAAGTTTTTCACAAGACACAGGCCCAGGCCGGTTCCTTCCTGTTCCTTTGATTGAAACTCATCTACCTGTACGAAAGGATGGAAGATCTTTTTCTGGTCGTATTCAGAGATGCCTTTTCCGGTATCTTTCACACTGACCAGAAGTTCTTCATCGTCACAGGAGGCATTTATGCAAATGGTATCACCTGAAGAAGAGAATTTGATTGCATTACTTATCAGATTATAGAGGATTTGCTTAAACTTAATTCGGTCTGCATTGATTTTTTTAGTGCAATTTTTAGTATTATATGAAATTATCAGGCCCTTTTTTACTGCCAGTGACATAAGGTTATCACCGGTTTCCTGAATGACAGCCCCGGGAGAAAAGGATTCAATGTATAGCTCCATCTTTCCAGCTTCTATTTTGGACAGGTCCAGTATATCATTGATAAGTTCCAGCAGATGCTTTCCACTGGCAAATATATTCCCCACATATCTTTGCTGTTTTTCATTCAGCTTCCCGGGGGCCTGTGTTGATAGCATCTCTGAAAATCCGATGACGGAATTAAGAGGAGTCCTTAATTCATGGCTCATGTTTGCCAGGAAATTACTTTTTGCACGGTCGGCTTCTTCTGCCCGAATTATTTCCTCCCTTAATTTTTCGGCCTGTTTTTGCTCTTCAATGTCCTGAATGATAACCATCATGGCCCTTCTGCCATCATGATCTATCAAAGAACAATTTATCTGAGCCATGAACCGACTTCCATCCTTTCGCATCAGATATGTCTCATGAACCGGTATATTGGCACGATTCTCAGCAAAGCTCATCCCATAGAGTTTTTCCAGAATAAGGGCATCCTCTTCTGAAATATAATTAAAAGCACATGTATTAAGAATAGAATCCCGGTCATAACCCATCATGTCGGTAATTCTGCCATTAGCAAAAACAATTAATCCGTCCTGCAGGATGAATATACCATCTTTGCTTTCTTCAACCAGTGTAAGATACTTATCTTTTGAAGCAATGAGTTCCTCATTCCTGGAACTTAGTTCAGAAGTACGTTTGGAAACCTCTTTGTTAAGAATAATAGATGTTGTAATAAAGAACAAAATTACAAAGATTAGTATAACCAGCAAATACCAGGCCCAAACCGGAAATTTCTGAGGTTGTCCATAGGATAACCACTTATCCTCCAATTCATAGTAAACCGACTGATGGTCTGATTTTAATTCAACAAGGTGAGTGTCAATCGATTTTATAAGCTCCTGATTCTGGCCTTCGGTAGTTGCACAATGTAATGATGCGGGAAAAATATCAATTGAAGTACCCTTAAAATACAGACCCAGATCGTTGTGTGCTGCATAGGACCTGGCAAACATTCCAGCATCAACCTTATCTTCATGAAGAAGGGATATTGCCGATTCAAAATCATCAACATAAACGATCTCACAATTAACATTATATTGATCTAAAAGATCAAGCAGCCCAAACACAGCATAGGTATTTTGGACCACTGCAATCTTTTTCCTCTCAAGATCACGTATGGAATAGATTTCAGAATTTTCCTGTGTAAAAACCTGACTCCATTCAATTGATATGCTATTATTCGTATAATCCAGGTAAACATCACGTTCTTTGTTGTATGCAACTGCTATCAAAAGATCAGCATCGCCGTTTTTGACAGATTCCAGACAATTGGTCCAGGGAAGTAAAGTATATTCAACCTTCCATCCTTCAGTCATTGCAATATGATTAATAAGCTCAACAGAAAAGCCAGTGTAAACGCCTTCATCATCAATGAATGTCATTGGCGGGAACTGCTCAATGACAATGGAAATAGTTTCATTTTCCTGTGCATCTGCTGAGGATGAAAATAGTAACAATAGCAGGATTAATAATGCAAACTTTCTTGCAAAGAAAGATTGAAAGCGCCGAAAACTTCCGTTTTTAATCATATGATAGTACACCTTTCCGGAAATATATAAAGACTATACAAAATTAATCTGCATCTTTTAACTAGATTGCCCGAACATATTCTATTCAAATAATGCAGGATCAATCTGTTTCAGACTTTAGCAAATGATCCTGCTTTTCCAGCTATATAATCCATCAGCTTTTATACCACCATAATGAAAATTATTCTATGGAACAAAGGTTTCCACATGACCGGGCAGATAAAGGGCGTCTAATTAGAATTTTGGCTTAAATACTTGCCTATTTTTTTAAAAACCCCTGAGTTTATTCAGCTAGCGGTGGCTATATATACTATAAAATTTCCCCCTTCATGGTAAAAAAGTGCATGAGGTATAAAGGAGTCCATTTTGAGGACTCCCTTGATAGCCACCTAAACAAAGAGAACATTTCCATCTGCCAATTTCTACATTTCCTTTGTATAGATGATGTAGCTAAGCACGTTGAACGTACTTACTATACCAACAAGAGTTGGCACTACCGGTATGATGTATCTTCAATGATAAAGCTGTTTATTGTGAAGTGTTTTAGGCAACTATCCTATAAGAAAACGATATCTTCTTTGACTGATGAAGAAGCCATTTTGCTATCATTTTGTGATGAAAGTGGGGTCATCACAATTCCTTCCGGGAAAACATTACATAATTTTGTCAAATACAGATTAGGTGAAAGAGGACTCAATGAGATAATGATGCTTGTTGGTGAAAAGATTATCAAGATCTCAAAGATAAAAGAAGCTAAGATTGACTCTACACCCATGGAAGCTTCAAGGTATGATAAACATTCAAAGTATAATCCTCATTACGAATGTAAAATGGATAAAGCCCACATTACAATGATTGGGACATATCCAGTTTTTATGACGCATACCGATGGAATTGCGGGAGATTCGCCACAACTTAAGGTACACATTGAAGCGTTGAAAAAAATGAATGTAGACCTTGAATATTACTCTGCTGATGGTGGTTATGATTCATTTGCAAACCACGCAGACATCTGGTATCACTTGGATGCACAACCGTTGATCTCATACTCAGCAAATGCAGTGGTCAATCAAGAAGGAACAAGTGAACGAATTGATCATTGGGTGAATAAAATGTGGAAGATTGGTGGTGACATTCACGATAAGATGGATAAAAAGTTGAAATTCCTTTACGAAAATGGAAGAGTTGAACAAGTTGGAAAGTACCTACGCAATCAGAATATTATAGATAAAGAGTTTGATGAGAATTTCAAAAAAAGGAAAGAATGTGAGAAAATACATTGGCATATAAAAGACACAGTCAAATTTGATATCAGAGGAGTGAGGAAGGTCAGTAGAAGTTTGTATGCATTCTTAAATTTAGTCTCATATCAACTGATGGTTTTGAACGAACTCCAGAATCAGTGTACTGATAAAAATTCATTTGGGAGGTACTATTGAATATTGTCTAATTAGATCGGGGATTCTGGAAGCTAATTAGACAGGCTTAGATAAAACAATATATTCATATTACCAGCCTCAAATAATAAAGATCAGAGCAGGGAGAAGTTCTCCCTTTATGATGCTCCCATTATTTCTTCATTCTGTAGAACACACCGGCCAGTACCAGCAAACCGATGATACCGAGGATCAAAAATACAGGCAATCCGGATTGTTCCTCCTCCTGAACGGGCTTTTCTTCAACAACCTCCGGTATGACCTCCGGTTCTACCTCAGGGCCCTCTTCTTCTATGATCTTATCCCCCATTACCTTGAAAATGGAGAATCCGGTTGTCTGTGCGGTGAAATAAAGGAACTCCTCATCTTCACCAACCTGCCCGGTGGGCAGATCAGTCCAGTAATCATCATGATACCTTGTCAGACGGATGGTGGCCGGGTCTATATTATTCTCCCGGATCCATTCCCTGCTGACTTTGAATTTGATCAGGATGTCCTCTGCATTGGAATCCGAGATGGTCCCTTCACTTCCAACGGTGATGCTCATTACTTCGTAGGTATCACTCCCTGAAGGGCCCTCGTTAACATCTGCCGGGAGGCCATTTAAGACCTGGACACTGGTAAAGACATTGCCTTCATTGCTCTTTGCTTCAAATCCAATCTCGTATACACATCCCTGACCGGCCGACAGGTCATATTCAACCCTGGAACCTGCAAGGACCTTTTTAACTCCTGAAGCGGTACTGACCACATCCTGAACGGGCATGCTCTGGCCGACAGAGGTCCGGCTTCCTGAAGAAGAGGCTGCACCTGTGGAAGCAGTAGTGTTCATCCAGGTGGTATTGATATTACCGGCATTATCAACCGTCCTCAGGCTTATGCAATAGCTGGTCGAAGATGATAATCCGGATGCAGTATAAGAACTGCCACTGAAATTGCCTACAAAGACACCATTAAGATAGACCATGGTATAATTAAAATCCTGATCTGCTGGATTGGTCCAGGACCATTTGATCCAGGTGGGCCCACTGGATGATGCAGAAGGAGTACTTGCAGCACAAGGCGGAAGCGTATTCTGAGTGGAAGAGCTCAGATTGACCCAACTGGAATTGATGTTGCCGGCACTATCAACAGTACGCAGTTGCAGTTCATAGACAGTACCATCACTCAGGTTGGTTGTATTGTAGAAATTACCAGTAACATTGGCCAGGAAAGTACCATTCAGATAGACCATGGTGAAATTGAAATCAGGGTCTGTGGGATTGGTCCACGTCCAGTTGATCCACGTGGAACCATTGGAACAGACCGAAGGAGTACTTACAGCGGAGGGCGGAAGCGTATTCTGAGTAGAAGAGCTCAGATTGACCCAACTGGAATTGATGTTGCCGGCACTATCAACAGTACACAGCTGAAGTTCATAGACAGTACCATCACTCAGATTGGTGGTATTGTAGAAATTATCAGTGACATTGGCCAGGAAAGTACCATTCAGATAGACCATGGTGAAATTAAAGTCAGGGTCTGTGGGATTGGTCCACGTCCAGTTGATCCACGTGGAACCATTGGAAGAGGCCGAAGGAGTACTCACACTGGAAGGCGGAAGAGTGTTCTGAGTAGAAGAGCTCAGATTGACCCAACTGGAATTGATGTTGCCGGCACTGTCAACAGTACACAGCTGAAGTTCATAGACAGTACCATCACTCAGGTTGGTGGTATTGTAGAAATTACCAGTAACATTGGCCAGGAAAGTACCATTCAGATAGACCATGGTGAAGTTAAAGTCAGGGTCTGTGGGATTGGTCCATGTCCAGTTGATCCATGTGGAACCATTGGAAGAGACCAAAGGAGCACTTACAGCGGCGGGTTTATCCGTATCGATCACAAGGGCCGTGTTTGCTCCCAGTGAATGGGCCGCACCCGGAGATGCCAGTGTCAATATGGCAGTATTGTTGGCACTGTCATTAATAGAACCACCATTTAGAGACAGGGCATTGGTGCCGGTGTAGTCAAATGCAGATGAATTATCCCCTTCCCGGATCGTATACAGGAAGTAGAGGGTTGTACCCGGACTGCCTGAAGAGTAATTAGCCATCCTGTCGATTGTTCCGGTCTCAAGGGTTAGCCAGGGAGTTCCTGTTACAATTACAGATTCATTGAAAGTAACAGAGATATTGATCACATCACCTGCTTTATAGGATCCGTTGGCCGTCACCGAGGAAACATCAATGACTGAGGGCCTTATCAGGTCCATGAAACGCAGAGGCAGATGATCCACATCCCCGGATCGGATCGTATAGGCACCATCGCAGAAACCATCCCTATTGGTGTCGGTATCATTCACCTGACTAAAACCGGTGCCATTGGTATTTAACCAGTAATTACCACCCAGGGACGGGCCTCCTGCAATATTTGTACCGGCAGTTTTTGTTATGTTCCAGACAGTTCTGCTATTGATCCCTGCAAAGTATACATTAGCATTTGTGCTGTTGAAAAGATTATTGTAGACAATGGTATCATTAGAGTCACTCAGATTAAGTCCGTAGCGATTTGATTCAAGTTCATTGTTCTTCAGGACATTACTGTCAGAATCCAGCAGGCAGATCCCATCATTATTATTTGACTGGAAATTATCCATCAAAACATTACTATCAGAGGAATCCAGAGAAATTCCAATAGTATTGTTAGATCCGGAATTATTCTTCAGCGTATTACCACTGCTTGATGATTCCAGATAGATGCCTTTATTACTGTTATTCAGGATGACATTATCCATTAAAGTGTTACTGTCAGAAGAAGACAATCCTATCCCGGCTTTATTGCTTAGGATCAGGTTATCCGTAATATTATTGCCATCAGAACTATAAAGGTACAATCCGCAATCCTGCACGTTTAAGGAAATATTGTTATTTGAAATATTATTGTCATCTGATGTTTTTACATACAGACCATATTCACTGCCCCTGACCACATTATTTGTTAATACATTATTATCAGAGGACGAATACAGGTAGATACCTCTTTGAGTATTATTTAATATACTGTTATTTTCCAGAATGTTACCAGAGGATGATCTTATATAAAAACCATATGAACTTGCATTTGATACAGTATTATTTATAAAACTGTTATTAAGTGATGAATATAAATATAAACCATAGGAACCTGCATTTAACACAGTACTGTTCTCAAAAGTATTGTCATGTGAAGCTGATTTTATATAAAACCCATACTTTATTACATTAGATGCAATATTATTTGCAAAAGTATTATTATAGGCCGAGGATGTCACATAGAATCCATAAGATTCTGAATTTAATGCGCTGTTACGTATAATATTACAATCATATGAAGATCTTATATAAAAACCATAGGAACCCGAAGCAACATTATTCATCAGGGAGTTGTCATTGCAATTATAATTATATACCCCATACTTAATGCTCGGGGACATATTGTTGTTTTCGATCGTTGAATTATTCGTTTTGAAAAGAAACACTCCTGCCCCATTATGTGAAAAGTTCATATTTGACACAGTGATGTTCTCACAATTTATACAATAGATCGAACCGGCATTTGAGGAGGGGCCAAATACGACGTCCTGCTGACCTACAAGATAATAAAAAGGCCTTCCATCCAGAGTATTGCTGGTGTCGATATCATGCATCAACTCAGCATCAGAACCTGAAAGCCCGAAATTGTAGGTATTATTGAACATTGAATTTGATCTCAGGATGTTGCTGCCGGAGTTAGCCAGATAGATACCATAAACACTGCTATTGGAAACACTATTGTTCACCAGAGTATTGTTAATAGAATCATCTGTCAGCTTGATTCCTTCATCATTATCTAAAATGGTATTATTCATAAAAGTATTATTACAGGAAGTATCCAGAAATGCGCCATAATCATTATTGAACAATGTGTTATTTATTATGCTGATGTTGCAGGCATCCTTTAACTCACAGGCACTTTCATCATTGTTAAAGATGGTATTATTCAAAATAACAGAATCACTGGAATTATATGCAAGAAAACCATAGTAATTATTTGAAATCGTATTATTGGTAATAAAATGACCATTTGAATCACGAAGATAGATACTTGCATCATAATTGCCTGTGGCCCCGCTCAGGTTAAAACCATTAATTATCACTCCATCTGCCGTAACATAAAAGATATAGTCCTGAGGACCCGAAAAAGTTACATGCGTACCCCGGGGGCCACCAGTTGATGTAATGTTTAATTGTTTTGTGACATTCACACGCCCGGAATAATTACCGGGATATACCAGGACCGTATCGCCCGCAGAAGCATTATCCACAGCATCTACGATAGTAGTGTAATCCATACCCCCGTCATCATCGACTGTGATCAGGGACGGTCCACCTGCTGCAACGGGATGGACAATGAATAACATAATCATTAATGCGCTCAGCAGGATCAGTACATACCCGGACCAGTAAGAATTATTGATTTTCATGAATGCCACCTCTTCCATAGACAGTGATTACTATCATCATTATAATGATAAAATATTGGATGTTATAGTATATAAGTATTCATAAGGCGAGACATCAAAATATCCTGATAACGGATAAAAAGAAAGAATAAACCATTTAAGAATAAGCCCTTTAGAGCTTAGACATAAAAAAAGAGCAGGGACGGCAGCCCTGCTTTAACTTCATTTATTCTGTTTCCAAAAGACAAAGGCCCCAATACCAAGTACTATTCCAACCACAGGGATGAGCCAGAGATATCCCGGGCCTTTCTCAACAGGTTCTGATTGGGGGCTTTGAGCAGTCCCTTGTGACCTTACATCTACTTCCGGTTCTACTGCTTCGGCCGGGCCGACCTCTTCCTCAAACTCATCCCCCACTACTTCAAATATCGAGAATCCGGGGGTCTGCGCAGTGAAATAATAATATTCATCGTCTTCATCGGCCTTACTGGTAGGCAGGTCTTCCCAGGCCCCGTCATGATATCTTGTCATACGGATTGTGGCCGGGTTGATGTTGTTCTCCCGGACCCACTGCTTGCTGACCTTGAAATTGATCATTATGTTGTCAGCATTGGAACTCGAGATGGTTCCCTCACTGCCAACAGTGATACTTAGCCTCTCATATTTATTCCTGCTTGAAGAATCTTCACTCACACCTGCAGGCAGGCTGTTTAACACCTGAACATTGGTGAAGACATTGCCTTCATTACTTTTTGCTTCAAAACTTACTCCCAGAACAGGACTCTGACCTCCTGAAAGATCATATTCGACCTCTGCTCCTGCCAGGACTTTCTTAACCCCGGAATCAGTGCTCACTACATTCTCAGGAGATACACTCTGACCAACAGAGGTCCGGCTTCCTGAGTCTGAACCGGATGAGGCCACTGTGACAGTACAATTGGTAGCATTGGTCCAGGACAGATTAATATTACCTGCAGTATCAACGGTCCGTAAACTGATACAGTACCTGCTTGAAGGGGACAGACCTGTTGCACTATATAATGTACCGGTAGTATTGTTCATAAAGACACCATCAAGATACACCATTGTATGGTTGAAATCCAGGTCTGCAGGATCATTCCAGGTCCAGTTGATCCAGGTTGTCCCAAAATCTGAAACAGAAAGATTGGTTATGCAGGATGGAGGCAGGGTGTTAGGTGTTCTTGCAGTTTCATTGACCCACGTTGAGTTAATGTTGCCGGCAGTGTCAACGGTCCTGGTCGCAAGAATGTAGATAGTATTGTCAGAAAGGCCCGTGGCGTTATAGAAAGTACCGCTGACATTGGCCTTGAATGTGCCGTTGAGATAGATCATAGTATAGTTTAAGTCAGAGTCAGCCGGATTGGCCCAGGTCCAGTTGATCCACGTGGAGCCGTTTGAAGAGCCTGAAAGACCGCTTATACTTGCCGGAGGCAGGGTATTAGCTGTACTTGCAGTTTCATTGACCCACGTTGAGTTAATATTGCCCGCGTCATCCACAGTCACTGTCTGGAACTCATAGACACTGTTGTCAGAAAGGCCCGTGGTATTATAGGAAGTACCGCTGACATTGGCTTTGAAAGTTCCATTAAGATAGATTCTGGTATGGTTAAAGTCAGAATCTGACGGATTTGCCCAGGTCCACCTGATCCAGGTGGAACCGGTACTTGATGCACAAAGACTGCTAACTCCAGAAGGACTGATCGTGTCGATCACCAGGGCCCTGTTCGCACCCAGTGAATGAGCCGCACCCGGGGAAGCCAGTGTCAATATACCGGCATTGCCGGCAGTGTCGTTGATGGTGCCACCGCTCAGGGTCAGTGCATCCGTGCCGGTGTAATCAAGGTCTGAGGAGACATCGCCCTCCCGGACCGTATACAGGAAGTAAAGGGTTGATGTGGAATTGCCTGCGCAGTAGTTGGCCGGTCTGTCAGTGGTACCGGTTTCAAGGGTAAGACGGGGAGAACCTGTGACAATAACTTCCTCATTAAAGGCAACGGATATATTGATCACACTACCTGCACCATATGAACCGTCCGATGTTACTGAAGAGACATCGATGACCTGCGGGGAGGCCGTATCCAGGAATACCAGAGGCAGATAGTCAATCTCTCCTGAATCAATGTTATAGGCCCCGTCACAGAAACCATCGCCATCAATGTCAGTACCATTTGTTTGACTAAAACCACTGCCATCAGCTTTTAACCAGTAGTTACCACCAAGGTAGGGACCTCCTGCAATATTTGTACCCGCGGTCTTTGTTGTGTTCCAGACTGTCCTGCGGTTGGTACTTTCCAGTTCCACATTATAATCTGTGTTGTTAAAAAGATTATTGAAGATCTGAGTGTCATCACAACTGCGCATATAAAGGCCTTTGTCACCACTCAGTTCATTATTTTTTATAATGCTATCATCACTGTACCTCAGACTGATGTAATCATACAGTACATTATTTATTATAATACTGTCATCGCTTTCACTCAGAAGGAGGCTACCATGCAGTACATTATCTTTTATGATACCATCGTCAGAATCTTTTACATTTACACCGATACTGCAGGTTAAAAACGAATTGTTCATCATAATATTGTTGTTGGACTCCTCAACATACATTGCAGAACCAAGATCAGACCCGGAATTATTCTTTAGTGTATTGCTATGGCTTGATGAATATAAATAGATACCATACATGCCATCTGTTATGGTATTATTCATCAGGATGTTACTTATGGAATCCCTGAGTTGAATCCCTTTAGAACTAATGGAAAGCAAGTTATCCGTTATGTTATTACCACTACATCCATGCAGATATAACCCAATTTTTGTACCCGATGAAAAATTATTGGCCCGGACCAGGTTATGATCGCAATCACGTAAATATATAGCATAATTTCCACTTGAAAGCACATTTCCTGTAATATTATTGTTAGAAGAGTATGAAAGGTCGATACATCTGCCAGATTTGCTTATTAAACTGTTATTTACAAAGATATTATAATATGAATAATATAACTGAAAACCATAAGATGAAACAGATGGAACCTCATTATTTCTAAAGGTCGTATTATTTGAGGAAGATAGATAAGCAGCATATTTATCGGCTGAGAACACATTATTCATGATAGAATTGTTGAAGGAATAAATCAGGTAAAGGCCATATTCATTCTCAGACATGTTATTATTCTCAACTACTGATCCGGTTGTATTATAGAAATATACACCTGCCCCGGTATCTGAAAAGTTCAGACCTTCAACAGAGACATTTTCACAATTAACACAATAGACAGTGCCGGCGTTTGAATTTTGGTCAATGACAAGATCAGAATCATTAACAAGATAATAAATGGGCCTTCCATTCACCGTATTGCTGGTATCAATGTCACTTACTAATGGATTCCCTGGTACAGGGCTACTGGCCTGATCGCCTTTTGCGAAGAAATTATAGGTGTTGTTGAACATGGAATTTGATCTCATGAACGTTCCAGGAGAGTTTTCCATGTTTATGCCATAGTCACTATTATTAAATATGACGTTATCACTGTAAGTATTATTGACAGATATGACCTGGTAGATACCATACTCATTTCCGTAAATAGTATTATTCATGAAATCATTATCATGGGAATAGAACAGGACACAATACATACAAAAATCATTGTCCGATCCCGTATTGTTCAAAAAGCTGTTGTTGCAGGAAAAACGTAGCATAACTCCTGCGTATTCATTATCTGACATGGTATTGTTCCTGATGAGACTATTATTGGACTTATACAACATTAAACCATTATAATTACTAGAAAAAGTGTTATTGGTCAGAGTATGACCATCAGACTCATAAAGATAGATACCTGCATATTCACGATTTGAAGCACCACTAATATCAAGCCCGTTTATGGTCACATTATCAGCTTTTATCTCGAATATGTGCCTGAATCCGCAACGATTCACATGTGTGACCGAAGGTCCATCTGTTGAAGTGATCGTTAATTGTTTTGTTATCTCTACATCTTCACTATAATTACCCGGATAGACCAGAATGGTGTCTCCTGCAGACGCATTATTTACAGCATCAGTGATAGTAGTATAGTCTTTTGTGGGGTCATCATCATCGACTGTGATCTGAGCACCTGCAGAAACCGGATGGATCACAAATGCCAGAATAATAAATATACCTGACAAAAACAATACGAACCTGAACCAATCTGAACTTTTTGACTTCATTAATAACACCTGCAATGCATTCGATAATTAGAATAATGATAATGAAATAAGTATAATTAGAAGAATCTGATATATAAACATTTTTAAAAAATACAGACAATCAAACTGTAGTTTCAAATATATATTCTTAAATGAACATAAAATTAGAATGGAAACGAATCTAACTGATACAAACAAATATTAACTATTCTTCCCATTATATGATCGGGGGATGAAACATTCAACAAGCACCACTTAAAATAATAACACTCATAACTTTCCTTATAATGATCGGGGCCAACGTCCTTGCAAATGCCCTGCCCATCAACGGGACCACCACCGGAGATATCTCAGATGCCTATCCCAATCTGTTCGCCCCTGCCGGAGTGACCTTTGCGATCTGGGGCCTTATCTACCTCCTGCTGGGAATATACACCTTCTACCAGATGGGACAGGATTCGCAAGACAGTGTGCATAAGGGGGCCATGAAAAGGATAAACCTGTTGTTCTCCATATCATCCCTTGCAAATGCGGCCTGGATCATTGCCTGGCATTACCGGATCATACCTGTCTCCCTGCTTTTGATCGTGACGATACTGATCTGTCTGATCCTTATCAACCGGATCACAGGCACCATGGAGTTTTCCGGCCAGGAGAAGTTATTCATCCGCCTGCCCTTTAGCATCTATTTCGGCTGGATAACAGTGGCCACCATTGCCAATGTGACCACTTTGCTTGTCAGCATCGGCTGGGAGGGATATGGTCTGTCGGAAATGGTCTGGGCCACTCTTGTGATCGCTGCAGGATGTCTGATCGGACTTGCAACAATTATACGGAATAAGGATATAGCATACGGGCTGACGATTCTCTGGGCATATGGTGGAATATTGCTCAAACATGTTTCATCCGGCGGGTTTGATGGACAGTATCTGGTGATCATCAATACTACCGTCGGTTCCATGGTAGTACTGTTAATTGCACTGGCCTATCTGGTTAAAGATGGATCAGGACACGCTGCAAAACACTGATCAAATACTACGTCGATCATATACTATGAGCTTTGAGAACCCGGGATTTTTTGAAGAGATGAGAATGGAATGGCTCTGGAACCGATTGGGCAGTTATCGGTATAGAAAGTATGTTGAAACCCTGCCCCTGGAACCTGATGACACAGTACTTGATTTTGGATGCGGTGCAGGGGCCCTTTCACAACATATTGCAAAAAGATTGCCACAAGGCAGGTTGATCTGCATCGACACGTCGAAGTTCTGGCTTGAAAAGGCAAAAAAGAGACTGCAAAAAGATGTAAATGTGGATTTCATCTGCAAAAGGATGGAAGATACGGCCATTGGGAATATTGATGCCATATCGATCCATTTTGTGCTCCATGATATTCCAAAAAATGAGAGACAGGACATCATCAATGTGCTTGCAAGAAAACTGAGACCAGGGGGGCATATCTTCATAAGGGAGCCCACAAGAGCCGATCACGGAATGGGGCCAGAAGAAGTCAAACACTACATGGAAAGTGCAGGCCTTAAGATGGAAAGTGAATATACTAACAGTTACTTCCTCTGGCCCCATTATACCGGAAGTTTTTCCAAATGAGCATATCGCCTGATCAGACCGGCAGACTGAACGTAAAGGTGCTGCCCCTTCCCTCTTTACTCTCCACCCACACCCTTCCCCCGTGCATTTCCACAAATTTTTTCACCAGGGCCAGGCCCAGACCGGTGCCTTCATATTTACGGTTAAGGGCCGAGTCAACCTGCTCGAATGGATCAAATATCTTCTCATGAAATTCCTTTGGGATGCCAATGCCGGTATCTGAAACCGATATTTGCACATCGTTATTAGAAGATACTGAATTGACAGTAATACTTCCGTTCTCAGGAGTGAATTTAATTGCATTGCTCAGCAGATTGTGCATTATCTGTCTGACCCGGGTCCTGTCAGCATGGACATCCTGCAGGTCCTGTTTGTGATCAAATATTATGGATATGGATTTTCTCGCTGCAAGGGGTTTTATCAGGATGAGGGATTCTTCAATTAGTTTAGATACGTTGAAACTTTCAGGTTCAAGTTTAATCTTTCCGGATTCGATCTTTGCAATATCCAGTATACCGTTGATCAGTTCAAGCAGATGTTCTCCACTTTTGTTGATATTGGAGGAATATTTTAACTCATTCTCCTGCAGATATCCGGCCCTGTTGGAACTTAATATCTGAGAATATCCGATTATGGAATTTAAGGGGGTGCGAAGTTCATGGCTCATATTGGCCAAAAACTCAGATTTGATCCTGTTTGCCTCTTCAGCAAGGGCTCTGGATTGCAGCAGAACCTCTTCAGCATTTTTGCGGTCAGTTATATCGATATGTGTGCCGATCATTCTCACAGACCTGCCTTCTTTATTCCATTCAACCACACGACCCCGGACCTCTACCCACATATAATAGCCTTTTTTATGTTTCATACGAAACTCGCATCTGTAAAAATCAGTTTCTCCTTTGAAATGTTTATCAAGTAATTCCAGAGTCCGTTTCATATCACCTGGATATATACAATCAGTCCAGGTCCGGATGGTAACAGGTTCAAGTTCCGCCAGAGTATATCCAAGCATCCCGGCCCATCTTTCATTTACGATCAGCTGACCTGTTTGAACCTTCCAGTCCCAGATACCTGCCTGTGTTCCTTCCAGGGCCAGCTCAAGTCTTTGTTCACTGCTTTCCAGTCTGATCTGCGCAATCCTGCTGGAGGTGATGTCCTGGATATGCGCCAGGTAACCGGTTATCCCTTCTTTTTTATCAAATCCAAGAGCAACGATCTTTATATCAAGATAGATAATTCCGCAGCGGGATGTTTTATAAAGATCATTGGCCTTTACCAGATCAAAATCAAATTTCCCCTGATATTCCACTGTCCTTCCCTGAAGCAAGTGTTCCTTTGCACGGGCCGGCAGATTTGGATCACTAAAAAGATCAATACCTAAAGCATCATCAAGATCGGATACTCCAAATAATTCCAGGCAGGCAGGATTGGCATCCGCAAGATGTCCACTGGAATCATATACTTCAATGGCTATCGGGGAATCATTATAAATTTCCTTCAAACGCCGGGTACTTTCAAACAGGGCATTTTCAATCTCTTTTCTTTCAGTGATATCTATTATACTTATAAGGACCAATGGTTCATCGTCAAAGTGGAGATAAGAGGTAGATATAAGAAAAGTGAACTCCCTGTCCTGACCATCTACAAAAAGAGAGGCACAGGCCTCCACCATTTCGCTGGATCTGCCTGTGTCAAATGTTTTTAGAATAGTATTACGTATATCGCAGTTATGGCAGGAAGGCCCAAAACCACATCCGCCAGGATCGTCAAGATGATGGATGCACCTTAAGACTTCCCCGCATTTTATCCCGATAAGCTGATCAAAAGGCAGGCCTGCAAATTGCATACCCTCTTTATTGATCTTTTTAATAACTGCATCCCTGTCCACAAGCATCATAAGCAAAGGAGCGTCTTTGTAGATAGCGTTAAGTTCAGCCTCACTTTTTTTAATTTCGGCTTCAGCTGATTTCCTCTGAGTGATATCATAGGAAATACCAATTATGCCGGTGATGTTCCCATTATCATCAAGAACTGGCGTATCGGTTACATGGGCTATGAACCTGGACCCATCTCTTTTTTTTACCCCGAACTCCCCTGACCAGGTTCTTCCACTTACCAGTGCATCCATGATCTCTTTGCCCTGTTGTTTGGTGGCCTCCGTAGGAGTAACGTCAATGATATTCATCCCCCTGACCTCATCAAACTCCCACCCATAGAGCTTTTCTGCAGCCAGGTTCATGTACTGAACATAACCTTCCGGATCGGTGACAATAATAGCTGAACCTATAGAATTTAACATCCGGGCCTGATGTTCTATTTCCTGCCGGGCGTGCTTGCTCTTTGTAATATCAGTATACTGCAACACAACATTGGATGGACATTTTTTGGAAAGAGGGAACACTTTGAGCAAAAGCCATCTATTGCCTTCAATGGGATGCTCAAACTTAAAGGAGGGACATTTCCCGCTAATTACATCCCTGATCCCATCTAAGACTTTACCGGTATCTTCCGGGCCAAACGGTGATTTAATGTCTAAATTAAAAAAATTCTCCCCCCTGTTGCAAAGGAGGCCCTGCTCCCGGATTAAAAGCTTCCAGCTTTCATTTGTATAAATGATCAAACCATCAGGATCTAAAATTGCAATATAATCTTCCCACAGATCAAAAAAATCAAGATTAAAGCCGCTTTGGTCATTTGCAGTTTCCATGTAAAGCTACTCCAGGACTACAAGCTTGTTTGATTTTACTAATATATATCTGTATGTATATACCCGGAATAATGATCGTGGATTTATCTTTCACAGTATCTCCCTGGAGTAAAATATTTATAAACTCATTGAGACTCCGAAGATATATACTAACCAATATATTTATATGTGCAACCAACGAATTTAGTCAGTAGAAAATTAATAGATCCTCAGATTAACTTGCGAAATAATATCTGTCGAGGTCCGGGAATATGACTCAACATCAAAGACGCTATCAATCTCTCTACGAGAATGCAGAAGAAGGGATCTGCTTTTGTGAAATGATCTATGAGGCGGGCCTTCCCACTGATTACAGGATCATTGACCTCAATCCTGCTTTTGCCTCGATACATGATCTGAGTAAAACCGAACTTAAGGGAATCTGTGCATCAGAGATCTTCAAGACCGGAAAAACACATTTTGTTAAGAACTTTGCAGATGTTGTCAGGAAAGGAAAACCTGACAGATTTGAAGCTTATTTTGAAGACAGGTATTTTAGCATCTTTGTAACCCCACAGCTAAACGGTGAATTCTATACAGTATTTACGGATATAACGGAACAAAAACAGACAGAAAAGAAGCTTGAGAGTGACAGGAAATATTTCCAGACGATGTATGAGACCATCCCCTGCGGTACGGTCATTGTGGGAGGTGATTACCTGATAAAACATGTCAATCAGATCGTCTGTGACATTACCGGTTATTCCAGGGAAGAACTTGTTGGTCATCTGTGCGATATAATCTGTCCAAAGGGATCTGCTTCAAAGCTCTGCCCCATCTGGGAAGAAGGCTGCAACGGTTTTATGGGAATGGACACAGCGGTAAAATGTAAGGATGGAACAAAAAACCCCATCCTGAAGAATGCTGCAAAGGTCTGGTTTGAAGGAGAGCTATGTATCCTGGAGAACTTCCAGGACATCAGCAATTACAAAAAAGCAGAAGAGCAACTTGCACAGACAAAGGAGCGTCTGGAGCTTGCAATGGAATCTGCAGATAACGGGTTCTGGGACTGGGAACTGGATAGCGGTAAGACCTATTTTAGTCCACGTTACTATACCATGCTGGGTTACAGACCCGGTGAACTTCCCATGGAAAAAAGTACCTGGGATGACCTGTTACATCCTGAGGATAAAAAGATTGTCGGCCCCCGTATTCAAAAATATATTGAGAATAACGAATACTATGAAGAGGAATTTCGTCTCAGATGCAAGGATGGGTCCTGGAAATGGATAAATGGCAAAGGCAAGTTCTTTGCCCTGGACGATAAGGGAAAAGCCCATAGAATGGTCGGCGTGCATGAGGATATCGATGAGCGGAAAACATACGAACAGCGCATTGACTATATTACATCCATGCTAAAATCCATGCATGAGATGGCTCTGATCATCGCAAAAGACAGGGATCGTACCCGGCTTTTGCAGAATATCTGCAACAAACTTACTGAAAACAAAAATTATGAAAGGGCTTTTGTATTGCTCCTGGACAAAAAACAAAGACCTGATCTTATCATCGGAAGCAGCCATGAACATGAATTCCTGGTCAGCCAGCTGGAATCAGGTAAAATACCCTTCTGTGTACAAAAGAGCCTGAAAAGCAGGGGAGTATTCATTGTAGAGGATTCTGACCCCGAATGCAAAGGATGTCCTCTGGAAAAAAAATGCGGTGCTTCCTCTGTCTTTATTTCAAAGATATCTTATGCAAACACGCCATACGGGGTCATTACCGTATCCGTACCCCATCAATATGCACATGACAAAGAGATAATTGCACTGTTCAGGGAACTGGTGGATGACATATCCTTTGCTCTTTACAATCTTGAACTTGAAAAGATAAGACAACGTGCAGAGGAGTCTATGTTGCAGGCAAAACTGGCAGCTGAAGGGGCCAATAAAACCAAATCGGAATTCCTGGCCAATATGAGCCATGAGCTTCGCACGCCACTCAACTCGATCATTGGCTTTTCCCAGTTGTTAACAGACACCAGGTATGGAGAGATGAATGAGAAACAGCATAAATATGCTGAAAATGTTCTCAAGAGCGGAAGCCTCCTGTTAAACCTGATAAACAATATCCTTGACCTTTCAAAGATAGAAACCGGGAATATGGAATTGTATCCCGAAAAGACAAATATTACCAATCTTATCGATGAAACTGTTGTTCTGATGCGCCCCCTGGCAAAAAAGAAAGCTATAAGAATAAGCTACGAACCACGCCCTCCAAACCCGGAAACAGAACTTGACATCACCAAATTCAAGGAGATCATGTACAACCTTCTGAGCAATGCGGTAAAATTCACTCCAGAGAAGGGAGAGATAATTATCACTTCAGATATTGTGAAAGGCCCCTGTTCAGACACCGACCAGGAAGACGAAGAGATCGAATCGCTTTCAAACACCGGGCCCTGTGTCAGGATTTCAGTATCTGACAATGGTATAGGGATCTCCCCGGATAAACAGAAGAGCATATTTGATCCCTTCACCCAGGCAGAGTCGTTCCTGAATCGTAAATTTGAAGGTACAGGCCTGGGCCTGGCTCTGGTGAAACAATATGTGGAAATGCATGAAGGCAGGGTCTGGCTGGAGAGTGAAGAGGGGAAGGGAAGTACATTTACATTCACTATTCCACTTAAATAGTAATGTTAATTTTGATGGGTTTTTGTATATGTCCTAAACAAGATATTTAAACTTGATGAACAATGATATATTTCCAATTATATAATTAAAAGTGTATGAATGTATATGTATAATCAGACTATCATTTAACTTATAGAGGATAAATGATCCAAAATTCAAACCATGAGCAAAAGAGCAATCTCCAATACATCTATAATGCCATGGAAGAAGGCGTTTGTTTTCATGAAATGGTCTATGATCAGCAGGGCAATCCTTCAGATTACCGGATCATAGATATCAATCCTGCCTATGAAAGGATACTGGGGCTGAAAAAAGAAGAAGTAATGGGAAAGCTGGCTTCACAGATATATGGTTGCGATGAACCACCTCACCTTACTATATTTTCAGAAGTTGTCAGGGAAGGAAAACCCTTCACATTTGAAACCTATTTTGAACCATTGGACATACATTTCAGAGTAATGGCATCATCCCACCTGAAAGATAGCTTTATTACTATTTTTACCGACATCAGCTTTCATAAGAGGATGGTTGGGAAGCTGAGAGAAAAAATAGACCAGATGGATGCAATAAATCAAAATGTTCCTTTTGTTCTCTGGAAGACCGGGATAGATGAAGAAGGCAACTTTACAGACACCTTCATATCCGATTCCATTGATGAATTTCTGGCACTTCCTCCACACAGCATTAACCATGACATAAGCAGATTTTTAAGTTTAATACGGCCTGAATACAAGAGAACCGTAGCAAAGGCAATTCAGGAAGGTATAGATAATCCGGGAAAGATGTATTCTGTAGAATATGCAATCGATAAAGAGGACGGGACCGTTGCATGGTTTTTCACCTCAGGGAAAACGGTTCATAGCAATGGAACGCTCCAGTCATATGGAACTACTATTGATATAACACAAAGAAAAATAAAGGAAAAAGCCTATGAAGAAACCTCAGAAGTTCTCAGATCAATCCTTGAATCCACCAACAATGGCATACTTGTGCTCGATGAGAATGGCAAATTATTGTCAATGAATGAAACTTTTATTCAGCTCTGGGAAATACCTGAAGTAATGACAATATCTTCCAGGCTTAATGACAGGTATCTTATCGATTATGCTGCAAATAAATTGATTGACCCGGATCAATTTATAAAGACGATACGGGATCTTCAGACTAACTCGCTGGACAAATTCTGGAATACTCTTTATTTTAAGGATAACCGCATATTTGACCTGTACTCACAACCTCTTTTTATCAATAAAAAAGCTAAAGGCAGAGTACTTGTCTTTACTGATGTAACTTCCCGGAGAAAAGCAGAATATGCATTAAAGGAGAGCGAAGCAAAGTTTAGAAGTTATATTGATAATTCTCCAGAAGGCATCTTTGTTGCAGATGATAAAGGCCGGTATGTTGAAGTTAATAAAGCAGCCTGTGATATGACAGGGTATTCTGAGGCCGAACTTCTTGAAATGGGACTGATGGATATAACATCTTTGATTCGGCAGGTACACATATAAATTAATATCATTTAAGCTACATTTCTATTTTGATAATCTCATGACGCAGAAAAACGATAATGCAAAAGTTAACTCCTCAATAAAACGTACAACGTTTTTAGGTCACCTTGGTCTCCTGGCTGGAATATTCAAAGAACTTGGCATTGACAAACTGATTGACAGCAAACTTCCAAAAACAAGAGATCATAATGTTCCTCATTCAATCTGTATTCTTGCCATGGTGATCAATGGCCTTGGGTTTACGGACCAGCGCTTGTATCTGTTTCCTGATTTTTTCAAGAATATTTCTGTAAAAAAGCTTTTTGGCAACAATGTAACAAAAGAAGACCTGAATCAATATGCTATTGGAGAAACTCTTGATAAAATTTCAATATATGGGCCCACTAAATTATTTTCGGAAATTGTTCTTCATGTTATGAGTCGTCTACCTATCCCTGTTCAGCATCTGCATGCTGACACTACAAGTGTCAGCTTATATGGAGATTATGATGACGAAGAAACAGAGGCTATTGATGTTACTTTTGGAGTTCCAAAAAATGGACGATGGGATCTCAAACAGTTTGTTCTAAGCTTGATTGTTAACCAACATGGAATTCCTCTTTTCATGAGAACTCATTCTGGAAATGCTCCAGATAGTCGCACAATTATGGAATCAATCAAGTCTCTTAAATCAGTTTTAATGCCTGAAAGCAAAGGGTATTATGTCGCTGACAGTTCCTTCTACACGGCAGACAACATTAAAAATATGGGCAAGTCATTATGGATCAGTCGTCCATCTTCAACAATTACTGCAACAAAGGAGTTAATTGCTGGAAGCATGAAACTTAAAACACTAAAAAGCGATGACCGATACTCATTTTATCAAACTGTTGTGGAATATGGGGGAGTTAAACAAAACTGGGTTCTTTTGTGTTCAAGCAAACTGAAAGTAAAAAAAGAGGCAACTCTTAAGAAGAATCTCAAAAAAGAAATGGAGAAGGCAAGAACGTCTTTAAAAAAATTGAAGAACGAGCTTTTTTCCTGTGAAGAAGATGCATTAAAATATGCTGAAAAGTGGATTCAAGATTATCCTTCCCTTATGTTTGGAAAAGTAGAATTGAAGACTGTAAAAAAACGTGAATCAGGCAAAAGAGGCAGACCTTCAAAAAATGAAAAATTAAAGACATATTATACGATAAATAGTGATATAAAGACCAATGAAGCTTTTATTTTGAAAAAAATGGAGAAAGCTGGTCTTTTTATTATTGCAAGTAATGACCTCAGCCTTACTCCTGGAGATATGCTGAAGTACTACAAAGGGCAGGACAGAGTGGAAAAAGGATTCAGGTTTTTGAAAAATAACACATTTAGTGTGTCGAAAGTTTACCTGAAGAAGAAGTCCAGAATTGAAGCATTGGTGATGATAATGGTTCTCTGCTTAATGATTTACTCAATTGCAGAGTGGAAATTAAGAACCAAATTGGAAGAAGAAAATGAGACTGTTTCAGATCAGAAAGGCAAGCCTACAAAAAGACCTACAATGAGGTGGATATTTTTTAAGTTCCAGGGAATTACAGAGCTTATTACTCAGGAAGAAGACAAAATGGAGTCAGAAATATTGAATATGGAAGATGAAAATTGGAATATATTGAGGCTCATGGGGGAAAAATGTGAAAACATCTATCTTTAAATCGAGGACCTGCCGAATGTAAGTAACATGCCCTGATGATCTTAAAAAAATGGCCTGGAACTTTAAAGACCTTAGCAGTAACAAAACTCTGACCGATGATCTTCATTTTAAAAGAAAAGACGGAAATCGGCGTATCTGGAACGTAAATGCCGTTAAACTTACTGATAACAGGATACTTGGTTTTAAAAGGGACATTACCAGACAGAGGGAAGCAGATGAAAGGCTCCAGCTTGCGATGGATTCCGCAAACCACGGATTCTGGGACTGGGACCTGGATACAAATAAGATATACTTCAGCCCCAGATATTATTCCATGCTGGGTTATGAACCCCGGGAACTCCCCATGGAACTTTCCACCTAGAAGATGTTATTGCATCCGGATGAAAGAGAGAGCGTATTGGATGAGTTCCAGGATTTTGTCAGGAGTGTCCGGCCCACTGAAAAAGAGTACCGCCTGAAATGCAAAGATGGTTCCTGGAAATGGATATACACTAAAAGCAAACCTTTTGAAACTGATGAAGATGGAATTCCTCACAGAATTGTTGGTATCCATGAGGATATTGATGAGAGGAAAAAATACGAACAGAGGGTATGCTACCTTACTTCTATTTTGAGGACAATGCATGATATAAACCAGCTCATCGCAAAGGAATCTGACCCATCCAGATTATTACAGGATATATGTGATAAACTTACCGGGAACAAAAACTGTAACAGGGCCTTCATCTGCCTTCTGGATGAGTTTCGCAACCCTGCCATTTTGAAAGGCAGCGGATACGGGGATAAATTACCACAGATCATTACACATTTAAAACATGGAAAATCCCTGCACTGTATTAAAAGGGCCTTAAAACAAAAAGGAGTATTCATAATCGATGACAGGATCGAATGTAATGACTGTCCATTTATGGAAACATGTGAAAACTCTGTTGTTTTTGCTTCACTGATAAAGCATAATGACCATGTGTTCGGGACCTTTACAGCGTCCGTATCTGAAGAATTTGCCGGTGACGGTGAGGTCATCGACCTGTTCAGGGAAGTGGTCAATGACATATCAGTTGCTCTTTATAATCTGGAACTGGAATCAATCCGCCAGCAGGCAGAACAATCTCTGCTGGAGGCAAAACTGGCGGCCGAAGGAGCCAACCGGACCAAATCAGAATTCCTGGCAAATATGAGCCATGAACTGCGCACCCCTTTAAATTCCATTATCGGGTTTTCCCAGATGCTATCCGAAACCGGAAAGGGTGAATTAAATGAAAGGCATCTGAGATATTCCAGTAACATTTTCAGCAGCGGGAACTTTTTGCTGGGACTTATCAACAATATCCTGGACATCTCCAAGATCGAGGCCGGCAATATGGATTTTTATCCGGAGATTGCAAATATTCCTGACATAATAGATGAAACTATAATACTTGTAGAGCCTCTGGCAAAGAAGAAGAACATTAGCCTGATATTTAATATCGGATCTGAAGATATGCAGTCCTTTGTGGATGTCACTAAATTTAAGGAGATCATCTATAATCTGCTGAGCAATGCGATCAAATATACTCCTGAGAAAGGAAAGGTTAACCTTACTTCAGCCCTTAAAGATAACAACCTCTGTATTTCAATATCAGATACCGGTATTGGGATTCCAAAAGAAAGTCAAAACAATATATTTGATCCCTTCATTCAGGTCGAATCCTCATTAAGCCGAAAATTCGAAGGCACCGGTCTGGGCCTGGCCCTGGTTAAAAGATATGTGGAAATGCATGGGGGCAGGGTCTGGCTGGAGAGTGAAGAGGGTCGGGGCAGTACTTTTAGTTTTACGATACCGGTTTAATGATCTGTTGGTCTTTTTTCAGGTCATCTCGTTAACGGGCTGTGCATGGGCCCGGATGAAATGGGAAACTTATCAGCGGTATTTTTACGATAATGGGTTGTAGGGGCAGAGAAAGCCCACGACTTCAGTCGTGGGTAGTTCACATCTCAAAGAGAAATTTAAAATTCTGTCTTTTGCATACAAAAATAATATATAACTTAAAATTGATATAAATAATGTTGTCCTTAATTTTATAACTGGTATTCAATGAATCAAAGCTCAAACAGTGAAAAAAAAGATGAGCACCACTGCCTTTTTGAAGTAATGGAAGAAGGTGTTTGTTTTCATGAAATGCTCTATGACCGGGAGGGGAATCCCTCTGATTACAGGATCATAGATGCAAACCCTGCCTACGAGAGGATACTGGGCCTCAAAAGAGAGGAAGTCAGAGGAAAACTGGGTTCACAGCTCTATGGCCTTGGTAAACCTCCCTACCTTGATATTTATTCAAAGGTTGCTATGACAGGAAAACCTTTCACGTTTGAGACCTATTTTGAACCTCTTGACATGCATTTTAATATATCCGTATCATCCCACCAGAAAGGCAGGTTCATTACGATTTTCAGTGATGTCACTCCCTATAAAAAAATGGTTGAATCCCTCAGGGAAAAGATCAACCAGCTGGAAGTGGTGAATGCAAACATTCCTCATGTCCTCTGGAAGACCAGCTTTGATGAACAGGGACATTTTGTTGATACTTACCTGTCCGATTCCATCGATGATTTCATGGACCTTCCCAAAAATACCATAAACAATGATATTGAAAAGTTCCTGAGCTATGTAAAACCTGAGTACCTGGATAAGATCAGGGACCTTTTCCGTGAAGGAAGGACTAATCCCGGTAAGATATTCTCTGCTGAATATGAAGTAAAAAAGGGTGACGGAACATTTGCCTGGTTCCTCTCTTCAGGAAAATCAGTAATTATTGACGGGAAAAGTCATGGCTATGGGAACACGATTGACATAACCGACCGTAAAATAAAGGAAAAGGAACTTGAGGAGACATCAGAAGTCCTTAAGTCCACACTTGAATCCACTGATAATGGCATTTTTGTAGCTGACAATAATGGCAGGATCCTTGCTGTTAATGATAAGTTCATTCAGTTGTGGGATATTCCTGAAGAGCTGATCAATGATCCTGAAACAAATGAAAAGGACATTGCAACCTATATGCTGAATAAAGTAGTTGATCCTGATCAGCTAACCGACAATATCTATTTTTTAAAATGTGACCTGTCAACGACAATTGAGACAACGCTCCATTTAAAGAATGGCCTTATATTAGATCTGTATTCACAAGCCTTGCAGATAAAAGGGAGTATCAAAGGCAGAGTAAACAGTTTCCGGGATGTCACCAGCCAGAAGATAGCCGGGAATTCATTGAAGGAAAGTGAGGCAAAGTTTAGAAGTTACATTGATACTTGTCCTGAAGGCATCTTTGTTGCGGACGAGAATGGGAGATATGTCGAGGTCAATAAAGCGGCCTGTGAGATGACCGGCTATACTGAAGCAGAACTGCTCACAAAGACAACCATCGACATAACCTGTCCGGATGATATTGAAAGGATGGCCAAAAACTTTGAGAAACTACCGGTAACCGGATCCCTGAGCAATGACCTGCATTTTTTCAGAAAAGATGGGACCAGGCGTTTGTGGAAGGTTAATGCAGTCCTGCTTCCAGGCGGGAGGGTCCTTGGATTTAAAAAGGACATTACCGAGCAGAGGGAGGCAGATGAAAGGCTTCAGCTTGCAATGGATTCGACAAACCATGGTTTCTGGGACTGGGACCTGGACACAGGTAAGACCTATTTTAGTCCCCGCTACTATACCATGCTGGGATATGAACCCGGTGATCTGCCAATGGAGTATGCCACCTGGGAGAGACTGCTGCATCCTGATGAAATGGAAACGGTCCTTACCAGGATCCGGGAAAACATTAAAAACGGCCAGCCATTTGAAGAGGAATTCCGTCTCAAATGCAAGGACGGTTCCTGGAAGTGGATATATGGCAGATGTAAACCGTTCGAGATGGATGAGAATGGTGTTTCACACAGGATTGTTGGAGTCCATGAGGACATTGAAAGGCGTAAAAAATATGAAGATCGGATCAATTACCTTACATCTATTTTGCGGACAATGCATGAGATAAACCAGCTCATTTCAAAGGAAAAGGATGCAGGCAAACTGATTCAGCATATCTGCGATAAGCTTACCCAGAGCCAGGACTGTAAAAGGGCCTTTATCTGTCTGCTGGATGGTCAGCAGAAAATTAGCACAATTAAAGGCTGTGGTTTTGGAGATGCTTTGATGCAAATGAATAGTGGAGAATATTTCTATTGTGTCCAACAGGCCTTAAATGAAAAAGATATCTTCATTATTGATAATGAAAACGATTGCAGGGGTTGTCCCTTTGCTGAGAAATGTAAGGATTCCATAATTTTTGCTTCAAAGATCGAACATGATAAGCATCTGTACGGTACGATTACAGCAGCCGTTCCCAAAATATTTAAAAATGACAGAGAGATCCGTGAACTATCCAGGGAAATTGTCAATGATATTGCGAATGCTCTGCACAATCTGGAACTTGATGAGATCAGACAGCAGGCAGAATACTCCCTGGTGGAAGCAAAACTGGCAGCAGAGGGGGCCAACCGGACCAAATCAGAATTCCTGGCAAATATGAGCCATGAGCTTCGCACACCATTAAATTCAATAATAGGTTTTTCTCAGATACTCTCACAGACCGGTGAAGAAAATCTTACTGAGAAACAACTGAGGTATTCAGATAACATATTAAGCAGCGGGACCTTTTTGCTGGGGCTTATCAATAATATCCTGGACATCTCCAAGATCGAGACCGGCAATATGGAACTTTATCCGGAGCTTGCAGACATACCGGCTATAATAGATGATACCCTTATACTGGTAGAACCCCTGGCAAAGAAGAAGGCCATTGATCTGACCTGTACTGTTAAACCTGAAGACTTCCAGGCCCGGGTGGATACTATCAAATTCAAGGAGATCATCTACAACCTCCTGAGTAATGCGATCAAGTACACACCTGAAATGGGTAAAGTCGGGCTTACTTCCTCAATTAAAGATAATGACCTTACCATTTCCATATCAGATAACGGTATCGGAATCTCAGAAAAGGACCAGAAAACTATTTTCGACCCCTTTATACAGGCAGAGGCCTTCAACAACCGCAGATTTGAAGGCACCGGTCTGGGCCTGGCCCTGGTTAAAAGATATGTTGAGATGCATGGGGGCAGGGTCCGGGTGGAGAGTGAATTGGGCAGAGGCAGTACTTTTAGTTTTACGATACCGATTGATAATGTTTAAGTAGTCTTTTCACTCCAAGGACTTATGTGAAGTACACTATAAATATCCGCAAGGAAGGGGAATGGTTCATTTCCTGAACCGGACATAGCAAGCCAGGGGAAAACTGTTGAAGAAGCGGTTGCGAACTTAAAAGAAGCGGTGGAGTTCTATCTGGAAGATTAAGAGACCACCTTTTTTAATCTCTGCCCGGAGGTTTCTTGTGACAAAGCATTTTCAATTTGAAAGTATTCCGGGGCCGGAAAGTAAGTGAATGATAGTTTGGTTTTGATCTTAGGCCCATGTTACTGACCTTTGTATGAAAGGAATACTTTTTTAAAAAATGATCATTTTATGCCGAGTGCATCCTGCTAATTAAAAGCAATTTATTTAAGATGAGGAGGGCCTTATTCCCCCTCCCCGTTAATGACTTCCAGTACTTCCCTGAAGCTTTCCAGGGAGGCCTCTATGTTCTCGATGATCTCGGTGGCAAGGACATCCGGGTCCGGGAGGTCGTCCAGGTCGGCAAGACTGGCGTCTTTGAGCCAGAAGATGTCCAGGCTGGTCTTGTCGCGGGCCATTATTTCTTCATAGGTGAATTTGCGGAAGCGGCCCTGCGGGTTTTCTTCGCTCCAGGTCTGCTGTCTTTTGAAGCGGTTTTCGGGGTTGTAGCATTTGATGAAGTCTTCCAGGTCTGAGAAACGCATGGGGTTCTTTTTGAGGGTGTGATGGATGTTGGTGCGGTAGTCATATATCCAGACCTCTTTTGTCCAGGCCTGCTTTGAAGCGGGTTTTGCTTCAAAGAAGATGACGTTGGCCTTGACACCGTTGGCATAGAAGATACCTGTGGGCAGTCTGAGGATGGTGTGCAACTCGGTGGTGTTCAGGAGTTTTTTACGTATGGTTTCCCCGCCCCCACCTTCAAACAGGACATTGTCAGGCAGGACGACTGCGGCCTGGCCCCCTGCTTTGAGGATGGTGTGGATATGCTGGACGAAGTTTAACTGTTTGTTGCCGGTGGTGACCCAGAAGTCCTGCCTGTTGTAGGTGAGGTCTTCTTTTTGAATGAGTCCTTCTTCATTGGTGAAGGTCATACTGCTTTTTTTCCCGAATGGCGGATTGGTGAGCACATAGTCATACCTGATCCCCGGGTCTGCGATGAGTGCATCAGAGTTGGAGATGGCCGGCTGTCCGTCTATCTCCCCGATGTTGTGAAGGAAGAGGTTCATCAGGGCCAGCCTGCGTGTCCCTGCGACGATCTCATTGCCCCCGAAGGTTTCCTTTTTGAGGAACCTGCTCTGCTCCCTGTCCAGGGAGTGGTTTGCAGTGAGGAAGTCATAAGATGCCAGGAAGAACCCGCCTGTTCCGCAGCAGGGATCCCCGATGGTCTTCATGGGCCCGGGCCGGATACATTCCACCATCGCCCTGATGAGGGGTCTGGGTGTGAAGTACTGTCCCGCTCCGCTTTTAGTATCCTCCGCATTCTTCTGCAGCAGGCCCTCATAGATCTCTCCCTTGGTATCAACTCCCATCATCACCCAGCTTTCCTTATCGATCATATCAATGACCTTATACAGCATGGCCGGATCGGAGATCTTGTTCTGTGCCTTCAGGAAGATCTGCCCCAGCATACCCTTCTTCTTCCCCAGCTCCTCCAGCAGATGCTTATAGTGAGTGTCAAGTTCGGCCCCCCTCTTTTGTTTAAGATTACCCCAGCAAAACTCCTCCGGAATCCCTATATCCCTGTTATATGGCGGGCCCCTGTATTCCTCTGCCATCTTCAGAAAGATCAGGTAGGTAAGCTGTTCCAGATAATCTCCATAACTAACTCCCCCGTCCCTCAGTACGTGACAAAAACTCCATACCCTGGAGACAATAGTTGCTGCATGTTCGGTCATTTTCGTTGATCCTTTGTGATTGAGTAGTATTTTTGATTCGGACTCCTTGGTCTGTCCGGCATTGTCATGCAAAGAATTCCTTTATCAAGTAGTGGTTTTAATATTGATTTTCTGAAATATTCCCTGTTGTGTAAGTTCAGATACGACATGATCAGGGTTGTTGATCTTGGTTCTTTACAGAATTCAACCAACATCTGTTCCCGTTTAACTTCCGTGGTAGCTTCCGTGGTAGCTTCCCGGATAACCCCCATGCCGGCATAAGGAGGAACAGGAATTATCGTTTTGAAAATATCCCCTTCTATGAACTGTGTATCCCGGCCACCGGAATAGATACCTGAATACTTGCTTAATTTACGATTATTGGGGTGTAGGGGCAGAGAAAGCCCATGACTTCAGTCGTGGGATGAATCGTGCCCCACACATTTTTAGATATAAACCATAATCAAACATTCTCAGCAACAACAATATTTATGTGCATTGTACTCATTTAGTTATATAGTGTCTGTGGGTGTAATATATGAAACGTGGTAATAAGTTTAGACTTTATCCCAACGATGGTCAGAAATTGATCATTAAAAAGCATGTTGATGCATGTCGTTTCATTTATAATAAGTCTCTGGCTTTAAAATCATCTATGTATGATAAGTTTAAAATCAACGTTTCTGGAAAACAGTTGGATGAGCACCTGGTGGTACTCAAGACTATATACCCCTAGTTAACAGAAGTTAATTCACAATCTCTACAACAGGCAAATCGAAACCTTATGACAGGTTATAACAACTTTTTTAAAGGAAATAGTGAATTTCCCACGTTTAAATCAAAGCGAAATCCAGTGCAGACATTTCAGGTAACACAACGATATAAGATCAATCTGACAACATCTCAAGTTTGGCTTCCGAATATCGGTTGGATAAAATTCAAGATGCATCGTGATCTGTTTGACCATGATTTCATAAATCAGTCTATTATGACCACAACAAACGACAACAATGATGTTATCCTTGAGAAAAAACATAATACAGATTTCTTAAGAACTGTAACAGTAACACAAACTTCAACCGGGAAATATTTTATCAGTATCCTTGTCAATGATGGTATCACTGAACCTGAAAAAATGGAGTTTGATGATAATAGCACTATTGGTGTTGATCTGGGCATCAAGGATTTTGCCATACTTTCAAATGGTGAAAAGATTGAGAATCCAAAACATCTCAAAAAATCAACGAAACAATTGGAAACTTTGCAAAGGCGTGTTTCACGTAAACAAAAAGGATCACGTAATCGTAAGAAAGCTGTTTTGAAATTAGCTAAAAAACATGAAAAAATAGCTAATCAAAGAAACGATTTTCATCACAAGGTCACGAAGAAGCTTATAAGCGAAAACCAAGCAATAGCGGTTGAAGATCTTAATATAAAAGGAATGGTTAAGAACCATTGTCTTGCACAATCCATCTCAGATGTAGGATGGGGAAGCTTTGTTCAGAAATTGGAATATAAAGGAGATTGGACTGGTAAAACTATACTCAAGATTGGTAGGTTTGAACCAAGTTCAAAACTCTGTCATGTATGTGGATATCAGAACAAGGATCTCACATTAAACATCCGGAAATGGAAATGTCCATCATGTAATACATCACATGATCGGGACATAAATGCAGCAATTAATATTAAACAAATAGCACTTGGCACCGTAGGGACTACGGGATGGGCCTGTTGAGTCACGTTCAAAAAAACGGGCAACGAAGCAGGAAGCCCACGACTTCAGTCGTGGGTAGTTCACGAATCCCCGAGCCCAATTCATCGGCCCGGCCTATCTCTTTAAAAAAGCGGGCAATTGTCGGGTTTTTAGGATAGGGAGTGAAATCAGATGGGTCTATCAGGCCGTGCCCATGAGGCCGGTTCCCGTTTTCAGTTGTAACCGCATCCCTGCCTATGATGAACCTGGCCGGGAAATTGTTTAAGAACTCCCGATGAATGAGTATATTGGTCGCAACTTCCCTGAAAATATTATCGCGAAGACTGATTCGCTGATCCCTTTCAAGATAAAAGGGATCTGACAGATGCTTATTTACAAATGCCATGATCCGGTCATAGCTTTCGATCAGATTGGTCCGGATATCATCCCTGTCATCATACCGTTCAAGGTCCACCCTTCTGAGAATGACATCTGTACGATATTGTGGCAATACATTTTGTATCAGCTGATCATTCCCGAATAAAAGGGCCGCCGCAAGAGTATATCCTTCCTTGCCGGTCTGATAATCACGCTGGTACAACCCTGCACTACTGAGTAGCTGTTCATCACTCATATTGATCCAGGGATGATCCGGCCTTTCAACACGAACCATTCTGCGTACCCTGTCAAAAAGATCGCTGCGGAAATCTTCAAGCGTAATATACGGATAGACCCGGTTCTCAGAAAAGGAGAACTGCTTGCGAATGTATAAATGGGCCACCGATTCGGTCTGATTGGTGATGTTCAGATCCCCATCCTCATTCCTGTCAAAGATCCTCCCCGTACAGGAATGCACCTGAGAGCTTTCCGGTATATGAAGATAAAGCACTTTCTTCCCCTCAATATCAAAGGTCTGTGGCAAAATATACAGAGGCGGATTGATCTTCTGCGGATTATTAAGTGCAGTTACAAGCCCGGCCCTGATCTGTTCCAGGAGTTCTTCATCAATCCCCGTAACAACCCCATCATCAGCCACCCCAAGAACAATATGCCCCCCATTGCGATTTAAAAAAGCGCAAACACTCTCATAAACATCCCGATCGAAACACTCCTTAAACTCAACAGTAAGCCCCTCCCCCTCTTTAATAATACCGATAAGTTGCTCCGACATCATGCCTTAACCTTCCCGGCCCTGATCCTCTCCAGCAACACCTCAGCCGGCTCCCAGTCCGGAGAGTTTCGGGTCTCTGCAAGCTCTTTTTTATTTAGTAGTTTGCCCTCGAATGCTCTTTTCAAGATACTATGACGCAGGGCCCGGGCCCTTTCGAGATTTTCCTCGATATCCTGTTCGAGCTTGTCACAGACTGAGAGGCGCGTTTCAATTTCAGTGACGATGGCCTTTTGTTCGGGGAGGGAGCAGAGGGGATAATTAAAATTACCTAATTGATCTTGATTAATTGATGCCATTCCCACTGTTTGCTGAGCATTATTATTAAAATACATATTTGCATACAGCAAAAACCAGTAGTTTACAAGCTTTGAATTCATTTTTGGAACTAACCTTAACCTTATATTTTTACTTTCATAAACAGAAAATTCCATAGCCTCTGGAATAATTGCTGTTTTTCCTACTAATTCACGACTATTTACTCTATTAACTAATAAATCTCCAGCAACTAATCCATATTCTTTCATTTCATTAACATCGAGTTCCATTCTCTTTATATCAAACCATTCAATTTTACCATTGACAATATTATACATTCTGAGGCAAGCAGTTCCTTTTTCTTTATAGAAGGACTTAGATTTATAAATCCCATTTTTCATAGACTCTGCAAGTTCACTTATCTGAGACCATTCCCACTTAGCAGGTAACTCATATAATTCATTCAATTCTCTTTCTACAACCTGTTTTAAACCTTTACTCTTTTTTGGCCTTCCAGGCTTCTTCCCTTCCTTCCCCCCATCTTCCCACTCTTTAACCGCTTCTTTCCACTCATCCAGCTTCCGGTTATAGCTCTCTTCCCTCTCCACCCGTATCTGCTCCAGCAGGTCCTTTGCATCCGGCAGATCATCCTGCCGGGCCCGCCACTGTCTTGTAAGCTCTCCTTCAAATGCTTTCTTGAGGACGGCCTGCCTGTACACTTTAAGCTGCTCCCGGGCCTGCCTGAAGTTGGCAATCCCGTTATCCAGCTCACTGAAAAGCTGCTCGATCTTTGAGACGATGGCGCGTTGTTCGGGGAGGGGTGGAAATGGAATTATTTCGCTTTTTAAAATCTTCCCGGATATTGCTTTAAACGTTGTTCCAGTTCCCTTTTTATCTAATTCAGTTTCAATAGACTTTAAAAAATAAAACACATATTTATTACATGAAGAATATCGTATAGCTGCTAAACCTCTTCCAATACAACAAGTTCTATCTGCGATATTTGTAGCTCCAACCGGGGCCCTTACAGAAATCAGAATATCTTGAGATTCTGCAATTTTCTTCGGACTTGAACACCATTTTGAAACGATTGGATGTAAGTCAGTAAACTCTGCTTTTCCTTGGAAAAATGGGAATCCAACGCCATTTTCGTTATAAGTTGATGACGGAGGTGATTGACCCATTATAATTTCAGATATATCATTTAACTTAACCTCTAACCAATCATCACCCATTCTTCAAACCTCCTTCCCATCATTTCCGTCCACAACTTCCCATCGGCCCCCTCTGACATTCCCGATCCTCTTCATAATCTCTTTCTCCTTCAACCGGGCCAGATGCCATTCCACACCTTTTACAGACAGACCCGTGATCTTCCTTAGTTCTTTGCGTGTTACATATGGATTGTTCCTGATCACTTCCACAGGCTTTTGAGAATTTTCTTCGCCCGGCCCTTTCCTGAAAGTAACACAGAATATACAGGCAAAATCGAACTCCACGGAGCAATTACCATGCCGGGCCACGGCCTCCCGGATTCGGTCTATCCCGTTGCCTTCTTTGTCCATATAGTTGATCCTGCTTAGCAGAGAAGCTATGAGGGGATTGCGGGGCACACTTTTCTGACCAAATTCCCGGGAAGGCAGATCAGCTGGAAGGCCTCCGGGGTTTGAGATGACCACGCGGTCCTGAAATACCTCTACCAGAACATTACATCCGCGGTTGAAATAGTCGCGGTGGCAGACGGCATTGATGATCGCTTCCCGGATGGCCTCATACGGGATGTCGGGGACCTCTTCCCTTTGGATGGACTCGATCTTATAGCGTACATTGGTGTGACGCTTTACAAAAAGGATGGCATTTTCTATGTTTTCGATCAGGCCGGAGCTGAAATCCTTTTTGTCAAGGATGTCCAGCTTTATGGTGCCCCTGTACAGGACACATACAACAATGGCATGGTTGAGCAGGAAATCTATGTCCTTTGCAAAGAACAGGACTCCGGCATTGGTCAGTTTGCCTTCATCGCTCATACAGCCAAGTTCCTTCAAAAGGGCCAGCCGACCGGTTAAGGGATCAATACCGGCCAGGGCCAGGTAATGGTCAAATGTTTTGTCATCAAAATCCTGCTCCATGTCGGCCCTTTGATGGACCAGATGACCAAAGCCGGGATTATCTTCAAGTAACAAAAAACCGGCCTGCTTATTTAATTTTGATGATAGAACACAACCATTCCCGGCAAAATAATCATCGGGAAGGTAACAGAATGATTGAGGGGGCCTGAAATCGGTTCTTAACAGATAGGGATCGATGGGTTTTGAAAATACCTCAAGCTCTTCTATCTTAATAGCATATCCCACATCATGGCCCCTGAAATAATTAAAGAAACCCTCCTTTGATGTGCCGCCAGACTCCTGAAACTGTTCCCACAGATTAACAGGCAAGTCCCTGATTATGGCCCCTATTTCAAATGATGCAACTATCTTTTTGACAGGAGAGCTTGAATAAATGAATATCCTGTCAATGTCTTTCCTCCTGAAAACAGCTTTTCTAAACTCGAACTGCTTTTCACCTGCCAGGATCAGGTCAGCAAATTCAGGTTTAATTGACATCAAAACATTCATAGAAATTCCACCAGAGGATGCATAATCTAAGAACCACACCAACTATATAAATAACCGGCAAGGATTGTGAAAGTATTCCCCTCACTCCACCAGCACTTCATTAAGCTCGGCAATAATATCGCCCATACCATCCCCGAAAAGCTGATACATCCGGCCCCGGCCTCCTAAAGAATCAAAGGGAGCGTAATCCAGATCATCTGTTTCTAAGTGATAGCTGGTGATCACATGATCCCGGATCAGACGAAGCCAGTCCATCTGCTCTTCGGTGAACTTGAGGGGGCCGGCCTGTCTGGAGAAGACCCAGTCCTTAAAGTTCCTGTTGACGGTGAGCTCATAGGAGGTAAGTACCGGGTCCAGGCCCGATGCATGACGTATGAGACCGACCAGAGCGGTCAGTTCGGACTTTGGAGATGTTCCTTCCACCTTCTCCAGCTGCTCATAGGCCTTCCAGACACGGGGAGGGGCCAGGAGGGGTTTGTCCTGTTTGAGCTTTTCCAGAAGCTCTTTGATCATGCGGAAGGTGATCTCACGGCGGCGGTAGGGCTGGTCGTAGAATATGCTCAGGGCGGTGATCTCATCCTTATGGGACAGGAGATGATCCTGAAACTCAGAAACGATCCGGGCGGCATTCTCAGCGGCATCATTGTCCCATTCGGCACGCACAAGTGTATCCATATTGATGTTGTCAATGATCTGCTCATGGACCCGGTGCACATTCACGATAAAATCATTGAGCTCTCCGGTAAATGTATTCCTGACAGTATCGGTCAGCTCTTTTTGGGCCTGCTTTTGTGCATCGTCAGCGGGTATGGGGCCCGCGGCTTTTATTCCCTCAGCTACCGACTCTATTACATCGGGATCATAGGAAGCAAGAAGCTCCCGGATCACAACACCCATGGACTTGCCGCCGGTCTTCTCTTCAAAGGCGGCCTTCTCCTGAGGGGTCAGCTTCCTATCCAGCTTTGCCAGCCTGCCGGAAAGGGAAAGATAGGTATCCTCATCCGGCTCTCCAAAGGTCACTGCTTCCACCAGCTCCTTAATAGGAACTGCCCTCTTTCGCTCAAGGGGGCGGCTGTCCGTCTTGAGGGAAGAGGTCACTCCGACTGCATCCACTATCACAAAATGCGTCTTGGCAGAGGTGGCTGACGGGGTGACCTTTTTCAAATCCTCAAAACCAAGGGTCCGGGTGCCCCGGCCCTTCATCTGCTCAAAATAGTTGCGGCTTTTCACATCCCGCATGAACAGCAGGCACTCCAGGGGCTTTACATCCGTACCGGTGGCGATCATATCCACGGTCACGGCTATCCTGGGATAGTAGTCATTGCGAAACCGGGACAATAATGACTTCGGGTCCTCACTGGCCCGGTAGGTCACCTTCCGGCAGAAATCATTGCATTCCCCGAACTCCTCCCGCACCATCTCAATGATATCATCTGCATGACTATCGGTAAGAGCGAAAATCAACGTCTTTGGGACCTCCCTTCTTCCCGGGAAGATCTCCGGTAACCTGCTCCTGAAGGTACGGATCACTTTGCGAATCTGGGAAGGGTTCACAACACCCCGGTTGAGGTCATTTCCTGAATACGTATAATCCTCATCCAGCTGTTCCCAGCGTTTCCTGCGGGTCAGCTTCTCCCGCTTACCCACATATTCATGTGAACCAAGAAGACCCCCCTCCTTTGTGATATGGGTTTCAATGATATAGACCTCCTGACCCACATTCACACCATCTGCCACGGCCTGCTCATGACCGTACTCGCTCACCACATTCTCATTAAAGAAACCAAAGGTACGTGTATCCGGGGTCGCGGTCAGGCCTATAATGAAGGCATCAAAATAATCCAGCACCTGCTGCCAGACATTATAGATGGAGCGATGACACTCATCCACAACTATAAAATCAAACTCCTCAACAGGGACCTTCTCATTATACACCACCGGCACAGGCTCTTTTTTCTGCAACTGCTTCTCAGCAGGATTATCCGTCTCTTCCTCTGCGCCCAGCTCCTCATCCTTAAGGATGGAATACAAACGCTGGATAGTGGAGATGCACACCTGACTGTCCGAAGAGATATAATTGGACTTTAACCGCTGCACATTATACAGTTCGGTGAACTTCCAGTTATCATCGGGTGATATAAACTTCATGAACTCCTCTTCGGCCTGCTCCCCCAGATTACGGGTATCCACCAGGAAGAGGATCTTCTTCGCATCGGCATATTTAAGCAAACGATAGACCGAAGTGATCGCGGTAAAGGTCTTTCCCGAACCCGTGGCCATCTGCACCAGGGCCTTTGGAAGACCATCTTTAAAAGAATGCTCCAGATTGTTGATCGCCAGGATCTGGCAGGCCCTTAGCCCCTGCGGATCAAGCCCGGGCATATCCTGAAGTCGCTCCCGCAGGGAGCGGCCCTGCTTAAGCCAGGTCCTCAACGTCTCAGGCCTGTGGAAAGAAAATACTTCCCGTGACCTGGGTTTGGGGTCCCGCATATCGGTAAAATGCGTAACCGTCCCGGTGCTCTCATAAACAAAAGGAAGGGTATCATTATCCCGGTACTTCACCTTGCTTGAAGCATACCTGCCAGACTGGGTCTCCACCTCCCGCAGGTCCTTACCCTTATTCTCCCCCTTGGCCTCAATGACCCCCACAGGTTCCTTATCAACAAAAAGCACATAATCCGCGGGCCCTGTAGATGTTAAATATTCCCGCACAGCTATCCCGTCAGACACCTTCCAGTCCAGGTCATTGCGGTTTATGACCGCCCAGCCCGATGCTTCAAGCTTTGTATCGATCACTTCACGGGCCTTTTGCTCCGGGGTCTGATTGTCACTCACATGACCACTCCTTCAATTTTAGGATTTTTTAAAGAACTAAATGTTGCATAGATTACCAAATAATTACACTTGTAATTCTATTCTCTTCTTTTATATATAACTTACAGTTTAAGACCGGCCCACAACCAGAGCAAATAACTATAAATATGACCATAGTCATCATTGACCACAGTCATTTATCACAGGAGGCCATTCCCATGACACTGCGGGAAAAGAAGAAACAGGAAACCAAACAGCGCATATTTGATGCGGCCGGGGCCCTTTTCAGGGAAAAGGGATACCAGGATACCACCGTGGATGAGATCACAAAGGAAGCGGGGATAGCCAAAGGCACTTTCTTCAACTACTTCCCCACCAAACGCTCCCTGCTGGTCTATTTCAAAGAACAGAAAGACAAACTTATCCTTGAAACACTGGAACAGCAACGTGGAGTGGACCGGCCCGCAGCAGACCGCATTAAAGAGTCCCTGGTCCTGCTGGCCCAAAACTATGAAAAGAACCGGGAGCTTGCTCAGGTTATGTTCTTTGAGCACCACCGCTCCCCTGAAAAACATGGGAAAAGAAAAGATGTGCATCAGCGTTTTCTGGAACTGCTCTGTAGCCTGCTCCGGGAAGGAGTGGACAGGGCAGAGATCAAAAAGGGAACCGATATCAAACTGGCAGCCCGAACCATCGGAGCCATCTATTTCCACTCCCTCATCAACTGGATACACTCGGAGGATCAATCCCTCTCAGGAGATATATCCGCATCAATAGACCTGATCTTTTCAGGCATAGGAGAAAAGGATGTCTGCAATAATAGTGAATGAACTTACAAAACGATTCGGGGACTTCACAGCCGTCAACAGCCTGACCTTTAACATCAAAAAGGGAGAAGTGTTCGGACTGCTGGGGCCCAATGGTGCCGGGAAGTCAACCACCATGGCAATGCTCTCCACCATCCTCAGACCCACCTCGGGGTCAGCTCAGGTCAGTGGATTTGACATCGAAGAACAGGAAGATGATGTCAGACGGTCCATAGGGATCGTCTTCCAGGACCAGAGCCTGGATGAGGAACTCACAGCCTATGAGAACATGGACTTCCATGGCAGGCTCTACCGTATCCCTAAAAATGTCAGACAGGAGAGAATAACAAAACTACTGCAACTGGTGGAGCTGGAAGAGAAGAAGGACAATCTCGTAAAGACCTATTCCGGAGGAATGAGAAGACGTCTGGAGATCGCCCGGGGCCTGTTACATGAACCAGAAGTCCTCTTCCTGGACGAGCCCACCCTGGGCCTGGACCCCCAGACCCGCAACCATCTCTGGGACTATATTGAAAAGCTCAACACGGAAAAACACATCACGATCATCCTCACCACCCACTACATGGAAGAGGCAGACAAGCTCTGCCACCGCATCGCCATCATCGACCGGGGCAATATCATTGCCCTGGACACCTCGAATAACCTCAAAAGCAGTATAGGAGGCGATGTGATCACCCTCCGGTCCGCAATGCAAGACAAACTTTACAACATCCTCAAACCAATGCCCGGACTTAACACCATCGAACAACATGAAGATTCCCTCACCCTGGGCCTGCAGAATGCAGACCGGCATGTAGCGGGAATTGTCAACCAGGCCCTCAAAAATGACATCACCATCGACTCCATCTCCATTCACAAACCCACCCTGGAGGATGTCTTCCTCCATTTCACAGGCCGGACCATCCGGGAAGAGGAAGCCGGGAAAAAGGATAGCATTCGCATGATGATAAAGAAAAGGAGGTAAAAACATGGATATCGTCTATACCATCTGGCTTAGAAGCCTCAAACGCTACCTGCGCTCAAAAAGCCGGGTCATCGGCAGTCTGGGAATGCCCATGTTCTTCCTCCTGGTCCTGGGATTCGGACTTAACTCCGTTGTGGTCCTGCCTGGAATGGAACAGGGTTATATAGGTTTCATCATCCCCGGAATAGTCTCCATGAGCGTACTGTTCACCTCGGTATTCTCCGGGATCCAGATCATCTGGGACAAACAGTTCGGCTTTTTAAAAGAGACCCTGGTAGCCCCGGTATCCCGCCTGGAGATAATGCTGGGCCAGACCCTGGGGGGAGCCTCCACCGCGGTCATTCAGGGAGTGATAATACTGGCACTCTCCGGTGTCATGGGACTTAAGGATGTCACCATCCCCGGCCTTTTCATCGCCTTTGTCTTCATGGCCCTCATCGGCATCTCCTTTACAGCTTTCGGGATAGCCATCGCCTCCCGGATGGAGGACATGCACGGCTTCCAGCTCATCATGAACTTCGTCATCTTTCCGATATTTGGTCTCTCGGGGGCCCTTTTCCCCATCGATAGCCTCCCTGAAAACATCCGCTCACTCACCCTGCTGGACCCCCTCACCTATGGTGTGGAAGGGATACGTTACGGCCTGCTGGGCACCTCCCAGATCGATCCGCTGGTAAGTTTTGTCGTGCTATCGGGTTATACAGTTGTGATGATATTCATCGGGGCCTATCTGTTCAGGAAGATCAGCATCTGAAAAATTATTGCCACTATATATAAGTAAGGTGACAACCTTCTCAAAGCCATGGAGCAGACCATGAGTCTGTTCTAATACAACAATGAGCTGATATATTGGCAATAAAAGATGGCGACACAATTAAAATAGATTATACAGGCACACTGGATGATGGCACAGTATTCGACAGTTCAGAAGATCATGGTCAGCCCCTGGAATTCACAGTTGGCACCGGCCAGGTGATCCCGGGATTTGACGATGCTGTCAGAGGAATGGAAGAAGGAGAAGAAAAAGAAGTCAGGATCGAGCCCGACCAGGCCTATGGACCATACAATGACGAGCTTACCCGCTCAGTCCCAAAAGAGAATATTCCTGAAGAAATGGAAGTCCAGATCGGCATGATGCTGGGAATACAGCTCCCCGATGGAGAGCAGATCCCTGCAAGGGTCGCACAGATAAACGACGAAGCAGTCCTTCTCGACATGAACCATCCCCTTGCCGGCCAGGCCCTCACCTTCAACATCCAGGTCAAAGAGATATCCTCCTGATATCTCTTTTTGGTCTGCTGTTTTTCTGTTTCATAACCTATTTATACCATCCATCTCATAACTCCTTTTATAAATTTACCCTGCCATCATCTATGGAGGTATCCATGTCAGAAAACAGCAGTGAAGACTATCCTTTTGCAAGGCCTGTGGTCGTTTCCAGCCGCTGCCTTGAATTTGACAGCGTCAGATATGACGGGACACTGATCCATTGTCAGACCATCCTGGACCTTGGGCCCTTTGCAGATATCATCCCGGTATGTCCTGAAGTGGAGATAGGCCTCGGGATCCCGCGGGATCCTATCAGGATCGTTCGTATTGACGGACAGAAAAGACTCATCCAGCCAAAGACCCTGGAAGACCTTACCGAAAAGATGGACAGCTTCACCGATCAGTTCCTGGAAAACCTTCCGGATGTGGACGGTTTCATATTCAAATCCGGGTCCCCCACCATCGGTGTGCGCAATATCAAGATATATTCGGCCATTGAGAACGGATCGGTCATTGACCACGGGGCCGGGTTCTTTGCGGCAAAGATCATTGACAGATTCCCTTCACGACCCATTGAGGAAAATGACCGGCTTCGAAATCCGATAATAAGGCATCATTTCCTCACCCGCCTCTTTGCCCTTGCAGCTTTTAGAGAAGCAAAAGATGACCTGCAGCAATTCCACAAAAACTATTATTATCTTTTCAACCTCTTTGATCCGGACCTTACAGCTGATATGGAAACGAACCTGGACCGGGTGCACAAATATGAACAGCTGCTACATCTTCTTCTCTCAAAGGCCCCGGGATCAGATAATTATACAAAAGTTGCAGAAAAGATCGCAGCACAACTTCCCCGGACAGATCATCTAAGCGGCCTGATAAAAGAATACAAAGAGAACAGGATCACAGAAGAAACATTGCTTGAAGTACTAAAAGCACTGCTGCTTCAAACCAATAATTTGCAACCGGAACACTCCCGCCTGTTTTTACCCTATCCGGAACAACTAAAGACAGAAGCACAACCTGACAGGGACCGGGACTTCTGGGCAAACTTCCCGGTATGAGGAATAAATAATGACATACACACTCGTAAAGGACCTTCTCAAACAGCAGAAACTGGCGGTCCTGGCCACCGAACAGGAAGAAGCACCCTACACCAACCTCATTGCATTTGCATCATCAGAGGATCTCAAAAACATCCTCTTTGTAACTCCCAGATGTACAAGGAAATTCACCAATATAGAAAAAAAGCCCGCCGCCTCCATCCTCATCGACAACCGCTCCAACACGGCCCTGGATTTTACCGAAGCGGTCGTGGTCAATGCCATGGGAACTGTTAAAGAGATCGAAAAAACAGCTAATCTCACTAAACTCTATCTTGCAAAACAGCCCCACCTGAGAGCCTTTTTAAACGCACCCACCTCCGCACTTATGCTCATGGAAGTAGAAAGGTATATCATCGCCACAAGGTTCCAGAATGTGGAGGAGCTTGACATGTCATGATACTGCTCCCCCATCAGATCAACGGCGACACACATGCCGGAGGCAAAGCATATTCCCTTGCCAGACTGCAAAAAGCAGGATTTGAGGTCCCGCCTTTTTTCTGTCTTACAACCGGGGCCTACCTTGATTTTATCAAAAACAACGGTCTGGACGCACGTATTGCCCTTGAACTTGCACGCCGGGACCCCTCAAATATGCGCTGGGAAGAGATGTGGGACACCTCCCTGCGCCTGAAGAACCTGTTCTTAAAGGCACCCATAAGCAATGAGCTTAAGGCCACGATCCAAAAACTTGTAGAAGAAAACTTCCCGGACATACCTCTGGTGATCCGCTCCTCGGCCCCTGGAGAGGATTCCCCAAACACCTCCTTTGCCGGGATACATGAATCCTATGTCAACGTCAGGGGCCTGGCATCCATCCTTGAACACATAAAACTGGTCTGGGCCTCTCTCTGGTCTGACGGAGCGATCCTTTACAGAAAAGAGCTGGGCCTGGACATTGAGAAAAGCTCCATGGCTGTCATTGTGCAGGCCCTGGTCCGGGGAGAGAGGTCCGGGATCGTCTTTAGCCGATCCCCGGACAATGAAGACCAGATGGTCATAGAATCCGTCCCGGGTCTTAACGAAGGACTGGTAAGCGGGGACATTGAACCGGACAGGTGGATCCTGGAGCGGGAAACGGGAAATATCCTGCAGTTTGACCATGCCCGCAGGGACGGCTATGTTATTGCTGCAGGTACCGGAACAGCCATAAAGCAAAGCAAAGAGGATATTGTTCCGCTGGATCAGGAAGAGATAGGAATGATCCGCAAAGCGGCCCTCTCCTGTGAAAAGCTATCTGGATGTGCTCAGGACATTGAATGGACCATCCGCAACGACAAGCTTATTTTACTCCAGTCCCGTCCCATCACCACCCTGAAAGACGAGCAAAAGAGCTGGTACCTCTCCCTTAAACGAAGCTTCGATAATCTCAGGGGCCTCTATGACAGGATAGAGAATGAACTTATCCCGGAAATGATAGCTGATGCAGAAATAATAGAAACGGGTAAGCTTAACGACCTTACAAACAGCAAACTCATAACCAAAATTAAAGAGCGTGAAACCGTTTTGAAAAAATGGCAGCAGATCTACAACCGGGAATTCATCCCCTTTGCCCATGGTATGCGCCTGCTTGCAGAAGTCTACAATCAGCAGGTCAGGCCCGATGATCCCTATGAGTTCATGGACCTGTTGAGCAATTCCGGACTCATGAGCCTGCAGAGGAACAGACAGCTTGACCTACTTGCAGACATGCTCAGGGAAAGAGAAGTAAAAGAGAAAGTCCTCTCCGGTATCATAGAAGGAGAATTTGCCCTTCAGCTTGATAAACTCAAGAAAATGGCAGGAGACTTCTCCTATATGGCCGATGATAAAGGACTTGTACAACTGCTTCTGGAAATATCCGGAAAAGAGCAGAAAAAAGCATCGCGCAAAGATATACGCCAGCTGGAAAACAAATTCATAGAAAGCTTTGCCCCGGATCAGAAAGACTATGCACTGGAATTGCTTAAGATCGGCCGGGCCAGTTATCGCCTTCGGGATGATGACAATATCCACCTGGGCAGGATAGAGGGGATCTATTTATCGGCTGTGAAAGAAGGCAAAAGAAGACTGGCTCAAAGAGGGATTACACAGATAAAGGACGAAGAGGTCATCCGGGCCCTGGACCAGACGGATTATGTCCCTGAGAGAATAAACCCACATCCATCTTCAAAGAAAATAACCGTTCGGCAGATACAGGGCCAGCCAGCCGGCAAAGGGATCATTACAGCCCGGGCCCGCGTCATACGAACAAAAGAGGACCTGTTCAGTGTTAAAGCCGGAGAGGTCCTCATCTGTGATGCCATCGATCCAAACATGACCTTTGTGATCCCCCTGGCCTCCGGCATTGTGGAACGCAGGGGCGGTATGCTGATCCACGGGGCAATCATAGCCCGGGAATACGGGCTTCCCTGTGTCACCGGGATCCCTGATGCCATCGATATGATCAATAACGGTGACCTGGTGACAGTGGACGGGTATCTGGGTATCGTTGTGATAGAACAACGTGCTCAGGATAAATAACCCATATAATAGACCACCGATCCAGGCAGGAATGTAAGGGTCCACAGGCCCATTGCAACATCCATATGTATCTTCTTTTTAAACTTCCACTGATTGGTCAAAAACAGGATGATGAAAAGTATTGTTACCAGGCCCAGCATTCTGTGAAGGGCCAGTATGACAACTGATCCGATCTCAAAACCTGTAATTATGGAATAGAACATAAAAAGGATAGTCGGGCTGATCGTATAGACTGCAAGAGAGGCGGCCTTTGCATGTTCTTTCATATTTGAGCGGGCCCTGATCGAACTTAATAGCATCAAAAATGCCAGTACCTGCAACAGCATTGACAGGCCGGCCAGTGTTCTTATTGTATCTGTTTCCAGCTAATTCCCCCTTAAAGATACTTGTAGCTGATGCTATTTAGGTTTAAGCAGTCACATAATAGAAATATTACTCTACGGTTGGCTCAACCTGTGTTAGATCCGACTTTAAGGAGGGAAACATGTAGGAAGCATAAGCAGAACCTATCAAATGCTCAGAAAAAAAATACCCGTTTTGCACAACACCTATATATACATGAAAGCTATTGTATCAGCATATATCATAAGTTGATATATCTACATTCATCTCAGTGGCCTGGACAAGGGGTATGCATTAAAAGTCAATATTCAAATGAATAAAATTTGATCACAAATAATCACTCTTTTTGTTAACGACGTTCACTAAAAGAAAATCCCATATTTACGATATCTTTTAGCTAATTGATCACAACAATCTGAAACTAACTATGACTCTAAGATCATGGTCATTAAATGGATCATTTGTTCCTTCCGAATAATAACAATACATGGAACTCCCGGGATCATACCATCGAATGAAAATAAATAACAAAGGACGAAAATATAATGGTAGACAATAGAAGAAGTGGAAGCGGTGGTAATTACGGCGGAAATCGTGGAGGAAATCGTGGCGGGAACAGAGGCGGACCCAGAGAAATGCATAAAGCGATCTGTGCTGACTGCAAAAAGGAAACTGAAGTACCCTTCAAGCCTTCCGGAGACAGACCTGTATACTGCAGAGAATGTTTCGAAAAACACAGGCCAAAAAGATTTTAATCTTCTGAAATTGGGGGTACAACCCCACTTTCAATTTTAATCCTTCGTATAGGGATCACCTGTCCCCATACCAAAGGACTTTCTTTTTTTATTTAACAGGCTGGATATAAAAGTTGCATTACCCATTAATTCTAATTGAATGTATGGCAATTTGACGAAAGAAGAAGCTGGTTGTTCACTCCATAAGTTTCTGGTTGACCAGACAAATAAACAAACGTGTGAAACATATCCATCTCAGACAGGGAATCCAGGATCAATTCATAAATTCCCGGGCATCAGTTCAAATACCTTCCTGCCTTAAAACAATAAAAGAAAACAGGGTTCGGGAACTACCTTCCCTGAACCCCATGTTTGGTTCACACAGACCTGTGAACCCTTTCGAACTCTTCCTGTATCTCTGCAGATGGCTCCTCATCAAAACGGCTTACCAGCCAGATGACAATACTGGAGAGCACAAAGCCCGGCACGATCTCATACAGATCAAATATACCTCCTGTAAGTTGTTTCCAGACGATCACAGTAATGCCTCCCACGATCATTCCGGCAAGCACACCATTGCGTGTGACCTTCTTTGAGAACAAAGAGAATAATATGGCCGGGCCAAAGGCTGCACCAAATCCTGCCCAGGCATAGGCCACCAGGTCCAGGACCGAGCTTTCCGGATCCAGAGCAAAATAATAGGCAAGCAGAGAAATACCGATAACAGTGAAACGGCCCATCCACACAAGCTCCTTTTCTCCGGCATCGGCCTTGAACATCAACCTGTAGATGTCCTCGGTAAAAGCAGACGCAGACACCAGCAGCTGGGAATCAGCTGTACTCATGATCGCAGCCAGAATAGCTGCCAGCATAACTCCTGCGATCACAGGATGGAACAGGCTGTCCACCATCACCATGAACACCGTCTCACTTGTGGCCCCTTCCAGGAATTGAGGCACATAGGCCCTTCCGACCAGACCCACGATCACTCCAAAAGCCAGTGAAATGGCCACCCAGATCATAGCAATCAGCCGGGATTGTTTGATCTCCTCAGGATCCCGGATTGCCATAAAACGCACCAGTATATGCGGCTGGCCGAAATATCCAAATCCCCAGGCCATGAGGGACACAACCGCCATCAGGGAGATCCAGCTGCCATCAGCACCCACAACAGGGCTTAACAGGGCCGGATCGATGGAACGGATAAGTTCGGTGGTCGAAGAAATACCACCAAGTTCGTTCATCGCCGCAAAAGGCACGATAGTAATGGCAAGGATCATAAGCAGGCCCTGGAAAAAGTCAGTCCAGCACACAGCCATAAAACCTCCCATGAATGTATAGGAGATGATCACCAGCACGCCTATGGTAAGGGCGGTGATATACTCGACCCCGAAAACAGTGCTGAAAAGCTTGCCTCCGGCAACAAAGCCGGAAGATGTATAGAAAAGGAAGAATATAAGGATGAATATAGCGGAAATGCTCCGCAGCAACTTGCTTTTATCCCTGAAACGATTCTCAAAGAACACCGGTATGGTCAGGGCATCTCCGGCCTCCTTTGTGTATTCCCTCAACTTCCTGGCAACGAACTTCCAGTTAAGATACGTCCCGATCCCCAGACCCAGAGCGATCCAGAGCGATCCAGATCGCCTCCATTCCGGAAAGATAGGCATATCCGGGCAGGCCCAGCAACAGCCAGCCACTCATATCAGAGGCCTGGGAGCTTAAGGCGGTGACCCACTTGTTCAACTTCCTGCCACCAAGGATATAATCGGAAAGATTCTCGGTACGCTTATAAAAATACAGGCCAATCGCCAGCATAAAAATAAGATAAGATATAATGATAATTGCAATACTCTGATCTGCAGATACTATTCCCATAAATAAGATCTCCTGTGGACAACGTCCCTGAATATTTTAAAGATACAGGTGCCTGTTTATTAATTTTATGATTTTATGTGAGCTTGTTAGAGATAGTTGGAAAGGTCCGGGTTCGGTGAACTACCTCCCAATAATCATCTAAAATATAAATTAAATTAATCTATTGTTTATGTTTTTCCTCATTGCATAGGTACATAATGAATAACATTTATTACTTTTTAAACTGTTTATTAATATAAAAAAACGGACATGTCCTATAACAATAAAGCTAACAACGTTTTTATAAAAGAGTGAAGTATAATGTTATCATCATAAATATTATGGATGGAATTAATGAGCAGGCAGAAAAAGTCAAAGATCATGCTTGAAAGCAATATATTTGACCTCTGGGAAGAGGGAGTTGCCATAATATCCTCTGAAGGGACCATCACTTACACCAATAAAAGCTGGGAAGAAGGCAATATTGCAAAAATACCCGAACAACTAAGTGCTGGAACAAATTATCTTTCAATCCGGGATAGTGAGGGCTTTGTTTCACCTGTTATCCAGGGTATAAAAGACGTGATCAATGGGAATATCCCCTTTTTCAGGACCGAATATTCCAACCCCGGGCCTCAACAAAATTGCATTCTTATTAAAGCCAGGCCTCTTTCAACTACCTATCCTTCGGATGTCCTGATACAACAAAAAGATATCACTTCACAAAAAAAAGTACCCAGGGAACTGGAACGCTCTGAAAGACGTTTTCGCGAAGTTCTGGAGAACGTTACACTGATCAGTATTATGCTGGACGTGGAAGGGAGGATCACTTTCTGCAATGAACATTTCCTTGAGCTTACCGGCTGGAAAAGAGAAGAGGTCCTGAATAAAAAGTGGTTCGACCTGATGATACCACCAAAACTCATTCCTGAAATAAAGATCATCTTTAGAAAATCAATTGAAAAAGGTGAAATGCCACTGTTCCATGAAAATGAGATCCTTACAAGATCCGGTGAAATGAGACTGGTAAGATGGTACAATACTGCCTTTAAGAACCCACAAGGAAAAATAACCGGAGTCACAAGCATTGGGGAAGACATCACCGAAAAAAGGGAGACTGAAGAGAAATTACAGCAAAGCACCGAGATCTTCAGGGCCCTTTATGAAAATGCACCCCTCCCATATCAGTCCCTGGACACAGATGGATATTTCTTGGATGTAAACCCTGCCTGGCTAAATTCACTGGGATATGAAAAGGAAGAGGTCATTGGAAAGAACTTTGCAGAATTCATCCATCCGGACTGGACCGACCATTTCAAAAAGAACTTCCCGGAATTCAAGAGGATAGGACATATCCATGATATCGAATTCCGGATGAAGCACAAAAAAGGTCATTTCCTCTATGTAACTTTTGAAGGCCGTGTTGGTTACACTAAAAACGGACAATTCAAACAGACATATTGTGTCTTCAAGGATATAACTGAATCCAGAAAAGTTCAAATGCAACTGGAGGAAAGTGAACAGCGTTTCCGTCAGGTCTATGAGCATATGGCCATAGGCGTTGCCCGGGTATCCCCGGGATTTAAGATCGAAAGTGCCAACAGGGCCTATTGCAGCATGCTTGGATATACTGAAGAAGAACTGATAGGAAAACACCTTGCCGACATAACACATCCGGAGGTCCTGGAAGAAAACCTGGTCAGGCAAAACCGTCTTGCAAAAGGGGAGCTGGACCATTTCCGTATGGAAAAACAGTTCATTCATCGCTCGGGTGCTGTTATAGATGGTATCCTGGATGCAAACCTGATCCGCGACAGTACCGGAAGACCTTTATATTTCCTTGGAAGCGTGGTCGACATAACCGACCGTAAACGGACTGAAGATGCCTTAAAAGAAAGTGAAGAAAAGTTCCGCAGTTATATAGAAAATGCTCCGGATGGGATTTTTGTAGCTGATGAGAGGGGCAATTATGTGGAAGTGAACAGGGCTGCCTCTCAGATCACCGGTTATTCAAAGGAAGAATTACTTTCAAAAAAACTGACAGACATAATCTCTCCCGAAGATCGGCCAGTTGCCATTGCTTCATTCCAGAACGTCCTCAAAAAAGGTTTTACAACGGATGATGTACACTTTGTTACAAAACAGGGTGAAACCAGGATTTGGAATGTAACAGCAGCACAAATTTCCGAAAAAAGATATATTGGCTTTACAAGAGATATCACAGAACAAATGCAGGCCCTGGGAGAGAAAAAGGAGATATTCGATACATTCAACACATTCATGAACCTGCTTCCGGCAAGTGTTTTCATAAAAGATCAAAGTTTAAGGACACGGTATGTTAATAAGCAGATGAAAGAACTCTTTGGTGCCGGTGAATGGCTTGATCTAAAACCGGAGGAAATTTTCCCTGCTGAAATAGGCAGATCAATGAAAGAAGATGATATACGGGCCCTGGAAGAAGGCTACACGGTCCTGGAAGAAGATGTTCCCGATCTGCAGGGTAATATCCACACCTACTGGACACAGAAGTTCCGTATCGACCGGGACGCTAAAGAACCACTACTGGGAGGCATAGCACTTGACATCACAAAGCGCAAAGAATATGAGAAGAGAATCGATTATTTAACATCCATATTAAGTTCTATACGCAATGTCAACCAGCTGATCGTAAAGGAAAAAGACAGGGTCCTGCTGGCTCAGGGCATCTGTGATAATCTGACGGACAACCACGGCTATTACAGTGCCTGGATATGTCTTCTGGACGAAAACGGTAATCCGGACCTGTTCAAGGAAAAAAATGCAGGGGGGCCTTTCGCACAGGTTGCTGCACAGCTTGAAAAAGGCAACCTTCCCTATTGTGCCCGCAGGGGCCTTGAAGAAGATAGCTATCTCATCATTTCTGAACCGGAAAGAACGTGTTCTAACTGTCCTCTTGCAAATCAATATGAAAGTTCTGTGGCCCTGGTCTCTAAACTGGACTATAACAACAGGATCTATGGGACCATTACTACAGCAATCCCGGCAGAATTTGCAGAAGATCCTGAAGTCCTGGACCTGTTCATAGAAGTTACCCAGGATATATCTTTTGCACTCTACAGCCTTGAACTTGAAAGAGCACGTCAGAAAACCGAACTTTCCCTGCTGCACAGCAAACTTGCTGCTGAGCAGGCCAACAGGACCAAGACCGAATTTCTGGCCAATATGAGCCATGAGCTACGCACACCACTAAATTCCATCATCGGATTTTCCCAGATACTGAAGACGGCCAAATACGGAGGCCTGAATGAAGAACAGGACCGGTTCATTTCCAATGTCCTCAAAAGCGGTAGACATTTACTGGAACTGATCAACGATATCCTGGACATATCCAGAATCGAATCCGGCAATTTGAAATATGAACCCGAAAATCTGAATATATCCAGCTTGCTAAAAGAGACAATCGTGATCATACAGCCTGTAGCAAATAACAAAGACCTTGATGTAATTTATGACATCAGGCCCGAGGAACTGTACGTATATGCAGACCCTGTAAAGATAAGGGAGATCATGTACAACCTGCTAAGCAATGCCATAAAGTTCACTCCTGAAAAAGGCAGGATAGAAGTCATCTCAAAGCTGGTCAATGACCATATACAGATAAGTGTTTCAGACAGCGGTATAGGAATTCCCAGAACGGAACACAAAAATATATTTGACCCTTTTAAACAGGTGGATTCCGCACTGAACCGGAAATATTCCGGAACCGGTCTGGGCCTGGCCCTGGTCAAAAAATATGTGCAGATGCATAACGGAGATATCCGTGTAGACAGTGAACCGGGAAAAGGAAGCACATTCACTTTCAGATTACCCGTCAACGAGTGATCCTGATAAGGGATAAGTCCGGGAAATTTTACCGGTTCGTTTTCATGTCATTAAAGGCCCTGCAATTTCCTTGACCAGGCTGAATAGTAAAGATCTTATGTGTCGTTTCAACTTTGCCTTCATTTAGTCATGGGGCCATTTTAAAATCCATCCTGTAAATATATACTAATATGGGGTGGTTTAATGAGAACAGGAGTAATCATATCAGTCCTGATTGCACTGACATTTTTAATTTCACCTGTCAATGCAGACCTGTACAGTCAGCTTGAAAATGCAGTGAATGACTATAATGAGAACGTTGACAGCCTTCCCGGCACTTTACAGAACATTCTTTCAGATCAGCATGTCCTCATTGTGATCTATCTATACGAGAACACATCAAACCAGAGTACCCTGGAGCTGGCCGGATCAAGGGCCCTGGACCTTTCAAGTTCGTCTCATCCCTTTGCCACAGACGATGCACTGGTCCTGATAGCCACCACTGCAGACAATGCGTCCGTGACAAAGTTCGGGCAGATAAATGAACTGGATGAGTACAGCTACTGGAACAACCTGGAATTTGCCGAAACCCTGGTGATCACAACCGATGAGGATACAACAGAAAGACTGCTTAATTCCCCGTCACCGGGAGACGAGTTCATGGAAGCCTATAACAGCGGCCTGATAATCATCCAGGCATCACAACGTGCAAGATTCACAACTTCACTATCCCTTGCCATATTGCCCTGGGTGAGCAAGCTATATATGCTGATCAGCTGATCAGCATTTTTCTTTTTCAGTTGCAATGCCATTACAATTTAAAGAGATATACTATCTTTGAAACTAATAAATACATATTAATAGAGTGTTTAGTTTTGTTTTTTCTATAATATCTTTTATTAATTTAAATAGCTTAAATAAATATTAAACTAAGTATTGTAATTTAGAAAGCTTTAAATTCACCTATATACATCATACAAGTTAGCTTTAATGCTAAGCATATAATAAAATTGAGTTGACTTAATATAAATATATTTTATCCTGAAGGAGATACATCTTATGAATGGCAATGTGATCAAGCTCATGCTTATGTTAGTTATATTATTATTCAGCACACAGACTGTGCTTGCCGATGAGAATCTAGCCTTTATTTCAAACACCAGCAGTGATGCAAATGGACATTATACGTTCACTGACATACCAAATGGAGAATACAGGGTCTTTGCCTCAAAATATCTTGACAATCCGATGAACTTCTGGAGCCTGGGAAACAGATCCCTGACCATTGAGAACGGACAGGCCCTTAATGATCAGAATATTACCATTACAAAAGTGGATGCTGATACTGCCAGTGAAATAAATGGCCTTCTTGACAGGTCAGTGATCTCCGGTAAGACATATCTTCCGGCAATGAACACGCAATTCTACAAAAGCTGTACAATGGTACTGCTGGACAATGAGACAGAGGAACTGATCGCCAACACCACCGGCAACAATAACGGGGAGTTCACCTTCAGGAATATACCAAACGGTGACTACCGGATCATTGCAGTAAACCATTCCTTCTCAGGTTATTATCAGAAATGGATGTGGTATAACGGCCAGGCCAATATATCCGTCCGATCAAATGATACCCAACAGGACATTATCTTAAACAGTAGCAGCAATATCGATCAGGAAGAAGTACTGGGCCTTCTGGAAAGGAGCAACATCACAGGACGTACCTATCTGTCCGCGATGAACACACAATTCTACAAGAGCTGTACAATGGTACTGCTGGATAATGAAACACAGGAGATGGTTGCCAATACCACCGGCAACAATAATGGGGAATTCACTTTCAGGGACATACCCAATGGTGACTACAGGATCATTGCAGTAAACAATTCTTTCTCAGGTTATTATCAGAAATGGATGTGGTACAACGGCCAGGCCAATATATCCGTCCGATCAAATGACACCCGTCAGGACATCATTTTAAGCAGCAGTAGCAATATCGATCAGGAACAGGTCTTCACAATGCTGGACCTGACCTCAGTATCCGGAACCGTTAAAGGAAACTCTCCCATGGGCCCCATGGACATTGCCGATGCAAATGTGATCCTGGTCAGGGAGAACGCACAACAACCCCCGGTAGAAGTGAATATCACCTGCAATGGGAGCATTGCTTTTATTGTGATCGGATCAGATGAGGCCTATATGGTCAGGAGGGGCGCTGAAGACCTTGACATAAATGTCAGCGTCTATTTCAGTGAGAGGGACAACACCGTCAACACCAATTACACCGGTTTTGGAGAAATGGACCTCTCAACCTACGATGCCATCTTTGTTTATCCAAATACCGGCATGCTGTTTCTGGGAACCAACGTCAGAGGAGATATTGTAGAAGCCATCAATGAAACGGCCAGGCCGGGTGTGCCTGTCATCGATATAGGATTTGGCACAGGGAATACCAACCTGACCCAATATCCGGATATTGAAGAATATTGTAATAATCCTTCCACAGAAAATATCAAGCGTCTGATAGCCTATATAGCTCTTAATTTCTGTGGTGCGCAGGGAAATACTCTGGAACCGATGGCCCTTCCAGCAGACGGGATCTACCACCCGGATACAGGAGAACTTTTTGAAGATCTGGAACAGTATCTGGAATGGTACAGTACCGATGATGGCACACACCATGTATATAATCCCGACAATCACACCATAGGCCTGAGCTTCTTTGACTCCAAGACAGGAAATAAAGGAAACCTGGTCATTGATGATGCTATCCGCAGACTGGAAGAAAAAGGGATCAATGTGATCCCTGCTTTCCGGCCAAGTGTTCTGTATGAGAACAGCCCGGATTATTTCAGGCACAATGGAGAGTGGCTTCCTGATGCATTCATTGACTTTGGACACGGGGTATGGGTGATCGGGTCCCTGAACCAGAACACAACCTATCTGCAACAGGCAAATGTACCTGTGATCAATGCAATAATGTACCAGCAAAGCCTGGAAGACTGGAACCAGAGCGAAACCGGAAGTGATTATTCCTTCCAGTATCAGATCCCCATTATGGAGATAGGAGGGCATATCGAATCCATTGTCGTAAGTGCGGAAACCATAGACGAACAATATGGTATTCCGGTTCAGACCCCCATCCCTGCCCAGATGGAATGGATGATCGACCGCACCCTCAACTGGGTTAACCTGCAGGACCTGGAAAATGAAGAGAAGAAAGTTGCCCTGATATACTATGATCATTCCCCCGGAAAACAGAATATGATGATCGCATCCAATCTCAATGTGGCACCCAGTATTGCAAACCTGCTGGATGAGATGAACGGGAGCGGATACTATCTGGGAGAGGAGATCCCCAATTCCAGTTCAATACAGGAACTGGTACTCAAACAGGGACGCAATATCGGCAACTGGGCCCCGGGTGAGCTGGAAGAGATGGTCAACAGCTCAGATGTGACCCTCCTGCCTGTGGAAACCTATGAGCAATGGTTCAGTGAACTGCCCGAAGACAAAAGGAATGAGGTCATCGACACCTGGGGAGAGGTCCCCGGAGATTGTATGATCTACGAAAACTCCTCCGGGAAGTACTTTGTCTTCCCGGGAATCAGGCTTGGAAATGTGATGTTACTGCCCCAGCCAACCCGGGGAGGTTCTGCAGATGATTCCCTGGTCTATCACGACCAGACCCTGCCTCCGGGTCATCAGTATATTGCCTTTTATATGTGGCTTAACAAAGAGTTCAATGCCGATGCGGTTATCAATTTCGGCAGGCATGGAACTCAGGAATGGCTTGCGGGAAAAGGTGTGGGCCTGTCCATTGAAGACTGCTGGCCGGCCATCATGATACAGGACATGCCATCAATATACATCTATGATGTCGGAGGGATAGGAGAAGGGATACAGGCAAAAAGAAGAGGAAATGCCGTGATCGTGGATCACCTTACCCCGCCTATCAAAGCAGCAGGCCTCTACGGCAACCTTTCCCTCATGCATCAGAAGATGCATCTGTATTCGCAGTCCGAAGAACCTGCTTTAAAACAGGAATACAGGAACACCATTATAGAATATTATGATGATCTGGAGTTTGGAATAAAGCTTGGAGTGAATGCTACCGAACTGGAAGCCATGAATGAGACACAATTCGAGGCATTTGTCCTGGAAGGACCTGTACATGATTATCTGCATGAACTTGCAGACCAGTTCATGCCTTACGGACTCCATGTACTGGGCCAGCCCCCTCAGGGAGAAGCCCTGGTGGCAATGGTCAATTCAATGATAGGTTCAGACCTTGAAGAGAGTATTTCAAAGGTTGTTGAAGATGAACATCTTCTGGACACGGCCCATGAACCAAATATTATCACAAGACTGCTTACCGATGTGATCTTAAATTCCACCAGTCCTGACGAAGCTGTCATGAACAGGCTCAATATATCAGGCAATCTTAAAACGCAGATCATTGCAACCACGCAGAGTGATGCAAATGGAAGTTATGTCCTTGAAGACATACCAAACGGGAACTACACATTATATTCCTATATCTACGTACCCATGGGATCAACCGGAATGTGGTTTTTGGATGAGGAACAAATAAACATTAACAGCGGTAACGATCTTAATGATATGAACCTCACAGCCAGGACATCTTCTGAATCCGAAATGTCCCCGATATTACAGATAGTACACAAAGGCAATATTTCAGGCACGACCCTTGTCCCTTCACGTTCAGGAGGGACCATTCCTTATGCAGGCACAAATGTCCTCCTTGCGGACAGCATGGGAGAGCTGATCGCAAACACAACAAGCGACGGGAATGGAAACTATACTCTGGAAGGAGTACCTGACGGGAATTATACCCTCACCTGCTATGTCTATATACCGATGGGCTCCACCGGGATGTGGTTTATGGAACAGGATCAGATAGTCATGGAAAATGGCATTGATCTGAATGATATCGACCTTACCGCACAGACCACAGCACAGAGCAATGTTGAACCATATATAGAATTGCTCCAGAGAGCAACCATATCAGGTATCACATACCTGCCATCCAGGCAGGGTGGGACCACCCCATATGCAAATGTGACCGTTCTGCTTACAGACAGTACCGGGAATCTTGTTTCCAGTACGACCAGCAACCTCAGCGGCAACTATTCCATCACAAATGTACCCAATGGGAACTATTCCCTGCACTGTTTCATCTACGTGCCCATGGGATCAACCGGAATGTGGTTTGCGGACAGTCAGGAACTTAGCATACAAAATGGCAATAACCTCAATGATACGGATCTGACCGCACAGAGTACGACTGAAGAAGCGATAAAACCCCTTACCGGATTGCTCCAGAGAGCAAACATATCAGGGACCACATATCTGCCATCCAGACGGGGTGGGACCACCCCTTATGCAAATGTTAACCTGTTGCTTGTCAGCGAAACCGCACAATGCTCAGAAGAGGCGGGCCTTATAATCGAAGATCTGGATACCGCAGTACTGCTTGCAGATTCTGTCACTTCCTGTTCCATTGAAACTCAAAGGATAATAGAGGCCCTGAATGGAGAATTCATCCCACCGGGCCTTGGAGATGACCCTATCAGAAGTCCTCAGGTCCTGCCCACGGGAAGGAACTTCTATGAGTTCAATCCCTTCATTCTGCCAACCGAAGAAGCCTGGAATATGGGAAAGGACCTGGCAGAGGAATTCCTGGATACATGGGTGGAAGAAAAAGGCGACTATCCTCAAAAGGTCGGATTTGTCCTCTGGTCCTCCGAGACCGGAAGGCATAAAGGAGTCATGGAATCCGAGATCCTGTATCTGCTCGGGGTCAGACCGAAATGGGATCAGTTCGGCAACCTGGAAGATGTGGAACTTATCGACAGTGATGAGCTTGGAAGGCCCAGGATAGATGTGATCGTCACCATGTCAGGAGTTTACAGGGACGAATATAAATGGCAGGTTCAGATCATGGACCGGGCCGTAAGGCTTGCAGCTCAGGCCGGGGAGGAAACATACCCCAATTATGTAAAAGATCACTCCGATTCCATTTACGGGGAACTGGTGGACAACTGCAACTGTACACATCAGCAGGCCCTTAAGCTTTCAAAGAGCAGGATATTTGGCCCTTCCCCGGGGACCTGGGGTGTGGGAGAATTTGCAAGTGCTGTTGAACGCTGTGATTCCTGGGAGAACGAAAGCATACTGGCAAACATTTACATCGATTCAATGTGCTGGATCTACGGAGATAATGTCTGGGGGCAGAGCAGTCCGGATACGTTCAGGCTCGTACTCTCTCAAACAGACTCCCTGCTCTTTAGCCGCAGCGGCAATGACAACCGTGGCAGCAGCAGTCTGGTATTTGACCATGTCTATGAGTTCTACGGTGGATTCATTTCTGCAGTCCGGGAAGTTTGCGGGGAAGAACCTGAAAAGTTCATTGTCAACCTCAAATCAGAGGATGAACCTGTTACCGAAACCTTTGAAGAGTATCTCATAACCGAAATGATCTCCAGATACTACAATCCGGAATATATAAGGGGACTGATGAGCGCAGGTTATGCAGGGGCCTCTGAGATCACAAGCATATTCGAAGACCTGGCCGGACTGGAATATCTGATGCCTGATGACATTTCAGATTCAATCTGGCAGTCCATGTACAACATCTATATTGAAGATGCCTATGGACTGGGTCTGGACCAGTGGTATCAGCAGGAAAATCCCTGGGCCAAACAGTCCATTGAGACAAAGATGCTGGAGATCATCAGGAACGGACACTGGGACGCTTCTGAGAAGATAAAGCAGAAACTGGCCCGTGATATAGTGGAATCGGTGGCCAGGACGGGAAGTCCTTCCTGCTGCCACCATACCTGCGGAAACATCCTGAACACAGAATACATATTAAGCAATGTGGCCGGCCTGGGAAAGACCGATCCTCAATTCCAGAAAGATATGGAAGCCTTTGTTGAGATCATGGAAGCCTCCACTGGCCAGGATATCACCGTCCCGGTCTCATCTACAATACCTTCAAGCAGCGGAACCCGGGATGCAGCAAAAAGCACGAAGATAGTCAATACCACAACATCTGCAAACCAGACCATGCAACTGGAAGGGGGGTATGGTCAGGATATGCAGACCCCTGCACAGACTAAGTCAACCCCTGAAGACTATGTAGAAGGATATGAAATGCAAAAAGACTCCAGAAAGGATACAAATACCGAAAACAATTCCGGAGTATCCAGCGCAGATATTCTTGGAGCCCTTCTGGTGTTCTCGGTTGTCGGAGCTGTAATGGTCGGATATGTAAGGAAGAAGTGATCGAAAACGATCACTTTACCATTTTTTACATTAATTTATTTTTACGTTTTTTATATATTTTAATCCTTTTTCAGCCGACACTATAACAATACGACATTATATCAATATTACAATAAATATTATTTATAAATAGATATACATTCAAAATCTATATATACATTTGAATATAATTGATACAATATCAATGAAGCCAGAAACTCCCCGGACAACCCAGGACGTAGAACTTTACAGGGCCCTTTTTCAGAACAGCAATGCAGTAATGTTACTGATCAACTCCGATACGGGGGATATCCTGGATGCTAATCAGGCAGCTTCGGATTATTACGGATGGAGCATTGAAGAGTTCAGGCAGATCAATATATCCAGGATCAATATCCTTCCACCTGAACAGATTGCCAGGGAAATGAAAGCTTCCTGTGAAAAAAAACAGAATTACTTCTATTTTAAGCACCGGCTTGCAAGCGGGGAAATAAGGGATGTGGAAGTTTATAGCAGTCCTGTAACACTGAATTCCACCAGAATGCTCTATTCCATAATCCATGACATCACAGAGAAAAAAGAAGCTGAGGCAGAACTTAAAAAGAAAAAGAATGAGCTTACAGAGGCCCAGAAGATAGGACATCTGGGTAGCTGGCAATTTCATCTGGACACAGGAATGGTAAGTGTTTCCGAAGAATCACTCCGCATCTATGGACTGGAAGGGATAAACCTTACGATTAAGAACGTACAGGAAATACCTCTTCCCGAATACCGCACCATACTTGACAGGGCCCTTGATGAGCTTATCAATAAAGACGAACCCTATGACGTGGAATTTAGAATAAAAAGGAACGATGGGCAGATTCGCAACATTCATTCAGTTGCCAGATATAACAGGAAGAAGAACCAGGTCATAGGAACCATCCAGGACATTACGGATATAAAAAAGACCGAACAGGAACTCAAGGATGAGATCTTCCATCGGAAGATATTGATAGAGCAGTCCTTTGATGGCATACATACATTGAGAACTGATGGAAGTGTCTTCGAAGCAAATTCAAGCTTTGCACATATGCTGGGTTATACTGAAGAAGAGCTCATTCAACTAAAAATATGGGACTGGGATGCACAATGGGACCGTGCGGATTTACTGAAACTATTGAAAAAGATTGATTCTAAAGGCTCTTCGTTTGAGACAAAACACAGGAAAAAGAACGGAGAGATCATTGATGTTGAGATCAGTGCCAATTCAAGTATTTTCAAAGGAGACAAACTTGTATTTTGTGTTTGCAGGGATATATCTGAAAAGAAGCTGGCAGAAGAAATGATGATTCAGGCAAAGAACACTGCCGAAGAAGCCAACAAAAGTAAAAGTGAGTTCCTTGCCAATATGAGCCATGAGCTGCGTACACCCTTAAATTCCATCATCGGTTTTTCCGATATGCTGGATAGAGAGATGTTCGGCCCCCTTACTTACAAACAAAAACGCTATGTGGCCAATATTTCAAAGGGAGGACGACACCTTCTGGCCCTTATAAATGATATACTGGACCTCTCCAAGGTAGAGGCCAATAAGATGGAATTATACTATGAAACCTTTGACATCCGTAGAACTATCCAGGATGTTATCCTGACCCTGGACTCCCTTGCGGTCAAAAAGAACATAGAGATGATTATCAATATTGACCCCTCTTTGAAGGACATCAATGCAGACAGGATGAAATTCAAACAGACCCTTTATAATCTCCTCAGCAATGCGATAAAGTTCACACCCGGAAACGGGAAGGTGTTCATAAGAGCCCATTCTCAGAATGGAAATTTAAAGGTCAGCATAACAGATACAGGTATAGGCATTCCCGGGGACAGAATGAAAGAGCTGTTCCAGCCTTTTAACCAGCTCCATCAATTCAAAACAAAAAAATATGAAGGTACCGGCCTGGGCCTGGTACTTGCACAAAAATTCATACACATGCATGGCGGACAGATCGAAGTTGACAGTACTCCCGGTGAAGGGGCAACCTTCACTTTCAGCTTACCTCTGGAACAGCCTGAAATTTTATGACATATATTTATACCATGATGCATTTAGTAAAACGGGAGGTAAGAAATGTTTGATGATCTTACAGGTACGGAAGAACAATCCTTCTTTGAAAAAACTAAAGAAGGGGTTTGTTTTCATAAAATTGTCTCTGATAAAAACAACATCCCCATTGATTATATTATAACTTACCTTAATCCTGCTTCTGAAAACATCCTCAGACTGAAAAAAGAAGATGTTCTGGGACAAAAGGCATCAAAGGTCTACGGTTTAGAAAAACCACCTTATCTGGACATTTATTCAAAGGTAGCCCAAACAGGTGAACCTGTTAGTTTTGAAACATATTTCCCACCAATGAAGAAATATTTTCATATTTCCGTATCATCCTACCAAAAAGGTACTTTCAACACATTTTTTTTAGATATAACCAGAATTAAAGAACTGGAAAAGGAAACTCTCCGGCAAAAAGAAGAAAAGGATCTGTTACTGGATACAATTGACATCCAGATATGGTATATGAGTGATCCTTTTACATATGCCGCAGCAAATAATGCACATGCTGCTTTTATAGGTCTGGAAAAAACTGATCTGAAAAATAAAAAAATAAATGAATTATTCCCGCCGGAAGTTGCCGACATCTGCATAAAAGGAAACGAAAAAGTATTCAGATCAGCAATTTCAGTAAAGACCACAGAAATGGTCACAGGCCCTTCCAGAGAGCCACACCTGCTCTCTATCACCAAAACCCCCGATATGGATGAAAAAGGAAATGTTCGATCCGTGATCTGTAGCGCACAGGACATCACCGCTGAAACAAAACTTAAGGAATTAATGGAATTACAGCGAGACCTGGCACTCAATATGAGCCAGGCCACCAGCACAAACGATGCTTTGAAAATATTACTGGACGCTGTACTGGATATTGACCACATTGATTCAGGGGGGGTTTATCTGGCAAATAAGAGAACAGATAATCTGGACCTTATAGTCCATAAAGGTCTGTCCCGGGATTTTATAAAGAAATCCTCCCACTATGAGAAGGATAGTCCTCAAATGGAATTGCTCTTGAAAGGTAAGCCGCTTTATAAAGATTATAACTCTCTTATAGATATGACCGGTCAGACAACTACCAAAAAAAGGCTCGAGGGCTTAAAGGGAACAGCCATCATCCCCATAATGTACCATGATAAACTCATGGCAGCTCTCAACATTGCCTCACATACCTATGACAGCATCCCGGAATATTCCAGAAATACGCTTGAAACAATAGCTTCAATGACCGGGAATATACTGGAAAACACCCGGATGAACGACAAGATCAAAAAACAAAGAGAAGACCTGATTAATTTTTATGACAGTCTGAATGACTTTATATTTATCCTTGGCACTGATGGAAACATAATTAACACAAACCGGACCGTGGAAGAAAAACTGGGATATACAAAAGAGGAACTTGGCTCAATGAGTCTGCTCCAGGTTCATCCTGCTGATAAAAGAGAGGAAGCACTTGTTGTGCTTCAAGACATGCTCAAAGGAAAAACAAATTCCTGCACAATACCACTTATCACCAGATACGGATCCGTTATCCCGGTTGAAACAAAGATAACCTGTGGGACATGGAATGATGAAAATGTAATATTTGGGATCTCCAGGGATATCAGCGAACAAAAGAAATACGAACAAATGATCCTCGAAGCAAAAGACGCTGCAGAAGATGCAAATCGATCCAAGTCCAGCTTTCTTGCCAATATGAGCCATGAACTGCGCACACCATTAAATTCTATCATTGGTTTTTCCGATATGCTGAATAAAGAAATATTTGGCCCCCTTAACGACAAACAAAGACACTATGTAAACAATGTCTCAAAAGGAGGCAAGCATCTGCTGACACTCATCAATGATATACTGGACCTCTCCAAGGTAGAGTCCAACAAAATGGAAATGTTCTATGAATCCTTTGATATCTCCAGGGCCTTTGATGATGTGAAACTGACCCTGGAACCTCTTGCATTAAAAAAGAGTATCAACCTTACTCTTGATGTGGATCCTTCATTAAAGAACATCACAGCAGACCGAATGAAGTTCAAACAGATCCTTTACAACCTTCTTAGTAATGCGATCAAATTCACCCCTGATAACGGAAAAGTGGATATAAAAACCCATTCTCATGATGGACAATTAGAGGTCAGTATATCAGATACGGGTATAGGCATCCCGGAGGACAGGTTCGATGAACTTTTCCAGCCCTTTAACCAGCTCCACCAGTTCAACACAAAAAAATATGAAGGTACAGGACTGGGACTGGTCCTTACACAAAAATTCATACACATGCATGGCGGACAGATAGAGGTCGAAAGTACTCCCGGTGAGGGTACGACGTTTAGCTTTAGTTTGCCAATGGGTCATGATGCTGATGTCTAATTCAACGATCAACTACCTGCCTGATCACCGGTCCTTTATATAAAGTCCAGGAAAAAGGGCCGGGCCTGTTTAAGTTCCCATGTACACTGATATATAAGGAAGCATATTTGAAACAAGGATCGATCCGGCTTTGTGCGGAGCAACTGTCAACCCCTGCACATAAAAGACAGAACCATTATGCAGATTGGCATAATCTTCCCAATATTCCCTTCCATCCTGATCACAGGTTAGTCGATAGGTCTTCCCGACCCGGGCCTTATCAGCAGTTACATAGACAAGTGGCCCAATACCATCGGAGAGATCCTCCCTTGCTGCAAATCCAATTTCAATTACAAACTCCCTGTCCTCTTTAATCAGGACCGGCCGGCTCAGGTCAATGAGATGGAATCCCTGTTCGGGTATTCGGACACTATCGATAAGAAGAAGCCTGTCGGGAGCCGGTCTGTTCCCCTGACCATCCCAATCATCGTATATTCTTATGATAACAGTTTCATTCCGGTTTAGTGTCATAAATCCCACGGACTTAAGATATGCATCTTCCTCTGCAACAAAACGGGCACATGCACGGGAATCATTGTCACTGGAAGCAGATCTTTCACAGAGATAGTCCCAGGAGATCTCATAAGGTTCAGTCGAGATATCGGACAGAGCCCCGGGATGGGTCTGATAACGATGGCTAAAATTATGATCATCTGCAACAAAGGCCACTACAAAGTCATTCCCCTTCAAAAAGATGGCATCGCAATAGGAGATCCAGAAATAACCCTCATCTCCAAAACCTGTACCCATACTGTTCTTGATCAGCCAGGCCCCGGGCTCTAAAGCACCTTCAACCATCCGGGTATCATCCCAGCCTGCGATCGTTACAGCATGGTTTAAAAATACAGGGAAAGGTCCTTCCTGAGTCCCGTTGAAATAATAGTTGTTCGAGGTCCGATTAAAAATACAGGTTTCCTCCTGTCCCGGATACATCGAAGGGTGAGCAAACTGATAGGATGCAAGGGCACCATATTCCATAAGAGCACGCTTAACTGCGATCCGAAACTTATCATCTGTTGCATGATCAGATCGCAAGAACACCCTGGCTTCTCGAAGTACATAACTAACCGGAAGATGTTCCTCTGGCGGAGTCAGGTTCTTCTTTTCCTGTATGTCGGCAAGAGGGAAAGGTGCATAATGATTCAGTACAGGGCCCCTGCCACTGATCAGATAATCCATGGCATACCGATGATCCCCTCCCCAGCCCCTTATCACAGGTTCACTTTCCGTATAACCAAAAGAAATATTATAATCCGGTATTGGATCAGGATTGAAGACATAGACCGGATAATTATATCCATTCCAGCTGGCCATATGCCATACAGAAATATTTGCCTCAGGCAAGTCCGGATCAGAAACGATCCCCTGTTTAAGCAGACTGCTTTCAAATGAGGCAACCGCAGCAAAAGCCCAGCAGGAACCAATACAATTACCTGCATCAGGCTGTCCATCAGGAAGGGTGGCAGCCTGCATTTTTACCGGTGTCATATAGCATTTTCCAGACACGTTTCGCAGATCATATGTTTGCGGTAACTCCTGAGAATACTCCACAACGTCACAATCCTGCCCGACTGTAAAAACATTATCGGAAACGACCATTATAGATCCAATAAGAAGAATGATCAGAATATATGCTTTCATAAAAAAAAGAATTGCAAATGAAAGCTTAAAGATTGTGGTAGTCAAAAAAGAGAACAGATGATGATCAATTATTGATCATCATATGATCTTGTTTTAAGCATATCATAGATTTCATTCTGTGCACGATGGGTTCCCCTTCCTCCCCGGGAATGATAGGAGTTCTGCTGTTGCTTATCAATGATGCGGGCCCTGGTATTATCCCTGAACTGTATTTCCATGAAGTCTTTGATCTCCGCTTTTATACCCGGATCGTATAAAGGTACTGCAACCTCTACCCTGCGGTCAAGATTGCGTACCATCCAGTCAGCCGAGGACAGGTATATAAGCTCATCCCCTCCATTGCAGAATATGAATATCCTGGAATGTTCCAGATACTTATCCACTATGCTTATTATCTCGATATTGTCACTCAGTCCCTTGATACCGGGAACCAGGGAACAGATGCCTCTGATGACCATTTTAATCTCAACTCCGGCTTTGCTGGCCTCATAAAGGAGTTTTATCATATCCAGGTCTACAAGACTGTTCATTTTTGCATGCAGATAGGCCGGTTTGCCTTCTTTTGCATTTTTAATCTCATTTTTGATAAGCTGGCTGAACCTGTCCCTCATATAATGAGGAGAGACGACCAGGTGCTCGTATTTGAAATATTTGTAGTTGATCTCCAGGAATTCAAAGACATTGCTCACTTCCTGTGTTATACGCTTATCCGAGGTCAGCAGGGCATGGTCACTGTAGATACTGGCTGTGGATTCATTGAAATTACCGGTACCCACGGAAACATAGTCCACATGGTCCCCGTCTTCAATACGCCTGATAAGACAGAGCTTGGAATGCACCTTAAGGCCCGGCACACCGTCAATGATACGGGCCCCTTCCTCTTCCAGACGTTTTGTCCAGAAGATATTGGAAGCTTCATCAAAGCGAGCCTGCAGTTCGATCACAACGGTCACATTCTTCCCGTTCTTGATCGCATTGATCAGGGCATTGATCACATTGGAGTTGCGGGCCACCCTGTACAGGGTCATCTTGATCTCTGTGACATCAGGATCGATGGAAGCTTCCCTTAAAAGATCGATAAAGGAATCAAAAGAATGATAGGGATAATGAAGAAGGACATCTTTTTGCCGGATAAGATTCATGATGTTCTTATGGCCTGCAAGTTCCGGATGTAAGATAGGTTGCTGTTTTTCATAGACCATTGAAGGAGAGCCAATGTCCGGGAAGCTCATGAAATCCCGGGCATTATGATATCTGCCCCCTGGTACAAGATTCTCAAATCCTCCCAGATCTAATTTATCCAATATGAAATTAAGCAGATCAACCGGGATCTTTCGATCATACACAAAACGCACCGGCTGACCCCTTTCTCTTTCTTTTAAGCTTTTAGAGACCTTCTCAAAAAAACTCTTTGTGACATCGTCATCAATATCAAGTTCTGCATCCCTTGTGAGTTTAATAGTGTATGCATTAAAGGAAGTATAATCAAATATTGAAAAAATCTCAGAAAGCCCGAAACGTATTACGTCGTCCAGCATAATCACATACTTTTTGCCATCTACCTCAGGCAGGACAATATATCTGGGAAGGACATCCACAGGAACCTCAATAAGAGCATAGCGATCATCAGAGATTAGACCTCCTGACATGGTAATGGCCAGATAGATGGCCTGATTCTTAAGATAAGGGAAACGGGCTCCCTCACCAAGCATGATCGGGACCAGTCTGGGCCGAACCTTATGTGCGAAATATTCCCTGAGGAACAGCTCATGACCTTCCTTTAGCTCTTTTTCATTTATGATAAAAATATTGGCCTCCTGAAGTTCAGCAACAATCCCCCTGAAGATGAAATCAAACTTGTCCCTGAGATTAAGGACAATTGTGTGGATTGCCTTCATTGTCTTCTTAGGAGAACCTCCCACAAGGGCCTTTGACTTTACATTTGCATCCAGCATTCTCTGAACAGTTCCAACCCTCACACTGAAGAACTCATCCAGATTGGAAGAGAATATTCCCAGAAACTTAAGTCTTTCAAGTAGTGGAACACTATGATCCGATGCCTCCTGTAGAACTCTCTCATTAAAGGACAGCCAGCTGATCTCCCGGTTAATATAGGTGATCATGTCAGGAGATTCTATATCCTTATTCTTGACATCTATACCTGTTATCAATATCGAAGAAATATCTTTTCTGGAAAGGAATTTGTAAGTATTATCCATTGGAAGACCTGCTTTTTTAAAATCCATATTGTTTAACTCCCAGGATATAGCATTACCTGACATTCGAACAGTTTCATCTGAAGTTTTATAATTCATCCCGGACCCTGTAAGGTCCGTATCATCATTTACATCGGTGACCAGGACATCCATTACACCATGAAGTTTAGTTGTATCAGTGACTGGAACCGTCTCCACAGGATCAGCAGTTAAACTCTGCTTATGATCGGTCCGATTGGATACAACATCGCAGGGATTCAGGTCATTTTTCAGAGTTTTACCTCCAGAAGACGTTGTTCCTGCTTTTCTTAATATGGTAGAGAACATGTTGAAAATTTTCTTCAAGCTCAAAGAAATCCCCCATTCAGATCAAATATCTAATTGATCCTGAAATCATCACTGCACATATATTTCAGATATTGCATCTGCAAGCCTCTTTGAAAAATCCTCTGACATGACCTTTTCCCATACAACCGGGAACTCCCTGAGAAGGACCTCTATCTGTGCTTCCCTGTACTCAAGATATGAGACCACCCCGGGCTCATTGAGAGGTTCATCCAGTTTATGGTCTTTTTTATCTATGGTACCCCATTTTCCATAATTCAAAAAGTTGGTTAAAAGCTGTGCAGCCACAACCGAATCATGCATATCTCCGAGGTTGTCCTGAAGTCTTTTCAGATCCTTTACCAGCTCCCTGCTTCCTTTACCCAGGACCTCACTAAAGAACTCCAGTGTGTAGCGAAGGATCTTGACATCTATCCTTAGTTCATGAAGCAGTTCAGGGGAAGGTGAATCCACATAATGGACATGATCACCGTATGACCTTACTGTCGCAAACCTGGCAAAGATCATTGCAGGCAGGACATCCCTTACCTTAACAGGTATGGGTTCACCGTTGCGATCAAGACTTTTAACCCTCCAGGCCTTTTTCTTACCAAGCAGACGGGCAAATCTTTCTTTGAACTTACCGTATTTACCCCCGTCCAGATAGATGAGCATAACCCCTCTTGATTTACCCCTTTCTATCTCAAGGGCATGTACAAGATGGGAAAGTTCGGGCCTGTGGCCTTCAGGGAAGGAGTCGATATATTCCCGGATCGTTGCGATGAACACATCCAGGTCCCTCACATAACCCAGGGCTCTGCGGGTCTCCTTAATACCGCCGGAATAGGGTTTCATACGTTTCATATCCAGATGGTCTGAAAATACCGTAAAAACCGATCTCATACGCATGGCAGCCACACGCATATCATGCAGCTCTTCAATATCATGGCCCAGCATGGTCCCTTGTTCATGATCCAGCATCTGCCCGAACTGATACATCAGGATCTTATGGGCCGCCTCACGCATGGTATCTTCCTGTTCGATACCCGTCTTTTTCATGGCAAGGAAATGATCATAGGGCCCTTTTGGCATAGGACTGAACTGTTGTGTTGACTGCTCAACAGGCAGTTCTGATGGGTTTTCTACGGGTTGATCTGTTAGTATAACTTCCCCGGTGGGTTCAACTAAAACAGGATCTTCGACAAATGTATCATCTAAAGTCCTATCTGTGGCAACTATATCTGCCCCGCAAACCTGCTGATCTGCCTCATCTTCCATCATATCAGTACCAGCATCACTGTAACCGGATACTTCCACTTCTTCGATGAATGAAGTATCTTCAGGGCCTTTCTCATATGAATCTGAATATTCCATCCTGAAAGGCATACTATCAACGTATGTTACTAAACTGTCGGTATGCGGATATGTGAAGACATCATCCCGGACCACCAGGTTCTCATGAACTGGTTCAGGGTCTTTTTCAGAAGATGTGTGTATATCCGGAAGCAGATTTGTCAGCAAAATACCAGCAAATGCTTCCAGCATAGGTCTTTTTCTGGCCTGTGGAACAAAAACATCATTATTTGAAGACTCATGTCCATCCGGCCCGGTCACCGATTGAACCTGATCAAGAAAGTAATTGACAAAGATGTTTAGCAACATCAGCAATGTGCCCGCAAAGTATGCACACATCACATAAGCTACCTCAGGATATACCCATCTTGCAGGATAAAGATACACGAAACCCCCGATACTTAAAGCATAGAGGAACACACCTGAAAGGAAAGAAGAATTCCTTGCGATACTGTCCCTGATACCGATCAGATTCAAACCCACAAAACAGAGGGCCATACCTGTACCTATTAATCCAAATGATAGACCGATAACTTCAGGAGATGAATTACGGTTCACCTTTTCCACGATAGCAAACAGGATACCGGACAGGGAAATCACTATCCCAAAAAGGATTGAAACCGAAGCATAGAAACCGTATCGAAGTCCTGCGGCAACCTGTAACATATATGTTTAATTAGTAGTATTAGTTAAGTATTTTTCGAACCTGATCCGGTTCATGACCGGAAGAATGCAGGAAGTAGAATTAGTGCTCGTTCTGAAAATATCTCACTCAAAATAACACTAAAAATGAGAAATACCCGATAAATAATCTTTAGATAGAGATATATGTTATCAAAGAGAATAATCTAAGAAGGAATTATGTGAGATGGGTATTTACGATCATTGGGGCTTAGGGGCAGAGAAAGACCAGGACTTTAGTCGTGGGTAGTTCACTATTGGAAAAGGGATAACATGCTTGAAAAGACGGACCTTTCAAAGACCATTGACAACCAGGAATATGGCAGGCTTATCGATGAGCTTCGGATCAGATTGGGTGAATTGCAAAGAGAGGCCTGGAATCTCCATATTCCCATAATCATTGTATTTGAGGGATGGCATGCCTCGGGGATGAGCGATATCATCAACAAATTCGTACTGGCCCTGAATCCAGTCGGTTTTGATCTTCACTCCATTGGTAAACCCTCTCCCGAAGAAGAAAAAAAACCCCTTATATGGCGTTTCTGGACAAAGATACCTCAAAAGGGTCGGATCGCTATCTTTGACAGAAGCTGGTATCGACGGGCCCTGCTGGAACATTTCAGCACCTCAGAGAGTTTCAGACGGATGAATATGTGTCTTAATGGGATCAACTACATGGAAAGACAGCTTTCTGATGATGGCTATCTGATCATCAAAATGTTCCTCCATACAAGCAAAGATGTGCAGATAAAACGTTTCAGGGAAATGGAAGAAAAGGACAGGCCCCTGTTCCTGCTTGAGGAGGAAAACGATTATCTCGAACAATATGAACGGGTCCTGTCCATACAGGAAAGGATCCTTGAAAAAACCGACTCACCGGAATCTCCCTGGACCATCATCGAGTCCAATGACCGTAAATTCGCCATCATAAAGACCATGATAACTGTGGTTGAACAGATACAGAACTGTATCGATCAGACAAAAGCAAAAAAGGCACATGCCCTCCATATCTCAGAGATGAACGGTAATACAGGGGCCCCTGGAGAAGGGACAACTGCAACAAACAATGCTAACTCACCTGTCCCTGAAAAAAATGAGGAAGAGGTTTGCTACACCGGGATCACCTGTCTTAATGCCTCCGTACTTCAAAAAGTGGATATGGACAAAAGTCTGGCAAAACCTGAATACAAAAAGAAAAGGAAAAAATGCCAGAAGATGCTCAGGGAATTGCAATATGACCTGTTCAAAAATGAGATCCCGGTCATAATCCTTTTTGAGGGCTGGGACGCTTCAGGAAAAGGAGGAAATATCCGCAGAATAGCTGAAAAACTAAACCCAAGACTTTACCGTGTGGTTCCCATAGGAGTACCCAATGAAGTGGAGATCGCAAAGCACTACCTATGGAGATTCTACAGGGAATTGCCAAAAAACGGCCACATGGCCATCTTTGACAGGAGCTGGTATGGAAGGGTCCTTGTGGAAAGAGTGGAGGGTTTCTGTACAGATGAAGAATGGAAGCGGGCCTACAGAGAAATAAATGAATTTGAAGAGACCCTTACCAGTTTTGGATATATCGTCATAAAATTCTGGCTGCACATTGACAGGGACGAGCAGCTCAGGAGATTTAAAAGCCGTGAAGAGATAACCTACAAGAAATGGAAGATCACTCCCGATGACTGGAGGAACCGGGACAAATGGTACCAATATGAAGAGGCCACTGACGAAATGCTCCAGAAGACCAGCACCACCTATGCACCCTGGAATATAATTGAAGCAAACGACAAGTACTATGCAAGGGTCAAAGTACTGGAAACCGTTGTAAAGGCAGTTCAGGAAAAGCTGGCCCTTAAAGAAAAAGAAAGGAAGCATGGATAAAAGGTATGACCCTTTCTTCCTTCAATAATAGTCAGTTTGCTGTGGACCTGTACCCCACATACACAAATACAATTGTATTTATCATAGACAGCTGAGTTCAACAAATACAGCTGAGGTTATTAAGATAAAACCTCTGGCCCGGGAATTGGGGGGTTGTGAAATACCCCCTAATGAAGCTTTCCCTGTTACCCGTTCTCTGTCCCGGTTACCCGTGATCGTAAAATAACATTCAACAACAGCAGGAACAAACTCCCCTTGCCACAAATTGCAGCCTGGTATCAAATGTCAGGTCCCAGAGGTCGCTTTTCTTTATGGCACGGGCCGCATCTGTTGTTGCACCAAAACCAACCACGTCTATTGTATAGCCATCATCTTCAGCAGAGATGTTGACTATTTGAGAACCCAAACGGCTGTAGTCCAGACCATCTGCCATTCGAAGTATGGAGGCAAGCTTTAAGATCAGCTCTTTGGTCTCAACTGGAAAAGCGGAAAAGTATTTGGATTCGAACTTGCTCAGCTTTTTTGCATCAATTCGTTTTCTGTGGAGGAAAGTGGTCCAGGCCACGACAGGTTGCTGATGCGGTTCAAGTTCCACCGGAGGATGGCGCAAAAGTACATCCCGGCCTGCCTTGTGATGTTTCTCAGCGTCCACATCTATTCCAATATCATGCAGCTAACCGGCCACTTCCATAATAAGACGCTCCTCTTCCCCCATCCCATGCACTTTAGCCAGGCCATCATAGAGCAAAAGACAATTTCGGGTTACTTTAAGAGCGTGGTCCCTGTCCCCACCATATAAATTGAATAACTTTTCGATTGAATATGGTTCTATGCCCTTCACTTTAGTCTTCATTTTCTTCACCTTCATCCCTCCGGACAATTTAGCCGGGAAACATTTACGATCATTGGGGTGTAGAGGCAGGGAAAGCCCACGACTTCAGTCGTGAGTAGTTCACTGTATAATTCACCCAACCACACCCAGGAGAAACTCGACTTTCAATCAATATCCGATCATTCCCCATCCAGGACCTGAAGTCCCGTTTCAAACTTGGAGAGGTTGCCGGGCCTGAGCTCATATTCATCCTCCAGTGCCTGTACCATCCTCAAAAGCTCTTTTTCAAGACCCCCGGAACTAAGTTCGATCTCAGCTTCCAGATAATGAGCATCCTTTCCATCACAGATCACATGAACATCATCAAGGCTTAACTGGGCCACCTTTCTCTCCTCATCCATTAGATTGCGGTCTATCCTCTCATGGTTCACATCAAACAACCATTCAGGAGAGGCAGAACCTATTATCGAGATCAGCATTTCTTTCATGGGCCCCTCATCCCATTGTCCAAAGGGGATGTCCTCATCCAGTACGATCTCGGTCTCACTCCTTCTGTGAATGGAATCCTCTGACGATCCCAGCTCTTTTAAAGTGTAGATGAACTTATCCCCCTTGATCCTCCTTCTGAAAGAATTACCACTTTTATAGATGGCCCGGTCCGCAGTATCATAATAAGTATCCTTCAAAAGCTTGTTCACAGGTGAAGATAACCTGAAACCTGCGATCACATCAACATTTGAAAGTGCTCTGAACGTGTCATTATCATTAACAAGGAATTTAGCTTCAATCTCCATATCATCACCTCAAAACAGCAAATTGACGATAGCCATTACTATGAAGATCACCACCGCACCTACAAGCCAGAACTTGAGGATCTCATTCATAGGAATCTCCATTTTCACAGATGGAGCAATCCCATCCACTCCCACATTCTGATTCGCAGCAGTATCCTGCTCAAGTGTATCTTCCTCCCGGGCCTTCTCCCCGTCATCTGTAACTGCCAGAGGAGGAACGAACTGCTCAAACTCCTCATCCTGACCTTCAGCAGAGAGATCAGGTTCCATTCCCGTCCCTTCAGGCTCAAACTCAGCCGTACCCAATGCACCCAGATCGGGGGCCATTGGTTCTGTCTCAAGTTCAGACATCCCTTCTTCCACATCATCAGCTTCAGATAAAGAACTCTCAGAGGTTACCGCCATAGTATCACCGATCTCTGTCTCTGTATCAATAAACTGAGGATCAGCCGGCTCATCAGAATCAGTAAAGTCATCAGGATCAGTAAAGTCATCAGAATCAGTAAAGTCATCAGAATCAGTAAAGTCATCAGAAACAGCTGGCTCATCAGAATCAGTAAAGCCATTAGAAACAGCTGGCTCATCAGAATCAGTAAAGCCATTAGAAACAGCCAGGTCATCAGAATCAGTAAAGTCATCAGAATCAGTAAAGTCATCAGAAACGGCCAGGTCATCAGAAACAGCAAATTCATCAGGAACGGCCAGGTCATCTGAATCAGTAAAGTCATCAGACCCGGTCTCCATGTCCTCGCTCATATCTGACTGAACAAAGGATTCTGAAACATCGGCCTCTTCTGACATATCATCGTCAGAAAAAACTACAGGGATACCTTCATCTTCATCAGTACCAGAAGAGGAGGAGACAACATACATTTCTTCTTCATCTTCATCTCTTTCAGGCACCAGATCAGACCTGTCATCGCCCGGGCCAGCAACATACCCGGAGCTGACAGTATCCACAGAGCCTATTAAGTCCGAATCATCAGATGCTTCAATTTGATCCTCTTCTTTCTGATCTAACAGTTCCTCTTCAACAACAACGGAATTATCAAAGGGCCGGCCTTCCTCTAAAACATAATTATCTTTCCTGGCAACAGCATCATCCTTTTCAGAGACCTGTTGTTCCGATTCTGTCACAACATCATCAGAACTCACCTCAGTTTTACCCGACGTTTTCGCAATAGCGTCTGACGCCCTCTCACTCTCAATAGAAGCGGATATGCCTGTCATTTTCTCCACATTATCCGCTTCCTCAAAACATCTGGAAGCTTCATCAGTAAGGCCAAGTTCATAGAGAGCTTCGGCTTTTTTTTTCCAGGCATCGACGTTTGTGGGATCATTTTCCAGAGATTTTGTGAAATACTCCCTTTTCTTTTTAAAATCCTTTGTCTTGACACCAAGATCAAACCAGTTCTTAGCATTCTTCTGCCTTTGCTTTTCCTTAAAATTATCGATAAAACTCATCAATACACCTCTGAAAAACGATAAGGATCTGACTTACCCGCGAATAAGATCGCGGACCTTCTCTACCCCTATATCCATTATCGTAAACATCATTTATAAAGAGATTGTTACAAAACATATTTTGGATATCAAAATTGCTCAAACCCTTCATTGATCACTGCTAATCTCATACCAGAGCACCAGTACAAAAACAAACAAAACCAGAGATAAAATCACAGCCAAAAAAAGATCACATACCCATATCAAAGAATCCATAATATATCCCGGACAATTCCTCACCGCAAACATCTTCCAGGATATCCATATGAGCCTGATGACCGATATCTCCGGTCCTGATAAATTCTCTGTTGGCCTGCTGCATACCTTCCAGACCCACTTCTTCATAAAGTGTATAAGCCAGCATAAAGGATTTCTTGTATCCAAACTCGATCATCCGGGAATTATTGGGCCCATAATATTCCTCTGCTGACCAGTCGATAAGAGACAGATCATAATCTGCTTCAAGCCTCTCATAAGAATCCATGAAACGCTGTTTTCTGTCGGCACCATCTTCCGGAGCATATTGCTCAAGCACAAGATATGCATACAGATCTGCATATCCCTCATCCATCCAGAGCTCTTCAAAATCACATGAATACGTCCAGTAATGGGCCAGCTCATGGATCAGGATCATATAACTGGAAGTATGCAACATGCAGATACCATTGCTCCAGTTGTTAAAACCTCCATATCCATCCGTCTCATTATAAGAAGATTCAGTTATAGTGATGTTGTAACCCATAGAGTAAGGCACCCCCCACAGCTCTTCCAGGATAGGGAGGGTTTCCATTGCCGTATCAAGCATTTCCCGGGCCCACTTATCCTCCCCCTCCCAGTATCTGACAACTATTTCCACCGGGCCGCTTTGAAGGTCTACCGTGCCATTAAGCTCAAGCAATTCGGTATGGCTTACACAATCCACAAAACAAATGGCCCTTCCGGAACCTGCAGTAGAGATATTATAGATCATATGATCCCCTTCCAGGGACACTTCATAATCCCGGCCCTGAATATGGACCTCACGCTCAGCCGGGATAATGACCTTCACAGATCCAGATCGCTCATCTTCATAAAGGTAGAAAGCTGCCGTATTTTCACTGACTTCCAGATCATATTCAATCCGGAAGGAATAAGATCCCTCATACCATACCTTTTCATTGAACTTAAAGGTCAGATAGTTTCCCTCACCCTGTTCGACGCTGATATCTTTATTATCATCATAACACCTGATAGAAACAGCATCTTCAGGAACATAGTAGTTAAGGAAAGAATAATATCCCTGCCAGTAACGGGTAGATGCGTCATTGTTAGTAAACTGAACTTCTTTTATTACATGCACCAGGGATTCTGTGTCCAGGACCTCATAGGTGGATTTCACCTGAGTGGAAGTCACGTCCTGATCTGCAGATGCATTGGGTATCATTGCCATTAGCAATAAACAAAAAGTGACAATGACCAGAAGATCGATCAGAATGATCTTTTTATCAGCTATCATACAATGTAAATTATCTATGGCCATGAACATAACCAGGATGGCAACAAAAGTCTAAGATATGAACATGTTATGTACATAGCTAAAACAAATATACTTCACAGGAAAAATGAATAACCTAAACAGGTAGAAGCGAAGAGATAAAAAATATCTGAAAAGGGCAATACAATAACATTATCAAAAGAATACAATAAATTCATCAGAAAATATTTGTCCGGGCCTTCTACGCCCCGGTCCAGGTGATCACAGGTTTTCAAGTTGCCAATTTCCTCATAACGATAGTTATGGATAAGAAAAAGAGACAGGAATGTTAATGACAATAGTCATATCTAAAAAGAGCACAACCCGAATATCCCTTATTGAATCCACCATCCTGGATACAGTGAGCCAGGATGCAGTGGACCCGGTTGCAGTGAGTCCGGATACAGTGGGCCAGGATGCAGTGGGCCAGGATACAGTGGACCAGGATACAGTGGACCAGGATACAGTGGACCAGGATACAGTGGACCAGGATACAGTGGACCAGGATACAGTGGACCAGGATACAGTGGACCAGGATACAGTGGGCCAGGATACAGTGGACCAGGATACAGTGGGCCAGGATACAGTGGGCCAGGATACAGTGAGCCAGGATGCAGTGGACCCGGTTGCAGTGAGTCCGGATACAGTGGGCCAGGATACAGTGGGCCAGGATACAGTGGGCCAGGATACAGTGAGCCAGGATGCAGTGGACCCGGTTGCAGTGGACCCGGTTGCAGTGGACCCGGTTGCAGTGAGCCAGGATACAGTGGACCAGGATACAGTGGACCCGGTTGCAGTGGGCCAGGATACAGTGGGCCCTGGTTACAGTGGGCCAGGATGCAGGCTGTATTGCAGGTTATGTTTCATCTGTGGTCATCGGGACCTATGAGCTCCAGATATCAAAAGAGATGTATTTCAGAATGTACAGGCCCCCCATGAAGATCGAGAATATGAACTTCACCTATACCTTTCCTTCACTCTGAACATCACGGTCGGAGGCTACCGGGCAAGACGTGCTGCAAACCTGGGCCTTGTGGAAGCAATTGAAAGTAGCTAAAGACCCGGGACACCCTCAAAACATAAGTCATGGGCTTTTCCTCCCCATGCTCCAGGTAGAACAGAATCTGACCTTTAGAAGACAAATGGCAGTGGTACTACAGAGGACAGCAGACCCAGAAATACTGAACCGGAGAGGATCAGGAACAACCAGAGGATAGGTTCCCCTGCGGCAAGGAAATATGAACCGTAATCTTTCCGGGACAATGTCACACGGTCTATGTAATTTAAGGTGTAAGCAAAGGCAAAGAAGAGCATCATTGCTGAAAGGGGAATGGCCTGATAGAGCACACTGATAGCTACCAGGGACATGACAAAGATGTTAAGTCCTTTGAGTATCGAAAGTTCATGACCATTTACAACGATAGGGATAGTAAGCAGGCCCTGTATCCTGTCCCCATCCACATCCCTCATATCAAAAAGGATCTGGATACTTATCATCTTCAGGAAAACGAACAATGCAACGATCACTGCAGACATTGTGATCGGACAGGAGTAATATACAAAGGGTGCAAAGACAAGCAGGGCCCAGACAGCTGAAACGAATATATTCTTAAATGCAACAATATGCCTGGTAAGCCCTTTGAAATGAGAATGATACAGCATACCCAGCACCAGTACGGAAAAACCAATGAGCATATTGATGATATCGCTATACAGCACATACATCAGAGCAAGGGTGATGATTGAGAGATAAAGGACAATTGAAAGGATCCTGGTCTTATTATTCTGCAGATATTCAGCCCTTTGAGAATTAGAGGCTTTATCTTCTTCGATACCGGCAAAATAGTCATACAGATAAATAGGGTAGAAGATCAGATAGATGATGAAAAGCAGATCCCAGGTAACAGGCAGGTCAAACAGAAATGCACACATATATACGACACACATTGCCCCTACTGCAAAAAGATGGCCTCCATATATGAACTCATTCCAGACGGGTTTGAAGATCTCTTCCAGGTCAATGCTGAAAAGATCCTCATTTGTGTTTTCACCATATATCTGATTCATACATAAGTATTGATATGTACATGTATGTAAGTAAAATGAACATAAAATCAATTTTTATGTACATACATAATTATTCTGAATTAAGCAAGGTTCCAAACCATGTAAAAAAGCAGAAGCAGGATTAAATCCTGCCTGAAAAAACACACATGATATTCTCTGAATATCAGCCTCAAATAATGAAAGTCCAGGTACTTTCATGGTAAATCATTTAAATATTGAGAGCAATCACAAATGAAAAAGGTGATCTTCAAATGAACTACTGGCAGCCAAAATATGAGACCATGAAACCCGATGAACTTCGAGAACTGCAACTTAAGCGTTTAAAGAAAACGGCTGCAGCTGTATATCAGAACGTCCCATTCTACAGGGAAAGTTTCAAACAATTAAACATCACCCCGGATGATATTACATCCCTTGATGATATCTCAAAATTACCCTTTACAAAAAAGACCGACCTTCGTAACAATTACCCCTTTGATCTTTTTGCAGTACCTCAAAAAGACATAGTCCGCATACATGCATCCTCCGGGACCAGCGGAAAACCCACAGTTGTGGGTTATACTGCCAATGACATCAATATGTGGGCCGACATGATGGCAAGAAATCTTACCATGGTCGGTCTGGACAGTACCGATGTATTTCAGAACTCTGTTAACTACGGCCTGTTCACCGGAGGCCTGGGATTCCATTACGGTATAGAAAGACTGGGAGCCATGACCGTACCAAGCGGGACCGGAAACACCGCAAGACAGCTTGAAATGATGCAGGACTTCGGAGTCACCGGGCTCCACTGCACACCTTCCTATGGCCTCTACCTTGCAGAGACCGTAAAAGAACTGGACATACTGGATAAACTCTCCCTGAGAGTTGGCTGTTTTGGAGGAGAACCCTGGTCCTCCAGTACCAGGAAGGTCCTTGAATCCGCCTTTAATATCAAAGCATATGATTCCTACGGCCTTTCAGAGCTTATGGGCCCGGGGATCGGATTTGAATGCCAGGAGCAGGACGGCCTGCATATCTGGAGTGATCACTATCTTGTAGAGGTCCTTGACGAGAACGGAGAGCAGGTTGCAGAAGGTGAAAAAGGAGAACTTGTCTTAACCTCCCTGACCAAAGAGGCCCTTCCTGTGATACGCTACCGCACAGGAGACATCACCCGTCTGCTTGAGAGCGAGTGTGCCTGTGGACGTACCACCAACCGTATCTCCAGAGTACTGGGCCGTGCAGATGATATGCTCATTGTAAGGGGTATCAATGTATTCCCATCCCAGGTTGAAGACGTGCTTGTGGGCATCTCCGAGATCACCGATCAGTTCCAGATCCTCCTGGAAAGGAACAGGAACATGCTGGATGAGATCACCGTACAGGTGGAACTTGAAGAAAATGCCTTCACCGGGGAACTCAAGGACCTCAATGCCGTCAAGAAACATGTGGAGAACAATCTGAAAAGTGTCCTTAACATCAGGACAAATGTAGAACTGGTGGAAAGGGGAAGTCTGCCACGGACAAGCGGGAAATCAAAAAGGGTCCTGGATAAACGTCAGGCCATCTGAAACAAACTAATGATCTGAAGAGTAATTAGTAATTATCTGAAATAAAACAACATGTAGATCCAGCCCACCTGAAAATATGGCCGGGCCGGGATCTATTGACCGCAAAGATACTTTTTTTGTTCATTCCATTTTTTGGATGGCGTTTATTCAAAAACGGTTAATTCCTCATCCTTTGCTTTTGAAACGGTAACCTCTATCAGTTTAAACTTCGGAACACCAGTCCCGCCAGTATCCGCGCAGACCAGGGCATTGGCCCAGGGCCCGTTGATCATATAGGCAATACCTTCATGAGAGGTTTCATATTCCGAGGCCACTGCTTTTACAATAACTTTTCCTGAGTTGCTTTTTACAACAACATTCTGAGAGTTTTCAACATCCATCTTTTTGAGATCCTTACTGTCAAGAATTATGACCGCAGACCTGCTGACATATTCGTCCCCGAATCTGGAATTTTCCTGAGCGGCATTTTGAAAGATGCTTCTGTGTGTTATGACCTTAAAACTGTATTCAGGGGCAGACAAGAATTGACCAAAACCCATTTACAACCCCTCCAGGATCATCTCAAGTATCTCAACATCCGACAACGCTGCAACCGAGCAGGCAGGCCTTAGTTCAACTTCCACTCCATCCATACGCACAGCTCTGCCTCCGCTTTCAACCCCTCCCCTGGCACAGGGCAGACATACCTTTGCTATCTTTGAGGTCAGTGTAACAGAAGGATCAATGGTGATCACAGGGATCTTTTTAAGATGGGCCGCAATGGCCCCGGGGAGACTGGACAGAGGATCTGAACCGATCACCAGTGCCGCATCCACTGACCCGGCATTTAATAATTCCACAGCCGAACACCCCGGGCCGTGTTCAATACCGGAAGCATCAAAGTGAACCCGGTTGATATAACCGGTCTGCTCATGCAGGGTCTGGTCAAATCCTCTCATATTATACTGCCCCACCATGGGAATGATATGGAAATCTGAGACCTCATTGAGCTTATCCATCAATTCAAAGAGAACATCAAGTTCCTCCAGGGAGTACAAAAGACCCAGGCCCACGCAGATAACACCAAACTTTGCCTTTTTCATAATATTTGCAAGCTTGAGGACTTCTTTGGGACCCATAAAGGGAACCTTTGGAACCTTGCCCGAAAGGGCACTGATAAGAGCCTTGATCAGCTCTGCGTCCTTTTGAGGAGGTATCTGGTAAAATCCATTACCGCAAACAATACCGGTATCAGAGCACCTCACATCAATACAAACAGCGGTCCTGTCCTCTTCCCAGCCCCGTTGCCTCTCCTTGCCCCGGGGGAAATACGAATACATGGAAAGATGCCTGGGATGAGAACTTGCCGGGTCTGCTCCCCAGTAGACCACAACATCGGCCCGGTCCCGGACCTCGTCCAGAGTGCAGGTCCGGACCTTTTCATCAAGGATCGCCTCGATCAGCGGGCCCTGACAGAAAGATGAAGTATCATCAATGTAGCCATTCAGCTTTTTTGCAATTCCGATTGCCCTTTCCTGGGCCTCAAGGGTCGAATTCCCCAGTCCGAAGATCAGCGGGTTACGGGACTTACCGAGGATACTGATGGCTGCATCTATCCCTTCATTGATCTGTGCAACCTCCCCTTCAACCAGACATTCTGCCAGGTCCGCAGACCCTTTCATCCTTGCCACACCTTTACTGCAGGCATTGTTAACCCCGGTCACAACATTGTCCTCAACTTTGAGTTCAATATCATCACATAAAAGGGCACAGCCCGTACATACATAATATTCAGGTTCCAAACTCTCACCACATGATTACTACGCTGTTAAAAATATATCGTTATCCTCAGGTCCTCAAAGCCTCTCAGACAAATTCTATAGCCTTTGTAGGGCAGGTCACGATACAACCGCTGCATAAGACCTTATTCTCCCCGAACCGACGGCATTGCTCCACATTAGCAACCTTCACCACCCCGTCCTCTACTTTCAGGATAACCCGGTCGTTTGTAGGGGCTTTCCCCGATCCTGCACCATGCGGGTCCTCGGCAACATTCACCGGACAGGCAACCACACAGTTGCCACAGCCCGTACATCTTTCCGTATGAACGATCATGCCGGTCTCGGATGCATTACCAACTGGTGCAACCAGTTCTGAAAGCTTATTGTAGTTATCCTTGAATTCCTCTTCCTTTAAAGGAGGACAATCATCCACACCCATCTCACCTGAAAGAAGGGCCGCTGCAAAAGCCATACAGGTGGACTTACCGCATTGTTTACAATTGGTACGTGGAAGAAGTTGATATATCTCCATTGCATTTGCCATGTCTTCACCACCTTTGTGAATTCATAATATATGATCCCTGGTCCGGTTAAAGAAATATTGAGAACACTGTCCTGATAAGAACATTGTCCTGAGTGAACTACCCACGACTAAATTTTCCGGTCCCAAAACTCCAACAATCGTAAGCACCTCAGATATGTTAATAACCGTTTTGAACGCAAATATTTCCTCAGTGCTAATTGAGTTAGTGAGTACCTTCAACACAAAAAGGATAATCAGACCTTTTCACTCATCATCAGAACAGTCTTCATCACTGCACTGCTCATCGCAACAGTTACCATCAGCACAATCTGCTTCAGGTTGTTTAAAGAAAAGACCGCAGTGACAGGATCCAAGTTCAGATATCTCCTGCTTATGATAGATACATGGACAGATGATCTTTTTATCTTCGTTTTCCTCACCGGTTATGATACGACAGGGACAAAAATTCTTGCCATGTGTAGCTTTGTTCTTTGCTATCCCGTCAACCACAAGGTCAAGCATCTCCTCATCGGGGTTTAAAGCAAACCCCTGCTTCTGTGCATATTTGGAAGTCCATGCATATGTATCCTTTTTTATCTTATCATGTTTCTCCATAACCGGTCACTCTTTATCATTATTTCATTATATTCATATGGCCCCAATAACTGACGGAAGATATCCAATCAAAATGACCATTGTCAAAGGATATATGAATCAGACCCACGGTCGTGCATAGATCTGCATAAACCATAAACTACATCAAGCATAAATCTTTCGTTCGTATTTCACAGTTTGATTCCAAATACGTTTAATCTTCATCAATCCTGTTTATAGGATTAAACAGAATGGTCCTAACCTTCCACAGACCTTTCCCTGAAAAATCCGGTCACATCAATTCACAGGATCGCGTCGATCTCAGCTTTGAGCTTATCTTCCGGAACCAGGCCCACAAGACTATTTATTTTTTCTCCGTCCTTAAAGAACAGTAAAGTCGGAACACCAAGGATCTTAAACTGTTTCCCTATTGAAGGGGATTCCTTAAGGTCCACTTTTACGAATTTACATCTCCCCTCATATTCCGGAGCCATAGCTTCGAACATGGGTCCCATTTTCTTGCAGGGAGGACATGATCTGGTAAAACAATCAACTACCACAGGAATAGATGAAACCATTACTTCCTGCTCAAATGCAGCTGCATTGATCCTGACCAGATTAGTATTGATCGTTTCAACGAACGGTTCCGAATTCTTCTCATCCTGACCTTTTTTCCCAAAGATACTGTTGATTAAATCTCCCAGACCCATATTCACACCTCCGGACATAGACAGCCCGACATATATTTAAATAATTTCAGTTACCCTTTAACGTCCCAGAATACACAATACGCAAAAGCGATTTATAATTCTGCATTTAATACTATTAAAAAGGTTCTATTAATGAAACGAAGAACATGTGTCGATCATAGACCAAGAACAAAATATATCTCAGATTATAAATATTATTAACCACACAAGCATTGTTGAAGGGAGTCCTATGGATATAAAGAACATGACAAGACGCCAGGCCCAGTATGCAGGATATTCAATATTTGTATTGCTCTTTGTCCTCCTGAGCCTCCCCTGGACCCTCTCAATGGGCTTTAAGATCCTCTATCTTGTACCGGCCGCCTTTTTGACAGGCATGATCGGATTCTGGATGGGCGGGAAGGTCCACTGGCTCGCAAATGAGAACAAGAATCAGTGAAGAATTAAGAAAAAGAAAAAGTGAAGACTGGAAAGACTGTTATCCCGGCCAGGGGAACTGCCAGCAACTAAAGTCGTGGGCTGTATCTGCCCCTGCATTCAGTGATCCCTGCACCCCGTTATCATAACTCAACAGTCAATCTTTCATCCAGCCTTTCATAAAAAAGGCAGGAAACTGCGATCAGTTACCTGCCCGGCCGTCAAACCTTTTTATTATCTTCTTCGGAGGCAGAATGCGACCATTAATCCGGCAAAGGCAGACAGTATGCCAAACCCGGGAGTGTCTTTTCCATCAGAGGGAACTTCTTCCTCTGGCTCTTCGAATTGACCATAAGCATAGACCCGGCCATCCTCATCGATGGTATAGACCACACCATTTGAGATAGCTGGACTGGAACCACCCTTCGGTGCATTCCAGATAAGCTCACCGGTGAATGCATCCAGAGCACAGATCCCTTTAAGGCCGGTATGATCCTCATCAGCGTCAAAGGCCGTTCCTGAGAATACCTTTCCATCTGCAACGGCTACAGAACAGAGCCACCCTCCAATTGCATCGTCCGAGGAAGTGTTCCAGATAAGCTCACCTGTTACAGCATCAAAACAATAGGTGTAAAGGTCACTGTATCCATAACATCCCCCTGCCACATAGACATTACCATATGCAATGGCCGGAGTTGAATCAGTCCTCTGTATGGACTGGTTCCAGAGAATGGACCCGTCATTTGTGTCAAGGGCAATAATGTCCCCATCCCCATAGAAATTAAAGGTGGTCACATAAACAATATCCCCATATATTGCAGGAGAACTGCAACAGCTCCGTACAATCTCACTTTGATGCCATATCATTTCCCCGGAATCCGCGTCAACACAATAAACATTGCCGGAATAGTTCACCCCGTACTCCCAGCTGGCAAAATAAACGTTCCCATCCTTATAAGCAGGGGTGGACTGGGCATTTCCTGCTGATGTAAAGTTCCACAGGACCTGCCCGGTATTGATGTCAGTGCAATAGTAGTATCCATCCCATACTCCTTCATAGACACGGTCACCTACAATAATAGAACCACTGTTCACAGAATCAGGCAAACCACACCAGGTATCTCCTTCATGATATACAGGGGAAGCAATTGAATTGTATTTTGTACTGCCGTTACTGTAATTGCCCAAAAACTCCCCGGTACGTGCGTCCAGGGCCCTGACAACATCCCCGCAGTTGACAAACACCATTCCATCTTCAATGACAGGCGAAGAGCCTTTAATAGCACCAATATCCTCACCGGCCCAGAGCAGCTCAGCAGTATCCGGGGCCTCTGATGGAGAATATCCGGTATGCAGGAGGTCCTTGTGGAACTCTTCCCAGGCAGGGTCAACGGGACTGCCCAGACAATACAGATAACCTGCATCTGTGGCAAAGAACACCTTACCATCTGCAATAGCGGCCCCCTGCAGGATATAGCCTTTATCTTCCGGATCAAAGCTCCATACAGGTTCACCGTCCTCATTCACACAGTATAGCATCCCGTCATCCTTAGCTCCTGTAAAATAGGCATATGTGACACCACTTTCTCTTACAACCGCAGGAGAGGATTTGACCCCTGCATCAACAAAATAGGACCAGAGTACCTCGCCGGTCGAGTCATCCAGACCTGTCAGATGACCTGTATAACCGTGCTCCCCCTGGCCCACATAGACGATACCATCACATACCACCGGTGTTGAGGTGCTAAAACCATTATGAGTAGACCATCCATCATCATTGAAGTATCCCTCATTAAAACCGATCTTCCATACATAACCGGTTTCCTGGCCCCTTTCTGAGGCAGTATAGACATACCCGTCAAAATAAGAGACTGAACATCGGAACATTCCGGGATCTTCCCTGGAGAACGAAACCTCGTCCGAACCCAGGTCCACACTGTCCACAAATTCTCCAGTATCTTTATTCAGGGAGAACAGAACCCCTTCATGAGAGGAGAAGATAATATACTCATCCACTATCACGGCCCCGTTCCACAAAAAACCTGCAGAGCTATTGAGCTGATATTCCCAGACCAGCTCTCCGTCTTCATTATAACAGTAATAACTTTTAGGGCCCACTCCCCCTTTAAGACCCTCACCAATATAGACCAGGCCTTCATAATAAGTCAGCGGACACTCAAAACTGCTATCTGTTACCTGTGTGTTCCACAGGATCTCACCTGTTTTTCGGTCATATGCAGATAGCTCACCATTAAAGGTAGGTACGATTATACTGTCCTCTGTAAGAGCCGGAGTGGAGGATTGAAGTGCCCCTCCGGAAGTGGCTTTATTCTTCCAGACCAGTTCTCCTGTAAAGCGATCAAAGGCCCGGACAGAACCGTTCTTTGAAAGAACATATACATTCTCCCTGCCAATGACCGGAGGAACACTGATGCCATTACTTCCGTCATCCGAGACAGCCGCGGCCCAGAGAAGTTCGACATCTTCCACAGGGGCCGGGCCTGCCGCCACAGCATTATGCTGATGGTCAGCCTGGAACTGCGTCCAGCCTGAAGCACAGGACAGACCTGCAGTAAGCAGGATTAGAATGATAAGACAGATCGGGTATTTTAAAAACCCTTTTTTTCGTTGCATTAAATAATTATAAAACATCATATTCACCTTTCTAATTTCTTCCCAGAAATAACCGGATGATCAAATAAAAAGAAGAGGGCCATCCGTAAGAAATAATTCCGGATATCATACCTTGCCATAATTTTCCGGATATGAAGACGTATTGACGACTACCTTTTCAAAAATAACCTTTTTGGTAGATGAGAGACTAATTTCAGTGCTTGAGATAAAATATCCAATAAAAAAATGAAGATGAGAGGAACACACCAAAACATGTTTCCTCCCAACTATTCTCAGGCCCTTTTCCTGAACAGGAATATTGAAAGTACTGAAAGGGCCAGTAAAGCACCAAACCCGGGGGTCTGTTTATCTGAAGAACTATCCGATTCCGAATTACTGGAAGTGACCTCCATAGCAACATCACCATCATCAGATCCTTCATCTTCATCGGAATACAGATCACTCACCGAAACAACCTCAACGGGTTCTTCTTCAGCAGCTTCATCCACATCCCAGGTACCTGCAATCACAAAGGGTGAAAAACCAGGGACCCTGGCCTTAAAGTAAACAAACTCATCATCTTCCATCTCCGGCATTTCTTCAGTTGGCATTTCATTCCATTTGTCATCGCTGTACCTGTGCAAAGATATCAGATCTGTGGATATGGTATATTGTTCTAACCAGGATTTTTCCACCCTGAAGATGACATCGACATTATCCAGATTCTGAGGAGTGGCAAAGCCAGCCTTTCCAAGCCAGATATTGATGTTTTTGTAGACCCTGCCGGAAATAGGGGTTGCATATGATGAAGTGCCCTGTAATACCTCTATTTTCAGGTTCTTATATCCTGCATTGATCTTTGGGTCAAGGGAGATCACCTGGATCGGATTGTCTTCCCCTGTAAAATTAAATTCAACCTTTGTACCAACAACCATGATCTTTTTAGACGTTTCTTCAAAAACAATATTATTGATATCTTCACCAGATTCCCCGGAGCCACCTGAACCCGAGGAAGAACCACCATCATCATCAGAGTCCGAAGATGATTCCTTATTGGTCAGGCCAAAAAGATAATTGGAATCTGTTCCAAAGAAGATCCAGCCATCTGAAATTGAGACACCTGCAAGGATAAAATCTGTTTCTCCGGACTTACTATATGACCACTGAAGTTCCGGGTCTGTGGCACCTGTCTGATCCTTAACACAATAGACTTTCCCATCTTCTACATTTGTTGTTAAATAAATGTAGGCATCCCCGTTTCCGGCATCATAATGACTTGAAACCGCAGGTGAGGATTTGACATCTCCATTCACAGCATATTCCCATATCAAAGACAGGTCAGATGCCTCAAGACAGTACAGTTTTCCGGCACTCCCCACATATATCCTCTCGTTGTAGATAGCAGGAGTGGAAACACTATATCCTATATTATGAAAAGCTTTATCTGATTCATCCAGCTTACCTGTGTTGGAATTAAATCCCAGGGCAAAACAGTAGCCACCTTTGGATGTGAAATATATCCTTCCATCATAGTACATGATCGAAGAACGAATTTCCTTTACATCCACTCCAAATACATCATTTGTATCAATCTCATCAGAAATAGCCCCTGTATCCCTATCCAGTACAGTGATGTTTGATCCATCATCTCCAAAGATCACATAATCTCCTTTTACAGCAGCACCGGCCCAGTAATATCCGGAGTTACCTGTTGATTCATGAGTCCAGGCCACTGAACCGTCATCGTTGTAACAATAGTAAGTACCTCCCGTCGTACTCTGGCTTGCTCCGCTGTTCGAACAATCCCCAAAGAAGATCTGGTGATCGTAATAGTTAACAGGTGTGTTCAACTGGTCCGAAGTGATGGATTTGTTCCATAACTGAGAACCATCATCCGCATCGAAAGCAAATATCTTCCCATCCTTTGTAGGTACGAATATGATATGATTACCATAAGCAAGATTGGAAAGCAGAAAACCACTACCACTGGAAGAGCTTCTCCACTCAACAGCTCCTGTCTCTTTGTCAAAAGCAATGACGGAATTATTGGCTGTTGCCACGTAAACCAGATCACCAACAACAATTGGCGTACAATCAATGCCTGAAGCCAATTCCACTTCCCAGGACATGGAATCACCATCATCAGGATCGGATATAGGAGCCTGGTCACCTGTTACACCTGTGTTTTTCTCATCCATCTGGAACTGATACCAGTTGGAGGATGCTACTGCAGTAAAAGAGCATAACAATATGCATATAATAAAAAAGAAAGAAATGGAGATCAAAGATCTCCTGCTTTTATTCCGTATTTGTAACTTCACTCATATCACCTGTTTATCACTTTCTTTCAAGGAACTTTATCAGAGCCTCCGGTTGAAAAATACCGCTTTGACTGCAAGCAATCCGGCAAATGCAAGTGCAAAGGTAAAACCGGGTATACTGCTCTGTTCATCTTCAGATGGGGCCTGCTCTGCAGGTTCAGGTTCCGTAGAATCCTCATTATTGTTTGATCCGGAATCTTCCTGTTCAGGCATCTTTTCCTCTGGCCCGGCCTGTTCTGTAACATCCTCCCGGACCTCTTCAATTTCCTCTTCGGTGCTTACAACCGTTGAAGGGGTCAAAACACGGGCACTGCCTGTGCTTCCACCTGAACCGGGAGAGGATAATGCATCTCCGGATATCGTAAATGGAGAGAAACCTGTAGTGGTGGCTTCAAAGAAATAGAAATCCACCGTGTCCAGGGTGGTTTTCCTTACTGTTGACAAAGCAACCCAGTCAGGAGCTACATAATGGTTCAATGTTATTGAACTCAGATCAATACTGTTGGTCTCAACCCAGCTCTTTTCAATGCGGAAGAGGATCTTCCTTTCAGAAATATTGTTCTGATCATTTGAGATAGTATCATTGTCGAAATAAATATTCATTCTCTGATAGATATGGTCCCCTGATGGATCATCGCCACCACTCACAGCTTCAGAGACCTGATTTAATATCTCGATAACAGGACTTTGTGGACCTATGTCCGCAGAAGAGTTGAATGATATACCAACAACACTGTTGACACCAGAGGAGGGTGTTTCAGTTTCATTGTCATCAAATTCAAAGGTATTTGTACCTGAGGTCACATTCTGATCTTCAACGCAGAGAACGACATCTATGCTGGAAGTATTTTCACTGGTATTAACCACTTTCCAGGTCCAGGTCTGCAGATTGCTTCCCAGACTGTTGCTGCAAACCACTGTTACATTGAATATACCTGCGTTTGCAGAATTATTAAGGTATGTTGAAGTGGTAGCTGAGGAAGTATTCTTGACTGAAACTCCATCAAGGAACCATTCAATGTCCGAAGTTATATCAGACTCCACGGAGAATTCCCGGCTTCCATCTTCATGATCTGCAACAAGATCAAGCTGAGGTGTATAATTGATGACCTCCGGTGGGGCATTCACACTGATATTCACCACATAGGTGGCCTCATCGGTCAAAGCGGCATAGGTAGCAGGATCACTGGGACAATACCAGAAAGTGACTACATCACCATCGCAGAGTTCATTGGCACCAAGACCGCTGGTTACAGAATTGCCATTGACAAAGATGGACCAGGACTTGGAATGGGGGGCCCAGGCTTCATTAACAGTACCATTGATACCGACAAGGAAGAAACTGCCCATGCTGGAATAATATGTATCTGAGATATTAAGACTAAGATTTCCAGCATCAGCTGCAGTACTTAATGCACAAATATCAGTTACATTATCCAGAGCATAATTAGCAGATGCATTGTTTGTAGGTATGAAATTAAATGACCCGGAATACAGGTCCACACTGCCTTCCCAGATGACCTCAGGGTCAGGGATGTTGAGAGTGACGTTCATAACATACGTGGCCTCATCGGTCAAAGCGGCATAGGTGGAAGAGTCACCGGGACAGTACCAGAAAGTGACCACATCACCATCAGACAGTTCATTGGATCCAAGACCACTGGTTACAGCATTACCATTAACAAAGATAGACCAGGATTTGGAATGAGGGGCCCAGGCTTCATTAACAGTACCATTGATACCAACAAGGAAGAAACTGCTCATGCTGGAATAATAAGCATCGGAAATGTTAAGGCTCAGATTCCCGCAGTCAGATGCAGCTTCAAGAACACCAAGATCGGTGAGATTGAACCACGAATAACTGGCAGAGGCATTGCTGGTGGGGACAAAATCAAACGTTCCTGAAGTGATGTTGACACTGCCTTCCCAGATAACCTCGGGATCAGGGATATTGAGAGTAACGTTCATAACATACGTGGCCTCGTCGGTCAAAGCGGCATAGGTGGAAGAGTCACCGGGACAGTACCAGAAAGTGACTACATCACCATCAGACAGTTCATTGGATCCAAGACCACTGGTTACAGCATTACCATTGACAAAGATGGACCAGGATTTGGAATGAGGGGCCCAGGGTTCATTGACAGTACCGTTGATACCGACAAGGAAGAAACTGCTCATGCTGGAATAATAAGCATCGGAAATGTTAAGGCTCAGATTCCCGCAGTCAGATGCAGCTTCAAGAACACCAAGATCGGTGAGATTGAACCACGAATAACTGGCAGAGGCATTGCTGGTGGGGACAAAATCAAACGTTCCTGAAGTGATGTTGACACTGCCTTCCCAGATAACCTCGGGATCAGGGATATTGAGAGTAACGTTCATAACATACGTGGCCTCATCGGTCAAAGCGGCATAGGTGGAAGAGTCACCGGGACAGTACCAGAAAGTGACTACATCACCATCAGATAGTTCATTGGCTCCAAGACCACTGGTTACAGCATTACCATTGACAAAGATGGACCAGGATTTGGAATGAGGGGCCCAGGGTTCATTGACAGTACCGTTGATACCGACAAGGAAGAAACTGCTCATGCTGGAATAATAAGCATCGGAAATGTTAAGGCTCAGATTCCCGCAGTCAGATGCAAATTCAAGAACACCAAGATCGGTTAGATTAAACCAGGAATAGCTGGCAGAAGCATTGCTTGTGGGAACAAAGTCAAACGTACCTGAAGTGACGTTGACAGTGCCTTCCCAGATAACCTCTGGATCAGGAATGTTAAGGGTAACGTTCATCACATACGTGGCCTCGTCAGTAAGAGCAGCATAGGTTGTGGGGTCACTGGGACAGTACCAGAAAGTGACAACATCGCCATCACAGAGTTCATTGGCACCAAGGCCGCTGGTAACAGCATTGCCATTGACAAAGATAGACCAGGATTTGGAATGAGGGGCCCAGGGTTCATTGACAGTACCGTTGATACCGACAAGGAAGAAACTGCTCATGCTGGAATAATAAGCATCGGAAATGTTAAGGCTCAGATTCCCGCAGTCAGATGCAAATTCAAGAACACCAAGATCGGTTAGATTAAACCAGGAATAGCTGGCAGAAGCATTGCTGGTGGGAACAAAGTCAAACGTACCTGAAGTGACGTTGACACTGCCTTCCCAGATAACCTCTGGATCAGGAATGTTGAGGGTAACGTTCATCACATACGTGGCTTCGCTGGTTATGGGAGCATAGGTGGTAGCATTTGTAGGGCAGTACCAGAAAGTGACAACATCGCCATCACAGAGTTCATTGGCACCAAGGCCGCTGGTAACAGCATTGCCATTGACAAAGATGGACCAGGATTTGGAGTTCGGGCCCCAGGGTTCATTAACAGTACCGTTGATACCAACAAGGAAGAAACTGCTCATGCTGGAATAATAGGCATCGGAAATGTTAAGGGTCAGATTCCCGGAATCAGCTGCAGCCTCAAGAACACCAAGATCGGTTAAATTGTACCAGGAATAACTGGCAGAAACATTGTTGGTGGGGACAAAGTCAAACGTACCTGAAGTAACATTCACAGTGCCATCCCAGATAACAGTCGGGCCAGAAGGTGGAGCTGTAGCTGTAGCTGTTGAAGGCACAAATAATCCGAGTAACAGAACCGAAAATAGTGCGATTTTTATTTTTGAATCCATAAATAATACTCCTTTATGTATATTGAATATTATAAAACAAATAAACAATCATCATTATAATAACAATGATAAATTTAGATTATATAAATGTTATCGTGAAGAGAAATATAGATAACAAAAAATACATCATAAATGAGCTTAATAGATTATATAAATACAAATGGAATTAAAAAGTACAACTATTGAATAAAAATAAACGACAGTATATTGATTTCATGAGTCAAATTACGATTTTAGGAGTGTAGGGGCAGAGAAAGCCCACGACTTCATTCGTGGGTAGTTCACTGTTGAAGCAAAAACAATTACATTTAAAAAAGAGGGGACCTTGCATAAGCAAGGAATTAGTCACTCAGCCAATGGGACCGGTGGCCCCAATATGCAATGTGAAACCTTCTTTTGCAGACCAGATGATTTCACAATTCCTGCAATACAATACGACATCAAAACCCAAAAATTCCCTCGTCAGTTCACGGCCACATTTTTCACAGTAAGCCATATTCAGTTCTTCCATTAATGAATCCCCCATCCCTTACCAGTATATTATTTTGACCTCATACCACCCATCACAAAGCAGTAAATATCCTCTTCATCATAATCAAGGTCCAGAGGGTTCCGGCCTTTAATTATCATTTTTAAACCAATATCACGACAGTTGAAAAACTGCTTTTCAGGTTTAACGAATAATTTATCGTGCATATCTTTTCACCTACAGTTCATCTATAGGCAACTTGAGGATATGTGTTTATTGGCCATAATATATATAGAAAAATAATAAATATATAAATTTATCACATCTATTCACCCGACAACATCCTGCACTATTTAGCTGCAAGATTCATTGGCCGAAAACTTCAAGATTCATTGAACGGCCCTCCTTCTAACAAAAAACAGAAGCATCAACATTGAAAGAGCCATGATCAAACTAAATCCGGGCATAGATGGATTTGAGACTTCCATCGGGATCTCAATCACAGGAGTTTCCTTACCACTATAGATGACCTTACCTTTGATAGAGTAAGTCGTCTCTGCCGTGGGCCTGAAATATGATTCAAGGATCACTTCTTTGTTCTCATCCACAAAGAGCTCATCACTGGATATGATATCCACAAGAGTATCCCCGTCATATACTTCTCCTTTAAACATTGCATCGGTTTCAATATCCCCTGTGTTCTTAAAATAAACATTGATCTTCAGCAGATTTTCCGGGATAAGATCACCTTCAATAAGAACTCCGGTAACCTCGCCCTGCCTGCTCAATGTTCCCACAGGATAGATGATGAAATCCAGCTCATCAGAGAACAAAAGAGAATCATTTAACCTAACTTCAACCTTTGCACGATAATCTCCCGGGAGTGTGGATATATCAGTCATCCACTCAGATCCCATAGTTGCATGGGCCTGAGGTTTCACCGCATGGGAGGTATCAACGAAAGTTTTAACCACATCATCTTGATTGAAGATGGAAATCAATATCTCCGGTGTCACCTCTACATTACCCTTATTAAGAAATTTTGTCTCCAGGACCACAGGATAACCCGGCTCAGTATCAATGATCCTTATATCAGTGACCTCACCCCGAATGACCTGTTGACCTGTAACTTCAATCAGAATATCTGCATTTGCCCCAACTACCATAGAACTTGAAGAACCTTCCCCTTCTGATTCCTGCGAAATCGATGTTATAACCAGCTGGCCGGTATAATTTCCATTGGCCGCAGTATCCGGTACCTGAATTGTAACTACCAGGCTCTCACGTCCATTGGGAACAACTTCGACAAACGAAAGTTCATCCCCACCCGGGCCCGCAAATGTAACCCAGTCTGCAATATCTCCGGAAGTCCCCAGGGAAAAATTTGTCGACTCCGAACCTGTGTTAAAGATAGTAAAAGAACTTTCATAATGATAGCCTTTCAAAGCACTATCAAATTCCATCTGGGAAGGAGATATTCCCATACCAACACCTGCCACCGGATGAACCATGGCAATCAGAATAAAAAATATAACGATCTCTCTCATATTTCCACTCCTCATTTTTGTCCCACTGGAACGATGTACCTCAAGACGCAACCTGCCCCATTAAATGATTATGAACATTACTCATGATAAATATTATGCATGAATAAAAAACAACGGTTATGATATGGGCCCCTCCATTAAAAGAAATATAAAATATGGAATATAAATATAGAAATTAACCCTGGATTAAGATCAAAATCGCCTGAGATCAATATGAAATTCATAATTCAAAGTAAAATGAGGGATGAGATCCCTCATTCATTCATTCATTCATTCATTCATTCATTCATTCATTCATTCATTCATTCATTCATTCAGGCAATGACGATATAGACATCTCCGGAATAACTATCAGAAGCTGTTCCAAAAGGTGCTGTTATGTCAAAGCTTATCTGTGTGGGTGTGCATGGCATCAGGAATCCGGACATTGTAAATGGAGTGGCCAGATCATAATGATGTTCACCAAGCAATTCAACACTCAGATATTCTGCACCGATCGTCTGACCAAGCTGAGCACCGGTAAGATCAGTTGCTGAAACTGTTATCTGAAGCGGGTCATTTCCCTGATTCTTAATAGTTGGTTTAGCACTTGTCCCCCAGACATCATCACCTGCAACCCATTTCTCGACACCGATCATGATCTGACCGTAATCGATCGAGTTGAAATCAAGTTCAATGGCTTTAAGGGCCAGATAATCAAAGTAGGTGTATCCAATAACATAGGCACCACCCATATCTACCGGCTTGAAATATACTTCATAAGTACCAGGTTCATCATGGTTGGTCAGATTGTTAGCAACCTTGAACATCTTTGCCTGCTGTTTCAGAGGGTCAAGCATCCACAACAGATTCTCATACTGATCACTGCTGATAAGCCCGCATTCAAGTGCTGCATCAAGAGCATCCTGCTGGTCCTGAGTATTGGTAATGTCAACACAGGTCACTTCAGGGCCCATCTGTGCCCCTGTAGTATTGAACAGCTTTTCAAAAACTGTTGAAATATCTGCATTTCCATTGGGATCTGATACTACAATGAACTTGTAGAACTCAGTATTCACAACAGTCAGACCCGAACCAGGGTTTGGCATTATCTGGGTACCGGCCACTAAATGTGGCAAATCTCCAGATTCATTGTATTCATTGTCGACCATATCAAGCACGAACATCTCTTCTATCACAGGTGGATTGCCTGCAGAACTGATCTCTACAGAAACATCAACCTCTTGAGCGACTGCAAGCGGTGATATGACCACCATTGCAGCTACAACTAAAAGTAACAATATCTTACTCATATCGTATCCTCCATACTATATTTGCATCTGTTGAAGAAGAATCTCCATCAGGAACCGATGAGTTTACCCCCACACCAGCTGCATTAAATTATATAGAGAAAAATGTTAATAAAGAAGGTGGAACGTCAGCTAAGAAACTGAATTCAGAACACTAAATAAGAATAAAAGATAAGAACATAAAGTAAAGATGAAAGGTCAGGATATAAGGTCAGAACGAAAGGTAAGGTAAAGAGCTCATTGAACAGGGTTGCGATAAAAGAGTATGGAACGTTAAGAGGATAAAAAGAGTACGAAACTTAAGAGCAAACTGACGACTTGTAACCCGGTAGTAGCCAGTATTAGTATGGAATAAAAAAGATCAACATATAATGACTTGCTAATCAAGAAAAAAAAGACATGGTATTCTCTGACTATCAGCCCCAAATAATGAAATGACAGGTGATTTCAGGGTAAATATTCATAGATAAAAATACAATTAAAGCCAGTAATCAAGTACATGCTACAAACCTGATTTACACAGGAAACCTACTGAGTTCAATGACAATGATCTCGACTAAATACGGGATGTTGATCAAAATTTATCATATGAAAAGACGGCATTCAATTCATTTAGTTTTTGACGATAATCCCCACCAAGCTCAGTTATAATATACTTATTGGAGAGCTTCTCAACAAGACCAAGTTCCATCATCATATCAAGATAATGATCGGCCCTGTCAAAATTAAGGTTGGCTCCATATACAATGGAAGTCTTGGTTTTTTCAGATTGTCTTACAATATTTAATATATCCAGCATAATCTGCATTCTACTACGTCTCATGGCCCACCCCCACGAAATGAATATATACTCAATATAAATGATTAAATAGATAGTACATATAAGTTACGAAAAAACATATTCATAGAAATATATTCAGAAATGATTATTACACTGTTAAGAATGCTATCAACAAATATCTGCTCTTTAGAATCCCATATATACCACAGAACATAGCAAGGGGTATGATGATCCAAAATCAGAGGATCTCCGGTTCATCCAGTTCAATATCAAGTACTGGAAGATCAATAACATTACCATCAGCATCATAACAGGCCCAGTTTGTTCCATCATAGGGCATACCTACAATAATATGACAATTGCCCGTTTTCCCGAACATGATCAGATCAGCCTGTGAAGGTGAAATGTTGTGACCGGGGTGACTGTGCACCGAACCAACAGAAGATATGTTGGGCATCATGAACAATTTAATAACTGCATTTCTGTCAGATGATTCCGTACCCGGAAGGATCACAACCTCGGTGATCACATTATCAGTAGTCTGGAGAAGGCCTGCAAACTCATTTGGATAGGTGGACTTACTCACACCCAGGATGAATTCCAGTGTCTCACGCGCAATACCTTTTATCTGCATGAAAGGAAATTGTACAGCAACCTATAAGACAGCTTTGCAAAATTAATCAGAATACTATGTGATGAAGATAAATGGGGTGTAGGGACAGAGAAATTCCACAACTTTAGTTCCGGGTAGTCCGTACCCTCATTGTATCAGGGGACTTAGAAACGATCCTGCCCGATCTATACTTAAAAGACAAACAAAACTGCAAAAGGGCATGCTCTAAAAAAATACTCAAAGCAGTAACACAAAAGCAATCCCTGAAACCAGGGCCCCTGAAAAAGTAGCTACAAAATTCACACCGCTGTTACTTAGCAAACCTCTGTTCTGCAGAGTTGCCCCAAGCAGACTATCAATGTTCGTTCCCAGAAAACCTCCAAGCAGAGTAATTCCAATAGCCGGGATAAAACCGTCAACCATTCCAAAGACAATAGCAAGTCCCGCTATTACAAAAGAACCGGCGATAGACGCCATTTCACCCAGGAATGTAACACCTCCGTCAATACCTGTTGCCACAGGTTTGAATGTAGTGATCATGCGCGGTGTGCTCCTGGAGGTTGTACCGATCTCACTTGCAAGGGTATCTCCTGCAGCTGTGGCAACGGTTCCCAGATATGCATAGATGATCAGGTCGCTATACTGAGGGTAGATACCATATGCTATTGCAAGGACAAGAGCCGCTGAACTATTACTGAAAACATTCTCATAGGTCCTTACACCCCCTTTTGACTGGGCCAGACCCAGGGATTCCTTATAAGCATATTTGTATTTCGTAAACATTCCCCCAAGGATGAAAAATGAAACAAGGAGAATGAACCAGAGAATATCAGTAAAGACAATAATAAGGACACCCATAAGGATTGCACTAAAAGATGCGGAAATGTCTGCGATCCGGGCCCGGTATGCCAGATAGCTCAGGAAGAACGCAAATATAAGGGCAACAGTGATCTGCAGGACAGATACGGAGTAACCAAAAGAAGAAAAGACCCACATGGCCATACCTGACCCGAGAGGAACGGATATGCTGTCATGGATCTTGGATGGTATGGACTCGAACAATGCTGCTGTAATAGAACCAATTACAGCTACAAAGAAGATCATATTTATAGAAACATTGATCCCTTCATGATATACGATCCAGGCCCCTGCAATAAAAGAAACGGATATGCCTGCCAGGACCAGTGCCGTACTGGAAGACAAACAACAAAAATCAGTATTCTTTTTATTAGTGTCATCAACATAGGTCCCATTCAGACACCTGACACACATTGAACAACCAAGCCCCACAGCAGATATCGCGATGGACTGCCCTGCCACATATGCCGGGTAGGATAAAGAAAAATACTCCAGGAAAAAGCTCATAAAAAGAAGCACCAGGGCCGAAAAAATAAACCACGTGTTAAAACCTTTGCTAAATATTGAAGAGAATGGGATCGAGAACAAACGGATATTCAGTTTAATACGGGTAAGCAACAAAAGTAAAAGAACAAAAGCCATCACATACTCAATCTCTATAAAAGGAAGAGCAAATACCAGAAATAAAAACAACAGATAGAGTGCCAGACGTCCCTGATATTCAGAAACTGAGCCTCTTAAACACCTGACATTATCATTCATACATATCATCCATTAAAGAAATTAAAAACTGTATGTTTCTGTTGCTCACAGTATTCTTCCATATCCTTTTTAAATGTACCGGGTTTGAACTATTTAAAATCAAACAACACAAAAATATTAAAGGATGTAAGAAATTACCTCCAAAACTGAAAACTTCGATCACTTTAGACTATAAGGAGTATAATAACAGAAGACTACCAACAGAATATAAAAATATTTTGAAAATATCGATTCAACCACTTGAGTAGAACAGTATAGATCAATTTCCGGATGAAAATCACCTATTTAGCTAAAAGGACCGAACAGACCAATAATCGTAAACTATACTCCACTTGCCCGAACAATGTCTTGCTTTAACAATTAAACAACTTAATTTAAGTTTTTATTGACCATTTCACCATAACGATCAGATGAGCAGGAATTATAATTAAAAATATTAAAGAGCATATAACAGCTGAAGGAAAAAACTCTTGAATTTGATCTGGTTGGCAAGGAGCCCATTCAACTGCATGAGTAGAACGGGTGTAGATTGGTTGTTTGAAAGGAAGAATAACTCCTCCAGCTGATATAACTCAACAACCCATAGTATAAAACAACTTTATTTAAGTTTATTGGTTAAATAAGAGATTACGTAAATCAGGTAAAAGTGATTTCATGAATATAATCAGGAAAAATATTATAAAAAATAAATAAGTATCGCATTCAGAGTATTTGTTGGCAATATCTCAATAAACAGCATGAATAGAATGTATATTAATTGATTTCGAAAAGAGAGATAACTTATAAGGGTAACACACATCAACACTCAATAGAACAAAACAACTTAATTTAAGTTAATTGTTTAATTGTCAGGTCACAAGACTCCTGTAAAAGTGATTTATAGTTAAAATGATCAAAAGAGTTAGGAACAATATTCAAAGGAGTATAACAGCTGAAGAAGAAAGATATTTTGAAGTATTGGTTGGCAAGGAATCCATTCAACTGCACGAGTGGAACGGATGTAGATTGGTTTTTGAAAGGAAGAATAACTCCTTCAGCTGACATGACTCAACGGACCCTAGTATAAAACAACTTTATTTAAGTTTATTGGTTAGATCCGGATGTATAAATCAGATAAAGATGAGTTAGGAACAAACAGGACAAAATGAGTACAATAGCTGAAGAAGAGAAGGTATTTTGAAGTATTGGTTGGCAAGGAATCCATCCAACTGCATGAGTGGAATGGATGTAGATTGGTTGTTTGAAAGGAAGAATAACTTCTTCAGCGTCCGTAACTCAACATAGCTTTAATTAAATCAATTTTATTTAAGCATATTGGTTATTGTACTCTTACCCGCCAATCATGATATCTAACGGGCTTGATGTATTGCCATGAAACGAGACATGCTATATATTACTTTCCCTTCAAATAGCCAGAATCAGATAATCATGTCAAAAGAAATAAAAACAATACATCATACATCCAGAATATTAAACCTGCCACCCAGATATTCGAAAACTTTATATAGGTCACCCCATTTTGCCCGTGCAAAATGATCAAGAGGAGTATCCATATCATTAACTATCAACAAAACCCCATCGTTTTCAAGGGTATAAAGTGGAAGAGATGCTGCCGGCTGCACAACCAGAGACGATCCAAGCACCACAATAAGGTCCGCCCTGGTGCATTCAGAGATGGCCCTGTCAAGTGAGTCACGATCAAGACACTCCCCATAAAAGATAATATCCGGTTTTATAAGGCCACCGCATTCATCGCACACTGGTACATCCATCTTCCGGAGCATCTGCGCGATGCTTAAAAAAGGAAAAACCTTTCCACAGGAAAGACAGTGATGAGTACGGGGTGACCCATGGACCTCAATAACGTTTACAGAACCGGCCCTCTGATGCAACATATCAATGTTCTGTGTGATAACAGATCGGACGATTCCAGCCTCTTCCAGATGAGCCAGTACACGATGAACGATATTTGGCTGCTTTTCTTCAACATTATAGATCAGCTCTTTTCCATGAGTATAAAAATAGGAAGGGTCCTTATAGAAGTGATCCAGTGAAAAGATAAGATCCGGATCAAATCTATTATAAAGACCATCCTTACCCCTAAAATCCGGAATTCCTGAAAGTGTGGATATGCCCGCCCCCGTCAAAAAGACACAATGTTTGGCGGATTTGAGCAATGATACTAATTCTTCCATACAGAACAATACCTGCCCGGAAATATATAAGGTTTCCAGCTTTAAGATGTGATTACAGAACCGGGAATGATTTATGAATTTTATTCACAACTCTACTAATTTTAAAAATATGTAATGGAAACACCTATTAATACCAAAGAGCACTAGGATACAGGAAAACTAAATTTAGCCGAGGTATCCGAATTGGTTTCAAAAGAACTTCCATTCACAAAAGCACAACTTGAACAGATCGTTTCACAATATCCGACCCCTTTCCATATCTATGATGAAAAAGCTATCATGACCAATGCAAAGGAACTTAAGGATGCCTTCAGCATACTGGAAGGATTTAAAGAATTCTTCGCAGTCAAGGCCCTTCCAAACCCCTACATTTTAAAACTGCTTAAGGAAGAAGGATTTGGGGCAGACTGCAGTTCCCTGCCCGAACTGATCCTGGCTGAGAAAGCAGGCATCACAGGTGAGGGCATCATGTTCAGTTCCAATGATACCCCTGCAGATGAATTCATTAAAGCCAGTGAGCTGGGGGCCATCATCAATCTTGATGATATCAGCCACATCCCTTACCTGGAAGAGAATGCAGGGATCCCCGAACTTATCTGTTTCCGCTATAATCCCGGAGCTTTAAAAGAAGGTAATGCCATCATAGGAAATCCTGAAGATGCTAAATATGGTTTTACCAGAGAGCAGCTCCTTGAAGGTTACCGGATAATGAAAGAAAAAGGAGTTAAACGCTTTGGATTGCACACAATGGTTGCATCCAACGAACTTGAACCGGAATATTTCATCGAAACCGCAAAACTTCTTTTTGAGACGATCATAGAGATCTCACAAAAAGTCGGGATCAAATTCGATTTTGTTAACCTGGGAGGAGGAATTGGTATTCCATATCGTCCTGACCAGGAGAAAGTACCCTATGATGTGATCGCTAATGGAGTTAAACAACTCTATGATGAACTGATAGTTAAGAACGACCTGCATCCTCTGAAGATATATCTGGAATGCGGAAGGACGATCACAGGCCCATACGGATACCTGGTGACCAGTGTCAGACATATCAAAAACATCTACAAAGATTATGTTGGAACTGATGCCTGTATGGCCAACCTCATGCGCCCTGGAATGTATGGTGCCTATCATCACATAACAGTCCCCGGCAAAGAAGAAGATTCACATGAGCACAAATATGATGTGACCGGGTCCCTGTGTGAAAATAACGACAAGTTCGCAATTGATCGCATGCTTCCTGAAATAGATGTCGGCGATCTGCTTGTGATCCATGACACCGGGGCCCATGGTCATGCGATGGGATTCAACTATAACGGAAAACTGCGCTCAGCTGAATTACTGCTAAGAAAGGATGGAACCTGTATTCAGATAAGAAGGCCCGAAACTCTGGATGACTACTATGCAACCCTGGATATGGAAGGCCTGACAGATTTTAAGTGACCCGGGCAGCTTTTCTGGCAACTTGAGCTGAGAAGGGAAACCTTTTCAGCCAAACTTTTTTTTATTTTATGAATAATATGCCGTTCACCGGGGCATAATTTAGTACTATACTACCTAAGTACATCATACTAATCACATTTTCCAAAATGTCTGTTAGTTCTTTTTTGGTTTAAGCAAAGGAAGCTCTTACGTGAGAATTTATTTAACAGTCGATTAACTCAAGACAATTATTAAGTCGATTAACTCAAGACAATTATTAGCTTTATTGAAACATATATTAGTTATAAATTAATATAAGTTAGTCAAATCAAAAGCTTAAATAACTATCTTAGCTTACTATAAGTAGAAAGGATCTTCATTGCCAGCAGCAATGCAAGATACTTTCACAAAGAACTAAAGAATAGAAACATAAAAGGAGTTAAAAAAAATGAGAGATATTTCAAACAAGCCTCAGATAATAAAGACATTTGAACTGAATACCGAAAAAAGAACCTACCAGGAAAACTTCAAACTGGTCTTCCCAAGATTCAGCAGTTCCTTCTACGATGAATAAATAGCTTGCCAACACATTGGATCCCGTCCAATGTAGATTACAGTGGGGATACATATCTGCAGGCCACTGGCCTGCAATATATTTTAATCTCATTACACTAAACAAAACACACCAGTCTCATTACACTACACAAAACACACCAGTCTCATTACACTACACAAAACACACCAGTCTCATTACACTACACAAAACACACCAGTCTCAATACACTACCTAAATGCCACCTTTCTCAATACACTACACAAAACACACCAGTCTCAATACACTACACAAAACACACCAGTCTCATTACACTACACAAAACACACCAGTCTCATTACACTAAACAAAACACACCAGTCTCAATACACTACCTAAATGCCACCTTTCTCAATACACTACTTAAAAGCCCCTATTCTCATTACACTACCTAAAAGCTACCTTTCTCATTACACTACCTAAAAGCCACTATTCTCAATACACTACCTAAAAGCCACTATTCTCATTACACTACCTAAAAGCCACTATTCTCAATACATTCAAGCCCCTGACGAACAAAAGGTTAATAATCACTAATCCATATACCTGCAAATCATCTTACAAAGTTGTATATGGAATAATTTAAATGACGGATTCCGAGCAGTATTACAAACTTATATTTGAGAACTCACCCCTGGGAATATTTCATTTTGACCAGAACGGGATAATTAATCATTGTAATGACAATTACCTCAGGACTATCGGGGTTCCAAAAGAACATATTATCGGTTTTAATATGGTCCTGGGGATCAAGGATAAAAAAATGCATCGGGCCATGATGGACGCTCTTTCAAGGAAAAAAGGATTTTTTGAAGGCAAATATCATTGTGTCCTCAGCGAAAAAGATGTGTTCATAAGGGCCTATTACAGCCCCAACATTGACAGTGATGGTCATTTACTTGGCGGCATTGGTATTTTTGAAGATATTTCAGAAAAGGTCAGGGCTAAAGAAGCCCTTTTAGAATCTGAAAAAAAATACCGCCTCATCTTTGAGAACTCACCCCTGGGCATATTCCATTTTGATAAAGATGGTACGATCACTCATTGCAATGAGAATTACCTCAGAATAATCGGAGTTACCCGGGACCAGATCATTGGTTTTAATATGGTCACCTGCATAATAGATGAAAAAATGCATTATGCTGTGATGGAATCCCTTTCAAGGAGAAAGGGCCATTTTGAAGGAAAATATAAAACTGTCATTAATGGAAAAACTATCCTCATAAAGGCAGAATATAGCCCCAATGTCACAGAAGAGGGAGACCTGCTGGGAGGAATAGGCATTTTCGAAGACATTACCAAAAGGATAAAAGCTGAACATGCCCTCCAGGAATATACAGAAGAACTTGCAAAGGCCAATGAAGAACTCAAATCTCTTGACAGGATGAAAGATGAATTCCTTTCAAATATCAGTCATGAACTTAAGACCCCCCTCACTTCGATCCAGGGATACAGCCAGCTTATCCTCGAAGGCAACCTGGGAGATTTGAACGAACAACAAAAGGGTGCAGAAGAAGCAGTTCTGAGAAATACCAGCCGTCTTTCCCGTCTGATCAACTCTCTGATATATATGAGCAAAGCCCGGGCCCGGAACCTGGAGTTTAACATTGCTCCAATGCACATAACCGATGCAATAGACAATGCCATTACCGACCTTAATCCTCTTTTAAAGAAAAAAGAAATGATCGTTGAAAAGAACATTCCTGCCAATCTTCCTCAAATCGATGGAGACCTTGAAAAATTGACAGACATGTTCACCAATATCATTGACAATTCAATAAAGTTCAGCCCTAAAAAAAGCACTATAACCATCAGTGCAAAAAAAGAACAAGATTCTATCCATCTGATAGTCTCAGACAGAGGAATAGGTATCTCTGAAGAACTCATTCCAAACCTGTTCCAGCGTTTTTACCAGATAGACTCCTCGATCTCCCGAAAATTCGGAGGGACCGGCCTGGGTCTCTATATGTGCAAACACACTATTGATAACCATAATGGAAAGATATGGATAGAAAGCAAAGAAGGCCATGGGACCAATGTACACATCCTGATGAATATCAACATCCCGGATACAAAAGATAAATCCTGAACCGCGATACAAAAGACAAATCCTAAGCAGGGATACAAATATCCTTGACTTTACTGACTGGTTCCATGACTAAGGTCATGGGCCTTCACGGGCCCATTGATCATGATAAATGGGGTACAGGGGTAGAGGAGACCCACGACTTTAGTCGTGGGTAGTTGACCAGCTATCTTTTTCTGATTAACAATGAAGGCTTTAGCCCCTGTGCTCAGGGAAGGACACAAAGATCCATTTTAAGCATCCTCAACTCAAAGATATCACTGTGCATACCATCTGGAAGGGACTTCATAATTTAACATTGGGTCGTATTCTTCAGGCAGGTAGAACTTCGTACCTCTGTCGTCCAGGGCCACAACAAACCCGGGATCAACGGAATCAAGTTTTATCCTGCATTGTTCAGCTTCAGCAGATTTTCCTATCCTGTAGAGGGCAAATCGTTTATTATAGAGAGCAGAAGCACAATTTGGATTCAGTTGAAGGACACGGTCATAACAATCAACTGCCTCTTCAACATTGCCCATGATATTACAGATAAAGCCTTTATTATACCAGGCAGATATGCAATTGGGGTCCAGTTCAAGGGCCGTATCATAGAATTTATTGGCACCTGAATAACTGCTCAGCAGGTAGAAGATCGTACCTTTATGATACCATGCCGACGCATAATCCGGGTCAATTAGAATGATACTGTCATAGCAGGCTACAGCGGCATTGTAATCTTCAAGCTTGTAAAGACTGAAAGCTTTAAGGTCAAGGGCCCTTATGTCCTCCGGCTTTTCCTGAAGGATAGTATCATAACATTCTATGGACTGTCTATAAAGACCCATCATACAATAGGCATTCCCTTTATTGTAAAGCACCGCAGTATCATTGGCATCCACAGCAATGATGGTATCATAGCAAACAATGGCATCCTCATACTGACCAATGTTCTCATAGGAAAAGGCCAGGGAATACAAAGCACTCACATTTTCAGGATCGGCCTCAAGGACCTTTTCATATGACTGCACAGCAGTGTCATATAATCCCAGTTTATAGGCAGCCATACCTTTATTGTAAAGGGAAGAATTATGACCGGGACGGATAGAAAGAACTCTGTCATAACAGGCAATCGAATCCTCATAATTTCCAAGACGGTCAAGACATATCGCTTTATGGTATAAAGCTGTCACATTATCAGGAGATTCCTCCAGGAACATATCATAACGCTCAACTGCATATCCGAAATTACCGATGGTCTCAAGATCACGGGCCAGAACATAGAGCACTTCAGACTCCCGGGGAGCGATCATAAGGGACAGTTCATAACTTACAATAGCCTCCTGTATGCTACCCAGCCTATCAAGGCTCTGACCCTTCATGTACCATATCTCATTTGCATCAGGATCAATGCTCAATGCTTTGTCATAACAGAAGATAGCCTCCTCATACAGTCCCATACTATCGGAGAGCATTCCATGTGCATACCAGACTTCCGCACAACCGGGTTCCACTTCTAAAAGAATAGGCTGATCCTGATCAGCAATTACATTATTATCAACACTGCCAAAACCAAATATATCAAACAGATTGAAAAGGGATATGATCTGGCCGGAAAAAGGAGCTTTAGCCCCACTGGCCGACATCTCCAATCCAGTTGGTGATGTTTGCATTCTGTATCGGGCAGGAGAATACTCAGGGTCCAGCTCAAGAACCTTTTCATAGGCTTCCCGGGCTTCTGAATTCCTATTCAGGTTATCCAGGGCCACACCTTTCATATAATAGGCTTCCACAAAACCCGGCTTAAGTTCAATTACCATGTCATATGACTCGATCGCATCTTCATATCTTCCAAGAGAGTCCTGATCAAGACCCAGGGCATACCATGCAAGAGTAAGGTCAGGGTCCTGCCTGGTAGCTTCATCATAACATTTTATCGCTTCCGATGACCTTCCAAGCCTGTCCAGATCAAATCCCATATCAAACCAGGCCTGCGCACAGGAAGGATCTATATCCACCGCTTTATCATAACAGGACACCGCAGCCGAATAATCTTCCAGTTGATCATGAGCCGTGGCCTTATCATACCACACTACCGCAATATCCGATTCAAGGTCCAGCACCTTTTCATAAGAATCCAGTGCATCCTGATACTTCTCCATTCTCATAAAAGCAGACCCTTTATTGTACCAGATCCTGGCAACATCGGACTCAAACTCAGGGTCCTGAGAATAACAAAGCCTGGCATTCCCGCTATCCAGCCTGGACATAATAAAGTCCTTATTATACATCGATGCAATGTTGTCCGGCTCCAGGTCCAGAGCATGATCATAGCATTTTATAGCCTCATCGAATTCTCCCATCTCATCAAGGGCCCGTCCTTTGCCATTCCAGGCCACAGTGTTCTCCGGATCAAGTTCAAGGACGTTGTCATAACACCTGATAGCATCATTATACCGGTCAAGGGAAAAAAGCAGATCCCCTTTGTGCAGCATGGCGTCGACACGATATGGATCAAGGGCCAGTACATTATCATAACTGCTTAGAGCAGAAGAAGTATTACTCATTGCCTGTTGATCCAGAGCCATATACCACCAGGCATCAGCAAGGGTATCATCCGAACTTAACGCCATCTCATAGCAATTAATTGCCGCATCAAGATCTTCAAGACCATCATATGCCTGTCCCTTTGCCAGCCAGACAGCTGCATTTTCAGGCTCTATCCTAAGGGAAGCATCATAAAGGTCTATCGCATCGGAGAACTGGCCTGAATAGGCCATAGCCATGCCTTCATCATAGAGTTTAAGGGAATGATTTACGCACATATCCAGATAGATCACATAGTAAGCCTTTGCCTCTTTGGTCTTACCTATACGTTCCAGAGCAAGTCCTTTATGATAAAGTAATACCGCCCGATCCATCCCCACATCCGGAACAAATACATTATCTCTGGAAAAATTACCAACCATTGAAATATTACCATAGTCCGAGATATTAGCATCTTCCCATGTAAGGGATAAGTTGTGATCCGAATCGATGTACTCTTCAGTAACACCCTGTTCAAACCAGGCACCCTGTTCATCCTTTTGCTCCAGAGGATACCAGCCTTCAACTGGCGTATCTTCAACCTTAAGAGCTGCATCATAACATTCGATTGCCTGATCATATCTGCCTGCCGCATACAGGGACATGCCCTTGCGGGCAGAATATACAGGATCGCCTGTCTGCACCACTATCTGATCAAAACATGTAGCTGCTTCATCATATCTTCCAAGCAGATACAATGTAGAACCTTTATGATCAAGTGATGAAATATGATACGGGTCCACCTCCAGGGCAGCATCATAGCAGACCAGGGCCTCTTCATATGAACCATTAAGACTTAAGACCAGGCCTTCCTGATCAAAAGAAGCTGCACTTAATCCCTGTCCCCCTGCAAGCGGGCTCAGGAGAACAGATATAAAAATCATTATAGACAGACAGAGGATTGATCTTGTAGACATCACAGCCAACTCCGGATTTATGAACCTACGTATAGTATTATATAATCATTGCATTAACATACCCTTCTCATCATCCACTCATTATGATGATATCGCTCTTTTAATGTTAATATATATGTTCACATATATAAAGACTGATATCACAGAGCAACGGTCAATGTTCATCAAGGCCACACCTTCCAAACACATAGTTTGCAACACGGATCGCATCGGCATCTCCCGTGGCCTTTTCCCTGGAATCGCTCAATTTAACCACCGGAATGTTGTCGATCGAATGCAATTTAATGACGATATTTAAAGGCGGGGACTCCTTGAAAAAGACAGGGTTATTTGTCAGACTGGTACCGATACCAAAACTGCATTTTATCCGGCCCATGCAATATTCAGCAAGGTCCACAGCATCATCCGCATCAAGACCATCACTAAATACCAGCATTTTGCTCAGAGGCTCGATACCAAGTTTTCTATAATGAGCGATGATCTCGTCTGCAAATGTATATGGATCACCGCTGTCATGCCTGACCCCATCATATACCTTTGCAAGATAGCGATCAAAGTTCTTAAAGAAAGGGGCACAACCAAAGGTATCCACCAGAGCTATACCCAGATCCCCTTTGTAGATCTTCTGCCAGTTATCAAATGCAAAATAATTGGCATTCTTAAGACCCACAAGAGCTGAATTTCCCATGATCCACTCATGTCCGATAGTACCGATGGGCCTTACTCCGTATTTTTTTGCCAGATAGACATTACTTGTCCCGGCAAAACAATCAAACTCATGAAGCACATGTACAACATTATCATGCACCTCAAATCCTCTGCGCCTGCGGGTACCGAATTCAGAAAAGATACATCCCTTCTCATCCAATTTCCGACCTATAGAGGAGATATATTCACAATAGGCTTCAATAAGAGAACTATCAACAGGTTGCTGAGCTGAAAATAAACTTTCACAAGCCATATCATCGGCATTTAACTGAGGATTGAAATAAAGTTCTGACACCGTGGCCATCAGCACAACTTCCCATAATATAGCACTATGCCAGGGACCCTTAATGATGATCTCCAGATCTTTATCCTCAGTAAGCCCGATGCTAACCTCTGCAGGATCATACCGATAATTACGCAGATACTCCAGATACATCGGTTTAAAGAAAGGACAACTTTTTTTAAGCCATTCATACTCTTCAGATGTTAATGAAAGGGAAGGCATGTACTCATTTACTATTCGCCCTAGCTTTTCCGCAATTTCAGCGGAAAAACGCTGGGTCCCCCTGTTTATAAAACGATATTCTGCAATGGCATCAGGAAAAAGTTCCAGCACTGCCATCTGCATTGTGAACTTATAAAGGTCATTATCAAGTATGGATCGAATCACGTGTAGGTCATCCTGGAATTGTTTGCTATAGCCTATATGGATGTCACATCTGTATTATATAGTTTATTTAGCAGTACCACGCCTGCAAAAATGAACTGAACGACAAACATGAACTAAACAACAAATATGATCATTCAATAGACACATATCCATAACAAATTATTAATGATATATATCCTATGATAGTCACGAGGTAATGTGTATGACATGGTTAGACGATAAATTGCCTGAAACTGCTCAGGCCTATGCTGCAATGCGTTCATCATTATTTAAGGACGGAGCCCTTGACGTCAAAACAAAGCAACTTATAGCAGTGGCTGCTGCCAATCTTCTCAGATGTGATGTCTGTGCAAAGATCCATGCCGAAAGGGCCATGGAACAGGGTGCCACAAAAGAAGAGATCGCAGAGGCCCTTGGTGTCTCCGCATTCATAGCCGCAGGTACCCAGATACTCTGGAGCGATCTTATCCCCGGGATCTTCGCAGAAGAAGAAGAGGAAGGGGAAGATTAAAACAACTGCATCTACCGCAGATGGTAAACACCGATACAGATAACATTATCGTATCTGATCACCAAAATGTTTATGTTATCCGGGACAGTCAAACAATCATCCAGATCACTAAGTGATCATTCAAATCAGTTCAAGTCAGTTCAAACCAAACATTCCAATCTAAACCAAACATTCCAATCTAAACCAAACATTCCAATCTATAACATCAAATTAAATGCGGCCACTATTTAACTTTCATAGAGATCAGGCCGCATATCTCTAAAAAGGATCAATTCTACAAAATCCAGACCTTCTACAAATTTTAGAGTTTATATAAAAATATGATATTAATAACTATCAGGTGTAATGATGAGTGATAATTCAGACAATATCAAAACCACAGAAACAATAACTTCAGCCGGTAAAGACATCACAATCTATCCATTAGAGGAACTGGAAGCACAGGGCCTGTGTAACCTTTCCTCCCTGCCTTATTCCATAAGGGTCCTGCTGGAGAACCTGCTGAGGAATATGGACGGCAATGTCATAACCCTCAAACATCTGGAAGGTCTGGCCTCCTGGAGTGCACAGAGCACCCCTCAGACAGACATACCCTTCATCCCTTCCAGAGTACTGCTGCAGGACTTTACAGGTGTCCCGGCAGTTGTGGATATCGCCGCCATCCGCTCAGCCATGGAAAGAATGGGAGGCGACCCTGAATCCATAAACCCGGTCATCCCCGCAGACCTTGTGATCGACCATTCGGTACAGGTGGACTGCTACGGGTCATGCAAGGCCCTGGAATGCAATGAAAGACATGAGTTCCAGAGGAATAAGGAAAGATACGAGCTTTTGCACTGGGCCCAGAATGCCTTTGAGAATTTCCGGGTAGTCCCTCCAGGAAGCGGTATTATCCATCAGGTGAATCTGGAACATCTGGCTTCCCTGGTCCACTTCAAAGAAATTGACGGCACACTTACCGCCTATCCTGACACACTCGTAGGAACCGATTCCCATACCACCATGATCAATGGACTGGGAGTACTTGGCTGGGGTGTTGGAGGTATCGAGGCTGAAGCTGTCATGCTTGGCCAGCCATATTATATGCCAGTACCCGAAGTCGTGGGATTCAAACTCATAGGTAAACTTAATGAAGGAGTCACTGCAACCGATCTGGTCCTCACGGTCACCCAGATGTTAAGAGAACACGGTGTTGTGGGCAAGTTCGTAGAATATTTCGGACCTGGATACAGGAAGTTAAGCCTGCCAGACCGTGCTATCCTGGCGAACATGGGCCCGGAATATGGAGCTACAATGGGTTTCTGTCCTGTGGATGAAGTTACCCTGGATTACATGCTCATGACAGGCAGAAGCCAGGAACATGTAGACATGGTAAGGGACTACTGCAAAAAGCAGTCTCTTTTTGCCGAACAGGACAGTCCCGAACCTGAATATACCTCCACCCTGCAGCTGGACCTGAGCACGGTACAGCCATCCCTTGCAGGTCCGAAAAGACCTCAGGACAGGATCGCACTCTCAAATATGCCAGAAAGCTTCCACCAGACCCTAAAGGACATCTATGCAGTAAGATCAGGTGATGAACCTGTCCTGACAGACACGGAATTTATCAACTGGCTTAAAACCGGCGGATATGGCACACAGGATAATGAAATCAAGCCTTCAAATGCTCCTGATGGAACCTTAAACCATGGAAGTGTGGTCATAGCTTCCATTACTTCCTGTACCAACACCTCCAACCCTTCAGTCCTCCTGGGAGCAGGCCTTGTGGCCAAAAAAGCCGTTGAGAGAGGAATTCAGGTCAAACCCTTCGTCAAGACCAGCCTGGCCCCCGGCTCAAGAGCTGTGACTGACTATCTTGAAGATGCCGGTCTTATGCCCTATCTGGAAGCTCTGGGATTCCACCTTGTGGGATACGGATGTCTTACCTGTATCGGAAACAGCGGCCCCCTGCATGAGGATATCGTAAATGAGATACAGACCAGGGATCTGACAGCAACAGCAGTTCTTAGTGGTAACAGGAACTTTGAAGGCAGGATCAGCCCCCATGTCAAGGCCAACTATCTAGCATCCCCGATGCTGGTGGTGGCCTTTGCCCTTGCAGGCACCGTGGACATTGATCTGGCAACACAGCCTCTTGGAACCGATCCCAACGGAGAGAGCGTATATCTTGAAGATATCTGGCCCACCAATGAAGAGATCGCTGACCTTGCTGCAAAATGCGTAACCCCTGAAATGTTCAGGAAGACCTATGACAACATCTTTGAAGGCACACAGTTGTGGAAGGACATGGAAGCACCTTCAGGCCTGCTCTATAAATGGGATAAGGATTCCACCTATATCCAGGAACCCCCATTCTTCCAGGACCTCTCTCCTCAAGTTGCTGATATGGCCGACATAAAAGCCGCAAGGGCCCTGGTCTTTGTAGCAGACAGTATAACGACTGATCATATATCCCCTGCAGGAGCCATACCTGCGGAGTACCCGGCCGGAAAATACCTGCTTTCAAAAGGAATAGAAGTTGAAGGCTTCAACTCCTATGGTTCCAGAAGAGGAAACCATGAAGTGATGATGCGGGGGACCTTCGGGAATGTAAGGCTTAAGAACAGACTTGTTCCCGGAAAAGAAGGTTCCTGGACCATCCACATGCCTGATGGTACAGAGAGTTTCATCTATGACGCCGCTATGCAGTACATGCAGGACAACGTTCCCCTGGTAGTGATCGCCGGCAAGGAATACGGTACCGGAAGTTCCAGGGACTGGGCCGCTAAAGGCACACAGCTGCTTGGTGTAAGAGCCGTTATCGCACAGTCCTATGAAAGGATCCACCGCAGCAACCTTGTGGGAATGGGTGTTCTGCCCCTCCAGTTCAAACCCGGAGAGAATGCGGATACACTGGGACTTACAGGCAAAGAGACCTATGGCATCACCGGTATTGAAGAAATACATCCTGCAGGAGAGCTCACGGTAACTGCAACAGCTGATAATGGAGATCAGAAGACCTTCAATGTCGATGTAAGACTCACATCCGATATAGAGATCGAATATTGCCGCAACGGCGGAATCCTTCACAAATTCCTGAGGGATACCATCAGGGGAGAATGAATTCTCCCTTACTTACTTTTTTTATTGATACTGTTTTTCTTTTTTTACATATAATTCCACTCTTGCTGACCCCATATATAAAAAAATTTATATTTCTCCCGTATCAGAGGTCTGTCAACATCAATGAACCTGCAAACATTCATATTAAAGAATGATACATATTCATATGGAAGATGAAATTAAAGAGGAGAAAGAAAAATGGGAATAATCGACCGGGAGCAGAACACAATCAGTGAAGTGATCGGAATTATTTTCATCATGTCAGGCCTGAACTCATTGCTTGGCATTGGCATTCCATATCTGTCAAATCCAGGTATATCCACCATACAGAACTTTGTTCTGGTGATATTGGGAATCTACCTGATGGGGTATAAAAGGATACCAAAGGAAATCCTGAAAAGAAGGAGTCGTTAAGATCCCTTTGTCAGAAACTACATAAACTATATACACAAATTTATTAATTGATTAGTTTATCAGTTATAGCTAAACAGGTGATACAGGTGGACCCGGAAACAAACGCAGACATAGTTGTCAAAGCGACACAGGTGTGCCGCGGTTATCATGTGGGAGATATGGATGTCCAGATCCTTAAAGATGTGAACCTCCTGGTCAAAAGAGGAGAGTTCCTGGCCATAATGGGCCCATCGGGTTCCGGAAAGAGTACCCTGATGAACCTTCTGGGCTGTCTGGACCGTCCCACCTGCGGCAGTATATCCCTTATGGGAAAGGACGTGAATCAGATATCCGATAATGAGCTCACACGCCTGCGGGGCCTGGAGATCGGATTCGTATTCCAGAGCTTTAACCTGGTCCCCCGGCTTACCGCTCTTGAGAACGTGGAACTTCCCACCTATGCAAACAGCAGGCCCGGTGTGGATAGCCGTGAGCGTGCAAAACAATTGCTCTCTCTGGTGGGCCTTGAGGACAGGATGAACTATAAACCCACAGAACTTTCCGGGGGTCAGTCTCAGCGTGTTGCTGTGGCACGGGCCCTTATAAACGAACCTTCCATCATCCTTGCAGACGAACCCACAGGTAACCTTGACTCGTCCACAGGCCATGAGATCATGCAATTGTTCATGGACCTGCATAGCAAGGGAAATACAATAATTATGATCACACATGACCCCCTCCTGGCTGAGAAATATGCAGACAGGGTCGTTCACCTGCTTGACGGGGTAATTGAAGATTCCACTAATTCCATAACAGCATGAGGTTGATCCAATGACAAGAACAAAAAGAATAATCCCCATCTTTTTTGCAGCAATGATGTTAGCCTGCATCTTTATGGCAATGATCCCTGCCCAGGCAGCTTCAAATACACTCAATGTTGATCTGCTGCGCTATGAACCCTATCCTGCTCAGATCGGCTCCTATGTAACGGTAGCCATCAAAGTGGAGAATTTTGCCGCAGGGAATGCGGATGACGTATCCATACGCATGGAACCGGAATATCCCCTCTCCCTGGACTCGGAAAACAATGCCATCGAAAATATTGGCATGCTTCCTCCTGACAGATCAGCCATACATGAATACCGGCTATATGTGGATGACAATGCAAAGGTTGGCACAGCAAGCTTTGATGTCTATTCTCAGTCCGATGACGGCCCCAGCTGGCAGAAGGACTCCTTTGAGATCAAGGTTGGTTCCGCAACCTTTGATAGTAAGGGAAATATGGCCCTTGCCAGTGCAATGAGCCAGCCCGAGGTATTCATGCCAGGGGATGAAGGGAGTATGACCTTCACCCTTACCAATACCGCCCAGAGCAGCACCATTGTGATCGATGAGCAGACATATGACACTTTTGCAAGGGTGCAGTCCGCCACTCTTACGGGGACGGATGATATCACTGTGACAAGCAATGCCTATGAAGGTATAGGGGTCCTGGGCCCTGGAGATTCAATCCAGGTGACCTACAACATCAGAGTCAGTGACACGATACAGGACGATACATATTATCTTGACCTTGACGCCATTGGTAACTCCAATGCATTCAACAATAACTGGATGATACCCCTGGTAGTTGATTCCTCTTCTGTCAGAGTGATCCCCTCAAAACCACTGGTCATCACCAACGGAGAAGGGACCCTGGAATTCGACGTGGCCAACATTCACCCCAATACCCTCTCTTCGGTTGCAATACAGCTGGAAGCTGAAGGAATAGAGTTCCACCCCATAGAGTACTTCGTAGGTTCCATGGAACCGGATGAGCTCTTTACAATTGAGATCACCGCAAAAGCAGATGACCCTGAATATACAGGTAGTGTTGATGTTGATATCCATACAGGGTTCAGGAACGGCCTGAACGAACATGAAGAATTTGTAGATACTAAACAACTTGTACTTGAGCATTCGGAGGAAGAGAATGGCAATAGTACAATAGTAGCAGTGTTCATCGCTGCAGTGATAGCAATTACCGGATATTACATATACAGGAAAAAGTTCCTGCAGAAACAGTCATGATATTCTCTGAATAACAGGCTCGAACAATGAAAGTACCGGTAAATAAAAGGAAAATAGGTCCATGATAAAGTTTTCCCGTGCAATGAAAATGGCACTGGCCAGTATTAGCAGTGCCAGGATGCGATCAGCCCTCACTACACTGGGGATTGTGATCGGTGTGGCTGCAGTCATTGCAAACCTTTCCCTGGGGATTAGCTTTGGACAATATTTTGAAGATGAACTGGGAGCAGCCGGATCAAATTTTATCGTGATCTATACCCAGAAGAATAATGTTTTCCATGAAAATGAGTTGAACATAATTGAATCAACTCCCGGAGTGGTGGTGGCATCTCCGGTAAATCAACAGACAGGGACCATTGTCTATCAGTCTGCAGCACGAAGTGCCACGATAAGCGGGGTCACCCCGGAATATGAAGAGGTGGGAAACCTCCTCATGAAAGACGGCCAGTTCCTCACCAACCAGGACCAGTATGTAGCAGTCATAGGAACGGATGTAGCCTATGAAAAATTTGAAAGGAACCTTTCAGTAAAGAATTTCATAAATATCTCAATAAACAATATCGACGGAACCACTTCTACAAGGAAATTCCGGATAAAAGGAATTATTGCCGACCCGGATGCTGCCTATGTTTCCCCTGAAGTGGACCCATCATTTAGAGTATTCATCCCTCTGGCAGTCATGCAACAGATGCAGGGAGTGGATGAGATAGGAGGATTTTTCATAAAAACCCAGAGCCTGGAAGTCCTGGAGGATGTATCCGATGAACTGGACGAGAGGCTGGCACGTTCTGTGGGAGTTCCAGGCCGGGAGATCGAGGACGAGGATACTAAGCCCTATGTTATCCTCACCCAGCTGGACATACTGGAACAGCTCAACCAGCTCTCAGGAGCCCTTACTACCATACTCACCACGGTAGCCCTTATATCCCTGATAGTGGGCTCCATCGGTATAATGAACATCATGCTTGTTACAGTGACCGAAAGGACAAAAGAGATTGGCATACTCAAATCCCTGGGTTACAGTTACAGAGATATACTGTTCCTCTTTCTGATCGAAGCTGCCCTGATCGGCCTTATCGGGGGATTGATCGGAGTAATAATAGGAGTGATTAGCTCCTACTTTATCAATATGTATCTTGAAGTACCCTTTGTATTCCCCCTGAACCTGGTTGCACTGGGATTTGGGATAGCCCTTTTAGTAGGGATCGTATCGGGGGTGTATCCTGCAAGTAAAGCTGCTAAACTTGACCCTGTGGAGTCGCTTAGATATGAATGATACTGCAAACCTTAAAATGACAAAGGCCCTGCACCTGGCCATGGGAAGCATCGGCAGCTATAAACTGCGCTCAGCTCTGACCACCCTGGGTATCATAATAGGTATTGCCGCAGTGGTAGCCAATATATCCCTGGGAGCCAGTTTTAATCAATACTTCAAGGATGAGCTCAATACCCAGGGTTCCAATTTCATCATCATCTACAGCCAGGACATTAACCTCCTCTACGATAATCAGCTGGAACTCATAAAGAACACACCGGGTGTTGAAGGTGTCTCAGCCATCCGGCAACAGCTCGGGGCGGTCACTTATGTATCAAAGACCAAACAGCTGGACATACAGGGGGTATCGGCTGATTATCAGCAGATCAGTAATATACAGATGGAAAAAGGTGCGTTCATCTCCGACCAGGATCGATATACGGCCGTACTGGGTTCTGAAGTTGCCTATGAAAAGTTCGATGAGAACCTTTCCCTGCGCAATCCCATAGATATAGAATTTGTCCGCCGGGACGGGACCACGATAACGCACAGCTTCAAGATAGTGGGAATAATCGATAGTCCGGAAACCACGTTCATCCAGAGCGGAGCGGAATCAAATGAGCGTATCTTCATTCCCATACAGACAATGAACGAAATGCTGGATATCGATGACTATGGCGGCTTTTCCATAACAGTAAAAGATGCCGAGTCCGTAAGGCCCCTGTCGGAGGAGATCGACAGAAAACTTGCCCGAAGCCTCGGTATCCCGGAAAGGGAACTGGACAATGAAGATGTCAAACCCTATATGATCTTCAATCAGGCCGACATACTTGACAATCTGGATGATCTATCAAACAACCTCTCAACCCTGTTTTTGGCCGTGGCCCTTATCTCACTGCTTGTAGGCTCCATCGGGATCACCAATATCATGCTGGTCACCGTCACCGAAAGGACAAAAGAGATAGGCCTGCTCAAATCCCTGGGCTATACCAGATCGAACATCCTCACCCTATTTATCATAGAATCCATCATCCTGGGCCTGATCGGAGGGATACTGGGAACCTTGCTGGGAGTCATTGGCTCCTATGCAACTGAAAGTTTTGTGGGCCTGCCCTATGTTTTCCCTGCATATCTTTTAGTCGTAGGGATAGGGATCTCTGTTATTGTGGGTCTTTTTGCAGGGGTGTATCCTGCAAATAAAGCCTCAAGGCTTAATCCTGTGGAAGCTTTGAGAAAACAGTGAACTGATGAGGGAACTTTATGGAACAAGTCGGATCTGAGCTATTAGAAGCCCTGCACGACGTCAACTAAAGGACATATAGATATTCCAGACACCATTGGTCACAAACTCAACTGCCAGGGCCGCCAGGAACATTCCCATAAGCCTTGTAGCCACAAGAGAGCCTGTAAAACCTATACGATCATAGATCTTTCTGGAGAAATACAGTGCAATATAACATGTAATGTAGGTAAGTATGATCGATATGATCACGATCACTTTATAAAGTACTGACGGAGCACTTCCAACCAGCAGGATAACCGTGGTGATCGTGGCCGGGCCCGTGATCATCGGAATTGCCAGAGGGGATACCCAGATATCATCCTTATCAAGAGAAGACTCAACCTCCTTTTCAGTAACACTTTCCCTTGACATGCGGGCAAATATCATATCAAAAGCTATCTTAAACAGCAAAATACCTCCTGCCACCCGCAGAGAATCTATCCTGATCCCCAGCATGTCCAGGATCATAGTTCCTGTCAAAGCAAAGAACAGAGCGACCAGACCTGCGAGCAGGACCGATTTTTTAGCAATGACCCTTCTATCATCTACAGACATACCCCTTGTAAGAGGAATGAAGATAACTATCACCATCAATGGGCTGACAATAGCAGTAAGGGAGATAAATGTGTAGAGGAAGAATGAGATCATATCCATAGTGAACACCTTTGGCCCGGTATGGTATAACACAGCCTTAAACCTATCCCCAAGAAAAGTTTTAAAGCCAAGAAATCGATAAATCAATCAATCAATCAACCAACCAACCAACCAACCAACCAAGCAAATAGAATAAAACCTCTCAATCTAATCTCCTTTTAACTTTCTTTTTCACAACCCTTCCGGCCCTTTATAGCAAAACGTACCACCATGAACAGGATCAAAAGTCCTGCAAGACCCAGGTAGAACGTCACCAGAGGGAAGGGGTTTTCTGCAGGACGCAGTGGCATTTCTATTAAAAGCCTGTCTGACAGGGTTGTGTCCCCCTTTTCATCATAATATCGGGCCTCACTGTATATCGCATATGTTTTGGGCAATGCATCCGCTTTTGTGGCGACATCAAAGGATATGGTCCGGGTCTGGCCCGGAACCAGTGTTCCAAGGGAGACTTCTTTGCGATCACAGGAGAGAGGGGCCATCATAACAAGTCTTGCGACCACATCCACAGCCGGGACTTCCCCGATGTTCTTGTAGCTGATGTTAACACGGGAGACCTCCCCGGGAAAAAGTTCACCCTGAACTTCAGTAATGCTGAAAATGGGTTCCGGTTTTATGAAAACCGGGATCATGAGGGTCTTGTTGGCAATATTATATGAGATGTCATACTCCTGTCCCGGAAGGCCCAGGACAGTTGTGCTCCCCCCGTACATCCGGACCTCCTCCTGATACTGATAGGTCACCGGGAGGAGCAATAAATAATTCCCGGCCTTCGCATTTTCCGAAATTTTTATCTTAAACACAAAAGGATCTTCAGGGAGAACGCCGGGATACAGTTCATCCAGGGTCATGACACCATCGGAACAGACTTCAATAAGATCCGTAGTGGACACAAGCTCCGCTTTGATCCCATATGCAGTGGTACGGTACATTTCCTGTTCCAGTTCCTGCAAAGACAGGGCATGTTCTGCCTCTTGCGCATCCACATGAGTATCATAACTGGCCCCGTGAATAATTCCACGATTAGAAAGGACGATGGTTAACAGATGCTCCTGACCCCGCTCAAGCTCCACATCCCCTATGACCGAAGCATAGATATCAGGTTCACCAAAAGTATCATAGTAATTCACAGAATAAGCAGTACCCGGAGAGAGCAGTTCGTCGGCAGTTGCTGCAGATGGTGACAGGCAGAGAAGTATCCCCAGGAAAATAGAATACATTACCCTGCTAAAGTTGATATGATTTTCAAATATATGACTATTTGAAACCTTGAACAGGCAACTGTTTACGAACTTGAACAGGCAACCATTTACAACCATCTTACTCACCTGTTCCTTTTTTCAGAGCTTTTCTCCCGGACCTCCAGGTGTCCAGGTTAACGATCAGGGGAGGGAAAATGACAAAACTTGCAAAAAGGGCCAGGGCAACATCGATGACGGTCACCAGCCCGAAATTGCTATTAAGTCCAAAGGGAGAAGCGATCAGGGCGGAAAATCCGAAGATCGTGGTAAGTCCGGAAGCGATTATGGCCTTGCCGATCTTTCCACTGGCAGTGACCATGGCTTCCCTGGGATCAGAACCATTTTCTTTTTCTTCAAAGTACCGTTCCATCATAAGCACAGCATATTCAGAACCCACACCCAGAATAAGGGCTCCCAGGGTAGCGGTCATGGGTGTATAGGGAACATTGGTGATGTACATCACCCCACCGGCCCAGCCTATCACTGCAAACATTGTAAGTACCGGTACCAGGGCCTTAAGCCAGTCCCTGTAGATAAGTAGTAAACCCCCCAGGACCATAAACAACCCGGTCATTGTCATCATGACTCGACCCGATGTTAATGCTTCAATTAACTGGGTCATCACAACAACATCTCCGGTGACCGTTACCTGTACCCCGGGAGGAGGCTGGAGCCAGATGATATCCTCTTTGATCACATAGACCAGCTCATCCATCCCCTCCAGACCCAGATCTGACCAGGCATTGCCAATATCCATTTGCATAAGCAACAGACTGTTCCCGTTAAGATACCAGCGTTTCTGTGACTGCGGGATCATATCATAGATCTGCTGCACCTCGTCCCGACTGGATGGAAGAGTTCCTCCATTATAGTATTCCACCATTGTATGCATACTATCTGCTGCATAGATATTATCCCGATTGTTCACTTCATGTTCTGCAAATTCCTTCATCCAGTGCAGAACTTCAGGATCAGCAGCATCCTCCACTTTGATGATAAGGTCCACATGAGTGGAACCGCCTTCCATGATAGTGGCCATATGGTTCCATTCCAGCAGGGCATCCATATCCGAGGGAACGAAGGTCTTGGTATCCGCTTCTATTGGTATCCTGGTATCTGTATACACTCCGGCAACACAGATAGAACCTGCAAGCAGGAGGATCAGGAACGAGTGGTCCAGCGTAAAGGCAGTAGACCCTCTTAAAAAGCGCTCAAACCGGTCCGGGGCTGCAGAAAGCTTTTTTTCTTCCTTTTTACTGGAAAGACCGGAACTGAACTTTTTGACAAAACCATTCTTGCCAAACGTATCAAGCTTATAGATAGTGGTCACTCCCACGAAAAGAGATGCCAGGAAACACATGAAAACACCTATCATCAGCAGTTTCCCGAAGTCCTTAATCATCGGGACAGTGGAAGTGAACAGGGAAACAAATCCCATAGAAGTGATAAGCAGAGCAATAAGGACTGCAGGTCCTGTATGTCTTACGGTCTCAATGACCGCCTCGGCCTCACATTCCCCTTTTTCAAGCTCTTCTTCAATACGATTGTGGAACTGGATAGCATAGTCTATTCCCAGGCCGATCAGTACAGGAAACGCTGCCATAGAGACCATGGTCATGGGAATGTCAAGATATCCCATTGCACCAAAGGTATAGATCACACCGAACATCACAATCCCCAGAGGCATCAGTCTCCATCTGACATGTCTGAAGACCAGATAAAGGACGATGAACATGAGGATCACGGAAAGCATCAAAAGAAAAGATATGCTGGAATTCATCTCATCTTCCATCTCAATATTAAAGTCCGCATCTCCGGTCACGATCACATCATATCCGGGAGGGAATCTTGCAAATCGGACAGATTCCTCTGCAATGGTTAAGATCTCACGCAGCTGTTCATAACTAACATCACCGTCCACATCCACAAAGATGAACGTATGGGTATCATCAGCGATCACAGGCCCGGGATCACTTAACGCAAGCAAAGTTTCGATATCGCTGCGTGAGGAGGGGATCTCATTGACATTATTGACATCATTATTGCTCTGCCTGATGATCGAAGCGATACCGCTTGTATCCACCACTCCATCCACCGGAGCAAGCATCGTTTCAAACCGGTCCACTGCCCGGACAAGTTCGGGTTCGGTCACCTGACCGTTCTCGATCATGATCACTATGGACTGGGTATAGAACATATCAAGGTAAAGGTGGTCATAGTCCTGATACAGTTTGGAATTCTTATCCACGAATGTACTGGTATCAGAGGCCATCTCGATCAGGGCCGCTCCCTGAAAGGAAAGCAGTATCATTATGATCGAAAGCAAAAGCAGGGGAGTGCCGTTCTCTTCAATGAACATCCCTACCTTTTCAAAAAATGCTTTCATTAAGTCCACCTCGTTGTTATATTAAGTCAAATGTCAGGATGCCTGCAGAATCGTTAATCCACATATTTGTCATCCCATTTTTCACTGCGCAACCTGCCGATCTCTTCATAGATCAGCTCCATTATTTCTTTTACATCTTCTACCTGTTTGCAGTATCTTTGTGCAATTAACAGTCTTTGTTTCTGGGAAGCGGTGAGTTCCTGCTCTTCATATTCCTTTAGCAGGCCCGGCATCTTTTGTCTGACCAGCAGGGATTCCTTTTCAAAGCTTTTCTTAAGGATCTCTTCCAGACCATCCAGATAGTCCTTGTTCAAAGAAAAATAGATCTTCCTGGAACCAGTCCTTTTCTTTCTGTGAACACCCCATATATCTTCCAGAAGTTTCATTTTAAGACAGATCGAGGCCAGACTGTAACCGGTCAGCTTTGCAAGCTCTTCCATGGTCAGCTCGCCAGGTTCCAAAAAAAGATATGATAGAATGCTGGCAGAAAGTTCATCCAGGCCGTACATTCGATAGGTTTGAGCTACAACGTTAACCATTTGAATTTCGATGTCGTTCATGTTACACAGCCCGGGAACTATTGCTATTTTTAATAAATAGTAAAAATTGAATATATAGATTGCGCCAATGCAATTAGAGATCTATTAACCACAAAAAGAACAAAACTGGATGGGATGAAATGGAATAAGACTACTATCTTAAAGATGATCACTCAATGAAAGAGATTTTCTATTTGCAGAGTCCTCCAGGACCCGGAATTGTCAGCTTCAGAAATTCACCCATTTGGAATATTCGGCCAGAAAATCATCTATGATCTGCTCTTTTGGCAGGTCTTCAAGCTCATATTCTTTCAGACTGCCGCTTCGAAGCAATATCTCGACCTTATTCCTGCGGGGCCTTTCTTCTTCAGTGTGGACCGGGAATGCAAGCTGTTCTTTCTGATAACTGCGACCCCGTACCTCAAAAAAGAATTCTTCCTCCTGTCTGCCTTCAGTCTTTTGAATAAATACGATTAAGATTGCATCAGGCAGGTTCTCATCCACTGTAACAGAGATGATACGGCCATATTTTTCAAGCTCTTCCTTAAGTTCCGCAAAAGCCGGTATCACAACACCATTAAAATAATTCTTCATTTGCATCCGGGACAACTTGATATGTATATCAGATGGAATTGACTCCACATTGCCCTCAATAGCATCCTTAAGACGGGTCTTCCAGTCACTCATTGTTTTCTCCCCTGCTCAAAAAGATCTTCAACTAATTCTCTGGTCCTGTTCCCTGATGTACCTTTTGCATGCGAATGTGGAATAATGCTTTTCAAAGGAACCTTATTCTGTTCGGCTCTTAAACCTTTCACCATACTCAATGTCATAAGTATCAGCACGATGCAAAAAGGCAGGGCCGTTACCAGAGCCGCGGTTTGTAATGCAAGAAGACCACCGGTAAGCAGAAGGATCGCTGCAACTGCTCCCTGGGACACTGACCAGAAGAACCTTAATGGAACCGAAGGAGCAGGATCACCATTGGAAGACAGAATGGATATTACCAGAGAACCTGAATCCGAAGAGGTGACAAAAAAGGAGATTATGACAATGGTTGCAAGGGTGGAGCTGAAAAAAGCAAAGGGCAATTTGTCCAGCATTACAAAAAGGGAAGTGGGAATACTGGCCTCAACCGCAGAGGCGATCCCGCCAGCACCAAATAACTCCATATATATCCCGGTACCCCCAAAGATGGTGACCCAGACAAAAGTGATCAGTACCGGTACGATCAGCACACCCCGGATGAACTCTTTAATAGTGCGGCCTCTGGATATCCTGGCGATGAACATACCCACAAAAGGAGACCAGGAGATCCACCAGCCCCAGTAGAACATGGTCCAGGACTTCTGCCACTCAATTCCTGTGAACGCATCCGTCTGAAAGGATAGGGGGATCAGCGTATTAAGATAGTATCCCAGGCTCTGCACAAAAGAGCTAAAAAGAAAGACAGTGGGGCCTGTTAACAGAACAAAAAGCAATAATATTAATCCAAATAACATGTTTAGCTGACTGAGGATGCGGATACCCCTGTTAAGCCCGGATACAACAGACATGGTTGCCAGCATAGTGATGAGCGCTATCAGCATCAGCTGATGATCAATGGATATAGACAGGACATTCAGATAATCCAGTCCCGCATTGATCTGCATCACCCCCAGTCCCAGGGATGTGGCAACCCCGAACAGAGTTCCAAAGATAGCAAAGATCTCCACCAGATCCCCTCTAAGACCATATATCTGATCCCCTAAAAAGGGATAGAGGGTGGAACGTATGGTCAGGGCCATATCATGACGGTAGGAAAAATAAGCCAGTGCCAGTCCCACAACGATGTAGATAGCCCAGCCGTGCAGGCCCCAGTGGAAGAATGTCAGATTGATGGCATCCTGAGCATTGGCAATGTCGCTCAGGCCCGTCTGTCTTGGGCTGGAATAATGCAAAATGGGCTCGGCAATACTGTAGAACAAAAGACCAATTCCCATCCCCGCACTAAAGAGCATGGCTATCCAGGTGGTATCCCTGTATTCAGGCCGGTCCTCATCCTTACCCAGACGTATATGTCCATAGGGACTGAAGTAGAGCCATATGACAAACAGCAGGAAAAAGGTCACAGCAAGGATATAGAACCAGCCAATGTAAGAAACGATTAAGTCCTGGACATTCATGAAAAGATTGCCCATCTGCTCTGTGAACAAAACACCAAGGAAAACAAATATCAGTATTATTGAACCTGAAGCTCCAAGAACATTATGATCTACTTTTTTGCGGGAAGTTCCATCCATTAAAAAGACTCCTTTACTGGAAGGAAGAAAGGAAGCTCAGTATAAATATATTATTACATTTAGTTAGAGGGAATAAAAGACTAAAAAAAAAGATGACCCGGCAGAGGGTCATCAAATGGCTTTTCAACAGATAATATCAGCAGGATACAATACTTTTGACAGATTCAGGTTCTATCAGATAACTTTCACCGGACCTTTCAATGTTAAGGCCCAGAAGGAAAGAACCGATACAGCTTTTAAGGTCTTTATTTTCCCCAATTGCTTTTTCTCTGACGAATTCATCGGTAAAAAGGGAGGGAATACCCATTACAGCATTGTTTATATTCGGTATACATTCCATTTCCGGAAACCTCTTTGGATTAATTACCATATTCATAGGCATATCATCAGATCGCAATTTGAGGAATTTGCTGTAATAAAGTACAATATTACCCAATACATAGTAATCGGGGTCATTCCGATATATTTTCAACTCTTCCGGATCGGTCACATCTTTGCCTATAACCCTGTTACCCAGCATCAGTTTCATTGTATCGACCGGCCATTCAAAATGCCTGTTGGTTAAAAAAGCAATGGAAAGATCACTTTCCAGTACTTTCCGCACTCCAATATTCCTTTTAGCCCCAAACATCTGGCTCCCCTGCGCCTCATCTTTCAATTCCATCTCCCGGATATTGCGCAGATCATCATTATTGAGGAAAAAGAACATCTGGATCCCTTCCATAGAGTTAAGCCGGGAACTTACCTGTTCTAAGATTTCATCCGATATCATTGATATTCCATCACCAATTTGCCTATTTTTACCAACATAACTTGATTTAACTTAAAATTACTTAAGCTTTACTGTGGGTCATGATTATTCATCAAAAATAAGAAAAGTCAGTAAACTCCGGAAAAGAAAGGAGAAGGATTGAACACGAATTTGACAAAAACAGACATGATATTCTCTTAATATCTGCCTCAAAAATGAAAGTGCAGCTACTTTAATGGTAAATATTAAAACAAAACAAAAATAGATATACAAGCCTGTCCTAAACCCATGTAGATAAAAGGATTATTTTCCCGGATAAAGGCAATTTTATCCCGGGTGGTCACCCGGACCATGACATGTTCCAGGAGGATCTGCAATGACAACAATAACACCCAAAGAAAGATTATTAAGAGCGCTGGCTAAAAAAAACGGTCGACAAGGTCCCTGTATGCTCGGTCACTCAAACAGGTACTGTTGAGATGATGGACAAATGCGGGGCCTACTGGCCACAGTCTCATTTTGACGCAGAGAAGATGGCAACCCTTGCGATCGCAGGACACGAGCTCACCGGCCTTGAAGCCGTAAGATACCCTTATGACAACACCGATATCCCACAGACGCTGGGCTGTACCATTATGGAAGGGTCCTTTGACACACAGCCATCCATAATCGAACACCCCTACAAGAATGTGGAAGAGGCAAAGGATTTTGTAATCCCTGAAAATCTCCTGGAATGTGAAAGGGTTACTACCATGCTCAAAACCACAGACATCCTAAAGGAAAAGGTCAGCGACGACATACCCATCGTTGCAGGTATGCTGGGCCCTGCCGCCCTTACCCTCTCAATCGTAGGCGCTGAGAACTACCTGATGTGGACCCTCACCGAACCTGATACACTAAAAGAACTGATCATCCTGAACACGGACATCTGCATTGAATACGCAAATGCCCTGCTGGACCACGGAGCAGATGTGTTATGCCTGCCCGATTCCGAGGCAGGGCCTGAACTGATACCTCCTTCTTTCTTTGAGTCCTTCATCCTCCCGGAATATAAGAGATTAACAGCTGCGATCAAGGGACCTTCAATTGCCCATATCTGCGGGGATGCCACGGACATACTGGAACTTCTCACCACATCCGGCTTTGACGGAATAAGCATTGAAGAGAAGGTCAGCATGGCCCATGCAAAACAACTGATTGGCGATAAGGCCTGCCTGATAGGCAATGTGGCACCTGTGGGAACCCTGCTTGGCATGGGACCTGAAGATGTAAAGGAGCAGGCAAAACAATGCATAGAGGATGGTACCGATGTACTGGCCCCCGGATGCGGGGTTGCGCCCCACACCTCCATTGCCAATCTGAAAGCCCTTGTGGCCGCCAGGGATGAGTATTATCAGGAAAGATGAAGAAAAGGAGTGAAGGGGTTACCATTCCTTCACTTATTAATCACATTTACAATTATTGAGGTCAAGGGGCAAAGAAAGCCCACGACTTTAGTCGTGGGTAGTTCACTTTGCATCCACTTTTAAGTTCACTTTGTATTCAAGGACTTTTTTTATTTCCAGGCGATATTTGCAGGATTGCGGCCCGGAATACTATTTATTTCATATGCAGGATGTCCGAACATCATTGCATACTGGAATGAGTGGCCTTCCGGGAGTTCCAGCTCATCCAGCAAAGGTTTGTATTCATTTGCCGCAATGGACACAAACCCGGCCCAGCAGGTCCCGAGTCCAAAGGACGGAGCAACAATATCAAACCAGGACATGGCTATGAGACTATCCACCTTTACCGTACCCATCATTTCATTCCCGTGGACAATGGCAAGATGCGGGGCCCCTCTGCAGATGGGATCATTTCCTTTATCATATGATCCGATGATACCGGCCATCACACCTTTCAAAGGATGCTCACCCTCACCTGAAACTACTTCCCTCATCCAGTCGATGGTAAGTGATGCGATCTTCTTTACTTTCTCCTTATCGTGGATGATCGTCCAGTGTACAGGCTGCAGGTTCATCCCGGTGGGAGCATAGCGTACAACATCAAATATCTTCTCTATGGTTTCCCTGTCCACTGCCTCCGGAGTGTAGTGGCGAACAGATCTGCGTTTTGCCAGATGCCGGCCAAGTTCTGCAGATGTGATATCTGTTACGGGACTGTCATCAGAAGCAAGATAGGATGTCTCAAACTTTGACTTAATTGCTCCGGTGGGGCAGAAAGCCTCACAATGTCCGCATTTTGAACAGTAGGGGCCCAGTTGTTCCGGCACAAAAGGAGTTTTTGCAGCAGGATCGGTACGAATGATCGAATACGAACAAACATTTACACAAATTCCACAGTCAGTACAGAGTTCAGGATCTATTGATATAACTTCCACGGGATCACCACAGAAGTATATGAACATCCCTGCATATATGTTTACAGGTCATCCGGATCAGCATCATTCTGTGACCAGTAGCCTGCGAGGAATGAACCCACAAGATTGTGCCAGACGCTGAATACCACTCCGGGAAGGGCCGCTATTGCAGTGAAATGTTGCATTGCAAGGACAACACTCAGGCCGGAGTTTTGCATCCCAACTTCAATGGCAAGGGTCCGGGCCTCTTTCTTACTTAATTTGAAGAGCTTTGCCACACCATATCCGCCTGCAAGGCCCAGACCGTTGTGGAGGACCACCGCAACAAAGACAGGCAATGCCAGCTGCTGCAGATGATCACCGTTAATCCCGACGATCACAGCAATGATCAACACTATCGCCGCAACAGAGATCGCAGGGAATACCTCTTTCACCCCACCTATCCTGTCCCCGAAGAAATAGTTAATGGATATACCAAGTATAACAGGAAGCAGAACGATCTTCACCACGCTTATAAGCATTCCCATAACGTCCACATCCACAGTCTGTCCGATAAAGAGCCAGGTCAGCATAGGAGTAACAAAAAAAGCAAGTATGGTGGAGACAGAGGTAAGCACAATAGAAAGGGCCACATCCCCTTTTGCAAGATAGCAGATCACATTGGAAGCCGTACCTCCGGGACAGCAGCCAAGCAGGATGACACCCACCATCAGTTCCTGAGGCAGGTTCAATATCATGCAGACCACCCATGCGGCCAGTGGCATGAGAGAGTATTGCATCAGTGTCCCCAGCAGGATAACTGAGGGCCTTTTGAGCACCATCAGAAAATCATCGACAGAAAGGGTAACCCCCATTCCCAGCATGATCAGACCCAGCAGAGGAACGATCAGAGAACTGTGAGGGGAAAAATAGCCCGGATAGAAATAAGCTATTGCAGATATGAGCAAGGCCCACAGGGGGAATAGTGAGGTAAATTTTTTGATCATAGTCTGCACCTTTTAATCGGTATAAAAGGAAGGGACTTTATCCGTCATATACCTGAACATTTATCCTGCTCATAGAAGCCCGGCCTTCTATCAATGATGCCGGACCTTTTTCTATGAACCGGATATTTACTCTTTTTTAACCTTACCTGTTACACAATGCTTATCCAAGCTTCTCAAGAAGATAGGCTTTAAATTCATCATAATCCGTAGTCAGAGACTCCATTGCTTCTGGCTTATCCTCTATGTCCTTAAGGCTTTGCGGAAGCTTAGGATCAACACCTGTGGCTGCTATGACCTCACCGGGGAACTTGGCCGGATGGGCCGTTTCCAGGGTCACTGCCGGAGTATTGTCTCCGGTCAGACTGCGATAGATCTCCAGGCCTTTGATACCAACGGCCCCGTGGGGTTCTATCAGTATGCCATACTTATCAAAGCAGTCTTTTAAGGTTTGTTTTGTCTGCGCATCGGTAACAGAGGTGGAGAAGATATCCTGCCTTAGCCTGTCCATATCCGGAAGCTTGTGGATATAACCGGTCTCATCCATCTGGCCACCATACATGGCGATAAGCCGGGCCAGATTACTTGGATGACCCACATTCATGGCATTGGAGATACAATTGCGGGATGGTTCTATCGTGTGATACCTGCCCGAATCAAGGAATTCCGGGACTTCATCATTTTCATTTACCGGGGAAAGGATCTTTTTTATGGGCACACCCATATGCTTTGCAAGTACACATCCCATCATATTTCCGAAGTTCCCGGAAGGAATGGAATATATGATCTCATCGGGATAGTCCTGCAGACTCACATAAGCATAGAAATAATAGATGGATTGTGGAACAAGTCTGCCGATATTGATCGAATTGGCAGAAGATAGATCCAGGTGGGTCAGCTGAGGATCTGCAAAGGCCTGTTTTACCATTGCCTGACAATCATCGAACTTCCCGTCTATTGCCAGGGCCGTTATATTCTTTCCCAGGGTTGTCATCTGCTTGCGCTGACGGTCTGAAACTTCATCAATAGGGAACAGAACGATGACCTTAATATTATCCAGGCCGTAAAAAGCATCTGCAACAGCACTTCCCGTATCTCCAGAAGTTGCTGTAAGGATGGTCAGCTTCCTGCCCTGTTTATTGAGATAATATTGCATCAGCCTTGCCATCATGCGGGCTGCAAAATCCTTAAAAGAAGCCGTGGGTCCCCTGTCCAGTCTCATGATATGAGTAATATCATCCACCTTCTCCAGAGGGACTTCAAAATCATAAGCATCATAGGTTATGGCTTTAAGGGCCTCCTCCTCGATCTCCCCCTCAAGTATCCTGTTTAAGAGATAGAAGGCGATCTTGTGATAGGGCAGGCCCTTAAGAGAGCGCATATCATCTGCTGAAAAAAAGGGAAGGTCCTGTGGCATATACAGGCCTTTATCCGTTGCCAGGCCTTTGATAAGAGCAGTCTCAAAAGAGACTGTTTCTGCTTTGAGATTTGTGCTATAGAGTTTCATATTGATCAGGAATTAAAGTCAATTGAATATAACATGAAATAAAACGACGTTGTATTGAAAGTACTTCTTTTATATATAAGATTGTGCCGGGAAGCTCGAATTAATAATATTTTAATCGCTTTTCCCTTAAGAATAATACGTGCCCGGAGTTATTTTTTTGTACTTGATTTATTTAGTATATTTTACTAACGCTCAAGTATATATTAGTGTACTGACAAGTAAGAATGGTGATAAAACCATGGAATTAGAAGATATCAACAAGTTCATAGAAGAGGCAAACGAAGAACAACTAAAGACGATCGGTTTTCTGGCACAGTGGATGGGTGAGAACGGAGCAAAGTACTGCAATTGCTCAGTAAAATGCGCTGAGACCTGCAAACTGGCCCAGACAATGTTCGGCGCTTTCCAGAAAGCCGGAGAAAGACTCGCATAAGATATAAAATGATCAGGATGTGTGACATCAACCAAACTGTCACACAACATTCTATTTTTTAATCCAGATGATGATTCAACTAATCTGAAATTGTCGAACAGGTGAATCTTTTCAGACAAATGACCCGGACCTGTTAGAAAATACAACGGGCCTGTTGGAAAAAAACGGAATCGTTACAAAAGCAAACTGACTGTCAGTAATATGAGCAGACTCTGATAAATGAGTAGACACTGATAAATGAGCAGACACTGATAAATGAGCAGACACTGATAAATGAGCAGACTCTGATAAATGAGTAGACACTGATAAATGAGCAGACACTGATAAATGAGCAGACACTGATAAATGAGCAGACACTGATAAATGAGTAGACACTGATAAATGAGCAGACACTGATAAAGGAAAGTTCTTTTCAATAAAAATACCTGGCCCACAGACAAAACTCTGCAGGCAGGAAAAGATAGCGTTTAGATACTCTGAATGTCTCCCATATCAAGTAATTTGATGTTTGAGCTGTCAAGGGTCTTAACAGCACCTTTTATATCATTTACACGTATGATGAGGAAGGCCTTTTCGGTCTTTGTCACAAATGCATATGCATAATCGATGTTGATACCCTTTTCAGAAAGAACTTCGGCAATCATTGCAAGCTGGCCCGGCACATCTGCCATCTCCACTCCCAGCACACTGGTCTCAGAGACAGTGAATCCGGAATCATGAAGAACACTATGGGCCATATCAGGATTGTCCACCACCATACGGATTATACCAAAATCCCCTGCTTCGGCAATGGTGAATGCCCGGATATTGATCCCTGCTTCCTTGAATTTATTTGCAATATTGGCCAGTCTGCCCGGTTTATTCTCGGCAAATAATGATATCTGCTTGATCATCTTTTCTTCCATTGATCATCCCTTCATATATTTATTATACCTGGATTGGATTATTAATTTGTTTGTTTTATTGATATAACTATCAATCCTTTCATGGACTTAACTATCAGTTAGTTTAGTGAATTTACTAGCAGTTAGTTTAGTGAATTTACCAGCAGTTCACTCAGTAACAGTATTCTCAGTCAGTCATCAGAGCTTCCTGTTGTCTATTACTTTCTTTGCCTTACCCATAGACCTTGGGAGGGAGCCATGCTCCACCAGTTCCACTTTCACAGCAAGGTTAAGTACACTCTTGAGGGCCGAAGCAACTCTTTTTTCCAGGTCAATGATGTCATTGACACGGTCACTGAATGCTTCATCGTTCATTTCGATCTGGATCTTCATGACATCCAGTTCATTGATACGGTCCACAATAATCATGAAGTGCTCCCCGACTTCAGGGATATTCATCAATACAGATTCAACCTGCCCGGGGAAGACATTGATACCCCTGACAATGAGCATATCGTCTGCACGTCCCATTACACGCATGATACGGGGGTGTGTACGTCCACAGGCACAGGTTTCCCAGTTAAGGATGGTAATGTCCCCTATCCTGTAGCGTATCAGCGGAAGGGCCTCCTTTGCCAGTGTGGTCATCACAAGCTCACCCCTCTCACCATCCTTTACCTGTTCCCCGGTCTCAGGATTAATGATCTCGACCAGGAACTGATCGGCCCAGATATGGATGCCATCCTGTTGAGAACATTCGGTGAACAATGGACCACTTAATTCAGATGTACCGAATACATCATAGGCTTTTATCCCGGTGGACTGCTCGATCCTCACACGCATCTCCTCTGACCAGGGTTCAGCGCCCAGGATACCGACCCGAAGACCCGTATCGTCCTGGAAACTCACATTATTAGCTTTTGCCGTCTCTATCATGAACAAAAGATATGAAGGCGTACAGGCAATCACATTGGTTCCCAGATCCTGCATCAGTTCGATCTGCCGGTCAGTGTTTCCGGAGCTTGTGGGCAGTACCGTAGACCCGACTTCCTCTGCGCCGTAGTGCAATCCCAGCCCACCGGTGAACAGGCCGTATCCATAACTTACCTGGATCACATCGCCCCTTCCCACACCGATGGATGTTAGCGCACGTGCAAGGGAAGTAGACCATTCCTGAACATCATTTTTGGTATAGCCAACAACCGTGGGTTTTCCTGTGGTACCTGATGATACATGGAAACGGACGAGCTGGGAATTGGGTACACAGAACATTCCGGTGGGATAGGTGTCCCGCAGGTCTTTCTTGTAGGTAAATGGAAGTTTTGGAAGGTCATCAAGAGTCTTTATATCTTCAGGCTTAACGCCTGCCTCATCAAATCGTTTTTTATAGAATTCTGAATGCTGATAGACATATTGCACAAGATCGCGCAATTTTTTTTCCTGAAGTCCTTTCAGTTCTTCAACAGGCATTCTTTCAATGTGTGGGTTCCAGTACTCGATCATATTATCGCCTTTGTTGATCAATATTAATGATAAATATACAAACACATTTATAAACTCAACGGGTTTTTCTTATCCTTAAGGATCTCTTTTACCGATTCTACACACTCATTCAGTACGTCCTCAATATCAGCCATCACGTCAATCCCTGCAGCACCAGCATGACCTCCTCCGGTACCACTGTAATTTTCACTGACCTTTTCCATGATCTTCCCCAGATTCACCCCGGCATTTACAGCATCTCTTTTAGCACGGCCACTAACCCTAACGGTCCCATCTTTGGCAGTACCAACAAAAGAGACATCGGAACCTATGTTAATCAACATAGAGGAAGCAGAGCCACCAAAGGAACTAACATGGGATGTTACGATCAGCCAGTCCCCTATCCTGTTGATCTCTGCACGGGAAGCGGTCTTAAGCATCGCAATCCTCATGGAAACATCCTGAGGAGTCGAGGCCATCAGGTCAAGAACCTCAGAATATTCCACACCACTTACCTTAATGATCTCTGAAAAAGTCCTGAAAGTACTTGAGGTTGCATGTTTGAAATGACCTGTATCCGTAACCACCCCCGCCATAAGACCAAGGGCCGTGCGGGGCATCACAGGAGCTCCCATACAGATCAGGATATCAAAAACGATCTCAGCTACAGAAGTAGCATTACGATGCAGATAAAAATCAGCGTTCTCGATTAATGCAGTAGTTGCATGATGATCTATGACACAATAATCCTTAAGTTCTATATCATTGAGCTGGGCACTGGTAGACGTATCCACCACCACGGTCAGGTCATAGTCTGCCGGATCCGGCAGCTCAACTACATCAATACCAAGCCTGTCTATCAGAAGAGCTGCAACCCTGTTGCAGCCTTCGACCAGGCCGACAGTTCCACCTATGGCTTCAGATAATGCAAAAGCACTACTCACCGCATCAGGGTCGGCATTGCGGTGACATAGATATAATATCTTATCATAATCCAGTAATCGATTATAGAAGCCCGCTTCATCAAGTTGCATGAGAAACCCTACTCATTCCGGGAACAGCATATTCCTGGAAAATGATATAGGAGAGGTTTAAGGTCATTATTGACCCTGTTGGCCCATGGACTGCCTTAGCTGCTCCTCAAGCTGTTTTGAACGTTTCACAATACGCTCTTCCTGGCGGGAAAGAGATTGCAACCTCAAGGTCAGGGTCTCAAGCTTTTCCTGAAGCTCGGAAACAGTCTTCTCCTTGCCGGACTGGATCTGCAGGTTTCCTATGGCCTTATAGACCACCGCATCATCAGAAAGCTTCTCAAGCTCTTCAAGTGCCATCTCAGATTCTTTTTTCATAGATTCCATCTGATTTTTCTGCATGGCAAGGGATTGCATCTGCTGCTGGATCTGTTGCAACTGAGCTAACTGATTCTGCACCTGTGGGGGTATTTCTGCACTCATTTTAGTTTCACCTGACACTCCAATAAACCTGAAATGATTTTAATGTTTCTATCAGGAACAGAACACAAACCACATATTCATTCTCTTTTCGGGAATATCTCAAAAGAGTAACTTATGACACCAGTACAAACATTCTAATATATTCACATATGAATCTGAAAAAAGGCTAAAGTGAAAAAATTCAGTAAACGTCCACAGTTTCTTTTGAAACTATATAGACATCATTTGATATCCGAATGAGCCTGAGCCAGGTATTTAGAGTGGACCTCATGGAAATGACATCATCTGCCTCTATGTTCAGGATAATGGAATCCTCTGTAACTTCGACATCTATCCTGGCCCTGTCTGTTACTGATGAACCAATCTCCGGAGCAATGGCCCTGTACAATAGAGAAGGAGAATCACTCCGTATAACAGAGCGGGAAGATAATCTCAAAGACCCTCCTCCGGAAATGAGCTATATTTGAGGATGTTTAAATAAAACAACTGCTTTCCATAGTAGTTGAACACCAGTGACTCCTCAGTAGCAGATATATATACAGGAAAGTCATTATCGCCAAAGACCGGAAGTCCGGTTATTTGTGACAGAACATGAGCAAGTTCTGAAGAACCTGAGATAACTGGTTCTGTTGATCGCAAATGGGAATTTTTTAATTGATCCGGTTCAGAAAGAGTGAATTTGGCAGATAGCAGGGAATTCAGTTCACCATCATAAATGTTCAAAGAGCCGGGATTTCCATGAAAATCCCCTACCACCAGTAAAGTATCCACTATGTGAGTACACAACTCTTCCAGGCCCATTTTTCCCCGGTTAATATAATCACAATTAAAAAATGAGGCCAGATACTTGCATAAAATGCGAGTTCTGGCAGAAGGTTTTCGAGAAGAAGTGACCAGCATAAGGCCCCTTACTCTACTTTAATCCTTTTGATCGATGCCTGAGGGCGTTCCTTTACGAGGATACGATGTCCACAATAAGGACAGCGTATACCCATATATTCGGAATCTATCTCAACAGCCCTTTTGCACCGGGTGCACTTATAATCCATGGATCACTCTACCTGTTCTGTAGCTTTCTTAATCGATCTTGAGACAGTTCTGCCAACAGTCGTTTCCGGCATATAGGTACCACCTGCAAATGTGTAACCACATTTTCTGCATTTCCAGATACCTGTCCCTACTCTTTTTACAGTGGGTCTGGCACAGCTGACACATTTGTGACCCATATGCATTTTTTCTTCGATGTCTGCGATCAGTTTACGATCTTTTCTACCATACCGTGTACCAAATCTACCAGCAGACCTTGATACACGACCTTTCCTTGAATATTTTTTAGCCATAAATAATCTCCTTAAGTTATAAGCCCTAAATACAGACCTCTATAATTAACTGAGTATCAGATCTTTGAGAGATGAGATTCTCTGATATTAACTGCAATCTCAGATGCCCTGTCGACAGCTTTCATCAACTGCTCCTGGGAAAGTTTTCCGGCCCCGCTTTTCTGCATTGCACAGATAGAACCATCCTGATTAGTCACTACGATGATCCTTGTATCAGCTACCGATTCTTCCTCATATGTAGGATCGGTGACCATTTCTCCTCCAAGGTCCACGAATGACACAGCCACCGGCATCTCACGGATAGGCATCTTGAAATCCTCGCCTTTTCCTTCTCTTTCAGCAGGAATGGTCGTGGTCATAAGGGCCGCAATGGATCCAAGAGAAGCAGCATCCAATATGTTGCCTCCATCATTTAGCACATGGACATCAATAAAGACAATCCATACCTCTTCTCCTTCCGTAATACACAACTTATTTAAATCAATTGCGCCTGACTCACGAATCCCACGATCAACAACACGTGCCATTTCAATTGCATTCTCTCTTGGAGGACCTGCCTCAAAATTAGGAGATGCAATTGGATTTAACTCCATGCTGGTTATGATGACACCTTTGTCCGCAGAATCAGGGAAAGGAGTACCAACCTGGACTTTTATACCCACCATTACCTGAGTATCGCCGATCTGTATCCTGGCTGAACCTTCGGCCTTATCAACAACATTAGTCTCTACGACCAGATCTCTCCACTCACCAAACTCACGTTCATCCTGACGCTTCCCCTGAAGGACAAGATTGTATATATAATCCCTTTTTAATCTTGATACTGCTTCATTACTCATTATCCTCACCCTTATTTTCAAAGTCCGCAACATCCTCTTCAAACCTGGACCTTACATCTTCCGTATCTTCACCACCATCTTCCATTACAGCTTCATCTGTCTTAGAGGAAGGATCGTCTTCAGAGGGATAATCAATATCATTTCCTTCCCCATCATCATCACTTTCGGAAGAAAGGGCATCATCGGAAACAGTTAGCTCATCAGCACCATTTTCTTCAGCTGCAGAAAGTATTTCTGATCCTTCAGGATCGTCTGTTTCAGCAACAACAACTTCGGTCCCTTCATCTTCTGAGTCCTCAGTTTCTTCAGCTTCAACTTCTTCAGCCTCAGAGTCCTCAGTTTCTTCAGCTTCAACTTCTTCAGCTTCAACTTCTTCAGCCTCAGAGTCCTCAGTTTCTTCAGCTTCGACTTCTTCAGCTTCAGAGTCCTCAGTTTCAACAACCTCAACTGCATCAGAATTATCATCTAAGTTCACAGACCCTTCAGCATCATCAGGACTCCCGGACCCTTCTGTTTCATCGGAAGGAGCACCAAATCTGCTCATGAGAACTTCTTTCTGTATCTCAAATATCTGCTGACATCCCTTCTTAACCATTTCCATGCCCCGGGTGAACTCATCGTATGTCAGATTACCATCCATCTGCAACAATGTGATCTCACCATCTTCAGTCATTGCAACTGGAAGATCAGCATCGCCATAATTATCTTCCGGCTTGTTCAGGTCAAGGACCAGCTGCCCATCCACTTTACCCACTGCACATGCGGCAATAAGCCCTTTCATAGGGATACCTGCATCAACAAGGGCCAGAGTTGCAGCATTGATCCCGGCAGTCCGGGTTCCTGCATCTGCCTGCAGAACTTCTACAAAAACATCGATCACTGCACCTGGATAGAACTGTTTCATGATCACAGGTTCAAATGCCTCTCCGCTTACTTTGGATATTTCGGTACTACGTCTGCTTGGACCGGGTCTTATCCTGTCCTCTACAGAAAATGCAGCCATATTATATCGGTAACGTAATAGAACTTCATTATAACGCTGCATGCGCCTTGGATGAAGTTCCCGGGGGCCATACACTGCGGCCAGGACCTTATTATTACCCCATTCCAGGTAACATGATCCGTCAGCCCTTGACAGCACACCCATTTCAATTTTCATAGGGCGGATCTCATCAACGCTTCTGCCATCAAGACGCTGCCCATTTTCATCGATAAATCTTTCAGGTTTGTCACTCATTATTTATTCTCCAAACTTCATATATCCCGTCAACATATTTTCATAGCAATCTTTTACTGATCCTGACCCTCATCCAGAAGAACATCTATTTTTTTACAAATTTCTTCCGGTACGTCACTCTGCTCAAGGCCATCTTCTGAATCTTCGAAGATCGGGATGTTCTCAGATCCATTTTTCAGCTGCTTCTCACTATCTTTCCCTTTAACACAAGACACTACATCTTCGTCAACACAATCTGCAACTTCACCACAATTTCCATCATCTTCATAATCCCCATTCAAAAATGCGGAGATGCGATTGGTTAATCCTGATGTGTGGGATTGCTTATCAATCATAAAAATAGCTGTTGTTAACCGGTCCATATCCTTTTCTTTACCATTGATCCAGATGAGACCATTCTTTCCAACAAAGATATCACAATCTGATCCCTTTTTAAGGATGTTGACCATGGAACCACCATGTCCGATGACACGAGGTATCCTGGAAGGAGTTATCTCAATCAGACGACCATTTTTAAGGATCTTGGTTCCCTGCTCGCGTAATGTTAACTCTACTTTCATGGATCTGCTAACGTCCTTAATACGAACAATGGCACAATCCCCGATATCCATATATTTCTTCATAACCGAGGACTCAACCCTTTTGGGAAATTCAGATACATGAAGCAGTCCGTCATATGGAGACCCTGTTTTCATAATCCAGTTGGAAGAGGTGATCTGTATGACAGTACCGATAATAAAGTCCTTACGTACCGGAAAATATCTGGCTGAGAAAGGCACCACGGACACTCTATTCTTAAGGTTTGCAATCCCGTACAATAAAGAATAAACTTTGCCATTACTAACATAGGTCCCTGATCCAGCTTCATTTTCATTTTCAGAAAGAAGCTGGCCAGGGATCACAATATTGCGATCCATGAATGAAGCCTCTTATAAAAGCCTGGTCTGAGAATCACCCTTGGTAAGGTGATTGACAAGCCCATAGAAGTCATTCTGAAGACCTGCAGGCATTTTAATTACAGCAGTCCAGGAGCCATCGTTTTCCCATCTGTCCCGAAGCATTGTCCCAAACTTAGAGATCTCTCCATAGGATTTGGCTGCATATTCAGCAGGAACCTTTACTTCAACCTCCACCTCTTCAAAACGAATCGGTATGATAGGACGAATAGCTTTCATGACAATAGTAACCTGCTCATCTACACCTTTTAAGGGATCTATATGAACTTTTGCCTCCTCCATGGCCTTTTCAATCCTTGCCGGAGGATGAGGGGCCCTTGTTTGCGGATTTATTGCATTCTCTGCAATTGTGGCAATGACCTGTCGGGTCTTTTCTTCAAGGATGTGCTTCCTCTGTTCTTTAGTTAACTGCAGTTCGCCGTGTTTTATAATATACGCTGCTATCTCCAGCACATTGGTGGTATTAAACGCACTTTCAAGATCAGATTCAGGTGAATGGGTCCCTTTGCTGGCATCCTCAAAGATGGATTCAACTGCAAGGACATCTTCTATTTTCACATCATCATGCTTCTTATATTCAAATGCAACATCCGGATCCACATAGATCTCAAAATGATTACTTCCCTTCTTAAGCCTCGCGATCAAGGCATTATCAAGTGATACCATTATACTACCTTCCTATTAGATTAAAATAAGAGAATTAACTGTTATCCTCTTGCTCGTCTTCCTCTTTCTGTTCATCATCTTCATGCAATTGCATAACACGGGTTACGTATGCCTCCACCTGTTCGGTAGTATATTTCTTAAAGGAGTGATCCTCAAGGGTCACCGTACCGATCTCAAGTGTGGAAGCATCAAGTTTAGAATCAGCCGATCTGTAAAGAGCTTCCAGGCCCAGAACAATTGCATCATCCACTTTCATGTCATCCCTGTACTGCTCTTCAAAGGTCTCCATGAAGGTATTCCTCCCGGCCCCGATAGCAGTTGCTTTGTATTCCAGGAGAGCTCCACTTGGATCCGTTTCAAATAAACGGGGAGTTGAATCATCTACCCCTGCTATCAATAATGCTGTCCCATATGGACGTACTCCGCCATACTGAGTATAGGTCTGTTTATGATCGCAGATCTTTTTGGAAAGGACCTCAACGCCAATTGGTTCATCGTAGGTGACCATATTGATCTGGGCCTCCACCCGTGCACGGTCTACCAGAGCACGTGCATCAGCTACAAGACCTGAAGTAGCAATACCAATGTGCTTATCTATCTGGAATATCTTCTCAATGGATTCAGCTTCGATCAAACTGCTTGTGATCCTCTTATCCACGAGCAACACAACACCATCTGTTGCCTTGATGCCAGCGGCCGTGGTACCTCTTTTTACTGCTTCCCTTGCATATTCTACCTGAAAAAGCCGCCCATCCGGACTGAATACTGTAATAGCTCTGTCATAACCCATTTGTGGTGCCATTTGCATGCTTATTTCTCTCCTACAGTTTATAAAATATAGTGAAAAGTATTTGAATAGATATGAATTATATTACGTTCCATCCTGAATTTGATCGTTTTAATTTCTATTGTGTTTTAAATATTGTGCTCCAACATCACCTGCTCCAAAATCCTGCAAGGGCCCTTCCATTCTTCAAGCCAACATAAGATTGAGCGTAAGACGAAAGGGTGCAATGATTGCCACACACCCTGTCAGAGGAACCACCCGGTTCTTACAGAGCTTCAAAGCAAATCTGAGCATATCAGTTACCAGACAATATATACCTGATTAAATGACCATATACTGACACACATATTAAAGCTGTTTTGTCCTGTCCGTTGCAGATGCCACGCCATTTCAGGTATTAGAGATAGCATAATATATTCTGCTACCATATCGGAGTTGATAGTATATATATTATTTTAAAACAAATGATCGATACCTGGAAAGATGGACAATCCTTATGCTATTCCACAGATCATCTGAATATACCAGATGGATTTATATGACCTCCGGGATATGTGTATCCTTCCAGACCAGTGAACATGTATGCTCAGACCATGATCAACACTTACATACAGTATTAGCCATCTTCAGAACTATGCCCCTCCATTCTCAATATATCCGGAAGTAGCTCCATGAACTGTCCCTGAAACACCTTTTACATAGATGAGCACATTCTCCCCTTTTATATGATTTACAGTTGCAAGAACAGCTCTGGTTGTTGTAACCCTGTCACGACGACAGCGAATGATCCCGCATTGATCTTCAAAGGAAAGGAGAGTTATTTCACATTCGCTGGAACCCACATCCCCGATAAGGGAATTTGAACAGGAGAAAATTTCACGCAAAAGATCCAGTCGATCAATTCTTTGCTGGCAGATAACTTCAAAAGCAAGATAACGGTGATCCTTTCTTAATGTTGGTGGCAGGATCTTCATTCAGGCCCCCCTCCATTTTCACTGCATTGATCACCCGGGTTAGCATCAGCACAGGATATATTTTCAGCATTATTTTCAAGGTAATATTCATCGAAGATCTCCACACCTTCACAGATATAGTTTTCATTTTTCATGTTTCTCCGTATGATGGCCTCAGGTGTATGGCTCAATGCCTTTATAGCTTCTTCTTTTTCCATACCAAACATTGAACTTAATGCAATCAATTCCCGGGGAGACCTGAGATCGAAATATGATGATGCGTTGCAGGTAAGGATCATCGGAACATCATATTTCCTCAAAAGCATGAGATTTGTGCGGTAATGGGAAAGAGTACGTACACGTTTCCCACCCCTTCCTTTGATCAGGGGTCCCAGATCAAATGCCACAGCAACATCGTTAATGCCTGCTTCTTTTGCCATTACATGATTAATTCCGCTATCCCGTGAGGTCAAAGGATATGAAAGTATATCTACGTTAGGATTTTCCACCGCATATCTGTTTATTGTTTCATCCCCACCCCTTACGATGAGCACATCTGCATTCCGGCGATGTTTTCCAACAAGCCCATGTAACTGAGCCGGTTTTGAGACATGGATCTCAATTGAATTAAATAATTTAAAAGCAGGATCAAGCGTGCCTTTTATATCAGGATCAAATTCCTGCTCAAAATTATTCATCATATCCATAGCCCCTTTATTTCCAGACAAGATACCCTCATGCCTAAGACCAATACCACCAAAACCAAGGTAGCAGGCCATTAAAGCCATCTCTTTGGGACTGGAACCGGGATTGTTCCCGGAATGAACATTAAGGTCAAAGAAAAAAGACTTAGCCAAATAATTCCTCCAGAACTACCTGTGCCTTCCGGATGTCTTTTGGATATGTAGCAATTTTCACTTTCACGATCACGGCGTCCGAGGACGAGGTCATTTCCACCCTGCCCATGAATGCAGCCTGTTTGTTAAACCTTAAATGAAAGACCAGATCATCATCAAGCCTTGAAGAAAGTTCAGTACGAAGGTCTGCAAGATCAGAGGGAGAAAGATTATCCTTTATGAAATGAATAAAAGCCCTTGTCTGCGCCTTTCTGGATATTTTGATATTATACATCAGGATAGGATTACCATAATAACCTTCAACTTCTGCCATATCAATAAGTCCGGAGATATCACTGGCCTTACCCTTGCAATTTTGCAAAAAAAAGTCCAGAGCATTTTGTACTCTGGACCTGTCCTCTGTAGCATGCGCGCTTACACGCACTGTTATATAGTGGATCACTTGCTTGAATTAATATTGGATCTTGTGCTTGGCCTGGTCTTTTCAGTACCCTTTCCGCGCTTCTTCATGCCTCTGCCTTTATGGCCTGCACTTGTCTTGCCGCGGAAGGAACGTCCCTTTTGCGTATTGTCACAGATCCAGTTAAGATCTTTGTCGCTTTTGATCACAGGATGAGATGGGTCCACAAGGATCACTTCGTGCCACCTGGATTTGCCATCTTCCCCTACCCAATAGGAGTTCAACACACGCATGTTGGGGTACTTTCTTGCAGCACGCTCCTCAGAGATCCTCTGGATACTCTTTCCAACGGTGATCTTGTTCTTACCCATGTGCTGGGTACGCCTTCCACGAATGTACCGGGAAGTCCTCATGCTTCCACGCCTTACTTTGACACGTACCACAACAATACCCTGTTTTGCCTTGTATCCAAGGGACCTTGCACGATCGATACGTGTTGGACGCTCGATTCGGGTAACAGAACCCTGACGTCTCCACACCTGAAGTCTTTCCCATCTCAGATCACGAACATATGTATTATCCGGATCTTTCCATGCGTCTCGTATATATCCATAAAATGATTTAGACAATTTATTCACCTTTGTTCCATATAAAGTTTCACGGTTCAGCCCTGATATAAGGCCACACTCCTACGGGATTAAGTCCCGACAATGAAACAGTGGCTCTAGTATGGAGATATATGATTTAAACTTTTGTATTGGAACTTCATCAACCACGGCCCGACAACAGCAAAAGTTAAACCCACAAAAGAAGCAATAAAAACAAACTCCGCAAAAACACCAGCAACGACAAACTCAGCAAAACTGTGAACCTGCCTGCATAGATCCATAAAAGGAAAGGAAAGAAAATAGAATAAAATAAAACAAAAAATAACGTGGGGCTGGTGAGATTTGAACTCACGATCGACGGGTATCTCCGAACTGTTGCCTTGAAGACAACATTTGAATGTTCTTATGAACACATATCAGTGCTCCAACGGTTCCTCACAGGCCATCCCCGTCGGGAGAGCCTCAGTAGACCCGTTGTTCATCATTTATCCGCTGGAGCCCGTCGCCATTCCTGGCTAGGCCACAGCCCCTTAATGTGTAGGCGCACTCACATACATCTAATCACACATATACCTATCGGTATGAACAGAATCAACAGGAGGTATAACAGAGGATCAAAGAAAAAAATGCAAAATAGAGAGAATAAATATATAGAATATATACATAAAAATTTAAGTTATCATTAAGAGTAACTTATATTATCCAAATCAAATACTATAAGTAGAGTGAATACAATATAGCACTTGCAAGAAATTATTTCAAACATCTAAAAGGGGGGCTTACAATGAAAAATTTAAAAATATGTCCTAAATGCAGTGCTAAACTAATCTCGGATGAAAACGGTCGTCAATATTGCAAGGTATGTGATTACTGGACAAAACAGGGATCTGTAAGACTTGATTCGATAATGATCCTTGACTGAAAGTTACCTTGACTGAAAGTTACCTTGACTGAAAGTTACCTTGACTGAAAAAGCTGATCTGATACAAACAGATCAGCTACCTTATAATGGATAATGAACATACCACATCAGACAAAATTAGGATCCCATACATAAGTTTCCCGGAAGTTCCAATTGTTACTCAGGCATCAATGAGTTCTGCCAGTTCAACACAGATACCTTCAATATCTTCCCTGATCTGATCCAGAGGGACACCCATTAGTCGGGCCAGGTATAATGCACCCCCTGCACCAACTCCTTCTTTAACATAACCCAGCTCATACTGACGAATACCTTTGTGAGATGACTGACCAAATCCCGGATCAACATAATCCATATCTGCTTCAAGGTCTTTAATAATATCCTTGAAGGCCGCACTTGGATCATTAGCTACATAACTTGTGGTCACGATCGAAATATTACTCAGATCCATCCCAAGATGTTTCATGACAGCATATACAGCTGCCATCTGGGTACCTCCTGCAAGAATGATGCGCCTGTCCCCAAGACCCTGAACCAGGCCCACAACTGCAGGCATCATTGGATCACCCACACAGGCCATAGCCTTTAAAGGGTCATCTCTGAGACTTCCTTTAGTAATACCCGAAATCTCCATGGCTTTTTTTACAACTTCCGATTTTAAACCAAGAGGATTAATAGAAGAACTGCTGCTAACATTGCCATCATAACCAAGGGCCCCAAGCACTCCCATTGCAGTTGTAGTACCAGCAGGGGTACTTTCTCCAATAACGATCATATCATGTGCACTGTCAACACTAACACCGGCCTCCCGGGCCCTGGATATTATGCCTTCCACATCATGGACGGCTACTTCATTGCGAATATCCTCCCCCGGATGTGCCTTCAGATCAACAAAAGGAACTTTTGGAAGGAACTTTAATCCCGACACCACGAACATGTGGTCCACATTACTCCTCTGGAGTGCAGCGCGGGTAATAAGACCAGGTGTGGGAGTGTTATATGGAGGGGTCATGGGAAGGACAGGAGTACTTATAATGTTGCCAGTCTCAACGAGCTCAGCATCGCCTGTTGGCGTATAATCGGTAAGTTTTGCAGTCTTACCTGCGGCAGATATTTTTTCAATATATGCTGTCTCCGTATTTGCAAGCACACAAATAAAAAGAGGATTCTCCGGCTTTTTGTCCTCATTGACCTTTTTTCCATCCATATTGATCTTCCTTAAATCAGATTTTTACAATTGTAGTATCCGGGCATCTATATAAATTATGCCGTATTTTAGTTCATAAAGTTAGTATGTTCTGGCTATATACACATGAACATTCGTTTCTTTTCCACAAACCGGACATTTACCTTTTAATTCATCATCCTGGTCAGAAGGAATACCCAGAATACCTGCCCCAACACGCTCCTCCAGCTTAGCACCACATGTTTCGTCCCCGCACCAGGGAACCCTTGCAATACCTGAGGCAAGCTGTTGTTTAATTACATCCACATCATCACAATCAACAATGCGCTGATAAAGGTTTGCCCGGGCAGTGTTAAACAGATTTTCCTGAATAGAATCGAATCTTTCACTAACAGATTCCACAAGACCACAAAGACCAACCTGTTCCTTTTCCCCCGTATCACGCCGAACAAGCATAGCAGCATCCTTTTTGAGATCTCTTGGACCGATCTCTATTCGCACAGGAACACCTTTCATTTCCCACTTATAATATTTAGAGCCTGGTCTTTTGTCACTTGCATCGACCACTACACGAACACCTGCATCCTCAAGTTCTTTCCGGACCTTCTCACAGGCCTCCAGGACACTTTCTGCTTCCTTGAAGATAATAGGAATGATCACCACCTGTGTTGGAGCAATTGCAGGCGGAAGTATCAGGCCCTTATCATCCCCATGTATGGAGATCAAAGCAGCAATGGACCTTTCGGAAACACCATAGCAGGTCTGATGAGCATAGACCTGTTCTCCTTCCGGATCTTCGTATTTAATATCAAAAGTCTTTGCAAAATTATCAGCCAGATGATGGGCAGTCCCGATCTGCAAAGTTTTACCATCGGGCATCAATGCATCCACAGCAATGGTATAATCCGCACCCGGGAACTTATCCCAGTCCGGTCTTTTTGATGGCAGAACGGGGACTGCCAGTTTATGATAGAATTCAGTATAAAGAGCAATTGCCTCATCCACCTGCCGGGCCGCATCATCCCAGGTTGCATGAACAGTATGTGCTTCCTTGAAAGATGTGATCTCCCTTAATCGGATAAGGGGTCTGGTATGTTTTGTTTCATATCGGAAAGTATTTACTATTTGATATAATTTCAGAGGCAGATCCGCATGGGAACGGACCCAGAGACGATACATTGGATATATGGCAGTCTCACTTGTTGGCCTTAAAGCAAGCTTTACATCCAGAGGAGATGTCCCCCCATGAGTCACCCAATAGACCTCATCTTCAAAACCTTTGATATGCTCGGCCTCTTTCATGAACTCATGTTCAGGTATCAAAAGAGGAAAAAGAGTTTCCTGATGGTCTTTATTAAGAAGGTTACGAATTATGGAGTATACATTCTGACGAATAGAAAAACCAAATGGATACCAGACATATGAACCCTTTACAGGATAGCGTATATCCATGATCTCGGCTATTTGCAAAATATCATTATACCATTGACTGAACTCGTCTTTGGAAGGTAATGTAGCATCTTTTTCCTGTTCAACCATAATTTCACCTATTATCATCTTAAATTTTTAAATAATACATTAATTAAGTAATACATTAATTTAAATATCAATGCCGTTAAATCATCCAATCAAACCCGGGAATCACGGAACATCCTGTATGTTTATAGAGAAACAAGATGATCTTTCAGCCGTTTTGGGCCATCACATTATTTGTGGTCATTTCCAATTGATCCGACCTTTTCAGAAGAATCTGAAATTGATTCAGATGAATCCAGATCAAAAACGATCATTCCGGTCTGAAGATTGGAAGCTTCCTGCTCTGAAAGAGGTCTTGAAAGCGCTCTTTCCGATATTATCGCACTGTTACCCATGGGGTCTTCTATTATAAGGGTAAGTTCCTCAGTCCCATTTATTGCAGCTTCGAGCCTGGCCTGGACCTCCAGACCCCGGGCATAACTTTCCGGCTCATCACTAACCCATTCAGTGGCACTGACAACAACCTTTTTGATGCGCTCCAGGATCCCCTCCACATTGGTCACATATGATTCGGAGACCGATCCGGGCTCCACATCAATACCCAGTTCAGGGATCCTGATAGTCCCTGAAGTAGACCGGACAACCCTCGCATTAAGATCTTCCAGATCACTGACCTTCATTTCATATCGGACAGGAGCCCTCTGGCTCAGTATCATAGTATCCGCAAAACTGAAATCACAATGATCACATCTTGCGGATATATACATAACCTCTCCAAAATAGGGGATCTCATCCCCCTGCCAGTGCATGAGCATCTCTTCACTGCAGATGGGACAGGTCGTACGCGTCACAAAAGGATCTTTTCTATCATCTGATATGCCAGACATATATGTTCGCTCAAAATCAGATTTAGTGTCTTTTACCGGCGATCTTTGACCGATCTATCTTTATTCCGGCAGGAGTTACAAGGACCTGATCATCTTTTACACCTGCGATGTCACCATGTACATCAAGAACGACTTCTTTAAGGTCATTTAAAGCCCTGTCCCTGATAAGGTTGTCCATTTTAATGTTAGAAATGTCAATGATGAGTATGTTTCCATCATATATCTCTTTTTTAAGTGATGGAAGATCATTCAGATTTGTAAGCTCTGCAATCCTTACATAAGTCTCTGCAGGTTCATCAGATAGTTCCTGCTCAAACTTTCCAAGATCAAGTTCGGTATATTCATCCGAATCAGTTGCATCTGAAGACCCATTACCAAATATTTTATCCATGAAACTTGCCATAATCCGCACCTTTATCTTATAAAACGTGTTGAAATAATATGAAACACTACTATAATTAGATTTTCACATAAAAAGATGATTAATCCGTTATTTTGTTTATTATCCCTGATCATCATATTTTCAGGAGAACTACTCCCAAACTCCACAGCCTTCCTGCCTTATACATTGAAACGATGACCATAGTCCCTCAGACCCCGTTCATAGCCCCTGCCTCAGACTCCGTTCATAGTCCCTGGCCATAGGGTCTGTCCACATATCCAGACCTTCATCATGAAAGCGATTTGAGCGATCACTGGAAAGTAATTACCCGATTATCATAATTACGGGACTACGTTTAGGTTGTGTTCATAAATACTTAATGGTATGCATTCATACCCACAGCATTGAAGAGGGCCTCTGTTAAAAAAACAGAACACGGATCAGACCTCAATGTTCCATATATCATCACCTACATAATGCAAAGATTTAACAGCTTTTCCGGAACTGCCAACCATTTCATCAGCTGGCAGAAGCGCCTGGCCAATAGCAAGAGGTTTTCCATGGGTTTCCTCTACAATGATCACATGATCCCCCGGTTTTATCGCAGGATCGGCATTAACTATCCCGGGACACATTATGTCGGCCCCGTTTGCAACAAAACGAACAGCTCCGGCATCTACCGTTATATTATTGGATGTAATGCCAAGTTTTAATACCCCTTTAACAGTCGGGAAATATCCATCATTATCCTTAAAGAACATGACATCACCATCCACAAGCACCACATTAAACTTCTCCACCGTGGCTGCCTCAAATTTAAGGTCTTTTATGCCATCCACAACATTACCAAAATTGGACATCAGCTCTTTTAATAATTTGTTCTTTGCTGATTTTCGCAGTTGAACCCTACCTTTTATCTTCAAAATAACACACCTTATCAATTATATTGCCTTTCATCCCGATACATCCAGATATTCGGGCAAACAAAAATATTACAACTTCCCGGGAACGATCCCAAAAGGAACAGCTATTACAATCCACACCGATCAAACTGATCATGGATCCCGCTTTCAAGATCCGGCCCTGTGGAGGGACCTTCACACACAGGCACATTCCCATACAAAAGGATCAGATAATGATATCATTTCTCAGTATATCAATCTTTAGGATATCCAGAAGCATGACAGAAAAACATCTTTTATGAAACGACATTATGAAACCGAAAATTCAGTAATGCCATTCAGACACATAACATCAAACATATTCCATATTTTGATTGTGAAAAATATAGAAATGGAAGACATATATCAGATAAGCTGAATTACCCATTTGTGAACAAACTATACAATTCTAAGTGAACTACACACGACTGAAGTCGTGGGCTTTCTCTGCCCCTACACACCAACAATCGTAAAATATACCTACACATATACCATATTACTTATAATTAATAATTACTCAAATATAAAATATACATATATACTATGTGTGCATACCGTGTAGAACACAATTAAAATCATTCATGAAATAAACTACTATAAATCACTCCTCTGCAACCCATTTCAATAAAAATGACAAACATGAATTTGGACTAGAGGATTTTACAGCATACTTACGGAATTCATATCTGTTTTAAGAAGGAGGATTTCGCATAAATTATGAAAAAAAAAAGTTCAATGCGTATACCCTCTCCAATTTTCAGGAGATACCTCAGATAAAAGCTTTATCTGATGAAAAAATAAATGAAATAAAGATCAGTGCCCTGGTCTTTCCATTTAGAGTGAACAATTACGTAGTTGAAGAATTAATTGACTGGGACAGTGTCCCGGATGACCCTATATTTAAACTGACATTCCCGAATAAGGACATGTTATTGCCAAATCATTATGAAACACTACACCAGATGATCAGAGATGGGTGTCCCCCCGAGCAACTTGAAGATGCTGTTGAAAATATCCATCTTGAAATGAATCCGCATCCTGCAGGGCAACTGGAAAAGAATACTCCCATCCTTGATGGAAAGCCCCAGAAAGGGATGCAACACAAATACAAAGAAACAGTATTATTCTTCCCGGCACAGGGTCAGACCTGTCATGCATATTGTACTTTTTGTTTCAGATGGGCCCAGTTCATAGGAATGGAAGACCTTAAGATATACACAAAGGATATTGACAATTTGATCTCTTATATACGTAAACATCCTGAAGTGACCGATGTTCTGTTCACCGGAGGAGATCCGATGACAATGAGTGCAGGGCTGCTGGAAAGATATATAAGACCCCTGCTTGACGCGAACCTGCCACATCTGAACAACATAAGGATAGGAACAAAGTCCCTCAGCTACTGGCCTTATCGGTACCTCTCAGATAAAGATTCAGATCAAATACTTTCCCTTTTCAGAGATGTAAAACAACATGGGAAAAATCTGGCCATAATGGCCCATTTCAACCATCCCCGTGAACTGGAAACAGAAGCTGTGAGGCGGGCGATAAATGAAATCAGGAACACCGGGGCCCAGATAAGGACACAATCCCCTCTGATCTCTCACATAAATGATAATCCATCAACCTGGGCCCGTATGTGGAAAGAACAGGTACGGCTAGGTTGTATCCCCTATTATATGTTCATGGTGCGCAATACAGGTGCAAAACATTATTTTGATGTCACTATAGAAAAGGCATGGGAAATCTTCCAGAAAGCCTATTCCAATGTCAGCGGGCTTGCCAGGACTGTCAGAGGGCCCAGTATGTCTGCAGACCCGGGTAAAATAAATATACTTGGTATCCAGGAAATAAACGGAGAGAAAGTATTCATACTGGAATTTTTGCAGGGCAGAGATCACGAATGGACCCGAAAACCCTTTTTTGCCAGATACTCAAAAAATGCTTCCTGGATAACCGATCTGGAACCTGCCCAGGGAGAAAAGGACTTCTTCTTTCAAAAGAGCAAGAAGGTAAATACTTAATGGAAACTACTCCATCTCTATTAATGTGACTTTGTCACATTAATCTGGTTAAGGGACTTTGATTTGGTTAAAGAACTTTGAAAAAGGGAACTTTCCAATCAAAGAGTAGATGTCATACCTTTTCCCCGATACTAAATTAACAGAGAATCTGTCAACATACCCGGACTATTTCTTAGCGCTGGACCCTTTTGCTGTGAATTGCAACTGACTTACGCAAAAGGTATTTTGCTTTTATTTATAGATAACATATAATATATTATTGACAAAACACATCAGAAAGTAAAACTGTTATGCTGGAAAAGGCAGTTAACGATAATATTTAAATCAGTTATTGTATTAGGATGATACCAAATCAAAACAAGAGAACATATGGCCGGAGGTCAGCATTTTGATAAAAGAAGTTAGTGACCAGTATAATGCAAAAAATATGGAGACCAGGATCCATCAGTTCTGGGAAGAGAATTACGCTTACAGAAAAGTAAGGGAACATAGAAACGGTGAAAAACGATTCTTTTTCGTTGATGGTCCACCGTATACCACCGGCCATATCCATCTTGGTACAGCCTGGAACAAGATCATAAAGGACAGTATCCTCAGATACAAATCCATGAATAAACATGACATCATTGACAGGGCAGGCTGGGACATGCATGGTTTACCAATTGAGGTCAAGGTCGAAGAGGTTCTTGGATTCCAGTCCAAGAAAGATATTGAAACATATGGTGTAGGTAATTTCATCGAAAAATGTAAGGAATTCGCCCTGAGACAAAAGGACGACATGACCGATCAGTTCAACACCCTGGGAGTGTGGCTGGACTGGGAAGACCCTTATATGACACTGAAAGACGAATATATCGAAGCTGCCTGGTGGACATTGAAACAGGCCCGGGAAAAAGACCTGCTTGAGATCGGAAAAAGGGTTGTTAACTGGTGTCCCAGATGTGAAACTGCCATTGCAGATGCAGAAGTGGAATATGAGGACCGTACAGACCCCTCCATATACATTAAATTCAAACTGAAAAATGAGGATAACACATATATCGTGATCTGGACCACCACCCCCTGGACAATTCCTTCAAACATTGCCGTGGCCGTACACCCATCCTTTGAATATGCAAAGATTAAAGCCATAGACCAGGATGGAAATGAAGAGTTACTGATCATGGCTGCTGAATTGATAGATGACGTTCTCAGAAAAGGACGCTATACAGATTATGAGATACTGGAAACGATGTCCGGAGAAGATCTGGAAGGCACGGTTTACCAGCATCCCCTTCACGATTTGGTACCCTTCCAGCAAGAGGTAGAACATAAGGTGCACCTCGCAGACTATGTGACAGCCGAGAACACCGGATGCGTTCACATTGCCCCTGGCCATGGTGTGGACGATTTTGAAGTCGGAGTTAAGAACAACCTTCCGATCTTCTGCCCGGTGGGGCCTTCAGGTGCCTATACTGCAGAAGCCGGCAAATACGAAGGCATGAACATAAGGGATGCCAATGAACTGATTATGGAAGACCTTGATGAAAAGGGTCTCCTGCTTGCCAGGAATAACATCACACATAGATATGGACACTGCTGGAGATGTAAGACACCAATAATCTACCTTGCCACAAAGCAGTGGTTCCTTAAGATCGGAGAGCTTAAGGATGATATGCTCTCTGAGATCAAAAAAGTTAACTGGACACCGGAATGGGCGGGCTCTGCACGTTTTAAGGACTGGATAGAGGGCGCAAGGGACTGGTGTATTTCCAGACAGAGATACTGGGGCATACCCATACCGGTCTGGAAATGTCAGGAATGTGAAGAGATGAAAGTAGTGGGTACACGTGAAGAACTACTGGAATTATCAGAAGGGACACCGGAAGATATTGAACTTCACCGCCCCTATGTGGATGAGATCACCATCCCATGCAAGTGTGGTGGTACCATGCACCGCGTCGAAGACGTCTTTGATGTATGGTTCGACTCTGCTGTGGCTTCCTGGGCCACCCTCAGATTCCCGCATTCAACAGAGCTCTTTGATCAGCACTGGCCCTCAGATTTCATCACAGAAGGTCATGATCAGACAAGAGGCTGGTTCTATTCTCAGCTTGGAGCCAGCATGGTGGCTTTTGGAAAAGCTCCCTACAAAGATGTCCTGATGCACGGATTCACCCTGGACAGCAATGGAAAGAAGATGTCAAAGAGCCTGGGTAATGTGGTCCAGCCTGCAGAAGTGATCGATAAATACGGAGCGGACACCCTCAGATCCTATGTCCTTTCTGCAAGTGCCCCCTGGGAGGACCTCAAGTTCAACTGGGATGAGGTTGCCAATGTTCACAGGACAAACAACATCCTCTGGAATGTCTATCGCTTCCCTCTACCGTATATGGCCCTTGATAACTTCGATCCCGGAAAGGTAACCTTAAAGGAAATATCCACCCATCTGAGGAAGGAAGACCGCTGGATCCTTTCACGCATGCAATCTGTGATCAGGGACGTGGACCTTGCCATGGATGCTAAATTGCTCCACAAAGCAATGCGGGCCATAACAGAATTTGTCCTGGAGGACCTGTCCAGATGGTATATACAACTAATCAGACCAAGGACCTGGACCGAGGCTGATGATCCTGACAAGATCGCTGTATACAAGGTGCTTTATGAGGTCTTTGTGACCACTGCAAAGATCATTGCCCCATTCATGCCCCATCTGGCAGAGGAAATGTACCAGAACCTTGTCAGGAATGTGGACGAAGATGCACCTCTGACAATACACCTTTGTGACTGGCCCCGGGTCAATGAGGAGCTTCTGGACACGCAACTTGAAGCACATATGAAGACTATACGCTCTATTGTGGAAGCGTCTTCAAATGCAAGACAAAAGGTAGGACGGAAGCTCAGGTGGCCTGTATCCCGCATAGTCATCGAGCCTGCTGATCAAACTATCAATGACGCCGTCAAAGACCTTAAGGCCGTACTCCTTGACCAGACCAACTCAAAAGATGCAGTTCTAATAGAGACAGGGAAGAGATGGGAAGAACTTGGAGTGGAAGCCACACCAAACGCCAAAGCAATAGGCCCGGTATTCAAAGCTGATGCAGGGAAGGTCAATGCAGCATTAGGTAAAATGAAACCTGAAGAACTACTACAGGGCCTTACTTCATCTGATGAAATGGTTATTGGTCTTGAAGATGGAGCAACTGTGAACATCACAAATGAAATGGTCAATTTCACAAAGACCCTTCCGGAAAATGTTGCATTAGCCGAGTTTAGCGGAGGTGTGGTCTATGTAGATGCAACCCTCAACCGTGAAATCGAATCGGAAGGATATTCCAGAGAGATCATCCGCAGGATACAGGATATGCGCAAGGAACTCAATCTGGAGGTCGATGAGAACATAAAGGCTCATATATGCATCGATGATGAAAGGATAGTGGACCTTGTCCTTGATCGTGAGACTTTCATTGCCAACGAGATCAGAGCCTCGGTAATGGTCATAGGATTTGATGTTGAAAGCAACGGAGACCTCATGAAGGACTGGAATGTAGAAGATATCTCAATACATATTGGAATATCCTCTATGAAATGACCATCTGCAATACTGTTGCAGAACGTTACCTGAAAGATTTAAAAAAAGACAGTGAAGAGGATATTGAAGGAAATGCCACAGCACCAAATGAACTGGCATTTCCAAAAATATCTCAATCGGAACAAAAAGAAGGGATAGATTGCAATTTGAACAATGGGAACCAGTCTACGAACGTATCCTTGAGGACTTCGGATTTTCAAGGAAAGATGATGAGAATGCGGCTATATTGCTCTCCAATTTGTTAATTGGCCCCCTATCTGCGGACATTCAGACGTTATATGATCTGATCGTTGGCAGGGATATACTGATATGTGGAAATGCACCCTGCCTGAAAAATGATCTGAAAATAGTAGCAACCAGCGATTATGTGATCATTGCAGCAGACGGGGCCGCTTCTACACTGCTGGAAAATGATACCATTCCAGAAATTATCGTAACAGACCTGGACGGAGATATGGAAAAAGAGATAGAAGCAAATAAAAAGGGGGCCCTTATGGTAGTGCACGCCCATGGGGACAATACAGACAAACTCCTTCAATATGTTCCTCTGTTAAACAATATCATTGCAACCACACAGGCAACCCCTTTTGACAATATCTATAATTTTGGTGGTTTCTCAGACGGGGACAGATGTGCCTATCTGGCAAAAGCATTCGATGCGGCGAGCATGACCTTCATAGGATTTGACTTTGAAGACACAGATGTCAACCCCATCAAAAAGAAAAAACTTAAATGGGCCCGGTATCTGCTTGAACAACTCTAATCCCAAAGAACATCCCTTCGAAGAACATTCCATATATAATGAAAATGGAATACGTTTTACAACCTATCAAAAAAATCCATATCACCTCCAGATTGTGTCCCCTATGCATAAATGACATAATCCCACTACTGAACTACATGAGGTTCTAAGGTTAATGGCTTTCAAATTGCTTTCAGATCGCTTTCAAGATCATTGCTGATTTAGGGATAACAGCATTCCCTTTTGCCTCATCTCTTTCTGAGACAATGAGACAGTACGAACTATCTTTGGATATATGCAATATTGAAAGCTGCATAATGGAGATACAAAAGGAATTTATACCATCATATGTGAGTGAACCCATCCGGTTCTTAATGAAGTCAGAGCTACAATAGACTGTTTGTGATCGACTGACGATGAGATAAATCTTCCAGACTGCACATCCAAAATACAACAAATATATATTTTAAAATTATTCATGAGGCCCGGACCTGTAATCAGGACAAAATTAAAGGAAAGGTTAATATGGATCACGCTATTGTTAACATGCCAGAAGATATTGAAAATATCATCAGAACATATTTATATATTTGAAATTAATTATGAAGTGAAGTTCACATCCAGACGAGGTTTATATGAATACATTAGTTATCTGTATTGACAGGGACAATGACCTTGGGGATAAAGCAAAGGTTCCCACCCCCATCATAGGCCGGGCTTCAAATCTGGATGCAGCAATCAGGCTTGGATCTGAGGATCCGGAGGACTCGGACACAAATACGATATTTGGAGGAATAAAGGTCTTTGACGACCTCAAACAGAAAGGTATTGATGCCCAGCTGGTAACTTTTGCAGGAGATCGGAATGTAGGCATAATCTCTGATCAGAAGATATCATCACAACTGGATTCTTTCCTATCCGCCAACAAATTCACAAATGCGATATTCATATCCGATGGTGCGGAAGATGAGACCCTGTTACCAATAGTCCAATCCAGAATTAAGATAGATTCAGTTAAACGGATCGTTGTCAAACAAAGCGCCAACCTTGAAAGTACTTATTACATACTCAAACATGCCTTCAATGATCCGAAGATCTCGCAGACATTCTTTGTACCCATTGGACTGGCAGCTCTTATATATGCCATTTTTCTCCTAATCAGATATCCGGAAGGAGCCATCATAGGGATCTCAGCGGCTATTGGCCTCTACATGCTCTATAGAGGTTTTAACCTGGACGAGACATTCACATTATTAAGAATAAAGATGAAACGATCCCTCTACGAAGGCCAGATGACCTTCATCACCTACACCATTGCAGCAATAATAGCCATCATTGCAACAATAGTGGGAGCGGTTAATATATGGGATTATTATACTACAGGAGGCATCTGGTACTACGGGATGATCACCCTTATAAACATATTTATACAAACTACCGTCTGGTGGTATGTAATAGCTATCCTGTTTGCAAACATCGGGAAGATAATTGATCTTCAGATCAGCAAAGAGATGACAGTTAAGGATATTTCACCCTCACTTTTCATCTCCTCCATAGGACTGCTGTTATGGGGGGCAAGTACCTACATCCTTTCTATCAGTTCCCGGATAAACGATCAGAACACCATGTACTTTGGCCTCCATTATTTCATATACTCGGTCATAGGGGCCATTATACTGGCACTTATCGGGATAAAACTGTCCGTTTCGGGAAATAATGGATAATAAATCTTTGTTCATGAGATTATCACCCTTAACTTAAAATCAATACAAATTTTTACACACAAACAAAGGTATTTTTATGATGATCGATATTGCAATATTGGGCGGAGTGGGGTTCACCACTTTTGATGACGGAGAGATACTGGACATTAATACCGTACATGGAGATGTAAGGGGCTATTTGATAAAAGAAAAGAAAAAAAATATTGCCCTAATTCCAAGACACTCAAATTCTAAAGAACACGTCCCCCCACATATGATAAACTATCATGCAAATATCCAGGCCATAAAAGAACTGGGAATTAAAAGGGTGATCTCCGCAAATTCAGTGGGTTCAATGAAAGACCATCCAATAGGAAGTTTTGTCCTTTTAAATGACTTTATAGACTTCACAAAGAACCGAAAATACACATTCTATGATGAAAATACAGTGCATGTCGATATGACCGAACCCTTCTGTCCGCAAATAAGACAAGCTCTTCAGACATCCCTGGATTCAAAAGGATTCGAATATTCTCATGGCACTTATGCATGTACTGAAGGCCCTCGTTTTGAGACAAAAGCTGAAATTGCCATGATGGCAAACTTTGCAGATGTTGTTGGAATGACCCTGATCCCCGAGGTCATCCTTGCAAAGGAGCTGGAACTTTGCTATTCCTCCATCTGCACAGTTACAAACCTTGCCTGTGGAATGGGAAAATCCACTTTAACCGCAAGTGAGGTCGTTACCGAACTTGAGAAAAATGGAAACAGACTTCAGAACATCCTTCTGGACGCCATCGAAGCCCTGCCACAACAACGTGAATGTAACTGCATGAACGCAACCATTGATGCAGGACTCTGAATACCCTCTCTCAACCAAAGTCGTGAGTATTCTATAACCCTGCAAAACACCAGTATCTTGATAAAAAACAAAATGCACAACTATAGCAACAATGCACAACTTTGCAGTAAACAGGAGCCTGAACCAGCAAATGTTCAACTAAGGCATTAATTATAGACTGCAACAATAAGTACACCACTGCAGAAATATTATATGATCAAAAACTTTATGCAATGTCTCTGGAAGTATCTATCTGTACACCTTCTCCAACGTTGAACTTTATAAGTTCGGCGTTGGGGATCATTCCCCTGATCTTTGGAATGGCCAGTTTACTTATCATTTTATCAGCTTTTCTTTCAATGTCTACATCAAAAATGACATCTGCTGCATTAAGGATATCATTCTCCACAGTTACATCATGACTTCCTTTAAGGCCATAAAGATAGGTCAGGCTGTTTGTCTCTTTGGTTGTCTCATAAAGCAGGTTGGTGAGACGCTTTAAAAGACCGGGATTTACATTCAGTCCCATGAAAAAGGAGAAATTGTCAAATATGATATTTACAGGCTCTTCCTTTGCTTCATTCTGAATATTTAACAGATTGTATTCGGTGAACTCTATGATCTTGGAATCAACAAATTCGTTACCCACATTATCGATCATGTCTCCAAGAGGGGTATAATAATATTCAGAGTATACATCTATGAACACAATATTATATGGATTGAAGTTCAGGTTCATTATATCCTGCTGAACATATTTAGGCTTACGACTGGTAGTGAAGTAGTAGGTCTTCCGGGATTGGGTGAACTGGTAAAGGAAAACCTCCGACATGGACCTGGGGTCTGCTGAGAAATATACCATGGAACTGATGGGCAGACCACCACCCAGATTCCTATCAAGCACATATATGCCTGTAGGTACAATAACAGGCCCGCTATGAACACATGGTTGATTGCCTGCACATTCAAAAGCAGAAACAGAAGAGCCTTGTGATTGAACTGAATGCTGTGATTTACACATATGTGGCCCGGATTGGCCATTGATCTGATCCTGCACAGAGGCATTGATCGGGTCCTGTGCACCTCCTGCCATCTGCATCCCTACAGATCCTCCGGAGTTATTATCAAAATCCTGTGGAGGAGGTTCATTGAAATAAGAAGCCTGTTGAGGCTCATTATAACCCGGGCAGGGCTGGAGCTGTTCATTAATTTCACAGGTTTCAGTATATTCAGAATACTGGAAACCCTGCTCCATTCCCTGCTGCTCAGATCGCTGCTCCATAACTTGATTCCTTCTCTGTATTGTATCAGAATGAACACAAACCAGAAATAAAAGGTCTGAGATTGGCCACCTATATACACACAATAGTCTTTTAAGTACTTAATTAAGAATATGTATGCACATAGATATAAACAAGATGTCCATACAATGAACACAATAACAAAAAATAGATATTAAAAAATAAATGACATGTATATAGGAATGAATGTGGATTTAATTTATATATAGGAATCCCTCTCTGAAGAAGAAAATGGCAATATGGACATTACTCAGACCTGAAAGATCTAAAACGATCGTCATGGCAATCAAAGATAAAAAGAAAAATCCTTTGCTTGTAGCTGACCTCATCCTCAGGCAGACATCTGCAGGGCCCAGACCCCATCGGTTCAGGGTGACCAGGGACAAAAAAGAGGAATATCGCCCTCCGGAAGAACTCATTGACCTGCTCAGATTGTCTGAACGAATAATGATAGCAAGTGGAGGATATCCTGAAAAAGATAAACAGATACTTGAAATGCTGGAAGGATATCACCTAAATGCAGATAACGTCAATATCTGCAGATTCTGCTTTTTAAAGAAACAGTTTAATTTCATAACAAAAAAAGCGATTAAATATCACAAAGAGTTCATTTGTGAAGAATGTGCCGGAGAAGAACTCTTAGGTGCCCTGCGAAATTCCCAGTGCCATTTTGGCGATGAGGCTCTTAAAAGGATACAGGAGTTGCTTCTTCATACAAAGGACCTTGACAGGACCATCGGATCCCTGAACCCGGAAGAGATAGACTCAGAATATACCCGCTTTGATACGATCACTTCCACTATTGATGTTAAGAAAACGCCTATCAAAGAACTTCCACTTAATAAAAGATTTAAAAGTAATCTGTTAAAACGCTCTGAAAACCTGCTTCCCGTCCAGGCACTCTCAATTGAATCAGGGCTATTAAAAAGACAGAACCAATTAGTCACTTCCGCCACAGCCACAGGGAAGACCCTGATAGGAGAAATTGCAGGAATACAGAATATCCTCAATAAAAAAGGAAAAATGCTTTTCCTGGTACCTCTGGTAGCCCTTGCAAATCAAAAATTTGACCAGTTCACGAAAAGATATGCAGGAATGGGTATTGGAACTTCCATAAGAGTGGGGACTTCCAGAATAATGACAGGCAAAAAAGACCCCACATGCCGCAGAACAGATACAGACATCATAGTGGCCACCTATGAAGGCCTGGATTATATATTACGTTCCGGAGGAGCAGACCTTCTTGGTCAGGTAGGCACCGTAGTGATCGATGAAGTACATATGCTTGAGGATGATGACCGGGGACATAGACTTGACGGTCTTATAGGCAGACTTAGATACATTGCATCTGGAGCACAGTTCATCTACCTTTCAGCAACTGTTGCAAAACCACAGGAACTTGCCGATAAGCTGGGAGTGAGCTTAATAGAATATGAACACCGTCCAGTTCCTATTGAAAGACATCTGATCTTCTGCCCGGAAAATAATAAAGTTCGCTTGATGGCAAAACTGGCCCGGGAGGAATACAACAAAGTCTCTTCAAAAGACCATCGTGGTCAGTCCATCATCTTTACCAACTCAAGAAGGAATTGTCACCGCATATCACAGGCCCTGCCTATCAGAGCGGCTGCATATCATGCCGGATTATCATCAAATGAAAGGAAAAAAATTGAAAGACGATTTGAAAAAGGAGAACTGCCAGTAGTAGTTACCACAGCTGCCCTTGCGGCAGGGGTCGATTTCCCGGCATCTCAGGTCATTTTTGAATCTCTGGCAATGGGCATAGAATGGCTCACCATGCAAGAATTCCTGCAGATGCTGGGACGTGCAGGAAGACCGGACTACCATGACAGAGGTGTGGTGTATTTACTGGCAACCCCGGAAAAACAATATGGAGGCGGCCAGAATATCTCAGAAGAAGACGTTGCACTGAATCTTTTGAAGGGGCAAATGGAGCATAAAGCAATAAGCTATGGAGAAGAAGCACAGATGGAAGAGATCCTGGCATCTGCTGCGGTAACCTCATCAAAAAGGGACCTTAAAGCGATCCATGATAAGATGCTTGCCGATTATAACTTTATTTCATTACTGGGCCAGCTTAAAAAAAAGAAATTCATTGTGGAGAACAGGAATGACATAGCTCTGACAAAATTTGGAAAGATCGCCGCCCAGCATTTCCTTTCAGTTTCAAAAGCCTTTTTGATACTCGATGCAGTGAAAAAGGAAAGAGATCCTCTTGAGATCATTACGAACCTGAATTTCTTTGATTCGGTCTACTTCAAATATTCAATTCAAATATCCAATGCTCTAAAAGTGAACATGCCCTCAAGGGTATTCCAGGGTGCAGCACTGGATATTGTGCTGGAGGGGGAAAATATCTCCAGACTGGACCACCAGATACAGGACCAGCTCTTTAACTTTGCCTCTGATTTCCTTACCTGCAAATGCAAGGAAAGTCCTTATTGCGGTTGTGCAGAGCATCTGTTTTCCAGAAAGGTGATCAAATTAAGGACTGAAGGGATGGAACCTGTACAGATGGTAAGTTATCTGGAAAACCAGTATGGAATCACAGCCTATCCAGGTGATGTGCTGGGTTATCTTGATGATGCCATAAGGGACCTGGATGCTGTTGAAATGATAGCAAAGGCCCAGTCAAAACCTCGTATTGCAAAAGCTTCATATAAATTAAAAAGAAAAATTACCGGTTAAGATCCTGAAAATTATAAATAAAGATACTGAATATCAATGAGAATGTGGGGGATAGTGCAAGGCATCAGCTTTAGTAGCAGAACCAGTCAGATAAGAGCAAATGACCCTTTTTTATGAACAAAGCTTTTAACTGATCATGACAATTAACTTTCGGGACAATAAGGGGACTGCAGGTATAATACATGACAGACAATGATAAGAATTCCACACCAAATGTGAAAAAAGTCAAGATAGAGGTCCTCAGGGCTGAAGATTTCAAGCAAACCTATTCAATTGGTGCACTTGGCGGGCACAGCCCATATGATTTCAGGATCGGGTTCTATAATGACTCACCAAAAGGTTTTGACAGGGATTCAAATTCACAGGTCGTACAGAGAATACTTGAAACTGAAGTGATCTTATCTCCCCTTGCAGCACTTGAACTACACAGATGGCTTGAACAGCATATCAAAGACTACGAGAATATGTTTGGGCCGATCACAAAAATAAACAAGAGACAAATGAAGAAGGATGAACCTTCAAAAGATACATCAGAGATCCAGGGTTATATTTGAACCAATTCCCGGGAAATGTCTGTCGATACTGATAAATACTAGATATGCCAGTGTATCTTACCCGGCAAATTTAAATTATATCTAAGTGAATTGTTGTGAGGATATTATTTTGTTTCCAAATAAAAAAGTACAGAAATTAATTGGATCAAAGGTACAGGTTGAAATGAAAGGAGACCTGCACATACTTGAAGGAAAACTCGAGAGTGCAGACGACTATCTAAACCTTCACCTTGTGGACACTGTGGAAATTGCAGATGGAGAACGGTTGAGGTCTCTTGGATCAGTGGTACTGAGAGGAAATAACATAATTCTTATAATTCCAGTAGACAACTAAACCAATTATAGTCAGGAAATCACCATGGGCATGGAAGAAGAAGTATTGAAAGTCATTCGTGAGAACAAAGACGGCGTTTTTCAAAATGAGCTCTGGAAGCTTATGGACATTGACAGCAGAAAATGTTCCAGGATTGTCACTAAATTGCTCAAAAATGAGCTTATAAGCCGGGAGAAATCTGTGAATAATGGGGCCAGGACCTATCTGATCACGGTCTCTACTCCAAAAGTAATATCATATGACCTTCTACTTGCAGGCGAAATGTTCTCCCCATGTGCTGGCTGCAGACTTGCCTGCCAGCCAGAGTACTGCCCTTATCTGACCGATTGGATCCTTCACATACCTGAAGACGAACAGTGAACACCATCTGAAAGCTGAATTCCCCTCCCTACCGACAACTATATATATATACAAGTCGTAGGGAGGTCGCTCAGACAAGCAAAAACAATGTGCTCCGGTAGTGTAGTCCGGCCAATCATTCCGGCCTTTCGAGCCGAAGACTCGGGTTCGAATCCCGGCCGGAGCACCAAACATTTTTTCATTAATTACACAAATGCCATAAAATTAAAGAGATTAATTAATTTTTAAGTAATTATTTCTTATTGCGTTCCTTATTTTGATCTTTTTTTAAACATAGAGTTTTAACCAGTGGATAAAGAAACTGAAATCTCATTTCTATCAGATAACTGAAATCTCATTTCCTTCAGATAACTGAAATCTCATTTCCTTCAGATAACTGAAATCTCATTTCCTTCAGATAACTGAAATCAAAATGGAAGTGTCTTCAGAGAGTCACTTCAAAAAAAATAAGATAAAGCCGGCCATAAAAGAGATAAAGTCCGAAAATGGCGGCTCAGGTCAACATCCCTTATTGTGCAAAACTCAGTTCTTCCCCTTTTAAAATTAACATATTGTTATCAAAAGGCAGGATGACTTTTCCACAACGTTGCCACTTATATCCATCACTGACTTCATTAATGGTCCATATATCATAATTCCAGTACTTACGGTCACCGTTTTCATCCAGGATCATCCAGTCACTTACTCCAAAATAGGTGTCCGAAAGAGTTTCCATGGCCAGCTTAATACTTGCGTCATCATCAGGGATGGAATCCAGACAGACAAAAGTGGACAGCCATAGAGCATCATATGCAGTCAGAGCATAGGATTCAGGAGGCCTCCCCAGCTGTTTCTCAATAGAGGGCTGAACTTTTTGGTAAAGATCATTGGCCAGCATCTGTCCATATACAGGCGCCTTTAAATCAACTGTTACAGCAAACTCAGCTGCCTGAACATCATTAACCAACGCATCATTCAAAGCTATCCCATCAGTGCCATACCATTTTACTTCTGTAAGGGCAGGGTATTTGCCGGATAGTTTTAAGATCTCTGTAGCTTCCCCATAAGAACAAAGCAAAACTGCAACCTGTCCCTCGTTATCATCAGATGCAGCAACCACTTTTGCATTTAATTGATCCACAGCTGCATCAAGTTCCAGATCATTATTTTCATAAGAAACCCCTTCAGTAATAGTTCCGTCAATGGTCTCAAACTCTTCAGCGACCGCTTCAACAAGACCGTTACCCCATACATCATTCCTGTACATCGGAACAAGTGTACTGATATTACTCTCCTGCATGAATGTGAACAACACCATCGCCTGGTTGGTATCATCCGGAGCGAGTCTGAACAGGTTATCATCAGGAATGGCCAGAGAAGGTGCTGTAGAGGCAATGCTTAATAGAACCAGGCCATTGCTATTTGCATATTCCAGTACAGCCTCTGCTTCACCACTGGCCTGTGGACCAATGATAATATCAATTCCCAGCTCATCGAGTTCCTTGAGCATCTCAAGAGCCGTCTCGGGATCACTGCCAGTATCCCTGAAAACAACTTCAAGGTTCTTATCAGAGTTTAAACTTGAGAAATAATTATTAATATCCCTTTCTGAAACCTCAAGGGATACCTGGCTTGCTTCACCAATAGAAGAAAGCTCCCCGGTAAGAGGTAAAAGGGCACCTATCCTTATATCTTCAGATTCGGTTACATCTTCCACCTCAGGCTGAACACAACCTGAAATGATAACCGCAAAAAACAATGCAATTAAAAGAAATAGAAATGTTTTTTTCATAGAATCACAATAGTAGTATATGAAGAAAGAATATATATATTTTGTAAGTATAAATAGCATGTCTGCATATTCGTTGTGAATAAATCTTTTAACTTGCATCCAAAAAGATCAGATTGATTTCCACTTAATAGCCAGTAGTCAGCTGAATGGTAAATTAAACATATACTAAATAGTTGTAATACATAAGAGGATTAACATCCCGTTTTGTTCAATAATTATGGAAGTGCTCAAATGCCACAAGAGAATATAATTAGAGAAAAGTCATATCAAAGTAGAAATTATCCAACAATAATATTCTCGTCCAGTGGTCATCTCCTATATTCAAACCGGGAATGCAAAATGCTGACAGAATTATCCCTTCCGGAAACTGTCAAACAAGGCCGTAGCATACATTATACTGAACTTTTCAATAACATATCCCCCATTGCAACCGCAATAAGAGATGGAATTAATTTAAAAGGGACCTTCTCAGAAACTAAATTTGTATCCAATAATGCCCGGGAACTTACAGTTCAAATCGAAGCATTATCAAATACACCTCCATCAGATGTTCTGATCAGGTTCAAAGATACAGATCTACCCAACGCTAAGACCGAAAAAAAGGAATACCCCTACCAAACCCTGTTTAATGAAATGATACATGGGGTCTTTTATCAGAAAGCAGACGGTTCACTTATTGATATAAACCCTGCAGCCCTTGAATTACTCGGTCTGACCAGAGAACAGTTCTTAAAGAAAAAATCCAGTGATGAGGACTGGGATGTGATCCATGAAGACGGAACAACAGCCTTGCCCGATGAACACCCTTCAACGCAGGCCCTGGTAACCGGCAAACCAGTAAAAAATAAAGTTCTTGGAGTCTATAATCCTGACAGAGAAGACTATGTCTGGCTTAACATAAACGCCATCCCCCAATTTGAAAACGGAAAAAGTAAGCCATATCAGGTCTTTGTTACTTTAACAGACATAACAGAACAAAAAAAGTCAGAAATAAAACTACTGGAGAGAGACAATCGCCTGAAAAGTATCTTCCGGGCCCTTCCGGCAGGAATAGGAATCGTTTCCAATCGCAAGTTAAAGGATGTAAATGAGCATCTGTGCAACATGATTGGTTATACCCGGGATGAACTGGTCGGACAACCTGCCAGGATACTCTATCCGGATGATGAACAATATGAATTTGTTGGCACTGAAAAATATAGACAGATAATCAAAAAAGGGATAGGTACGGTTGAAACCCGGTGGATCCATAAAGACGGATCCAGCATAGACATAATCCTCAGTTCCTCTCCCATCGATAAGAATAATCCATTTGAAGATGTGACATTTACTGCAATTGATATCTCAGATCGTAAACACTCTGAAGAAAGAATTCACTATTTAACCAATCTATTAAGGTCCATACGTAATGTTAATCAACTCATTGTTAAAGAAAAGGAGCATGAAAAATTATTAAAAGGCATATGTGATACCCTCACTCAAAATCAGGGCTATAACAGCTCATGGATATGTATTTTTGATGAAACAAAAAAAGTCATGCTGGCTGAAGAAAGCGGCCTTGGAGGAATTTTCAGGAATCTGGACCTGAAAACTGAGGATTTACCATTATGTGTAAAGATGATACAGTCTGAGAATTGCGATCATATTAAACTTAAACCTTCGGAAGACTGTATAACATGCCCTTTAAAATGTATAAATGAAGCTTCAAATGCTCTGGTCTCATCACTAAGATATAATAATAAACTCTATGGAATGCTGGCTGCTTCAATACCTGCAGAAATGGCAGATGACATTGAAGTAAAGGGATTATTCAAAGAAGTTGCAGAAGATATCTCTTTTGCTCTGTATAATCTCGAACTTGAAGAGCTGCAAAAACAGTCAACTGAGCTGGTCAACAAGATAATAAATGCAATTCCGGACCTTGTATGGCTAAAAGACAAAAATGGAAAATATATCACCTGCAACCCCAGATTTGAAAGTTTCTTCGGGTCTGAAAAAGAACTAATAGAGGGTAAAGATGACTATGATTTCGTGGACAGGGAACTTGCAGATATCTTTACATATAACGATAGAATGGCTATAACTAAAGGCAAACCAACGTTAAATGAGGAAGAAATAACCTATGCAAGTGACGGTCATCATGAAATACTCGAAACTATCAAGACACCTATCTATGACACCAGTGGTGAATTAATAGGAGTCCTTGGTATAGGAAGGGATATCACTGCCCGCAAGAACTTTGAACATTTATTGATCCAGAGCAAAGAGATTGCAGAAGAAATGAACCGTACAAAATCGAGTTTTTTGGCCAATATGAGCCATGAACTGCGTACACCTTTAAATTCGGTCATTGGGTTTGCTCAGATACTTAATGAAAAGATGTGTGGAGATCTGACTGACAAACAGATCAAATATGTTCAGAATATCCTTGGAAGCAGTAAACATTTGCTTGACCTTATCAATGATGTCCTTGATATTTCACGTATAGAATCAGGAAACATGGAATTTAATCCTGAAATGACAGATATTTCTAAGACAATAAAAGAGATTCAAAACCTGATCGAGCCACTTGCAAGAAAAAAACATATTGACCTTTCAATTGCAATTGATCAGGATGATATAAAAATATCGGTTGACCAGATAAAATTCAAGGATATTTTATATAACCTACTAAGTAATGCAATTAAATTCACAGATGAAAAGGGAAAGATCGAAGTTATCTCTGAAATAAGTGATACTGAAGTTCAGATATCTGTATCAGACACAGGAATTGGAATAAAAGAAGAAAATTACGATCTGATCTTCGAACCTTTCAAACAAACAGATTCATTCCTTACACGCAAATACAGTGGCACAGGACTGGGCCTTGCCCTGGTAAAACATTATGTAGAAATGCATGGAGGAACTATCCGGGTTGAAAGTGAATTAGAGAAAGGTTCTAAATTTACTTTTACAATCCCCCGGTAAATGGAGCCTCTACCACCCGGAAGCAAGAGCTGGTTGAAGGAGTTAACTACTAAAAAGAAAAAAATTCAGATTAAAGCTGAATTCTGAGCAGTTGAGCATAACTCCCGACAAAATTAACAAAACTAATCAGGTAAACCAATAAAGGGGGATCCTGTACATATACTAAATATCCCCCATATCATGACCACTGCAGGCCTATAAGATCAATCGTCACTTACTTCCATGTATCTGGTAGTGCTGGTGGATTTAATGTCACCTTCCAATAAGGCAATTCCCTGCATTTCCATGATCCTGGGCATGTTCACTGAAATTGAACTGATATATGAAGTTGGTATCTGAACAGCTTTAAGCTCAGGACATCTTTTGATTATCTCCAGCATATCAACATCACTGGGCCTGAATGAGAGATGAATGACCTTTTCATCATGTACATTTTCAATTTCCTGTTTAGAGTTTAAAACTCGAATCCTCAATTTTCTACCTCCTTTATAGAGTTCATTATTTGTAATTACAACAATAAATATTTATCCAAAATATTATAATCCGGCTTTATTAAGTTCTATATTAATAAAAATGGATATCGATATGTCAGTATGTCAGTAAAATTATTTATCTCTTGCGTTAACCGGCATGAATTATTCTTAAGTTTAGCTGCAAAAAGGAATTATAAAAATAAATGCACTAAATTATGATAAGATGTAAAGGATGAACATAGCAGCGATGTAGAGTTCCCAAGAGCTCGCGCATCTTAGTACAGTAAACAACGTGGGCTGGCTTATCTTCTGTGTTCGGAAAGGGTACAGGAGTTTCCCGGCCGCTATGGCCGCCATGCTCATACCTATAACTTGTAATTGATCATGTATTTCATATTGCATATCAGATTTCGCCTGGACAGAGTGGGACGGATAAGGCACGGAGATTAGTGACCGCGGACTGAACACCTCGTTGCCTTGGTGCGTACATCCCGATCCTATCAAACCGGTCTTTTACCGGACCCCTTACAGTAGTCTCTTTTTAGGTCAGATTTCGAGCTTAGATGCATTCAGCTCTTATTCCTTAGCGCGTAGCTGCTCGGCATTGCCCTGTCGGACAACCGATCGACCAGTGGCGCCGTTGCTCTGTTCCTCTCGTACTAAAAGCAACTTACCCTCAGACCACATACACCTCTAGTAGATAGTAACCGACCTGTCTCACGACGGTCTAAACCCAGCTCACGATCTCCTTTAATAGGCGAACAACCTCACCCTTGGCTGCTGCTGCACAGCCAGGATGGAAAGAACCGACATCGAGGTAGCAAGCTGCCGGGTCGATATGTGCTCTTGCCGGCAACGACTCAATTATCCCCGGGGTAACTTTTCTGTCATCTTTAGCCCGCACCAAGCGGGACATAAAGGTTCGCTAGAACCGACTTTCGTCTCGCGATCCACTACTGTGCTGGATCACGTCAGGCCAACTTATGCTCTTGCACTCTTCAGTAGGTTTCCGACCCACTTGAGTTGACCATTGCGCGCCCTTGATATCTTTTCAAGGGCGTCCCGCCCCAGGCAAACTGCCCACCTATCGGTGTCCTCTTATACAAGAGTGAGGGCCGTAACTCTGGAAGGGTAGTGTCCCAATTGTGACTCCACCGATGCTGGCGCACCGGCTTCGACGTCTCCTACCTACACTGTACATCCAGGGTCACAACCCAACGACAGGCTGCAGTAAAGCTCCACGGGGTCTTCACTTCCCCCTAGAGGTCTCTAGACTCTGCACTAGAATGTAAGCTTCACCGGACTCTGGCTAGGGACAGTAGAACTCTCATTGATCCATTCATGCAAGTCGCCAATTAAGCGACAAGGTACTACGCTACCTTAAGAGGGTCATAGTTACCCCCGCTGTTTACAGGCCCTTCTTTCCGTTGAACCGAAGTTTCAGGTACCTGCACTGAGCAGGATTCAGAGATCGTACTAGCCCTTACGGGTTTGCGATCTCCTATGTTGGTATTAGACAGTTAGAGTTCTCTGGTCACTGCGACCTGCTGTCTTCACAGCAGGCACTCCTTCTCCCGAAGTTACGGAGCCAATTTGCCGAATTCCCTTAGCCAAATTATTTCCGACACGCCTTAGCCTTTTCAGCTAGGGGCACCAGTGTCAGTTCTCGGTACGGACATTTGACTTCCTTTTCACGGGTTCCAGGGTGCAGCCGGCTTACGCCATCACAGATTCTCCTGCTTCTCGCCATGACGGCTCTCCACAGGATTCGATGCTTGGACAGCGCGACAGCGCTGCCCGGCCTGCCCCGAAACGTCAGTTTTATTGTCAAATGGTACAGGAATATTAACCTGTTTCCCTTTTGGCGTACTCGAATTACGGTACGTCTTAGGACCGACTAACCCTCGGCTGACGATCATTGCCGAGGAAACCTGGCCCCTTCGGCGGTCAGGATTCTCACCTGACTATGCTGTTACTATTACCAGGATTTTCGTTTCCGCACGGTCCACAGGACTTCACAGCCCTGCTTCTGCCCGAACGCAACGCCTTCCTACAAGATTACCTTTCGGTACTCCGTGGTATCGGTGGTCGACTTGAGCCCCGTCCATTTTCGGGGCCCCAAACCTCGACTGGTGGGCTGTTACGCACTCTTTAAAGGATAGCTGCTTCTAAGCTAACCTTCCAGCTGTCTAGGGCTTAGGACGCCCTTTAGTATTAACACTTAGTCGACACTGAGGGACCTTAACCACGGGCTGGGTTGTCTCCCTTACGGACTACAGGCTTACCCCAGTAGCCCGGACTCCGACCTTCTACAACGGTAGTGGGTTTGGAGTTTGACAGACGGGTGAGGGATTTCTCCCCCAGGACCATCAATCAGTGCTCTACTCCACTACCAGTCTCCAGTCAGGTCATGCTACGACATGTTTTGGAAGGAACCAGCTGATGCCGGGTTAGATTAGCCTTTCACTCCGAGACGCAGGTCACGCGAATGATTTGCAGATCAATACCGCTTGCGGTCCTCCACGTAGCTTTCGCCACGCTTCAACCTGCCCACGCCTAGATCACCCGGCTTCGGGTCGTACCTTAGTGACTCCACGCACTTGTATACGTCGTGCCTCTCCGAAGATGCGCACATGTTGCTTTCGCTTTGGCTTCCCTGATATAAGGTTAGCCTTCGCCACTTAGATACACTCCCTGGCCCGTTCTTCAAAACGTAAGATATGACATCGGCAACAATACTCGTACAGCAGCCTCGCGGCTGTTTCCTTCGTATTGAAGATCCTTTCATGCCATATCGCTCCATCGCCTACAGGTTTCAGGCACTTTGAACCTCCCTTTTTGGGGTACTTTTCAGTTTTCGGTCACCCTACTACTTCACTATCGGTCTCAAGACGTATTTAGTTTTGGAAGTTGGTGCCTCCCAAATTCCCGCGTGATTTCCAACACACGGTACTCAGGACATATCCAAAATCCTCCCTTTGTTGTTTACGTGACTGTCACACTCTATGGTTCCACGTTCCAGAGGAATTAAACTAAAAGGGGTGGGATAAAAGGATAAGCCTGTAACACCACATTTCCCTGCCGTTACCGGAGGGATTCGGTTTGAACTTTGCCGTGTTCATTCGCCATTACTAACGGCATCTCTTCGATTTCTTTTCCTGTCCCTACTAAGATGTTTCAATTCGGGACGTTCCCGATCATTACTGATCAACACAGATGTGTTAAGAGGTCTCATTAGGAGATCCCGGGTTCGTCGGTTCCATGCACCTACCCCGGGCTTATCGCAGCTTGGCACGTCCTTCTTCAGCGCTTGAGCCGAGCCATTCACCTGAAGGCATAATTACCAGAGTCCATCTCACTTTGTCCAGTGAGCGTCTGATATACAATATATACATGATCTCATTGCGCCCGATATCGGGGTATCAGGCACTTCATCCTTCCCGGGCAACATTACTTGCCTGGTGCACTTGATGATTTGGAATTATATCCAATGGACTTGCTGGGATTCGAACCCAGGGCCTTCGCCTTGCAAAGGCGACGATCTTCCAACTGATCTACAAGCCCTATGAGTTTCCAGCTTTAGGAAGTTGAATTGGCAGTTTTTCGATTTCTGATCGGTATGGGACATTTCTTTGAATGTCTTGCTTAGGAGGTGATCCAGCCGCAGATTCCCCTACGGCTACCTTGTTACGACTTAACCCCCCTTGCGAAATTTAGGTTCGAATACGACACGATGTTCGTACCCTCACCCATACCTCACTCGGGTGGTTTGACGGGCGGTGTGTGCAAGGAGCAGGGACGTATTCACCGCGCTATGTTGAAACGCGATTACTACGGATTCCAGCTTCACGAGGACGAGTTACAGTCCTCGATTCGAACTAAGGCCGGGTTTAGGAGATTACCATCACCTTTCGGTGTAGGAACCCATTGTCCCGACCATTGTAGCCCGCGTGTAGCCCGGGAGATTCGGGGCATACTGACCTACCGTAGCCCGCACCTTCCTCTGGTTTAGCACCAGCGGTCCCCACAGAGTACCCATCATCCCGAAGGACATGCTGGCAACAGTGGGCACGGGTCTCGCTCGTTGCCTGACTTAACAGGATGCTTCACAGTACGAACTGACGACGGCCATGCACCTCCTCTCAGCGATTCAGATAAGGTCTTTAGCCTGATCTACATATTGCTGTCGCCCCCGGTGAGTTTTCCGGCGTTGAGTCCAATTAAACCGCAGGCTCCACCCGTTGTAGTGCTCCCCCGCCAATTCCTTTAAGTTTCAGCCTTGCGGCCGTACTTCCCAGGTGGTTCGCTTCACGGCTTCCCTGCGGCACCTGAAACGGTCGCACCGTCCCAGACACCTAGCGAACATCGTTTACGGCTGGGACTACCCGGGTATCTAATCCGGTTCGTGCCCCCAGCTTTCGTCCCTCACCGTCGGACCCGTTCTGGTAAGACGCCTTCGCCACCGGTGGTCCCACAGGGATTACAAGATTTCACTCCTACCCCTGTAGTACCTCTTACCTCTCCCGGTCCCAAGTCTGACAGTATCCCCCGGAAGCCTGATAGTTAAGCTATCAGATTTCCCGAAAGACTGATCAAACAGGCTACGGACCCTTTAGACCCAATAATAGTGATTACCACTCGGGCCGCCGGTGTTACCGCGGCGGCTGGCACCGGTCTTGCCCGGCCCTTGCTAACACATGCTGTTTACACATGTGGACAGCCAACATAATATGCTGGCACTCGGTGTCCCCTTATCGCGGTTTCCCGCATTGTAAAGTTTTCGCGCCTGCTGCGCCCCGTAGGGCCTGGATTCATGTCTCAGAATCCATCTCTGGGCTCTTGCTCTCACAACCCATATCCGTCGTAGGCTAGTAGGTACGTTACACCCACTACTACCTGATAGACCGCAGATCCATCCCCGGGCGGCCAAAGCCTTTAAACCACGACGCATTCCAGCTGTCATGGCCGATCAGGTATTATCTCCAGTTTCCCGGAGTTATGCCTGACCCAGGGGCAGGTTATCCACGTGTTACTGAGCAGTTCGCTATGTTCACGAAGAACATTTAACTCGCATGGCTTAGTCGAACACCGATAGCAGTAACCTCTGGCAGGATCAACCAGAGTTATATATAGCACACTTGGAAGTCAACTAGTAAATTGTCGGAAAAGAACACTCTTCTTGTGGAAGAGAGTTATATTTTCTGCACGTAGTTGATCAATTCTTAAATAATTATGATAGACACAGGGCCCATCATAAGGTATATGAGTATACCGATCAGAATTGATCGAACTGCCAATCCAACGTCAGACCAAAACAACTTTGGTCTCCATTTAGGCGGTGATTAGAAACTCGCGCGCATTGCGCGGAGTCCCATAATAGTTCACATAGTATAAATACCTTGTCATCGGCAGAACCGATGAAAGATATGATGCAGAATGCATCGGTTATGATATTACTATACCCAAAGAACATCGCATGCAGGGCATGGAGAGGTGCTTTGAAAGTACCCCTACCATACAGTCATTGTATTTATAGTTGCCGTGACATAGAGTATCACTAACTTCCCTTAATCACTAATTACCCACAGAATAGATTCCCTTCTTAAAGTCAGCAAATATATATATCAAATAAGAGATATATATCATTATTATCATTATAATGACAGTAGATGCCATCGAAACCAGATGCAGACTGAGAAGAATGTGAAAGAATAAAATGCCACCCGCCTTATAAAAATGATATCCAAAAATAAATTCGCTCTGATCTGTATAGCAATAACCATTATATTAACCATCTTCCCGGCACAGGCCGATGACTGGTTAATGGCAGCAAATGGTCCTTCAAATAACAATACAGTTTCAGAGGAACCTGATCATCCACTTGAATTTAAGTGGATATACGAAACTGAGGGCTACAGCATATCCCCGCCTGTCATAAACGGCGGTTTTGTCTATATAGGTTCAAACGACAGAACGTTCCATAAAATAGATATTCGGGAAGGGAAGGCTGTCTGGAAATGCAATTCCACAAGCATAGTCCAGGCTTCACCTGCAATCTATAATAATACCATATTCCTGAGTTCAGATGACAAAAACTTATATGCCCTGGATCCGGAGAATTGTAAAGTATTGCAGAAATATCATACAGAAGGAATTTTTTCAAAGATACTCATATTCAACGATACCCTCTTTGTTGGTTCTGATGATAACCATTTACATGCTATTGAACCTTCAACAGGTAAAGTTAAATGGAAATTTGACCTGGGAAATGATATAAAAGATACATTTGCAGTTTCAAATACCGGCCTTTACATAGGCTCCCTTAGTGGCCATCTATATGCCCTGGACCTAAACAACGGAGAACAATTATGGGAATATGAAACTAAAGGAAGTATTGATTCACCTCCTGTACTTCTGGATGACAACATCTACATTTCATCATGGGATGGTCATATCTATGCACTAAACACAAACACCGGTAAACCTGTCTGGGAAAAACTGCTTCACAGCGACACTAAAATGCAACTCTCAGCAGCAGACAAAAAAATATACGTAACCTCCATGAAAAATCCGGTATATGCTCTGGATAGTTCAACCGGAAGAACCATCTGGCAAACCAGCATTCCCGAACATATTACAACACCTGCAATAATCACTCCCGGACATCTCTATCTGGGCAGTGACACCGGAAATATATCTATATTAAATAATGAAAACGGAGAGCTTATCAAAAAATATCATAAATATGACGTTTCAATCTCCTCAATAGCAATAGCAAGCAGAATGTTGTTCATCACAGGGGACAATGGAATTCTGTATACATACGGTCCTGAAGAAACAGATAATGAAATATTCCTTACAGAGCAAAAAACGACCATTGATAATGAACTACCACCTAAAGAATTCAATCCAGGATCAGATACTGAAAACAGCAATGCTGAACAAAATCACATTGAAAATGAAAAGAGTGAGAAGGACATAACCGAAAATATCCCCATACTTTCAAACATCGATAATATCATAGACAGGTTCTCACCTTACATACCAGTTCATTCAAACGGATATATACCATTTTTACTTTTAACATCACTCATTGTTTCCGGTTTTATCTATTCCCATCGAAGAAAGAAGAAGAACATCGAAAACGGCGTGCTAATGCTGGCCAGATTTAATACAAAAAACGAAGGAGGTTACAGATCCGGAGAAGCATACTCACTGGCTGAAGAGATGTTCCTCAAAGGGAAGATCAAAAAAGGAAAAGAACAACTGCAAAAAGCAAATGCATATTATCTTAAAGAAAGACCATTTCTGGACAGTATAGAAAAACTCATATTACTCAAAAAAACAGACAATGGAGAATCTGACAATTTAATTAAAGAAGCTATAGTTGCGATTAAGGAACTGGAATTCCATAAAGCAAAAAAACTTCTTATTGATACTGAAGAGGTCATAAACAGGGAAAATAAACTGCTGCAGGAAGGAAGGGGAAAATACCAAAAATACAATGATATGAAGATCACCATCCAGGATTCTGATAATGAACAAAATGTTGCTCTTGCAAATGATTTCTACAATCAGCTTGAAGAATTGAAAAATATAAGGTCCATGGAAAGTGAACTTTCAAATAACCTTATCCAGAGAATACAGAATGAAATTTCAAACTATAATTTTGATGAGATCAGCAAATATATTGAGCAACTTAAAATACTGATACAGGAAGAGAGACCTTATCTGAACATGGTCAAAGAGATTGAATCCATCAGGAAACTGGACATCAGTACATCCGGTGAAATGGTAAAAAAAGCTCTTAAGCAAATAGAAAGGGCAAACTATTCAGAAGCTGAAAAACTCCTGCTAACCGCCAAAAAGATCGTTGAACAGGAAAATATTCTCCTTAAAGAAATAGAACATATACAGAATATAAACATACCTGACATGGATGAGAGTACATTTGACCAGTACAAGATCATGAAAGAACTGGGAGAAGGTAAATTCGAAGCTGTTAAAAGAAAGATCACCCTGGCAAAACATGAAAAACTTAAAAGTGCCCTGATCGAAGACATAGAAGATGTGTTAAAGTGAGATCACAAAAAAACACCCGGCTTCTAAATGAAGTAGTTAACTCTTATTTGCAGATCAAGCCCAGTCTGCAACATGGAGACTATCGACCTGCAAAAAGACTTCTTTCCAGAGTAATGGAAGAAGTCAGAGGTGAAAACTATACCCGGGCACTTGAGATCCTTATCAATGTAAAAGAACTGATAAGTAAAGAAGACGACCTGATAGCAGCTATTCAACAATATGAAATAGATTTGGAAGATGCACACTCAATGGACATAATCCTGCCCAAAGAAACGGTTGTTCATATGGAGTCATTATTAAATGGTAGGACATATGAAGATGCCCAGGATTTTATAGAACAAAAAAATAAAGAAGTGCTTGATGCAATTGTCCTTGAAAAACAGCGCCTAAAGGCACAGGATGTCTTAAAAGAGATCCAATTCCAGGAAGAAAAACTGGACAAACTTGCATTATACAATCCAAAGATAGATAGCATATACAGTAGTTATAAATCCGGAAAATATCAAAAGACATATCGTGATGCCACCAAGCTCATTGAAGAACTAAGGTCAATTATAGATAATAGTCGCCCGATGATCACCGTAAAACTTCATGACGAATCGTTCTATACTGATCAAACAAGAAACCTCCTCCATTTAAAAAATGAAGGGAACACCCCCGCCAGAGAAATAGAACTAACTTTTACTGCAGATTTTGATATCCAGCCCGCATTAACTCTGGAATACCTCGACCCGGATGAAACTCAATCAGTAGATATCTCACTAAGCCCCTTCCTTAAAGGAAGCTTCCCCATAAATATCTCAATGAACTACTTTGATGGGATCAGCAGGAACTATTCAGATGAAATGGAAATATGGATATACATCGATGAAAGCAACAATGAAAAAAGCAATCAACTGCCCATTACTGATTAACATTCAACTACCCACAACTAAAATCCTGGGCTTCCTTCCTTAAAAGAGCGTGACCACTCACTGATCAACTAACTGATCAAACGTGAAATCAAAGCTGACTCTTCTACCAATTAAATTAAGGAGCTTGTACTTAAACCACATCCCAATTAGTTGACAATTACCTGACAGTCAAAATCCAGTTTTTGTCTTCAGACTGGAATACGAAAGGACCCTGATCGACATAATGAAAACTATATAGATGAAAACAGCAGCAATGATAAAAGTATATTCTGCAAACAGACCATACAGAAACCCACCGGAGAGAAGGCCTGCAATGCTGGCAAGACTCATTACACTTGTGGAAACTCCCTGTACAACACCCTGGTTTTCATTACCTGCCAGTTTAGAGAGCACAGACATCAAAGAGGGCCACATCAATCCGTTACCAAGTGCAAAGAAAACGGCCCCTGCATATGTGAGGATGGTATCAGAGGGAATATATAGCAAAAAATTGGTTGCAAGGAGCAGACTTCCTGCAATGACAAGTACAACATCCCGATATTTACCTGAAGCCTTTGTTAATACCGGACCCTGTACAAAGACCATCATAAGACTTAGTACAGAAAAGAAGATTCCCATATCAGCGATTTCCCACCCAAGGTTGTCAATAGCATGAAGAGGAAAACAGGCATAGAACATATTGAACCCGAGGAATAAAAGGAAATACATAACAAACATATAGGGAATGTGATCCAGCTTAAAAACAATTTTGAAATTCATTTTTTTTGGAGCAGAAGAGCACTCAATAATCTCACCGGCCAATGCGTCCGTCTTAGCCAGATCCATATTTTCAACACATGGTTCTACTGCCTGCCCGACAGATTCAGGAATAAAACGAGCAATGACAAGTAAACCTGTAAAAGAGATTAGAACCGCTGCCAGAACAGGAAGCAGATCTCCATATATACTAAGACTTAACAGACCTGCAAGAGAAGGACCTATAACAAATCCGATATTAGATGAAATCGACATCTTTCCAAAATTCTTACTTCGGTCTTCATCACTGGTAATATCTGCAAGATATGCATTTGCAACGGCAACATTCCCACCGGTAAGCCCGTCAAATCCCCTTGCAATGAAAAGGAGCACGAGTGGAACAGTGATCACAAATGAACCAAGCAGAGGAGATTCCACATTCATTATTACTTTCAACGGGATCAATAATGCTGCCACGAATATCAACCAGGAAATAAAAGTACCCAGCTGACTTAGAAAAAGGATCTTCTTTCTGCCATAGATGTCGGACCAGCGTCCCAGCAAAGGGCCCCCTATCAACTGGAAAACAGGATATGTAGAACTTATGATCCCGTATATCAGTGCATTGCCTCCAAACCTCTCTACCAGAAATACAAGGAATGGAAGGACCAGGCTGATACCCAGAGTACCTATAAAGTTCACTGTAAGTAATGGAAATATCGGATGATCCCGAATCCCGTTTAAAGCCCCATTACTTTTTTTGTCCTTCATAGATACACCAGGTAATGCCAGAGATACAAATTGTATTTTTAATATATAACCTATAATGCTGCCCTTTATATAATGATGATAGCATATTGATTAATAATAAATATTTTCAAAACTGCAGGTAATGACAGAATTATGAATAAGCTCAATCGTATTTAATTGCATATTAACTGCATATTAACTGCATATTAACTGCATATTGAAAACTGCATATTGAAAACTGCATATTGAAAACTGCATATTAAATAAACAAGGGGGTAACAGAACGATTGATATTAATATAAAGGTTGGGGCACAGGCAGGACAGGGACTACAGACCATGGGCCTTCTCCTTTCAAAAGCTTTTGTCAAAAGCGGCATGTATGTTTTTTCCGGACAGTATTATCTTTCCAGGGTACGGGGCGGACATAATACATATGATATCCGGATCAGTGATATACCCATACAGGCTATGAGAGAAGACGTTGACATACTCATAGCCCTTGATGAAAAATCCATTACAGAACATGCCTCTGGAATGACCACTAATGGGATCATTATCACTGACAGGGATAAACTTGAGCTTTCCGATACTATCGACAACATAACTTTGACCAATATACCCCTTTCAGCCCTTGCTGAAAAGGCCAGTGGAAATAAGATCTATTCGAATACTGTTGCCATGGGTTCCCTGTACGCTATGCTGGGCCTGGACCCTGCACCACTGGAAGAACTGATCACAGAATCTTTTGAAAAAAAAGGAAAAGAGATATCACAGGCGAATATTAAGGCCCTGCGGGCTGGACATACATACTTACATGAAAATTTTCCTGAAGCTATCAACTACCTGCATGAAAACACCCCTCAATTTGAAAAGAAGATGCTCATAAACGGCAATGATAGTATTGGCCTTGGGGCCCTGGCAGCCGGCCTGAAGTTCCTGGCAGCCTATCCGATGACCCCCTCAACCGGAGTGATGAACTATGTCGCATCAAATGCCGATGCATTCAATGTTGTTGTGGAACAGGCCGAAGATGAGATAGCAGCCCTAAATATGGTCATCGGTGCCTCCTTTGCAGGTGCAAGGGCCATGACAACCACCTCAGGAGGAGGGTTTTGTCTCATGGCAGAAGCACTGGGACTTGCGGGAATGACAGAAACTCCCTGTGTGATCTTCCTCAGCCAGAGACCCGGGCCTGCAACCGGCCTGCCCACAATGACCGAACAGGCTGACCTTCAGTTTGCCATCAATGCAGCTCACGGAGATTTTCCCAGATGTATCCTTGCACCAAAGGACCCCTCAAATGCCTTCAAGCTCACAGTCCGGGCCTTCAATCTTGCAGATAAATATCAGATCCCTGTGATAGTTATGAGTGACCAGTACCTGGCAGACTGCCTTTTCACCTGTGAGAGGTTTGACAGTTCAATCTGTTCCATTGAAAGACATTTGCTTGAAGACCCCGGGAAGAACACAACCGATTACCCACATGGCTATAAAAGATATCTTTTTACAGATTCAGGGATATCTCCCAGAGCAATTCCGGGACATAAAGGCGCCCTTGTGGTAGCAGACAGTGATGAACATAATGAATACGGTCACATTGACCAGACAGCACAGAACAGGATATTGATGCATGAAAAGCGTTTGAACAAGTTTAAACAACTGGAGACTGATCTGGATGGCCCCGAAATATATGGAGATCCTGATTCAGATATCGTCCTAATTGGCTGGGGATCCACATACGGCCCCCTGGCAGAAGCTGTGGATAGGCTGAAAGGTCAGGGAAAGGAGATTGCACTTGTTCATTTTGTCCAGGTCTACCCTCTTTCAATCAAACATACCCTGGAAGCATTGAAGGACAGGAAACTTACAGTATGTGCAGAGAACAATGCAACAGGCCAGTTTGCAAAACTGATACGTTCGGAAACAGGGATACAGGTATCGAAGATGATCTTAAGATATGATGGCAAACCCTTTACTCCCGACTACATCATAAAGCAACTGCGGGATATGGAGGTGATCTGAATGGTTACATTAGAAGATTATAAGGACGGAAGTACGGAATGGTGTCCCGGATGCGGCAATTTCGGAATACTCTCTGCAATTACAAAGGCCCTGGTGAACCTTGGAAGGCAACCCCATGAAGTTTTGATGGTATCCGGGATCGGCCAGTCCTCAAAACTTCCCCATTATATGAAATGCAATACCTTCAATGGACTGCATGGAAGATCAATGCCTCCTGCAACAGGGGCAAAGATCGCCAATAAAAACCTTACTGTTATCGCCGTTGCAGGGGACGGGGACACCTATGGAGAAGGAGGCAATCACCTTATACATACGATCAGGAGGAATCCGGATATCACGATGATCGTGAATGACAATCATATCTACGGGCTTACCAAAGGCCAGGCCTCCCCGACAAGTGATACTGGAATGATCACGAAGGTACAGCCACGTGGTGTTTTTAACACACCCTTAAACCCCCTGGCCCTGGCGATCTCACTTGACTGTTCCTTTGTGGCCCGAGGATTTGCAGGAGATATAAAACATCTCTCAAAATTAATAGCCACCGCAATTGAACACCGGGGTTTTTCCCTTTTGGACATCCTCCAGCCCTGCGTCAGTTTCAATAAAGTGAACACCTACAAATGGTACAGTGAGAGAGTTTACAAACTTGATGAAACAAACTATGATCCGGGTAACAGACTTGCTGCTTTTGAAAAAGCCCTTGAATGGGGAGAGCGGATCCCTCTGGGGGTGATCTATCAGACGGATAAGAATAGCTTTGAAGATAATGTCCCGGCCTTGAAGAATGGTCCTCTTGCAAAACAGTATGAAACACCTGAGGTGGAACAGCTTATTGATAGTTTCGTTCTGTGACCCGATAAATCCTGCAAGCATATCACCGGAAGATGATCAACATGGAAGAGGAAACAAAAGAGACAACAGAAAAAGAACAAAAAAGTTCGACTGCTCTAAATCATCTGGCAGGCCAGTCCAGTCCATACCTTCTGCAACATGCCTCAAATCCGGTTGACTGGTATCCCTGGGGAGAAGAGGCCTTTTACAAAGCAATTGTGGAAGACAAACCGGTTTTTCTCTCCATTGGTTACTCAACCTGCCACTGGTGCCATGTAATGGAAAAGGAATCCTTTGAAGATGAAGAGGTAGCTGCCTTAATGAATGACACCTTCATCTGCATAAAAGTGGATAGAGAAGAGAGACCGGATATTGATGAAATTTATATGAAGACCGCTCAGGTAATGGGAGAACAGGGAGGTTGGCCCCTTACCATATTAATGACCCCTCAGAAGGAACCATTTATGGTGAAGACCTACATCCCAAAGAAAAGTAACTACTATCGGGTAGGAATGCTGGACCTTGTCCCGGGGATACAGGAGATCTGGAAAGACGATGTACAAAGGGAACATATTAAACAGCAAAGTTCATTGCTCATGGAATCTCTTGAAAAAAGTTCCGGAAAGAAAAATGATTATCATAAAAACTATGAACTTATGGATGAAGGAGAGACAGAATGGACAATGGACCAGATCATTCAAAAAACATACACGATGCTGTTTAACGATTATAATGAAATAAAGGGCGGTTTTGGCCAGGCTCCCATGTTCCCCACACCCCACCACCTTTTCTTTTTACTGAGGTACTGGAAAGGATATCAGGATCAAAAGGCTCTGCAGATGGTTGAAAATACCCTTATTTCCATGAGAAAGGGCGGGATATATGATCAGATAGGCCATGGTTTCCACAGATATTCCACAGACAGCAGATGGGCCATCCCCCATTTTGAAAAAATGCTCTATGACCAGCCCTTGCTAAGTATCGCTTATATAGAGACATATCTTGCCACAGGCAAACAGGTATATGCCACCATCGCCAGAGAGAACCTTTCCTTTAGCCTTGAGAATATGAGATCGACTGAGGGAGGTTTTTATTCTGCTAAAGATGCCGACAGCGAGGGAGTTGAAGGTAAGTTCTACCTCTGGAAACCAGAACAACTTCAAAAGATACTCACTGAAGAAGAATTGGACACTTTTTTAGAACACTACCAGCTTGAGCCTTTTCAGGAACCTTTCTTAAATGAACATGTTCATGATTCGGGGATCATCCTTGTCAGACCGGAAATTTGTCCTGAAATGCTCCACAACAACAACAACAACAACACGGACCCGGGGGATAAAATTCAAAATGAGTCAACATATACAGATGCCTATCCCTGCAGTTACACTCATCCCGACCTTAAAAACATCATTGCCAAACTCTACAGGGCCCGGGAAGAAAGAGTACCTCCTTTCAGGGATGAAAAGATCCTGACTGACTGGAATGCAATGATGATCTGGGCCCTGGCCCTGGCTGGCAGGACATTTAATGATAATCTTTATACAACTGCAGCAAAAGAGTGTGCTGAATTTGTCTTTTCAAATCTTTGCGATCAGAATGGTGCCCTTTTGCACTGTCACCATAAAAATAGTTCTAATATTGCAGCATTCCTGGATGACCATGCCTACATGGTCAGGGCCTGTATAGAACTTTATGAAACAACATTTGAGGCAAAATACCTGAAAAAGGCAATCCGATTTAACGACTTTCTGACCGATCATTTCTATGACAAAGAGGAAGGGGCTTTCTTTTTCATATCTGAACTTAACACTGAATTTAAAGATAGACCCAAAAAGATCACTGACGGAGCCATTCCGTCGGGTAATTCCATATGTGCAATGAATCTGATAAAACTTGAACACCTTACAGGAGATATTCACTACCGAAAACTGGCTGAGGTCACACTGCGTTCAATTCTGAGTGAACTTTCACAGATCCCGGTTGCCTGTACCTTTCTTATCTCTGCACTGGAAACCTATAGAGAACCTTGCCTTGATATTGTAATTGCAGGCCTTGCAGAGAATAAGGATACACAGGAAATGCTTCAATTATTGCATCGTAATTTCCTGCCTGAAATGAACCTTGTATTAAAAACAGACAATGACCCCGAATTGGAAGAGCTGGTTCCTTATTCAAAGGATATGGAAAGGATAAACGGTGTTGCTACTGCTTATTTATGTAAGGACAAACAATGCTATCCCCCTATAACAGATGTAGCTTCTATTGAAGAACTCATTAACAGGGAATGATAAACCCGGAATGATTTTTGGAATATAGATTATCACAAACCTGTTGTGCGGCAACTTCTGACAAAAAAGATTAATAGCTCAGCTTCCCAAATGATATATAGTATTCTTTTAGCAGGTGATACTATGGGAGACAATGAGCAGACAAAAGCAATTATAGAGCCAGGCAAGAACGGGCCATACCTCGTAAAGGACCTGAAGATACTGAAGAATTCAAAAGGAGAACTTCTGGAAGCACGGCCCATGATGGCCCTGTGCCGCTGTGGCGGGTCTTCAAACAAACCTTTTTGTGATGGCACCCATGCCAGGATCGGTTTCAGCGGAGATAAAAGTGAAGACCGTGTCCCGGACAGAGTGGAGGATTATCCCGGAGAGAATATTACGATCCATGACAACCGTGGTGTTTGCTCCCACAGAGGACACTGCACGGACAACCTGCCGTCTGTGTTCAAAATAGGTGAAAAGCCCTGGATCGATCCCGATGGGGCCAGTGTGGAAGAGATCATCAAAGTGATAGAAATGTGTCCATCAGGAGCCCTGAGCTATTCTGTGAACGGAGTGCTTCACAAAGACCTGGACCGGGAAGAAGCCGTGGTGATTTCAAAGAACGGGCCCTATGATCTGGAAGGGGGAGTTGTCCTGAATGATCCGGACGGGAACACACCCGAATCAAAAGAGCACTGTACCCTGTGCAGATGCGGTCACTCGAAGAATAAGCCCTTTTGCAGTGGAGAGCACTGGCATATAGGATTTAAGGATGATAAGAACTGAAAAAAGTATTCAACAGAAGGAACTTAAATGGCAAAATATAGATGCTCGGTCTGCAACTGGGTTTATGATGAAGAGAAAGAAGGTAAAAAGTTCGAAGACCTGCCCGACACATACACCTGTCCTGTCTGCGGGGCACCTCATTCTGCCTTTGTGAAAGAAGGCGGGGATGATAGAACAGCAGATATAAAGACAACTGTTGCGGATAAGATCATTGAGCAACTGGAAGAGTTTGGAGTCAGCTATGTTTATGGAATTCCCGGAGATTCCAACCTTCCTCTGATAGATGCGATAAGGAGAAGTGAGAAAATAGACTTCATCCTGACCCGACATGAAGAAACTGCCGCTTTTATGGCCTCAGCTCATGGAAAGATGACAGGGAAACTGGGCGTTTGCATATCAATTGCAGGCCCGGGCTCAACAAATCTTATCACCGGCCTTATGGATGCAGCCACGGACCGCAGTCCGGTACTGGCCCTTGCGGGTCAGGTCCCTGAAGTCTATCTGGGAAGTGAGGCTTTCCAGGAGATCGACCAGATAGAACTCTTCAGACCTTTTTCTGAATTTGCAGAAACTGTGGCCCGTGAGAAACAGGCTTTAAAGATCGTAGCAATGGCCGTCAAATATGCATACCGGAAACCCGGAGTTTCCGTGTTAAGCACTCCTACAGACATACTGGCAGAAAAACTTAAGGACAATATATACAGCAAAAAGAACAGGCTGGTTAAGAATAATATCCGCTCATCCCCCGCTTCCATCCGCAGGGCTGCCTACCTGATGAACAAAAGCAAACGTGTTACCCTTTTTGCCGGCTGGGGGGCCCGCAATTGCGCAGACCTTGTACTTCAGCTCTCAGAAAAGCTCAAGGCTCCGGTTGCCACAACTTCCCGTGCAAAGGGTATCATCAGTGAAACCCATAAATATAGTGTGGGGGTGCTGGGGTCCATTGGTTCCAAACATGCGGCAAAAGCAGTACAGGGGGCCGAGCTCATCGTGATCATAGGTTCCGGTTTCAGACAGGCTAATCTGATCCCACCTGGAGTATCCATAATTCAAATCGATATCGATCCTGCCAAAGTAGCAAAGACCTTTGATGTGACTGCCGGCCTGGTAGGAGATGCAAAAGAAGTTCTCAAAGAAATCCTCCCTGAAGTTGGAGAAAAAGAGGAAGATCCGGAGTTTCTGGATAGTATCAAGAGGATGAAATCAGAACATCTGCTGGAACTTGAGCAGGATGCAACAGACCTTTCCATACCCATATACCCGGGATATGTGATCCAGGCCCTTAAAAGACATGTGGACAGAGATGCGATCATCTGTGTGGATGTGGGTGACCACACATACTGGTTCTTTAAAAAGTTCCTCTGCGAGGGCCAGAGGATATTCCTGTCTGCTAATATCGCAAGTATGGGCTTTGCTCTGCCTGCAGCCCTCTGCGCAAAACTGGACTATCCTGACACTCAGGTGATCTGTGTTACCGGGGACGGGGGCTTTACCATGCTCATGGGAGATCTTTCCACTGCTGTGAGGGAAAAGCTCGGGATAAAAGTGGTCCTGTTCAATGATGGAAGACTGAAGAACATTAAAAAGGAACAGCTACGGGCCGGATATCCGGAATATGGAATTGATTTCCCAAATCCCGATTATGCAGAGTATGCAAGGACCCTGGGTGCAGAGGGATACCGTGTTGAAGATCCGCTTGATCTTGATAAGACTTTTGAAAGAGCCTTTTCAGTCAGTGGCCCTGCCCTGATAGACATCCTGGTGGACCCGGATAGAACAGCTGCCAGTACAAAGAGCGTGGACTAAATGAGCTATAGATGCAATGTTTGTAATGCTTTTGAATATGAAGCTGAAAGAGGAGATTCCAATACATCCATAAAACCCGGTACTGACCCGGAGGACTTCCCCGAGGACTGGCGCTGCCCTATCTGTGGTGCGGATAAAAGTCACCTGGAAGCTATGGAAGAAACTGAACATGAAGTGGAATCCGAAGAGATCGTAACCTGCCCTAAATGTGGAAAAAAGCACCGCATCACCATTTCATCCCTGGAAAAGGAGGATATGGACAGTTATCTGGGCTTCTGGAAAAGGGACAGCGATGAGATCGAGACCTATATGGAGGCGATCCACAGGATGTCGGTCACCGGAGAATCCATCATTGCCCCTATGCGTACCACCCGGCCGGTGATCAGGTGGGATGAGATCCTTATCAAAGGAGCACAGCTGGCAAGGATTCCTTTAAATGATAATGTTCCTGTCAACACCTCCACCATCATCGGTCCTAAAGCAAAGTATCCTATGGTGATCGATACACCGGTATATATAACCCATATGTCATTCGGGGCCCTTTCAAGAGATGTGAAACTGGCCCTATCCCTTGGCAGTGCGGCTGCAGGTACGGCCATGGGTTCCGGTGAAGGCGGAATCCTGGAGGAAGCCAGGGAAAACTGCCACAAGTATATCTTTGAGTATGTTCCGAACCAGTATAGTGTTACTGAAGAGAATCTGAAAAAGGCCGATGCCATAGAGATCAAGATCGGACAGTCTGCCAAACCCGGCATGGGGGCCCATCTGCCTGCTGAGAAGGTCACGGAAGAGATTGCCCGTATAAGAGGATTTCCGGAAGGTACTGACATCATAAGCCCGGCCGCTTTTGACGACATCAGGAATAAAGATGATCTTAAGGTCAAAGTTCAATGGTTACGGGAGATGTCCGGGGGCAAACCCATCGGGATAAAACTTGCCGCGGGAGATATTGAAGCTGATCTTGAGGTTGCTGTCTTTGCAAAACCTGATTTCATTACCATTGATGGCAGGCCCGGAGCAACTGCTGCAGCACCACAGTTTATAAAGGATGCAACCTCCGTACCCACCATCTTCGCATTGTACAGGGCAAGAACCTTCCTGGATGAACACGGGATAGAAGATATCTCCCTTATCATCACCGGAGGCCTGAGAATATCTGCTGATTTTGCAAAGGCCCTTGCAATGGGGGCTGACGCGATAGCCATTGGAACCGCAGCTCTGATGGCCTGCGCCTGTCAGCAGTACAGGATATGCGATACAGGTCAATGTCCTGTGGGAGTGACCACCCAGGATCCACAGCTGCGCTCCCGGCTGAAAGTTAATATCTCAGCCAAAAAGCTGGAGAATTTCCTGCATGTGTCCACCGATGAGTTGAAAAGCATCGCCAGATTGACAGGCAATGACGATGTACATAAGTTAAGCATACGGGACCTTTGCACCACCAGCTCGGAAATATCCGGACATACCAATATACCGCATGTGTGAATATCTTCCAGAGGCAGCGCTCTCAACATAACTGCCACCACAAACTGACTGCCACCACAGCTAAATTAGCGGGCCTGCGCCATCCCCTGCGGTGTGTCAGTTCTCATTTTTCATGGATCATTCCAGCCCCATATTCCAGGATGAATCCCGGGATTAATAGCCAAATAAAAAATAAGGCTGAAAAATCACAACCCTTAAAAGTGCCATCATATTCTTTTCATGGATAAACAAAAAGTATATAAATGATTAATCATTATAGATAACTGCAATTAATAATCATGATAAATAGACCATCATGATTACAGAAAACAGCAACAACAAGGAGACAGACAAATGGATACATACTACGCAGCAAATCTGCATGACGAAGAAGAACACTTCCTCAGACTGAGGGCCGGGAAAATGGATATCGATGCTAACAAAACATTCCTTGCAACCCTTGCAGTGTCCCTTGTTACCATCGCATACCTCAGGCTCACATCATACGTGAACCTCTTCTGAAATGAAAACGATCGCTTTACAATCATCCCCTCATCCCCTCTTTATTTTCAGAAACAAAGAAGAACAGTCTAAAACCACGAAATGCTTATAAATGATTAATCATTATAGATAACTGCAATTAATAATCATGACAAATAGACTATTATGATTACAGAAAACAGCAACAACAAGGAGACAAAAATATGGACACCTACTACGCAGCAAATCTGCATGACGAAGAAGAACACTTCCTCAGACTGAGGGCCGGGAAAATGGATATCGATGCTAACAAAGCATTCCTTGCAACCCTTGTATTGTCCCTTGTTACCATCGCATATCTCAGGCTCACATCATACGTGAACCTCTTCTGAAATGAAAACGATCGCTCTACAATCATCCCCTCATCCCCTCTTTATTTTTCAGCAACAAAGAAGAACAGTCTAAAACCACGAAATGCTTATAAATGATTAATCATTATAGATAACTGCAATTAATAATCATGACAAATAGACTATTATGATTACAGAAAACAGCAACAACAAGGAGACAAAAATATGGACACCTACTACGCAGCAAATCTGCATGACGAAGAAGAACACTTCCTCAGACTGAGGGCCGGGAAAATGGATATCGATGCTAACAAAGCATTCCTTGCAACCCTTGTATTGTCCCTTGTTACCATCGCATATCTCAGGCTCACATCATACGTGAACCTCTTCTGAAATGAAAACGATCGCTCTACAATCATCCCCTCATCCCCTCTTTATTTTTCAGCAACAAAGAAGAACAGTCTAAAACCGCGAAACGTTTATAAATGATTAATCATTATAGATAACTGCAATTAATAATCATGACAAATAGACTATTATGATTACAGAAAACAGCAACAACAAGGAGACAGACAAATGGATACATACTACGCAGCAAATCTGCACGACGAAGAAGAACACTTCCTCAGACTGAGGGCCGGGAAAATGGATATCGATGCTAACAAAGCATTCCTTGCAACCCTTGTATTGTCCCTTGTTACCATCGCATACCTCAGGCTTACATCATACATGAACCTGGTCTGAAGACCATCAAATTGTCATTACGATCCTCCATTTTTCTTTTTTTCCCATTCTTTATTTCTTTTTATTTTCATATTTTTGTTCAATTCCCCTATTTTTACATTCATTCCTCAGAAGATCGGATAGATTGATCACATCTTAACCCGCCGGGCCCCTTTAATCCATCACTTCCTAAAACACATTTTTGCAAAATACTTCTGGTGATGCTCTTCCGCAGGATAGAACTCTGACGCAGGGACAAGTTCTGTCTTAATGCTCTCAACAAACCTACCGGAGGCCTCCTGCTCCCCTAAAGATTTCACTGCAATCCTTTTTTGCTCTTCATTTAGATAAAAGATCGCAGAACGATATTGAGAGCCTATATCAGGACCCTGTCTGTCCTTTGTGGTGGGATCATGTATGCTCCAGAAAACATTCAGCAGGTCTTTAAAAGAGATCAGTGACGGATCAAAGGTGATCTCCACAGATTCAGCATGACCAGTGTTACCCCCTGCAACATCATAATATCCCGGGTCTTCAAATGTACCACCGGTGTACCCCACTCTTGTTGATATCACTCCATTTAAGGTCCTGAACGCTTCTTCAACTCCCCAGAAACATCCTGCTGCAAAGATGGCCTTTTCTTTATTTCCTTTCATGCTCCTGTCCTCCATTTCAGTCATTACGATCACTATCCACACCTGCCTTTTTAAACTCCATTGCGGCAGAATTGATACAATAGCGTTTTCCGGTGGGCCGGGGACCGTCATCGAACACATGTCCCAGGTGTCCCCCGCAGCGGGAACAGCGAACTTCAATACGATGCATGAAATGGGAATTATCTTCCATCAGTTCCACCCGATCACTGTTTATCACGTCAGAAAAACTGGGCCATCCCGTCCCGGAATCAAATTTGCTGTCCGAATCAAATATGACCTGACCACATGCCGCACAATGATAGGTGCCCTTCTCCTTATTCTGCAACAGTTTGCCGGAAAAGGGCCTTTCAGTCCCATTTTCTCTCAAAATTGAATATTGTTCAGGTGTTAACAGACGGTCCCGGTACTTATCTGACCTCTCAATAGAATCAGTCATATTACCCCTCCTTTGTGAAAGATATGATCCTATTGATATTTAGGATTATTTCTGCAAAATACTCATTACTGACTCCAGCCTGAAAAAAAGCTCAACCGGAAACAGAGCGATTCAATTTTCATTCACATGAAATCCACATTCAGACCATGTTCTTCAGTGTGAAACAGCTATATAACATACAAACATGATATATCATGTGATAAAAATCACGCCTTCTAAAAATGATTTGTAAAAGGAGAATGGGAACATGAGTGAGTACAAAGAAGTCTGCACAACAGATTCCGTGCCTGAGGGGGAAATGAAAAGCTTTCAGATCGAAGACATATCCATATTGATCATAAACCACAAAGGAACTTTCTTCGCCATGGATGCGATCTGCAACCACAAGAAAGGAAAGCTGGAAAAAGGCCACCTGAAGGATGATATGATCATCTGTCCCGTACACCGGTGCAGGTATGACATCAAAACCGGAAAGGTCAAACGCGGGGCCGGTTTCCTGGTAGAATCCCTCACAGGCAAATGCAATGACCAGCCGGTGTTTCCTGTGAAAGTGGAAGATAAGAAAATATTTGTTGAATTATAAAATACTCTGCCAAAGAAACATATAAATATTCTTCAGTAACATTGTTAAATGGAGAGTTACAATATGAGAACAAAACTAATTCTGGCAATGATAGTTACCATTGCCCTGATAGCAAGTGGTTGTTCCCAACCTGATCAGGAAGAGAAACAAAAGGTGGTCATAGGATCAAAACTTTTCCAGGAATCCTATATACTGGCCCATATGACATCCCTCATTCTGGAAGAATATGGTTATGAGACTGAAGTAAAAGAAGGCCTTGGAGGGACCTTTGTCAATTATGAAGCCCTCAAACAGGACCAGATACATGCCTATGCTGAATACACAGGCACGGCCTACAGCCAGATACTCAAAAAACCCGCCCTTTCAGTATGGGATCCTGAAGTCGTTTATAATGAGACAGAAAGCGGACTCTATGAACAGGACAGAGTGATCATAGCAAGTGAACTGGGATTCGAAGATGCCTATGCAATTGCAGTAAAAGAAGACTGGGCCCTGGAGAATAATGTATCAAAGATAAGTGATCTTGAAGATTATGCTTCAGAACTTATCATCGGCACAGACCCCGAATTTGCCAAACGTGAGGACGGTCTTCCGCATATACAGAACATATACGGATTTGAATTCAAGGAATATAAACAGACCGTAGCCACAATAATGTATGAGGCCATCAAAAATGATGAAGTACAGGTTGTCTCGGCCTACACAACAGATACACGTAATGAACTCTTTAACCTGAAGATCCTGGAAGATGATAAGAATGCACTGCCTCCCTATGATGCCATCATCCTGGTAACCGAGGACTTCTCTTTGAACAATCCGGATGCAATGGAAGCCCTGGGACAGCTTAACGATGCCATTGATACCGATACCATGCGTGAGCTTAATTACAGGTATGATGTAGATAAACAGGAAGCCCGGGACATTGCAAAGGACTTTCTTATAGAAGAAGGGCTCATCCCGGCATGAACCTTTTTTCTATTCAGGGTCCATGTTCGCATTTACTCCGGACATGGATCATTTTTCTTTTATTTTCAATTATAAATAAACCATTTCAAACACACAGCTACCTGCGAGTTAAACAATGCCTTCAAAAGACCTCTTCGGGAAGATCAGTTCAATTAAGCTCCATAATATCACCAAAAAATATGGAGATCATTTTGCCATAAAAGATCTGGACCTTGAAATAGAAGGAGGAGAGCTACTGATCCTTATCGGCCCCAGCGGATCAGGAAAGACCACAACCCTTCGGACCATAAACCGCCTTATTGAACCTGACGCCGGTAACATCAGGATTAACGGGAAAGATATCATGGAAGTGGACCCGGTGATATTAAGGCGCAACATTGGTTATGTCATCCAGAACATCGGACTGTTCCCGCATATGACCATCGGAGAGAACATCGGTCTGATCCCCAAACTTGAAGGTCTGGATAAAAAAGATATCAATGAAAAAGTTAAGGAGCTCCTGAATTTTGTATCCCTGCCGGCAAAATCCTTCATTGATCGCTATCCACGGCAGCTTAGCGGAGGACAGCAACAAAGAGTGGGGCTGGCCCGCTCCCTTGCAATGGACCCGCACCTGCTTTTAATGGACGAACCTTTTGGGGCCCTGGATCCGATCTTAAGAAAACAACTTCAGGAAGAGTTCTGCACAATAAAAGAGGAACTTGGAAAGACCATCATCTTTGTCACACATGATATTGAAGAGGCCCTTAAACTTGGAGATAGGATCGCTATAATGGATAATGCACAGCTTATCCAGGTGGGAACTCCACAAGAGCTGATCTTTGAACCCAAAAACGAACTGGTAGCAAATATTGTGGATTCACAGCGCAAATTCAGGCACATTGATAGCCTGAAAGTAAAGGATATGATGTGCCCCCTGGGACAGAGATATTTTGTTGATCCCGAAATGAACATTCAGGATGCACTGAAAAAAATGAGAGCAGAAGACATTGAATTTGGCATTCTGGATAAGGGAATGCAATCTACCTGCATCATTGAAATGAAGGACCTTCTGAAAAGTGATCTGCAATATGGAACAGATGGTCCCGGATCATCACCCATCCTGAAAGACCTGGGGCGACCTTTGCCTGCCTTCCCGCAAAATACACCCCTTTCCACAGTTCTTGAATCCCTGAAGGAAAGCGGATCGAACTTTGCACTGGTAACTGATGCCGGAAGTCCATGTGGCCTGATCCAGTCAAATGAAGTGCTACACCGACTGCTTTGAAATATATACAAATAATTTATGAAGAAGGTAGGAAGAAGTTTGGAAGAAGGTAGGAAGAAGTTATAAATAATTAATTCGGAACAAAACAATGATCCAGGAAATAATCTCCGTCTGGCAGGCAAACCAGCTCACATTACGGACCATAGAGCATCTCTATATGTTTGGTGTTGCCCTTACATTAGCTTCCATCATTGGCGTGGCCCTGGGGATGCTGATATATTCGAATGAAAGGGTGGCCAATACCACAATCAATGCACTCAATATACTTGAGACGATCCCGGATATTCCCATGCTGGTTCTTCTGCTGCCAATCGTGGGCCTGGGAACAACACCCACGATCATTGCATCCATACTATATTCCATCCTTCCAATCACCAGAAATACCTATACAGGCCTTAAAGGAGTAGATGCGCAATATATCTACATAGCCCGTGCCATGGGGCTGTCAACAAAGGAGATCCTGTATAAGGTAAGGTTCCCCCTTTCATTACCCCTGATAGCCGGAGGGATCCGTATTGCCCTTGTGTTCACAATGGGTGTGGTTACCCTGGGAGGGCTGATCGCTGCAGGTGGCCTGGGTACCGTGCTGATCGTCGGGATCCAGCTCTATGATGTAAATGCCATCCTTGTAGCAGGGCTGTGGACAGGGGCCCTGGCCGTTCTTCTGGACATGGTTGCCGGAGTCATAGAGAATAAGCTCAAAAGGAGGTTTTCATCCTGGTAAACATTATAACGATACTGGACGCCTCGGGACAGCATCTGATCCTTGTGGGCAGCACCCTGCTTGCCAGCATACTGATATCTGTGCCCCTGGCCTTTGCCTCCCTGTACAGCAAACATATTGCCACAACGATCAATAAGGCGGCAAATCTTGTCCAGGCCATACCAAGCCTTGCTGTGGTGGCCATTGTGGTACCGTTGATCGGCATAGGCTTCTACCCCGCACTGATAGCCATCCTGCTTAGAGCATTGCTTCCGATAATAAAGAACACCTATATAGGACTTTCAAGCGTTGACCCGGCTTTGATCGATTACGCAAATGCCATAGGTCTTACACCCTGGCAGGTCCATCGCCACATAAGGCTTCCGAATGCATATCCTGCCATCTTTGCCGGCATAAAGTTCGCTGCAATACTGGCCAACAGCGTCGCAGTCCTGACCGCTTATATTGGAAGTGGCGGACTGGGGGAACTGGTCTTTGAAGGGCTTATCAGTTTCAACAATGAAAAACTTCTGGCAGGGGCTGTTCCGGCTATTATGATCGCAATACTGATCGACGTATTGTTCACCAGGATCGAAAGAAAAGTGAGTCCGCAGACCACAGAGTGATTCTTCAGAACCACTCAAACCGTTGCCACAACTGTGATCCAGTTCTTATCCACCAGTTCAAATACCTCAACCTCTGAAAAACCTGCCGCCTCCAGAGTATTTTTTAAAAATTCAGAAGAATATATATTCATTCCGTCAATTGCAGAAAATTTGGAGTTGTATTCATAGAACTGTGCATGATCATACATCTCATTAACAATCAAAAATTTCCCCCCGGGCCTTAAAATGCGTCCGATCTCCTTTACATCTGATGCAAGATCAGGCCAGAAGTAGCAGGTTTCAAAAGCTGTGGCCAGATCAAATGAATCCTCCTTAAAGGGGAGACAGGACACGGTGGCCCCACAAAGGAATATTTGACCTTTATCAATAAGATGCTGATCTATCTGCCGGGAAAGTTCAAGCATTGTAGTTGAATAATCAACTCCCACGATCTTCCCATCCCCTTTTTTTTGAGCCATAATGTTCATGGCCCGGCCTCCACCACAACCCAAATCAATAATTACAGATATTGGATCAATAGCAATATCAATATGTTCCAGCCCCCAGTTCCACAGCTCAAAATGGTGGGCGTTCATTTCCTGTCCGATCTGTTTATCCGAAGGCTTTCTGCATTGCCTGACCCTTGCCTCTATATCATCCATTTAATCCATCTCCTCCCGGTGTGTCCGGACTCAGTCCAATACCTTTATGTCCTGTCTTTATTTCCTGCATCTTTATGTCCTGCCTTTATTTCCTGCATCTTTATGTCCTGCATCTTTATGTCCATTACCCATACAAAGAGGAAGTTTTCCCATATAGTACAAACGTGTACCATCGAATCGGAAGGATACGGGAATTACCTGAACACCAGCCCTTAAGGCTTTGTTCAAGAGATCGGCGAACTCCGGATCAATGGCAACATTGGAGGCAAAACATTTGGCAGGAGGGCCCAGTACAAGAACAAGCATTGCAGCTTTGTCCCCACCTTTTATGACATTGATCAGCTCTTTGACATGCTTTTGTCCCCGTTTGGTCGGCGCATCAGGGAACAGGGCCATGCCATCACGGGTCAGGGTACAGCCCTTTACCTCAACCCATATCCTTGAATCACCTTTTTCCACAAGGAAATCAAGCCGGCTCTCCCCGAAGGTCTTTTCCGGAAGGATGGAGGTCACATCCTCAAATAACGGATCCGATCCGTTTGTAAGATACCAGCGGGCAATACTTCGATGATATGCTGAATTGATCAATATCCAGTCCGAACCGGCCCACCCTGCGATCAGATCCCAGCCGGTCTTCCTCTTAGTACCTGAAGCTTTTTTCAGCAATACCTGATTGCCAGGATACAGGAGTTCTTCCAGCCTGCCGGGATCATGGATATGGACTTTTTCACCTACCAGATCAGGAGGGATGTCAACCACTCCAAGGAACCTGTTCGGACGGGCCCTGAGGATACCTTCAAAATCCGGGGATATATTCATCACAATGTTTTGCTCATCCAACAAAAATCCTCCATAAAGATTGTTTCCAGAATGTTTTCAGAATGTTTCCAGAATGATATACCGGATAATAATATTACAAAGCAGTTATCAATGTTAACATATATATACCAAAACAACATTAATATACATGTCAAAGGATCAGTAGCCTTAAAAACGTAACTGTCTGGCAGAGATCTTTTGTAGATACCAACAAAGCCGCCTTAGTCAGGTCCTTCTGGAATGGGGACCTGACTATCCCCCACAAAGATCAATGTACTTTTTTTATGTCAGGGATTTTTTCCTTTCTGAAATCCAATTCGTTTCAGATGCATTATTCCAAAAACTATAATCGCGATAACAGCAATCTATGCATTCATGTACCAGAAAAGGGAAAATAATTACAGACTCCATATTTTTCATGCCCGTCAGTGTGATCCTAAAAAATGTACCGGGAAAAAGATGGGCAGGTTCCATCTGGCACGTCTGTTCGAAAAAGTGGAATCCATTCCCCGGGGGTCCATCCTGCTTGACCCTATGGCTGACAAAGCGATCTCTCCTGCAGATGCAAAAGAAAGAGACATCACGGTGCTTGATTGTTCCTGGGAAACCGTGGAAGAGGTGTTTCCAAAACTGCTGAAATTAAAACTTAAACACCGGGCCCTGCCCTATCTTGTGGCGGCAAATCCTGTGAATTTTGGCAGACCATTTAAGCTAACCTCGGTAGAAGCCTTTGCAGCTGCTCTATACATACTCGGAAATAAACAGCAAGCCGAAGAAGTACTCTCCAAGTTCAACTGGGGTCATGTTTTCCTGGAATTGAATAAAGAACCTCTTGAAGATTACAGTAAAGCTAAGGACAGCAAACAGATAATTGAGATACAAAGTGAATATATCTGATAAAAAACCAAACCCGGGCAAATGGATTTTAAATAAACTGAAGGGACACACTGACCTTTAAAAAAAAATATAATGACAGCAGCAACTGGAGACCTTATTGAACCGCATCCATCAAATATCGACCACCTTATGCGAATGGTCCTTATAGTATTCAAACAGATCACGGCCCCATTGTACACATTCAGGGTCCTTTCCTTCAATGCTGCAGTGGTCAAACCTGCCATTCTTATCAAGCAAAGAAAGGCTCATGAAGGAATCTGAAACTATTAAATTGGCTATTTTTGTGTCCATATCAAGAGTGAACAAAGAAGTATTATCCAGTTCCATATAGTTCTCTAATTCCTCCACCCTTAACTCCCTTATTTTTTCAAATACTTTTGGAAGTACTATCATAGAAACTTCAGCCCCGCAATTGTAGGCCCTGGAATAGAATTCCTGATAACCCGGATGGAAAAAGGTTGAAAGGATCTGAAGATGATCAGAGGATGAAATATGTTCAAGGTCAACATTGATCTCAAAAAGAAAATCCATTTCCGGTTCAAACAATTCACACTTATTCAAATCTCCCATACGCTGAAGCATGACAGGTGGAAGGGACCGGGTCTCATGGGTGGCCCAGTAGTCAAATTTATCTTCAATTACCGTAATCGTTCTAATGACAGGAGCAATGTTTTCAGCTACCAGCAAACCCATATCAGACAGAGAATACATATGATCCTGCTGCAGTATAAGGTCTGCATCTTTCAGGATCTTCAGCTGAGGAAGCACAGCTGTCCTGCTGGAATCCAGAAAATCCATTAGTTCGTGGATATCAGCTGTACCCTTTTCATATAAAAGTACCATGGCCTTTTTTCGTTTATCTGACCTGCAAAAGATATCAATAAGAGATGGTGACATTAATCCTGCCTCCCCATACATAGTATAAGGAATAAATTGCAATCCATAGATAAATATATAATATTAATCTATGTAAAAGTGACCCATTAAAAATTCGATATCCAAAACTTTTTATTGCATAAAGATTTTTGATTTTACAGTCAACAAAAAATACAAGGATCAGATAATGATACAATTATAGCTAAATAGTATAAATTGCTGATTTCAATCAATCATCGGTTAAAAGTATATCGATAATAGAATATCTACAACCAGGTCATTAACAAATGGAGTAACAATGCATCTTATCATAGCAGAAAAACATATCGCAGCAAAAAGGATAGCTTCGATCCTGGCACCAAAGAAACCCAAAAAGGTGCGCGTCAGCGGCATGGATACCTTTGAATACGAACAGGAAGATCAAAGGACCGTCATCATGGGCCTCAGCGGTCATATTGTCCAGCTTGATTTTGCAAAAGCCTACAATAACTGGCAAAAGGTGGATGCAAAGGAACTGATAAATGCGGATATTATCACGGCTCCTTCAAACGTAAAGATCGTATCAGCCCTGAAAAAACTGGGCAAACAGGCAGGGAAGGTAACCATTGCCACTGACTACGACCGGGAAGGAGAATTAATAGGAGTTGAAGCACTCAAGATAATACAGGATATTAATCCTGATATTAAGTTCCAGAGGGTTCTGTACAGTTCTATCACCAAAGCTTCCATTGAGGAAGCTTTTGCCTTACCTGCAAAGGTTGATTTTAACCTTGCAGATGCAGGACATTCAAGACAGGTGATCGACCTTGTCTGGGGTGCTTCCCTTACCAGATACCTCTCCCTTTCTGCAGGAAGGCTGGGTAAGCTTTTCCTTTCTGTGGGAAGAGTGCAATCCCCCACCCTGGCTTTGATAGTTGATAAGGAAAAAGAACGTCAGGCTTTTATTTCCAAACCTTATTGGGAAATATATACAGACCTTAAAGATGAAGATGGTAATTGCTTCAAAGCACAGCATAAAACAGCAAAGTTCTGGGAAAAAGCTGAAGCCGAAGAAGTAATGAAGATAATTGGTGACCGGGCGCAGGTCACATCAGTTGTTCGTAAGGATAAGACCGATAAGCCACCCACACCATTTAACACGACCGATTTTATCTCTGCGGCCAGTTCCATTGGATTTTCCGCTGCAAATTCAATGAGAATTGCAGAATCCCTGTATACCAACGGTTATATTTCCTATCCCAGGACCGACAATACCGTATATCCGGCCACCCTTGACCTCAGGGCCCAGATAGAGGTCTTTACAAAAGGCACATTTAAGGCCTATGCGGAAAAACTGCTTGAAAAGGATCAATTAACCCCTACAAGAGGTAAAAAGGAAACAACAGACCATCCGCCTATCTACCCTGCCTCCCTTGCAAAGAAATCCGACCTGAACGAACAGGAATGGAAACTCTATGAACTGGTGGTGCGAAGGTTCTTCGCAACCTTTGCTGAAGAGGCCCGCTGGGAAACATTAAGAGTTAGATTTAATGTCAACGGTGAAGAGTTCCGTGCCAGCGGGGCCCGACTTGTCCATCAGGGATGGCGCTGGTATTACCCCTATAATGCTCCTGAGGACCGCCTCCTTCCGGATCTGACAGAAGGGGATATACTCTCTATAATGGATAGTGAAATGCTGGATAAAGAGACCCAGCCCCCCGGGAGATATGGCCAGGGCAGACTCATCAGGATAATGGAAGAGCAGGGACTGGGAACAAAGGCCACCCGACATGACATTATAAGTAAGCTCTATTCAAGGGCCTATGTCCATGGAAACCCCCTGCAACCCACAAAGACCGCTTTTGCAGTTGTGGAAGCCCTGGAAGAATATGCACCCACCATTACCAAACATGATATGACCAGCAAACTGGAAGAAGATATGGATCAGATCGCAGAAGGACAGATCGCAGAAGAGAATGTCCTTGATGAGTCCAGGAAAATGCTGGAGGATATCTTCTCAGAGCTTGAAGATAATTCCGAAAAACTTTCCGAATCCCTGCGTGCCGGTCTGAGAGAGGATAAGGTCATTGGAACATGTCCGGAGTGTGGGGAAAAGCTCATGGTCAGACGCTCAAAAAGAGGAGGACGTTTTATAGGATGTAACGGATATCCGGATTGTACGTTCTCACTTCCCCTGCCAAAAAGTGGACAGGTCATTGTTACCGATAAGATCTGTGATGAACACGGACTATTTCATATCAAGATCGTAAATCAAAAAAAGAGACCCTGGGAGCTGGGTTGCCCGCATTGTAATTTCCTTGAATGGAAAAAGACACAGGAGGAAGAGAAGGCCAAAGAGCCAAAGCTCCCCCGACCCAAAACACTGGAAGACATACCCGGAATAGGAAAGGTGACTGCTGAAAAACTGATATCATCAGGTATCAAAACGGTTGAGGACCTTGAAAAGGCAAATCCTCTGGAACTTTCCAGAGATACGAACCTATCACAGGGTAAAATAATCAAATGGCAGGAATTGATCACAGAATAATCATCGAATGATCACAGGAGAGGAAAATAATGGAACTTAGTTTTAAAGGCGGTTGCAGAGAAGTTGGGAGATCAGCCCTCCTTGTCAATGAAGAAGTGCTCATTGATTATGGAATAAAGGCCGGAGAGATACCTGAATATCCACTTAACGGGCTGCGCCCCAGATCAGTGCTTATATCCCACGGTCACCTGGACCATTGCGGAGCGGTTGCAAACCTTGTGGACCTTGAACCGGAGATATTCATGACACCTCCTACAAAGGACCTGGCGAACATGCTTGCCACAGACACTCTATCCATTGCTGAAAAGAACGGGATGACACCGCCCTTTAATGAATGGGATGTCCAGCAGGCCAGCCGCATGACCACTGCCGTGGATGTGGAAGTACCATTTAAAACAAGTGGATATAATACCTGTTTCTACAGAGCGGGGCATATACCCGGAGCAGCCTGCATCCACCTGGAAAAGGATGGAAAGAGCCTGCTTTACACTGGAGATATCAGTACCATTGACACCCGCCTGGTACCCGGAGCAAAAGAACTTCCGGATGCTGATGCCCTGATCATTGAAAGCACATATTTCAATGAAGACCATCCTCCAAGAAAAGAGACCGAAAATGCCTTCATCGATTCATTACAGGAAACCCTGGACACTGGCGGTAATGTGATAATACCTGCCTTTGCCATCGGCAGGACCCAGGAGATCCTGATGCTTCTTAATGCCCACGGCATTGATGCATATGTTGATGGAATGGGAAGCAGAGTTTACAGGCTGTTCATGGACCATCCGGAATACCTGAAAGACCCCTCCGGATTAAAGAGTGCCTTTGACAGAGCAACTATTGTCAGAGGCCGCAAACGTAAGAACGTACCCCTGGATTCCTCTGTGATCGTCACAACTGCAGGAATGCTTAACGGTGGCCCTATCCTGTATTACCTGAATAAGCTTCACAATGATCCGAAATCAAAGATAATGCTCACAGGATATCAGGTTGAGGGAACAAATGGAAGAATGGCCCAGGACAACGGGATCATTGAGAATGACGGGGTGATCCAGCAACTGAGGAATAAGATTGAAAAATACGATTTTTCCGCACATTGCGGGGACTCTGAATTAAAAGACCTGGTCAGGTCGTTCTGTGACCGGGGTACTGAAACAGTATTTGTAATGCATGGAGAGAACTCGGCCGACTTTGCACAGTGGATCAGTGAAGAAATCGGTGTAACCGCTCATGCACCTGAAAATGGAGAAAAGTTCAGTATCTGAAAAAAGACAGATCAAAAAGGCCCGGGAGGAGGTAGATTGGTTGGTAAAGGAGGTGTTGGGAAGATTGGTTGAGGGGACTTTTTGATCTGATAGAGATGACAGGTATGGCAAACCATCATCATAATTATAATTATAGTTATGATGTGAAGGTATAAATAGCTTACGCGAAGTATACAACATAACATATATAATAATACTGAAATAGTAACGCAGTGTGTCAGACCAGATCAAATTCAGTCAAATAAGCAGAATTCCTGTTCCAGATCAAAAAGTGAATAACGGCCATTAAATACCAACCACAAAATACCAACCACAAAATACCAACCACAAAATACCGGCCACGAAATATTGATATAGCAATTTTTATAAGAACTAATCGACAGCCCTGAGGTCTTCAAGAGTATTAATATTTACAAAAGACCTGAGGAAAGGGTCGATCTTTTTTATATCGGAAATACTCACTTTCACAACATCATCCAGCTTAAATGCCGGGGCAAGAATGAAACGTTTACCTTCCTCAAGGCTTTCCAGAATTAAAGGTTCCAGCTTATCGGTGTGATAGACTGCAAACAATGGTTCCATGGAGCCATCTTCATGGACAGGAAGGGCCGCATCATGCCCCATAGCACACCCTAAAAGGTGAACAATGACCTCAGGATTTGGAAAAGGCATATCGCATCCGATCACAAAAGTATATTCTCCTCTGGCTGCCTTAAATCCTTCAAGTATCCCGGCCAGGGGCCCTACATCCTTTAAGATATCAGAAACCATTCGAAGGTCTGGAAAAACGGGTCTTAAGGACTTTTTTTGATCATCGTCCCTGACCGAAACCACTATTTCATCGGCAACATTTTCAAGGGACCCCAGCAAATGCTCCAGAGTGGTTTTCCCCTTTATTTTCAGCAGGGCCTTTTCTTTGTTCCCGATACGTTTGCCTTGCCCGCCTGCAAGGATCAATGCCGATAACTTCATCCTGCTCAATTAAGATGATATTATACAAATAGATGTGCCTGATTACAAACAGGAGTCATTCTATACCGCGCCTGCGCTGACTCCTGTACTCATCCACCATCATCTCGAGTTTCTGTTCCTCTTCTCGATCACGCCTCTGAAGAGCCATATGACGCCATTTTTCCAGTGCATCATCAAGGATATTTGGGGTTATCATTGCAAGATCATCCACCTGCTGCAGGGGTAAATTCTTCAGGACAGGCACATTGGACTTAAAGAACGTATCCTCTGCAGCATGGGCCATGTATCCGTTTACCACCACGGCATTGACCTCCATATCCGCAAGCATCCTGGCAGTTACACTGCTGCCTCCACTTGGATCCGAAATATAGATCAGATCGCCTTTTTTAATTCCAAGCGTGTTAGCCAGATCTGAGATGGCTTCTTTAGTAAAAGAGCGCAGAACCTTTACTGGAATACCTTCACCCTTAAGCTCCATTTTCCTTATTTGTTTTAGTTTACTAATATGCAAGTTTGCTCTTTTAAGAGCTTTTTTTAGTGTCTTAACATCTTTTTTTAGCAGAGATATCTTGCGATCTTTTTTACTGATCTCCTCAGTTTTTTGAATTTCTTTGTAAGTGGAAGCTTTGATCCGGTCAAGCCGGGATTCAAGTTTTTCTATCCTGTTCTCCCTGGCAACATTTTCCTGCTTTAATTCTTCTATATAGGACTGTAAATTCACGATCGTAGTCCTCTGATGCCGAATCTTATCCCTGAGTCTTTTTTCTTTATCAACCACCTCATCCCCGGGGCCCTTATCCACACCAGGGTCCAGAACTGCAGGCATTGCTTCGGAAGCATTATCTTGTTTCCCGGCTTCATTTTCAATTGCCTCAGCAATAGTATCCCCCTGGATAACACGCACCTTAATCCGATTGGGATCCAGGCCCGGGGGTACTTTTTTATCGATCCTTGAAAATATATTCTTGTATCCTTTTAAAGCATAAACAGCAGCGGCCATAGAATCCCTTTCATGATCATTGGAATAACCAAAGGGCCGGGCCATTGCTATCTTTTCTGCAGAAGATAACTGGGAAGCGGGAGTGCTGATGACTGCATTGAAACTGCGCCGTATCTTTTCTACCGCAGCAGGAGTCGGAGTGACATCTGTGGCGATTATTGCAGGTTTTCCGCAGTCTGATATCATTTTTACCACCTCATCATGGGAAATACCCCTGATGCTGCGGGATAAAAGCAATGAACCATCCAGTGAAAGGATGGCTATCCCCACTGTGGTACCCGGATCGACACCCACAATGACCGGACTGCGACCGGACCCTTTTATAGGAATGTATTTGATCTTATCCCTGGGTATACTGCTGACCTTGATCTGTACATCTGCAAAAGAAGAGTTATTCACCGGGATCAGGGTCCTGGATGTGTAAACGGTAAATTCTGCCCTCACATATCCTCCAAACCCCTCTGTGATCCGGGACTCATATTTAATGTCATTTTCGCGGGAAAGTTTTTTCAATATGGATTCGATCTCACGGCTCTTTTCACGGACAGCACCGTGAACTTTTCTGCGGTAGCGGTTCTGACTCCAGCCACCTCTTCCAGGGGAGCGGGCCCTGCTTACCTTAATACGGGTCATGTCCTCAAAGAGGGAAACGATGCATCCCACATTGGCATCTGCAAGTAAAGCGCATACTTCAGCTTCTGCATTCGGATCTGAAGGATCAAATGATATACCCTGCTCCCGGGCAAGCTTTATCAAAGAGGTCTGATGTACACCACCGGTGACCTGCACGACTTTGACATCACCGGGCAACCTGCTCAGAAGTCGGATCAGACCTTTTTTATCCGAAGCAAGTTCATAGATATTATCCACTGCCAGATAACCGGGCCTGTCCGCATGGACCATCCGGAGGATACGGCCAAGACCAATCATGGAATAATGTGAGACCTTGCCATCCTTAAGTACAGCAAGAGCATACCTTGGTGCTTCTCTTGACTTTGGTGAACCCCTGGCAATATCTATGCCATAAATTATCCCTTTTTTCATGGTACCGAATTAATATATGAGCCTGAAATATAATAAAACACCCGCTGATCAATTAACTATTGATTGCAAATATCCCCACACAACCCTCCCGATATCAAACAATATTGCCAAAACAGAAGATAAGGACAGCATACATATCTTCGAATGTATCGAAGCGCAGGGATAGTGAACTACCCGCGAATGAAGGCGCGGGTTTTCTCTGCCCCTACACCCCTAAAATCGTAAAAACCCGCGACTTTAGTCGCGGGAGTGGTTTGCGCTGGACAGACATCCCCACCAACCATAAAGGAAGAGCATCAATTATCCGAATATGCTTTAACCCGGGCCACAATATCCATCAGTTCCCTTTTCAGAGAATATTTCCTTTTAAAGTGGATTAGCACATTCCTGACATCCCTTTCAAGGAAGCTCTCCGCATTGGGATGGTCCAGGGTCACATACTGGGGCCAGTCTATTATCTCCACTCCTTCTTCGTTAACAAATATATTGTATTCACTAAGATCTGAATGAATGATGCCCCTGGAATAGGTAAGGGATATCTGACGGATGATCTCATCAAGGAACCATTCAGGCTCTATCAAACGGGTCCTTGCGAGCACGTCACCTTTTGCAAGGGACATTACAATAGCATGCCTGTTATTGTCAATGGGTCTGGGAGTTGAAACAAATGGGTAAAGTTCTTTTAGAATGTTGAACTCCTTTCTGGCAGCAAGCCGGGCAGCATATATCCAGGAAAAATGTTCTTTATCCACCAGATGATCACGAACCCTCTTTACACTCTTAAAACTCGTCCGGCCTTCCCTGTGGAACTTAACGATCACAGCCACAGGTTTCGCTATTGAGAGTTCAGGTTCCTGAATGGCTTCATGGACAACGGATTCCTTTCCCACACCAACCTCATCCCCCAGAGCGCTGATGGTACCTCTTTTCACAAAAGTATTGAGTGCCAGCGCATCATAACCATCAAAATATATCTGATAGCCTTCGTAAGGTGTATTCGTTCCTATCACCATATTAGAACTTATCAGAGACCTGAGCTGGTAGGTCAGTTTCTCATAGGTCAAACGGGTATACTTTAGTAATTCCTCTACAGGAACCCACTCATGGTATTTCATTCCGGTCTCAATACCCATCAGTATCCTGAAATCTTTATTATCAAGACTCTTAAAGATCCTGAGCACATCATCTATCATTGGAAGGGATATCCTGATAAGACTTAAAGTTATACGAAACAGAAAAACGGTCACATGGACCGCTTTTTAGCCTCTTCCACTTCATCAATTATATCCGGATATTCCCTGAATACGGAGAGAATATCAAGAGCTGCTACAAGGTCCACGACCCCAATAGCACCTACAACATCGCCATTACTGGTCCTGATAGGGGATACAACAACAGCTTTTCCCTTATAGACACCTTCTGTTGGCACTTTGCGTATCACCTTATTGTGGATAAGGACCTCCTCAAGAACAGGACCTGTGTAATCATCATCCACAATCTCTCCTTTCTCCATACGGACACCTTTACAATTCAGACTTCTGATGGTCGTAGGAATACCCAGAAGATCATGCACAGCCTCTGCAATTGGTTTTAGATCCCCTGCAACAGAATCTTCACATATCTTTAAACATATCATTTATTATCAACCTCAATTATGAAATATGATACTACCAGTTTGAATAGTACTTCAGATGAAAAGATATTAACCTTACGATTTATAGTGATACTTAACGTGAAGAACATCACATTCCTTTAAGGAAGGAAGCCCACGACTTCAGTCGTGGGTAGTTCACATAATTCTCTTTACAAATTCATAGGCCGAGTGCGCAGCAATTGCACCATCGCCAACAGCAGTCACTACCTGCCTTAACGGAGTTGTCCGGCAATCCCCTGCCGCAAAGATGCCTTTTGTCGAAGTCATCATATCAGGGCCTGTTCTTATAAAGCCGTAATTATCCTTTTCAACATTAAAGATATCAGTACCTGGTTTTACGCCTACATAGATAAAGACTCCGTTTGTAACCAGTTCCTGCATGTCTGCAGATACTACATCACGCAATATAACTTTTTCAACGACTTTATTGCCAACAATTTCCTCTACAACAGTATTAAATATAACATCAATGTTCTTTTTTTCAAATACACGTTCCTGCAGGACCTGCGAGCCTCTTAATTCATCCCTGCGGTGAACAATACGGACATTTGCAGCAATATCTGAGAGAATAAGAGCATCGGTCAGTGCGGAATCGCCTCCGCCTATGACTACGACATCCTTTCCTGAAAAAAAGGGGCCGTCACAGGTTGCACAATAGGAAACACCCCTGCCGGTAAATTCTTCCTCACCCGGGACTCCCAGTACCCGGGGATTTGCACCTGTAGCTATTATGAGGCTGAGACATTCGAATGTCCCATTGTCAGAACCCAGAACAAATCTATCCTCAAAGGCCCCGACAGAAAGGATCTGAGCCGTTTTAATGTCCACCCCTGTATCCTTTGCATGGGAAATGAACCTGTCCATAAGCTCCATACCGCCTATATCCGGGATACCGGGATAGTTCTCAACCATGCCGGTTAAAGATATCTGACCGCTAATCGCATTCTTTTCAAGCACCAACGTCGAAAGGCCATAGCGTACCGCATACAGACCTGCCGACATTCCTGCAGGCCCTCCTCCGACAATGATCAGATCGTATACCATAAGAACCTCTAAATTAAGAGATCCTCTTTATGGCACCTTCTCTGGAAGGAACGCCGATAAAGGCTACCTCTCCATCCACAAGAGTGGTTGGCACTCCCATTATAGAGTATTGTTCGGTCAATTCTTTTCCCAGGGGGGAATCCACATCAACCTCTTCATATTCAAAATCATGTTCCTCAAGCAGTTCATTCCAGAGTTTTCTGGCAGCCGGACATACATGACACCAGGATGCATGTATCAATGTTACTTTCTTCATATTGATCCCCTTATCATATACCATATAACCTACAAACTATTTTATTCAATCGTATCATTGTACCTGGACCCAGACCCCGTCAAGTTCTCCTGCATAGCGAGCACCTCCATATTCAAACATCACCTGTGGTCTGTCTATGGAAAACCATCCGGCTTCAGTCGGAGTTATCTTCCATACTTTTTTTACAGTTTCCCCTGGTCCTATAGTACCAAAGGAAAGGGTCGTTTTCTTAATCTTTAAAGAGGAGGGAAACGTTGCAACCACCGTAAAGTCATTATATGGTACCTGTGAAAAGTTCTTAACCCACACAGACACAGTGGCTTTTTTCTTCACCTGATAGGGAGGGGAAGGAACTATACGCACAAACTGATAAAGCGATTCCTTAGCAACCGGAGATGCCATGGAAACATTAACTTCAGGTGCTTTCTGTTTGGGAGCTGACCTTTCCTTTTTCTTAAAATAAAGACCGGCACCCAAAATCACAATAGCAAGACCAAATATCAATGGTGCATTATCTACAAGCGGATCAAGGGGCCCCTGTTCCACCTCGATCTCCACCAGATCCTCAGTACTTAAGACCACCGGCTGATCAAAATTAACTTTAGTGATGATCCAGGCCCCATCTGCATCCTGCAATCTGAAATACAGAGGTTTTGAAGTTGTACTTACTTCATTCCCATTACGGTCAAGTTCGGCCACCTGACAATTAACAGTAACAACCGCAACCGTCTCTTCAATAGCAGGATTACCAATGTCCACATCCTTTATGGACCCGGCCTGGATCCCGTAATTTTTAAATTTAACTTCCAGAGTTGCGGGTACGATAAAATCGCTTCCCTCATAATAGGAAAATGCCATAGTATAATCGCCATCATTAAGGGCCGTAAGGAATGAGGATACTGTTTCATTGATGGCCACCTCCGGATCATCCCCCAGACACCCACTGCCTGAAACGATCAGAAAGATCGAAATGCCCAATATGATCAGATATTGTCCGCCCTGCGAATTAAACATACCGGCCCATTCTCCTTATAAGATGATAAGAATAGAATTATTGATCAGATATAAAACTAAAACGTTCCTTAATAAAATTAAATAAAAGAAAAAAGCATAAGGTGAAGATTCACCTTATGGCCACAGTGGTATTGTCTTCTGGTTGAAGGTTGCAGGTGCGGTGAAGGATGCTGTGGTTGCTCCACCCATCTCCGGTGTCAGGGTCAGAATTACGTCAGTTCTTGAAGTGATTGAAAGACCTGTATCCAGAAGAGTTATATTGGACAGATCATCTACATTATCATATGTTCCTGCTGCACCACTTGATACAGTTGAAACATAGACAGTAACAAGGTCTCCTGCATTCATCACAGGTGATGACTGTGAGAATGAACCATCTTCATCACGTACTTTTTCAACTGTAAAGAAGTATTTCCCATAGTCGCCCGGACCTCCTGTCGCTGTAAGTAATTTTTCTAAATTAGCAGATGCGTTAGATGAATCAAAACCAGACATTTTATCACCATGTGTCTTGTCATTGTTGGCATACACAAGATCATTGGTGGTGTCACCATCGGTAATTGTGATAACTACCTGGTTGAGGTCGACGTCAGAACTTCCGATGTTAAGAGCAACTTTTAGTTTGAGCAGGTCAAGGGTATCGGATTCGCTTGAGCCATCGTCGGATCTGACAGCTTCGATGCTCTTGATCATAAGGTTGGAAGATACTTCTTCAGATGCCTGTTTACCTGTGGACTGGGCCTTCTCCTGGAGTACTCCGGAGGTCTGGATCAGCACAGCGGCTGCTACTGCGGCAACCAGTACCATTGCAATGAAGATGATGAGTGTACCAATACCGGCCTGTGCGCTCTCATCGCCCCTCATTAAAGATTTTTTGTTTGCTTTCATTTCTTCATCTCCTTTTAGATATTAAATTATTGTAAGTTGTTTAATCCTGAATTCATTTATTTTGTAGTTCTTTTAGTGTATTCTTTTGAGTATCCCGGGTTTAATTTCAATTTAAGCTCATGGATACAGACTGTAACTTTCCTTTACACCGTATGATGTTGGTGTGTTAAACTCAACAACTGCTGCGGTACCTTTCTCAGGCAACAGCTGGATGTTTACAGTGGATCTGGTATCCAGGGTCAATCCGGAATCCTGCAAAGACAGAGTTGCTGCAGAAGCATTATAATTACCCAGATAATCCAGGGAAGTTGCATCTGAGCTGACAGTTGCGATGTATATCGTGACAAGGTCCCCTGCATTCATAACAGGCTGAGCATAACTAAAGGACCCGTCCTCATCCCTCATCTTTTGTACAATGAAGAAATTCCGGACATTCTTACCTGCAAGAGAGTGGGTGTTGTTCAGTAACTTACCAAGATTGGTATCGACCGGGTCGGTAGCAGAGAAACCATCCATTGCAGTGCCATAGAGCATTGTGTTGCCTGCATAATTGAGATCGTTGGAATTTGTCCCATCACCAATAGAGATAACAAGCTGATTAAGATCAACTTCAGCGCTGCCAATGTTCAGGGATACTTTCATCTTCAACAGATCAATAGTGTCAGACAGATTGCCGGTACCATCTTTGGCCCTTATTCCTTCGATACTTTCGACCTTCAGATTAGAGGATATCTCTTCGGATACCTCGGTACCGGTGGACTGGGCCTTTTGCTGAAGCACACCGGATGTCTGGATCAGTACGGCAGCTGCCACTGCGGCAACCAGTACCATAGCAATAAAGATAATAAGAGTACCAATACCGGCCTGAGCACTGGTATCTTTTTTCATTAACATTTTATTATTTGCTTTCAAATTCGATCCTCCTTATGTCCATTCGGGGCACTTGATGAGCATAATTCAACGCACCAGGCCAGTCGGACAGATAAAGCACCAGGTGAATAGCTATAAATACCATCCACATGATAATATGATAATGATGATTATTATCAGTTATGCTATTTATACTAATTGGTTGGAAATCTCAAACAACAAACAAGCAAGCAACCACCATAGAAAAACACAATGTACGAAAATGCTAACACTTAAAAGCTAAAAAACAAATTTAATAGAAACTTTATTTAAATAGAATACCAATTATTAAAATTACATGACATCAGGATCACAAACATCAGGATCACAGACATCAAGATAAAATCCGAGAACATACATCAACAGGAAAACACATCATACAGGATGGAAAATAATGGAATCTGCACTGCTTTTGAACATCACTATTTGTTTTGCTATAACTTTGATATCTTTTACCTTTGCCTGGGTACTGATTAAAACAAAGGATGAAAGAGAAGAGAATAACAAGCCTTCCTTCTGGAACTTTGTAGCTCTGTGGGCCCTTGTTGGATCCATATATCTGCCAACCACAATCCGGATGATCGCGGCATATACCGGCAATACAGGCATAGACACACTGATGTACAATATCTCTGCAGTACCTTTTGCGTTTTTAACGGTACCAATGGTCTATTTCATCCTGTATGCAATAACAGGAGATAAGAGGATAGGTGGTTATTTTTCACTCCTGTTTGCCACCTTTGGAGTAACATATCTGATGTTCCTGTTCAAAAACGGGGTCATAGGGCCCACGGTCTCGGAGTGGAGCTCTTTGTTTGCAATAAACAGTTCCATTGCAATACATATATATCTCATTGCTCTGTTCATCATCCCCACCGGAATGATCCTCGGGCTCTTGTTGCTGATACTACTCCAGAGGTTCTCAAAGAAAATACAATACAGGACCACACTGCCTCTTGTGGCGATTTCATTTGTTATCGATTTCATCCTGGTGGATATGACAACAACCCTTGATGTACTGCAACTGGTATCAAGGATATTCGTATTGATCGGAGCCATACTGGCATATCTTGCCCTTTACCCCCCTCAGCCTCTTCAGGAAAAGCTCGGTTTTGAAGAACCAGAGATTTACGAAGAATATCTGGAAGATATTGAACTTAAGGAAGATATGAAAGATACTGAATTTAAGGAAGATATGAAAGATATTGAACTTAAGGAAGATCCGGATGTCTGAAAAAATAGATATTGCTTTTGAAAAAGAGGTAGCTGATTTCTACCAGTCCCTGGGGATTAATCAGGGGCCCGGCGACATCCAATATCGCTTAATTCTAAGGGTTCTGGAACTTAATGAGAACCATATCACAGAATTTTCCCAGATCAGGGAATATACTGATGAACTGGCAGACAGAGGAAGTATCGGGAGCAAGATCAAAACTGTTTTTCAGCTTGAAGGGCTGGTGAAAAAGGTCAAAAGGGGTGGCTATGTGATCACTGAAAAGGGTCTGATAGCAGCCAACTTCCTTCGTGAGAGCTCGGCCTACTATAAGAAAACAAAAAAGATGCGATCGATTCTGGAAAGGTTGCCCTGACCCAACAAGTTTTTATATACAAAGTTCTATGTACAAATATATGCATCAATGTACAGAAACATACCACGGCTCTCATGTGACAAAAATTCTACGATCAACCCGGTACCGAATTGAAAAGCTTAGAGAAAATGAACCTGAGCTCAAAGAACAAAAGCCTCCGGGTTTAACAGGCAACGGTCTGATGCAATTGTTCCGGGACACAAAAAATAAAGGAAAGGTTCCGGTCATTGCAGAAATAAAACCTGCATCCCCTACCACAAAGAACCAGGATGTTTTCCCTGAAGATGCAATATCCATAGCAAAAGAGATGAAAAGAGCAGGAGCCACAGCTCTTTCAATCCTTACCGAACCGGACCATTTCAACGGTTCCATAGAGAATCTCAAAGCTGTAAGAGAATCACTGGACATACCCATCCTGCGCAAGGATTTTATCATCGATGAGATACAAATGAAGGAAATTTCCACCGACATGATCCTTCTTATAGCCGGATTGCTGAAAAATGATCTGGGCCTGTTCATTGAGAAGGCCAGATCATATGGGTTTGAACCTCTGGTCGAAGTACATAATAAAGAGGAACTCAATGCGGCCCTTGACACTCCTGCAACGATCATAGGAGTTAATAATCGAAACCTTAAGGACCTGAGCATAGACCTTGCCACATCAGAAGAGCTCATTCCTTACATAAAGGAATATGACAGACAATATGGAACAGACCATCTGGTGATCAGTGAAAGCGGAGTATATACAGTGGATGATGCAAGAAGAATGATACAGGCCGGAGCCGATGCTCTGCTTATTGGAACAGCGATCATGAAAAGCGGAAATGTCTATGAAAAAACAAGAGAGATCGTTGAAGCGATCAATGACCGGACATCCTGAATTCACTCATTAATATAAACACCTTTAAATAGTTATTGATTCAGCAATTCATAAACAGCACATTCATAACAACATGAGGAAATAAAATGGATCATACACGATATGGAAGATATGGAGGACAATTCGTACCCGAGATATTGATGCCAGCCCTGGAGGAGCTGGAGGAGGGATACAAAAAGTACAGGCAAGATCCGCAGTTTCTAAAAGAACTTGAATATTACCTCAAGGATTTTGCCGGACGGAGCACGCCGCTGTACTTTGCACGAAATCTTAGTAAAAAATACGGGATCAGGATATATCTGAAAAGAGAGGACCTGGTCCACGGTGGAGCCCATAAACTGAACAATACGATCGGCCAGGCACTGCTGGCAAAATATATGGGCAAGACCCGACTGGTTGCTGAGACAGGGGCCGGCCAGCATGGCACTGCAACTGCAATGGCCGGAGCCAATATGGGGTTTAAGACAGCCGTGTACATGGGCAAGAAAGATACCATACGCCAGCAGATGAATGTCTACAGGATGGAGCTGATGGGTACGGAAGTATATCCTGTGGAATCCGGATCACAGACCCTTAAAGATGCCATAAACGAAGCTCTCAGGGACTGGGTCACAAATGTTGAGGACACACACTATCTGATCGGATCGGTAGTGGGACCCCATCCCTATCCTATGATAGTAAGGGACTTCCAGAGTATTATTGGTAAAGAAGTTAAAGAACAGATCATGGAAAAAGAAGGGAGATATCCTGATTCCATTGTGGCCTGTACCGGCGGTGGAAGCAATGCAATGGGAATATTCCACACATTCATCGAGTCCACGGATGTTAAACTTTTTGCAGTTGAAGCAGGAGGTATGGATATGAAGACCTCAAAGAATACGGCCCACCATTCCGCATCCCTATGCGTGGGTGAAGAAGGGGTCCTTCAGGGAGCACGCACGAAGATCCTCCAGGATGAATACGGACAGATACTTGAATCCACCTCTGTTTCCGCCGGGCTGGATTATTCAGGAGTGGGACCGGAACTAGCCCATCTTGCCGACACGGGCAGGATCATTCCCTGCCATGTGAACGACCAGGAAGCTCTGGACGCATTCCATGAACTCTGTTATCTGGAAGGGATCATTCCGGCCCTGGAATCCTCCCACGCAATTGCCTATGTAATGAAAATGGCAAAGAGCGGTGATCTGGGAGACCTGGTGGTAATTAATCTATCAGGCCGGGGCGACAAGGACCTTGAAAGTGTGATCAGGATTAACAGGGGTGATGCAGATGCAACTGAAAACTAAATTCCAGCAATTAAAAGAGAAGAATGAAAAGGCATTGATATCCTATGTATGTGCAGGAGACCCTGATGCCGACACTACCATTGATATTGTAAACAGCCTGGTTAAAGGCGGAGCGGATGTAGTGGAACTGGGCCTTCCTTTCTCAGACCCGGTAGCTGACGGACCCACCATACAAAGTGCATCCCATCGGGCCCTTGAGGCAGGTATGAACCCTGACCGGTATTTTGAACTTGTTGAAAGGCTGGATGTGGATGTACCCCTGGTTTGCATGACCTATTACAACCTCATCTACAAAAGAGGACTGGAAAGATTCGTTACAGACTGTAAACGTTCAGGCATATCCGGTATTATCGTACCGGACCTGCCAGCTGAAGAAAGCGCAGATCTGCTGAATTACTGCCGCTCAAATGATGTGGACCTGATATTCCTGATATCTCCGGTCACTCCGGAAAAAAGAGTGAATATGCTCCTTGAAAGTTCCTCCGGTTTTGTTTACATAATCTCAAGACTGGGCGTTACAGGGGCCAGAAAGGAAGTTAAGGACACGGTAAAAGAGACCCTCTCACGCGTAAACACAACTCTGCCAAAAGCTGTCGGGTTTGGAATATCAACCCCGACTCAGGCCGCAGAAGTACTGGAAGCCGGGGCGGATGCAGTGATAGTGGGATCTGTCTTTGTTGATATTATAAGTTCAGGAGAGGACGTACTATCAAGACTCACCCAACTTGCATTAGATATAAAAGAAGTTTGCAGATGAAACGTTTAATTCAGAGTCAGTCAGTCAGTCAGTCAGTCAGTCAGTCAGTCAGTCAGTCAGTCAGTCAGTCAGTCAGTCAGTCAGTCAGTCAGGCAGGCAGGCAGTCAGGCAGGCAGTCAGGCAGGCAGGCTGATAAAAAATAGAAATCATTACCCCGGAATCATCCGGGGCCTTTTTTAAAAAAATTATCTGATCAACGGAGATATCGATCCGACTTAATCAAATATCTGATCCACGAACCACTGAGGATCAAACTTACGGATATCATCATAGCCCTGGCCCATGCCCAGGAAGAGAATGGGTTTGCCTGTTATGTAGGCTATGGATATGGCGGCCCCTCCTTTTGAATCAGCATCTGTCTTGGTGAGGATCGAACCGTCTATAGGGACAGCATCATTGAACTGCTGGGCCCTCTCAACTGCATCATTTCCGGCCACTGCCTCATCCACGAATATGATCAGATCAGGAGAAGTCACTCTGCAGATCTTTTCAAGCTGGGCCATCAGATTCACATTTGTGTGCATCCTGCCTGCAGTATCAGAAAGTACGACATCCACATTATTGGCTTTGGCATGATTTACCGCATCATAAACAACTGCAGCCGGATCGCCACCTTCCTGGTGTTTGATCAATTTGATACCAAGTCTTTGTGCATGGATCTCTATCTGATCAATGGCCCCTGCACGGAACGTATCCGCTGCGGCGATAACCACAGAATTACCCCTGTCACGGAAACGTTTGGCCAGCTTTGAGATACTGGTGGTCTTACCGGTTCCATTGATACCAATGAAAACTATGTGCACAGGTTTTTCTGCCCTCTCAATATATTCATCCAGATCAAAGACATTCGCAGCCATTACCTTATAGATAGAATTCTTAAGGGCCTTCTCAACAACATCACCGGTATTGCTGCCGATCTTCTTACGGCTGCCCACGAGTTCATCTTTTACGGAAGAGACGATCGCTTCAGCCACGGACATAGCAATATCACTTTCCAGCAGGGCCATCTCCAGATCCCATAGACTATCCTCAATATCCTTTTCAGAAAGGATGAACTCCCTGTCCAGTACAATGGCCTTTGCCTTCTGTGCAAATCCGAACTTCGGTTTCAGGAAAGAAGATTTCCCACCTTCTTTTTCTTTAGAATGAGTAGCAGTTTCCACTACAGTATTACTCCCTGAAAGAGCTGAACCCTTAGCCGGGGATTTCTCTTTACCAGTTGAGCTCTTTACATCAGACCTATCGTCTTCAACACAAGTATCCGGTCCTTCAGCTTGAGTAACAGACTGATCAGATGTGGACAAAACATCCGTCTCTGATACGTCCTGATGTTCCCGGACTTCGTCCTGAACCTCGACAGGTTCCTCCAGTGCTACAGCTTTTTCATCAATGGTCTTTCCAATAGCTTTTTTAAAACCACCAAGTTTTTCTTTCAATTTGTTGAACACAGAAACCAACCTTTAAAATGATAAAAAAAATAGAGAAAAAAAAGATTACGGAAAAATCATTATTTATTCTGAGCAGATGCAAGCGATTCAATTGATTGGATGTGCTGCCTGACCTTCATCAATGAATCATTCAAACCTTCGATCACCTTAGATAGCTCATCTTTCCTGGTGTTCAGGATCTGCGTGGCATCATCGATGGACTTTTCCACACTTATACCGGCACCAACGTTAACGACGATCTGATCCAGCTTTTTGAGATCAGCATGAACAAATGAACCTGAACCTATCGGGATCATTGTGCTTTTTTCACCATCAAGGGAACCAAGTTCACCAAGAGTGGAGATAGCGCGCATACAATCATCAAGGGACATATGCACCATATTAAGCTGCTGCTGCATAGCTTCCGCCCTTTGACTTAACTCACGATGCTGTATCGCAAGGTTCTTAATATCCTGCTCACCCAATTCAGACATAGGCATCACGCCTCTGCAATACTGTCAATCTTGATGTAAGATCTCTTTATCCCATGTTTGCTGCCAAATGTAGAATATACTTTTTCAAGTGCATTCTTTTCATTCTGACTCTCCACAGTCTTAGTGAAGCGTTCCCAACTATGTCCTGCTTTGAACGTACCTTTAACGACAAAATTCTGCATATAGAATCACCTTTTATTGTTGATCAAAACTCAGTCAAAGAATAATGCATCTTCGATCCTTCCCAGTTCATATCCGGTGGTATTTGAACCTGCAACATAACCTTTTGAATTTGCCAGGAGGCCTGAACCTACAGCCTGGGATCCAAAATTAGTTGTACCGACATCCACAGGGAGATCAAAAAGCTCTTCCAGCAGATCAAGTTCATTGCGGGTCACCTGGGGATGTACAAGCAAAGCTCTGTTAGTAGCAACAGCAGACATTCCAACGGTTTTAAGGCCTGCTATTGTGCCTCTTCGAACATCCACACCCAGAACCCTTGAAACAACTTCAACTGCCTTGTCGGACATTTCAGGATGCACCAGTGCTGCAGAATCGTTTGCAAGGACAACATTACCGACTGCTGTAAGGATATCAGGTAATATTTCTACCGGAATGTCCAGAGCCTTGAGGTCCCGGGGATTTGCATCCCTTGACACCAGAAATCCATTGGAATTGCCTCTTGAAAGAGAGCCAACAACGATGCTTCCATTGATCAAAGTGGATTTGACCTCCACTTCAAGGGCCTGGCTGAGTACATCCACAGTCTTCTTCTTTGCACCTATGGGTACAATGGCCACATCTTCCGTACAGGTGGCAAACAATCCCAGTACCGGATTATCGTAAATATTTACGGTTTTGATCATTATTTATCCTAATTATATTCAATTATGCAAGCTCGGCTTGCACTTCACCATCTTCGAACTTGGCTGCCCTTATACGAATGGATGAAGGTGGTTTCTGTGAACCCCTTGCCCAGATCAGTTCGTTGATCGTCTTGTCCAGTTTGATCAGGGATGGTTCAACTTTCATATGTTTCACAAGATATTTCCTTATGATAGTCATTGCCCTGCTTGACCTTTTCCAGCGCGGGGCCAACTTTGCGGTACGCAGGGGGATCGTATATACCTGCTCTTTAACTGCATCTTCTGCCATTGTCATCACCTTACTTCACATCAAGACTGTTTCTTCTCCAATGCCTTCTCTTGGGATGGCTTACGATCTTTCTTTGGGTCTTAATGATAACCCAGGTTGGAACACGCTGGTTTTGGGAGTGTGCCTTTGCCAACCTTATTTTCTGTCCTTTTGTATTGTGACTCAATTGTCTCACCTGTGATCAGATAAAATGTATGATATAGGATTTTGGTCTATAACTTAATTCTCATATAAATCATTAATTGATGACTGACGGCTATTTTTGAAGCATAACCAGCTTAGTAAGCAACCGACAGACAGTTGAAGGAATTGATAGCATCAAATTCATTGGACCAGATATGAATGCTCACCGAACCCTTTTGATAGTCCTTGACTGGACATGCACCGGAAACAGTTGAGATACTTTATCATTTCCATGATGCTGCCGGATCAATTCCCGAAGTTCAGTCTCATAGTCAGCCTTCAGGATAGTATCACTCAAACCTTCTTCGATCTTAAGATACCTCTTTACAAGCACATCCACAGCATGTCTTCCATACCCACACAGTGGAGAGATGTATTGTACATCAAACCGGTCTTCAATGCTTCGGATCTCAGACATCTCCAGCCGGGGAACCCGATCATCGCGCCTGATACCATCTGCTATCAGATCAACGTCCGCGTCTGCGGCAAGGACCTCTATTGCACTTTTATGGATATAGTTGATGGCATTTTTGGGAAAACCATCATCCAGTATCATATCCATAGCCTTGTGCAAAACATCCATTTCCAGATATAAGGACCTGTGAGAGAAACCCAGCTCCATTGCTGCCTGTTTGCCGACATCGTCCACAGGGAGGAGGGAAAAGCTGCAGGTCACCAGTTCAATATTGAAAAATGGTTCAAGCAATATAGCTGCAAGTGAACTGTCCTTTCCTCCACTAAACATTATCCGGGCTTTCATATCAGAGGCGGGTGATGGTGGTCTTGCGTTTCTTTGGCTGCATCTGCGTAAGAAGAGCCTTTAACTTTTCGTCATCTATAACAGTGTTCAGTCTTCCATTCTGAGCCATCATGACCAGCTGGGTTTCCAGTTGCTCTGCAACTTCCTTGCGTGACATCTTTAAACGTGTAAGACGCTCACGTGCCTCAGGGGTCATGATCTGACGCAGGACGGCCTGTATCTGAGCTTCACGCTCAGCTTTAGCCTGTTCTTCCTGATACGCTGCCTGTAAATTACCATCCATTTGCTGGGAAGCCTGTTGTTTTTGAAGTTCAGCTAACCTTCTTTGACGAATAGCTTCAAGATCATCTGCCATTGCCTCATCTCCTGTTTGATGTTGGTGAATACTAAGTTGCCATTGCACATTAAGTTATAGGTTACCCTGCTCCGGAGGAACAGGATCCTTACAATTTACTGTACTTAACAATTAATACTTAGCCAATTCCGGGATATCTTCCAGTAACTCGTCCTTAATAGCATAAGCAGCATTGTCAAGAAGGGACTGCCCTGCAGGTGCAATTATCCTGCCGGTCTTAAGCTTGCGGACAAAACCTGCATCTTCAAGCTGTTGTGCGATCTTCCTGGCTATTGACCCGCTTCCTTTAGCTTTATGGTATGGATTGGAACCTCTGTCCTTCTTACCACCATATACGGACCTTAATCTTTCAACACCTATGGGACCTTCCATGTAGACAGTCCTCAGGACTGCGGCACATCTGGTGAACCACCAGTCTGCATCTACAGGAGGCAATTCCTTGTGAACACCTGTTTTTACATGGTTTACCCATTCAGGTGGTTTGATATTCTCGTTCTTTTTCAGTTCCTCTGCAAGTTTTGCAATAATATTAGCAGCAGGAACATCGTATGCTGTAGTCATTTTATTCTCCTTTGGATCGAAATAATATATTTGGAGGGGTTTTAATTTAAATAACCCCTGCCTTTTTACCAGCAAATGTGAATATTTAATCCAGTTATTTATGCATGGAAGTAGGCTTTAATTTATTGATTAGTATATACGTTTTTCGGCAGGTAATGTGCCAAAAAACGAATAACCGACCAATATCTAAAATTAATTTTTGAAAGTCTGTTCCCTTCCGGGACCTACAGAGATATAATCAATGGATACACCAATAAGTTCTTCAAGATATGTCACATATCTGCATGCTTCTTCAGGAAGGTCTGCAAAACTGTTAACATCGGTAAGTTCACTCTGCCAGCCGGGAAGGTCTTCATATACAGGCACACATCTGCCCAGCTCATCCGTATCTTCCGGTGGATAGTCAAGAGTCCTGCCATCCAGTTCATAGGCCACACATATCTTAACAGTATCCATCCCTGACAGTACATCCAGCTTGGTAAGGGCAATTCCCGTATATCCATTAAGATGAACGGATTTTTTTACAAGAGGAAGATCAAACCATCCGCATCTGCGGGACCTTCCTGTGGTGGTTCCGAATTCATGGCCCACATCATGCAGATGCTTTCCGGCCTCATCATTTAGTTCAGTAGGCAAAGGACCTTCTCCCACACGGGTGATATAGGCCTTTACAATACCTATGACATTGTCCACCTTTGTGGGTCCCACACCAAGATTGGAACAGGCAGAACCTGCTATGGTACTGGATGAGGTCACATATTTCTGGGTACCGTGGATCACGTCCAGGAAAGTACCCTGGGCCCCTTCGGCCAGAACATTCTTCCCTTCTTCGATAGCCCGGTTCACTTCATATGAGACATCGGCAATGTAGGGCAAAAGCCTTTTACCCAGCTGTTCATAGGTACTGATCAGACCTTCATCAAGAACAATAGCCGGATCACCTCCAAGGTCCTTTATCGCAGCTTCTTTTTGAGGAGCGATTTCCTGAAGACGACTGCGCAGCCTTTCACCATCCACCAGGTCCATCAGACGTATCTCATCCCTGGCTATCTTATCAATATATGCAAAAGCGATCCCTCGCTTTGTGGTCCCGATCTTATCGGCCCTTGAAGATTCACGAAGACCATCCATTTCAATATGATATGGCATGATAATACTTGTCTTGGCATCTATTCCCAGTTTATCGGCCTCTACCCTGATCCCGCTGCCTGCAAGCATATCAATTTCCTGAGCCAGCACCTGCGGATTGAGTACGGTCCCGGGCCCGATAAGTACTCTGGAATCCAGTAAAAAACCGGAGGGAATAAGATGCAGTTTATAGACATCCGGACCCACTGTTACAGTATGCCCTGCATTATCCCCGCCCTGGAATCGTGCGACAAGATCATAGTCCTTTGACAGCAGATCTACGATCTTTCCTTTTCCTTCATCACCAAACTGTGATCCTGTCAGAATTGTAAACATAGAGGTGCACATTGCATTTTATACATAATAATGTTTTGATTGCTGCGGGCCTGCCCATAAAGGAAGTTATAGATCAGAATCCGGATAAGCCTGGATGCTCCAGAGTCATGGGACCAGAATAGTATTTATCCATTTGGAGTATTAGAAGATTGTAGGAAAATAATTTCTTACTTTATCTATATACCCTTTCACCATGAACTACTTCATCAGTAGTGTAAAGTTTTGGAAAACATATCACAGAGGATGCCATGAATTCAGATGAAAATATATCAATACGGAATCATTCAATTAATATTACCAGTATCCACCTGTTCTTATTGAGTTCATCCATCCTCATTCTGACAACTGCATACAATATAGTCCTTAATAAAAACTGGGGCCCCCTTGACCAATTGATCATGATGGTCTTTTTCTGCCTGATGCTTATATCCCTGTTTCCACGCGACTGGATATTTGAACGGGAAAATTCAGATGTGAGGAGACAGGACACGAGGAGACAGGACACGAGGGGACAGGACACGAGGGGACAGGACACGAGGGGACAGGACACCATTGATTCAAACAAACAGGCCCCATCTGTAAACCCTGTATCAACACAGATCAACAGGATATGCCGGAAATTATTCAAACAGCACTATGCCAGGATCTGCTCTCCTGCGGGTCTGCTGACCTGTCTGGTCATACTGGGCCTTGTGCTGCGCTCAATTAATCTCGCAATCCTCCAGCCTCATGAAGATGAATATCTTCACCTGCTGGCTGCCCGGGATATACTGGGATCTGGAAGTTCTGATTATGCCCGGGCATATATCCTGAGCTATACGGTCTCGGTGCTTTTCAGCCTCTTTGGTACCGATGTTGCTGTGGGCCGCCTTCCGGGGATCATTGTCAGTTCACTGACCGTTATACCTGTTTATCTGCTCATAAGGAATGCTTCAAAACCTGCGGCTGTCATCGCAGCCATTCTATGGACCCTTTCACCCTGGGCCATAATGGTGGGACGTAATATAAGGGAATATGCCATCTTTCCTTTTTTCATGCTCTGCTATCTGATATTGCTTTTCTATTGTTCAAAAAGGATATTCCAGGTCATAAGCCACAAAAAAAGACCACAATGGGAGGACCTGATCTATTTGATCGCAGTCATCCTGCCTGTTTATTATTCCCTGTATCTGGACCCGAATTCATCCTTTAAACAGGTACTCCTGTTCATCCCCTCCGTCACACTGTATTTTGTGTACAGATATTTTACAGATGCAGATATAAACAAAGGCTGGAAAAGTTACGGGGCCCTGGCAACCATCGCGGCAGTTACGATTGCACTAATCGTTTATTTCAACAACTATCTCATAGCCTTAAAACCTCATCCTGATACAAACTGGATATATCTTTTCCTCAAAGAACTGGCCTATTATGATTCCAGCCTGCTTTACACAATGTTCATAATGCTCTTACTTCTGGGTATCATTGAGATCTTAAGACAAAAAGAAGAGCTTACGATGTGCATCCTTTTCACTTTTATACCTGGCCTCTATTTTATGTCAGCACATTTTGATGTGTACTTCAGACCCAAATATGCCTTTTTCCTGTTCCCTCTTTTACTGACCATACTGTCCATGGGGATTATATATGTCTACGAAACACTGAGCAGATTGAATATTTCCCCGGATAAAAAGACCCGGGGACGGGTCATTGTTACACTGATTCTCATAGCTTTGTTCAATCCATTCCTGATCCACACAGCCCTTTCCTATGACAGAAGTGAAGAGACATACTGGACAATGGATTCCCCCCTGCCCTATGCTGAAGGGGAAGCTCCATGGACAATGGAACACCATTACATAGCTACCCCTCTTGCAGATGAATTTAAAGAGAGCATCGGCTCTGAAGACACGGTGGTCGCCTCTCTTCCAAATGCAATGGCCTGGCATTTTGAAAGCATCGACCGCAATAAATTGCACAGATATAACTATAGTGACCCTGAAGTGATAAACCAGACTAAGATAAAGGTCACAAACAATAAACAGGGCTGGATAATCCTGGACCTGGACCGCAATGGACGCTGGGACTGGAGCTATGGTCTGCCGCAGGAAAATATAACCATGAACAACACCCGAATCATATACACTGGCAAATATGGGGATTTTCATGTTTACAGATGGCAAGAGATACATAATTGAACGATAATATTGATATATTAATATAAAGTTATTAGAATTAATTGAATTATTTATGCATAATTCAACCGTGAATGATCTGGTGGTAAATGATATGATGATCTCTATTGTAATACCCTGCTATAATGAAGAAGAAAGTATAAAGCCCCTTTATGAACAATTGACCGGGGCCCTGGAACCCATGAAAAGTGAATATGAACTAATATTCATTGATGACGGATCCACTGACAATACATACCCAAACCTCTGCTCAATACATGAAACTGACTCCAGGATTAAGATCATAAAATTCAGGAAGAACTTCGGGCAGAGTGCCTCTTTGAAAGCAGGTTTTGATGCGGCTAAAGGAGACATTGTAATCAGTATGGATGGGGACCTTCAAAACGATCCTGCTGACATCCCACAGCTTGTAAATACCCTTTATGAGCAGGACTATGATGTTGTCTGTGGCTGGAGGGCAAAAAGAAAGGATGACGCCTCCAAGAAGATATTTTCAAAATTCGCCAACTTTCTGAGGAGGAATATCACCGGAGATGAGATACACGATTCAGGCTGTACTTTCCGGGCCTATAAGAATTGCTGTGTGAAGGATCTTGAACTCTATGGTGAATCCCATCGATACATCCCTGCCATGTTGCTCTGGAAAGGATACAAAATAGGGGAAATCGAAGTAAAACACCATCCACGTCAATTTGGAGTTACAAAGTACACCTGGAAAAGGATCCTTAAAGGATTCCTGGATCTTATTGTGATAAGTTTCTGGCAGAAATTCTCCGTCCGTCCCATTCATGTGTTTGGTGGCATGGGACTGATACTAACGCTCACCGGAGCACTGGTTGGAGGATACCTCGGGCTAAAAAGGATCATCTTTGGAGATCCTCTGTCAGACAGGCCCCTTTTCATCCTTTCAATACTGGTGCTGATCATCGGGATCCAGTTCATCGTTTCGGGCATTCTCGCAGATATAATGATCAAGATCTATTACTCCCAGAAAGAAAGGAAGAACTATCTTATTGAGAAAACAGTTGATTAATAAGCTACAATCCTCCAACATAACTCATATCAAAGAAGGAAATAAGCGTTCATAAATATTTGAAACTGTAGTAGACACTGAAAAAATACAACACATTTAAATATAAACAATGTAATAATAAAAGTTATCATATAAAATTAAACCGGCGTGTTGATAACATGCGAATACTGATGCTAAACTACGAATATCCACCCCTGGGGGGAGGGGCTTCCCCCGTTACAAAATACCTGGCAGAGGAACTTGTTTGCCTGGGCCACTGTGTCGATGTTGTCACAATGTCCTATAAACAGTTAAGCTCAGAGGAAACCATCAACGGGGTGAATATCTACAGGGTCCCTGCGATCAGAAAAGAGCAGGGAGTATGCAAAACCCATGAGATGCTATCGTATTGCTGGTCAGCCTATAATTTCCTGTGTAAATTATTAAAAGAAAATGAATATGACATAAACCATACCCATTTTATAATTCCAACAGGACTTGTTTCACTACTTCTGAAGGACAAACTGCCATATATAATAACCAGCCATGGAAGCGACGTCCCCTTTTACAACCCTGATCGTTTCAGGCTCCAGCACAGGATGATCAAACCGTTCTGGTCACATATAGTAAGCCATGCAAGTGCCATTACCACACCCAGTATGCACTTACAGAACCTTATAACAAACAATTTTGATAATGGCAAATACAAAAAAACTTTCATGACCATCCCAAATGGGATCCTTCCGGAAAAGTTCAACCCGCAGCAAAAAGAGAAGAAGGTCCTGGTAGTAACACGTCTTTTCAAAAGAAAGGGTGTACAATACGTCATTGAAGCAATGCAGGGAATAAAAGACTATGAACTTGTGATCTGCGGTGAAGGGCCCTACAGAAAAGAACTGGAAACCCTGATAAACAGACTGGGTCTTGACAATGTCCACATGATGGGATATGTAGATGAGCAAAGGCTGATACATGAATATGAGACCGCTTCAATATTCGTCTTCCCTTCTTCTTCCGAAAGTTTTGGAATGGTGCTTGTAGAAGCTATGGCTTCGCAGTGTGCGATCATCACAAGCAAGACATCAGCCTGCCCGGAGGTTGTGGGAGATTGTGCCCTGTTCGTAGAACTGGAAGACCCACAGGACATACACCGCAATATAATAAAACTCATAGAACATCCACAGCTTCTGGAAGAGATGGCCAGAAAGGGAAAAGAGAGGGCTATCGAAAAATTTACCTGGCAAAGTATCGCAAAACGATATGAAGATCTTTATAAAAAGACACTGGCGGCCCCCATCGATGCAGAATAAGATCATAGCCATTGTTTTTCCAAAGGATTCCATAGCCATATTCAATGATTCCGTTATCCACACATTTGGCGGGGCCACCGTTGAGATGTATCTTATTGCACAGGAGCTAAATTGCTATGAAGATCTTGATGTGATCGCACTTGTCCCGGAAGTTGATGGAAAGTTTGAAAATAATACTCAACTGAGGACCTGCCCCACCTTCAAACCAACTGATTCCCTCCTGTCAAAATTATTAAAGTTCCACAGATCCCTTGCAAAAAACCGCCCTGATATTATTATACAACATGGCCTGACCATCTATTCCTGTCTCTTACCCCTGTATTGTAAGCTTACCGGGATTAAATTTGTCTTCATGTTTGCCAGTGATGTGGAAGCAGACGGATATTATCAGACCGGGAAAAAAAAGGCCGGATTATTTGAAACTCTGATACGGTATGCCGATGTCCTGATAACCCAGAACAGATACCAGTACGACGTGATCTTCAAAAAATTCAACCGGAAAACAAATATCCTGTACAACGGCTTCCCCATGGATAAAGACAATACAGGGGAGAAAGACAATAACTGGGATAAAGACAATACCGGAGAGAAAGACAATACCGGGGAGAAAGACAATGAATGGGAATCTGTGGGTAACGAAAATGTACTCTGGGTGGGCCGTTGTGACAGAGCAAAAAGACCTGAAAAGTACATAGAGATAGCTTCGGCCTTCCCAAAGACCCGGTTTATAATGATCTGCAATCCTGTTTGCGGACAGGAAAACTATTTTTCACAGATACAGCAGGCTGCTGCCGGGGCCGGGAACATAGAATTGCTGGAATATGTACCTTTTAGCAGAATAGATGAGTACTTTAAAATGGCTTCTTTTTTCATTAACACCTCGGATTACGAAGGGTTTCCCCAGGCCTTCATACAGGCAGCAAAGAGTGCAACGCCCATCCTTTCACTTAATTCGGATCCGGATGGTTTTATTGAAAGGTTTGAATGCGGGGCCTGCTGCCATGGAGACCTGGAAGAAATGAAAAATAAACTTAGGGAATTTTCTGCAGACACTTCCTGGTATAGAAGACTGAGTGCAAATGTACTGGAATATGCCAGAGGTCACCATGACATCAAAAAGAATGTGGAAGAACTTTACCGGATAGTGGTGTGAACTATCCGCAATAAAGTAGCGTGCCATATCAATCCCTGCATCCCTTCCCCTATGAGAACAAACATTGCATTTTAATAAATTCATCAGATAAATTTTCATGAAAAGCTACTATGATAATATATATATTGAATTGAAACCATTTGGATGATGGTGGTCGGGGATTTATGAATCATATCATATTCGTTTATAATAATGATCTGGGCCAATCAAACGGGTCATGTACACATATAACAGAGGTTACTCAAAAACTTTCCAGTGTTTCACAGATCACCGTCTTTGCTAAAAAGACCTCCACCCTCAAAATTCCCGGAACTAAATTAATCCGTATCCCGGTCACAAAGAACCGATATATAGACCTGCTTTTCTATCAGATCATGCTCTTATTCTACATGATACCCTATTGCATTTCCACAAAACCGGACCTGATCTATGCAAGACAGGAAATGCTTTCTTTTACACCGCTTATCATTGCAAAGCTGTTCAGACTTCCCTATGTGGTGGAAATAAATGGCCTGATCATTGACGAAGCACATATGAGCAAACGCCCCGGGCCCTATATCAGTCTGCTCAGGATCAGTGAAAGGCTTAACTATCGATATTGTGACCGGATCATTGCCATTACAGACGGAATTAAAAAAGGAATTGCTCAATCATATAATATTCCTGAAAAAAGTATTGAAGTGATAGGCAACGGTGCAAATATCGATCTATTCCGGCCAATGGAAATGAACAGAACAAAAAAGGAACTCGGACTGGAACCCTCAAATGAATACATCTGTTTTGTGGGTAACCTGGCGGAGTGGCAGGGTGTGGAATATATCCTCAGGGCCTCACCCCTGGTTATCAGGGAAAAACCGCAGGTGCACTTTCTGATCATAGGGGACGGAGAGATAAAAGGATCACTTGAAAATATTGCACATAAATTAGAAATACAGGACAGGATACATTTCATCGGCAGAGTGGATTATATTCGGGTTCCATATTATATCAATGCAAGTCACATTGGCCTTGCCCCTTTTATAAAAAAGCGCAACCAACGCATCGGCCTGTCACCCTTAAAGCTCTATGAATACATGGCCTGCGCCCGGCCTGTCATAACAAGCCAGCTGGCAGGAGTTGAACAGATAATCCGGGACTCAGGAGGAGGATGTGCCATTGAACCGGAAAAACCTCAAAAACTTGCATGTGCAATACTTAAATTGCTTATAGACCCGCAACTGTGTGAAAAGATGGGACTTAATGGATGCAGATATGTAAATGAGAAACACAGCTGGACGGGTGTTTCAGAAAAGGTCTACAGGGTATGCGAAGACTTAATAGAAATAAATCATAGAAATAAATGATAAAAATAAATGATAAAAATCAATGATAAAAAATATTCTTCATCAATTCTTTAAGACTAAATGATATATCAATGTAGATTTTTCCATCAATACATGCGATGAAATCCAAACCATCTTCATGGCAGATCTCCCCGGGAACATAGTTAGCATTCTTCACACCGGTTTTTTCATAGCTTTTAATATCAATACGGGCCCCCAGCCGGAAAAGCTTTCCTCTGTTTATCAGCTGTACATGATAACGGGGGGTCCCCGCTAAAAAATGGAATATCTGTTCAACACTCCGGCAGTCCCATTCGATAAGCTCGCGGTACTCTTCAGGATCAATATTTCGGGCCCTTTTTAATCCGGTTACCTCCTCTTGAGGTATCCGCTTCAAATTAGAGTTCTCAATGTCATCAATGGCCGCAAGCAGAATTTTTACCCCATGCGGAAAGAATCTGGCCATAAAAACAGAAGGTGATTCACCTGGATTTAAAGAAAATCGTTCCTGATAGATGATATCCCCGGTATCCTCTCCTTTGTCCAGAAAGTGAACTGTCACCCCTGGTTGCAATTCGAAGTCATGATATTGCCAGAATACGGGATTGGGGCCCCGGTATTCAGGTAAATGGGAAGGATGAAGATTGATGACACCAGATTTTGGAATATTTAGAACTTCAGACCAAAGAAGTTGGGACATCTCATAAACCACGATCAGATCGGGAGCCCTTTTACGCACCCACTCCTCAAATTTGTTCACATCCCCTTTACGAAGGTAATAATAGGGAATACCATGGAGTTTTGCATGTTTTTTGAGAGTGATATAATCCTGGTCCAGCAGGGAAAAACCTGTGTGAATGATCCTTCTTACAATCCTCTGTACCGGGGAATAACGCCTCTTCTGGGCCGATTCAACTATACCCACAATTTCATGCTCTGATGAAGTAAGGGCATTTAATACAGGGGAAACATTCTGGACGATCAGAACAATTCGCATAATATACCTATTACATCAATCGTTTAAATGATTTAACGCTGTGAAAACACTTTCCAGGTATGTGGAACAGAGGACTGAAGCGATATACCTGATAATAAGGGATTAGCTCAGGATTAAAATTTAGTGTGAAGGAAGATATCTGATGTATATTAGCAGTCATAAGGTCAATATATGAAATACCCTTCCTCCTCAGGTCCTCACAGATAGAACTTATAAGATATGAAGTGGCACCGGTATCATTATATTCCATTTTAGAAGCTGCAAGCCAGCGATAGGCTCTTTTGTTGTCCAGAAGGATCACATCGGACGATATGATGTTACCATCGGGGGTCTGTGCATACCAGGTATCCCCGGAACCTGAGGAGTGAATATATTCAAATATCCTTTCAAAATATTCTATGCCAACAGGACAACGAAGTCCTTTATTAACAAGCATATTTGAGAAAATATCATAAAACTGATCTGCAGTTATCCCTTTATGAATTGAAATACCACTCTTTTTGGCCTTTTTTATGCTTCGAACAGCATTTCTTGAAAACCCGCAATACTTCTCAACAGGAAGGGATGTTGACAGGCCATTTATGTTAACATCATCTTTTGATCCGGGATCATGATCAAGTGAGTTAAGGGATTTGTCATTCTCTTTTTGTTGATCTTCAAGTATGGCATGAAACCGACGATCAGACATGATGTTCGGACCAGGTTCATTAAGTCTGAGTCGATATGTATATTTTAGTTCCACCTCCCATCCATTCCAGATGAAAGGACGCATATCAATGAGCTCAGGTGCATTGCAGACTTCCATCTTAACAAATCTTTCATTCATCAATGCATTTTCTATCGCACGGATGACGCGGTCCTGAAACATCCCTCTCTTCCTGAAAGATGCATCCGGAAGTCTTTTTACAACGATACCCCCGTAGGGGTTGAGATTACAGGTTGAATAGATCACAGTAAAAGGGCCCCGGGAATGATAGAATAACGTACAGCCTGCCACCATTTCATCATTTTCAAAACATCCCAGGATCTTAAGGGGTCTGCCAAAAAAGTCCCTCTGGATCACCGCCCACTTTGAACTATGGAATATGGTACCTGAAGGGGAAGACTTAACCAGTTCATCCCACTGCACATATTCCTTTTCTGTTAACTCCCTTACGATAAATTCTGACATTAAACCAACCTGAAACATTTTACGATCTTAAGATTAGACAAGCTTTGCGATCATGATTTGCAAAAGTAGAATAATCCATATCAGAGGGGTTATAAATACCTCTCCCACCATTTATACAACTGTTCCCCGCTGGTGATCCAGGCATTTTTCTCCTGGCAGTAGGCCAGGATCTTCTCATACAGCTTCAGTTCATCACCGACCATGGATGAATTATGCCAGAGGATACTGAAAACACCCCGGTATCGTGCCACAGTATCAATGGTTCTCTGTATCAATTTCCAGGCAGTCTGCATATCCAGACGCATGTAGTATTCGAACAGGGTCCTATCCATAATATGCAAGGGAATCTCCAGGATGTCCATCTGCCGGGATCTATTCACATCATACGGCCTGAAGGGATGACACATCCCGTTTCGAAATCCCGGACAATCACTGTACCCAAAAGTAGTGTCATACTTAAACCCGGCCCGGCTTAACAGTTCCCAGGTCAGTGGAGTTTTAAACCTCAGGTAATGATTTCTGTATCCGATGACCTCCTTGCCGATCAGCTCTTCAAGTCTGAGTTTTTTGCTGATCATCCTATCCAGGTCAACCGCTGTCTCATAACCTCCATGAAGGCCGATATCCCACCCCCGGTCCAGGATCCTGCCGGCATCCGGACCAAGTTCCTCAATATCAAAAGTATGATCTATCTCACCTTTATCCAGTACCAGGAAATAAAAACTGGAAAGAGCATCATATTTCTCCTCAATATCCATTATATGATCAAAGTTGCGCAGAGGGCTCTTCCTTTTGTCAAGCATTTGCAAAGGGGCCCTGAAAAGCTCATCCCATTCCCCGGCTTTTGCATGATTGCAACAGTTAAACAGCATCGTTTTAAACGGATAGGAAACAAAATCAATATCATGGGTCAAACACACGGCAAAATCCCGGCCCTGTGGATATTCCGGATATAAAAGACCCTGCTCGAAAAGATAGCGTGAAACCGAAGGATCAAAAGCATCAAAACCTCCATTCAGGACACAGGTACAACGCTCATAGCGGTCTGTAAACTCCGGTTCATATTCCCCGACAGATGCAAATCTCTTCTGCAAAGCAGGCTCTCCGACAAGCTCATTGTAGATTGACAAAAATATCTCCAATCATCCAATATAGATATCGATGTTTATATAAATATTGATAATCCTATAATATTTGAATTACTCTATAACAAAGTTCATAATGAAATATGATTTAAAAGAATATAACATAGAGTGTATTGGTAGAATATGAAAATAGCTCTTAAATGAGCAATTACAGAGGAATGTAATGACTGTACTTATAACTGGTTGTGGTGGCTTTATAGGATCTCATCTTACAGAGAGACTTCTTAATGAAAATGAAATAGTTATTGGCGTTGATAACTTTGACGATTTCTATGATCCGTCAATAAAAACAAATAACCTGAAAAACAGCCTGGAAAATGAAAATTTTTTCCTGATCAGATCAGATATCAGAGATCAGGAGGAAATTAAAAGGATATTTGAGAACAATAATATCAAAACCGTGATACATCTTGCAGCAAGGGCCGGAGTGAGACCCTCCATCCAGGACCCTCTCCTTTACGAGGATGTGAACATCAAAGGCACTCTGAACATACTGGAAGCACTCAAAGATATTTCCATCTCAAAAGGCAATTGTCCAAACCTTGCCTTTGCGTCCAGCTCTTCAGTCTACGGGAACAATGAGAAAGTACCTTTTGCAGAGAACGACCCTGTGGACCATCCCATATCCCCATATGCAGCTTCAAAAAAGGCCTGTGAGATGTACTGCTATACCTATCACCATCTCTACGGGATCCCGGTCACATGTCTGCGCTTTTTTACCGTATATGGCCCAAGGCAAAGACCGGAGATGGCCATTCATAAGTTCACCCGGGCCATTGACAGGGGAGAAACTATAACAATGTACGGGGACGGGACCACGGAAAGGGACTATACCTACATTGAAGACATAATCGAAGGCGTGATGGCCGCAAGCAGGATACGATCGGGATATGAGATCCTCAATCTGGGCAATTCCAATACGGTAAAACTGCGCTATCTTATACAGCTGATCGAAGACAGACTGGGGAAAAAGGCCCTGATCAATGAAATGCCGATACAGCCGGGGGATGTGAACAGGACCTTTGCTGACATCACAAAAGCAAAACAGCTCCTTGATTACGAACCCCTGACACCTATAGAAAAGGGTATCGACCTGTTCATTGACTGGTATGAGAAAGAGAAAAACGACACTTTCTAAAAAGAGGTTGCTATAGTGAAAATACTGATGCTCAACTATGAATATCCGCCTCTTGGAGGCGGAGGAAGCAATGCTTGTAAATATGTCATTGAAGAGCTGTCCCGGCAGGGAGTTAAGGTCGATCTGATAACATCCTCAGAAACGGGCACCGTGCAGATCGAAGAACCCGATGAGCACACACGTATCTACAAACTTCCCATTAACAAAAAGGCTATCCACTACTGGACCCAGAAGGAGATCGTCCGATATACCTGGGAAGCCCGGTTCTTTATGAACAAACTGCTAAAGGACAATGATTACGACCTCTGTCATGCTTTTTTCACCATACCCAGTGGTCTTGTGGCCTACCTTAAACGAAAGGAACTTCCATACATAGTATCACTTAGAGGATCCGATGTCCCCGGTTTTAATGACAGGTTTGGTTTTGAGTACATATTCCTCAAACCTATGATCAAAAAGATCTGGAAGGAGGCAGAATATGTGGTGGCCAACAGCCAGGGATTAAAAGAACTGGCACTTGAGACAGAACCTGAAAGGCATATCCTGGTAATCAGGAATGGGATAGATATTTCTGAATTTACAATGGCTGACACCGTGGAACATAAGACCACGGGTATCATCTGTGTATCCCGGCTTATCAAAAGGAAGGGAATACGTTATCTCATAGAGGCCCTGAGCCTGCTTAAGGACAGAGATATTTCCCTTACGCTTGTGGGGGAAGGAATACAGGAAGATGAGCTCAGGGAGCTGGCAAAGAAACTCTGTGTTGATCACATGATCGATTTTAAAGGTTATGTGGAACATGATAATATTTCCCGACTGTATATGGAAAACGACATATTTGTGCTGCCATCCCTTAATGAAGGGATGAGCAATGCAGTCCTTGAAGCCATGGCCTGCGGATTGCCTGTCATTGTAACAGATACCGGCGGTACATCCGAACTGATAGACGGGAACGGAATGGTCATCCCTAAAAAAGACCCGGGTGCTCTTGCAGATGCACTGGAAAAACTGATCGATGAACCTGAAACCGGAAGGCTCATGGGATATAAGAGCCGGGAGATCGTCAGTCAGATGAGCTGGGAGAGTGTTGCCGGAGAATACATCCGGTTATACGAAAACATTTCCCGGAATAAGTGATACTAAAGGTACTAAAATGCCAGACAGGAAAAATATGAGACTGATCATTATTTCCAGCTCGGATATTGCAAGGACTGCATTTCAGTCCCATGTGATAGCCTTTATGGAAAATATCCGCAGTCAGTATGATATCCCAATGGCCCTGTTCACTTTCCAGAAAACGATACATATTGATGACGGAAAGATCATAGAGAAACGATATGCAAAACTCTGTGATATGGCCGGGCCCGAAAATATCCATTTATTCAATAAAAAGAGTCCTTCAGCTCTGTACAGACAGAAGAAGATCATAGAGCATTATATAGATTCCTGCGAGGAAGATTCCATATTCCTTTTATGCCAGAATTATTACGCCGGGTGTCTCGGTTGTCTGGTGAGGGATCCAAATAAAGATATTCAGGTGCATGTGGACTTCAAAGGTATCGTGCCTGAAGAGCATCTGATGTATGATACCGGTATCGGAAGATATGTCCCTTTTGCAGCAGGTAAGGTCTTTGAACATATCATTTTCAAATACGCGGACTCCTTTTCCGCAGTTTCCCATCGGTTTAAAGAATATTTTATCTCTAAATACGATCTCAAAGATCGCAGGTTCCTGGTAATGCCCTCTGTCTACGATGATGAAAAGTTCTATTATGATGAAAAACTAAGAAATGACTACAGAAAGAAATTATCCTGCAAAGATAATAACGATCTTATCACATACTGTGGTTCTCTCCAGAACTGGCAGCAACCTGACCTTATGTTTAAAATGTTCAGGCAGTTAAGCAATTATGAGGAGAACAGGTTCCTGGTCCTGACCTTTGATGTTGAAGCTGCAGAAAAGTTTGCAGAAGAAAATGCAATTGCTAAGGACCGGATCAACATATTCCCGGCCCCGCCTGAACAGGTCAATGCCTACTTAAATGCCTCGGATGTCTGTGTGCTGTTCAGAAAGGATGATATTGTGAACAATGTGGCTTCCCCCACAAAATTCGCTGAATACCTGGTCACAAAGAACAGGATACTGATATCAGAAGGTGTGGGGGATTTTTCAGATCTTGTGAAAAACTCCGACTATGGAGCCTGCCTTAAGGAGTCAGATCTTGTTGCAGATCATCTGATGAAGCTTATAAAGACTAAAAAAGTACCAACGGATGCACAGATAGAGGAATTCAGATCTGAGTACTGCATCGATGCCAATATAAAGAAAATCGGAAATTTAATGGGATATCTATGAAAACAGAAAAAAAGATCGCGATCATCCTTGGCACCCGGCCGGAGATCATCAAAATGAGCCCTATCATAAAAGAATGTACAAAAAGGGATCTGGATTTTATTGTTATACATACGGGACAGCATTATTCCTATGAGATGGACAGGATCATCTTTGAAGACCTGGACCTGCCCCCTGCAGATCATAATCTGGATGTGGGTTCGGGAAGTCATGCCTGGCAGACCGGAACGATCATGCAGAAGATCGAGACTATCCTGCTGGAAGAGAAAGTGGACGTGGTGCTTGTCCAGGGAGATACGAACACCGTCCTTGCCGGGGCACTGGCTGCTTCCAAATTAAATCTTACCGTGGGCCACGTTGAGGCCGGGCTTCGCAGCTATGACCGGACAATGCCTGAAGAGGTCAACAGAGTGGTGGCAGATCATGTATCGGACCTTATGTTCACTCCCACAAAAGCTGAAAAGGAGATACTGCTTGGAGAGGGCATACCTGAAGAGAAGGTGTTCATCACAGGCAATACCATTGTTGATGCCATCTCCCAGGGTCTTAAGATCGCTGCAAAGAAATCACAGATACTGGAAGAAATGGACCTTAAGAGGGGAGGATATATGCTGGCAACCATGCACCGTCAGGAGAATGTGGATGTCAGACACAAACTGGAAGCCATCCTGGAAGGAATGCGGCGAATATATTCCATCTACAGACTTCCGATCATCATACCCCTGCACCCCCGCACCGTGCAGAAGCTCGGGGATTTTAAGCTGGAACTCCCTGAAGGCCTTAAAGTGATTAAACCCCTGGGATTCCTGGATTTTTTACAGCTGGAAAGCAATGCCAGGATCGTGATGACCGATTCGGGAGGAGTACAGGAGGAGACCTGTATCATGAAAATACCCTGCGTCACCTTAAGGGAGAACACCGAAAGACCGGAAACCCTGGAAGTGGGATCCAATATCCTTGCAGGTACGGATCCTGACCGGCTGGTGCAAGGGGTCGCAGACATGGATAGGCGGGAAAGGGCCTGGGAGAATCCATTTGGAGACGGAAGGAGCGCAGAACATATCATAGATCTGCTGTAAAATCAGGCCGCACATGCATTGATGACCCTGGCTGTCAACCATCACATAAAGCAAAGAATGAGGATCCATGAACATATTGATAGTCGATAAACATCATGACCTGGATGGCCGGGTGTTTAAACATATACGATATCTGCTGGACATGGGCCTGGATGTCTATCACCTCCATTTTGATCGCTATGGAGAGATCCCTGACAGAGCCTATTCCCATCACGGTGAAAAAGGCTGTAATATAAACTTCTGCCCATATCCTCCCAGATATGATAATTCAGTCATGAAATATTCTTCCTACCTTTATGATAACCTTACCATTGGAAGCAACATCAGACAGGCTCTGGGGGAACTTAAGATGGACAGGGATGTACCCACCATTGTACATGTACATGATCCTGAACTGCTGGGCCCGGCTAAAAAACATATTGTGCCTTATTTCAGCACAGGAAGACTTATCTATGACCGGCACGAGGTCTATGAGAATTATAAAAAGGACCTGCACAGGTCCCTTCCTCCGGTACCAAGGATACTGGAGGTCATGTCACAGAAAAAGATCGATGCAGTGGTGACGATCTCAGAAGAAAATACGTCCGCTGTCACAGAGCTGTTCCCAAAAGCCCGGGTCATTGCCGTACCCAATTATCCCTATACAGGAGATTATGACACTCAGATCATTGAAGAGAAGGTTGAGGAATTTGATGATGAAAATGAACTGAGATTACTCTATATAGGCAGTCTGAACAATGGTTTTGAGAGGGATATCACCCTGCTGCTAAATATTGTTGAAAATATCCTTGTCCGATTTCCCCGGTCTTCTTTTACCATAGGCGGGGCTACAAAGGATAAGCAGATACTGGACCGTTTTGAGAAGTTTAAGGAAATGTTTGGGGAAAGGTTCAGTTATATAGGATATGTTAAAAAAACTGAAGTGATACAGAGGACACAAAAAGCACATATGGGATTCTTCCTGCTGCGCTCACAGTCTTCCTACTGGGTCAAATGTTCTCCAAACAAAGTATTTGAGAATATGTATTGCGGGGTGATAACCATCATCAAGGCAGATATCGAACAGGCTGACAGGGTTGTCAGGACCTCATTGTTGTTTGGAAAGGATGAAAGTGAAGAGGAAATGATCAATAAGGTCACCGAATTGCTGGAAGACCGCAGTAAAATGAAACAGCTTATGACAAATGCCATTCATACAGGTAGAACACTTACCTGGGAAACCGTGGCCCGAAAATATGTTCAGCTCTATGAACAACTCCTTCAATGATCGAATCTGGCAATGTTATAACGAATCGGTCATACAATATATAAAAAGGTGAAAATAACCTATGAAGATACTGTCCATAATCGGGGCAAGACCCCAGTTCATCAAATGTGCCCCGCTTTCAGGGGTCCTGCGTAAAGAGCATCAGGAAGTGCTTGTCCACACCGGACAGCATTATGATCCGGAAATGTCCGATCAGTTCTTCTCTGACCTGAATATCCCCCTGCCCGACCACAACCTGGAGATCGGTTCAGGTAAACACGGGGAGCAGACCGGGAAAATGCTGGCAGGGATTGAGGAAGTTATCCTGCAGGAAGGACCCGACCTGGTACTGGTGTATGGAGATACGAACTCCACCCTGGCAGGTGGACTGGCAGCCTCCAAACTAAACATACCCGTGGCACACGTTGAATCAGGGCTTCGCTCCTTTGACAGGACCATGCCCGAGGAGATCAACCGGGTGGTAACCGATCATATTTCCAGCATACTTTTTTGCCCCACGACCACGGCTGTGGAGAATCTGAAGACTGAAGGTATCACCGAAAATGTGTACAATGTGACCGATGTCATGACAGATGCCGTCCTCCAGAACCGTGAGATTGCACAGAACAGTTCCAATATCCTGGAAACGCTGGCCCTTGAACCAAAAGATTATATGTTGCTGACCATGCACCGGCCTGCCAATACCGATGATCCCGAAAAACTTACTGCTATTGTGGATACGCTTTGCAGCATTGAGGAAAAGATAGTCTTTCCGGTCCATCCCAGGACAGAAAAATACCTCAGACTCTATGGACTGATGGATAGATTATCACAGGCTATTACTGTGATCCCTCCTGCAGGATATCTGGACATGCTCAGGCTTATATCCAGTGCTAAAAAGATGATCACCGATTCCGGCGGGGTTCAGAAGGAGGCCTATATTCTAAATGTTCCCTGCATTACGCTCAGAGAGAATACAGAGTGGGTTGAGACCATTGATCAGGGCTGGAACGTGCTTGTGGGCAGTGATCCGGAAAAGATACGCAATGCTCTGCTCAATTTTAATCCCGCAGGCCCGAAAAAGGACGTTTTCGGAAAAGGCGATGCCTCCGGGAAGATATGTGAGATATTGAAGACATTTGAATGAACTATATTTGTGGTGGTATTGATGAAAACAGTCTGTGTCCTTGGAATGGGATATATTGGTCTGCCCACGGCCCTTTTGCTGGCCAATGGTGGAAATAATGTTATTGGAGTTGACATTAATGAAAAGACCCTCACTACCCTGAGGGAAAAGAGATTACCTTTTGAGGAAGAGGGCCTTCAGGAGCTGCTGGACAGGGCTTTTGACAAAGGAACCTTCAGTGTCAGCGGGGAGGTGGAGCCGGCAGATGTATTTATAGTTGCAGTACCCACTCCCTTTGACACCGACCTGCGTATGGCAGACCTTAAATATGTCATCTCGGCCTGCGAGATGATAAAACCCCGGCTGAAAAAAGGGAACCTGGTGATCATAGAGTCAACCATTCCCCCCAGGACCTGTGAACATCAGGTCACATCCGTACTGGAATCCGAAACACTCCGGATCCCTGATGATATACATATCGCACATTGTCCCGAGAGAGCTATCCCGGGGAATACACTCCATGAGATGGTGAACAATGACCGGGTCATCGGGGGCCTTACTGAAACCGCAACACAGATCACCGCACAGCTTTACAGCACTTTTGTAAAAGGAAAACTTCATCTGACAAATAGTACCACTGCCGAACTTGTCAAGCTGATGGAGAACACCTACAGGGATGTGAACATTGCTCTGGCCAATGAACTGACCCAGCTTTCAGATGATTATGAGATCGATATCTGGAAAGCCATCAGGCTTGCAAATCTGCACCCCAGGGTCAATATCTTAAAGCCCGGGCCCGGTGTGGGAGGACACTGCATAGCGATCGATCCCTGGTTTTTGACCGAGAATTCAAATAACAGCGGAATGATCTTCCTGTCCCGGCAGATCAATGATTCCATGCCCCAGTATGTCATAAAGAATGTGAAGAAACTCCTCGCTGATGTAAAAAGACCTGTGATCACGGTGTTTGGAGTAGCCTATAAAGCAGATGTGGCAGATACCAGGGCAACCCCTGCAAATAAGTTCATCAAACTGGCCCTGAAAGAAGGATATATGGTCAGGGTATATGACCCGTTTGTAAAGGAATATGATTATCCCCTTTCCGACCTTGAGACTGCGGTCAATGACAGCGACTGCATCGTGATAATAACCGATCACAGTGTATTTGCAGAAATGGACCCGGCTGAGTTTAAAGGGCTCATGGCCAGGCCGAACGTTTTCGACACCCGCAATATCATCGACCGGGACCGCTGGAAGAGTGCGGGATTTAATGTGCAGATCATGGGAATTACCGATCAGCAGGAATAATAACAACACGCATACATAGCCAGCATACTCAGGTATCATACCCGGATATCATACATAGTCTTCATAATCAGCGGTTATACCCGGACATCATACATAGTCTTCATAATCAGCGGTTATACCCGGACATCATACATAGTCTTCATAATCAGCGGTTATACCCGGGCATCATACGCAGGCATAATAATAAGGAATTCATACATAAGCTGCAGGACAGGGATGAATCTTTGGGATTGGAAGTACAGGACATCAGGACAATAGTAAAAAAGGGCCTTGAGGATAAGACCGCAAGACAGACCCTCACCCTTTATTCCTCCCAGATGCTGGCCATATTCCTGGGGATATTTATCAGTATGTACAATACCCGGATCCTGGGCCCCCGGGATTTTGGAATATTATCCTTTTTTCTTACTATCACTTCCTTTACGGTCCTTTTTTTCCGTTTCGGGGTGTTCAGTTCTGTCAGCCTGTTAATAGCCAATGCAAAAGACGAGCTGCATGAGAGGGAGATCATCGGGACCTCGGTAATTGTGGCCCTTTTTATCGGCCTCTCCTATTCCATGTTCTTATTTGTTTCAAGTTACTTTGTGGACGATATATTCAATACCGAAATAGGCTGGATCCTCAGATATGCCTCTCTGCTTCTTGTGGCCTATCCGTACACTCTCCTGGCCCCCCAGATATCCAGGGGTACGAACAATATCAGGACCCTTTCTCTGTTCCAGGTGATACCTAAAATTGTGTATCTGCTCCTGGCCCTGCTCCTGCTCAGATTTCTGGAAATAGCACCGGTACATCTGGCCCTGCTCAATATGTTCAGCTTTTTTGTGGGAGTTGTCGTATTCATTTATGCCTTCCATCCTTTATTCACCAATTTCCGCAAAAATGCAAAGGAGCTGCTTGAGATGACCCGGGAATACGGATACCATATCTTCCTGGGCCAGATAGCCAACCAGTCCACCTATAAGCTTGACGGGATGTTCATCACCTATTTTGTGAACACCACCCAGCTGGGATATTATGCCCTGGCCCGTACGATAACCACTCCCATATCCGGCCTGTCACAGTCCCTGTCCACAAGCCTGTTCAAAAAATATGTAGATATGGATGAGATCCCAAAAAAGGTCATCTTTTATAATTTCGTCTGGCTCTCTGCCTGTGTCCTGGGCCTGATCCTGGTTGCAAAACCACTGATCTTGTTGTTATATTCGGAAGCTTTCCTGCCCGCTGCGGCACTGATCATACCACTTGCCCTGGCGGGTTTTTTCCAGGGCCTCTACCAGCCATATTCCTTCCTTTCTGCAAAAGGGAAGGGAAAGTGGATCCGCAATGTGGCATATACGGAAGCTGTGACAAATGTTTTGGGGAATTTTATATTGATCTATTCCTACGGGGCCATGGGAGCTGCTGTTGCCAGTGCTTTGTCCAAGTTCGTCCACTGGATGATGCTCAGGCGTTATTATCTGATCTATACGAAAGAAAACCGGAAACATCCGGAAGATGGATCATAACCACTTACATTAAACATATATATGACAAGTTGTGCATAATTTCAAATATAAAGAAACGTTAATACATCAAATGTGGTACGAAATAAGATCAATATGCTTACAGGCAATTTAAATTTTTGACAGATAGCCTGGACTATTTAATCTTAATTTTAAAAAATGGTGGTTGCGGTATGAACATATGTATGCTCCTGGACAAGCCCTTCCCTCCGGACATCCGGGTGGAGAAAGAAGCAAAAGCACTGATCGCCAGTGGCCATAATGTGGTGCTGGTATCTATATTAAAACCCGGGCAAAGTGCTGTTGAAACGATCAGCGGGATAAAGAACATCAGACTGGATTTCAAGCAGAATCCTTTATTGAGGGTAGCCGACCTGCTGTATTTTAACCTCTTTTTTGACAGCATCTTCTGGAAAAAAGAATTAAACATGATCGTCAAAAACGAACATATCGATGCGGTCCATGTGCATGACCTTCCTCTTTCAAAAGCTGCCTCCTCGGTCTGCAAAACAAATGATATTGCCCTTATCGTTGACCTGCATGAGAACTATCCGGAAGCCATCCGGGTCCACAGGGACAGGCCCCTGCCCATAAGGAAAAGACTCCTGCACCTGCTCACCCCGGTGGACAGATGGAAGACCTATGAAAAGACCATCCTTCAGGAAGCCGACAGGGCCATCACGGTGATAGAGGAAGCAAAGGACCATTATGTCCACGACTGCGGCCTTCCACCTGAAAAGGTCACCATTGTGATGAATGCCGAGGACATTGGCTCCTTTGACAATTATAAACCGGACAATACATTGATGGATCGATACAAAGACAGATTCGTTATTGCCTATGTCGGGGGCCTGGGCCCCCACAGGGGGATCGATACAGCCATAAAGGCAATGCCTGATGTCCTGGAATCCATACCCGATGCCCTGCTCCTGCTGGTGGGCAAAGGCCTGCCTGAATATGAAGCACAGGTACATGAACTATGCAGACAACTTAATGTGGAGCATGCTGTGGATTTTACCGGCTGGGTCAATTTTGAGAAAGTCCCCGCATACATCGACATCAGCAAGATCTGCCTTGTTCCCCATCATTCAAACACTCATACCAACACCACGATCCCTCACAAGCTTTTCCAGTATATGGCCCTCAAAAAACCGGTGATAGTTACCGATTGCCCGCCCCTGAAAAGGATTATTGAAGAAAGTAATGCAGGACTTGTCATACCTTCAGGGGACCATCAGGGACTGAAAAACGCAGTTCTCAAACTCCATAATGATCCGCAATACTCCGCAATGCTGGGGGATAACGGAAGGTCAGCTGTGGAAAGCAGATACAACTGGGCCGTGGAATCCGGCAGGTTAAACCAGCTCTACCTGGATCTGGAAAGCTCTGCTAAGATGCAGGAATGACCACAACGTATGAATGAATGATAAAAAGTACCTTAAAAAAATTATCCTTTCCAGAGCATACTTATGAAAAACGACAATAGCAGTACCAATAAATCAAAAGGCCTGCAGAAATATATGATCAGTGGTTATTCCCTCTTCCTGATCATCTTTTCATTCCGGGCACTGCTTGGCCTGCAGGGCCTTGATGTGACCGATCTTGGAAGACAGATCACGACCCAGACCAGTTCCTACTCCTTTCCCGTTGAAACTTCCTCGGTCTATGCGATGAGCTTTCTTACAGACTTTATCGGAGGTTTCTGGCTCTCTCTTGCAGGCCAGCCAGGAGTTCTCTGGATAAAACTTGGCGGAGCACTGGTCCTGGCCCTTAACGCTCCGATCGTCTATTCCATACTGAAGAACTATTTTGATAGCAAGCAGGTCTTTATTGTGGTACTTATCTCCACTTTGTTCCTGACAATGCGATACTCAGAGAACATCAGCCAGTACACCTTCCCGGCCCTGCTGCTTACCCTTGAGACCTGGGCCTTCAACAAGGTACTGATATCCACTAAGCTGAAGGATAAATATCTCTACAGCTACCTCTGTGGCTTCCTGACCGTACCGATCGCCCTTGGAAGACTGCCACTAATAATGATATTCATATTTCCGCTGCTTGTCATAGCCTATTACATGATCACAAAAAGGGATCTTAGAAGAGTTGCAAAACTAACATTTCCGGCACTTGCGGGCCTGCTGTCTTCAGGACTGCTCTTTGGAATGCTGTACTGGCAACTGCAGGTCCTTGATTACTGGTATGCAAAGACCTTTGCAAGCCTGACAAATGCAGTCTCTGACCAGTTTCAGGCCGTGGTCAACGGGATCACCATGCAGATATCGGACACCATACATTATGTCAACTCCCGGATCACAGGTCTTTTCGCTGATAATGTCCCTGAAACCCCGGTGAAAGATACATCTGTTCCAAATAATGTCAGTGTTGACCCGGTCAAGGAAAGTATCATTAAACCTGCAGAAGATAAGATACAGGTAAAGGATACCCATTCACTGGGTTTCTTATTAGAGATATATCTGAGGGATGTGCTCAAGATCGGCAGGAACCTTACCGTATTGATGATATTCATCTATGTACTGTCCCTGATCAGGCAAAAGGCAGGCAAAAGGAATATGAATATCTTCCTCCCGGGGTTCACTCTCCTGCTTGCAGGTCTCATCAACATAACCGGATATTCGATGAACTATTCATATCATCTCCTCAAACTGACGATAGGTGTTATTACTTTGCTTTGTCTGATCTATGTGGCAACAGACAGAGGAACCAACCGCAACATCACCCTGCTTATGTTAATGGGCCTTACTGCCATGCTGATCAATTTTGTAGGCTCCAACAGCGGGATGCTCAAGGCCTTCTACGGGATGTGGATGATACTTCCCCTGTCCATTCTCTGTGCCTGTGAGATACAAAAGAGGGTCAGGTATGAGAAACTCTCAGATATGCTGGCCCTTACGAAGACATTCCTGGTGATCATGCTGGTCCTGGGTCTGATGTTCCAGGCCACCAATACATTCAGGGAAGACCAGAACCGCCTGCATCTGGATACAGGATTCTCCCATGAATCCTTAAAAGGCATTTATTCCACCCCGCAACGTGTGGAAGTTGTGGATGAGGTCCTCACGCAGATACAGCGCTATTCCGACAGGAACGATAAGGTCCTGATGGTAAACAGTATTCCCCTGTTCTATTATCTTACTGAGACAAAACCGGTATATGGTACCCCCTGGGCCTTCCAGTCCTCCCTTAATTCCCTTCAATCCAAACAGGAAAGTATAGTTAAAAGAGGAGAATATCCAAAATTGCTGGTTTACAGTAAAGTAGATACAAGAGACCGATACTGGCCCGAGACGGACAATATTGCCATCGATGAAGATCTTGCAAAATTTGATTACATCAGAAATGAATATATAAACGAACTTAATTATTCCCTTCTATGGGAAAACCAGGCCTTTGCAATCTACGGAAAACCGGAAGATCTGTGATCTGAAGATTAACGAAAACATATTTCGGGATATAACTGCAAAGATCATCACTAAAGTGTGGGACTGCAAAGATCATCACTAAAGTGTGGGACTGCAAAGATCATCACTAAAGTGTGGGAATGCAAGATCATCACTAAAGTGTGGGACTGCAAAGATCATCACTAAAGTGTGGGAATGCAAGATCATCGTTAAAGTGTGGGAATGCAAGATCATCATTCCAGTGTGGGATTGCAAGATCATCATTCCAGTGTGGGATTGCAAGATCATCATTCCAGTGTGGGATTGCAAGATCATCATTCCAGTGTGGAAATGCAGAAAAACACGATATTTTTGTACAGGGCCCTGATTTGTAATCCCGGGAACATGTGATATATTTGAGCCAGGCCAGAAAGTTCATATCAGATACAGGGGTGACTTTTTTTGCATCATCTCTTTCAACCCTCCTGTCCTTTCCCATTACAATCCTTATAGGCAGATATCTGGGAGCTGCAGACCTGGGCCTGTACCGGATGACAAATACCCTGCTAGGGATAATTATAATGTTCATCGCACTGGGAATACCGGCTGCTGTTACCCGGTACATAGCTTATTACCGGGAGGATGAGGACAGGAAGCATCTGATCTATTCTGCCGCCATTATTTCATCCCTTGTATCCGGAGGAGTCCTGGCATTTCTGGTGTATATCAATGCCGGCAGCATTGCAGGAATATTCAGTATGGAACCATTATCCCCCCTATTGAGGATAGTGGCCTTTGCCATTCCATTCTCACTGCTCAATGGTGTGATACTGGGTTATCTCAATGGCCTGCGCCAGATGAAGAAAGTGGCTATGCTCACCATCATCCAAAGCTTCATACTGCTGCTTGTGACAACATCCCTGGCACTCTTCTATGGGATAGAAGGTGCCGTAATCGGACTTACCGTCACACCGGTTATGATATTTTTGCTATTGCTTTTCGTACAAAAGGACCACATCATCACTACCAGAGCCTTTTCTGACAATGCCAGGACGCTGATATCCTTTGGGTCCAGGACATTTCTGTCCAATGCCATCAATCTTGTGAACTACAAAGCTGATATACTGATGATCGGCTTTTTCCTTGCTGAAGCGGATGTGGGTGTCTATAGCATTGCGGTGATGTTCGGCCAGTTCCTGTGGATATTCCCGCAGTCCATACAGAAGATCACCTATCCCCTCCTGACAGAATACCATAGCAGGGATCAGCATGAACAGATGGCGGGGATCATTGACATCTGCATGAAATACAGTTGTCTGTTCCTGTTATTTTCCAGCACTGCATTATTCATCCTGGGGCCCTGGTTCACAGAGTTTTTATTCGGACCGCAGTTTCTGGACTGTATCCCGGCCCTTAATGTATTGCTGATCGGTATTGTCATATTTGGAGTGACAAAATCCATCGGATCGGTCTTTGCAAGCATAGGAAAGGTTGAGCTGGTCTACAGGATACCCCTTTATTCTGCAGGCCTGAACATAATCCTGAATGCAGTTCTTATACCGGAATACGGAATTCTGGGAGGAGCTATTGCAACCACAATATCCCTGATCACAAGCACTGCACTTATGCTTTATTATCTAAAGAAGATACTGGACATAAAACCCGATATATTCTGGTTTGCAAGGGTCCTGGTCTTCACAGGCCTTATAGTATGCATCTATATCATAATGGCCGGTATTCTCGGTCCGCTTTATCCGGGATTGGGTATATTACTGGTTGAAACTGTTGTTTTTGTCAGATATTTTAGCAACTATGAGCACATAAAGCTGGTACTGGAGACCCTGAAGCTTAACAAAAAAACATCATCCGGCTTATAATTCCATATCATTATAAGTCCATATGATCATGCAGAGTATAGTTCCAGCAACTTTTTACAGATCTTTCGGGAATCATGAACGTTTTCGATATATTCCCGTCCCCTTTTCCCAAGCTCCACCCTTAGTTTTCCATCCCTGATCAACTGCTCCAAATCACCACAAATATCCGTGGCATTGGTGTTGATAACAGGCAAAGAAGGATATCTGTCAAGTAGTTCGGGTTTGATATAGCACAATACAGGTTTACCTGTGGCCATGGCCTCCATGGAAAATACTCCGTACCACCCCAGGATTAGCTGGTCTACCACAATGTCGACCCGGGCCAGCTCTGATATGACCACATCATGGGAGACATTCTCCAGGAGCACAAGCTCAACAGGATATCCCCGGGTCTTTAGACTTTTAACCGCTTCCTCTACATGGGAAGTACCTTTAAGGTCCCGGTTGCTTGGAGCATGGAGGATCCTGATCACCTCAGGGGATGGGTCGGGATATGTGGGCCGGTATTGATCAAGATCGATGGGATTGGGCAGCCAGCTGGCACGGGGGACGAATTCCAGCAGATCCGGGGTGGAGACCAGGCAGACGTCTGCAAGCTTTGTGTGTAAGAAAGGCGGTTTTTTATTCCTTATTTCAGAACCCCGATAATTGATGACGATCTTTTTGCCCAGGGCCTTCCAGACCGGAAGGTCCAGGCCAAAATGCATGACAGAAGAAACATGAAAGTGGAATATGTCATAGTCGGAGTGAATCCTTAACAGTTTTATGAACTTCCTGGATTTACCAATGAGCAGTTTTTGTTTGGATGGATAGAGGATGTCCACATCATAACCAAATGGATGTTTGAAAAAAGAGATCACATCACAGGTACATCCCAGCTTACGCAGGGCATTCCTGATGCCCTGGGGCATCCCCGAAATATTGCCTATTTGCAGGATTCGAATATTTGAGGAAGTTTTGTCCCTGACCATCATTAACCCGTATCCTTTCTATGAACTCCCCAGGACTAAAGTCGTGGGTTTCCTCTGCCCCTAAACCCCTTGATCGTAAAGAACAGATTACCCGATATTTTTTGCCACTGAATATATATTTATTGGTTAACATTAATAATAGAACTGAAAATTGAATATTGACCTTTAATAACAAAAGGGATGGATGTATTTGGACGATGGACAAAATTATGTGCATGGATCAGCTCTGATCCATGGGAACACTTCCCTGGGAAGTAATGTCACGATCATGGAGAATGTCACGCTGGGATACCCGGAACATACTCTCCTGAAAGAGATAATAAAAGGCAATGAAGTTGCCAATCCCGGATGTCAGATCGGGAACAATGCCTTTATCAGAGCTTCAAGTACAATATTTAGCAATGTGACCATAGGGGATGATTTCAAGACAGGACACAACTGTATGATACGTGAGAACACAACAATAGGCAATAATGTCCTTGTGGGTACCAATGTGATCATTGACGGCAATGTGACCATCGGCAATAATGTCAGTATCCAGGGAAATGTCTATATCCCCACCCATGTAATCATTGAGGACAATGTCTTTATCGGCCCCTGTGCGGTGATCGCAAACGACAAATATCCCGTACGTAATGAGTACTGTCCTCTGGGACCGGTCCTGAGAAAAGGAGCATCCATCGGGGCAAATGCCACACTCATACCGGGTGTGGAGATAGGGGAAGGGGCCATGGTGGCTGCAGGAGCCCTTGTTACAAAGGATGTGCCAGCCTGGAAACTTGCCATTGGAGCACCGGCAAAGATACAGGATTTACCTGAGTCGCTCAATGTGCTCAACAGTATCTGAAATGATGTTCATTGCAAATAACCATTGATCAAAGATAACTAACCATAACGGGAACAAACATGATACCCATAGCAAAACCACATATATCAGAGGAAGAGATCGATGCCGTCTCCGCAGTGTTGCGCTCCGGAATGATAGCCGAAGGAGAAAACACCCGGGAGTTTGAGAACGTCTTTGCGGAGTATACAGGAGTTGAGCATGCCATTGCCGTAAACTCCGGAACTGCCGCCCTGCACGTGGCCCTGCTTGCCCATGACATAGGCAGAGGAGATGAGGTGATCACTTCTTCATTCAGTTTCATTGCAACTGCCAATTCCATAATGTACACCGGGGCAAAACCGGTATTTGCAGATATTAAGACCGATACCTTCAACCTGGACGCTGAAAAAATAGAGGAGAAGATCACTCCCGATACAAAGGCAATCATGCCCGTCCACCTCTACGGCCATCCGGCAGATATGAAAGCCGTGATGGACATTGCCGAGGACCACGATCTTGTGGTCATTGAAGATGCCTGCCAGGCCCACGGTGCGGCCTATGACGGAAAGAGAGTGGGTTCTTTTGGTACCGGTGGATTTAGTTTCTATCCAACCAAGAACATGACCACCAGCGAAGGCGGAATGGTCACCACCAACGATGAGACAATCGCGCAAAAAGCCAGGATGATAAAGGCCCACGGTTCCAGCCAGCGCTATGTCCACGACATGATCGGATACAACTACCGCATGACAAACATAGCCGCAGCCATCGGCCTGGTCCAGATGGACAGACTGGAAAGCTACATTGAGAGAAGACAGGACAATGCCCACATGCTGACTGCAGGCCTTAAAGCCTTTGACGGCATCACCACTCCTATTGTCAGGCCCGGGTGTCAGCATGTATTCCACCAGTACACCATTCGTGTTGACAACCGCGATGAGGTTGTGGACCAGCTGAACAAGAATGGTGTGGGTACAGGAGTATACTACCCTATACCCATCCACAAACAACCCCTCTACATTGCCGAAGGCTTCAAAGACACCCTCCCTGTCTGTGAAAAGGCCTGTGAAGAAGTCATTTCACTACCGGTACACCCCGCAGTGACAGAAGATGATGTCCGGACCATCATCAATGTGTTCGGGGAGATACTGGGATAAAGAAAGGAACAGAAACTAATAGGAAAAAAAGGTTAAAACAGGGACTCCGGGAATATGTTATTTCCGGGCCCTTTGACCCGGTCATTTATATGTGAACTACCCACGACTAAAGTCGTGGGCTTTCTCTGCCCCTACACCCCAATAATCGTAAAATATAGACCTGAATTCATTCAGTCAATCAATCGATCTCAACCCATTTACCATCGATCTTAATTATCAACAGCCACAACAGGAACTGAGCCAGGATGATGCCGATGGCATTTGCCAGCAGGTCACCTGAGCTTGCGACCCGGCCAGGGACGAACATCTGGTGTAATTCATCCAGTGCCCCGTAGATAAGGCCGATGACAATGGACAGAATGATCGCATTGTCCTGCATGAACTTGCGGTTTGAGAAATGGAAGGTCAGGTATAATACGGCCCCGAAACCAAAATAAAGGAACATGTGTTCTATTTTGTCAAAATTCTCATAACCGTAGTCTGCAATATCCAGCAAAAAGTAGAGGTTGAACTCTTCTACAAAACCCATGGCTATCTCCAGGAAAGGCAGGTCTTTGAGGTCCAGTGGAAGGCCTACATCGGAAAGAGAGGATAAATAGAATATAAAACCTGCATAAAGTGCTGTTACAAGCAGGAATAACCTGAACATTAAAAGGCGTTTTTCATTCATTATTATCCTCAAAGAGATTTCATGCTAAAATAGTTATGTATAATCTATTTAAAATATATAAAATATAATTACATAGATAAAATATATAAACCTTAACTTATTATATATTATAAACACCATATTAATAAAACAACTATAAAGCAATACTCCCATTTTTTATGGGCCTGCTATAGATCATATAATTTCCAGTGCACTACCACAAAAAAAAGAGAACGATCAATATGCTCAACCTGACATCCCCATCAGTGATACAAAACCTTATGCTGGCAAGCAATTTCCTTGTTCCTTTAATTGCCACCACCATATCAATGCCTTATTTTATTAAAAGACTGACAGATGCCGGCCTTGTGGGAAGGGACTACTATAAAAGAGGTAAAGTTTTGATACCTGAACGTGGAGGTATCGCAATCCTGCTTATTGGAATGCTCTCTTTGTCCCTGAATTCCCTGTTCTTTAAGTTCAACTCGACCAATTATGTGGTGCTGATCGTCATCGCTCTTTTCGGCGTATTCGGGATACTGGATGATATGATCGACATCGGCAGGGTTTCCAAACTTCTGCTTATGTACTACTGTTCCTATCCTCTTATCCAGTATGCGACCAACACGGCAATAACCCTTCCGGGTCTGGGTGAACTTGAACTTGGTATTCTGTATCTGCAGTTCATTGTACCCACATTCGTACTGGTGGCTTCCAATCTAGTGAACATGCATTCCGGCTACAATGGCCTGGCTTCCGGTCTTTCAGTGATCGTTCTGGTAAGTCTTATTATAAAATCAATGATCATCGGGGACATCAACAATATAATCTCCATAGTCAGCATCACAGGGGCCCTTGTGGGATATTATTTCTATGACAGATATCCCTCAAAGATATTCTGGGGTAATGTGGGTTCCCTCACAATAGGTGCGGCCATTGGTGCTATAATCGTGATACAGGGTTTTATTTTCAGTGGATTTGTGATGCTGATCCCGCACACAGTAAATTTCCTTATGTATGTTTACTGGAGAGTCATGAAGTTCCCGATAGCAAAGTTTGGCCGTGACCGCGGGGACGGGATCCTTGAAGTTCCAAATCCCTACACCCTCAAATGGGTCCTCCCATATTACAGAGAAGTTACTGAAAAACAGGCCACATATGTAATGTATGCTCTCACCGGTCTTTTCTGTCTCATAGGGATCCTGCTCCCGGGCAGATGCTGATATTAGAACAAATATTGATCAAGGCCCGCATGTTGAAAGATCAACATCCTGATCTGAAAGAATATGTCAACATTCTGATCTGAAAGAATATGTCAACATTCTGATCTGAAAGAATATGTCAACATCCTGATCTGAAAGAATATGTCAACATCCTGATCTGAAAGAATATGGGATGAAATGTAGGGGAAGAAAACCCTCTTCCATACATATGACCCCCCATTCCATATGTTATACATTCATTTTCTATTTGACCTGCTGATATACAGGACCATAAACATTGCACAGGCCAGAATGAAAGCGGAATTAAAAGCAAGATCAGAGGTCTTTTCATTATTTTGAGTATCTAAGTCCCTTAAATCAACTTCTTCGTTCTCCGGGCCCTGACCATCAGTATCAGCTTTTTCCAGGTCACCCGGCTCACTATCCCCGGGAATATCCTCTGCAGATATATCCGACATAATGACATCAGGAGTGTCCGCCACAATGGCAAAATATGAGAAATCCGGAACCTTTGAGGTATAATGGACCCGGGTATCTCTTACAGCACTTATCTTAGTATCAAGCAAGACCCACTCAGAACCATCGTATCTGTACAGACCAATATCTGAAGCATCAAGCCCATTTGAATCCAGCCATTCAGTATCCACACTAAAAGAGATACAGGGATCCTCAATATTCACAGGCCCGGAGAAACCGGCATTCCCCACCCAGATGTTCATGCACCTGTAGATAAGACCGTCAGGGGCTTCAGGTACAGCAGAAGATACATTGTGCAGGACCTCAACCGTACTTTTAATGGTACCGGCATTTACAAGGGCCGTAAAATTCACATATAGCAAAGGCGAGGCAGCCTCTCCAAAGGGATAGGAAACAGGGGTACCCATCAGGATCACCGCACTGGAAACGTCCCTGGAAGCAATATTTGCAAAGTCCTCCCCGGAATCCGCACCTCCCCCGCCGCCTCCGCCACCACCGGCATCATTTGAAACGGAAGTATTTTCAGATTCGGTTGTGCCGTCCCCTATGTTCACACTGGCATTAGCAATTGATATAGCAACCGCAGCACCTTCATGATCACTGGCAACTACATTGGACAGATCAAACCCGCATGTACCGATATCTCCGTTGGTCGAGAATTCCAGTATTGCAAGGATACCGGGATCGTTTATCTCAATACCTCCCAGAGTGAAACAACAGACATTCTTTATTGACGAATTTATCTGATCATGTTCCCCGGTCAAAAATAAGGTCGGAGTACCACCCCCATTAAAGAGATCCCCTTCCACAACACTCAGGAATGTCACAAAAGAAGGATCATAATGCAGATCGAACTGTACCCCTGAGATGGGTACGTCCGGATCAACTGTTATATTAAGGGTAATGTTCTCCCCCGGGAGGACAGAAGCGTTAAGAGCTACTGCACTTACTTCGCAGACAGCACCGGCAACAGGTGCCAGGAGAAGTATTGTGATAAAGCTTATTAAAAGAAAGCTCAGCGATTTCAGATCATTATTCCTCATACGGGCCCATCCTTTTTTACCTGAGTTTCCTCTCTCCAACAAACAGGACCATCATTACAAAGAGAAGGACCAATAATAAGTTCTGACCTGCAGATTCTGTCGTCTGGCCCATATCATCCGAATCGGGAACTTCCTCAGGTGCAGCATCACCAATATAGATCACCCCTCCTTCCACGACCACATCCATTTCCTCCCCTGCAGGATTGCTTACGATCACATCATGAAGATCGATCCGGCAGACTCCATCCGCTCCGGCAGACCTCAGCCCTATTACAGCAAAATCCCCTGCAGAAGTGGCAGTTGTCTTACCTATGACCAGACCGTACATATTCTCAATATTCCCTGGAGCCGCATCAACCTTACCCATATCAAACATGGTTGATGCACCCGTTTGTTTAAAAAGGGAGCCTTCCCGGATATCCCCTATCTCAACAAGCTGCGGATCAATATCCAGGCTTAGCTGAAGTCCGGAGATCTCCCCTTCAGGTTCCACATGAATGGAAATGTTCGTCTGCTCCAGACTGTCGATGGACAGGGACTGAGGTGAGACACTGACAACCGTCTGAGCCATACAAGGAGAGCTCAACAGACACATGGTCACAGCCAGTAAGCAAAGACAATGAACCAGCTTCAGGGGAATTTTTTGCAACATACCTTATGTTATTATATTATGTGGTATTAATATTATTCCGATATTGTTTCTATTAACCGGACTGCAGATTCCGGTCTTTCATGAACTTACAGATATAATTGGAATTATCATCTCAAATATCAAAATACCGGTGGCCCAAAAGTGAAGATCGCATATTTACTGAAATATTTTCCCAAGCTTTCCGAGTCATTCGTCCTTAATGAGATCACCCGGCTGACAGACCTGGACAATGACATCCTGATCTTTTCTTTAAACAGGCCCGAAGATGATATCCTGCATGAAGATGTGAACCGGTACAACCTGCCTGAGAGAACCTTCTACTACAAAAGGGAAAAGCTGTTTGAACCAGGTAAGTTCAAAGTGCTGTCCTTCCTTCTAAGAGGAATACTCTACGACATAATCCGGGGACATTTTTCAAAAAGATATCTTGTAAAGAACTTCAAACTTGCTTTTTTTGCCGCACAGATGAAAGCCGGAGGAATTGACCATATTCATTCCCATTTTGCAGACATGGCCGATATTGCATTAAAGCTGGCCACCATGCTCTCCGTACCTTATTCCCTTACATCCCATGCCTATGACATCTATATGGACCCGGATTTCATCTATCGTAAAGGGGCCCTGGAAAAAGCATCTGCACTTGTCACCATCTCAGAATATAACAAAGCTCATTTTGAAGGAACCGGTATAAGAAATGACATTGAAGTGATCCACTGTGGCATCGACCTTACCCGATTCAATCCCGGACCTCATACACATTCAGAAAAGATCAATATACTGACAACGGCCCGTCTTGTTGAAAAGAAAGGGATCGAATATCTGATCAGAGCAATTCCACAGGTGGTTGCACAAGTACCGGAATGTCATTTCACCATCATCGGAAGCGGGCCTCTGGAGAATGAACTGAAAGCACTTGCAGGTGGGGTGCAGGAGTATGTTTCTTTCAAAGGCAGTGTTTCTGACCGAAAGCTCATGGAAGAGTATGAAAAAGCAGACATATTCACCCTTCCCTGCATCATAGCGGATAACGGGGACCGGGACGGTATCCCGGTATCTATCATGGAGGCCATGGCCATGCAGCTGCCGGTGATCTCTACTGATGTCTCCGGGATCCCGGAGCTTATCATAAGTGAAGAAAATGGTATGCTGGTCCCTCAAAAAGATGTGGAAAAGCTTTCGCAGGCCCTGATCAGACTGGCAAAGGATGAAAAATTAAGGTCCGGTATGGGAAAAAAGGCAAGGGAGAAGATAGAGGCCGATTTTAACCTGGAAAAGGAAGTCAAAATCCTTAATGAACTGTTCCGCAGGGTTCACAATTAATGATTAAGCGCCCCGGCCTGCTGAAACCATCCTCATGATATCCCCCAGGAGCTTTCTGTCCGTCATATAGGTAAAGATAACATAACTTACCATCCCCGCAAGGATAAGCAAACCTACATGCCAGCCCGATGAGATAGGGAGGAACTGTTTTATCCCGTAGATCGTGATAAGCATAAGCAGGGAATTAAACAGCGGGATCACAAGCACCTTTGCAGCCAGGGTTATTTTCTGGTCAATGATATGGGCCACTTTGAAGAACTGCCAGGTCATTGTGAATACGGACGAGAATATGATCGCCATTGCAGTCCCCACGATCCCGTATTCCCGAGTGAAAGGAATGATGACGATCAACAGTATTACCAGGTTCACAGCCGAGATGTCACGTAATATCTTCGGATTACCGGTTGCCTGGAACAGGGGCCCAAAAGTGGCTGCAATGGACCTTTGCATTCCGAACACGCACATCACCTGTAAAGCCGGGACGGCAGGAAGCCATTTATCCCCCAGTATGAACTGGATGAACTCCGGAGCAATTATGAATATTCCAAAGGCTGCAGGTATGGACAGTGTGGACACATATTTAAGCACTTTAAGGTAAGCCCGACCCAGGGCCTGCATATCGTCCTGCAGTTTGGAATAGGCAGGGAACATGACCCTGCCCACAAGATGGGTGATATTGGTGGCGGGCATATTGGAGATGGTATAGGCTATGGTATAGAAACCCAGGGCCTCGACCCCGAGGATCTTTCCCACAATGGCATCATCCACATTGTTGATGACAAAGATGACCATGCTGGCACCAATTATGAATTTGCCGTATCCAAGCAGTTCCTTTGCGACCTTCATATCAAAGCTCAGATCCGGCCTCCAGTCCGACACGATCCACAGCAGTATGACCATGGAAAAGGCCGAAGCCAGCTGAGCGTAGACAATACTCCATACCCCATGGCCCAGATATGCCAGACTGATGGCAACAAGGGCGTAGATCAGTTTGGGAGCAGTCTCAGGGATGAGCTTTTTGCGAAACATCAATTCTTTTTCCAGCCGCATGGCCGGGACCGTTCCAAAGGAGTGGATCACAATGGACAGGGCCATGACCCGTATGATGGGTTCCACAGTATTGTTCTCAAAGAAATCCGCCGCAAAGGGAGCCACCAGATAGATGAGCCCATAAAGAACAACAGCAACAGCGGGAATGATCAAAAAAGCAGTGTTGGAAGCAGCCTCATGGTCTTCCTTTCTATATATAAGGGCATGGCCCAGACCCATATCCTGGAACATGGCAATGGAATCCACCACCAGCAGGGCAATGGCAATAAGCCCGAAGTCAGTGGGCTCAAGGATCCTGGCCAGGACCATTTTGGTAACAAAGTTAAGTAGTTTAACAATTAAAGTGGCCATGGTGACCCAGGCAAGACCCTTTACCGCTTTTTTAGTAACACTCATTTCATACGTGCAAATACATTAATAATTTAAAATGATTGGCATAAGATGAACTAAAAAGTATTCAAAAGTATTTATTAAGAGTGCAGATCATTGTACTCTTTTATCACCGAGGAATAATTCACATAATAGGAGAAATAGCGGATCTCCAGCATAAAAAAAATATAGACCTCGATCAGAGCCGGCCTGACACCTGGGGCTTTCAGGACCTTTTTAAATGACCTTCGCAGCTCTCCAACCATGTTCCTGAGTTTTCTCCTGCGGCGCAGTTTGTTCCTGAAGATGTCGATCATTACATCGGCCTTCCCGTATTTCCAGCTTTTCTTTGCCATCTGAAAAAGGCCGGTGGAGAAACTGCGATATACCTGCTGGCCGGGATTATAACCCACATGGTAGCCTTTGTACATACATCTGTCCAGCAGGGAAGAATCACTTCCGGTGGGATATTCCAGAAACCCACCAAGTTCGTTGAAGGTTTCCTTTTTAATGGCAAGGTTCTTGGCATCTCCCCAGAAATTGTCCGGGGCCATTTCCAGTCTTTTGCTCTCCGCCTGCGGGATAAAATCGGTCTGATATGTGAGATGGCCGGGGCCCTGGGACAGATCGTATCCCCGGGTCATCTTTGAAGCTATACTGCAGAGCCATCCCTTATCTATATGACAGTTAGCATCCGTAAACGCAAGGATACTCCCGGAAGCATTGGCAGCCCCCAGATTACGGGAGACATAAGGGTTCTTTATTCTTTCAAAAAGCAGTGTCACCGGATATTCCTGCAGGATGACAACGGTGTCGTCCGTTGAGCCGTTGTCCACAAAGATAAGCTCATAGTTCGAATACTCCTGTTCAAGCAGGGAGCACAGACATTCCCTGATCGTTGAGCTATTATTCAGACAGGGTACGATCACGGATATGAGCTCATCTGCCTGCATTATAAAGCTCCCGGTAAAGCTCGTCTAACATGGGCCCGTACCCTTCCCAGGAATACTTCTGCCTGACCAGTTCATAAGCATTTGAAACAAGAGTTAAAGCCAGGTCCGGGTCCCTGAGCAATTGTTCCACCCGGTCTCCAAAAAGGGATATGTCATCCTCTATGAGAATATGGACCCCATCTTCAACCTCAATGCCTTCCACCCCTATAGAGGTCGATATCACCGGGACCTGCATTGAGAAATATTCGAGGATCTTAAGTCTGGTGCCCCCTCCTATCCTCAGAGGGACCACACAGGCATCTGCATCGGCAATGTATTGCCGCACATCCGGTACTTCACCGGTGATCACCATATCAGGATCATTGCCGCATTCTTTAATTATATCTTCAGGATTGCGGCCCACGGCATAGAATTTGATCCCGGGGACCTTTTCCTTAAGCAGTGACATTGCGTTTTTGCAGAAGGTGATCACAGCATCAGTATTGGGATACCAGTTCATCAATCCGGTAAAGGCCACAGCAGGGGATCTGTTCTTACGTGGCAGGGGGTGATAGTATTCCATGTCCACGCAGTTGGGCAGGGTGAGCACTTTTTTGGCCCCCATCTGACGAATCCTGCCGGCATCGTTCTCAGATACGGCAAGACATGTGTCAAAACGCTTTACAGCCTTTTTTTCATAGCGCAGGGTCTTAACATAATCCATCAGGGTCAAAACAGAACGAAGGCTTATCCCGCCGGCTGAGAAAGTACGATACATTATATCGGATTCGATATTATGGGCATCAAAGACCATGGGTATACCCATCTTTTCCATATTTCCAGCCATGAGCAGGGATTCTACCTGGATGAGATCAGGCTCGTATTCATCTATTATTCCCTTCACCTGTTCCCTGTAGGAATCACTCACATACCTGCGCATGGTCAGATGCGGATCAGGGGAAAAAAGAGATCTTATCCTTCCGTATCTGCGGGGCCTGAATGGTATGGGATAGACAGTACAATATTGCCGGAGTTCATCCAGGTATTGCTCTTCGTCCGGGTAGACCAGAGACACCAGACGAACCTCATGGTATTTTGATGCAAGTTTTATGAGATTAAAGGTACGAATGTTTCCCCCACTCCTGGGTGGATATGGAAGATAGGGTGTTGCAAACAGGATCTTCATATCCAAAAGCTCCACTTAACACAAATCTTCCATGAGCCTGATGACTTCAAAGGATTCTGCATAATCGATCTCCATGGCCCAGCCCATGACCCTGGCCACAGATCTTATCCGATCGATCCAGACCTCTCCATGATATTTGTCATACTGGGTCTTAAAACAGCGAATAGCATCCAGTTTCTCTTCGATAGTGGAGGAGATGTCAACATAGTACTGGGGTTTGTATGCAAAGATATTGGGCCTGTAAGGCAGAGGTTCTCCTGTAAGGACATTGGGTACCCGGCCTTTGCGGGATACTGCGAACATGATCTCGGAAGCACTTTTATGGTCCTGATGGGAGTCAAAGGGATGATGGGATATCAGAAAGTCCGGATTGATCTCATCGATGATAGAATCCACCCTGGCAATGATCTCACCGGTACATTTTAATTTGGTGTCCGGTTCGTCAAGATAGAAGGTCTTTTTTATTCCCAGGATCTTTGCGGCACATTTAACCTCTTTATAGACATCCTCCCGTATGATGTCCTGCTCGCTTTCACTGCGATAGGCCCCGTTGGTCAGGATCAGACTATAGACATCATGCCCGCTGCGGGACATTTTCAAAAGCGTTCCGCCTGCCTCGATCTCCATATCATCAGGATGGGCGCTCATTGCAAGGATGGTTTTCTTTTTCATTGTGATCATTCCGTATCAGGTAATTTGCCAACGTTGAGCAAAGCGTCAATAGAAGCCATGTAGGGCTCAAAGCCTTTGAAACATTGTTTGTAAACAGGATGTTCATATTCCTGGTAGATAACTTCAATATCCTTAAAGAGAGACATATCAAGATAATTCTTTCCACCGATACCTGAAAGATATGTGTCACCACCAATCTCCTCGATCATTTCCACGATCTTCAGTGAGGAGCCGGCAGTAGAGGAATAATTACTGGCAAAGACGATCTCGGTGTCGATCTCAAAGCTGTCCAGCAGGAAGTAGATAAGGTCCATATTCAGATCAAGAAGCCGGTCATGGGTCTTCAGATATATCTTCTTAAGATCATCCGCATAGGACTCAAAGAAAGGGGCCCTCCTGTAGGCATCCTCGATCTCAAGGAACTGTTTTTCGGCCCAGTGTATCCCCTTGATCTGTGCATCATTGCGTATAACGATATCCGAGATCGGCTCGAATTTCTTAACCACAGGAACCGTAAGCCACCTCCAGCCTTCAGGAATTCGTATCTTATTTCTGCGGTGAAAATCCTTGTAACTAAATTGCGCATCGTCGCCAATAATAAAAACATCGGATTTCGCAACTTTATCAAAAAACCCCAGATAAGGCAAATAATTCGGTTGATGCCCTGAAACTATCATAGTAGATTATTATGCAATCAATATTATTTAAATTACCGGTACTATTATTGCGTTAACCTTATAGCTGATAACGTATATGTCAGTGCCAGCGAACTGGGCTCGTGGTCTAGCTGGTCATGACGTTGCCTTCACACGGCAGAGGTCGGGTGTTCGAATCTCCCCGGGCCCATACTAACTATACTTTTTTGAGAAGGTTTTATTTTATTTTATTATGATATAAACGCTATTTTTGAATCATAACGTAACTTCCTATCATAACCACCTATCAGGGTGGTATTGAGCGAAGCGAAATACCTCGGTTCGCGCTCCAGAAGCGGGATCTGGGTTGCGAATCTCCCCGGGCCCGTCTTTTTTCATAAAAGTATGATCCTGAGATCTATGATCCAAATGTTGCTACAATAATGAGATGCGGCACTGCTCATATTCTGCAGAACATTAGCCACACTACCCCCCATTTTGCTGGTTGCTTTAATATCCGGGAACGTCCACATAAAATATGCGATCAAAACAGGATATCTGTTTTGCCTGTTAATCCAGATCCAGGGGAGATGACAGTCGGCGCAACCAGCACAGGGATTGGAAAAATGCTTGCAGTCTTTTATTCCCTGCATGAGATGGCAGCATTGTACGCAGCAATATTGCTTATTGGCTTTGCAGGTCTTCTCGTTGAAGAGATCGTCTGTGAATATATAGGGAACAGGCTGGAAGAGAACTGATCCCACCACAGCTAAAATCAGGGGATCCTCTGATCCCACAGCTTAAGTCAGGAAACACTATGGCCCCACATCTGCTTATCAAAAGCAATTACGATCATCGGGGCACAGGAACACAAAAAGCCCACGCCTCTATTCATGGATGATTCACATCAACCCAACCAGTTCCAGGCCCTCCCTGACAAAGAACAATGCAAAAACAAAATAAGCAACTCCCAGGGAACGGATCGTATACAGATAATAATTGTTCGTCAGCAAAGACCTGCATCTTCCCACAAAAAGTGCGACCAGGACCTTTGCAATAACAAACATAATATAAAAACCGGCAACGAACATTACCGCTACCAGTATATCAATATCCAGGGCCCTGATCAGAACAGGAGCACCGATGGCTATCCAGAACATGTACGGGTGAGGGCTTAGAAAATTTGCTATTATCCCTTTCTTAAGCGAATCCTTCTTTGCATTGCTCATATCAAGATCAACAGTTTTGACTTTGAATGACGATAGCCCCAGATGTACCAGATACAATGCTCCCAGAAGGCTGATCAGGCCGATCACCAGGTCCTGCCCTTCGATCTGCATCAGAACAAGCACAATGGATGATACTATCAGAACATCTGTGATCAGGGGAGAAAAAGCAACCTTGATCCCTTCGCCGGGCCCGTGTTGCAGGGTCTCGGAGATCACAAGGGCCAGCAGGGGTCCGGGAGAGATGCCTGCAGCAAATCCGAGGAAGCTTCCCATTAAGAGATATTCTGCAGACTCGATCATGCGGGCCCCACCTTTCCAGTAGTTACATCTTTTTCAGCCATTGCCATTGAGCTTTAAATATGTTATCAGATACAAAAGTATTCCCGACATCAATATGACAAATGGAAAAACTTGCACGATCTTTTTTACATCAGGCCCATAAACACAACGTGTAAAAATGAATGGATGGAAATAATTAATAAACATAAGCAACATACACCCATTCCCATAATCATTATTATAATTATTATCATTGTACTACAAGTACAAAAAAACTATCCAGACACCCACTGTAAAAAATACTACAAAATTCATTCATATATAAAGAGATGAACGACTCATGGGAGCAATAATAAGAGATAGACCGGGATGGAAGAAAACCGGATTTTTAACATTTCTTATCATAGCATTATTGATACATCCGGCTATGGCAAGTCCGCAGGAAGATACAACCATTTCCTGTGCACCACTAAACCCTGAATTCCTCGAATACAGGAATGAAACTCAAAAAGACCCATCGATCCTGGCCAATGCAGAAGCTTCACAACAAATGCCATTTCATCAGGGACTTGCCCCTGCTCCTTTTAACACAAGCCATCTGAAAAATTCAGAAATTCGATCGGTCACTACTATGGCACTAAAACAGGGACTGCCCTCCACTTATGATCTGCGTGATCAAGGCAGGATGACACCTGCAAAAGACCAGGGACAGACAGGATCTTGCTGGACTTTTGCCACTTATGGAAGTCTTGAATCCTGCACATATGGCGAAGGGCCCTACGACTTCTCAGAAAACCATATGAAAAACCTGATGTCAAACCAGAGTCCTATAGGTTTTGATTTTGAACAGGGAGGACATATCTATATGTCAATGGCCTACCTGGCAGGATGGTTGGGGCCTGTGAATGAAAGTGATGACCTTTACAATGATTCTTCCAGTTATGATGACTACACTAACCCTTATATTGAGCCTTCAAAACATATCAAAGAAGTTATCATACTACCTGCACGCTCAGATGTCACTGATAACACACCTTTAAAAGAAGCCATTATGGAATACGGAGCTCTTTACTCATCTTTCTATTTGAATGGGACAGGGTTTGATAACAATTACACCACTTACTATTATAACGGCTCCTGTTATCAAGGAGGACATGCAGTCACCCTTGCAGGCTGGAACGATACATACCCAAAGGAGAACTTTGTCACCACACCTCCGGGAGATGGGGCTTTCATTATAAAGAACAGCTGGGGAACAAGCATCGGGGATGATGGCTATCTGTATATATCATATTATGAGAACGCTTTCTGTACACAATCCAGGTACCCTGCAGCATTTAAAAGTTTGGAAGATGCTGATCGGTACGACCTGAACTATCAGTATGATCCCATGGGACTGGTAAATAATATTGGAAACGGACAGGAAAACGCAGCACTGGGAGCCAATGTTTTCGAGGCAACATCCAATCAATACCTGGAAGCTGTGAGTTTCTATACAGTCAGCAGGAATACCACTTATAATGTGAGCATATATACCAATTGCAGTCTGCACAACAACAGCAACAGAACATCACCCGGGGTACTCAGGGATGCAAATATCTCCGGGACACTGGAAAATATGGGTTACTATGTACTTGAACTGGACAAGCCGGTCTATCTGAAGAAAGGAGAAAGTTTTGCAGTGGTGGTCCGTTTTGAGACACCCGATACAAAATACCCCATCCCCGTTGAATATCCTGTGAACGGTTATTCAAGCCGGGCCCTTGCAAATGCCAATGAAAGTTTTTTCAGTGAGAATGGCTCACTCTGGCAGGATGTAGGAGAGCAAAACTACAGTATCTGTATCAAAGCTTTCACATCACTACCACCTGAAGGAATATCAAACCTTACTTCCACTTCGGGCCCATCCTGGGTGAACTGGACCTGGGATGACCCTTCCATAGAGGAGTTTGATCATTCCACAATCCTTTTCAATGGTACCATGAACAATACCACTTCAGGTTACTATAATGCCACCGGACTGCTTGATGGAGTGAATTATTCCATCACAGTCAGGACAGTTGATGATATGGGTCGTATCAATCTCACCGTTGTTAATGATACATCCATGACAATAGACATAGCCCCACAAAGTGTTACAGACCTCAGGGACACAATGATCACCACAAACTCCATCCAGTGGACCTGGACCAACCCGACAAGCCACGACTTTAACCATGTTGAAATCCGCATCGATGATGAATTGGTGGCCAACACTTCCGGCAATTCATACAGGGCCAGCGGCCTTCTGCCAAATAGGGACTGCAACATTAGCCTTCAAACAGTGGATACAGCAGGTAACAGAAACACAAGTCTTATTTATGATCTGTCAAGGACCCATATGACGTATGATAACCGTGTTCGTACCAGAGGACTGATGAGCACCCCTGAAGATCAGGATAATATTATAACTACAACCACGCTGACACACTACGCTTCTGCAGGCAACAATATATCATATAGGTATGAGGGTGAAGAAGCTCTCATAGTATGTGTTAACTTTACATCAAAGAAAAATGCCGGCTATGTCAAAGTAATCACAGAAAACCTGGAAGATACCTCAGACCTTGTTGAAAGGAAACCTCCGGGAAAGGTCTATAGCAATCTGAACATCTGGGCAGGGGATGAGACCTTTGATAAAGATGACATAACAGATCCGCAGATAACTTTCAGAGTGAGCAGGCAGTGGATCCTTAACAACAATTACGTACCTGAGGACATACGCCTCTTCCACTTTAGTGATACCTGGACAGAACTTAAGACCACCCTTATCGACCAGGATGAAGAATATTATTACTTCAGAGCAAAAACACCTGATTTCTCCCCTTTTGCTATCTCCGCCATTGATAAACCTGCAACATCATCACAGAAAGATACAGAGGAAGGATCAAAAGTTCAGGTAAACGATGGCCTCCAGGAGGATCGGCCAGATGCACAGGACAGGAGTGTAGATCAGGCAACACAGGCCCTGGAAAAAGATACACCGGGATTCACCTCCTTAGTGTTTGTCGAGATCCTGGGACTGCTGACCCTGCTGAAAAGAAGATTCTAAGAATACAATATTGAACATAATACACCCGGGGTTGAGCCCGGATGTATCTTTTCTATTTTTGTATCACTTCTTACATTCGGCAGGTCCTCAATTTAAAGATAGATGTTTTCACATTTTTCCCCCATGAGCCTCAATATATTCCAATTTTCATCTTCCATATTCAATATTTCTGACTCCATTTTGTCTTCTTCCTGAGTAATAAGCTCTGTAATTCCCTGGAACTTAAAAAATATCCACCTCATTGTAGGTCTTTTTGTAGGCTTGCCTTTCTGATCTGAAACAGTCTCATTTTCTTCTTCCAATTTGGTTCTTAATTTCCACTCTGCAATTGAGTAAATCATTAAGCAGAGAACCATTATCATCACCAATGCTTCAATTCTGGACTTCTTCTTCAGGTAAACTTTCGACACACTAAATGTGTTATTTTTCAAAAACCTGAATCCTTTTTCCACTCTGTCCTGCCCTTTGTAGTACTTCAGCATATCTCCAGGAGTAAGGCTGAGGTCATTACTTGCAATAATAAAAAGACCAGCTTTCTCCATTTTTTTCAAAATAAAAGCTTCATTGGTCTTTATATCACTATTTATCGTATAATATGTCTTTAATTTTTCATTTTTTGAAGGTCTGCCTCTTTTGCCTGATTCACGTTTTTTTACAGTCTTCAATTCTACTTTTCCAAACATAAGGGAAGGATAATCTTGAATCCACTTTTCAGCATATTTTAATGCATCTTCTTCACAGGAAAAAAGCTCGTTCTTCAATTTTTTTAAAGACGTTCTTGCCTTCTCCATTTCTTTTTTGAGATTCTTCTTAAGAGTTGCCTCTTTTTTTACTTTCAGTTTGCTTGAACACAAAAGAACCCAGTTTTGTTTAACTCCCCCATATTCCACAACAGTTTGATAAAATGAGTATCGGTCATCGCTTTTTAGTGTTTTAAGTTTCATGCTTCCAGCAATTAACTCCTTTGTTGCAGTAATTGTTGAAGATGGACGACTGATCCATAATGACTTGCCCATATTTTTAATGTTGTCTGCCGTGTAGAAGGAACTGTCAGTGACATAATACCCTTTGCTTTCAGGCATTAAAACTGATTTAAGAGACTTGATTGATTCCATAATTGTGCGACTATCTGGAGCATTTCCAGAATGAGTTCTCATGAAAAGAGGAATTCCATGTTGGTTAACAATCAAGCTTAGAACAAACTGTTTGAGATCCCATCGTCCATTTTTTGGAACTCCAAAAGTAACATCAATAGCCTCTGTTTCTTCGTCATCATAATCTCCATATAAGCTGACACTTGTAGTGTCAGCATGCAGATGCTGAACAGGGATAGGTAGACGACTCATAACATGAAGAACAATTTCCGAAAATAATTTAGTGGGCCCATATATTGAAATTTTATCAAGAGTTTCTCCAATAGCATATTGATTCAGGTCTTCTTTTGTTACATTGTTGCCAAAAAGCTTTTTTACAGAAATATTCTTGAAAAAATCAGGAAACAGATACAAGCGCTGGTCCGTAAACCCGAGGCCATTGATCACCATGGCAAGAATACAGATTGAATGAGGAACATTATGATCTCTTGTTTTTGGAAGTTTGCTGTCAATCAGTTTGTCAATGCCAAGTTCTTTGAATATTCCAGCCAGGAGACCAAGGTGACCTAAAAACGTTGTACGTTTTATTGAGGAGTTAACTTTTGCATTATCGTTTTTCTGCGTCATGAGATTATCAAAATAGAAATGTAGCTTAAATGATATTAATTTATATGTGTACCTGCCGAATCAAAGTCACTTCAGTCTATCAGAAAATATCTGACATTCACACCGGTCAGATCAGATGAATACTCAAACCTGCATGTCAATACTAACCTGCATATCAATATTGATATTTAAACCTGCATATCAATATTGATATTTAAACCTGCATATCAATACTGATATTTAAACCTGCATATCAATACTGATATTCAAAAATACCTGCTCAGAAGGATATTCAGGCCTGCCTGTCAAGGGCCAGAGTGTACACTTCAATACCTGCCCCTTTGCATGCTGTAAGCCGGCTGTCCGAGATCCTGCCACAGACGATCCCCAGCCGGATATCCTCAAGGGGCACGTCAAACTTTTCGGAGTAGGGGATCTTAAACCTCTGGACCTGGCCTATGGCATTATCCTTTGCAACGATCTCGATCTCAATGACAAGATGTTTCCCATCGGCAGTCCTGAAGACAGCATCGATCCGGCCCCCGTCCACAGTGACCTCGGTATCGGAAAACACCAGGCCCTCTTCCAGAAGATCGGGAAATGTGGATATCATCCTTGCAATATCTTCCTCGGTGATGCTGTTATCGCTTACAACCTCACTGATATCATCCACCTCAAGCAGGCCTTCAAGATACGGCAGTATCTCATACCTTTTCTGATTCTGCACATGAGGATACACACATCTGATCCGGCCGTCCTCCCGCTGCAGGAAGACAGCGATCTTTCCAAAACTGTTGCGATTGCGAGCAATAGGAAGGGGGCCCTTTCCACCAGTTTTTACTGAAACACCATTGATCGCGACCCGCCTGATCTCATCCAGAAGGTCCTCCTCATCCCGTATGTTTAGTGAAGAGGTCTCTATCACAGAATAGGGTACACCATGCTTTGCCTTTACCTTTTCAAGCAGATCGATACACTGCTCAATCTCAACCACATCGCTATCGCTTCTTTTTAACAGAATATTTTCCATCATTTATTTCACATCCTTACATGCAGCATAAGGACAAAGACACGTCCGGCATATCCCTTACTATGAAAAAACAGGCCAGGCCGGGATATACGGGAGAGATAGAGAAATAAAGTTAATAAGAATATTTGCAGTGAAATATGTAAAAGAGCTCACACCGATGTAAAAGAGCTCACACCAACCGACACCAGAAGATCATTCTCCGGATAAAGATCAGAAGTGCTTTTTTAAATATTTTATTGCAAAGATTGTTATTAATTATTTTGTTCTATTTCAAAAGTTTCCATTTATGCTGCCTAAGCTAATTGATACTAATAAGATAAATAGTTTTTGTCTGGCCTGCAAAAAATACATTTTAAACAGGAGCATAATAAAGACTATAAAGGCCCCTATGATCCAAAACTTAAAATTATCTGCCGCTACATAACAAATAAATATTAGTTCACAAGATGTAACCTTATGATCTACGGCTATAAATGTCCTAAATGTGGAAATATGGAATACAAGTCCGGAGAAATAAGAACGACCGGTGGATTCTGGACAAAGATATTCAACATCCAGAACAAGAAGTTCCTGTCCATCTCCTGCACAAAATGCGGCTACACCGAATTCTATTCCAAGGACAAGGCAAACACCATTGAGAATATCTTTGATTTCTTCACTAATTGATCGGAATACTTTTGCGCCCCATTTCAGGAGGCAGTTTGCAGATCCCACACGCTCCAAAAGCTAAAGAACGTTCCTTATTCCAACCCGGAAACCCGGTTAACTGCCTAAAAGGGATTTGATCGATCATTTTAATGACATGATAACCCGACCCGGGCATATCAGGGACTTTATCTGTTAAAGAATGAAGTCAATTTTCTGAACTTTGCTTTTATCCCGCCTTTTTTGTCCGTAATAGCAATTTCATTTATTTCCGAAATATTATGATCCGGAGAATGATCTGGAGAACCGGATACATCCAACGGATCTGTTGATGACCCGGTAACTTCCGGATCACTGGATATTGAAGGCATGTGAACCGGAGATTTCGGCCCGGGCTGAATGTTCTTGACTACATCCACATGTTCACCGGAGGAGTCGTACTTCTTCACTGAAACAGGATCATCGGATGCTTTTACTGAATCAGGACCTCTGGATGCTTTCGCTGAAACAGGATCATCGGATGCTTTTACTGAATCAGGACCTCTGGATGCTTTCGCTGAAACAGGATCACCGGATGCTTTTACTGAATCAGGATCACCGGATGCTTTTACTGAATCAGGACCTCTGGATGCTTTCACTGAAACCGGACCTTTAGATATCTTCGCAGGTCTTTCAGCGGGCCCGGAAATATCCCCTCCTATCAAACCAAGCTTCCTGAGCCTGGCCCGGATACCTCCCTCATTCCTTCCCAGGCAGATGCTCAGCTCACCAATACTTTTTCCGGCCCTGTATAGCTGGATCAGTTCCAGTACATCCCTTTCCTTCCAGACCTTATATGCATTTGGATATTTCATCCGGATCTCTTCAACAGAAGGGCCATTTTGTCCATCCGATAAAATGACCGGATCGTAATGGTCAAGAATGTCATTTTCCACAGGAAGGTTCATGGATTCATAACAGGAAGACAGCTGGTTAAAAACATCCCCGCCCTCCGGGGAAAAAGAGTGTATGCAAAGTCTTTCACTGGCCCGTGTCATCCCCACATAGACCAGCTTCTTATCTTTGACCTCATCGATGTTTAAAAGGATACATACCTTGCATTCCAGACCTTTGGATGAATGATAGGTGTTGATGTTCATCTTGTGAGGTTCAAACTTTTTTGTTGATACACAATTTGCCCTCAGGTCTTCATCTATCTGACCATAGATAACATCTTTATTATTGGGGCCATTCACATGCCGAACAAGCATAAGCACATCTTCCGGGTTGTAGTTTTCATTCGAAAACAGGTTACGGAGATAATCGTTTACTGTCGTCATTCCCCCTTTGATGAAATCCACACTATTATCGGTTTTATAGTTGCAGACAATTCCGTCCTGGCCTTCGTAGAACAGGTCCACTTCTTTCCTTAAGACCTCGTCCCTCATAAGATAATCCAGAGCCAGAGTAATATGACGGCTTCCGGACCTGTAGGAAGTCTTCAACAGTTTCGAACGGCCCTGGATGTTCACCCCCAGACTTTTCCAGCTATGGGTTTTGGAATTATAGATACTCTGCAACCTATCCCCGGCAAGGAAAAGGTTCTCAGTCTCGTTTCCAAGATATTCATGTTTTTTGCAGACCTTAAGGCATAGCTTGATCCAGCATTCCTCAAAATCCTGATATTCATCTATCAGGATTGCATCAAACATAGGTTCTGCATTGTTAATCGCATCATACGGGAGAGTTTCTTTCCAGTACAGATCATTTTTTCCAGCTGGAGGTGACATGGAAGCAAATTGTTTTGCAAGTGAATGGAAAGTGGAAACAGTGATATTCTTATAATTAATTCCCATCAGTTCAAGATCCTGACCCAATTCATTGACCCTGGCCTTTATTTTCTCCATTAATGAGCGATTATATGTCAATATCCTTATATTCCAGTCCGGATTTTCCTTGATCAGATGGATGGCCCTGGAAAGAAGGATAACAGTCTTTCCACTACCTGGAATGCCACTGATCATATAGTGACCATAAGGTATCTTTCTGGCGAACTTTTCCTGTTGTCCATCCAGAGTTTTGATAAGAGGACTATCAAGTGTATCCTTTCTAAAATAGGGCCACAGCTGGCTCTGAACGGATCTTACCCTGATCTCGGGGAAAAATACACTTCTTGTAAGAGAAACAAGATGATCATTAAGAAAATATGAATCCGTAGAAAAAAGCGTATTTAGAGATAACTTCCTTAGCTGATCAGACCCCATACATTCAGTCGGTGGCTGATGCAAAGATGGCATCAGACGATCTATTTCCTCAGAGCTCATGTTCGTAAAAATAACGCGGGAGTAAAGATTAATCATAAGAGATCCACCTTCCCCAATCAACGAAGGTTCACAACTTAACCGCTTCTGCGCAAAATTATAGTATGTATTGGCCTGAACCACAGGATTTTCCAATCTTTCCCCTTTGAAATTGACCGCATGGAAATTATCAATAGACTCAATGAAATTGAATGACCAGTCCTTCACTTCGATGATGCAGATGCCTTTATAAACATCTATCAAAATGAAATCCGGGTTTTTACCCTTAATTCGTGGCTGAACATACAGATAACACTCATGGTCACCTGTCTCCTTATATAGAGAGACCAATTTGTTCAAAACCCGTTTTTCCCCGGGAGTTAATTCTAAATTATCACCCGGAATCACATTCAAGCCCATATTAAGCAAAATCCTTTATCCATATAGTACCAGGTGTTGAAATCCTGATGGGCCCTATGTGTTAGTATAATTTATAAAATATTCGGATAATTTTTTTCATAATACGTGGTCAATTAATCCATAGAACTAACATGAAGCTACATACTTTTAGTGAACTTTAAGTATCTTCAAAAAACCACCCGGTGCTGCAATTTTAATATTACTTTTAATTTTAAGAGCAAAATAACTCTTGCGTTCTTTTTCGCAGTTCACATCAGCAGTCACAAAATACTCACAGTTCATAGACTTTGCAGTCATAACATGTATTGCATCATATACAGTGAGATTCTTCACAATTTTGGTGAACTACATCTGACCCATACAAAAAATATTCTGTAATCAATGATAAAAAATAAAAAAGGGCCCCCTTAAGATCAGGGAGCATTCTCATCCAGCACAACAACATTGAGCACTTTCCCCCTCCACACATGCAGCGGATCGAAATACCAGTTCGAAGCCAGTCCGCCCGTAGCATTAAAGGCCCGGCTTCTGCCTTCGAGATAGAAGTGATAGCCACCTTCATGTTTTGTGCCTGGAAGGGTTGTGGTCCAGGTGAGGGTCTTGTTGTTGTCTCCCACTGACTGATGCCAGTAGTCGTCGCTTCCCACATAGCCGTCACAGCCTCTGAAGTGGATGTGTACATCCCTGAGATGGGATGCGGCTACATTGTACCTGACCCGCAGATGCAGATCGACACCCGGGGTGCGTTTGATCACGGGACAATGCAGAGGCACACTGTTCCAGACCCCTGCCCCTTCTCTGTATTCCAGACTGAGGAAGTCAACAGGAGCGGGTTTGCTGTTGTCGATGACAAACTTTACAGAGGGCAGGGGTGCTCCTATTGGATTGTGGGCCCCGTCATAGAGAGCAAGGCGGACCTCATACTCACCGTCGGGATATCCCTGAGACCTCCAGTTCATCAGGGTGTGGTACGGGAAGTAGTTATCAGGTGGGGTCAGTACCGGATAGAATCCGGCTGCATCGGGAACTACGTGATGGGATGCACCAGCTGCGATGTCATATACATGCCATCTTTCAGTGAAATGAGTCTCAGGCCCTCCTTCATACTTGTAGAAGACTTTGTAATAGGCGGCATGGCCATAGTCGGGACAGCCCACTATACGCAGGGTCCTGCACAAAGGTGTCTTTGCAGGCGGTCTGACCGGACCTCCCGTACGCGGGCGGTTGACACGACTGCCATATCCTGAAGGGTCCAGGTATGCGGGATCCAGGGCCATGTCATTGATACCGACGATACCGGCTGTGGTACATGGTTTGTATCCGGGACCACAGGGTACACAAATGGCATTGGGCCAGGCCTCTATCTGCACATTGGTGGTGGGTTCACCCAGATTCCAGTTCACATCGAAGAAGCTTTCATCATATATCGTCTCAAGGCTGCCGTCATCATCGATATCCTGCTCGACCTTGAAGACTATGTCCGGCACGTCCAGGAAAAGCTTCCACTCCGGAACGATCTGTGGCCAGCAGAGCAACAATCTTGCCAGAGGTCTGACAGCACGGATCTCACGGGCGGTCTCAAATGCTATCTTCTCATCCCCGCCGATCATTTCTATAAAACTGTCGTCATCAGGAAGCTGTGGTGCGGATATTGAGTGCGGGAAAGCCGGGCGGTCCATTATGGACATTTCTGTCCTTTCCACCGGATCAAAGAGGGCCTCCCTTTCAAACAGCTCCTGCCTTACCTCATCGAACCGGGGCTTTGCAAGCAGATCTGTGGCCATCAGGGAAGGCTTCATACTTTTAAGAGACATCGAAGGCATTATCTCTGCCATCTTCATCTCTGAGGCCTTAATCGTCATCTGCCTGCTAAACTCCATTTCGCTTACCACAGGGTCAGGCCGGGGTCCGGGTCGGGGTTTTACCTCCAGGTCAGGCAGTTTCTCAAGTTCAGGATAGTACCTTATGTCAGGCCTGATACCAAGTTCTATGGCATCCCGAATAGTTGGAGGTCTTAGTATATCCCACATACACCTGAAGCGAAGTCTCCATCTCAGGACGGCATCAATATCAAAATACGGGATATCCAGACAGAAATAACCGCATTTGTCCGTGACAGTCTTACCAATCTCCTCCCTGCGATATGGCATATATGGATACAGCCATCCCCAGGGCCCTGGATGCGGATGCCACCAGAACAGGTTAAGGTCAACATCAAACACACGTACAGTAGCACCAGGAACCGGACATTTCTCACCGGTTACAGGATCCCTTTTAAACACCTGTCCGCAAACCCTGTGTTTAAGTCTCCACAGGCCCACCACACTGTCCACAGGTTTTATAGCCAGATCCTCTGCCTCCAGGACGCCTTCCCGGGACAGAAGCTTTGTTTTATCAATACTGGCAACCGGCGCATCTTCAGCCTCTGCGATCCTGCGAATATGACTTTTACTTGTGACTTCTTCGGGCACAATGACAAGTTTTGCATTCTCGGGCATATCATCCGAATCCATATCAAGGCCAACATCAAACTCATCCTTACTGACCTTTGATTCAGAAATGATATTCATACCATCCTTATCTTCAGTATAGATCACAGATTTCAAAGGCAGAGGAGAATCTCTGATCCCCTGCACCTTTGTCTTAATGGTAACACCATTGGTTTTCCTTTCAACTCTCTTTCTTGCGGGCATAATATATTCCCCCTTCTAATTAGAGAACAGGGAACACCCACAAGCAAGACCCGGAGCATATAGCTAATGCTAACCCGGTGATGTGCAGAACATAAACCAAACCCCCGATCATTCCTGCGGTCGAGGCTCCCCACTCTACCACTTATCGACGAGACCTCAGAGTCTCCCCTACGATTTATATTTACATTTGCATATTATATATACATTTCCAACCTGAATTCATTGACCTAAAAACGATATCATTAGCCATTACAAGCGTTTACATTAAAATTCACATATAGTTAACCATATTACAACTGATTCTATAACATTGAATTATTTAGATTAAATTAAACAATAGATACATATAGTTTTAAAAATAATATTCAGTTGATTTATATGAGCGACAATCAAAAACATGGATTTCCCGCATTGTTGTCCTTTTTTCTACCAGGACTGGGTCAATTAATTAAAGGAGATATTTTCAAAGCAATCGGCATCTGGATAGCATTAATCGTGAGTGCAGTATTAACTGGCTTTATAATAGGTTTTGTCACAGGTTTTCTCATCTGGCTGTGGCAGGTCTACGATGCCTACAACAACTGACAGAAAATAGATAGGAGGACCTCAGTCCTCCAGCGTAGACAAATCCCCGGGATCTGTTCCAAGTTCCCGGGCCTTAAGCAGCCTTCTCATGATCTTACCGCTGCGGGTCTTTGGCAATGACTCGACGATCTCGATAGCAGAGGGCATTGCAATTGGCCCCAGGTTCATCCTTACATGATACGTCAGGTCAAGTTTTAGCTTGTCTGAAGCATTAAAACCTACGCGAAGTATGACAAAGGCCTTGATGGAATCACCTTTCAGAGGATCGGGCAGCCCTATTACAGCGGCCTCGGCCACAGCTTCATGGGATACCAGGGCACTCTCAACTTCCGCACTTCCTATATTATGACCGGCAACGATAAGGACATCATCAGCACGGCCCTGTATCATGATATAGCCATCCTCATCCTTAATGGCAAGGTCCCCTGCAGTATAGTAATCCCTGACCGTGGTCCAGTACTGACGATAGCGTTCATCATTACCATGAACAGTTCTCATCATGGAAGGCCAGGGTTGTTTGATCACAAGCAGACCGCCCTGTCCTGCAGGGACGGGCTCACCACTTTCATCCACCACATCCACAACGACACCGGGCACAGGTCTGCCTGTAAAACCCGGTTTCATGGCCTCACCGACCATTGTGGTAAGCATATGCATACCAGTCTCGGTCTGCCACCAGGTATCCAGAACAGGACATTTTTCGTTACCTATCACACGATAATACCATTTGAACGCTTCAGGATTTAGTGGTTCACCAACCGAACCCAGTATCCTCAGGGAACTCAGGTTGTATTTCCCGGGCCACTCTTCCCCCATTCTCATGAACATGCGTATAGCCGTTGGTGCCGTATAGAAGATACTGACATCAAACTCCTCGATCATATTCCACCATACCCCGGGGTCAGGATAATCAGGGGTTGTTTCGGAAATAAGGATGGTCGCACCCAGGGACAGGGGGCCATATACGATATAGCTGTGACCTGTGATCCAGCCGGGATCCGCAGTACACCACATGACGTCATTCTCTTTCAGATCCAGGACATTCTTTGTGGTATAGTATGTTCCCACCATATATCCTCCACAGGTATGGACTATCCCTTTGGCCGGACCGGTGGTCCCGCTGGTATATAAAATGAACAGAGGGTCCTCAGAATCCATGACCTCCGGCTCACATTCCTTATCCACATCCTCCATGATCTCATAGAAATCAACCTCTATCTCGGAGAAAAGTTCCATCTGAGGGGTCATCCGCCTTAAGACCACGATCTTCTCAACACAGGAAGCATTGACCACGGCCTCGTCTACAATGGATTTAAGATCAATGCGTTTTCCTCGCCGAAGGCCTGCGTCTGCAGTAATGACAATCCTGGCCTGTGCATCCTTTATCCTGGAATGCAATGCTTTTGAACCAAAACCCCCATACACCACACTGTGGACTGCACCGATACGGGCACAGGCCAGCATGGCCACGATCTGCTCGGGTACCTGGGGCATATAGATGCATACCTTATCCCCTTTCCCGACTCCCAGGGATTTAAGCCCGTTGGAAAATTTCATGACCTCGCGATAGAGCTGGCGATAAGTGATGATCTGTTCTTCTCCATCATCACCCACCCAGATAAGAGCAACCTTGTTCCTTTTTCCATTGTAGACATGACGGTCAAGACAGTTACAGGTGATGTTCAATTTTGCATTTGTGAACCACTTTGCATAAGGGTGGTCCCACTCCATGACCCGGTCCCACTTCTCAAACCATTTAAGCTCCTGTGCAACCGTTTCCCAGTGCTTTTCCGGGTCTTTAAGAGCTTCATTATAGGCCTGTTCATAATCCTGTATCCAGGAATTCTCTTTTATTGATGGATCAGGAAGATAGCTTTCATCGTCCATTTTAGTATCAAGATTCTCAGACATGTTACTTTATCCCTAACTATTATTCATTATATATTTTACATGACCTGACCTTATTTCAGATCAGTCAAACTCAGCTCCGGAACCATTAAGCAATATCCAGAAAGCAAAAATTAAGTTTTTAGTAATGGATATTTATGGAACCAGATAAGGAAGAGATAATGAAACTCAGAGGTTAATAGTTCCCATCCATCATGAATAATAATGACATAACTATATAACTTTTGTGGTCCTTAATTGTTAGTAGAAATAGATAAATAATGGAAAGACCAAACCCTCTTTTGGGAGACGATAGCATGACGATAGAAACATGCAAAAAAAATAGTGAACGGGCCCTTTGTGTCTGGATACGCACCTGCAGGAATTTCAACAAGATCGCAAAACAGCAGGATTATTATGAAGGGCCAGAAAGACAACCAGCTGAAGAGAAATAACCTTCCCCCGGAGAAACACTCAAACTATTTGTAAACTGAAGGTCAAATATCACATCAAGAGGTGATGATATGGAAACAGCAGCTAACATAATCACCAAATATTCGTAGGTTTCGGACTACGAAAAGGTGCTGGAAAAATATCAGCAAAAAAAGTGATCTCACAAGATAAACTTTTAAAGCGATCATAAAGGAACAAGTCCGGCATTCTCATTAACCTATTTAGCTGTGCTTTTATGAACTTTCCACGGCTAGAAGTAGTGGACTTTCCCTGCACCTACTGTAATTATATTATCAGGTGAGCAGAGGGCAGCTCAGGCCTACTGAATTAGTTGAGAGTGCCGGGAGCATCAAGTATCCCGGAAAGTCAATTCTGCCAACTTTATCCGTAGTTCCAGACCAGGGCCTTCGAGGTCTTTTACTACATCCTTAAGTATATCAGGAATAGACAGACCCTGCGGACAGCGGTCCACACACTTACCACACCCCACACACTGAGAAGCAAAAGACCTCTTTCCATCTGTAAATACACCACCTCCTCCCGCAGCATACAAGAACTTCGCATGCTCCTTTTCCCCGAACATATGCATATAATTATAGATCTCAAGGCACCCGGGGATATCCACCCCTTCAGGACATGGCCTGCAATAACGACACCCTGTACAACCCACTTTCATGATCTTCTGATAAGTATTTACAACATCCGGGAACAGCTCCAGCTCTGAGGGGGTAAGGGACCGGGGATATGCTTCTGATGCAATGCGCAGATTTTCTTTCACATGCTCCTCTTCATTCATGCCTGAAAGGACCACGGTCACTTCAGGATGGTCCCAGACCCAGCGCAAACCCCATTCTGCAGGACTTCTTTTAACAGTAGCCCTGTCCCATATCCGCTGTACAGGGACCGGGGCCTCACCTGCAAGATTACCACCCCTTAAAGGTTCCATTACGATCACGCCCAGACCTTTTGAAGCTGCATATTTAAGTCCCGCAGTCCCGGCCTGATTAAATTCATCCAGGTAATTATACTGGATCTGGCAGAAGTCCCAGTCATAGGCATCTACTACAGTGCTGAAAAATTCCCCGGTACCATGATAGGAAAAGCCGGCATTGATGATACGGCCATCGGCCTTTGCACTGTCAAGGAAATCAATCACTCCGGCTTTACTTACATTCTCCCATAACTGAGAACCAAGACTGTGCAAAAGATAGTAATCGATATGATCAGTATTGAGCCTTTCAAGCTGGGTATTCAGATAATGATCCATATCTTCCCTGGTCTTTATTAACCAGGAAGGAAGCTTGGTCGCAAGCTTTACCTTCTCACGATAGCCATCTCCAAGGACCCGGCCCAGAAAGGCTTCACATTTACCTCCATGATAGGACCAGGCGGTATCCACATAGTTGACCCCTTCATCAATAGCATATCTGACCTGAGTCCGGGCCCTCTGTTCATCAATGCTGCCATCCGGACAGACCGGCAGGCGCATGCAGCCATATCCCAGTATTGATAATCGTTCCCCATTCTCTGGCATATTCCTGTATAACATATTGATCACCCTGTGACTAATACCAGCCATGTGATTGTTATCCTTTCTATACAAATTTTGTGTCAATCCCTGCTTCCTGCAGAGCTGATGGACTGCGTCAGAAAAAGTATAAATCATATAACTTATAATATTGAATTATAAGTATTAAACCTTATTTTATTGCCGTGAAATTAGCGGAACACACCAACATTAAATAAGCTTCTAAACTTATATTGATAAAACATAAGTTAAAATGCATATATTATAAAAACATGTCCGGGAAAAATTCCATGAAAACATCCAGGAGATACGCAGTAATAACCGGAGACCTGATAGGGTCTTCAAAATTTACCCATGAGGAGCGCGAATCACTATTAAATGAAATGCATAAACTATTCCAGCTCATTGAAACAGAACTGCTGCCTCAAAACATAATTACATATCCTTTTGAAACATACAGAGGGGATAGTTTTCAATGTGTGCTGCAGGGGCCGGAACATGCATTAAGAGTTGCACTTACTATCCGCTCCGGACTACGGTCCCTTTCCTGGAAAAACAATAAAGAAATAGATGCCAGAATTTCAATCGGGATCGGAAACATAGATTATTTTCCGTCATCAAATAAGGTCACAGAAGGAGACGGAGAAGCTTTTCATAATTCCGGAAGGGCCCTTGATGAAATGAAAAAGGAAAATAAAAAGATAGTCATCGTTACAGAGGACATGGAACTAAACAGGAGTCTTGAAGTCCAGTGCAGCCTCCTTGATGCATTATCCGAATACTGGTCACAGGAACAGTGGCAGGCTATCTACGGAAAACTGCGCGGGTTAAAGCAAAAAGAAATGGCAAAAGAATATTTCGCATCACAACCTGCGATCTCACAGCGTCTGAAAGCTGCAAAATATAATGCTATAGAAAAATATCTAAACTATTATAAGAGTTTATATAAGCAAATACAATAATGGTCAGAGAGATATTATGGACATACTGCAGGCAGCCAGCATTTCACTATTGCTTCGATTGATCCTGTCCCATTTACTCACGGATTTCCTGCTCCAGCCGGATTCAAAAGTAAAGGACAAATTCGAAAACGGATGGAGATCCGGCTGGCTCTATATCCACGGACTGACCGCAGGAGCCCTGGCATATATCTTTTCCGGATATTATAGTTTATTCTGGATACTTCCCGTTGTGGGCCTGTCCCACATATTAATAGATGGTATCAAATCAAAACAGGAACAGAACATACAATGGTTCATCCTGGACCAGATATTACATCTGGCAGTCCTCCTTGCTGTCTGGTATGCGATCGTACAACCATTAATAGATATCAATGAGGTCACCTTTTTAAATAACCCGGGCTGGTGGCTGATCTGCCTGTCCTACTTCATAGTGATCTGGCCCTCCGGAATACTTATCGGAATGCTTACTAAAAAATGGCAGGATACCCTTGATGACGAGAACAGCCTGCCCGGGGCAGGGATGTGGATCGGCATGCTGGAAAGGTTCCTGCTCCTGACCTTCGTTCTGCTTGGACAATTCCAGGCAATTGGTCTGCTGATAACTGCAAAGTCCATATTCAGGTTCGATCACAAGAACAGGGCTACAGGAGAATACATTCTGATCGGAACTTTACTCAGCTTTGCACTTGCAGTTCTGATAGGCATTATCACAAAGGAACTGTTAAGTACCGGCTCTTTCTAAGCAAATGCCAGATCAGGCAGATCCCGGCATTCCGAAATCATAATAAGCCATACAAAACATCCAGCATTGCATGACAATGCTATCCCGAACCGAGCTTAAAGAGCGCATCCTTGCCAGACCTCCCCTTATGGAGAACATGATCGACACCGATACCCAGATACAACCCAACAGCCTGGAGATGACCCTCAGACAGATCAGGACCATAAATGGCCCCGGAGCTGTGGACTTTGACAACTCCTGCCGAAGCATACCCGAAGGCGAGGATGTGGAATTTGATTCTGAAGGCTGGGTCCACCTTGAACCGGGGATATACAAGGTCCTCTTCAATGAGATCGTTAACATCCCGGGGGACCTGGCCGCACTGGCACGGCCCAGGTCCAGCCTTATTCGCTGCGGAGTCACCCTGGGAGTGGCTGTGTGGGATACAGGTTACAGTGGCAGGAGCGAATGTCTTATCATCGTACACAATCCCCATGGTTTTAAAGTGAAAAAGGATGCACGCATCATGCAGCTTGTATTTTTCCACCTCCACAGCCAGCCGGAAGAAGGATATTGCGGAATATATCAGAATGAGAATATCTGAAAAAAAGGTTCTTCTAAATTTCCGGCATTTATAGCTTCAAGCAGACAACTCCCTGTGAAAGCAGGGAGGTTCAAAAAGCAGCAGGCATGTATCTCCTTTATCGCAAATAATATGTAATATTATGATAACTTAAACCGCATGAGCGAAATTGGCAAATCAGTCAGGATGGAACGTATATTCAACAGAGAGACGGGGAACACCATAATCATACCCATGGACCATGGAGTTGGGGCAGGGCCCATCAAAGGCCTGATAGATATGCCCACAACGGTCAACAAGGTTGCCGAGGGCGGAGCAAATGCAGTACTGGGTCATATGGGCCTGGCAAAGCACGGACACCGTGGCTATGGGAGGGATGTGGGTCTTATCATTCACCTCTCAGGCTCAACCTCCCTGGGCCCTGACCCGAACCACAAGGTCCTTGTCACAAGCATGGAGGAAGCCATTAAAGTGGGAGCTGATGCAGTTTCCGTGCATACCAACATTGGAGCTGATGATGAGGCAAAAATGTTGCAGGACCTGGGTTTTGTAGCCAGGAAATGCGACGAATGGGGAATGCCCCTGCTTGCAATGACCTACCCCAGAGGTAAGAAAGTAACCTCCGAACATGATGTTGAATTTGTCAAACATGCTGCAAGGATCGGGGCTGAACTGGGTGCGGATATCGTCAAGACTAACTACACAGGCGACCCTGACTCCTTCAAAGAGGTTATCGATGGCTGTCCTGTTCCGGTAGTAATTGCCGGCGGGCCCCAGATGGATACTGAAAAACAACTTCTTGAGATGATATATGATGCTCTTAGTGTGGGCTGTAAAGGTGTCGCCATGGGCAGAAATGTCTTCCAGTCAGATGACCCCACTCACCTGGTAGAATGCATCTGCAAAGTCGTCCACGGTGGTATGACACCGGATGAAGCTATGGAGTGAAACACTCCTTGCTTTTGCAGGGAGGAAACTCCATCAAATGATCAACAACCAGAACCGGCCCTCCAAAGCCCTTAATCATCTTTTTTTATATTTTCGTTCTTAATTTGACTATATCTGGATTACGCAAGAGTCCTTCTGCATTTAATCTAAAAATCTCTATTTTCTTAAGATCTATGCACATTCATACAAAAGGAAACCTCCTGTCTGGATGATAAAAAGAAAGGTGAAGCAAGACCCCAAGAAATATAGGCAGGTAAAAACAATTGTGGTGGTGGTAGTGGTGGTACAATATGAGTATATAGGTCTTGCTAATTCCATATATATACATAGTACTATATAACAGTTTTGCATCATCATACTCATAATGAAATGACAAATATAAAATGACCACAACAAAAAGATCAAACTCATCTAAAAAAAGACAATAAACAGGAACTGTTATTTTTGAAATGCAGGGTCAGAAGAATAGCAAGACCGAAGTGGAATAAAAAAAATCAGTGTGGTGGTGGTGGTACGATATGATTTTATTGATCGGTCTTGCTCTAATACTAAGTAGGAATGCATACTATATAAAACTGACCCGAGTATAATCATCATAATGATATAAATACCCTGGAAGATATAGAATGAAAATAAACAGAGAAAAGAAAGACAATAACCAGGAACTATTATTTTTGAAATACAGGATCAGAAGAATAGCAAGACCGAAGTGGAATAAAAAAAATCAGTGTGGTGGTGGTGGTGGTACGATATGATTTTATTGATCGGTCTTGCTCTAATACTAAGTAGGAATGCATACTATATAAAACTGACCCGAGCATAATCATCATAATGATATAAAGACCCTGGAAGATATAGAATGAAAATAAACAGAGAAAAGAAAGACAATAACCAGGAACTATTATTTTTGAAATACAGGATCAGAAGAATAGCAAGACCGAAGTGGAATAAAAAAAATCAGTGTGGTGGTGGTGGTACGATATGATTTTATTGATCGGTCTTGCTCTAATACTAAGTAGGAATGCATACTATATAAAACTGACCCGAGTATAATCATCATAATGATATAAATGCCCTGGAAGATATAGAATGAAAATAAACAGAGAAAAGAAAGACAATAACCAGGAACTATTATTTTTGAAGTACAGGATCAGAAGAATAGCAAGACCGAAGTGGAATAAAAAAAATCAGTGTGGTGGTGGTGGTACGATATGATTTTATTGATCGGCCTTGCTCTAATTCTAAATAGGAGCATATAATATATAAAACTGTCCATGACATTATTATCATAATGAGATATAAATTAATCTAATTAAATGAGACTTTTAAGGAACAATACGAAAAAATAACAAATTTCATGTATGCTGAATACAACTAGAAATCAAATAATTAGAAAGAATAGAATTTATAAAAGAAGAATTGGCAAGACCGTAATGGAATGACCTTTAAAAAAATCAGTGTGGTGGTGGTGGTACGATATGATTTTCTTATCCGGTCTTGCAAGTGCAGATATGAACTTGTTCATATATAAAGTTTATGTAAGAATAATCATAATAATGAGTAAAAATTCTTCGCCGAACATACAAAAACAAACCAGAAGGGAAAAATATAATAATCCATTTCCTGAAGCCAATATGAAATACCAAAACCAATCCCGTCAAACTAAACCATATATCTATACGCAACGAACACATTGCCACAAAATCTTTAATACAATGTATATGTACAAAGTAACGCCTTTATATTCAATACAGGAAAGTCAAAAAGACAGCCCAAAGCGGGCCAGATGCTCCTTTATCAATTGATCAATATTTCAAATAGATTATGAGGACCTATTATGGACAAATACGAACAGGTAATAGAACTGGCAAAAAGAAGGGGATTCCTCTGGAACTCCTTTGAACTATACGGAGGTACTGCAGGTTTTTACGATTACGGCCCCCTGGGAAGTACCCTTAAACGCCGGATCGAGCAGATCTGGAGAGAGTTATATGTCATACAGGAAGGATTCATGGAGATCGAAACACCCACCATTGGAATTGAAGATGTTTTCGTAGCTTCCGGCCATGTTGGTGGATTCTCTGACCCTCTCTGCGAGTGCAAAGAATGCGAGGAAGCCTTCAGGGCCGACCACCTGGTCGAACATCTGGCAGATGTTGCCGACGCCCTTAGCAATGCAGAACTTGACGAGCTCATCCAAAACAACAATATACGCTGTCCGGAATGTGAAGGAGAACTGGGACCTGTATATGAATTTAATCTGATGTTCAAGACCGATATAGGCCCGGGAAGTGGAAGACAGGGTTATATGCGCCCGGAGACCGCACAGGGAATGTTCGTAAACTTCCAGCGTCTTTCCAGGTACTACAGAGAAAAACTACCCTTTGGAGCAACCCAGATCGGCAAATCATACAGGAATGAGATATCCCCCAGGCAGGGTGTGATAAGACTTAGGGAATTCACCCAGGCCGAGGCAGAGATATTCACCCATCCGGAAAATAAGACCCATCCCGATATTGAAAGATTTGAAGATACAACACTTAACCTGTACTCCGAAAAGGCACAGGAAACAAAGACCATTGAACAGATGACCGTAAGGGAAGCTGTTGACAGGAATGTGATCGCACATGAGTTTCTGGCCTATCATGTGGCCCTTACAAACCTTTTCCTGCAAAGAGTGGGCATATCCCCGGACAAATTGAGGTTCAGGCAGCACAAGAAAGATGAAATGGCCCACTATGCCATTGATTGCTGGGATGCGGAGATCAAGACGGACCGCTTTGGCTGGATAGAAGTAGTGGGAATTGCCGACAGGACCGACTATGACCTGAAAGCCCATGCTACAACCAGTAAAACTGAACTGTACATATACGTAGAATATGACGAACCCCGGATGATCGAGCAGACCGTAATAAAACCGGATATGGGTAAACTGGGGCCCCTGTTCAAAGGAAAAGCAAAGGTTGTATCAGAACTGCTCAAGTCCATGGACCCTGCCCAACTGGACAGGGATGAGATCGAACTTGACCTTGATGGTGAAAAGGTCATGATCCCTTCGGAGATGGTAAGCTGTGCAAAAGAGACCACAAAGGTCAGCGGGGAAAAGATAGTACCCCATGTGATCGAACCCTCATATGGAATAGACCGCATATTCTACTGCGTGATGGAACATGCATTTGCACAGGAAGACGTAGGCCAGGAGACAGTCCCACAGGATGCTCAGCAGGAAGGCGAGGAGAATGAACGCATCGTTTTGAAGTTCAAAGAAGAGATAGCTCCCGTCCAGATAGCCGTACTCCCTCTGCTTACAAGAAAAGAGCTCATTGACCCTGCAAAAGCTATTGTGACAAAACTTCGCGGCAAAGAACTGATGGCAGCCTATGATGATTCAGGGACCATAGGAAGACGTTATCGCAGGAACGATGAGATAGGCACCCCTTATTCAGTGACTATAGACTACCAGACCCTGGAAGATAATACTGTGACCATACGCCACCGTGATTCCATGGAACAGGTACGCACAAATATCGATCAGCTTGCTGACATCATATACGAGCTTATCTACCGGGACAGAACCTTTGAAACTGCAGGTGTGAAACTCTAATACCTGCTTTCAGGCAGTTAAAGATGCAGTACACCATGAAATTATAAATAAAGTCTGGGAATACAGAGATCAACTGTAGAAACAAACAAACAAACAAACAAACAAACAAACAAACAAACAAACAAACAAACAAACAAACAAGGGGGCCAATAATACTTTCACCCCCCTTCCTTCACTATTAAGAACAAAAAGATTGTTTCCTGGAAGGTCACATGCCATCTGCCAAAGAATTCATCAGACATTCCCTCATAAGACCTGATACCATAGAGCAGAGGCTCTATCAGCTCGACCTGGCAGGCCGGTCCCTTTCAGCCTCAACCCTGGTGGTCCTTCCCACGGGCCTGGGAAAGACGATCATTGCCCTGCTTGCCATTGCTTCCAGACTGGAAAAATTTGGAGGGAAGGTCCTGATGCTCTCCCCCACTAAACCCCTGGTAGATCAGCATACGGCTTTTTTCAAAAAGGCCCTGACGATACCCCCGGAAAGGATACTCAGCTTCACCGGTTCGGTATCACCGGAAAACAGAGCTGACCTATGGGATGCGGCATCCGTCATAGTATCCACACCCCAGGTCATTGAAAATGACATCCTTGCCCGCAGGATAGATCTGACTGAAGTATCACATATTACATTTGATGAGGCCCACAGAGCAGTCGGGAACTATGCATATACCTACATTGCAGAGAAATATTTCGAAACTGCAGCCAACCCTCTGTGCCTGGCCATCACGGCCAGCCCCGGCAGCGACGACGAGAAGATAGAAGAGGTTTGTACCAACCTTCATATCGCAGCTGTGGCAGTTAAAACCGAAAATGACCGGGATGTTAAACCCTATATACACAAAAAAGAGATCCAGTGGGTCCATGTGAACCTCCCGGAACCCATGAAGGTACTCAAGGGGTCTCTGGATAAGGTCCTGGATGACCGCTTCAATAAACTTACTGAACTGGGAGTCAATCTTCCCTATAAAGCAAAGACTTCTAAAAAGGAGCTTATTACCCTTCAAAAGAAGTTCCAGGCCCGCTTGAGAGGAGACCCCGATCCTTCCATATACAGTGCCCTGTCGATCCTGGCAGAGATCATGAAAGTAAGCCATGCAGTGGAGATCACCGAAACCCAGGGTATTGAGGCCCTGCGCAAATATGTCTCCCGACTGGAAAGTGAGGCATATTCCAAAAGTGGCAGCAAAGCTTCAAAACGTCTTGCAGAGGACCTGTACATGAGGCAGTTCTACAGACAGCTCACTGAATGCACCATAGAACATCCAAAACTTGAGATCGTAAAACAGATCGTTGGAAAGGAACTTCAGGGGAAACCAGATTCCCGGGTAATAGTCTTCACCAACTACCGCGATACCGCTGAAATGGTCACCAGAGGCCTTGGCGAAATCGAGGGAATCTCCCCGGTGAAGTTCATCGGCCAGAGCACCCGGGCAAAGGATAAAGGTCTGACCCAGAAAAAGCAGATCGAGATCATTGAAAAGTTCAAAGCCGGAGAATACAATGTCCTGGTCGCTACCTCGGTGGCTGAAGAAGGCCTGGATATCCCGGCAACCGACCTGGTCCTTTTCTATGAACCGGTACCTTCGGAGATTCGCAGTATCCAGCGAAAAGGTCGTACCGGTCGAAAACATCAGGGAAAGGTCATCGTACTTGTCACAAAAGGAACCCGGGATGAAGCCTATTACTGGAGTTGCACTTCCAAAGAAAAACGCATGCAAAACAATATGAAACAGCTCCAGGAGATCCTTCCTGCAAATGGAAATACAGATATTTGTGACTACACCACATCCGGCAGTGACCAGACTGACCTTTCCAGTTTTGAACCCGATGAGGACAACTGTGCACCTGAACCAGAGGATGAAACCATACAGGTGATCATGGACCATCGGGAAACCCGAAGCACGGTAGCTCGCTCACTGGAGAGGATGGGAGTTCGGCTCCGGCTGGAAACTCTGGAAGTGGGTGATTACATCGTTAGTGACCGGACTGCTATCGAGCGTAAGGCTGCTGAAGATCTGGTGAACTCCCTGCTGGACAGGGACCTTTTCAGACAGATATCCGATCTTGCAAAGACCTTTGATAAACCCATACTCATCATAGAAGGGGAGGGGCTTTTTACCACCCGACAGTTAAACCCGAACGCCATATACGGGACCCTGGCTTCAATCGCCCTGGATTTTAACATCTCCATCCTGTATACCAGAGATGCGGAGGATACAGCTTCCCTTATCCATATCATCGCAAAAAGGGAACAGACCAATGAAAAACGCCCGGTCAGCGCCCACGGGAAAAAATCATCCCTGAACGTATCCCGGCAGCAGGAATATATCATCTCCTCCATTCCGGACATTGGACCGGGGGCTGCCCGCAACCTCCTTGAACATTTTGGATCCATTGAAGCCATTGTTAATGCAGACACTGAGAAACTGCAACAGGTCCCTCTCATCGGCCCCAAGACAGCTGCAAAGATCAGGGACATTATCAAAAAAGAATACAAAGCAGATTGAATGCAACCTTCATTAATATAATACAGAAACAGAAAGGCCCACGATTTTAGTCGAGAGTGAGATAAGGCATAAGATATGCTTTCTAAAAAAAACACATGATATTCTCTGAATATCAGCCTCAAATAATGAAAGTCCGGGTACTTTCATGGTAAACAGACATGATATTCATTGAATATCAGGCTCAAACAATGAAAGTGCAGGTACTTTCATGGTAAATGAAAGTGCAGGTACTTTCATGGTAAATGAAAGTGCAGGTACTTTCATGGTAAATGAAAGTGCAGGTACTTTCATGGTAAATGAAAGTGCAGGTACTTTCATGGTAAATGAAACGAATCTGATTTATGCAATAGTTCTTCGTTCTTAATGATAAAGGGCCTGTGACCCAATATCATTAACCATATCTTTCAATCAGTGTAAGGCCCTTTTCAATAATATCAAGATATTCAGCGATCCTGCGGGGATCGGTCTCATCCTGCATTAAAATCCCTATGGAAACCAGCTTGCGATTTATGAGAAGGGTCACATCGACCAGGTCTTCCCGATGTTTAGAAGACGAGGTCACATTAGCAGTTCTTACAGGGACCCTTTCATCTGAAAGGGATGAAAGGACCTGATCCGCTTCAGCAGATATTGAACCGGAAGTCAGGCCAATATCTGACCTTTCAGAAGATGCTGAAGCATCATTTTCGGAAATATCACCTTTGTTTGACACGGGTATGTTCTGGCTTCCACTTGCAGTATCAACTGCATGGTCATGGTCATCCTCATCACTTACATAAGCTACATCACAAAGGGGGCAGAATGTCTTGCCCTGATATCGTATCATTGGTGCACCACAATTTGTGCAATGCTGGGCTGTCATTGTCCCACCCATTTCCACAAAACGGGATATTTTCTGCAGATCATCGTTTTCAGTCATATTTTCACCATTATAAGTTGCATGAATGAAAGTCTTTTTATAGGATATAATTGTTAGGGATACTAATACCTGAATACTTATTTTAAATCCGTCAACTACATTTTAAGGTGATCTAAATGGCACAACCCAGTCCTGAAGAAGTTATTAAACAATGTACACAGGTCTTAGAACATATTGCAAATGACAACTCTGTTCCCCGAAATATCAGGCGCTCAGCCAATGATATCCTTGCAACCCTTGCAAATGAAGGTGAACCCCTGTTCCTGAGGACCTCATCCAGCATATCCATACTCGAAGACATAAGCAACGATCCTAACATTCCACTGCACACACGTACTCTCATATGGAACGTGGCAAGCCAGCTGGAAACCATTCCGGTAGACGAATAATCCATTTTAGAGTATAAAAGCTTATATCCCGATAACAGGGACATAAGCTTTCCAGAGTGACCTTTTTTATAAACTTCACATCTTTTCTCACTTGAGAAGACCCCACCCCTACATCCGGGGATAAAAACAACAAACTTTTACTTCAAACATCATTCTAATCCTGATCTTAGCCGGGATCGGGAACTTTTACTTTACCGGGGCCTGTATCACATCCATTCTGACCATAATGGATTTAAAACTTTGAGGATTATTGAGTTCTATCTGTTATCGGATAGATCTATATTCCGGTACCTGTCTAGATGATCTATGCCCTTTAACGGGGGCCATTATAAATTAAACGAGATATCACCATGAAATTTGATCCTGAAGAAATAAGAGAACAGGCCCGGGAGAATTTTGACATTACCTGGAATAAAGGTAAAGAAGTCGTCAGATCCCTCCCCCTTAATGAAAAATATCCTCACAGGTCCTTTAACTATGGCAGGACCCATCCGGTATATGAAACCATATCAAAACTGCGGGACGCATACCTTCGTATGGGCTTTGATGAAATGATGAACCCCCTTATCGTGGATGAAAAGGAAGTGCATAAGCAATTTGGTCATGAAGCCCTTGCAGTCCTGGACAGGTGTTTTTATCTGGCAGGATTACCAAGACCCAATGTAGGTATATCCGATCAGAGGATCGCTCAGATAAAGGATATCCTGGGAGACCTGGATGATGAGGCCCTTGACACCATAAGAAAGGTCCTGCATTCATACAAAAAAGGAGAGATAGAGGGCGACGACCTGGTCCCGGAGATCTCCTCAAAGATAGAAGTATCCGATTCCCTGGTAGTTGAAATGATCGACCAGGTCTTCCCGGAGTTTAAGGAACTTGTCCCAAAGAGTGCCGGAAAGACTCTCAGAAGCCATATGACCTCAGGATGGTTCATATCTCTCTCCTCCCTGACAGATCGGGCCAGACCACCATTCCAATTTTTTTCCATTGACCGCTGTTTCCGCAGGGAACAACAGGAAGACGCATCCCGCCTTATGACATATTATTCCGCCTCCTGTGTGATCATGGACGAGAATGTCACTGTGGATGATGGAAAAGCAGTTTCAGAAGCTTTGCTATCCCAGTTTGGATTTGAGAAGTTCCTCTTCAGACCCGATGAAAAACGCAGTAAGTATTATGTCCCTGACACGCAGACCGAGGTCTTTGCCTATCATCCCGACCTTGTGGGATCAAACACCAAATACTCCGATGGCTGGATAGAGATCGCCACCTTCGGAATCTATTCACCCACAGCCCTGGCAGAGTACGATATTGCCTATCCGGTCATGAACCTGGGTCTGGGAGTTGAAAGGCTGGCCATGATCCTCTATGATGCCACCGACATTCGTTCAATGACATACCCTCAGATCACCCAGTACTCAGAATGGAAACTTGCTGACAGTGACCTGGCCAAGCTGATCTATGTTGATCAGACCCCTTCAACCGATGAAGGTGTACAGATCATGAAAGCGATCGTGGAACAATGTGAATTGAACTCTTCACAGCCAAGTCCCTGTGAATTCCTGGCCTGGGAAGGAGACCTTAATGGAAGAAATGTAAAGGTCTGGGTCACCGAACCGGAAGAGGATACAAAACTTTGCGGTCCTGCAGCTTTCAATGAAGTGGTTGTCTACAATAACGACATACTGGGCCTGCCGGATAATAAGAAATGGAAAAAGGCCTTTGAAAACCATTCTGCAAGGACAGGCATACGCTTTATCGATGCCTTTGCATCAAGAGCGGCAGCCGGTATTGAAGAGGCGGCAAACAATGGAGAAAACACCTTTGAGAGTCGCGTGAGGATCGTCAAGGTACCTTCAGAGATCAATGTGAAACTGGATGAGCTCTCACAGAGATATATCACCGGAAAGAAAAAGAAGATCGACATCAGAGGACCTGTCTTTACAACCGTGAGAGCCGAGATCAACTGATACGGACACTCAAATATGGATATTAAGAACACAACGGACCACACCCGGCTCGCCGGCCTTATGGAAAAAGGGGAGCCGGTCTGTGTGACATTCTCCGATGACGATGCACCTGAAGGGTGCGACCTGCTCTATTGCGAACTGGTCATGAAGGCAAGATATGGAGAAACCTTCCACATCAGTTCCCAGAGTTGCTCTGTGGGAGAGTTCATACTGGGGAACACCAACATTGTGCCCGATGCTTATTACTTCAAATCCGGCAGGTATATCGATCCGGATGCGGCCAGAAACGCTGCAATGACCCTGCCGCGAAGGAATAGACCCTATCGTTCAATCAGGATAGAACCTCTCTCCCGGTGTAGAAGGCCATTTGATATCCTGATACTCTACCTGATACCGGAAAAAGCAATGCGTGTGATCCAGGCCCTGGCATATAATACAGGAGAAAGAGTACATATAAGCAATATCGGAGCTGCTTCTATCTGCGGAGACAGTACGGTTCTGGCACATGAAAGGGGCCTGGCCCTGTCCTTTGGATGCAAGGGATCAAGGAAGCACAGCAATTATCCCGATGATGAACTCCCCCTGGGAATTCGGGCCGATCTGGTTGAAAAGATAGAAAAGGGACTTGAAATGATCCCGGATACCAGGCATTGAGAAGGACAAAACAGTCAACTAAGTTTCAGACCTGCAGGACCATCAAGTAGCCCTGATATCCATTAACAGTATGGCCGGTTTGAAGGGCCATACCATGTTTTAGAAAATTATATAATATACAGACTTTTTTGTAAGTGAGATTAACGCGCTTCATCGAATGAGATTAACGCGCTTCATAGAAGCACATTTCTTCTGCATTGACAATGGTGGGGTCGCCGATCTCATTGGATATGACCCTTGTGATCCTGGCAGTGCCCCGGGGTTGCAATTGAAGCCTGATCATGGCCGTTTCACACTCTTCATAGAAATTGTTAATGCCGGTGAAAGTGCGGTGGGTGGATATCTGATGTTTCAGCACCCTGGCAAGGACACCGGTACATCCATTGGTCAGGTCCTGGGCCGATGTCCTGGTAAGCAGGATGGTATCACCCACTGACACCTTCAAAGATGTAAAAAAATTCTGAGGAGTGCGTATTTCAATGGTCCTGAGCATATGCTTTTTAAAATCCTCCATTGCACTTTCAGATATACCTGTCAATATTGCATACTCCATGTCCATCACCCGTACATAGGGAATTCCTTCCTGTGAGAAGGAGCCTGTTCACTTGTTCTTACATCTTCGGCAAGCTTTTGCATCTCCACTTCGATCCTCTCTGCCTGTTCAATGAGACCTTCGGTGTCAATGGAAAAACCATACAGGGAATTTAGCACATCAACAACAACCGCTGCAGCCCTGGGGTCGGGATTCTGACTTTTGGTAGCACCTAGCAGACTGATGGCAGGCAACTGGTTGACAAAACATTCTGCCATCACACTTCCAGAGATACCGGAGATGGTACCCATCTGGAAGATCTCGACCTCACCTTCGATCCTTTCCAGCATCTCGGAATTGGTCGCAGCACCGAATACCTTATGGTCCTCCCCCATTGTTGCAATCCCTGCAATGGACACAACCTCTTTAACATTGATGGACTTTGCCCACTGGATCAGGGCCTTGCTCACATCATAGGAGACTGAAGGATTGATAGGTATGTCGGATACGACCATGATCAGATTGTGTTCCTCGCTCTCATATATACGCACAGGCATATTGACAAGGCCTTCATAGAGCACTGCGATCGGAGGGAAGAAACGAGAATCCATTGAACCGATATACTTCATATCCAGTTCATCTATGATCTGCTGGCTTGCAATATTTCCCACAAGCCCTATCCCGGGGAAGCCCTCAATAAGGATAGGTGCTTCCGACTTGATCGGTTCTGTTATAATCTGTATATCATCATTGATTTCATAGTCCATTTCTGACAAAGGATCACCTTTTTACTCATACCCGATAAAAATACGTATTCTTAGCTGCAGTTCAATTAGTTGTATAGTGTTGATCTTAAATAAGAGCATCGTCTGCCAGTTTTAATCCCCATGTCCATCCGACCTCAAACTCTGCCAAAAATAATCGGGATGATCATTAACCAGGGGCCATATACCAAAGTATTAATAATATCTAATGAAAAAGGCGGCCCTGTTTTACCATGAAAGTACCTGTACTTTCATTATTTGAGGCTGATATTCAAAGACTATCATGTATTTTCACTTATAAAGCAGGGTGAAACTTTTCATTTATCCTTATCCGAAGTGTCTTTCTCAACCGGCTTTTGAGCATCATTATGTTTTTGCATGGACGAGGCCATTTTCAGATTCATGGCCGTAAAAAGAACGATCACTACAAAGGCCAGTACAGCCACTATTATGGTAGTAAGAGTATCCATGATCTTTACCGTTGTTTAATTTTTAAAGTATAACTTATCTTTCTGCAGGACAGCAGGACATAACCATTATATATACCCGAATTAAGACCAAAATTTAAAAACAATAAGGATGAGCAAAAATATTGGTAATCCAGCCCATACACACAAAAGCGACGGACTGAATTCAAAATGAAAAAGTAAGTGTCGCGATGACACTTACTGTGGTTTCTCGTACAATCTGGTCTTGGTCATCAGGTGGCCTTTCTTTGCGTGTGGCTGCCTGAAGACGGAATCGTTTGCCTTTTCGATCTCTCTGGCCTCAATTGCAAGCTGTGCGGCAGCACGCATCATTTCGTGGCCTGTTGCAGTTGTGAGGGTTACATCTTCAATATCCTTCATCATGAAACATGCGGGGAAGTTGATCTGTGCCACAGCGTTGGCCATATGCAGAGCAGCAAGGCCTTTTGCCTTTGCGTATGGGTTGTTGAATCCTGCGCTCTTGATGCATTTCTCGGGTTTTGCGAGGATGTGTGGAAGTTCAAGTTCCTTACCTTCATTGACCTGGTCCACCAGTTTGTCGAACTCTTCCTGGATCAGACGGACAACACCACAGGTTGAAAGGACCTTCATTGCATCGGAGTTGAAGGAAGCCATTTCCACAGGATCGAGGAATTCGGTCTTAGCACCGATAAGTGGGTCCACGGTCATGATAATGTAACCAAAGCCTGCGTCAGTCAGGGCCTGCCTGTCATCTTTCTTGGTAGGACCGTCTGAGACTATGATACATGGGACATCCTTGTAGAACTCCCTTGCAGCGGTTGGGCCCGGTGCACTGGAATTAGGACTTATCATTACATAGAAATCCGCACCCCATTCCTTGAATGCTTCAGTATCTGCAGCTTCATCCTTGCCCATCTTCGGACCGGTACCAAACACACGTATGCTGATACCCTCTCTTGCTGCGATCTCATCCTGTACAAGGTCAATGACCTGGCTCATACCAAGGTTACCTAATTTGATAATTCCTATCTTTACCATTTAGAATCACACTACTGCAAATGCCAATTAAGCATATATTATTTTTGGATTAATATGCACTAAAAGGACCTCCAGGATCAAAACAGGGCTGCTGCATGAAGAAATTAGATATGTCTATCCGAAAAGGTTAAAAAGCATGTGATTAATTCTAGTCCAATCCCAATCATATCCTTTTGTAACGGTCCATGAGCAGGATGTCAAAATTTCAGGATTGGTAACGTGAATTCCGTCAACAGCATTCCTAATAAGAGATTTTCAAGGTTTATCGTTTTTGATATGGACAGTACTCTGATAGATGCTGAAAGCATTGATGAACTTGCACGAGCTGCAGGAGTTATGGAACAGGTATCCATTGTCACTGAAAAGGCAATGAATGGCGAACTTGACTATAATCAGGCTTTAAAAGAGAGAGTTGCTCTTCTCAAAGGCCTTAAACTGCAACATGCAAATGAAGCAATGGCCAGGATATCATTGATGACCGGTGCCAGAGAACTGGTCGAACATGTCAGATCCCTTGGTTTTAAAACAGCAATGCTATCCGGAGGTTTCACATTATCGGCAGAAAGGATTGGAAACATCCTTGGAATGGACTATGTCTATTCAAATGTCTTGTCAATTGAAGACGGCCACCTTACAGGAGAGGTCACCGGACCAATGACACAGAGCAATTCAAAGGAAAAGGTCTTTGAGATGCTTACATCAGAGAACGGTCTGGACCCATCCAGTTGCATAGTTGTCGGTGATGGTGCCAACGATATCTGCATTTTCAAAAAAGCCGGATGTTCAATAGCATTTAATTCAAAACCAATACTGCATGAATATGCAGATGCGGTCGTTACAGAAAAGGATCTGAGGGCATTGATCCCTATCATAGATTCCCTTGATCTGGATTAATGTCAGGTATCGTGCATTAGAAATGCATGAAATGCCAGCTCTGTTTGCTGGACCAGGAGGATATGCTGAATATGTTGAAAGAACTCAATATGAAAAAGCAGGAATTAAGAACTGCATCAGAAGAAGCCAAGACAAAAAGGAATGAACTCAATACAGAAGCAAGCACCCTTGCTGCAAGCCGTAATGAGTTGAACAAGCGCACAAAGGAACTCATCAATGAAGCACAGGAATATAAGAAACTGCGTGATGAGAACAATGAGCTTGTAAAAGAGAACAAAGCAAAGCGCGATGAGATCAATGCAAAAGCAAATGAACTGTTTGCACAGATCGACCAGCTAAGAGCTGACAATAACCTGACCGGTCCGTCAATAAAGGAAATACGCAAAGAGATCGACCGTCTGGAGTTCACACAGCAGACAGAAGTCCTCACACCAGGTAAGGAAAGGGAACTTGTAAACAAGATCGAAGAGCTGCAGAAACTCTACAAGTCCAAAAAGGAACAGCTCGAAGGCAATGTTGAACTCAAGAACCTGTTGAAAGAGGCACAGGATATTCGCGACGAAGCATCTACATATCACACAACCCTGTCCGATTATGCACAAAAGGCACAGGAATATCATGACAAAATGATCGCCACCTTCAAGGAAGCTGACAGGATCCGTGCAGAATCCGATACCGCACATAAGAAATTTGTCGAATTCCAGGAAAAGGCTGACGAACAGCACAAGAAATTCATTGCCGCACAGAAAGAGATACGCGACATTGAGAAAGAGGTCCGCAAACTGAAGAAAGGCGACTCTGATGAGAGAGGCCGTGAATCCATCGAAGAAGTAAAGAAAGATGCAAAAGACATCTTCGACAAGTTCAAAGCCGGCGAGAAACTCACAACCGAGAATATCATGCTGTTGCAGAAAGCAGGAATGCTTTAAGATACAAAACAACAGGAGTGTTCATCACTCCTTTTTTTACATTACATTTTTAGATCAGCAAGGATCTTTCAGGCCCATGCTGATCGTTTTAATTGATTTTAAATTAACCGCCGGCATCAGGGATAACCAGAAAAGTAATCCAGAATGTTGAACTATGATCATATCAGATGATCACGGGTCGTATTTATTCAAAATCACACTTAACATTGTTCATATTCCTTTAAGGAAGGGTGCCCACAACTTTAGTCCCGGGTAGCTGACTTATTTACAAAACCCGTGAGCCTTCCTGAAATCAGGATCCCTCATGAGGCATGAATCTGAGTTATATGTAGAGTCTGAGCGAAGCTTTTTCCAGACATCTGCAACCCTGTCCCTGCGGACATTTCCAACTGATATGGGGATACATGCACAGGGACTGATATCTCCCTGAGGGGTTATGTGCAGCCATTTGCGACCTGCAAAACATCCCATCTTTTTAAGGACATGGGGAATGGCAAAGACACGGGGGCCTTTCATATCATTGGTCCTGGAGATAAAATCATCAAAGTTTTGATGGTCCTCTAATGAAAGCACTTCGTTCTCATGATCAAGCCAGCGGCCTGTGGGAACGATCTCGAAAAAGGATATCTCATGTACACCCAGTTCCACGGCCAGTTTGTAGAAATCATCAAGCTCACCGATATTGCGAGGGGAGAGGACGACATACATATTTACCAGCAGGCCCGCTTCAAGAGAGTTTTTTATTCCGGAGATTGCTGCCTGGAACACACCACTGCGGCCTCTCATCAGGTCATGCCCTTTTTCATTTGCACTGTCAAGGCTTACACTGATCATTCCAAGACCTGCCTTGCAAAGGGAGCTTGCACGCTCCCTGGTCAGGCCTACCCCGGAGGTGAACATCCCGGAGATAGCACGATCAGTATCGACATAACTGATCAGCTCCTCCAGACCTTCATATACAAGGGGTTCGCCTCCGTCAAAGACAATGAATGTGGAACCCAGCTCCAGGGACTGATCAATGACATCCTTTATCACGTCTATGTCCAGATGGTCCCTGTGCTTTGTATCCGGCAAAGCACAATGCAGACAATTGTTGGGGCATTCCTCTGTAATGGAGATGGTGACCTGCTCCGGGACAGGTTTGCCCCGCAGATTGCTTAGCTGGCTGTTTACAAGCCTTTTGAACGCTTTACCAGGGATCGGAGGCATCCAGGTTGAAAAGATCAAACGGTCCTTTTCCACCTTTGCAGGTTTCATTCCGTCAAAAAGGTCAAGCATTCCGGAGGTAAGAGGTTTGAAGGCTGCAGAGACCAGGCCGGAGGTATGCATCTTCACGTGTCCATCCTTTATAGTGGCATAGACCTTAAAAAAAGGATTTCTGTAAAAATAATATCTCATCACTTTTCCCCCTCATCTGTTCCTTAACAGGGCCCTGTAGGCAAGCAGGGAGGAGGGATGTTCCTTTAACATGAACATTCCAACCTGGAAGGACTTGTGCATGGGTGTTCCACTCAGGAAGGAAACATCCTTTCCTTCAAAGGTATGCATCAGGTCATCGATCTCTTTATCATCCATTTTCCTGAGCAGTTCAAGCCCTACACGCCCAAGATAATGCTCGGCCCTGTATTCCTTCTTCCATATACTGACATATTCTGACAGGGCCTTCTTAGAAGTGTCCCCTGAAACTATGGCCTTTGCAGCCACATCTGCACATATCTTGCCTGCATGCATACTGTAACCTATACCGGACTGGCCGGCAGCCCCTCCTACAAGCATCACACCATCTGCGATCAGCTGATCGGGGATGGTTATGATGGGGTCTCCACCCACCGATCTTTCAAGAACGGTAAGTTCTTCTATCCCTTTTATTTTCTTAAATTTCTCAACCCACCGGTCAAAGAAGGGTGATACATCCCTGCCATTTCTCCTGACATATGTACCAAGTGTTGCCCTGTTCCCGCCACAGGGAGAATATGTGGATTTCCATCCAGGGGAATGATTGCCAACATAGTATTCGAACATATCAGGCTCTCCTATGCCCTCAGCTTCCACAACGGCTTCCATGGCCCATGCGATGTCACCTGGATATTTCATCGGTTTAAGTCCTACAAGACCTGCCATCCTGGAATTAATACCATCTGATATGATGACCAGTTTTGCTGTCAGGACACCGGCTGAAGTGCTTATGGAAACAGAAGCTTTCTTTTTGAGGATGTTTAGAGCCTCCACACCCATACGTATATCCACGCCTGCTTTTTTTGTTCGGTCGGCATAGAAATTGTCAAACTTTTTCCTGTCGAGGAAATAGGCAGGACTTTCAACGACAACCTCCCCACCGGAAGGGGCAATGATACGGGCTCCTTTCATTTCCTTGACCACATAGGAGGGGTTCACCTCTTCAGATGCCCGGTCAAACATTCCCTTAAAGAAAGTATTTGCAGGGTGGGTCGGGACTCCTACTGCCTCTTTTTTGTCAATGAGGATGACATTTGCACCTTTTAATGAAGCAGTCTCCGCTGCTATCAGTCCGGCAGGAGAAGCACCTATTACTATTATATCAGCATCCATATTATACAACCTCCTGAATTACCAGAATATAAGAGAATATCCATCGATCAATAACAGCAGGATCACATCCAGAATAAGGGATCCAAACATTACACCTCTGTAACGGGAACCCTGCAAAAATAGGGCTCCGCCTCTTTCCGGGGACGGGTTCCTGATGAAATCAAAGGATTGTTTCAGTATCCAGACCCCTCCCAGGATCGCACCCAGAAAAAAGACCGGTCCCAGCTGTGCAGTCAGACCGATCAAAAAGGAGCAGATCACTCCCACGCACCAGCATAGCGTTACGAACTTTGAGGTGGCCGGTATCCCGAATGTGACCGGGAAGGTCGGTGCACCCCTGCTGCGGTCCCCTTCCACATCCCGGGCCACGCCCGAGAGAGTAAAACCCCAGTCTGTCAGACACATCATAAGTCCCAGGAATATCCCGGGAAGCGGCAGGATCACACTATCCGTTCCTTTTAATATGCCTGCAGGATCAAAGGCCAGCCATATACCCACCGGTACAAGACCGTAAGCGATACCCACAGGAACGAAACTTAAGAACGTCATTCTTTTTGCAAGTTTTGAATATATACTGATGGTAAGGACCGCTATTACCAGTACGATAAAGGATTCCGGATTGAGGAAGAGCGCAACTGCAGAAGCTATGACAAAAAGAATAAAAGCATAAGTCAGGCCCTGTTTTGCAGAAACCTGGGATGATGCCAGGGGCCTGTCCGGGAGATTGATCAAATCAATGTCCACATCACAGCAGTCATTATAGACATAGGAGCTGGTTATGGCTGCATAGCCCCCGATCACTGCAATAATGAAAGGCAGAAGGGGAGGGAAAGCTGCTGTTGCAAGGTATGATGCCAGCAATGCACTGGCAGCCGGCAGGGCAAAATCCATATCAGCGATCTCAGGGCGCAGGAGCTCAAGGTACGGATTACGTGTATTAGATCCTTTTGTAGATACCAATATATCACCTTGGGACTTATCAGGTTATTATTTTTGCCAGTTCACTCAGACGTTCCATTAAAGGATGATCATATCCATTATCAAGGAAGGTGAAACCGGCCTGTGGACTTATTTCTATTAAAGTGATGGTGTTTGTAAGTGCTGTTGTAAGGGCCTCATGGTCAGGAGTGTCAATGGTCTCGGCGTTGAAGGGATATACCTCGGCAAGCTCTGAGGGATAGGAACCAAAGGGAGGTTTAAAGAAGATTACATTATCGTATTCTTTGTCCAGCTGACTTCTTCCAGGAGGTCTGATAAGGGTCTTCCCTTCAATAGTGAAACGTTCAAGACGCTTTGCAAAACGTACAACTTCAGGTCGCAGAGCTGATTCCGGGCCACAGTAGAAGAAGGTGTCCTTTGATGCGGGATCATGGGCTTCGATCCAGTCAGAATGAGAATACATCCTTTTGAGGGCCTCCAGTAATCTGGGATGGTTCCTGCAGCGCTGTTCCACAAGTTCAAGCAGGTCGCCTTCTCTGATAGCCTGTTTTACCGTTCTCATTTCCTGGAATGTCACATAGAGATTGTGACGTGCCAGGAGCTCACCGCAGTTATCGGCTTTTTTAAGTTCTTCTGCCGTATGTTCCACACATACAGGACAGCTGCAGGGCAGATAGCTTAGCTCATCCACATGATAGGTTCCGCTGGATGTGATATAACGCCTGTCCTTAGCATACAGGGCATAGGCGGCAGAGTCGAACAGATCGCAACCCAGGGCCACCGCAAGAGCGAACATCATGGGATGGCCGGCCCCAAACAGGTGTACCGGTGCTGTGGGGTCCAGGCCCTTTTTGGAGGACACGATCACATCCACCAGCTGAGCATACCTGTAGGATTCCATCAAAGGAACCACGGCCCCGATGGGATAGACATCAAAGTGTTGTGCAGAGAGATTTTCAGCACAAGAGGTACGCAGGTCGGTGAAGGTGGAACCCTGCACCGGACCTGCCAGTAACATGCCTTCCTTTACCAGACCCCGGGCCTGAGTTAACCGCTCATGGGTGATGGAAAGTTCTTTTTCAGCACGGCCCCGGGTCACGTCCGGGGGAGTGGGGATGTCAAGGGGCACACCTATGTCGGTGCCGATCTTCTGCTGAAAATCAATGATCTGCTCATTGGTGACTTCCACATCCCCATATACGGATAGCTGGAAAGAACCTGAATCGGTCATTATGGGACCGTCAAAATCAAGCATTTCATGAAGGCCTTTTTCCAGGGCCATCTCACGAAGTTCATCCCGGCGTGATATGATATAGGAATTGGTAATGATCATCTGTGCCCCCATCTTTTTCATTTCGGAGGGCTTTATGACCTGTATGTTCGGATTGATAACAGGCATGACAGTAGGTGTTTCCACAACCCCGTGCGCTGTTCTTAATTTGCCGATACGTCCTGCGGCATCCTTTTGTATGATCTCGAATATGGCTGACATTTGAGCATTACATAATAACTGCTATTATATATGTGTATTTCATTTGAAAAAAAGGATGTACAAAAAGGTCAGAAGGGATAGAAAAGGAAGACCCGGAAATAAATGTTCCGGGCCAGGATCTCAGATTAATCTTTTAGAAATGCAGCTGCTCTTTCGATGACCTTCGAAACATCGTCTTCCTTTATTCTAAGGTCCTTACTTTTTTCAATTCCCATGTCAGTGATCAGGATATGCCGGTCTATACCGATGTCCGCACGTTCAAGGGTCTTTTTTGTACAATTGAGAGGACAGCCGTCAATTGCTATCACATGGTCACAACCTTCAGCCGATCTGAGCAGGCCGGGTACCTCCCCACCAATTCCCACCGCACACATCATCCTGCCCACACCCTTTTCGGTCAGGTCGATAGCAAGCTGATTGGAAAGCTGCCCCACATTGGAACCCCCTGAACAGGAGAAGATGGCAACGCTGGCAGATCCACAGGAACATTTTATATCATCCATTGATAAACCTCACTGAAGAAGCCATTCCTTAATCTTATCTTCCGAAGGGATCTTTCCGGCAACCTTTACCTCACCGTCAATAACAAGGCCAGGGGTGATCATGACCCCATAGTCAAGGATCTGATTGATATCTTCCACCTTGACTATTTCAGCATCCATTCCGGCTTCATTAACTACTTTTTCAACAAGCTCTTTTAATTTGTTGCATTTTGCACAACCTGAACCAAGTATTTCTATTTTCATAACAATTCCTCTTTAGTATTAGTATCCTCTTTTCAATATATCAGTAAGTTCGTCGCAGTGCTCCATCTTCATTTTTATCTCAGAGCACACCGACTCAATATCATATACACATCTGATGAAATGGAAAGATTGGGCAAGTGTGTCAAAAAGCACACAGCTTGCCCGCATGTCCTTATCCCTGGGCTGGCCCACCGAACCGGGGTTGATGATCGTCAGATCATCTATCTGTCTGGTGAACGGAATATGGGAATGACCGACAACAAGTATATCCGCATCAATATCCTTTATCATTTCCCGGACATCTTCATCCGGGGTCTGTGGCAGTATATATTCATACATGGAGCGGGGGCTCCCGTGGCAGAAATAGATAGTCTTATCGCCATATCGTCTTTCAATATACATAGGCAGGCCTGCAAGATATTCCATATGTTGTGTCGTGAGTTTCTCTTTGGTATATTCCCTGGTTGTAACGGAGAGATGTTTGTAAGTATAGCCACAGCCACAGTCAACGCCGGAGGCCACCGCATTGTCGTGGTTTCCCCGTACCACGGGGATGGATGCACTGATGATCGCATCAATGCACTCTGCCGGGGCCGGACCGTAATCCACAAGGTCTCCCAGGCAGATGACTTCATCATGAGCAATTGCAAGAGTGGTTTTTAGTGCCTCTAAATTGCCGTGTATATCCGATATGATAAGCAGTTGCATGATCAATTGCTCCTGAACATGTGTTTTGTCTTAAGGCAGATGTTCACAAGCCAGAGCATCACCGGTACTTCTATGAGCACTCCTACAACCGTTGCAAGAGCAGCCCCGGAATTGATACCAAAAAGCATTGCTGCAACCGCGATGGCCACTTCGAAATGATTGGAGGCACCTATCAGGGCTGTGGGGGCCGCATCTTCATATTTCAGACCTATGGCTTTTGCAACTCCGTATCCCAGGAAGAAGATGAAGATAACCTGAACAAGCAGGGGTACCGCGATCATTGCTATTACAAGTGGCATCTCCAGTATGACCGATCCCTGAAGGGAGAACAATGTCACCAGAGTTACCAGCAATGCAGTAATGGAGATGTTGTGCAGCTTTGGAGAGAAGCTGCTTTTAAACCAGACCTGGCCCCTGCTCTTGAGCAGGTAGTTACGTGAGAAGTAACCGGCTACAAGTGGCACCCCAACATACATACTTACTGAAAGCAATATGGTCTCCCAGGGAACGATGATGTCACTGATCCCCAGAAGCAGCCTGGCAAGGGGAGCATAGAGAAAAAGCATCATCAGGGAGTTTATTGCAACCATTACCAGGGTATGACCCTGATTCCCTTTTGCAAGGTAGCCCCATACGAGTACCATGGCGGTACAGGGAGCTACTCCAAGAAGGATCATTCCTGCTATGTATTGAGATATCTGCAACTCAGTAAGATAGGGTGCAAATACATGTGCCATGAACAACCAGGCAAAAAATAGCATGGTAAATGGTTTGATGGCCCAGTTGATTACCAGAGTGGTGATCACAGGGCGGGGAGTTTTTCCTGCTTTGATCACCTGTTTGAAGTCGATCTGCACCATGATCGGGTAGATCATAAAGAACAGGCAGATGGCAATGGGAACGGATACATTATATACCTGCATTAAATCCAGTGTACCTGCCAGACCGGGGAAGACCTTCCCCAGGACAATACCTATGACAATACAGGCAAATATCCATATCGTCAGGTATCGTTCAAAGAAACCAAGTGGTTTTTTTCTGTCATAGCTTATCTCCTTATATGAGGAAACTAAAAGTAAATCCCGCGATCGCGGATATTATCACAACCAGCAGTATGTAGACAAGACCTCTTCGTACTCCCATGATCCTGCTAATGACGATCATATTCGGTAGACTTAGTGCCGGTCCTGCAAGCAGCATGGAAAGGGCAGGGCCCCGGCCCATGCCAAGCAGGGTAAGGGCACTTATGATGGGAACTTCGGTAAGGGTTGAGAAATACATCAGTGCTGCGGAGACTGCTGCGATCAGATATGACGAGATAGTGGCACCTCCCACATACCGAACCACATATTCAGCTGGCAGTATCTCAACGATGATACCGGCAAAGAAGACTCCCGCAAGGAGCAGAGGTGTGATCTGTTTTACAAGGAACCAGGTCTCACTCATCCAGGAGGAGAGCTCTTCTTTTGTGAACCACTGGAAGGAGAAGTATATAGTGATCAGCACCAGGGGCAGCATGATGGCAAACATTAGCAGGCCCGTCCCGAAGATCTCAGGTGTTACCAGGATAGCCAGAAGCAGAAGGAAGAGTTTGACACTGTTCTTATGCTCTTCTGTTCCAAAGCTTTTGAGGCTTTTTCTGTCCACATTGCCTCTTTCAAAAAGGCCGGCCATGATCAGCCAATGAGCACAGACAGGGATATTGCCACGACCGCTCGTGCGACACCCAGATCATATCCCAGGATCTTGGCAGTGTAGACGATCGCAAGGATATTGATGGCCGGGGCGGAGAAGAGGAAAGTGGTGGCGGGCCCGATGCCTGCTCCTCTTTTGTAGATGCCGGCAAAAAGGGGGAGTACCGTACAGCTGCACACAGCAAGCAGGCATCCCGAGATGGCTGCCACTGAATAGGAAACATATTTAGGAGCGTCGGCCCCGAAGAACTTCAGGACGGACTCTTTTGAGAAAAGAGAAGCTATTGCACCTGCCAGGAAGAATGCCGGGACCAGGCAGAGCAATACATGTAATGCAAGATAGTCCTGCAGTGACTGCAGGCCTGCAGTTATCAGATAGGTGAATTGATCAGGAGTCATTATTTCAAATAATGTTGAAATACTATATATACATATCTATTTCAATGTTTTTTGAAACGCCTTGATGGCATATACAATGCTCTCTTAAGGCCATTTGTTTGAATCAATAAAGGCCCTGAGGTTAGCACAGGCCTATGACTTTAATCGTGAGTAGACATTGAAATTCAGAAACTAAAGAAAATAGTAAATGGTTGAAAAAGAGAAGCCAAGGTCCGGATTCGAACCGGAATGGTATCGCTCTGCAGGCGATTGCGTAGCCGCTCCGCCACCTTGGCAATTGTGGATATAGGTAAGAAAGTCAGAAGATGTGTAAAGGATGAACATAGCAGCGATGTAGAGTTCCCAAGAGCTCGCGCATCTTAGTACAGTAAACAACGTGGGCTGGCTTATCTTCTGTGTTCGGAAAGGGTACAGGAGTTTCCCGGCCGCTATGGCCGCCATGCTCATACCTATAACTTGTAATTGATCATGTATTTCATATTGCATATCAGATTTCGCCTGGACAGAGTGGGACGGATAAGGCACGGAGATTAGTGACCGCGGACTGAACACCTCGTTGCCTTGGTGCGTACATCCCGATCCTATCAAACCGGTCTTTTACCGGACCCCTTACAGTAGTCTCTTTTTAGGTCAGATTTCGAGCTTAGATGCATTCAGCTCTTATTCCTTAGCGCGTAGCTGCTCGGCATTGCCCTGTCGGACAACCGATCGACCAGTGGCGCCGTTGCTCTGTTCCTCTCGTACTAAAAGCAACTTACCCTCAGACCACATACACCTCTAGTAGATAGTAACCGACCTGTCTCACGACGGTCTAAACCCAGCTCACGATCTCCTTTAATAGGCGAACAACCTCACCCTTGGCTGCTGCTGCACAGCCAGGATGGAAAGAACCGACATCGAGGTAGCAAGCTGCCGGGTCGATATGTGCTCTTGCCGGCAACGACTCAATTATCCCCGGGGTAACTTTTCTGTCATCTTTAGCCCGCACCAAGCGGGACATAAAGGTTCGCTAGAACCGACTTTCGTCTCGCGATCCACTACTGTGCTGGATCACGTCAGGCCAACTTATGCTCTTGCACTCTTCAGTAGGTTTCCGACCCACTTGAGTTGACCATTGCGCGCCCTTGATATCTTTTCAAGGGCGTCCCGCCCCAGGCAAACTGCCCACCTATCGGTGTCCTCTTATACAAGAGTGAGGGCCGTAACTCTGGAAGGGTAGTGTCCCAATTGCGACTCCACCGATGCTGGCGCACCGGCTTCGACGTCTCCTACCTACACTGTACATCCAGGGTCACAACCCAACGACAGGCTGCAGTAAAGCTCCACGGGGTCTTCACTTCCCCCTAGAGGTCTCTAGACTCTGCACTAGAATGTAAGCTTCACCGGACTCTGGCTAGGGACAGTAGAACTCTCATTGATCCATTCATGCAAGTCGCCAATTAAGCGACAAGGTACTACGCTACCTTAAGAGGGTCATAGTTACCCCCGCTGTTTACAGGCCCTTCTTTCCGTTGAACCGAAGTTTCAGGTACCTGCACTGAGCAGGATTCAGAGATCGTACTAGCCCTTACGGGTTTGCGATCTCCTATGTTGGTATTAGACAGTTAGAGTTCTCTGGTCACTGCGACCTGCTGTCTTCACAGCAGGCACTCCTTCTCCCGAAGTTACGGAGCCAATTTGCCGAATTCCCTTAGCCAAATTATTTCCGACACGCCTTAGCCTTTTCAGCTAGGGGCACCAGTGTCAGTTCTCGGTACGGACATTTGACTTCCTTTTCACGGGTTCCAGGGTGCAGCCGGCTTACGCCATCACAGATTCTCCTGCTTCTCGCCATGACGGCTCTCCACAGGATTCGATGCTTGGACAGCGCGACAGCGCTGCCCGGCCTGCCCCGAAACGTCAGTTTTATTGTCAAATGGTACAGGAATATTAACCTGTTTCCCTTTTGGCGTACTCGAATTACGGTACGTCTTAGGACCGACTAACCCTCGGCTGACGATCATTGCCGAGGAAACCTGGCCCCTTCGGCGGTCAGGATTCTCACCTGACTATGCTGTTACTATTACCAGGATTTTCGTTTCCGCACGGTCCACAGGACTTCACAGCCCTGCTTCTGCCCGAACGCAACGCCTTCCTACAAGATTACCTTTCGGTACTCCGTGGTATCGGTGGTCGACTTGAGCCCCGTCCATTTTCGGGGCCCCAAACCTCGACTGGTGGGCTGTTACGCACTCTTTAAAGGATAGCTGCTTCTAAGCTAACCTTCCAGCTGTCTAGGGCTTAGGACGCCCTTTAGTATTAACACTTAGTCGACACTGAGGGACCTTAACCACGGGCTGGGTTGTCTCCCTTACGGACTACAGGCTTACCCCAGTAGCCCGGACTCCGACCTTCTACAACGGTAGTGGGTTTGGAGTTTGACAGACGGGTGAGGGATTTCTCCCCCAGGACCATCAATCAGTGCTCTACTCCACTACCAGTCTCCAGTCAGGTCATGCTACGACATGTTTTGGAAGGAACCAGCTGATGCCGGGTTAGATTAGCCTTTCACTCCGAGACGCAGGTCACGCGAATGATTTGCAGATCAATACCGCTTGCGGTCCTCCACGTAGCTTTCGCCACGCTTCAACCTGCCCACGCCTAGATCACCCGGCTTCGGGTCGTACCTTAGTGACTCCACGCACTTGTATACGTCGTGCCTCTCCGAAGATGCGCACATGTTGCTTTCGCTTTGGCTTCCCTGATATAAGGTTAGCCTTCGCCACTTAGATACACTCCCTGGCCCGTTCTTCAAAACGTAAGATATGACATCGGCGACAATACTCGTACAGCAGCCTCGCGGCTGTTTCCTTCGTATTGAAGATCCTTTCATGCCATATCGCTCCATCGCCTACAGGTTTCAGGCACTTTGAACCTCCCTTTTTGGGGTACTTTTCAGTTTTCGGTCACCCTACTACTTCACTATCGGTCTCAAGACGTATTTAGTTTTGGAAGTTGGTGCCTCCCAAATTCCCGCGTGATTTCCAACACACGGTACTCAGGACATATCCAAAATCCTCCCTTTGTTGTTTACGTGACTGTCACACTCTATGGTTCCACGTTCCAGAGGAATTAAACTAAAAGGGGTGGGATAAAAGGATAAGCCTGTAACACCACATTTCCCTGCCGTTACCGGAGGGATTCGGTTTGAACTTTGCCGTGTTCATTCGCCATTACTAACGGCATCTCTTCGATTTCTTTTCCTGTCCCTACTAAGATGTTTCAATTCGGGACGTTCCCGATCATTACTGATCAACACAGATGTGTTAAGAGGTCTCATTAGGAGATCCCGGGTTCGTCGGTTCCATGCACCTACCCCGGGCTTATCGCAGCTTGGCACGTCCTTCTTCAGCGCTTGAGCCGAGCCATTCACCTGAAGGCATAATTACCAGAGTCCATCTCACTTTGTCCAGTGAGCGTCTGATATACAATATATACATGATCTCATTGCGCCCGATATCGGGGTATCAGGCACTTCATCCTTCCCGGGCAACATTACTTGCCTGGTGCACTTGATGATTTGGAATTATATCCAATGGACTTGCTGGGATTCGAACCCAGGGCCTTCGCCTTGCAAAGGCGACGATCTTCCAACTGATCTACAAGCCCTATGAGTTTCCAGCTTTAGGAAGTTGAATTGGCAGTTTTTCGATTTCTGATCGGTATGGGACATTTCTTTGAATGTCTTGCTTAGGAGGTGATCCAGCCGCAGATTCCCCTACGGCTACCTTGTTACGACTTAACCCCCCTTGCGAAATTTAGGTTCGAATACGACACGATGTTCGTACCCTCACCCATACCTCACTCGGGTGGTTTGACGGGCGGTGTGTGCAAGGAGCAGGGACGTATTCACCGCGCTATGTTGAAACGCGATTACTACGGATTCCAGCTTCACGAGGACGAGTTACAGTCCTCGATTCGAACTAAGGCCGGGTTTAGGAGATTACCATCACCTTTCGGTGTAGGAACCCATTGTCCCGACCATTGTAGCCCGCGTGTAGCCCGGGAGATTCGGGGCATACTGACCTACCGTAGCCCGCACCTTCCTCTGGTTTAGCACCAGCGGTCCCCACAGAGTACCCATCATCCCGAAGGACATGCTGGCAACAGTGGGCACGGGTCTCGCTCGTTGCCTGACTTAACAGGATGCTTCACAGTACGAACTGACGACGGCCATGCACCTCCTCTCAGCGATTCAGATAAGGTCTTTAGCCTGATCTACATATTGCTGTCGCCCCCGGTGAGTTTTCCGGCGTTGAGTCCAATTAAACCGCAGGCTCCACCCGTTGTAGTGCTCCCCCGCCAATTCCTTTAAGTTTCAGCCTTGCGGCCGTACTTCCCAGGTGGTTCGCTTCACGGCTTCCCTGCGGCACCTGAAACGGTCGCACCGTCCCAGACACCTAGCGAACATCGTTTACGGCTGGGACTACCCGGGTATCTAATCCGGTTCGTGCCCCCAGCTTTCGTCCCTCACCGTCGGACCCGTTCTGGTAAGACGCCTTCGCCACCGGTGGTCCCACAGGGATTACAAGATTTCACTCCTACCCCTGTAGTACCTCTTACCTCTCCCGGTCCCAAGTCTGACAGTATCCCCCGGAAGCCTGATAGTTAAGCTATCAGATTTCCCGAAAGACTGATCAAACAGGCTACGGACCCTTTAGACCCAATAATAGTGATTACCACTCGGGCCGCCGGTGTTACCGCGGCGGCTGGCACCGGTCTTGCCCGGCCCTTGCTAACACATGCTGTTTACACATGTGGACAGCCAACATAATATGCTGGCACTCGGTGTCCCCTTATCGCGGTTTCCCGCATTGTAAAGTTTTCGCGCCTGCTGCGCCCCGTAGGGCCTGGATTCATGTCTCAGAATCCATCTCTGGGCTCTTGCTCTCACAACCCATATCCGTCGTAGGCTAGTAGGTACGTTACACCCACTACTACCTGATAGACCGCAGATCCATCCCCGGGCGGCCAAAGCCTTTAAACCACGACGCATTCCAGCTGTCATGGCCGATCAGGTATTATCTCCAGTTTCCCGGAGTTATGCCTGACCCAGGGGCAGGTTATCCACGTGTTACTGAGCAGTTCGCTATGTTCACGAAGAACATTTAACTCGCATGGCTTAGTCGAACACCGATAGCAGTAACCTCTGGCAGGATCAACCAGAGTTATATATAGCACACTTGGAAGTCAACTAGTAAATTGTCGGAAAAGAACACTCTTCTTGTGGAAGAGAGTTATATTTTCTGCACGTAGTTGATCAATTCTTAAATAATTATGATAGACACAGGGCCCATCATAAGGTATATGAGTATACCGATCAGAATTGATCGAACTGCCAATCCAACGTCAGACCAAAACAACTTTGGTCTCCATTTAGGCGGTGATTTGAAGTATGTATCCACATTATGTGGAACAGAAGATATGTGAATTATGGTATATAAACATATCTATTGAATTGTACTTTCGATCTCAATCAGCCATATGATCCGGCTGCTGCCCCCTTTCAGGGACAGATTGAGAGGAACTCCTAAACGACACACCCATATATAAAGATTTCATTCAGACAAAATTAAATATGTTTGGAACGGATCCTGACTATATAAGCAACCAAAAAAATAGCATGCTAACACATACGAGCATACGCAACCTTTAACAACATATGAAACATAGGAGCATGATATCAAATTACAAATATTGAATTACACTAAAAAGAGGTATTAATCTGTATAAAGGAAAAAATCATGGAAAAGGTAGCGGTGAACCAGCACCAGTGACCCGTGTGCGCACACCCAGAAAAGATAAAGGAGAAGTACTGGCAAGTGTTGAGAACATGCTTGGTGCCAACCGCGTGAAATTACGATGTATGGACGGAGTGGTACGCATGGGAAGGATTCCCGGGTCCATGAAAAAAAGGACCTGGATAAGAGAAGGGGACATTGTTATTGCCGTACCCTGGTCCTTCCAGGACAGCAAAGCCGATGTTATCTGGAAATACACCAGACCACAGGTTAACTGGCTTGAGAAAAGAGGCTTCCTGAGAAATTAAATATGGAAAAAAAACTTGGGGACAAAGTCCAGCGTCTGGACAAAAATGTGGACAGGATGCGGATGCTGCGCAAGGACAGCGATACGCTTAAGGTTGCAGAGAATGTATTTGATAATGCCACCTTAAAGACGCTCTACACCCTCTCCAATAAAGGTATCATCGAGGCCATGGGTGGTTCCATCAGTACAGGCAAAGAAGCTAACGTATTCTTTGCAGAAGGCAAGGACCAGGAGCTTGCGGTGAAGATCTACAGAATGTCCTCCAGCACCTTCCGGTCCATGGAAGATTATATCCTCGGAGATAGTCGTTTCCTGAATATCAGGCATAACAAACGCGATATCATATTTGCCTGGACAAAAAAGGAGCTTCGAAACCTCATTCGTGCTAAAAAGGCAGGAGTGAAGGTCCCACAACCCATTACATCCGAGCGCAATATACTTGTTATGGAATTTCTGGGCAGCAAAGGAGTACCCTACCCATTGCTCAGGGAAGTTAAATTTGATCCAGAGCAGGCACACAAGCTCTTTGAAATAATCACATCCTATATGCAGGCCCTCTACAAGGAGGCACACCTCATACATGGTGACCTGAGTGAATACAATATTGTCCTTGACCCTGACAGCATGACCCCATATATTATTGATATGGGCCAATCGGTCACCTTGGAGCATCCAAAGGCAAGGGACTTTTTAGAAAGGGATGTGGAGAACATCACTCGTTATTTTAGACGTTTTAATATTGATGCCGACCCTCTGGAACTGTACAGGACCATCACTTCCTGATCAGATATTAAACGGATTTTTCTTTTTTGCCTTATTTTGTGACCCATAGGGGACTTTTTGTCCTTAGCTCTGAAAGGATTCATCCCCATTATGTGATATATACCAGTAATATCATTTCCATCATACCAAAAGCGCAAACTATAACTACAATCATTCATTGGTATGACCCATGACCCACATTAAAGTACCCATGGACAGGATAGGTGCCATCATAGGACCAAAAGGCAGTGTAAAGGATTTCATTGAAAAAAGGTCCGCTTCCGGACTGGATGTTGACAGTCAGAATGGTACTGTGGAGATCATAGCCAGTGATGACCCTCTGGGAGCCCTTAAAGCTGCTGACGTGATCCAGGCAATTGCAAGGGGTTTTAGTCCGGAGAAAGCTTTCAGGTTCTTTGACGATGAATATCTGATGCTTGAAGTGATAGACCTTTCCGGTGTTGCCTCCACCCAGAAGGAAATGGTGCGTCTTAAAGGAAGGATCATCGGAAAAGGTGGAAAGACCCGGGAGATCGCAGAAAAGCTTATCGGGGTAAGGATATCAGTGTATGGCAAGACCGTCAGTATCATTGGTCATCCTGATCAGATCCAGATCATCCGGACAGCACTGGACATGCTGATCGAAGGAGCAGCCCATGGCTCCGTATATAGTTTCCTGGAAAAGAAGAAGCAGGAACTTATGCGTTCCCAGCTTGATTCCTATTAAACTGGCGAACATATCCCGGGACAATTAGCCCTGCCGGGATCATTCCACAAAGCACCGGGAATAACTTTAATTCCCGGTACATCCAATATAACCCTATGGAAGAAGAAATGAATCTTATCCAGAAGGCAACACAGCTGGGCCTTTTTCCCACTCTTTTAGATGCAGCAAAAAAACTTGGTCTGACCGGCAGGTTCAGTGGTGATGAGAAATACACCATATTCGCACCCCTGGAAAAAGCATTTGAACCCATCCCGGACGAAGTTATTGATGAGGCATTTGAGGACCTGGACTACCTTTTAGGCATAATTAACTACCATATTGTGAAAGGGACATACCGTATAAGTGACCTTAAAGAACTGGATCATCTCCAGACACTCAATGGTGAAGACCTTACCTTTACCAGTAAAGATGGTCCTGAGGTCAATGGTATCAAAATAGAGATAGAGGACATAGAATGCAGCAATGGGATGATCCATGCGATCCCGGATATACTTCTGCCCTAAGATCCAGCAGTACCATGTGAACTGCTCCTTGCTTGCGCATGCGCTCTTCTGATATTAATGATAAAACTTACATTCGGCAGGTCCTCGATTTAAAGATAGATGTTTTCACATTTTTCCCCCATGAGCCTCAATATATTCCAATTTTCATCTTCCATATTCAATATTTCTGACTCCATTTTGTCTTCTTCCTGAGTAATAAGCTCTGTAATTCCCTGGAACTTAAAAAATATCCACCTCATTGTAGGTCTTTTTGTAGGCTTGCCTTTCTGATCTGAAACAGTCTCATTTTCTTCTTCCAATTTGGTTCTTAATTTCCACTCTGCAATTGAGTAAATCATTAAGCAGAGAACCATTATCATCACCAATGCTTCAATTCTGGACTTCTTCTTCAGGTAAACTTTCGACACACTAAATGTGTTATTTTTCAAAAACCTGAATCCTTTTTCCACTCTGTCCTGCCCTTTGTAGTACTTCAGCATATCTCCAGGAGTAAGGCTGAGGTCATTACTTGCAATAATAAAAAGACCAGCTTTCTCCATTTTTTTCAAAATAAAAGCTTCATTGGTCTTTATATCACTATTTATCGTATAATATGTCTTTAATTTTTCATTTTTTGAAGGTCTGCCTCTTTTGCCTGATTCACGTTTTTTTACAGTCTTCAATTCTACTTTTCCAAACATAAGGGAAGGATAATCTTGAATCCACTTTTCAGCATATTTTAATGCATCTTCTTCACAGGAAAAAAGCTCGTTCTTCAATTTTTTTAAAGACGTTCTTGCCTTCTCCATTTCTTTTTTGAGATTCTTCTTAAGAGTTGCCTCTTTTTTTACTTTCAGTTTGCTTGAACACAAAAGAACCCAGTTTTGTTTAACTCCCCCATATTCCACAACAGTTTGATAAAATGAGTATCGGTCATCGCTTTTTAGTGTTTTAAGTTTCATGCTTCCAGCAATTAACTCCTTTGTTGCAGTAATTGTTGAAGATGGACGACTGATCCATAATGACTTGCCCATATTTTTAATGTTGTCTGCCGTGTAGAAGGAACTGTCAGCGACATAATACCCTTTGCTTTCAGGCATTAAAACTGATTTAAGAGACTTGATTGATTCCATAATTGTGCGACTATCTGGAGCATTTCCAGAATGAGTTCTCATGAAAAGAGGAATTCCATGTTGGTTAACAATCAAGCTTAGAACAAACTGTTTGAGATCCCATCGTCCATTTTTTGGAACTCCAAAAGTAACATCAATAGCCTCTGTTTCTTCGTCATCATAATCTCCATATAAGCTGACACTTGTAGTGTCAGCATGCAGATGCTGAACAGGGATAGGTAGACGACTCATAACATGAAGAACAATTTCCGAAAATAATTTAGTGGGCCCATATATTGAAATTTTATCAAGAGTTTCTCCAATAGCATATTGATTCAGGTCTTCTTTTGTTACATTGTTGCCAAAAAGCTTTTTTACAGAAATATTCTTGAAAAAATCAGGAAACAGATACAAGCGCTGGTCCGTAAACCCAAGGCCATTGATCACCATGGCAAGAATACAGATTGAATGAGGAACATTATGATCTCTTGTTTTTGGAAGTTTGCTGTCAATCAGTTTGTCAATGCCAAGTTCTTTGAATATTCCAGCCAGGAGACCAAGGTGACCTAAAAACGTTGTACGTTTTATTGAGGAGTTAACTTTTGCATTATCGTTTTTCTGCGTCATGAGATTATCAAAATAGAAATGTAGCTTAAATGATATTAATTTATATGTGTACCTGCCGAATCAAAGATAAAAAGGTCCACCCCCTATCTCACAGGGAAGATCTCACGGGGAGTTACTGCCCCGGGATAACTTATTGTTCGGGGATGATGGGCAACATTACATTGGCCACAGTCCCGACCCCTTCTTCACTGATGATCCACATGGTACCTTTGTGAAGTTCCACCAATTTTTTACTGATCGTCAGGCCAAGGCCGGTACCGCCGTATTTGCGTCTGATGGAACCATCCACCTGATAGAATTTATCATACAGATGGGGCATGTTCTCCCTGGGGATACCTATCCCATTGTCCTTTACCGTGTAATGGATCATATTTTCCACTCTGCGGGCCCTGATCTGAATATGACCGTCTTTTAAGCTGAATTTGATCGCATTGCTTAGAAGATTGCCAATGATCTGTTTGAATTTGGAATGATCCGCATAGATGTCAGGCAGACCGGAAGGAATATGGCATTCCAGTTTGAGCCCTTTCTCAGATAAAGAGGAAGAGGATGCGGTTACCATGGATGATATTACAGAACCGGATGGGAAATGTTCATAAGTTAATTTCATATTTCCGGATTCGATCAGGGATATCTCAAGTATGCCATTGAGGATATTAAGAAGATTCTTACCATTGCGGGATACATTTGAGAGATATTTTTTCTGCATATCATTGACAGGTCCCGGCCGCTGGGAGATCAGTACGTCGGAAAAACCTATGATAGAGTTTAAAGGGGTTCTCAGCTCATGGCTTACGTTGGCCAGGAATTCGCTTTTGGACCTGTTGGCAGTCTCTGCCATCTTCCGGGCAAAGATGAGGGCCTCTTCACTCTTTTTATGTTCTGTGATATTAATAAGGGTGATTGACATGTAAAGGGGCTCATCATTGGAATCGTAAATAATGGAACCATTCAGCATGGCAGGGAAGACACTTTTGTCCTGCCGGACATTCCAGACCTCCTCTTTTTCGCAATTACCCATTTCAAGCATTTTTCTGAAAAGATACTTTATCCTGGGAAGCTGATCATCATCATAGAACATGAGGAAATTATTCCCGGTTACCTCTTCAGTAGAATAACCATGCATTCGAACCAGTTTCTCATTCACATAACTAAGCCTGCCATCCATATCCACAATGGCAATCCCATAGTTGGCTTCATCAGCTATCCTTTTGAATGTCCTTACCTCTGCATCTTTAATGGTCCTTTCAACAAAAAGGCCCAGACTGGCTGCAAGCCGGTTGAGAAGATAGTTTTCCCTGAACAGATATGTGCTGTCAAACTTTGAAGACGGATCCGGGTTCAAAACGGAGCCATCGGAGACTAAAAAGACTTCTATCACCCCGCGTACATTCCCCTCCACATAGATATCATGGACCTGTCTTATCCGGGATTCGTTAAAGTTAGGAGTTGTGAACTCGACAGAATCAAAAATGATCCGGGCACAGACAGATAAAGGATCACCATATATAAAAGGGATCATTTCCACAGTGTTTTGGAACAGTTCATCCCGGGAAGGTAGTTCCTCAAGAAGTGAAAGGAACTGATACAGGATTTTGAGCTCTCCGGACTTCCTGTTTTCCAGATACCCACCAGAAAAAGGCTTATCCGAGTCAGATGTTCTGAAGATCAAACTGAATCTGCCAGAGGACCCCACCGGAACTATACTGCAATGATGGCCGCAAGGGCCGCAATCCTAATCAACTTCTATTGACGTTTGTGCACAACATTGCCTGATCCAGGACAGATCAACTCCGGGAAAGACCGAGGATGCAGTCCTGCCTGCAATAGCTGCTTTTGTAAGACCGGTATGCTTTTCAAATGCGGTATTTGCATCCAGGAAACGATAATCCTGAGCCTGACCCTTTTCATTAAAGGTCAATTCTGCAATGACCAGGCCATCCTGCATTGATTCAAACAGATTTTTGTATAGAGAAGGATCTAGAGCCACACATTCAGCCATATTGGCCCCCTCCATATAATATTTTCATCATATACACTAGCCACCACCAAAAAAGATAATACTGCAAATTTATCTTTATTAATAAAATATAGGACTATATAATATATACATATCGGAAATATGATCACAACAGTTCTTCCAGTACCTCCAGCAGATCCCTTACCTCTATGTCACTGTTGCATACATCTTTTCCAAGCTTCAGGTTGTTCACACAGAATGGACAGGTGGTAAGCAGCACGTCAGCGATCTGAGCCTGAGCCACCCTTCTGGCAGCAATCTGTTTGGAGATGTCCGGAAAACCAGAACGTACACCCCCTCCCCCACCACAGCACCGGGCCGATTCTTTTGAGTCTTCCATTTCCAGGAAAGTTATACCAGGGATCTTCCCGATGAGATTGCGGGGAGGGTCGTAGATACCCATGTGCCTGCCGATATGACATGGATCGTGATAGGTGACAGTCTTTTTGTAAGGCCTCAATTCCAGATCAACTTCTTCCAGCCACTGAGCAAAGTGCAGGGCCCGGAAGGGCAGTTGTGCGAATTTTGAGTATTCTTCCCGGAACATGCGCAGACAACCTGCACAGGAGAAGATCACGGTATCGGCTCCGGTGGCCTTTATGGCATCCAGGTTGGCGTTCATCTGCTCTACGATGACCTCTTCAGGCTGGCCCATTCGGCTTAAGACACTACCGCAGCACACCTCGTCCAGAAGGGTATAATCAGTACCAAGTTTTTTTAGTATGGAAATTCCGGCCTTTGCTGTGTCGAAGTTGCGATATGCGGCACTGCAGCCGGTGAAATAGGCGACCTTTGCTTTATGGGGCTTTTCTCCAAATATCTCCCTGCGGGAGGTGGTCTCTCCAAAGGGGTTACCCTTTGTTGTTACTGAGTCCAGTATCCTTTGCTGCACCGGGCCAATGATCCCGGAGGATACTACATCCCTGCGTGCGGCTTCGATTATATCGACCACGGCCGTGGAGGAGGGACAGCGCCGGGTACAATCCGCACAGGTGGTGCACTGGTAGAGCCGCTCTACAACAGATGGGTCAGGGTTGATGTCCCCGGTGTACAGTCCATAGCACAGGGAGACCTTACCCCTTGCCGAGGAGGAATCCCAGCCTACGTCCTCAAATATGGGACAGACCTCTTTGCAGAAGCCGCACTGGGTACAGTTGAGCATTTCTTTGCTCCATTTTTTAAGTTCATCTGTCTGCATTATTATTCCCCCACATGGTATCTAAGATCGGTTATGAACTTGCCTTCCCGGTCCATGATCTTGCCAGGGTTCATTATATTATTGGGGTCCAGGGCCTTTTTGATGGCTCTCATTGCATTAAGGCTTGAGGCACGTTCTTTGAGGAAGAAGGGCGCTTTGGTAATGGCCACTCCGTGTTCTCCGGTGACGGTCCCGCCCAGTTCTATGACCTTATCATATATCTGCTCAACCGCCTCTTCTGCCTGGTCCCAGTGGGCCTGTTTTGAGGGGTCCATGAGGACCTTGGTGTGCAGATTGCCATCTCCGCTATGCCCGTAGCTTGCGATGACGATGTCATATTTATCGGATATCTCTTCAAAGGCCCTGACAGCTGCAGGGACTTTGCTCATGGGTACGGCCATGTCGTCCGCGAGCATGACGGTCACCAGCTCTTCATTGTATTTGCAAAGGGCCGGGATCATTGCCTTGCGACCCCGCCATAACTCTTCTTTGCGATCGGGATCATCGGTGAATTCCACAGAGACAGCCCCGCTGTCCCTGCAGACCTGTGAGACTGCTTTGATCTGCTCTTTTACATCACACAGACTGCCGTCCACTTCAATGAGCAGAATGGCTTCGGTTTCGGGCAGGCCCAGGTCAAGGGCATTGTTCACGGCTTTTATGCAGACCTTTGACATCAGTTCCAGGCCCGAGGGGATGATTGGTTTTGCTATGATATTGGAGACGCATTGGCCTGCCCCTTCCAGAGTGTCAAAGACGGCTACCGCCACGGCGGTATGTTCGGGCAGGGGCACGACACGCAGAGTTATTTCGGTGATGACACCCAGGGTCCCTTCCATGCCGCACATCAGCTTTTCCAGCTGATATCCTGCGGAGTTCTTGAGGGTCCGGGAACCCAGCTGTGCGACATCCCCGTTGGGGAAGACCACTTCCATACCCAGGACATAGTCCCGGGTGGCCCCGTATTTTACCGCATTGCCGCCGGAGGCATTGGTGGCTACCATCCCGCCGATGTTGGCCACATTACTGCTTGAGGGGCCGGGGATGAAGAAACCGTATTTTTTAAGCTTATCGTTCAGGTCCTGGTGGATGACACCGGGTTCCACTATTACATAGAGGTCTTCGATGTGGATCTCTTTGATGTGGTCCATGCGTTGCAGGTCCAGTATCACTCCGCCGCAGATGGGAACGCTGTGGCCGCAAAGGGCCGTTCCGGCTCCTCTGGGGATTATGGGAAAGAGCTCTTTGTTGGCCAGCTCGATTATGCGTCTGATCTGGTCGGTGTTTTGCGGCCTTACTACAAGGTCGGGCATGGCCCGGTGTATGCCTGCGTCTGTTGAGTAGGCATAGAGCTCTGCGGTTGAGGAGCTGACATTTTCAGCTCCCGCGATCTTTTCGATCAGTTCTTTATTCATTTTTTGGGTCCCCCTGTATGGGTACGGTCAGACTGCCCTGGGGAAGGAAGACCACATAGGGTTGCTTTCCTTTTTCTTCGGTTAGTCCTATTGCCTCATCCAGGGCCTGCTGGATGGAAGCCTTTGGCTTAAGTTTGGCCTTTTTGAGAGTGTCGGTGTCCAGATCGCAGACCACCCACATCGAGGATTTGATCCCGATGCCGGCCATTTTGGCTGCTTTGTGATATCCCAGCCTGTATCCGCGTTCAATGATCTGCATTACATCTTCACAGGAGTTGGCGCAGTCCAGCAGTTCAAGGAAGGTGCTGTCCCCGGCCCCCTGTCTGCATTTTGAGACCAGGATGATGATGCCGCCTTCTTCCAGGACGAGCTTGCCGTTCTCCAGGGCTTTCTGGGACTGGTAGAGGTCGATGTCCATGGGATAGGGTGCGACTGTGATGACGATATTGCCTTTTCTTTTGAATTTACTGCAGAATACCTCATTGGCCTTTGATATGGAGGATTCGAAGGATTCGGTCAGATCTCCGCAGTACATGGCATATAGCCCGTGGTCTGCGGTGAGGACGGTCTGGATGGAGAATATGTTGAGGTCTTTAAGTACGTCCATTGCATCTGCCATGTCCTCTGCCACAGGATTTCCCTTGAGTTTGAGGGGCAGGGCATTGTCACTTAAAGCATGTTTGTGATTGGTCTCAATGGTGCTGTATGCCGCGACTCCCGGGAGGAAGGCCTTTCTGCCTCCGGTGTATCCCGCGAAGTAGTGGGGTTCCACGCTTCCGATGACCAGGATGTTGCGATATTCTGTTACAAGGGAGTTGAGGTACATTTCAGTACCATTCTTGGAGGTGCCCAGACAGACCATGTCGCTATTATGTGCATCGTGGAAGTTTACTCTCTCTTTTATCTTCCCATATAAGTCTCCAAAGATGAAGTGACATTCTTCTTCTGTGGGAGCGCGGTGGGCCCCGGTGGCTACCAGGAACTTTATGTCCGGGTGGGAGAGGAGAGGTCCTTTTATTTCGTTTAATACCTCTTTTGTGGGGGTCGGCCTGGTAGCATCGTTTACGATGACCAGCAGTTTTTCAGTGTTATTTGCAAATTCGGCAAAAGAGCTTTGGCCGAGGGCCTCCTGCATAAGAGCGGAGGGGTCGGTTGTTCTGACTTCATTGGGGGTCAGGACCTCAAAGGGAACATTCACTTCAATGTCCACCTGGTCCTGGCCATAGGGTATATTCACTATCATGGCTTGACTCAGATACTTATATTATTGTACATATACATAACTGTCAGAGGAGGTTTTTGTTGATAATTCTGATAATTATTTGTTTGCTGGGTTTTGCAGTGATCCATAGTGTAACTGCCAGCCTGCCTGTGAAGCGTTTTATCAGAGGCAGACTGGGAGAGAGAGCAGATGCTCTTTATACACCTGTCTATAGTCTGATAGCCGCTATCACACTCATTCCCCTGGCCTATGTGTTCCTGAAGGACCCGGGGCCTGTGCTCTATATAGTACCTTCCCCCTGGAGATATTTGATGGTGGCCGGTATGATCGCAGCAGGGTTTGTGAGTGTGAGAGGATTTAAAGATGCTCCGGGCCGGTTCAGACTTGAGGGACAGCTGTCCTCTCCCGGGAGTGTGCAGGCCGGAGAGCTTGAGATAAAGGGTGTGTACAGGTGGATCAGGGATCCATTTGTTTTTTCGGCCCTGGGTGTTATGATACTGACCCCTGTTATGACCGTGAATCTGCTTGTGATCTATGTGATCACCCTGATCTACATCTCCATCGGGACACTGCACTGGGAGAGCAGGCTGGTGGCCCAGTATGGGGAGGAGTACAGGGAGTATCAGAAGAAAGTGGGAAGGATCATTCCGCGCAGACACTGAAGTTATGCAGGCCCGGAGGTAAGTTCAGGTCGTTTGCACTGGAGGCAGATGCAACCTTTTCTTTTTTTCTTACAAAAAAGGATAGCCTGATCTCAACTGCGTTATCAGAGATTTTCAATTTGATCTCAAGCTTCTCAGGATGCTGTATGTCGGTCTTGCTTACATTCAGTTTTTTAGATATATTCAGGACCTCTATATTAAGGATTGAATTGTCCGTACCAATGTCTATTATGATGCCATCAATATCAAGAGAGTGGACATATTCTACGCCATCAGGCACTTCTTTTGTATATGAGAAGAGACTATCGTGTCGATAGTCATAGTCCCATCCTGGTCCTTTTGAACATCTCATTAAAGCACCCCGGCCAGCTCTTTAAGTTTTTGTATGAAATAACAGAAACTTGGAGATTTATTGTTTTCTATATCCATATGTGGTGCAATAGTTTCAGCCCATTTTGATTTTTCATGTCCTATCTTTTGCCATCCCTGTGCAGACAGATTCCGCGAACCACCAGAGTAAACTGCATCTGCCAGTCTTTCCCATGTACCACAAATAGAGTCGTTAATATATGATCTAAGAACCGCTTCCTTTGCCCCCGGATATGCTTTTTTGATTGCTTGTATGTCACCAAGATACCATGCTTCCCCTTCTTCAATCGCAATACAAAAACGGGTTTCTGGTCGAGGATTGCATGTTTCCAGAATCTTGAAAAGTTCTTCCCTGAAGGTCTTCATACATTTGTCATCAAGGTCACACACCACAATTGCAGCAGCAGGATACTCTGGTGGATAGTCGGCAAAAGTCTTGCCATAACCATGAAGTATCTTTGGTAGCTGGTCCAGAAGAATGCGCTTGTTTGGATCAGTATTTCCTTTCATACCTTTAGGGATACGTCCGATTCCTTTGTATGGATGGATCCTGAAAGTATGCCCATTGCCTATGACTTTGGGAATGAGGATATCCAGCATCTTTTTACCAGACTGATCCTCTACAAGTATCTCAAAATGCATGGGTTCACCTCGCATCCAGATAGTCACTATACCATAATCCACCTAATGGAAGGCCCTGTTCTACCATATTACTGACTATAGGATCTTCACTTGCACGCTTTATTGTGGAAAAACCATCTTCCCCTTTTTCCAGGATCCATACTTCCTCTACTTCAAGAGCATCGACAAAGTATGGCTGATGAGTAGTTATGAACACCTGAGAACCTCCTTTGCGGCCGGTCGCATGTTCCCTGAATTCAAAGGCAAGGGATTCCAGAAGTTTATGATAAAGCCCATTTTCCGGTTCTTCGATGCACAGGAATGGTGGAGGGGACGGATCCTCAAGTAATAGCAAATATGCAAATACTTTTAGTGTTCCGTCAGACATCTGTTGCGCATAGAAAGGATCTTGAAATCCTTTGTCGTTAAATCGAAGTAGAATTCTTCCGTCAGGTGTCTTTTCAGTGTCAATTTTGTCTATTCCGGGGATTTTTTCTGCTATGTTCTTAAGAATTAGTTTGAAACTGTCAGGATGCTCACGTTCCATGAACTGTACTACATTTCCCAGATTATCGCCATGGACATTCAGGTGCTTTTGAGGACCTGCTAAAGGTAAACTGCGTGCAGCATCCGGAGTAAAATAACTTAGATACCAGCCTTCCATGAATTTTCTGAAAGCTGATATTCTTGGATGTTTTTTTAAAGAACCAAGAGTTGCAATACCAAGTTTACGTTTGTCTTCGAGTTCAACTACTTCAGTTTCCCTGCTTTGCTCACTACTTTCTTCCTGTTGAATTGTTTTTATGAATTGGGAAAGATCAAAGTCCTCTTTTTCTTCATCGATCTGACGACCTTCTTTTTCACCTTTCCAGGCCACTCCTCTACCATTATTGAGGACTAAAAATGAAAATGGCCACCCACTTTTTTGTCCTTTGCGCCGTTGCCGCAGACGTTCTTTTTGAACATAAGGTCTTCCAGATTTATCCAGATCAATAGCTAATTCATAGGTGATGGGACGGGCGTTACCATTTTCTTTATAATAAATTTCAAACTCAATTGATCCTTTTTGACCCTGAGAACGAATCTTATCCAATCCACCGCGTCCACGAGCATCACAGGCTTCCTCAACACCGCTTTTCAGGCAGTCAGAAAGAAAACCGAAAGCATCAAATAGCGTACTTTTCCCCACACCGTTTTTGCCAATAACTGCTGTCAGAGGCGTCAATGGATCAGAGCTCTGTGTATTCCACAGTTTGCCAATTGTAATATCTTTCAACGTCCGGAAGTTTCGTATCCTGATCCCTTCGATTTTGGCCATTTGAATCATCTTTAGTTATTATGCTTATATCATAAAATATATGTGTTACGAAGTTTGCTGAGAATTTATTGACACAATATTATATTTGACTAATTATTTGTAGTTCCATCACCGGCCATACCCCAATCTCACTTTTCTGTTGATCGGACATTCTCATTTTATCAATTCCTGTTCATTCCCGGGCCCTGCGTCCAGGATCTCTTCATTCTCAGCTGACCAGGCCGGCTGGTCAATTGCCAGAAATTCCAGATCATCCGGGCCCGTGTTTTGTGTGTGCTGTATGGCGTTTATTTCCCCTTCAAAAGCTGACTCCTGCTGTTGAGGTTGAAAGTTGCTCTTTTTTAGTTAGCCGGGATGTTTAATTCAACGAGTGATTCCGATCAGGTATGTATTGAATGGGATTTTCTTAATTATGTGGATGAGAAATAACGTTAGTACCAATGTTAAAACTAATGTGACTGGATAAAAAAGAATACTATTCCAATCAAAGATCATTAATGGATTTTTCTCCACCATTACGTACAATACAATTGCATGCAATAGATATATTGCAAAAGATTGTGACCCGATCTTTTCAAGTATGTTCATTTTATAATTATTGCTGATCCACCTAACAATGTATAATATTTCTAATATGAATACTATATTGTATAACGGATTTAATATATTGCTTACAATTGCTGGAAAGTGAAGGAAACTTTGCTGGAAATACGATTTTGTGTACATATTTATTCCCTGCAGAGTTCCAGCAAATATAATCACTGATTGCAGGATAAGGTATTTCTTTGAAGCTACTTTATCTATCAGATGCCTGTTTTCAAGTATATACATCCCACAAAATAAATAAAATAAATAGTTAATGAATATTAATAGTGGGGCCATTTTTCCTGTGTGTATATATGGATATATACCACTTGCTAATAAAGCAGCCATCAATAACAGGTTGGTTTTCTCTTTTAGTTTGCAATAATTATACAATTTTATCGCATATGGACAGATTATGTATATTTCTATTATTAGTCTAAAAAACCATAGATGAAAAAAAGCTCTCCCGGTTGCATATTTTGAAATAATGGACAGAAAGTTCCAGTCAGCTGCTTCACCAAGCAGATAAGATGCTATGAGATAAAATGTAGATATTGTAATATATTGAGGAATGATTGAATAAAATCTCTTTTCATAAAAGATTTTAGTATTGATATCAGCCTTATATTTGTTATAAAGCACAAAACCTGTAACAAATATAAATGCGGGAACAGCAAATTTGGAAACTGTATCAATTGTTATGTAAAATATAGTTAAGTTAGTGATGGTGTCCATTCGTGTGAAGTAAGCTGAAACATGGATGCTGATCACAGCCAGGATCGCAACACCTCTCACATAATTGATTTCTTCAAAATATTTTAGAACCACCTGCTATTATTTCTCTGATCAGTATTTAAAACTATTGATTTTATTAGAATGAACATTGCATGTTTTAATTTTAACTTTGCCATTCAGAAAATATATAAAAATAGAAGGCTTCCTTTTATAAAAAAAAGAGAATAAAATAGTGATCTACTATGAGGAAAGAACCATTTGTACAGACATGACATCTCAAGAATTTAAAATTGTACCATACGCTTTATATACCCACTCTTTGATAACTCATAAAGCATCTTAGTTGACCCGACCTCTGCTGAATTACACACTTTCTATCCATCAACCCTCAATGCACTCAGTGCAAAGATTTATCGCAAGTCTGGTGGAAAATCGGCCTACGTGCGCCAGGCTGGTTTTGATAGTATCCATCAGGAGCAGATGGTGCTAAGTTACATAAGCAAACATGGTTCCATAAAAAGAGCCGATGTAATGGAACTATGCAGGATCACTAAAGACCAGGCACACCGTTTACTATCCCGTCTTAAAGAGGAAGGGACAATAGTTCAGCAAGGCCGTTCTAAAAGAGCATCGTATGTACAAAAAAGTAGATGCTTTGTTTCGCGCGTATTATTCACGCACCGCGCGTATTATTCACGCACCGCGCATATTATTCACGCACCGCGCGTATATCGCGCAAATGTGCTGATAAAATGTAGATATTGTAATATATTGAGGAATGATTGAATAAAATCTATTCCCATAAAATATTTTGAAAGAACCATTTGTACAGACATGACATCTCTAAAAATTAAAATTGTATCATACGCTTTATATACCCACTCTTTGATAGCTCATAAAGCATCTTAGTTGACCCGACCTCTGCTGAATTACACACTTTCTATCCATCAACCCTCAATACACTTCTGCAATACCTTCAGGGCCCCGAAGATCTCCTCTCTTCTCATTTCTGCATGGAACCCTTCAGAACCGAATTTCAGATCCATTAGCCAGAAGTCATTGCTGCCCATTACAAAATCCAGCGTGAAGGTCTTTTCGTTGATCTTCTCTATCAGGCCCGGGTTCTGTATGAATGGAGGTACTACCAGGGCCCTGAAATGTTCATACATTTTCAGGGCGAGGGGGAGGGTCATGTCAAAAGTGATCTTTCTTCGGGGATTTTCCATCCTGAACTCTCCATGTTCAATCTCAAATTCAATATCCTGGATCATTGTTTTCATTATTGTTCCTCTTTTTAAGGCAGAATGGAATTGGACTTCATGCCACAATTCATTCAAATATATCTAAAAATACCACGAAACTGCATCCTATATATAATTTTCCTGAGTATAATATATATTTTATGTATTTAAAAAATACCAGATATGCTTTCCAGGGCCATTTACTCCAAAAACAGTACCTAAAGCCATTTTTAACTAAGAACCACCACTTAGGTTCATTCAAAGAAGAATAAGTGTTACTTTAAAAAAATCGGCCCTGATTGAAAATCTTTAAATAATATCAATTATCCATAATTTAAATGTCAGCATTAAAATTAAACCCACACGCAAAAGGAAAGACCTATGGCCTTAAAAATATTCCATACAGCAGATCTTCATCTTGGTATGAAATTCTCCGGATATACGGAAGTACAGTCCCTGTTGACCGAAGCGAGGTTTACAACCCTGAAGAACCTTGTAAATACTGCAAACGAGGAGAAATGTGATCTTATGGTCGTGGCAGGGGATATGTTCGACCGGGTCCAGGCAGATGATAAGGATATCATTAAGGCCGCAAAGGCCCTGGGGGATTTTCAGGGAAAGCTTGTGGCTGTCCTTCCCGGGAACCATGATTTCATTACCCATGGGACCAGGGGCCTGTGGGATGTCTTTGAGGAAAATACCGGGGATAATGTGAAGGTTCTCCGGGAAAATGCTGTTGTAAACCTTGACCATTACGATCTTGATGCCAATCTCTATCCGGCCCCCTGCTATGCAAAGACCTCCCATGAAAACTGCATCGGCTACATGAAGGACCTTACTATTGACGATGACGTTAAATACCACATAGGGATCGCCCATGGCAGTCTTGACGGGGTCTCCCCGGATCCGGAAGGCAAGTACTATCCCATGACCCATGACGAGCTTGAGGCCATCGGCCTGGACATCTGGCTGCTGGGACATACCCACATCCGCTATCCTGAAACCCCGGGCCCCTTAAGCCGGATCTTTTTCCCGGGAACTCCCGAACCCGATGGCTTTGACTGCGAACATGAAGGCCGGGCCTGGATCTTTGATATCGATGATTCTAAGACGATCAGACATACTCCCCTTTCTACAGGCCGGTACCGGTTCCTGCATGATCAGATAGAACTTGATCCTTCTGATGATCTTGAAACCTCCATAAAGGACGGGCTTAAGGACGATTATTCAAACAAGCTGCTCAAGCTCAAACTTACCGGAAGCCTGAGTGTGGAAGAATACGGAAAGCTTGGTGAAGTTTATGACATGCTCCCGGACATCCTCCACCCCATAGTCTATGACGATGAGGTCACCGAAATGATCGATCAGGATTTCATAGACAGGAACTTCACCGAAGGTTCCTTCCCCCACCTCCTGCTTTCAAACCTTGCAGAAGAGGATCCCGAAGCCCTTCAGACTGCTTACGAGCTGATCTGCGAGGTGAGAGAATGAAACTTACAAAAGTAACTCTGTGTCCTTTCGGAGGCCTTGCCAGCACACAGCTGGAACTTGAGGACGGCATCAACGTCATCCAGGGCCCAAACGAAGCCGGAAAATCCACCATCTTCAACGCCATCCAGAAGGCTCTGTTCACCCCTTCAAAACTGAAGAAGAGAGAGTTTGAACGGGAGATCCGGAGGTGGCTTCCTGTGGGCGGCGGAGATACCGTGAAGGTGGAGCTGGAGTTTGAAGAGCAGGGAGAGAAGTATACCCTCAAAAAGATGTGGGGCAACTCCGCCTCTTCAGAACTGATCCTTCCAAATGGAGGCCTGCTCACAAACGAAGATACCATTAATGAAACCCTGGCCCCCATGCTCAAAGCCGGTGAAGGTACCTACAGATCCGTCCTGATGACCTACCAGTCCGGTCTTGCAAAGACCCTTGAGGATATCAAGAATGACGAAAAGACCGTGTATGATCTGGGGGAGATCGTCCGCAAGTCAATGCTGGAGACTGATGGCGTGAGCATTGAGAAGTTCAGGACTGTCCTTGAAGAATTACAGAAAGATTATCTAAGCAGATGGGACATCAAAATGGACTGTCCCGAAGACAAAAAAAGAAGTTTTAACAACCCCTTCAAACGGGGAGTGGGCAAGGTACTGCAGGCCTACTATGATAAAGAGGAGGCCAGATATGAACTGGAACAGACCCTGGCTTTTGAGGACCAGCTAGACAGGATCAATAAAGATATTTCCGATCTGAATAATGATATCCGGGACTTCCAGGACTATCTGGACGAGAACGCCCCCGTAGTGGACGGCATAAAAGAGCGTCAGACCCTGGAATCAGAACAAAAGGTCCTGACCCTTGAGATAAATGAGCTAAACAGCATCGCCACCGACTGGCCCATTGTGGAAAAAACCATCAATGACCTTGAAAAAGAGCTCACGGATCTTAATGAAAAGCTAACCGCCGCCCTGGAAGAGGAAAAGCTTGCAACCGCCTGGCAGGACCAGCAGGACCTGGTCCGCAAGTTCACCCGTGTGGAAGAGAAAAAGAAGACCCTTGATGCTGTCCAAAAAGACCTGGATTCCATCAGAAAGCTCACCACCGAAGACCTCGATAAGCTCAGAGAGGCCCACACCCGGCTTGATGTCCTAAAAGCCCGCCTTGATGCCGGAAAGCTGGACATCAGATTCGAGGCCCTCAAAGACCTGGATATCACCATCAGCAAAGACCTGGAACCCCCCGCAAACCAGACCCTCAGTAAAAACGAAACCACCCACCTCCAGGCCGGCGCCAAACTGCGCATCGATCACCCTGACTGGGCCCTGGAAGTAACCTCCCCCGAAGTAGATATGGAAGAGTACGACACCGCCACAAAACAAAAAGATGACCTGCTCACCTCCCTGAAAGTAACATCCCTGGAAGACGCGATCACCCTCAACAAAACCTACCAGACCCACCTCAATAACGTCACTTCAGCCCGATCAAACCTCGAACAGGAACTGGACAAAGACACCTACGAAGACCTCGCCCAAAAGGTCGGGGCCCTGGCCCCCACCGCCCCCACCCGCGACCTCCCCACAATAATAGAAGACCGCACAAACCTCCGGAACAAATTAGATTCCCACCAGGAAAAACGAGAACAAGCCACCCGAACCCTCCAGAAATACACAACTGATCACGACACAAAAGAGGCCCTCACCTCCACTCTCACCACCAAAATAGCCCAAAACACAATCCTCCAGACCAACCTGGACAGTCTCGCCCCCCTCCCCGAAGACATAAAAGACACCGAAGCCTTCCTCCAGGCCTTCCAGTCCAAAAAACAAACCCTCGAATCCAAAAAAGACAGGACCAATGACCTCCTGATAGAACGCGCTTCCCTTCACCCCCCCGAATACTCCTCCGAAGAACTAAAAGTAATCCTGGCCGACTACGAAAAAACCTTCCAGACCCTCCAGAAAAAAGCCCGGGCCCTGGAAAAAGTCCTCCAGACCACCACAACCCTCTCCCAATCCCTCGACGAAGACACCTACGCCCCCCTCCAAAAAGACCTGGAATCCTACATCTCCCTCATAACCCGGGCCCGCTACACCCGCGTAGAAATGGACGACTCCCTCCCCGAGGGCCTCCTCCGATCCGACGGAAACGTACTTCCTTATAATTACTTATCTGCCGGAACCAAAGACATGCTTTCCCTGGCCCTCCGTTTGACACTCGCAGGCCACTTCTTAGAAGACGGTGGATTTTTAGTGATGGACGATCCGTTCGTTGATATGGATCCCGAGAGACAGGAAGGAGCGGCCCTGTTGCTGAAGAAGGTGGCGGAGGACAGGCAGGTGTTGTTGTTCACGTGTCATCCGGGGCATGGGGAGTTGGTGGGGGGGAAGGTGTGGGAGGTTTGAATATTAAAACAATATGGAGCCATACAACAATTAAGGCACAACTATATTAAATAATTAGAAGTAAACTTAGATAATCGAAATAATAACCGACATAAATTGAACAGAAAAAGATTATCCCATAAAGCAACAGTGAACTAAAAAATTAGAGGAATAAAAATGCTTACTGGTGAAATAAAAAATAAAATTGACTATATATGGGATACATTCTGGTTTGGCGGAATATCTAATCCTCTTGAAATTATCGAACAAATGACTTATATATTGTTTTTACGAAGCTTGGATGATTTACATACACTCGAAGTAAGGAAAGATTTTGAAAATTCAATCCGTAACTTACGCATTGATTGTTCAGATAGTCAGATAAACGCTTGCATGCAAAAACAAGGGAATTATCCAGGAATTCGACACGCTGGAACTCCATCAAATGATATTCAAACCATTGAAATGCGAGATATTATCGCATTTTCAATTCTTCTAAATGAACTTGCTCCTTATTTAACTACTCAACTCAACACTGAAGTCATTTATGGAGGAAGGTAAAATGAAAGCCGTTGAAACTAACTTGCTCAGTTTTCTCAAAAAATCAACTCAATTTGTAATTCCAATATACCAGCGCACATATTCATGGAAAGAAAAACAATGTCAACAATTATGGGATGACATTCTTCGTACCGGAAGTAGCAAAGATATTTCAGCTCATTTTTTAGGTTCAATCGTTTACATAGAAAAAGACATTTATCAGATTTCCAGTCAATCATCCCTTCTTGTAATTGATGGACAACAGAGACTTACAACTGTAACATTGATAATAGCTGCTCTTGCCAAAGAACTTGATCAATTAGATGAGAATAAACGCGAACCTCTGAAAGGCTTTTCTCCTAAAAAACTTCGAAATTATTATTTACTCAACCCAGAAGAGGAAGATGATATGTCTTACAAACTTATTCTTTCTCAAACTGATAAAGATTCACTAACAGCTATTCTTGATAACAGAGAGCAACCAAAAGATTACTCAGTAAGGATTACAGAAAACTTTAGTCTTTTTGAGAAATGGATTCATGAATGCAAAGATGATCTAACTATTCTCTGCAATGGGTTAAACAAACTTATAATGGTTGATATTGCACTTCATCGCGGTCAGGATAACCCACAACTTATTTTTGAAAGCATGAACTCAACAGGAAAAGAGCTCAACCAAGCTGATCTTATTCGCAATTATATCCTTATGGGACTGGAACCACATATACAAACAAAGCTTTACAAGGAGTTTTGGCATCCAATGGAGGAAGATTTTGGACAAAATATTTACACTAAACAGTTCGATAGTTTTATGCGTCACTACTTAACTGTGAAAACCAGAGAGATTCCAAAAATCGATGATGTTTATGATTCTTTTAAAGCCTATGCTAATTCCACAAATACAAAAAACAAGGGAATAGAAAAAATAGTTGCTGACATTCGAATCTATTCTCATTATTATTGTGCAATGAAGCTTGGAAAAGAAAATAATACAAAATTGGAGTTTGCGTTTAATAACTTACGAAATCTTAAAGTCGATGTTGCTTATCCTTTCCTACTTGAACTTTATCATGACTATGAAAACAAAATACTTTCAACAGAAGAGTTTATAAAAGCAATTAAACTTGTAGAATCCTATGTTTTCCGCCGGGCAATCTGCTCAATACCAACAAACTCCTTAAACAAAACTTTTGCAAAATTTACCAAGGATTTACAGAAAGATCGATATATAGAAAATATCCAAGCCCATTTTCTGTTATTACCTTCATACCGACGTTTTCCAAATGATGAAGAATTCCAACGCGAATTACAAAACCGCGAGATTTACAACTCTAAAAACTGTAGCTATTTACTAAGAAGATTAGAAAATTATAGACGCAAAGAAAGTGTATTGATGGATGAATATACCATAGAACATATCATGCCACAAACTGAAAAACTATCGCAAGCCTGGAAACATGAATTAGGTCCAGAATGGGAAAAGGTTCATGAAAAATGGCTCCATACACTTGGAAACCTTACCCTTACAGGTTACAATTCTGAATATAATTCTCGCCCATTCAAAGAGAAACGTGACATGGAAGGGGGTTTTAAAGTAAGTCCATTAAATCTTAACAAAGGAATTGGTCTTCTCGATCATTGGAATGAACAAACCATCACAGAAAGAGCGAGCAGACTGGCAAATATAGCTCTTAAAATCTGGGCCGCACCAAAGCTGGGAAATGAAATTTTGGAAAAATACAAAAATAAAGACACAAAATTTAATTACACAATTGAAGACCATCCTTATATTCATACAGGAACTATGCATAACCTTTTTGAGGCATTTAGAAAAGAAGTTCTTGCTATTGATCCATGTGTAACAGAAGAATTCCTTAAGCTTTACGTTGCCTATAAAGCTGAAACTAATTTTGTTGACGTAGTATCACAATCTAAAAGATTAAGTTTATCCCTCAATATGCCTTTCTCTGAAGTAAATGATCCAAAAGGATTATGCAAAGATGTATCTAATGTTGGGCGTTGGGGTAATGGTGATGTCAAAGTTGATTTATCCTCAATGGATGATTTACCATATGTGATGGGCCTAATAAGGCAATCTTTCGAACAACAAATGGGAAATGGGGATGAGTCATAAAGTGAATACAGATACAAAGACAAAAATTGATTAATTCATTGAAATTAGAGTTTATAACTTCTATCAACAGCCAGAATATTCCCAATAGGAAAGCATATAATCTCATTTGGCGTAACTTCATATGTTCTTAGTTTCGTTTGCATTATTGATCGACACAACAAAGCTAAGAACACTTTTTATTGAATATTGTCTAGTAAATCGGGGATTTTAGAACCTAATTAGACAAGATTAATTAGCCATATTGTGAATAGTTACAACACATGTTCATACCCCTAATTCCCTTAAAATTGAGTCATTAAACTTATTCTCATCCACTTGATTAAAAAAAGGAACACCAAAAATACAATATTTATTTGTTTCTACAAATTTAGTCAAACCACTAGATTCAAATGTTTTTCTGACATTAATTAAAAAATCTTCTTTCCACTCATCAGTTTTTTCTAAAAATTTGCCTTTAGGTTCTATGAAAATCTGATAAGTTAGATCAGTCCCATCTTTAGCTTTCATAAACAACACAAAATCAGGAGCAAACGGCCTCCCATCACTAAAATTATATATTACAAAGTGAAGCTCATTCCTTAGTAAAAAAATATCCTTATAATTAACATTGAAATTTTCTTTTATTAATCTATCAATAAACTCAACACAAGCTTTTTCTTCAGAAGTACCATAATTTGCATTGAAAGCATACCACTCTTTTTTCTGAACAAAGGCTTCTTGCCCATCTTCTCGTTCAGAACCTATTTCAACTTTAAGTATTTTATCATTAAAAATATTCTGTACCATATATGGATAAAAAATTTTTGAACCTACATAATCAGCCACATGATTCTTAAATATATCCTCGAAATCGTCTAAAATATTCGATAATGCTTTAAACTTATGATCATTTGATAAATTATAAATATCTTCTGCTGAACCAGTAAAATTAATCTTAATATTTGAAAAGTATTCCTTATTTTCAAATAGTTCATTGATCGAGTTTATTTTAGGAAATATTTTTTTTATATTATCAAACTTAAAAAAATCTTTTCTCGAAATTGCATTCAAAAAAATATGTTTTTCAATTTGATTTACTTGCAAAGTTGCTGATTCTTTTGCAATATAAAGATTGTCATATGCGTCATCTGTAAGTGCTTTTGTCACTTTTCCTTTAAAAGTCCTCACGTTATAAGAATAATCTTTTCTTGAAATTCCTAAATCTTCAACCGATTTTACATTCGAATAATTGTTTTGTATTCTTTGATTGAGATAAATTTGTCCATTCTTAAAAAAACAAGTCTTCTTAAAATTGTCCTTTAATTTTAATTCTTTTTCAACAGTTGTGTCATCCATAATTCCCTCATTTACTAAAGCACGTTTTAAATCAGAAATATATCTATGCTCATTGGGGCTATGGAAATGTAATTCTTCAAGAATCCTTAATTCATTATCTAAATCATCATCATATTTTCTTAAAAATTTAAAACCTTCTTTACCATTCACGTTAAAGGGAAAGTATCTTGCCCCCCTTCCTATTAATTGAGCTTCTGACATCGTTGATGGAGCAATTTTATTACCATAACCACCGCCTCCAGCCTGGCCATCATATAAACGAACTATATCAAACAAATTTAAAACATCCCAACCTTCGTTTAATTTATTTACAGTAAAAATTACCCTTATCTGATTCTTTTTTTTTTCAAGAGAATTAACCAATATTTGATTTTTTTTCAATGAGTCTTTATTATTCATACTTATGCATTTATTTTTTGAAAAGTTAATTTTTAGTTTCTGAACAAGTAATTCGGTTGTAATTTTCTCTTTATTATAAAACTCAAATGCTCTTTTAATCTCTTTAATATCTGTCTTCTTTTTTATTTCTTCCAGATCTTTCGTTGAAAGTTTATGAATAAGATTATGGAAAAACACTTTGTTTTCTTCTGATTGTTCAATTGTCTTTTGCGCTTTGAATAGAATTACCGGCTTTAAGTGGATTCCATGCTTACTTGCCACATCCTGACGATGTTGGTTTAATAATAATGCAAGTAGTGTTCTTCCTTTTTTATCTGTATCTGATCTTAAAATTTCAACATCTTTAGAAAATTTATCAGACCTAAACTGTTTTAAATCATATTTATAAATCAATTTAAGCTTATATTTATCCTCTATTGCCTTATTCATGAAATCCATTGTTGCAGTAAATTCAAGAAGGATGTTCTCTTTATTTTGCTTTAAGATATATTCAACAGTATTTTCCCAGTTTGGTTTTTCATCTGATTTAAAAAGAGTTTTTTGTTTTGTCTTACTTTGCCCATGATGAGCTTCATCCGCAATTAATACTACTTTTTTATTTCTGAAATCTTCAAAAGTTAAAGAATTTTCTTTTTCCACATACAGATCAGAATGAAGTTTCTGAATTGTTGTAAAACAAATATTTATATCTTCTTTATTAATCCCTTCAAAATTAAATACGTTGTTTATATTTATTTTTTTATTATTTATATATATATTTGAATTAAATAAATATTTGATAGAGAAAGTATTTAAGAAATTATCTTTTGTTTTTTCAATAATGTTCGTTGAATTGACAAAGAAAAGAAAGTTACGGTATCCTTTTTCATAAAGATAAAGGATCAGTCCTGCCATGATAAGCGTTTTACCACTTCCTGTTGCCATATTGAAAAGCACATGAAGGGGACACTCTTTATCAGGATATTGGTTATAATAATAAAAAAATCTAGCAAATGCCTCCCTTTGATAGGGTCTTAATTCAAAATAAGGATTCAGATTTTCCTTTATAAAGTTAGGAATATCAAGGTATAGATCTAAAACCCCCAACTTTTTTGCTACATCAAGTTCATCATACAACCATTTTCGATGTTGAGATAGTATAGTCTGAGTCATCATATCACTTATAGAATTCTTTGTTTAACTTTTTGTCTTCTGCACCTACTTTGAATTGAATATCGTCAATCTCTGACAAATTCACATAAAGCTGATTTTTATTTAGCATTTCAACAAGAAACATTTTCTGCTTTTTAAGTGGAAGCTCCTTGAACTCTTTGAGATTACTATTGAATTTATGAATGTCAACGTCATAATTTAAAAAATAATTAAGAACCATTTCTTCCCATATTTGCATCAAACTTTCACTTGATTCAGCATATTGAATTTTATCGATAGCCTTTTTATTATATTCCATAAGTTCACAGAAAATTACGTTTCCCCCACCATTCCAATTTACTGATTTTGAAATACCAGTCGAATCCCCATTAATCACATTTTTTAACCTTGTTAAAGAATCATTTTTCCCGTAATCTAGTTGCTCAATTCCAATATATTGTCTTCCTGTTTTGTGGGCAACTGCACAAGAACTTCCTGTTCCAATAAAAAAGTCTAAAACTATATCCCCTTCTTTAGTTGAGATGTCTAAGATTTTTTTTAGCAACGTTTCTGGTTTTTTCCCATTTCGTAATTCAACACCACCTTCATGTCTGCAATTTCCAAATGAATCAGAAAAATCATAGAAGTTATCGATACTCATTAGTCTAAAAGATTCACCACTATTAAGTTGTTCCCTCCTAACTGTAGGAACACCGGAATAGAACTTTCCTTTTGTTGCACCTTGCTTTTTTGGACCTGTAAAATACCGATATCCCAATCCATCATCACCAATCCCAAACACCTTATACAAAACACCGTAACCATCTATTTGAACTCTGTTTGAAATGTGATCGTTAAAAAATTTCCCTGATGCATTATTTTTTAGAACTGTTCCGCTAGCCCATGTTTCTTTTAAGCAATCAATATTAGATGATACTTTATTTATCTCATACTCACCGAGCTTAAACATAATTGCTTTCCTGTGTCCAAGATCAATTTCTTTTCCTTTAGATATTTCTACAATTTCCCATTCGAATTTTTCAGTCGAATACACCTCCTTTTCTCTAATAGGTTTAAATGTATTTTTACGATAAACATGAATTTGTTCTATTAACTTCTGATAATCATTTTTTTCAGTTAAAGTCTTTTTTCCATACCTTACTTGAACATAGAGTGTTACATCATATTTTTCCCTACCATACACTTCATCTAACAATATCTTTAAATATGAAGCTTCATTGTCATTACATTGAACAAATATGACCCCATCTTCACAAAGTAACTGTTTTGATACCTCTAACCTATTTTTCATAAATGTAAGCCAAGAAGAATGGTTGAAATTGTCATTATATCTAAAACTGTCAGTTTCTGTGTTATAAGGAGGATCAATATAAATTAATTTCACTTTATTTTGAAATATTTTTTTCAACGAGTGAAGAACAAGAAGGTTATTCCCTTTTATTATTAAATTATCTGTTATTAACTTATCTTCATCCCTATTAAAAGCCGTTACTTTTTCTTCACCTTTAGTAGTGATTCGCTTAAAATTAGTCAATACCTTTGGATCAAATAATCTGTCAATCTCATCTTGAGCAAGTATTTCATTAAAAAAAATTTCATTTCTTTTTTGATCTTCTTTAGTCATCCCACCCCCTAATACACAATCTTTGAATGGCCAAACCAAAGAAACTTCATTTCTTTCATTTAGAAATTGATTGCCAATGTTAAAACCAATCTTATTTTTGAATTTAGTATAAGAGTTGCTTAAAAAATTTTTATCCTGAACAAAATCAATAAATTTGTTTGTTTCAAAGACCAGATAGCCATCAATTTCAATAAAAAATTTATCGCTCACATCTACTTCAGATAATAATAATTTAATCAACTTATTATCAGCCTTCAAAGCCTCATTAACCACCTCGCTTCTAATTATTTCACCAGAATCTTCATCTACAAATCGAAGGTCCTTCTTTAGCAATCTTAATAATTTGTTATTAAATAATTCTTTCATACTGATCCCCATTAAATATTCAAATATAAAGTTGTACATTAGAGAATGTTATTTGCCTCTTCACTATTTCATGTTGGTAAATTGAATTCCATCTGTCCTAATCTCAAGTAATCCATGGGCATAAAGTTCTGGATATTCCTATAAACACGTGCTCCCCTTTTTAAAGATTAGACAATTATCAATATTTAACGCAGTCTGAAAGAGTTGTCGATGCATGTAATGTGTTTTCCTATTATGTGAGGTCTGCAAAATTTAGATAGTCCACAACCTAATAAGAACTTATCTGCCCATCCACTCAAATCAGCGATGAGCTAAAGTATATTATTACAAAATTAACTACGGTAATTAATCAATAAAGATTTATCGTTTAATAAGCAAACGATTGCCGACAATCAATTTTAAATTTACATTCACCTCCCCACCCACTCACAGATCCCCCCATAATCACAGAAGTAACAATTCGGCTTCTCCTTAACCTCAAAGTCCTCACTCAATATCCCTTCAACTGCTTCCAGAATCCTCTCCACAACGGCCCCCACACTTTCCTCACTCACATCCACCACCCTCATCTCAGCAACTTTCGGATGTACATAAAAATGTCCGGCCCGGGCCGGCAATTTTCCATACTTCTCTTTTACAGCAAGACAGTAGAGGGCCAGCTGGACATCTTCTTTTAATCGCTTTTTGGGAGTGGGGGTTTTGTTGGTTTTGTAGTCTATTACTTCATACTCACCGGAGGGAGTTTCATCTATTCGGTCTATGAAGCCTTTGAAGTGGTGGCCATCTAAGATCAGATCGAAGGGTTCTTCTACGCAGATGGTTTTGCTCTTGCAATCAGTTTCCCGGGCCAGCCAGAACTGGAGCATTTCCTGCATTTTGGTGTGTTCTTGTTTTTCCTGGGTGGTGGAGGAGAAGGAGGAGGGATCCCAGTTTTCATTGAGCAGAGTGGTGGCCAGATTCAGGTCTATGGGGTGGCCCTGCATCTTTTGTTTGGAGAGCTGTTCGTAGACGGCGTGGACGCCGGTGCCGATCTGGAAGTAGGACTTGCGGGGGGTGGGGATCTGGAGGATGGAGCTGTATTTGAATCTGAGGGGGCAGTCCATGTATTGTTTGATCTTTGAGGCGGAGAAGGTCATGTCGGGGTCTATAAGAGGGGGTGTTTTGTTGTTGATGAGGTCCTCCAGGTCGGCGGGCTGGGTGGTGTCGAGGTCCAGGAGGGGGGCGGGGTCGAAGGTGGCCTGGTTTCCGCTGGTTTCAAATTCACTCAGGCGGGCCAGGACGATGAGGGCTTCCATAGCTTCTTTTATCTGGCCCTGGCGGGTGTACATATTGATAAGACGCTGGTATTCGTCTTTTTTGACCTTTATGGGGGAGTCAGGGACATTGGTATCTGATACTTCGGTGGCATCGGGTTCGAGGTATTCTATGAGGGGGTTGTTCAGGTAGTCGATGTCTTCCAGGAAACGGCCGGGTTTGGCCTTGCGTTTGTTGCCCTGGTATATGTCGGGGAAGACCAGGTAGAGCTTTTCGCGGGCCCGGGTCATTGCTACATAGGCAAGGCGTCTTTCTTCTTCAAGATGCAGTATATGTTCATCTTCAATCCTCTTGACCCCTTTTTCAAGTTCCGGAGGTACAGTGAACTCTTTTCCCATGAAATTTAAGGGGAGATGTCTTGTGGCCATATCGCACACGAATACGGCCCGGGCCTCCTTGCCTTTGGACTGGTGTATGGTCATGACCTTGACCGTGTTCTCTCCGGTGGTATCATCATTGGGGATGTCAAGATCAAAGACCTGGCCCACATACCGGAGGGTCTGTTCAAATCCGCAGCCACCATCGATCAGCTCAAGGTCTTCCACCAGGCAGATAAGGGAATTCAATATGCTGATGTTCTTCCGGGCCCCGGGCGTATCCTCATGTGTCTGGGAGCGGTACAGGTCGGTCTTATCCAGCAGGAGATGTTTTACGGTATCCGAAGGAAGATGATTCTTCTTGTAGGATAACATATATTCGATCCGGGAGATGAATGAGCGGACCAGGCCTTTCTGACCCATGGGGACCTTATCCAGATGACCGGTAAGTACGGAATATATCCCGTCCCCGATCAGCTTATGTTTCCGGCTAAGCTGGCGGGCCATCACATTGATCTTCTGGAGATTAAGCTCGCTTAGACCTTCCCGGGAAAGCACGCTGGCAAAAGATACGCCGCTGTTGAACGGATCGTTAATGATATTGATATAGGCCAGGGCCTCCTGGATCACAGGAAAGTTCACAAGCTTCAGACTTCCGACATACTCCACCGGGATCATCTGTTTTTTCAGGGCAGTGTTGAACTTCTCCCCGTCGGCCCGGGTCCGGGTTAAGATGTAGACATCTTCAGGCTCCAGACCCTCATCACTGATAAGCCTGCTGATCTCATCGGCCACCCACCTGGCCTCATTAAGGTCATCCGGGGTCTTAACCACCTTCACCTTATGCCCGTCTCCATTATGGGATACAAGGTCCTTCTCCTGCCTTTGAGGATTATGCTGAATCAGCTGGCGTGACAGGTCCACGATCTGGGAGGTGGAGCGATAGTTGAGCTTCAGGGCAACCTTTTCAAGCGTATTGTAATAGTCCTCAAGCTGGTTGATATTGGACAGATATGCACCCCTGAAACGATAGATACACTGATCGTCATCTGCAACACAGGTCAGATCTTTTCCCCCGGAGATCAGATAGATGAGATAGAGCTGTGCAAAATTGGTGTCCTGGAACTCATCCACCAGGATATAATCATACCTGGCCCTGACCTGCCTGCGGGCAGATTCATTATCCTGTAAAAGATCGCAGGCGATCTTGATCATATCATCAAAATCAACAAAATTATTCTCATATTTATACTGCTGGTAATGCTCATAGAACACGGAGAGGTCCTCAAGGAAATTCAATTCCTCAATTGCATCATCATCAAGGCCCGGGTCCTTATATTTGTCAGTGATATAGTCCTTAAGCTGTGAAGGGGATATCAGATTATCATGGAACTGGGAAACCCCTTCAAGCATGGAGTTAATAAGATCTGATACCTGCGGGGGGACCACCACATATTCAAAACCAAAAGAATCGATATTGTTAATACCCCAGACAAGGCTATGCTCCTTTGAGATCAATTTAACATTCTGGCCAATCCCCAGCTGCAGCGAAAAATCCCGGATCAGCTCATTGCAAAAAGAATGGAAGGTCGAAACGGTGATCCCGGTCTGCTCCCCTATCTTTTTCTCGATCCTATCCTGCATCTCCCCGGCCGCCTTTTCCGAAAAGGTCAGCGCCAGTACCCTGTCTGCAGACAGGCCGCCTTCAATAAGACTTATCACCTTCTCAGTAATGGTGAACGTCTTCCCCGACCCCGGGCCCGCCAGGATAAGCAGGGGACCTTTAGTATAATCAACAGCTCTGGATTGTTCAGTATTAAGTTTGTTTGCGCCCATATCATTACTCCCGTTTCATTCCCTGTCCATGCCTTTAAAATAATAATTTATCTGTTAAATAAGTATCTAGCCCCTGCTTCAAAAAGAAATTATCCACCTCATGCACAAAGAAAGCTCCCTTCAAAAAGATGGGAGAAATAACCCCGAACACCGGCCCTTACATCCTCCGGTCCGGTCTCAAGCATTGCCTTTTTCCCCATTTTCAGACCTTCTTCCTTCCTTTTCCTCTCCCACATACGACCATCCCTATCCAGATCTTCCAAAAACTCACGTTCACACTCTTTAGAACAAAAATTGCCGAATACACAGATCGTCGATCCACAATTCAGGCATTCATTATGGAAATATGAATCCCAGCAATCAAGATCCTCAGGTTCATTCCTTTCACGGATCCTCTCCAGACCAATGCGGGCCTCTTCTCCCACATCCCCATCCTCTCCGGCAAGGGGCCTAAGATGATCTTCAATCCTGTCATCCTCCATCCACCCCAGGGCCCGTACGGCATAGCGTCTGGTATCGGGGTCTTCATCCTCAAGGGCCATAAGAACCGGTTCCAGGGAAAGCTCTTCCATCCTGCCAAGCACCCAGGCAACCTTTTTTCTTAACCTTTCATTTCCCTTATTAAAGAACTTGATCAACAACTTCACTGTCCTTTCACTTTCAAAGCTCAGGACAGCTTCGCAGATAACTCCCCTTAAGCTGGAATAACCACTTCCCCGACAGCCCAGGGCCCATATCAGATCAGGAAGAGCCCGTTCATCCCCAAACATTCCGAGGATCCTGGCCGCCTCAGCTTTGATCCTGTAATTATCCTTTAACTGCCTGATAAGAGGTTCAACCGCTCTATCATCCTTGATCTGGCCCAGAGAAGTCACTGAATAAAGCCTGACCAGCCGGTCTTCATCATTTAAAGCCCGGATCAATATGTCCACACACACCGGGTCCCCGATATCACCAAGTGCCTGTGCTGCAGCCGCTCTGGGACCACCTGCAGGATCTTCCATTAATACCCGGCACAGAGAACCAACAACCCGCCTGTTCCCCATCCTGCCAAGCACCCGGGCCGCACCTGCCCTCAAATAGGGCCTCTCACTGTCCAGCAGGCCAATAACGATCCCAAAAGCCGGCTCCCCGATACCGGCCAGAGCATCTATCAGGTCCCAGCGGATACTGCCATTGCTCCAGTGCGCATCCTCATCAATATCCCTGAAAGAACAGATGATGGGCCTGATAGCCGGCTTACCAATACCGATAAGCACATCCACCACCTGCTTCCTGAACCCGATACAATCATCCAGCTTCTCCAACAAAGGGATCACCGCAGGTTTACCCAGGGCGATCAGCTCTCCCTTTGCCTGCTCACAGGTCTCCTCACTGCCAAGTGCCTTTATCAAAGAATCGATTCCGACCAGATCCACCTCCCCGCCTTTTTCTGCACACAGCTCCATCTGATCACAGCAGCGATCACAATAATACATACCCTGCATAACCTCACAACCGCAGTTCTGGCATTTCCCCAGATGTCTTATCCTGTCCATCACCGGCTCCCAGTCCAGACAACTTTCTTCGAACTCATCATAACACCTGGCACAACAAAAAAAACCGATCTTTGAGGGGGCGCCACAATTTATGCATTCATATAGATCATCTCCCGGGCCCCATTCATAATACCCGACTATCTTACTATATTGGGAGGCGGTAGGGTCGATGATCTCTCCATCACTGTCAATCAGCCACCAGTGTTCCTCAGCCCTTTCTGAATATACAATATCCACATGCCCCTGTACCCGGGTCAGTTCGGGAAATGCTTTTTGCATCTGCAGGGTTGCTTTCAGGGCCCTGGAATGCGGATCATTCTCCAGCAGCCATTCATCTATCCATTTCCTGTATCTCTCATCCATATTTACCAATCCCCATTCAACCTTATTTCTTTCAAATCAATACGCTCAAAACATCGGCCCACTTCAGATAATCTCCTCTTCACAAAGATCATCCTGGAACATCCGTTCACAGCTCTTTGAACAAAAATTACTGAGTCCGCAGATGAGCTTCCCGCAGTTTAAACACTGAGAATGTATCTGCGAGTTCCAGAAGACATACTCCTCAGCTTCCCCCCTGATCCTGATCATCTCAAGAGCACTGTCAACTTCCTGCCTGACCTTTTCGACATCCCCGACAAGGGCCTCCAGAGACTCTCTTGCCCTGTCATCCTCCATCCAGCCCAGTGCCGCTGCGGCATAGCATCTGACCCGGGGGTCTTCATCTTCCAGGACCATGAGAAGAGGTTCCAGGCAATAGTCTTCCATCTCCCCCAGTAACCGGGCCGCACGTTTTGCTGAAATCTCCCTTCCCGATCTGAAAAGACCGATCAGCATCTCAGCCACCTTTTCATTTCCGCAGCTTTTCAGCCCTTCATAGATCTTACTGCGGGAGGTCACACAACCAGAACCCCCCGCTTCCGGGCCCACAGCCCATATCAGAGAGGGTATCACCCCCTCATCCTAAAGCCATCCGGCAACCTCATCCACCCCGACTCTGACCCCGTAACCATCCTCCAGTAACCTGGCAAGAGGTTCAACTGCTCTTTGATCCTTAATAAGACAGAGGGACCTGAGAGCATTGAACCTGACCATCCAGTCCTCATCCTCTAAGGCCCGGATCAATACATCCACACACCCCGCATCCACTAAAGCCTGCGCTGCAGCCGCCCTGGGCCCTCCATCAGAATCTCCCGTCAATACCCGGCACAAAGAGTTAACAGCCCGCAGGTCCCCCATCCTTCCAAGTACCCGGGCCGCATCTGACCTTAAAAAGGCCTCCTCACTTTCCAGCAGACCGGAAACGATCCCAAAGACCGGCCCTCCAATACAGGCCAGGGTGTCTATCAGGTCCCACTGGATACTCACATCCACCGGGGACCCATCTATGATGGACCATTCAGGACCATCATTATTCCTGAAGGCGTTAATGCAGGGCAGTATAGCAGGCTCACCAATACCTATCAGTACATCCCTGATATGGCTACATCCAACCCTGCGGCCCATCTCCTCCAGCAGCGGAATGACCACAGGTTCACCCATAGCGATCAGCTCTTCCTTTGCATGCTCCCGGACCGATACATCATCAACTTCCAGTTGTCGGATCAATCTGTCCACCCCCATGTCTTCCTCTGCAACTGCCTTTACCATATCTGACCCGCACCTATCGTATATTTCACTCATTCTGATCCATCTCCATCCATGATCCCTTTTAGCGCCGTAAGAGCCGCCCTTCTCACATCCCTGTCCTCTGCTTCGTCCTCAGCACAGATCCTGAGCAACTTTACGCAACGTTTATCCTGCTTCATACCCAGGGCCACAGCAGAATAATATCTGCACTCCACATCCCCGTCCTCAAGACCCCTGTTCAAAACACCCAGGGAATAGTTCCCCATTTTTGCAAGGAGCTCACAGGCAGCCTCCTTTATCTGCTTATTATCCCCCCTGAAGGTCTCAAACAGCAGAAGAGCCGTTCTTTTACTCCTGAACTTCAGGATGGCGGCCTTAATGTGAGTATCTGCAGACCAGTACCACCCACCCCCGCGGGAATCCAGCACCTCTATCAGCGGCCCCACAGCCCGCACGTCCCCGATCCTGGCCAGAGCCTCTGCAGCTTCGGCCCGAATCCTGTACTCATCTGTGAGCAGTTTGATAAGAGGATCAACCGCCCCTGCTCCCCCAACATACCCCAGGGCCCGGGCACAAAGACGCCTGACAGTACTGTCCTCATCCCCCAGGCCCCGGATAAGTGCTTCAGCAGACCCTGCACACTTCATATTCCCCAGTGCTTTTGCCGCATCGGCCCGGGCCCCGCAGTCCCCGTCAGTGAGCAGAACCCGGATAAGAGGTTCCACTGCCCGGCAGTCCCCGATATTTCCAAGAACCTCCACACCTGCAGACCTCATCCCCCCGTTCCTGCTCCCAAGCATCTCCATAAGAGAGGGAAAGGCCGGCTCCCCTATGACAGTCAGGGCCTCGATGAGCCTGGAATTATTAATATTCCCATTGAATAAGTTCACAACCGGCCCCACAGCAGGCTTGCCGATGGACTTCAGAATATCCAGCACATCAGTCCTCTTTAGATAAACGGCCTCCTCAAGACAATTTAGTAAAGGGGCCACTGCAGGCTCCCCGGTTCTGATAAGGGATTCCTTTGCTTTCTTTCGGACCGAACTTACGTCGCTGTCAAGCTTTTTGATCAGGCTGTTGATCTTTTCGCTGCTGACTGCTGTTTGGTTTAATTTGTTTGTAGTTGTCATTTAGCACCCCATATAATTAAATTTCTTAATCATATTTAAACTTAATGTTTAACTATATTTAGACATTTATTCATGTGATAACACTCACAGGACAGCAAATAGAAAAAATAAAAGTAACTGAACATCATATGTAAATAATAAAAATATTAGCTTATGAATAATAAAAGATGCCAATGATAAAATTAGAAGAAATCAATAGTACCCGGACCACATAAAATTAGTCAGGCAACTGCCTATTTACGGAAAAATACTTTGCTACCAATATGTATTTATTTATTGAAAAGCTCTTTTATAAATATGGTACATAATGTAAAATGTAGCAAGAGAATCAATATTTGCTGTCATTCACCTGACATCGATAGTGTACCTCTGGATTCCAGTACTATCGAACGTATCACAGAATCTGAAAAGGATTTGCGCGATGGGAATGTTTTGACCTTTGAAGAGATAAAAGCTAAATACATGCATGAATGAAATTCAAAGGCGTTTTTACCAAAGGTTTTGACAAAGACCTAAAAATAATCCGTAAGAAAAATCCAGGTGACCTGGACTATATTTTGTCTGCCATAGAAAATATCCTTCTGGATGATCCCTTATCTTCCGGGACAAAAAAACTACAGTGTTTTGAGTATTACAGACATAGAATTGGGAAATACAGAATTATTTTTGACTTGCATGAACCTGATACATTAGTGTTTTTGGCCATTGATAGAAGGAGCCTGATCTACGATAAATTAAAGAAACGATTCAATAAATGTTGAAGAACTCCATCACTCCGAAGCAGTAAGAATCTTCTGTTTGTAGTCTCCGATCTTCATCAAAATGATCATACTCAACCTCACCTCTCCCCCACCACCCTCTGCACCCCCATCCAGGCCCCCGGAACAAACACTCCACAAACCACCGCAACTGCCCCCTGCACCCCGATCTTATCGGCCCACTCAAGTGAAATTATCCACATTCCCACCGACCCCAGGGTAAAGTATGTAAATATCAGCAAAGAGGAAGCGGCCCCGGCGTCCCTGTCCACCTGCTCCAGTACCAGATGATTGCGGGGGGCCGGCTCAATCTTCAAGTATCCAGGCACTTTCAGGAAGAAGGAAAAAGATATGTGTGAACATTAGTTCAGGAAATGAAACTGGAAACTCCTTGTGCAAACAAGGAGTTATTCACAAGTTCCCTCATCCATTTTCACCTTTGATGTTCTTCAAAATAACTTCACAAGCAATAAGAACTCACATACCCAATTCTTCCTCGATCTTCTTCAATTGTGCTTTCAATTCCTCCCTGGATGGAAGGTAAAGCTGGTATTTAGGTGAGAAGATGTTGGTGTCCTTTGGAAGAGTAAGCTCTACCAGTGCATCATTCTTACGACGGCAAAGGATTATACCGATAGTGGGAAGCTCATCGGTGGTCTTTACATATCTATCAAAGTAGTTGACATACATCTGCATCTGACCAAGGTCCTGATGAGTGAGCTTATCCCGTTTCAGATCGATAAGAACATAGCAACGCAGAAGTCGGTTGTAGAATACAAGATCTACGTAGAAATGGTCATTATCAAAAGTAAAACGCTGTTGACGGCCCTCAAAGAGAAAACCTTTACCAAGTTCCAGCAGGAAGGTTTCAAGCCTGTTTATGATCGCTGATTCAAGATCGTTCTCAGACCAGCATGACTTCTCCTCCAGGTCAAGGAATTCCAGCACAAATGGATTTTTGAGAAGGTCTGCCGCCTTTTCAATAATTAATCCCTGTTCAGAAAGTTTGTAGATATCTTCCTTGTTACGACTTAGAGCCAGTCTTTCATAGAGTGAACTCGAAATCTGCCGTTCCAACTCACGCACACTCCAATGATTCTGTGCAGCTTCGATCTCATAGAATTGATGTTCTTTTGGGTTATCTATCGTCAGAAGGGTTACATAGTGGGACCAACCAAGAGTGAATCTTTCAAGCAGATATGATATCAGGTCCTGCCATTCATCTGCTTTCAGGAACGTTTCATCAGATAACGCAGACACTGTCTGCGTTATTGAAAGATAACCATTTAATTGCCGGGTATTATCCATCATCCCCAATTCCGCAGACAGTGTCTGCGAAATTTGTTTCTGAGTCAGGTAGAACTTACGACATTGCTCAAGAGTCCGGACAGAAAAACCCCTTCCAAAATCATTCATCAGTTCATCTGACAGGCGCCTGATCAGTTGAGTGCCATACTTCGCCCTGTCATATCCATTCTGTTCATACTCGACGATATACCAACCAAGAAACGTTCCTATATCTAAAAACAACAGCCGGCCCCATATATACCAATAAAGAACTCCTGCCCCCACACACCCTCTATCTCACCTCTCCCCCACCACCCTCTGCACCCCTATCCAGGCCCCCAGAACAAACACTCCACACACAACCGCAACTGCCCCCAGCACCCCGATCTTATCGGCCCACTCAAGTGAAATTATCCACATCCCCACCGACCCCAGGGTAAAGTAGGTAAATATCAGCAAAGAGGATGCCGCCCCCGCGTCCCTGTCCACCTGCTCCAGTACCAGATGGTTACTGGGGGGCCGGCTAAGTCCTATGGAAAAGGTGATGAGAAACATTGGCAAAGCAAAATGCCAGGGAGTTGAACTCTCACTTACAAGCAGCACCAGGCCCCCCAGGAGGATCCCTGCAAAACCCATGGTCATAAGATGTCCACCCATCCGTGTCCTGATGAGCTTCAGGCAAAAGATGGAACCGATCATCAGGGCCAGAGCATTGAAGGCGAAGAAGTAGCTGAACTGCTGCTCTGAGAGACCAAAATCGTTGATGTAGATGGCAGAGGAGCCGGCAATATAACTATACATGGGGAAGAGGGTGGCCGACATTATCAGGACCATTACTACATACCTTGGATTGCGCAATAAATGTACATAGGAATGCAATACCTTTGAAATGGGAGCAGAGGAAAAATCCTTCAGGGTCTCCGGGAAGACAAATACTCCGGCAAAACCCAGCATTCCCATAAAGGCCTGGGTATAGAAGATCCAGTGCCAGGACAGATAGGTCAGCAGTATTCCTCCAAATATGGGAGCAAGCATGGGGGCCAGGGCCATGATAATGGCAATGTGGGCCAGTACACGCTCCCTTTCCTTTCCGGAAAAGAGGTCTTTGGTCATGGCCATGGACAGGGATGAACTTGCAGCGGCCCCGGCGGCCTGCAGGATACGCAGGGCGATGAGCATTGTGGCACTGGTGGCAAAGGCACAGCTGATGCTGGCGATCACATACACAGATATCCCCGCAAGCAGGGGCCTTCTTCTGCCATAGCGATCCGAAACGGGGCCGTAGAATAACAAGAAGAAACCATAGGTCACAAAGAAGAACACCAGGATCAGATTGATAACAGAAAGGGGACGGCCCCACATCTGAGCAAGCATGGGGATGGCAGGAAGGATCATATCGATGGAAAGAGGCGGGAATGCTGTAAGCAGGGCAAGCAGCACAAGGACCATTCTATTATCAGGAGTTTTCATTGTAACCTGCTGGACTTCAGTGATGGGCATTTGATTTAAAGGAACCGGGACAAACCATGACACCCATTATAATTATAATAATTCATATATACCTCAACTATTATATTTCCCTCACAGAGGAAAAATCATGAAAACACCCATTCCTGACAGGAAACTCCTTCTTTTGATCGCTTTAATACTAACAATGATCCCTTTTAGTGCAGCCGCAGAGCAGCTCTCAACGGCCCCCTTAAACCCTGCTTTTGTACAATATCAGCAGGAAAGGATCCTGAATGAGACCACAATGAGCCTGACCTTAGAGGAGGCCTTTTCAACCGGGCCTGCACAAAACTTCCTCACACCTGACCTGATCCAGCAGAGCTTACCTGCATTGAACGAACCTGAAAGACAAATGGGCCTGCTCCCATCCCCGGTGGACCTCTCACATATCTGTGAACAACCTCCCGGCATGGAAATTAATAAACCGGTCGGCTACCCTGCCAGATTTGACCTGCGGGACAACAACGGTGTCACCGGTGTCAGAGATCAGGGATATGCCGGAACCTGCTGGATCCATTCAGCCATGGGATCCCTGGAATCATACATGCTATACAGTCAGTCAGAAGAATGGGATTTTTCAGAGAACCACCCGAAGAACCTGCTGGTATCCTCCAACCCGGACGGATTTAACCGCTCTTTTGATGGAGGTGGATTTGACCTGATGGATGCCGCTTATCTTACCAGCTGGAAAGGACCTGTCCTTGAATCCGATGATCCCTATGATTATACAACGGATATATCTCCACAGGACACAACCGTGGCAAAGCATGTCCAGGATATCCTTATAGCCCCGGGGATCAACTCCTCTGAAGATCTGTTCAAATGGATGCTAACCAATTATGGGGCCGTCTCTGTTGCATTTTATGTAGATGGTTCATATTACGACTCAAACAACAGCAGTTACTATTATTACGACGAAGTATGGTATGCCAACCATGCCGTGACCCTTGTCGGCTGGGATGACAACTACGACGCTCACAACTTCACCCGCACAGCACCTGGAAACGGAGCTTTCATAATCAAGAACAGCTGGTCAGAGGACTGGGGTGAGGATGGGTACTTCTACATCTCATATTATGACACGATCTTTGGAAATGATGAAGGAATTGAAGCAGGAGAAACAAAACCAACAGGAGGCAACTATCTCTACACTGCAGAAAATGTCAGCAACTACGACAGGATATACCAGTACGACCCGCTGGGATGGACTGCCTGTGAAGGATATAACAACTCGTCCGCTTACGCTGCAAATGTCTTCACCGCAACAGCAAACGAGACCCTGGAGGCGGTAAGCTTCTATGCAGTAGACGAAAATACCCTCTACGATATCTCCATCTATCTGGACCCCGATAACGGGCCGGTGAACAGTTCAGGCCCTGTTGAACGGAAAAATGGCACCCAAACCATGGCAGGATACTATACAATAGACCTGGATAACAATGTCTCCCTTACTGCAGGGCAGAACTTCTCGGTAGTGATAAAACTTACAACCCCTGACTACAACTATCCTTTAGCTGTAGAAGAACCGGTATACGGATACAGTGACAATGCCCATGCAGAACCAGGCCAGAGCTATGTAAGCAACAACGGAACTTTCTGGACAGACCTTGCAGACGATCAAACAAATAACTGCATCAAAGCTTTTACAAAAGAGGGACGAAGACCTCAGGCAGCCCTTGTAGCGGACATGCGCCTGCTCCATAAGAATGGGACCGTATCCTTCCACGATGCCAGCCTGTTCTCACCGGATACCTGGTACTGGGATTTTGGCGATAATACAAACTCCAGTCTGCAGAACCCCACCCATGAATACTTAGCACCTGGCAAATACACTGTGACCCTGAATGTTTCAAATTCCTATGGAAATAACATTACAACAAGAACTGCCTTTGTCCACGTCGTCAATTCAACCATTATTGTGAACCAGAGCGGCAGTGCTGATTTTACAAATATCAACGATGCACTGGATGCTGCACAGGACGGATATACCATCCTGATAGACCCCGGAAACTATAACGAAAGTCTGGAAATAGACAAAAACAACATCACTCTGACATCCTCCACCGCAGATCCTGAAGATGTGACCATAGCCAGCACCCGCGTATCGCTTCTAAACAGTGGAAATAACAACACCATTGAGGCACTGAATTTTTCAAATACCACCTTTGGATTGGTGTTAAATGGAGATAACTGTAATGTGAACAACTGTACTTTCATAAATAATAGCTATGGATTGTATTCCCGTTCAAAACAAAGCTTCATTTCAAATTGTACAATGACGAACAATGAATATGGACTGTACCTGGATGGACCTGATAATATACTCCGCAACAACACGGCAAACAACAATACCATTAATTATTGGTTATATGAATGGCCAAATAATATCACCCCTGACAACACTGCAGATGGCAGGCCTGTGTACCATCTGGTAAGTGAGTCAGACAGAATAATTGATGCTACTTCCAATGCGGCCCTGGTCTACCTGATCAACTGTTCCAACATAACCCTGCAGGACTTAAGCGTTGCAAATAATTTCTATAGCATCTCCTTTTGCAACAGCACCAACATAACTGTCATGAATTGTACAGCATTTGAGAACATAGGTGCCATTTGCCTTATTTCCACAGATAACAGCACCATTCTGAACTGTAATTTTAGCCACAACCTATACGGAGGAATTGGCCTCTGGGACTCCTGCGACAATCTCATCTATAACAACCTCTTCAACAATTCGGACAATATCTACCATTTCGGAAACAATACAGGCAATAGGTGGAACATCACAAAGACCGCCGGGACAAATATCAGAGGAGACTCATATCTGGCAGGCAACTGCTGGTGCACTCCCGATGGAACAGGATTCAGTCAGATCAACAATACCGACCTGGACCTGGACGGTATCTGTGATGATCAGTATGACCTGGGAGGCAACCAGACTGACTACCTCCCCCTGGCAACACCGGACACTACAGGACCACAGGTGAACATCACCCGGCCCCTTAACACAACATTAACCTCAAACACGGTCATGATCAATGCCACCGCAAATGAATACGTTGCACACTGGTGGTATTCCATCAGCAACACGACCGCATGTATCAACACCTCCGCATTTACTGGCAACACGTCCCTGATACTGCCGGACGGGGCCTACACCTTAAATGTCACAGCACAGGATGTAGCAGGGAACAATGGGTCAACGACTGTGAACTTCACCATAGACACCACCGGGCCCGGACAGGTCACAAACCTGACCCACACCACGGACACCACCTGGATCAGCTGGGCCTGGACCAATCCCGCAGACCTCAACCACAGCATCATCTATCTGGATGGTTCTCTTATTAACAATACAACCCGGACATACTACCAGGCCGATGGTCTTAATCCTGCCACCCGCCATACGATCAGTATCATGACCGTGGATGACTATGGGAATTGGGACTGGACCAATAACTCAGTCTGGACAGACTTCCTTCCGGACTCAGGAAGCCCTGCTTCAGTGGGCCAGAGCAGACCTGCACAGGAAGTGATATCCACAGACTCCGGAGTGAAAAAGGTGCTTGCAGGAGCAAATGTGGAATATGATCTCTCGCAAGGAGAGGGGCCTGTACTGGGAATTAGCTTTGAGGCCAGGTCCAATGAAGGCAATGTCGTTGCCAATGTCCAGGTCCTCAGAGAAAATCCCGTAGAGCCTGCCGGCTGTTGCTACCAGATGATGAGCATCACCGTGGGCCGGGAAGGCACGATATCCAGTGAAAATGCTCAAAATATAAGAATCAGCTTCAGGGTCAGCAGGGAATGGATCGCTGAGAACAATATCGACATCAAAACCCTGCGCCTGTCAAGATACAGTGACGGGGCCTGGACCGATCTGCCCACCGAAGTGACAGGAGAGGATGATGGATACATCTATCTGTCAGCCACAACACCGGGATTCTCCCTGTTCCAGGTGACAGGAGATATGATCCGGGAAACAACTGCAGTCCAGGGGGATGCTTCAACACCTGCAGCACAGGATCATACCTCTACACCTGCAGCAGAAGAAGAATCTGGACCAGCAGAAGAAAAGGATACTCCCGGATTTACTGCATGTCTTAGTATTATCATACTGGCAATTGCCGGACTGGTCTGCAGAAGAAATTAAAATGCCTGCACATGCAGGCCCTTTTTTTAAAAGCAGAGAGTATCCTCTGCTTTATGTTTCTATTTTAAAAAAATAGAACGTGGTGTCACTGAAAAGATGATGAACTGAAATTAAACAAAACCATACCATCACTCAAATATACACATAATCATCATTATAATTATAATGATAACGTATTTATACTTCAACCATTATATTTCCTTCACAGAGGAAAAAATCATGAAAACACTCATCCCTGACAGGAAACTACTTCTTTTGATCGCTTTAATACTATTATCAATTCCTTTTAATGCAGCTGGCGAGCAACTCTCCACAGCTCCCTTAAACCCTGCTTTTGTGCAATATCAACAGGAAAGAACCCTGGAAGAGACCACGCCGACTACAATGGGCCTCACATTGATGGAAACACCCTCACATGAGACCTTTGCATTAACAGCCGACCCTGCACAAAACTTCCTGACACCAGAACTGACCCCGCAGAATTTACTCACATTCAACGAACCTGAAAGACAAACAGGCCTGCTCCCATCCCCGGTGGACCTCTCACATATCTGTGAACAACCTTCCGGTATGCAAATTAATAAACCGGCCGGCTACCCTTCCAGATTTGAACTGCGGGACCATAATGGTGATACTGGTGTCAAAGATCAGGGATATGCCGGAACCTGCTGGATATTTTCAGCTATGGGCTCCCTGGAATCATACATGCTATACAGCCAGTCAGAAGAATGGGACTTTTCAGAGAACCACCCGAAGAACCTGCTGGTAGCTTCCAACCCGGACGGGTTTAACCGCTCCTTTGATGGAGGTGGATTTAATCTGGAATCCGCTGCCTATCTTACCAGCTGGAGAGGGCCTGTACCCGAATCCGATGACCCTTATGATGATATGTCAGATATATCCCCTGAAGATACGACAGTGGCAAAGCACGTCCAGGAAATCCTTATAGCCCCCGGGATCAACTCCTCTGAAGATCTGTTCAAGTGGATGCTAACCAATTATGGAGCCATCTCCGTATCTTACTACATGGATTATTCGTATTATGACTCAACAAACAGCAGTTTCTATTATTATGACGAGTACTCCCATACCAACCATGCAGTCACTCTGGTGGGCTGGGACGATAACTATGACGCTCACAACTTCACCCGCACCGCACCTGGCAACGGGGCCTTCATAATCAGGAACAGCTGGGGAGAAGAGTGGGGTGAGGACGGATACTTCTACATCTCATATTATGATACAAGCTTTGGAAATGATGACGGCCTCTATGTAGGAGAAACAAAACCATCCACACACAACTATCTCTACACTGCAGAAAATGTCAGCAACTACGACAGGATATACCAGTACGACCCGCTGGGATGGACTGCCTGTGAAGGCTATAACAACTCTTCCGCTTACGCTGCAAATGTCTTCACCGCAACAGCAAATGAGACCCTGGAAGCGGTAAGCTTCTATGCAGTGGACCAAAATACCCTCTACAATATCTCCATCTATCTGGACCCCGATAACGGGCCTATGAACAGTTCAGGCCCTGTTGAACGGAAAAATGGCACCAGATCCATGGCAGGATACTATACAATAGACCTGGAAAACAATGTCTCCCTTACTGCAGGGCAGAACTTCTCGGTAGTGATCAAACTCACAACACCTGACTACAACTATCCTTTAGCTGTAGAAGTACCGGTATATACATACAGTGACAATGCCCATGCAGAACCGGGCCAGAGCTATGTAAGCAACAACGGTACTCTCTGGACAGACCTTGCAGACGATCAAACAAATAACTGCATCAAAGCTTTTACAAAAGAGGGACGAAGACCTCAGGCAGCCCTTGTGGCAGACATGCGCCTGCTTCATAAGAATGGAACCGTCTCCTTCCACGATTCCAGCCTGTTCTCACCGGATACCTGGTACTGGGACTTTGGTGACAATGCAAACTCCAGTCTGCAAAACCCCTCCCATGAATATTCAGTACCTGGCAAATATACTGTGACCCTGAATGTTTCAAATTCCTATGGAAATAACATTACAACAAGAACTGCCTTTATCCACGTCGTTAATTCAACCATTGTTGTGAACCAGAGCGGCAGTGCTGACTTTACAAATATCAGCGATGCGCTGGATGCTGCACAGGACGGATATACCATCCTGATAGACCCCGGAAACTATAACGAAAGCCTGGAAATAGACAAAGACAACATCACCCTGATATCTTCCACAGCAGACCCGGATGATGTGACCATAACCGACACATTCGCAGCTCTAATAAACGAGGGGGAAAACGTTACCATCACAGGACTGACATTTTCAAATAGCATCTTTGGGCTGGTGCTGTTTGAAGACAACTGTAGCATAAGTAACTGTACTTTTACAGACAACATATATGCAATGACTTTTTTCTATTCACAGAACAGTCGTATTTCAAATTGTATAATGACAGACAATGTCTGCGGCCTGCATATGGAATATGCACGTAATAACATATTCCGCAATAACACCGCAAGAAACAACACCGCTAATTATTGGTTTAATGAGCTACCAAATGATGTCACCCCGGACAACACTGCAGATGGCAGGCCTGTGTACCATCTGGTAAGTGAGTCAGACAGGACACTTAATGCCACTTCCAATGCTTCCCTTGTCCACCTGATCAACTGTTCCAACATAACTCTGCAGGACTTAGATCTGGCAAACAATTACCTTGGCATGTTCTTCCACAATAGTAGCAATGTCAATGTCACAAATTGTACCGCAGTTGAGAACATAGGTGCCATTTACCTGTCATATACAGACAATAGCACCATCATTAACTGCAATTTCAGCTATAACCTGAATGGAGGAATAATTCTCGATGACTCCTGTGACAATCTCATCTATAACAACCTCTTCAACAATTCAGACAACATTTACGTTTCCGGGAACAATGCTGGCAATAGGTGGAACATCACAAAGACTGCCGGGACAAATATCAGAGGAGACTCATATCTGGCAGGCAACTGCTGGTGCACTCCCGATGGAACCGGGTTCAGTCAGATAAACAACACCGACCTGGACCTGGACGGCATCTGTGATGATCAGTATGACCTGGGAGATAACCAGACCGACTACCTTCCCCTGGCAACTCCAGATGTCATCGGACCGGAAGTTAACATCAACCGGCCCCTTAACACAACATTAACCTCAAACACGGTCATCATCAATGCCACCGCAAATGAATACGTTGCACACTGGTGGTATTCCATCAGCAACACGACCTCATGTATCAACACCTCCGCATTTACTGGCAACACGTCCCTGATACTGCCGGATGGGCCCTACACCTTAAATGTCACAGCACAGGATGTGGCCGGGAACAATGGTTCAACGACTGTGAACTTCACCATCGACACCACCGGGCCCGGACAGGTCACAAACCTTACCCATACCACTGACACCACCTGGATCAGCTGGGCCTGGACCAATCCCGCAGACCTCAACCACAGCATCATCTATCTGGATGGCTCTTTTGTAACCAATACGTCCGAAGCATACTTCCGGGCCGGTGGTCTTAATCCTGCCACCCGCCATACGATCAGTATCATGACCGTGGATGAGTATGGGAATTGGGACTGGACCAATAACTCGGTCTGGACAGACTTCCTTCCGGACTCAGGAAGCCCTGCTTCAGTGGGCCAGAGCAGACCTGCACAGGAAGTGATATCCACAGACTCCGGAGTGAAAAAGGTACTTGCAGGAGCAAATGTGGAATATGACCTCTCGCAAGGAGAGGGGCCTGTACTGGGAATTAGCTTTGAGGCCAGGTCCAATGAAGGCAATGTCGTTGCCAATGTCCAGGTCCTCAGAGAAAATCCCGTAGAACCTGCCGGCTGTTGTTACCAGATGATGAGCATCACCGTGGGCCGGGAAGGCACGATATCCAGTGATAATGCTGAAAATATACAGATCAGCTTCAGGGTCAGCAGGGAATGGATCGCTAAGAACAACATCGACATCAAAACACTGCGTCTGTCAAGATACAGTGACGGGGCCTGGACCGATCTGCCCACAGAAGTGACAGGAGAGGATGATGGATACATCTATCTGTCAGCCACAACACCGGGATTCTCCCTGTTCCAGGTGACAGGTGATCAGATCCGGGAAACGACTGCAGCAGTGGAAGATACTTCAACTCCTGAAGAAGAAGTAGAACCATCAGCAAAAGAGACTGCCCCGACACCCGCAGAAGAAAATGACACTCCAGGGTTTACTGCAGGAATGGGCATCATCATACTGGCAGCTGTTGCAATCTGCAGAAGAAAGTGAGAAGACTCTCTAAGGGGCCTTATTTAAGCAGGGAGTGATCCCTGCTCTATTTCTTTATGTTTAGAAAAAGATATTAGTAGTTGCTTCCATCCAGATTGCGGCTCCGGCTATTTCTTTATGTTTTGAAAAAGAGATCACCAGCACTGCCCTATTTCTTTATATTCAGAAAACAGGATCACCATCCCCTCAAAAAGGCAGGCCTCTTTTAACCATTTGATTTTTATTGTCCACAAAATAATCTTATTAAGAGGATATATTGTTTAGCGGGATCATTACTGTGAAAGTACTTCCCACCCCAACTTCACTCTCAACATGGATATTTCCGCCATGCATTTCAACATACTTCTTAACGATTGCAAGACCCAGTCCGGTACCACCGTATTTGCGAGTCATGAAAGAATCGGTCTGTTTAAAGGGCTCAAAAATAGTATCATAGTATTCCTGTTTGATCCCGATACCGGTGTCTGAAACACAAACCTCAAGAACATCACCTAAAATCGTTGAACTTACTCTGACTTCCCCGTATTCAGGTGTGAACTTTATTGCATTACTGAAGAGATTATACAGTATCGATGAGAACTTGATCCTGTCAACGAATATATCCTTATTTGCAGGCTCTATATCACATGACAATTTCAAAAGTTTCTTTTTTGCAATAGGCTCCATCAATGTTTTAACTTCAACGATTATTTCTGAAAGATTTACAGTTTCAGGTTCGTATTCCATATTTCCGGATTCGATTTTGGATATATCCAGTACGGTATTGATCAATTCCAGGAGATGTCTTCCACTTTTAAGAACGTTTGAAGCAAATTTGCTTTGCTTTTCATTCATATTCCCATATTTTTCATCTACAAGAATCTGTGAAAAACCGATTATTGAATTTAAAGGTGTGCGCAGCTCATGACTCATATTGGCAAGGAATTCCGATTTAGTCTTATTTGAGTCTTCAGCCGCGATCTTACTGATAAGCAGAGAGTGTTCGGCCTCTTCCCTGATATTTTCAAGCTCCAGGTTATAAAGGGCAAAGGAGATATCACCCACAACTTCTCCAAACAGATCAATGATCTCCTGATCATTTGAAAAGGCGATCGGTATCGAGGCTGAGATTATGCCATAGATGTTGTCATTGTACTGAAGCTTTGATATGATCGCAACCGATCTGTCATACCCATGTAAAAGAGGACATCCCGTGCATTCTTCAGCCGGATTTAAAATGATCATGTCCTTTTTTTCGGCCAATATACGCTGGCCGCAATAAGGCAATATCCCATCATCCAGCCTTAAAGAATCAAATGAATCATCAAGACCGCTATGTCTGGCAACCTTCACATATTTCCTGCCATCAAAAAGAGCTATCCATGAACTGTTATATCCATGCGTTTCAGTGAGACTGTCACAGATACCCTGTGCCAGTTTTTGAGTGTCTTTTTCTTTAACGATCAATTTGTTGACATTGCGTATCGATGACAGTATAGTGGTAAGGTATTCAATCCGCTTTTCATCTTTTTTGCGCCGGGTAATATCATTGATCAGACAGACCGTTCTCTCATAAGTTCCATTTGATGTTTTATTGATCCCCGAGGAGTTTATGAGTACATCGATCAGTTCACCGTCTTTTCTCATCATCTTATATTCTTTATTATAAGCAAAACCGGTTTCAAGGATCTCATTTAATGATGCATATGCTTTGGTCATACAATCAGGATGAATGATCTTTGACATAGGGTTGCCAATGATTTCCTCTCTTTCATATCCAAGGAAGTTTTTCATCTGCTGATTACAATCTACAATGATCGAATCTTCATTCACCGATGTGATGAGATTTGCAGCCGTTTCAAAGATTGACCTGTAGTTTTCCTCACTTTTAATCAGAGCCTCTTCTGATTCTTTTTCTTTAGTGATCTCTTTAAAAAAACCCAGGATATGATCATCCGGGAGTTTTGTTGCATCCACACTCCAGATACCCTGACTACCATCTTTCTTCTTAAAACGTAAAGATATCCTGTCATAGCCATCCTGAAATATATTTCCAAAATATGTGGTCATTGCATCATGATCTTCAGGATATATGACCTCAGCAATATTCATTAAAAGAAGTTCCTCTTTTGTGTATCCTGTAATATTACACGCGGCCCTGTTGATATCGATATATTTCCCATGTTCATCTAAAACAAATATACCGTCAGGTGCATTTTCAACGTAACTTCTAAACCTGGATTCACTTCTGATCAGTTCCCTCTCTGTTCTTTTAAGATCGGATATGTCCTTTGTCGTCCCCTGCAGCCCCACCAGATTTCCATCTTTATCAAAGAACAACTTACCCGCAATCCCGACATCGACCGAACACCCATCCTTTTTGATCATTACAGCTTCAATGCTAAGACCCTGGACATCCGGCAAAGCAGCGACCATCCCGTCAACTGCAGATAACATCCTTTCGTAGTTCTTTGCGTCACAATGATCCGAAAGAGCAGTGCCAATGAATTCATCCGGCTCATATCCTAAAAGATCATAGCAGGAAGCATTCACATATGTGAATATCAGGTCCATATTCAAAACCCAGATAACATCAAGGGTATTTTCAGCAAGGAACCGATACTTTGTTTCACTATCCTTCAAAGCATCCATTGACCTGTCCCCGGCACCATCGACCGCTGAAGAAACAAAATGTACCGGGCCCTCAGTTTCATCACTGACTGCTTTAGTATTCAAGGTCATAGAGGCAACCCCTTATAAATAGAAGTCAATTTATCCTGCACCTGGAATCCGTTTACACCATTAACATACCACTTTTCATTATGTAGGAGATTTAATAAATACCTATCCTTCAGCTCCCGAACCTTCAGAAAGTTTATCTAATTAGCTTCCAGAATTCTTAATCTATCTACACTTCATTTAAAATTATTATTCAGATAGCAAAAACAATAGTAATTATTCAGCCCACTTAACTTTTAAAAATAAAAAGTATGTTTTTTGATTATCAAGTTTTTTGAACAAATGAATTGCCACTGATCAAACCAATAAATACATCCATTATAAGCACAGAATTCTTCATTTAATCATAAAAAGTAAGGCCAGGGCCCTTACTTCATTTCTCATTCTGTTTCTTCCATACCACAAAGACCACCAGGCCCAGTATCAACGCGACCACCGGGATGAGCCATATATAAACTGATGAGCCTTCATATGCCATAATCCAAACAGGATACAGTTCTTAATATGTTACTAATTATATATATCAATAAGAGGGATGTTATTGACAAGAGAATTTAATGTTGTTATTGAACGGGATGAAGATGGTATATATATTGCATCCATGCCCGGCCTTCAGGGTTGCCATACTCAGGCTGAAAGCCTTGATGAACTCAACGTAAGGATAAAGGAAGCAATAGAACTTTATCTTGAAGTCAAACCCGAAGAAAAAGATGAGAAGTATCCGGACTTTGTTGAACTACAAAAAGTTAAAATTGGTATCAAATGAAATCGATTAACCTCTTCCTGTAAGAAAGACAATAAATATCCTTGAAATATCCGGGTTTGTACAGATTCGTCAGAAAGGTAGCCACTTATTCATGCAACATCCTGATGGTCGCAGTACCATCATACCCATCCATACAAAAAAAATAGGAATTGGCCTGATCAAAAAGATCATGAACAATTCAGGAATACAAAGAGATGAATGGTTGGAATTATTGAAGAAGCTAATAATCTTTGATATTGAGCATGATTATAAAAATAAAAAATGAAGTAAGTGTAAAACCTTACTTCATTCCTCATTCCGTTTTTTCCTGATTATGAAGAACAGCAGGCCCAGTATCACTGCTACCACAGGGATGATCCACATGAATCCTGATGGACCTTCATCTTCAGGTTCAAGAGCTGCTTCGCCTGTTCCAGAATCAGCTATACCTGCATCTTCCACAACCTCTTCTGCTTCTTCAAGCGGCAGGGCCGCCACTGAGAATTCAGAGAATCCCGGTGTCCTGACGGTGAAGTAATAATACTCTCCATCATTTGAAGATTCGATCACATCAAGTACTTCCCACTCTGTAGAGGTATCTCCGCAGTGGGTCACTGCTGTTGTGTCAGGGTCAAGGCCGTTCTCCTGATACCAGCTTACAGGTACTCTGATATGGATGAGCGCACTCTGCGTACTTCCGGGGTTGGAAGTATCGATGTTTACATATCCATAGACCCATGCCCCGTTGCCAACAGCAAGGGATAGATCGGTGGGTTCTCCCTAAGAGGATACAGCACTCTGGGAATAGCTAACTCCCATACCCTCGACATCATGTGCAAGTTCGATTTCCAGCTGTGTGACCATTGAATCATCCCCTGCACCATCCTGGTCATCTTCATCTCCACCTGTGATATCAACGTTTAGAATATCTCCAGACCCTCCATCTCCGGCAGTGACCTCAACTTTTTTATCAGGCACTGAGCCAATATTTGGATCATTGTCCTGGCCATCGCCATCGCCTTCCTTTCCAGCTTCAGGTTCTGGATCCTGTGGATAGTAGTAGGGCCGGCCATCATCAACGATGGTTTTCTGCGTAGTGAAGTTTAAGATCTGAGTGGAATTGTTGAAACCAAATGGATCATAGCAGACCACTTTATAGTAATACAGAGTGTCATCCTTCAGACCAGTTAGCCGGATGCTGTGGTTTATTTCAAAGTCTGCCTCTGAAACGTTGTAGGTGACGTTCATGTCCCGGCCGTAATAGATAGTGGCATTGGTAACCTCATTGGTGTTCCAGATGATCCGGGCCGAGGTGTCCTGAGTTTGAGCAACCACATTGGTGATCTCCATGTCAATGGCATCGATACCATATACCGGAGTTGTGATGGTGGTTGTGGCCCCTGTCAGGTCCTCAACAGTGATGTTCACATAATAGACACCTGAAGACAGGTTCGTGAAGTTGATCGGTGGATTTCCTGATGTGGAGTTGCACAGGCCACTGCTGTTGTAGAGCTCGTATGTGATATTGGCGATACCGAAGGTATCGTTAAAGCTCACATTAACAAATATCCAGTCCTTTGAATAGTTCCCTGCCGCCGGAAGGGTTGGATCAAGACTGACCTGTGGCAGATCGTTGTCAAGCAGTATTGTTCTGGTCTGTGTCACATTGATGTTTCCTGATATATCCCACACTGTAGCATTGAGCTGATAATATCCATCAGAGAGGGCCGTAATATTCAGAGAATGTGTGGTACTTGCTGAGATACTGGAATTGACCAGGCCACTGCTGTTGTAGAGATATATGCCGGACCGGTTCAGATATGTGTCACTCACAGTGATATTACCCAGGATCCAGGTCTGACTGAAATTACCTGCCGGAGTCGAATCTGAATTGAAGTCGATCAGCGGCAGGGTCGTATCCAGTATGGTGGTTCGGGTTTGTGTCTCATTTTCATTACCTGCAAGATCCACTATTGTGGAATTGAGATAATAGACACCATCAGGCAGGCCCGTGAAGTTGTAATGATAAGCACCGGTACCTTCAGCACTGCTTGAATTGATCAGGCCACTGGCATTATACAGCCGGATGGTTAGATTATCATATCCGAAGACATCTGTTGCTGTGATGTTGGCAAAGATGTAGGTCTGTCTCAGGTTTGAAGCCGCAGTGGTATCTGAATTGAAATCAATATCAGCTTCCTGTGTATCCAGCAGTATTGTCCGGGCCTGCGTTGAATTCTCATTACCGGCCAGGTCCCTGACTATTGCATTAAGACCATAATATCCATCTGAGAGGCCCGTGAAGTTAATTTCATGGGTGGTACTCGAAGACACACTGGAATTGACCAGACCGCTGTTGTTGAACAGTCTGATACTGGAAGTATTCAGATACGTGTCACTGACAGTGATGTTACCCAGGATCCAGGATTGACTGAAATTTCCTGCATCTGTTGTCTCATCGTTAAAGTCAATGAGTGGAGTAGTGGTATCCAGTATGATCGTTCTGGTTGCGGTGACATTCTCATTACCTGCAAGGTCCACGATTGTGGAATTGAGGTAATAAACACCATCAGCAAGACCCGTGAAGTTGAAGTAATGACTTCCTGTACTTTCAGCACTGCTGGAGTTGATCAGGCCACTGTTATTATACAGCCGGATGGTCAGGTTATCATAGCCAAACACATCAGTTGCAGTCACGTTTGCAAATATGTAAGACTGGCTCAGATTGGAAGCGGCCGTTGTATCTGAATTGAAGACAATGTCAGCTTCCTGTGTATCAAGCAGTATCGTCCTTGTTTCAGTCACATTGATATTTCCTGCAAGATCCCAGACACTGGCATTGAGCTGGTAGTAACCATCAGCAAGGCCCGTGAAGTTCATCACATGGAGAGTATTTGCAGATACACTGGAGTTGACCAGACCGCTGCTGTTGTAGAGATAGATGCCTGAATTGTTGAGGTAAGTGTCACTTACTGTGATATTACCCAGGATCCAGCTCTGGCTGAAATTACCTGTATCCGTAGTCTCATCGTTAAAGTCAATCAGCGGAGTGGTGGTATCCAGAATAATAGTTCTGGTTGCCGTTTCGTTCTCATTGCCTGCAAGATCAATGATCGTGGAATTGAGGTAATATACCCCATCAGCAAGGCCCGTGAAGTTAAAGTCATGACTTCCCATACCTTCAGCACTGCTGGAATTGATCAGGCCACTGTTATTATACAGCCGGATGGTCAGGTTATCATAGCCAAACACATCAGTTGCAGTCACGTTTGCGAAGATGTGGGACTGGCTCAGATTGGAAGCGGCCGTTGTATCGGAATTGAAGACAATCGTTGCATTCTCAGTATCCACAAGTATTGTCCTTGTTTCAGTGACATTGATATTCCCTGCAAGATCCCATACACTGGCATTGAGATAATACCAGCTATCGTCCAGATCTGTGAAATTCACATCATGGGTTGTGAGATTTGAAATGCTGGAATTTACCAGGGCCGTGGAATTATACAGATAGATACCGGAAGCATTCAGGTTCATATCACTGACAGTGATATTACCCAGTATCCAGTCCAGACTGTAATTACCTGTATCTGTTGTCTCATCATTGAAGTCTATCAGCGGATATGCAGTATCCACGATGTACATCAGTGTTTCACTGACATTACTATTCCCGGCCAGGTCTTCCACTGTGCAGTTAAGATAATATATACCATCTGTCAGATCGGTGAAATTCCAGTTATCATTACCACTGTGGCTGGAAACAAGGGCCGTGGAATTGTACAATGTGAAGTTCACATTGCTGTATCCAAATGCGTCTGTGACAGTAATATTACCAAATATCCAGTTCTGGCTGATATTCCCATCACCTGTTGTATCAGCACTGAGATCAACTACCGGGGCCTGAGTATCCAGCAATATGGTCCTGTTTTCAGTCTCATTGCTGTTACCGGACAGGTCCATGACTGTGGCATTGAGGGTGTAATAACCATCTGAAAGACCTGTGAAGTTCATCTCATGAGTACTCATATTAGAAGTACTGGAATTCACAGGGCCGCTGGAATTGAACAGCTGGATGGTGGAAACGTTAAGATACAGATCACTGGCAGTGATGTTTCCAAGGATCCAGTTCTGACTGAAGTTGCCCTCATCAGTGGTCTCATTGTTAAACACTACAACCGGATCGGTGGTATCCAGAGTGACATTGCGGGTCACACTCGTATTCACATTCCCGGCCAGGTCCACTACCGTGGCATTAAGGTGATACACACCTTCCGGAAGATCTGTGAAATTATAGCTGTAGTTGCCTGTACTGTTATCGGTACTTGAATTGATAAGACCGCTTGCATTGTACAGTTCAATGGTCAGATTATGATATCCGAACATATCACTTGCTGTCACGTTTGCAAAGATCCAGGTTTGGTCCAGGTTTGTTGCTGCTGTGGTATCGGAATTAAAGTCAATGTTTGCAGCAACATTGTCGATCAGAATGGCCCGGGTTTGTGTCGTATTGTTATTTCCACCAAGGTCCCATACTGTTGCATTGAGATAATACCAGCTATCATCCAGACCTGTGAAATTCACATAATGGGTTGTGAGATTCGAGATACTGGAATTGACAAGGGCCGTGGAATTATACAGATAGATACCGGAAGCATTCAGGTTCATATCACTGACACTGATATTACCCAGTATCCAGTCCAGGCTGTAATTACCTGTATCCGTTGTTTCATCATTAAACTCGATCAGTGGAACTGCAGTATCTACAAGATACCTCAACGTCTCACTGACATTACTGTTCCCTGCCAGATCTTCAACCGTTACATTGAGGTAATACCATCCATCTGTAAGGCCCGTGAAATTCCAGCTGTCATTACCACTGCGGGAGGATACAAGGGCCGTGGAATTATACAGCGTGAAGTTCACACTACTGTATCCGAATGTATCGTTGACACTAACATTGGCAAAGATCCAGTTCTGGTTGATATTTCCATCATCTGTCGTATCATTGCTGAAACCGGCTATCGGGTCCTGAGTATCCAGCAGAATGGTCCTGTTCTCAGTCTCATTGGTGTTACCGGCCATATCCCACACACTGGCATTGAGTGTATAATATCCATCTGCAAGGCCCGTGAAGTTTACAGCATGAGTATTGTTGGTATCTACACTGGAATCCACAAGAGATGAGGAATTGTAGAGATAGACTCCCGAGGCATTCAGATTCGTATCACTTACCGTGATATTACCCAGTATCCAGTTCTGACTGAAATTCCCCTCATCTGTGGTCTGCTCATTAAAGTCAATGAAAGGATCGGTTGTGTCCAGTGTAATATTCCTTGTCGAAGTCACATTCTCATTTCCGGCCAGATCAATGATCGTTGCATTGAGATAATAATATCCATCTGCAAGGTTCGTGAAGTTGTGGCTGTGGTTACCGGTTGCTTCAGCACTGTCTGAATTGACCAGGCCGCTTACATTATACAGCCGGATGGTCAGATTATCATAACCGAATTCATCTTCAGCAGTTACATTTGCGAATATGTTGGACTGGCTCAGGTTGGAAGCTGCAGTGGTGTCTGAATTAAATTCAATGTCCGCTTCCTCTGTATCCAGCAGTATGGTCCTGTTCTCAGTATCATTGGTGTTACCTGCCAGGTCCCATGCACTTGCATTGAGATAGTAATATCCATCATCCAGATCTGTGAAGTTCACAGCATGGATAGAGGTATTTGCCATACTTGAATTGACAAGAGCAGTGGAATTGTACAGATATATTGCTGAAGCGTTCAGATAGGCATCAAGTACTGTGATATTTCCGATGATCCAGTTCTGGCTTAAGTTGTCAGCATCTGTGGTCTCATCATTGAAATCAATTGCAGGCTCATTATTATCTATGGCGATGGAGATATTATCCTCCATACAGAGCCTTTCGCTTGAAGCATCTTCACAAACCCTCCAGGTAACATTGTATGGGCCGTCTGCATATAGCTCGCTGTCAAAGGTGACAGACAGAGTACTTTGAGGCAGGTTCACATAGTTATAATTATCCACCTGGCCTGTGGAATTGCTCAAACTGACATTGGAGACAAATGTATCTTCTTCATTATCAGTTACAGATGCATTCACAGAGAATGCACCGCTGACCATCTCATCCGGTTCGGGTACTACAATGGCAACCTTCGGGGCCGTATTGACACTACTGATATCAAATCCTGTAGTTTCAAATCCTGCCAGAGCTTCGTCCAGCATTATCAGGGTCTCCCCTGTTTCTACAGTTACCCAGAGGTTGAAGTTATAGGAATTGTTTGCAGTAAGGTCGTCTGTGACATAGTATATGTAAGCATTGCCGATATCAGAATCTGATGACAGATATCTTTCTTTTTTAGAATAACAATCCACATTTTCGTCACAATCAATGAACAGTGTTGGAGTCTGGGCCCCTGAAGCTGACTGGAATGAAGCGGTCATTGCCAGGAAATACCCGTTACCATCATAGACCGTAACGTTCTGACTTGCCAGCAGATGGGTGCCTGCAGATAGCTGAATGTTCGAAGATACATTGGTTGACTCATTGGAAACTGTAAAATCAGGCACATCGGTTGCATTGGCATCTGCAAGATCAAAGTCCAGGATCTGACCGGTAACAGTTGTACTGGCATCACTGGTCTTTGAGAGGATGCTGTAGTTCACACCTGTCTCTTTATCCTGGTCCACATAGAACCCGCAGACAGAACCCACATCAGCATTATCACTTATGTAACGGGCCCAGGACGTTGAGTTATCATTTGAGTCCAGTTCGTTGTAATAATACTGCAGGGTGGACTGTGCTATTGACTGCAAAGTGAACTTTCCGATGATGAATGTGCCGGATTCTACAGGAGTATTCACCGACCAGTTGAATGCATCGGTGAACGTGTTAGCAGAATGGGTATAATCAACAGCTGTGATCTGGTCCCTTATCTTATTACCATCTGTAGTGGTGAATTTGATAAGGCTCATATCAATGTCATTAACTTCAACAGCACCATTGCCTGTCCTGTTAAACTCATAGGTGATATTATGAGTCCCTGCGGAAGCGATGTTAAAGCTGACCGGTTTTGTACCGGTTGCACCTTCATCTATATTGGAACCATCCTTATTAAGGGACCTCAATTTCTCTTCAAGTACAGGACTGCCATCAACAAGAACCTTCACCCAGACCTCATTATCCCGGGCCCCTGTCTGTTTGACCACATTCATGGTGCTAAGGAGAGTAAGGTCGATATTTTCAGTGGTGGTATCAAACTCAACATTGATCCCTTCAACATATCTTGAACTTGAGAAAGTAAAATCACTGGCATTGAGAGGGACAGCATAGATCGAAGTGATCTCATGTACCGTTACTTCAGGTGGATTACTGATCAGGTATGGGTACCCGTCATTCTAAGAAGCTGTTGCTTCATCACAGAAGGCCCACACATTATCAAAGTCCCAGTCGACAAATGTTGACTCTGTCTTCATCTCACCAGTTTCTTTCCCATAGGAAGGATGTGAACCTGCACTTGAAGTTTGCCTGGTTGTTTCCTTGTCCCAATAACATTTAGTTATAGTACCATCCTCATCATATCCAACCAGGCCGCCTACATCATTAGTACCATTTACCTTGCCGGTGGCGTAACATTGAGTAATAGTGCCCTGATAATTATATCCAACCAGGCCGCCTACACTATTACTACTACCAGTCACATTGCCGGTGGCGTAACATTGAGTAATAGTGCCCTGATAATTATATCCAACCAGGCCGCCTACATAATAATCACCACTACAATTCACAATGCCGGTGGCGTAACATTGAGTAATAGTGCCCTTAAAATTATATCCAACCAGGCCGCCTACACTATTACTACTACCAGTCACATTGCCGGTGGCGTAACATTGAGTAATAGCGCCCTTATTATTATATCCAACCAGGCCGCCTACACTACTACTGCCAGTCACATTGCCGGTGGCGTAACATTGAGTAATATTGCCACCAATATCAAATCCAACCAGGATGCCTACATTATAACTACCATTCACATTTCCGGTGGCATAACATTGAGTTAGATTGCCACCATTATATCCAACCAGGCCGCCTACATCTTCATTACCGGCCACATTGCAATTTATTATACTAATATTCTCAATTCTGAATGATGAGCTTACATATCCAAAAAGCCCAACATAAATTTCAGATGATCTGTTAATGTATAATCCGGTGATCTTGTATCCCTGACCATCAAGTGAACCTGTAAATTTATTTGAACCACTCCCGATCGGGTCAAACCCCGCATTACCGTCCCATGAACTTGTACTGCTGGCATTGATATCCCTGACCAGTACATAATGGGCCGACAGGTTCAGCTCCATGTTCTGAAGCTGCTCGACTGTTGCTATCCTCAAGGGGTTGTCGGAAGTACCTTCCCCGCCTTCGAATAAAACTTTAGTTTCTGCGGGATTGTTCAGGAGGTATGGGTACCCGTCATTCTAAGAAGCTGTTGCTTCATCACAGAAGGCCCACCCACCGGTGAAGTCCCAGCCAACATATGTTGACTCTGTCTTCATATCACCAGTTTCTTTCCCATAGGAAGGATCTGAACCATCACTTGTAGTTTGCCCGGTTGTTTCCTTGTCCCAATAACATTGAGTTAAATTGCCATTATTATATCCAGCCAGGCCGCCTACATTATTACTACCAGTCACATTGCCGGTGGCGTAACATTGAGTTAAAGTGCCCCGATAATTATATGCAACCAGGCCGCCTACAGTATCACTGCCAGTCACATTGCCGGTGGCGTAACATTGAGTTAAAGTGTCATAATTATCTCCAACCAGGCCGCCTACAGTATCACTGCCAGTCACATTGCCGGTGGCGTAACATTGAGTTAAAGTGCCCTGAAAACTATATCCAATCAGGCCGCCTACATCATTATTACCAGTCACATTGCCGGTGGCGTAACATTGAGTTAAATTGCCATTATTATATCCAACCAGGCCGCCTACATTATTACTACCAGTCACATTGCTGGTGGCGTAACATTGAGTTATAGTGCCCTTTAAATTATATCCAACCAGGCCGCCTACATTACCACTGCCAGTCACATTGCCGGTGGCGTAACATTGAGTTAAAGTGCCCTGAAAATTATATCCAATCAGGCCGCCTACACTCGATCCGCCAGTCACATTGTTATCTATTAAACTAATATTCTCAAAATTAGTCATTTGAGTTGTATGACCAAAAAGCCCTACATAGTTCTGGGATGGCCTATAAATATATAATCCAGTGATGTTGTACCCCTGACCATCCAGTGAACCTGTAAATTTATTTGAATTATTTCCGACTGGCTCAAACCCTGCACCCCCACTCCAGGAACGAGTCTCACTGGCATCAATATCGTTTACCAGTACATAATAGGCCGATAGGTTTATTTCCATGTTCTGAAGCTGCTCGACTGTTGCTATCCTGAACGGGTTGTCGGAAGTACCTTCTCCACCTGCGAATAAAAAGTCAGGGTCTGCGGAATTGTCCAAAAGGTATGGATAACCGTCATTCTATGAACAGGTCGTTTCATCACAGAAGTTCCACACGTTATTAAAGTCCCAGCCGACAAATGTTGACTCGATCTTCATCTCTTCAGAAGTCTTGCCTTCTCCAAAGAAACTTGTTGTCATACCAGAAGTATTGATGTCCCAGTAACATTGATGTGCTGAACTACCAGAATCCATTCCGACAAGACCGCCTATACTATGATCACCAGTCACATCTCCGATGGAGTAACAATGAGTAAAATTAGCTTTAGAACTGCTTCCGACAAGACCGCCTATACTATGATCACCAGTCACATTTCCGGTGGCGTAACAGCAATTTAAACTACTACTCCCACCACTGTACCCAACAAGACCGCCTATACTATCATTACCAGTCTCTATACTAGTATCAACGCCAGTCACATCTCCGGTAGCGTAACAATAATTTAACTTACCAGTCTGATGAACTCCGACCAGGCCAGCAACATTATGAAAACCAACCACATTTCCGGTAGCGTGACTATAATTTAAACAACCTGCTTCATTATATCCAACAAGACCGCCTACACTATAATTAATGCCTTTTACATATCCAGTAGCGTAACAATGAGATAGAGTGCTAGCAAAATATTTTCCAATCAGACCGCCTACACTCGATCCGCCAGTCACATTTCCAGTAGCATAACATTGAGTAACAGAACCAGAAATACACCCACCCAGACTACCTACATTATACTGACCACCGGTCACATTGTTATCTATTAAACTAATATTCTCAAAATTAGTCATTTGGGTTGTATAACCAAAAAGCCCTACATAGTCCTGGGATGGCCTATAAATATATAATCCAGTGATGTTGTACCCCTGACCATTGAATGAACCGAAAAATGCGTATGAATCATTTCCAATCGGTTCAAAACCTGCGCCATCGTTCCATGATCTTGTGCCACTGGCGTCTATATCATTTACCTGTATATAGTGAGCGTTAAGATCGGAATTCATCAGCTGAAGTTGTTCAACAGTAGAGATCTGATAGGGATTTCCTGCAGAACCGTCACCACCTGCAAATGCTGACGCACCTGCAGAAGTGGATAACAACGCTATCATAAGAATTAACAGTAACATATGTTTTGTTATTTGTCCGTTTGTTAAAGGGTTATTCATGGAGCCACCTGTATTATAGATTTATTTTGTAGATACCATCTCATCATTATAATTGTGAAATTATTTTAACAACCCATCTTATTTATAGATATGGAATGAAATTTTAGAGATGATGTGATATGATATGATATGATATGATATGATCTATTTTTCAAAAACATGGGACCCGGCCGGATCTCTAATGATCTGCCATGGTTTGAATAAGAACATCCGGGATTAGGCCTGCAGGAATAAAGTGTCCCGGGTTTTGTTGGAATACTTTCAGCACAGAGATGAAAAAAAGACAAGAGCATATAAAAGACAGTCTGCAGAGAAATCCTTAAAAAAATAAAAGTAAGGGCAGGGCCCTTACCTTATTACTTATCCTGTTTCTTCCAGATCACAAAGACCACCAGGCCCAGTATCACCGCGACCACAGGAACCATCCACAGGAATCCGGATGAACCTTCATCTTCCGGTTCAGGCATTGGTTCATCTGTCAGGCCCTCATCCAATATCTCTACCATTTCCTCCTCTACGTCCTCTTCAACCGGGAAGGCCGCCAGTGCGAATTCCGAGAATCCCGGGGTTGTGACAGTGAAGTAATAATACTCTCCATCACTGGAAGAATCGGTCACTTCAAGTACATCAATCTGAGGAGAACCATCTGCAAAATGAGTTATTGCAGTGGAGGATGGGTCCAGGCCGTTATCCTCATACCAGGCTGCAGGGATACGGAACTGTATCGTGGCCCCATCCACACTTCCCGGACTGGAGGTGTCAAGATTCACATAACCATAGATATTGGCCCCGCTGCCCACAGCAAGAGATATGTCCATCGGATAATCCTGTGAGGAGTCGGGACTCTGGGAACAGGTGACATCCAGTTCACCAACATCCATACCAAGTTCAATGCTGATCCCGGTTACCATGGACTCACCTGCTGAATCATCTTCTGTGAGATCAACATCAAGAGTGTCTCCCTCTTCACCATCCCCGGCATTGACGATAACGGTACGTGGTTTTACAGGGCCGGTTTTCTGATCCTCTCCTTCAGGTTCTTCTTCGGGCTCTTCCGGATAATAGTAAGGTCGGCCATCATCCACATAGGTCTTCTCAGTAGTGAAATTCAGCACCTGTGTGGAATTGTTGAAGCCGAATGGATCACAGCAGACCACTTTGTAGTAGTACAGGGTATCGTCATCAAGGCCTGTAAGCCGGATGCTGTGATTTAATTCAAAATCGGCCTTTGAAACATTTAAAGTTACATTTTCATCCAGACCGTAATATACGGTGGAATTGGTGACCTCGTTGGTGTTCCAGACAATAAGGGCCGAGATGTCCTGAGTCTGTGCCCTTACATTGTCAAGCTTCATGTCAACAGCATCAATACCATAGGTCAGGCTGGTGGTATTGTTGGCGTTACCTGCAAAGTCCACAATAGTGACATTTACCGTGTACATTCCTGATGGCAGGGATGTGAAGTTCACATGAGCCTGGCCAGAAGGCGGATTAGAGATGACGGAAGTGTTGTACAGACTGGTATTATTGCCAAACACACTGCGGTTGTAGAGGTCAAAGGTTATGTTTGCAATTCCAAAGGTATCCGAAATATTGATGCTGGTAAGTAACCAGTCCCTGGAATAATTAGCCTCTGCGGGCATGGACGTATTAAAACTGACAAGGGGAACTCCGGTATCAAGAAGAATGTTATTTGTCTGTGTTTCATTCTCATTACCTGCAAAATCCCATACACTGGCATTGAGCTGGTAATAACCATCAGAAAGGCCCGTGAAGTTCATTACATGGTCGGTGCTGGAAGACATACTGGAATTGACAGGGCCGCTGCTGTTAAACAACCTTATGCTGGAAGCATTAAGATAGGTATCACTCACAGTGATGTTACCAAGGATCCAGGACTGACTGAAATTGCCGGTAACAGTTGTCTCATCGTTAAAGTCAATGAGTGGAGTGGTGGTATCCAGAATGATCGTTCTGGTTGCAGTTTCATTAACATTACCTGCAAGATCAATGATCGTGGAATTAAGATAATACACTCCATCAGAAAGGCCAGTGAAGTTGAAAATGTGATCACCAGTACCTTCATCACTGCTGGAATTGAGCAATCCTGCAGAATTATACAACCAGATGGTCAGATTGTCATAACCGAAAACATCCTCACAGGTAACATTGGCAAAGATGTAGGTCTGACTCAAATTAGATGCTGCAGTGGTATCGGAACTAAACTCAATGTCAGATTCCTGTGTATCCAGCAATATAGTCCTGGTTTCAGTACTGTTCTCATTACCGGCAAGGTCCCAGACACTGGCATTGAGCTGGTAATAACCATCCGCAAGACCCGTGAAGTTCATTACATGGTCGGTGCTGGAAGACATACTGGAATTGACAGGGCCGCTGCTGTTAAACAACCTTATGCTGGAAGCATTAAGATAGGTATCACTCACAGTGATATTGCCAAGGGTCCAGTTCTGACTGAAATTGCCGGTAGCAGTTGTCTCGTCGTTAAAGTCAATGAGTGGAGTGGTGGTATCCAGAATGATCGTTCTGGTTGCAGTTTCGTTCTCATTACCTGCAAGATCAATGATCGTGGAATTAAGATAATAAACTCCATCAGCAAGGCCTGTGAAGTTGAAAATGTGATCACCAGTACCTTCAGCACTGCTGGAATTAAGCAATCCTGCAGAATTATACAACCAGATGGTCAGATTGTCATAACCGAAAACATCCTCACAGGTAACATTGGCAAAGATGTAGGTCTGACTCAAATTAGATGCTGCAGTGGTATCGGAACTAAAAGCAATGTCAGATTCCTGTGTATCCAGCAATATGGTCCTGGTTTCAGTACTGTTCTCATTACCGGCAAGGTCCCAGACACTGGCATTGAGCTGGTAATAACCATCCGCAAGACCCGTGAAGTTCATTACATGGTCGGTGCTGGAAGACATACTGGAATTGACAGGGCCATTGCTGTTAAACAACCTTATGCTGGAAGCATTAAGATAGGTATCACTCACAGTGATATTGCCAAGGGTCCAGTTCTGACTGAAATTGCCGGTAGCAGTTGTCTCGTCGTTAAAGTCAATGAGTGGAGTGGTGGTATCCAGTATAATAATTCTGGTTGCCGTTTCGTTCTCATTACCTGCAAGATCAATGATCGTGGAATTAAGATAATACACTCCATCAGCAAGGCCAGTGAAGTTGAAAATGTGATCATCAGTACCTTCAGCACTGCTGGAATTAAGCAATCCTGCAGAATTATACAACCAGATCGTCAGATTGTCATATCCAAAAACATCCTCACAGGTAACATTGGCAAAGATGTAGGTCTGACTCAAATTAGATGCTGCAGTGGTATCGGAACTAAAAGCAATGTCAGATTCCTGTGTATCCAGCAATATGGTCCTGGTTTCAGTACTGTTCTCATTACCGGCAAGGTCCCAGACACTGGCATTGAGCTGGTAATAACCATCCGCAAGACCCGTGAAGTTCATTACATGGTCGGTGCTGGAAGACATGCTGGAATTGACAGGGCCACTGCTGTTAAACAACCTTATGCTGGAAGCATTAAGATAGGCATCACTCACAGTGATATTGCCAAGGGTCCAGTTCTGACTGAAATTGCCGGTAGCAGTTGTCTCGTCGTTAAAGTCAATGAGTGGAGTGGTGGTATCCAGAATGATCGTTCTGGTTGCAGTTTCATTAACATTACCTGCAAGATCAATGATCGTGGAATTAAGATAATACACACCATCAGCAAGGCCTGTGAAGTTGAAAATGTGATCACCAGTACCTTCAGCACTGCTGGAATTGAGCAATCCTGCAGAATTATACAACCAGATCGTAAGATTGTCATATCCAAAAACATCCTCACAGGTAACATTGGCAAAGATGTAGGTCTGACTCAAATTAGATGCTGCAGTGGTATCGGAACTAAACTCAATATCAGATTCCTGTGTATCCAGCAATATGGTCCTGGTTTCAGTACTGTTCTCATTGCCGGCAAGGTCCCAGACACTGGCATTGAGCTGGTAATAACCATCCGCAAGACCCGTGAAGTTCATTACATGGTTGGTGCTGGAAGACATGCTGGAATTGACAGGGCCACTGCTGTTAAACAACCTTATGCTGGAAGCATTAAGATAGGTATCACTCACAGTGATATTGCCAAGGGTCCAGTTCTGACTGAAATTGCCGGTAGCAGTTGTCTCGTCGTTAAAGTCAATGAGTGGAGTGGTGGTATCCAGAATGATCGTTCTGGTTGCAGTTTCGTTCTCATTACCTGCAAGATCAATGATCGTGGAATTAAGATAATACACTCCATCAGAAAGGCCAGTGAAGTTGAAAATGTGATCACCAGTACCTTCATAACTGCTGGAATTGAGCAATCCTGCAGAATTATACAACCAGATGGTCAGATTGTCATAACCGAAAACATCCTCACAGGTAACATTGGCAAAGATGTAGGTCTGACTCAAATTAGATGCTGCAGTGGTATCGGAACTAAAAGCAATGTCAGATTCCTGTGTATCCAGCAATATAGTCCTGGTTTCAGTACTGTTCTCATTACCGGCAAGGTCCCAGACACTGGCATTGAGCTGGTAATAACCATCCGCAAGACCCGTGAAGTTCATTACATGGTTGGTGCTGGAAGACATGCTGGAATTGACAGGGCCACTGCTGTTAAACAACCTTATGCTGGAAGCATTAAGATAGGTATCACTCACAGTGATATTGCCAAGGGTCCAGTTCTGACTGAAATTGCCGGTAGCAGTTGTCTCATCGTTAAAGTCAATGAGTGGAGTGGTGGTATCCAATGTAATGGTCCGGGTTGAGGTCTCATTCACATTACCTGCAAGGTCCACTACTGTGGAATTAAGATAATACACACCATCAGAAAGGCCTGTGAAGTTGAAAATGTGATCACCAGTACCTTCAGCACTGCTGGAATTAAGCAATCCTGCAGAATTATACAACCAGATGGTCAGATTGTCATAACCGAAAACATCCTCACAGGTAACATTGGCAAAGATGTAGGTCTGACTCAAATTAGATGCTGCAGTGGTATCGGAACTAAACTCAATATCAGATTCCTGTGTATCCAGCAATATGGTCCTGGTTTCAGTACTGTTCTCATTGCCGGCAAGGTCCCACACACTGGCATTGAGATAGTACCAGCTATCATCCAGATATGTGAAATTCACATAATGGGTTGTAAGATTTGAAATACTTGAATTTACAAGGGCCGTGGAGTTATACAGATAGATACCGGAAGCATTCAGATTTGCATCACTTACTGTGACATTACCCAGTATCCAATCAAGACTGTAATTATCTGCTTGTGTAGTATCACCATTAAAGTCGATCAAAGGCTTTGCAGTATCCACAAGGAAATGAAGGGTTTCACTGACATTACTGTTACCGGCCAGATCCACCACAGTAGAATTGAGATGGTAAGCTCCATCAGAAAGGTTTGTGAAATTATAGCTATCACTACCACTATGTCTTGATACAAGGGACGATGAGTTGTACAGGGAAAAGGTCACATTACTATATCCGAAAGTATCTGTTACAGTGACATTGGCAAATATCCAGTTCAAAGATAGGTCACCATCATCCGTTGTATCTGCACTGAAATCAACAATCGGCCTTTGAGTATCCAGCAATATGATCCTGTTCTCAGTTTCATTGCTGTTTCCGGACAGGTCCATGACTGTGGCATTAAGTATATAGTAATCATCGATCAAACCGGTGAAATTCACAGCATGGGTACTGACATTCGAAGTACTGGAATTGACCGGGCCGCCTGAGTTGAACAGCTGGATAGTGGAGACATTAAGATACAGATCGCTTGCTGTGACATTACCCAGTATCCAGTTGCGGCTGTAATTGCCTGCATCACTGGACCCATCATTGAAAACAACAACCGGATCGACAGTATCCAGAATTATTTCCCGGGTTATACTTGTATTCGTATTCCCTGCAAGATCCACCACTGTGGCATTAAGATGATACACACCATCAGCCAGGCCTGTGAAATTATAGCTGTAGTTATCTGTACCCCTGGCGGTACTGGAATTGAGAAGGCCACTTACATTATAGAGGTCTATGGTAAGGTTATAATAACCAAAACGATCAGATGCAGTCATATTTGCAAAGATCCAGGTCTGATCCAGATTGGTCGCAGCGGTTGAATCCTGGTTATAGTCAATATCCGGAGCCACATTATCGATCAGTATCTCCCGGGTCCTGGTTCTGTTGCTATTACCTGCAAGGTCCCATACACTTGCATAAATAGAATATCGGCCATCTTCAAGATCTGTGAAATTCATATCATGAGTGGTATTACCGGAAATACTGGAATTGATCATAGTGGAAGTATTATACAGATAAATTCCGGAAGCATCCAGGTTCACATCACTTACCGTAATATTACCAACGATCCAGTCAAGACTGTAATTACCTTCATCTGTAGTCTCATCATTAAACTCGATCATCGGGACTGCGGTATCCACAAGATATTGTAATGTCCCGCTTACATTGGTATTGCCTGAAAGATCCACCACAGTGGAATTGAGATAATACATTCCATCAGAAAGATTCGTGAAAGTGTAGCTGGCATTTCCACTATGTGAAGACAAAAGAGAAGTGGAATTATACAGATAGAGAGTAACATTACTATATCCAAATGCATCGATCACAGTGACATTTGCAAATATCCAGTCCTGCTTAATGCCACCAGCCTTCGTCGTATCAGCACTGAAATTAACGATAGGGGCCTGAGTATCCAGCAGGATAGTCCTGTTCTCAGTTTCATTGGTATTACCTGCCAGATCCCATACTGTCGCATTCAGATAGTATCGGTCATCCGGAAGAGATGTGAAGTTCACATAATGAGTGGTACTACCGGAAATACTTGAATTGACAAGAGATGTAGAATTATAGAGATAAATACCCGAAGCATTCAGATTCGTATCACTTACCGTGATATTAGCAAGGATCCAATCAAGAACATAGTTTCCTGCATCTGTGGTCTCACTATTAAAATCAATACCAGGATTGACCGTGTCCAGTGTGATCTTCCTGGTCGGGGTCGCATTCACATTCCCGACCAGATCAATTACCGTGGAATTGAGATAATATACTCCATCCGGAAGAGGTGTGAAATTATGCTGCAACAGTCCTGATCCTTCAACATAACTGGAATTTATCAGGGCCGTTACATTGTAAAGCCAGATGCTCAGGTTATCATATCCGAACCTGTCAGTTGCTGTCACATTGGCAAAGATGTGACTCTGACTTACATTTCCAGCCACAGTTGAATCAGGATTAAATTCAATATCTGCTTCCTGTGTATCCAGCAATATGCTCCTGTTTTCGGTCTCATTGGTGTTACCGGCCAGGTCCCACGCACTTGCATTAAGATAGTAATATCCATCATTAAGGTCTGTGAAATTCACAGTATGGATGGTATTGCCGGATATACTTGAATTAACAAGAACTGTAGAATTATAGAGGTAGATACCTGAAGCATTCAGGTATGCATCAATGACCGTGATATTACCCAGAATCCAGTTCTGACTGTAATTACCTGTATCCGTAGTCACATCATTAAAGTCGATGGATGGTTCATTATTGTCGATCGCTATTGCTATCATGTCTTCCACACAGTACAATTCACCAGAAGCATTTTCACATGCTTTCCAGGTGATGTTGTAGGGCCCATCTGCATACAAACTGCTGTTGAAAGTAACATACAACTCGTTTTGTGAAAGGTCCGGATAGGTTTTTACAGGTCCTGTGGAATTGCTTAGATTTACACTGGATACAAAAGTATCACCATCATTATCGCTCACCGATGCATTCACTGAGAAAACACCGCTTAACATATCATCCGGTTCAGGTCCGACAATGGCAACCCTGGGAGCAGTATTGAAGGAAGTTATATCAAATCCGGTAGTTTCAAAACCGGCCAGTGCTTCATCGAACAACATAAGGTATTCCCCGGATTCAACCGTGACCCACAGATTAAAATCGTAGGACTCATTCATCTTCAGACCGTCTATGACATCATAGATATAAGCACCACCAATATCAGAATATGCTGACAGATATTTCTCTTTCTTTGAAACAAATTCTGGAACCTGCGTACAATTGATGAAGAAAACAGGTGACTGAGCTCCTGAAGCTGACCTGAAGGAGGCGGTCATTGCCAGGAAATATCCGGTACCATTGTAGATAGCAACATTCTCACTTGCCAGCAGATGGGTCCCTTCAGAAAGAAATATCTTTGAATCGATGTTGGTGGACTCGTTAGAAACCGTAAAACCGTTCACTCCGGTTGCATTTGCATTTGCAAGATCAAAGTCCAGTATATGACCGGTAACATTCGTACTGATCAAACTGCTCTTTGAAAATATGCTATAATTCACATTATTCTCTTTATCAAGATCCGCAAAGAAACCTGAGACAAAATCCGTATCACTGCTATCACTTAAATACTGTCTCCAGGTAAAAGAATCAGTGCCTGATCCCGGATTCTTATAATAATACTGCAAAGTGGATTCTGCAATTGATTCCAGTGTGAACTTACCGATAATGAATGTTCCGGACTCAACCGGAGTATTTACCGACCAGTTGAACACATCTGCAAATAAATTAGAAGAGTGCGTATAATCCACAGCCGTGATCTGATCCCTTATCTTATATCCGTCCACGGTGGAAAATTTGATCAGGCTTATGTCAATATCATTAACTTCAACAGCACCGTTTCCCGTTCTTTTGAACTCATAGGTGATATTATGAGCCCCGCTTGATGCAATGTTGAAACTTATTGGCCTTGTACAGGTTGTCATTTCATCTATCCTGGAACCTGTTTGATTAAGGGATAACAATTCCTCTTCCAGTATGATACTACCATCCACAAGCACCTTCACCCATACTTCATTCTCCCGGGCCCCGGTCTGTTTTACCACGTTCATGGTACTAAGCAAGGCAAGGTTAATATCCGGCAGAGAAGTGTTGAACTCTGCATTTATACCTTCAATATAGGTTGAACTTGCAAAAGTAAAATCACTGACATTAAGAGCTGTTGCATATATCGAGGTGACTTCATGTATCGTAGTCTCAGGAGAAATGAGCAAAAGGTATGGGTACCCATCATTCTAAGAAGCGGTTACATCATTGCAAATGTTCCATACATCGTTAAAGTCCCAATCCACATAGGTTGATTGTCGTTTCATCTCGGCAGTGGTTTTCCCATAAGAAGGATTCGAACCAGCACTTATGGTTAATCCGGTGGTTTCAGTATCCCAGTAAGACAGACTGACAGTATCAATGTTACTACCGGCAAGGCCACCTACATGAGAATCACCTGTCACATTACCGGTTGCATAACATTGGAGAATGAATTCATAATTATAACCAACAAGGCCACCTACATGAGAATTACCTGTCACATTACCGGTTGCATAGCATTGGGTAAGATTAGCAAAGTTATATCCGGCAAGACCTCCTGCAACATTACCACTGCCTGTTACAATGGAATTTGCATAACATTGATTTAACTTCCCTTCATTTCTACCAACAAGACCACCTACACCCAAACCACCGGTCACATTGCCGGTTGCAATACATCGGTTTACTGTCCCGTCGACATTATTACCAACAAGACCACCTGTATTAAAGCCACCTTCCACATCACCGCTTATATAACATTGGTTGATCTGCCCTTCATTGTATCCGGCAATTCCACCCACATCATCAGAACCAAATGTGATGCTTAGGTCTATCAATCCAACATCTTCAATTATACCAGCTGAACCCACATTCCCAAAAAGTCCACCACCTGAAACAGGACGGTTAATGTATAGATCGGTGATCTCATAGCCCTGGCCATCAAGCGAACCGGTGAACTTATTAACACTATCTCCTACCGGCTCAAAACCGGCCCCATTGTTCCAGGAACTGGTGTCACTAGCATCGATATCATTGATCAGTACGTAATCGGATGAGAGGTACATGTTCATATTCTGAAGCTGGTCTGCCGTGGAGATCTGGAAAGGATTGCCTGATGTACCGTCTCCACCTGCAAAAATTAGTTCAGCTTCAGCGGGATTGGTTAACAGGTATAGATACCCGTCATTCTAAGAGCCAAACGCTTCATCGCAAAAACCCCATCTGGTGCTAAAGTCCCAGTTTTGATATGTTGACTGTAATTTCATTTGTGAAGTGGTCCTGCCCTCTCCACCTGCACTGGTTGATTGTCCAGAGGTCTGGGTATCCCAGTAACTACCGGAAGTACTACCACCACTATTAGCTCCCACCAGACCTCCCGTACTTGGAGAGTAGGAACCGATAACATTACCTGCTGAGTAACACCGGGTGATAGAAGACTGATAATTATGTCCCACAAGACCGCCTGAGTATGAAGAACCATTCACACTACCTGTGGAATAACATTCAGTGATAGTACCGCTTTGTATGTAACCAACCAGACCTCCTACAGTGGGACCGGTAACACTACCTGTGGAATAACATTGAGAGATTATAGTATTACCACAATTCATTCCCAAAAGGCCGCCTGCATTATTACCTGTCACATTACCTGTGGAATTACTTTGAGTGATATTACCTTTGGTGTCAAATCCCACAAGACCTCCTATGTATGAAGAACCATTCACATTGCCTGTGGAATAACATTGAATGATCAAATTTTCATAATTATCCCCTACCAGGCCCCCAATGGAAGAAGAACCGCTTACATTACCTGTAGAGGAAGATCCAAGGATAGTACCACGATTTGCTCCCACCAGACCACCACAGTTCCTGTAACCTGTCACAGTTGCCAAAGAATTACAAAAGCTAATCGAATCCGGATAATTCGACCCCGCCAGACCTCCTGCATACAAATAACCGTTCACGTTACCCGTGGTATAACATTGAGTTATATCACCACGATTTGACCCGGTCAGGCCTCCCACATAATTATGACCGGTAATATTTATATTCTGCATCCCCAGGTTTTTAATAGTACGTGATGATGAACCAAATAGTCCCACATAATCCTCAGCTGGCCTGCTAATGTACAGATCGGTGATATTGTAGCCCTGTCCATTTAGTGTACCAGAAAAAGAATCTGACATATTCCCGATCGGATCAAAACCTGAACCTGAGTTCCATGTGACGGTTTCACTGGCATCGATGTCATTGATCAGTATATAATAAGCCCGCATGTCAGTACTCATATTCTGAAGCTGTCCGACTGTTGATATCTGATATGGATCGTTTGAAGAACCACTTCCGCCTGCAAACGTGGCCGCACCTGCGGAAGTGATCAGAAGTGTGACTATAACAGATGACAATAAAAAATATGTAAGGGCTTTCAGGGATGTCCGGGGGTTCTTCATGGGAGTTCCTCTTGATATGATCTATTAAAACAAGTACACAAAAATCATCATTATTATGTTTATAATCTGTTATATCTTGCATTTATATTTAATGGGATTAACAACAAAGAGTAACGGCGTTACACGAATTGCAAAAAGATCATAACCATCCGACATTAGTTTAAAAGAAGACTGCCACAAAAATAAAAGCTGCAAAAATACTGAAAAAAAGAAAAGTAAGGACAGGGGCCTTACTTCATTCTTCTCTCTTTCCTTTCCAGATCACAAAGACCAGCAAGCCCAGTATCACTGTGACCACCGGGATGAGCCATAGGAATCCGGACGAACCTTCATCTTCAGACTCCTCAGCTGCTCCATCTGTTCCTGTTTCATCTGCATCTGCATCTTCTTCAATCACTTCTGCTTGCGCATATGGAAGGGCCGCCACAGAGAATTCCGAGAATCCCGGGGTCCTGACGGTGAAGTAATAATACTCTGAGTCACTGGAAGAATCAACCACATCAAGTGTTTCCCATTCTGTAGAGGTATCCCCGCAGTGTGTGACTGCTGTTGTGGTCGGGTCAAGGCCGCTCTCTTCATACCAGCTCACCGGTACTCTGATGTGGATCAGGGCACTCTGCGTACTTCCGGGAGTGGAGGTATCGATGTTAATATAACCGTAGACCCGGGCCCCGCTGCCCACTGCAATGGAGACATCGGAAGGGTTATCCTAAGAGGATGCACTGCTCTGAGAATAGCTGACTCCCAGGCCCTCGACATCACTGCCAAGCTCTATGTCGATACCTGTGACCATTGAATCATCACCTGCACCGTCCTGATCGTCTTCATCTCCACCGGTAATGTCAACATTGACAGTATCTCCGGCCTCGCCACCTTCAACGTTGACCTCAACTTTCTGGTCAGGTACTGATCCTGTGTTCGGATCATTGTCCTGGCCTTCACCTTCATCTCCAGCTTCAGGTTCCGGATCCTGTGGATAGTAGTAGGGCCTGCCATCATCCACAATGGTCCTCTCCGTGGTGAAGTTTAGGATCTGAGTGGAATTGTTGAAACCGAATGGATCACCACATACCACTTTGTAGTAATACAGAGTGTCATCCTTCAGACCAGTTAGCCGGATGCTGTGGTTTATTTCAAAGTCTGCCTTTGAAACATTGTAGGTGACGTTCATGTCCCGGCCATAATAGACTGTGGAATTGGCAACTTCATTGGTGTTCCAGATGATCCGGGCCGATGTGTCCTGGGTTTGAGCAACCACATTGGTGATCTCCATGTCAATGGCATCAATACCATAGATCGGAGTTGTGATGGTGGTTGTGGCTCCTGTCAGGTCCTCAACGGTGATGTTCACATAATAGACACCTGAAGACAGGTTCGTGAAGTTCACCGGTGGGTTTCCTGATGTGGAGTTGCACAGGCCACTGCTGTTGTAGAGCTCATAAGTAATGTTTGCAATACCGAAGGTGTCGTTAAAGCTCACATTGACAAAGATCCAGTCCTTTGAATAGTTCCCGGCAGGAGGCAGGGTCGGATCAAGAGCTAACTGAGGCAGTTCAGTATCCAGTAGAATCGTTCTTGTTTCAGTGAAATTGATATTTCCTGCCAGGTCCCAAACACTGGCATTGAGCTGGTAATATCCATCTGCAAGGCCCGTGACATTCAGGTAATGAGTGGTGCTTGCAGATACACTTGAGTTGACCGGGCCGCTACTGTTGTAGAGGTAAATTCCGGACTGGTTCAGGTAGGTGTCACTTACTGTTATATTACCCATGATCCAGGACTGGCTGAAGTTTCCTGCCGGAGTTGAGATCAGGTTAAAGTCGATCAGAGGCAGGGTGGTATCCAGAATGATGGTCCTGGTTGCCGTTTCGTTCTCATTGCCTGCAAGGTCCACTATCGTGGAATTGAGATAATATACACCGTCTGCAAGGTCCGTGAAATTGAAACTGTAGTTACCTGTACCTTCAGCACTGCTGGAATTTACCAGGCCACTGTTGTTATACAATTTGATGGTCAGGTTGTCATAGCCAAACACATCAGTTGCCGAAACATTTGCAAAGATGTGGGACTGGCTCAGGTTGGAAGCGGCCGTTGTATCGGAATTGAAGACAATGTCTGCTTCCTGTGTATCCAGGAGAACTGTTCTTGTTTCAGTCACATTGACATTTCCGGCAAGATCCCAAACACTGGCATTGAGCTGGTAGTAACCATCTGCAAGGCCCGTGACGTTCAGGGAATGAGTGGTGCTTGCAGATATGCTGGAATTCACCAGACCACTGCTGTTGTAGAGATAGATTTCTGACTGATTCAGGTAGGTGTCACTTACTGTGATATTACCCAGTATCCAGTTCTGACTGAAGTTTCCTGCCGGAGTTGAGATCAGGTTAAAGTCGATCAGAGGCAGGGTGGTATCCAGAATGATGGTTCTGGTTGCAGTTTCGTTCTCATTGCCTGCAAGGTCCACTATCGTGGAATTAAGGTAATACACTCCATCAGCAAGGCCTGTGAAGTTAAAGTCATGACTTCCCGTACCTTCAGCACTGCTGGAATTAAGCAATCCTGCAGTATTATACAACCGAATGGTCAGATTGTCATAACCAAACACATCAGTTGCAGTTACATTTGCAAAGATATGGGACTGGCTCAGATTGGAAGCGGCCGTTGTATCTGAATTGAAGACAATGTCAGCTTCCTGTGTATCCAGCAGTATTGTCCTTGTTCCAGTCACATTGCTATTTCCTGCAAGGTCCCAAACACTGGCATTGAGCTGGTAGTAACCATCTGAGAGGCCCGTGAAGTTCATCACATGGAGAGTGTTTGCAGATACACTGGAATTGACCAGACCGCTGCTGTTGTAGAGGTAGATACCGGACTGATTCAGATAGGTGTCACTTACTGTGATATTACCCAGGATCCAGCTCTGGCTGAAATTACCTGTATCTGTAGTCTCATCATTAAAGTCAATGAGTGGAGTGGTTGTATCCAGAATGATGGTCCTGGTTGCCGTATCGTTCTCATTGCCTGCAAGGTCCACTATTGTGGAATTGAGATAATATACACCGTCTGCAAGGTCTGTGAAGTTGAAATTGTGACTTCCCGTACCTTCAGCACTGCTGGAATTAAGCAATCCGTTTGCATTGTACAGCCGGATGGTTAGGTTGTCATAACCAAACACATCAGTTGCAGTCACATTTGCAAAGATATGGGACTGGCTCAGATTGGATGCGGCCGTTGTGTCTGAATTGAAGACAATGTCAGCTTTCTGTGTATCCAGCAGTATTGTCCTTGTTTCAGTCACATTGCTATTTCCTGCAAGGTCCCATACAGTAGCATTCAGATCATAATATCCATCTGCAAGGCCCGTGAAGTTCATCACATGGAGAGTGTTTGCAGATACACTGGAATTGACCAGACCGCTGCTGTTGTAGAGATAGATACCGGAAGCATTCAGGTAGGTATCACTTACTGTGATATTACCCAGGATCCAGCTCTGGCTGAAATTACCTGTATCAGTAGTCTCATCATTAAAGTCAATGAGTGGAGTGGTGGTATCCAGAATGATGGTCCTGGTTGCCGTTTCATTCTCATTGCCTGCAAGGTCCACTATCGTGGAATTGAGATAATATACACCGTCTGCAAGGCCCGTGAAGTTGAAGTTATGACTTCCCGTACCTTCAGCACTGCTGGAATTAAGCAATCCTGCAGTATTATACAACCGAATGGTCAGATTGTCATAACCAAACACATCAGTTGCAGTTACATTTGCAAAGATATGGGACTGGCTCAGATTGGAAGCGGCCGTTGTATCTGAATTGAAGACAATGTCAGCTTCCTGTGTATCCAGCAGTATTGTCCTTGTTCCAGTCACATTGCTATTTCCTGCAAGGTCCCAAACACTGGCATTGAGCTGGTAGTAACCATCTGAGAGGCCCGTGAAGTTCATCACATGGAGAGTGTTTGCAGATACACTGGAATTGACCAGACCGCTGCTGTTGTAGAGGTAGATACCGGACTGATTCAGATAGGTGTCACTTACTGTGATATTACCCAGGATCCAGCTCTGGCTGAAATTACCTGTATCTGTAGTCTCATCATTAAAGTCAATGAGTGGAGTGGTTGTATCCAGAATGATGGTCCTGGTTGCCGTATCGTTCTCATTGCCTGCAAGGTCCACTATTGTGGAATTGAGATAATATACACCGTCTGCAAGGTCTGTGAAGTTGAAATTGTGACTTCCCGTACCTTCAGCACTGCTGGAATTAAGCAATCCGTTTGCATTGTACAGCCGGATGGTTAGGTTGTCATAACCAAACACATCAGTTGCAGTCACATTTGCAAAGATATGGGACTGGCTCAGATTGGATGCGGCCGTTGTGTCTGAATTGAAGACAATGTCAGCTTTCTGTGTATCCAGCAGTATTGTCCTTGTTTCAGTCACATTGCTATTTCCTGCAAGGTCCCATACAGTAGCATTCAGATCATAATATCCATCTGCAAGGCCCGTGAAGTTCATCACATGGAGAGTGTTTGCAGATACACTGGAATTGACCAGACCGCTGCTGTTGTAGAGATAGATACCGGAAGCATTCAGGTAGGTATCACTTACTGTGATATTACCCAGGATCCAGCTCTGGCTGAAATTACCTGTATCAGTAGTCTCATCATTAAAGTCAATGAGTGGAGTGGTGGTATCCAGAATGATGGTCCTGGTTGCCGTTTCATTCTCATTGCCTGCAAGGTCCACTATCGTGGAATTGAGATAATATACACCGTCTGCAAGGCCCGTGAAGTTGAAGTTATGACTTCCCGTACCTTCAGCACTGCTGGAATTAAGCAATCCTGCAGTATTATACAACCGAATGGTCAGATTGTCATAACCAAACACATCAGTTGCAGTTACATTTGCAAAGATATGGGACTGGCTCAGATTGGAAGTGGCCGTTGTATCGGAATTGAAGACAATGTCAGCTTCCTGTGTATCCAGCAGTATTGTCCTTGTTCCAGTCACATTGCTATTTCCTGCAAGGTCCCAAACACTGGCATTTAGCTGGTAGTAACCATCTGAGAGGCCCGTGAAGTTCATCACATGGAGAGTGTTTGCAGATACACTGGAGTTGACCAGACCGCTGTTGTTGTAGAGATATATACCGGACCGATTCAGATAGGTATCACTAACAGTGATGTTACCCAGGATCCAGCTCTGGCTGAAATTACCTGTATCTGTAGTCTCATCATTAAAGTCAATGAGCGGAGTGGTGGTATCCAGAATGATGGTTCTGGTTGCCGTTTCATTCTCATTGCCTGCAAGGTCCACTATTGTGGAATTGAGGTAATAGACACCGTCTGCAAGGTCCGTGAAGTTAAACTCATGACTTCCCGTACCTTCAGCACTGCTGGAGTTGATCAGGCCACTGTTGTTATACAATTTGATGGTCAGGTTGTCATAACCAAACACATCAGTTGCAGTCACATTTGCAAAGATGTGGGACTGGCTCAGATTGGAAGCGGCCGTTGTATCAGAATTGAAGACAATGTCTGCTTCCTGTGTATCCACAAGTATCGTCCTTGTTTGAGTCACATTGATATTTCCTGCAAGATCCCATACACTGGCATTGAGATAATACCAGCTATCATCCAGATATGTGAAATTCATATCATGGGTTGTGAGATTTGAAATACTGGAATTTACAAGGCCCGTGGAATTATACAGATAGATACCGGAAGCATTCAGGTTCATATCACTGACAGTGATATTACCCAGGATCCAGTCCAGACTGTAATTACCTGCATCGGTGGTCTCATCATTGAACTCTATCAGCGGATAAGCAGTATCCACGATGTACATCAGTGTTTCACTGACATTACTGTTCCCGGCCAGGTCTTCCACTGTGCAGTTAAGATAATATATACCATCTGTCAGACCAGTGAAATTCCAGCTGTCATTACCGCTATGGCTGGAAACCAGGGCCGTGGAATTGTACAGCGTGAAGTTCACATTGCTGTATCCAAAAGCATCGTTCACAGTAACATTGCCAAAGATCCAGTTCTGGCTGATATTGCCATCACCTGTCGTATCAGCACTAAGATCAACTACCGGTGCCTGAGTATCGAGCAATATGGTCCTGTTCTCAGTCTCATTGCTGTTACCGGACAGGTCCAGGGCCGTGGCATTGAGGGTGTAATAACCATCTGCAAGATCTGTGAAGTTCATTTCATGAGTACTGACATTTGAAGTACTGGAATTCACAGGCCCGCTGGAATTGAACAGCTGGATGGAGGAAACGTTGAGGTAAAGGTCACTGGAAGTAACGTTCCCAAGGATCCAGTTCTGACTGAAATTACCTTCATCGGTAGTTTCATCATTGAACACTACAACCGGATCGGTGGTATCCAGCGTGACATTGCGGGTCGCACTTGTATTCACATTCCCGGCCAGGTCCACTACCGTGGCATTAAGGTGATACACACCTTCCGGAAGGTCTGTGAAATTGTAGAGATAATTACCTGTTCCATTAACTGTACTGGAATTGATAAGACCGCTTGCATTGTACAGTTCAATGGTCAGATTATGATATCCGAACAGGTCAACGGCCGTCACGTTTGCAAATATCCAGGTCTGATCCAGATTTGTTGCTGCTGTGGTATCGGAATTAAAGTCAATGTTTGCAGCTACATTGTCGATCAGGATCTGGCGGGTTTGTGTCGTATTGTTATTTCCACCAAGGTCCCATACTGTTGCATTGAGATAATACCAGCTATCGTCCAGATCTGTGAAATTCACATCATAGGTTGTGAGATTCGAGATACTGGAATTCACCAGAGCCGTGGAATTATACAGATAGATACCGGAAGCATTCAGGTTCATATCGCTGACAGTGATATTACCCAGGATCCAGTCCAGGCTGTAATTACCTGTATCCGTTGTCTCATCATTAAACTCGATCAGTGGAACAGCAGTATCTACAAGATACCTCAACGTCTCACTGACATTGGTATTTCCGGCCATATCTTCAACCGTTACATTGAGATAATACCATCCATCTGTAAGGCCCGTGAAATTCCAGCTATCATTGCCACTGTGGGAGGATACAAGGGCCGTGGAATTGTACAGCGTGAAGTTCACACTACTGTATCCGAATGTATCGTTGACGCTCACATTGGCAAATATCCAGTTCTGGTTGATATTTCCATCATCTGTCGTATCATTGCTGAAACCGGCTATCGGATCCTGAGTATCCAGCAGAATGGTCCTGTTCTCAGTCTCATTGGTGTTACCGGCCATATCCCACACACTTGAATTGAGATAATAATATCCATCTGCAAGGCCCGTGAAGTTCACAAAATAAGTGGGACCGGATGAAACATTGGAATCTACAAGAGATGAGGAATTGTACAGGTAGATCCCGGATGCATTCAGGTTCGTATCATTTACCGTGATATTACCCAGTATCCAGTTCTGACTGAAATTGCCCTCATCTGTGGTCTGCTCATTAAAGTCAATGAAAGGATCGGTTGTGTCCAGTGTAATGTTCCTGGTTGAAGTCACATTTTCATTTCCGGCCAGATCAATGATCGTTGCATTAAGATAGTAGAATCCATCTGCAAGGTTCGTGAAGTTGTGGCTGTGATTACCTGTTCCTTCAGCACTGCTGGAATTGAACGGGCCACTGGAATTATACAGCCGGATGGTCAGATTATCATAACCAAATTCATCTTCTGCTGTGATATTTGCGAAAATGAATCTCTGACTCAGGTTGAAAGCTGCAGTGGTATCTGAATTAAATTCAATGTCCGCTTCCTTTGTATCCAGCAGGATGGTTCTGTTCTCAGTCTCATTGGTGTTACCTGCCATGTCCCATGCACTTGCATTCAGGTAATAATATCCATCGTCCAGGACTGTGAAGTTCACAGCATGGATAGAGGTATTTGCTATACTTGAATTGACAAGAGCAGTGGAATTGTACAGATATATTGCTGAAGCGTTCAGATAGGCATCAAGTACCGTGATATTTCCGATGATCCAGTTCTGGCTTAAATTGTCAGCATCTGTGGTCTCATCATTGAATTCAATAGCTGGCTCATTATTATCTATGGCGATGGAGATATTATCCTCCATACAGAACCGTTCACTTGAAGCATCTTCACAAACTCTCCAGGTGACATTGTATGGGCCGTCTGCATATAGCTCGCTGTCAAAGGTGACAGACAGAGTACTTTGAGGCAGGTTCACATAGTTATAATTGTCCACCTGGCCTGTGGAATTGCTCAAACTGACATTGGAGACAAATGTATCTTCTTCGTTATCAGTTACAGATGCATTCACAGAGAATGCACCGCTGACCATCTCATCCGGTTCGGGTACTACAATGGCAACCTTCGGGGCCGTATTGACGGAATTTATAGCAAATCCGGTGGTTTCAAACCCTGCCAGAGCTTCGTCCAGTATAACCAGGGTCTCCCCGGGTTCCACTGTGACCTTCAGGTTGAAGTTATAGGAATTGTTTGCAGTAAGGCCATCTGTGACATAGTATATGTAAGCATTGCCGATATCAGAATCTGATGACAGATATCTTTCTTTTTTAGAATAACAATCCACATTTTCGTCACAATCAATGAACAGTGTTGGAGTCTGGGCCCCTGAAGCCGACCGGAATGAAGTGGTCATTGCCAGGAAGTATCCGTTACCGTCATAGACCGTAACGTTCTGACTTGCCAGCAGATGGGTCCCTGCAGATAACTGAATGTTCGAAGATACATTGGTTGACTCATTGGAAACTGTAAAATCAGGCACATCGGTTGCATTGGCATCTGCAAGATCAAAGTCCAGGATCTGACCGGTAACAGTTGTACTGGCATCACTGGTCTTTGAGAGGATGCTGTAGTTCACACCTGTCTCTTTATCCTGGTCCACATAGAACCCGCAGACAGAACCCGCATCAGCATTATCACTTATGTAACGGGCCCAGGACGTTGAGTTATCATTTGAGTCCAGTTCGTTGTAATAATACTGCAAGGTGGACTGTGCTATTGACTGCAAAGTGAACTTTCCGATGATGAATGTGCCGGATTCTACAGGAGTATTCACCGACCAGTTGAATGCATCGGTGAACGTGTTAGCAGAATGGGTATAATCAACAGCTGTGATCTGATCCCTTATCTTATTACCATCTGTAGTGGTGAATTTGATAAGGCTCATATCAATGTCATTAACTTCAACAGCACCATTGCCTGTCCTGTTAAACTCATAGGTGATATTATGAGTCCCTGCAGAAGCGATGTTAAAGCTGACCGGTTTTGTACCGGTTGAACCTTCATCTATATTAGAACCATCCTTATTAAGGGATCTCAACTTCTCTTCAAGTACAGGAATGCCATCAACAAGTACCTTCACCCATACCTCATTATTCAGGGCCCCTGTCTGTTTGACCACATTCATGGTGCTAAGCAGTGTAAGGTTGATATCCGGGGTAGCTGTATTAAATGCAACATTTATACCTTCGACATAGGTTGAACTTGAGAAAGTAAAATCACTGGCATTAAGTGCAGTTGCATAGATCGAAGTGATCTCATATACCGTTACTTCAGGTGGATTACTGATCAGGTATGGGTACCCGTCATTCTAAGAAGCGGTTGCTTCATTACAGAATGTCCACACATTGTCAAAGTCCCAGCCGACAAATGTTGACTCTGTGTTCATCTCCCCGGTCTCTTTCCCATAGGAAGGATCTGAACCACTACTTGTAGTTTGCCCGGTTGTCTCCTTGTCCCAATAACATTGAGTTATAGTGCCCTGAAAACTATATCCAACCAGGCCGCCTACACCATTACTACTACCAGTCACATTGCCGGTGGCGTAACATTGAGTTAAAGTGCCCTGAAAACTACATCCAACCAGGCTGCCTACATAATCACCACTACCATTCACAATGCCGGTGGCGTAACATTGAGTAATAGTGCAATCACCATTATTTCCAACCAGGCCGCCTACATTACCACTGCCAGTCACATTGCCGGTGGCGTAACATTGAGTTAAATTGCCATAATTAGCTCCAACCAGGCCGCCTACATTATAACTACCATTCACATTGCCGGTGGCGTAACATTGAGTTAGATTGCCATCATTATATCCAACCAGGCCGCCTACAATATTAGTACCATTTACTTTGCCGGTGGCGTAACATTTAGTTATAGTACTATCCTCATCATATCCAACCAGGCCGCCTACAATACTACTACCAGTCACATTGCAATTTATTATACTAATATTCTCAATTCTGTATGATGAACTTACATATCCAAAAAGCCCAACATAAAATTGAGATGATCTGTTAATGTATAATCCGGTGATCTCATATCCCTGACCATCCAGTGAACCTGTAAATTTATTTGAATCACTCCCGATCGGGTCAAATCCCGCATTACCGTTCCATGAACGGGTATCACTGGCATCGACATCACCAACAAGTACGTAATGGGCCGAAAGGTTCAGGTTCATGTTCTGGATATGGTCTGCTGATGCTATTCTGAAAGGATCGGATTCAGTACCTTCCCCGCCTGCAAACAAGACTTCAGCTTCAACGGCATTGTTCAGGAGGTATGGATACCCATCATTCTAAGAACTGCTTGAATTATAACAAATACTCCATGTTGTGGAAAAGTCCCAGGAATAATCTGTATATGTTGATTCTGTTTTCATCCCGGCTGTGTTCCTGCCATAACCACCAGCACTTGTCGTCATTTCGGAGGTCTGGTTATCCCAGAAACTATTACTTGCAAATCCATTTCCAATAAGCCCTCCGGTATTGGTGGAACCTGTTACTTTACCTGTGGAATAACTATACATTAAATTCCCGGAACTATCTCCCACCAGGCCTCCCACCTCATCACTACCGTTTACATCCCCTCTTGCATAACAGTACATAATAGTGCCTTGATAAAGATCACCAACCAGACCACCCACTTTATTGGAACCTGACACTGACCCGGTGGCATAACAGTTTTTAAATTCATAAGATTGGTACTTCCCAATCAGTCCCCCTACATCATCACCTGTAGCTGTTACATTTACACCTGAATTGCATTCACGTACAGAAGAAGAAAGCAAATATCCAACAAGTCCACCAATATCCTTATGGCTTCCTCCAACTATAGTACCTTCAGAAGAGCAATTGACAACATCAGCCTGTTTTTGATAACCGATCAATCCACCTATAGATGAACTTCCCCCGGATATATTACACCAGGATGAACAATTATAGAGAGCTCCTTTATCGTTGTAACCGATCAGGCCGCCAATCTGATAACCAGTAACCGTAATATTGCCCTGAGAGGAACAATTAGTAATGATACAATCCTCATCAGTATTTCTATTATTACCTATCAACCCCCCAACATTTATCACCCCTGATACATCGACGTTAGTGTAACAGTTATCGAAACGATTACCATACGCATTAGTTCCAACCAATCCTCCTACATCCGAATTACTTCCTGTCACATTCCCAATTACATAGCTGTTGCTTATATTCCCATCACAGTTTGATACCAATCCTCCAACATAGCTGCTACCCCTCACATTCCCAATGAAATAGCTATTATTAATGATCCCATCTGATGACGTCAGGCCGCCTACATTATTACTTCTACCAGTCACATTGCCGGTTACAAAGCAATTATCTATAACTGTATAGAATGCCTGAGAACATAATCCACCAACAGCTCCATTTCCGTTAATCTCAACATCGACCAATCCAACATTTTCAATTGTGGCCCAATACGTTTTCTTAAACGGTGCAATGTCATCCTGATACGGCATGTTAATGTATAAACCGGTAATATTGTATCCACTGCCATTAAGTGAGCCACTAAAAGGATAGTTAGAATCCCCGATCGGTTCAAAGCCATCACCATTGTTCCAGGAACGTGTACTGCTTGCATCGATATCATTGATCAGTACATAGTGGCTACCAGGATATCTTCCAATTTGCTGAAGTTGTTCAACAGTTGATATCTGGAAAGGGTCATCCAGGTCACCTGAACCACCTGAAAAAGAGACTGCAACTGCAGAAGTGGACAGAAGTATAGTGATCATACACAAAACAAAGATGAAGTAAATCATATTTTTGGGTCTTCGGGGGGCTTCCATAAGTATACCTCTTAATTTACTTTAGATGATATATATGAAAAAATTATCATTATAATAGTTATCATTTGTCCTATATTGCATTTATATTTAATGGATTTACAACTTTGATTCGGCAGGTACACATATAAATTAATATCATTTAAGCTACATTTCTATTTTGATAATCTCATGACGCAGAAAAACGATAATGCAAAAGTTAACTCCTCAATAAAACGTACAACGTTTTTAGGTCACCTTGGTCTCCTGGCTGGAATATTCAAAGAACTTGGCATTGACAAACTGATTGACAGCAAACTTCCAAAAACAAGAGATCATAATGTTCCTCATTCAATCTGTATTCTTGCCATGGTGATCAATGGCCTTGGGTTTACGGACCAGCGCTTGTATCTGTTTCCTGATTTTTTCAAGAATATTTCTGTAAAAAAGCTTTTTGGCAACAATGTAACAAAAGAAGACCTGAATCAATATGCTATTGGAGAAACTCTTGATAAAATTTCAATATATGGGCCCACTAAATTATTTTCGGAAATTGTTCTTCATGTTATGAGTCGTCTACCTATCCCTGTTCAGCATCTGCATGCTGACACTACAAGTGTCAGCTTATATGGAGATTATGATGACGAAGAAACAGAGGCTATTGATGTTACTTTTGGAGTTCCAAAAAATGGACGATGGGATCTCAAACAGTTTGTTCTAAGCTTGATTGTTAACCAACATGGAATTCCTCTTTTCATGAGAACTCATTCTGGAAATGCTCCAGATAGTCGCACAATTATGGAATCAATCAAGTCTCTTAAATCAGTTTTAATGCCTGAAAGCAAAGGGTATTATGTCGCTGACAGTTCCTTCTACACGGCAGACAACATTAAAAATATGGGCAAGTCATTATGGATCAGTCGTCCATCTTCAACAATTACTGCAACAAAGGAGTTAATTGCTGGAAGCATGAAACTTAAAACACTAAAAAGCGATGAACGATACTCATTTTATCAAACTGTTGTGGAATATGAGGGAGTTAAACAAAACTGGGTTCTTTTGTGTTCAAGCAAACTGAAAGTAAAAAAAGAGGCAACTCTTAAGAAGAATCTCAAAAAAGAAATGGAGAAGGCAAGAACGTCTTTAAAAAAATTGAAGAACGAGCTTTTTTCCTGTGAAGAAGATGCATTAAAATATGCTGAAAAGTGGATTCAAGATTATCCTTCCCTTATGTTTGGAAAAGTAGAATTGAAGACTGTAAAAAAACGTGAATCAGGCAAAAGAGGCAGACCTTCAAAAAATGAAAAATTAAAGACATATTATACGATAAATAGTGATATAAAGACCAATGAAGCTTTTATTTTGAAAAAAATGGAGAAAGCTGGTCTTTTTATTATTGCAAGTAATGACCTCAGCCTTACTCCTGGAGATATGCTGAAGTACTACAAAGGGCAGGACAGAGTGGAAAAAGGATTCAGGTTTTTGAAAAATAACACATTTAGTGTGTCGAAAGTTTACCTGAAGAAGAAGTCCAGAATTGAAGCATTGGTGATGATAATGGTTCTCTGCTTAATGATTTACTCAATTGCAGAGTGGAAATTAAGAACCAAATTGGAAGAAGAAAATGAGACTGTTTCAGATCAGAAAGGCAAGCCTACAAAAAGACCTACAATGAGGTGGATATTTTTTAAGTTCCAGGGAATTACAGAGCTTATTACTCAGGAAGAAGACAAAATGGAGTCAGAAATATTGAATATGGAAGATGAAAATTGGAATATATTGAGGCTCATGGGGGAAAAATGTGAAAACATCTATCTTTAAATCGAGGACCTGCCGAATGTAAGTTACAAACCATTTTGACTAAGAACATCCATAGTTCTCCAACCCTGACCCGAAATTGAACAACCAAAAATAATAGCAGAAAATATCAGGAAATCTGATAGTGGATACTAATATAGTCCTGAAAAAATAATATAAACATACCAAAATGATCCAGTCAACCAATATAAAGAAAAATAAAAGAGTAAGACAATGTGGGAAATTAAAAAAGTAAAGGCAGGGCCCTTACCTTATTACTTATCCTGCCTCTTCCAGATCACAAAGACCACCAGGCCCAGTATCACCGCGACCACAGGAATAAGCCACATATAAACTGATGAACCTTCATCTTCCGGTTCAGGCATCGATTCATCTTTCAGGACCTCGTCCAATATCTCCACCACTTCCTCCTCCACTTCTTCTTCAACCGGGAAGGCCACCACTGAAAATTCCGAGAATCCCGGGGTTGTGACGGTGAAGTAATAATACTCTCCATCACTGGAAGAATCGGTCACTTCAAGTACATCAATCTGAGGGGAACCATCTGCAAAATGAGTTATTGCAGTGGAGGATGGGTCCAGGCCGTTGTCCTCATACCAGGCTGCAGGGATACGGAACTGTATCGTGGCCCCATCCACACTTCCCGGACTGGAGGTGTCGAGATTCACATAACCATAGATATTGGCCCCGCTGCCCACAGCAAGGGATATGTCCATAGGATAATCCTGCGAGGAGTCGGGACTCTGGGAGCAGGTGACATCCATTTCACCAACATCCATGCCAAGTTCAATGTTAATTTCCGTCACCATGAACTCCCCATCGGAATCATCTTCAGTGAGATCAACATCAAGAGTATCTCCCTGTTCACCATCACCTGCATTGACAATTACGGTACGTGGTGGTACAGAACCTGTATCCTCACCCTGGTCCTCAGGTTCTTCTTCGGGTTCTTCCGGATAATAGTAGGGCCTGCCATCATCCACAATGGTCCTCTCCGTGGTGAAGTTTAATACCTGAGTGGAATTGTTGAAACCGAATGGGTCATAGCAGACTACTTTGTAGTAATACAGAGTGTCATCCTTCAGACCAGTTAGCCGGATGCTGTGGTTTATTTCAAAGTCTGCCTTTGAAACATTGTAGGTGACGTTCATGTCCCGGCCATAATAGACTGTGGAATTGGTTACCTCATTGGTGTTCCAGATGATCCGGGCCGAGGTGTCCTGTGTTTGAGCAACCACATTGGTGATCTCCATGTCAATGGCATCAATACCATAGATCGGAGTTGTGATGGTAGTCGTGGCCCCTGTCAGGTCCTCAACAGTGATGTTCACATAATAGACACCTGAAGACAGGTTTGTGAAGTTTACCGGTGGGTTTCCTGATGTGGAGTTGCACAGGCCACTGCTGTTGTAGAGCTCATATGTGATGTTTGCAATACCGAATGTATCGTTAAAGCTCACATTGACAAAGATCCAGTCCTTTGAATAGTTCCCGGCCACGGGAAGGGTTGGATCAAGGCTTAACTGAGGTAGTTGAGTGTCCAGCAGTATGGTCCTTGTTTCAGTGACATTGATATTTCCTGCTATATCCCATACACTGGCATTGAGCTGGTAGTAACCATCAGCAAGGCCCGTGACATTCAGGGAATGAGTGGTGCTTGCAGATATGCTGGAATTTACCAGGCCACTGCTGTTGTAGAGGTAGATACCGGACTGATTCAGGTAGGTGTCACTTACAGTGATATTACCCAGTATCCAGCTCTGGCTGAAATTACCTGCCGGAGTCGAATCTGAATTGAAGTCGATCAGCGGCAGGGTAGTATCCAGTATAATCGTTCTGGTTGCCGTTTCGTTCTCATTGCCTGCAAGATCCACGATTGTGGAATTGAGATAATAGACACCATCAGCAAGGTCAGTGAAGTTGAAATTGTGACTTCCCGTACCTTCAGCACTGCTGGAATTGACCGGGCCACTGTTGTTATACAGCCGGATGGTCAGGTTATCATAACCAAACACATCAGTTGCAGTCACGTTTGCGAAGATGTGAGACTGGCTCAGATTGGAAGCGGCCGTTGTGTCTGAATTGAAGACAATGTCAGCTTCCTGTGTATCCAGCAGTATCGTCCTTGTTTCAGTCACATTGCTATTCCCTGCAAGATCCCGGACACTGGCATTGAGCTGGTAGTAACCATCTGCAAGGCCCGTGACATTCAGGGAATGAGTGGTGCTTGCAGATATGCTGGAATTTACCAGGCCACTGCTGTTGTAGAGGTAGATGCCGGACTGATTCAGGTATGTATCACTTACAGTGATATTACCCAGGATCCAGGTCTGACTGAAATTACCTGCCGGAGTTGAGATCAGATTAAAGTCGATCAGAGGCAGGGTAGTATCCAGTATGATGGTTCTGGTCACTGTTTCATTCTCATTGCCCGCAAGGTCCACTATTGTGGAATTGAGATAATAGACACCATCAGCAAGGTCAGTGAAGTTGAAATTGTGACTTCCCGTACCTTCAGCACTGCTGGAATTGATCAGGCCACTGTTGTTATACAACCTGATGGTCAGATTATCATACCCGAACACATCAGTTGCAGTCACATTTGCAAAGATGTGGGACTGGCTCAGATTGGAAGCAGGAGTGGTATCGGAATTAAAGACAATGTCTGCTTCCTGTGTATCCAGAAGAACTGTTCTTGTTTCAGTCACATTGATATTTCCTGCAAGGTCCCAGACACTGGCATTCAGATCATAATATCCATCTGCAAGGCCTGTGAAGTTCATCACATGGAGAGTGTTTGCAGATACACTGGAGTTGACCGGGCCACTGCTGTTGTAGAGGTAGATACCGGACTGATTCAGATAGGTATCACTTACTGTGATATTACCCAGGATCCAATTCTGGCTGAAATTACCTGTATCCGTAGTCTCATCGTTAAAGTCAATGAGTGGAGTGGTGGTATCCAGAATAATAGTTCTGGTTGCCGTTTCGTTCTCATTGCCTGCAAGATCAATGATCGTGGAATTGAGGTAATACACTCCATCAGCAAGGCCCGTGAAGTTAAACTCATGACTTCCCGTACCTTCAGCACTGCTGGACTTGATCAGGCCGCTGTTGTTATACAATTTGATGGTCAGGTTGTCATAACCAAACACATCAGTTGCCGAAACATTTGCAAAGATGTGGGACTGGCTCAGGTTGGAAGCGGCCGTTGTATCGGAATTAAAGACAATGTCTGCTTCCTGTGTATCCAGAAGAACTGTTCTTGTTTCAGTCACATTGCTATTTCCTGCAAGGTCCCGGACACTGGCATTCAGATCATAATATCCATCTGCAAGGCCTGTGAAGTTCATCACATGGAGAGTGTTTGCAGATACACTGGAGTTGACCAGACCGCTGCTGTTGTAGAGGTAGATACCGGACCGATTCAGATAGGTATCACTTACTGTGATATTACCCAGGATCCAATTCTGGCTGAAATTACCTGTATCCGTAGTCTCATCGTTAAAGTCAATGAGTGGAGTGGTGGTATCCAGAATAATAGTTCTGGTTGCCGTTTCGTTCTCATTGCCTGCAAGATCAAGGATCGTCGAATTGAGGTAATAGACACCGTCTGCAAGGCCTGTGAAGTTAAACTCATGACTTCCCGTACCTTCAGCACTGCTGGAATTGATCAGGCCGCTGTTGTTATACAACCAGATGGTCAGGTTGTCATAGCCAAACACATCAGTTGCAGTCACATTTGCGAAGATGTGGGACTGGCTCAGGTTGGATGCAGCCGTTGTGTCTGAATTGAAAACAATGTCTGCTTCCTGTGTATCCACAAGTATTGTCCTTGTTTCAGTCACATTGCTATTTCCTGCAAGGTCCCAGACACTGGCATTGAGATAATACCAGCTATCATCCAGATCTGTGAAATTCATATCATGGGTTGTGAGATTTGAAATGCTGGAATTCACAAGGGCCGTGGAATTATACAGATAGATACCGGAAGCATTCAGGTTCATATCACTTACCGTGATATTACCCAGGATCCAGTCCAGACTGTAATTACCTGTATCTGTTGTCTCATCATTAAAGTCTATCAGCGGATATGCAGTATCCACGATGTACATCAGTGTTTCACTGACATTACTATTCCCGGCCAGGTCTTCCACTGTGCAGTTAAGATAATATATACCATCTGTCAGATCGGTGAAATTCCAGTTATCATTACCACTGTGGCTGGAAACAAGGGCCGTGGAATTGTACAATGTGAAGTTCACATTGCTGTATCCGAAAGCGTCTGTGACAGTAACATTGCCAAAGATCCAGTTCTGGCTGATATTGCCATCACCTGTTGTATCAGAACTGAGATCAACTACCGGAGCCTGAGTATCCAGCAGGATGGTCCTGTTCTCAGTCTCATTGCTGTTACCGGACAGGTCCAGGGCCGTGGCATTGAGGGTGTAATAACCATCTGCAAGATCTGTAAAGTTCATTTCATGAGTACTCATATTAGAAGTACTGGAATTCACAGGCCCGCTGGAATTGAACAGCTGGATGGTGGAAACGTTGAGGTAAAGGTCACTGGAAGTAACGTTCCCAAGGATCCAGTTCTGACTGAAATTACCTTCATCGGTAGTTTCGTCATTGAACACTACAACCGGATCGGTTGTATCCAGAGTGACATTGCGGGTCACACTCGTGTTCACATTCCAGGCCAGGTCCACGACAGTAGCATTAAGGTGATACACACCTTCCGGAAGATCTGTGAAATTGTAGAGATAATTACCTGTTCCATTAACGGTACTGAAGTTGATAAGACTGCTTGAATTGTACAGATCTATGGTCAGGTTGTAGTATCCAAAACGATCAGTTGCAGTCATATTGGCAAATATCCAGTTCTGATCCAGATTTGTTGCTGGTGTGGTATCAGAATTAAAGTCTATATTTGCAGCAACATTGTCGATCAGAATGGCCCGGGTTTGTGTCGTGTTGATATTGCCTCCAAGGTCCCACACACTGGCATTGAGATAATACCAGCTATCATCCAGATCTGTGAAATTTACGTCGTGTGTTGTGAAGTTTGAAATACTGGAATTCACAAGAGCCGTGGAATTATACAGATAGATACCGGAAGCATTCAGGTTCATGTCACTTACCGTGATATTACCCAGTATCCAGTCCAGACTGTAATTGCCTGCATCTGTAGTTTCATCATTAAACTCGATCAGCGGGATGGCAGTATCCAGCAGGAAGTTTAACGTTTCACTTTCATTAGTATTGCCTGCAAAGTCCTCAACCGTAGAGTTAAGATGATAAACACCATCATCAAGGCCTGTGAAGTTATGGCTTTCACTACCATTCTGAGATACAAGGGAAGTAGAATTATAGAGCAGGATGGATACATTGCTATATCCGAACATATCAAAGATGGTCACATTGGCAAATATCCAGCTATGGTTCACATTACCCGCATCGGTGGTATCCCCGCTGAAACCTACCACAGGTTTTTGAGTATCCAGCAATATGTCCCTTGTCTGAGTGGAGTTGTTATTTCCGGCCAGGTCCCATACACTGGCATTAAGCTGATACAGTGCATCGTCCAGGGACGTGAAGTTAACAAAATGGGTGGTATTGTTCGAGGTGCTGGAATTGATCAGGGAATCATTGCTGTAAAGATAGATCGTTGAACGGTTCAGCATACCGTCAAAGACCGTGATATTACCCAGGATCCAGTTTAAGCTGTAATTACCCGCATCAGTTGTCTCATCGTTGAAATCTACCAAAGGATCATTGTTATCCACACCAACAACACTGAAATTAGAACCATTGTACCTTTCAGCAGATTCATTTTCACGTACATCCCAGGTGATATTATAGAAACCGTCGATGAGCAATCTGCTGTCAAAGAGGATAGAAAGATTATTCCAGGACAGATCATCATATCCTGCGACCCTGCCTGAACTATTGGCTATGGTAACATTGGAAAGGTACGGATCGTAGTGATCATCGACCACAGAAGCGTTCACAAAAAACTGGCCCGAGATAAAACTGTTGTTTGCGGGGGTCAGAATGGAGACTGCAGGAGCAGTGTTGGGAGGTATCGGCGTAAGTGCTCTGAGGAATGGATAATTATCATTCACACGTCGGTTCATGGCCCAGGTGTTGCCAAGGTCCCAGTTTGCATAACTGGAGGGATCCTTCATCTGCGTGTCGGTAAGGCCGGTACCACCAAAACTGGAAGATTGATTTGACGTATTCATGTTCCAGTAACTATCTGTTACAGTAGAACTCTGTAAACTACCAACAAACCCGCCAGCGTTGGAACTCGCATTTACAATGCCTGCAGAATAACATTTTGTTATTGAAGTTGATAGCATTGCATATCCGACAAAACCACCAACCTTGTCCCCACCATCTACATTGCCTGTTGAATAACAGTTTGCTATAGAAGCGTTGCTGGCAATTCCAATCAGACCACCAACGAACATAGTTCCATCCTGATCACATTCAGAATAACAATTCGTCACAGAACCTCCATCAACATAGCCGATAAGTCCACCCACCACATTACCACGATCAAAACCACTAACATTACTATCGATCACACTTCCTGTGGAAGAACAGTTTATGACAGAACCACTGACCAAACCGGCAAGACTACCTATATTACTATAGCCGGTAACATTAACTCCCGTAAGTACAACATTGCGTAATTCTGAAGATGTATTTGTCTGACCAAAAAGCCCTGCATAATATTCATCGGGCCTGTTTATGAACAGTCCTGAGATAGTGTAATTGATTCCGTCAAAACTGCCTGCAAAATCATTTGATTCATTGCCCACCGGTACAAATCCGGCCCCTCCGTTCCATCCTGTAGTTTCACTCGCATCGATATCATTGATCAGCACATAATGTGCGGAGAGGTTGAGGCCCATGTTCTGAAGCTCCTGAACATTTGAGATCTGATAAGGATCTGATTCGCTACCACTCCCACCTGCAAACAATTCCAGTATCCCGTACTCGGCATTAAGCAGATAAGGGTAGCCATCATTGATCGAACTGTCAAACCCCCAGACATTTTCAAAATCCCAGCCAACAAAAGTTGACTGCATTTTCATCTCTTCTGTGGTGTTCCCGAATATACTGGCAGAACCACTGTTGGAGTTTATGCCCTGTGTTGCAGATGAAGTGCTCACATCCCAGTAGCTCTTGTTAATAGAAGCAGAATTATTGCCAATAAGACCACCCGGAGATGAACCACTAACATTACCTGTCGAATAACACATTGTAATCTCTGATGATTCGCGGTTTTTGCCTACAAAGCCCCCTGTCATACTCAAACCGGATACATTGCCTCTGGCATAGCTTTGTTTGATAATTGACTGATAAAGGTCTCCTGCAAAACCTCCTGCAATACCCCCGTTAACAGTACCAGTGGAATAACTTTGATCTATGGTCGAACCGTAAATATAACCCACAAAGCCCCCGGTAGCATCCCCGGAATTACTGCCACTCACATTACAGGAAGAATAACAGCGGCTGATATCAGAAGAAGAAGAACCTGAACCCATCAGACCTCCCACCCGACCTCCCGCACTTACATTTCCTGTTGAATAACAGTTCGTCACTGAAGTTGATCTAAACTCACCAATAAGGCCACCGACAATGAAATTACCTGTAATGTTAACATTTACCACGCCAACATTACTAATACTGGAACCAGTCCCTGCCGACCCGAAAACTCCAATCTGATTACCAGACCTGTTAATGTACAAACCTGAGATAGTGTGATTATCGCCATCAAAAGTACCTGTGAACTGATCCATTTCTTCACCTACAGGGTTAAAACCTTTCCCGCTGTTCCAGCCTGCAGTCTCACTTGCATTGATGTCATCTGTAAGTATGTAGTGAGCGGAAAGATTAGCATTCATGTGCTGAAGTTGCACAACTGTGGCTATCTGATATGGATCGGACTGAGTGCCGCTGCCACCATCAAAAGCCGAGAACAAGAGGTATGGATAACCATCATTTGTGGCATCAATGAACCAGACACCACCGGAGGACCAGGACTCGGCAAAATCCCAGCCTGAATAGGTTGTGGAATAACTATGAGGATATGTCATATCGTCCGTAGTCCTCCCTGAACCACCCAGACTTGAAGGCTGGCCGGAAGTCTGAGTGTCCCAGTAACAAACTGAATAAGAACCGGAATCGTGACTGCCGACAAACCCACCGTAATTATCAACAAGACCATTCACATAACCCGTAGAGTAACAACTGCTGAGAGAACCTCCGTGGTTGCTTCCAAGAAAACCACCCACACCCTCCCTGCCACTTACATTTCCTCTGGAATAGCAATTCGTCTGTGAACCTCCGCCGTTGTAACCTGCAAAACCACCCACACTATACCTGGAATTTACATCCCCTGTAGCAAAACAACTTGTCTGTGAACCACCGTTGTTGTAACCAACAAAACCACCGGCTTTATAGTGAGAAGATACATTAGCTGTGGAATAACAATTGGTTAGAGAACCATAATTATAACCCACAAGGCCACCAGCACATTCACCACTACCTATATTCACATTACCGGTAGTATAGCAATTTGTTACAGAACCATTGTAATTGTAACCAATAAGACCACCGGCATTGCCTGTGGCTGTTACATTAACATTTATCAATCCAACATTTCTTATTTCTGAAGCTGTATCAATAGCTCCAAAAAAACCTACATTAGAACTTCCCTGATTGATGAACAAATCATTGATCGTATGATTCTTTCCGTCAAAGGTACCTGTAAATCTTGTAGAGAAATCACCTACGGGGTTAAACCCGGCCCCGCTGTTCCAGCCGGTAGTCTCACCTGCATCAATATCGTTCATCAGGATGTAATGCGCACTCAGACCGTCACTCATTTCCTGTAATTGACTGATATTTGTGATCTGATATGGGTCTGCTACAGTCCCACTTCCCAAACCACTAAATGTAGAAGATGGAGGGGAAGGAGGAGAAGGAGGGATAGATGCAGAACTACTGACCGAAAATAGAATGATAAGCAGAAAAATGAAAAATATAGATCTTACAGACATCACTTTAGATACGTTTGCGAAGGCTTTGGTGGCAGTCATAAAGTAAAATATGGGAATAAACGTATATAATAATTTACATTATAATGATGAATGATGCCTGACAGATGAATCGATTTATTCAGACCAGTATTTGAAAAATATAATAGTAATTCACAGAGAGCTTCATGGGCCGGATGGTCATTAAGCATATCCATCATTGTCCCGACCTAATGAAGACCCTGCCATCTCCCCCTTCAACAGAAAATGTCCTGGAGGTAATTCCGGTAGTCACATCGGTATGGTTCTGATCAAACACAACGATCACATCCACATCAGGAGAACTGACCACCGTGCCTTTATCAAAATCCCGCCGGTAAGCACCATCTATTTCATAGTAGTCACCCAGGGGAGTACCGGGGTTGGCATCATATTCAGAAAACCACCATGCATGACCGTGATCACGTGGGCCGACATCATAAGTGAAATAGGTATTGTCATTAAGCATGCTCAAAGTCAGACCAAGTCGCATCCGCTTCATATCACGAATACCCGTATCATCGGTATCCACCGCATAGATCACTATATACGGGCCATCTGCAGCCTTCAGGCCCGTTTCATAGTCGGCCCCCCAGCTTCCAAGGAAGTTTTCCATCAGATAACCATCCATGAACTGACCATATTCATCAATGTCAGCCAGCTCCTTACCAGCATTGAAGATGACAGGTTTGTCCTCTGTGTTAAGCTGATCGATCTGTGCCATAATGGCCTTTGTTGATTCAAGCCACTCCTCATCACTTATCGCATCCGGACACCAATATTGTTTCTCTGTGACCATATCCACGATAATACCGTCATGCTGGGGCTGTTCCAGAACGGTCTTGTAGAAGGAGGTGATAAGTTTGGCCCACTCAGGATCCCGGGGATCCATAGCATATATCTCCTCATGCCCCCACTCTTCTGATGCCCAGCCAAAAGCACATTTGCTTCCATCCGGTTTCTTCAGGTACATGTCATCCGTGATTCGAAGCTCTTCATCCCTGCCATAACTTGCCACCGTTTCCAGAAATGTGATCCAGTCATCGTTGGCCCATACCCAGCTGGTGGTCAGACCTGCCAGCAGGATAGCATCAGGATTGCTGGCCCTGATAGCCATAGCCTCATCAGGAGTGAACCAGCCGGTCATGACCAGATCATAAGAATTCCCGCTGCTGCTGATCTCATCCTTCTTTGCAAGCCAGCTTGCGATTCGGGGAGGGGCGGTGTCCATTTCGGTCAGGGATCGGGTATCCTGATCAGCACCATTTCCCACATCTTCCTGTGGTTGAGTACAGCCACAGGTCAGAACAAAGCCTATTATCACTATATACAGTAATATATTCCTCATTTGTAACAACCACCCATGACATAATCATTGTAAGTACATACTCTCCAGCATTCCAATGCCTGTATTGGTCCTGAAGTATCTGGAGAGAATATTTCTTATCGAGTGCTCCGGCATATTGTCTTCAAATATATTTACCAAAAAATCAGCTTCAATGAGAATCTGCAGGTCCGGCCCATCTATATTCTGATACGAATGATGATTTGCGATCATATAGCATATCCTGTCAAGCATCTCCGGATCAATATCAGCATCAAAAAGCAACTCCCTGGTAACTCCGGGCCCCTCCATCTCCTGATACTTACCTGCAGAAGAGTTGTACTTCCTCTCTGCCTCCACAATACCAATATCATGAAAAACAGCCGCGATTTCAACGATCATGACCTTTTCAGGTGGCAGTTCTTCCTTTCGTGCGATACAACCCGCAAAACCATACACTTTCAGGGCATGGTTTATCCTCTTCACATCGGGCCCAAAATACTGTACCATCCTATCAATAGAATATGCTATCATGTTGATCCCTTTATCCTGAAAGATGAACTTCAAATTATGAAAAGATTATCTTGTTATACACAATGGTGTGAATGAAATCTTTTCGGATCAATTGATGTTATTAAAACTGACGCCCCAAACCGCCACAAACCTTAAATAAAACCTATCCCAACAGAATTGTAATGCTAAATTCTATCACTGACTGCAATGTATTCAATACATCTGTATCTGTAGTAGTGGTAGCTTTAGTCGCTTGAGCAGGAAAAAGGAACTATTCTGGCTCAAGTGGTTGTTTTTGATGATAGTACTGATTAGTGCAACCTGTGCCAGCTGGTTTCTTTCTATGGAGATTGAACATGAAAGAATTAAGTGGAGCAGAAGTTTTAGTTAAGTGTCTGGAAGACCTGGGTGTCAAACATATCTTTGGGTATACAGGAGCGGCAATACTTCCGGTATTCCATGCTCTTAGCAAAAGTGATATTGAGATCATAGTTAATTCCAACGAACAGTCCTCGGCATTCAGCGCCGCCGGTTATTCAAGGTCCAGCGGTCAGGTCGGGATAGCCATGGTCACATCCGGGCCCGCCATAACCAATACGCTTACAGCCGTTGCTGATGCTTATAGCGATAGCATCCCTTTACTTGTATTTGCAGGCCAGGTCCCTGAACATAAGATAGGTACTGACTCTTTTCAGCATATCAATGTCAAAGGTATCTTCGGGGATGTCACCAAAAAGGTCATACAGCTGTCCAATAGTGATGACATCGAATCAATAGTCAAAGATGCCTACTACTTCGCAGCATCAGGAAAACCCGGGCCTGTTGTCATAGATTTTCCTCTTGACAAACAAAACAGGGCCCATAATTATCAGCACACTGATATCATGAAGTTCAAAGAGAGTTATCATGATGACAGGCATCTTAGTGAGAAACAATGTGAGGACTTCTTCAAACTTCTCCTCAATTCCAGAAGGCCACTGCTCTATCTTGGAGGCGGACTGAACTGCGAACATGGAATGCAGGCCATCAAGAAATTCAGCGGGCTTTTCAGGATACCTTCTGTCAATACACTCATGGCAAAGGGTGTCGTTGATGAAAAGGATGAGCTCAACCTGGGCATGCTTGGAATGTTTGGTACACCCTATGCGAACATGCTTATTCAGGAAAATGACTTCTTTTTTGCCATCGGGGTGAGATGGGATGACAGGGTTGCGGAAAAAGTCGGGTTTGCAATAGGGGCTGAAATAGCATATATCAATATTGACCCTGAAAAAATGCATCAGATAAAGATTGAACGCAGACCCAAATTCACCTTCATAGGAGATGCTGCCACAGCCATCGATGATCTGATAAACTATGCCATAAAGCATGATATCCATCTCAATATAGATCAGTGGCAAAAGCGTGCAAGGTATCTTAAAAGATCATGGCCGCTGGCTTATAACCAGGAATCCGAATGCATACAATCTGCCGAAGTTCTGGCAGACCTTGCATACCATATCGACAGCAACACAAAGATAGCCACCGGTGTCGGTAACCACCAGATGTTTGCAGCACAGTACCTTCCCATGCAAATGGCAAGATCATTCATGACTTCCGGGTCCTTTGGAACAATGGGTTTTTGCCTGCCCACAGCCATAGGCATCCATTATGCGAATCCTCATTCAAAGGTCCTGGCCATCGATGGTGATGGCAGCCTTAGAATGAACCTTGGTGAATTACATACCATCGCATCACTGGACCTGCCGGTCAAAATACTCATGCTGAACAACAATAGTGACGGGATGGTTCAGAACCTGCAGGACATAGAATACAAAGGAATTCGTACAGGAACACAAAGAGCAAAAGACGTTCATTTTGCAGACATTGCAGATTCTTTCGGATTCAACTTTGCAGAAAGGATCAGCAACAGAAATGATCTGAAAAAGACCATTGAAACATTCATTAATGCAAAGGGCCCCTGTTTCCTGGAGGTTTGCACAGACAGGGAAGAGGTCCTGTACCCAAAAGTTCCGCCGGGAGAATCCTATAAGAATATGATCATGGGGCCACATATAAAAAATGTTTCTCAAAACAGCCAGGGGCAGCTTCCTTCCTGATAAAGGATGTTTACCGGAGGGAGAGGTTGGTCGGGCCTGATATTCAGAGAATACCGGGCCTGTTTTTATAAAAACCATTGGCTTTAACCCCGACTCATTTTGAGATAATATTTCCAACGATTTTTTTACATACATCCTTTTTAGAACTCCTGACCTCTGGCCTGAACCGGGTTGACGATAGATTTATAATATAGTAGGTATACCTACTATTATGGAAAGCAAATTGGACTATGATCTGGGAGATGCTCTCTGGGAATTGATACAAAGGCTTTCCCTCTTGAATAACCAATATTTCAAACAATTCGATCTGGGCTATTCACAGTACAGCTCATTGATGATAATTGGCTATAGAGAAGGAATTTCCATCGGGGAACTCAGTAAAATACAGGTCATAGATAAATCCACAGCAGGCAAAACCATCCAGAGATTAGAAAAAAAAGGCTACGCTACAAGAAAACAAAATCCAAATGATAAAAGGGAATACAAATTGTTTCTGACAAAAAATGGCAGGGAGATCCTGCCAAAGCTGAACGAAGTATACGATGACTTCCTGAAAAACATCTTTTCGGTTTTGACTTTCGAGGAAAAGGAGCAATACCTGAATATCTCAAAGAAAATGAATGAAGGACTGATAAAATGAAAGTATATTTAATCAAGGCATCAGGAAAAAGTGTTTATTCCGAATACAAGAAAAATACAGGCGGCCCCCCTCAAAACATCTTTTCAACAGCAGCTGCAACTCCGAAATCTGTGGATATTGAAATGACCGATGAAACAATTGGCATGAAAGTCAATTTGAAATCCACTTCTGATATTGTTGCCATATTTATGTCAACACCTGATGCACCAAGAGCATATGAGCTTGCAGATAAATTCAAAGCAAGAGGTAAGATCATTGTTCTTGGAGGATTGCATACAAAGTTCATGCAGGAAGAAGCAGCACCTCATGCAGACACCCTCCTTATAGGGGAACCTGAAGAAATATGGGAAGAATTGCTGGATGACTGGAATAAAGGGCATTTAAAGGAAAGATACGAAAGGAAAAATCCATTTGATCTGGCTGGACTTAAACCATATCCCACACACACAATTCACCCAAAAAAGTACAATTATACATGGTCAGTTGTGGTTTCAAGAGGATGCCCGAATAAGTGTGAATTCTGCCTGGTTCACAAATTCTTCGATAAATATCGATTTAGGCCAATTGAAAACATTGTTGAAGAATTAAAAGAACTAAAAAGAACCGGAGTTGAATGGGTTGAGCTTCATGCAGATAATCTGACAGCAAACAGGAAGTACGCCCTTGACCTGTTCAAAGCACTAGCTCCTTTGAATTTAAATTTCTTCGGAGAAACAACTATTCAAATAGCAAATGATGATGAACTCCTCAAAGCAGCACAAGAAGCAGGAATAAAATACCTTCTATTTGGATTGGAAACATCATCTGAAGAAGCTTTACAGTCCCAGGGAAAAGCTTTTGTCAAACCTGAAGAGATCAAAGATTCCATAACCAGGATCAAGAGATACGGTATCATAACCGGTTCTGATTTTATTTTTGGTTTTGATGAACATGATAAAAGTATCTTCAATGAAACCATTGAATTTACCAGAGAGGTTGGTCTGGATGAGGTTTTCCCTCACTTGTTGATTCCTTTCCCGGGGTCGGAAACTTTCAGGAAGCTTGATGAAGAAGGCCGGATATTGACAAAGGACTGGTCTAAGTATGATGGAAGTCATGCGGTATACAGACCAAAGAAGATGACACCAGAAGAATTGGAAGAAGGCACGTATTTTGTCTGGAAAAATCAAGACAAAAAGACAATTCCATCCTATACGGAAAATTCATCCATTCCTGTAAACCAGGGAAATCAAAAATGGAAAACCCTGATCGCTCTTCCAATACTGTTGACTGCTATCTGGTACAATGTTAGCAATGTCCTGTTTGGATTGATATTCTTGTTTTGGAGTTATTATGGAATAAAGATGAAACAAACGTTTTTGGTAGAAGAGATCACTCAAAATGAAAACCCGGTGCTTTTCTGGACGATCTCCATATTGTGGATCTTATTGTCCGTAGTGAGCATTGTTTATGTCTGAACTGAAACAGTAAACAACCTAACCCGCACGGGGCACGATTGTTCCACGTTATCGTGGAACTCCTCTGCCCCTGCACCCCATTTATCATGAATAAAAATGAGCTGGAAATAAGTATGATGAGCCGTCGGGGGGACTTGAACCCCCGGCCTGCTGATTACGAATCAGCCGCTATACCACTAAGCCACGACGGCACATAAGCTTTCCTTAAACTCTGCTCTAAATAACATCGAATGATTTAACCATTTCGCTTTATACCAAGTGAACAGGCCGGGCCCACACCTTCTCCATCCCACTACCCTTTCTTACTTTCCAGCTTTAACCATCCTACTACCCTTTCTTACTTTCCAGCTTTAACCATCCTACTACCCTTTCTCAATTCCCGGCTTTAACCATCCCACCATCAATTCCCAACTTTCACTTCAATACAGACATTATACTGATGGGGAGCATAGGAACGCACAATCCTGCATTCCATCACTTCAGTCGTCCTGGAAGCCTTTTTAGCGGCCCGGGAAATTGCTTCAAGAGAACTATCATAAAGATCATCTTCAGGGGTCATTGCATAGAAATGGATCACGCCTCCCGGAGCACACATATATACAGCCGCATCCAGAAAGGCATCGGCACTGTGAGGGAGGTTCATGATGATGTGATCACCCAGGCCTTCAAAACCCAGTGCAAGCTCATTTGCATCGCCCTCAAGCACTTCGATATTGTTCACTTTATTCAGTTCCACATTCTCCTTTAAAAAGCGGATCGCATCGGGGTTCTTATCCATGGCAATGACCTTTTTGCACCTGAAAGATATCGGTATGCTATAGGGCCCCACCCCTGCGAACATATCGATCACCACATCATCCGGGCCCACCCGGGAAACGATACGCTGACGTTCTGTGGACAGTCGGGGAGTGAAATAGGCCTTTGCAAGGTCCACATTATACCTGAAACCGTGGTCCTTATGGACCGTCCGGGTCCTCTGCTCCCCTGCAACTACCCTGAACCTGCGGGTGCGATATTCACCTTCCACCGCTGATATGGCACACAGCACAACGTTCACATTCCTGTGGACCTTCAAAATAGCGGCGGCAATATCTTCAGATTCCTCTTCGATCAGGGCGATATCCCCTACGATCTCATAGGCCACAGCAAAGCCCAGCAGGTCCTCCACCTTCAGGATGGGGGCCTGGGACTCAAAAATATCTTTGACATGCAGTACCTCTTCTGAAAGTTCTGCAAGCTCACCGGAAGTAAGCTGCCTGATCACAGGCATGTGGAGACGGCCATCTTTTGTAAATATCTTCAGGGACCTGTCCAGGACATCAAGTTCCATAAGCCTGCGTCTGACAGGTTCGCCTTTATTGCATGGTATAGTGATACAGAACTGTTCCAGATAGATCCCTCCATTATCCAAGAGCAAACCAGGAGCCAAACATCACCAGGAATACTCCACATGAAATAAGAATATGTTTATAAGTACGTGGCGAGAACATGCCCCTACCCCGGCTGAATGAGACCGAAACCGCAGTGAACCACCCAAGGTCCGCAAGCCAGTGGCCCGTTATAAAAAAGAGAACTGCGATCATCCCGATCTCCAGGCTTTCCATTACCAGAGCACTGCCGGCGGCCAGCCACCAGACCCAGAAATAAGGATTGGAAGCAGATGTAACTATCCCTGCAATAAGAGAATTGGAAACCACCTGGTCCTGCCCGTGGACCTGCTGTGCTGAAGCTGAAGCCCCTTTGATGGTCATTATCCCAAAAACGACCAGAGCCACCCCGCCTATAAGCGATATAAAGGACATTTCCCTCTCTCCCACAAGAGAAGTGATACCAAAGATGATCATCACAAGCACTACTGCCTCAATGATAGCATGGCCCAGAAAAACCTCCGGACCTGCTGTCCAGCCTTTCTTCATGGATCCATCGATGGTCACGAATAACATGGGCCCGGGCACCAGAGCTCCGGTAAAACCAACAATAAAACCAATGAAAAGCATTCTAAGCAGTTCGATCATGGTAATTAGAAAAGAATGATACTATATAATGTGTCCCGTGAAAAATTACTATATCACCCATACAGCAAAAAATAATACACAACTTATTCCTTAAAAAAGATATGATACAAAGACCCTGTGGGCCTTTGTCATCAGAGAATGATCTCTATATCCAGCTCTTCTGCCAGTTCCTTGTATCTGTTACGGATAGTGACCTCGGTCACACCTGCAACATCTGCAACCTCACGCTGAGTACGTCTTTCACCGCAAAGGATGGATGCAATGTATATAGCTGCTGCTGCGACCCCGGTGGGCCCGCGTCCGCTGGTCAGCTCCTTTTCAGAAGCCTGCCTGAGGATCTCAACACCTCTGGACTGCACCTCACCTTTAAGGTTCAGCCCGGAGCAGAACCTGGGCACATAATCTATAGGAGATGTTGGCATCAGTTTGAGAGCAAGTTCCCTGGAAATGAAACGATACGTCCTGCCGATCTCCTTTCTGCTCACCCTGGAAACCTCTCCGATCTCATCCAGTGTTCGGGGAACACTGCACTGACGACATGCTGCATACAGTGCAGCTGCGGCCACACCTTCAATGCTTCTGCCACGGATCAGGTTCTTGTCAACAGCCTTCCTGTAAACAACCGCAGCGGTCTCACGTACGGTCCTGGGAAGACCAAGAGCTGAAGCCATACGGTCCAGTTCGGACAGGGCAAAGGCCAGATTCCTCTCGGTAGCATTACTTACACGTATACGACGCTGCCATTTCCTCAATCTGTAGAGCTGAGCCCTGTTCTTGGAAGAGATGGACTTGCCATAGGAATCCCGGTTCCTCCAGTCGATCATCGTGGAAAGACCTTTATCATGGATCGTATAGGTCATAGGTGCACCCACACGGGAACGTTTCATCCGCTGGTCGTGATCAAAGGCACGCCATTCCGGACCTTCATCCACAAACTCCGCATCCACTACCAGACCACAATCCCCACAAACAAGTTCTGCCCTTTCATAGTCCTGTTCAAGATTACGGCTGCCACACTCCGGACAGACCATTACCTTGTTCTCAACCTCAGTGGTCTTTGACTTTTCTTTACGTGCCTTAATCATAGCACGTATCTTTTCTCTCTCTGAAGTATCAGAATGCCTTACCCTTTCAACTTCTACCATAATTATCGCCTCAACCTCACAAAAATGTCTTCAACCCAAACCAGAAGGATAAAACTTATTTCATATACACGCGTTGATTAAGATAATCTTTCAAAGCGGAGACAGGTATGTTCCTGTTTACCTGCACCAGAATATAAGGACTGGCTACAGGACCAATGATACCCCTGACCTTTCCGATCCTTTTGACAGATTTATCCATAACAGCAGCATTAAAACGAGAAAAACCCTTTAACGATGAATCTAAGCGTGTATCCCCTCTAACAAGTAACTCATTATGTGCAGTATATTGCACAACAGTTCCAAGCCGTTTCATGTACAATGTTTTCCATATATAAGATAATTTGATGGTATATATAGAATACCCCCACATTATATAAAGGTATCGCAATCCATTTAATAAACAAAGAATAATTCATATCCGAAAGGAATATAAAAAGGTTTGCAGAGCCGACATCTTATTTTGCATATATATTATATAAATATTATATAAATCACAACATCTGTCAATAAAACTGAATTCAATATATATTAAATAGATAAAATAACAAAACGATCCGGATTCATATATTTAAATAAATACAATCAATACATAAAATATATATACATTATAGAAAAGCCCGGGCCAACAAAAACACTTAATAGTTAGTACACATTAAACGGCAGTGACGTATAGATATGCTCAATAACTGGCGTCAGAACATCCACTGATATTACACTGGATAATTAATAAAAAACCCGATTATCAATCAAATATATCTTCCTGTGGGAGGAAAATTTAGTGGCAAACAATAAATTCGTGTACCTTTTTGGAAACAATAAGACTGAAGGGAATAATAGTATGAAGAACCTGCTGGGTGGAAAAGGCGCAAACCTTGCAGAAATGTCAAACCTCGGGATCCCGGTCCCTGCAGGGTTTACCCTGACCACCGAGGTCTGTATGTTATATCTTGAGAACGGAGAATACCCTACGGGACTGGAAGATCAGATAAATGATGCCATCAAAGAGCTGGAAGAAGCCACAGGAAAACATTTTGGAGATCTGGAAAATCCCCTTTTACTATCAGTACGTTCAGGTGCCAGGGTCTCAATGCCCGGAATGATGGACACGGTATTAAACCTTGGACTTAATGATGATTCAGTTATCGGAATGGCAAAGAACACCGGCAACGAAAGGTTTGCCTATGACAGTTACCGCCGTTTCCTCACCATGTTCGCAGATGTGGTCCTGGACATAGACCACGGCCTTTTCGAACATGTCCTTTTTGATAAAAAAGCCGAGCTTGGAGTGGAACTTGACAATGATCTGGATGTTGGAACATTAAAACAGATAGTGGAGATCTTCAAGGGTATCATCGAAGACCATACGGGCAAACCCTTCCCCCAGGAACCCGGAGAGCAGCTGCGCATGGCAATCGATGCAGTCTTTAGCTCCTGGAACAACCAGCGTGCCATTACCTACAGGAAACTGAACAATATACCCGGAAACTGGGGAACTGCAGTTAATGTACAGAGCATGGTCTACGGGAACATGGGCGAGTCCTCCGGAACAGGAGTTGCCTTTACCAGAGATCCTGCAACAGGAGAAAAAAGATTCTTTGGAGAATATCTCATCAATGCCCAGGGTGAGGATGTAGTTGCCGGTATAAGGACACCACAACCCATTGAGACCTTAAAGAACTCCATGCCCAAAGCATATGATAAACTGGTGGATATCTACCAGAAGCTTGAGGACCACTTTGCAGATATGCAGGACATCGAATTTACGATAGAGAATGGAAAACTCTTTATGCTGCAGACCAGAACAGGCAAACGTACCGCTGCTGCTGCTGTAAAGATCGCAACGGACATGGTCGAAGAGGGCCTCATCGACAAAGAAACCGCCCTTATGCGTATCGAACCTGCCCAGATAGACAAACTCCTGCACCCCAACATTGACCCTGATTCTGAAAAAGAAGTTATGACCGGCGGCCTGCCCGCATCTCCGGGAGCCGCTGTTGGAAAGGTAGCCTTTACTGCAGAAGACAGTGAAGAGATGGCCGCAAAGGGAGAGAAGACCATTCTGGTACGTACCGAAACCTCCCCCGAGGACATTGGTGGCATGAACGCTGCTGAAGGGATCCTCACGGTCAGAGGCGGAATGACATCCCATGCCGCAGTGGTTGCCCGTGGAATGGGTAAGCCATGTGTGGCCGGATCCGGCGATATCACCATTGATATGAAACAGAAGCTTTTCACAGTCAATGGATATACTATTAAAGAAGGGGATATGATCTCCATAGACGGTTCCACCGGTGAAGTGATCCTGGGAGAAGTGAAACTTATACAGCCAGGTGTGACAGGAGATATGGACCTGATCCTCTCCTGGGCCGATGAGGTACGTACCCTCAAGGTACGTACCAATGCGGATACACCCCATGATGCAGAAGTGGCCCGCACCTTCGGAGCAGAAGGTATCGGCCTTTCAAGGACCGAGCACATGTTCTTTGGTGATGAAAGGATCCCTGCGGTCAGGGAAATGATCATGGCAGAGAACATTGAACAGCGTAAGATCGCTTTAAAGAAATTACTGCCCATGCAGAAAGAGGATTTCATCGGCATCTTCAGAGCCATGGACGGTTATCCGGTCACCATCCGGCTGCTGGATCCACCTCTGCATGAGTTTTTACCCAACCATGAAGAACTTGTCCAGAAACAGGGAGAACTTGAGGCTGCAGGTGGAAATGAAAAAGAGATTGAAAAGGTCATGAAGGTCATAGAAAGGGTTGAACATCTTAAAGAGATGAACCCGATGCTGGGACATCGTGGCTGCCGCCTTGGTATAACCTATCCGGAGATCTATGAGATGCAGGTACAGGCCATCATAGAAGCTGCATGTGAACTTACACGTAGCGGGATGAAGATCGTCCCCGAGATCATGGTACCTCTGGTCAGCCATGTAAAGGAACTTGAAGTTGCAAAACAACATATCATCGAAGTAGTCAATTCAACTCTGGAACAACAGGGTGTGGATCTTGAATATATGGTAGGCACCATGATCGAGCTGCCAAGGGCCGCTCTGACCGCCGACCAGATCGCCACCGAAGCCGAGTTCTTCTCCTTTGGTACCAATGACCTTACCCAGACAACATTTGGATTCAGCAGGGATGATGCAGGCAAATTCCTTCCATTCTATCTGGAAAACGGCCTTATCGAAGACGATCCATTTGCAGTCCTGGACCAGAACGGAGTCGGAGAACTTGTAAAGATAGGCATTGAAAAAGGCCGCAGCACAAGATCTGACCTTAAGATAGGGATCTGCGGGGAACATGGAGGAGAGCCTTCATCAGTGAAGTTTGGCCATTGTGTTGGCCTTGACTATGTCAGTTGCTCTCCATTCAGAGTACCCATCGCAAGGCTTGCAGCCGCACAGGCTGTGCTCGAGAACAAGGAAAACTGAATATCAATGCTCCGGATAAGTCCGGAGTAATCCCTTTTTACAGCAGGCCCCCATGGGGGCCATGCACTTCTTTTTATCTTCTCTGACCGGAAGTTTGCTTTATTCACTAAATCGTTGTCATGACCACACGTTATATCTATTATTGAAAAAACAGGTCCTTCAGAAATATAGATTTCATACAAAAAATGCTGTTATATACCACCCACTATTCCGATATACATGCAAATACATAATATTATGCAAACGGTGATTATATGAAGCGTTATTCAGTGGCCATACCAGGTAACCTGAAAAAGGAAATTGATGACCTGCCCGATATAAACTGGGCCCGGGTTGCAAAAGAAAGTATAGAAAAGAAGATACACCTACTCGAAGAATTCGAAAAATATCAGAGGAGCCGTGAAAATTGATGGCTACACTAACAATCCCTGTAGATGATGAATTATATCAAAAGATACAGGATTTTTCATGGGTCAGATGGTCCAGAGTCGTACAGGAAGGGGTACGCAAACGCAAGATCTTCGAAACCTATATCAGAAACAATACCATCTCCGAATCTGATGCCTCCTTTTGTGAATCTATCGACTGGCATCCCGTTGACGAATTGCCCGTCAAAGAAGAAATTATTGATAAGATTAAATCCGAAGATAGAAATTCCCTTGTAAACTGCCGTTGACACAAGCTATTCATTCACATCAAATACAAAAAAGACCATTTCCTTATCATAAGGAAATGGATATACCTCAGAATATACCGGTCTATCGATCATTCCCTGATATCAGGGAATGGACCGAAGTTCTCTTCATATCTTTTGATCATTCTGTCCCAGTCAGGAAGATTTGTCTGGCAACCTATGGCCTCCACTGCAAAAGATGCAACCGTTGAACCGATCCTGCCACATTCCTCTAAAGGATATCCCCTGCGATATGCTACCAGAAAACCCGCACGATAGGCATCTCCCGCACCGGTTGGATCCAGGGCCTTCACCTTCACCACGGGTATGTCATAAGTGGCATCATCCAGGAATATCCGGCTGCCTTCAGAATCATAGGTGACCACAATGACCTCCACCTGCTCTTTTAGCTGCTCAAAACTTTGCCGGGTCATCTCACAGACCCTTTCGATCTCATGTTTATTTGTAAAGAGGATATTCGTATTGGCAATAACAGCCTCCAGGTCTTCCCGGCTATAGGTGATCAGGTCCTGACCCGGATCAAAACAAACAAAACGGGCCTTTTTAGCGATCCTGGCATTAAAACTTGCCTCGGAGGTCGCAAGGTGGACAAAATCCACTTCAGGAGGTTCCAGCTCCCTGAGTTTATTGGAGGAGCCCCAGTAGAAGTAGGTGGACTGGTCATGGGACGGACCGGTGAACACATAGGCCATGGTGGTCCGCTCATCCTCAATATCATATAACAGGGATAAGTCAACCCCCAGAGAAAGCAGATAGGGCCTGTAACCCGAGGAATCAAAGTCATTGCCCACAGCTGAAATTAACTGAGCATCCCCACCCAGAACGGCGATGGCTGCAGCAATGTTGGCAGCTCCGCCCCCGTAATAGTTCTTATAGCCAATGATGGGATACGATTCATTCGGCCCTGCTATACCCTCAACATCAAAAAGATGATCAAGAGCGGAGTGGCCAACTACGGAAATGGTCTTTGACATATAGATTCCTCATGCCAAAAGATTTACTCAAATTCTTCCACATCGACCACTTTGAGAGGTACATCCCGAAGGGCCCTGCCTACCACCGATTTGGCGATCCTGGACCCGTGCTCCGCACTCTCAGCATCGAATACCTTCATCTCAAGGACAAGGCCCACAATTGCCGTATTGGCTGCAATGAACACACTGCTGAAGGGTTCATTACAGACAGGACAGAAAGTGGTTCCCACATCAACTTCCACAAAATCAAGCTTGGGGTTTAACCGTTTCCCGGCCTCTGAGATCGCAACCCCTATTGCATCATCTGCGGATTTCACATCTCTAACCAACCAGGCGGCTTCAAGTACAACATGATAATTCGTCATTCCTTAATAACTCCGGATAGATATTATAATATCTTTTAATCAATATCACTTTGGAATACCCCGTATAAATTCAGGGTAACACTCCACAGTGGTAGTCAAACTATTTGAACCTTTATGATATATATCTCAAATGGTGAAAAGCACCTCATCATCAACATCAAAGACCCCCAGCCTTGCCCCTGCATCCAGCCAGGCATGACCGTAGCTAAAGCAGATAAGTGCGTTGACAGGATCCTCCAGACTTACGAAATGCAACCCGTCATTATAATAGGACAGGGCCATGTTCCGATAATCCTCAGCGACCTGGCGCATATGTGAACCTTCAATTGGACCATACTCAGCCTTTTCCAGAGCCGCCTTTAACAAACGCTCATAACGCTCAACCTTTTCATTCAGATCAGCAACCATTAACCTCACTTCTCCGCTCCGAATATCTTGTTAAAAAGTCCTCCAGACCCTTTATCAGATGATCTCTTGCTGGGTTTTCTTCTGGGAGGAGGTGTCTTTATTTCCCCGGCCTCAGGCGGAATCTCATCAACAGGAGCCGGAGTTACAACCTTTCCGGAATCCCTGACAGGGACTTTTACCGGTTCAGGGGGTACGAAAGATTCAGGTTCCCTGACAGGGACTCTTACAGGTTCAGGGGACACAAAGGATTCAGGTTCCCTGACAGGGACTCTTGCAGGTTCAGGGGATACAAAAGACTCAGGTTCCCTGACAGGGACTCTTGCAGGCTCGGGAGGCACAGGTCTTTTCTTTTTAGGAGGAAGTTTTACAGGGTCCTTTGTCTTTGAGATCTTCAAAACGTTCACGGATTCACCACCGTGTTTTGTTTTCCTTACACGAATATCCACCAGCACGGGCCGCTCAATATCATTACTTACAAGCATAGCCACACCTGGAGGAAGTCGCATCAGTTCGTCTTCAACATAGGAACTGACACCTTCAAGCCCTTTGCTTATGGATTTCAGATCATTGGGATTGGTCACTTTCATGATCACCTGGGTCCCGCACTGGGAAAGAACATTCTTATCCACCCTTGCAGGCCTCTGGGACACCACAAGCATTCCCAAACCGAACTTGCGCCCTTCAGAAGCGATGGTCCTGAGGACATCCGAACTTGGACTTTTATTAAAACCCCTTTCAGGAGCATAGTTGTGGGCCTCTTCCACAACCAGCATACCGGGAGGGACCTGGTTCATTTTCCGGGCATCGAAGAGCAAACTGCACAAACGGGCAACGATCATGGACTGGATATCCGGAGGGACACCTTTAAAGTCGATCACAGAAGCTTTTCCCTTTTGCATCAGCGCATCCAGCGGAGTAGGAGATGTAGACAACACATCAGATTCTTTGATCTCTTCAAGAACACTGATCACATTCCACCGGGACTTGCTCTCATTATTACCTACCTCAAAGATGATATCATCAAGTGTATATGTCTCCACCTCGGCCTTGAGTTTCTGGATCGCTTCATACAGAATACCCATATATGCTGAGGAGAAATTATCCGGGAACATGGACGTCAGTTCTTTTACACTCAAATTGTTCCCGTTAAGACGGAAGAGCTCATCTGCCGCAGGATTAATGACCTGGTTTGCCGGGGTGTACACAGTGACCCGGGATCCGTAACCTTTTGGAGATATTCCAAATTTCTTAAAATCATCCGAACTTGAACCGGAGTTCTTAAGAGATGAATATTCACTATGCGGATCAATGATCAGCAAGGGTACATCCCTATCAAGCAACTCTTCCAGCAACACTGAAGCAGTATATGACTTGCCGCTTCCGGTCTTGGCCAGGATACTGCAATGTTTTTGCACCAGACTGTTGACGCTCAGATATACGGGAATATCCGTACCATCCAGCAGACCGATATACATCTCATTACCTGACAGACCCAGAACCGTACTTATAAGATCATTATCAGCCTTGAATATCTCATCCCCGGGACTAAATGGAGTCATAGGAGCACGTATAAGCCCATTGCTGTCCCGGCTTCCGATCACCGTTGCTTCAGCAATGATCCGGTCCTGATTCCTTCTGTCCTTCTGGTTCTTCTTAATATCATCATAGATCTGCCGGGCCTGTTCAAAGGAGTGTTTATCGGTGGCACGGTCACTTGACCTTTTAATTGATAGCACCTGACATAGTACCCAGCCGTCCACCTCATGCCAGGCTTTTATGTAATCTCCCCTCTGCACTGCAGTACTGTCCGGGATCAGGAACTTAAAACCAAACGAACCTGTTTCCCCTGAAATAATACCTACTGATCCGCGTACCATTGTAGACCTCTTGTATAAAAATTGTTAATTTTTCTCAGACTATAATTAAATCCCTGACCTATAATCTCATCGGCAATATAAATATTCAGTACTTATAAATCCATACCCTCAAGGAGGGAATCCGGGGCCCCACCAAGTTTTACAAGAGCCTCTGCTTCCACAAAATGCAGGGAAGCAGGAACTACCAGTATATGCAATGCCGGCCCAAGATCTGCATCGACCATCTCTCTTGCAGGTCCGGCCCGGACAACAGGAGCAGGAGAACCGGCCCGGGCGATGCCCACAACGATTCGATCCTTCATGAGATCATCCCCGCGCATATCTGCGACCTTCAGGAGAAGTTCAATGGCTTTATTGACACTCATATATCCCTTTTCCCGGTCAATATCCAGGAACACCGCAGTATGAAGATCGCTGGCAGTATTCAATTGTATAGTTTCATAGGGAGTTTCTGAAATGACCTCCCTTCCTCTGCTGCTCACATAAGGATGAGGGATAGTGGTGGATTTGCCAAACCTGTAATTCTGAAGACCAGAAAGCCCACAGATCGCAGAAGAGATGGAAGCACCGTGGATCAGGGAGGTTTCAATACCCAGCTCCATTGCCCGCAAACGCAGGTCGATATGGGTCGTGGAGACCATGGTATCCCCACCTGTAAGGAAGACCACATCCATCTCCTTTGCCTCTTCCAGCCAGGAGGGGTTCTGTTCCACATCCTCTCTGGAAAGCTCATTTACCTCTTTTCCGTATAAATGTTCCATCTTTTCAATAGAAGTGCCAAATAATCTGGAAGTATAGAATTCCACATACACCTTATCGGCATTCCTTATCCTCTCCAGACCTTTTAAGGATATATCCTTTTCATCAAAAAGACCAAGACCTACAAAACTAAGCATAGACCTGATGTTAGCTTCCTTATATGTTAAACTTTATTGCAACCCGGCAGAAGCCGAATTCTGCTTCAAACCGAAGCAGAACCAACAATGCATTCGTAACCTTTTTATAGAACAACATACAGTTAATTCCTTCAATAGGATTACATATTATCAATTAATCATCAGGAGGATCAAATTCAATGGCAGGACAATATGGAGGTCAGCCGGTGGTCATTGTTGACCCGAGCAAAGAACACAGAAGAGGAAAGGATGCGCTCTCAATGAATATAACCGCAGCAAAAGCTGTGTCAAATATCATTAAGACCACATTGGGCCCAAAAGGAATGGACAAGATGCTTGTCAATGCAGTCGGAGACATAGTGCTCACAAATGATGGTGCAATGATCCTGAAAGGAATGGATATAGAGCACCCCACTGCAAAGATGATCGTAGAGGTTGCAAAGACACAGGAGAATATCGCCGGAGACGGCACCACCAGCGCAGTTGTCATTGCAGGAGCCCTCCTTGAGAAAGCAGAGGACCTCATTGAACAGGGGATACACCCAACAGTCCTGGTTAAAGGTTTCCTCACAGCTGCTGAAAAGGCCCAGGAGATCCTGGACGATTATGCAATAGAGGTTACCGAAGACAACAGAGAGATACTGGAAAACGTTGCAAAGACAGCCATTGCCGGAAAATCCGCAGAGGCCTTTGCAGACCATATTGCCGGTGTCTGTGTCGATGCCTGTCTTGCCATCCTTAAGAATGGAAAGGTCAATGTAAAGGATGACATACTGATTAAACAGGACCCTGGAGGGTCCATCAAAGATACTGAGCTGATCGAAGGAGTGATGATCAACAAATCCCGTCTCCATGCAAAGATGCCCAGGTCCGTGGAGAACGCAAAGATCGCTCTGATCGATGCACCCATTGAAGTTAAGAAGACCCTGACAAAATCCACCCTTCAGATAACTTCTGCAGAAATGTTAACCGAATTCCTCAAACAGGAAGAAACTGATTTCAAGAAGATCGTGGATCACATAATCGAGACCGGAGCAAATGTCGTATTCTGTTCAAAGAACATCGATGAGGATGCTACAGAGTACTTCCAGAAAGCCGGCGTCTTCGCCATGAGAAGGGTCAATGAGGATGAGATGAAGGGCCTTTCCTTTTCAACCGGAGGCCATATCGTAAAGAACATCAATGACCTTACGGAAAAGGACCTGGGTAGTGCAGGAATGGTCGAACAAAAAGGTGAGTTCGATCTGGGCAAGACCTATGTTAAACAGTGTACTGCCAGAAAGACAGTCAGCATTATACTAAAAGGCGGTACCGAATATGTCACCGACAATCTGGAAAGAACCGTTGATGACGCTCTGCATGTGATCAAAGGGACCATTGAAGACAAAAAGGTAGTACCTGGAGCCGGAGCCAGTGAGATAGAAATGGCCCTTAAGCTTAAGTCCTATGCAGCTTCCGTAGAGGGAAGGGAACAATTAGCAATTGCAGCCTTTGCAGACGCTCTTGAAAGTGTCCCGAGGGCCATAGCAGAGAATGCCGGAATGGACGGGATAGATACAATACTGGAAATACGTGCAAAACACAGCACAGTTAATACAGCAGGCGTGGACGTATATACCGGTGAGATCGTCGACATGCTGGAAAAAGGTATAGTTGACCCCCTCAGAGTAAAGAAACAGGCCATAAGATCTGCTTCAGAGGTTGCCAACATGGTCCTTCGTGTGGATGACATGCTCCGGGCCCGTCGCAGAGAGATGATGGATGTAAATCCTGAACACAACATACACAATTACAACGGGATCTGATCCCGGGATCACCTGAAGGTGATCCAACTTTTTTTATAACTATTTTTACAACTTTTATTATAAACTTACAGCCATAGTACAACTTTATAATACATTTACAGTATTAAGTACAACTTTATAATACATTTACAGTTTTAGTACAACTTTACCACAAATTTACAACTTCATTACAACTTTCTCCACCATAAAGGAACTTTCACAATTAATTACCATAACGGAAGTTATCGGTGGCGGATATCCCGTACATATATCTGGAAATGCTGTCCGGAATTGTCAGAAGAGCGTTTTTCGATATCAAATAATCGGGTAGCTTCAATAAGGTCCCCGAGTTTCTTATATCCGTAATTACGGGAATCAAAATCAGTGTTCCTTTTATTCAGGTTGGTACCCACATTACCCAGGGAAGCCCAGCCAGTATCATCTGCAGAATCTTCCACAGCACTACGCAGAAGGTTGACAAGCCTGGTATCCCCTTTGAGTTCGTTGGTACTGACCCTTCCATAACGGGAAGAAGTCACTGCATCGGTCTCTTCATCCTCTTTTCTGAGGTTTTCAGTATAGATGAACTTATCACAGGCAGAACGGAATGCCCTGGGAGTCTTCTTTTCCCCGAATCCATACACATGGAGCCCTGATTCCCGAATCCTCTGACCCAGACGGGTAAAATCACTATCACTTGAAACAATACAGAATCCATCCAGTTTTTCAGTGTACAGCAGGTCCATGGCATCGATGATAAGGGCACTATCCGTTGCATTCTTTCCTGTGGTATAACCAAACTGCTGTATAGGCTGGATGGAATGATTCAGCAGGGTTTGCTTCCAGGGCCCCAGATTTGGAGTTGTCCAGTCCCCGTATATTCTTTTTACACTGGCAATACCATATTTGGCAATTTCATCAAAAAGACCATCCACAATCGAAGGTTGTGCATTATCCGCATCTATCAAAACTGCCAGTTTACTCTGTCCACTATCTTGCTCCATAATTAATCCTCATATGTCACCAGGTGTTAAACCATTTGTTCATATATAGCTATACCCATATATTAATGAAGTATACAATACCTATATATTAATGAAGTATACAGGATATCCGTTAAATAATATTACTTCATAAATAGGTGGCATGGAGGTTACAGACCTGATACCGGCCTGGTTATCCTGGGATATTGCAGCAATGGCATTCATAGTTTTTATAATAGTCCTTACTGTGATCGTTGCCAAAATGGCTGACAAACTGCTAAAAGCCTATTTCATACTGGCAAGCAAGAAGATGAAGATCGATGAGACCACCTATGGCCTGGTCCGCCGAATAATGGTAGCACTGGTCTATTTCGCAGGCTTATTGGTGATCATACTCAGTATTCCCGGTCTGCGGGACCTCTCTATGGCATTATTCGCCGGGGCAGGTTTTGCCGGTATCGTCATAGGTATGGCCGCCCAGAATACCCTTTCCAATATTATTGCAGGGATCGCCCTGGCAACCTTCAGGCCTTTTCGGGTGGGAGACCTTCTCACCATGCATGGAGAATATGGCCGTGTGACCGACATTACCCTGGGGTACACCAAGATACGTACCTGGGATAACCGTCGGCTTAACATCCCGAATCATATCATCAGTGATGAAGCCATTATAAACTGGTCCATTGATGATCCCACGGTGAACTGGACGATTGATATCGGGATCAGCTATGACTCCGATATTGACCTGGCACGCAGGATCATGCTGGAAGAAGCGAAAAAGCACAACAATGTTATGGACTTTGAGCAGATCCAGCATTTCCAGCGCACCATGCAAAGGGGAGATGAGATCTCAGTCCTTCTCACCCAGCTTGGGGACTTTGCCGTAAACCTGAGGTTATATATATGGCTAAGTGACCGTTCCATTGCATACTCAACCGGTTGCCAGATAATGGAAAATATCAAAAAAAGGTTTGACAAAGAAGGTGTGGAAATCCCCTTCCCTTACAGGACGATCGTCTATAAAAATGATCTGGAAAAACCCCTTCATGAGATTTCCACAATTGCTGAAGATCTGAATTAACGTACCACAAGTACTTCCACCGGAGAATGTCTGACGACATTCTCGGCAACGCTGCCCAGCAAAAAGCGGGTCAGTCCTGACCTTCCAAGTGTTCCCATTACGATCATATCGACCTTGTTCGCACTGGCAAACCCGGTGATCTCATCGGAAGGATTACCTTCCAGCAAAGATGTCTCCACATCCATCCCCATGGCCTTTGCCATATTCGCAGCTTCTGTCAGTACTTTTTTCCCTTCATCCTTCATGATATCAAACGGCGCTTCCCATTCCATCATCCTGGAACCTATTGGCATGGAAGCTGCAGGATGGGTGGGAACCACACATACGATATCCACCTTTGCATTCAAAACCCTTGCAAGTTCCAGCCCCGAATGAAGGGCCATATCAGCACTTTCAGACCCATCGGTAGCTATCATTATCCTGTTGTATTCTTTTCCGGACATTACTGTCCCCCCTTTATTCATATCGGGAGAAAATGAACATGAAACGATCTCCCGCACCCATGTTAAATATTGTTCTGCATAATATATTAACATGACCGAACTCTTTTAATGTGAAAGCTATTTATGCACTTATGCACTATTTGAGTGAACACACAACAATTGAAACTGACAATCGGGAGTAACAATGACATTAATGGAAGATGCAAAGAAAGGCCTTATCACCCCGCAGATAGAAGAGGTGGCCAGAAAAGAGAATATTGAACCGGAAGTCGTACGCTCCTGTGTTGCAGAAGGACTTATAGCCATTCCCACAAACATCAACAGTAATTCAGTACCAAAGGGAATTGGAAAATATATGACCGTGAAGGTCAATGCAAATATAGGGACCTCCCGGGATTATGTGGATATGGACGATGAGGTCAAAAAGGCCATCACTGCAGTACAATACGGAGCAGATGCCATTATGGACCTCTCCACCGGGGGAGACCTTGACCTGATACGCAAAAAGATCATGGATGCTGTGGATGTACCTGTAGGGACCGTACCCATCTATCAGGCAGCAGCCTCCCAAAAGGCTGTTGTGGAAATGTCATCGGATGATATGTTCAACAGTGTACGCAAACACGCAAAGCAGGGTGTGGACTTTGTCACCATCCATGCCGGAGTGAACCGCAATTCCCTGGAGAGAATCAAAAAGGGAGACAGGATAACCAATGTGGTCAGCCGTGGCGGATCCTTTACCATCGCATGGATGATACATAATAAAGAGGAGAACCCCTATTACAGTGAGTTTGACTACCTGCTGGAAATTGCAAAGGAATATGACATGACCGTCAGCCTGGGGGACGGGATGCGTCCGGGATGTATCCACGATGCCTCAGACGCACCCAAATTCATGGAGTTCATCACCCTGGGAGAACTGGTCCGCAAGGCAAGGGATGCAAATGTGCAGACCTTTGTTGAAGGACCCGGGCATGTACCCTTAAATGAAGTGGAACTAAGTGTTAAGGCCATGAAACAATTATGTCACAATGCCCCACTGTATCTGCTTGGGCCCCTGGTAACGGACATTGCCCCGGGCTTTGACCACATCACCGGAGCTATCGGAGGGACCCTGGCAGGCATGTGCGGAGCAGATTTCCTCTGTATGACCACACCTGCAGAACACCTGGCCCTCCCAACAGCAGAGGACATCAGAGAAGGGGCAACCGTCACAAAGATAGCCGCCCATGCTGCCGATCTGACCCGGCCGGGACAGGACATTGCCGCCCGGGCCCTGGATGACAGAATGGCCCGGGCACGTATGGAACTGGACTGGGATACCCAGTATGAACTGGCCATTGACAGTGAGAGAGCACGGTCAATACGGGAGAACAGGACAACCGGATCCGATGCCTGTTCCATGTGCGGAGAACTGTGTGCCATGAAGATCGTCAAAAGTGCACTGGAAGAAGACAAGGAATGATCCGATGTAGCTGACCGTACTGGTAGATAATAATACACTCATCGATCGTTATTTCTATGGTGAGCCAGGATTGTCCTTCTTTATAGAGGATAACGGACAGAGGGTCCTTTTTGATACAGGTTATTCCAATGCCTTCCTGAAAAATGCTTCAAAGATGTCGATCAACCTGCTTGACCTGGACCACCTGGTCCTCTCCCATGGTCATCTGGACCACACCTGGGGCCTGGATCCGATGATACGCCTGTATACCGAAGCCAGTATCGAAAGCCTTCCGCACGGATATCCACTGCTTACAGCCCACCCGCAGGCACTCTGCACCAGAACTGTCAAAGGTATAGGACAGATAGGAAGCACACTTACAGAAGGAAAATTGGCAGAGCATTTCAAACTGCAGCTGAGCAAAGAACCTGTCTGGCTGACCGAAGACCTGGTCTTCCTTGGCCATATACCCCGCCTCAACTCTTTTGAAGGACAGGAGACCATCGGCACCCTGCATGACAATGGCATGACCATTGCCGACAATATTCCGGACGACACCGCCCTGGCCTACCGGACAGAAGAAGGAGTGGTGGTGATCACAGGATGTTCCCATTCAGGTATCTGTAATATAACAGAATATGCAAAGAAAGTCTGCCAGAGGGAACATGTACTGGATATCATCGGCGGATTCCATCTGCTTGATCCTTCCCCCTATCAGCTTGAGCAGACCGTGGAATACATGCGACAATTAAGACCGCAATGTCTGCACGCCTGCCATTGTACGGACCTGTCTTCAAAGATAAGACTGGCAACCGTTGCCGACCTTAAAGAAGTGGGTGTGGGCCTGAGGCTTTGTTTTAAATAATTCCAGATAGTTCAGATGGAAAAGCATTCATAAATAAAATATAACTTGACGATAAATCGTCAACTATATATAGTTGCATTACATAGCAATACTTGTCGAAATATCGACAAACTTCCCTATGGTATGGGGTATTGCTATGAAGGACATGAATCTGTTAAAATACAAAACTATAATCAACGCACAAGGACTGAAGAAAAGTTATTTCCCGGGAGACAATGAAGTACCTATCCTCCACAACATTGATCTGACCGTAAATCCCGGAGAGTTCCTGGCCATAATGGGCCCCTCGGGTTCGGGAAAGAGCACGCTCATGAATATTCTGGGCTGCCTTGACCGCCCCACAGCAGGAGAGGTCACGATCATGGAGAAGGACCTCAATACGATACCGGATAAGGAACTGGCACAATTAAGGGGGCTTGAAATAGGCTTTGTATTCCAGAACTTCAGCCTGGTCCCCAGGATGAGCGCTTTGCAGAATGTACTCTTACCTACCCATGCGAACAAAAGACCCGGTGTGGATATCCATGCCAGGGCCAGGGAGCTGCTCAGGACAGTCGGCCTTGAGCAGCGCCTTGACCACAAACCTTCCCAGCTCTCTGGTGGACAGTCCCAGAGAGTTGCCATTGCCAGGGCCCTGATAAACGAACCTGCCCTGATACTGGCAGATGAACCCACAGGTAATCTGGATTCCACCACCAGTGAGGAAATAATGGAACTTTTCTCTGCCATACACAAAAAAGGCAGCACCTTAGTAATGATCACACATGATGCCGGGACTGCAATATATGCAGACCGGACTATCCATATCAAAGACGGTTATGTAGAGAACAACTGAGGTGATCAAAATGTCAAAATCCCTTAAACTCATCTGTACCGTTTTACTGATCCTTAGCCTGCTTTCCATGCCTGTCGCACTGGCCCGGGAAAGTTCGACCACCAGCCTGGATGTCAGTGTGCTCAAATACGAACCCTGCCCTGCAGAGATCGGACAGTATGTGGACGTCTGGATAAAAGTGGATAATTTCCAGTCCGGCCGCTCGGACGATGTAAGCATTGAACTGGTACCTGAATATCCACTTAGTCTGGACTCAAATTCCAATGCCATCAAGAACATAGGTATTCTGGCCCCGGATACCGCGTCAGTACAGGAATACCGGCTGTATGTGGATGAGAATGCAAAGCCCGGGACAGGTTCCTTTGACATCAGATATCAGGGAGAGAGCGGAGATTCCTGGCTTGAGACCTCCTGTGAACTTAAGGTCGGCTCCACCACCTATGACAGTAAAGGCAGTCTTGAATTGGAAGAGGTAACCACCGATCCGGCAGCTCTGCTTCCTGGAGATACCGGGACCATTACCTTTAAACTCACCAACAGTGCTACCCAGCACTCCGTGACCTTTGACGGTACAAGCTATGATACAAATGCACACATACAGTCCGCCACCCTTTCCGGTTCGAAAGCTATTGAAGTGGACGCTACCGCCCACAGTCCCGGGATCATCGGGCCCGGAGATTCCGTGACCCTTACTTATAATATCCATATATCAGAAGACATAGAGGATGGTACCTACTACCTGGAACTTTCCACCCTGGGAAACTCCCATGCATACAATAATAACTGGAAGGTACCCCTGGAGGTGGACAGCTCTTCAATAAAGATCATCAAGGCCAACTCCATGTCAATAACACAGACCAGCAACATCATTCAGTTCGATGTGGCCAACCTGCGCCCCAATACGATCAATTCAGTGAGTATCAGGCCTGAAGCAGAAGGATTCGAATTCATCCCTGCAGAATACTTTGTAGGCTCTATGAAACCGGATGAACTGTTCACCATAGAATTCGAGGCCCGGCCTGTTGAAGGGGAAACTTCTTCCGCAGCCCTTTCCCTTTACAGTGAATACAATAACGGATTCACCGAACATGAAGATGTTGTGAAAATGGGAAACATCACACTCTCACAGGATAAAGGATCTGATAAAGACCTTACCACAATAGCCGGATTAGGGGCCCTGATGCTGATCATTCCTGCAGGGTTGTTCTACCGCAAAAAGAAGAATTCCTGAAGGGAGGCAGGGAAATGATCAACCTGAGACAATCCCTTGAAATGGCCACCGGCAGCATATTCAGCTCCAGGATGCGCTCAGCACTGACCACCCTGGGCATTGTGATAGGCGTGGCGGCAGTGATCGCTAATGTCAGCCTGGGTGCCAGCTTTAATCAGTACTTTGACAGAGAGATAGGGACCATCGGTTCCAATTTCATAATTGTCAGCGGTGATGAAGCAAATCTGTTCACAGATAATGAAAGGAATGTGATCGAAAAGGTCCCGGGGGTCAAAAGGCTCTCCCCGGTGAACAGTCAGGTGGCACAGGTCAGTTATATGTCCGCTTCCAAACGTTTTGAAGTGATAGGAATAACGGAGGATTATAAAGAAATAGGCAAACTGGAACTGGACAGAGGGAATTTCATAAAGGATAATGATCAGTATGTGGCCGTAATTGGTTCGGATATAGCAAATGAACGTTTTGACCGCAAGATATCTTTGAAGAATTCCATAGACCTAACCTTCAGGACACATGACGGGGAATTCATCACCAGGACCTTTATTGTAAAGGGAATTCTTGAAGAGCCCGAACCCACATTCATCCAGACCGGAATGGAACCTGAAGCTTCTATATTCATCCCGGTATCCACCTTAAATGAGATCCTGGGTGAAACAGGATACGGGGGATTTTTCATCGAAGCCGAGAACATGGAAGTACTGTCCAGAACCTCCGATCAGATAGACGGGGACCTGGGAAGGTATTTCGCAATCCCATCCCGGGATATGGATGATGAGGACCTCAAACCCTATACCGTATTTGACCAGCAGGAACTGCTGGAAGAAGCCGGGGGGCTATCCAGTGGTCTGACCATCATGCTCACAGCCGTGGCCCTGATATCCCTTATAGTGGGATCCATCGGTATAATGAACATAATGCTTGTGACCGTGACCGAACGTACCTCTGAGATCGGACTGATGAAAGCGATAGGGTATTCAAATATGGATATTCTCTCACTGTTCATTGTTGAATCAGCAGTTATAGGAACCATTGGTGGAGTGATGGGAGCTCTGCTGGGTTGTCTGGGAGCCTATGCAGTTGCATTATACATGAATCTGCCCACAGCATTCCCGATAACACAGATAATACTGGGTTTTGCAGTCTCCGTACTGGTGGGACTGCTTGCAGGGGCCTATCCGGCCAATAAAGCTGCAAAGATGAAACCCGTTGATGCCCTGCGCCATAACTGATAAAGGATGAGTGACGCAAGGAATAAGTCAAGGAAATGGATGGAAAAATAACTGAATAACTCCCGATGTCTGATGAAATTAAATAAAACAGCAGGAGAAGGGCAGATTATAAAAAGGTTAAAAAGGAACAGAGAAGAGGATAAATATATGAAAAATGAAAGCATGACAGGATGGATAAAAGGATTCTTCTCAGTGGCTGTGCAGAAACAGACCTATCTGAACCTTGTCTACATCCTTTTCACATTCCCTCTGGGAACGGCATATTTCATTTTTCTGGTGACCGGCCTGTCCATGGGCCTGAGCCTGTCCATCACCCTGATAGGACTACCCATCCTCCTGATCACCTTCCTGGCCTGGTGGGAACTGGCCGCATTTGAAAGACAGCTTGCCATCCATCTGCTCAATATAGATGTTCCTCCCATGAAGCCCCCTGCCCGGCAATACACCTCTGCACTGGAACGTTTCAAAGACCAGGTGCTTAACCCGGTTACATGGAAAGGGCTGGCCTTCCTTTTCATTAAATTCCCTTTCGGAATATTTTCCCTGATAACGGTCGTTACAATGACCACACTGGCGATCGGACTGATCCTCTCACCCATCACATACCAGTGGCATACAATGTACATAGGGATGTATGTAGTGGAAACCTCCTCAGTAGCCCTTATCCTTTCGTGCCTGGGCCTTATGTTAGGGGTTATCAGCCTGCATATCACCAACATGCTCGCAGTCCTTTCAGGAAAGCTGGCATACTGGCTGCTTGGAGGGAATTTTAGCAAAGAGCAAGATGAGGGTCAGGAAAAGACAGATCAGAAAAAGGAGGAACTGGAAAAGGAGGAACTGGAAAAGGAGGAACTGGAAAAGGAGGAACTGGAAAAGGAGGAACTGGAAAAGGAGGAACTGGAAAAGGATAAACTGGATAAAGGGTTGGGAGCCTGGTAATACAAAAGAATATGCTCAGGCCTTATTCAAACCCGAACCTATCAATTCTTAATGTACTTTAAACGCTCATGGAACTCCAGTATCAGCATTGTAAGTTCACTATCCATGTTTAAACTGAAGGTGCGGATCTGTTTACCCAGCTTCTTTTCTTTCACTATATTGACCTCCAGAAGCGGAGCTATCACCCGTGCAACACTGGAGTGGGAAAGGCCGGTCTCTTCTGCGATCCCGGAGAGATAAGTGGATTCCCCCTTATGCTCGATCAGATTCTTCAGAACTGTCATCTGTGCTGTTTTCCCAAATATCTTTTCAAGAACATCCATTTATATCATAGTATGATACTATATACTATCTTATAAGGCTTTCTCAAAATTAGCTGATTATAGCTATCAATAATGATACCTCATTATATTTAGAAAGGCTTTAATAACATACGATGATAAATATTCCCGGGTTGTGATTCCATGGATAAACAAGATCTTGACAGGCAAATAATCAAACTTCTGGAAGAGGATCCGGATATCAGTGCAAAGGATATCTCATCCAGACTTGCACTTCCTGAAGAGGAAGTCACAAAACAGATGGAAAGGCTTTCAGATACAAAACAGAAGATCCTGATAGTGGATGATGAACCGGATGCCACCATTGCAACCAGAAGGTCCCTGGAAATGGACGGTTATACAGTGCTGGATGCAAGAAATGGGAAAGAAGCATTAAAACTTCTGGAAACAGAGATCCCCGACCTTATCCTTCTGGATGTTATGATGCCGGAGATGGATGGATTTGAAGTTTGTCGCATCCTCAGAGAGGATGAAGACCGCAAGCATATTCCGATAATCATGCTCACCGCAAAAGGTGAGATAAACGACAGGATAGAAGGCTTGGAGATCGGTTCGGATGATTATATAACAAAGCCCTACAACCTCAGGGAATTAAAAGCCAGGATAAGAACTATCCTGCGCAGGTCACAGGATTGAAGAACGCCGGCCTTTCATGATATCCAGACAAAGACCCTGGAGCCTTGTGGTGATTATTGCCATAGGGATCCTTTTTATCAGTTCCACCATCTTCCTTGGTATCCGGGCAAATACCGAGATAAGTGACCTGTTCATTGACCAGTTCATTGACCAGCAATCCTCCCAGGCCCATCAGATATCTGCAAGTGTGAGCAAATTCCTCATTGAAAGAGTGACAATGCTACAGATAGTAGCTAAATATCACACCTGTATTCCGGAAGATCATTTTCAGTCAACCTTTGGTGTCATCTATAACGAATCCAGAGGATTCTATGCTCTGGAATATGTCAATAAGACCGGGATCATCGTTGCCGGATATCCGGAGCAGAACGTACCTGCAGGCTACGACCTGTATGCAAACAACAAACAGAAAGCTTTTGAACATGTAAAAAACACAGGTGAGGTATATGTTACCGATCCGATGCATACCATCGAAGGGGACCTTGCCACCTATGTGTGGATACCTCTGTTTGATACGGAAAATAATTTTAACGGAGTGATCCTTGCTCTGCTGAGGATGGAGGATATTACCGCTGAAACGATCAATATCAAAAAAACTTCCGAATCGGTATATTTGATCGACAACAATGCAAAACTACTCTATGATAGCTCAGGCAAACATCCCATCGGAAAGAATTACTTCGACCTGCTAAATGAGACAGATCCCGAAAGACTGACCATCATAGGTAAACAGATCCAGGGGGAAGAGGGAAGCGGGATATATTTTGAGACCAGAGAGGATGGAAGCCCCGAACACCGGATCGTATCCTATGTCCCGGTAAACTGGTATAATCAGCAATGGTCCGTTGGAGTGGTAACCCCAAGAGGATATATTTATTCCCTGATACAATCCGTCTATGTAAAACAGGGCCTCTTTGCGATGGCCTCTATAGGGATTGTATTCTTTATCAGCTCCCTGATAGTCGTTATTTTCTTTACCTGGAACAAAACCCTTGAGATAGAGGTAAAGAACAAGACATCTGAGCTGGAAACATCAAATATTGAACTGCTTGAAGCCAATGAGGAACTTAAGAAACTGGATAAACTCAAAACAGAGTTCGTATCCATGGTATCGCATGAACTAAAGACCCCTCTGACAGCCATGAAGACCTCCAGTGAACTGTTAAAGGAAGACTGCAGTCCGCAGATAAAAGATGAGATGCTTGACCTTATTATAAGGAATATAGACCGCCAGACAAGAATGGTGGATGATCTGCTGGATATTTCCAGGATAGAATCAGGAAAAATGCGCTATTCCATGGCCCGGGTGGATGTAAGGGAAGCTACTGAGACAGCCCTGCAAATCGTTTACAAACTGGCTAAGGATAAAGAGATCAGGATAGAAGTTGATGCGCCTGAAGTACTTCCTGTTCGTACTGATAAAGATAAGCTTATCCGGGTCTTTGTTAACCTGCTGACCAATGCGATCAAGTTCAGCCCGGAGGGAGGCCAGGTCCGGGTGATACTCAGAGATGGACATGACCATATCACCGCTATTGTAGAAGATAAAGGGATAGGGATACCTGCCGAAAAACTCCCGCAGATATTCAACAAGTTCTATCAGGTCGACGGAAGCAGTACCCGCAAAGCCGGTGGTTCGGGCCTGGGCCTGGCCATCATAAAAGGAATTCTGGAAGGACAGGGTGGAAGTATTGGTGTGGAGAGTGAACCTGGAAAGGGAAGTATTTTTACTGTCACACTCCCAAAAAGCGACCTTAACGGAGATGAAAAATGAACCTTAGAACATGTGTTGTATTTATCCTGATATTAATGTCTGTTCTGATGAGTGGATGTACCTTTGAAGAAGGACTTTCGGATGAAGAGATACTCAGACATGCAGACCCCATTGCAGACAATGCACTCAGGGCCATTAATGAGAACAACTATAACAACTTCTCCGCCGATTTTGATCACACCATGAAAAAGGCCCTGCCTGAGGATATGTTCTATCAGATCAATACCAACATACATGATAGGCTTGGAAATTATACCCACAGAGGAGAAGGAGAGGTTATCCACAAGGAAAACCACATCCATGTTATCTATCATCCTGTTTTTGAAAAAGAACCTGAAGATGCAGTTTTCCGCCTGATATTCAAACAGGAGGAAAATCAGACCAGACTGGTGGGTATCTGGCTGGATTCACCAAAACTGTGAACTTAACGACAGTTGACGAGTGGCAGGAAACTGGAAGACAGTACAAAGCCACGATTTTAGTTGAGGGTGCAGTCAGAGAGGACTGAATATCAATGTATGTCATAACCTCAATATTGTGGCCTGCTAATTTTGTGAATAAGATAATTTGGAATAGATTACAAAACATCAGAAGAACAGGTAACTAAACATAAGAAAGCTGGCCCGGGTTGGAGGGGTGGTGTTGGTGGTACGATCTCATGTGTGATGCAAAAGAGTACACGGGCCAGTTTCTAATGTCTAAATAATAGTAGGGGAGGAAGTTATATAAACCTTTCGATTTATAGACAGGTTTTGTATTTTATCAAATCATCATGTTATTTATCAACGTGTATTGCTACATATCAAAGCAAATGAAAACGTAAACAATAGAAAATAAAGGATCAAAAAAATAAAAGGAAACATAAGAAGAACAGGTAACATAAGAAGAACAGGTAACATAAGAAGAACAGGTAACTAAACATAAGAAAGCTGGCCCGGGTTGGAGGGGTGGTGTTGGTGGTACGATCTCATGTGTGATGCAAAAGAGTACACGAGCCAGCTTCTAATGTCTAAACAATAGTAGGGAAGGAAGTTATATAAGCCTTTCGATATATTGGAGAGTTTTTTTATTGATATAACCATACTAGAATTAATCGACATATATAACTATACATCAACAAAACAACTGCGGAAATAAAACAGGCATAATATACACTAAACGATATCAACAGTGAACCATGCCTTACTGACGCAAGGAATCTTCTGCATTAATACAAAAAGGACGAAATCATTAGAAGGGAAACTGAAGTCAGAATGGAAGTGGTGGTTGATGGTGGTACGAATTATGTGCTATGGAAGACCTCAGAATCCCTGCTAATGTACAGGTAGCAAATATAAGAAGAACAGATAAACCTTTCTATTTATATCCATTTCATTTTTTATCTGGAAGAGGTGGTATAAAAATAATGTGAACAAGTCACATCCCCCGGGAAGAATGGTCCACTGGCAGTCACAGGTGAAACCCAAATCAGGCCCGGAATCAACAGAATCAAAAAATATTAATATACATACATCCGTATTCAAACCCGGGTATATATATGACACTGAATGACAGAGATAAACTCTACATTGCAATAATTATCATCTGGGCCGGCGTGGCGATCGCTTCAGCGATAATTCTCAGGGGAACCGATTATTTTGGAAAACTTCTTCTCACATATGGCCTGGGGGCCTTTACAAGCATCCTTGTCTGCAGTAGTGCCACCACACAACCAAAATAAGAATTATTAAAGAGTTAAAGTGGCAATTATCAAAAAGCTAAATAAATAAATAAATAAATAAATAAATAAATAAATAAATAAATAAATAAATAAATAAATAAATAAATAAATAAACAAATAACTTTTTAAACTTTGCCAATATAAAAAGAGAGGGAATACATTCCCTTCTCAAATATCATATCCTTCAAAACAGGAGAGGCAAACCATTTTACCTTCTTTGATCCGAAGTCTTGTTTCCATGGTTGATTCGCCGCACTGTTCACATGGGATGGACTGATAGATCATGGCCTTTGGCGGAGGTGTTATCGATACCGTTTTTATATCAAACATTTCATCCTCCGGGATTTCCAGGACATCGTATCCTCTTTTTTCATGGCCTTTTTTATACTGTTTAATCTCTGATTCAGTTGCAGTGCCGGCCCTTACTTTATCAAAAAGGGTTTTCTGATCCACATCCATCGGGGATGGCATCTTCCTGATGGATATCCTCAGGGCCTCTTTATCCCCTCTTTTAAAGAAGGTGTAGACATGTTTGCCATTATCCCTGAACACAAGGTTGCCTTTACCGAAAGTGCAGCCGTTAACCACCTGAATGGCATCCACTGCACATGATTTATTCTCCACGATGACAACAAGTTCCTCATCTTCAGATCTGTCTTTAAAATGGTTTGCGGCAACCTGTGCCACACGATATCCCATTGCAAGTCCCGGACAGATATGCCCGTGGAACTTTGCAGCAGCTTCAAAATCCATTGAAATTCTCCTTTTAATTAATTCTTAAGTTTTGCAATAACAGCTTCTACCTGCTCTACGGCAGTACCTATGTAAAGGTCCGGGTTCACCAGATCCTCAATATCAGCTTCACTTAGATATTCCATAACATCCTTCCGGGTCACCAGGACCTCTTTGAGATGTTTCCCGCTCTCATGGGCCTCCATGGCAGATGTCCTTACGATCTCATGGGCCTCCTGTCTGCCAACTCCTCTTTTTGCAAGCTCGATCATGATTGCCTCGCCCATATTCAGGCCTTTGAGGAGGTCAAGGTTCTTTCTGATATTCTCCGGATAGAACCTGAGCCCTTCGATCACACCGATGGCGAGTTTAAGCAGATGATCGGTCAGAACACAGCTTTCAGGGAAAACAACCCTTTCACAGGATGAATTGGTCAGATCACGCTCATCCCAGAGAGTGTTGTTGAGCAGTTCCGGTTCGACCATGGAGCGTACGATACGGGCCAGACCACATATCTGCTCGGATTTGATTGGATTGCGCTTATGAGGCATGGTAGAGGACCCGACCTGCTTTTTGCGAAAGCTCTCCTCCACTTCTGCTATCTCACTGCGCTGCAGGGAGCGTATCTCCACTGCGATCTTATCCAGTGTTGTAACAAGATTGGCCATCCACATCACAAATTCTGCATGGCGGTCACGCTGGATTATCTGATTGGAAACATCCACACTGCCCAGGCCCAGATATTCCATGGCAAGCTGCTGGATCTTCATTCCATCTTTTCCAAAGGCCGCCTGAGTTCCCACAGCTCCGGTCATCTGACCCACGATGGCCCTGGGTTTTAACTGCTCCAGCCTTTCAATATGCCTGGCAACCTCGGACGCCCAGATAGCAAACCTGAGACCATATGTGGTTGGAACACCTATCTGTCCATGGGTCCGGCCCGCACAGACGGTTGATTTATGCTCCTCTGCCCTGTCCAGCAATACGACCAGCAGTTTTCGGGTCTTTTCTTCCAGGATAGCTATTGCATCCTTAAGCTGTAGCCCTGTAGCCGTGTCCAGTATATCATTGGAAGTTGCACCAAAATGGACCCATTTACCCGCTTCCTCTCCGCATTGCTCGGTTATTGCAAGTACAATGGCCATCATATCATGGTGGATCTCATCCTCGATCTCCCTGACCCTTTCAATGTCTACCTTATCAATGCTTGCTTCAATTGCTGAAGCTGCCTCATCCGGGACCAGGCCCAGGGACGCTTCTGCCTTTGCAAGGGCCGCCTCGGTCTTAAGCAACCTGTCCAGCCGGTTAGCCTCGCTCCAGACATATTTCATCTCGTCAGTACCATATCGATATTCTATAGGGTGAATTGCCATCTGTTTCAAAACTCCTTGATTTGGGGATATATCGAGCTAGATATCCTCCTGCACATAAGTAGCTTTGCGCAGCTCTTAAGTCAGGGGATCACTTAATGGAACCACCATCTTATAGCCCTTTATAGTCTCCACAATAACAGGAACATCATATACATGTTCTATATTATCAGGGGTAAGGACCTCTGGCCCGCCATAGGCATATATGCCTCCATCCTTTATCAGGGCGTACCTGTCAGAAAAACGCAGTGCAAGATTGATATCATGCATTGTCATTATTGCTGACATACCTTTATTTTCAGCCACTTTCCGGACTGTTTTCAGTATGGAGATCTGATTTTTCAGATCAAGATTGCTGGTGGGCTCATCCAGAAGCAGTATTGAAGGTTCCTGGACCAGGGCCCGGGCAAGGCTGATCTGTTGCAGTTCTCCTCCGCTCATCTGATCAATGAACCTCATTGAAAGGTCTTTGAGCCCCATGTCCTCTATGACCCGGTTGACGATCTCCATATCCTCAGGGCCTGTGTTCCACCCGATATGGGGTTTTCTGCCAAGCAGTATGGCATCAAATGCCGTTAACCGGCTGGCTTCACTGTGCTGGGCGACATATCCCATCTTTCTGGCGATCTCGATGCGGGACATGTCCATCACGCTTTCCCCCTGTATCATGATCGTTCCTCTTTTTGGAGAGAGGATAGTATTGATACAGCGAAGCAGAGTGGTCTTTCCAACCCCATTGGGCCCCAGGATGGAAAGAACTTCCCCGGGATGAAGGTCAAACTGTATCTGTTTTAATATCTGTCTGTCCTTATAGTCAAAATGCAGTTCATTTACTTTTAACATCGATTAAACCCCCTTATTTTGAATAACCTCTTATCAGCAGGTAAAGGAACAGAGGTGCTCCCAGAAATGAAGTGAGGATGGCAACAGGAAGTACGTGGGGAGCCAACATAAGGCGAGCGGCAGTATCTGCCAGCAGCAGTAATATACCTCCGGTCAGGCATGAGGCAGGTAAGAGATAACGCTGATCATCCCCTACAAAACGCCGGGCCATATGGGGACATACCAGTCCCACAAAACCGATCACACCCAGGAAAGATACGATAAAAGCCGTTACAAGGGAGGATATGAGCATTCCCCTGTACCGCAGCTTTTCCACATCGACCCCAAGACCTTTCGCAGTCTCATCCCCTGCATCAATGGCATTATAGTTCCAGCGATTAAGCATAAAGTAGAGAGTTGTGGGTACAACAACCGCAGTAAGAAGGCCCAGATCCCCCCAGTCAGCCCTGCCCACATCCCCGAAGGTCCAGAACACAACCGCTGCAAGCTGTACATCATCGGCAAAGTACTGCAGGAACATGGTACCTGCGGTGAACAGGGATGCAAGGGCCACTCCTGAAAGGATAAGTACCTCGGGAGATGAACCTTTGTATTTTGCTATCCCCAGAAGGATGAATGTGGCGACGATGGTCCAGAAGAAGGCCACCATGGTAGTCATATAGGGATTATTGAGCATCACCGCATCTGCACCAGTACTTCTCATGCTGCCACTTCCCAGTACGATGACCGAAAAGGCTGCTCCAAAGGCTGCAGCATGAGAAATTCCAAGAGTATAGGGTGATGCCAGAGGATTTCGCAGAATGGACTGGAGAGCCACTCCAGCAACGGATAGCCCCACACCTGCAACAATGGCTGTCAGGGCCCGGGGAAGACGGATGTTCCAGATGATGGTGGAAACATTCTCCACTTCCTGGCCAAGCAGGACCCTCACCGTATCCGTAACAGATATATTTGCCGCCCCAACAGCAATGGAATAGAGCAGAATGAGGACCAGCAGTATCCCTGAACCTATAAGAAACGTATTCTTATAGCGCAAATATTTAAGATAATCCTGAGATACCGTGTCTTCTCCCATCGTATTTCATCTCTTTATATTAATTGTGTGTTCAGGGAGTGATCTTTCCGTATCCTGCACCAAAACCATCTACCAGAGTGTCATATACCGGCTGGCCTACCAGGAAGGAATATATCTCATCTGCTTTTACCTTTGGATCGATGTCCTCAAATTGTTCCGGATAGAGCACCTTACCGACATAATAGGCATCTGCAAGGACGGATCCCTGGTTTGCAGTATACCAGTTATAGGGCAATACTCCATAGACCTCACCATTTTCCACTGCAGAGAGAGTGATATATGCAGGGTCCTCTGCCAGTTCATCCACTGCGGAAGGTGTGGTCTCATAGGTTGAGAGGTCCACAAAGATGACCTCGGGGTCCCATTCGATTATGGCTTCTTTGGAAGCATCTGCATGAAGGGTACCCATGGAAGAGGCAACATTAAGAGCATTTACAAGTATGAACGGCGGATATTTTGGCTCGGTGGATTGCAATCCATGTGGGCCTGCGTATGCGATCCCGCCAATGAATGCAGACACCTTTTCGGATTCAGGCACATCGGCGGTCCTGTTATCCAGATCTTCTATGGTAATATCAAAAAAATCTATAAGCTCCTGAGCACGCTGCTCCTTTCCCATGATATTACCCATTATTGTAAGAGAAGTGTACATATCCTCCCTGAAGACGCCCAGATCACCATAGTTCAGGGCCACAACCGGGATTCCGGTCTTTGCCTGCAGCTCATCTGCATCAGCTGCAGAGGGCACATAGGTCCAGAAAATTATGTCAGGTCCCAGGGTGACGATCTTTTCCGGATCGGTATTACCCCTGAACTCACCGATCAGAGGCATACTCTGGAACTGAGGGTTTGCAATTGCATAAGGCCTTTTGTTCTCTTCTATCCGAAGTTCAATATCCTCAACCCCGACGACTGTGGACTGAGCTTCAAGATAGCAGAGATAACGCAGGGCTCCGGCCCCCTGGCAGACCACTTTTTCCGGAGACTGCGGGACCACCACATCTCTGCCCAGACCATCGGTGATGGTCATGGTATTTTCACTATCCAGGTTATCCTGATCATCTGTGCAACCTGAACCAAGGCAGGCCAGTATTAAAAGACATATTGCAATTACCCTGTAGAATTGAGAACTCATGGTCGTATTACTCCACTTTAATGTGTGTTACAAAAATAATATCACAAAGATGTTATTGTTACTTATTGATACTTTAGTATTAACAAATCTAATGAGATTTAAATTTATTGCTAACTAATGACCTGCAAATAAATGTCTGAACATAATAAGAAAGAGATATGTGGAGGTAGGAAAATGCATTAAATCCGGTTAAATTAGAGAACATACAGCAGATAAAAAATAACAGAGAATGTAAAAATATGATGAGAATTCAGATGAGAGTATGATAATGAAATAAGATTAGATAAGAGAACATAATAATTGAATACGAATAATAATTGAATGGGAAGGCAGAGAATTAACCTTCTTCAAGCAATTATCCTATACCCTCCGGCCTTCAATGCATCAAGGGCTTTCTGTAATTGTTCTTCTTTTACCAATATATAATCCGTATCATAGGTGGATATGACAAAAATACTAATTCTCTGTCCGCAGAGCAGGCCGCTGATATCTGCAAGGACCCCTATCATGGAAAAGGGCAGCGGGCCTTTGAGTTTTAAACATCGCCATCCTTTATCGGATTTTGCATAGGCAGGGATGTTCTTTACAGGACAGACAATAGAGAGTTCATCCATTGTTCTGGTAATCGAATAAGGCATCTCCCTCATGGCCCATTGAGGAATACTTGTGTTGCTTCCAAGGCGACAGATACCCATTGGAGAATCCAATACTGTTATCGGAGCTTTTTTTGAAAGGATCATTATTTGCAATGTGTCATTATAGGATTTAAATAAAACGCATTAAAATACATTGATCAAAATAAAAAATGCAAAAAACGGAATGAGGATTAATTGTGACTTAAAATAGACTTATATATTACCAATACTCATTTAGCGCATTAGTCATTGTGCAATATTTATTATATAGATAATATGTCTACCTATATTAATTACAGAGAAATCTCTGATAAATGATGCGGCCAGTATAGCTATAAAAGAGGATGTGATCTGTATCCATGAACCCCGACCTATTAAAATATGAAAATGTTTCCATATCATATAATGAGAAGCAGATACTGTCAGACTTTAATCTTACAGTTAAAGAAGGAGAACGAATCCTGCTGAAAGGTAAATCAGGCACAGGAAAATCAACCCTGCTAAAGATGCTGATCGGTTTTACCCATCCCACATCTGGAAAAGTTTACTTTAACGGCACACCGATCGATGAAAAGACGGTCTGGGATGTGAGGCAGAACATTGCCTATGTTTCCCAGGACCTGGATCTTTTTGAAGGACCTGTGCAGGATCTGATAGATGAAGTGTTCACTTATGCATCCAATATGAACCGTCTGGATAGTACCAAACTCCGCAGACTCCTGGTGCATCTGGAACTGGGAAAGCCGGCCCTGGAGAAATACTTTGAAGAACTCTCTGGAGGAGAGAAACAGCGTATAGGCATCATCACCTCCCTTATGATCAAAAAGGATGTTTATCTGCTGGATGAGATCACAGCGGCCCTGGACCTTGAATTGAAGGAAAAGGTAGCAAAATATTTTCTGGACCATAAGGAATGGACATTGATAATCATCTCACACGATGATGTCTGGAATAAGGACGGTGTACGTGTTGTCAACGTAGGTGAGTAAATGCAAGCCAATGATATAACCATAGGGGCAATGTTGGCCTGTTTTTTGTTGCTGTTGATCCCGCTTGCCATCAGCTACATCTTAAAGCTTAACCTGATCAGGGAAACGGCTATATCGGTCTCCAGGATGGCAGTACAGCTTACCTTTGTGGGCATCTTCCTGACGATCCTCTTTGATCTAAACAGCAGTCTGGTCAACATTTCCTGGGTAATGGTGATGATCGCTGTGGCAACATATACCTCGATAAAAGATATCGAACTTGATATAAAGACCCTGTTCATCCCGATATTCCTGTCCTTTATAATCGGCAATGTTCTGGTCCTTATGTACTTCAATGCCTTTGTTGTGGCCCTGGACAATCTGTTCGATGCACGTTATCTGATCCCGATACTGGGAATGTTCCTGGGAAATTCCATGCGTGTGTCCATTGTGGGTATCAGTGACTTTTACAGTGGTCTTAAAAGGAATGAGAACAGGTATATGTACACCCTTTCTCTGGGGGCCAGGCAATATGAAGCTGTCCTGCCCTATGTAAGACAGAGCCTGTTATCTTCCCTTAGACCCTCCATTGCCAGCATGTCCACCATCGGAATAGTCACCCTTCCCGGAATGATGACCGGTCAGATACTGGGTGGTTCAAGCCCGATCCTTGCGATCAAATACCAGATGGCCATTATGGTCGGGATCTTTGTTTCAAGTGTTATAACGGTGACCATCGGACTTTTAGTGTCCGTAAGAAACGGTTTTGATGAGTATGGCATCCTCAGGAAGGACATTTTCACATCTGCTAAAAAGCATAAGAACTAAACTACAGGTTCACTTGTAGTTTAAATAAAGAATTTATACATCCGGATCATTGGTTTAAACAGGAGAAAACCAGTCAACTACCCACGACTAAAGTCGTGGGCATGTGAAAACATGCCCTGGTTGACCAGCCTGAGTCATTGACTACGTTGGTTATGTCATAACACCTACGGATGCTTCATCAGTCTGTAGCTCTGTTGTATGGTATTAAAAGTTCTAAAGGGTAGGAACGGTGTGCCATACCGAACAAGCATTCCCAACATTGGCGAGATGAGGCATGAAAATGCGATACCAGATACAAACAATTTTAGTATTTGAGAATGGAGAAATCCAAAATGATATTCGTATTAAACAAAAATAAACAACCATTAGCACCCTGTCATCCAGCAGTTGCTCGGAAATTGTTAAAAACAGGTAAAGCTGTTGTACATAAACGGTTTCCGTTTACGATTCGGTTAAAAGAATTGAAAGAATCGAACAACCAGTCTGAATACAGGTTAAAGATCGATCCAGGAAGCAGACATACTGGATTGGCAATCTTAAACAACAATAAAGTTGTCTGGACAGGACAAATACATCATCGAACGAACATAAAAAGTAACATGGATGATCGTAGAATGTATCGAAGAAACAGGAGAACTCGGAACTTACGATACAGGAAACCCAGGTTTAACAATAGGAAAAGATCCGATAACTGGATGCCACCATCTCTGCAGAGTCGGGTTCAAAACATCGAAAGCTGGGTTCATCGATTAATTAAACTATGTCCGCTTACCGATATATCGTACGAGAACGTTAAATTCGATACGCAGTTGATGCAGAATCCAGAAATTGACGGAATCCAGTATCAACAGGGTGAATTACAGGGTTATGAAGTACGGGAATATCTACTTGAAAAATGGAATAGAACATGTGTATACTGCGGAGCAAAAGATGTTCCTCTTGAAGTAGAACACATTATTCCTAAATCAAGAGGTGGATCAAATCGTGTTTCTAATCTGACAATAGCCTGTAAAGATTGTAATCGAAAAAAGGATACGAAGACTGCAGAAGAATTCGGATTTCCCGATATTCAAAAACAAGCACGTAAACCATTGAAAGATGCAGGATTGTTGAATTCGATAAAATGGAAGATCTATGAAATTCTGGTAAAAACAGGATTACCTGTTGAATGTGGAACAGGTGCCAGGACGAAAATGAACAGAATCGCCAGAAATTTGCCTAAAGATCATCATTTCGATGCAATATGTGTGGGTAAATCCACACCAGACAATATTGTGTTTAACAATAATCAAACATTACATATTAAAGCAAAAGGAAGAGGAAGCCATTGTAGAACCCGATTAAACAAATATGGGTTCCCACGTGGTTATTTAAGTAACCAGAAGTCATTCTTTGGATTCCAGACAGGTGATATTGTAAAAGCAATCATTCCAAAAGGAAAGTATAAAGGAACCATAATCGGTTCAGTAGCGTGTAGAAAAACAGGTCGATTTGATATCAAGAATAAAGATGGTATTAAATTGGCACAAGGAATCAATCATGTTTATTGTAATCTAATAAACAGGATGGATGGATATGAATATTTCAACGAGAAACGAACACCATACCCATCAATCTGATTACTGTAAACACAATAACCGTACGGGGTACGATTGTTCCACGCTATCGTGGAACTCCTCTGCCCCTGTACCCCATTTATCATGACATCAACTGCATGTACACAGAAACTTTTGTTGCTGCCTGTGGCCCGAAGTTCCGCCCGGATAGCAGAGTGCCTGGCAAGTCCTGAGGCGTTTTACATTCTTGAACTCCTCTGCGACCGCCATCTTACACTTGAAGAACTTGATACCCTTACAGGATATGGATATGTTCAGATAGAGTACCTGCTGGACCAAATGATTACAAGCGGGCTTATTGAAACTAAAGATGAAGCTAAGGAGAGTAAACACAATAAAGAATATGTGAGGCAAAACATATATGGGCCCTCGCAAAAATTCATCGTGTTCTCTTGCGGGGAATCGGACAATTAACTTGCGGGAACGATAGAAATGGATACACGCAATAAAGGAGAAGTGCCAACCGGTCATGAAGGTACTGAAGATGATACTGAAGATGATACTGAAAATGGGACAGAAAAAGTGGTGGTCCTCCCTCTTAATGAAGATTCAAAAAAGATCACCCAGACCCTTTCCAATGATAAATCAATGAAGATCCTGGGACTGCTGGCAGAAAAACCCATGTCCGCTACCGAGATCTCAAAAGAGCTGGGCCTCTCCCTTACCACCATCAAATACAATATCGACAGCCTGCTGGAAGCTGACCTTATAAAGGTCAACCGGATCAAATGGAGTCCCAAAGGAAGAGAGGTGAAGATATATGAACCTGTGCAAAAACTTATCGTGGTGGCCCCCGGAAATCTGAATGTCAGCCGCAGTTCCATAGTCAGCCTGCTTCAACAGTATCTGGGGGTAATAGCAGCCGCTTTCTTCGGGGCCCTGGGGATCGAGTTGTTCTCCATGAACAATAATATGGGTGAAGTGCCCGCTGCCGCGCCGATGATGGAAATGATGGCCGATGATGCTGGCGGGATGGAAATGGAGCGTGTGGCAGCAAATAAAGCTGCAGATGCGGCCTATGCAGAGGGGGGAGGGTTAATGGATAGCATCACCTCCTTTATAGCGGGACTTCCGGACCACATGGCCACCTGGTTCTTCCTGGGATGTCTGTTCGCAGTGCTTCTTATTGTAATAAAGAAACGTTATTATGACAATCGTGCTGCTGAAGAGAAAAGTACTTTCAAGAAAGTATTTGCACTTATCCTTTTACTCTGTCTTTTTGCAGGTGCATATTCAGCCCTGACGCCCCAGGAAGAGTATTACCATGAGGATCTTTATTACCCCCCTCCAGATAATGATCCTGTTTACATTGAATTCCATATTTTTGGAGAATCAGAAAATGGTCTGGAGATGCCGGTTAATGTCCGGGATGATATATTCATTGAACTTAATGATAATCCCGATGATGAATACCAATGGGTGATTAAGGACTCTGCAGATCTGTTCCTCCTTGAAGAGAGATACTTAACTGCAGATGAAAAATACAGGTGGACCTTTGAGGCAGACTCACCGGGTACAAAGCATATACAGATGGATTATGTTGACACACGGCAGAACATAACTGCAGACAGCTTTAACCTGACACTTGATGTATTTGATGTATGAACACATAGTTCATATATCATCACATCTTACAGGCATAGTTGTTACTGGAATGATCCTCATGCAATATAGTCTAGGAATTGATGCCGGTGGGACCTATACCGACGCTGTGATAATAAAAGATTCTGATGGAAAGGTCATTGATTATAAAAAATCCCTCACTACTTATCCGGATATACTGGAAGGAATTGAAAATGTGATCGATTCTCTGGACCAGGAAAACCTGGGGCATGTGGGCCTTGTATCGGTGTCCACCACCCTTTCAACCAATTCTCTGCTGGAAGGTACCGGCACTCCTGTGGGAGTTATCCTTATAGGAGAGCATCCCATGGATCGGGACCTACCCACCAAACATGTCACTTTCGTTGACGGTGGCCACGACCACAATGGAGATGAACTGTTACCCCTGGATACGGAAAAGATGAAACAGTTCGTGGAAGGTGCTAAAAATGATGTTGCCGCTTTTGTCGTTTCCGGTTATTTCGGGACCCGTAATCCTGATCATGAGATACGGGGCAGGGAACTTATCAATGAACTTACAGGCCTGCCAGTGGTATGCGGTCATGAGCTTTCCCAGGACCTGGGGGCCTATGAGAGGGTGGTCACCGCCTTCCTTAATGCTCAGTTGATACCCATTACAAAGGAGTTCGTACAATCGGTCATTCAGGATATAAAACGCAGAGGTATCAATGCCCGGATGCTGATGCTGCGCTGTGATGGTTCGGTAGTCAACATTGAGGATACCCTGCAGCGTCCTATCGAAACTATCTTTTCCGGCCCTGCCGCAAGCCTTATGGGTGCATCATATCTGACCGGCCTGGATGATTGTGCCGTTGTGGATGTGGGAGGTACCAGTACTGATGTGGCCGCCATATACAACGGGATACCGGAGATCGTGGATACCGGTGCAGTGGTAGGTGGCTGGAAGACCCGGGTCAAGGCCCTGAAGATGGAGACCTCAGCCACAGGCGGGGACAGTCATGTGGGTGTAACGGACAGGACTCTGTTCATCGGCCCAAGAAGAGTGATCCCCCTATGTGTGGCTTCTGCCAGGTATCCGGATTTCCTGCGGCGTTTGAACAGGAATCAGATGATCCCCAGAGACCGGCTGGATAAGAACTACCAGCCTACCAAGTACTTCGTACGGACGGCATACAGGCCCTATAAGTTAAAACCAATAGAAAAAGAAGTGCTTGAAACCATTGATACCGAACCGGTCTCTATCAAGGATATTATAAGCCAGCTGGGCCGGGAGCCCCCTTCAAAGGTACTGGATTCCCTGATAAGCAAAAGACTGGTCCAGGCCATAGGTTTTAGCCCCACCGATGCACTGCATGTACTGGGAGAATATACTCATTGGGACAGTGAAGCTTCAATTATGGGTGCAGAAAAACTGTGCAAACTTAAACGTATGGAAAAATTTGAGTTCTGCAAGCATGTGAAGGAAGAGGTGGCAAAAAGTATTACTGCTGACCTGCTGGCCTATCTTGTTCCTGACATGCCAGCTCAGCTTATAGATAATTTCTTAAGGGACCATTATCCCACAAAATTCAAACTACAACACCCTGTGGTCCTGCTTGGAGGGCCTACAGCAGCCTTTGCCGATGAGATCAACGACCTTATTGATGCTGATATAAGGGTACCTGAATTTGCCAGCGTGGGTAATGCCGTGGGGGCCCTGGTGGGCAAAGGTATCAAACGGGTGGAGATAATGATACGTCCATCCTCACTTACAAATCCTGACGAGGATTTCCTGGTATTCACCCCATCAGGCAGAGAACGTTTCCACACTTATCTGGAAGCCCTGGGTTATGCTGAAAAACTGGGAAAGCAGATCATCGGCTCTTATATAAGAAGCTGCGGGATCGATGAAAGCCGGGCTCATGTGAACGTGAAGAAAAACACCATCAGTCCGGAAGGCTGGGGCCATGCTCCCATGGAGACAAAGCTGGTGTTCCTGGGTGTGGGTACCACAAGGGTCCATTCTAAAAAAGATATTTAATATAGAGTATATTATAATATTATATCTGTTATAAAACAGGTAAAATTTCTATTTTAGAGTTTATGAGTATGGATATCTATGGCAAGAAAAGAAGAACTGATCGTTAAAAAGCATCTTTCGATGGAAGAGCTCAATAAGACCATCCGTGTTCTTGAAACCGAAATGAAGATCCTCAGAAGGCTGCGCTTCATCAAGTGCCGGTATGAAGGAAAAAGTGTGGATGAAGCCGCAAGGGTCATAGGTGTCTCCAGGCCCATTGCCTATGACTGGCAACAGCGCTGGAACGCAGAGGGATACAAGGGACTTATTCCCAAATATGCCGGTGGCAGGCCCTCAAAGCTTAGCGATGCCCAGAAAGAGGTACTAAGAGCAAAACTTCAGTATGAACCCGGCCTTACTACAGAACAGGTGAGGGACCTTATTTATCAGGACTTCGGGGTGGAATATACAACAAAACAGGTAAGGCTGATCCTGAAGAAGATAGGACCTGCTCAGGATGATGCAGATGCTTATGAACATCCAGCCTGAAAGATTAACATTTACTTTATATAAAATAAGTAGGATAATTCATTTGGGGTTTGCCAGATGAACAATTCTGAGGCCGGGAAGGTCACTGTACAAAAGATGAGAAGAGAAGAAGTGGAATTCGCCGTTGATATGGCAGCATCAGAAGGCTGGAATCCGGGATTACATGACGGAGAGATCTTTTACGAAACGGACCCGGAGGGATTCTTCATGGCCCGGATCGGGGAGGAGCCGGTCGGATGTGCTTCTGCCGTACTCTATGATGATACCTATGGGTTTATGGGCTTCTATGTAGTCAAAAACGAGTACAGAAACCTGGGCATTGGTTCTTTGCTGACCGGGGCCTGCCTGGAGAGGATGAAGGGCAAGATCGCGGGCCTTGACGGGGTGGTGGAAAATGAAGAGAAGTACAGGGAGAGGATGGGATTTACTTCTTTTTACAGCAATCTGAGGTATGAGGGGGCCGGAGGAGGAAACATACCCGAAGGGGTCATTGAACTGACACGTGATAGATTTGATGATAATGACCCTGTTGATATTGGGACCCTGGCCAGATATGATGAGCAGATGTTCTTCTGCAACAGAGAGAAGTTTTTGAGCAAATGGATCCTCCAGCCGGACAGCCGCACATTTGCAATTATTGATGACGGGATCAAAGGATACGGGACTATTCGTAAATGTCGCAGCGGGTACAAGATCGGCCCTCTTTTTGCAGATGGTCCGGAATTAGCAAGAAAGCTTTTTTTGAGCCTTAAAAGCTGTGCAGGGGATGAACCTTTTTATTTTGACGTACCTGAACCCAACAGCAATGCTGTGGCCCTTGCAATGGAGATGGGGATGGAGATCGTCTTTAAGACCATACGTATGTACATGGGAGGAGAGCCAAAGCTGGATATCTCACGGGTCTATGGCGTTACATCCTTTGAACTGGGATGAAATATGTACGGGAAGATCAAAAGATCAACAATATTCTAAAGAAGAATAACACTTTCACAGCACATACCATCTCTATATATATCAATGGGTCCAAAGCTAATTTGAACTCTAAGTGGGTGATCAGTTTGGAAATACTAAGCGGACCTGAAGTAAAAGAACTTGATGAAAGGACTGTAGCATATGTTTCATTTGTAGGCAACTATATGGGCAACACCGGGGTTTTTGAAGAGCTGATTAACAAGCTCTGTGGCTGGGCCGGGCCCAGACAATTATTCGGACCTGATACGGTATTTATTTCTGCATACTATGATGACCCCGGGGTCACGCCACCCGAAAAACTTCGCCTGGGACGTATGCATGAGCATTGCAGATGATGTTGAAGTCGAAGGTGATATCAAAAAACAGACCCTTTCCCGGGGGAAAAATATGTGGTGATGCGCGCAGAACTTACCGGACCGGAGGAATATCCGGTGGCCTGGGAAAAAACCCTATGAATGGATTGCTCCAGAACGGCCTTGAACTGGATATGGGACCGGGCAAAGCTACGAGATATATTTGAATTCTCCTGAAGAACATCCGGAAAAACCATCACATACTGGAGTATCTGTATGGGGGCAAAATGATCAAAGCCGGCCTGTTGGTTTTCTCATGTGAAACTACCCACAGCCTAAAGTCGTGGGCTTTTTCTGCCACTACACCCCAATAAACCGTAAGGAGGGAGACGATTTCCATCTCTTCTCCTGATTATTTTAATAGAAATCCCTTCATATCATTCTTTATCCATAATTTTTTAAAGTATATAAATAAAATCATACTTATAACTTATTTTTTGAAGTAACCATCATACGTAATCAATATATACTATAATGGACTAATCAGTCATTACTGACTAGTCAGTCAGATTGGACTCAATTAAATACTATTTATAAAAAAGGAAGTTTGAACAATGGCAGATAAACAATTTGGAAGAAATGGATGGACACCAGACCGTATCAAAATCACTTAAAGGAAAGACATACCTGATCACAGGTGCTTCCAGTGGTACTGGATTTGAAGCATCAAGGATTATAGCATCCAAAGGCGGTAAAGTGGTAATGCTAAACCGTAACCCTAAGAAATCAGAAGATTGCATCGCAAAAATCAAAGAGGAACTTGGCAACGAGGCAGATGTCACCGCCATCCGCGTGGACCTGGGTGACCAGGCTTCTGTCAAAGCGGCAGCAGCAGAGGTCCTGGATAAAGTGGACCGTATCGATGCACTGATGTGTAACGGCGCTATTGCCCAGGTACCTAAACAAGTCATGACCGTTGACGGATTCGAAAGTCAGCTCGGGGTCAATCATTATGGTCACTTTACACTGCAGGCATTGCTTTTCCCATTGATAGAAAAATCCAAAGGCCGCATCGTGACTGTGGGAAGTATGGGTTATAACATGGGCATTAAGACGATAAAGTTTGACGATATTAACCGGGATAAGGACTACACCGCTAATGATGCCTACAGTCAGAGCAAATTAGCACAAATCATGTCAATTTATGAATTACAGGACAGATTAGAAAAAGCAGGCAAGACTGATGTTAAAGCTTATGCCTGTCATCCGGGTTCTTCCAGAACATCACTGATCAAAACAAGTGGTAGTTTAATTACGAGATTTATATTCTACCTGATGAAACCATTAACACAATCTGCTGAAAAAGGTTCTTATCCTGAACTTATGTGTGCTACTGAAGAAGACTTAGATCAAAAAGGATTTTATGGTCCAACAGGAAGAAGTAATTGGGTTGGCCCGGTTGGAGAACATAAACTGGAACCACATGCCAGGGATAAAAAAGTATCTAAGAGATTATGGGAATTATCAGAAAAAGCAACCGGAGTGAGCTGGGGCCTGTGAACTACCCCGGCTGAAGCAGTGGGCTTTCTTCCCCTGCACCCCAATAATCGTAATATTAATATTGATTCTACTTAAAAATAACAGCTTCTATAAAATGTCAAAAAATAGCGTACACTTTTTCCGCTTATAGATCTTTAAATTTTGATGCGGGGGAAGGGATTCGAACCCTCGAACACCTACGTGACTAGGCCCTGAACCTAGCGCCTTTGGCCTGGCTGGGCAACCCCCGCACAAGGGGAACCCCTTAAAGGGGTTAATGAAAAAGCCAGATGTACCGATGCCTTGCATTGGAACTAGCCTATAGAAGCTTTTTTTATTCTTAAACGTTTTGGTCAGAAAAAAAGGAGGTTGTGTTGAAGGGGCCTCCCTCCAACATAAAATAAAGGAGTCGACAGGAAAGCTATGAAGCAACTCTCCTGTAGATAACAATTGGCCTGAGAATTATATAACATAACCCCTGCTTTATTTTATTCTATTAATAAAACAGACAAAGAGAATAAAAAAGACAGTGGCATTAAAATCCCGATAGATATTAAAACCACTAAAAACAAAAAAACCACTAAAAACAAAAAAAGCAATAAAACCACTAAAAAAATGATGATATTAAAAATGTAATCAAAAACAAAAATAGAGATGGCAGATCATGCCATCAATTTCAAAATAAGGGCCTTCTGGGCATGAAGGCGGTTCTCGGCCTGGTTAAAGACCACAGAATGGTGACCTTCCAGGACTTCTTCGGTGATCTCCTCACCTCTATGGGCCGGGAGACAGTGCATTACGATGGCATCGGGTTTTGCAAGAGATAACAGACCGGAGTTGATCTGATAATCGGCCAGATCGCTTAAGCGTTTGTCCCGCTCCTCTTCGTCCCCCATGGAAACCCAGACATCAGTATAGAAGATGTCCGCATCCGCTGCAGCTTTTGCAGGATCATGCTCAATGGTGATATCCCCGCCAAGCTCTTTACCTTTTGCAACGATGTTCGCATCAGGTTCATAACCTTCAGGACAGGCCACCACGATCTGCATACCCACAAGGGCACAACCCAGTATAAGGGAATTGCAGACATTGTTCCCGTCCCCTACCCAGACGAATTTCAGATCCTTTAAGCGGTTCTTGTACTCCCGAATGGTCAGAAAGTCTGCCAGTATCTGACAGGGATGTTCCAGATCAGAAAGAGCATTGATCACCGGCACATCGGAATACTTTGCAAGCTCCACCACAGTATCATGACTATACACCCTGGCGGTTATTCCGGATACGTAGCGGGAAAGTACCCGGGCCGTATCTGCAATCGTTTCTCCCCGGCCTATCTGGATGTCCCTGGAATTCAGATAGATAGAATGACCTCCAAGATCACTCATACCAACCTCAAAGGACACCCTGGTCCTGGTGGAGGATTTCTCAAAGATCATCGCAAGGCTCTTGTTCTTAAGCAGATCGGTGACCTTACCCTTAAGGCGTTTTTCCTTCAGATCCTCAGCAAGGTCCAGGATCTCAATGATCTCTTCTTCGCTCAGATCTGTCATAGATATAAGATGTTTCATTGGACCACTTCCTCAAATATCACTGCCCTCGGATCTGCTCCATATGAGAGATCCTCTTTTTGATAACAGCATCTGTACCGATATCCCTTCTGAAATGCAGATCCCCGGTGATATTGTCCAGCCCGTTCTGGGCGATCTTCTCCGCATCATGGATGGTTTCGGCAATACCCACAACTGCAACGGCTCTGGAGCCGGTGGTATAGACATCACCATCTTTCTCATAAACACTTGAGTAGAATAAAAGGGCCTCGCCGATATTTCCCACACTGACCTTCTTGTCCTTTGAAGGGCTGTCAGGATATCCGGCAGGAACAGCGTATTTGCATACAGTGGATTTATGCTTGAATTCAACGGAAAGGGAATCAAGAGTGCCGTCCACAATAGCTTTCATTACATCGATCATATCGGTCTTAAGGAGGGGAAGAACATTCATTGCTTCAGGGTCCCCGAACCTTGCATTAAATTCAATGACTTTCGGACCATCGGAGGTAAGGATGAACTGTCCATACAGGATACCTTTGTACTCTATACCTGTTGTTTCTTTCATGGCATCAACTGTTGCTTTCATGATCTTGCGGGCCTTCTCCAGATCCTCAACGACCATAAATGGGAGCAGATGCCCTGCCTGGGAATAGGACCCCATACCACCTGTGTTGGGCCCCAGGTCGTTTTCAAAAGCTCTTTTGTGGTCCTGGACTGCAGGAGCAAAGGCAAGGTTCTTTCCGTCAACAAAAGCCTGTACTGTGAATTCCTCGCCGACCATATTCTCCTCGACCACAACGGCATCATCCACAAGGAGCTGCTTTGCATATTCATAGGCAGCAGCAGTATCAACCAGCTGATCACCCATGACCTTAACACCTTTACCGCCGGTAAGTCCGGCAGGTTTTATTGCAACATTTCCAAGCTCATTGATGTATCCTTCAAGGCCCTGTTCATCCGAGAAGACCTTAAAGGCCGGACAACCTTCAATATTATTGTCCTTCATGAAATTACGTGCCCAGGCCTTGTCGAATTCGATCCTTGCAACATCCCTGCGGGGACCAACCACACCGATACCCTTCTCTTCAAGGGCATCTGCAAGACCAACCGAGAGTGGTGCTTCAGGGCCGATAAATGCCAGGTCCACATTTTTGGAAAGGGCATAATCCACTACTTTTTCCACTTCAGTCTCTTTTATCAGCAGGAAATCTTCACTAAGTTTTGCGATCCCCGGGTTCTTTTTGGACATCACTGAAAAAAGGACAGGGGTCTGTTCACTTCTTGATATGGCTTCAGCGATGGCATTCTCTCTGCCACCTCCACCAACAATTAGCACATTCATGTCTATAACCTCATTGGATTAAAAAAATAATATCAAATATGAAAGATGGTTCTGAAAATTGAGTAATGGGATAGAATCCTTACGATTACTTAAATACTTTTCCGGTATTCAATCCCTGTTCTGCAACAATACACTGGCAGTGACCAGGGGAACCAGGGTTACATCGATAGCTTCCAGTGCCTCAAGTGCAATATCTTCCCTGTCCACAACCGTTATGACAGTATCAATAAGAGCATCTGCTTCCCTTATGGCCTTAATGGCCTCGATAACAGAACCTCCGCTTGTGGTCACATCCTCCAGCAAAATGATCCTGTCACCGGCGCATATATCGCCTACAAACCTACCTCCGGTACCGTATCCCTTAGCTTCTTTGCGTATCAGCAACAGAGGAAGACCGGTATCCAGAGAGACTGCAGTTGCAAGAGGAACACCTCCAAGGGCCACACCCCCCACCCGGTCTATATCCATAGACTCAATCCTTGCAGCGGCCTGCCTGGATATCAGGGAAAGGGTCTCTGGATCCGAGGTAGCCTTTTTTATATCAATATAATAGTCACTCTTCTTGCCTGAAGCCAGGGTGAATTCCCCGAACTTCACAGCTCCGCAGCTTTTCAATGCACTTATCAGTTCATCCTGAGGATCAGTCATATTATAATCTCCTATATTGGCAGATAAAGTTTACCAGGGTTCTTTCTTCACACCTATCAGATATCCTATGATATTGGTCACAAAATGCAGGGCAGGGGTAATTATCAAAACTGCAATGATCACCCACAGTGTGAAACTGGAAGAAAACCAGAAAGGTGAGGACAGATATGCAAATAGCCAGGCTCCGAGGACAAAGTCCAGCTGATCCACCAGAGGAAAAGGAGCCCCTCGCTTTAATCCCAGCCGTCTTTTAAAAAAGCTCATGAACATATCCCCGAAAAGGGAACCAAAGGACAGGGAAAATATCACCGTGAAAGAATTCAGACCCCCTGTACCCAAATAAGGAAGCTTCACACCCATAAATTCAGGATAGATATTAAGTAGTTTTAGCTGCAGCAGACCAAGCAGTATCCCGCAGACAAGGCCGGCAAAAAATCCCCTGAACGTCTTTCCATCACCCAGTATACGCCTGCCATCAGAGAGGGATTTACCTCCGTCTATTGGCCGGCCTCCCCCGAATACCGCGGCCATGGGGTTTGGAATGTAAGCCGGAAGCATCAACCAAATTGCAACTATGATTATCTCTATCGTAATATCAACCCGAACATTTTGATCCTAGATTCATGACATTAATATATATGTGTTTGCCAGAAAGTGACAAACAGATTTTAGATCGATATTTACTTTAATCCCCATAACATTATAACCAGCCATGGATTCCAACGGCTATGGTCCCACAGGCAAAAACCTCATGACAGCAACCCTTCTGACAATGGGCTTGCTTTCAGCTTTGATCACCATCGGTATGCTGACCCCGCTGATACTGCGCCTTACATCAGGTGTGGAGATCGGGATGGAAATGCGATACTTCAACAACCGCAGTGCCCTTCCAACAGCCGCACTTGTAATATTAATGACCATGTGTCTGCTTGTTGGTTATATTGGTTCAAAGAAGACCCTGATGGTGGCGGGTGGCAGCATCTTAATAACGCTCATCTCAGCCCTGGTGTCCCCCTTTGACAATCTGCCCCTGGACATAACCTTTCCATTAATAATAGTGGCCTTTATTGCTGTTCTGTATGGAACCTGCAAAAATGCAAAACGCAGGGACAATTACAGCAGGTACAGGGGAATTGCCGCCCATGTGATCCACCTGGGGATACTGCTAATACTCATAGGCATCGTGGCAAGCAGTAATATGAAGGCCGAATCCTCACTGGTCCTTACAGCCGGGATCCCGGGAGATTTCCCGGATCAGCATTATTCCATGACAGTCACGGATATGACCTCAGATTTCAGAGGGTCACCTTATAAGTATTACAAAGGCTCCGAATATGTCACCCTGATCAGTTTCGACGTATTCAAAAATGGAAAATACTTTGATAGTGGTGAAGTGGAGTACATCACCGACCTTAAATGGGGCCAGTCCTACACAACCACCTACATCAACCGGGGTATTGGTGAAGAGCTGTTCATAGTCCCAAAAGCCGTGGACGAAACCACTGACAGAGTCAATATGTATGTGAGGACCGTACCCCTGATCACCTTCCTGTGGACCGGCCTGCTGGTAATGGCAGGAGGAATGCTGGTTTTAGGGATACTGGAGTACTCCCGGGATTCCAGGGTTTTAAGGATCAAATCAGAAAAAAAGCAATGTTCGGGTGAGGTGACAAAATGAACTTTGGAATGATACTCATCTGGCTGGCATTCATACTTGGAACCACAGCGGCTGCCGGGTCCCTGATAGATTTTATCCGGGGAGACAAAAGGGCCCGGACCGTTTCAAAAAAGGCAGAGATGCTCTGTGCTCTGGCCATTACAATGGCGATATTGCTTTTAACCTATTATCTTTACGTTGTCTGCGCATCCTATGTCTATGTATATCTGCATTCCAGTGTCGATCTGGAAAGCGTGTACCGGCTTTCAGCTCTCTGGGCCGGCCAGGAGGGTTCCTTCCTGCTGTGGACCTGGGCCGTCCTTTTCATGCTGCTTATGCTGCAATACACCGGCCACACAAAAGTGCTTGCAGATACCCCTGTCATGAAACTCACACGCACAGTCAGCCTGTGGATAGCAGTCGTGTTCCTGATGCTTCTGGTATTAAAGGATCCCTTTGCCACCTATCATGCAACAGAGAGTATGGGAATGACCACCAACAATTGGAACCCTTTCCTCACTCCCTATCCACTCACCGACGGCCAGGGAATGAACCCGCTGCTCAGAAATCCCTGGATGGCTGTCCACCCCCCTGTGCTTTTCCTGGGATATGCGGCCTTTACCGTACCCTTTGCCGCAGCTATTGCCAATCTTATCCTCAATGATGACAGATGGGTAAGGATAGCAAGGGACTGGATGAGGATCGCCTGGTTCTTCATGACCATTGGCATCGGCCTGGGCGGTTTCTGGGCCTATGAAGTACTGGGCTGGGGAGCCTGGTACTGGACCTGGGACCCGGTGGAGACTTCTTCCCTGATCCCCTGGATCACCGCCACCGCCTATCTGCACACACAAACACCTGGACATTCCCGGGACTATCGGTTCATGGGCCCATTCTTTGCGATCGCCACCTTCCTGCTGGTGATCTTTGCCACTTTTGTTACCCGCAGTGGAATGTGGGTATCGGTTCATTCCTGGCAGGATTTTACACTGGAAAGCATGGTGATCGCAGTCTTTTTGATAGTGCTCGTACTGATCAGCCTCGTCCTGCTGATTAGAAGATATTTTGAAGAAGAGGATAATGAAAAGGTCAAAGGGGAAGAAGAAGGGGATAAAGAAGAGGTAGAAGAAAGTGATGAGAAGGCAGCAAATGTTGCTCAGGAATAAAATTGCATTCTCCGATTTGAAAAAGGGGTCTGTTGTGACTGTTTGATGAACTTCTCCCCCCTTTCAAAACCCCCTTTAAAACTAAAAGTATGAGGGGGGCTGCCAGCTCTTTTTAAGATCATTCCAGCTACAAGTTTCAGTTCAGAACCTGAAATTGATACGCCGGTTGTTCTTTCCTTTATTCTCGGCCTTGAAGATCTCAATATGCGGAATCTCGGAGGTATTTGCTACATGGGCCCCGCCGCAGGCCTGTACATCAACATCCCCGATCCTCACCACACGGATCTCCTCTATCTCAGGAGGGAATGCGTCCTTGAGTTTAACCACCGAAGGAATGGAAAAGGCCTCTTCCCGGGGAAGGATGGAGATGTCCACATCAATATTCCTGTCAATGATCTCATTGACCCGCTCCTGATAGGATGATATCTGCTCCCTGTCAAACTCCTCAAGGTTAAAATCCACCCTGGTCTTCTTATCCGAGATCTGGTTCCCGGATATGCGGGCCCCGGTCTCTTTGTGGATGATGGCACTGAGAATATGACAGGCAGTATGATACTGCATGAACAGGTACCTGCGATCCCAGTCAATGATCCCGGTGACAATATCCCCTTCTGCAAGTCCCGGGCCGGATACCTCATGACTGATATTCCCGTCAAACTTCCCGGTAAAGACCACCGGATATTCCTTCCCCTCACACACCAGTTTCCCCGTATCATGCGGCTGGCCCCCGGAGGAGGGATAAAAAGCTGTTCTGTCCAGGACCACGAATTTATCATCTGTAATGCTTACTACCCGGGCCTCAAACTCTTTCAAATAACAATCTTTCAGGTATAATGCTTCCATGACCAGAAGGTCAGTCTGAAATGATAAAGCTTTTTTCATTTGATCATTAAAGAACTTATAAAATATTCTCACAACTTTTTTTTGAGTATACGCCTGGTTCGGGCAAAGCCTGGCAGGAGTCGTTCAAGTTCATCAGGGGAAAGTTTTGCCAGTATCTCAAAAGACCTTCGGCCTTTGGCATAAGTGTTGGTGCAATTTCGGGTTGCATGAACCAGCTTGTCCTGTATCTCATGTCGCGACCGCTGTTCCAGATTTTGTGTGGATGGTAATGCTGAGTCCTGGAGCTTTTTACCGTAGTGTTTAGACATGGCCTCTCTATCTGCAATTATCCATGTTTCCATGCATGTTGTCATCAAAAGTACCTGTGAATTATCTACTCCTTCCGGTTTGTCCCAACCATCACGTTCTTTAAGGTGTTCCCAGACGGCTTCCAGGTTGTTTAAAAGATCTTCGCTGTCAATGAGCATGGCGACATATTCTGTGTTGCTTTTTATTTCGCATGCTGTTGTGAAATCTTCATAAACCTGGTCCCTTCCCCCACATGCGATAAGGTGTGGCATACGCCCTTTAAAACCACAATTTTCGAAGAGTTTGCGAAATCCTTCACGGCAACGCGTGCGAAGTTCTTTTGAATCTCCCCCACCTTCCAGGTAAATGCTTGAACTCACCAGCGTGTCCCACCTAATTGCCCTCTTGTCCACAGGTCACCCAGACGATATTTTTCAAGCCACCTGGAAAGCTTTTCAGGTTCCAGTCTTTTCATCTCGGTATGCCCATCATGTCTTTCACAGACAATTACCGCTTCTGGATGCTCGGTCATGGCGTCCACAAGGATGTCAGAGTGTGTTGTTATGATTATCTGTGTATGCTGAGATGCTGCAATGAGATGATCCGCAAGCTTTGGAAGTATGTCAGGATGGAGCCCAAGTTCAGGTTCTTCGATGCAGATAAGCTTTGGTGGTTGTGGATCGCAAAGAATAGCTAATAGACATAGATAGCGCAAGGTACCGTCAGAAAGCCGTGTAGCGGGAATTGTAAAGTCGCCTTCTGTGAAAAAAACCTGTACAGTTCCTCCCTCAATACTGACATCAAAATCACTGATCCCTTCATAGAGATCGCTTAATCCTCCAAGTATTGCTCTTTTTGCTTTTGGAGTACGACGAAGTCTGTTCAGGAACAATCCCAGATTGGAGAAGTCTTCTTCCAGTCGATCATTGCGCATGTCTGCTTTTTGTGGTTCTCTGAAAACAGTATTGCGACCAAAAGACCAGTCTCTGTATATCCGGATGTTTTCATAGGCTTGCGCCAGATAAGATATTTCAGGATAATGTTCCGGATCACGCCGCTGAGCCAGTATAGACATATCCGGATTTATTGTCTCATGTGCAAGTTTTCGTTGCTTTCCATCTGCAGTGTTCACTACAGGGTGACCTTTTTGAAAGCGGTAATAAAAATATAGTTCCTTAAGGTTTTCATAAAGATCTTCATACTCTATTTTCTCATCTTCCAGTCTAAACCCCTGTTCATTTGCATAAAATGTAAATGAATGTGTTAGTGGTAACTTTCCTTCCGGATAATTAAATAACAATTCAATTGATGCAAAAGCTCCTTTTTCCCCTTTCCATATCCATTCTGCAGCTCCGCCACCTCGCCTTATGACAGTACGTACATCAAATGGTGTTGCCCTCATCAATGCTATTGCTTCAATCAAATTTGATTTTCCTGCACCATTGGGGCCTATCAGGACATTTAGTTTATCCAGGTCAAGTATTTCTTCCTCATGGCCAAATGAAAGTATATTGCTTAAAACTATTTTTTGCAGCAGTCTGATGTCAAAGGGTACTTCCTTCATCACTTATCTCCTGAGTATCTCATATCGCCATTATAAAGATATATTGTTCCTTCTTCCCCTATAACTTCTTCTAATTATCCCTCAATTTCACCAACTTCGCCTTCCATATACCCGGAGTTTCCAATGTCCGCATTTTCCATCGGAAGGTTCACATCTTGATCCTGCCAATATCAATATAATCGACATCTTCCGGATAGACCACCGCATAGAGCATTCGTTTGCGCACGCTGTTGGCAAGCCTGATGGCCCTTGACATCACAGGCAGCCGGAAACTGTGGTCAGCGGGGATGGAGTGGGCCAGATACTCCGAGTGAGGGATCTTTGAGAGAGAATCAATGTGTGAATATACCCTGAAATGACTGCCGAACTTAAAGCCTGTCTTGGGGACAAGGCCATGGGAGCGCAGATGGGAATATACCTTACTTTTAAGCATGAAATCCGGTTCGATGTTTGAAGCTATTTCTTTAAAGGCCTGCGCATCCACTGCATCATCGTCACGGTCGAATACCTTGATCACATTGTTCTCCAGCAGACAGGCAGATTCCACAAGGGAAAGCTGCAATCTGAACTGGTCCAGGGGTTTGCCATAGAATCCGCTCTCATGCAGGGCCCCGGAGCTTTCCTCATCCCAGATGATCACACGGTCTTCCAGTATGGTCGCAGTGGTTGATATATCCGGGAATCCTGCATCATGGGATTTGAACCGGGGCCGTTTTACCTCGTAGAAGGTGATGTCGCTCTCTTCATCAACAATGGCCAGTACCATCTGTTTCCTGACATTCTCCGCTGCATTGAGAGAATGCAGCAGGGCCTTAAGCGGCATTGGGGCCCTTTCAGACCGGACATATACAAAACTGCTTGCAGCACCCTTGCCCGGCTTCACACCTCTGGGATATAATCTAAAATCAGTCACAGAGGGCTGGATGTAAAAACCTCTCTCCCGCAGGTCCTTATAAACGATATATTTCAGCTCGAACTCTTCCTGCAATCTGGAAGCCAATTTGAAAAAAGCCTCAAAATCAAGGGGCAGCTCTTCATGCTCTATCTCTATCTTCTCCCTGTAGAGCAAGTAGGCCGCTTCCACCAGTGTCATTTCAAGCACATTTTTTTTGGGCCTGCCGTAATAACCGGTGTTATAGAGCTCATTTACAGCCTTTTTTTCCACATGAACCTTATTTTTTACGATAGTTGCTTTCAAGCCATCACCTCAAAGAGTCCCTTCATGATACTTAACAGCCGCATCCACAAAAGCTGTTGCAAATTCCGGATAGGAGGCCGCTTCCAGATGGGCATAGGAACCGATAGTATTCTTTACCATCATGCCATCCTGACCATCTTTGATCCCTGTTCCCCGGGACAGTTTGATGGCAAACCCGGTCCCTTCGGGGATGTCTGTGATCTGTGAATGGTGGAATTCATGTCCTATGAAATTACTGCTTTTTTTCCCGATTATCGTATCGCAGTCAAGCTGACCAATATTGTAGCTTACCACACGGGCATGGCCCATCAGGGTATGGCCGGGTAACGCTCCCACCATTTCATTGGTGGACTCTTCCATATCTGCCATATGATAGGTTCCTTCCCCTTTCACACCGGTGGTGATCCTTTGGGTCAGATACATCAAACCACCACATTCCCCGTAAACAGGAAGACCCTGCTGTGAGGCCTCTTTTATCTGCGTTCTTAATTGGTCATTGGCTTCAAGCTGCGGTGCGAACAGTTCCGGATAGCCGCCTCCAAAATAAAGAGCGTCCACATCAGGTAATTGTGTATCATGTATGGGGCTGAAATATTCCAGTTTTGCCCCGGATAGTTCCAGAAGCTCCAGATTATTGTGATAATAGAAATTGAACGCCTCGTCCATGGCCACGCCGATCACAGGACCCTCACCGTCAGTTTTTCGGGGAACAAAGACTGTCCTGTCAGGTCTGTTCACAGCCGGGGCCTGCTTACTGAAACAGAGCAATCTGTCAATATCAATACCTTCCGACACATTCTTCCGGATGGAACCGATGCGCTCATCCAGATCATCAACACGGCGTCGCTGCTCGATAGCCGGGACCAGGCCCAGGTGTCTCATGGATATCTGCATGGAAGCATCCCGGTACACAATTCCAACAACAGGGATACTTGTGAAATGTTCCACAGCCTCCTTTGCCTTTTTTGCATGTCTTTTACCGCCGATGTTGTTGAGGATCACACCCACGATGTTCACATCCGGATCAAAACTGCTGTATCCGTTTACCAGGGCCGCCACCGATCGGGTGATGCTGCGGGCATTGATGATCAGTATCACAGGACACTGCAACATTTTGGCGATCTGGGCAGTACTTCCCGTATCTTCTAAACTGTCAAGGCCTTCATAAAGCCCTCTGACCCCTTCAATCACCGCAAGGTCAGCCCCGCCATCCACCTCACAGGCATGGGTGAACACGTCAAGGACCCTTTCCTCTTCCATCAGGTAACCATCCAGATTGCGGGCTTTCCTGCCCGTGATCTCGGAATGGTAGCTGGGATCGATATAATCAAGGGCCACTTTGAAGGGCTGCACTTTCAATCCCCGGGCAGTCAGGGCCGAAAGCAGCCCGGCTGTAATGGTGGTCTTCCCGGAGGAGGACCGGTCTGCCGAAAGAAGGATCCTGGGGATGTGCACCTCTGTTCCCTGTTGTGTCACCATGGTAAGACCTGCCTTAACGTGTAAGTTCTCTTAACCGTTCATCTTCGAGGGGACAGGGCATCACAGATGAATCCCTGTTCATTATAGCCCTGCCAAGTTTGCGATAGACGTCTGCAATTTCAGAATCTTTAGCTTCCTCAAGTACAGAGTAACCATCTCTCTCACAATCCTGAACGATCTGTTCCTTGGGTATGAAAGCGATCAGTTCACTGCCGATCTCGGATGCAAATTTTGTCACTATCTCTTTTTCCCGACTAACCGAACGAGAGTTGCATATAACACCACTTAAGGGGGTATTGATCTTTGAAAGTCCCCTGCAGATATTATTTGCAGCATAAAGGGGCATGTATTCCCCTGAGGTAAGCACATAGGCCTCATTAACAAGACCCTTGCGTATCGGTGCCACAAATCCGCCACATACGATGTCCCCCGGGACATCATAGATGATCAGGTCCATGTCCTTAATAGAAGAGCATATCTTGCGAAGTTTTTGTATCGCCACGATAATACCTCTGCCCGCACATCCAATACCTGGTTCAGGGCCCCCCACCTCAACACAACTTACATCATTGTATCCTTTGAAGACGACGTCCTCCTCGGTGATCTCCTTTCCTTCTCTGAGCAGGTCAAGGATGGTCGGGATCCTCTTTCCTCCAAGTAATGTGATGGAGGAATCACTTTTGGGATCACATCCAATGATCATTACTTTGTATCCTTCATCCGCACAGGCAGCGGCCACATTGGATGCGGTACTGGATTTACCTATGCCGCCTTTTCCGTATATGGCGATCCTCTTTTGTTCACTCATTTTTCATTCCTCAACGAATTCCTTTGCAAGTTCTCTTAAGGTTGCACCAAACTCCGATTCCACAATATGGTTAACACCCAGGGTCTTAGGATGGAGATCTATTTCCACAATGACATGTTCATGCCCCATCTCCTTGAGAGGTATGACCTGTCTGGGCCCGTTGGTCACCGAGATGAGTTCCATGTGTTGGATATGATCCATGGGAATAGCATGCGGCACTCCGGAGATGACAGCAAAATCATATTCATTGTATTTTTCCCTGATCAGCTGGTTAACGGTTGAACCCGTAACCGCATATTCATCCATCCCGCCGATCACATCATGGATCACAATATTTTTCTCATTAAAGTCCCTGAGAATGCATTCTGCATGATGCCGGACCCTGGGAAGGCCCAGCTGTGGATCGATATTGGCCATGTTCGCAATGTTGTCTTCAACATCCAGCATCCGGGCCACTTCGTTTATGGCAACGGTGATGTCCGCGAACATATATCCCGTTTCTTTTTTGGCATTCATGATAACAATGCCACGTTTGCCTTCCTTCAACAGTTCGAGTACACGGCGGGCAACCTGGTACTTGAGATCCCCTCTGGAAGGTTCAAGGTACTCCCGACTTGCCGCACCATGTCTTTTTTCCACATTGGTGGCCTCTTCCAGTAAAAAGCGCTGCCTTTCAAATTCCTGCCTGCTAATGATACCAAGGTCAAGGGCCGATTCCAGAGCAATAAGAACTCCTCTGGTATTATTCCTGTATCCTGCATGCACCTCAACTTCCATCACCGGAATATCAAGATCTGCATCCATTACCGGTTCATGGAGCTCCTCCCCGATGATCATACTGGCACAGGTCCCCACCACTGCCATCAGTTTGGGTTTGAACAGATCATTTGCCTTCCTGAGCACCGAGACCAGCTCATCGTGGCCCCCGAAGACAAAACAATTCTCATCCAGAGAAGAGGTTACCACATGTATCCCATCTTCTTCCAGTAACCTGGCATGTTTGAAAGAACAACCAGGAGGTCCGTGTAATATAGCAACATCAACATTCAGGTCCCTGAGGGTGTACAGTGCCGCAACAATAGAGCTGGGCCGTGGGTGTATTATCGAAATCTCTTTACTGCTCATGATAATCCCTTTTGAGTTTTAATTGTGATTGAATATCAGGAAATGATCGAATAGGTGATTTGCTCCGTGATTTGAATAGATAACGGGAAGAATTTTTAGTAAATGATCTTAGTAAATGGTCTTAGTGAATAACACGCATGGATAAAGTTGAATTAATTCCCGGGTAATTTTTCTGAAGGGTACTTTTGCGACTTAACTTCCGGTTGCAATTTCCGCCATTTATAATCTACATTTATATAAACCTTTTATCCGACCCACATATCATTTTATCTAAAGCTTTTCACACATGATACTATCAGATCTCCGGAACCGGTATTATTTAAAGCATGAGTCATTGCTCTTTCCATATCATCTTCAAGATAGACGGGGCCATTGAATATTTCTTCAATACCTGTATCCTGCATGCGCTCCCCTATTAAACATAGACCGGAAATATCCTGGTGTCTGTCTTTGAGCAGCTGCTTTACCTTTTCAGGATCAAGGCCTTCACATACCTGCCTGGCCTGTTCTCCCAGTATCATAAAGATCTGTTTATTTCCTTTGATTGAAAGGGAATAGTCCAGGCAATCACAGGCCAGGTCCACATTCAGACCGGAATTCGAATTATCAACAATGATCCTGTCATCACGTTTACTGACCTTCATCCTGCCACTGAGGCCTGTAAAATCCGAAAGTATCTGAACAATGATATCAATACTGACATCAAGGGAAAGGGCAACTGCACAGGACGCGGCCATGGCCATGCTGTATGAACCAATATTATACCCACCACACGACACACCTTCACCGACCAGATCTTCTGTTCTTATTAAGAATGATGTTTGCTCCGAATCTGAAGAATATGTAAACCTTACATCGGCTTTAACGTCCTCATCACTGAATGTGATGAAAGGTAGTTCTTGCTGTATGGCACAGGATATGGCCTTTTTACAGCTGGAATTTAAGATCAGTTTGCTATCTTTGCGGGCATTTGTGACCATCTGCAGTTTGGCATCACTTGCCAGGGATGTCTGTGCCGCAATAAGATAATCTTCTGAAAAGGATGTGATCACTCCGATATCCGCACACCCCGTACCTCCGATCGAAGTTTCAAGGATGAATATATCAGGTAACAGACCCGCTTTAGCTGTAATACCTATCGCAGAAAGTATACTGCCCGGTGCAATACTTAACCCTTTATGAATGGTAATGCCAACCCCTGCAGACCAATGCTCAAGGCCCCGGGATGTATGCAATACCACATCTGCATTGCGTGACAGGATATCAGCAAGAATGGAAGCTGTACTTGTTTTGCCACGGGTCCCGGTGATCTCAATGACCAGGGTCCCTGACAGGAGGGATCTTTCAAGGATCACATCGCCTGTAGCTTTGTGATGGGTGATGACCCTGTTTCCCTGCAAGCGCGCTTTTTCAAGTATTGGATGGGCCGGGTCCAGATGAACAGGAGAAATAAGGATAGTATCTTTATTAAAAGTAGTATCTGATGGGAGAATTTGAATATTGTGAAAATGATGCAGGTCTGAAAGGACCTCCTCGGCCACAGTGTTATAAACATCAACAGCACTTACCCTGTGACCTGCTTTTGAGAGCTCTTTTGCCAGAGGGATACCCGCATGGGTCAGGTCCAGCACAATGAGATCCTTCTGATCTGCATTCATGTTCAATATAGTTCTCAATCTTCAGTCAAACCGCTTTACAGAGCATTTTCAGCTCTTGTGTATACAAGGTCAGCGATCAATTCGTGACATCCCAGTGGTTCACCATAGACCACAGGTACCTCATTGCCATCCACTTCAAAGACACCGGTGTTGGTCTCAGGGTCGAGCTTCAGAATCTCAGGAATGTCCTCTGTGATGTGAACACCAGATGCAAGGAACACAGGAACCGCTGCGATCTTGGTGACACCTGTACCCTGGAATGCACCCAGCGCTTCTTCTACGGATGGGCCACAGTTCTCCATGAAACCGGTGCGAACCACCAGTTCAGGGTGTTTCTGGGAAATGATATCCGTGATACCTGTGACGACTTCTTTGTTGTAAGGCAATCTGCTTCCATGACCAATGGCTAAAAGTCCTATTTTTTCACTCATTGTATATACCTCAAGATATTGTCAGTATGCAATAGACCCACATCCAAAAGAAGGCCGTTTGCTTGCATTGTTATCTAAGGTCTGAGTTGCAACATTATCCTGCACCTGCATTATACCGTTGCTTTCAGGGATAAACATCTTAGCAGACAAACGGATAGGTTCTTACTTTTGCATATGGTTCGTGTTACCCATAATATTGTACTTACATAAAAACAATTCGGGTTTGATCCGAAACTGAACTGAAAATAGGGATGAAAAATAAGTTAACGCGATAGAATACGAAAAGATATATGCATTAATATCATAATTATAAGTAGAGAATTGTAACCGGCCCATAGATGCCCCTTTGTATCCATATGTACCTGGTTCCAGGAACATAACAATATATTCCAGGAGTGTGCGGTATCTCAAAATATCTATCAGACAATAAGGATAGTTCATCCAATAAGAACAGAGCTATGCCTGAACCGGAAAAATATATGGAATCCATATATATGATCTCAACTTTCCTTAGCAGTAGTGATGGCTTTGAAGAAACCCTTAAAAAAGTCACTTCTGTGATCCGAAATAATATGGACAATCCACAGGACATATCAATAAGGATCCGTGCCGGTGATGTTAGTATCCTGGATACAGAGCAAATAAATGAACATTGTGATCCAATTGATAGAGAAAGCCTGATTGATAAAGAAAACATCTCCGATGAAGACGAGGGGCCACGGATTCTGCAAAGTTATGAGATCAAAGCTTTAGCTCAAGTCGCAGGATACATCGATGTTCTGCAAACCCGAATCCCGGCGGAAACACAAGGAAAATTAACGCAGGATGAATCAGAGTTTCAGAACAAATTCATTAAAACTGTTGCAAGTATGCTGGGCCCATTCATAGATAATCAGATGCAAATCAGCAACCAACAATATAGAAATTACATCGAAAATGCTCCGGTGTCCATCTTTGTTGCAGATGAGCAGGGAAATTATATTTATGTAAATGAAGAAACCTGCAGGATGCTGGATTATACCCGGGAAGAGCTTTTGAACATGTCGTTTAAGGATATTGTTCCACCTGAGAAAAGGGGTTCCTCACTAAAAAGTTTTGCAGAGCTCAAAGAAAAGGGCTTTATCAAAAGGGACAGATGCCTTTGCCGGAAAGATGGCAGCCCGGTTGATTTCAACATGAGGGCTATAAAGCTTGATGATGGTCATTTCCTGGCTTTCTGCACAGACATAAGGCAACGCAAGAAGGCAGAACGTAATCTGATAGAAAGTGAAAAGAAATTCAGGGCCTATATAGATAATTCCCCAACAGGAATATTTGTTGCAGACGGACAGGGAAACTATACCGAAGTAAATAAAGCTGCATGCCAGATAACAGGATATTCCAGGGAAGAACTGCTTTCAATGAACTTATTGCAGCTTGCCTGCCCCGAAGCTCTTCCTGAGTATGAGAAGCATTTTAAGAATGTGACCACTCAGGGGAGATTTGAAGACGAGTTACCATTTATAAAAAAGGACGGAGAAAGGGGTTACTGGGCTGTATATGGGCTTAAGCTCTCCAATGATCAGTTTATAGCCAGCACTATTGAAACGACGCAAAGAAAACTGGCAGAAGACAATATAAAACATCTTGTAAAAGTATTGAAGGCGATCAGGAACGTCAATCAGTTGATCGTGAAAGAAAGGGATCCATTAAAACTCATACAGACTGCCTGTAAAGAACTCACGGATACAAGGGGATATAGTTTTGCCTGGGCCGCGATACAACAGGATGGAAAATCTTTCCTTACTTATTCTTCAAATGTAACTTTACCTGAGCATATCAAAGGAAAAATACGTTCATCTTTACCGGAGTGTATTGAATGTGCCAGCAATGCCGGTGTCTATGAGATAAAAGATAAAGCACGATCCTGCAAAAATTGTATCTTTACTTCCCTCTGTTCAGATAAAGTCCCGATCATCAAAACCCTGGAACATGACAATGTCAGATATGGGCATATAGGCGTTTGCCTTTCTGAAACGATAGAAAATTCCCCGGAAGAAAAGGATCTGCTAAATGAATTAGGAGGGGATATATCCTACGCCCTTTATGGAATTGAAAAAGAGAAACTGAGACTGGCTGCAGAAGAGGAGCTAAAGGATAATGAGATACAGTTCCGTACCATAGTGGAACAGGCCGGGGATGCTATTTTTGCAAACGATCTGGAAGGCAGGATCCTGCTGGTCAACGAAATGGCTATCAGAAACACCGGTTATTCAAAAGAAGAACTGTTGGAGATGAATGTTGGGGACATAGATCCTAATGTAATCTCTGATGACCACCAGCATCAAATCTGGGAAAAACTTGGAATGAACCAACGCATGACCATCGAATCGATCCATAGAAGAAAAGATGGTACGACATATCCTGTACAGATAAAGCTGGCCCGCACCAGAATGGGAAAGCAGAATCTCATAATGGCCCTGACCCATAATCTTACCGAACAAAAAATTATCGAAAAGCAGATGTTGGATGCCAGGATCAACGCAGAGGAAGCAAGTCGAATGAAATCAGAATTCTTAAGCAATATGAGTCATGAATTGCGTACACCTCTTAACTCTGTCATCGGTTTCTCAGACATTCTTTCCAATGGTCTGATAGGAGACCTTACTGATAGACAAAAAAAGTATATAAATAATATTAATAAGAGCGGCAAAAAACTCCTGGAACTGATAAATAACATTCTGGAACTTTCACGTATAGAATCCGGGAGGATGAAACTTAATATAGGTGAGGTAAATATACGCATACTGATCATTGATGTCCTGTTATTAACAGGGACCATGGCCTCTAAAAAAGATATATTGCTGGACAACTATATAGATGATCAGATACCTCTTGTAAAAGCAGATGCGGAAAAGATCAGGGATGTTTTATATAATTTGATAGAGAATGCTATTAAATTCACACCTTCCGGAGGGTCAGTACATATAGGTGCCTCGCTTAAAGGAGACAAACTTGAAATTAAAGTGGCTGACACCGGAATTGGCATCTCAGATAAGGATAAAGAAAGGATATTCAGACCTTTTGAACAGGCAGATGGTTCCACTACAAGGAAATATGGTGGTACAGGGCTTGGCCTGATGCTTGTGAAAGAATATGTGAATATGCATAATGGAGATATCTGGTTAAAGAGCCATCCAGGAGAAGGAACTGAATTTACATTTACAATTCCCATACAAACCATTGAAGGAGATAACTAATGGCAAATATACTCATTGTAGAAGATAACCCGATGAATATGGAACTGATAGTAGACATACTGGGCTTTGCAGGACATGAAAGTTACCAGGCCTTTGATGGGGAAAAAGCACTGGAAACTGTTGAAAATGCAGATATAGACCTAATACTTCTGGACATGCAATTGCCTGAGATGGACGGGCTGGAAGTCCTTGCAAGGCTCAAAGAAAAACCTGAAACCTCAAAGATCCCTGTAATAGCTGTTACGGCCCATGCCATGATAGGGGACAAGGAACGTTTCCTGGAAGCAGGATGCGTGGACTATATCGCCAAACCCATTGACATCACCGTATTTACAGATCTTATTGAAGGCCATATCAACTGATGAACAGAGAGAGATCAGAACATAACATTCTGAAGCTTTTTTTAAAATGGCTGATCATATACGATCAGAATAAAAAAGATCAAGGGCAAAAAACCCTGATCTGTTATTGAAAATGCTGATCTGAAAATACTGCTTCAAAAATACTGACCTGAAATACTTATTAAAAGATACTGATCGAAAAACACTGATCGAAAAACACTGATCGAAAAACACTGATCGAAAAACACTGATCGAAAAACACTGATCTGAAAAAACCGATCTGAAAAAACCGATCTGAAAAAACCGATCTGAAAACACTGATCTGAAAAAACCGATTAAAAAATACCCCGGGGTTTGCACCGGGGTGAATGAGTTCAATCAACGTCGTAATCGCCGTCGTCTTCTTTGTAGCTGTCAGAGCCTACCATTGCAGCACCAATGGAATCAATACCATCAAGCCATTCTGCAACAATGCCATAGGGCAATTCTTCCATAATGGATTCATCCAGGGAACCTCCCTCAAGTACAAGGGCCCCGACCTGAGCAACATAACCCAGAGCCGAGGGGATGTCTTCAGCTTCTTCAGCTTCAACTGCCGCATAGACCAGGTCCTTTATATCCGTACCTTTTTCATAACCACCGTCCAGATAACATTCACAGGAAGCAAAAGCTCCCATCAGGGAAGTCTGGAGGGAATCGATCATCAGGTCAATGTCTTCAGATACGGGTTCAATTTCTCCAAGGGCGATATCCCGGATATCCCTGAGGACTTCCATAGCGTCTTCAGCGCCGAGGGCATCGTTGTCATATTTAGCAATGACCTTCAGACAGGCAAGAAGAATGTCATCTTCCATGTTCACAAAGATAGCACCTTCTTTTTCCATATCCTCTTCAGATGCATCTTCCTGTATCTTGAAGCCACTTTCCTTTATCTGTTTGAGCCAGTTGTTCCAGCGCTCCTTTGTATAGAATTCATGATAGACCATTTCATTGGTATCTGCCATTATGAAACCTCTTATTATTTTTATAATTGATATTGAATTTCCTTTAACCTTAAGGCCCATGTCATTTTACGGAAGAGATAATTACAATTGTTTGTATTACATGTTCAATATTTTCATATAAAAGACATTCGAATCAAATGTCTGAATATGAAATGGTCATACGGAACATATCTGAAGATCAACCATACAATCGCTTATGCCATCGGCCACATAAAGGAAATAACAATTTAAGCTACCAGTTCCACCTTTTTCAAATTTCCGGGGGTGGTATTGTCAGCTTCGACCGATTCAAGTACATTTACAATGGTACATCTGTCCCCGCTTTTTATCCCTTCAGGATTTAACAGATCAAAGAGCTCTTCATCTTCAATGTCCCTGAACTTTGGTTGCTGATATCTGATCTTTGCACCCTTTACAGCTTTCTTGGAGTCGATCACTGCCTGTACCGGAGCTTTTATTACTTCAACGACCCGGGCACCACCATCATGGACAAAACATTCATGCACCGTGTCATTCTTTAATTTTACGACCCGATATCTGCGTCCTTTTTCAAGGCCCATACATGTATTCTTCAGTCTGCACTGGTCACATTCAGGGGCCTGCCCCTCAAATATGAACTCAGTGCCTTCTTGTGCCAGGCGGGCTCCAATGAGCGTGATCATAGTATCCATGTCATCCATTAAAATCACCTTAATTATGAATTCTGCTTAATTGAACTTAGATTATATTAAATTATATGTTCTTATATGATTTAAGATAATATTGATGTGCGTTAATAGGTTTGTTGCAATAGATTTAAGATTATCTTTTCAGGGGATGACCCCTGTGGTCCTGGCCACTACCCGTGCAGCTTCAGGCGTCAGACCGGTGCCCAGTATGCTGTACCTTTCCGGGCGGATGGTATGCGACAGCAAAAGGGCCTCGATGATGTCCTCGTCCTTAATTCCCAGTTGCACTGCAGTTGTGGGTGCATTAAGTCGCAGGAGTGCATCCCTGATACGCTTCCAGTCACCACCATGAAGATACATCATCATTATTGTACCCACCCCGCACTGTTCTCCGTGAAGGGCAGGCTTAGCTGCTATTTTGTCCAGGGCGTGGCTGAACATATGCTCAGATCCTGAAGCCGGCCTGGAAGACCCGGCTATGCTCATGGCAACCCCGCTTGATACCAGGGCCTTCATGACTATACGCACGGAGGATTCAAGTTCGGGTTTTATGGATTCTGCTGAATCAATGAGGATCTCTGCAGTCATACTGGAAAGAGCTGCGGCATACTCGCTGAAAGATACATTCTGCAATCTATGGGCCAGTTTCCAGTCCAGCACTGCCGTGCAGTTGGATATGATATCCCCGCATCCGGCTGCAAGCAGACGGTAAGGTGCACTGGCTATGATCTGTGTATCTGCGATCACAGCCATCGGGGCGTTGGCCTGGATGGACCTGGTGTCCTTCCCATTCTTTATGGAGGCCCTGGAGGAGACGATCCCGTCATGGGAAGCTGCTGTGGGTATACTGATAAAAGGCACCTCCAGATTGGTTGCGGCAAGCTTTGCCACGTCAATGGATTTACCGCTTCCCACCCCGAGCAGATAATCCGCTCCCATTTCAAGTGCATGTTTGCGTACCTTTTCAACTTCACTTTGAGAAGCTGAAGATGTTGCAAGCAAAGATACGTTCTGCCCGCTGTCCTCCAGCAGGTCATGTACTATGTTGCCTGCTATTTTTCGGGTACTTTTGCCGGTTACGATGAAAGCATTATCAAATAGTTTCAGGTCTGTACAGACGTCCTGCACATCATTGATCACTCCATGCCCGATAACGATATCTCTGGGCAGTTGCATCCATTTTTTATGAGCTGTCATATTTTCTTTCACCGTACATCTGTATTTATCCACAAGCAACATTATATATTGGTGTTACCATTTTGTTCCCTGAAACACTTAAAGATAAGATTATAAATCAGTTCCCTTGATTTCAGACTGGCTGATATAAAAGTTCTTTCAGATTAACAGTGATATTAATGAGTTCGTTTATAGATAAGATTTTGCTATTCATTAACCGCTATTACCTTGACCCCATTATGCAGGACAGCGGATATAATCCGGTGAACACACTTACCTGGGCCCTGATACTGGGTGTGTGTGTCTTTGGTGTGGCAAAGATGCTGGACAGACTTAATATTAAAGTGGATGAGAAGTTTGTTGTATCCATTATTCCTTTCATACTGGCCGGCTCGTCCCTGCGGGTGATCGAAGATGCGGGATTTTTTGAACCTCCTGTAAGTTATCTGCTGATCACTCCCAATATCTATTTTGTCGTTTTCTTCATTACTCTGGCCTGCCTGCTTCTTTCAAGATGGCTGGCTTCCAGGGAAGTTATCGGACAGATGCATCAGATATTTGCAGGTCTTGGAGGAACCTGGTTCGTTATCAATATAACCACCCTTCTATTCCTGGAGGATGTTACCCGGCCCTTTGAGCTGCTGCTGATAATATTTGCCGGAACACTTGCCTTTGGCATTGTCTATCTGCTGGTCAAATGGCTCAACTGGTTCTGCGCGGATGATCGCCTAAACCTTATGATCATCTATGCCCATCTGCTGGATGCGTCCTCCACTTTTGTCGGAGTTGACCTGTTGGGCTATTATGAAAAACATGTGGTTCCCGCATATCTGATAGAGCTTACAGGAACAGCATTTGTAATGTATCCTTTAAAGCTTGCCATTTTCATACCGGTACTTTTTGTACTGGACAGCCAGTTTAAGGGAGATGAGGAAAGTGAATCTCTGAGGACATTTGTAAAGATGGTCATCCTGATACTTGGCCTCTCCCCTGCCTGCAGGAACACCATCCGCATGGCACTGGGCATCTGATCGCATCAAAAAAGGAATATTTATGACAGCTATAACCCCCGGAGCAGAAGATGATAAGGCAAGGACCTTGTTCGAGGAAGATGAGCAACCACAGGGGTCTGATATGCAGAGTTATGAAAAAGAGAGGAGTCCTTCCGGGATGCTGGAATATCTGCTATCTATCAGATATTCCCTGTCCATAGTTACCCTTGTGTTCCTTTTTTCAACGATAATGGGCTATACCTATGCTGCAACCTATCCCGATGCCACAGCACAGAACATGGAACAGCTCAGTGAAATGCTGGGCCAGTTTAGAGAACTGGATTCTTTTAGCCTCATGCTGTTCATTTTCCTGAACAATTCCATCAAAAGCTTCTTTGTGCTCATGCTGGGCCTGGGTTTTGGCGTGATACCCCTTATATTCGTGGCGTCAAACGGTTATATCCTGGGTATGGTCATGTACATGGCCGCACTTGAGAACGGGGCCTGGTTCGTGGCAGCAGCGATACTGCCCCACGGGATCATTGAGCTGCCCTGCATCCTCATCTGTGCGGGAATAGGACTGCATATTGGAAGGGAGGTCATGCAGGCCCTCCAGGGCAGAAAGAATACGATCAATACGACATTCATTCAGGGTGTTAGATTCTTCCTTTACCGGATGGCACCTCTTTTATTACTATCTGCCATTATAGAATCATATATTACCCCTGTTATCATGGGAGGGTTCTGAAAAGAACGTATCCTTAATTATTACTAAAATAACTGCAGGAGATAAACAGAATGATTGATAGAAAAGAGATTATTGAGATCGCTGAGAGTTATTATACTGATGAGATCAAACTCGGGGCAGTTGCATCCCATTCGGCCCTGGATGTGTTTGACGGTGCTGTTGAGGAAGGGTTTGAGACCTGCGCGATCTGTCAGCAGGGCCGGGAGCGCACCTATACGGATTTCTTTAAGGCTCAGAGGAATGCTCAGGGCAATGTGGTCAGGGGTATTGTGGACCATAATGTGACATTTAACCATTTCAGTGAGATCCTCATGCCGCAGAACCAGGAACAGATGGTAAAGGATAATGTATTGTTCATCCCCAACCGCTCCTTTACTTCCTATTGCGGCATCGATGAGATCGAGAACGATTTCCGTGTGCCTCTGGTGGGAAGCAGGAATATGCTCAGAAGTGAGGAGAGGGGCCTGGAGCGCGACTACTACTGGCTGCTGGATAAAGCAGGCCTGCCCTTCCCGGAGCGCATCGCTGATCCCCAGGACATCGATGAACTGGTGATGGTGAAGCTGCCCCATGCCGTGAAGACCCTGGAGCGCGGGTTTTTCACCGCGGGTACCTACAATGAATATCTGGAGAAATCCGAGTCCCTGATCGCGCAGGGCGTGATCACCCGTGAGGCACTCAAAGAGGCCCGCATTGAACGCTATATCATCGGCCCTGTCTTCAACTTCGATCTGTTCTACTCTCCTATAGAGGAAGAAATGAATCCGATCGAGCTTTTGGGTATCGACTGGAGGTTTGAGACCAGCCTGGACGGCCATGTCCGCCTGCCTGCCCCGCAGCAGATGACCCTTGCGGAGCATCAGTTAACTCCTGAGCTGACCGTGTGCGGCCACAATAGTGCAACCCTTCGTGAATCCCTCCTGGAGGAAGTATTCAATCTTGCAGAGAAATATGTAAAGGCCTCCCGGCAGTACTATGAACCCGGTATCATCGGCCCCTTCTGTCTCCAGACCTGCGTGGACAAGGACCTTAACTTCCATATCTACGATGTTGCGCCCCGTGTGGGCGGCGGCACCAATGTCCACATGTCCGTGGGCCATCCCTATGGAAACACCCTCTGGCGCAAGCCAATGAGTACCGGAAGGAGAGTTGCCTTTGAGGTTCGCCGTGCCATTGAGACCGGTCAGCTCTCAAAGATCATCACATGAGATTATTCTGTCTATGAGCATCTCACCGGGAGGATGCTCATTATTTATTGCTAAATGTCATGAGGGCCATGGGCCCTGTTTTTCTTTTTTGTTTGTTTTTTTGTTTTCAGGCCCCTGAAATAATTGTGCTGGCAGGGCCGTGTGATATTGTTTTCCTGTTGGACTGGTCTGATATCAGTTTCAGTCGGCCTGCCCGGGCAGAGCAAAATGAACTGGTTTTAGTTATCATAATGAGTATAAGTATAATGATGGGCAAAACCCTTATATAGATTCAGTACTTATTATTATAATGATGATGGGCGAATCATGTGTACTCATATGATCACCAGGAGAGTCAACATGAAAATAGTACATGCGCAAACGGTGCTTACTGAGGACCAACTCGAAGAGCTCAAAAAGAAGACCAATGAGCCCTCCACAAAGGAAGCCCTGAGTATCGCTGTACAACATTACATAGATTGTGAGTACACGGACATCGACGATGAGATGTGGACTCGCAAGCTCGAGAAAGTCGTACAGAAGAAGCAACAATCTAATGAATGAATCTAAGTGAGGAGAGATCTAAAATGAAAATTGGAATGAAAAGAAATGAAGAAGCTGTATCCCCGGTCATCGGTGTCATCCTGATGGTTGCCATCACCGTCATCCTGGCCGCTGTAATCGCAGCTTTCGTATTTGGAATGGGAGCACCAGAACAGGCCCCACAGGCAAGTCTGAAAAGTACTGCATCAACAGACGCATCAAGCTTGAATGTCGTAGTAATTGATCATCAGGGCGGAGATGCTGTTATCTTCGACAGCACTACCACAAAAGTAACATTTGATGGAAATGAAGTTAACTTTGGTGACATCGCGGGTGATTCGGCACTGGAAAGATTTGAAGCTGGAGAAACCCTTTACCTATCATTTGACGATGATGATGACACTTATTGGCTTGATGATGCAGAGAATACTTCACACACGACTGCTGCTAACATTAAAGCTTCTAATAGTATAGGTACTATAAAAATAATTGATAAACCCAGTCAGCAGATGGTTGCAGATATGGAAGTAAGATTCTAAACCACATACCACATATGACGCTGCACAACACAGCGTCATCATTTTATTTATAAATGACCTCCGGCATCATTTCAACAGACACGCCGTCATCTCATGGGCAATGGGCCTGTTTATTATTTTTATTGTTTCTTTATGATCATCGGTCTGGCCCGGGCCCACATCAATTTTACCAGAGCAACTTCCGGCAGCATATCTTCAGCTTCCACGGCCCCGGCCTCAAGCACAGAAATTAAGGTCATTTATATCATTGTCAACCTATGGAATGACGAAGATTCAAAAGGAGGTACAACGATCACCACAACAGAACTTCAGGAAGCCATAAACTGCCGGGTCACCATCCCACACACAAAAAAAGAAATAAGCACATCAATTCTCCAGGGCCTGATCAATGATTGGATTTTGTCCTGATCAGACTCCGGGAAACTCTTTTTATCATTTTTTCTATTCCGCAGCCGGAATCTTGTATTTTCTGCAAACATCAATCCTCATCTCCGGCAAGCAGAACTACCGGCTGAAAATATCAGATCACCAGCTGATATGCTTCATATTATTCCAGCGAGCACTCAGTCATCTCATGGGATACGGGCCTGCTTATCATCTCCACCACTTCGTCATACCCATCGGTCTGACCCAGGGCCCACATCAATTTCACCAGAGCAACTTCCGGTAACATATCCTCTGCTTCCACGGCCCCGGCCTCCAGTACATCCCTGCCTGTATCATACACACGATCACAGATGCGGCCATTTAAACACTGGGAAGCCATGACAACAGGAATGCCTTTCTCAGTTGCTTTTGCAATCCCGGGGATCCAGTCGGTGGAGACATGGCCCAGGCCGGTGCCTTCGATGACCAGACCTTTGTAGCCTGAATCGATGTAGTAGTTTAGAATATCCGGGTTGGCCCCTGGAGTATATTTGACCAGGGCACATTTTGACTCCATTTCATTGGATAGCTTCAAAGGGCCTCCGGATTTTTTATGTGGAAGGTTCACTGTGATCTTGCGGGTGGAATAGTCCACATAGCCCAGGGGCTGTGAATTGATGGACTTGAAAGCGTCCCTGCGGGAGGTGTGCATCTTGCGCACTTTTGTGCCATAGTGGATTGCACAGCGCTCATCGCTGGTGCCATCATGCATGACGACCATGACCTCTGCAATGTCGCTGACAGCTACCGCAGCGGCACAGATCACATTCATGGCATTATCACTGCTGGGCCTGTCGGCACTGCGCTGGGAACCTACAAAGACGATAGGAACCGGAGTTTCAAGCATGAAGGACAGGGCGGCGGCAGAATACATCATGGTGTCAGTTCCATGAGCTATGATTATACCTTCAGCCCCGTCTCTGACCTCTTCTGCCACTGCTTCAGCAAGGGTGGCCCAGTACTGCGCTTTCATATTCTCGGAGAGGATATTATAGACCACACGGCCATTTATATTGGCAATTTGTGTCAGCTCCGGGATGGCGGATACGATATCATCGGCAGTGAAACTGGCTGTCACGGCTCCTGTGCGGTAGTCCACCTTGCTGGCAATGGTACCGCCTGTGGAAAGAATGCTGATGCGGGGAAGCTTTTTGCCAGCCCCGACCATATCCGGGACTTTCTTCGGGGCCGGTCTTCCTTTTCCTTTCTCAATCAGCGTGATATCGGCCCCTTGCGGATCAACTCCGCAATTATAGCCGCTGACCATCTTCACAACCACATACTTTGTGGTGGAGGGCATCACAATGCCCTCATATACATTTCCGTCTTTCTCAATACGTATCCTGTCGCCCTCTTCATATTCCATGGGAAATCCCTTCTGATCAATCATTAATTCCGTATCCTTCAACCGCTCTGAACAGATCCTTAATACAGCCCCCGATCCTGAGCCTTTGCTCATCATAGAGCTTTTCAGCCTCTTCAAGAGAGGTCCCGGCCCGTTCAAGCATCTGCTGCATTTCACAAGGTGATGGGCCACCTGTGACTTTTCGTTTTGCCACATTCAGGACCGGGTCCAGGGCCTGAGTGACCATCTCTTCGGTAAGACCCCTTCTGCTCAGTCCCTCCCCGATAACATCATGGGCAACCGCGTCGATAAGACCCGGTGTCGGCTCTTCATTGCCCCTTGCAAGCACTCCCACTATCTGGTGGGCTGTCCTGAAAGGAATTCCACATACCCTCACCATGGTGTCGGCCAGCTCGGTGGCGGTGGTGAAACCTTCAATGCTCCGGGAGAGCATTGACCCTTTGTTAACTGTCATCGTATCCAGCATTCCCCGGACAATCCTCACCGAGGCCCGGGTGGTGTTCATTGAATTCCAGATGTTTGGTGTTGCTTCCTGCAGGTCACGGTTATAACTTAGCGGCAATCCCTTACAGATAGTGATCAATGACATAAGGCTGCCCACGGCCACCCCGGTCTTGCCCCGCAGCAGTTCTGCGGTATCGGGGTTCTTTTTCTGGGGCATGATGGATGAGGTGGAAGCATAGCGGTCGTCCAGTTCAATGAAAGAGAATTCCGTGGTGGACCAGACCACCAGCTCCTCTGCTATGCGGCTTAGGTTGATCATGATATTTGTTGTCACCGATGCACTCTCTACCAGGAAGTCCCTTGAACTGACCGCATCCATGGAATTTTCCACCAGACCGTCAAAACCCAGGAAATTACAGGTCCTCTCCCTGTTGATATCAAAACCTGTGGAAGCAAAGGCCGCAGATCCAAGCGGGCTTAAGTTCACCCGTTTAAAACAGTCCCTCACACGTTCCAGATCCCGGCCAAGGGCCCCGAAATGAGCCATAAGGTGGTGGGCCAGAGTGGTGGGCTGGGCATGCTGCAGATGGGTAAATCCGGGCATCAGAGTATCCACATGCTCTGAGGCAAGTTCATGCAGACTATGCAGCAATGCGAGCAACTCCTCTAAAAGACCGAGCAGCTCATTTCTGAGCGTCAGACGGATACAGGTAGCCACCTCATCGTTACGGGACCTGCCGGAATGCATCCTGCCACCCACATCCTCTCCAGTAAGGTCAATAAGCTTTGATTCCAGGGAAATATGTATGTCCTCATAACTATGGTCCAGGGCCCCGATCCCCTGCTCTTTGATCACCATCAGTCCTTCAAGGATCCTGGTGCAGTCCTCCCTGCTGATTACACTTTGCTCCTCCAGCATAATGGTATGTGCAAGGTCGATCAGGACATCCGCATCAAAGATAAAGCGGTCTGCACTCATGGAAGATGTAAAATCAATGATCTCTTCATCCGGTAAGGCCTCAAGCCTTCCTCTTCTTAAAATCTCACTCATTCAATAGCTCCTGGATACACTGCCTGAATTACTTTTCGTATCGGTGCAGCGTGGTATGGCATGAAACCATAAAAATAGAACGGTGAACCACCCGCGACTGAAGTCGTGGGCTTTCTCTGCCCCTTCACCCGGTGATCGTAATTGATCATTTCGGGAGCTTTATATGGACCTGTGTTCCCTTATCCTTCCCCTCGCTTTCCACCCAGACCTCACCCTCATGAGCTTTTACTATCTCCTTGCAGATGTAGAGCCCCAGCCCTGTTCCACCGTACTTACGGGTGTGGGAAGCATCGATCTGATAGAAACGCTGGAAAAGGCTCGGGATCAGATCCTTTGGAATACCTATTCCTGTATCCGAAAGGACCATATGAAGATTCTTTTCTTCTTCAGTTATCGTAATGGTAATTGAACCACCCGTAGGAGTGAACTTTATAGAATTATCCACGATATTGGTCAGCATATCGGTTAACTTATCCCTGTCTCCCTTAATCAATGGAAGATCTTCCGGAACAGTTGCTAAAAATTTAAGACCCTTCTCTTCCATCTGGATCTTCAGGTCCTGATGAACCATATCGACTATCTCTTTAAGGGATACCTCCCCAAAGAGATATTCCATATTTCCGGTTTGGGAGCGACTTATGTACAACAGGGAATCCACCAGACGTTTCAGACGGTCCACATTACGCAGGATCGTCTGCTCGGCTTTTTTCTGCCGGTCATTCATATCACCCAGAGATTCATCAAAAAGCAATTCACTATAGCCTTTAATGGATGTCAGAGGTGTCTTTAGCTCATGACTTACATTGGAGAGGAACTGATCCTTCATCTTATCAAGGGATTTAAGTTCTTCATTGGCCCGGGAGAGTTCTTCAGAATATTTCTCAAGAGCTTTTTGAGAACGTTTCAGAGCTTCCTCTGCCTTCATCCGGTCAGTGATATCCACTATTATCCCCTGATAATAGGAGGGTCTGTTAAGCTCATCCCTGCCCAGAAGAGACCTCTCCACAACCCAGCGTGAATCACCTGATTTTGTGACGATCCTGTATTCCCTGGAAAAATATATCTTTCCTTCAACCTCGGTCTTATTCACATCAGAGCGGACCTTTTCCAGATCATCCGGATGGATCATATCCCCGTAAGTGAGCTTTCCCGAAATAAAGTCCCCGGGAGTATAACCAAACTGAGAAATATTATCGGATACGAATTCCACAGGCCAGTTCTCCTCTGCAGTCCACAGGAATGCCACCACAGGACTGTTACGATATATCTCCTGTAATTTCTCCTCGGCCCGGAGGTTGCTACGAATTTTCTTTTCACTGATCTTATGTCTGCTTACCTTCTCCACAGTACAGATCATTCCTGCATATCCATCCCCTTCAATAATAGGGACCATATGACCTGACTGAAAACTGATATCGCCAAAAAGAGTGAAGATCGGGACACCACGATAGTGAACAGGTTTCAGGGAATCCCTTACCCGGCAGAACATCTCCCAGAAATGCCCTTCATACCCCACCTGACGCTGGGCAGTCTTCATATAATTTTTCAGATTCTTCCCGATCACCTGTTCTTTCTTAACACCTGTGATCCTTTCCATCCCCTCATTGAAATAGATGAAATCATTTTTCTTATCAATGACCCAGACACCTTCACAAATATTACCAAGAATGATCTCAGGCAGATCTTTCATAAAAACCCCATCCTGATGAACATGTCAGAGACCATGCCCATCAAAAATATTCTATAAAGGAACAGATCGCCAATAATATATAAATGATATTAATGATGATCAATGTATTAATGATGATCAATGTATTAATGATGAACAATGTATTAATGATGATCAATCATCCATATACTTTCTCACTTTCACCCAGAAAACACTCCCGTCCCCTGCGGGATTATCTTTTACCCCTACTGTACCATCATGCAGATCCACGATCCGTTTCACAATCGCAAGGCCCAAACCGGAACCTTTCACGATCCCTTTGGTGACCCGCCTGAAACGCTCGAATATCGCTTTTTTGTGTTCATTCTGTATTCCTTCCCCCTGGTCGGTCACGCTTACTTCCAGACAGTCCCCGTCTTCTTCTATCCGGATGAACACTGTGGTCTTTTCCGGGCTGTATTTGATCGAATTGGAAATGAAATTTGTGAATACCGTGGCAATGATCGGATTTGCCAGAGCATATCTGGATACTGAATCATCAAAATCTATGGAAATACGCTTTTCATCTACCTGGATCTGGAGAAGTTCTATTGACTGCCGGACCAGTGCTGTGATATCAAGCTTTTCAAGGACAAGGTCCTCTGAACTATCCAGTCTGGCAAATTCAGCTGAACTCTGTATCAATTCAATTAAATTGTCATTATTCTTTTTAATCTTTTTTAGATACAAACGTTTTTTCTCATCGGTTTCCTCACCGATCATTATATCCGTATAACCCCTCACAACTCCTGCAGGATTTAACAGATCATGACTTAATATATCAGTGAATATGTCCTTAAGTTCATTTGAGTGCTCAAGTTTTCTGGCATATTCCCTCAGCTCATTCTCCGACCGCTGGCGCCTTATACTGGAAACCTCAAGGGCCCCGTGAGTCCTTTCCACTCCACCTGTCAGCTTCTTCAGGCTTCCCTCCCCATGAACTTTTACAGTACGGGAAAAATCCTCATTTTGAAGAGCCAGAAGGACCTCATTTGAATCCTCCACGATATCATCCAGCGTACTGGCAAAATGATTAACTGAATCTGCAAGCTCTTTGAACTCCCCTTCAACCTCAAGTTCAAAACGGGCCTCAAGATCCCCTTTTGACAATTTATCCACGACCCTGATGGTCTCATTGACAGGTAAAAGTACCGCATCTATTATCTGATTGTAGCCTTCCGGGATCTTTCGAAACTCAATATTAACATCCGTATTGGCCCTCAGGTTCAAGTTGCCTGCAGCTGCAGCATCCGCAAGTTCCTTAAAATCATCCACTATGCGATCAATGGAATCCGTGGTGGAGCGGGAGAACAGATAGGTAACCAGACCTACAAAAAGAACCAGAAAAATACTTACGCCCATTAGCTGGTTCCTTAGAAGTGTAGCACCTGCAAAAAGTTCATCCTGCGGGACTACAAGCAAAAAGCCATAATTCTTAATCTCAAGCGGTTCATAAAAAACAATGACATCTTTGCCTGTGGTCGGATCAACAGCAGCAACATAACCCCCTTTTTTGTATTTGAGATCCTCAGCAATGGAATAAAAATCATAGTTGCCATATTCATATAGTGTCCTGCTGCCTATCCAGCTCTTGTTATGCGGATGGGACAGAAGCATTCCGTCACTCCCGACCATTAAAGCATAGCCGGTATCGTATACCTCAATGGGACTTACCTGATCATCAATATGATCCAGGGATACATCCACCCCTCCTGCACCCAGGAACTCCCCGTCCCTTATTATTGGAGACACATACGTGACAATGAAAACACCTTCATAATAATAGGGATCCGTGATCAGATCTTTGCGCAATACCTTCGGTTCAAGATAATAGCTGGATGAGTCATAATCCAGAAGAGGATCGAGGGATATGTCACCATTTATACGATTCCAGTAAGGTATGAACCGACCCGTGTCATCATGACCTGAAGTACCTGCATATTGCTCATCTGCCCCATCGAATGCATTGACCTCATAGCAAACGAATGAACCCATTATGTGAGGATTGTCTTTCAGCAATCTGCGTAATATTGAATTAACCTCTTGTCTGTCACCAGACCCATACTCACTCATTGACGAGCCAATGGCCCGGGCCAGTGCAAAGTCCGCACGCATATCCCCATCAAAGGTATTTGCATAATATTTGGTCATCTCAGAACAACTTTTATATGCCAGCTCTTTTTCATGGTCAACCTGTACCATAACGATCAAAGAAGTTGCAACGATTACAATGATCAAAACAATACTGACAAGTGTAATAGCAACTTTTGACCGTGCAGGCAATATTTCCCAGTTCATATGGCTCCGTATTTAAAAAGGCTTCATTGAATATTAATATATCCAAAATGTGACGAAAAATAGACAGGTTGTTTAAAAGAAAGCTAATTAATGACTCGTTTGAAGAACACATATGTCCTTCAAAATCTCCGGCAAGCGATCTGCCTGACGAAAATATAATATATACTGAATAATATATTATATTAAACAATATATAATTAATAACCACAAAAAAGGAGAACAAAGATGAACAATACATTCGTGAAGGTCTGCCTATGCAGTCTTTTTCTATTAATAGTATCGGTATCTGGCTGTACTGATACTGCAAAAGATCATCAGGAGATGAACATTGATGAAAAATATCCTGATTCCATATACCAGGTTTCCACCATCGACGCTTTACTGGAAGGGGCCTATGACGGAGAAACCTCTTTTGAAGAATTAAAAGAACAGGGGGACTTCGGCCTGGGTACGTTCCAGTCCCTTGATGGCGAAATGATCGCACTGGACGGAGATTTCTATCAGGTCAGGTCTGATGGAGTTGCCTATGCTGTAAACGACTCTATGAAAACTCCTTTTTCTGCGGTCACTTTCTTTGAGACAGACGCCACCATACCAATTGAAGAGGCAGTAAACTTCAGTCAGACTAAGGCCCTCATCGAAGGTATCATCCCTTCAGAGAACTTAATGTATGCTATCAGGATCGACGGAGAATTTGACTATATGAAGACCAGAAGCGTGCCTGCCCAGACAAAACCATACCCCCTCCTTATTGATGTGATCAATAATGAACAGGCCGTGTTCGAACTGTCTGATGTAAAAGGTTCCATTGCAGGATTCTGGCTTCCTTATTATGTAGAAGGAATGAATGTTCCCGGATACCACTTTCATTTCATCAACAAGCAGAGAAATGCCGGAGGCCACATACTGGACTATGAAATGACTTCAGGCACCATCTATATTGATTACACATATGAACTTGAACTTACTCTCCCGGAAACAGATGAATTTGCCAATCTTGATCTTCAGAGGGAGAAAAATGATGAATTGCATTCTGTGGAAAGTAACAAGAAATAAGACATAACCAGAGTCAACTACCCACGACTAAAGTCGTGGGCTTCCTCTACCCCTGTACCCCATTTGTCGTGAAAATAAAGAGATTAAAAAATAATAATTGAAAGTTTGCCAAAAATTAAGAGTATGATAAATGAAAATTAAGGTTTAGCCAAATGAAAATTAAGGTTTAAACAAATGAAAAATAAGGTTTAGACAAAAAAACAGATGGCGGGCAAACCCCGCCTTATTTAGCTTAAGATAGATTTCTAAACCGACAGATAGGCCACCTTTCCTTAAAACTTTTTAGACCACCTCACAGGATGGACTCAAAGGATTAAGCCCCTTGCAGGGTTAAATCGCCTGTGAAGCAACCTTCCTTTCAGAACCAGACGAACTTAAAGGATTGGATCACCTTACAGGGCCCATTTATATCCATTGATTTTTGGTTGTATTTGCAATGTCGGGCCCTGCCTGTACATTTAACACTTAACTGTGGTGCTTGTGGTGGTGCCCATGGCCATCGTGGTGATGATGGTGTTGTTGTTCCTTTTTCTGAACCGGAACGTTGTACTTTTCAAATATCTGCAGGGTGGTCGAGTCCACTATATCAACAAGGGATTCTTTGTCCATACTTGATACTGCAGAAAGTATCTTCAGTTTGGGAGCTGTATTTTTGCCGGTCTCGATGATCTCGACTGTGGGCTCCTCAAAGTAAGCGGTCACATTGGCCCGGACAGTATCCTCACTGGAGTCCAGGAACATCTTGATGTGACCCAGGAATTCCGGACTGTGTTCCATTACCCGAGCTTTTACCTGATCCATTATCTCAGAAAGGATAGGTTTAGATGTATCCATAGAGATCTGTTTATCGCCAACCTCATATTCCACTGCATATGTTGCCACGCCTGATGCAAGGATGGAATTCTCGTCCTCAGCTTCAGTATCAAGTGAACATACCTCTTCTTGTTCCTGCTCTTCAAGTGGCATGTATTCCTCAACAACTTTTTCTTCAGGAACATTTTCCTTAGCTTTTGGTGCATCCTCATGGGGATTGGTGACAGCATGTTCAAGCATATTTTCCGGAAGCAACATCTTCATGAATTCATGGAATGTGACATCATCGGTTTTTGCACATAACTTCACAACCTTTGCTTTCTTGTTTAATTGCTGTACGGATTCTTCCACAATAGGAACATGAATTGGATCCATCAGATCAATTTTATTGATGGCCAGGATCTCTGCATCTTCTATCTGGCGCATGGAGAAATGCTTTACTTCTTTCATCAGATATTTGAACCTGCTTCCATCGATAAGTGTGACAAGAGGAGCCACCTGGACATCTTCTCCCAGATTCATAAGTTCAATGTCTGTCTTGATGACATTGGGGAATGCAATTCCGGTTGGTTCCACCAGCAGTATATCAGGATCGTATGCCCTGTATAACTGAGTGACCGTGGTCTTCATGCTGACCTTAAGGGTACAGCAGATACATCCATTGGTGATCTCCTTGGAATCAAATCCAAATTTATTGATGACATCCCCATCAATACCGATCTCACCGATCTCATTGACAATGATCGCAACAGTGTACCCTCTGTCTGCAATATACTTTCCCATATTGATGATCGTGGTTGTTTTCCCACTTCCAAGAAAACCCCCAACTACAAGTGTTAACATTTTAGCTCACCTTTTTGTTTTCTATTTTAGTATATTTTTGATATATGCGTTTTACTTCGATCCAGTCAATATATCATGGGTTGTGTTCTATTGCAGCCCATATAAATCTTTTTGTCTGATCAAACATTTTGGGTACTTCCATATTTATCACGGACCCTCCGTAGTGCAAAATATAGTATATAGACCAGAGACATCACAAGAATGATAGTGGCGCCTGAAGGTACATCCAGATAATACGAAAGGAACAGACCGGAAACTGTGAATATGCTGCCTGAAGCAATTGAAAGGTACATCATCTTTTTAAGATCGTTCGTGAATTGTCCACTGAGTGCTGCAGGAATAGTAAGCAGGGCTATCACAAGGATCAGACCCACAACCCGGATCATCAGTACAACGGTCATTGCTATCAGACATAAAAGGAGCAGATACAACAATTCCACCGGTATACCTGCAACATTTGAGAACTCTTCATCAAAACAAAGCGCAAGGAACTCTTTATAAAGACTTATTACAGTAACCACTATGAACGCATCAAGAAGTAGCATCAGATAGATATCCGAAGGAGGAACTGTCAGGATATTACCAAACAGATATGTCAGAAGGTCCGGGGCATATCCCGGAGTAAGACTTATGAATAGAATACCCATGGCCATACCCAGAGACCACAGGATACCTATTGCGGTATCCTCTGCAACCTTTGAGCGTTTGCTTACAAGGCCCATGGTGATAGCAGAAAGGATACTGAAAGGTAACACTCCCAGGATAGGGTTCATTCCCAGGAAATAACCAAGGCCTATGCCACCAAAAGAAGCATGTGCGATCCCACCAGAGATAAAAACAATTCGTTTCACAACAACATATACACCAATGATACCACAGGCCAGACTTGCAAGCAAGCCTGCAGCAATGGCATTCCTCATAAATTCATATTGTAACAATTCTATCATGGGACCACCTTATTTACCAGACTCTCCAGATCCACCCGGGCCTGATGCACTATGGCCGGAAGCACCACTTCCCCCGTGTTCACCAAGAACACGGTGCGGGACTCCATGAGCTATCAATTCTACAGGACAGCAGTAAGACTGTTCAATATCACCGGGGACCAGTTCTTTGGAGCCATGGTAGTGAAGTTTTCCATTAAGGCAGGCGATCTTATCCACAAGGACAGAGACCGCAGTCAGGTCATGGGATACCATGATAATAGTGACACTTGACTTTAATATTTCAAGCAGTTCATAGAATTCCTTCTGCATCATCGTGTCAATACCTGTAGCAGGTTCGTCAAGCAAGAGGATCTCAGGCTCTCCGATAAGGGAGCGGGCAATGAATACCCTTTGCCTCTGGCCCCCGGAGAGTTCCCCGATCTGCCTGTCCCTGTATTCGAACATCTCCACAGTCTTGAGGGCATTTTCAGCCGCTTTAATATCTTCACGGGAATATCTCTTAAACAAACCCTTTCTGCCGATCTGTCCCATGAGGACAACTTCCCTCACACTTATAGGGAAATCCAGGTTAAAAACATTATACTGAGGCACATATCCAATCCTCTTCCTTGCCTTTTCCGGGTCAGTCCCCAGTACCTTCACAGTACCTTTTGAAGGTTTGATCAAACCCAGGATGACCTTGAGCAATGTACTTTTCCCGCCTCCGTTGGGCCCGATGATCCCCAGAAAATCCCCTTTGTGTACAACAAGGTCCACTGATTCAAGGATGGGAAGCCGATCATAAAAAAACCATACGCCCTCAAGTTCTATTACTTTATCCATTGATCAAACTCCGATTATATGCATTATTTATTATATTTGATTTCCAGATACCATTAAACAATTTATTAATATGGTGGACTAATTTGCTGACATGGAACCATTTTATCGATCATAGCTTAAACAAGCCCTTTGGAAAAGGCTTCTGCTATCAGTTCCAGATTGTGTATATAGTCTTTGCTCAGTGGATCGATTGAAACTACCTCACCACCGATCTCACTGGCAATAGCTCCAGCATTTTGAGTACTGAACTGGGCCTGCACAAAGATCACCTTTATATCCTTGTCTTTTGCAGTATCAATGACATTCTGCATATCCCGGGGACTGGGTTCTTTACCCTCTATCTCTATGGGTATCATATCCAGTCCATAGGCATCTGCAAAATAACCCCAGGCAGGATGATAGACCATGAAACTTTTTCCCATTTTGTCTGCAAGGGTCTCATTGATCCTTGCATCCACATCATCCAGCAAGGCCACATAATCCTCTTTATTCTGGAGATAGTATTCCTGATTCTCAGGATCTGCAGTTGCCAGACCCTCATATATGTTCTCCACCATTATCTTTGCTTCCCGGGGAGATGTCCATATATGCGGATCCTTTGGCCTTAGCGTGATACCCTCGGCGCAATCAACGATCATCATATCCTCATTGACCTCTTCGATCCTGTCAAGCCATACTGTCTCAAATGGCAGACCTGATCCCACAATAGCATACATATCTGCATTGGACATATCTTTTAGCTGACCTGGAGTGGGTTCATAGGTGGCCGGACTGGCCCCGGGTGGAATTAGAACAATAGTACTTGCCTTGTCCCCTGCGATCTTTTCCACAAATGTCTGCTGGGGGAGGATACTTACAGCAACCATAAGACCTTCTTCACCCGACTGTTCTGCATCATCATATCCTGAACAACCCATACCTGATGAGAATACCAGGATACTGAAAAAACAGATCACAAATAAATTATTAATTTTCATAACAACACCTGACACCTATATTTCAATCCATAACAATAACAATAGAGCATATTTACAAAACTTAACTCCACCTTTTTGGTATCATGCCAATTTTATATAAATCTGTTGCAATGAAGCTTAATTTAAATATCGACTATATAAACAAACCCGATTATATACCAAACAGAGGAGTAAATGAGCAATAAAAATGACTTAATTTGGTAGGATACCAAACATATTGTATTGAGAAAATATGGCCTATTATCAATCAATCAATCAATCAATCAATCAATCAATCAATCAATAATTGAGTTAACAGATAAAATATCAGGCCTTCTGCAGGGTCACCCAGAAAACACTCCCCACCCCTTCCGGATTATCGGTAACCCCGGCTTCACCATGATGAAGTTCAATTATCCGTCTTACTATAGCAAGCCCAAGGCCCGTCCCTTTTGCCTTTCCTTTGCTTGCCCTCCTGAACCTGTCAAAAATAAGAGGTTTATCCGCATCGCCCACACCTTCACCACTGTCTGTCACAGTGACCTTCCAGAACTCATCAGCATCTTCAATATCAATTAAGACTGATGAGCCCCCGGGGCTGTATTTGATCGCATTGGAGATCAGATTGGTGAATACGGTCTGCAGTATTGGATTGGCAAGAACACTATATCTGTCCCGGGTCCTTACTTCCACAAACATGCCCTTTTCATCTGCATTGTTCTTCAAAGCAGTAACGGAGTTATTGATAGTATCCAGCAGGTCCATTGGATGTAACTCAAGTTCTCTGGATTCCTCAAGTCTTGAGAATTCCGTAGCCGCATTGATCATATCGATGATCCGGTCAGCGTTTTCGATCACCACAGTCAAATAACGAGTAGCAGGGCCTTGAGGAATATCCCGGGAAACTACATCGGCAAAACCTTTGATCGCACTTGCAGGATTGATCAGATCATGCCTTAAGATATCTGTATAGATGCTCTTAACTTCATTGAGTCGCTCAAGTTCTTTTGCACGTTCTGCCAGCTGACCCTCTATTTTCTTGCGCTCCTCAACCTCAGCCACCAGGTCCTTATTCAATTCCTTAAGTTCCTGAGTCCTTTTCTCCACCCGGGAGCTCAGGGCAAAATTGAAACCAACCAGTAACAGTAGCAAAACAAAACCAGCGAACAAAGAAGCTTTTACCCATCCAGGTATATGATATGACCTCTCTGAGATCAACCATCGATCTCTGGAAGTGTAATAGACAGAACTCTTATCTTCCTTCATAACACGAATATGGCGGTCAATAGTATCAATAATATACTGATCTTCGGGATCAAGGACTGCAAAATGCCTTTCCAGAGGAGCAAAGATAATATTCGTTCTTTGCACATCGAATTGATCTTCATAATACAAACCATATAAACGTCCCATCACCCCGGCATCCACTTCATTGGAATCCAGCAGCTGCATCACATCTGCAGAACCAGGGACTTCCACAAAAGTACAATTAATATCAAAATCCTCCAGATTGGACCTGAGGATAAGATAAAAAATATCATTCTGGGGAACGCCAACCGTCTTGCCTTCCAGGTCAAGTATAGAATCAATGCCACTATCAGGACGGACATATACAATACCCCAATCAGAAAGAATGACCTCACTGGAAAGGTAGTATTTTTGATCCCTGTACTGCGAATAACCCATATCCACGATCAGATCAATATGATCCTCTTCCAGCAGTTCAAGACAGGTGGGCCAGCTGCATTTAACATACTCAAGTTCCCACCCTTCTTCAGCAGCAACCTCTTCCAGGATATCAATGGAAATTCCCCTTGCCAACCCGTCCTCATCAAAGAATACCAGTGGTTCGAATTGATCCACACCTACCCGAATGGTCTTCTCTGCCTGTGCAGGTATCATCAATAAGAATGAAAATACCATAAAAAGAAGCATTAATGAAATAAAACGAACTTTCCCTTTTGCTTTGATATCCCCCATTAAATGTACCCCATGAATGTGATGAACAATATCCTTTGATAAAAATATATTTATGAGTGTCTTACAACTTCAAGACATAAAATTATTACTCTAATATATAAGGTATGACCTATAATATACATGAGCAGAATTTATATATAACACTCTACGGAAATTAGGTGACCATATGTACGCCGACAGAATTAACGATTTACCCCCATATTTATTTGCAACGATAGATAAAGCTAAAGAAGAAGTAAGGGCCAGAGGTGTGGATGTCATTGACCTGGGAGTCGGAGACCCTGACCAGCCAACCCCATCCCACATCATTGAATCCATGTGTGATGCTGTGCGTGACCCTGCAACACACAGATATCCATCCTACACCGGGATGATGGAATTCAGAGAAGCAGTGGCAAAATGGTGTAAGGATACCCGCAACCTGGACATCGACCCTGCAACACAGACCCTGACCCTGATCGGTTCCAAGGAAGGTGTGGCACATATTCCCCTTGCATTCCTCAATCCGGGGGATGTGGCCCTGGTCCCTGACCCTGCCTATCCGGTCTATAAGATAGGAACTCAGTTTGCAGGGGGGGAACCCTATATCATGCCTTTGCTAAATGAAAATGATTTCCTTCCGGACCTGGACAGCATTCCTGCAGACAAACTGGAAAAGGCAAAACTGATGTTTTTGAACTATCCCAACAACCCCACCGCTGCAACTGCTGACCTCAAGTTCTTTGAAGAGGTTGTGGAGTTTGCAAAGGAAAATGAGATCGTGGTCGTCCATGACAATGCCTATTCAGAAATGGCCTATGACGGATATGAAGCCCCCAGTTTTCTGAGTGTTGACGGGGCCATGGATGTGGGTATAGAGCTTTATTCCATGTCCAAGACCTACAATATGACCGGGTGGAGACTGGCCTTTGCAGTTGGTAATAGTGATATTATAAACGGCTTTGGTAAAGTTAAATCAAACATCGACTCCGGGGCCTTTGATGCAATACAAAGAGCCGGCATAACTGCTCTGTCCAGCTCACAGCAATGTGTTGCTGACATGAACAGCATCTACCAAAAGAGAAGGGATGCCCTGCTTAAAGGATTATACGGCCTGGGCCTTGATGTAAAACCTCCAAAGACAACCTTCTACGTGTGGACCCCGGTGCCTGATGGCTATGATTCCATGGAATTCTCCAGAGTATTGCTGGAAGAATCCGGCATTGTGGCAACCCCGGGCGTGGGATTTGGACAGTACGGTGAAGGGTATGTAAGATTTGCTCTGACCCAATCGGTAGAACGAATAGAAGAAGCCGTTGCAAGGATGGAAAAATTAAAACTTTGATCTGGTAACTACAGTGATATCCCTGATAACTACAGTGATATCTGTCAAATACAGCATTGATGGTTACCAATCATTGGTAACTGTCAATCCATATCTTTTTTTCACATGACTGCCTGCGGGAGTTTAGAGAGGCCAAAGATCCTGCCATTATTTTAACAAGGAATCTGCAGGTATCCGGCCCGCTCTGAGCATATGATCTGCCAGCACAAGAGCCAGCATGGCTTCTGCGACCGGGACCATCCTGGGTGGAATGGTCGGATCGTGCCGGCCTTCTATTATGATCTGCTCCTCAGTGTTTGAACACATGTCAACTGTCCTTTGTGGCAGAGAGATGGAGGGTGTGGGTTTGACCGTGGCCCTGCAGATGATGGGCATTCCCGTGGACAGTCCTCCCAATATCCCTCCGGCATTATTGGATAGTGTAATGACCTTTCCATCCTTTATAGCAAAAGGATCGTTCATCTGGCTGCCTTTCATCGAGGCCGCTTCAATGCCTGCCCCGATCTCCACAGCTTTAACCGCACCAATGCTCATTACGGCCCGGGCGATCTCCGCATCGAGTTTGTCAAATACCGGCTCCCCCAGACCGGCAGGCACTCCATTTGCAATGATCTCCACAACTCCGCCAATACTGTCCCCTTCAGCCCGGGCCAACTGAACCTTTTCAAACATCTTTTCTGCTGCAACAGGGTCCGCACAGCGCACAGGTGTCTTCTCAATATTCTCCCGGATAAGATCGATATCCATATCATCGGTGTTCTCTGCTGCAACTCCTCCAAGTTCGACCACATGGGCAACGATGCTTACTCCATACCTGAAAAGTAATTCTTTTGCAATCGCACCTGCAGCCACCCTGCCAATGGTCTCCCGGGCAGAGGAACGACCCCCGCCACGATGGTCCCGAATACCGTATTTTGCCATATACGGATAATCAGCATGACCCGGGCGGGGTCTATCCTTAATGTTATCATAGGCCCCTGATCTGGCATCCTTATTCCACACCATCATTGAAATGGGAGTACCTGTGGTCATTCCATCAAAAATACCTGAAAGGATCTCAACACGATCTGCCTCACTACGGGGGGTGGAAACCTGGCTCTGGCCCGGCCTGCGTCTGTTAAGCTCTTTTTGAATCACAGTAACATCAAGATCAAGACCCGCAGGAACCCCGTCCACCACAACACCAAGACCACGTCCATGGGATTCCCCCCAGGTCGTTATCCTGAACAAATGTCCAAATGTATTACCAGGCATAACGTAATAGTTAACCTGATGCTATTTTACTTTTGTTGCGCTTTTTCCTCATCAAAAGGACCAACATGTACCATTACGTCAGACACCCCATCCAGCCTCTCTTTCAGATGGTTTATTACCCTGTGAGAAAGAGCGTGTGCCTCGACTACCGGCATGTCGGAACGCACCCTTATATGCAGATCGATACTGATATCTCCTTCAGTACCCCGGGTACGGATCTTATGGCAATCCTTTACACCCTCTACCTCATAAGCTATTTCACAGATCACCTTCTCCTCGATCCTTGCTGCATCACAAAGAGTATTGCTTCCTGCCATCAGAATGTCAGCTCCTGCTTTGAGAATGACAAGCGCGATTATAAGAGAGATGAGCGGGTCTATGATCGGATAACCGCTCTGTATCCCCACAAGAGCAACAATTACCGAAAGAGACACATAGATATCACTCCTGGTATGCATCGAATCAGCAATCAGGATGTCACTTTTAAGTTTTGTACCCTGGTTGTGTTCATACCTGGTTACAAAAACGTTGACTGCCATTGTCACAATCATGACTATAAAACTTAATCCGGTTACACGGGGCTGGGCCTGTGAGGTGAACCTGAGCAGGGAATTAATGACGATCTCAAAACCCACAAAGATGATAAGCACTGCAATGAACATAGAAGCCAGGGTCTCAAATTTCTTATGTCCATAGGGATGACTTTTATCCGGTGGCCGGGAAGCAATGGACACACCAACGATCCCGACTATATTGGAGATGCTGTCAAAGAATGAATGGAAACCGTCCGACCTCATACTCAAAGTGTCTGTAAGCGTACCATAGACTATCTTTGCAAGGGCCACAATAAGATTTAGTATCAATATGTGGATCAATACTTTTCTAATATCTTCAAACCTGCCATCCATTGACACTCACTCAATCATTTCCATGAAGATCTGCATAACCAGAATAACTGACATATAGTAGTATCAAAACACATATATTTCTTTGCTAATCTGGAATGACCATAATTCCCCTCAATATCATTAATTCAGTCATCACATAGAAATATAACCTTTTTTAACAAAGCATCTGATATACATATATCTTCAAATAATAGAAAAGCAGGCAAAAATGTGGTAAAATGCTGACATTAACCATTTATTTGAAACCACCATTACCACAATTTCGGGAGATGAACAATGATCAAGATAGCATTAACAGGCAAAGGCGGGGTTGGAAAGACAACTCTTTCAGGAACACTGGCAAGGTTGCTCTCAAGAGAAGGATATGATGTACTTGCTGTGGATGCAGATTCAGATATGAATCTTGCATCAGCTCTTGGCATCCAAAAACCTCCAAAACCCCTCACTGAATACAAACAGATGATCGATGAGCGGGCCGGTCAGACCGGAGGAATGTTCAAATACAATCCCAAAGTGGATGATATTGTAGACAAATTCGGTGTGGTGGGCCCTGACGGGGTCAAAATGCTCATTATGGGTACGGTTGAAAGGGGCGGCAGTGGCTGCATGTGCCCTGCATCGGCTTTTTTGAGGGCACTTCTTCGGCACATGGTGCTCAAGGACAGCAGTGCCCTGGTCCTGGATATGGAAGCTGGTATTGAACATCTGGGTCGGGGAACGACAAAAGGTATCGATCTGATGCTCATAGTGGTTGAGCCTGGCATGCGCTCCATAGAGACGGCCTCCCGGATCAAAGAGCTTGGAAGTGGTATCGGGATAAAACATTTTGCTGCCGTTGTCAACAAAGGCACCTCTTCCAATGTCAGGCCCCATCTTGCAAAACTGGACATTCCGGTACTGGGGGAGATACCCTATTCTCCTGAACTTGTGGATGCCGATTTTAAAGGAGAGGCCCCCATTGAAGTCGGAGGGGAAGGCATCGAAGCGATGATACGGATCAAGGACGAGATGCTTAAGATGATAGAGCGAATAAGGGACACTGATATCCTGGATAATGAAAAGAAGGGTAATGAGAATAAGGATAATGAAAAGAAGGAAAAATGACGGAAATACTGCATACAAGCTACGGGAATATTGAAAGCTATATAACAAAGGACGGGTCCTCAATTAAAGAACTTATGCATCCGTTAAAGCATGGATGCACGAATTTAAGCCTGGCAGAGGCCCGGGTTCCTCCCGGAACCACCACCTTCCTCCACATCCACAGAGATAGTGAAGAGATATACCATATCCTCCGGGGAAATGGCTCCATGCAGGCCGGAGAGGATATCTTCGAAGTAGAAGAAGGTGATACTGTCTGTATCCTGCATAACACCCCCCACAGGATCACCAACACCGGAAATGAGGATTTGAGGATACTCTGTTGCTGTGCCCCGGCCTATTCCCATGAGGATACGGTCCTGCTGGAAGAAGTCTCTGATGCTGAGAAATAATTCCATCCTCTAAAACCATATATTCTAAATAGTGATGTGGCCCGGATGGAAAGACGGCATTGAATCGTGCATAACGTCAAATGAAGTACAATATCACCGGCAACAGAATTACTCCCATTGCATGGGACCTCCTGATCTTCATGAAAGGCGCAAACATCCCCAGAGGGGTTGCTATGATGAATATCAAAAGACCATACCATCCGGTGAAGAGGAAGCTCATTAATGTCAGGCCGATTATCACAGATATGCATATCAAGGAATAATCGATCCTTGAGAGGAGATGATGGATACGGTTGCCTATGGCTATTGTGGAAAGATAGGACAGCAGGGCCGTGATCACTATGACCAGCAGTAAAAGGATTATGTTATGGTTGTCCAGAAAAGAAGCATCCATGATCTCATTAATAGCAACCATTGCCCCGCTTCGTGTCTTTCCGATAACTGCCAGAGCGAACAGGCCAAAGATCGCATTGGATGTATTTACACCTGATACGGACACGATAAACTCCCGGGAAGCATCCATTCCATCATCCATTCCATCATCCATTCCATCATCCATTCCATCATCCATTCCACCATTCATTCCACCATTCATTCCATCATTCTCACCTATTTTATCCAGTACACTGTCCTCACCAAAAAGGATATCGATGTCCCCATCTTCCCCCGGGGTATCAAGATCCGGCCCGCCAAAAATATCATCAAATGGATCATCCGGGTCGTACAGGGAAGTATCCGTGGTTTCAGACTCAAGCATAAAAGATCTGAGATCATCAAGATCCTGATCAGAAACAGAGTGAGCAGAGTAACCCAGAACTGCATCCGTATTCTTCATCAGGCTCTTTGCCTTTTTTTTATCGGAAGACAATATTTGCATACCCGGTTTTTCAAAATCCTCCCGGATGAACATCCTTGCAAGTACGGCGGCTATGGATGAAGAAATACCGGGAAGCCAGGCTACGATGGAACCTGCGGCACTGCCGGTGATCACACCTCTGATTATACGTTTATAGGAAAGCTCGATCTTTGAATAGCGCTGGGGAGGGATCACCGAACTGGATGAAAGACTGATCACCAGCTGGGAAGCTCCGAAAAGACCACTTAAAAGAGGTAACAGAATGGAAGGGGATCCAAAATCGATTATCGGGACCATATTAGCTTCTGTCCGGAATGCAAAAAGGCCCAGGATACCGCTGAGAAGGAAAAGAATGAGGGCATAGAATCTATATCGATATCGTACCAGGGACCCCTGGCCAATTGTGTATTCTCCTTTTTCAGTAAGTATGAGCAACACTGAAAGCCCGAGCAGGAACCATCCCAGATATTCCTGCAGAAAAGAATAGATATGGGTGAACAGGAAGACCAGAGGCAGGACAAGGATCAGGGAGAATGCCACCGACCCGGCACTTCCCAGAGCCGAAAGCCGGACTGCCTCGGATCCAAACCCATCCAGCAACAGGCGATGGCCGGGGAGGACCGCAAGGGCCGTGTCATCATTGGGGGCACCCAGATAGACAGCCGGAATTACATCATGGAAGGTGTGTGACAGGGAGTTGGAAAGGATGATAACGATCACATAGATCGGGGATATGCCATATTGCATGATCAGGGGGGATACTGCCACCAGCATCAGTGCAAAATTATTCGTATGAATACCGGGGACCAGGCCCGAGAACACACCAAGCAGATATCCGATAAGTATGGCTAGCAAGAGCAATGGGAGGGATATATCAAAGGTCATAGATGATCGTTTTTATTCTTAAAGACCACCCGGAATGATATAAATTTTTTTACAAATAATGTCTTGATATTTTTAATTATAGAGTTATTATAGATCATTACCCTTTAAAGGGAGATAAAAGCTGACGACACCGGCAATTAAAATGGTTGCTTTGCACTACCCTGCCTGCACATTCATGGATCTTCGGGCTGATAAGGACCTCAACTGCAGAGAGCTGGATTTAAATTCTCTGGATTTTGCAGCATTGTTCAGACACACTACCATTTAGAGAAATGGGGCCACTTCATTCTCAGTCAAACCTCAGTCAAACATCAGTCAAACCTCAGTCAAACCTCAGTCAAACATCAGTCAAACCTCAGTCAAACCTCAGTCAAACATCAGTCAAACATCAGTCAAACATCAGTCAAACATCAGTCAAACATCAGTCAAACATCAGTCAAACATCAGTCAAACATCAGTCAAACCCCAACATTCTAATAGCATAATTCCTTTTCATCCTTCAGGAGAACGCATGAGCATTAAGTGTATGAAGTGTAACAGGAATGCGATCATTTTCCAGAAATATTCGGGGATGCACCTGTGCCAGAAGCATTTTGTTGAAGATGTGGAAAGGAAAGTAAAACTTACCATCAGAAAACAGTACCATGTCAACAAAGGGGACATAATAGCTGTTGCTTTGAGCGGCGGCAAGGACAGTTCGGTATTGCTCTATCTGCTCCATAAGATCTTCAAAGAAAGAAGGGATGTGGAGATAGTAGGGATATCCATTGATGAGGGAATAGCCGGCTATCGCCAGGAGACCCTCAAACAGGCAAAGGCCCTGACAGAAGAACTTGGTGTCAGACATATCATCCGCTCCTTCAAGGATGAATACGATACCACTCTGGATGATCTGGTTGCACAGGACAGGGTATATGGGGCCTGCAGTTATTGCGGGGTACTGCGAAAATCCCTGCTGAATAAGACCGCAGGGGAGATAGGTGCATCAAAACTGGCTACCGGTCACAATCTGGATGATGAGGCCCAGACGATAATGATGAACCATCTGGGAGGGGATGTGGAAAGGATGATACGCCTCTCTCCACCCCGGGCCCTGGAAGGACTGGTCCTGCGTGCCAAACCTTTACGAAATATCCCGGAAAAAGAGGTGGCCCTCTATGCAATAGTCAACTCCCTTCCCCTAAGCCATGACGAATGTCCTTACGCACATGAGGCCTTAAGGGGAGAGGTCAGGGATATGATCAATGATTTTGAAGTGGCCCATCCGGGTACAAAGTATTCCCTTCTGCGTGGTTTTGACAGGATGGTGGGCATCCTTGCCCGGGAATATCCCCAGGTTGAACTCACCGAATGCAGGATATGTGCTCAGGCCTGCACCACCGGGCTGTGCCAGGCCTGCAAATTGTTGAAGCGGGACCAAAAATAACCTGATATGCAAAGGGCACAGAAAGTGTCCGGCCCTGAACTCTTTACATTAAGGTCAACTTTACATTAAGGTCAACTTTACATTCAGGTCAACGTTACATCTATATCAATTTTTTTCATTAATATCTGATGTTGCTGTAGGATATCCCGGATTGATCGGATATTGTTCACAAAGCTCATCCGGAAAGATCAGGGATAGGCCAGCAGGTCACTGACATCATATATCTCCCTTTCATTGCGATTAAGATACAGTCTTGTAAACCACACAGCAATCAATGGCTGTATCACTGCAAAAGAGAGTATAAAGCTTATTAAGGCCCAGACAGTACTGACCACTTCAATACTGCTTACCAGTTCGCCTATGACGTTGATAAGAATGGAAAACGAGACCATCAGTACATAAAGTATGAAAACGTCAAGTTTGTTCTGCATGAAAAAGGAAAGGCCCTTCTCAATTGCGGAGATGGGATCCAGTCTGTCCAGTACCAGGGAAAAGTCAACGAATGAAAGTACAATGCTCATTACGATGATATAAAACAGCCAGATGAGGACACCAAAGCCAAGCAGTATGCTTGTCAGAACAGCAGATTCCGGGTTGGACAGGAGCTCACTCAGCTCACCAGCAGTAAGGATGCCGGGGATCAGGAAAACAACACCTGCAAAAATCAGCATGATAACCAGAACCTTTGTCAGGAACAGATTTACCACATTCTCCTTTCCGGAAAGGAACATATCTGAAAAGGAACTATGGCCCGTTTGTAATGCAGACCTTGCCATGCCGATAGCACCTGCTGTAAAATATGACTGGATGAAGATGCTCAACAGAACAAAGATCAGGACCATGGCAATGACAGAGAGCAGATTATCAAGTATTAAACTACCAAACAGATCCATCATTTCCTCTGCGCTGGCAGAGGATATATCGCTCATAGAGGATGCGGCAAAGACAGCTGCCAGGGTGAACATCAACAACATTACGATCAAAAAGCTAAACATCGTGTTCAAAAAGAAAGGCAAAGCAATGTTCAGGTTCCTCGACCAGGTTCCATAACCCTTATTCAATATTGTCCCAAGATCTTCATGCATTATTGTAATGTCTCCTTGTAAGCTAAAACTCGCAGGAATTATATATAATTCACTTCAAATCCCAACATAAGGAGTGTTCATAGTGACCGACAAAAAAAGTATCCTTGTAATTGCACATTGTCTGGGGAACCGTCATTCAAGACTTAAAGGGATAAAGGCCCCTCCCCGGGTGATACCACAAAATTCCAATATGATCCAGCTGCCCTGTCCCGAGCTGATCTATCTGGGCCTCAGACGCCGTGAGATCACAAAGGACCAGCTGGAACATCCGGCATACAGAAGGTTCTGCAAAAAGCTGTTCACCCCTTTTGCTGATATGATCGAAGAGTTCTATATGGAAGGCTATGAGATCCATATCCTCGGTACACCCAAAAGCCCTTCCTGTGCCTGTGAAATAACTTCCATAGGGGGGGAAGGGGGCCGTGTAGAGGAATTTAAGCATGAGAATGTACCCGGAATGGGTGTATTCTATGAAATAATCTCTGAAGAGCTGCAGCAAAGAGGTGTGCTGTTTAGCATGGAAGATGCAACATACTGATATCATCTCACATAAAAAAATAGCACCAAATATACATAAATAAATAACAGAAAATATATTTATATTATCACTACACAATATCTATATATACAATAAATAATAAATTATATAATTGCTGACGGGTTTTTCCTAAATCCCCACTCCCCAAACACAAATAACCCCCCATTTTAGGCCCGCCAGCACTTTTTCTTAATATTATTTCCGCGATTCTAACCAAAAATTGACTTATTAATTTGCAAATTTAAATTAACATGTATACCCGCTTAGTGAAACCTGTAAGAATTCCTGGCTGAAGTTTCAGTTCATCACCGGGCAAACTGACTACAGGAAGATCTGAGGGGCAATATATCTCTGGCAGAAAATGCCATAAATAAATTAAAAAAGAAAGACCCGGAAACCGGGCCTCACATATATTCTTAAATAAGCTTCGTACTTAGAAGATACCCTTTCCGATGAATACGGATGCGAAAAGGATAGCTATCATATTCACGACCTTGATCAAAGCGTTAAGTGCAGGACCGGATGTATCCTTGAAAGGATCTCCCACGGTATCTCCCACGACTGCGGCTTTGTGGGCCTCGGAACCTTTTCCGCCATGATAACCGTCTTCAATGAGCTTCTTTGCATTATCCCAGGCTCCGCCACCATTGTTCATGGTCATGGCCAGCAAAAGTCCGACAACGATCAGACCGATAAGAAGGCCACCAAGTGCAACCGGACCAAGAATAAATCCAACCAGCAGTGGAACTACAATAGCCAGGATTCCGGGAATGATCATTTCCCTGATAGCTGCTGCAGTAACGATATCCACACATTTACCATATTCAGGTTTAGCAGTACCTTCCATGATACCGGGAATCTCACGGAACTGGCGACGCACTTCATTAACAATGGAGAAAGCTGCCTTACCCACAGCCTTCATTGTAACTGCAGAGAACATGAAAGGAAGCAGACCTCCAATGAACAATCCGGTCAAAACTACCGGGTTATCCAGGCTCAGACTACCGGCTTCAAGGTTAACTTTATGCGTATAATCTGCGAAAAGGGCCAGGGCACCAAGTGCAGCTGATCCGATCGCATAACCCTTTGTGACAGCTTTTGTGGTGTTACCCACAGCATCCAGAGCATCAGTGATATTACGTACTTCAGCTGGCATCTTTGCCATTTCTGCGATTCCACCTGCATTGTCGGTGATCGGTCCATATGAATCCAGAGCCACGATCATACCGGTGGTAGAAAGCATTGCAGCTGCAGCAACTGCTATACCATAAAGTCCAATGGAAGGGTCATCTGCTCCGCCAACGACGAAGTAGGAAGCAAGGATACCAATAACAATGATGATCAGTGGAAGGGCAGTACTTTCAAATCCAACTGAAAGACCTGATATCACATTGGTACCCGCACCGGTCTCAGATGCCTGTGCAATTGTTTTTACAGGACGGTAACTGGTAGATGTATAGTATTCGGTGAATACGACCATCAATACCATTATGATAATACCCACAAGGGATGCATAGTAGAAATTGATGTCCCCAAGGAGATAATCCGTAACGAAATAGAATGCGACCAGACAGAGGATCGCGGCTGCTGCCACTCCTTTATAGAGGGCCTTCATGATCTTGCCATCACTGCCTACTTTAACAAAGAAGATAGAGATGATAGATGCAAAGATAGCAACTGAACCCAGTGTGAGCGGATAAAGGATAGCATTGGGATATGTATCCAGGATAAGGGATCCAAGCAACATTGATGCAAGGACGGTTACCACATATGTCTCGAAAAGATCAGCACCCATTCCGGCACAGTCTCCTACATTGTCACCCACGTTGTCAGCGATCACACCTGCATTCCTGGGATCATCCTCAGGAATACCGGCCTCTACCTTTCCAACAAGGTCAGCACCAACATCTGCGGCCTTGGTGAAAATACCTCCGCCAACCCTGGCGAACAGACTGATCAAACTGGCACCGAAACCAAAACCTACTACAAGGTCCACATCACCATAGAGAATATAAAAGCCACTGGTACCCAGCAGGGCCAGCCCTACAACAGAAAGACCTGTCACAGCTCCTCCGCGGAATGCAACAGACATTGCTTTTTGCAGTCCTTCGGAAGCTGCGTGAGCAGTCCTGACATTTGCCCTGACGGATACGTTCATTCCAACATAACCGGCTGCGGCAGAGGCTATGGCACCGACAAGGAAACCAACTGCGATCTTGCCACTGTCTTCCCCCAGAAGGAAAAAGATCAGAGCAGCAAGGATCACTGCCACTATTGATATTGTTTTATACTGGCGATTCAAATAAGCCATAGCTCCTTCCTGGATAGCACCGGAGATCTCCACCATTTGCTTGCTGCCAGTGCCTTCTTTTAAGACACCTTTTGCAAAGATTGCGGCAAAGACCAGACTGATGATACCTGCCAGGGGAGCAAGGTAAAATAACATGTCCATGATCATACTCCTATTTTTATATCAATTCATGAATATTACATATTGATAATTGCTTCAAACATTGAAGATTTAGCGATCTTAAATATTGAAGACCTATCAATCCATTAAAGCCCATTGAAAGAGGGGCCAACGATCAATGTAGATATATTTTTATATATTATGCTTAAAAGCAGTTTGAAATAGAACACACCTAATATGAATTTATCGATTGAATCACCCTGATTAGCCAGGCTTTTAGACCACATACCACCTTAATGTACAATATTATGACTCAGGGACAGAAAACCCACGACTTTACTTACGGGTAATTTACGGTCACATCGGGAGAAAACACAATTTTGTATATCCCATGACTTTAGTCGCGGGTAGTTCACTTTTGATCCCCCATTCCATAAATCACAGACCCGATAGTAAGAGATATTTATCTAAACAGCATATATCCGACCTATGAAAGTCTTCCGCAGTCACATTTGTGTCATACTTTTCCTGCTGTTACTGATCATTCCTTCTGCAGGTGGAGCTGATCCGGACATACCGGAAGAAGGCAGTTTCATTCACTTTGATCAGGTCGTGATGAACTTCGACCGGGCCGATGCAAAGGTAACAGTTTACTATGAGCTGGACCTGTTCGCCCAGATATATGTGATCGCATTTGGGACACAACATATAGAATATTCATTTCAGGAGTTGTTCCACAACTATAAGCATCTGGAGATTATGGAAATAAAACCCAATCAGGCTTCCCTTATATTGCACAATGTGTCCAGACAGTCCAGCGGGTATTACCTCCATGACCAAAAGGCCCTGGGTAATACAGTTGGTAATCTATTGATCATCTATCCAAAAGGGCCTACCAAAACTCTCTACAATGCAAGCATGGTTCCAAATCTGTTCTATGAAAAGTGATATCCCCGAATTCAGTCCCGGGAGTTTACGATTAAGTGCAAATGATAGCTTCAAAATTCATCACGAATAATCGTAACATATATAATATAGTACAATGTATATATTCCATATGAGTGCAGTACAAAATATAGATGTACCACCGATCTTTTATACCAAATGCTTTCATACGAGAGCTTAACATAAACTGCACTCTCTCCCACCCATCATATCCATAGGACTCATCATATCCATAGGACTCATCATATCCATAGGACTCACCATATCCATAGGATAACATAATACATTAAACAAGCTAATCCTGAAACCACCCATATATTAAATCTAATCCTGAAACTACCCATAGATTTAAGCTAAGTTATTTCATACTTCCATTCAGAACCATTTGAGATCTGATAATTATGAAATCCAGAATAATATACGGACCTATCCTTTCGAGAAGACTTGGCAGATCCCTGGGAATTGATGTGATCAAAAAGCTGGATGCTAAAAAGAACTGTAATTTCGATTGTGTCTATTGCCAGCTGGGCCATGTGGACAAATTGATCACCGATACTGAAAATATCAAGGGACTTGTAAGTGTATCCGAAGTTGTTGAGGGCCTTACAAACTATCACAAGAACGTTGAAGACCTGGACTATATTACCTTTTCAGGCACATGTGAACCAACACTAAATCCTGATATCGGAGAAATGATCCGGCAGATCAGAAAGATAAGCAACCTTCCCGTATGCGTGATAACCAATTCCTCCCTTATCAGCCAAAAAAGGGTGAGGGACAATCTATGCGAAGCAGACCTGGTCGTGGCCACCCTGGTATCCTCAAATGAAGATACGTTCCAGGCAATTAACCGCCCGGCTGCGGGTATTCATGTAAAAGAGATCATCCAGGGCCTTAAAGAGTTAAAGGACACAGGGACATGCAAACTTGCAATCGAAGTGATGCTCCTTGATTCCACAGGAGCCTATCCGGTGAACAGTACGGATAAAGAAGTGGATGAACTGATAACAGTCCTGAGATACATAGACCCTGACGAAATCGAAGTACTGACAACAAGCAGACCTCCGGCTGAAGATTTCATTGTCCCGGTCAGTGATGCACGGCTAAAAGAGATCGCAGGTCTTTTTGATGAAGCCCTTGGAAGGGAGAGGGTGCGTCTGGTCCTCAAAGGGCTGAGAAGGAAACGATCCAGCATAAAACATACAAATACAGAAGATGAGGTCTATGACCTGATCCTCAGAAGGCCCTGCACCTTTGAGCAGACAATTGCATCTCTGGACATTGACAGGGAAGAGCTCCAGCCGATCATTGAGCAGTTGCTTGAAAGAAACAGGATCAGGACCGTCAAAAGTAATACCGGGACCTATTACCGGGCCACCGGGAACTAAATTATCGACACTCAGCATCCATATACCACAGATCAGTGACCTGGCAGCACCATAACAACGGAACAAAACCGACATCATCAACCAGGTCTTACTGACAGCGTCCCATATTCTGCCTGCTTAATATCGATGTAGGGTTTTCTGTTAAATTTTTGTGCAACTGCAGAAAGATACTTTCAGCAGATATATCCCCTTTCTAATCTTTGCACAGGAAAAGACCTGCCATAAGAGGCAGTTCTCATGGTTAGCGTCACATTTTTACGTAAAGGTCCTTATAAACTGTATATAAGGAATAATAATTAACAACTATATGAGACCATGATCATAATTGCCAACAAGGAATAAAAATACCGGTCACCTGGTGCACATATGACAGAGAATATAGAATCATTTCTGAAAGAACAGCAAAGTTTTGAACCCTCTGAAGAGTTTACAGCACAGGCAAATCTCAGAGACCCCGGAATATATGAAAGAGCAGAAAAGGATTTTGAGGGATTCTGGGAAGAGATGGCAGATCAGATTGACTGGTTTGAACACTGGGATCGGGTGCTTGACTGGAAACCGCCCCATGCACAATGGTTTTTGAATGGAAAATTAAACGCCTGCTATAACTGTCTGGATCGTCATGTCAAAAAACATGGTGATAAGACTGCACTGATCTGGGAAGGAGAAATGGAGAATTCCGAAAGGTTCACTTATCGCCAGCTTAGAGATGCGACCTCCCACTTCGCCAGCAGCCTGAAGGCAGCCGGGGTTAAAAAAGGAGATATAGTGACCATTTATCTGCCAATGATACCGGAAGCGGTCATATCCATGCTTGCATGCGCAAGGATCGGAGCACCGCATAGTGTTGTTTTTGCAGGCTTTTCCCCGGAGGCCCTGGCACAACGTATCGGTGATGCCAGAAGTGAATTCCTCATTACCTGTGACGGATATTTCCATAGAGGAAAGCTCATCGAACAGAAAGATAAGACCGATAAGGCCCTTAAAAAGACCTCATTTATAAAAAAGGTCATTGTTGTGAACCATGCTGCAAACAGCGTAGCAATGGATAAGCAGAGGGACGTCTGGTGGACAGAGCTCATACACAATGCAGATCCTGACTGTGAACCTGAGATCATGGATTCAGAGGACACATTGTTCCTCATGTACACAAGCGGGACCACCGGAAAACCAAAAGGTGTTGTCCATTCAACAGGGGGTTATCTGACAGGTACCTGTATAACCGCTAAATGGATATTTGACCTGAAAGATGACGATATCTACTGGTGCACTGCGGATGTGGGCTGGATCACAGGTCATTCCTATCTGGTATACGGCCCCCTGCTCAACGGGGCCACTGTTCTCCTGCACGAAGGGGCCCCGGATTATCCTGAAAAAGACCGGTTCTGGGATATCATAGAAAAATACGGGGTCACGATCTTTTATACCGCACCAACTGCCATCCGCACTTTTATGAAATGGGGAAAACACCTGCCTGAAGATCACGATCTGTCAAGTCTTAGATTGCTGGGAAGTGTGGGTGAACCCATAAATCCAAAGGCCTGGCTGTGGTATTATGAACATATTGGCAGATCAGGATGTCCCATAGTTGACACCTGGTGGCAGACTGAGACCGGAATGATAATGATCAGCCCCCTGCCGGGAATGACCACCATGAAACCGGGAACCGCAACCAGACCTTTTCCAGGGGTCCGGGTTAATGTCCTTGATGATGCCGGTAATGAAGTGCCTGCAGGTCAGGGTGGCTATCTTGCAATAGAAAGACCCTGGCCCGCCATGATACGCACTATATATGCAGATGAAGAACGTTTTTTGAGCACTTACTGGAGTAAGTGGGGCCCTGATAAATATCTCACCGGAGATGGTGCCCGAAAGGATAGTGACGGGAATATCTGGGTCCTGGGCCGGCTGGATGATGTGATAAAGGTATCAGGACACCGCCTGGGGACAATGGAGATAGAAAGTTCCCTCGTATCCCATCCGGCTGTTGCAGAAGCGGCAGTGGATGGGAAAAAGGATGAGATAAAAGGCGAGGTCATATTCGCATATGTCATCCTGGAATCCGGAGAGACTGCAACTGAAGAGCTGAAAAAGGAATTGATCGAACATGTTGCAGATGAGATTGGCCCCATTGCACGACCAAAAGAACTGGTCTTTGCAGATGAACTGCCAAAGACACGCAGCGGTAAGATCATGAGACGTGTATTAAAAGCGATCACCAATGGGACGGATGTGGGGGACATAACAACCCTCCAGGACCCCCTGGTGGTTGAAGATCTAAAAAGGAAGCTTGAATAAGAGCGTATTCTTTTTTAAGAGCGGGTGCCTGCCAGTTCGTGAAAACCCCCTGAAAATATAAGCCTGCGGCACATTGTCACTAAAAGCAAAAGGCCCTTAGCAGCATTAATGAATAGTTCACTATATAAGCATTGAAAATAGTAAGAGTACCATGGAAAAGAACACACGTCTTATCATCGCCCTGGATGTCACTGACAGGGAATCGGCCCTTGCTATTGCAGAGCAGGTCTGTCACTATGTGGATGCAATAAAGGTTGGGTATCCCCTGGTACTGGCCGAAGGATTAAGCATCATACAGCAGTTGAAAGAATATGCTCCGGTGATCGCGGATTTTAAGGTGGCTGACATACCAAATACTGATCGGCTTATCTGTGAGCAGGTCTTCAAAGCCGGGGCCGATGCTGTCATAGTCCATGGTTTCACAGGTCAGGACAGCCTGGAAGCCTGTGTGGAAGTTGCAAAGCAGTATGACAGGGATATCTATGTGGTTGCAGAAATGAGCCATCCAGGTGGGGTGGAGTTCTTCAGACCTGTAGCAGAAAAGATCGCATCCCTTGCCGCAGAGGCCGGGGCATCAGGTCTTGTAGCACCTGCGACCCGCCCTGAAAGGGTCAAAGAGATACGAGCGGTCATCGGTGACAAACTAAGCATAATATCACCTGGTGTAGGGGCCCAGGGAGGCAGTGCTGCGGATGTCATCCGGGCAGGTGCGGACTGGGTCATTGTGGGACGCAGTATTTACAATTCCAATAACCCTGCCACTGTGGCCCGGGACATATGTGAACAGATTGAAAAACGATAATAGTAATGGTGTAATAGTAATTTAATATTGAGGATCAGAACCGCCGCACTGAAGCCGATAATCCCAAACTGAGAAAATCCGGGCATCCTTTTGCGGCATCTGCCAATGATGACAGTATATTCTGAACAATGATGAACCCTATGAGTACTGAGGCAGCTCTGATCCCGACCTGGTCAACTACCCACGACTAAAGTTGTGGGTTTCCTCTACCCCTGTACACCATTTATCATGATTTTTCTTTACCCCTGTGCTCCATTTAATGGTTCATTTTTCCTTAAATACTCACAAAAAATTAAAAGCGTAAATTTAAGTTAATGAAGTTTTCTATTATAGTATATGAAACCAAAACAACTGGTTAATTTCTCAGTCTATCCCTGTGATATCGAAAGATTTGATAATGACTGGGGTGCACTTGAAAGTTTTCTCAAAAAGCACGGTCTTGACGGGATAGAATTACTGGTGGGGACCCAAACACTGCCCGATGTACCTTCACATCTGGTACAGGGAGTACATCTGCCCTGCCCTGTAGGTTGGTTCAGGGTCTGGAGGGATGAACCTGAATTTGAAGGACTGGAAGACTGGGAGATAGAAGTAATATACGGAACCAGGACAAAAGCAGAGCTTATCCCTCAATTTTGCAGTATACTGGAGAACATCCAGGCCGTAGAACCTGCATATGCAGTATTCCATGTAACCTATGTGGAACCTGACCAGGTATTCACCCGAAAGCATGGCTGTACGAATAAAGAAGTATTAAAAGCCAATGCCGATTTTCTAAACCAGGCCGCCGGACACTTTCCGGATGGAGAACCTCCTGTAAGATTGTTCTTTGAAAATCTCTGGTGGCCCGGATTGACATTAATGGACCCCGAAGAGACAGAATATTTCACCGATCTGCTTGAATTTGACAACTGGGCCTTCCTGCTGGACACAGGCCATTTCATGAATGCAACCGGAATCTGCAATGAACAGGACGATGCAATTGACATTGTAATGGAAAAACTTCGCTCACTGCCAGGATCCATCATCAGCAGGATAGAGGGGATGCATTTCCACCACAGTCTTTCCGGAAAATACCAGGAAGGAACTGTACTTGCACAACATCCTTCCCATTTGCAGAATAAGACCTTTTCGCAGTCATATAGTGAAATTATGACACATGTAAACAAAATCGATCAGCATATGCCTTTCAGTTCAGACCGATGCAGACAGATCGTTGAGCTGGTATCTCCAAATTACCTAACCCATGAATTTGTCACCGCTGATCTTGAAGAACTTGATCTGAAACTAAATACACAGTGCAGTTGCCTCAACAACCATCACCAAAAAGGTTAATATAAGGTGGATTATACTCATCGTTTGATGAACAGATGTTATACGATCGGACACAGTGACCGCCCATTTGAAGAATTCATTGATATACTCCATCAATATGAAATACGCTATCTTATTGATATACGCAGTTATCCTCTGTCCATCCATGAACAGTACAATAAAGAAAATCTGGAATTAACTCTTCCAAAACACCATCTGCTCTATTACCACTGTCCGGGCCTGGGAGGCATGAGAGAGCAAAAATATATGGAATATGCCAGTACCCCTGAATTTAAAAAATATTTTGACAAACTGTTGAAGAAAATAACAGAAGCAAGCCGTTCAGAAAACAATATAGTCCTGATGTGTGCGGAAAAAAGTCCAAAGCACTGTCACCGATCAGAACTTGCAAAGGTACTGGAAAATGAAGATGTAAAAGTGATCCACCTGACCGAACCCGGCCAGGCAGACCTGTTCAGTTTCTAATCTCATATATCCGGTTTCCAGCCACATTTCCAGATCTGGATCCCCGGATATATCCGTATCTCAGTAGATATCCGTATCTCAGTAGATATCCGTATCTCAGTAAATTAAGAGTTCAAACCTTCATTGTCTGAAAATATCCCGGAGTGGACCACACCGGGACTGGCCGGGGGAGTTCCTGTTTTAAATGATTAAAGATCACATGGCCTTAAGCCGTCTGATCCTTTCCTCGGTCAGGGGATGTGTCCTGAAGAGGTTCATCAGGGAACTACCTTTAATCGGATTCACAATGAACATATGAGCTGTTGTTTCTGATGCCTGTACCTCTCCGCGTCGGGGAGCGTAATTAGAAGTGCCATATTCCAGCTTTGACAGAGCACTTGCCAGGGCCCATGGTTTCTGGGATATCCTTGCTCCCTCCGCATCCGCTGCAAATTCACGGGACCGGGAGATCGCAAGCTGAATGATAGTTGCAGCAAGTGGAGCTACTATTGCAAGAGCAAGGAAACCTATGATATTGTTGGCTCCTTCTCCATCCCTGCCACCTATACCTCCAAATATAGCTGCCCACCGAACCCATGTTGCTATCATGGTGATCACACCGGCAATAGTGGCTGCAACAGCACTGATCAGGGTATCCCGGTTCTTCACATGCGCCATCTCATGGCCCAGGACCCCTTCAAGCTCTTCGGGTGTCAAAAGGTTCAATATACCTGTAGTTGCTGCAACTGCAGCATGTTTGGGATCCCTTCCGGTAGCAAATGCATTGGGCATGGATGTATCCACAATGTATACCTTTGGCATTGGAAGCCGTGCCCTCATTGCAAGACTGCGGACAATATTGTAAAGCTGAGGGTTCTCGTATTCAGTGACTTCTCTTGCACGATACATCTTAAGGACGATCTTATCACTATACCAGTAGCTGCCAAAGTTCATCACAATAGCAAACAGGAATGCAATGACCATACCCGTGGTTCCGCCAATGAGCCGGCCTACAATGACCAGCAGACCGGTAAGTGTTGCCAGAAGTAATGTTGTCTTAAACATATTTTTCATGATCTACCTCATAGAAAGTGTTCTAGATTATATGTATCTGATCCACCTGAATATATTTTCCGAATCATTCTATATTACCCTGAACCATAATAGAACACACAGACAATTAATTAATAGAAATGTAATTCTATATAAGCTTTGTGTAACGTGCCAAATCCGATAAAATACTCAGATCATAGAAAAAATATGTATATATCCCAAAAATCAGGCATAAACAAAAAGCAACGTGTCTAAAAGTGGACTACTCCTCGCATACTAAAGAGGTCTTCTGCTTTTAATATTAAAAAGCCTGTCACGATTTGTCCTGACAGGTTATTCCATACCCACCACCGGCAAAAGGCCCACTTGCAACTTACTCCCACTGGGCCCGGTATATATCCCCAATACGTTCTATCGTTTCAGCTTCCTCAGGGGATTTGTCAGTCCTCACATTCACAAGTCGGGGGAACCTGAGAGCATATCCTGATTCATAATTAGGACTCTTCTGGATCTCTTCAAAAGCAACTTCAAAAACGATCTTCGGTCTTATTTCGATCTGCCTGCCTTCCTCGACCAGAATATGATCTGCAAACATTTTAGTAAGATCTGATAGGACCTCATCTGAAAAACCTGTAGCAACCCTGCCGATTGGAAGATAGCGACCGGCATCAGGATCATAACAGGCCAGTGCATATGAACCGATCACATTAGCCCGTTTTCCGTAACCCCACTCAGCACCCACCACAACAAGATCAAGGGTTTCCATAACCGGTTTTTTCTTTAACCAGTTCTTTCCCCGCTTTCCGGGAGAATAGGGGGCCTGAGGATTTTTTATCATTATACCTTCATGACCGGCATCAAGTGCCATCTGATAAAGCCGGTTGATTTCAGCTTCATCATCAGTAAGGATCTGTTCATCAACACTGATGCCACTGCCATTCCTTACATTCTCAGATAAAATAGAACGTCTTTGAAAGAGAGGCAGATCGATCAGATCATTGCCATTAAGGTAGAGTATATCAAAAGCCTTCAAAGTGAGTGGTATTTCCCGCACTGTGGATTCCACATCATATTTACGCCTGAAACGTTTCAGGATTTCCTGAAAGGCCCGGGGTCTTCCATTCTCGTCCACCGCAATGGCTTCCCCTTCAATAATGATAGACTCAGCTTCTATATTTTCTTTCACAGCTTGCACGATATCCGGAAGAGAGGCAGTCACATTCTCCAGTTTTCTGGAAAAGATATTCACATCCCCACTTTTTTTGTGGATCTGAACCCTTGCACCATCAAACTTCCACTCTATTGCAACCTGGCCCAGATCCTCCAGTACAGCAGGAATCCCCGGAGCCAGTTGTGCCAGCATCATCCTTACAGGACGATTTAGGACCATTGAAAGCCCGGAAACTTCATCTACACCACCCCTGCGGGCTGCCTCAGCTAGCGCTCCAAGATCATTGGTAAGCATAAATCCACGTTCAATGTTAGAACCCGGAACATCAAAGGCTTTTGCAATAGAATTCTTTACTATGCCCTCCCCCACCCCTATACGCAGATCCTCTATGGCAAGCCGGGCAATATATCGTGCCTCCCGGGGTGTAGCAAGACTAAACAGATATTGCAGATGTTTCATTTTGGTATTCTGAGACCCCTTTCCATTGCTAACCGAGATCATCCTGAACCGTTCATAAACATCCATGATAGAAAGGGACTCAGGTTCATCCATGAAAGCAGAAAAAGTGGATTGGTTCTTCTTTTCATTAACAAAGATCCTTCCTGCCACCTCCCCGATATCCCCGGTTTCCTTAACAAGACCTTCAATCTCCTTTAATGAAACACCTGAAGACTTTGAAAGGGCCGTATAAAGCAAACTTGTCCCGATTCCCAGCTGGGAACCGGTCCATTCAGGAAACACCTGGCCCATAATAAAATACGTGACCACCGGCAGTTCATCGTCTGAAACCTCTTTTAACATCTCAGCAACTACCGAAGTCATTTCAAGAGAACCTGGAATTCCTTCAATGGTATTGCATATATCAGCAAAGTAAATAAAATCTGTCATATGGAATGGGCCCCTTCTTCATTAATAACCAAACACGAAACAAACACAACTCAATCACAACTCAATCACAACTCAATCACAACTCAATCACAACTCAATCACAACTCAATCACGAGTAAATCACGAGTAAATCACTGTCTGTAAAGGGAAACTATATCTCCAAGTATCGCACTGGCCGTCTCGATTGAACCTGCACCTCTGCCAGATACCGTCACAGTACCCGCCAGATCAGTCGCAATACAGGCAACATTTAATGTGCCACCTACAGCCAGAGGGTGCTCGCAGGGCACAAGCCTGGGAGATACTCTAAGACAATCCTTTTTGATCTCACCTATCAGTTTAATTACATAGCCATCATCATTGGCAAGCATAAGGGCCTCCGGAGTGATCTTTGTGATCCCGGTAACCTCTACATCCTTATATGTTGCGTTCATCCCGAATATTGAATTTGAAAGGATCACCAGTTTACATGCAGCATCGATCCCTTCAACATCATAGGTAGGATCTGTCTCTGCAATACCAAGTTCCTGGGATTCAGCAAGCATCTGTTCATAACAGGCCTTTTCCTCCATCATTCGGGTCAGAATATAATTACATGTCCCGTTAAGGATCCCGTCAATACTGATTATTTCATTTCCTGCAAGGGTACTTTTTATGAGGTTGATAATAGGCATAGCCCCCCCCACAGTAGATTCATACATGAATCCGGACCCGCTTTTTTGTGCGGCATCCATCAACTCGGAGAATTTAAGGGCAAGAGGACCTTTATTTGATGTGACCACATCCATCCCCCTATCAAAAGCCGCAAACATGTTCTCAAGGCCTGCACCTCCGGTAACAATATCCGTAGGAGTGGTTTCGATCACAAGATCATGATCAATATTCTTTATAATATCAATACCTTTTGATTCTTCAAGAGCTACCGTACCCTCTTTTCCCTTACGCTCCAGAGCCTCTGACAAATCAAGTCCCTGCTCATCCACTAAGGACCCGCGGGAATCCGCAATTGCAACTACTTTTATTTCAATACCAAGTTCTTTTAATGCCCCTTCCTTTTCGGACAGGACCTGCGCAACTCCTCTGCCCACAGAACCAAAACCAATAATTGATGCACGTACCGTTCTCATTAAAAATCACCTTATGCAAACTCACTGTTTATTGGTTCGATCACCAGAAGGTCCTTTTTCTGCGCAACATCCCTGAGCAAAGAGATAGCTTTTTCAAGATCCTCTTTTTCAACCGCATCTATCTTCATGGAAGCAGATGAACACTGATTGATATGCGGCATTGAAAGAGAAATGTCAACAACTTCCGCAAAACCTGTCTTATCGATCGTGTCTATGGTATCCTGTATATCGGTATGGACAATATGACCTATCAAAATAACCGCCCCATGCTCCTGAAAACGTTTTTCATCCACCCTTGAAACACCTACTCCGCTCTCTTCCAGCCTTGAGATTATCTTATCCAGATTTTCCGGTTCAACCTCAAAAACGACCTGAACAGGTATAGTGGCCCTTGGGCCTTTCTCTTCATGGTGATGAACTATGGACTTTAAATTTCCCCTAAGATCAGAAATTGGTTTTAGCGCAACCAATAATTGCCCCGGAACATCCTTTAACTCAATATCCATTGAAACTCTCATGTGTTCCCTCTTTTTTTTGATAATATGAATTTTGATAATATGCTTCCTGGTAATATGAATAATGTTTCCTGGTGACGAAGCAAACATACCGATAATATGAATATATATCATCAGCAATACCATAGTCTAAATGCCAGTGAATCTCACGACTTACAAACATACAGATCAATAAACTGAATTGAATGATACATAGACCATGATAATCTGTCAGAGTATAGAAATTGATAATATATATACTTAGACCCGGTGAACTACCCGGGTGCAAAACCTGAGTATAATGAAAGCAGTCTGTGAAAAAAACAGGAACTAAAAGATGTTTGTATAATAGTAGTTCACATTCAAAGGCATCGTTAACTAAACGATCACAAAATGGATAAACTAGTGTCCCAACAATATAATTATGGTGCATAATATTTTGACATTTTATCATCGGCAATTTTCCGAGTGAACTTCCAATTGATTTTGTTTTTATATTTATTTCTTCTTTTTGTCCATGCACTAATTTGTTGAGCCAAAAGCTCCATATCACCAATTCGCCTTCCAGTACATTCCATATCCATTACATTGATCTCGATTTCAGCTGCATTAAGCCAACTTGCATGTTTGGGAGTATAATGAAATTCCACATTTTGTAAAATCCGGTTTGCCTCTTCTTTCCCAAAAGCTTCTTCAAGTGACTTTTCTTTGTGAGTGTTGAGATTATCCATCACAAAACGAATGATTTTTGCTTCTGAATAATTATCAATTACCTCTTTGACAAAATGTGCAAAATCGATTTTAGTCCTTCTTTTGGTAACCTGGGTTATTCTTTTCCCAGCTTTGAATTCCACTGCCACAAACACATTTGCAGTTCCATTCCTGACATATTCATAATCATATTTTTCAGGCTTCCCGGGTTTCATCGGAATTGGTTTTCTTTTATCCCACAAAAGTTGTTTTGGTTTTTCATCGAGACATATGAGTGGTTCATCAGGATCATATTGCATCTCATAGAGATCAAGAATATTATACATTCTTTCTCTATATTCTGCATCTATGTTTTGAATGCACCACATTCTCTTCATCCAAGGTTTAGTTTTGCTTTTTTTAAAATGAGCCTAACACTTTCTTTGCTTATTGTTTCAAATCCCTCTTTTTTCTTTATTTCATCAGTAAGAAGTGCAATTGTCCATTTTTTCCTCCCATCAGGAGGAGTGCTACATGCTTGAGCTATGATCTCTACTTCATGTTTTTCAGTGTACTTTTTTGGTTGGCCCGTTCTTGGTTTATCTTTAAGAGCACTTTCAAGACCCTCTTCAAAAAACCTTTTCTTAATTCTACCGACGGTATTTCTGCCAATATTCAGGATTTCAACTATTTCTTTGTCACTTTTATTCTTGTTTGCAAGTAACAGTATTCTTGCTCTTGTCAGTTCACGAGCATTTTTTTGTCCTTTATTAACAAAAGTCATAAGAAATTGATATTCATCCTCTTCAAGTTCAATTTTAATCATCAAGATCTATATGTGTTTCAAAGTTTATATATATGCACTACATTTAAATGGGTGAGACACTAGAGAAAAATAGAGAAAAATAGAGAGAAATAGAGAAAAGTACAACTGTCTTTAAATCACTGACTTTCACCGGACTTTGCCGGCAAAAAACAATACCGGCAAAATTGGTCCTGATTGATCATCCGTATCGTCTTTTACTGCACAACTACAAGCCCTATGGCAAGCATAGCCACAAGGAACATTATTACAAATCCCAGCACCAGATACACAACGCTTGCATTAAACTGTGCCCGGTTATCTGTGCTAAAGGACCTGATCAACTCAAGTATATTGCTTAGGCTCATCGTACCACCTTCATATTCAATATTAATATTTAATTGAATATATAATTAATGGTCGTATAACATCACCTTCCAAGTTCTGCATGGGCCCTTGCCAGATGACCGGCAGCCTGTGCCCCTATCAGGGAGACCTCCCCTGCAAGAACAGCGCAGGCAATGATCTCTGCCAGTTTTTTGGCATTTGAACCTGGAACTTCCCCGGGGCCGGCAACACCAAGAAGTCCAAGGCATTCTTTCTGTGGTCCGATCGAAGTGCCTCCGCCAACAGTACCTACCTGCAGAGAAGGTAAAGTGACCGCACAAAGAAGGTCCCCGTTATCCATAAGCTCCATAGTAGTAATGGCACTACTCCCTTCCACCACATGAGCTGCGTCCTGACCACAGGATAAGAACATCGCAGCAATGATATTGGCTGCATGGGCATTATATCCAAGAGAACCGGCCCGGGCTGAGCCAAGCATATTCTTTCTGTAATTTACATCCACCATCGCATCAGAAGTGGTCTTTAATTTCGATCTGACCATATCAGCCGGGATCACAACATCAGCAACAACCGTTTTACCACGGCCCATTATACTGTTGATGAGGGCTGGCTTCTTGTCAGTGCACATATTACCGGAAATTGAAACAGGAACAACTCCAAACTCATCTGCAATAAGACTTACAACCGCATCGGTTGCTATAGTGACCATATTCATACCCATGGCATCTTTGGTATCATATATAAAACGCAGAAAAACTGTGTTCCCGGTAACGTATGGATCCACCCTGAGAAGCTCGCCAAAACGAGTTGTTTCAGCGGCCTTTTCCCGCATCCTTCCAAGGACTTCCGGCTTCTGCACCCATTCAAAGAACTCCCGGGTACGCTTAAGATCCTCCAGCTTAAAGACCGGTGCCCTGGTCATCACATCCTGGAAGATAGCCACATTACAACCACCTGCAGCATTTATTGCAGAACATCCACGATTCACACTTGCAACAAGAGCACCTTCCGTGGTCGCAAGAGGAAGGAAGACTTCCTCATTTACAAAGTCACCCCGGGCCTTCAATGGACCTGCCACTCCAAGAGGGATCTGAACAGCTCCTATCATATTCTCTATATTACGCTTAGTTACTCCTGCAATATCCAGTGTATGGTGCCCAATATGCTCAAACTGGACGTTTTTCAATAAAGCAAGAGCCTCCCTTCTGATCATGACCGCACGATCTTCATTCACAAAGGAATCTATCTTCCTTAAGGAAAGTTCTCCTGCAATGATCCTTTCCAACAACTCAATTTCACCTGAACTTAGTTCCACATCTGTCATAAAATGAACCTTCCTCATGTTTAATACATAGATAATACAAAACCCATAAAAGGGTAACAAAGACTATCAATAGACATCATATAAACCATATTACAATATAATGATAATGACAACAGGACATGTAGATATACTTATATATTAACAAGACTATTTTTTATTTGGTGACCATATCATAGTATATGGGTGGTACATAAATATATGATCCTGCTACAGACATTGTTTAATATTATGGATTGTCCTGTCCCGGGCCTGTCTTAAACCAAATTATTTAAACCATGTATATATGTAGTTGGGTGGTGTTGGTATGATAAAACAAACTAATTCGGCCGAAGACTTCAATAAATGGCGCAGAGAATGGCTTGTGGAAAAAGCAAAGACTCGTCAGAAAGATAGCTTTGATGAAGGCAATGACTATAAACTGACAAGCGGCTTCTGGGCCTGGTATCTTGAAAAACATAAAGATATCAGCAAAAAATACAATTACCTCTACTCTGACATAACGGCAAGAGATTGTAGAAATATTAACGGCAACAAAGACATTTCTACCAGTACTGAACTAAATATACTAAATCTTGACCGCATCAGACAGGAATTCATAAAAAACGATAAAGAAACTATCTTCAGGATCGCTTCCAGCCTTAAAAAGATAGGACTGGAAAAAGAAGCAGAAGATTTTATATCAACCAATCCGATGGAAAAACAGACAATGCAAACACTGGACCGTTTCTTTGATGCCCTTCACGAAAAGAACTTTAACGACCTTCAGATAATTGATTTCTACCTGTCATTAAGCCCGGAAGAAAGAGTGTCCCTTGGATGTAAACCCTGAATCCACCAATCTAACCTTATACATACCAGTCATCCAATTGTCTCCAGATTAACCTGCATACTTTCTTTCCCAAACATTGGTAGATTGTATCATTCCTGTCATTTTTCAAAGACAAACAGTTACTTCTAACTTACTTTGATCTGTCTGATAAATAAACACATGCATAAAGACGGATAAGGTATATAGTATGATCATTGGGGCACAGGGAAAGAAACAGTCCACGACTTTAGTCGCGGGTAGTTCACTTTAAGCAGAAGACTTCCTGCACAATCTGGAAGATGATACCATACCATTAAACATAGACAAACAAATGGACACAAAAAATTCGCTCTGTTAGTTGTGGGAGTAGAATTCCCCCATAACCTGACAACTGAAACAAAACTAATTTATAGTAGAATCTTTAGTACATTATAGTACAATATTGTTCATTTGAATGAGGAATTACACATGGAACAAACAAAGATCCTACTTGATGAAAATGAAATGCCAACTAAATGGTATAATGTACTTGCAGACCTTCCGGAACCCCTGGCCCCGCCACTGGACCCTGCCACCAATGAACCTCTGGCCCCTGAAGCACTGGAACCACTCTTCCCAAAAGAGCTGATCAAACAGGAAATGTCAGGTGAGCGTTACATAAAGATCCCTGAAGAGATCATGGAGATCTACAAATTGTGGAGACCTTCTCCCCTGTACAGGGCCCACAGACTTGAGAAGATCCTTGGCACACCTGCAAAGATCTATTATAAGAACGAGGGAGTCAGTCCTGCAGGCAGCCACAAACCAAACACTGCAGTGGCACAGGCCTACTATAATATGAAAGAAGGTACCGAAAGGATCACCACCGAAACCGGTGCAGGTCAGTGGGGAAGTGCCCTGTCACTCTCATGTAATTATTTTGACATCGAGTGTAAGGTCTATATGGTACGTTCAAGTTTTGAGCAAAAACCCTACAGAAAATCACTGATCAACCTCTGGGGTGCAAATGTCATCCCATCCCCGAGCACTGATACCGAATTTGGGAAAAAGATCCTGGAGCAGTTCCCTGACACCAGTGGAAGTCTGGGGATCGCCATTGGTGAAGCAGTTGAAGATGCAGTGAAAAATGATAATACAAGATATGCCCTTGGAAGTGTGCTCAACCATGTCATGTTGCACCAGACCGTGATCGGCATTGAAGCACAAAAACAACTGGACAAGGTTGAAGACTATCCCGACATTGTGATCGGATGTTGTGGCGGTGGAAGTAACCTTGCCGGAATCAGCCTGCCCTACATCAAGGATAAACTGGAAGGAACTAAAGACCCCAGGGTCATAGCTGTAGAGCCTTCTGCCTGCCCCACACTATGTGACGGAGAACTTAGATATGACTACGGTGACATGGCAAAACTGACCCCTCTGCTTAAGATGTACACCCTTGGATATGATTTCATACCACCGGCCATCCATGCAGGTGGACTAAGATACCATGGTTGCTCACCCATCATCAGTAAACTGGTTGCTGACGGCCTTATGGAAGCAACTACTTTCCACCAGGTGGAAGTATTTGAAGCCGGGGTAATGTTCGCCCGCAGTGAAGGTATTGCACCTGCACCCGAATCCTCTCATGCGATCAAATGTGCGATCGATGAGGCCCTTAAATGCAAGGAAACCGGAGAAGAGAAGACAATTCTGTTCAACCTTAGTGGTCATGGACATTTCGACATGGCTTCTTATGACAAATACTTCTCAGGCGGCCTGTCCAACGATTAAATTTGAATGATCCGGACCAATGCCAAAAACATTGGCCCGCCTCTTTTTTTTACACTTCTATCAACAGTCTTAGCTCTGCAGATATGGGCTGGAAAATTTTGGAACCGACCGGGAACACATTTTTATAAGGTTTCGCAATATCAGTTAAATACATGAATTTAAAAGATCTGGACCTTCCGGACCCCATCATCAGATCATATATTGATTCGGGAATTAGACAGCTATATCCTCCCCAGGCAGAAGCTGTAGAAAAGGGGTTGCTTAATGGCCACAATATACTGGCTGCTATCCCCACAGCTTCCGGAAAGACCATGCTTGCAGAGATGGCGATGTTAAAAGCAGCGAACAAAGGTGGAAAATCGCTTTACATAGTACCCCTCCGGGCCCTTGCATCTGAAAAATATGATAGGTTCAAAGATTTCTCATCCCTGGGTATCAAAACAGGTATCTCCACAGGAGATTTTGATTCAAGGGACGAGTGGCTTGGGGCCAATGATATTATCATAGCAACCTCTGAAAAGACCGATTCCCTCCTGCGCAATGATACAAACTGGATGAAAGAAGTAACTACCATAGTGATAGATGAGATACATTTACTTGATTCTGCCAGCCGCGGGCCAACACTGGAAATTACAATTGCAAGACTTATGCGCCTGAACCCGGATGTACAGATAATAGGTCTTTCTGCAACCATAGGAAATGCAGAACAGATCGCAGGCTGGCTTAATGCAGAACTGATAAAGAGTGACTGGCGTCCCACTGACCTTCATGAGGGAGTGTTCTTTGCAAATAATATCAATTTCATACAGGCCCAGAAGAAGATCGAGTGCAATCATAAGGACCCTGCCCTGGATCTGATATCCCGAACCATAGAACAGGGTGATCAATGTCTGGTCTTTGAAGCCAGCAGGAAAAATGCAATGGCCTTTGCAAAGGATGCAACCGGAACGGTTTCCAGAATATTCGCCGGGAAAGATATGTCAGAGCTCGAACTGCTTTCTGGAAAAATAGCAGATAGCGGTGAAACCCGGCTTTCAAAAGACCTGGCAGATTGTGTAAAAAAAGGAGTGGCTTTCCACCATGCCGGATTAACAGCTAACCAGAGAAAACTGGTTGAGAGAGGTTTTAGAGAAAGATCAATAAAAGTTATATGCAGTACACCCACTCTGGCAGCAGGCCTGAACCTTCCTGCAAGAACTGTGGTCATCCGCAACTACAAACGATATGACCCTGACCATGGAATGCAGCCAATCCCTGTCCTTGAATACAAACAGATGGCAGGAAGGGCCGGAAGACCAGGACTTGACCAATACGGGGAATCTGTGCTCATTGCACGAAGTTATAACGAACTTGCATACCTGCTGGAGCACTACGTACAGGCAGAAGCCGAGAAAATCTACTCTAAACTGGGTACGGAAAATGCCCTTCGCACGCACATTCTCTCCGCGATCTCCAGCGGGTCGGCAAATAACCGGGAAGCATTAATGGATCTTCTCAGATCAACTTTCTTTTCCTACCAACAAAAGGGCTGGGACCCCGAACATATACTTGATGAATGTCTTGAGTTTCTGAAAAGTAATGGAATGATCCACAACGGTCAAAATATTGAAGCCACTGCTATGGGCAAGCTCATATCAGTACTGTATATAGACCCCCTTACAGCAATCCTCATAATTGATGGACTTCACAGTGAAAATCAGATCACCGAACTTACCCTGCTCCATCTGATCTCACGCACACCGGACATGCGTCGATTATACCTGAGGTCCGGGGACTACCAGCCCATCATAGAATTTGTCCGGGAGAACAAAGAACATTTTGCCATTATCCCTGATCCGCTGGACCAGATCGAGTATGAATGGTTCCTCTCAGAAGTAAAGACTGCACTAATGTTACGCAAATGGATAGATGAAACGGATATCAATGACATTACACAGGAATTTGGTATAGGTGAGGGGGATATCCATTCCATCACAGACACTTCAGAATGGATCATGCATGCAATGCATAAACTTGCTCCAATGATCAAAAAGAACAATGTGCTTTCCCTGACTAAATATCTTGAAAAGAGGCTACATTATGGAATAAAGGATGAACTTTTCGAACTTGTGAACCTTAAAAATATAGGAAGGAACCGGGGACGCAAACTCTATGATGCAGGTCTGCACACTCCACAGGACATTGTAAGTTCGGATATAAAAACACTTCAGGATCTGCTGGGACAGAACCTGGCCCATAGCATTCACTCAGATGCAACCACATTTGTAAGAAAAAAAATGATCCGAAAAGGACAGACCAGATCCGATGAATTATATGCTCCGGTTCAAAAGAAGACCCTGGACAGTATTCTGGAGAAATAACCGATACCACAAACCGGATGAGAACTAAAAACTCAATTATAACAGTGATCCAAACCCTATTACCCACACAACTAAAGTAGTGAGATTGTGAACTACCCACGATTGAAACCGTGGGCTTTCTCTGCCCCTACACTCCTTGATCGTAATGCCTTTACATCTACATTGATCACTGATCCATCAAATGGAAAGTTTACGCTTGGTTTATAAGCGATGAATATTTTTAGTATAACTATAACAGGAATATCCAGGAGACCACTTAATGCTAAACAAACATTTAGAAGATCTAAGCGAAAAGGAACTGCAAATGCTGTTGTCCCGCACTGGCGAACTCAATGACGTGAATGAAACAGTCAGTTTAATACTTAAGGACATACAGAATAGAGGAGATAAAGCAATTAAGGAATATACTGAAAAATTCGACAAAGCCGTCATCCAGCAAATCGAAGTGTCCTCTGAAGAGATAGAAGCGGCATTTGGCAGCATTGATAAGGAACTGGTACACCAGCTTGAAAGAGCAGCTGAAAATATAAGGAAATTCCATTCTGCTCAGCTCCCGAAAAAGACCTGGTTTATGGAAATTGAAGAGGGAATAACTCTTGGACAACAGGCAACCCCACTTGCATCCGTGGGAGCTTATGTACCGGGAGGAAGGGCCTCATATCCATCCACTGCTCTTATGACCATTATTCCTGCAAAGGTTGCAGGGGTTAAGAATGTGATCATGTGCACCCCCCCGGGCCCGGACGGGAAGGTCAACCCCCTGACACTTGCAGCCGGAAAAGTTGCAGGTGCGGACCATATATACAGGATAGGAGGGGTTCAGGCTGTTGGTGCCATGGCATACGGCACTGAAAGTGTGATCAGTGTGGATAAGATCGTAGGTCCCGGGAACCTGTATGTGACAGCTGCAAAGATGCTGGTAAGGGACAGGGCTGAAATTGATTTCCCGGCCGGCCCAAGTGAAGTGCTCATAATTGCTGATGGATCTGCCAGCCCCCGGATGATTGCAGCAGACATCATAGCTCAGGCAGAACATGATCCAAGCTCAATATCCGTTCTCATTACAACTTCTGAGAGAATTGCAAAAGAAACGGAACAACAGGTTATAGAACAGACCTCTACTACTGCAAGGAAGGAGATCGTGGAACAATCCCTTAAAAATGCGGCCATAATTACTGCCCCTTCTATGGATGAGTGTATTAAGTTCTCAAATGACTTTGCTCCGGAACATCTGGAGATCGTTGTGAAAGAAGAACAGGAAGACCTGGTACTGGAAAAAATAGAGAATGCAGGGTCGATCTTTGCAGGTAAATACACACCTGTTGCAGCCGGGGACTATGCATCAGGAACAAACCATGTCCTTCCAACCGCAGGCTATGCAAAACTTTATTCAGGCCTTAACATCAACCATTTCTTAAAATATTCAACCATACAGAAATTAACGAAAAATGGCCTAAGATCACTTAGCAGCACCATAATCTCAATTGCAGAGGAAGAGGGTCTTAAGGCACATGCGGATTCTGTTAGATGTCGTCTCGAGGAGTAAAAACAACAATACAAGCATAATAGTTACATTCCATATCGACAATTATTTATAAGGTGGAATCGAATATCTACTTTAGGAATATTTGTAGAAATCCAAGCATTTTGAGGTAACTATATGATGATCAGAGTTGTAAGTAAAAGAGAAGAGATTGAACAGCTTGATCCGGCTGAAAAGATCATACATCTGGCATTCAGACCCTCCAACGAAGACATTTTCAATCTTGTTAAACGTTGTCAGGACATTGAAGTGATACAGATACCTGCTTCATACAGACGGACTGTTTCAAAATCGATCAAGATCTTCATGGAGATGCAGGGCATACAGCTTATAGAGGGGGATGTCTGGGGTCACCGCAAAGACATTAATGAATACTACACCGTCCCCTCAAATGTCCTTGAAAAGATCGAAACCATGAAAGCAGAAGGAATCGATGAAGAAGAGATCGCTGAAAAACTGGCCCGGGAGACAAAACTCAACAAAGAAATGCTTCTCTACGTTCTGAGTGACTGAATTTCAGATATCAGGAAAATGACCATAAAAGGGTTTATATCTTTTTATACATTTTTCCTTTTATACATTTTTCCTTTTATACATTTTTCTTTTTGTGAATTTTTCTTTTTTTGCATGTTTCCTTTGACACTTTTTTTGATGGAATTAAATTCTATTTGAGTCAATACTCTTTACTCTGACAGACAGCGTTATCCAGGCATTCTATTAAAACTTATGACTGAAAAGAAGCCACCATTAAGGTCCTACAATCCATATTCAGCATCATCAATAGAAATGATGATATATAACCTATATATCATATCATGTAGTTACAAAGCTTAATTTAAAACATGGATTGCTGTTAACATGACTCAAAAATACGGTAAAGTGTATCTGATTGGCTCAGGGCCGGGAGACCCTGAACTGCTAACCATTAAAGCCAGAAGATTGATCGATTCAGCCCAGGTCATTGTATATGACCAGCTTCCTGGAAAAGCAATTCTTGACTCAATGCCTGAAAGTGCTGAAAAGATCGATGCGGGTAAATATGCAGGCAATCATAAACTTACACAGACAGAAATAAATCAGGTCCTTATTGACAAAGCAAAAGAGGGAAAAGACATTGTTCGTCTTAAAGGCGGAGATCCCTATATGTTTGGCAGAGGCGGGGAAGAAGGAGAAGAGCTCATAAAAGAAGGTATCTCATTTGAGATCGTCCCTGGAATAACCTCTGCTATTGCAGCCCCGGCATATGCAGGAATTCCGGTAACCCATCGTGACATGGCATCAATGGTCACATTCATAACCGGTCATGAAGATCCCACTAAAGAAAAAAGTGCACTGGACTGGGAAACCCTTGCAAAGTTCGATGGCACCCTTGTCATTTTCATGGGCGTCAAAATGCTGGAGCGCAATGTAAACCAGCTTATGAAATATGGAAAAGATCCGGCAACTCCCGTAGCACTGGTTGAGCGGGGAACAAGGCCTGACCAGCGTGTCACCATTGGAACCCTTGAAACAATTGCTTCAATTGCAAAGGAAAAAGAAGTGAAAGCACCTGCTCTGACAATCATCGGCAATGTGGTAAAGCTTCATGAGATACTTGGCAGTCAGATCTGACCGTTTCTGTAGTATGAATAAGGAGAAGAACATGCAAAAAGACAAAAGCAGGCCTGTCCTTGCCATAATGAGACCACAATCCTACATAGAAGGCTCTGAAAGAATGGCAGGTTCCCTGGGATTTAAACCCGTGTCAGCACCTCTGATCCAGTTAACAGATATGAAAGATGAAAAGTACGACATCTTTCTGGAACATGTGCTTGGTGGTGTCTCTGATTACGCAATCTTCACCAGTGCCAACGGAATTGATTTTACTCTCAGCAAAGTGGAGAAGGATATACAGGAAAAATTAATTGATGCCCTTAACCGGACAAAAGTGATCGCCATTGGTCCGACCACAAAGAAAAGACTCACAGATATTGGAATTGAAGTTATGGGCATGCCGGAGGAATTCAGTTCTGAGGGTCTGGTAGAATATCTCTGCCCGGATGTAAAAGGAAAGACTATTGATATTGCAAGGAGCTATTACGGATCTAAACTACTTATAGAAGGTCTTGAAGCCTGCAATGCCAATGTGCTGGAAACAAAGGTCTACACTTTGACAAATGCCCGCGGCCCCCTGCAAAAAGAGCTTATTGAACTTACCGTATCCTCAGATATAGATGCATTTGCATTCACCAGTTCAATGATGGTACGCAGTTTCATAGACCTTGCAGAAGAAATGAATGTGGCTGAAAAGGTCAGAGAAGGTCTGGCCAACTCAATTGTCGCAGCTATTGGCATACCCACAGCAAACACATTGAAAGAATATGGGATAACTGTGGATGTTACTCCTGACCGCTACACTTTCAGAGATATACTGGAACACATAAAGGCTGTACTAAACAACAAAAATGCATGATCGATGCATAGGAAATTATAATGATAGGAATTTCAAAATTATACTGCGCAACTGTGGAGCCTTCAGACGCCCTGCGTTATGGCCGGGATTCAAAAAGACTTCCTTCCCACCTGCTCCAGTTCTCAAAAGACAAAAAACCGGTCGTCGTCTGGAATGTGACCCGTCGCTGCAATCTGCGCTGCGTACATTGTTATGCCCATGCAAAGGACATTGAGTTTGAAAACGAGCTTACCATTGAAGAAGGAAAGGAGCTGCTGGATGACCTTGCAGAGTTTGGATGCCCTGTGATCCTGTTCTCAGGAGGAGAACCTTTGATGCGCAAAGACCTTCCCGAACTGGCCGAATATGCCCGTTCAAAAGGAATGAGAGCTGTGATCTCGACCAATGGTACCCTGATCGATAAAAATATGGCCAGGACCCTCAGGGAAATAGGATTATCTTATGTAGGAATCTCCCTGGACGGAGTAAAAGCCACGAATGATAAGTTCAGAGGAGTTGAGGGAGCCTTTGATGCAGCACTGGAAGGGCTGCGCAACTGTAAAGCAGAAGGAATAAAGGTAGGCCTTCGATTCACCATCAATAAAAAGAATGTGAAGGACATACCGGCAATATTTGATCTTCTTGAAGAGGAAGATATCCCCAGGATCTGTTTCTACCATCTGGTCTATGCAGGCAGGGGAACAAAACTGGTGGAAGAAGACTTAAGTCATGAAGAGAGCCGTGCAACAGTAGACCTTATAATGCAGCGTACCAGACAGTTGCATGAAAAGGGGAAAGCTGTAGAGGTGCTTACAGTGGACAATCACTGTGATGGCCCATACATCTACATGAAACTTCTGGAAGAAGACCCCGAAAGGGCCGCAGAGGTCCTGGAACTATTACAGATGAACCAGGGCAATTCCACAGGGATTGGGATCGGATGTGTATCCTGGGATGGATCGGTCCATCCGGATCAATTCTGGCGCCATTATACATTCGGGAACATCAAAGAGAAGAAGTTCAGTAAGATCTGGACAGATCTTGATGATGAGCTGATGGCAGGTCTTAAGAACAGGAAAGAACTGATTAAGGCCAATGCGGACAGATGTGCCCGATGTAAATGGTTTGATGTCTGCAACGGCAATTTCCGGGTCCGGGCAGAAGCTGTTTACGATAATGTCTGGGCCGATGACCCTGCGTGTTATCTTACAAAAGAAGAGATAGGATATTTCGAAGAGTGAACCGGCCTCCAAATGTGGATTTTAACGATTAAGCACAGGTGAACTACCCACGACTGAAGTCGTGGGCTTTCTATACCCCTACACCCCAATAATCGTAATGGACCTGTGCTTAATAAACTGCATAGTTTTTAAATAAGTATTCTCATTTTATGTACTGAAACACCCGGAATTATCAGAATCCCAGTCGATCCATCTCCTTTGAGACCACATGATAGACATCTGTGAAATTCTGTATCCCGCCAGTCCAGGCAGCCATCATCATTGCATCTTCGATCTGTGCCCTTGTTACATCATATTTTTTTAGTCTTGAAAGGATCTTGGCAGCGCTTTCTGCATTATTATTGGAGCAGGCAATGGCAAATACCAGCAGATGTTTCTGCTCAAGGGACAGCCCACCTTCATGGTCATCCCATATTGCCTTATAGAAGGCTGCAATACCCTCTCCAAAGTTTTCATCTATCTGTGCTGCATAAGTTATGGCCCTTGGCACAAAACCTTTTAAGCTTCGAATTTCATCCATGTTTTCTGTCATTACACTCACCTATTAGTGTGAATTAATTCTTGAATACATAAGTATTTTCCTACACTATATAATAAAAAAAATTCTATTCGAAGTGTAATCATCATATATTAATAACATATGGTTCATATAGCCTTCTCCGGCAATTGGGAAATACTATTAGAATATATTGTCTGAAAATAACAAATCCAAAGCTTTATAAAGCTCACTGCAATTATCGCATTGGAATTTATTTTATAATAACCCAAAAACAGTTGAGATTATTTCAATGTCTGATCTGAAAAAAATACCCGTAGACATTCAAATTGTAATTGCCCTGGTCATTGCAACCTGTCTGTTCATTTTGATCCCGCCGTTAAGTGACACAGCCATAAGGACAATACTTGGTCTTCCAATGGTATTGTTCCTGCCAGGATATGCCCTTATTGCGGCCCTGTTCCCTGCAAAGGATGATCTGGACGGGATCGAACGTATTGCACTTAGCTTCGGGCTGAGCATTGCTGTAGTCCCCCTTATCGGGCTGGGCCTGAACTACACCCCCTGGGGAATCAGATTATTGCCGATACTCATTTCCCTGTCCGTGTTCACGCTTTCAATGTGCATTGTTACAGTCATCAGAAGGCAGAACCTTCCGGAAGGAGAAGCCTTTATAGTGCCGTTTACTCAGATGTATAACTCGGTAAAAGAAGAGATACTGGTACGTCCTGAAAACCGTGTGGATAAGATCCTGACCATCATACTGGTCATATCAATACTCTTATCTGTAATAACACTGGTATATGTCATTGTTACTCCAAAACAGGGGGAGAAGTTCACAGAATTCTATATACTCGGCCCGGAAGGGATGGCCGATAACTACCCGACAAACTTCACTTTAACAGACAGCGGGACTGTGATCGTTGGAGTTGTCAACCATGAATATGAGCCTGTGAACTATACGCTGGAATTACTCCTGAACAATACAACGATCCCTATAGATCAAAATATCAGGAGGATCAGACTTAACCACAATGAAACCTGGGAGAATGACCTTACATTTACACCAGCATTTACAGGAAACGATATGAAACTGCAATTCCTGTTATACAAAAACGATAATATGACCGGTCCATACAGAGACCTTCATCTATGGATCGATGTCTATGAGAGGGGAAATGAAAGCCGAAGTATCATTTGATATAAGTTCAAATTCATTCAAAACAACAGTAAAAGAGCTCCTGTCAAATGGAAATGACCTTTATTTAATGGTCCTTATTCCCACCATATGCATCATTACAGCTGAAATGTTCCTGTTCAGGAACGACATAAAGACTTCTGTATGGATTCATGTCCTGACCCTGCTGGGCCTGACCCTTTCCACAGTGTTCATAAAAGATACTCAAAGACATACCATATTACAGGCCTTTTCATTGTTACCATTGTTAAGGCTGGTGAACCTTTCAATGCCTATTTTCTTTGAACTTACACTATACACATACATATTCATTTATTCACCTCTGCTTATACCTATTTATGTAATTCTGAAAAACAAAAATTATACTCTTGAACAGATAGGTTTCACAAAACCCCATTTATCCTACTTACCACTGGCCGTTATAATTGGATTTATAATTGGATTTGGAGAATACAATACTATTTATCCAGGATATTTAATACCTGATCTGAAAATTACCAATGTATTGAAACTCTCCTTAATAATGATACTGATGATCGGCTTTGTCGAAGAATTGATATTCAGATCCATCCTCCAGACAAGTCTGGAAAAATCAATTGGAATGAAAAGCGGCCTCCTTTTAGCAAGCTTCCTTTTCGGAGTGATGCACTCTGGCTACGGGACAGCTTATGAGATACTCTTTACAGCCAGTGCCGGATTAATTATGGGATATATGTTCCAGAGGACAAGAAATCTTATGTTCATATCACTCACACACGGATTTGTAAACATATTCCTTTTTGGGTTCCTCCCGCTGCTTCTATTGTGAGTGAACTTTTCAAAGCAATCCATGAATTTGTAAGTGAACTCATCGAACCCATTATGCACTTCCCACTTATACCCAACATTAATGGCAGTACATATCATATCATTGATGAAAGGACTATATTCCTTTAACTTATTTTTAATTATTTTGCCTGACTTCGTATTTATATCAAAATTTTATTTACCACAAAGTTTTGGAATAACAGTTAATATACAAAGGCCCTGCACATAACATCTAAACATCATCTGAAGAAATAATGCACACATATATTCTACTGCAAAATTCTCAATACAAGTATAAAAAAAACAGGGAAATAGGGGTCAGAAAAAATCAGAATTAAAAGTTAGCAGACGATCTCTGCAACTTTAAATACCACAATACCAACAAAAGCCACAAGTAACGGGAAAATACTCATATCAAGAGATGCACATACAGACTTCTTCCAAAGACTTGAAGCAGACAGGATCTCTTTAGCTGAAAGTAAAATGATCAAAGCTATGACAGCCAGCACCCCATACTCAGGCAGGCCCATGTTAGTTGTCATGGAAATGGCTGAAGTTGTGGCCGCTGCAGTCGTTGTGGCCGCTGCAGTCGTTGTGGCCGCTGCAGTCGTTGTGGCCGCTGCAGTCGTTGTGGCCGCTGCAGTCGTTGTGGCCGCTGCAGTCGTTGTGGCCGCTGCAGTCGTTGTGGCCGCTGCAGTCGTTGTGGCCGCTGCAGTCGTTGTGGCCGCTGCAGTCGTTGTGGCCGCTGCAGTCGTTGTGGCCGCTGCAGTTGTTGTAATGACACTAGTAAGCATGTTTTGTACCTATTTCCCCTATGTTTAGAACTTCTAATTACTTTAAGAGTTATAAATGTTCCGATTTCAATTTCTGTCTGCGTATCCTGATAATAATGATGTTAGAATCATATATATAGATATCGAAAAACTGCCAAAAAGGGAGAAGCCATCAGGCTTCCCTCTTATTATACAGATAGAATGCAGCAGCTATCAATGCAATAGCTATGAGCGCACCTACAAGGATCGTGGTACCTGAAGTACCTTCATCCTCCATTTCACCACTTACTGTGATGATCATTTCCATAGTATCCTGCACATATCCATTGCTTGCAGTAAGGATGACAGTATACTCGCCTGGCTGAGAATATGTGTGTATTGGGTGCTGTTGCAGGGAGGTTTCACCATCACCAAAGTCCCACATCAGAGAACTTGCATTGACAGAAGTGTCCTTGAAAATAACCTCAAGCGGGGCCATTCCGGAAACCGGAGTGGCTGTAAAAGATGCCACGACATCTCCCTCACCAACATCTCCACCTGAATCAGCAGATGTTGCAGCTATAGCAAAGGAAGAGAACTCGGAGGTTATAGCATTGTAGAGATAGGCATCAGCACTTTCTCCCTTCAGAGCGGTCTCCAGCTCAATCCATCCATCATTGTAGATATACAACCTGATATCCTGTGGATCAATAGAATTATCCACCATCCAGGACTTCTGTACTTCAAAGTCAATTGAAGCGTCTTTTACCGTATCCTCATTGGCCCAGCTTGCAGAACCTACCCAGATATTAATATTTTTATAAACATTACCCGGCGCAGCTTCATCCACAAGACTGGAAGTATCCTTTAACACCTCAATTACAACAGTCTTTGAACCTGCATTATAAAGAGGAATGAAATTAACAGCCTTTACAGGATTATCCTCATCTGTAAATTCATAGACGGCCTCCGAATTCATATACAACTGTTCCGAAAGTGCATTCTTCAGTTCTATATTAGCATATGCTTCACCAGATGAACCGCCGCCTCCACCAGATCCACCAGATCCTCCTGTACTGCCGGTATCACCGGATGATACAGGACCACCAAGAGTATATGTGGAGAAGTGGGTCACATTGGCCCAGACATAGTTTGAAGTGGTATTGCGGCCCGCACCCAGACAGAAGTCAGGGGTACCGGCTCCTTCCAGGGCCACCCAGGAATCATTGGTCTCATTGTACCAGTACATGTATAGTTCGTCTTCGGAAAGGGTGCCCAGATCTGCTTCATCATAATAGAAGCCGATGATCACATGGGCCATTGCCTCTTCAATATTGCCGCTTTCCTCAAAGGTCAGATAACTTCCGGCCACCGAGAAGGAAGGAGCGGAGGTGTTACTGGAGGGAGTGCTTGTCCTCTTAACCTCAAGACTGCCACCCACAAAGCTTTCATTGCTGCTTATCTGGAGAGTTACGTTGGACTCCGGGGCCTCGATCTCGGTCTTCTCACCCGGGGTACCGGCAAGAGTGTTTTCAAAACTGTCCTCGCCCTGAAGCAACTGATCAATGGTGGCTCCATCAGGATATTCTGATGCAAGGACGTTGTACTCAACGTCATCCAGAGTTACCGTACCGTTGTAGATGAAGTTCTCCCGAACATAAGCATCCTTTAACAGAATGTTCTCCATGTCGGAATACATGATCGAACAGTTGTCGATGGTGGAGGCCTCTATATGGGAATCCTGGATGGTACTGTCGGTTATTAGTGAATTGACCACAGTACTGTCAGTGACATTGGAATCGGTCACCGAAGAGAGCTCATCGACCTGAGAGTTGAAGATATATTCTTCCTGAACTTCCAGCACACGGGTGGTGATCCTCAGGGAATCACTTGCATTGGCAGAGGAGGCGACAATGCGGCTTACATAGTCCCCTGATGCTGTGGGTGAATCGGTGAAGGTGACAAACTCACTTTCTCCGGGGCCCAGAGTAATGGCTGAGGCTGAGAGAGTGCCGCGGTTTGCAGCAAGAGTAAAGGTCTCATTGACATTACCCAGATTAAAGACAGTAAGGGAATAGGTGGCATCATTGCCGGAATTGATACTATTGGTAAGGGTATCGGATTTTAGATCAACACCATGGATGTCAGCTGTGAGATACAGGGTGTTGAGGCTAAACCGGGTATATTTGAGCGGGTCTGCCAGATCGCGGACATTCAGATTTGCGGCAATACGCCTGTCTGAAGCTCCGGTGTTGTTGAAGATAACTTCAACATGTGCACTTTCACCCACCTCCAGGTCATAGATGGTGGCCGGGGATATGGTAAGGGTGGTGTTGGCAGTTTTAGAGAGGGTGCTTAGCCTGTAGTCATGTGCCTGTGTTCCGGTGTTGGTGACCTTGATGTCATAGACCGAGGGATCACTGCCTTTGATGGTCCGGGATCCGGGAGAGATGATAACACTGGCAATCCTATAGACATCGATGTGAGCATAGGAGACACTGCTTGCAGTTGCCTGTGTCTGTGAGGTGACAGTGACCGGGACTACATAGGACCCGGGCGTTGCCAGACCGGTCACATTTAAGACCAGGGTGCCTGTCTGACCCGGCAAAAGGGACACAGAGGCAGCTGAGAGGTCTGCGTTTGCGGATGTGGAACTGACAGTATAGGTGTCGTTGACATTACCGGTGTTCTTTACATTGACCAGATAGCTAAGATCATCGTTTGGTTCAATGAAAGCTATGGGGTCGCGGACACTGACAGAGACACTGTAGACCGGGGCCGGGTTGACTGTCAGGATTAATGCCTTACTTGCTCTTTTGGACGTATCTCCCTGTGAGGTGGCTTTGATGGTGGAGACCGAAGTGCCCACATCAGAGCTGAACAGGGTCACTTTGAATTCCCGGGTCTCACCAGCTGCCACACTGGTAAGGGTTGATGGCATTGAAACGGTGTTGTTGGTGGACTGAGAGGTGAGGGTGAAGTTGTCGGCCACATTACCCAGGTTCTTAAGGCTTAAGGTAAGGGTTGCAGTGGTGTTGGGTGTGGTGGTAGTGGCAACTGACCCGGCACTCAGGAGGAGTCCATGAGAGCTGACCTTTGTGATTGTGGTGACACCTGCACTTCTGGATGAGTTACCGGATGAAGCTGTTACTGTGACATCACATGTCCCTCCGTTTGCCGAGGAGACGGTGAGCAGTCGGGTAGTCTGCTGCCCGGCCACTAAATAAACAGGAGTGCTGTCATTAAGGACTGCCACATCGGCCCGCGGGTTGTTCAGGGTCAGATCAAAGCTGTCATTGACATTCCCGGTGTTGAGTATGGTTAGTTCATAGGTGGCATTGACACCGGTGTTTACGGATTGGGTACTGGTGTTGGAGCTCAGGGAGACGCCATAGACAGGCCGGGTATCTACCCGGGTGCTCATTGAGAGGTTGTGGTGGATATAGGCATCAGATAAAGTGATAAGAGATGTGTATTTGTAATTGACATTGATAAGGGAATCATAGGTCCCTGTCGTACCTGAGCTGACACTATAGGTGACCGTGCTGCTGTTGCCGGGGCCCAGGTTAAGGGAAGTGTTTGAAAGGGAGTCGGTGGCATTGCAGGTGGCATTGAGATTGAAGGTATGGGCCATCGTTCCTGTGTTGGTCACGGTTAGGCTATAGTTTGCTGGCTGATTGGTCAGGACGGTCTTTTTATTTGCGTTTGCTACGACCTTGATCGGGGTGATGAAGGTTGTGCGTGTGACCAGATCATCAGAGGCACTATCAGAGGCGGCGTGGACTGTGACGGAGTAAGGGCCCCCTATGTTTTCTGAGGCGACTGTGAGGATGTTGTTGAAAGTCTGACCGGGAGTCAGGGTTTTGGAGCTTGTGATAAGACTTGCTTTGACCTCAGGAGGTGCGATGACACTGAAATACACTGTTTCGTTGACATTACCTGTGTTTTCCAATACGATTTGATAATTGGTGGGAGCACCGGGTTCTAATGTCAGTGATTGCGTGTTTGAAGTAAGTTCGATGGAGTGAACAGGAGCTGTTCCTACATTGGTGAGAACTGTGAGGGTATCGGTGTCCTGAGAGTTGTTGACCGTTACCTGAGTGGTGAACAGGCCTTCTACAGGAGAGCTGACGTTTAGCAGTACGTCCTGGGAGTCACCTGCACTGAGAGTGACAGTGCTTAAGTTCAGGAAGGCATTGGCCTGGGAAACCACGCTGAGATTGAAGGTATGGGCCCGGTTTCCACTGTTTGAGACGGTGAGAAGATAACTGGCGTTGAGATTGGTGACAGTGATCTTATGTATGCTGTCCATACTGACAGTTAAGGGGTCCAGGACGTTGGTGTAGGTCTTGATGGAGTCGGATGTTTCATCCGCTGTTGCTTTGACGGTGACAGGATAGGAATCCCCTATGATGTCACTGACCACACTTAGAGTTACCTGAGTGGAATTGCCCGGGCCCAGGGTGATGGAGGTGCGGTTAAGGTTTGCATCCACACCTGAAGGAGAGGTGGCTGTGATGTTGAGACTTTCTTCAACATTGCCGTTGTTCTCTATTGTGACAAGATATACGGCGTTTTCAGAAGGTTCGACATCCTTCGAGGTGGTGTTGACACTAATATCGATGTCATGGATTACCAGGTCCAGTTCGTCCTGGTTGAAAGCTACGGTCCTGCCGTCATGGGTGACGGTGGTGAATACCAGATAATTGGAAAGGGTAAGGTTGGTGGTGTCTATATTAAAAGTGGTTGAGTTGCCTGCATCAGTATGCTGGATGGAGACATTATTGGCCCCGTACATGCCGGTCAAACGGTCCCTTACAAAGCTCTGGTTAAGATCATAGATACTGCCGTTGGGAATGTTGACACCGTCAACAAAGATGATGTTGTTGATCAAAAGGTCCAGGCTTTCCCGGGTGCCGTTGAACTCCAGGAGGATGTCGGTGGCATAGGCGGACTTTGACAGAAGGACAGTATCATAGGTATAGTTTCCTGCAGGTGCATCAATGAGATCGATGTCAATGGTGGCATTGTTGCCGTCAAGGCCGGTGGCGACATCACAGTCATAGGTGACCACATCAAAGATGGTGATACCAAGCATTGTGTTGGTCCCGGCAGTATCATCGACATACATTATTAAAAGAGCATACTGGCCCGGAGTGAGGGTGCCAAAGGAGGCGGACAGATCCCCGTTTAAGTCCAGGGTCTTCTCACTCATCTGCAGGGAGGAGTTGAGCAGGCCTTCGACTGCGGAGCTGTCACCTGTGGTGATGCCATCAATACCTGAAAGGAAGGAGTCTGCACTGGAGTTGAAGAGGTGGACGTCAACATCAGCTCCGGCAAAATGGGTAGAACCGTTGAAGAGGAAGGAGACCTCATCACGGCCTGTGGCATTGGTGTAATATCGATGGGAATCATAGGGATAGGCCACGGTATATAGGGTGTTGTTCAGGACATTGAACTCAAGATCAATATCATGGCCCCCCATATCAATGGTACTGCTGTTGATACCTTCAAAGCTGAAGGTCAGGGGTGCGGGGATGCTGAAACTGTCCCCGCCCTCAAGGCAGATCCAGTTACCGTCAGTACTGGAGTTGAAGTGATTGGCGATGTAGAGGTCCGTGCCGTCTATCGACAGGTTCAGGAAGTATTCGGCGTCTGCACCCAGGCCCGCCTGGGCTGGGGTCGTGCAGAGCATGAGCAGTACGATTAAGAGTATTCCGGGTATTGATCTTTTCATTGTGTCCACCTTAAGTTATAATGAGTATGTTGACTAACCTTTTATTTATAAGTAAGCTAGAGATACATAAATAACCTGATAATTAATGACTGAAACTAATGATTTGCTAATTTATACATAGATTTAAATGGTCCTGTCGGACCCGGATCAATCAACAAAGGAAGCTGAGAAATACATTTTCAGAATCCCAATTCCATCCATTATTAGCAATCCCACTATAGTTCTTCCAAACCTTCTAACATCCTTACACTAAAAAAGGATTTTGCATGCAGTTATTTTATTTATATCTTTGGTATAGCAAAACAAGTGCAACTAAGAACAAGACAAAGAAGAAAACTAATAGGAGATTCTTTTCAAGATGTGTTATATTTCCATCCAGTTTACCAAAAAACTCCTTTTCTCCATGATCTTGAATATACATTGTTTCATTTGAAGACACATTATTTTCAATATATTCAGAATCATTTCCACCCAGTTTATCAACATATGAAGATTCTACCTCCCCAACTATGGAAAATGGAGAATATGAACCAGGTGTGGATATGAATATATATCCCCCGGGCCCGGAATTATTCAAATATGTATCCACTTCTTCCCAGAGATCAACAGACTCATTGTAATGTAAAAGCACAATTGATTCAGGGTCTACATGGGTTTCATTGATCCAGGACGAATTTACACTAAACACAAGACTGGAATTAACCAGTGAATCTGCACTTGAAAATCCTGAATAGCCAATCCATACATTAAAGTAGCTATAAACAACACCTTCAGGAGACGTTAAAGCCATCACTGAAATATGATCAAGAACCTCAATGGTGATCGGAATATCATTCATATTCAGGTCAAAGGTAAGATTCAATGATCTTATGGGACTTTCGGGATCTGATATTTCCAGCTTCACCGGGAGGCCCCGGACAATGTTTGGACTGAAACCTTCCACCAATATCACATTGCCTTCAAATGAATCCGGGCTCTGCCCGGAAGCACCTGATGCACCCCCTCCTGAGCTGCCACCACTGCTTTGATCCGCATAGGTACCAAGGCCTATTACTTTAGTCTCCCCATCAACAGTTAATCTGAAATCACCGCGAGGCATGGAATCGGTTGAATAAGTATAAATATAGAAACCATTACCATCCGCATCGATAGTACTTGATGCGGTCACCGTGACCTTTACATCATTACTGTCCACTGAATCACCAAGTATCAGGATAGAATATGTTCCTGAAGGAACCCCGGAAGCAGAGATACTGGCCTCCCCATTGGATGTACTCCTGGAACCTGCAGAAACCCATAACCCCAGAGTATAAATAGATTTAACCTTGATCTCAAGGTCTTTGACACCTTCTGCCTTTACAGTAAAGGAATTGGGACCTGACGGAATCTTTACATCATTAATACGATAATTGTAACTCCCACCGGACACAGGAATTTCATTAACAAAACTGACCTTTGCAGAAACCGAACTATCCGGAGTAGTTGTACCACTGATGGTTAACACATCTCCGACTTCAGGATGCAGGGGAGATACATCAAATGCCACACAGGGCAAAGAAGTTAAACTGATACATACCATAACAAAAAATAATATTAATATTTTGAGGGGTTTTATACCGTACATATTAAGGGTCCATATTCTTTAGTGTTAAGTAGAATCTTAGACACATGTTTGTGATTTACCAGGTTTGTGAATTTCAGTCTATCAATAATAGGTTTGTTAGTTAATATGCCTATCCATTAATGGATTGGATCATGTTTTATTTATGAGAACTGCTGCAAAAATATATTTAACACTCAGGTTATTCACAATCTATATAAACATTTCCTGATAATAGAGGGGCACTTCAAATGACCAGCTGTAATGGCAACATGAACCGATTTTGTGGGATAACTAATATTAATTAAAATATTTTCAGATAATATCTTTAAATAGTACAGGCCGATTAGAAAATTATTATAATAACTAAATGAGAGAAGGATATGCATGAACTAAAAGAAAGGGTCCTGTCAAAAATAAAGCCATCTGATGACGAATACAAAAGAATGAGAGGGGTTGCTTCAGAGATCATAGACAGGATCGAAATCATACTGAAAGATAAAGGACTGGAAAATGTAAATATAAAGATGGTCGGATCTGCAGCAAGGGGTACCTGGCTTACAGGATCACATGATCTGGATATATTCATATCCTTTCCAACAGAGACAAAAAGAGAAGAGCTTGAAGAGCTGGGCCTTTCAGTGGGAAGAGAAGTGGCAACAGAAGCAGAAAAGTGGGACGAACATTATGCAGAACACCCTTATGTAAAAATGGTCTACAAAGGTTTTAATGTAGACCTGGTCCCCTGTTATAACGTCCCCGATGCATCACAGATCATCTCTGCAGTGGACAGGACGCCCTTCCATAATGAATTTATAAAGGCTCATATAAACGGCCTCCAGGATGACGTCCTCCTGTTAAAGCAGTTCATGAAAGGAGGGGGAGTTTACGGCTCAGAATTAAAGACCGGGGGCTTTTCCGGATATCTGACGGAATTAATCACCATTAAATATGGTGGATTTGAAAAAGTCCTTGAAGCAGCAGCTGACTGGAAACCAGGACTTATCATTGACATCAAAAATCATAGTGGAATGGATTTTGAAGAACCTCTTGTAGTCATTGATCCCACCGACCCAAAAAGGAATGTTGCTGCAGCATTAACACTTGACAGATTCTGTGAGTTCATCCATCTTTCAAGGAAACATCTTCAGGGGTCCGATGAGAAAATGTTCTTTCCCCTGGAAATCCAACCCCTTGAACGTGATATATTTGTACAAAGAATTAAAGAGCATGGTACCTGCCCTGTATCCCTGGCTTTTGACATCCCCGAAATAGTGGAAGATATATTCTATCCCCAGTTCTATAAGATGGAACAATCAATAAGAAAGATGATCGAAAAGCATGATTTCGTAGTCATTAAGACCGGTACTCATGCATCAGAGAAAAACGCAAAGGCCTACATACTGATCGAACTCTCATCTTCCACCCTTCCGAACATAAAGATACATCAGGGCCCACCGGTATGGGTTCGCAGCCATGCTGAAAAATTCCTTTTAAAATATAGATCAAACGAAAGAAATAATCCCATCACCATCAAAAACGGTTTCTATATGGTGGAGATAGAAAGAAAATATAAAACAATAGCTGACCTGCTCAATAATGAGCTCTCATGCTGTTCCCTCGGGAAACATATTTCACAGCAGATCAAACAGGGATATGACATATATCTGAATGAAGAAGTATACAGAAATGATGATGAACAATTAAAGAGATTTCTTAACCGTTGGTTCCATTAAACCTTCCATACGTTTATGGTGGAAAAGATATTGCTGGGCATATCCGCAATATCTTCCAAAATAATACCTGCCCCAGGGACCAATCTTACTTTTTGTAACCTTGCTATTAAAGAACCGGTCCTCTCCATAATAATATCTTACAAGCTTTTCCACATGAGTATCCACAGGAAAAGCTTCCATTTTATCCAGGGAAAAGATAAGGATGCAATCCGCAACTTTCTCCCCGATGCCATCGATCCTCATAAGTTCCTTTTTTGCACTTTCATAATCAAGCTCAAATAACCCTTCCAGAATAATATCTCCGCAAGCCACGGCCCCGGCAGCCTTTATGATACGTGAGGTGCGAAAGCCCATCTTACAATCACACAGTTGATCACATGTTGCACCGGCAAGGGAGGAAGCAGATGGAAAACTGTAGTACCCGGGCAGGATCTCTTCACCAAGAATACCGGACAACATAGAGATGTTCTTCTGGATCCTTGGAATATTGGAAGCAGTGGCAAGCATATAGGAGATAAAACATTCCCAGGGTTCCTGCCTGATCAACCTCAGGCCATAGTAATTCTGGATCGCTTCATTAATATATGGATCCAGGTTAACCTCATCAAGAATGGACTGAAGATCATCATCCAGCCGGAAATAACTGTATAACAGCTCCTTCTCAATATCAGAGTCCACACACAATGAACCATCTGATGTCTCCTGTTTTATTCTGACAACGTGGCCCCTGACAACCCCTGTCCACCAGTCCTCATTTTTCGACCATCTGAACACCTGGCCACAGTCAAGTGTATGGTCAAGATCAATATCCGGATTTTTTATAGAGTACATGGAATTGCTTCCTGGAAGATTTTAAAGATTGGTCTAAAAAGAAAATAAATGAGGAGAACAAATGAATATCCCATCAGAAGATAATCCATCAGAAGACAATCCATCAGAAGACAATCCATCAGAAGACAATCCATCAGAAGACAATCCATCAGAAGACAATCCATCAGAAGACAATCCATCAGAAGACAATCCATCAGAAGACAATCCATCAGAAGACAATCCATCAGAAGACAATCCATCAGAAGACAATGAATGAGATCACCTTCTCTCCTTTTTATAAAAAGTGAATTACTCCTCACTTACGCAAGGAGTTATCTGCTTTAATGATTTCAAACCTGATCACAGATCAACCATAGATCTTCCCATTTCAAATGCTTTCACATTGATATCAATGGTCTTTGGTGGAACCATCTTTTTTACACAATCCAGCATTGTTTCTACGTCCAGTGGAAGATATCTGGAAGCGGCCCCGACCATCACCACATTAGCTGCCTGCCGACTGCCTGCCCGGGTGGCGATCTTAACAGCATCAAAGGCAATGACCTTATGGTCACGCTTCAGGGTCTCAACAATTAAGTCAACGTCCGGATAATCCATATCCCCTGAAGTCACTGTCACAGGATGGACAGGAGAAGTGTTCATGATCACTACACCATCATCACAGAGCTGATCAATATATCTGAGCGCTTCTGCTGGTTCCAGTGCAAGCAGGCAATCTGCTCCATGCAGAGGGATCATTGATCCAAGAGCACATCCTATGCGTACATGATTTACCACCGAACCACCCCGCTGGGCCATTCCATGGGTTTCTGCTGCACGTACGTTCAATCCTTTCAAAACTGCAGACCTGCCTATGATGTCTGAAGCAAGGATGGTACCCTGCCCTCCAACACCGGATATCACAAGATCAAAATCAGAGACTTTATCACTCATTATTCCACCTCCCTGATCGCACCAAATTTACATACCTGGAAACAAAGGCCACAGCCCGTACACATCTGATTTATATGGGAAACTTTAGACTCACTATCAAATTCAATAGCAGGACAACCCAGTTTTACACACTGTTTACATCCCGTACATTTGTCGGCATCCACTACAAAGGGCTTTCTTCTGACACCGGACCTGCGTGCATGGATCACACAGGGTTGTTTTGCTATCACTACTGAAGTGCCTTCGAACTCTTTGGCCCTTTTAAACACATCCAGAGTTGCCTCCAGATCATATGGATCCACAACTTCAACAAATTCAGCACCAAGGCCCCTGCAAACAGACTCCAGATCTATCTGTACCGTCGGTTCTCCGGTCACCGTCAGCCCCATACCCGGGTTTACCTGATGACCGGTCATTGCAGTGATACGGTTATCCAGGATAGTTACAGTGATATTTGACCTGTTATAGACGGCATTCAATAACCCGTTCATGCCCGTATGGAAAAAGGTGGAATCCCCTATGGAACAGCATATAGGCCTCTTTTCTCCGGAATTGTATATCCCTGAAGCCACGGTGATACTGCCACCCATACATAATGTAGTATCCACAGTACCGTTCTGTATCCCCAATGTATAACATCCGATATCACCGGGATAGATAGCATCCTTACCGAATACTTTTTTCATTGCATAATATGCGGATCTGTGAGAACAACCCGGACACATGGCAGGAGGCCGGGGTGGTAGTTCAATATCAGTGTCAACAGACATATCAACTACATTACTGTCCAATCCGGCAGTCAGAGAGATTGCATTTTTACACAGATCAACATTCAGTTCTCCCACTTTTGGAACCAGACCGTCTGCTTTGCCACAGATCTTTACCTCTGAACCGGTATCATTGGCTATGACCTTACACATCTCCTCTACAAAAGGCTCTCCTTCTTCAATGACAAGGACCTTCCCCACATTATCAAACAATTGCTTAACAAGTCCTGCAGGAACAGGATAGGCCCCGATCTTTAAGAAAGAAGCTTCAAAACCCAGTTCTTCTATTGCTTCTTTTGCATAGACCGATGAAACTCCGGCACCAATGACACCTATCTGAGCCCCTTCACATAGATCAAGTTCATTCCACCCGGATGCTTCAAGCTCCTGCTTTATCCCTTCCTGGATATTAAGCAGATGGGGATGTCTTACCCTTGCATTAGCAGGCACCATCACCCAGCGTGAGGGGTTCTTTTCAAAAGAACCTTCAGGATGATCGGTGTTTACCGGGCCCAGCTCAATATCTGATTTACCATGAGAGATCCTTGTAGTAGGCCTGAATATGACCGGGATCTCAAATTTCTCAGATAGCTCAAATGCATAGGGGATCATATCCTTAGCTTCCTGGGGAGTGGAAGGATCAAGACATGGCACCAATGAGAACTGGGAATATCTGCGGCTATCCTGTTCATTCTGGGATGAATGGCAACCGGGATCGTCAGCAACAATGATCACCATACCCCCTTTCACACCCATATAGGCAAGTGTCATAAGAGGATCTGCGGCAACATTCAGACCCACATGTTTCATGGTGACCACCGAGCGAACACCGGACATGGCCGCACCGGCCGCAACTTCCATTGCCACCTTTTCATTCACGGACCATTCCACATAAAAATCCCTTTCTTTCATCGCACCCAGCGTATCCACGATCTCTGAAGATGGCGTTCCCGGATATCCGGAAATGACACGTCCACCACCTTCCACTATACCTCGTGCAATAGCCACGTTCCCAAGCATATATTCACTCGTGCTCATGATGATCTCCTGCTTCTGTAAAATTATAATCCATAATTATAGTTGACTGATTATCCCTTAAGGCATCAATCCATAATTGCTGAGTTAGAAATACAGCCATAATATATGGCATTTTGCATGAATAATACACACAAATAAAAAAATATGAAAGAAAAAAGAAGAACTGAAAATATGTCCCTGCAAACGATGCAGGCAAACATATTTCAGTAACTGTTGCTATCAGTGACTATTGTCACTCTTCCCTGCGCCGGAAGAACAGTGCCAGACCAATAAGAGCTACCATGGGGATAGCAAGGGAAGGGAATTCAGGGATCTGGCTGTTATTTAATATCTCTACAGCTGTTGTATCCGTTGCATTGTAACCATCATTACTGGTCACTTTCAGAGTAACTTGATACATTCCGGCCGTGCCAAATGTGTGGTTTACGGTCTCACCGACAGCATCATAGACCCCATCGCTCTCAAAATCCCACTCATATGTAGCAATTCCAGGAGCCTGAGCAGGAATTTGAATGCTATTTGGACCTGCAGCCACCAGCAGAGTCCTGGAATCATAACTGCCTGAACCATCAAAGGTTATGGGTTCTCCTGTCTGACCCTGGTAAGGACCACCTGCATCAGCCACAAGAGGAGAAACGGCAGCAGCCACTGTTACCTCGGTGGAGTCGTTTAAAAGCTGCGGATAATATTCTATCCAGATACCTTCAGATTCATTTCCACCATAGATCTCAACATCAACATAAAGTGTTGCAGGATATGTACCAACAGATTTGTTTGCATAATAGTCGGTCAGCATATCGTCACAGTAGACCTCAAATGGAGAAGAATTGATGGTACCTGCTTCATATCCACCTGTGAAAAAATAACCCGCCTCATAATCGGCCGGGTTGGAATCCAGATCCCAGTGGAAATACATAGAATAATAAAGAGGAGCATCGGGATCATTCGCATTTATTATTGTTTCCCATTCCTCAGGCATTGCACTGATTGATACACTCCCTTCAAGGGTTATATCGTCCCCCTGATCAATGGTATATGGGCCCTGTGCATCTACATCCGTGATCGGTCCGGCTACTATGGCTGCAGCATTGTTTGTGATCGCTGCCATAAGTAGCAATAAGGCTAAAGTTTTAACTACTCTGGTAAATTCCAACATATCATACCTCCAAAGAGATTACTATCTGGAACATTTATATATTTTATGATACAATTAAACATAATGAATTATATCAAATAAATAGAAATAATATTATGTATAACATAAATACCTTATTTTCATGCGTTTAATAACAGTACTTCTATTTCATCAAACAAAGAACAGGACTTAAACAGTTATATATAACACTGCCATATATTTACAGTACTGATACGAATCAGAGGTATAAAAATGATAGACTTTGCATGTAAGGAATTCAGGATCAATGATGTGATCAAATGTGCTCTCAACCTCACCAGAGCAGATATGAAGATACTTGAATACAATATACTCAAAAATGAGCAATGGAACAACACAGATATCATTGCATCAGAAACAGACCTCGACCTGTCCACCGTGCAAAGGTCTGTTAAAAAACTCCACGAAAAAGGAGTGCTCATCAAATCGCAAACAAACCTTGATGGTGGCGGTTATTCTTTTATTTACCGCATCAAAGATAAAGAAGAGATAAAGAAACTTATTATGAATATTGTAAACACCTGGGTTAAAAAAGTTGAAAATGAACTGGAGGAATGGTAAATGCTAAAAGTAACTCCCTATCTCTGGATCTTCGTTCTTACGGTATCCATTGGAGGCCTCTGGTATCCGGCCCTGGGATATTTTATGGTCCTTGTCATGTTGACCCTCTTTGCAACCAGCATCTATAGAGGCCGCTGGTTCTGTGGAAATCTATGCCCCAGAGGAAGTCTTTTTGATTTTAAAGTAACTCATATATCACGCAAAAGAAATATACCGAAGATACTTTCAAGCTTCTGGGTTCGTGTCCCTGTTGTAATTATGCTGATGGGGCTTATGGGATACAGAGTATTCAATGCCCTGATGAACCAGAATGCCTTTGAACAGATCGGAACCGTCCTGGCATCCATGTGTCTTGTCACAACCATACTTGGTGTATTCATGGGAGCCAGTTATAGTTCCAGAGCCTGGTGTACTGTCTGCCCTATGGGAACTCTGCAACGCTGGATAGGTGGAGATAAATACCAGCTCAAAATGGACAAAGATAAATGCATCGACTGCAAACTCTGTGAAAAAGTCTGCCCCATGCAACTGACAGTACGTGACATAGGGAACAATCCGGACTGTATAAAATGCGGCAAATGTGTAGAAGCCTGTCCAAAAGATGCATTAAAGTTCTAAGATAACCTTCCTGAAAATTCAAAGCATTAAAAACATCCAGAACTCTCAACTTCAGGGGGCCCTTGCCACATGTTTAAAACAAAAAAGATATCCAGAGTATAAACCTGTCCAAAAATGTCCAGAGTGCTCAAATTTAGTACGGGCCTGCCGGGAATCGAACCCGGGTTCTAAGCTCCGGAGGCTAAAGTGATATCCACTACACTACAGGCCCTGAATGGTAGCTAGAAGTCCTTAATTGAAGGGACCATATATTAATCTATGGTTTCAGTTACTTATTTTTTCAGTTACCAACCTTTGTTACCAACCTTTGTAATTACCAACATTGTTCAGTTACAAACTTTTGAAATTAACAACATTGTTCAGTTATCAACTTTTGAAATTAACAACATTGGTCAATCATAAACTTTTGAAATTAACAACATTATCCAGTTGACAACATTTTTGTGTACCTACCCATACGCTTTCCAGAATAATACCCTAAGGAAATAAAGCAAAAATATTTATTTTAAAACTCATGGCATGCGGCATGATAGAATGTATCCACCCCCATTTAAATATAACAGAATCTTTTATATATAATAATAAATATTATTTGATGGATACTATTAATCGCACCATGTATCCAGGTGATCCCTCTGTCCAAAGAAAATATTCAATCCGGATATGAAAATATACATAAACAAAACATGGAAATGAGAGTTGAACTGGAAGCAGGCAAAGAAAAGATACGTGAGCTCAAAGAGTTTATAGATTCTCACATTGAAAACTTAAATGACGTCCTTTTTAGCGTTGATCTTAAGGGAAATTTTACATACATCAGTCCCTCCATTTACAACATAACAGGCTATGAGCCTGAAGAAGTACTGGGCACTCCTTTTATGAATTATGTTCATCCGGATGACCTTACTGGCCTTCTCGAAGAGATAGACCTTACATTGAAAGGTATACATCACCCATTTATGTTCCGTATAATCTCAAAAGATGGAAACCACATATATGTCCATACCTCTTCCAGAGGAATTATAAAAAATGGAAAGATCGTAGGCCTTAACGGAATAATGGTAAACATTGAAAAGCTTAAACAGGTAGAATTTGAACTTAAAAGGGAAAAAGAGATGGCTCACACCTATCTTGATATTGCAGGAGTTATGATCATTGCAATCGACAAAGAAAATACCGTAACACTTGCCAATAAAATGGCCTGCTCAATACTGGAATATGAAGAAAATGAATTACTCGGAAACAAAATATTTATGATCTTTCCGGAATTTTGCCAGCATGAAGTGGCCTTCCAGCTTGGCAAGTGCAAAGGTCAGAGGTCAACATATAAAAACGAACAGATGATGTTTGAATATCCCGTTATCACCCATAATCTGGATGAGAAGGTTTGTTCCTGGTCCTTCACCCCTATTGTAAATAATAATCAGGTAGAAGGTTATCTGCTGGCAGGAAAAGATATTACCAGGCGAAAGATTGCCGAAGAAGCACTTTTGAAAGCAAAGATACTGGCCGAGGATGCAAACCGTACCAAAAGTGAGTTTCTGACAAATATGAGCCATGAACTTCGCACACCATTAAATTCGGTAATAGGATTTTCCGAAGTCATACTATCTAAAGACTCTAAAAACCTGACAGACAAACAGATTAAATATTTAAATAATGTTTTCCTGAGTGGAAAACACCTCCTTACGATCATAAACTCAATCCTTGACCTCTCCAAAATAGAATCAGGAGACATGACCCTCAAAAGATCAGAGCTGCTTTTCCCTAACCTTTTGAACTCCGTACTAAAAAGACTTGAAAATACTGCATCCAGCAAGGGGATAAACATCCTCACAGAGATCGACACCCGGATGCAATTTATCAATGCCGACAAAGACAAACTCGAACAATCCCTATACCAGATAATCGACAATTCTATCAAATTCACGCAGAAGCAGGGCCACATTAATATTTCCGCAGTAAGAACGGACAATTTTGTAAAAATTACCATATCAGATGATGGTATTGGCATTTCCAATGAAGAAATGGATAGGATATTTGACCCATTTGTTCAGGTTGATTCATCCACCAGACGAAATTATGGTGGTACAGGAATAGGTCTGGCCCTTGTCAAGAGATACATCGAAATGCACGAGGGCAGTATTGAAATAGAAAGTGAACCGGGGAAAGGCACCTGTGTGAAGATACACCTGCCATTTAAAACCGACCCCCGTAATTTGTATATTTAACCCATGTGACTCTTACGCAAGGGAATGCATTTATTATTCAAAGAAATATATTCATTTTGAAAGTTTTCCTGCTTCTTTGTTCACAATAAAAACAGACATGATATTCTCTGAATATCAGCCTCAAATAATGAAAGTGCAGGTACTTTCATGGTAAATAGAGAATATTGCATTATTTTACAGAATTTTAGTCATAGAGTCCATACTATCTTTTTAAACTTTACAAATGCCCTATTTCAAATAGTATGTCCACCCGACCATTAAGCAATTGACTGCAATATATTATTAGAATAAGAAATACTTATATCTAAAAGTGCAAAATAAAATGCTTTTTTTAGAGACAGTTGTCATTTATTAAATTAGTTACACGTAAACTTTAAATATTAAAAGTAGGAAAGTAGAATCCGTATTCCTACTAAAAATCATAGGGACAATTGGTATGAAAGAAAAACACAGTATATATCGAACGACCTGGCAGTTCTTACTGCTATCCGGTCTTATCTTGCTACTGCTCGCACCATCTGCATCAGCCATGACAGTAGAAGATAACCAAAACAGAATTGAAAACATTGAAATAGCCCTTACATTTATCTGGTTACTTATATCAGGGGCACTGGTATTTCTTATGCATGCAGGGTTCTCACTGGTAGAAGTAGGCCTGACAAGGACAAAGAACACTGCCAACATATTAATGAAGAACTTCATGACCATTTCCCTGGGAGTACTGGTTTACTGGGCCGTCGGATGGGGCATCATGTATGGTTCAGATGCATTTGGTCTCATTGGCATTGATCAGTTCTTTTTAAAAGGAGCTGACAATGCATTATGGAACAGCTGGTTCTTCCAGATGGTATTTGCAGCCACCGGTGCTACGATAGTTTCCGGTTCAATGGCAGAACGCACTAATTTCAAAGCCTACCTGGTCTATTGCATGCTAATGGTCGGACTTATCTACCCGGTCTATGGACACTGGGTATGGAGTGGTGCAGACCTGGCCCTTCTTACCGGATCTGAAAGTTTCCTTGTTAAAGCACTGGGAGCCAGTTTCCACGATTTCGCCGGATCAGGTGTGGTTCACTCCATTGGAGGATATTCTGCCCTTATCGGAGTAATGCTGGTCGGAGCAAGATATGGAAAGTTCAAAAACGGGATACCCACTGCTATTCCTGGTCACAACCTGACCTATGCCTTCATTGGAACCTTCCTCCTGACATTTGGATGGATAGGATTTAATGCAGGAAGTACACTGGATGCAATGGATGGATATATGAACCTTGTAGTCGTAAATACATTCCTGTCTGCTGCTGCAGGAGCCATTGCAGTGATGCTCATTAGCTGGGTGAAGACAGGTACACCTGACCCCTCACTCACAGCCAACGGACTGCTTGGAGGCCTGGTTGCGATCACAGCTTCCTGTGGAAGTGTTGAGAACTGGGCAGCGATAGTTATAGGAATAATTGCAGGAATGGTTGTATATGCAGGAGTCATGATCAACGAAAACAGGTTGAAGCTGGATGATCCGGTTGGTGCCATTGCAGTACATGGATATTGTGGTAGCTGGGGATTATTGTCCGTAGGTATATTTTCCGTCGGAATGGGAAATGGAATACTTGCCGATGCAGCCTATGCTGCTGCAGGAGCAGGACTGATCTATGGAGAAATTAACCAGTTCCTCATACAGGTTGCAGGCATGGTCCTCAGCATTGTGTGGGCCACAGTAATATCATTCATTATATTCAAAGCAATTGATCTTGTCATCGGCCTGAGAGTCAGTGAAGAAGAAGAGATCATGGGCCTTGATATTATGGAACACGGAGTCAGAGCATATCCGGAATTCCTCCTGGACAAGTAAGGTGGTATAAATGAAAAAAATCGAAGCAATAATAAGGACCACCCAGTTAAATGCTGTAAAAGCAGCTCTGGAAAATAAAGGATTTGACAGCCTGACCGTAACAGAAGTTAAGGGCCGTGGAAAACAAAGAGGGATCTCCCAGCAATGGAGAGGTAGAAAATACTGTGTGGATCTGCTACCAAAAATAAAACTGGAGATCATCCTTCCAGAAAATAAACTTCAGGAAGCAGTAGACACAATTGTCGAGAACGCAAGCACCGGATCCATAGGGGATGGAAAGATATTCATCTACCCGGTCGAAAAAGTGATTCGCATCCGCACCGGCGAAGAAGATGAAGATGCATTGTGATCAAAACGATCACAATCTTTTTTTTATCATTTTTTATTGAATTCTATATACTGACTTGTTTTAAATCACTTACATATTGCAGCTTCTTTTGAAATTACCAGATTTAATTAAACAATTCCCTTTTGAATGTTATTTACCGATGGAATTGACACCTTTGCTTTTACATAGATTCTGTCACAATAGGACAGGACAGTCAATCCTCAAGCCACTTATACATGACCAGAGCATCAATATATCCTTCTTCAGGATGGTTGCAGGCCCGTGGAAGACGACCAACTATATCAAAACCCATTTTTTGCCACAGCCTGATCGCAACGGTATTTGATGAAAAGACAAAGTTAAACTGAATAGCTTTATACCCTATTAATTGAGCCCTCTTTTGAGAATGCAGGCACATCTGAGATGCCAGACCCATTCCCCTTGCATGTGATGCAACCATATAACCGCAATTGCATACATGACTGCCTGCACCTGTCTGATTTGATTTAATATAATATGTACCCAGGATCCTGCCTTCTGCTTCAATCACATAGGTTTCTACAGGCATGTCCATCCAGATATTATGAGCTTCCTCTTTTGTTGTGTCCACCGGATAACTATAGGTCTTGCCCTCGGACACAATTTCATGGAAAATTGGCCATATAGATCCAAAATCATTTTCATTGGCCTTTCGTATGTTCATATATAACCACCAGCTCTTCAGATCAAAACCAATGTACACATGTTAACATCTTCAATTCCTCTCAAGAAAGAAGGAACCTACAAACATAATTACATCCTGCAGTAAGGGGTTTAAAAAAAATGAATTACAGATAAGATCATCTGTAATTAATATTAAAAACGATATTCTAAGACCGTATTAATTCTGCAATACGATCTCAATGTTGATGTCCTTTGGGACCTGAATTCTCATAAGCTGCCTGAGGGCACGCTCATCTGCTGCAATGTCTATCAATCTCTTATGAACACGCATCTCCCAATGGTCCCATGATGCAGTACCGTCCCCACTTGGGCTCTTCCTTACAGGAACAACCAGTTTTTTGGTTGGAAGAGGTACAGGACCTGAGATGCTCACCCCGGTTCTATCTGCTATGGATTTTACCTGGTTGCAAACACCATCAAGATCCACAGGACTTATGCCTGATAATCGTATTCTTGCTTTCTGTGCCATGAATTTCTCCAAAAAAAGAAGGAGTGTTTATTTAAACACTCATTTATTTCTGCTTTACACTAATGCACATTCCAGCAGCGATGGTCATACCCATATCACGGATAGCAAACCTTCCAAGCTGTGGAATCTCTTTTACAGGTTCAATGCACATTGGCCTGGTTGGCTTAATAGTGACAATTGCTGCATCTCCAGCCTTGATGAAGGTTGGGTTCTCTTCCTTGACCTGACCGGACTTAGGATCAAGTTTCTTGTCAAGGGAAAGAAGGGTACATGCTGTCTGGGTGGTGTGGCAGTGGAACACAGGAGTATATCCAACAGTGATAGCAGATGGGTGCTGAAGCACTACGATCTGACCTACGAACTCATCAGCTACCGATGGTGGCTTGTCTGCAGGGCCACATACATCTCCTCTTCTGACATCGTTCTTACCGATACCCCTGACATTCCAGCCGATGTTGTCACCGGGTGTTGCTTCAGGGATCTCTTCATGGTGCATCTCAATGGATTTAACCTCACCAGTTGCACCGCTTGGCATGAAAGTGACCTTCTGGCCTTTCTTCATCACACCGGTCTCGACCCTGCCTACAGGCACGGTTCCGATACCGGAGATGGTGTATGCATCCTGTACAGGGATACGCAGTGGAAGAGTGTCTGGTTTTTCAGGGGATTTAAGAGCGTTGAGTGCCTCAAGGATGGATGGACCATTGTACCATGGGGTGTTGCTGCTGCTCTCTTTCATGTTGTCGCCCTCAAAAGCAGAGGTTGGGATGAATGGGATCTCGGAAGCCTTGAAACCGACCATACCGAGAAGCTGGGATACTTCTTCTTTGACCTTGTTGTATCTATCTTCACTGTAATCTGCTGCATCCATCTTGTTGACAGCGATGATCAGCTGGTTGATACCAAGGGTCCTGGACAGGAAAACGTGTTCCTTTGTCTGATCCATGACACCATCAGGAGCTGCAACCACAAGGATTGCGGCATCGGCCTGAGATGCACCTGTGATCATGTTCTTGACGAAGTCTCTGTGACCCGGACAGTCCACAATGGTGAAGTAGAACTTGTCAGTGTCGAACCTCTTGTGAGCGATATCAATGGTGATACCTCTCTCACGCTCTTCTTTCAGGGAGTCCATGACCCATGCAAATGCAAAAGACTCTTTACCTTTCTCTTTTGCCTCTGCCCTGAATTTCTCAATGATATGTGCCGGGACAGCGCCGGTTTCGAACATTAACCTTCCCACAAGAGTGGATTTACCGTGGTCAATGTGACCAATAACTGCTAAATTCATGTGTGGTTTTTCAGCCATTACTAGATTCTCCTTAAATTTGATTTATGTAATATTTGTAATTTACAATTTTGACCATAATTGTTGTTCCTACTTTTAAACCTTTCCAGCGGTCAGACTGTCCTAAAGCAAAAAGATGGAATGAACCATCTTACATGCTCATAAAGTCTGAGGCTTTTGGCATCTCTGCTTTCAGACCTTTACGCTGGCGGATACCTGTGACGATCTCGTTGACCATATTGGTTGGCAGTGTCTCAAAACCTGCAAATTCAGTGCTCCACATGGCGCGGCCTTCAGTTGCAGACCTGATATCGCCTGCAAATCCGAATAATTCGGAAACAGGGGCCCTGGACTCAATAATGGTTGTGTCACCTTCGGAGGTCATGTTGTGAATGATACCACGACGTCCCTGGATCTCTTTGGTTGCACCGCCCATCTGTTCCTGAGGCACCTGGATGAAGACCTTCTGATATGGTTCAAGCAGGGTGTCTTCTGCCATAAGCATTGCTGCCTGTATGGCCTGCCTTGAAGCAGGGATCACCTGAGCAGGACCTCTGTGAACAGCATCCTCGTGAAGTTTTGCATCCATCAGCTTCACCTTTACACCCATGCATGGTTCCTTTGAAAGGGGACCGCCTTTCATGACCTCAACGAAACCTTCAAGGATCAGTTCCATGGTTTCATTCAGGTGCTGGATACCTTTTGTCATATCGAAGTAAGCATTGCTCTCATAGATATCCACGATCTTCTTGGCCTCGTCCTTGTCCAGACCTGCTGCGATCAGTTTCTCCCTTCTCTCAAGTTCCGGCAGGTTCATAGAGATCTCGCCTTCACGGATAAGATCAACAACAGCCTGTTCCAGAGGTTCGACGACAACATAGAAGCGGTTGTGCCTGTTAGGGGATTTACCTTCAACCGGACCTGCTGCAGCTGCAATTGTTTCACGGTAGACGACAATAGGTGGTGTGGTTGTGATCTCTACACCTTTGTCACGCTCGATCCTGTGAGCAATCACTTCAAGGTGAAGCTCACCCATACCTGCCATGAGATGTTCACCGGTCTCCTCATCGAGAGTGACCTTCAGGGTTGGATCCTCCTTTGCCACCTGGCGTAATACCTCGACAAGCTTTGGAAGATCTTTCATGTGTTTTGCTTCAACTGCAACCGTAACCACAGGCTCACTTGCGTGTCTGATGCTTTCAAAAGGAGCCATCCCTTCAAGTGTGGTGACCGTGGAACCCACGATAGCATCCCGAAGACCTGTAACTGCGGCGATATTCCCTGCAGGGATCATATCCACTTCCAGTCTCTCGGGCCCCATGAAAACACCGACTTGCTGAATCCTGTTTGGTTTTGCAGCACCGGATACGAACACTTCCATTCCACGTTTAAGGGAACCACTGAATATCCTTCCGGTAGACACCTCTCCTGCATGGGGGTCCATTGAAATGTTGGTTACCATGAATGCAAGTTCAGCTTCCGGATCTGCTTCAGACATGGCCTTACTGATAGCCGATTCCCTGTCACCGTGCCAGATGGCACCAACCCTGCCATCCTGGGCCTGGATCGGACTTGGAAGGAAACGGATAACCATATCGTTAACTGCTTCATGAAGGGGACATTTGTCAGCAAGGGCTTTCATATCCTCGTCACGGCAGTACTGGAAAACTTCACCAAAAGAAACACCGGTCTTCTTCATCATCGGAACGCTGATAGCCCAGTTATACAATGCAGAACCAAAGGCAACGGTACCATTTGCGGCATCGACCCTCCAGCCGGCCTGGTAACGCTCTTCATTCATTCCTTTAATAAGTTTATTGACATGATCGATCAGTTTACCCAGACGGATCTGCATTTCCTGTGCGTCCACCTGAAGCTCGTTGATCAGACGGTCAACCTTGTTGATGAACAATACAGGTTTGACATGCTCTTTAAGGGCCTGTCTGAGAACCGTCTCGGTCTGTGGCATTGTACCTTCAACGGCATCAATGACAACAACTGCACCATCCACAGCACGCATTGCACGTGTCACATCACCACCAAAGTCAACGTGACCGGGTGTATCGATAAGATTGATGAGATATTCCTTACCATCATATGAGTGGACCATTGAAACGTTTGCAGAGTCAATGGTAATTCCTCTTTCCTGTTCCTCTTCATCAGAATCCATGAAAAGCTGACGACCTGCAAGCTCAGAGGAGATCATCCCCGCACCTGCAAGAAGATTATCTGACAGAGTTGTCTTACCATGATCAATGTGTGCAACAATACCAATGTTCCTGATCATTTCGGGGTTGCCCATTAGCGCTGTTACACGCTCAACCATTTTTTTCCTTCGTCCCATAATAAAACCTACACAATCGAATGTAATTTAGATCAATATCTACAAGATTAACGTGCTGCTCTGGCAACTCTTTCCTTGGAATCCTTTCTGTTGATAGAGAAACACTTTGCGTCACGGTTTGAAGCCGCAATAAGCTCGGAAGCAAGACAGTCCGCAGCGGATCTCTTTGATTTGAATGATGCCTGATTTGCACCCATTGTGATGTAGCGCAATGCAGTATCAACACGTCTTTGAGGAGCGGTATCAACAGCCTTTGGAACAGAGATACCACCGTACTTCAATCTGACAACCTCTTCCCTGGGGCCGGCATTGGCAATCGCATCCACGAGGACCTGAACAGGGTTTTTCTTTGTCTTTTTGCTAATGATGTCAAAAGACTCATCAACGATACGCATGGAAAGCTGCTTTTTGCCTGTGTTCTGCTCATTGCGCATAACATTGTTCACCAGACGCTCAACGATACTGAGGTCGGACTTGTTGAACTGCTGTCTTGCATGCTTGCCACATGTATGAGGCACAATAACCGGATCAAGATTCACATAGCGTCTGATACCTGCATCATTGACCTCAACCTCGCCGAGATCCCATTTACCGAATAATTTATACATGAAATTATCTCCTTGGTTTTTCCTTACGACCAATGACCATCTCATTCAGACACACATTGTTGACTGCAGTGACCTTGAAACGTACACCGGGAATATCACCCATTGCACCACCCATCCGGCCACCGATCCTTTCCACAGTGACCTCATCGTGCTCATCAATGAAATTGATGGCACCGTCCCCCGGACAGAATGCAGTTGCCTGACGTCCGTTCTTGATCAGCTGTATCCTGACACATTTACGGATGGCTGAGTTTGGCTGTTTCGCCTCAACACCGACCTTTTCAAGAACGATTCCACGGCCCTGAGGGGCACCTCCCAGTGGGTCTGACTTTACATCAAGACCGAGGGTACGGCGGCTATAGCTGTTATCTTTCCACCTGGCTTCCTTACGAACCTGCTGAAGCCTATGAGCTGCATATTTTCCATTTGGCATATAATTCCTTCCAATTATTATTTTATATTATGATATTTGCATTATTGAGCATTTTAAGATCGTTTATTATGAAGATGGCATATAATATCCCACAGTTTATTGACAGGATCCGACTGAAATACTGGTATCGGGAAATGACCTGATTAAGATCTGACACCTGTACTCCGGAAAAGACTCCGATCATCGTGATCCACATGGACTCGTACGCACTGTACAGAATGCATTCTTAATAAACCTAACTGGTTAATCCTGAAATTTGCCCGTCCATCATGCCACCAACAGCACTTTGAGCCTCTTAAACATGCCCTTCTAACATGCCAAAGCTTCATCATATTGATAAAAGCAACATCTGATAAAGTATTGGCCCTGAAAAGCAATATACCAGATCGTTTAGCTCAATGGCTGATATATCCTGACACTTTCTGCTGATCAGGACATTGCTAATATATCGGACTCGCCTGCGTCAAGTATTGCCATAACAGCAATTGCGAATGGTTTTCCACATGCCGGACCCAGATCAACACCTGTTCCATCATAATTAAGGACAGGTACATCTGTAGCCACGATCTTTTCCTTTATGTCCTCAGGACAATTGGATGCAAGTACTACCATTTTGGCTTCATTTTTTTTCGCTGCATCAAGGGAAAGGTTTGCCCCAATGATGACATTGCCGGTCCTGATAGTCTTTATTAATGCTTTATCAATATTAATATCCATTTACATCAACCTACACAATAAATAGCCTATTGAGATTATACTCTAATAACTGAATCCTTATATTTAGTTTCTGGTCGCCCATCCGGCTGCATATCCATTATATACATAGATGATCATGACCGACCGGCTTTTTAATATAAATGAATTTTGCCGACCAGGTCATTGACCGACCATCATCTGAATAAATATTCAAATCCAGATTGTTAATCTTATGCACATATTTATTCGATTTGATTATTTCCAGTATATCTGATCTTACCCGTATATACCTGATCCAACCAATCTATTATTCCTTTTCCAGATCACTTATCCTGATCTGCCAGAGGATTCCTTGAGATCAGATGGACATCCCCTGTTCCAAGTTTAATTGGCTGGCCCACGATGATATTTTCAGTGACACCATTAAGCTCATCCATATCTCCCCGCATCCCGGCATCAAGAAGATGATTTACAGTAACTTCAAAAGCCGCACGAGCAAAGACACTGGCCTTCTCACCCGAGATACCATGACGCCCGATCTGTTTCACTTCACCATCACAGGTCATTATATCCGACACAAGCATAATGTGCCTTATATCAACTGTCAGACCCTGCTCACGCAGAGTTTCTGTCGCTTCTTTGATAATGGAATTACGAGCTGCTTCAACACCAAACACTTCATAGATCTCACCGATGTTGTTCGTAAAGGTCCGGGCCATGTCAACCCCGTCCACATCCAGGACATCCTTAAGACGTGATCCTTCAGTATAAAGAGTGTACTCCTCCCCATCCTTTCGGATAACAACCCTTTTGATACCTTCAATGCCTTTCAGAGTGATACCATTGATATTCTTTGCGATCTGCAAAAGTTCTCTGTATGAAGGACTTGAAGGGGTCACAATGATCTGGTTATCCACGTTCTCAGATATACGAACCAGAACACCCAGCTCTTCAGAAAGTTTATCAGCAATCTCACTTACCGTGATCTCCCTTTGGGTGAGGTTCTTCTGGTTAAGATCTACGATCAATTGCATGTTTGCAAGGTCAGTGGTCACATCTGCAAGATGCTCAATATGTGTGGCTTCTATCTTCCAGGCAATCTGACGGGCCTTGTCCCTGTCAGTTGCATATTCTTTTTCAAGGGCCACGGTCATCATCGGTGTGCTCGGGGTTTTCCGGGCATCCACGATCTCGATCAACCTTGGAAGACCCAGGGTTACGTTAATCTCTGCCACACCTGCATAGTGGAAAGTACGCATGGTCATCTGTGTGCCAGGCTCACCTATAGATTGTGCAGAAACAACACCAACTGCCTCACATGGCTCCACACAGGCATAGGAATAATCATCCATCACACGTTCAATGATCTCCTCAAGCTCTTTTTTGTCACCTGTGCATTTATCACATCTTCCCTTAACGTCTGAAGAGTCTTTTTTGGAAGAGGAAGGCCTCCTATCATAGAATCTATAGTTTCTTCTTTTATGGACATCATTCAACCTCCCTGCCGGTAACAGCCCTTACAACCCGATGGATCGCCTCAGGCTTACTGTAATCACTCTTTGTGGAATCAATGCCATCTTCCCCATATTTGAATTGAACAATGACACCCCGGGTCTCACGCACCGACCCATCATACTGGACCTCAAGGTCCTGAAGAGCATTCACAAGACGCCTCTGAAGGTAACCGGACTGTGAAGTACGTACAGCAGTATCCACAAGACCTTCACGACCTCCTATTGCATGGAAGAAATATTCTGTGGGGTTTAGCCCGCTCTTATAGCTTGACTTTACAAAACCATGGGCATCAGCACCAAGGTCACCTTTATCAAAGTGAGACAGGGTCCTGCCTGCATAACCTCTTCTGATCCTTTCACCACGAACCGCCTGCTGACCCACACATGCTGCCATCTGAGTAAGATTTAGCATAGAACCTCTTGCACCGGATCTTGCCATGATCACAGCAGAGTTCTCAAGACCCAGCTGATTTCCGGCAATATTACCTGCATTATCCCTGGCCTTACCCAGTCTTTGCATGATCCTCATTTCAAGTGTCTCTTCAAGAGTCCTGCCCGGGAGTGGCTCCAGCTCTTTATTCTCGTATGCGCTGATAAGTTTGGAAACTTCATCTTCTGCTTCAGCAAGACTTGAGGAGATCTGACTCTTTGCATCTCTTGGAATATCTTCATCACTTATACCAAAACTTAGACCTGTACGCATGACACCCCGTATTGCAAGACGGGTGAAATCATCCACGAACTGAGCACCTCTTGATGTTCCAAACTCCTTTACAACCTTGTCAAGAACAAGACCCTTGAACGCACCAATGGCCTTCTCATCAATAGTACCCTGGATCATTTCGCCATCTTTAATGACCACATAAGCATCGTGTTCACACCCTGCCTTTTTACAGGTCTCACACTTTTCACACACCTCTGCAGGGAACTCAACATTCAGCCCTTTTGGAAGGATCTGACTGAATATCTGTTTTCCGTTCCAGTAAGGCTCACCTGAATCATCATGACCTGCCGGTTCAGGCAATTCACTCAACTCAGATTTGCGCAACAGTTCAAGTGCACCGTTCTTACTGATGTGGTTCTCATTCCTGGTAAGCAGGAACATACCGGAGATGTGATCATGTATGCCCCCAATGATAGGACCTCCAAAACGCGGAGATAGGATGTTTTCCTGAACCTGCATAAGTATGCTGGCCTCCGCCCTTGACTCTGCAGTCTGAAGTACATGCATGTTCATTTCATCCCCGTCAAAGTCAGCGTTGTATGGCGGACATACAGCAGGATTCAATTTGAATGTCTTATCCGGAAGTATCCTGACACGGTGAGCCATTATACTCATTTTGTGAAGGGAAGGCTGACGATTGAACAGAACAATGTCACCGTCTATCATTTGCCTTTCCACGATCCATCCGGGCTCAAGTTTTTCAATAAGTTCTTCTTTATTGACTTCAGTGATCTTAATACGGCGATCATCATCCCTGATAACATAATTAGCCCCGGGGTGAACTGAATTTCCGCGGGAGACATACTCCCTCATCAACTCGAGATTTCTGGTGATCACCCTCACCGGGATGGTCATATGTTTTGCTATTGCAATTGGCAGCCCCACCTCATTTATACTGAGATTGGGATCAGGAGACACAACCGTACGAGCTGAAAAGTTAACACGCTTACCGGAAAGACTGCCTCTGAAACGGCCTTCCTTACCTTTCAGACGTTGGGTAAGAGTCTTAAGAGGTCTTCCTGAACGATGTCTTGCCGGCGGGACACCTGATACCTCATTATCAAAATAAGTGGTGACATGATACTGCAAGAGTTCCCAGAGATCTTCAATGATAAGCTGAGGAGCTCCCGCATCCCTGTTCTCCTGGAAACGCTGGTTTATTCTTATAATATCCACCAGTTTATGGGTCAGATCGTCTTCACTACGCTGCCCTGACTCAAGAGTAATGGATGGCCTTACAGTAACAGGGGCCACGGGTAATACGGTCAGTATCATCCATTCAGGCCTGGCTGTTTCAGGGTTCATTCCCATTACACGTACATCATCATCGGATATGTTCTCAAATCTGTCGCGTATCTCAGTAGCAGTGAGTTTGTGACCATCCTCAATATACTCGGTAGGTTTTTCAAACTTGATCTCACGCTGTTGTTCACTACAATAAGGACATTGCTTGGATTTGCGGGCCTCTTTGAAAACATCATTAATGACCGCATCCGGCAGGTGACCTATGTCCTTATATTTTTCAAGCTGAGCAAGATAATCCGTTTTCTTGGGTCCTTCCAGTAAAAGCGCACCACATTTCCAGCAGACCGAACGGAGCATTTTCCTTATGGTCTTATTGAAACCCACATGTATCACGGGAGCCACAAGTTCAATGTGACCAAAATGACCGGGGCATTCACCTGCACGTCCTCCACAGGTCTTGCATTTCAGACCCGGGTCGATCACACCAAGACGCAGGTCCATAAGACCCATATCAATAGGATATCCATCATCGTCATAAGTGTCTGCAGTAATGATCGATGTAACACTCATCTTACGAACTTCTCTGGGAGATATCAATCCAAATTTAATAGCTCCTACTCTTTTAGGTATAGAGGGAATTGTTTCGTCCATCATGAATTAGCCTCACACTGCATCATCAAGTCTAAGTCTGGGAGCTACCCCCAGAGATTTTATTTCATCAAGAAGCAATTTAAATGCATAGCTCATTTCAACCGGGTGGATATCCGTCTCTGCACCACAGTTAGAACAATACCGGACCTTCCGGGTCCTGTCAAATGTCGCCACCATTCCACAATGACCACAAACAAGCTCCACCACACGGTCCGATTCATCAAGTAATCTTTCTTTCAGGGTCATTGCCGCACCATGCCCGATAAGGACATCCCTTTCCATTTCTCCAAACCTCAGACCTCCTTCCCTTGCACGCCCTTCAGTAGGCTGCCGGGTTAAGACCTGCACAGGACCTCTGGAACGGGCATGGATCTTGGATGCTACCATATGATGCAATTTCTGATACAGGATCACTCCGACGAATACATCGGCCTGGATCTTTCTGCCTGTCACACCGTCAAAGAATACCTCTTTACCGGTATGGGAGAAACCATGTTTTTTCATGCCTTCACGAATGTCATCTTCTTTCTCACCGGAAAAAGCTGTAGCATTGATCCTGCGGCCTTCAATTGAGGCCACCTTTCCACCGATCATCTCAAGCACATGGGCAACGGTCATACGGGAAGGAATCGCATGAGGATTGATCACAAGGTCCGGAACCGTTCCTGTCTCGGTGAAGGGCATATCCTGATATGGAACTATCAATCCGATAACACCCTTCTGTCCGTGTCTGGACGCAAATTTGTCCCCTATCTCAGGAATTCTCTGATCCCTGATCTTTACCTTTGCAAGCCTGGTCCCATTGATGGATTCAGTAAGGATAACAGTATCAACGATCCCTTTTTCATTGGAACGCATGGTAATGGCACTTTCTCTGCGCTGTTCAATCGTTATACCAAAGTCAGACTGCTCTTCCAGGAATCTGGGGGGACTTGTTTTACCGATAAGCACATCACTTGGACCTACCACAGTTTCCGGATTCACCAGACCGTCTGCATCCAGATTGGCATATGCCTCAGCCCCTCGTGCACCACGATATTCAGAATCAGGTATCTCGAATTTATCTTCCTGCCCTCCGGGGTATCTGCGTTCCTCACCTTCAAAGGTCCTCAGGAAATGACTTCTTCCAAGTCCCCTTTCAATGGACCCTTTGTTAAATACCAGTGCATCTTCAATATTGTGGCCTTCATAGGACATAACTGCAACAACGAAATTCTGACCTGCAGGACGTTCATCAAAATGGATGGAATCACATGTACGTGTCCTTGTCATAGCTTTTTGAGGATAGTGAAGGACATGGGCCCTGGTATCAGGCCTTAGTTTCATATTGGATGTGGAAACACCAATACACTGTTTGATCATAGCAGCACCCATGGTGTTCCTCGGGGATGCATTGTGCTCCGGATATGGTACCATACCTGTGCAGATCCCGAGCATTAAAGCGGGATCGATCTCCATGTGAGTATGAGTTGATCGTTCATTATTCTTAGTTATCAGATCTGATTCATACAAAGCCACAAAGGCATTTTCCTCCTCTTCAGCATCAAGATACTCCACGCACCCATTATTAACAAGGTCATCGAATGTCAGCTCACCTCTGGAGATCATCTCAACATGCTCTTCAGTTATCATAGGATATCCATCCTCAACCACTACAAGAGGCCTTCGGGCCCTTCCAATATCGGAGTTTATAATAACTTCATTAATGTCCTCATACAGGGTCACATTGACCTGGCTGGACAGCTGTCCCGACCTGCGCTGCTTTCGAATCCTAGCTACAAGTTCAGAGGGGTTCTCATGCGACCCCACAAGTTCACCATTTAAAAATACTTTGGCCTCAGTCATCCAGTATCACCCCTCGTTCAGATTCATGAATATTTCCCAGCTCATCATCACCAAACTCCTGATAGGTAGTAGCCGGTGTTATATCAGGAGCCGCGATCAAACTGATATCATCATGTTGTTCCTCAATTTCATCAGTAATTACAGCAGAATCGGCCTCCACGAATGTAACCGGGTCAAATACATGGACTTTGGCAGGATCCACTCCAAAATTATATAACATATTCTTAATTGAACCGACATCTTCAGTACCTGTCGAAAGTTCAACAAGTTGTGCAAAATTCTTCACCAGACCACAATTGGGACCTTCCGGAGTTTCAGAAGGACAAAGGCGACCCCACTGGGTCGGGTGAAGGTCACGAGCCTCAAAATGGGGCTGAGCCCTTGACAGAGGAGATATCACACGACGCAGATGAGATAATGTGGATATGTAATCAGTACGGTCAAGCAACTGAGACACACCGCTTCTTCCACCAACCCAATTACCGGTTGCAAGAGGGTGTTGCAGGCGGTCTGTGAGCACATCTGCACGCACAAGGGTTGAAACGTTGAGTTCCCTGTTCCTCATATTAGCCCTTTCAAGCTGATATTTGACGTCACGAGCCAGCCTGTTAAATGCAACTCTGAATAGATCTTCCATAAGATCACCGGTAAGTTTGAGCCTTTTATTGGAATAGTGATCCTTATCATCCTGATTACGCCTTCCAAGAGCAATTTCAAAACATGACTCTGCCATCCTGCCAAGGAAATGAGCTTTAGCGACCCGATCTTCCGGTTCATTGCCAAGATGGGGAAGCAGATACCGATCAATGACATAGTTAGCCCGTTTTATCTGATATTCCCTGGCCTGACCGGAAGCAACCTTGCCCCCGATCTTTTCCATTGCCTCTTCAACCGTGTCAACTTCTGCCTCTTCAAGGTTTTCGAACATGAATTTCATGATCTCCGGGTCATATGAGACAACCTTTACAAGGTCTTCATCAGTTTCAACTCCAAGAGCACGCATGATAGTAATGAAATTAAGGCGGCCTGATATTGAAGGGAATGAGACTTCAAGCAGGGATTTGCGTCCCCTTTCAACTACAACAAGAGCACGATAGCCCCGCCTCTGGGAGAATACCTTGGCAACTTCAATAGGATCACCATAACGTTCCCCGTACTCAACCAGGATCTTGTTCGGAGCAAGGTCCTCAAGTGTCATTACAACACGCTCGGTACCATTTACAATGAAATATCCCCCGGGATCAAGGGGATCTTCCCCGTGACGAACCATTTCATCATCCGTAATCCCCACAAGGTTACAAATATCGGATTTGATCATGATAGGCAGTTGCCCGATCTTGGCCTCACGTGGTTCCTGTTCATCCTCACCCTGCACTACAGACATTTCCAGAAAGAGCGGAGCAGAATAGGACAGGTTCCGAAGTCTTGCTTCATTGGGATATAATTTCTCAATTGCACCGTCCGCTTCCTTTACAACAGGATTTTCAACCCGGATCTTACCAAGTTTTACGTAGATGTCCTCCAGATCGGTCTCAATGAGACCCTGTTCATCAATGATCTTCTGGAGACCATATTCAAGAAACTTATTGTAAGAATTGATATGGTGTTGCACGATCTTATCTTTGGAAAAATAGGCCCTGGATAATATGCTTGTATCTAATGCGATGATAGCACCCTCTCTTCAATTTTTAGTAAATAACAAATTCATAGGTAGAACAAATAAGCAGAAAAATAATTTTTGTCAAGAATATAGATTTTGCCAAGGAGATTTATTCTGTCAAGGAGACTTATTCTGTTAAGGAGACTTATTCTGTCAAGGAGACTTAAAGTGACCATATCTGCAAAATTAAAAGACATAGCTGTTAAAGTATGAACTAAACAATTAGAACAGAAAGCTACGCGGGACACAATGCAGGATAAAGTGCGAGCAAAAATGCCCACATTACCATGATCTCCAGAAATATTCAAGTTAAAGACCTCATATCACTCTATTACATATCTGTAATAAAGTGCTTCGCCAGCAGTCTCACTTTTACGTGTGATCTTAACAACATCACCGGGCAGTGCTCCGATCTCCTTTGCAACAGGATCTGTTGCTTTCAGTTTGGGCAATTGTTCCCTTTCAACATTATAATGTGACAGAACAGTACGTAATTCATCCTCATCCATTAATTCATGTTTAGGGACAAAATTGTGATCAAGCAAGCTTCCTTCCAACTTCACTCCTCCATAAGAACATGCAAGCAAAGGCCATTCATGATTTGCTGGCGGGCTCGTAGGGATTTGAACCCTAGACCGTCTGGTTAAAAGCCAGACGCTCTGCCTGACTAAGCTACGAGCCCACATTTGACCAGTGAGATTTCATGCCATGAATGGCATCCCTGAGCAGCGCACGTACAAAGCAGTAATGGTATATATAGATTGCGGTATCTTCCACAGAAGCCAGAGTTCATAAGTGGCAAATGGAAAGACAGGCAATGACCAAATAGAGCAAAAATCAAACCCATGAATATTTCGTTCAATAATTATATATACGAATATGACCCGACTTTACGAAGTGAGTTGAATATCCACTAAAAGCAGCACAAACAACTCCAACTCCATATACAAGTCCATTCCTTCAATGCGGGCCCCGGCACAACAATGTCAAAAACACCTGTCATCACAGATCAGGATATCAAGGCCCTGACATACCCGGCAACATATTGCAATTCAACGCTCCTGAAAAACAAACAAACAAACAAACAAACAAACAATCAAACAATCAAACAATCAATCGTCCACCCAATTATTATCAACCGATCATTCATTCATTCATTCATTCATTCATAACCAACCGATCAAACGCGGGGTAAAAATAGAGATACAGGACAATTATGTCCCGCATTCCCAGCCATTCATGTATTGCTGCTGCTGTTCAGAAAGTTCATCGATCTGAATTCCAAGGGCCTGCAATTTCAGTTGTGCAACATATATATCCAGATCCCGGGGTACAGGATGGACACCGTCCTCAAGCTTGTTCTCAGCTATGTATCTTACGCACTGGGCCTGGTTTGCAAAGCTCATATCCATGACCTCTGCAGGATGACCGTCCCCTGCTGCCAGATTGACCAGTCTTCCGTCTGCCAGCACATTTATCCTGTTCCCATTAACATTGTATTCTTTAATGTTCCGGCGAGCTGTTCTCACCGAGCTGGCTATCTCCTCAAGGCCCACCAGATCGATCTCAACATTGAAATGTCCGGAATTTGCCAGAATAACGCCGTCCTTCATCAACTGGAAATGTTCCTTTGTAAGGATCCCCACATTTCCTGTGGTAGTGACAAATATATCCCCGTATTTTGCTGCTTCCTTCATCGGCATTACACGATAGCTATCCATACGTGCCTCCAGTGCACGTATAGGATCCACTTCAGTAACAATGACATCGGCTCCCAGGCCCGAGGCCCTCATTGCGGCTCCCCTGCCACACCAGCCATACCCACCGATTACAACGGTCTTTCCGGCAACAAGAAGGTTGGTGGTCCTCATGATACCATCCCAGGAAGACTGCCCGGTTCCATATCTGTTGTCAAAGAGGAATTTGGTCATTGCATCATTAACAGCTATGACAGGCATCTTTAATGCACCGTCCCGATCCATTGCCTTAAGCCTGTGGATACCTGTGGTGGTCTCCTCACATCCGCCCAGTATAGAAGGCAGCATGTCCTGATGCTGTGTGTGCATTTTGAAGATAAGGTCGGCCCCATCATCTATGGTAATATCCGGTTTCAGGTCCAGGACCTTCTCCAGAGCCTCATAATATTCTTCATTGCAACAATCGTATTTTGCATAACAATTAATATTATCCCTTGTACACAGAGCAGCTGCCACATCATCCTGGGTACTGAGCGGATTGCATCCTGAGATGGCCACCTCAGCCCCTCCGATAGCAAGCGTTTCCACCAGGGCGGCGGTCTTTGCTTCAACATGCAAAGCCATTGCGATCCTGTGCCCTTTTAAAGGTTTTTCTTTCTCAAAATTATCCCGGATGATAGCCAGTACAGGCATGTGGGCCCGTACCCATTCGATCTTCTGATCTCCTGAATTGATCAACTCTTTTTTACTAAGATCCATTTGTAATTCTCCAATTATCATCAAACATGAAATATAATTTTCCGTATTTTACTGAACAAAGCTATTTGTATATAAAGTCATTTTACTGAACAAAGCCATTTTCATATATGGCTTTACATATAGTTTTCACATTTATTATACAATTTCACTGCCCTGCAGAACGTACCTTAGACATCAAGTCCTCAGATGCCGCTTTTGCTTTTTCTATAACATTAGCTTCATCCATACACAGGACATTATAATCATCCATAAGGACCCTGCCATTTACAATACTTGTCCTGACATCACTCCTGCCTGCAGAATATACCAGATGGGAGGGAACATCGAACAGAGGGGTCAGGTGTGCTTTATCCATGTCAACAATAATGATATCAGCATTATACCCTGCTTTTATCATCCCGCTGTTAATCCCCAGGGCCCGGGCCCCGTTCACTGTTGCCATTTCCAGGACCTTCCTTGCAGGAAGGACAGTGGGGTCCATGCAGTGGACCTTCTGGAGCAGTGCAGACAACTTCATCTCTTCAAACATATCCAGATCATTGTTCGAGGCACAGCCATCCGTTCCCAGACAAACATTGGCCCCGCGTTCCAGCAGGCTGCTTACGGGTGCTATTCCCGACGCCAGTTTCATATTGCTCACCGGATTATGGGAAATATTCACATTATTGTTACGCAGAATGTTCATATCCCCTTCGGACAACCAGATACAATGTGCAGCAAGTACATCAGGCCCAAAGAAACCGATGTCATTGAGCATATTGACAGAACATTTACCGTATCTCTCCTTCATCTGGTTCAGTTCGGTCTCTGTTTCAAGGACATGGATGTGGATCATTACATTGTCCTTTACTGCCTGTTCCTTGACCTTCCTGAGGAACTCCTCGGAACAGGTATTGGGTGCATGGGGGCCGTACATCGTGGTGATCCTGCCATCAGCTTTGTTGTTCCAGGCAGCAACGAACTCCTTTCCTTTCTGAAGCTCGGCCACACCACGCTCTGCGTCACTGAGTTCTATCATCCCATAGGAAAGGGCAGCCCTTATCCCCGTCATTTCAACTACCTTTGCCACCTCTTCCATAAAGAAATACATGTCTGCAAAACAGGTGGTACCTCCTTTGATCATCTCAAGGACCGCCAGAGTGGTACCGGCAGCAACATGCTCTGCGTCAAGCTGTGCTTCCGCGGGCCAGATGTTGTCCTGCAGCCACTGTTCCAGAGGAAGATCATCCGCATATCCTCTGAAAAGGGTCATCCCTGCATGGGTATGTGTGTTCACAAAGCCGGGCATTACAACACCACCTTTAGCATCGATCACAGTGTCTGCGGTGTCATCGGTACAACTGCCGGCATAAATTATCTTCCCATCCTCTATAACCACAACACCATCTGTAATATCCCCTGCATCCGGGTCCATTGTCAGAATGTAAGCATTCTTTATAATTATATCAGCCATGATATCCCTTTACTTTAAATGATTCCATTTGTTCTTAATCCAAATTTGTTTCAACTCAATGAACTTAATTGATATCAAATTTGTTTAGCCGCTATCAAATACAACAAATATACATGAGAGATGCTTAATTAGCATCGAATATAATATACAAATATCATTATATAAGTGACCTTTCAATCTTAAGCTCTTCAAGATAGCGATGCATGATATTCATACGTTCCCTGGCAATCTCTTTTCCAGAATCGGTATTCAACCTGTCAATTATCTTAAACGGCTTCATATCCATATATTCAATGAAACCGTCCAGAGGGTCCTCTGAGTACACATTCTTTGCTGAAGCCTTCTCGATCCCGTGCTCATGTTTGATACAGCGCAAAGCCCCCATTGACAGGATGGCACGGAATATCCCGATGGCCCCCAGCGCATCGATACGATCGGCATCCTGCAGGATCTGACCCTCAATATGAATGGCTTTAATCCCGCTGCTGAAACGATGGGAGCGGATACAGGAAGCTATCTTTTCAACCCGGTCAGCTTTAAGGCCCTGAGATAATAAAAAATCAGTGGCCATCTGTGCCCCGTATATCGAATGATCTCCCCCTTCACGATGCTCTTTCACAACACCCACATCATGCAGCAGGGCTGCAAGACGCAGGGCCTCAAGATCGATATCCTTTTTGCCGGAGGAGCTTTCCATATTGCAGATCTTTACACACAGAGCTTCAACCCGTTTTATGTGACAGATCTCATGGGAACTTGGCTCATCAGCAAGCACGCCGGAAACATATTCAAAGGTCTTTTCAATAAGAGAATCATCACACATTATTATTCATCCGTACCAATCCTGCATCATTCCTTTCCAGGATACAAAAATCTCTGCGCCAGATCAATGTTCAATAACATCACTCCAACATCATCAGAGGGATTCCAGATGGGACATGATATCCCTGACCGCATCCCGAAGAGTATCCTGATTATCGTATCCATTAACTATTGCATTTAACTCATCTTCACCATACCCTTTCATCCCCTGTGCCAGTGAGGCCATATTTTCCATGGCCCGCACCATATTGTCCACAATGGGAACAGTTGCTGTGTGCGATGTACGGGAGAGGGGGTTTAGATCGATGGTGATCACTTTCTTCCCCATATCGATGAGAGCCTGACAACGATCACCGTCTTCCAGAGGCACCAGCACCACATCTGCAGCATAGATCCCTTCCGGTTCCACGATGGCCCTGCTGTGCTCCAGTTCAAGCAGGGGAACAGCTTTACTTCCCAGTACCCTGGAAGCACCATGAGACATGAGATGATCGATTATTCGCAAAACCCTCTCTTCGGTCCTGTGGAATAGATTTACCTCCAGAGGAGCATCCAGTATATCGGACAGTTCCACCAGACTGGAAGGCGCAAGAGCTGCAGCATTTCCATTGACACTGATCACAGGTCTTTGTGCAAGTAACAGAAGGGCCACAGCAACCTTTTCTGCAGTCCTTGCAGAAGGGGTGGTGTCCTCCCCCAGAAGGTAATCAAAACACTCACCCCTGCCCTGTGCAACCAGACCCTGCATACTGGTGATGCCAAGTTCCACCCCTTCAACTATCCTCTCACGGGTTATGAGGGATTGATATCGGGGATGGTCCGCTGGTATCTCACTCATTTAGTTATTCACCCTCAGTTAGTATTGAGGATCAGGCCCTGGTCCGTGGGTACGATCAGAGTCTGTACTTCCTGGCCGTTGAGCATCTGAACATATTTGTAACTGATCAGATCCGAGTTTTTGGAAAGCTCCTGATTGATGATACGCAGGGCTTCTGCCTCACCTGTTGCCTGGATAATGGTTGCGTTGGCTATACCGTTTGCTTCGATTATCTTCCTTTCAGCTTCAAGCTGCTCTTTTTGTTTTACGAATACCATCCTCTGTGCATCCTGATCCGCCTGCAATTTAGCTTCGATGGCCTCTGCGACCCTGTCAGGCAGCTGAACATTTCTAAGCAATACCTCTTCCACGATGATACCATCAGCGCTAAGGGCCTTCTGCATTTGTTCAAGCATTACAGAAGCGACCAGTTCCCTCTCCTCACCATAGACCGCCATGGCGGTCTTACTGGAAACTACCTCCCTGATCACGGATTTGATAGTAGGTCTTATTATCTTTTCAGCATAATCAGTACCAAGTTTCTGATGAATATCACTGGCCTGGTCAGATACCAGCCTGTAACGTACACTGATATCCATTCCAAGGGTCAGACCTTCATTGGTAAGGGCAGTGATCTGGTCATCACCGGACATTTCACCTTCTGAAGGACGGGCACTCATAGTATAAACTTCACTTTGGACGGAATATTTGGTCACGCCCACCCAGGGTGGCACGATGTGCAATCCTTCACCCAGCTCATCGGTCTGTACACCACCAAACTGGCTGAACTTAACGCCGACCTCACCTGCACCTACAGAAACAAAGATCGAACCAAACATAATAGAGAATATGATCAATATGATGAATAATATCACAAATCCTCTGAAGAGGGTCCCTGCAATCGGCGGGATCTTCAGATCAATATTGGGTATGGGAATATCCTTACTCCTGCCAGAGTCTTTGTCCCAGTCATCTTCCATTACCATTTTAGATCACTCCTGAAAATTAGATTTTAACATACGGTCACATATCAAAAGGCTCACACTATTATTAATAGTTACTTTTATTGACCTGACTAAATAGATGTTCTCATCTTCCATAATAGCTATCAAAGATTAAAAAAACAGGGGGTTACGGTATAGGTCTGCACCTCACCGGAACCGGAAAGTATCTCCATTACCTCTTCCCTTAAGGCCCTGAAAGGAGAATAGGTGAATACAGCATCTCCAAGCATTGCCTGTGCTGCAAAAGCCCCTTCACTTAAAACTGCCTCAATAATGTCCTCTGCCCTGCTGCTTAAGAAGCCTGCTTCAAAGGTAAATTCCTGTGAAAGCTGCATGAACCGCTCCAGGGTAGGCCGCAGAAGAAGTTCCTTTAAACATTTCTGACCTGTACGATTGATCAGATCAATGGAAGAGCTGCTTTTATCTGAATCTGCTGAAATGTCTGTGTTTGAAAGCAGATTATCGGTGAAAAGCTCACCCAGGACCACGCAATCAATCTCAAACGCTGGACACGGGATTCGGTCAAGAAGACCATATGGATGACAACCTGCAGACCGGCGTATGACCACTCCCCCATGGGACTGAGCCATTACATCCCCAAGACCACTGCCACTTTGAACCTCAGCAGTATGAGCAGCTTCAATCAACTGGTTGGTGGTCAGATCCAGGGAAAGTGCACGGTTTATTGCATAAGCAGTACTCAGGGCCCCTGCAGCAGATGCTCCAAAACCACATCCGATCGGTATCTGAGAGATACAGTCCACTTTTAAGGGTATATCCGTAAGCAGTTCAACCAGTGTTCGGGTTGTCCTGCCATCCACAAGAGTGCCATTAAGGAGTATCTCGGTCCTGTCGCCGGAACTTAAAGATACTTCTGTGCGGACCCCTCTGTCAAGAACAAATCCGCAACCTGTGGAACCTTTTTTACGGGGGTCCCTGTGATCATGGACCTGAAAGAACCCGGTAATGTGACCGGGAGCAAATGCGACTGAGCAAAGACCTCTGTCAGGCATTCTCCAGCACATCCCTGACACGCAATATCTCTTCAAATTTGTCCAGTATTACCGCTGCGATCAGTTTTTTGCTGCCTTTGAAGAACACCGGTTCCCTGCAGTCCTCCCATAACAGGCAGACCTCATTATCAGCAGTACCCATTCCTGAATCACTTACATCATTGGCAACGATCAGCTCAAGCTTTGCATTGTCAAGTGTATGCAGGGCACTTTCGATCAGCTCTTCCCGGGTTGATCCGGTTTCTGCTTTAAAGCCTATAATATCCATTTGAGGATAGTTACGGCGAACCTCACCGATCAATTTAGGAGTGTTTCTGAAAACAAGGTTCAACTCCCCTCCGGACTTAATCTTGGTTTGCTCCGGGTCGATGGTATAATCCGAAATCGCTGCCGCACTGATCAGCAGATCACAGCCTTCATCGGCCAGGCCAAGCACAGCGTCAGTCATCTGTTGTGCACTTTCAGCAAATACCTCTTTAATACCCTCAATACCGATCAATCCCCGGTGGACCACGGTCACATCGGCCCCCCGGCGATAGGCTTCCAGGGCCAGTTCCCTGCCAGTCCTGCCGGAAGCGCGGTTGGTGAGGATACGGATCGGATCTATTGCTTCAGCGGTGGAGCCTGTGGTAATGACAACTTTCTTTCCTTTTAGCATATTTCGGTCTGCAGAGAGACCTTCAGAAGGTTTTGAAAGCAGGGCCCTTTCCACTTCAAGTACGATCTGTTCATTGGACGCGATCTTTGCAATACCCTCTGCCCTTATTGGACCAATGAAATGAAGGTCCCATCCTTTAAGGCGGTCAATGTTTTCCCTCACAGCCGGATGATCGTACATGGAACCATGCATTGCAGGCACCACCATTACAGGAATACCACAACCCAGGGCCGTGGTCACAAAGGTCGTTACAGGAGTATCATCTATCCCTCCGGCCATTTTCCCGATGGTGTTTGCGGTGGCAGGTACCACCACCAGCAGATCAGCAGATCCCTGGGCCCCGCACAACTCCACATGTTCAACTTTCCCTGTTATTTCAGTGATAACTTCATTACCGGTAGCATAATGCAGTGCATCCGGATGGATCACATGACAGGCAGCCTGGCTCATAACCCCGGTGACATTAGCACCATGCCGGATAAATTCCCGGGCCAGTTCTATAACACGTACCGCAGCAATACTTCCGGTAACTGCCAGAACAATATTCTTATCTAAAAGAGAAACACTGCTGTGGCCCTGTATCCATAATGTGGGGTGAACTGATCTGTCTTTCATTGGCAGACCCTTTGTTTTCCAATGATAAGTAGATTACTGCAAAATGAGAGGGAAATATGTCAAAATATCCGGACTTTGACCCATTTAAGGCATGTTTTTATTTAGGAATAGTTTTTACATTATACCATGAGTAAAAAGGCAAATGTGGTGGATAACCTTAATTCAATCTTCAATCATTATTCCGGGAAGGAAAAACTGGAATTTGAGATCGAAAAACTGCAATCGCATCTGCTGGAGCTTGAGATCGACAAAAAGAGACTGGAAAAGAACCAGCTTAATGCTAAACAGGCCATCGCGGCAAGACAGGAAGCTGAAGAGAAGCTCAATGCTGCCAATGTGAAGATAGAAAGCCTGCTTGACCGGCTGGAAAAAGGCAAACAGGATTTTAGTGATAGTATTTCCTTCAAACTGACAGAATCGATCCCTCCGCGCAATATAGAACCCTACCTGACCCAGCTTGCATCTGTAAGGTCAGACAGGCAATCCCTGATCACCCTTTATGCCGGTCCTAATTCAAATATAGACGACATAGCAAGGACCCCTAATGAGGATATTGACCAAAATACCCGCTACCTTCTGGAAAAACTTGATACGGGAAAAGGATTTGTTCTGTTCTATGACACGTTTGGAATGATTCGTGAGGCCATCATCCCTCCCCTTCCATTAAGTTCACAGTCATTTATATATGAAGATCACTTTGACATCAAACTTCTTGAAGATGAGCTAAAGGATACAAAATATTCACTGATACTGGCAGCCCATGCCGGAGAGTCACTGATAGGACTTACCGCTTCAAAAGAAGATTTTGAGCAGTACCAGATCATAAAAAGCAGTGTGAAAGCAAAGCATACCAAAGGTGGATTCAGTCAGAGACGGTTTGAACGTCTGCGGGAAGAGGATATTACCCACCACATGGAAAAGGTCCGGGAAAACCTTGATGATATGCTCTCTGAAACACCGGATATTGAGCAGATATTCCTGTGCGGAGACATTCAACTTGCAGAGAATATTATAAAAGGCCTGGACCCGGATATCCCTGTGATAAAGGATAATATCGATGCCAGAATTGAAAAACATGATCCACAGGCTATTGTAAGGAACCTGTACAGTCTGAAAAGATATAAACTCTAAGACAACTGCAACCAGAGAGGTATTCTATGATCAGGGAAGAAGAATTAAGCGGCATTGTGGAAGTCCTGGGCGCGGTCACTGTGGATGAGATGATAAATATAGTTAAGGAACTGGCATATCTTAGAGATGAACAGCAACCTGAGGGAGAAGATATCAAGGTTGCATGTCACGATGCGATTAAAAAGCATTATCTGGAGGAGATATCCGTAAAGAACCTTAAGGAAGCTGAAGATACCAATACAACACGATCATCAGAAGATATGGAGGCAGACGATTTGATCTATCTTATTGCAGGCCCGCTTGCCTTTCCAAACATTCCTTTTGAATTAACTGATATTATTGATATACTGGGATTAAAGAAGCGGGAACTTGACCATGACAAGGTATTCCACCTGTTTTCCAGGAATCTGAAAGCCCGAATCAATCGCCTTGTGAAAAGTATTGAAGAAGCAGAAGAATGCCCTTCTGAAAAAGATATACAGCACCTTGAGCAGCGTTATAGTGATCTGATAAATACCTATTATGATTATAGTTGCTGGCTGGAAGGGGACCTGACAGACTTTGAACCAGGTATCGAACAGGTCAGCAGGATGCTGGAAGAGCTTAAAGAGAGGCAGTCAACTACCCACAACTAAAACAGTGGGCTTCCTTCCTTAAATGAGCGTGATATATATCTTCAAGGCCAAACATCTAATAATATCAATCACTTAATGACATTGGCCACATCAGTGATTTGTGGCACAACCTTTTTGTTCATTGTGTATAAACCAGAGGCCGGAGAAATAATGGCAAGACATCAAAGAGACAGTTATTACTGGCTGGCAAAAGAAGAAGGATACAGGTCAAGGGCCTCCTATAAACTTTTCCAGATCAATAAGAAGTTCAATGTAATAGAAAGGGGCAATGCCGTGGTGGACCTGGGTGCCGCACCCGGAGGCTGGCTGGAGGTTGCAAAGGAACTTTCAGGCGGGAAGATCGTCGGAGTGGACCTGCGCAGGATCAAACCAATTGAAGGGGTACATACCATTAGAGGAGATATCACCCGGGACAGTACTATCGAAAAGATCAATGAATATGTAGGCAAAGACGGTGTGGATGTGGTGATCTGTGATGCCGCACCGAATCTGTCCGGGAACTGGAGCCTGGATCATGCCCGCTCCATCGACCTTACGACCTCAGCCCTTGAGTGTGCTAAAAAGCTCTTAAAACCAAAGGGGCATTTTGTGGTCAAGGTATTTCAGGGAGATATGTTCAAGGATTTCCTGGAAGAAGTTAAAGATAATTTCACCTACACACGTGCCTTCAGCCCGAAGGCCTCAAGGTCCGAAAGTGCCGAGATATATGTTATCGGCAAGAGATTCCTCACGGCCCCCCTGCGGAAAAGGGATGAATTTGAAGTTGAGATCAAAGAGCTTGGCTCAAGCGGGGATGGAGCCGTCACGATCGAAGGATTTGTGGTATTCGTTAAAGATGTAAAAAAAGGTGACCACGTCCGGATAAAGATCACAGACGTCAAACCCAATTTTGCATTTGCTGATGTTGTTGAGCATATTGAGTGACCTTGCCAGGGCCCCTGGCAAATGCACCTTTTTTTAGATGTTCTATTAATAGATTCTTTATGGTAGATTCTTTAGGGTAGATTCTTTAGGGTAGATTCTTTAGGGTAGATTCTTTAGGGTAGAGATTCGTTTGTTAGCGATATTGGAACTATTCCGGGAATAGAACGTCTGAGACTTAATCTTTCCTGGCAGCCAACCCCTCCCATCCCCCTAACATCGTTCGTATAAATACGATTAAATACTATGGGCTGATAATAGGACTTTATAATCATCCAATAACTTCAGGCAATGATGTTATAATGTTCTACCTTTATACATAAAAAGAGGTGATCAAATGATAGATCTACATACTCATACAATATTCAGTGACGGGGAACTCATACCAAGTGAACTGGTACAAAGGGCCATTGAGCACGGCTACAGAGCGATCGGGATTACGGATCATGTGGATTTTACCAATGTGGAACATGTCCTGTCCTGCGTAAATAAGGCAACATATCTGGAAGAGGTCCTGGACATACAGGTCCTGCCGGGTGTGGAGATCACCCATGTGCCTCCTGAAAAGATAGCTCCGCTTGCAAAGAAAGCAAAACAGCTCGGGGCAAAGGTTGTAGTGGTACATGGGGAAACGACCGTGGAACCTGTACAGCCGGGAACAAATGCGGCCTCTGTGGCCTGCGAGGACGTGGACATCCTGGCACATCCCGGTTTTATAACAGTTGAAGAGGCCCTGACAGCGATCGAGAATGATGTCTGTCTGGAGATCACAGCAAGGAACGGACACAACCGCACCAACGGTCATGTGGCAAGGATAGGAAAGGAAACGGGGGCCACCCTGGTCGTGGACACGGACACCCACAGCCCTGACAATCTCATCACCCGGGAAACCGCCCTTAAGATAGCAATGGGTGCAGGCCTTACTGAAAAGGAAGCCGAGCAGGTCCTGAAGAACTCCGAGAAACTGATCAGGTAAACTGTTCTCGTCTGCGGAATCCTTCTGCTTTGCGTTTAAAGCTGTGAGATCAGATGCCAGAGATAATAGACATCAGTGTGAGTATCTGTGAGGATACCCCTGTATATCCGGGAGACCCCGATACAAAGATAGAAAAAGTGTGCCGGATAAGCGAACATGGCTATGCCCTCTGTGGAATATCAATGGGAAGCCACACCGGCACCCATGTGGATGCCCCATCCCACGTCCTTGAAGGGGACCTGACCATTGACAGGCTCAGCCCGGAACCTTTTATGGGCACAGCCTATGTGGCAGACCTTACTTCAAAGAGGGATAACATCACCCTGGCCGACCTTGAAGAACTGGGCACCGGTCTACTTGCTCAAAAGGATACATCGATCCTGCTGTTTAAAACGATCAATTCAACTTTCTGGAAAGACCCATCTCACAACAATGGCAAAACTCCCTTTATTGAAGAGGTGTCCCTGGACGAAAGTGCTGCCCGCTGGATACTTGAAAATAACATCAGGACCATCGGGATCGATTCATTTTCCATCGATGCCACAGAGGACCTCCGGGTACACCGGATGCTCCTTTCACAGCAGGTGAACATAGTCGAATGTCTTGACCTAAGCTGTGCCGAAGAAGGTTTCTATCAGTTCATCTGTCTTCCCCTGAAGATCAAGGGCTGTGATGGTGGGCCTGCACGGGCCATACTGATATCGGATCGCTGAACAGAATTAAAGGATAGATGGCCAGAATTAAAGGATAGATGGCCAGAATTAAAGGATAGATGGCCAGAATCAGTTATTAAAAATGACTTAATGTATGTGTCCTGCCGTCAAACACAAGTTCGAACACAATATCCATTTCCACGGGGCCCCTGATAACGACACCCTTATCCTCATTTGAACAGTTGAAAGGACCTTTATAAATAGTCCAGTGGTCATCCTGATACATACCCTTTTTGAAGGATATATCATCACCATTGATGAACACTTTTTTTCTGATACCATTATCATAACCGCAAAGGATCGTATTGTTCTCAACAACCCAGCCACAATTGGAAAGATTTCCATCAACATCCGGATCAGGGTCAACTCCGAAAGCTACATAGCGAATATTTTGTGGCAGGGATAAAGGGATGATACATATGGAACCATTCCTCTGTGTATCGGTAATGTCCCGGGAATAACCCTGTTGTATGGAAGAGATGGAAAGGGCCGCCTCTGTCAATTGTTCATCCACAGAAACATCCTCTAAGGAAGGGGTGATATTGTACCAGGCCGTGGCCATGAGCACAAGGACTATACCTGTCATGGTGATATAAAAGACAAGCTTCAGCGGGATGCTGTCCACAGCATCCGTATTCTCTTTAAAGCTGCGTGAAGCTGTCAGTATATCACCCTTTAATAAAATGTACGAACTTTTCAGATTCAATCCAGCCAGTCAAAGAACTTGTCCAGGGCCCGTCTGCGATGGGAGACTTTGTTCTTCTCTTCATCACCGAGTTCACCGAAGGTCCTGCCCTCATATTCAAAGATGGGATCGTATCCAAATCCGCCGGTACCTCTTTCTTCAAAGGCGATGGAACCTTCCACAGTACCGGTAAAGACAACCGGTTCCCCTCCGGGTTCACAATAGCCGATGACAGATCTAAAAGAGGCACTGCGGTCTGTTTCATCTTCCATGAGCTTCAGGACACGGGAATTACCCAGATTGTCCTCAACAAAAGCAGAATACGGGCCCGGGAAACCATTTAAGGCATTTATGAAAAGGCCGGAATCATCCACCATTACCGGATGACCCAGTTTGTCAGCTGCCCACCGGGCCCCATATGATGCGATGGGTTCAAGCTCATCTTCCTGTAATTCCGGATAACCGTCAGCATTCTGTAATAGTTCTATATCCTTTGCTGCAAGGATCTCTGCCGCTTCCCTGAACTTACCTTTATTACCTGTTACAAATACAATATTACGCATAACGACCTCTCTTTTCAATCTCTTTTACTCTTTCAAACACATCTTCAGCCTCTTTCAGGACAGAGCTGTATCCACTGCAGAAGGATTCGATAAGAGCTTCATAATTCTTATGGGTACTTTCCAGGTTCTGGAACAGTACATGAAGGTCAACACCCCTGGCTTCAACGGAACCGTCTGCAAAAGCAAGGCCAAAGTCAATGAGATAGACCTTATCCCCTGAAACGATCATATTGGATGTGGTCAGATCCCCGTGAATGATCCCGCAATCATGGAGCTTGCCAATGGTCCTGCCCACCAGATGGCACCAGTCAGCATTGATCACATGTTTCAGGGCAGGCCCGTCTATGAATTCCATCTCGATCGTAAAATCATAGACATCATGAATGATCGGGGTTGGGACACCACATCGTCTTGCCCCGGATAATAATCTGGCCTCAGCCCGGGTCCTCTCCTTGCGAATTCTCTCATCAAGTTCCCGAATACGGTACCTTTTGAGTATCCTTTCTTTGACCACATAGCCATCTTTAAAGTAAAGCCGGGCCTCAGCACCATCGGTAAGGGTCATGAATGCCCCTCCTTTATCCAGGTAACATCCACGGTATCGGGTCTGAAACTGGGATCCACATGGGAATCCTCAACTGCCAGACGACTTCCGGAATTGAACATCAGCAAGCCGGTATATGCTATCATTGCACCATTATCTCCCATGAACCTCTTTTCCGGGACATGGAAACATGCACCACGGTCATCACACATGATGTCCAGCATTTCCCGCAGTCTCATATTGGCACCCACACCTCCTGCAAGCAATACTTCCGTCTTTCCGGTATGTGCAAGGGCCCGCTCTGTCACTTCGACCAGCATTGCAAAGGCATTTTCCTGGAAGGAATAACATACATCTTCCAGTGAAGAATGTGCCAGGGCATCGGTTGCTGCTGTGGACAGGCCGGAGAAAGAAAAGTCCATTCCCTTCACCACATACGGAAGGGGAACATAGCTTGAAGCCTTCCGGGCAGCCTCTTCCACCCGGGGCCCTCCCGGATGGCCAAAACCTGCATTGCGGGCAAACTTATCAAGAGCATTGCCAATACCAATGTCCAGGGTCTCCCCGAATATCCTGTACTTTCCGGCCCGGTGAGCAAGCACCTGGGAATTGCCTCCACTTACATAAAGGACCACGGGGTCCTCAACCGGGGTCTGCCATCTGCCCACCTCTATATGTGCCACACAGTGATTCACTCCCACCAGGGGCCGGTCCAGGGACAGGGACAATGTGCGGGCCGAGGTTGCAACCGTCCTTAAACAGGCACCCAGGCCGGGGCCCTGTGAAAAAGCTATGGCATCGATCTGAGACAGATCATAGCCTTTTTCCTGAAAACTGAGCAACAGTTTCTTAATAACGGGAGCTGCGAATTGAGCATGATGCTGTGCAGCTTCCCTGGGATGGATCCCTCCGGTCTTTGGAGTATAGGTATCCGTCACCTCACAGATCACCTCTTCCTCACTTACTATCGCAGCACTGAAATTCCAGGCCGTTCCTTCTATGCCAAGTACAATGGTCACTGATAACCTCCGGTAGAATATAATGCGGGATATTACCTCATTCCATATTATATTTGTGAGAAACCTTTTAGTAGTTAGGGGCCCATCCCTGAACATATGAGCGATGACAATATCCGTGAAAGCAGAAAGGACCTGATCGAGAAAAGAAAAGGTTTGCAGGCCGCTGAAAACACACCCCTGCAACAGTACATGGAAACTCTGACGACCGGTCAGCCTGTTTGCGAAGGGATACAGTTCACCCCCCACAAGACCGCAGGCCTTCAAAGCGCTGCAGACATGTGGATAGACAAAGAAAGAATGATGCCGGGTATTCAGGATAAGAAACTACTGCAGAAGATCTTTGAAGGTCACAAATATTAATATCCTGACCATTCCTGCGATCTAAGCCGCGAGCTTTCCCTGCTGTGAACTACCCACGACTGAAGTCGTGGGCTTTCTCTATATCCTGCGCCCATTTCATCATTAAAATAAGAAATTCAGACCGCAACTGCGGCCTGCAAGTTTTTTAAACCATTCACACAACATTCACTTTTGAACGGTCCTTTTTTAGGTTGGGTCTTTGTCAGGTTTGTTTATTCAGATATTGATGCATCATCAGATCAAAAGTTATCTTAGATGATGCCCATATCACTTAATCTGTCGGGCAGATATCTCTCGGTCACAAAATCCAGGCCCTTTCCAGCAAAGGCCTGCTGTTCGGCTTTTTTCTTTATATTAAGTTGCAGGTTGATCTGCTGCTTCCAGTAATCACTGGCAAACCTGGGATCGGAAAGTTCACTCTTCAGAGCATCTACATCCTTGTCTGTCAGCTTGTCAGTGGAAAGTTCATATTCCACAATATCAGAAGGCTGGACACCTATGAATTTGGCAGCAGGGGTTGCCATGAATTCAGAGAGGTGGGCACTTTTTATAGCTCCGTAGGCCACGGATGCAAATATCCTGTATGACCAGGGGTCACCGTCAGTAAAGACCACAACGGGCAGGCCCAGCTCCTCGTTCATGCGCTTGATCAGCCTTCTTGTGGAACGGGCCGGCTGGCCTTTAAGGTGGACAAGGATGGCATCATGTTCCGCGTCAAAACCGTTCTCTATCAGACGTGCATACATACCACCGGTCTCGATGGCAATGATGAATTTGGCATCATGGTCCAAAAACTCAATGTTCTCCACATTAAAAGGGATCTGGTAACCGCTTTCCCCGATGTCCTCCTGGCAGTGTATCACACGCGATCCCCTTTTGGTCTCTTCCTTAATCCTGATGGGACCAAACATGGTCGCTCCGTCCTCCTCGGGCCTCATATGGAAATACTCCCTCTGCAGAGCAGTGATGATCTCCAGGTCCTCGATAAGACGGTCACTTTCCGGCTGTTCCTTGAATTTGGCAATATCCCAGTTCTCAGAGATATAGTAAAGCTCCCTCAACGTGGAGCCGCGATCATTGGCCAGGTGGTTCTTCACAATGAAATCAACCGCATGGGTGGTCTTCAGGAGCTGGAACGCTCCCTTTACCGTCTTTGCGGTCCTGCTGCTCTCTTTGTCCCCGTATACCCAGACATCACTTTTTTCACTGTACTCAATGTTCTTTTTTGTACGGCTTGGAATACTTACATTGGGAACTGTGGAATTTACAAATTGGTCATATAGTCGTTCAGACAGACCAAGCAGTCGATTGCGGGCCAGCTGGTCATGTTGTTTTTTCTGTAATGGAAAATTGGACTTGTTATCATCACTCAATCAGATCACACCTTTTATAGCTTTGGCACCGGTAACCAGTTCTTCCTCAAGGCCCTCAACAATAGGAGAAGACAGCCTTTCCAGATCCCCTTCTGATATATTATTCAGTGTATATGTAACCGCTTTTGATGTCCCGGGAGAAAGGCTAAACTCCCAGATATTGTCATAATCCCCACCCATAGAAACAACCTTTGGTTCCGGAATGCAGGTAGAGAGTTCAACAGAAGACATCTCATGCAGTTTAAACTCTGCAGCCTTGCTGCTGAAGTTATTCAGTGACAGCGTAACCTGAGCAGAACCGTCTGCCCCCCTTTCCACATTACGTTTCACAAGGAGATTGCCCATGACCTTTGCTACCACCGGATCAATGTCCGGGACCTCTCTGTCCAGGGTCTGAGCAAGTTTTAAGGCCATTCTTGGAAGGACCTTTGTTATGATGACCTCTTTTTCCTTACGTTTCTTTAATGTGGCCTGACGGTTAAGATAACGGTTCAGTTTCCGGGACACTTCCTTGATGGCAAGTTCCACCTCAGTCAGGATCTCGGGAACATCCGCAATTGCGTCTTTAGACTCCGATGTAAAAGGAACGTTTGTGGAAGCCACGTGTATCAGCAGAACCACCGGACCGGTGGGAAGGCCTCCGCCAGGCTGGTTCAGGCCGTACTGTTTCCACTTTACACTTTCAACCGCATGAGTGGTCACACAACCACCCTGCTGGTAGAGCAGAGGGACACGATTTGCAAAACGCATAATATCAATGCGGTCATCCTTTTGCAGGGACCCTCCGTAAGCGATCCCCACTTCCACTACAAAAGGATTGCCTGAGAATACGGAAGCATTCCTTGTTGTGGTTGCAATGAAATCCACACTGAATTCCTTTTCCAGCCCCTTGTAGATCAGCTCTTCCCCGATAGGTGAAAGACAATCAGTCGGAGGGGCCATGATCTTCACTTTACGAAAGGCCTCCAGTAATTTGCGGGATTGGTCCCGGTCAATTTCCCCGGGGTTCATCTCGGGATCAAGCCCTGCGGCCCTGCAGATCTCCTCAGCGGTTAGCAATCCGATCTTGGAGAATGAGTAACGCAGGAAAGGAGCCAGTTTCTGCCTTTCAGTGTACCTTAACATCTTCATCAAAGTCCCCAGTTCTATCCCGTGGGGATGGGGAAGGATCTCTTTTGCAGGGTCAGGTAATTTATCGGTGGCCCTTTCAAAGATGACCTCGGTACCATCCGGTTCCACAAGTTTGAGCCTGGCATGAGGATTTACGATCGCGGTTGCCTTGAGATATTCGTAGACAGACTGGCGTCTTCCTTTTACATAGGAAGCTTCCATTTCCATTTCAATCCGGGTCCCATGAGGCCGGTCCCAGTCCGTCACCTCGTCCCTGAGGATCTCAGGATCATTGGTACTGGTATTGATCATCAGTTCATAGTGATGTGCAGGTGCATCATGGCCTATTTTGGAAATGATCCTGGTGGGATGGCCTGCCGTAAGCTGGGAATAAAGCACGGATGCCGATATACCTATACCCTGCTGACCCCTGCTTTGCTTTATAGCATGAAACCTTGAACCATAAAGCAATTTTGCAAATACCTTTGGTATCTGCTCTTTTACGATCCCGGGGCCGTTGTCCTCAATGATGATTACAACATTATCCTTCCCTGCCCTTTCAATATGAAGAAGTATGTCAGGCAGGATCTCTGATTCCTCACAGGCATCCAGGGAGTTATCCACTGCCTCTTTTACTGTTGTGATCAAACTTCGCGGTGCTGAATCAAATCCAAGTATCTGCCGGTTCTTTTCAAAGAATTCAGCAACACTAATTGATTTTTGTTTTTTTGCAAGTTCCTCTGCTATTGGAGCTGCCATAAATTATTCATCCCCTTAATAAAAATGCTCTCAAATAATTATAATATATATAGTAAGTCAGATGATCGGGATATCAGGTACCTATCAGACCCCGATATCCTCATTCCACAGATCGGGGTTTTCTTCTATGAAAGTGGTCATCATTTCCACACATTCCTCAAGGTCCAGGTCAACTACTTCCACCCCGTGGGAACGCATGAACTCTCCGGCCCCATCAAATGTCTTTGATTCACCAGCTACCACTTTCTTTATACCAAACTGCACAACCGCACCTGCACAAAGATAGCAGGGCATGAGTGTGGAATACAGGATGGTATCATGAAAACTGCCTATGCGACCTGCGTCCCTCAGACAGGATATCTCCGCATGGGCCAGTGGGTCATTGTTCTGGACACGCATATTATGACCTCTCCCGATGATACTGCCATCCTTAACCAGCACGGAACCGATGGGAATTCCCCCTTCACTGCGGCCCATGACCGCTTCTTCAATAGCAATTTCCATGAATTTATCCATTATAATCAATCCTTTAGATCTTCTTTTTGTAGTTTGAAAACACGATCATTCACACGAACCTTTTCAGTTGTTTCAAGCCCGACCTCCTGGCCCTGGAAAACTTCTGATACCGGTCCATTGTCATCCCTTAAGGATAATACTTCCTGTTCAAGATAGGTGGTCTTGCCTTCTATGATTATGTGATCACCTCTCTTCAAACCGGACTCCATCAATCTGATACTTGCGGCCTGCCTTTTTGCATAATAGTTAGTCACCACACCCACCGCCTGCCGGTTGACTGTGGAGATGTTCATGTCCTGCTCAATATACATTCCGTCCGGCCCCGGCACTCCGAAATAGAAACCTGTGGAAAAACCCCGGTTAAAGACACCTGACAATTCCTCTTTCCACAACATTGCTTTTTCAGGTAAGTAGGTACCGTCCCTGTATGAATCCAGGGCCTTCCGATAACATCCGGATACCACCGAAGTGTACCTGGTGTCCCTCAGGCGGCCCTCCACCTTAAAAGAATCAATGCCCGCCTCCACAAGTTGCGGGATATGTTCTATCATACACAGATCCCTTGCGCTGAGCAGGTATTTGCCTTCAAGGTCCACAGTTGTGCCATCCTCTCCCACCAGGCTCCAGTCCCAGCGACAGGGCTGGGAACACTCCCCGCAATTGCCGGATTTCCCCATCAGATAGGCAGACAGATAACAGCGGCCTGAAATTGCCTGGCACATGGCCCCGTGGACAAAGACCTCAAGTTCCAATGAAGTGCTTTTTCGGATCTGTTTGATCTGCTCCAGGCTCAGTTCCCTTGCAAGGACCACCCTGCTGGCTCCAAGACGCCTGTAGAATTCAACTGTCTCCTGATTGGAAACATTGGCCTGGGTGGATATATGAACAGTCAGCCCCGCATCATTGGCTCTCATGATCACCGCAGGATCCCAGGCAATGACCGCATCCACACCTGAGGACGCCACAATTTTCATGACCGTATCCAGCTCATCCAGATCGTCCGGATAGATCACAGTATTTAGAGCAAGGTATGCCTTTATTCCGTATGAATGGACCAGGGCTACAAAATCAGCAAGCTCATCTGCACAGATCGCACGGGCCCTGGCCCGCAGACTGAAGCGGTCAAGGGAAAAATAGACCGCATCTGCATTATCCCTGCAGGCAGACAGTGCGGCCCTGCTCTTAACTCCCATTGCAAGTTCTGGAAGAAGGGTTGTTGTTCCTGAGTTCATGGACTTTAAAAGAGGATACAAAGTTAAATCATTTTTGTATCACCTGCAGTAATTGCAGCTAGAATTAGCCAAATATATCCATGTTCCTGACCTGAGGAATACTCACATTATCTGTGCTTTGCTAAGAAGATAAACAGCAACTGACCCTATTGCAAAGTCATGTAAATTTAAAGGGACTGAAAAGCTATTTGTTGTCATAACACACAGAAACAGGGAACTTACCAGCCCGAATAATATTGACACTATTACAAGGTCTTCAATGCTGATAAAGTCTTCAATGTTCACCATTTACAGATTCTCCTGACCACCACATCAGGATAACAAACATGAGTCATCCTATCTGATTAATTAGGTCATATTAATTCTATGTAAATTGCCGTAAAGATTACATAGTATATATACATTGTGTATAAGATGAATGTTAAAGCCTTTAAAGGAAAATACAAGAGAGATTAAAAAAGAATTATCCTAACAATACAAAAAAAATAAATTAGAAGCTTATGAAAAGGACCAGCGAATATTTAGATAAATATATGAATTGAAATATATAAGAATTATGTTGATTTATTCATAATGATCCGGGAAGAGCTTCTTTAAGGATTAACTCTCCGGAATAAGTACATTACAAATATACATATTTATATATAAATATAACACAAACCTGTTAATTTTTAAATATCCTATATTTGAATATTTTATATCAGGTAATTACAAATAGTCAGGATGGAATTACCATGAAAGAGGACGACGAAAGCATAGAGCGGATCAGATTATCAAGCTCCTCATCCATAAATGGTTTCTGGAGATAGGCATAGGGCTGCAGGCCCAGGACCCTCTCTTTGGTCTCCTTCGAAAAGTCCCCCGTAACAAAGATCACCGGTACATCTGATCTTTTTCGGATCATTTCAACAGATTCAACCCCATCCATATCCCCTTTTAGATGAATATCCATCAAAATAAGAGCCGGACTCAACTCCTGGGTCATCCTCACCGCTTCAATACCTTTTGAAACAAAGAATGAATTTGAATAACCCATATTCTCAAGTTTCAACTTGAACATCATGGCAACAATAACCTCATCCTCCACTATAAGGATAGGTACATTACTTTTTTCTAAGTTCACTTGCATCCCCTTTGCAATTCATATAGTTCCAACAAACAAACTAAGATCAAATCAATGATTTTTATGCGAGAAAGGAAGATCGTTCATCAATATCCCTGCGATAAGGGCAATTGAAGCAAGTTTTTCCCGTATATCTTCCGGGAAGAAATTCTCTTTTGTTGAGGCGGCAATGAATAATCCAATGAAGCGGTCTTCATGATGAACAGGAATCACTGCAGTGGCCTGAAGATCTTCATAATTCTGATTTTTTCTGGATATTAAAGTATAGATATCCGAATAATGCTTATAGGCAGGAAGACCCCGATTTGCAAAATGCACCAGAGCAGAACCGGGATTGTGATACGATCCCCGGGACAGGAATGTATCTGAAAAGCCAAAGCAGGAATAAAGCTGCAAACCTCCTTTCACCTCATCAAGGAAATAGATTGCTCCGGCATCAATATTCTCTATATTCCCTGCAATGTCAATTACCTTATCTGCCACATCTGCGGGCCTTTCATTATATGTCAAATCTGCTTTTGATATCTCATCAAAGGGCAGTATATCCTTAAGCATGGCAATCCCTGTGATATCCCGGATATCTCCTTTAAGGTATTGTACCTGACCGAATTCATCATAGACGAAAGATGTTTCTTCACAAACCCATCTGATTCTGCCATCAAATGTCATGATCCTATATTCCTGAACAAAGGGAGCTGAACTCTTTTCAGAATGTTCTAAAAGGGCTTTTCTGACCCTGATGACATCCCCCGGATGTATAATATCTTCATAGGAAAGCTCATTGGAAAGGAAATCTTCCGGCTTATATCCGAACTGTTCGATGTTTTCAGATACATGGGATACCGGCCAGCCATATTCAGATCTCCATATGAAGGATACAGCATTATTGCCAGAACCAAATTTGGCGGAAGTACCATTAAAACAAAGACCATCACAATTCGTGGCCGTCAACATTTGCTGCATTTGATCATCTCCATCTGAAATGTCAATTAACATAAAATGTCAATTAACCCCAATTAAATGTATATTGAAAAATAAAAATGTGGATCCCTTTCGGGATCCGGACAAAATAAAGGAGTTTATGGACCGATACTTACTTTTTCTTTGATAGATCAGTCACCAGGCTTATCGCAGCCATCTTATCTGTATGCGTCTCATGCTGGGAGTAGAACCACATTGGTATATAAAGGCTCAATACGATTATACCTACGATCGTGGAAGTCCAGCTGCCCTCAAATGCATTAAGGTAGATGACACCGATCAGACAGAGCGGGATGTTGAACAGGCCGAAAAGAAGAGCCACGTTTTTCCATCCTGCGGGTGCTTTAAATGGTCTTTCAAGTCCTGCAAGGTGTGGGTTTGCTTTTGCCTTTACATAGGCAAAGAGACTGATACCATTGGCACAGACATATCCTATTGCTGATGCTGCAAGAATTGCTGTTGGTGTTCCCATTGAAATGAGAGCAAGGTTGAATACACCGATGACAATCATTGCGATCAGAGGTGTACCGTGTGCATTTGTCCTTCCAAACACCTTTGGCAGGTTTCCTTCTGTTGCCATTGAATGCATTGCCCTGGCTGAACCAAGATATGCAGTCTGCATGATCAGGACCATAGCTGCAATAAGCATTACAATAGCGATCGTGGAACCTATATCACCAAGAGCTGCCTGAGCAACAGGAAGCATAGGATCAATAGGTGCATTGGCAATACCGTCAATTCCAAGCACACCTGTGACGGTCATCTGGACGAATACATATGCAAGCAGACAGATAGCACCACAGGAGAAAAGAGCCTTTGGAACATCTGAACCGGGTTTTTTATATTCAGGACCATAAATAGCTGCAGTTTCCCACGCACAGGCACTCCACTGTGCCATTGCAAAGATACCAAGCAGAATTAATATATGTGAAATATCCCATACCCAGTCAGTTGGCAGCCAGCTTCCGGTAATGTTGGCCATTGAAAAATCACCTGTTGCATAGGGTGCAATTGTGATGATAGCCAGTGGTACCAGTGAAAATGCTGCAAGGATGTATCCCACAATAGCCCCGCTGGAGAGACCACGGTAATTCACAAGTATAAGTCCTCCAAAGATCACAATACCTGCAGCAAGTGAAAGCTGGTATTCAGTGAAAGTTGCGGCAAGGGAGGGGAAGAGACTGTGAAGATAGAAACCCACCAGTATCGCAAAGATCGCAAGTACAGGGTTCCAGGCAAACCAATAACTCCATGCACTAAATCCACCTATCAATTTACCTTTGTCATATTTTCCTTCATGATCAGGAGTTTTGAAGACATTCTGGGCAAATCCAGGCAGACCGGATGCATTTGGGAAAGTTGTTGCAAGTTCACCATAAGCAAGGTTCTGCATAAATCCCTGAAATACGGACAGACCCCAAACAATAATAGCAAATGACCATAAATAACTTGCAAAATAACCAATAGAAGGTAGGATCAATAAAGGTACACCAATGGCGATTGCCAACCCCTGTTTCCAGTCAATGGATCTTTCAAGCTCATTCGAATCACAGACAACCTTGCTACACTGTTCTGCGTGTTGCCAGTCTATGCCTCCATCCCCGTTTTGTTCTGACATTTTATATCACACTCCTTATTTGTTAGATAGCTATACAGGAACATTCAAAGGGAGCTGTGAAGCCCCCCGAATGTTCACAAGAACAGGTTTAACCTGTGATCTCTCTGAACCTGTCACAACAGTTGATGTTGACATCAAGGAGTTTCTCGATGTTCATCTTGGCTGCGATACCCTTTGCACATCCTGGTACAGAGGTGATCACACCGATATCGAGCTCTTCCCTGACTTCTCTCATGACATACTCGTCACTCAGGTCAGCATTGGATACACCAAGTTTCTTGGACACGTAATCCTTTGCCTCACCAATTCTCATGTTCTTTGTGAACTGCATCCTGGCAACCAGGTCACCGGCAGCTCTCATACCTGTCATACCGGAGGCCATTATGTGTGAGATCGGCATACCCAGTGGGTCACCGACTCCGATCTATATGCCGTCGACACCGGCAATTTCGACCATTGCCTTGCTGGCCCTGGTGACTGCATCGATCGGTGGGGTCTCAAGCATCGGGATACCACCCACACCCATTCCCATGTCAACATGACAGGGGATTGGAGAAGCTTCAACAGCGGCCTTCATGAAGGTGACAGACCTTGCAAGGTTCCATGCAGAGGATCTGCTGGTGTTGGTGTTACATACAGGACCGAAGATATTGGCTCCTGCCTTTGCAGCCAGAGGAGCCTGCTGGTGTGGCCACAGACCTGCAAGTATGGTACCATCATATTCCAGCTCACCGTGCATACCAAGGACCAGTTCACCGGCCATTCCAGCTTCAATATAGATACCGGGGAATTCCTTTCTAAGGGCCTCGATTGCGTGGAGGGATGCATAGAAGTCACCGTCTCCTGCGGCTCCAATGGTATCGAAGTTAACACCATCACAACCAACCTTCTGTAATTTCTGCATGATCCAGACCATGTCCCTGGTACCGTGCTCTGCGGCGTGGAAGATAGAAGCCTGTGCTTCTTCGATCTTGAAAGCCTTCATCAGGTCACCGGGGTTTTCGAATGGACCATCAGGAGTGTAGTAAAGTCCCATGTTTGGCATTGCACCATAGAGCATTGGGATGATCATGTTCTGCTGGCAGCTTTCCATTGTCTGGCATTCCTGTGAGATAACAGGTTTGACAGGTTTGAAACTGTAATCGATATGACCCAATTCCATTGTATCGGCACCAAAGGCTCGCTCATGTACCATGGACCCTACAAGTCTGCTTGCGGGGATACCTACTCCGCTGTTACCCTGATCACCATCGATCCTTATAGCTCCAATGTCGTGGGTTACAGGTACTTCCATACCTGGTTCTACACTGACTACCCTGTTAGGGCTCATTATGATGTCAGCCATCTTCTCCATCTGATCTTCGGAAAGTGCTGGAACATCTCCAAGTTCTGCTGCATCGTTGGAACCGGCCTCAATGTCGGCCATGATGTCTTCCTTTGTCATGAAGATCTTAAGACCATCACCCATTCTCAAAAAGTATTCTGTTGCCATATCTATCGCCTCAATGCAAATTAAAGAAGAAGCTCCTTTGCTTTGTTAACTGCTTCACTTGCGTTTTCTGCATAGCAGTCAGCACCTATCTTTTCAGCCCATGCAGTAGTTGCTGGTGCTCCGCCGACCATTACTTTGATATTGTCACGAAGGCCTGCTTCCTTGAGCATCTCAATGACATCCTTCTGGCCCTGGAGAGTAGTTGTCATCAATGCGGAAAGACCTACCATGTCAGCATTTGTCTCTTTGACCTTGTCGATGAAATTCTGGAGTGGAACATCCCTTCCAATATCGTGGACTTCAAAACCTGCAGACTGAAGCATTGTGGATACAATGGACTTTCCAATATCATGGACATCGCCTTCAACAGTACCATTGACTATGACACCAAGCTTGCTGGAGATCTGATCCGCTGGCATATCTGCTTCCAGAAGCTCCACACCGGCAGACATGGCACCTGCAGCCATCATTACATGGGGAAGGAATAATTTTCCCTTCTCAAAAAGAACACCTACTTCATTCATACCTGCAGCCAGTCCATTCTCAATAATGTCAGGTGCTTCAAGCTCGCCACGTGCTTTTTCAACAGCGGCTACTACAACATCTTTCTTGCAGCTTACTATCGCATCGGATAGTTCTTTATATAATTCTTCCTTTGTCGTGTTACAACCTCCTTCTACCAATGTGACGATCCCGGAGAGCTCCAGGATATCCACATCATTGGAAATGGCAGAGTCAAACACATGACTTCAACCACATAAGACCATTAAAAGCAATTATATATAGCATAAATCTTATTGGAATTCCCCAATCTCAATGATTTTTCATTAGCAAACGGGCTTTCAAGACCATGAGAGAATAGTAAGTGATACTAAATTATCTCACCACGTCAGATAATCTCATATCCCCGGAAATTCTTATACCGTTAGAAATTCCAAAGGCATGAGATTATCTGACGAAATAAGTAATTTAATGATTAGATACAAAGTGGATTCGAGTTAAATTCAAACCATAACGGACACACCGGATCTTAAAATTTGAACAAGAATGGTATCAAAAAGTTTCTTTATCTAAACCTTGAGAACAGACTGAAACACCATAAATTTTAATACATTGGCTGAAGGATAGAAAGGGATGAGATCTTCACTGAGTGACACTATCTGGCTTTCTGAAAAACGAAAGAATCTATTACTCCTCTTAAACGAAGGACCCAGGAATATTGATCATATCAAATCAGCCCTGAATGTCACATCCAAAGCAATGATGCCACAAATAAAGATATTGAAAGAACAGAACATGATCATACAAAACGATGAGGATTATGAACTGTCTGACATAGGCCAGATACTGGTCCACAATATGAATCCCCTGTTAAAGACCCTGGATGTTATTGAAGAGAATCGTGAGTACTGGAGCAGCCGCGACCTTACCCCCATACCCGAGGAACTTGCATACAAATTAGGTGAACTGGGTCAGTGCATGCTGATAGAACCTGATCTGAATCACATGTTCGACCTGCCTATTGAATTCACAGAGAACCTTAAACGAGCAAATTCTGCAATGATGTTTGCTTCATATTTCCATCCTCTCTACCCTGAACTGTTCACCGAGATCTCCGCAAACAGAACAAAGTTTGATCTCATGCTAACCATGTCGGTCCTGGATCGAATGACAGAGGAATGTGAAGAGGAACTGAACATATTAAGAGCATCAGAAGACACAAACGTCTATATTTGTGACGATAATGACATCAAGCTTACCACCATAGCGGTTACTGAAACATTCACATACCTGTGTCTTTTTAATAAAGAAGGTATCTATGATCACAGAAAGATCATAACTTTCGATAAAAGCGGGATACAATGGGGAAAAGAACTTTTTGACCACTATAAACAAAAAGCTTTCACAGAAGATCATATCTGAAATACATTAAGGAAAATGCAATCGCCTGAGAGACCCTGGAGCTTTTGTCGCGGAATAAACAGCCATCTACTCACGACAAAGTCGTGGACTCCCTTCCTGAAAGGAGCATGACTGCAGAAATTATTAAGAATATATAACCTCATTAATGTACATATATCATCATATACAATTAATTCAATGCCATATATAAAGTCATCAACATTAGAAATGATATCATGAAATGGATGAACATATCCCTCAAATCAAAATTGATTCTTTTTATTGTTGTAGGAGTGGTACTTGTACTTGCATCTTCAACTGCTGTGATCATAACCACGGTCACTTCTCAGGAGGAGGATCTGGCCTATCAGCAATCTATTGAAAAATCCAAAAGCTATGCCAATCATTTTAATGTTGATATGGAAAGGAACCATGCTATTGGCCAGACCATTGCAAATTCAATGGCTTTTTATGGATCCTCGAATAGATCCGAAGTTAATGATATCCTTGAAGAAATAGCTATAAAGAACCCGGATCTTCTGGGAACCTATGTTTGTTATGAACCGGATGCATTCGATGGAAAAGACAGACAATACATAGATACATTCGGACATGATGAGACAGGCCGTTTCATACCCTACTGGAACCGCCTGAATGGAAAACTGGAACTTCACCCATTACTCGATTATGAAACATCTGATTATTATGCATTGCCAAAGCAACTTGAGCAGGAGATTATAACAGAACCCTATTATTATGAAGGTGTATTCATTGTCAGTTATGTAACTCCGATCATTAGAGAGGACGAGTTCATCGGCATAGGAGGAGTGGACGTATCCCTCTCATACCTTGATGAAGTGGTCAGTGAGATAAAGGCCTTTGATACTGGCTATGCTTTCATGACCGGTAATACGGGGATACTCATATCCCAGCCGGAACATAAAGAATGGATAGGATACAAAACCCTCTATGACTTTGATGTTCCTGAGATCAACCGGATGGCAGATGATATCAAAGAAGGAAAAAGCGGTTATATCGAAACCATTGATGAAGATACAGGAAAAATCAATGTAATGTTCTATGAACCTATTAAAGCAGGGAACTTTTCCTTTATACTTGTAGTTCCAAAAGACGAAATGCTTGCAGGTGTCACTGAACTGCGCAATAGACTCCTGATAATATCTGCAATGGCAATTGTTTTCATGGCCGGGGTCTCTGTTATAATTGCAGGTTTTGTCACCAGACCGATAAACGAGATTGTTGCTGATTTTAAAGATATTTCCGATGCTGTTGTAACCGGAAATCTGGATGTACGTTCTGAAACAAATGTCGATGTTGATTTTAAGAACATACCTATGGGTCTTAATGAGATAATTGATGCATTCCATGAGATCACAGAAGAGCGAAAACGAGCAGAACAGGACCTTATAAAGTATGCAGAAGAACTTGAAAAATCAAATAAGGCCCTGGCAGAGATGGAACGTGTCATTGAGAACAGCCCTGCTGTGGTCTTTAAGTGGAAAGCGACCAAAGGATGGCCTATTGAATTCGTATCAAGGAACATATCGCAATTTGGTTACACTTTAGAGGATTTTTCTCTATTTCGGATCAACTATGCAGACATCGTCCACCCAAATGATCTTGAAAGGGTTGAAAATGAGCTCCAGAAGCAGATCGAAAGTGAAAGTAATGAATTTACAATAATATATCGCCTGTTGACCAAATACGGAGAAATACGATGGGTGGATGAGCGCACCTTTATAATCCGCGATGATGAAGGCAATGTAACCCATCTTCAGGGCATAGTGGTTAATATTGATGAACGTAAAAAAGCGGAAGAGACACTGATGAGAATGGAGGAGATCCGCAAAAAAGAGATCCATCACAGGATAAAGAATAACCTGCAGGTGATCTCCACGTTGCTCTATCTTGAATCCGAGAAGTTCAAAGAGAAGGAAGTTATCGATGCTTTTAAGGATAGCAGGGACAGGGTGCGCACCATGGCCCTGGTACATGAAAAATTATACCAGTCAGAAGACATGGAAAGCATTGATTTTTCAGATTACAGCAAAAATCTGCTCAATTACCTGTATCAGTCATATGTAGTGGCCAAGAACATATCTATGGATATTAATGTGGATGATGTTTTCCTGGGCATGGATACTGCAGTACCGCTGGGAATTATTACAAATGAACTTGTGTCCAATTCCTTTAAATATGCATTCAAAGAAAAGGATAGTGGGAAGATTTCTGTAAATATAAAACATAAGGGCAGTAAGTTCACCCTGGTAATCAGTGATGATGGCTGCGGAATACCTGAGGATATCGATTATAGAGAGACCGAATCCCTGGGTTTGCAACTTGTAACCAATCTTGTGGAACAGATAGACGGCACAATAGAACTGGATCGCAGCAGAGGAACGAAGTTCATCATTCATTTTACTGATAGCAAACACAAATAAAGACCGGTATTCATGAGAGAACATTTAGAATTTAACAGCAGGCGAACAATATGAATCCTAAGAAGATCCTGATAGTGGAAGATGAAAAGATCGTGGCTCTGGGAATTAAAAGAATGCTAAAAAATCTGGGGTACCTGGTGCCAAGTATTGCATCTTCGGGAAAAGAGGCCATTTCAAAAGCAGAAATAACATTTCCGGACCTTATACTGATGGATATCATGCTAAAAGGGGATATGGACGGGGTGGAAGCTGCAGACCGGATAAGAAGGCATTTCGATATCCCGATCGTATATCTTACTGCATACTCAGATGACAGGATCCTGGAAAGGGCAAAACTTACCAAACCATTTGGATATATCATCAAACCCTTTGAAGAGAACAACCTGCACACAACCATCGAGCTGGCCCTGAATAACTACATGCTTGAAAAAGATAAAGAAAAAAAAGATACAGATCCCTGTGAATAAATTCACATTTAGCATAATGCAAATAAATAGGAGAGATAGTCAATAGATGTATAACAAAGAATAAATAAAAATATCGTGGGGCCCATCCCTGTTCCAGGAGATGGTTCCACAAATGAAAAAATATGCCTTTAATTATTTCTTAAATTCTGTGTATCCGCACTTGCCGCAGGTTAAGCGATCCTTGTGGTCTGCAAGGAATACGCCTTCACCACAGCGGGGGCAGAACTGGCGGGTCCTTTCTATTGAATCTCCGCTTACCTTGTAGTAATCTTTTACTGCCATATTATCACTTATTCCTCATCAGAAGCTTCTTCAGCTTCAGGCTCAGGAAGAGCATTGCGGTTCAGAACATATTCGTTTTCCAGCTTTTTCATGCTCTGCTCATCATCATAGATCTTTGCATAGCCTTTTGCTTCCTGTTTACCGAAATAGTTGTCCACCTTCTGGATGATCAGTAGTTCAAGCGGCTTGTTTAACATTGCAGCCAGCTTTGATCTGATATCATTCCTTGAAGGGGTCGGGCCTTCGAATGAAACATTGAAATCCACTTCATGTCTGTTAAGAAGAGGATTGTATTTATTTTCAATAATATTAATGTCCATCTAATTTCCTCCACAAATTACATAATTGTTCTTTGTTATTTTGTTCATTGAGAATTTTAATGAATATATCTCTGATCTCTTTTTTCCTGGATTCAGTCACTTTCACAAGAATGACACCCATATCGGGTTGCCCATAAAGTACTGCTGAACCCACCGGAGCCATCATGATGGCAGGCAAAGCCGCAAGATCCTCTTCACCTTTTACAAATATCCTGACATTCTCATCTGATGCAAGAGCATCATAAATGACAGATATAAGGCCTTCAGTTATAACACCGGCTGGATTTTCAACTATTTTTTCAGAGAAACCACTGTGTTTTGTTCCAAAAACTACCTGAGATGATGCAGGAGCCCTTTTTGTCCTGTCATCAACAATCAGTATATCCGGAACGATATTAGATTCGAGCAAGTGGAAGGTAGTAACATCACCCACAGATATAAGTTTTGTGGGGTTATCAAGGTCCTTTATCAATTTTTGTATGGTATCCGCACCACTACCCGTATACAAAATACCAAACGGTTTTTTTAAAAGAGGGCGAATTGTTACAGGCAGTAAGATCTCAAGACCCAATTTACCGCACCTTCAATGCATATTTGTCTGCCACATCAACGCCGATCTTTTCTGCAATATTGGACTTTTTTGGATCAACAATTACCACAAGTCCACTCCAGTCAGAGCTAAGATTACTTGAACCACAGACAGGACACGTTTGACCGGTCACCAGCCTGTGACATTCACGACATACCTGTTCAACCATATTGAGCCTCCAATAATAATATGATCAATTTGCACTTTCCTCTGCTTTAGGACGCCTTGCCTCTTCAAGCCATTCAAGCTTCCCAAGAGAGGGCTGACGCATGGTAAGTCCGATCTTACTTTCCTTGGGATCACGCTCATTTGTACTGACAGCTACTATACGGGCCCTTACACGGTCTCCTTCTGAAAGGGAACGGCCTCCGGATTTGCTTATAAGCCTTCCGTTCTTACCATCATATGACATAAAATCATCGGTGATCTGACTTACATGCAAAAGACCATCCATAGCACCTATACTTACAAAGGCACCAAACTCTACTGTTTCAACTACAAGACCTTCAATGATCTCCTGAAGAACAGGTACGAACACAATGGCTTCAAAGATGACATCGTAATAAACTGCTCCGTCCCCTACCAGAATATGCCCCTCTCCAACCTCATCGATCTGAGTTACAGCCACAATGGAACCAATTGTCTTGTCAACACGCCCTTCCAGTTTGTTTTCAAGTGCATCCTTTACACTTATATTCACATCTTCACCCAACAGATTCGGAGCAACACGCACAGTATCTGCAAGCTTCATCCTTTTATACATAATCGATCTCCAGTAAACCCATAATAATGAACCGGTATTTTTCTGATTAAATGACCTCAAGTATTTTTTTCTGGCGCAGCCTCAATACGGAAATACCATTTTCATGCAATCTATCATTAAGTATAACATCATTGGTTAACACAGAGGCCCCAACATTTTTTGCCAGCTTAAGGATGACATCATCGGCAAAGCCTTCCATTTCAACAAGCTGGCACCTTCTTGAGAGGGAGATACCCACCCTGGCAGCCATTTTGTCATTGCCTTTGCATTTTTTTACAAGACCGGTGAGTTCATTAATTACAGCCGTAGGAACAAGCCATTCATCATAACCGAGACGTTCCAGTTCTCCAAAGATGTCAACATTGAACTGCACCGGGATCATAAATCCATTGGTGTCTATAATGACCTTCAATCCTTTATAACTCCTACACCTATCAGGCGCCATCTTGAACCAATACGCCTGCTGATAGCTACCATCGACCCGATCTCTGCACAGACCGGCCTCTTAAGGGTCACCTCTGCATCATTTTCACGGGCACTGGTCACAATACCAACAGTGGTGGCAGTACCAACATTTAGCATCAGAGGTTCACTTGTCTTAATGTTACCAATAACTTCCTCATCACTAACACCCACAACTCTCTCCAGCAACTGCAGTTCAAGAGTGAAAGAGTCATATGTGGGAGGCAAGGTATCTGGAATACCAGCTACCTGGCCGGTAAGAGAATCACTTTTGGTCAGACTGGGATCCAGAGTAGTACCTAATGCCAGAAGACCTCCGGGAGTGGCCTCATCCACATGTTCCTTACCTGCAATTATCAAACTGACAGTTGTATAGATAGGTTCCCAGTGAACAGCATTCTCACTTTCAACCTTACGTCCCGGCCGGATCTCGATATCATTACCCGCTACAAGACTGCCTTCAGTCAAAGTACCTCCAATGACACCACCTGAGATATCATCTATAGGAGTACCTGGTTTATTAATATCAAAAGACCTTGCAATAAGCAGTCGTGCCGGTTTATCGGATTTATGCACAGGTGTTGGAATAAGCTGTTCCATATATTCAATGAGAACATCAATATTCACATTCTGCTGGGCTGATATGGGCACAATGGGGGCCCCTTCTGCAACAGTACCTTTAACGAACTTCTTGATCTGCTTGTAATGTTCTATGACCTTATCCTTTGGCACCAGGTCAATTTTGTTCTGTACGATCACAATGTTCTCAATGCCAATGATGTTCAATGCCATCAAATGTTCCTTGGTCTGGGGCTGAGGGCATTCCTCATTCGCAGCGATCACCAGTATAGCACCATCCATAATGGCTGCTCCGGAAAGCATTGTGGCCATCAGGGTCTCGTGACCCGGAGAATCCACAAAGGAGACCGTCCTGACCTCTTCGGTCTTCTCACCGCACACCGGACATTTTTCGGCTACAGTATAACACTGTGGCTGCGGACAAATCGGACATCTTCTGAAAGTTGTATCCGCATATCCCAATCTAATCGATATACCACGCTTCATTTCTTCACTATGAGTATCTGTCCATACTCCGGACAGTGCTTTAACAAGAGTGGTTTTTCCATGGTCGACATGTCCTACCATGCCGATATTAACACAAGGTTGACTCAATTCCTGATTTCCCTCCCTATCGGGCTAAAGTAAAAGTATGCTGCAATATAAGATTTACTATTCAAGATAGTGCTTTAATAATACAGATAATGGTATAATGTTTGTGGTACGATGTAGGTTCTAATATATAAGTGTTTTAACTCTGCAGATGACCGGGCCTTTCAACACATATTGTACTTCCCCTATAATCAACATCCATACAATACAGAATGACACAAAAGATCAGCTTCACATAAGGATATTTCTCCCGGAAAAACTGCATGTAATTAATGGTAGGTTGAAAAAAGAGAAAGACAGGGGCGAAGTTCATTCACCTCCCTTACCGGCAGACATCCTTCGATAAAGGAAGAAACCAGCTGCTCCCAATACGACTACTACCACCCCTCCAATAATCATGGTAGAGCTTACAAACCCGCCATTGTCCCCGGTTGATTCCAGAACATCCGTTTTGATCTTAACTGTATCAGATATCTGGTCGTGTCCGTCCATGTCTTCGTATTTGATCTCACTGTTGATCGCATATAACTTTGGAACTGCAAGTTCATCCACTTTAAGCTTGAACACTGCTACACCGGTCTCTCCAGGGCCCAGACTCCCCAGGAAAGCCTGATCGTCAGTAGTACTGAATGGATCTGCAGCACTTATACGTACAGTAGCATCATTTGCAGTAACCTGACCTGTGTTCTTATAGGTCACATAAAGCATACCTTCAGAATCAGGATATAGCTGTCCGGTCACATTGGTTACAGCAAAATCTGCCTCCCGGGATACATAGATAGGAATGGTCACATTCTGTGAGCCCACATCATACCACAACCCTACATCCATATTGGTGATACCCAGATCAGTCTCATTGTCACCATTGATCTGAACATTCTTCTGATAGCCATAATAAAGGCTCAAAAGCATTGGATATGTACCTGAAGCCGCATTGTTGGAGATTTCCACATTAAACTTCACAGGAGATTCTGTCTGCTCACCACTTGCCAGTGTCCCGGCTTCCTGAGGGCCGGACTTTACTTTAATGGCAGGGTCCAGGGGGGTCAGGATCGCCACAATACCTATAGCAGTTGTCCGCTGGGATTCATATGACATCTCAGACTGCTGGAGTTTCTGTTCCAGATCGGTCAGGGGATCATTATCCTCTTCCGATTTAAAGCCTGTAATCACACCTTTGTTCATCAGGTTAAAATTCAGGGTCACTGTATCCCCTTTATCAAATTCACTGTCCCCTACGATAGTGGCAGTTATATCCGGCCCTCCGTAGACAGTATAGTAGTTCTCATCAAAGTTAAAGAAATCCGGCAGATCAGCATTTGCAGGTTCAAATTCCGCACTTGCCACAGCTACGAGTGATGTTACCACAAAAAACATCAGTGTAGCAGCCAGACCGTATCGAATACTTTTTTCATAAGACATGATATTCCTCCATCAAATCCGGAAACTTCCATCAATATAAAATCCATATATTCAAATAATTTTCAAGCTCATTTATCCTTTCGCCTGCCCAGGACACTCCTGCCTGCGGCCACCAGGATCACTATAATTATTCCTATAAATGCCAGCATTCCAATATTGAGATTGGCTTCACGGGCATCCAGAGCAACGTTGATCTTCATATTCTCAGAAAACTCAACTTCATCATCTTCATCAAGATATTTGATCTCACTATCAATACCATAGTTCTTTTCCACAGACATCAATTCAGCTGTAACATCATATGATACCGAAACACTTTCACCAGGAGCGATATCCCCCAGACTGATCACCGATCTGTCCACACTCAAAGGTTTCATCACAACTACCCGTGCAATTGCATCCGTTGCCGTTATTTCCCCCGTATTTTTATAGGTCACATTTATACGGCTGGTCTGGCCCTCTGTAAGCTTTCCGGAAACATCTGTCACCTCAAATTTGACATCTTCCTTTATGGTCACAGGAATGGGGATCGTTTTATTTGCAGTACTATAGTAGGTAGTGTGATCCAGCTCTGTCAGACCAAGGGCAGTGGTACTTCCAGCAGTCATTTCAATCTCGTCCTGGAATTCATAGTTAACCGGGAGCATCAAAAAGTAGTCACCCGCAGGAGCATTGCCAGATATGGTTACCGTATATGTGAGGGGATTATCCGGAAGTACTCCGGGATACAACTTTTTTAAAGTACCCACGCTGCTTTGTGCATCAACCTCTATGAAATCAAATGGTGAAAGAAGCTCTGCTTTAATACCATAGGCAACAGTTCTCTGAGATTCATATTGCAGCTCTGCAAGGGATAGCTGATGTAGTGCCTCATTTGTCCCCACACTACTGGCAGCTTTAAAGCCATATAACACCCCTTTATTGGAAAGAACGACACTTATCTGGCCTGTCTCACCTCTTTCAAATTCCGTATCCCCCAGAACAGAAGCATATATGTCAGGTTCGCCGTATCCGTCATAATAATTGGTGGAGAATTCCTGAACTGGCGGGATATATTCTTTTGCATGGGCCGCAGGTGACATTAATACCATAAGCGTTGAGAAACTTAGCAATGCAATTACCAGCATCAATGAGACCAGAAGTCTTAATCTTTTTTTATCATATCCTGTTGTCAAAGTGCATCAACCTCCCTGTATTCAAGAGGAGAATCATTAATAGGTCTGTATCCATCATTTATAACTGCATGCTGCAGATCCGCTTTACCGGATCTTCTTTCCCGATGCTGATCAAGTAACACCATCAATGGAGGGAAGATCACAAAGGTTGCGAACAGGGCCAGGGCCACATCAATGACTGTAATTAGCCCAAAGCTACTGATCATCCCGAAAGCAGATGCCGTCAAAGCAGAGAAACCAAACAGCGTGGTAAGACCGGAAGTAATGATAGCTTTCCCGATCTTCACTCCGGCTTCATGCATAGCTTCCACAGGTGTAGCTCCTTTCTCCTTTTCTTCAAAATACCTCTCCATCATCAGGACAGCATATTCCGAACCGACACCCAGGATCAAAGCACCCAGAGTTGCAGTCAGGGGAGTATAGTCCAGGCCCATATAGTACATCAAGCCTCCTGACCAGCCAACTACCATGAACATCGTTATCACAGGAACAATGGCCTTGAGCAGATCGCGATAGATCAGCAGCAGCCCTCCAAATACCATGGCAAGTCCCAGATATGTCATGAAGATCCTTCCGGATGTCAAAGCAGAGATCACTTCAACAAAGACTACGGAACTACCGGTTATCGTAACTGTCATGCCTGGAGGAGGGGTCATCCATAATATATCAGATTCCACGATGTCGGTCAATACACCGACCCCTTCAAGGCCCAGACTACCCATGGCATCACCAACATTCAGATTTAAGAGCAATATATTATTGCCATACATATAGTATGCTTTTTGTTCATCAGACAGCTGAGAGTAAATATATTCAATTTCACTTTCAGTGTTTGGAATAGAACCACCATTCATACTTTTCACAATATCAACGATGCTCTCCGAATCCAGCACATTATCCCTGCCGGATACCTCATGTTCACTAAATTCATCCATCCATTCAAGGGTTTGCGGGCTGGCAACATTGTCCGTCTTTATGATAAGATTTAACTGATCGTCCCCTCCGGTAATGCTTGAAAGATGTTGCAGATCGATCAATGCAGGCATATCCTGAGGCACAAAAGTCTGAGTGTCGGTCTGTATAGGAACAAAAGTGTCTGCGACCAGGCCCCCCACACAAAGAGAACCTGCAATAAGAAGAATGATATATGGATGGGATATGGTAAATGAAGTTAATTTACCAAGGGCCTTCTCCATCATGTCAGGTGATTTATCAGTATTTGATCTTTTTGATGAACTTCCGGAGCGGAAACGCCGGGTGATCAGCCTGTGATGCAGTTTATCCTTTTTAGGTCTGGCTTCCCTTTTCTTTCTCATGTAGTCCAGACCATAGATCACAGTGACACCTACAAATAAGGAAGCAAGGAAACACATCACGATCCCTATCAAAAGCAATTTAGCAAAATCCTGTATCATAGGTACCGAAGATGTAGCCAGAGAAACAAAACCCAGTGCAGTTATCACCAGAGCGATCAGAACAGCAGGCCCGGTATGTTTAACCGTATCCACAACAGCCTCTGCCGGCGATTCTCCTCTTTCCAGCTCCTCCTCAATACGATTATGGAACTGAATGGCATAGTCAATACCCAGTCCTATAAGGACAGGGAAGGCGGCCATGGAGACCATTGTCATGGGTATATCCAGATATCCCATAGCTCCAAAAGTATAGATGATGCCGAGCAAAACTATTGCCAGAGGCATTAATCTCCAGCGCACATGCCCAAATACCAGATATAATACCACTACCATCAACAGGATAGATAACATGAGCAAAATACCCATGCTGGACATCATCTCTTCGTTCATGGAAACCATGAAAGCCGGATCACCAGTCACTATTACATTATAATCCGCCGGGAATCCCGCGACCTGTACTGCATTTTCAACTTCCCTCAGGATCTCCTGTTGCTGATCGTCTGTGGAGTCCCCTGCCATGCGTACATAAACAAGAGTATGTGTGTCATCAGGAAGTAGATAATCCGGAACCGAAGTGGATGCAAGCTCACGTATACTATCCCGATCATCAGGGATCCTGTATCGCCCATCCACCTGATAACTGGCTTCTTCCAGGATACTTGAAATACTGCTTGTTTCAACAACGCCAGGGATGGAAGCAGCCATCCCCTCAAGATGACCAATGGCAGATAGAACATCAGGTTCCTGTATATCACTACCTTCAACGACCACAACGACCGCTTCAGTACCAAAAAGATTCATATAAAGATGATCAAAGTCCTGATACAGCTGAGAAGTCTTTTCCACGAAAGTATCAGTTCCGGACTTCATGGTTATGTTCTGGGCCCCCTGGACAGAGATCAACACCAGTAAAAAAGCCACCAGAATTATGGCAATGGTATTGTTTTCGATAAGAAGACCCAATCTTTCAAATATATTTTTAATACAAAAACCCCCTGTGTAGGTTCTGAATATCTTTCCAGTTATTTTTCATCCACAGTTCTGAATTCATTCCAGTTATTTTTCATCCACGGTTCTGAATTCATTCCAGTTATTTTTCATCCACAGTTCTGAATTCATTCCAGTTATTTTTCATCCACGGTTCTGAATTCATTCCAATACCCGTCATCCAGAAATTCCATTCACTTTTGTAGCATTCATTTAATAAGATCAAGGCCATATTTTTCTCTTTCAGAGTCACATTTTAAAAAATGAGAATGATTGAAAAGGTCCTTAAAAATACGAATTAACTTTTCATTTGTATTCAGCAGCTCATCAACATCTTCATCAGGAATAGCCACAAGAGCTTTATCAAGGACGTGGCCAATCCATTCAATCACTTTTTCTCTGTACATAAGCCCTTTATCCGTCAAGAAAAGCAAGGTCTTTCTTCGATCAGTGGAATCGGGTTCCCGAAAAATAAGACCGTTGTTTTCAAGGGAATCAACCAGGCCTGTCACACTGCTCTTGGTAATCTCAAGATATCTGGCAAGCATCGTGGGAGTGATCCCGCAGGCCCTGCCTATGATCATAACAGAAAGGTCCTGACTTTTCCTGAGACTATACTTATTTCTTTCATCTTCAGGGAGGATATCATAAAGATCAGCTTCCAGCTTTTTGTGCAACAGCTCCAATTCAATATGCATTTCAACTAATTTTCTGACCTTCTCTTTCATGCCATTCCATCCATTTCAACATATTATCCAGGTCTATCGTAATATTTATTTGATTAATAGTTCAGTAAACTAATGATACGTTATACGTACTAATCACCTCCTAATAGAGATATAATATATAAATATATCCCTATAAATAAACTAACTTGTCGATATATTGGAAATTATACATATTAAAAATGATGAATATATTAAAATCAAACCAAACCAAATAAAATCAAACCAAATAGAACCATGTGCGAGATCATCTTACTGTAAAACACATTCAACCTTGAAGACAGGAGTTGTCCTTCTTTATCATGTTGTTAAATAATATGAAAGAACTCCCATGAATATGACCCACTCAAAAACCAAAAGAGAAAACTGCATTGAATATGTTAATCTCTGCAACAAAGTACAAGGCTGAAAGTGCTGGTTCTTTAGTTGTATCGGTTAATCCTGCAAATACTTCTAAGATGTGCTCAAGATGTGGTCTGTTGGTGGAAAAAACACTAGCATATAGAACACATAGATGTAATCGCTGTGGCCTGGTTTAAGACCCAGACTACAATGCCGCTATCAACATTCTCAGATTGGGATTGCAATCTGTCGGTATAGAAACCGTAGAAGCCCACGTACTTTAGTCGTGGGACCAGTCACAATTCGACGATTCGGAACCGGCTTCAGTTACAATCCCACAAGATAATTAGTTCCAAGAATATTTTGAGATTATAGATCAGCTGTTATAAAAGAGTTGGAGGAGGAGAGATTGGTAGAGTTCTCCTCCTCATTTTGGAGTCAGCACCTACACAGAACTAATAATATAAAAAAATATTGTGCCATATTATTCAGTATGGAATGAAGAAATATAAAGAGTTTTAATTGAGACCATATAATAAAAACGGAGGATTAGAGAACATACGTATATATAGATATTAATATCATATACCAACTGTTAAATCTTTATGGAGGTTAGATGGTGGCAAATGGAATTTTATCACAAACGATACCATATACAAATACCACACTGTTTACAGTTATAGCTGCAATAGTTGTTCTTATAGCAGGTATTCTCGTTGCAAAGATACTGGCAGGATCCTTCAGAAAAGGCCTTGAGAAAACAAGCCTTCCTGCACTTGTAAATGAGTTCCTTACGCGATTTTTGCTTGCTCTTTTATATGTTGCCGTTCTGATCGCATTTGTGGCTACCCTGGGAGTTGATGTCAGCTCCGTAGTGGTGGGCCTGTCTGCAGTTATCGGACTGGTGCTTGGTTTTGGAATGCAGGATTCCCTGACAAACCTTGCAGCAGGCATCTGGATAGCAACACTGAGACCTTTTGATAAAGGAGAATATGTCAGTGTCACAGGTTACAGCGGGACCATCGATAATGTTGGTTTCATGGCCACAGAACTGCTTACACCGGATAATAAGCTGATAACCATTCCCAATAAGCTGGTATGGGGAAGTGCCATTGAAAATGCGACCCGTATGCCCACAAGGAGAGTTTCCGTGGATGTTGGAGTAAGTTACGGAGGTGACCTTGGCAGGGCTATTGAAGTGGCAATGGATACAATGAAACAACACTCAATGATAATGGATGAGCCTGCCCCTGCAGTGATCACAACCGGTCTGGGAGACTCCTCTGTGAACCTTCAGCTGCGGGCCTGGGTTAAGACCGGAGATTTCTGGACCGTGAAGAACGAACTGACAGGTGGTATTTTCAATGCTTACAATGAAGCCGGGATTGAGATACCATTCCCACAGCTGGATGTCCACCTGGATAAAGAGTGAAACAAAATTTATAGGAAGATGAAGATTGAGAAATGATCTTCATTTCCTTTCTTTTTTAATCAGATAGGATCCATTCAGTTTTTAATCAGATCGGATAAAATCAGATCTCGTCCTTTTTTAGATGAGATAATAACTGTTATTGACCCTGAGAGTTATTTTCATCATCCACAGGAAGGGTAAAAGTAAATTTACTTCCCTTTCCCAATTCACTTTCAACCCATATCTTACCACCATGAAGTTCTATGAACTTTTTGACAAGGGATAGGCCCAGGCCAGTACCCTGATACAGGCGGGCATGTGAGGAGTCAACCTGTTTGAATGATTCAAAGATCTCTTCATGCATATCTTCAGGGATCCCTATACCACTATCAGATACGCAGAAACTGACAAATGTATCATCTTTGCTCGTTGCAACCACTTTTACAGACCCACCCTTCATTGTAAATTTCAGGGCATTGCCTATTAAATTATACAAAATTTGCTTGAGTTTTTTTCGGTCAGCATGGACTTTCAGATCTTCGGGATAGATAGAAAAATCAAATAATATACTTTTTTCTTCGGCCATATGACCCAGAAGGGCATGCACATCAGCAAAGAACTCTGACAGCTCAATTGATTCTTTGTGGACAGTTTCTTTTCCGCTTTCCACCTTTGAAAGATCAAGAATATCATTGATCAGGTTCAACAAATGCTTTCCACTGCTGTGAATGTTGCTGACATAGCGAAGTTCTTTATCATCCAGATGACCATGATGATTTTCACACAGGACACCTGAAAAACCAATTACTGAATTCAGGGGAGTTCGCAGTTCATGACTCATATTGGCAAGGAATCGGCTCTTGGCAACATTTGCCATTTCGGCCCGGGACGCCATCTCACTGGCACGCACCATGGAATCGTGAAGCTGGGAGTTAAGTTCCAGAAGTGTTTCTTCATCTTCTTTTTTAGTGGTTATGTCACTCATAACTACCATATGACCAATGAACTCCTGAGAAGTGTTCAGCAGAGGAATATATTTTACATCTAACCAGTATTTTTTCCCGGAGATGTTCGCAGTGACCTCAACCCCACCAACTCTTTTTTTCTGCTCAAAAAGTTCCATAACCTGAGGCCATTGTGAAAGAATACTGGCAGAATACTTGCCAATATCATCCCTGCTGACCTCAAAAAATTCAAAGGCTACATGATTACAATCCAGCAAACGCTTCTTTTCATCAAAGACAAATACTATCTCGGGTATGTTCTCAAAAAGTAGCCCCCTTACAAGAGGGGTCAGGTCGAAAAGCCTGTAATGTTTAAGCCCTGCAAAAATGATCAGAGAACTCAGAATGAAGGAATAGGGTACTGGATCAAGGCCTTCCGGATAAAGACCTGCAAAATAGAAGAAATAGGTCACTGAGGGGACCAGTGCACCTATAAGAACCACAGATATCTGTTTTCGGAATACATGAGAGGCCTTCATCCACATATTGAACAACATCAATATCCCTGAAAGGATTAATACGAATGTATAGGACTGATAGAAAAAATAGCCGAATCCAGGATCAAAACCAAGGGCAGGATAGAGACCTTCATAGATCATATAAAGATCCGTGTGGAACAGATCATGGAATTGTGTTGTAAACACAAGCATCATCGTGAGAAGCGGAATAAAGAATAAAGCCAGAATGAAATGTGACCTGAGATGCTTGCCATTACCTGAATAATCTATTGTGAAAAGTAAGAAGAAAACCGGAAACATGGGAATCCACAGATATTCAAGTTTATAGAACAATAAAGCATGTTCCAGAGTTAATGACGAGATCTCCAGCCCGTACAGGATCGAATAAACTCCGCAAGACAACAGAACAAGGGAAAAATAAAGGGCCCCGGGAGTTCTTTCAAGTTTTTTTGTATACACAGACAGTATGACTAACAATACTCCAAAAAAGAATAGGGGTAATGCATAATAGTTCAAGTACATCTGTAAACCTCTTTTACAAAAACAAAATAATGAAAGCTTGCAAAGGAGCCGGGCCTGCAAAACAAGTGAATTGATAAAAATGCACCTGAAATCATCGAAGTCCATTATATATTTGATGGTATATTAAATAATAGGCCCGGAAGAATAGACAAAATACAGTTGAGAAGGAGAAGAACCATGCACTTTGGTTGCAGATACTAACAGAACTATTACTTACACAATATATATTGCACCCGGACTCAAACGGAAAAAATATACTGATATACTTTAAATATTAAGATAGATATGCCTAAAATATTTATATTCTTTCACATCCACATTAAATAATGAAAGCACGATTATTTCCATTTAAATAATTACAGATCGACCTGCAATCAGAATAGATCCAAAAAAGATGTTAGTGCTCCGATGGGGATTCGAACCCCAGTCACAGGAGTGAGAGTCCTGTATGATTGGCCGTGCTACACTATCGGAGCAAGCGTTTTTCAAGCAACCCCTTAGAGTGATTTATAGTATATATAGATTACGTTGGAAAAATAAATGGGCAGTTCATTATGCGAACATGCCCACCGGAGTTTGAGACTCTTCTTCAGAGAACACTTTTTCATAAGCTTTGAGGAAGTCATCCATTGTAACTTCATCGCCCCTTCTTCGGAGTACGAACATTCCGGCTTCTTTGACCATGACCATGATGTCAGCTCCGCTAAAACCTTCTGCCAGTTTGGCAAGTCTGGGATAATCAAGATCCTTTGATACGTTCATCTTTCTTGTGTGGATCCTGAAAATGTCCTCCCTGGCTGAATCATCGGGCAGAGGAACTTCTATCACTCTGTCAAACCTTCCAGGGCGAAGCAGGGCCGGGTCCAGCAGATCTATTCTGTTGGTCGCAGCTACGATCTTCACATCTCCACTGGGATCAAATCCGTCCATCTCGGCCAGAAGCTGCAGCATGGTACGGTTAACCTCTGCAGAACCGGTGGTACCATCATGAGTACGCATTCCGCCCACCGCATCGATCTCATCGATGAACAAGATTGAAGGTGATTTATCCCTTGCAAGCTGGAAAATATCTTTAACAAGCCTTGCACCCTCACCGATGAATTTCTGAACCAGATCAGAGCCGGACATACGGATAAATGTTGCATTGGCATGAGATGCCACAGCCTTTGCGATCAGGGTCTTTCCTGTACCCGGGCCACCATACAACAGGACACCTGTGGGAGGTTCGATCCCTATCTTTTCAAACAGTTCAGGTTCGACAAGTGGAAGTTCCACGGATTCAATGACCTCTTTGAGAACGTCATCAAGACCCCCGATCATATCATAGTCAATTCCAGGGGAGTTGATTAGTTCCATGACCTGAGCGCGCACATCTGCAGCACGGGTTATAACGGATATTATTGAGAAGGCCGCATTTACACTGATACGCATTCCTGCCTGTATCCTCCCTTCCATTTCAGGAGGCAGTTTTGTGATCACTTCCTGATTATTACCATGTTGACGTATGAGCACATTGTCGCCGTCAATTTCCATTACACTTGCAATGAATAGTGGAGGAGTTGTCAGCTGTTCCAATTGCTCCTTGAGCTTTTTGATCTCGGAGAGATACTTGTTTGCAATCACATTGGACTCAAGAAGCTTCGCTTTCATCGTTTCGTTCTGGACCCTCAGGACTTCAACCTCATTGCGCAGTGAAATAACATCTTCGGCCTCATCCGGACCTTTTGATGAGCTGGCATCCGAGATTGAATCTACAGGGGATCCTGCACTTACATCAGACATAAATGACCCCTATTGTGAACATACAATATAAACCCAACTGCAGGAACATTCATATTTTCTTTCCCATAGAGAACGTGAACTTGAATTCAATATCAATCAATTCCTTATATAAATCAGATAAGTCAGAGTATAATTGTATATAGGCGATTATATAGAGCTTTAAAACGTTTTATTTAAAAAAATATAGATAATTTTAACTTAAAATTGATTTTAAAACTATTAACACACTTAAATTTATTTTAATACAAACCCCTTCATTTCCAGTGGAAAAAATCAAAAATGAGGCTCCAGATAAATGAAGATGGAAGAGGATATTACTAAAAAACAAGGAGAATATAGAATTATTAATGTAATAAAAGCCATATAAATACTCAGAATAGTCAAAAAACACATTAAAACAAAATATACAACAAAGCTTATATACAAAAAACAACATTTGTTGATTTGTAATACCAGCCAATTGTAATGATCAATTGATGGTAGTAAAACTAAAAAACCATTATCGAGAGGGGATGATTGGTTTTAACCATCTGTCAAGAGGGGATGGATGGCATTATCGCAGAGGCTAAAGGATGAAGGTCCGGATCACAGTATTCAATGATCATGGCGAAGAATTGTCCCGAACAGAATTATCGGGGCCCGATCTTAAACAAAGAGCCATCAGATGTATTGAAAATCTGGAAGAGATCAATTCACCCGGCACTTCGTCCTTGGAACTGCAACCCCAACCTGTTTTTTCAGATCCAGGATCATCAGATCGATCTGTGAACCTGTCACAACATACCCACAGTCCGGTTCAACAACCTGAAAAACAAATACAACCAGACCAGGTTCCGTTACACCAACCGGATCATACTCAGCAACACGAGCATTCAGCACAATTGCAGACACCGGCCCGGCAGCCTGCTGTGCAACAACCGGCACAACAACAATTACAACAGCCGGCACAATTCCAGATGCCGGGACAACAGGCACCGATGCAACAACCAATGCAATTACAGACAGGCCCGCAACAAACAAACGCTGCTGTGAACCAGTCAAGCACAGGGATGTTACAGGCACAGCAACAATTGCAACAGCCAGCACAGTTCCTGATGCCCGGGCAACAGCAACCAATGCAACAACAGATGCAGTTACAGGCACAGCAACAGTTGCAACAGCCAGCACAGTTCCAGATGCCAGGACAACAGCAACCAATGCAACAACAGATGCAGTTACAGGCACAACAACAGTTGCAACAGCAACCACAATTACAGATACCCGGGCAACAGCAACCAATGCAACAACAGATGCAGTTACAGGCACAACAACAGTTGCAACAGCAACCACAATTACAGATGCCAGGACTACAGCAGCCAATGCAACAACAGATGCAGTTACAGGCACAACAACCGTTGCAACAGCAACCACAATTACAGATGCCAGGACTACAGCAGCCAATGCAACAACAGATGCAGTTACAGCCACAACAACAGTTGCAACAGCCAGCGCAGTTACAGACAGGCCCGCAACAAACAAACAATGCTGTGAACCAGTCAAACATGGGGATATTACACAGAAGCATAAGCGATGCATCCCTCACCATCAGTGAAAGACTGGAGCTTTTCCTTAAATATGAATTCCCGCGTACCTGGGCCTCATCACAGGAAATACAGCAACAATATGAGAAAGTATATGGAGATATTAAGCTCAGCACGGTATCCACATATCTTTCCCGCATGTACAGAAAGAAGCTGCTGGAAAGGAGAGGCAACCGTACACAAAGAGAATATATATACATAGGGGATCAGGTTCAGGCCCCGGCAAACATGCCTCAATACATCCCGGGCCTGCCGCAGACAGATCCGAACCTGAACTATTACTGATCCTGAACTATTATATATCCGGCAACCGATTAAGATGAGAACTCCTGAGAATTCGATCCGGACAGGAATGATCCTGATCATTGCAGGCTTTTTTTCAATAATTACCGGAATGTTTTTACTCGGCAGGGAACATGCCGGGACAGAAGGATTTGGCGGACTCATCATGATCGGGCCCATACCCATAGCTTTTGGAAGCTCGCCTGAGATCACTTCCAACATGACCGTCCCGGGACTATTGATCCTGGTGATCTACTACCTTATGTGGAGGCAACGATCCTGATCGGACTACTACTGATCTTTGCAGGAGTTCTGCTCCTTTCTATGGGAACTCTCATGGTCCTGTTTAATTCACAATACCGGGATCACGACTACACGACATATCAACAGGATAACAGATCACATTACAAAGACATATCTGAAAAACAACCTGAAAACAGAGGTTTTAAAGGTGCGGGCGTGATCATGCTGGGCCCGATCCCGATCGTCTTTGGAAATGACAGGAGCATGATCAAAACCAGCATAATACTTGTGCTGATCCTGATGATCACCTGGTTCCTGTTGTTCAGATAAGGGAACCTGAAAGGACCTTATTTAAAATGTAACTGTCTCCATTTTCATTGTTTGGACCTGATATGAAAATAATATCCTGCCTTCAAATAATAACATACCTGTTTTTCCGGACACAACACAGACCATCATTGTCTTTTAATATCACAAGCACAAATACAGTTTAACATGGGCACATTCAAACTCGTATCTGATTACAGGCCGGAAGGGGACCAGCCAAAGGCTATCGCAAAACTCACTGAAGGAATCGAGAAAGGTTTTGGCCATCAGACATTACTTGGTGTAACTGGTTCAGGCAAAACGTTCACCGTTGCAAATGTGATACTAAATGTGCAAAAGCCCACCCTTGTAATAGCCCATAACAAGACCCTTGCCGCCCAGCTGTATTCAGAGTTCAGGGAGTTTTTCCCGGATAATGCAGTGGAATATTTTGTCAGTTACTACGATTATTACCAGCCTGAAGCCTATCTGCCCACTACGGATACTTATATTGAGAAGGATTCTTCTGTGAACGAGGAGATCGACAGGTTACGGCTCTCCACCACAAAATCCCTCATCGAACGCGAAGATGTCATTGTGATCTCAAGTGTCTCCAGCATATACAATATCGGATCTCCGCAGGAGTGGAGGGACCTGTCGATCCTCCTGAGACCGGGAGAGGAGATCGAACGAAGTGAGCTGTTTGCAAAGCTTATCAACATCCAGTATGAAAGGAACGATGTGGAGCTGACCCAGGGGAAGTTCCGCTCCAGAGGAGACACTATAGAGATATTCCCTGCACAGGAGAATAAAGCCATACGCATAGAACTGTTCGGGGATGAGATCGACAGGTTGTCATATTTCGAACCCCTCACAGGCAAGATCCTCTGCGATATCAAAGGTCAGCAGAGCATCGTGATCTTCCCGGCCAAACATTTCGTCATGCCCCATGAAGAGATGGAAAAAGCCCTGGGCAATATAGAAAAAGAGCTTGAGCAGCAGCTATCCGAATTTCAAAAAGAAGGCCTTCTGCTGGAAGCCCAGCGGCTGGAACAGCGCACGAAATTCGACATCGAGATGATAAAGGAACTGGGATACTGCAGCGGAATAGAGAACTATTCCCGGCATTTTGACGGCCGAAGGCCCGGTGAGGCACCCTCCTCCCTGCTCGAGTTCTTCCCGCAGGATTACCTGCTAATCATCGACGAGTCCCATGTCACCATCCCCCAGATCAGGGGAATGCATAACGGAGACCGGGCCCGGAAAGAAACTCTTATAAAATACGGATTCCGACTCCCCTCTGCCATTGACAACCGCCCCCTGCGCTATGAAGAATTTGAGAGCAAGATCAACCAGGCCATCTACATCTCCGCCACCCCTGCAGAATATGAACTTGAAAAAAGCCAGCAGGTCGTGGAACAGATCATCCGTCCCACCGGCCTGGTGGACCCCGAGGTCACAGTCCGCCCTGTGAAAGGCCAGGTGGACGACCTGATAGGAGAGATAAACAAGATCACAGAAAAGGGCTTCAGGACCCTTGTCACAACCCTGACCAAGAAAATGGCCGAGGACCTCACCGAATACCTGCTTGACATCGGCATCAGGGTCAGGTACATGCATTCGGACATAGACACACTTGAGCGGGCCCGCATCATCCGCTCCCTGCGCAAAGGAGAATTTGACGCCCTGATCGGCATCAACCTGCTAAGAGAAGGCCTGGACATCCCCGAGGTCGCCTTCGTAGCCATCCTGGACGCCGACAAAGAAGGTTTCCTGAGATCTGAACGCTCCCTCATACAGACCATAGGCAGAGCGTCCCGTAATTCGCAGAGTCATGTCATCCTCTACGCCGACATCATAACAGGCTCCATGGAGCGGGCCATGAAGGAAACCTTAAGAAGACGAAAACTGCAACTCGAATTCAACAAAGAACACGGAATAATCCCTCAAACCATCCGCAAAGCCATCCAGAAAGAGCTCGTGGAAACCGAATACGAAGAAGGCGGGCCCGCCCTCATGAAAGTAGCCGAAGACCTCACCGGAATGGAAGTCGAAGACATGATCATCGACCTGGAATCCGAAATGCACCTGGCCGCAAAGAACCTCGAATTCGAGCTCGCAGCTCAGCTTCGTGACCAGATCAAGTTATTAAAAGAAGGGAAGAGAAAAAACAGAAAAAAGAAATGAAACCAGATAAGCTTGATGCAACTTCAGCCATCATATCAATGTATCCAGGCCCCAAATCGACATCAAACAACCGACAGGTTAATAAATAAAAAAAGCAAGTAAGGGGTTGCTCAAAGCGTTGATGGTCTAGCGGCTATGACTGGGGCCTTCCAAGCCCTAAACCCGGGTTCAAATCCCGGTCGACGCATTCTTTACTTTTTATGAATGGTTGCTATTTTTTCTGATTTTTTGAGATCCTTATTTTAATCGCTGTTACTTACCCGTCAACTACAATTTGCAATATTTTCAATTCAGCCTTCAGAAAGCTTTATGAAATTCCCGCAGCTATATTTTTACAGGAGGAATTCCTGTGAAACTGGGTTATCCCTGCATCAACAGAAGCATTGGCTGTGCCGCTGACAAAAAGTTCCGTCTTGCATCATATTCGGAAGAAAAGCTCATCTCAACTGTACGGAACAACCTGGATTGTCTCCAGAGAATACTGGAATACAACGTTGCAAACGGATTCTTTTTCTTCAGGATCAGTTCTGATACCGTCCCCTTTGCATCCCACCCCATCTGCCAGTTCGACTGGCACAATCATTTCAAAAAACAGCTATCAGACACAGGCAATTTTATAAAGGAAAATGATATCCGCATCTCCATGCACCCCGACCAGTTCATCCTCATCAACTCCCCTGACGAAGATATCACCAACCGCAGTATATCCGAACTCGACTACCACTCCACCCTTCTGGACTCAATGCACCTGGGCCCCTCCGCCAAAATACAGATACATGTAGGAGGAGTTTATAAGAACAGGGAAAAAGCAATGCAAAGGTTTTTGGACCGGTACGATCAACTACCCAAAAAAATAAAAAAGCGCCTGGTGATCGAGAACGACGACCGCTCCTACCCCCTCAGCGACTGTCTCACCCTGCACTCCTCCTGCTCCATCCCAATCATCTTCGACACCCTCCACCACGAATGCCTCAACACCGGAGAAACCTTACAGGAAGCTCAGGCTGCAGCCTCCCTGACCTGGGGCCCATCAGACGGCCTCCCGATGATCGACTACAGCACTCAGCAACCTGGTGAAAGGAAGGGACGCCACACCACCACGATAGACACCGGACATTTCCGGACCTTCCTTGAAGAAAGCCGGGCCCTGGACTTTGATATAATGCTGGAGATAAAGGACAAGGAAAAGAGTGCTCACAGGGCCCTGAGTGTAGCCAGGGAGATGGGAAGGATCTGAAAGAAGGATGGGAGAATAACAGGCCCACAACACTGCAAAAGTGTGGAATGCGCAACGTTAATATATAAAACCACTATTAACGGTAGTGCTTCAACATGCGGGGGTTGCCCAGCCAGGTCAAAGGCGCAGGGCTTAGGACCCTGTTTCGTAGGAATTCGTGGGTTCGAATCCCACCCCCCGCACTAATCTTTTGGGTAATAGGTATCTTATAAAACAGATACTCAAAAGTTTATAATGTAGGCGTCTATTTTTCATTAGGTTTTTATTTGCTTTTAGAAGTAGGGATAAAAAGTGAAAGCGTTAGAATCTATTATTTAACTAACTTATATATAGCGAAAATTAAACCGGCGCATAGTAACCAAATAGCTCTTAGATCTAATCCGCACTTATATATATGATTTCTTTTATTTATGAAAGACATTATTCATATAAATAAGTGAGAACATGAAAAAGTTTTTAGCAAAACGGACCTTGCAGCTAATAATAGTCATGTTGGGTGCAACTTTCTTAACATTTGCAATTACTTTTATAGCTCCAAGTGATCCTGCAGAAATGATGTATTCGGCAAGAGACATTGTCCCAACCGCGGAAATGCTGGAGCAAACCAGAGAAGAAATGGGATTGAATGATCCTTTTTTAGTACAGTATGGCAGATGGTTAATAGATGTAGCCAGAGGTGATCTTGGATACTCCTATAGTTTGAGGACTGATGTATCGGATATTATATCACAAAAACTGGGGATGACGGTGTATCTGGCTAGTGTTGCCATAGCTATTTTGTTTGCGTTCTCATTTATATTTGGGGTTATAGCTGCTATTAACAAAAATAAACCAATCGATCACATAATTAAATCTCTGTCGATGTTAAGCATATCGATCCCAAGTTTTTGGTTAGGTTTGCTCTTAATATACTATTTTGTTGTGCGGATACATTTGTTTAAAATCACAGATAGTAGTTTGCCAAGTAGTGTCGTGTTGCCTGCCCTTACATTAGCCATACCATTGATTGGAAGGTATGCCATGCAAATAAGAGCAGAGGTATTAGATGAACTGGGTAGCAATTATGTAATGGGTGCGAGAGCCAGAGGAATAAAAGAAATGCGAATAATCTGGTCTCATGTCATTCCAAATACATTGGTCAACATCATCACTCTATTTGGTATGACCATAGCATTTCTTCTTGGTGGAACAGCAATAGTAGAGATAATATTCTCCTGGCCAGGACTTGGTTCCATGGCTCTGGAGGCAATAAGCCAGAGAGATTATGTTCTTCTGCAGGCTTACGTTCTGTTCATGGCATTGATCTATGTTGGTATGAGTTTTATTGTAGATGTAATGACACAGATAATTGATCCAAGGGTCAATATATTTGGAGGCGATGGGCATCGAAAGTAAGAATATTTACTTAATCATAATGTTGTCCCTGGCGGTAAGCATCATACTTGTAGCATTAATAGCTCCAGAGATCGCTCCAAATGACCCGTATGAGACTGATTTCAAAAACGTTTTGTCAGAACCTAGTGACAAATATCCCTTAGGCACCGATCAGGTAGGGAGATGCATCATGTCCCGAATATTGTATGGCGCCAATGTCTCTCTGAGTATAACATTTTTGCTTCTGAGCCTTGTCTTTATTAGTGGAGTAAGCATCGGCCTGATATCCGGAATGAAAGGCGGAATGGTCGATGATGCTATTATGAGGCTTACAGATATTGTACTGGCTTTTCCGGATATTGTTCTTGCTATTGCAATTATTGGAGTTCTGGGTAGTAATGTGTTCAACATGGTAATAGGTCTCTCTTTGGTATGGTGGACAAAGTACGCAAGATTGACAAGAGTATCTGTTATGAAAGTTAAAGGCAGCACCTATGTAAATGCTGCAAAAATGGCTGGAGCCGGTAACTTAAAGCTAGTCACACATTACATATTACCTAATATAGCAACTGCTTTGATAGTTCAGTTAATGTTAGACATAAGTGGAATGATGCTTGCGATTTCCAGTATGTCTTTTTTAGGTCTGGGAGTTCAACCACCAACACCAGAATGGGGGAATATGCTCAATGAAGGCAGGATATATTTCCAGACGGCACCGTGGTTACTTACTTACCCCGGGCTTGCGATTTTTATTTCCGTGACAGTGTTCAATTTGCTTGGAGATAGTGTACGCAATATATTGAGTAAGGAACAGATTTGAGAATTATTTTCTATAAACAATATAAAGTGAGGTAGTATCATGAGAAAAAGTTTATTGATTTTGTTAGCCGCGATATTATGCGTGACAATGTCAGGGTGTGTTTCAGAGGACAATGGAACTGCAACACAAACAGGAGAAGAGATTGCAGATCAAAAAGTATTGAATATGGCAATATTCTGGTTAGACAGCAATGTTGATCCTATAAATGGATGGAACGGATGGGCATTGACAAGATGTGGTATTGGTGAGAACTTAGTTCAGATCGATGAGAATATGAACTTCAAACCATCTATCGCAGAAAGTTATGAAGTAGTTGACGAATATACCACTGTGTTTGAGATCAGAGAGGGTGTGACATTCCATAATGGAAATGTAGTGGATGCAGCAGCCTGTAAAGCATCTATCGAAAGAGCTCTTGAAGAGTCAGACAGACTTGATGTCAAGTTCCCTGTAGAAAGCATAACTGCTGATGGACAAACACTTACAATAAAAAATTCAGAGCCATGTGGAACGATGCTCAACAAACTTGCAGATACTGTGTTCATAATAGTGGATGCATCTGTTGCTGATGACGAAGGCTTTAAATACAAACCTGTATGCACAGGAGCATTTAAGATAGACGAATTTGACGCTGATACAGGTATGGTTTTAAGCAAACACAAGGGACACTGGACTGGAAATACTAATGTAGATATTGTCAATGTAAAGTACATCTCGGATGCAAGCACACGTACAATGGCGTTACAGGCCAATGAGATCGATCTTGCAACTCAACTTAGTAAACATGACTTGCAGTTGTTCTTGGACAATGATGATTATGTAGTCCAAAAAGGACCAAATCTTAGAGTATTCCTATTAAGACTTAATTTTGAGAAGCCATACATGCAGGAACTGGCATTTAGGCAGGCACTTTGTTATGGAATGGATAAAGAAACATATGCCACAGAACTTGTGGGCGGTGTGCCGGCAAAAGGTCCGTTCAATGACATGTTGCCATTCGGATATACTGGTGAGGACTATTATCAGTACGACCCTGCAAAAGCAAACGAATTACTGGACGAGCTGGGGTATCTGGATACCAATGGTGATGGTATAAGAGAATACGAAGGTGAAAATATAGTCCTTGAATTCGTATCCATGACCAATCACGGTGCTGATGCTAACAATATTGGAATTGCAATGCAACAGCAGTATAAAGATATTGGAATCGGAATGGAAGTATCTCAATTAGAGAATTATGCAGATCTGGCGAAGAGTGGTGAGTTTGACATGCTATGGGAAAGATGGACATCTGCTCCTACCGGTGACTGTCAGTACTTCATAGACTCAGGATACGTCACGGATGCCGCTGGAAATTATGGTAAATACAGCAATTCTACAATAAACAGCATAAACGCAGAATTGGATTCTACATTGAATAAAGAAGATAGAGATGCACTGGGTCTGGAAGCAACTGAGATCCTGATACAGGATTTATCATCGTTGTACATTTACTATCAGGAAGGTAATGTTGTAACAAACAACAATGTGGAAGGTGTAGAACGATTCATTTCAGAAGTCTATTATATTGATGACAGGGTCATGCTGAAATGATTGCTGAAACATGAAGGAAGGACTTGATCCTTCCTTATTTTTTAATTTTTGATAGGGGTGTGACAGAGTAATGTCTGATATACTAAAGGTCAATGATCTCACAGTTAGCTATAGTGGACAAAATATCCTGAATAATGTAAATCTTACATTAGGAAAAGGTGAAATTCTTGGTATTGTGGGAGAAAGCGGTAGTGGAAAATCCACTTTAATAAGGACCATTATGGATATTTTACCTCCCAATGGGGCTATTGAAGGTGGAGAAGTAGTACTGGGTGATAAACTTATTAATGAACTGGACAAAGAAACATTGCGTGATCTTCGGGGCAACGAAATTGCAATGATATTCCAGAATCCAGGTACATATCTCAATCCCATTAAAAAAATATCAGCTCAATTTATAGAAACCATCATGAATCATAAGAATCTCAGTAAAGATGAAGCTACTGAGTTAGCAAAAACAACTATTGAAAAAATGAATTTATCTGATTCTGATAGGGTAATGGAAAGTTACCCCTTTGAACTCAGCGGTGGTATGTTACAGAGGGTTTACATCGCTATGACTATGGCACTTCAACCAAAGATCATATTAGCAGACGAGCCTACAAGTGCACTGGATGTTTCAGTTTGCAGAGTGATAGTGGAAGAAATGATGTCACTCAGGGATACAGAAAATACCAGTTTCATCGTGGTCACGCATGATATTGGTATAGCATCACATATGGCAGATAGGATTATTGTAATGAAAGATGGTTGTATTGTTGAAATGGCCGAAGCTAAGGAAATTATTACAAAACCTAAAGCAGATTACACAAAACTGTTGATTGACGCAGTACCCAGGGTAAGAGGGTCAAATTGATGAAAATGCTGGAAACAAAAGATGTGTGTAAAATTTTTGGGTATGATGGGGGTAACTATGTGCATGCGTTAAGAGATGTGAATATACATGCACTAAAAGGAGAAATTGTAGGTATTGTTGGTGAAAGTGGTTGTGGAAAAAGTACTCTTGCCAATATTATTGCAGGTATTGTGAAAAGCACATCCGGAACTGTCCTATTCAATAATGAAGATGTGACTGAGTTGAACGGTAAAGAACGCAGAGAGTACTATAAAAGGTTCCAGATGGTTTTTCAAAATCCCCTTGATACCTTTAGTCCGAAAATGTCCATCGGGAGATATATGATAGAACCAAGTCTCAATTTTAAATTGATGGATAAAAAAAGTGCAAGGGAATATGCTAAAGAATTACTTGCTAAAGTTGGATTAGAAGAAGAGTACATGAAAAAGCATCCCTCTGAATTAAGTGGTGGGGAATTACAAAGGGTAGTAATTGCACGTGCTATAGGACTTAAACCGGATCTAATCGTTTTTGATGAATGTACTTCGGCGCTTGATGTCTCCATACAGCAAAAAATAATAAAATTAATTGTTGAACTTCAAAAAGAAAGAGGCTTTACGATCATATTCATAACACACAATTTAGTACTGGCGGAAAACATATGCGATCGGATATATGTGATGCAAAGCGGTGAAGTTGTGGATTTATTAAACAAAGGTGATTTCCAAAATCCTACTCATCCATACACTAAAAATTTAATAGGTTGTATATTTTCGATTGATAATGCAGGAACAGACATTGTAATATGATGAATGTGCTGGGATTCACTGCTTTCTAAATTCAGGTTAAAGAGTATGTCTGATAGGTCCTGAAACTCATATTCTACTGAAGTGTTTCCTCAAGAAAACCATCAATGAATCTATATTGGATATTTGAACTGCTGCCCTCTAAAAAGTAAGATCTGTGTCAAGGAGATGTACTCTTGGAAAATTCAAAGTTGACTATAAAAGATTATCTTGCCGTGGCAATACCTTTTATAATATCAACTATCACACAACCACTTCTGAGTGCAGTGGATACAGCTATTGTTGGACATCTATCAAATGTCGGATACATAGCCGGTATTACTTTGGGAGCAGTCATTTTCAATACTTTGTATTGGTTATTCGGATTTTTTAGAGTTAACACCACAGGTTTTGCTGCTCAGTCAACTTCAGAATATGATAATACCATTGTACTCATAAGACCCCTTGTCATAGCGGTTAGCATCGGTTTATCTTTCATCCTGTTAAGGGATGTGATTTTCGATTTTGCAATGAACGTCTTTTCACCAGAGGGTGGCGCCGAAATATATGCTAAAATGTACTTTGACATACTCATATTTGGTGCGCCGTTGGTGTTGGTAAATTATGTTATTCTCGGATTTTTAATGGGTAAAGCCAGGATAAAAGAGACATTAACAATGCAAGTGACCGGTAATCTGCTTAATATAGTCCTTGATCTGCTTTTTGTATTGGTCTTCAAATTAGATATACAGGGAGTTGCGATTGCAACTTTAATTTCCATATTCATATCCACACTTATTGGAGTGCATTTCATACTAAAATACGGTTCATTTGAAAAAATAGATTTAGCTACCATATTTGAAAAGAATAGTTTTTTCCAATTGTTGTCAAATAATCTGGATCTGATAATCAGGACCGCATGCCTGTTAATTCAAATCAATGTATTTACCTCAAGGAGCTCTTCACTGGGTATCGTTATTTTATCGGCCAATGGAATACTGTTGCAGATCCAGGGAATCATGGCATACATGTTTGATGGAATTGCTAATGCATCCAGCATATATAGTGGTAAAGCTAAAGGTACTAATGATCCCGATCTGCTGAACTCGGCTATAAATATAACTAATAAGTGCACAATAGGATTGATAGTAATATTAACATCAATATATGTGACTTTTGACAGATATTTCATAGCTGTGTTCACTAATATAGATGAAGTCATAAATGTAGCAACTGATTATAGTATATGGCTTAGTCTCTATCCTATGTTTGCTGGTTTCGCCCTTACTTATTATGGTATTTTTACAGGTATGAGTTTAACCAAACATATCAGAAACTCTACAGTATTAGCCTTGTTACTGTTTTTGACAGCTTTTGTAGTAACTATGAACTACGATAACAATGGACTTTGGGTGGCTTTCCTATCATTCTGCTTTGGGAGAACAATATTTCTTGTCATTAATACAAAAAAATGTTATGAATAATTCCCTGTAATATTTAACACCGATTTTCGGCAACCGTTTATGTTCCATCTTTGACCTAACCCCATTGTAAATAATCAAGGGGCTTGCTACTCTTTTTAAGATTTATAGATTCAGATTATGTTCCATTGGTGGAACATTAACTGATCATTTTTTGTATCTTATTTTTTTTAGGATACCCAATTATGTCATAAAAATAGGCATAAATCAGTAATATTACCTATTTTCAGAGGCCATGCTCTTGATTTTACATATAGTTTTAAATATTATAAGTTCCATAATTTAGACATATGATTGAAGATGAAATCTTTGATCCAAATGAATACTTTTTAAATCCCAGATATCCTGCACAGAGAAGATACGAGGCTCTTAGAGGATATTTTCTTGAAGGATTGAATCCAAAGGAAGCTGCAGAAAGAGCCGGTTATTCTTCATCTACGTTTCAATCTCTTGTAAGTAATTTCAAAAATGGGAAAATTGAATTTTTTGTTAAACCACAGTATGGGCCTAATAAAAGACAGACTTCAGATTACATGAAGGAAAGAATTATTGAACTTAGAAAATCCAATCATTCCGCTTATGAAATCCAAAAAACAGTGTCTGATGAAGGGTTTGAAACAAGCATCCAAACTATCAGTCGGATTTTGAAAGATGAAGGTTTTCCTAAGCTGCCCCGAAGATCAAAAATAGAGCTTGGCATTAGCAAAAAAAATACAATTCTGCCACCTAACTCCAAAGCTATTGACTTCAACAAGCTCGATTCTTATAAATTTGAATGTCAAATTGGAGGTATATATTATTTCATCCCATATATATTAAAAACTGGGTTGTATGATCTGATTTCATCAATTCCTTTCCCTGAAACCTCAAAAATTTCAAAGATTAATAGCATATTTTCAACATTACTTCTTAAATTGATTGACAATGAAAGGCTTTCTAAGATATCAAGTTACAGTGATGACTCTGATTTTGGTTTTTTTGCAGGCCTTACTATATTGCCAAAATCAACATCTATATCCTCATATTCATATGGAATTGACAAAGAAGCAACTTTAGATCTTATGAAAAATTTCGTCTACAATATGAAAAATACATGCCCTCAATATTACGAAGGTAATACAATTAACCTGGATTTTTACTCCATTCCCCATTATGGAGATAAATCGAAGATGGCTAATAATTGGGTTGGTGCAAAACATCAAAGCATGAAAAGTGCATTGACATTGTTTGCCCAGGATGGACAATCAAGAAATCTACTATATGCAAATACGGAAATTGATAAGGCGGATGAGTCAACTGAGATTCTCAATTTTGTTGATTACTGGTTAGATGTAAAAGGAATCATTGACCAAACGTTAGTTTTTGATTCGAAGTTGACAAAATACACTGTTCTGGAAACTCTTGACTCCAAGGAAATTAAATTCATAACACTGAGGAGGCGAGGCAAAAAGATTGTCGAACATGCAAACAACATTCCTGAAAGTGAGTGGATCAAAGTAGATTTGAAAAAAGAGAAGCGTAAGTACAGCAAATTCAAAATGCATGAAAGTGTAATAAAATTGCCAAAAACATCTTTGGAAGTTAGGCAAGTAATTTTTAAGGATCATGGGCGACAACAACCAACCTTCCTGATAACTAATAATTTCGAAATTGAGCTGGAAACGTTAGCTTTGCAATATGCAAATAGATGGTTAATTGAAAATAAGTTTGCTGAAATCGTTGACTTCTTCAATCTTAATTCATTGAGTTCACCATTAATGATAAGGATCTATTTTGATGTAGTACTGACCATCATCGCAGACACGCTATATGGACTACTTGCAAAAGATTTGAAGAAATTCGAATTGTGTACTCCTAAAACCATTTTCTCAGATTTTATAAACTGCCGATGCATTGGAGAAGTAAAGGGTGATGAAATCATCATCAAGATGAAGGAAAAAGCAACGACACCAATTTTCAAATCAAATAGTATTTACCAGGAGTCATATCCAATTCCATGGTTAGGCAACAAAAAACTTCGTTTTGAATGGATAACCTGATTATGTATCAATTATGAAACAGAAACCCTTCAAGAAAATCGGTGTTAAAGCCGTTTCCTTCCACTCACCCTTCATTTCATCTCCTCCAGCTTTGTGAGCATCTCAAATGCTCCGAGATCCATTTTGGAGAATGCGAACCACTTCTTTCCCAGGTCTTTCAGGGAAACTCCGAAATGGTAAACTGTTTTGTTGTCAATAATCATGAACCTATCATGGGAATTTTTGAATTCTTTTATTTCAATGGATGGATATTGTGCATTGAACTTTTTAACATCCAGTGTTAGTTGTTTTGATATTGTCTTTGTAAAAATAGTAACTTCCACGCCGTGATTTCTTTTTGTTAGGTGGGTAAGGACAGTGTCGTCAACATAATTGTCAATTATTATGATCGATTTTTTTGCGGTTCTAATTAGGTCGGTAACAAAATTGTAGGCATCAAAAATCTGGCCGTCAAAAAAAATACCCTGTTTGGGCTGGATTTCCTTGTTCTCAATAGCATTCAATACATAATTAATTTTTTTATCAGTTTTAAGTTGTTTTGCTTCAAGCATATCAAGCCTCTGGAAAATCTGTGCATTTGAACTAATGAAGCGGCGCATTGCAACAAAAGCATTGATTATCTGGACACTCATTTTTACCGCAGTTTCACTTCTCAGTACTGCTGAAAGCATCGCAACTCCCGGCTCAGTAAAAGCATAAGGTAAATATTTGCGGTGTTGTCCACGCCCTTGCTCTATGGTCGCATTTTGCGACCTTAAATAATGAGACTTTTCAATTTATTCTGGCTACGGCATCATAAATGTTCAGACAGCTTATCGTGTCTGTTCAAATGATAAATGCAAAAAACACCATCATGATGAAATTTTGGGTGTTACTGGATCAGCAAACTATAGTGACGAGTTTCTTGAAAAACAAAATAGTGTCAGATATGGTGCTCATTGTAGCTTGTGGAATACACACACTGAGGAAAAAACATATACAATAGGGTTAACTGAAACTTTTGGCAGAGCACCATGTGCAACAACATTATGGAACTATGAACAAAAACAAGGGATCATCAATTCCAGAGAATTATCAGATCTGGATGTTCCCATTAATGGAAAACTACATCCGGATGAGCACTGGGTGAATGTACCGGGCTCTATCATTTAAAACCATAGATAGATCGTCTAATTTCTGTTACAAACTCTTTAAGTTCATGAATAACAGGCCTTTTAATACAGGAATAAGAAGAGGTTATTCTCCACTGGATATAGCATTGAACAAAGTTGGCTAAAGACAAAGCGTATTGGTGTGACGATTGATTAGCGTTAGCTTTCAACTTTTTTTTATTTATGATGCAATTGAGAGAACATCTATACATGTCTCAGAGAGATAGATTCAACATTCATTCATCTTACCGTAAATGGAGTGAAGTTGGTGTAGAAAGGTGCTTAATCAGAATAAATTAAAAAGTCTCTAACTGTACAGTGTTTGAGGTAATTCAATAGATAAAGGAAGAAGAGGGGATAAAATTACAGAAGTACTGAATATGAATCTGCCTGGATGAGGCGGGGTTATGCTGGATTGATCACAAATTATAATTGACTATCCATTTTTAATAGGTGTCCCATTTTCAAGTGCTTACAATTGAGATAAGCATCATTAAGCGCATTGGGCATTACTTCAATAGGCACCCGTTCCACCACACTTAATCCATATTCTTCAAGGCCCACTATCTTTGTTGGGTTGTTGGTCATCAGACGCATTTTTCGAACCCCCAGGTCTGCAAGAATCTGGGCTCCGAGACCATAATCCCTCATGTCGGCATCAAATCCCAGCTCATGATTGGCCTCAACCGTGTCGTATCCCCGGCACTGGAGTTCGTAGGCCTTGAGCTTATTGACCAGGCCAATCCCCCGGCCTTCCTGTCTGAGATAGAGAATAACACCACTTCCCTCTTTCTCCACCATGGCCATGGCTTTATGGAGTTGTTCACCGCAGTCACATTTCATAGAGCCGAAGAGATCTCCTGTCATACATTCTGAATGAACCCTTACGAGAATATCTTTTTCAGGATCGACTTCACCTTTGACCATTGCGATGTGGGTAAGGTTATCCAGGTCATTTTCATAGGCGATCATTCGAAACTCACCGCCATATTTCGTGGGAATAACGGTTTCGGCTGCTTTTCTGACAAAAGATTCTGTCTTCAACCGATACTTCACAAGATCCGCCACTGTACAGATACCTATGCCATGTTCTTCGCTGAATTTTTCCAGGGAGGGCATTCGGGCCATGGTACCATCATCATCCATTATCTCACAGATGACGCCGGCAGGCTTGCATCCGGCAAGACGCGCCAGATCCACAGATCCTTCTGTCTGGCCGACACGAACCATGACACCATTGTCCCTGGCTCTCAGGGGGAAAATGTGGCCAGGCCGAACAAGGTCATCCGCAGTTGCACCATCGGCAATGGCAGTCTGAATGGTTGTGGCCCTGTCTGCAGCAGAAATACCGGTGGTCACTCCATGCTTTGCCTCAATTGAAACGGTAAATCCGGTCTCAAAGGAAGAAGTGTTCTTCTCCACCATCATGGGAAGGCCCAACCGGTCGGTCATCTCACCGGTCATGGAGAGGCAGATCAGACCACGACCATACCTGGCCATAAAATTAACAGCTTCAGGGGTCACAGCCTCTGCTGCCATGGTCAGATCCCCTTCATTCTCTCGATCTTCATCATCCACAAGAATGACCATACGTCCGGCCCTGATGTCCTTAATGGCCTGTTCAATGGTTATTTTAGACATATTTGGATATTCTCCTTATAGCAATCCTGTTAAATCGTTGCCAGCGCTATCCCAACTCTCAGATGCATGCTCTTCCATGCAGGGATGAAACAATGTGAGACTACTGGCATGGAGATAATTTCCCGGACTTTCCTGGCAGGAACTCCAATTTCTTTTTCGACATAGAAACTTTCTTCGTAGTCAAACATGGTTCAATCTCCTCTTAAGCTTACTTTGTTTTTAGCACTTACTTTGGAATAGGTTGATCAGGCGTGACACCATAGTAATCCGTTCTGGCCTTACCCCATGGACAACCATTTGGGCCTGTTATCTTCAGCTCGATGTTCTGTAGTGTTTTACACAGGCTGTTACCAGCACGTGCACCTCTACAGATAATACAAAGCTTTTCACAAAATATTGGAGCTTTTTTTTGGTTTGTCATTTGTTATGCCCTCCTGTTGTAGTTTCATTAATTCTAAAATATCTTCTTTAGTACCTCTGCATCATTTCTGCTTTCATGGCTTCCACCATTTGCATTAGTTCCTGTACAGTTTTCTCACGGCTGTAATCAGGTGAACGCAGCATATCGCCAAGTTTCTTCCCTGCATCTTCGGCTGCCTGCATTAGTTCTTCATCTTTTGTAACATCGGGAATTGTTTCCTGGGTGATGGGGGGGACATCAGGTCCGTGTAAATTGTAGGGTATACCAACCTTGCAGGTTTCACCGTATCCACAATAGTGACAGCCAGCAGCACCTATTCCCTGAACATTGTCTACGACTTTGATAAAGTTAGCGAAACAGACATGATTTAGAACTTCACCAGGCGGTACAGGATTAAAACCTCCAAGACTCACATTAACTGCAAGTTTTCCCCAGAGGTCATTACATTCACGGTGCCTGAACTGATACCATCTTTCCATGAAACAAAGCATCACTGCGTTCAATGTGTCAAAATAGTTGACACCACCCAAAACATATGCGTCAGCTTCAACAATTTTATCACGCAGGGTTTCCATGTCATCATGTATTTTACATACGTTGTCCTCAACACACCCCATACATGCGATACAGCCACCTATATTTTTACCGCGCAGTGAAATAAGTTCATATTCGCATCCTGTATTTTCCAGGACCTTCTGTACAACTTTAATAGAGCCTGAACGTGCTTCTGATCTTGGACTTCCTGATATTCCGAGTATTTTCATCTTTTAAACTCCTTCGTGTTGTTCATTTCTCAAACATTAGGTTTCCGGTTTAGTCACCATAAGATACTAATACGTACATGAATATATACAAATCTGTCACAAAAGTATACAAGCATATTTTTAGTCATAAAACTATACCATACATACCTTTTTATAACTGTAGATCAAACTACTGTACAAAGAGGAATTGTAATGAGTGAATTAATATCGAGATCATCAGGCACTTCTTCATTAGAAAAAGAAGTTCGTGCTCTTCGCCTGGAGCTTACTGAATTCAGAAATGAAGTTACAACGGGCAAAACACATTCATTGTTCAACGAGTTCAAGAATCAATGCGCTGGAGATTTTCTCAATGCTTCTCTTGGAAATAACTTAAACATCATCAAGAATGAGTCACATGAGTGTGCGATGTGGGAGCATTGCGAACCTGTTTTCACTGAGTACTTTGACAGCTTAGCTGGTTTTGCGATCAAAGGGGAGCTATCAGATACTAACATTTCAAGTCTAAGGAATAAGCTTGGCCAAATGAAGGAACGTGCTGCAGAGGAATCTAAACAATGTTCCAATTGCTTCCAGCATGCTGAAACATGTTTTGAGGCCCAGATCGAAATGTTGCAAGAAATGGGTTTTTGTAAACCCGATAACGGGGATATACAGGTTCAGGACCTTCCCGAAGACCAGATCTCCATATTGATAGGAGATGCATTGAGTAGTGCCGCCAGAGTCCAGATCCTTAAAGCATTATATGATGATGCCAGATCATTCACTGCACTTTCAAAACTCACAAAACTTCGTGGTGGAAATCTCCTGTTCCATCTTGATAAATTGCAAAGCAAAGGACTGATACGTCAACGTGAAGAACGCGGTGAATATCAGATCAGTTTACAAGGTCACAATCTCATGAATTCCCTGATAGAAGTTACAAAAGCAATGTCCTTTAGGATATAAATTTGTCTGATATTAAAGTTAGCAAGCTCTATTGAGGTATTATTTGAAAGGTACTGAATGGAAAACATGGATCGAAGCATTTCGACTATTTTTTAATGGAAAAACTCTGCGCTCCTGTATTCCAGTAGCACTTGTTGTCGGATTACTTTTATCAATCATCAACCAAGGCGATGTCATATTAAGTGGAGCTATAACCACCATAATCTGGCTAAAAGTCGGGATGAACTTTGTCATACCATTCTGCGTTTCCAGCTATGGATATCTTAGAGCGTGTCGAATAGAAACCCCAATATGTAACAGCAATTAATAAAACTGGTCTAATCATGCCTGTTCTGAGTATAGTTGCATGTGAAATGCTTGAAGATGAACTTGTACATGTCCTCTCAATTGATAATGACATCAGACAATTGTATTTAGTTGAAAACACGAACAGTTTCAGCCTGACGAGGAAACTGAAGTCCAGAGGCATGCGACCTATGATATTTCCTTTTGAAAGGCTATCTGCTATTGTTATGGAAAATAGTCGTGATTTGTTCTCTGAAATCATTTTATGTCTTTCAAAGTTTTCTTTCTTCAAAAAGATACACAATACCCTAAAAACAGAAAAATGTGAGCAGCTCATAATTGTAGTGAATCTCCTTCCAAAAGACCTGCATGCTGATACGGATCGCCTGCATGCTGAAGTATATCGCAATGCAAGAGATATGGCAAAGTTTTCAGATGGAATCCTGATTTTCTACGGAAAATGTGCTTACAGTAATGAATCCAGAACCAGATTAGAGTCACTTGATCGTCCTGTCTATTTCCTGAAAGACAATAACAGTGAGGTTGTGGAGGATTGCATCAGTACCGCACTTGGTGGTAACGATGCGTACACAAAAACCGGGCAACCAGGAAAAGGGGCCTTCTATGTAACCCCGATGTGGATTACTTACATGAAAGATTGGATAAAGCCAGGCAGATCATCCAATGATTACAAATATCTGAATGATCCAAATTACAGCCTGCTCTTTAAGGTAAACAGACCGGATTCCGACAATGCCGACTTTTCCAGAAATGCATCGGAGTTCGCAAAAACCTTTGATATGGATATCATCAATATTAACGGCACTATGAAAGTAGCAACTGACTCCTATATGAATGCGAAACTTGCAGTATGCAAAAACTCAGAGTGATATTGTTTTTAACATAGTTAGATTTACCTGTGCATTAAGTATAGTGCAATTAAGTATGTACTAAATATCTACCCATAGACAGGAAATAGTGTTATGTTGCCCTGCAAACACAGTATTTGCACAGGGACATTTCCTCTAATATATGCTCACTCTTTGCAGGGCAGTAATAAACGCCATCATTTTCAAAAATCTTTTGGTTTTCATTTATATACATTCCTGGCGGATGGAGTGGTTCTTTCACTATAAAAGCCAGATATGTGGAAATAATACGAATGTATTCCTTCAAATCACTTTGATTGGGTGCATACTAATCCATATACCTGTTAATCCTGAAATTAAAATCTTCAAGCTTTTCAGTGTCAATCTCCTCAGATAATTCAGAACAATCTCTTTCTTTTAGTTCAGAAAACTTCTTACAGTTATATCTTGCAAGATATTCAATATTATACTGAAGACTCCCACGAGGGGCCTGAATATCTTCTGTTTCTTTTTCATTAACCCTTGCTAAATACTCAGAAGATAGATTGGAAGCTTCTTTTTGTAATAAAAATAATAGTTCACATGAATTCGTATGAAATCCCTCCTCAATTTTTATATCGGACATTTAGTGGTAACTCTGAAATCTAAATCTTTTTAATCAAACCAGTTCATCTTATTACAAATCATCTGAGGGGATGAACTATGGGAAATACAGGAGTTAATGGGCCCGTAGTTTAAAAAATACTACATTTGAGATGGAACTGTGAAATGTCCGTACAAGAAAAAACAGATATGATATTCATTGAATTCAGGCCCAAACAATGAAAGTAGAAGTACTTTCATGGTAAATATGGCAAAAGGGTTTTGAGCAAGAGGATGAATAAATTCTCCATCTACATCCTGAAGCTATCCTGAAACCTAAACTTTAAACATGGTGATCCAATGAGTAGAGAAGTCTGGAACAGTAGAATGGGATTCATACTTGCAACCATCGGTTCTGCGGTGGGCCTTGGAAATATATGGAGGTTTAGTTATCTCACCTACGAGAACGGTGGAGGTGCATTTCTTGTACCTTATTTCATTGCCATCTTCACAGCAGGCATATCACTGATGGTACTTGAGTTCTCTCTTGGAAGCAAATTCAGGGGTGCAGCACCCCTGGCATTCAAACGTGCCAGGAAAGGTTTTGAATGTATAGGATGGTGGGCAGTGATCACCGGATCCATCATAACTATGTATTACTCGGTAATTGTCAGCTGGGCACTTGTATACATACAAAAAGCATTCACCCTGGCCTGGGGAAATGACACAGGGGCCTATTTTATAGGAACGGTTCTCCAGAGGAGTGACTCTCCCTGGGAACTGGGTGGATTCCCACCCTCTGTGATACTTGCACTGATAGCAATATGGTTCATAACATGGTTGATAGAAGTCAAAGGAGTACAGGCAGGCATAGAGAAGGCATCCAGGGTATTCATTCCACTGCTTTTTGTGCTTACCCTGCTGCTTGTAGTAAGGTCCCTCACACTGCCAGGGGCTATGAATGGAATTGATTGGTACCTGAAACCAAATTTTGAAGTGCTGTTTGATTATAGGGTCTGGCTGGCAGCCTACGGCCAGGTGTTCTACACACTGGGCCTTGGAATGGCCATAATGATAACATATTCAAGCTACCTTCCCGAGAAAAGTGATATCGTTAACAATTGCATGATAGTCAGCCTTGCAAACGGTGCATACAGCTTCCTTATGGGATTTGCCATCTTCGGCACCCTGGGATACATGGCACATGTGAAGAACCTGGGAATAGAAGAGGTAGTAGCAGACGGCATAGGCCTTGCATTTATCGTCATTCCCGAGGCACTCAACACCCTGCCGGGACTTAAGACACTGACCGCAGTTATATTTTTCATCAGCTTTGGGATCGCAGGACTTTCATCACTGATATCCCTGGTGGAGGCCTTTGTATCAACCATCATGGACAGGTTCCAGATGGAGAGGAAAAAAGCTGCGAACCTGACCATAGGCATCGGTTTTGCCGGAAGTCTGATATATGCCACAAAAGGGGGCCTGTATTGGCTTGATATAATCGACCATTTCATCAACATATACGGCCTGATGCTTGTTGGCCTGATTGAGGCAGTGGCCATTGGCTGGATATTTGGAGCTGCAAAGATCAAGGAATGGGCAAACGCCCACTCGGAGATCAGGGCCGGAATCTGGTGGGATATCAGCATCAAACTAATCGTTCCCCTGGTGCTGGGAATCCTTATAATTCAGGAGACTCTGACAAACCTGGCGGCACCATACGGAGGCGACAGTCTGGCCGCTTATACGGGCATAGCTGTTATCATCATGGGAATGATACTTGCAGCCCTGCTTCCATCAGTAAAAAAGGAGGTCATGTGAACTACCCACGACTGAAGTCGTGGGCTTCCTGCTTCGTTGCCCGTTTTTTTGAACGTGACTCAACAGGCCCATCCCGTAGTCCCTACGGTGCCAAGTGCTATTTGTTTAATATTAATTGCTGCATTTATGTCCCGATCATGTGATGTATTACATGATGGACATTTCCATTCCCGGATGTTTAATGTGAGATCCTTGTTCTGATATCCACATACATGACAGAGTTTTGAACTTGGTTCAAACCTACCAATCTTGAGTATAGTTTTACCAGTCCAATCTCCTTTATATTCCAATTTCTGAACAAAGCTTCCCCATCCTACATCTGAGATGGATTGTGCAAGACAATGGTTCTTAACCATTCCTTTTATATTAAGATCTTCAACCGCTATTGCTTGGTTTTCGCTTATAAGCTTCTTCGTGACCTTGTGATGAAAATCGTTTCTTTGATTAGCTATTTTTTCATGTTTTTTAGCTAATTTCAAAACAGCTTTCTTACGATTACGTGATCCTTTTTGTTTACGTGAAACACGCCTTTGCAAAGTTTCCAATTGTTTCGTTGATTTTTTGAGATGTTTTGGATTCTCAATCTTTTCACCATTTGAAAGTATGGCAAAATCCTTGATGCCCAGATCAACACCAATAGTGCTATTATCATCAAACTCCATTTTTTCAGGTTCAGTGATACCATCATTGACAAGGATACTGATAAAATATTTCCCGGTTGAAGTTTGTGTTACTGTTACAGTTCTTAAGAAATCTGTATTATGTTTTTTCTCAAGGATAACATCATTGTTGTCGTTTGTTGTGGTCATAATAGACTGATTTATGAAATCATGGTCAAACAGATCACGATGCATCTTGAATTTTATCCAACCGATATTCGGAAGCCAAACTTGAGATGTTGTCAGATTGATCTTATATCGTTGTGTTACCTGAAATGTCTGCACTGGATTTCGCTTTGATTTAAACGTGGGAAATTCACTATTTCCTTTAAAAAAGTTGTTATAACCTGCCATAAGGTTTCGATTTGCCTGTTGTAGAGATTGTGAATTAACTTCTGTTAACCAGGGATATATAGTCTTGAGTACCACCAGGTGCTCATCCAACTGTTTTCCAGAAACGTTGATTTTAAACTTATCATACATAAATGATTTTAAAGCCAGAGACTTATTATAAATGAAACGACATGCATCAACATGCTTTTTAATGATCAATTTCTGACCATCGTTGGGATAAAGTCTAAACTTATTACCACGTTTCATATATTACACCCACAGACACTATATAACTAAATGAGTACAATGCACATAAATATTGTTGTTGCTGAGAATGTTTGATTATGGTTTATATCTAAAAATGTGTGGGGCACGATTCATCCCACGACTGAAGTCATGGGCTTTCTCTGCCCCTACACCCCAATAATCGTAATATGTCACCCGGAAGCATAGCAATGGGCATTTTCGGATTCGTGGTCCTCTACGGAGGGCTCGCCTATTTCATGACCATAGCCCTGAAGAACAACAGGAAGTCAACTACCCACGACTAAAGTCGTGGGCATGTGAAAACATGCTCTGGTTGACCAGCCTGAGTCATTGACTACGTTGGTTATGTCATAACACCTACGGATGCTTCATCAGTCCGTAGCTCTGTTGTATGGTATTAAAAGTTCTAAAGGGTAGGAACGGTGTATCATACCGAACAAGCATTCCCAACATTGGCGAGATGAGACATGAAAATGCGATACCAAATACAAACAAATTTAGTATTTGAGAATGGAGAAATCCAAAATGATATTCGTACTAAACAAAAATAAACAACCATTAGCACCCTGTCATCCAGCAGTTGCTCGGAAATTGTTAAAAACAGGTAAAGCTGTTGTACATAAACAATTTCCATTTACGATTCGGTTAAAAGAATTAAAAGAATCGAACAACCAGTCTGAATACAGGTTAAAGATCGATCCAGGAAGCAGACATACTGGATTGGCAATACTTAACAACAATAAAGTTGTCTGGACAGGACAAATACATCATCGAACGAACATAAAAAGTAATATGGATGATCGTAGAATGTACCGAAGAACCCGAAGAACTCGGAACTTAAGATACAGGAAACCCAGGTTTGACAATAGGAAAATATCCGATAACTGGATGCCACCATCTCTGCAGAGTCGGGTTCAAAACATCGAAAACTGGGTTCACCGATTAATCAAATTATGTCCGCTTACCGATATATCATACGAGAACGTTAAATTCGATACACAATTGATGCAGAATCCAGAAATTGACGGAATCCAGTATCAACAAGGTGAACTACAGGGTTACGAAGTACGGGAATATCTACTTGAAAAATGGAATCGAACCTGTGCTTATTGTGGAGCAAAAGATGTTCCTCTTGAAGTAGAACATATTATTCCTAAATCAAGAGGTGGATCAAATCGTGTTTCTAATCTGACAATATCCTGTAGAAACTGTAATCGAGCAAAAGATACGAAAACTGCAGAAGAATTCGGGTTTCCCGATATTCAAAAACAAGCACGTAAACCATTGAAAGATGCAGGATTGTTAAATTCGATAAAATGGAAGATCTATGAAGTTCTGGTAAAAACAGGATTACCTGTTGAATGTGGAACAGGGGCCAGGACGAAAATGAACAGAATTGCCAGAAATTTACCTAAAGATCATCATTTCGATGCAATATGTGTGGGTAAATCCACACCAGACAACATTGTGTTCACTACTGATCAAACATTACATATTAAAGCAAAAGGAAGAGGAAGCCATTGTAGAACCCGATTAAACAAATATGGGTTTCCACGTGGTTATTTAAGTAACCAGAAATCATTCTTTGGATTCCAGACAGGTGATATTGTAAAAGCAATCATCCCAAAAGGAAAGTATAAAGGAACCATAATCGGTTCAGTAGCGTGTAGAAAAACAGGTCGATTTGATATCAAAAATAAAGATGGTATTAAATTGGCACAAGGAATCAATCATGTTTATTGTAATCTAATAAACAGGATGGATGGATATGAATATTTCAACGAGAAACGAACACCATACCCATCAATCTGATTACTGTAAACAAAATAACCGTACGGGGTACGATTCCTCCCACGACTAAAGTCGTGGGTCTCCTCTACCCCTGTACCCCATTTATCATGAAGTAAAAAGAGCTGGCCATTTTTAGAAAACCATTGCCTTTAACAAATAACAGGGCAGTTTCTTTCACAGATTTTGTCTTTTGCATTCAGATATGAATCAAGTGCTATCTTCATAGTTCCATCGATTTCCACAATATTCATCTCAAACGTCCTTGCAAATTCAGATACATTCACGTTAAATTCTATATCTCTGAAAGATTTATTATTGATCTTGATGACCTGACCATACTTTGGGCTACTTAGATACTTGTTGAGAAATTGAGAAGATGATGCAGGTCTATCGATCTCCTCCCGGAAGGTGGAGGCCCACATTGGAGTTGCATACATAGAGCCCTTGCCATTGCCAGTTAACATCGTTTTTGTGTATATTTCATTTCCCCCAAGAGCTATGCTGATGCAGTCATCTGCCAGCTCTCCTCTTCCGTCCTGCAGGAAATAAAGAGGACAATCAAGGCCCTGTAATGCAATTTTCATTTTCTCAGAATTATAGCCACATTTTCCATAAAATAAGAGGATTCCATCGGAAAATCCTGCCATATCTCTGGCATTCCTGCATACTTCAGAATACAGTTGATCAGGATCATCATGCAACGTTTTTGTAAGAAGGTTTACCACAACAGTTACCTGTTGCTTATTCTTTTTCCCTGTGTTATCCCACAGTTTTCCAAAGTAAGGGATTTTTGAAAGAAGTGACCTGAATTCAGGAAATATATTGCACCCGATCTCAGATATAAGTGAAGGTAATCTGTCAATGGTAATCATCAAAGGTTGTTTACCTTCATACCGGATTTTTCTTGCAAACTGAAAGCTATTCCTGTCTTCTATTAAGATCAATTTACTGATCAGAGGGTCCTTTGAGAGAACATATACCAGTTCATCTTCAAGCATTTCACAGGCAACTATGCTTAATACAGGCATTCTACTCCTCCTCTTACGAAGAAGTAAGTATTTGAATATATACTTGAGGGTCAGAATAGTATACCATCTTAGCCCTGAAGGCCAGGACAGCTTTGTTCTGGCCGAAGGATCCCTGGGCCCCAGGTCATCAGGAGAAGGATACATCAGAAAAGAGCTTGCTAAGGGGTGGATTATGAACATGACTTGGAGTTCAACAAAATGTCCACCAAACTGAAGGCCGGGTTTGAGGGAACAAATAAAAAGAAATATCAAATGATTTCTCTGAATTTCATGTTTCAACCTGCATAAGGAGAACAAGAAGTTGATCTTATGGTGTCGCAAAATGCGATACCTTCAAAACAACATTCCGAAGATACCTGACAGAGTATAAAAGACCAGGAATGCAGGAAACTACCCATTTTTCAGATCAACTGAGCCAAATATATGAGTAAGCCAATTTCCTGAATGACAAATAATTTGCATCAATCAGTTGATTTTCAACTATATGATAGAGACCATGGCCGGAATTCTTTTACCAGGCCAGCCAGGTTCAAGTTCTGCTTTACTGGTATGTATCTTTTTAAATTTTGGAGGTTGGGACAATGTATCCACAACATTCAAAGCATGTTTTTGAAGGGGATATCTGACTTAACACAATATTAAAATCTTCCAGTATACCACCATTTCGGTTATCTGGCATCACCCACATTCCAAAATCTGCCAATCCATCAGCATTTTTAAAAATGAGACCATTACCGTAGTTGAGCTTTAGAATGAATCCCGGATGGATTAAACTGTTAGGACTTTTTCCCGAACAGTTCAGGTGCAAGTATCAAATCCATAGGAAAGACCTCCAGAATAGTTGCGCCAGCAACTATATATAGAATGAACCTTAATGGATCTTTAACTGGTTGCGTCCGCAACTAAAGTACAACCAACCTGGAGATTCATGATGAAGAAGGTAATTGGAATTAATGGAAGCCCGCGAACTAATGGGAATACAACTAAGCTTGTAAATGAAATTCTGTCAGGTGCAGCCGATAATGGTGCAGATACGCAGCTATTTGATCTGGCAGAGATGAATATTGCACCATGTACCGGTTGCTATGAATGCAAAAAGAATGGAGCTTGCATACTGGATGATGATATGCAAAAACTCTATGAGCAGATCCAGAGCTCAGATGCTATCGTGCTTGGGTCACCTGTGTACATGTGGGAGATGACCGCACAGACAAAGGCATTCGTTGACAGGCTGTATGCTTTTGTTAATCCGGACTTCAGCACCCGCTTGAATGGGGAAAAAAAGCTTGTCCTCGCATTTACCCAGGCCAACCCTGATGCAGAGATGTTCAATTTCTATTTTGACTACCTTGCGAAGAAATTCGGCTTTCTTAAGTATAATGTAGTGGACACCATCGTAGCCGCCGGAACAAGAGAGAGATCGGACATCTTTGCCCGGGAAGACATATTAAAGACTGCAAAGCAGATCGGCAAAGACCTCTGAGATCTGAAAGCCGTATATAGTTATAAGAAAGGTGTCAGAATGGATGATGAGGAATTCATTGGAAAATACATCTCATATCTTCACAGATATGCTATGATCTTCCTTGAAAATGAACTGAAGCCTTACAACATCGGATACGGACAGTTCACTTTTTTGATGCACCTCTATAAAACGGATGGCGTCAATCAGGAAAAGCTTTCCCGGATCATTAAAGTGAATAAGGCTACAGCTACAAGGGCCATAAAGAATCTGGTTGAAGGAAATTATGTTATCAGACAGAGAGATGAAGAGGATAAACGTTCATACAATATTTTTCTGACTGAAAAAGGAAGGTCAATTGAACCTGACATGACGAAGATAGCTGAAAAATGGCAAAATATACTTTTATCCGATTTCAGTGACAACCAGAGAAAAGAAGTAATCATCTTACTTGGAAAGATGGCTAAAAACGTAACCAAAAAAATGTGAAAATAATCGACATAATCGGAATTAATTCACCACATATCATAAAATTACACATATACCATAATAAATAAAACAAATGGAGTTTGAAAAATGAGTATGAATAATACACAAAAGATTATCCTGGGCCTTGTGGCTGTAATAGTCATCATAGCCTCTGTAGCAGGCATATACTGGTTCTCTATGCCGGTTGAACAGAGAAATATGATTTTGTTCATGTTCGAAGATTCACCGGAATATGAAAACTATCAGGAATATCAGGTGATCGACCGGAATGAATTTGCATTAGCCCCCACTTCATTTGAACCGGTTGTGGCTAAAACGACTACACAAGATTATAACAGTAACATACTTGTAATAACAGAAATGGTGGAGAACGAACAATCAAAGATGTTAAAAAAAGCCATGTCCAGGCCCAATGGTGCTGCAGATTACCCTGGCTGGCAATTGATCGCCGATGAAGGTTTCGAAGAAGGAGTGGACAGTTTTGGGCCTTCACCCCTTAGTTATATGACCACAGGTGTTGCCACGAATTTGCATACACAAATCCTTCGGGCAGCTGAAGTTCAGGGTGTTGAACTGGACTATGTAAAAGTGGAAGTGCTCAACAAGTTCCACTGGGAGAATATGATGTCTCCTGAAGGGGTGGGTTTCCTTGATGAAACATACACCAATATCATTATCGAAAGCAATGAATCCGAAGAAACCATCCGGAAATTAAAAGAGACTGCTCTTAATTCCTGGGTTGCAGGAGAAGCATTGGGTAACGAAACCGTGATCAAACCATCCCTGATAGTGAATGGGGAAAACTGGGAAAATTATCGGGCCACTGCGGGTACGACCCTTTCCGATGAATCCTATGTGGACGGCCTGAGAATTAGCCACATTACCGAAGGACCTATGGTCTCAGAATACCTGGAACAGGCCGACGATGACATTGGAGATCAGTCCATTGAAGCCATCTCTAATCTGACTTTTGAAATACTGGCCATTTCCGAGTCAGCAGAAAATCCTGACAGGCCCTATCTGAAGAAAGTCACCGTTTCATTCAATACTCCCACTTCAGAAACCTGGGAGATCTACTCAGATGAGCTCAACGGAGTTGACGGAAAACCCATGGCCCCCACCTCTCTGGAATATCTTACAGCAGGAACAGGATTGTGTTTGACATCCCAGCTCACTCTTGTCAGCTATATGATGGACCTGGACTTCACTGATTTCCGGGTTGAACAACAGATCGACTATCGGGAAGAAGCAGTCAATTCCACAGACATGGCAGGTTTTGCCGACACTGTTCACACACGTGTCCTGGTCGAATCAGACGAATCCGAAGAGCGGCTTAACCGTTTCTACCAGCAGTCCCTGTCCATGTGTTTTGCCGGAGAAGCCTTCAAAGGAGCTACGGACATGCACACCAGGACCTATCTGAACGGCAACGAAATTTAAGTCAGATGGAATTTAAGGCATAAAAGAATGTGATATACGGGGCTCATAACAATGTGACATGGGCCCGTTATTACTCCCACGACTAAAGTACGTGGGCTTTATCTACCCCTACACCCCGTTAATCGTAAAGATCAACAGAAACGAAAGCATGTGTACACTTCGGCTACCAGAACACTTGAACTCCAGGATTCCTGCAGTATCCCCTGCAGCATGAACTTCTTTTTATACAGGAGGACAAAAATGAAGCTAAAATGGAACAACGACAATATTGTTTTTAGTTATTGTACGGAAGCGGACTTAAACGATATATCATCAATGCTTTCAAAAAAGAGTGTATGTGAGCATCTGTTTTTCGGGCCAAACAAAGAAGAGGACACACTCACTTATTTTACACCCCTGATCAATTCAATAAGTGGATCCTTAAAAAAGGATAGGATACCGGATATCAGTGTGTTCACGATCAGGGAAATGGATAGTGGTAAGTTCATAGGTCAATGTGCATTGCTTCCGATAGAATTCACAAATGGGAACTACCTCATCGGATACCAGATCGATGACACTCAATGGAGAAAAGGATATGGAAGCGCGACCTGTGAATTCCTGGTATATTATGGTTTTGAGATACTTAATGCATTCAGACTCACCGGAGACTGTGCAGAAGGAAATGCCGGTTCTGAAAAAGTAATGATAAACGCAGGCTTTCAGCCGGAAGGACGACAAAGAAGATACTGGGCCAAAAATGGTAAATGGTACGATAAGCTGCATTTTGGATTGATCAGTGAAGACATTCCGGAAGAGAAGATGGAAATATTAAGGGCCAGATACAATTGAACCGGGCGTATCCCTGGAACAGGATATCCATAGAAAATAGCGAAGCTTTGATCAGTGCCTTATTTTCAAAACATATATAAATATTAAAAGAAGAGCTCAGGAGATTCAGATATTATTATATAAAAGAGAGAACTAAAAGCATAATGGATGCTCGATATTCAAACAATGTTTTATTATTTATTTTTAACTAAAATTATAATAACATCAGTATTCTTTTTGTATTGGAAAACACAAAAGACCTATCCGGGATTCTATGAATGGACCCTGTCACTATTTCTGGCAGCTCTGGCAGATATCCTTTTTGCATTAAGGGGTATTATCCCGGACCTGTTGACAATTTCTATTGCCAATACATTTTCATTTTTGGGCTTTGTCTTAATGCTGGACGCACTGAAGATCTATTTCACAGATCGTCGACTTACCCGTGAACTATATCTGTATTCAATTCCCCTGCTGGTAACACTTTTTTACTTCACGGAATATGTCGAAAGCGCCCTTATTCGTAACATCATCTTTTCACTCTCAGTCATTGTAGTGATATCTCTGACAATAAAAGTTCTTTTAAAGGAACCCAAACCATCTGAGAAATTATTCTCAAGATTACTCGCATCAGGGTAGGGCCTCATGCTGCTGGTAGTTGCAATAAGACTCGTGGAATGGATTCTGTTCCCGACCAGCCGCAATCTGTTGTTCCCTTCAACTTTTAATATACTTCTACTGCTCATTGGTTTAATAGCCACCCTGGATGTACATCTGATGTTCATTTTCCTTAACTTTCAAAGAACAACACAGGAACTTGATGACGCAAAAATGGAATCCCAGAACATCGCTGAGCGCTATTCTCTTGCAGTAAGTTCTGCAAAGGCCGGTCTGTGGCATATGGATATTAAAACAGGCATAATCCATTGGGACAATGCTCTAGAGAAGTTGCTTGGCCCTGAAACTGATATAAAGGCTAAATTGCTTGAAATATGGAATTCATTTGAAATTGCAAAGGAATACAATTCAAATCCGGAAAAAATAGATTCTCACATTACGGATAGGACCGGTTTGACCACAGAGTTCACCCTTGACCAAAAAAAAGAGGGGACCTTTCATTTTATGGCCAACTCTCATATTATATTTAACAAGCCGGATTCTTACATTTTGATCGGACTCATCTATGATGTTACATCTCTGCGCAAGGCCGAGAGTGCACTTAAAGAAACAAACAAGAAGCTCAACCTGCTAAACAGCATAACCCGGCATGACATCCTGAACATGGTCAACGGGGTAAATGGGTATGCGGCATTACTTATAAGGCAACTTGAAAATCCGCAAATGAGTAAAATGGCCGGAAACATTGCAAAAAGTGGAGATATGATAAAGGACCTGATATCATTCACAGAGAATTACCAAAGTCTGGGAGTCAATGATCCGGTATGGCAGGATATTTCTCTCATATTAAAGGACAATGAAATAAGGTCTCTCACCGAAGGTAAAAAACTCAATGTCCCGGGACCCGGAACTCTCATTTATGCTGATGAGATGTTTAAGAAAGTCCTTTACAACCTCATAGAGAACTCACTCAGACATGGCGGGGACGTCAGCTCTTTCTCATTCTCATATGACTTTTCAAAAGACGGCCTTACCGTAGTATATCAGGACGATGGTGCCGGCATTTCCGAAGAGAGCAAAGCCCGCATATTTGAAAAAGACTATGGAAAGAACACCGGACTGGGCCTTTTCTTCTGCAGAGAAGTTCTGGAAATAACCCACCTGAAGATCCATGAAAACGGCATATATGGGAAAGGTGCCAGATTTGAGATCAAGGTGCCTTACGGATCATTCAGGCATAGCGAGGAACATGCAGATTAAAAGCTCTTGCAGTATCCCGAAAGGAAAACGAAGTGACCACATACCATTAACAGGCCCTTTTGAAAAATATGCATCCAGATATGAGAACTGGTTTGAGGAGAACAGGGCCGTATATGACTCCGAACTTCAAGTTCTTAAAATGCCCTGCATGAGAAACATAATACGGTCAATGCAAAAGTTATGCAGGCAAGCATTCACCCCGTATCATGCCATTTCAGACTCCATTGGGCCATTGACCGCAAAACGCCTGCAAGGTCCTTTCCTTTTTCAGTAAAATAGTATTCGACTTTCACAGGTGTTGTCGATACCACTTTTTTTTCAATTATTTCATAGGAGACCAGGTCCTTAAGCTTTGAGGAGAGGGTCTTTGAACTGATGGGCTTAAGGGAATTGAGGAGCACATTGAACCTTAACGGGCCCTCTGAAAGATAGAATTCCCTTATCAAGAGTATACTCCACTTGTTTCCGATCAACAGGACCGTTTTTTCGATCGGACAGGGTATATCTCTAAGGCTGTCAGGATATTGAAACATTTTAACTTACCTCCACGTAACCTGATTTCAACATTGAAACTTATGGGTTATATAGTTTACTTTCATTATTAGCTTTACTAAATAAAGTGGTGATATGAATGAAAAACACAACGATATTAACCATAGTGCTTTTTGCAGTTTTACTCTCAGGTTGCCTTAACAGCCCCGCACAGGAAACTGCAGCACAATCAGAAGCGATGAGCGAGCAAATACAGACTGAACAGACAGAGGAAACAACATTGACCATGGGATATACCGGAACGATCTATACCAATGAGGTGAACGGAGCAACTATCCATTCATATGTGGGTTATACGGCAGACGTATCAAATCTGATAGAAATAGATGAAGGACTTATCCTTATGGACCCCCAGCCAACCTACTCAGCTTCAGAGGAACTCAACAATTATATGGAAACCCTGGACAAACCCCTCGTGCATGTTCTGGTTCCCTCACACGGACTGGGCCTTGCTTCCTATGAAGGAATTCCTGTAAGCGCAAGCAGACAAATGGGATCATTTATGGAAAGTGGCGGGGCCGAAGTCTTCATAGATATATTCAAAGGAGCCTTTGGTGATGATCTGGATGAGAGACTCTCCTCCATTGATAATTATCTGGAAGAGGGCAGCAATACAGTAGATGGGGTCAGCTTCATCATGACAACCCATGAAAATGATTTTCCGCCTGTAAGCGACCTTGAATTTACGGACTACAATGTCCTTTTAACCCACCTCAGCGCAAATGAAACACACATGCTTGTAAACAACAGGGAACAGATCAGCGATCTGAAAGACTACTGGACACAGGCCAGGGCCAGCAACTATGAGCTCATCCTTTCAGCCCATCTGAAACCTGTGGATGCCAGGGCAATAGATTTCCAGCTCACATACCTGGATGTTCTGGAAAATGCCTCACAAAATGAAAACAAAGAGGAATTCATGCAGACAATGCAAACTGCTTACCCTGATGCAGGAATGCCTCAATTCCTTGCAATGACGGCAAATAATTTCTATGGTCAGTGAACAAAAGATAGATCAGGTGGCACCGGTTTCCATCGGGGACCCGGGCCATATTCTTTTAAACTCAACATGATGTGATACAATGGATGATCCGCTGCAATTCTTAAGAGACATAAAATCCGTAACTGTCGCAACTTCCGGCAGCAAAGGCCCGGAAGTCAGAATCGCTGATGTAATGCTGCATGAGGATGATAAATTATATTTTCTGACAGCAAGGGGAAAGCCCTACTACAAACAACTGAAAACCAACCCGCATATCTGCGTTATTGCCATGGACGCAAACTACATCACAGTGAGATTAAAGGGCCGGATCGAATTTGTTGACAGAAGCTTCCTGGACAAAATGTTTGAAGAAAACCCGGTTATGAACCACATCTATCCGGGAGATACCAGAGATATCCTGGAAGCATTCTGCCTCCCCAAAGGGACCGGTGAGATATTTGATCTTTCGACAAATACCCCTAAACGCGAACGTTTTGCATTTGGAGGAGAAACTGTAAACCAAGCAGGATACCGAATCAACAGCCGATGCATTGCCTGCGGCATCTGCAGGGATTCCTGCCCCACCGGGGCCATAAGTGAAGGAGACATCTATACGATTAACAGTACCCTTTGTCTTGAATGCGGTAACTGCTACGAGAGATGTCCAAATGACGCAATTGATGAGCCCCTGGAATTCTGAACAGGAGACACAATCACATCAGAACACAAACCAGCAACACAAACCAGCAACACAAACCAGCAACACAAACCAGCAACAGGATCCAGTACTTACTTCAGATCCCGGGGCTGCTTATTCTCAGGAAGTGCGGGCAGGGCCATCGTATTGATGAGCACCGGAGAGGTTACTTCCTTGGCCCTTTCGATCACCAGTTCCTTTCCTTTCCGGGTCAGAGCAAACAGAGGCACTGCCGTTCCTACCTGGGCCAGAGGTTTTACCACTTCTCTCATATGTTTTGAGGCACAGCTGGTCGTGATGTCTGCATTTTCAACAAGCACTTCAACCTCTTCCCTGCTAAGGCCTGTTACATGCACCCCTATTATTATAAGGTCAAGGCCCAGCCTGCTTTCAAGCCCGCGCAACGCCTTTGCAGTTTCAGAAAAAGCTGCGGTCACTGCGATCTTCCTGTGGCCCATCTGAGCTGCTTTTTCCACACCTGCAACAGGGTCCATCTTTGCAGTTGAAGGATCCAGTACAACTCCTCCGCGCTTACTGATACCCTTTATGATACCATCAATTGGTTCGGTTTCCACAAGGCCGGACATCCTGCCACCCATTCCCTGCACAAGTACGGGATTGTCACAGATCACTGTCCCGGCACCCTCACAGGCCGTGACCGTCGTATCCAGCAGACCACTGCGAAGACCGGTCATCATTATTTCACTGGCACCAAAGCCTACAAAGTCCTCCAGTTCCAGACGACGTTTATCAGTGAACATCCCGAAATCCCGGATACGGAATTCCATATTCTTGCGCACCTCTTCAGGAGTTATCTTTTCAATTCCCCGAAGTTTGGCAAAGATGGGACACCACTCAACTTCAGGCTCCCCCACCTCAACGATCTCTCCATTCTCTATAACCACTCTTGTCTTTCCAACAAGTTCCATTACATGGGCCATTATCACACCTGTTCAAATAACTTTTAAAATAAAACTCAGACCTCGTTGAACTGAATGCTCAGATCAGCCGCCTTTTTTACCAGGGACCTTGAAAGAAAACCGCTTTCCACCCTGCAGAGATTGAGAACTGCACACGGTACCAGACAATTAGAAGAACAATCTGCTTCCCGGGCCCGGTTGAGAACATAGTTCTCCTTGATATCCAGGATCTCCATCATCGGGATCTCCATATGGGAAATTTTCTTCACCTTTTCACACGGAGTCTCTATATCAACTATTATCTTTTTTCCTTTTTTCTCTCCGCGTATCTTATGCACAAAGCCACAGAAAGTTGAATTTACAGTCAGTTCAGTCAAATCATCACCATTTTTCACATCTTTTTGCAGATCATTCAACCCAATTGAGTATCTGTCACATGCTTCTCTTTATAGGGGAAGTTCTTTTCAAAATCCTCAAGCTCTTCATCCACTACTTCAAAGACCTCACTTGCATAGAACTTCCCGGAAACTCCTGAGAGAGAGCCTTCCTGAAGTTCCAGTACCATGAAAGCATCAAAGTTCTCACCTGTGGCAGTCTGAATACCATATTCCTCAGCACTCCTGAAACCAAAACGGTGGTAATAATCAGGATCCCCGAAGATAACTATGGCCCTGTATCCAGTACGACCTGCCATTTTAATGGAATGCTCCATGAGCAAAGAACCTATTCCCTTATTCTGATACTCCTTTAATACCGCTATGGGCCCCATGCACAAAACTTCAGATGCACTGCCATCTTCCCCTTCCACCCTGGCCTTTGAATACATGATATGACCCACTATCCCGGACCCGTCACATGCAACAAGGTCCAGTTCCTTCACAAGATCAGGGGACTGTCTGAGCTTATGGGCCACCAGATGTTCACTGCACCCTGGATGGTACAGATCCCAGAACGTTTCCCTTATCAGATTCTCCACAGTATTGAAGTCTTTTTCCTCTTCCTGGCTGATAGTAATGTCCATCTTAGAACCTCTCATCAAATATACAAATGAACTATTAGGTTATAAGGATTGCAAATACTTACCTGCCCTGATTCAAAATATCTATGTATCATACTTTGCTAATAATATATATCTGTATCAGTGAAAACTGTAGAAAAATATATATGTATAAAACCCAAACTTTACATTGCTTTAAGAACCAGAACAATGCAAAATGTGATGGTTTAAAGGAGAATAAAGGATGAGCAAGAATTTAGAAACAGCAAAGAAGTTCTACGAGGCCTGTGAAACAGGTAAAGGATGGGAAGGATGCAAACAGTATTGTCACCCTGATGCAACTTTTTCTGCACAGGCCGGGGCCCTGGACGGAATTGATACGGCAGAAGGTTATACGGACTGGATGAAGAACCTGCTGATCCCCATTCCGGACGGCAATTACCAGCTGCGTTTCTGTGCAGAGGACGAGGAGAACAATAGTGTCGCAGCCTACGGCATATTCCGCGGAACCCAGACCGGTCCCGGAGGCCCTGTACCACCAACCGGAAAAAGTGCAGAAGCAGACTATGTCTATGTTATGGAATTTGAAGATGGCCTCATCAAACATCTGATCAAGATCTGGAACGATGTCATAACTCTCCAGCAGATCGGCTGGGCCTGATACTCTCCGACATTTCAGCTCACTGAAGAAGAAAACGTTCAAACATATTCATCCTGATCTCTCAATCACTGGATAATAGTGATCTGAGATCTTCTTTTTTCATGCCGGCCTTTTGTTACTAAGCCAGATTACATTCAGAATAAAAGATGAAAACTATAAATATTCAGAATAAACATATACAAATATTTTAGACTATGTTATAAAGGTAATATCGACACCATCTTATTACCAGTATAAAGTTAATATCAACTTCATTCTATTACCAGTATAAAGGTAATATCAATTCCATTCCATTCCATTACCAATACAAAGGTAATATTAACTCCATTTCATTACCAATACAAAGGTAATATTAACGCCATTCCATTACCAATACAAAGGTAATATTAAAGCCATTTTATTACCAATACAAAGGTAATATTAACGCCATTTCATTACCAATACAAAGGTAATATTAACGCCATTTCATTAATAGTATAAAGGAGATATTAATACCATTTCATTACCAGTATAAAGGAACAATTAATATAGCAGCGAATTAAATAATGTTACAAAGAACACCTGGAAAATAGAGAACAACATCCTGTTCATCCCTCTTGCCATCTTTCTGCTGGTCTGCTAAGAATACCTGCATGGAATGAATTACAAAAACATACGGGCCCGGGGCCCGTATTCATCTATCTCAGGGAACGACCAGCACTTTGGTCTTAGAGTGCCTGATCACATTCTCCGCAACACTTCCCATCAAAAGATGACCCAGACCGGTCCGGCCCATCGTACCCATTACGATAAGGTCCATGCCATTTTCCCTGGCAAAATTAACGATACCATCGACCGGAGTATCCTCAACGATCACCGGACTGACTTCAACGCCTTCCTTTTTGCCAGCCTCCACAACATCTTCCGTAGCCTTTAGACCTTCCTCTTTCAAATGCATGCGCAGGGCCTCAGCCCAGTTCTCCCCCCGGGTGGCGATCGAAACGCTCACCGGATGCAGAACATACACAGCATGCACCTTCGCATCCATGGTTTTTGCAAGCTCAATTCCAAAATCCACGGCATTTTTCACATTTTCAGATCCATCGGTAGCTATCATCATTCGTTCAAGTTTAGCACTCATATACCATACCCCCAATATAATATTGCATATACTTCAGCATATAGTTTGTGCCTGAATATAACCCAGGACAAAGCCATGATATGGTAGAATGCTCAACCAGAACATAAGATGAACTTAAAATAATATAGACTATGCAAAATATATAGAGCAATTTTATAAATCTGGAATGCAAACTTATTCACATGGTATCGAGTGACGAAAAAATTAAAGTACTGTTCATATGCTCACATAACAGCGGAAGAAGCCAGATAGCCGAAGCATACCTTAAAGAGATCGGAGGAGATCGTTTTGATGTGGAAAGTGCAGGATATGATCTGCGAAGCATCGATCCGATCGTTGTTGAGGTCATGAAAGAAGAAGGAATTGACCTGAGTGACAAAGGAAACCAGGATGCATGGGAGCTGTACAGGAAAGGCCGGATGTATAATTATGTGATCACAGTATGTGACAGGGCAACCGAAAAACAGTGTCCCCTGTTCCCAAAACCTTTCAACCAGCTCCACTGGCCCTTCCCGGACCCCACTTCATTTGAAGGAACCCGGGAAGAAAGACTTGAAAAGACACGGGCCCTGAAAGATGAACTGAAAGAAAGGATTGAACAATTCGTTGCAGAGCTTTGAGCAAAGGATACACAAGGGTCCAAAACTTATAACTTCCCCACGCTTATGCATGGAGACTTCTTTTATAAGCACAAAAAACTGAAAAAGAAGCGGTTCTCAAAGAACGGCTTCACAATACTTTTCCATCCCCAGCCTGTCCAGCAGAGTTCCAAAACGCTCACCGGGCCGGCCATATTCCCTGTAATAATCCAGGGTCTTTTCAAGGATGGAAAAAAGGACATCTTCATCCACCATTTCAACAAGCCTGTCCGCTTTTCTGGGAAAACGGCCAACCTTACCTCCAACAAATATGGCATATCCGGATTCACATGCCTCTATAGCTTCTTTCTTACAGGCCCGCATACACTCCCCGCAGAGGATACATGAATTATAATTGATAGTAACTTCACCATCCATCAACCGGATCGCATCGGCTTTGCAAACCTTCTCGCACAGGCCACAACCCACACAGCTTTCCTTCTTAAGTCCGGGCCTTACAACACCCATGATACCAAAATCATTCTCCTGAGGTTTTGCACAGGAAGCGGGGCAACCGCTTATTGCTACCTTGAACTTTTTTGGGGCAAAGGTGCCAAAACAGAGCTCATCGATCCTTTCAGCAAGCCGGGGAGAATTGATAAGGCCATGATTACAGACGGTATCGCCCTGACAGGCAACCACACCCCTAACCTTCTGCCCACTGGCACCGCCCAAAAGACCGCTTTTTTCAAGCTCCTCACTTATCCGGTCCACATCTTCAATATCTATAAAAGGGATCTCTATGCTCTGCCTGGTAGTGACATGAACATGTCCGGCCCCGTATTTATCCGCAGCCTCTGAAAGGGCCTTCAACTGTGAAACATCCAGTTTGCCTGCCTTAAGATGCAACCGCATGGAGAATTTATCCGGCTGTCTCTGAGATAGGAATCCTCTGGCTTTAAGTGCTCCTGGATCATATTTTCCGGAATTCATAGTAGATCAGTTTAATGATAAAAAAAGAGGTATAAATTGCTTTGCCTTAAACAAGAATATGGGATCATTTCTCAGACTGGATACGGTCAAGCAATTCCCTGATCCTGCCATCAAGCTGTGCGGCTTCTGAATCCAGATACTGCAGGGCCTTCAGACGAACCCCATTGCTGTTTTCTCCTCCTTCCACATCCTTTAGCGCTTTTAGCTCTTCTTTAAGCCTGTCTTTCTGTTCAAATAACTCCAGTAAGCGTTCCTGTTCTTCATTTCTGGTCTTCTCATCTTCAATCTTGCTTACAAAGGCTTTCAGCGCAGATCCTTTGTTATCCAGATCAAGGATCAATTCTTCCATCCTTTTAAGGATCTGGGCCTCTATAGCCTTATCAAAGATCACATCCTCGGTTGTCATTGTAGTAACATATTCATACAGAGCAGGAGATTCTGCCTGCTCTGCCTCCATCTGAGGGATGAAATTCTTATTGTCAGCATACACCCGCTGATTCATAAAAGCCGGAGAGACTATTTCAATCCCGGCCTGGTGAAGACTATCCATGACCAGCTTCTTAAGGTCGGAACGTCTGGTTATGAGGACAGAAACATCCTTTAGAAGTCCACCCACTTTATAGGTGACTGAAAAATCCCCCAGCTCCATCACATGCACGAATATATTATCCAGTTCGACTTTTTCAGCCGCCGATTTAAGGGCCCCCTCTATCTTAGACCCTGGAATATCATATCCAAGTGAAACGTTGGCAGAGATTATGGTCCCTGAAGCACTGATGGTAACAAGAGGGGTGGAGATTAGCTTGAGGTTGGGCACTGTGATCATATCACGATCAACCGATTGTATCTGTGTATGCAATATACCTACATCAGAGACCCTGCCAAAGGTATCTTCAAAGCGGATGAAATCCCCGGCCTTAAAGGGTCGTATCTGGCCCAGCATGATCCCGGACATCCCATTGGAAACAAAGGTAGTTGAAGACAGAGCGATAATGGCACCTATAAGGATTCCCAGAAAACTCAGTATGGTCTGTTTATTGCCATCCGAAATGGGCAGAGCCAGTATAAAAAAGATGATTCCTGCAAGGACAACAATGGCAAATAATAGTTTTATGAAAGCTCTTTCAGTCGAGATTGTACGATATCGCTTTGAAAGATACACAAGGATCAAAAGAATGAAAAACGTACCCAATAATATTCCTATGCTCAGATAATACTTCTCCGGGCCCATGGATTAACATATGCTCCCATTATACAAAAATAGTACTAAAAAATGAAAGAAACTGGCTAACTATAAAGGAAAGCCAGAATAACAAAACGCACTTCAAGCCCATAAAATAAAGTCCGCAAATATCTAAAAAGTTTATAAGCTTTGAAGAAATGGGCCCAGCGGGTATTCAATCTTCAACTTCCATGGAATTGATGATATCCGTGACAGTAAGTTCCCCTTTCACGGCCCTTTTGATCATCGGATAGATATAGGAACAATCATCCATTGCACTCCAGCGTTTTTCACCAACCCGGTGGATGATCTCGTCCAGCACTTTTTCACAATCTTTACAATACCTATTATCAGTCTTTGCACCGCAAACAATACATTCCATAGTTTATTCTCCAGATGGAGATTGCTTCGGGTACTTATTAACTTTCTGTTCAGAATCACCAGAAAGCATTATTTTTTAAAAATTCTAATCAAAAATACACAACCAGGGCATGAATCATTATGTTGAGGCATAATTATATCAAAACATATATAAGTGGTCCAATCCCAGACTATATTAATGTTTACTCGAACGGCCTGGATCATATTGTTAATTCTGTCACTCATAACTTTGACAGCATATTATTATAGCGAAAATGATCCATCTCCCCTCCTCAATGATGGAGAGAAATGGCGGGTGGCCTATTATCAGGGAGGGAATTTTGCTGATTATACTCTAAGCCTTGAAGAAACGATATATTCCCTATCTGAAACAGGCTGGGTTCAGCAACCGCAATTTCCACAAGATAGGGAAAATACCTCCCGGACCTGGCAATACTTATCCACCGAACTGGATAGTGATTACATCGAATTTGTGGATGATGCATACTGGTCAGCAAACTGGAATGAAGACAAAAGAATTCAGAATAAAAAGCAGGCTATTGAAAGGCTCAATCAGGGAGACATAGACCTGATAATTGCTATGGGCACCTGGGCCGGACAGGACCTGGCAAATGATCTCCACTCCACCAATACAGTGGTCCTTTCCACAAGCGACCCGATCCGGGCAGGGATCATAAAAGATGAAAACGGACCCGAATTTGACCATCTCTATGTCCCTGTGGACCCTGACAGGTATAAAGACCAGATCCGTATATTCCATGAAGTGGTACAATTTGACACTCTGGGCCTGGCCTTTGAAAATTCCTCAGAGGGCAGATCATATGCTGCTTTTGAGGACGTCATGGAAGTATCCCGGGAAAAGGGATTTAAAGTCCGTTGGGAGGAAACCATTGACCACAATGAGAATTTTACCATAATGGAACAAAGCTATACCAATGCATGCAGACTGCTGGCTCTGGAAAGTGACGCATTCTACATCAGTGAACAGGGATCAGTAACAGACAATAATATCCTTGAGATCACCGGCATCCTTCAGGAATACAGGGTCCCGACATTTTCCCAGAGTGCTTCAAGGGTCAGTTCGGGAGCCCTGATGAGTGCAGGTGCTGAAGATTTCCAGTACATGGGAGATGTATATGCCCTTGCCATCGCAAGCATATTCAACGGAAATACACCTGCACAGCTGGACCAGACATTTGACCAGCCCCAGGACCTTATTCTGAACCTGGACACCGCAAATAACATAGGATTTGAATTCCCTCCCGGGATCATTGCATCCGCAGACATGATCATCACAAATAATTCAAAGAGGGAATTATGAAAACAGATGAAAGGATTAGTCTGCATATTCTGTTAGTTGCACTTTTCCTGGCTCTGTTATACTGGCTGGTGGATGCTTTTTTCCATTACTATTATTTTAGCAACGAACTTCAGTTCATGATGTTCGAGGTCCCGGATACGTTCCTTGATGCACTTTTATTTGACCTGTCACCCAGAGTATTGTTCACACGCTTAAGTTTTCTGGCAGCATGTCTGTTTGGTGGTCTGATAACAATATTTTTTGTTCAAAAAGAAAAACAGATCAAAAATGAGCTGATCCATAAAGAAGCTACTTTATCGGGTTATATTAAGAACTCTCCCAACGGAATATTCCTGCTTGATGAAAACGGAAGATATATACAGGTAAATGAAATGGCCTGCTATGTAACCGGATATACGGAAAGCGAATTACTTAATATGGAACTCAAAGAAATTGTTCCCGAAAACGGACTGGAGACCATAGAACAACACCGCCATAAACTGGAAACAAAGGGTCACTCCACCGCCATTGTCCCCTATATTTCAAGAAATTCAACCTCAGGATACTGGAAACTTTCTGCTGTTAAACTTCCAAACGGGAACTACCTTGAATTTGCCACAGATATTTCAGAACAAAAAAGCACAGAGCTCGCATTGTCCGGGAGTGAAGAAAAATACAGGCTGCTTGCAAATAATGTTGTGGATGTGATATGGACCTTAAACCTTGATCTTGAGTTCACCTATGTTAACCCGGCCATCTATAACCTTACAGGATACACACCTGAAGAATGGATAGGTACAAAATTAACAGACCATTGTGATGAAGCGAATTTCAGCATTGCATATGCCACAGTCATGCAAACCATTCAAAGTCTGCCGGATATCACCAGTAAAACCTTTGAAATGGAACTTTTAAAGAAGAACGGAGAAACCATACCTGTGGAGATAATTGGAAAGGTCATTCTGGATGATGAAGCCAAACCTGTCAACCTCCAGGGAACCACACGGGACATCACCGAAAGAAAGAGGGCACAGAAAACCCTTCTGGAAGGAAAGGTACTTGCTGAACAGGCAAACCGGACAAAGACAGAATTCATGGCCAACATAAGTCATGAACTCAGAACTCCCCTAAATTCCATAATCGGCTTTTCCGATGTCATGATCAAAGAACCCGAAAGGATAAAACCTGAAAAACAATTCCATTATCTGCAGAATATCAATAAAAGCGGAAAGCATTTGCTGGAGTTGATCAACGAGATACTGGACATCACAAAGATAGAATCCGGGAAGATGACAATGGACATTCAGGTCGTATCTGTCAGCCAGATATTTGAAGACATTCAGAATGTGCTCTACCCCATCTACACAGAAAAACAGATCACCTTCAACTATAAGGTCGATACGGGTGAACTGTTGATACACGCAGACAGGACCAAACTTAAACAGATCCTCTATAATCTTGCAAACAATGCCATCAAATTCACCCAGCCTGGAGGAAACGTTTCCCTGACAGCAACAAAAAAAGGCAGGGAAATACTTTTTGTAGTTGAGGACAACGGGATAGGCATACCTGAAAACAAACAACAGATCATATTCGAACCCTTCAAACAACTGGACTCAGCTCTTTCTCGTAACTATGGTGGTACCGGACTTGGCCTGGCCCTTGTCAGATCAATGGTAGAAATGCATGGCGGGGAGATAAGGATTGAAAGCAAAGAAGGCACAGGTAGCCGGTTTATTTTTAATATTCCAGATGATCTGTTAAATATATATGAACTTGCATGAACTACCCCGAAGCTAAAGACATATGGGTTCTACGCTCCACATATAAATTCCCAAAATAGTATTCACGCCGTTAAGGGGCCTATCTTTTAGCTATAGCAGTACTTCAAAAAGAATATTAAAATTTCCGTACTCAAACTCTTTTATATACTACTGATATCTTATGTCAGTACTGTATTAATCCCACAACAATTCACTGCATGACATAACACATGCTGACACCTCAACCTTGTATTGCAGGAAATTGTATTGTAGATATGCTGACGGGTGAAAAGAAGAAGAAGAAGAAGAAGAAGAAGAAGAAAAGGAAAAGGAATGAACAATATGGAAAACAAACAATTCACACCACTTGTCTTTTTAGCATCTCTTGGAGCAGGCGGTATTGCTGTTATGCCCTTTGTAGTGCTTCAATATACCCTGGAACATGGCCCGGGTCTGATAACCAGGTCACAACTCTGGTCAATGGGACCTGACAGTCTTACTGCAGTTTATTATTATGCACTTGAAAGTGTTATGATTATTTTTACAGTACTTCATTTTGCACTTACGATATATTTTTGTACAAAGTTATTCACCTGGATCAAAAATGCCGGGTACAAGGAAATGCTGTATGACCCATTAAAAAATGCCAATCTTCTGGCGCCTTTCATATCAATATTAATGCTGATGAACGTATTCATAGGACCAATCAGATATTTCATACCATTCATGCAGGAAAATTTCCAATTAATGATGGGGCCTGCATTGAGTTTCTGGGTGATCATCTACATACTCCTGTTGTTGTTCGAGATATATCTGCTGAACATATCCTTCAGAAAAGGATTTGATATTGAGAGCATCAGTTTTGGATGGCTTCTACATCCGTTTGCACTCGGTATGCTCAGTGTCATCGGTGCGGGTATTTCAGCAATGGCAGAAAATACAGGGATAGCAAATACAGCGGCCTTTATGACCATGATAGCCGCAACCCTGGGCCTGTTCCTGCTTGTGGTTAAGATGATCGTTTTGTTCAGGAAGCATTTCAACTCCGAGGGTCTTCCGGAAAAGCAATTTTTGCCCGGTTTCCTGATAGTTATCCCTAATATAACACTCTACTCGATAACATTCTTCAGACTGGGCCATTATCTGCATAATGTCTATGGATACCATATGGAAGCTTATTTCTACTTTGTGATCGGTCTGGGATTTGCCTTTGAGATCTGGTACATGCTGTTTGGACTGAGCTTGCTGGTGGAATATTTCAGAGATAATCATTTCAAAGAATTCTATGTAACTCAATGGGGCTTTATCTGTCCTTTTGTAGCATTTGCAGTACTTGGAGGTTTTACCTATAATGTTGTCCTCCCAAATACAATCCTATATGCAATAATCGTACTTACAATGATTATTACCCTGGGACTATTCTTTGAACTGTTAAGTAAACATCTAAGATGCGCCTCTGCAATAAAACATAACATCAGCTGTGATGCATGAACTGCCCACGACAGTCGTGGGCTTTCTCTGCCCCTACACCCCAACAATCTTAAAAGCCCATATATTCCAGGTATGGCAGTTGCGATCAACTATTTAAACATGAACTCAAAAACAGGTACATTGAAAAAAGACAATTGCCAATAATGTGTCAGCCTGAACTGTCATACCTGGCCAGACATATCCTTTTCATTTAGCTTTTTCAGCTGATCAGGAATACAAAAAGTAAAGGTACTCCCGACCCCTTCTTCACTACTTACCTGGATAGTACCCATATGCATTTCAACATACTGTTTAACCAGGAAAAGCCCCAACCCGGTTCCACCATGCTTACGGTTGTAGAAATCATCCAGTTGTTTGAAGGAATCAAATATTTCCTGCTGATATTCCAGAGGAATACCAATACCGGTATCCGAAACTGATATCTTCACCCCTGAAGATGCCGCATCACAATTTATCCAGACAGTACCCCCCTCATGATTAAATTTTATGGAATTGGAAAGAAGGTTATAGAGGATCTCCCTGATTTTGGTCTTATCAGCATTCAGCTCCAATGGAACAGAAGGCAGATTGAGCCTTACATCAATATTCTGCTCTTTTATTATAAGATGAAGATTATCTGCAACTTCATTGATGACAGATGCTACATCAAATTCCGTAATATTCATTTCCATATTATCGGTCTCGATGCGGGATATGTCCAGAATGTCATTGATCACTCCAAGGAGATGTTTTCCGCTTTTAAAGATGTTCCTGGAATAATGAAGTTCTTTGTCAGCAAGATTGCCGGACATGTTCATGCCCAGAACATCTGAAAAACCAATGATCGAATTAAGAGGGGTCCTGAGTTCATGGCTCATCTTTGCAAGGAACTGCGTCTTGATACGATTTGCCTGCTCGGCCTCCATTTTGGCCTGCAGGAGTTCCTGCTCTGCTTTTTTAATATCAGAAATGTCCAGGCTAAGACCCCTGAGACCTTCATATGCCCCATTCTTAATTATAGGAGCACTGAACACAACCGCATATACATACTTTCCATCCTTTCTCATGCAAGTATATTCATGGTCCTGAAGCGTCTTTCCACCCATTCGTTCTTTTAAGTTCATCATTGCACGGGGCCTCTCTTCCGGAACAAGGATATCCATCACATGTATCCCCTTTTCAAAATCTTCAGGGGTATACCCACTTACACTGAAAAATGCCTGGTTCACATAGGTAAGCCTTCCCTGAGTATCACATTCCCAGAGGGACTGGGGCAAAAGATCAGCCATATCTCTAAACCGCTGCTCACTTTCCTGAAGACGAGCTTCCATCAGTTTAGCTTTAAGTGCGGCTGCAAGTTTTCCGTTTAAAGGGTCCAGTTTCTTAATCAATCCTTCCTGCAGGGGACTACCCTTTTTCAACAGTATGAGAACACCAAAGCCAGGAAGGTCCATAATATAATAATATAGCTCATCCCCCAGCTTACCGGAAAGGGGAAGATCAGATAAAAAGGATTTTTCCATTTCACATGGAGGAATCACAAATAGCCGCTCAAGCAGACAGACCAGCTGTTTATTCTGCAGGACATTGCGTGGAACAGAGCAGATCATTTCATCGCATCTGTCAGCATCAGGGTCTATTCTGTAGATAGCACCGGCGGAAAAATTCAGTTTCCTCAGATACATGACCAGGGACTTTTTGGCCATTTCTTCAAGATCCTTCCCCTGCCCGATGGACAGGGATATTTCATAGAATACCTGAATTTGTTCGTAAGATGATCTCATATAATCTCCAGAATGGCAACTACAGATGTTTTGTTATAGAATTCCAGATAACCATTCCCGTTGTTGGCAATCTCACCCAGTGTCAGGACCCCTATGACCGGGATACCAGATTCACAGACAGCATCCAGTTCATCTGTGAAAGTATCTCCCATGAACAAAAATCTTGAGACACAATCGATGAACAGTATTTTTTTCAGAGGAACATCAAAGTCTTTCATGGCATCTTCACAGGCCTGTCTGGTAGCCATTATAAGGGAATCGTCCTCTCCTTTGAGAATATGCAGATAGGTACCCTCGGGAACATCACCAACACAGGTGATCGATCCATCATCATTAACAATTATCGGATCCCTTACCACCATTTCCGCATCGATACGCTGCATGCCGAATGGATAGGATTTTGCGATCTCAAAAAAGGATTCACAGGACAACCCGGCCCCGATGTCCTTTTCAACAACCCTGCGATATACCTCAAAGGCCGGCTCATCATCAAGGGTAAGGATCGTATTAAGATCTGAAGATGTGACATAATATGGACCGCTTAATTGTTTCCACCCATGCCGCACCCCCACACTGCTGGAAATGGAAAAGGATGCAAGAATAGCACCGTCCCGGATCAGACCTTTCTCTGTGAAAAGATAAGGGCCTCTCTCCATACTTAGAGAACCTGCACCACCCCCTATGGTATTCAGATCCATACCATAACATTCAAAGATGTTCCCTATAAGATCATTAATACGTGAAGCAAAGGCATCGACAAGCACAAAGATGGTCTTGCAATTACCCCCGCAGACATTACACACCTCTTCAGAATAATCTCTGTCCGGGTCGCTGAGCCCTTCGATCACAGCCACATTGGGCCTTATGGAAAGACCTATCAAAAGAGTTCCCTGCTCATAGTGCCTGTTCTCAAAAATGATCTGAGGGAAAATACCCCCAAAAAGAGGAACTTCAGATACTTTCAGCACTTCTTCCAGCTGAGAAGAAGAAAAATCATTCTTATCACAGGTGAACACAAGAATGCACTTAACCGACTGCTTTGACGACAACATGGAAATTGCCTGCCCTATCTGCTCCAGCTGTCTGTCGCCCTGTATCAAATGCACTTCCATTAGAACACCGGTAAAAGTTGATAGTCTGTATGATAATCATTAATGTATTAATTTTAACTAATTATATTAAAGAAGATTCAATATATTAACATTTGCATAGACCGGGAAACAGGATACACTGAACTTATTGGAAAATTGATGAAACCCACAACTAATTCCATAAGAGGATAAGAACAGTCAATGCTCAAAAATAGGGAAGAAAGCCCCGGGCGTGATTTGAACACGCGACCTAGTGATTACAAATCACTCGCTCTGCCAGGCTGAGCCACCGAGGCATTCAGTATTGAAACGTACCCATACATACAATAATAACAGATAAATGTTATGGGTGAATCATAAGCTGTGATCAGAGTATGTGGAAAGAAATATCAAAATACGGCAGGAAATTAGTGGATCAGGGCATGGTGGAGGCAAACTTTGGAAATATCAGTGTCCTTGACCCGGAAAACCCGGAACTGATGATAATTACAAAAAGCGGGGTGGCCCTGGATGAGATCGATGAGGACGGTGTGGTGGCGGTGGATGTTAACGGGCCATGTGAAATGGATGCAGTTGCCTCATCCGAGACCATTGTGCACAGGCTGATATACAATACAACATCGGCCCGGGCCATACTCCATGCCCACTGTCCCTATAGCGTCACCCAGTCCCTGCTCTGCGAGAACGATATGATAATACCCGTGGATAGCGAGGGAAAGTTCTTTCTAAAACAGATCCCTGTGGTCAGGGGGGATTTTGGTACGGAGCAACTCGCACAGAACCTCTCCGGGGCCCTGCAAACCAGCAAAGGAGCAATTGCCTATAGCCATGGGACGTTCGTGACAGGCAAAGACCTCAGGGAAGCTTATATACTCACGGCCCAGATAGAGCATTCCTCTCAGATAAGGTATTTGTATGATATCGGCAAAAGGAGAAGTACGGATTAATACCTGATCAACATGACATTTGACGCATTACGCCCGGCCGCCAGAGGGGCCATCCAGCCTGTTGCAATTAAGATCGCAGACAGTGGCATCTCTCCAAATATGATGTCATTGGCCTCCCTTATTGCCGCAGCTGTGGCAGGGATCTGCTTTTACTATACTCCCGTACTGCCTTACCTTGCAGCTTTCGCCTTCGTTATGGTGGCACTTAACTCCGCTTTTGATGCCCTGGACGGAGAGATGGCAAGGCATCTTAATATCGCCGGCAAGAAAGGGGATTTCCTTGATCACGTCATCGACAGATATGCCGATACTTTCATCATCTGCGGAATGTTCGCGGGGGGCCATGTACCCTGGCAGGTGGGTACCATCACCATAATAGGGGTCCTGCTGACCAGCTATCTGGGAACCCAGGCCCAGGCCCTGGGGATAGGACGGTTCTATGGCGGGATCATGGGCCGGGCAGACAGGTTGATCCTGATCATGGCATCAGCTCTGCTCTACGCACTCTATCCGGGAATGTTGTTCGGATACTCCACAATAGGCTGGGCTGTTATCATAATAGGCATCGCCAGCCATATCACCGCCCTGCAAAGGATACGCAGCATCTGGATTCGCCTGACATGATCGGCAGGTTTTAATTAGAACCTGACATAACTTTCCATTATGCAGCATATACCTGAAAAATATGAATATCTGGAGCATACGGCAGATGCAAGGTTCCGGGCCTATGGAACTGGTTTAGAGGAAACCTTTGAGAATGCTGCTGTTGCAATGTTTAACATAATGCTGGACCCTGAGAATGTCAAATGTGAGAAACAATGTCCGGTGGAGCTTGTTGCCAATGACCCGGAGGAACTGCTGGTCGAATGGCTCTCAGAACTTTTATTCTTATTTGAGGTTGAATACCTGGCCTTCTCCGGGTTTAACGTTAAAAAGATCAGTATTGAAGCTGATCAATGTTCATTATCCGCACAGGCCTGCGGGGAGATACTTGATCTTAAAAGACATACGGTCCGCACCGAGATCAAGGCCGTTACATATAATGATCTGCGGCTGGAAATATCCCCTTCAAAATGTATCGCAGAGGTCACAGTAGACCTTTAATCACCCAACGTGATCAAATTTGCAGAGAATATGATCAAATTTACAGAATATATAGTTAAAAGAGCAGAGGAGATGCCATATGGAAAATGACAATGAAACTGGTACCCTGCCAGAGCTAAAATGTATTAACGATAACACCTGGGAGATCCCTGAAGGATACATCCCCGGAATGAAAGTACCCGGAAGGGTCTTCCTTTCAGAAAAACTTCTCAGGGCACTTGAGCCGGATACCCTTCATCAGATAGCCAATGTCGCAACCCTCCCCGGGATACAGAAATATTCCATGGCAATGCCCGATGCCCATCTGGGATACGGGTTTCCAATCGGAGGGGTTGCAGCCTTTGATGCAAATGAAGGAGTGATCAGCCCTGGAGGAGTGGGATTTGACATAAACTGCGGAGTTCGGATGATACGCACCAACCTGCAGGCAGAAGACGTCAGACCGAAGATAAACGAGCTTGCAGAAGAGCTTTTCAATGCCATTCCCACAGGCGTGGGATCAAAGGGCAGGTTTAAGGTCACAGACAGCGAACTTGATGAGATCTTTAGCTCCGGGTCCGGCTGGGCAGTGGAAAATGGAAATGGATATGAAAATGACCTCAAACACTGCGAAGCAAAAGGGGCCATTAAAGACGCAGACATCTCCCAGGTCAGTACCAGAGCACGCAAGAGAGGCAGACCCCAGATAGGCACCCTTGGAAGTGGAAATCATTTTCTGGAAGTGCAGTATGTGGATTCCGTCTATGATGAAAATGCAGCAAATGCTTATGGTCTTGAGAATGGACAGGTGGTCTTTATGATCCACTGCGGCTCCAGGGGAGCAGGGCATCAGATCTGCACGGACCACTTAAAGACAATATCCCGGGCAGTTGACAAATATAATATCCATATCCCGGATAAACAGCTATCCTGTGCCCCTGCAAACTCACAGGAAGCACAGGACTATTTTGGAGCCATGATCTGCGCGGCCAATTATGCCTGGAATAACCGTCAGATGATAACACACTGGACCAGGGAGGCTTTTGCAAATATCTTCCGGACAGATATGGAAGACCTTGAAATGGAACTGGTCTATGATGTGGCCCATAATGTTGCAAAACTGGAAGAGCATCAGGTCGATGGAAAGAAAAAGAAAGTCTACGTCCACAGGAAGGGAGCCACCAGGGCCTTCCCACCAGGACACAGGGAGATCCCGACAGATTACAAACATATCGGCCAGCCGGTGCTTATACCGGGAAGCATGGGTACCCCTTCCTATGTGCTTCACGGTACACAGACCGCCATGGATGTTTCATTTGGCAGTGCCTGCCATGGGGCCGGCAGGGTCATGAGCAGGTCCCATGCCAAAAAGGAATTCAAAGGAGAAAGTGTCAGGGACAGTCTTCAAAGGGAAGGAATAGTGGTTAAAGCAGCACAACCCTCGGTTATAGCAGAAGAGGCTCCACAGGTCTATAAATCCAGCAGTGAGGTTGTCAATGTGGTCCACGAGCTTGGAATAGCACGCAAGGTGGTAAGGCTGATACCAATGGGTGTCATAAAAGGCTAAGAACACAAAATCAGGGTCATAACATTGACTGTTAGAAGAAAAGAGGAAACGGTTTTGTTTGAGGGGATGAATGGTTGCTTGATTACAGTCATTTTCCAATCCAGTGGATTGCAAGCAATTATACCGTTTCCTCAATCTAATAATGTAAATAATAATATTTAAAGATGTTTGGTCTCCTTTAAATACCAGGACCTTTACGGCCCTTTAATCCCTCCAGAAATACATTCCAACCGTTACACATTTAAGAACACTATTTAATCATGCCCTATGACAAAAAAGGCAGAAATGCTTAAAAAAGTTCGAATTATGGCTGACTACCAATTTGGCAAAGGCTGCGGAAATGTCCTGTTCCCTGAAGACGTGTCCTTCCAGCTCTCCAGGACCAAAAGGATCAGGCAGATCATGCTTAATAATAAGCGTATAGCCACAGCCCGTGCAAAGGACGGTATGCTGACACTCAGTATGGACGCAGTCACCCTCATACACGGCCATATCCCTGCTCCTGGCCTCAGAGTGACCATTTGCGATGATGCGGTACCCTTTGTATCAAAAGGCAAGACCGCTTTTGCAAAACATGTCACAGGGATCGACACCGGACTTCGGGCCGGAGATGAGGTCATTATAGTGGATAAAAATGACCGGCCTCTTGCAACCGGTCAGCTGATGCTCTCACCTGATGAAGTGATGGAAATGGAAAACGGTGCGGCGGTTGATGTAAGATGCGGATGTGAGTGAACCGGCAATGGTGATACGATCAATCCCTTCATTCATTCTCACATGGAAAACCAGGCCTGACCTCCAATATTGAATTTCTTACGATCACAGGACAGAGAAAACTCACGAGTTTAGTCGCGGGTAGTTCACATAAGAGAACATCAAAATGTACATATATTTACAAATAGAATATGCTGTGTCCTATTTATCCATTCAGTGGAGTGTGAGACCATAAACGAAGAAGAAGAGCTCTTAAAGACACTTGTCATCCCTGATAATACAAGGATGGAAGAACACACCATTGTAGTGGAAGGAGACATCATAGCGGGAAACCATTCGGATATCCGTTATGGCCTTATAGCTGACACCATCATATTAGGTGAAAGGATCGAGCTTTCAGGAGACCTTAGCACCACCTCTGATGTACGTATCGACATCTGGTCACATATTGGCGGGACGATTAAAACAAAAGAGAATGCCTACATTGGAGAATTCGTATCCATCGACGGTAAATTAATTGTAAAGGGAGACCTTGATATCGGCAATAATGTGAAGATTAACGGAGGGTTTGAAGCCAGAGGCTGGATCGTTGTGCGCAACCCGGTACCTGTGATCGCCTATGTATTCCTCTACCTAACACAGCTTTTGCGTATGGGCAAGGATGAAGAGGTTGAAAAGGCCCTGGACGAACTTTTTGGTGAAGAGGTGGAACAGCCTGACAATGCCACCATGATCATCCCCAACGGCTCCAGGATCTCCATTGACTCCATACGTGTACCATCAAATGCCCTTATCGGCAGCAGTTGCCGTCTGGTGGGCAATATACGTGCATCATCCCTGAAAATGGAGAACAGTACAACATTATATGGAAGTATCCGCACAATGGATGACATCACCCTGGGAGATGAGAACATCATTCATGGTAATATAATCACAAGGGGAGATGTCTACATCGGGAAGAAGACCCATATACTTGGAGAGATTAACGCAAACTCCATAAACATCCATGAGACCGCCCGGGTCGATGGTGTGATGCGGGCCCCTGCAGGGATCATATTTGAGCGTGAAGGGGACGCAAAGATGACTGACAACGAGCTCATGACACTTGACATCTGATACAGAGAAGGACTTTTATTATGACACAAGACATTCCTGACCGGAAGACGGCAGACTATAACCTGATAGTAGAGAATGATAAAAATTATGTGATGCAGACCTACACAAGACAGCCTATCGCCCTGGATCATGCAAAAGGCTGCCTTGTCTATGACATCAATGGCAGGGAGTACCTTGATTGTGTAGCAGGCATCGCGGTGAACAATGTGGGACATTGTCACCCAAATGTGGTAGCTGCCCTGCAGGACCAGGCTGGAAAACTGATCCATACTTCAAACATCTATTATACGGCCATACAGAGTCGTCTTGCAGCACAGCTTGTGGAGATCACCGCAATGGACAGGGTCTTTTTCTGTAATTCCGGTACTGAGGCTGTGGAAGCTGCCATGAAACTGGCCAGGGTACATACAGGGAAGAAACATTTCATTGCAACTGAGAACTCCTTCCATGGAAGGACAATGGGATCTCTGGCAGTGACCCATAAGTCCATCTACAGGACCCCTTTCGAACCTCTGGTACAGGAAGAGATGTTCGTACCCTATAATGACCCGGGGGCCATTGCTGATAGCATCACACCCGATACTGCAGCCGTAATAGTTGAACCCATACAGGGGGAAGGAGGGATCAATGTACCTTCTGATGACTATCTGGAACAGGTGCGCAGGATATGCGATGAGAACGATGTGCTCCTGATCTTTGATGAGGTCCAGACAGGCTTTGGAAGGACAGGTAAATGGTTCTGCAAGGACCATTCCGGGGTTAAACCTGATATCATGACCATGGCAAAAGCGATCGGTGGCGGGTTCCCTATGGGGGCCATCGCTGCAAGACAAGGAATAACATTTGGCAAAAGTCAGCATGCTGCGACCTTTGGAGGAGGGCCTCTGGCCTGTGCCGCCTCCCTTGCTTCCATCATGACGATCAAAGAAGAAGGCCTGATGGACCGTGCAGCCCGGATGGGTGAATATTTCATGGAGCAGCTGAAGGGACTTAATAATGAGAATATTGTCGAGGTCCGCGGAAAAGGTCTGATGATCGGTGTGGAGATTAATGGACCATGTGGTAAGATCGTTGACCTGGCCCGGGACGAAGGCATCCTGCTTAACTGTACCTCGGAGTCCGTTATACGTATCGCGCCTCCTCTGGTGATCACTAAAGAGCAGATAGACAGGGTGGTGAACCTCCTTGCCGGCATATGAGCTGATCAAAGAGGAAATAAAGTCCATTGCCCCCTATGTACCCGGTAAATCCATAGAGGAAATAGCAGAGGGCTTTGGTCTGGACCCTTCATCGATCATCAAACTGGGGTCCAATGAGAATCCCCTGGGCCCCTCTCCAAAAGCTGTGGAAGCCTTGATCGCCGGTGCAAGTGATATCAGCATCTATCCATCCGCAGATGCAAGGGAACTTGTAGCTGCTCTGGCAGTTCACACCGGAGTGCCTGAAGACAATATCGTGGCATCCGGGCCGGGTATGGACGGACTGCTGGATGGACTTATGCGCCTGCTCATCAGCCGCGGAGATGAAGTGATACTCCCGACACCAACCTTTTCCTATTATGAAATAGCTGCCAGGGCCAATGGAGCCCGGGCAGTCTATGTGCCCCGCAAGGACGACTTTTCCCTGGATATGGAAGCCTTCCGGGAGGCACTGTCTGAGAGAACAAAGCTCATCTTCCTGTGTTCCCCGAATAATCCATCAGGGAATTCAGTTCCGCAAAAGCAATTGCGTGAGCTTCTGGAGACAACGTCTGGACTGGTGTTCCTTGACGAGGCCTATGTTGAGTTTGCTGATAGCAACTGTGCCGGCCTGCTGGAAGAATACGATAACCTGATCATTGGCAGGACATTCTCAAAAGCCTTTGGCCTTGCAGGTCTTAGGATAGGTTATGGCCTTATGCCAAAATGGCTGCGGGAAGAGTATATGAAAGTGGGAACTCCCTTTAATGTCAGCACAGCAGCAATTGCAGCAGCTATTGCAGCCCTTACCGATGAACAACATCTGGAAAAGAGTCTGCGGATGGTAAAGGAAGGGAAAGAATATCTCAAAGAGAAGCTTCTTTTCAAAACCTATGAAACCCGGGCCAATTTCATGCTGATGGATGTAAAACCCTTCACAGCAAAGGAAATATGTACACAACTGCTCAAAGAGGGTATCATCGTCCGGGACTGTACTTCCTTCCGTGATGCAGGCAACAGCCTTGTGCGCATGACAATCGGCACACAGGCACAGAATGAAAAGATGGTTACTATTTTAAACGATATATATACAAATGCGAACCCCTGAGCAATTTGGCTCAGGAGTTTTTACATTCGGTTTTATGGGAACATTTTGAACACTATGTTACATCGTCAATATCCATAGTACCCGCAACAGGACCAGATACGATGGTGGGGGCACAGGAGCAAAGCCTGCGACTTTATTCCCGGATAGTTGACAATGAGATATCTTTGACCTGCATCAGCGGATAGTCCAGCTTATGATCAAAGTCCATCATTGCACTTACTTTTGCATCCTTATAGACAACATCAAGATGCACGGTAAGCATACGGCCTTCAAGTTCACAATATCCAAACTCATCATTCAGCCGGGAGGCTATTATGTCCCGGTCGATATTAACGGTGATATTATCCACAAATGGCTGTACCGATATACTTCTGGCAATAGCCTGCTCCAGACTTTCCACTGTTTCCAGGTTCACAGGCGAACCGGTGAACTGATGGTACAGGGCTCCTAACTTGATACCTGCTTCAAAGCAGGCCATCTCACTGCTGTTAATATTTTTTTCTGTTATCCGATCATCTCCATATATCTCAATTTATCCTGCCTGGTTATCATATTATCAGGATCATTTATGATCCTCAGGAAATTTCCCGAATCCGCCCCCGCCAGGGGTCCTGATCTCCAGAGCATCACCTTTGTCAACATCTATCCGGGCCACTCCTGCAACATCTTCCCGAAAACCACTGTTACGTATCAGATAATTCTCACCACATGCACCCGGGTCTCCGCCATTGATACCTGAAGGAGGGTATTTCCTGTGAGAAGAAAGTATGGCCGCCTGCATTGGTTCAAGGAAACGGATCCTGCGCACGGCACCATTACCACCTTTAAACATGCCGGATCCCCCACTGTCTTTGCGGATGGAGAATTCCTCCACCAGGACTGGAAAGCGACTTTCCAGAACTTCAGGGTCGGTTATGCGGGAATTGGTCATATGGGTATGGACAGCATCCGTCCCATTAAAACCCGGGCCCGCTCCCGAGCCACCACATATTGTTTCATAGTATTGGTATTTTTGGTTACCGAATGTGAAATTATTCATAGTGCCCTGGGAACCTGCCATAACACCAAGGGCTCCGAAAAGACAATCCACAATATACTGAGAGGTCTCCACATTGCCTGCCACCACAGCGGCAGGATAAACAGGAGAGAGCATACATCCCTGTGCAACGATGAGCTTAAGGGGTCTGAGACAACCTGCATTCAGAGGAATGTTCTCTTTGACCAGGGTGCGGAACACATACAGTACGGCGGCCCTGCATACCGACAACGGAGCATTGAAATTATCGTTTCGCATCTTTGAAGTACCGGTAAAGTCAATGGTGGCCTCCTTGTTCACATGATCTATACTGATCTTTACTGCTATGCGGCTGTCATCGTCAAAAGTACAGGAATAACTGCCATCTGAGAGGACCTCAAGCGCCTTTTTGACAGCTTCCTCCGCATTGTCCTGGACACCGGACATATAGAAGAGGACATGTTCCAGCCCGTACTGACTGACAAGGTCCTCCAGCTCAAGGATCCCTTTTTCATTTGCTGCAAGCTGGGCCTTAAGGTCAGCGATGTTCTGCTGAGGGTCCCTGGCAGGATAAATACCAGAGGTGAACAGGTCCAGAACATCCTTTTCCATAAAAGAGCCTTCACTGACCAGTTTAAGATCAGAGATCAAAACACCTTCTTCCTCAATACTGCAACTTTCAGGAGGCATGGAACCTGGACTTATGCCACCTATATCCGCATGATGGCCCCTGGATGCCACATAAAAGACAGGTTCAGGCCTGCCGCAAAAAACCGGGGATATGACCGTAATATCGGGCAGATGGGTTCCACCTGCATAGGGTGAATTTAACATATAGGCATCCGAAGGTTCCATATTACCTCCATGGTTGCGTATCACTGCCTGTACTGAATCTTCCATGGAACCCAGATGTACCGGGATATGAGGGGCATTGGCAACCAGGTGACCATCTCCATCGAACAGGGCACAGGAAAAATCAAGCCTTTCCTTGATATTCACCGAATGGGCCGTGTTCTGTAATCTGTAACCCATCTGTTCTGCAATGGACATGAAACGATTATTGAACACCTCCAGCAACATGGGGTCCACATGATCAGATGAAAGAGGTTTACGTTCAGCTTCCATGCACTTTAATATCAGGTTCCCTTCAGCAGTCATGCAGGCTTCCCAGGAAGGTTCCACAACTATGGTGGTGGTATCCTCACAGATGATAGCAGGCCCCGGGATCACCGCTGCGGGACCCAGATTTTTCCTTTCATAAACCGGAGTATCATGATAGCTGCCGGCTGAATACATGGACACGATCGAACATATTTCAGGAGAGGATGGATTATCATTGAAAGCAAAGGAAACATGCTTTGAAGGATTACTGCCAATGACCTCCACACAAGCCGCAGTTACGATCAGTTCCTTTTCTTCCATTGTAAAACCGAAACGATGCTTATGGAGCCTGTTGAACTGTGTTTTAAGATCCATGGTTAACCTGTGATCGGCAGACAAAGGATCTGGTATCTGATCAACCACTTTCCGGTCATAGTCAACGATTAAAGGAGTATCCGTGCCAGCATACTTAATATAAAGCTTTGCAACCGTATGTATGTTTTCCATTAAAACACCCTGTTGCTGCAGCTCTTTTCGACCCGCCTTATCCAGCTCGTTTAGAATAGGGTCAATATAGCAGATCAGACGACCATCCAGAGGCCTTTCAATGGATGATTCCTTTATCAGCCTGTGATCTGCCAGGCCGATCCCATAGGCAGACAATACCCCTGCATAGGGATGGATCAATACTTTTTCCATTCCCAGTGATGCTGCTACCAGGCAGGCATGCTGGCCCCCTGCACCACCAAAACAACAGAGAGTGTACTCACTCAGATCATAACCTTTCTGCACCGATATCCTTTTGATGGCATTGGCCATATTTTCCACAGCCACAGTGAGGAAACCTTCCGCAACATCCTCTGCTGTGACCGTCATCTCCAGTTCATCACAAATGATTCCACTTAGATGGTCAAACTTTTCATAAACCTTTGCAATATCCAGGGGGGCATTGCCATATTCACCAAAAACTTTCGGGAAATATTCAGGTCTTATCTTACCAAGCATGACATTACAATCGGTCACGGTAAGAGGACCTCCTTTACCATAACATGCCGGACCGGGATCACAACCTGCAGAATCCGGACCCACCTGATATCTGCCTTTGTCAAAGGAAAGAATAGAACCTCCTCCGGCTGCCACTGTATGGATGTTCATCATAGGGGCATGCAGATGGACCCCTGCGATCTCATTTTCAATCTCCCTTTCATATTCCCCGCAGTAATGGGCCACATCCGTGGATGTCCCGCCCATATCAAAACTGATGATCCTGTTAAAACCGGCAAGTTTAGAGACCTCCACTGCCCCGACGATCCCTCCGGCAGGGCCGGAAAGGATGGAGTCCTTGCCCTGAAATTCATTACCCCTGACCAGACCCCCGCTGGATTGCATGAACATCAGGTCATCATTGTTCAGGCAGCCCAATGAATCCATTAAACTGTCAACATATTCCCTGAGTACAGGAGAAAGATAAGCATCCACCATTGCAGTCTCCCCCCGGGCCACCAGTTTCATCAGGGGACTTACTTTATGAGAAAGAGAGACCTGCTCAAATCCAATATCCCTTGCGATTTGTTCTATTGCAATCTCATGATCCGGATATTTAAATGAATGCATCAAAACCACAGCTATCGACCTTATTCCGCAGTTGTACACTTCCCTAAGTTGCCGGCCGACTTCCTCATGGTCCGGTACCTGCAGTATTTCGCCTGTGGCACTGCAACGTTCACTTACCTCTACGACAGTTTCATACAGCATTTGAGGAAGCTTTATTTGCTGTGCAAATATATCGGGCCGGTTCTGATAACCAATGCGCAGGGAATCCTTAAACCCCCTGGTAATGAAAAGAGCAACACGTCTTCCGGTCCTTTCAAGCAGAGCATTGGTACCCACTGTGGTCCCCATCCTGATACAGCGTATCCTGTCTGCAGGAACCCCATTCCGGGAACTTAATGGAACTTCATCAACGCCATCAGGGGTAGCCGGTGCCTCACTCAAATATTCAGGATGACTCAGGATAGATCTGATGGCATGGATAACAGGGTCCCCATACCTTAACGGATCGTGTGAGAGGAACTTATGTATACTAAGTTTACCGGCCGGGTCCTTTGCAACCATATCAGTAAAGGTGCCACCCCTGTCCACCCAGAATTCCCATTTCCCTTCAACGGTACTGTCTTTGGCACATCCACTGTTGATCCCGGTCTCACGACCCGGTTCTGTAACATTATTGATACTGATCCCATCACTCTTAATGGTTCTAAAGGCCATGGTATCCGGACCTGGAATGAGAATAAAAAATAGAGATTAGAATTCGTTAAGCTTCATCTGTACCCTATGGCATTTTTCGCCGGGTATTTCCACAGGATAATCTTCGGTAAGACAACCCAGACACAGGTCTTCCTTATTAATCCCTATTGCCTTTACCAGCCCGGCAATACTGAGATACCCGATAGAATCCGCTTTTATGGATTCCTTTATTCCCTCAAGGGTCTGGCCGGAAGCTATCAGCTCTTCTCTGGTGGCCATGTCGATCCCCAGATAACAGGGAGAGATGATAGGTGGACTGCCAATACGTGCATGTATCTCCTTTGCACCGGAATTACGTATCATATCAATTATACGTCTGGAAGTGGTACCCCGGACAATACTGTCATCGATCAGGACCAGGCGGTTACCTTCTATATTTCGGGACACCGTATTCATCTTAAGCCGTACAGCCGTTTCCCTCATGGCCTGGCCGGGAATGATGAAAGTCCTGCCTATATAACGATTCTTGATCAGAGCTTCTTTGTATTTGATCCCTGACTCATCTGCATATCCTATCGCAGAGGCAATACCCGAATCAGGAACGGGAGATACTACATCAGCTTCCACAGGATGTTCCCTGGAAAGTTCCCTTCCGATACGTTCACGCACATCATAGACCAGCTGGCCGTCGATTATCGAATCAGGTCTTGCAAAATAGATATATTCAAAGACACAATGGGCTGACCTTTTTTCATGAAAGAGCTGATGGCTATTGATCTGACCCTCTTTGAACTCCACCAGTTCTCCGGGAAGTACATCACGAAGCAGCTTCCCATTTAAGGTATCAATGGCCACACTTTCGGAAGCAACTATATAGCCGCCTTCAAGTTCGCCTATGCAAAGGGGTTTGAATCCCAGAGGGTCCCTTACTGCAAAAAGGACCTCATCTATAAGGATCGCAAGGGAATATGACCCCACAAGACGATCCATTACCGCTTTGATAGATTCAACAGGTCCATGTCTTAGAAGTTCCTTAACCAGCAGATGGGCTATGACCTCGGTATCCGAATTCGTAATGAAGATGCGGCCTTCTGATTCAAGCTCATCGCGCAGTTCCTTTCCGTTGACAAGATTACCATTGTGGGCTATGGAAACCGTCCCGCCTTTAAAATTAACGATCAAAGGCTGGCAATTCTCAATCTTTGAATCGCCTGTGGTGGAATATCTGACATGACCCACACCCACATTACCTTTGAGTTTGATGATATCTTCTTTAGAATAGACTTCCGGAACAAGGCCCATGCCCTTAATAGAATGCGTCTGCACTCCATCATTGATGGTTATTCCGGTAGATTCCTGCCCTCTGTGCTGCAAAGCATAGAGAGCATAGTAGATCTGAAGTGAAGCAGGTTTTGCCAGGGGATGCCCATCATGCATCACCACACCCACAACACCACATTCTTCTTTCATTAAAACACCAGTGAAAAGTGTTTGCTCTATTTTATATTAATATTTACACTTTGCCTGCCATTTGTAGCTTCTCATGCGGGGAGTTCTTCCAAAACCACATGATGTACACTGTTTGGTGTGAATGTTGAGGGATACGCTCCCGCAGCGTCTGCATTTGGCATGTGTACGTTTTTGTCTTTTACCCATTGAGGGAGTACCTTTTGACATCTCTAGATCACCTTTGTATATGTATGTAAATATGATTAATTATAATGCGATTGGGTTGTTCCTCATGTCCCTATAGTTTTTAAAGATTACGGAGATACATAGACAACATTGTCTCCTCTTACGACCACACCGCCTATCTTACGTACAACTTCCCCGTCCTTAAGCTCGTCTGCATCGTCAAGGACAAGATTCATATGTACATCATATCCCTGGAGGATACCCCTAAACTCACGTGCGCCTTTAAGCCTGACAATAACAGATGTGTTCAATGCATTATTCAAAATATCCAGAGGTCTGTTTCCCATGTTCTGTTCACCCCTAATTTTTATAATTTTATGATTGTTGATAAGTATAAGTAATTATTTAAGTTTATTTAATAAATGATCACAAAGGACCTCACTGAAGAAAGGAACTGCAATTCCTGCCTGATAATTATGTCCGATACCATCATTATTTGCGAATAAACCATCTTAATGCATACATACTATTTATGGGATTTCCATCAAACCGATCTTTACAATTTGTATCGTATTGATCGTATGCATTAAGAGTGTGAGTGCCAGTTGTTGATATGTTATTATAAAAAACTGTCGAATACTGAACATCCTGACATATTATCAGAGTGAAAATACCAGATAATTCCAGTCAGTCTGCAACTTTCAGATCAAAAATAAGGCCAGATCAATGAAAGGTTGTTGCAAACATATTAAAAACGGAGAAATGGCAAAGGGGCCCATTGAAGTCCAGCTGCGGATAATACTGTCAGTATAATATATTTTATTTATGAACTATGCCGGATTACCCGGGGGTCTTTTGAATTAACAGGTAAGCACTAAATGATAAAAACAGGAGATACCACTTGTTTTTTATTGGAACAGGCCCATACCCGAAAGTATGGCTGAAAATAAAGAATATGCTAACAACCGTAACGATACCATCCCCCTTACCACCTGCAATCCTGAAGATACGGAGTACCCGGTCGTCCTGACAATAGCCGGTTCAGATTCAGGAGGAGGGGCCGGGATTGAAGCCGATATAAAGACCTTTGCCAGCCTGGGAGTTCACGGGGCCTGTGCCATAACCTCGGTCACGTCCCAGAACACTACCGGAGTGCTTGATGCTTACGAGCTGCCGGCAGAAGTGGTCACATCCCAGATCAATGCAGTATGCAAGGATATGGACATCAACTGGACAAAGACCGGTATGCTTTCATCTGCCGGGATAATCCGATGTGTGGCACAAAACATAAGGGACCATTCCTTTTCAGTCGTGGTGGACCCGGTGATGGCTGCTGAGGCAGGCGGGGACCTGATGGAGAAAAGTGCTCTGGAAATACTTAAAGAGGAGCTTTTACCTGTAAGTTTTGCAGTGACCCCAAACATAGCCGAAGCTGAAGCATTATCCGGACTTGAGATATCCACAAAAGAGGAGGCAAAAGAAGCCGCGATCAGGATATCAAAACTCGGGGTCAAAAACATAATAGTAACCGGAGGGCATCTTGATGCCACGGATATCCTCTATGAATCTCAAACGGATCGTTTCACCCTAATCCCGGGTCATTTCATCAAAGGAGGGACCCATGGTTCCGGCTGCACCTATTCTTCAGCCCTTACCGCTTTTCTTGCCCGGGGACACTCCCTCCCCGATGCCGCAAAAGCTGCAAAGCATTTTGTTGAGAAAGCCATTGCTGCAAGCAAGAACATCGGAAAAGGTGTGGCCCCGGTAAACCAGATGGGATATCTAAATAGCCTTTCCATTAAAGAGGAAGTAATGAAGGATACCAGACAGGCTGTGGACATGCTCCGCCACTGCCAGCCTTTTGCAGACCTTATCGCCGAGGTAGGGTGCAACATTGCAATGGCACTGCCGGCTGCAGTGTCTGAGAAAGATGTGACCGGAGTGGAGGGCAGGATGGTTAAATTAAACGGGGAACCACATATTGTCGGATGTATCTCATTTGGCGCAAGCAGTCATATTGCACGCATAGTACTTGCCACCATGCAGTTTGACCCGTCCAGAAGAGCTGCAATGAACATTAAATATTCTGAAAAGCTCCTGGACATCTGCAGGGAGATGGGCCTTTCCATCTCTTCCTTTGATCGTGCGCAGGAGCCTGAGAACACTAAGACCATGGACTGGGGAGTGACCCATGCCATTAAAACCCGGAGAAGTGTCCCGGATGTGATCTATGACAAAGGTGGAGTGGGTAAGGAACCCATGATACGGATACTTGGAAATAAGGCCACCGACGTGGTCAGAATAGTGATAGATATTGCAACATATGAAGAGATCTGATCCTGCGAAGATATAGGGTTATGATTATTAAGCAAAGGGGCAGAAAAACCCACGACTTTAGTCGTGGGTATTTCACATAGAATATTTTACATAAAACATTTTACATAGAATATTTTACATAGAATATTTTACATAGAATATTTTACATAGAATATTTTACATAGAATATATTACATAGAACATTTCACAAAAAAAAGATGAGCTCAAAAAAGAGCTCATCGAACAACAAGGACCTCTATCTTTGAATTCCTGATCACTTTATCCGCAATGCTTCCCAGCAGGAACCGGCCGTCTGCAGTCATTCCCAGCGTGCCTATGACGATGAGGTCCGCTGCTATGTCAGTAGCTATATCCATGATCACAGCCGCCGGATGACCTTCTTCTATAAGGGACGCAACTTCAACCCCATGGGCCCGGCCAAACTCCACCACCTGATCCGTTACAGCTTTTCCCTTTTCGTTCAGGTGCTTTTTTCTCTCTATCGCCCAGTTGGTATCGGCAAGCCGCGCAAATTCTCTCCATTGCTCATTGGTCATATGCTCGGTTGCTGCCACTTCCATTGCAGCAAGACAATCCCTGTGCACTGCTTCAGGTGTAATCCCCACCGAGTCCATCTCCATCACATATAATGCATATGCATGAGCACCACATGCTGAAGCAATAGAGATACCCGAACCTGCGGCCTTCTGCGCATTTTCAGACCCGTCGGTAGCTATCAGAATCCTGTTATAGGTCTTTATGTCCATAGAACCTCCCCCATTTAATACATTGTAACAGAGAACACTTATTGTTTTTGGTGGGCCCATTTGGATTCGGGAATGATACATGACACAAAAAATACAACTGTTTTGCTTTGTGAACTACCCAAATTGAGGAACAACAACAACAACAACAACAACAACAATGATAAAAGAAATAATGATAAAAGAAATAATGATAAAAGAAATAATGATCAAACAAACAACACAAAATAAGAATGGGCCACTTTTTTAGTGACCCTTTATCAGATACAGTGGCCCGGGGTCATCCCGGGCATTCGTTGCCTGTTGGAATACTCATTCCCAAAGATCAATGGGCCGATTTCACCTTACTATCACCACTACAGTATCCAGGACATTGAGCACATCAACGGCCCGCCCGGCAGATACGACTTCCTTTTCGATGGCAACACTTTCAGGTTCAAGCCCGATCTCCTCTCCGTCAACAGTTACATGGAGATCACCTTTGTCAACCATGTGTGCAACGTCTACAGGATTAAGCTCGGTTAGGGCATTGATGATGGCACCTGCTTTCTTCCTGAACCTGGGGCCGATAATACCCATATTGGGTTTGACCTCCACAGGGATGTGTTCAAAGTCAGGTTCCCCTTCAATGACATCCACAGGAGAATTGGTGACCCCTTCAATATCCGTGACATCGGAAAGAGAAGCATATATCTCAATTTTCTTCAGGGGTGCGTTCAGGGCCATACCGGCTTCGGACTTGTAGCGGCGGATACTGCCTGCGATCTCTTTGACAAGCTCACCTGCCTCTTCAATATCCTCCCTGATAAGGCTCTCGTCCACCCCGGGCCACTGCACAGTATGTACACTGCCATTATTGAAGCTGGAGTACATTTCCTCTGCAAAGAACGGAGCAAAGGGTGCAAGCATCCTGGCCAGGGTGTCGATAGCATGATAAAGGGTATATCTGGCACATTCCCGGGCTTTTTCATCATCCCCGTACAGCCTGGACTTAACAAGTTCGATATAATTATCAGCCAGGACCTCCCATGCAAATCCCCTGATGGACTTATATGCTTCATCGAATTGGTATGTCTCCATACTGTCAGTAACAGAGCGGACCAGAACATTCAGTTTGCTCAATAGCCATCGATCGATCACCGGCATCTCTGCCAGATCGATCTCAACAGGACCTGATCCTGCTATATCCTCAAGATGGGACATGGAAAAACGATAGATGCTCCACATCTTATTAAAGAAACGGGATGCTGAAACAACATCCTTCCACCTGAACATAATGTCAGAACCGGTGGAACCTCCCACTGCAGCCCATTGCCTGAATGAATCAGCACTGTATTGATCTATGACCTCCTCAGGAGAAATTATATTACCCAGGGATTTGCTCATCTTATGCCCATCCTCACCCAGGACCATACCATTGATCAGTATGGAATCCCAGGGCCTCTTGCCCACCAGAGCCTTTGAACGCAGGATACTGTAGAATGCCCACGTGCGGATGATATCATGACCCTGGGGACGCAGTTGTGTGGGAGAACGTATTTCATGGTCCCCAAGCCAGCCTGCCACATGCAATGCAGTAATGGATGAGTCCATCCAGGTATCCAGGACATCCTCTTCTGCTTCAAAGGCAGTGGAACCACATTCACAGGCTACCGGTGGCTGTTGTGTGGTCGGGTCAACAGGCAGCCACTCCTCTTTAGCAACAAGGGCCTTTCCACAGTCCTTGCAGTACCATACAGGAATAGGAGTTGCAAATATCCTCTGCCTTGAGATACACCAGTCCCATTCCATCGTACCGGTCCAGTTCTCCAGCCGGACCTTCATGTATTCAGGCAGCCACTGCACCTCATCAGCAGTTGACAGGATCTCATCAGGATCTATCTTCACGAACCACTGGCGTTCGGAGAGGATCTCAATAGGGGTCTTGCAACGCCAGCACATACCAACGTTCTGATCCAGGGTCTGCTGCTCATACAGATGACCTTCCTTTTTCAGATCTTCAATGATAGCCTCTTTACATTCAGGGATGGACATACCCTCATAACGGCCGGCAATAGCTGTCATACGTCCGTTCTTATCAATGGCCTTCCTGAGAGGTAACTCATGCTCCATCCACCATCGGACATCCTGCTTGTCACCAAAGGTACAGATCATTACGACCCCGGTACCAAATGCTGCATCAACCTCACCGTCCCCGATAACAGGGACCTCATGACCAAACAGCGGGACTTTAACGGTCTGGCCGATATGGGAATTGAACCTCTCATCTTCAGGATTTATTGCCACTGCCACACAGGCTGCAAGCAGTTCGGGCCTTGTGGTTGCTATCTCCAGTTTATCAAAATGCAAAAAGTTCAGTTTTGTTTGCCGGGCCTCGTACTCAACCTCTGCAAAAGCAATGGCAGTTTCACACCTGGGACACCAGTTGACAGGATGTTCGGACTGGTAGAGCCTGTCCATATCCTTCATTTTTACAAAGGACCTCTGGGTCTTGGTATAATAGGCCGGGTCCATGGTGATGAACTCATTGCTCCAGTCGGTGGAAAAACCAAGCTTGTGCATTGTAAGTCTCATCTTTTCAATATTTGATGCTGTCAGCTGCTCACACATCTTCCTGAATTCAGACCTTGAGACCTGGTTCTTGGTGATCCCGTGGATCTCTTCAACTTTGACCTCGGTAGGAAGCCCATGGCAGTCCCAGCCCTGCGGGAACATAACATTAAAGCCGCACATTCTTTTATACCGGGCCACAAAATCGATGTAACACCAGTTCAGTGAATTACCTATATGGAAATTGCCTGTAGGATATGGAGGAGGAGTATCGATTATATACTGGGGCCTTGTCTTATCCGCCCAGTCGAAATGATACATGGACATATCCCATGCCTTCTGCCACTTCTCTTCTATTTCCTGAGGAATGTATTCTTTTGGAATGGTCATCATAATGCTCCAAAAATGGTTAAATCAGTTATTTATCTTACGATTATTTTATGCTACGATGATTATCTTTGCATATGAACATTACCGATGCAGATGGTATTACAGGAAAGGGTGAAGGGATGGAGAAACAGAAAAATGGGTTAGAAATTGATTTTCAGACTGAAATGAAAAAGGGATACAGATGAAATGCAGAAATGAAATGAAATATAGAGAGAGAAATATAGAGAGAAATATAGAGAGAAATATAGAGAGAGAAATACAGAAAAGAGATGCTAAGAGGAAAGTAGAACCGACAGTTCGATATCTGTCGATCAAAAATCAAAAAGTATTACAATCCGCATATCCCGACTCTCATTCGGGGGGTTCCCAGCCGAATCTTTTCATGACCATTTTGATGCGGGCGTTGACCTCACGCTTGTCAAAGGGCTTGGCGATATAATCATCGATACCAAGTTCCATTCCTTTGAGCTTGTCATCGACCTCGGTCTTGGCAGAGATCATTATGATCGCAATACCTCTGCCGACAGAGTTGGCCTTTAAACGCTCAACAACTTCATAACCATCCATGTCGGGCATCATTATATCCAGCAGGATCAGATCAGGTTTTTCCTTAAGGGCCATATCAAGGGCATCCTCTCCGTTATAGGCGATCACAAAATCGTAGGGCTCACTGGATAGAGACAATTTCAAAAGCTCGGGAATATCAGGTTCGTCATCCACAATAAGGACCTTGATACGTTCTTTGACGATGTTGCGCTGAAGATAATCCAGCCGGATCTTCTTCCCTTCCACCATATATCTGAAATCAAGACTTTTAAGACCCACCTCGGCATGCATCTCTCCCTGTTCGGTTATGTCAACGGTAACATCAAAGAACGAACGCATCATTCCCTCAACCTCAGCAGACTGCAGGCCTTTACCCAGCATGGATATGATACTCCCCTCTTTATCCCGAACCATCCGCTCAAGATATTTTAAGAAACTTTCCACAACCTGGGGATTGTCCTTTGAGAGTACACTCATATCATCTATTACAAGCAAAGAACCGGGATTGTCTGTAAAAATCCTTGAAGTATGGGAACCGATCCTGGTATAATCACTCCGGGAACTGCAGTAAAGAGTATTGGGGTCATTCTTATCAGGACCTTCGATATCAATGAACCACATCTTATTAAGACGACCGGAAATATCCAGACCATATTCTTCAAATTTTTCCAGAACATGTTTACGAGATGTCCTCAGGCAGAGCCAGACGACACAGGTATCCTTTTCGTTCATAATAACAGAATGGATGTAAAAATGGATCATACGCTCACTAAAAACATTATTCGGCGTTAACAGCAACACATACTTGGATGCCAGATCCCTGCGAAGCATGGCCATTATCTCATCAGTATTGTCTTCAGGCATAGTCATCTGATCCCTTAAATCCATTTCTACGAAAGCAACAAATGAAATTAACAATATCCATTATTGTTTTTTTTGTAATATTAATCTTTGCAACAGATGCTAATTGGAGAAGCACTTTCCGATCAGACACAGGAACTAAAAAAAGAGGGATCCTTAAACCCTCCAAAAAATAGAAGGAGGCAATACTACGAACACCACCTTTAGTTAACAGAGTAAGAGGACAAAACAAACCCTAATATCGTATCAACCCGACCGGCTCAGGGGACATACTGCAACTATTTCATGAAATCAGGACATAAAAATGAATAGAAAATGCAGATATGAATAGAACATATAGACAGAAATAGAGAAGACAAAAAGAAATAACAGAATAAATTAAAGAATAAATGAAAAAACAAATTGGAGAATGTATAAAAGAACAAATTAAAGAATACAGAAAGGACGGGCATATTGACACCCATCCCTTTATACCAGCTATTTTAAAACTCAATATCAACTATTAAGCTGTTCTTTCACCAGTTTCACGCCCAGTTCAAGGGCCTCTTCGATCCGGGAAGGGTCAGTCCCGCCACCGCGGGCCATGTTCGGTTTACCTCCACCGCCTCCACCTACGATGCCGGACATCTCTTTGACGATCTTGCCCACATTAATGCCACTTTCAATACAGGCATCACCTGCTGCAGCAACGATCTTAACACCTCCAAGTTCGCTCATGAGCAGGACCACCAGGTCTTTGTCCTGAGTGAGCTGCCCTGCAGTCATTGTCAGCTCATCGCTATCGGCATCAGGCAGAGTGCATGTTACCAGACGAATGGAGCCAAGCACCAGAGCATCCTGTTTTAGTTGCAGGACGCGGGAATGGGCCAGCTCGTCCTTAAGTTTGGTATTATCTTTCTTAAGGTCCTTCCATTCACCAAAGAATCTGTCAATTGTTGCAGGTAACTGTTCAGCAGGAACACGCAGGGTCTGAGACGAATCCCTCAACAACCCTTCCATATTCTGAATGGCAGTAACTGCAGCTTCACCTGCTGCATATTCAAGACGCTCCACACCATCCTGTATCCTCTCGGTCTTGAGTATCTTAATGGGCCCTACAAGACCGGTATTGGTACAGTGGGTCCCGGCACATGCTTCAATATCATTACCCACCTGCATGACACGGATCTTCTTTCCAGGAGGAACACCTCCCTGATACAGCCGGAAACCGTATTTCTGCTCGGCCTCGGTCCTGTCCATCCAGTCACTAAGACATCTGCGGTTCTCCATCACGGTCCGGTTGGCGATCAATTCGATCATATTAAGCTCATCCTGGGTGATCCGCTTGTAATGGGAAAGGTCAATACGTGCACGGTCCTCGAATTTCTGGGCTCCGGCCTGCCAGATATGGTCCCCCAGGACAACCCTGGCTGCATCGTTGATTATATGGGTTGCAGTATGATGACGTGCATGGGCCATACGGCGTCTCTCATCCACATGCCCTATCACCATATCACCTTTACGTATGTGCAATTCGTCTTCGATCTTATCGATGGTGTGTACGACCACGCCATTGTACATTTGCACATCGACCACATGAAGGACAACATCATCCACTGTGAATGTACCATGATCAGCCGGCTGTCCCCCGCCTTCCGGATACATAAGGGTTGTATCAAGGACTATATGATTATCGAACAGATCCAGCACAACAGCCTCAAATTCCATCCGGTTGGGTTCATCATAGAACAGACGTTTGGTACCAGGTAATCTGGAAAGACGTTTTGCAAAGGGTACCTCTTTAACTTCCTTTTGTTCGGACTTGCTGTGTTTTTCCGCAACAAGGGAATAGAAAGTATCCGGAAGGTCCACATCGACACCAACTTCAGAAGCAACCTCTTTAGATATCTCAGGCGGGATACCATGACTGTCATACATGTCAATGATCTTTTCAAGAGGAATCTTCTCACCTTTCTTTTTGTAGTGTTTTGCGGACTTTTCCATCATTCTCCGTCCACGATCCAGGGTCTGTGAGAACTTTTGTTCCTCATGCTGAAGGATGTCCTCAATGATATCAAATCGTTCTTCAAATTCCGGATACTCGGGAAGGTTTTTGATATGCATCCAGATTATATCGGATATGGGGATCCTGATATCCAGGTCCTTCATCATCCTCATTGTCCTGCGGATAACGAGCCTGGCAAGGTAGCCGGCCTTGACATTGGAAGGAATGATCCCATCTCCAAGCATGAATGTCAGACAACGGGTATGATCCGTGATCGCATAGACTTTCTCCACCGGCTCCATTATAGAGCTTAGTTTTTCTACTGTAGTCCCTATATTGGATGCAACCTGTTTACGCAATTCAAGCAGATTGGCTTTTTCACTTATGTCCATCAGCCCTGCAAGCCTTGCATTCTGGGAAAGGATATTCTTGTACTCTTCATTACTCAATTCATGATCAACGCCTGCAAGCTCCATGAGCTCATTTACGATCTCAGGGAATACAGCGTCATATATGGTAGGAGAACCTTTTGAAGCCCAGACAAAACGTTCCAGACCATAACCTGTATCAACGATATAATTATCCATTTTAGAATAGGACTCTCCTTTGATCATAATATCCCCTTCCTTTGATTGCTGAAGGTTCATGAACACAAGAGTAGCCACTTCCAGACCACCGATCAGAGTCTCAACACAGGCACCTGCATTGCCTCCACCGGCCCAGGGCTCCTCCTTATAAGTAACTGCCATGGGATCAGCCCCAAGGGAGTTGAGCAAACCGTCGCAAAGTTCCAGGGTCCTGTCCTTCCAGTATATCTCCTTATTGACATCATTGAAAGCATGGTGGGCCATCATTTCAAAGGTAGTGAGATGTCTTCCGCTTCTACCCACTGCATCAAGATCGGATAACCTGATACATGGCTGGGAAATGGTAAGAGGATTAGCGGGAGGCGGGACCTGTCCGGAAGTCACAAAAGGCTGAAAGTCAGCTATGGATGCAATTGTCAGATATATGTCATCCCTCCACCTGGCAACCACAGGATATCTTTCCACCCGCGTGTGTCCATGTTCTTCAAAGAAGTTCAGATAAGCTTCTCTCATCTGGGAAAGTTCGAATTTCTTGTTGAACACAGGAGCATCAATAAAGGAGTAAGGATCACAGGGAGCATCTCCGCATGTTTCTCTGTCCTCATCTCGCGTCCAGAAGAACTTCCCGCATTTTGGGCACTGCTTCCTTGTAAATCCATTTTCAGAAAAAAAGTCAATTTGATATTCATCTTCGAGCATAATGATTCCAACTGTTGAGTGTTATTTCATGATCGGAATGTGAACAATAATGTAACGATACTAATACGATATGTTCTATCACGTATCCTTCTATGGTTTAAATACATTTCTCATTAATCCGGCAGATTTATTCTGCAATTACACAGGTTCATCAGAAATAATTAAATATATTAGCAAATAAAATTTAAATTTTGATGAATTATGTATTGAACAATCAGGAAAATCTCCGAAATCTCCATTTAATCAATCGATTTGAATCATATTTAAACTGTCCCATCATGAAACGATCTCACCGCACCTGGATCAAAAATTGCATCAATCGATTTGAATCATATTCACCTGTTCCAACATTAAAAACAGAAGGAACCCGATATGAGCAAGGAGTGAACTACCCACGACTGAAGTCATGGGCTTTCTCTGCCCCTACACCCTAATAATCGTAATCCACACTACTCATGATCATCCATAAGATCAATACCACTGTTTTCGATCCAGACCCGGATTCACCCCCAAATAAGATCGAGGCCAACGCTCCGTACATCCTTTTCGTGCATGTCATGTTCACAAATAATGACAGTATGGCCATTTTGTTTACATCCTCAATATATGCATGTTCATGGAAACTACCTATTATACAGAAAGAAGGTGATTATCTATGCAACCAATAAAATATATGTCAATGGTCTTTAGAGGAGTCGTCGAAGAATATGAAAACAACGGAGTCAGGCCCTCTGTATTCATGGACAGTGCAGGAGATCTGCAGATCTACCTTTGTGATGCCATCGTAGATGACCCTGAAGAAAATGTGGAAGAAGAAATGAACTTTGAAGCAAATGGAGGCCAATTCCCCGGATTTATGGAACTTTCATTCAATGTCCACTACAATAAGATCAGATCAGGCCTTGGAGAAGAACACAAAAGGGCAGGCACTATCTGACAATCTGACAATATCTTCCGGCCCGGGCCCTCCGGATTTTTATTCCATAATAACCGGGCCCGGGACAGGACGGAACTAACACTACTCATGCAACATCTCATGCAACATATTTAATCTGAAAACAACATCGTGTGAACTACCACACCAGAACATTAAATATTATTCATATAAAATTAAATATCAGATATAGAGAACTGAACTGTGTTTGCAGAGAACTGAACTGTGTTTGCAGAGAACTGAACTGTGTTTGCAGAGAATTAAACTGTGCTTGCAGAGAACTGAACTGTGTTTGCAGAGAATATCTTCTTTTAAACAACAACTGAACTTTCCTACATCCCAATTCCTGCCTCAACAGGATGATACCTGAAATCATGTTCCAACTTGGGAAATTCCGGGCCAGAAGTTCCCGGCGGATCAGGACATTTTCATCCGGATTACCTGCACCAGGCCTCCTGATCAACAGAATATTATATATCAAGGCCGACAATATTCCCATTAACTTTGATCCGGAAAAGAAAGGGAGTAAGATGTCAAAAAAAATACTTGTTACCAATGATGATGGGATATATGCTGCAGGGATAAAGGCAGCCTACAAAAGTGTACAGGACCTTGGGGACATTACCGTATCCGCTCCCTCCATGCAGCAAAGCGGGGTGGGAAGGTCCATCTCCATCTTTGAGCCATTGAGGATCAACCGTACCGAGATCGAGGGGGTCAGAGTACATGCAGTCGGAGGCACACCTACCGATTCTGTCATACTGGGCATTTTCACTATAATGAAAGAAATGCCGGATCTGCTTGTTTCAGGTTTTAATATAGGGGAAAACATCAGTTCGGATACGATCACAACTTCCGGCACCATTGGAGCGGCCCTTGAAGGTGCAAGTTATGGCATACCTGCCCTTGCAGTGTCCGTACAGGTTAAAGAAGAATGGCTAAAGTTCGACGACCTGAGAAACTTCGAACATGACTTTGACGTAGGAATTCGCTTTGTCAACCAGGTGGCCAGAAATGTAATGAAAAAAGGCCTGCCTGATAAAACAGACCTGCTGAATATAAATATCCCCCATTTAGTGGACGATGACCCTGAAGTGGAAATAACCCGCCTTGCCAGAAAATTCTTCAGGACCGATGTGGAAGAGCGCCATGATCCCCGCGGACAACCATATTACTGGATCGCAGGTAGCCTGATCCATTCAGCTGAAGAGGGAACCGATGTGAACGCTCTGGAAAACGGGCATATCTCAGTTACCCCCATATCACTGGACGCAACCGCCCCGATAAGGCCGGAAGAGATTGAAGATCTGCTCTAATCCATGCATAAAGTGAACACATCAAGACCTGCTGACCCAAAATCAATACTTAGAAGGATGGGATATCTAAAAGTTAAACTTTGAAGAATCCCCTGATCAGACTAATGTGATCGGATCAAATTAACCAGGGGATGGTTAGCTGGTCATATGAAGTATCTAACTGTTCGGCCTGAAATACAAATGTGATCCACAAAAGAATTATGATTGTTGGGGCAGGCACAGAGAAACCCCACGCCTTTAGTCGTGGACAGTTCACTCAGAAGATCGTTTAAGAATCAGATTCACTTCTTTCCAGTCCTCATCCACATCATGCAGTGTTTCAACTGATGAAGAGACCATTGCACCCAATATCTTTTGTACGAAATGATTGATCTCAATGTCCTGTCCGTCAACAAGCAGTTCAACTTCCATATTTCAATCTCCTATCAATTCTTCTATCTTTGTTACTCTGTAGAAAGGTACCCTAAGCTCAACTGCCTGCTCAAGCAACCCGGGAAGCTCACCGGGGCCTGCCCCGGCAATGTCCACCAGATTGTCATTGACAAGCAGACATGGTTTGAGTTTACCGTCTGCAGTGACCCGCAGGCGGTTACAGTTGGCACAGAACTCGACGTTCTCTATGGGTTTTACCACTTCAACTTCGGCCCCATCGATGAAATATTTTTTCCGGTGGTGCATCCTGCGCATTACAACCTTATCGGCCCTGCGGGCAAAATCGTCCTCGATGTCATCCACATCAATATAATAACTTGCCCCATCCTTAAAGTCCATGACCTGGATGATCTGCAGGATCAGTTTTCCGGGATGAGAACGCACAAAATCCAGCATATCTTCAATCTCATTGTCATTTAATCCTTTTAACAGGACCATATTGATCTTAACCGGTGTAAGACCTACTGCCAGCGCCGCCTCAATGCCATCAAGGACCCTCTTAAGATCTGTCTGGCTTCCTTTGGTTATGAAAGCATATTTATCAGGGTCCAGGGTATCCAGACTTACATTGACCCGGTCAAGGCCGGCAAGTTTCATCGAACTTGCACGTTCTTTAAGAAAAACACCATTTGTGGTGACAGATACATCCTTAAGTTCAGGCAAACTGCGCAGTATATCCTCAAAATCCCCCCTTACAAGAGGCTCACCGCCTGAGAACTTTACTTTATTGACCCCAAAGGATGCAGCCGCCTTCACTACATCGGAAATCGCAGACACAGGCATCTCTCTCCTTAGGCCTTCATCTCCCTCACTATGACAATATATACAATTAAGATTACACCGATTGGTAAGGGAGATCCTCAAACTTGTAACTGTACGCCCAAATTTATCCGTGAGTGATTTCTTATCTTCAGTCATGAGATTTTAAAACATTTTAATTTGTTGCGTTTTAATTAACCAGATAGCCCGATCGACCAGGAGACCTGCTTAATACCAATACCCATGATCATTGCAATAGCATTTATAAATTCACAATGATAATCATTTATGCCAGATCAGTTAGTGAAGTCAGTTAGTGAGCTAGCCACGACCAAAATCGCGGGCTTCCTGCTTCACCGCCCGTTCTTATGAACACGACTCCACAGCCCCTTCACGCAGTCCCTACGGTGGCAAATTATATTTGTTCAATTATTCATATTAAGACAGTCGATTCATGTTGATTGTCTATCACTAACAAATCAGCTGTCTTATAATAACATACACCACATTGATGTAATGTGGCTACATGGCTATGACTATAACCATATATATATTTTGGTTGACGCTGAAATGATTGATTACAAGACATATTAAAAATATGTGAAACACGATTCATCCCACGAATAGAATAGTGATCTTTTTCTGCCCTGAACCCCAATAATCGTAATGGATATATAAAACCAACCTCATCTGAATGTCATGAAAAGATCCATACTTATTGCAGGAACTCACAGCGGCGTAGGAAAGACCACTGTCTCAATGGGCATCATGGCTGCCCTGACCGGACGCAGCATGAACGTACAGCCCTATAAAGTGGGTCCCGACTACATCGATCCGACCCACCATACAGTAATATGTGGACGGCCTTCCCGCAACCTTGACACATTCATGATGGGTGTGGAGGGAGTGCGCACAAGTGTGGACCAAAGCTACAGGGATGCGGATATCTCGGTAGTGGAAGGGGTCATGGGATTATATGATGGAATGGAATCCACCGAGCTTGCCAGTTCGGCCCATGTGGCTAAATCCCTGGACATACCCGTGATACTGGTCGTCAATGTCCACGGCATGTCACGCAGTGCCGCTGCTATTGTAAAGGGGTTCTCAGAATACGATCCGCAGATAGACCTGGCAGGAGTGATCCTCAATAAGGTAGGCAGCCCGAAACATGAAAAGATGATCAGGGACGTAATTGCAGATGTTCCGATCGTAGGGGCCCTGCCCAGGAACAAGGACCTCAAAGTGCCTTCCCGACATCTTGGTCTGCACATGGCAGATGAACAGGATTATGACGTAGGGCTGCTGGGCAATTTCATAGAAGAAAATGTGGATATCGACACGATCATCTCACTGGCCCGGTCCCCTGTAAAACCGGCAGAGAAAAAAGAAGAGAATGAAGAGATCGTATCTGAAAAGGATGTGACCATCGGGGTTGCAATGGATAGCGCCTTTTGTTTCTATTATCAGGATATGTTCGATGCCTTGCGCAATAATGGTGCCAATATCAAGTTCTTCAGTCCTCTTGAAGGGGAAGTCCCTGATGTGGACGGCCTCTACTTTGGAGGAGGTTATCCCGAACTTCATATAAACGAACTGGAAAAATCCGGGACCACACGCAAACTCAAAGACCTGTGTGCCGACGGCATGCCCATATACGGAGAATGCGGAGGATTACAATACCTGTGCACCTCCTACGAAATAGACGGCACCGTCCACAAAATGGCTGACCTCTTCCCTGCCAGGACCGTGCTCACCAAACGTCTGCAGGCACTGGGATACACAAAAGGAATTGCAAACGGGAATTTCATTAAAGGGCCTGTCCGGGGACATGAATTCCATTATTCCCTCACCGAATGCGACAGAGATGCCAGGCTTATCTATGAAATGGAAAGAGGCAAAGGTATAACTGAGGGCAAAGATGGTATCACCGAACACAACAGCCTTGCCAGTTACATGCATGCACATCCTTTCTCATTCCCGGTAAAGGATTTTGTGGAAAGCTGCAGGCAGTACAAAAGAACTTAAAAAGAACTTCATTAATGCATAAAGAAAAAATTTAGATTCCAACCATATATTTAAATACAGCTCATAGGAGCCACATCGAAACAAATGAGGGTCTGAGGAACAATACCTCAGGGCCCTTGCATCATCTCCTTTCATTTCTGACCATCGCGCCCGGAGTCATCGCGTTTTGGATCATCACGTTTTGGATCATCACGCTCTGAATCATCACGCTCTGAATCATCACGCTCTGAATCATCACGTTTTGGATCATCACGTTTTGGATCATCACGCTCTGAATCATCACGCTCTGAATCATCACGTTTTGGATCATCACGTTTTGGATCATCACGCTTTGGATCATCACGTTTTGGATCATCACGTTTTGGATCATCACGTTTTGGATCATCACGCTCTGAATCATCACGTTTTGGATCATCACGTTTTGGATCATCACGCTCTGAATCATCACGCTCTGAATCATCACGCTCTGAATCATCACGCTCTGAATCATCACGCTCTGGACCACCGCGTTTTGAATCAGCCCTTACCATCCAGCAGCGTCTCTGATAATAACTTAAAGGATGCTTGATCCTTTTGCATAGTTCATCAGGTTCATGACAATTACCATATGTCTTCATGGTACTGCAGGAAGGAGGCTTATACTGAGTGCCCGATGAACCTGTGATATGCTCAACCTGATAGCGGGTCTTTGATTCATCAAAATCAGGGGAGACGTTGAAGATGTTAAGTATCTGCTCCACATTCATACCCACCGCAGACAGGAAAGCTGTCAGGGCAAATCTCATTGAGTGGGCCAGGTTCACCCCGACCCCTGCCCGGGCAATAGCATGGGTCATACATGGAGGGAAAAGACCGGCCTCTATCTTTCCAAAACTCCCCGAATCAAAGCGTTCCTTCCGTTCCTGAAGGACCTCAATGACCTCTGTCAGATAAGGGCCACATTCAATCTTCATCTCCTCAGGGATATTAAGGGGAAGGTTTTCCAGGATACGCATCCTCATTGCTTCCTGCAAAAGACGTATGAAATCTTCTCTGGCTACCTTTACAACGCCACCGGATAATTTTCTGTTCACCAGCTTCCATTTAAGGTCCTTCATGGAAGTTGCAAGTTTAATATAATCGGTGAAATGAAGCTTGAAAAGGACCTCTTTATTCAAAGGATTCTCAAAAAGAGGGGCATCAATACTAAAATCCAGAGCAAATTCAGAAAGGAACCTGTCATCATGACCATTCAGTAGCCGGGCAGCAGCTATTGCTTCTGATAATACATAGCGGTGGATCAGGAACTGATCATCGATACAGGACACAAGGACACGTGCAAAGGGATAGGAAAGGAGCTCTGAGAGTATACGGCCCTCGTCCGACCCGGAGAGATCAAACTTCACAATCCCTTCACCCAGGGACTGCAATACCCTCTCCTTACCACGCAAACGTGCAGATTCGAGGGCACGGGAAGAGATCAAACGGTCCGGAGAAAAACCAAGGCTTCCAACATAATCAGAAGCCTCTGATACAAAAGGATATAATGCAAAGAAACTGGCATCCATCTTACTCTGATTCGATCCTTGGTGCTAAAAGATAACCGATCTTACCGGCTCCGTTGGCAACGGTGAAGTTGATCTTGATAGGGAAATCCTTTCCAAGGAACATTACCACTTCATTGGATTTTGATGCCGGCTTAATTATATCTGAAAGGTAGTCCAGGGAAAACAGTGAACGTGCATCATCAGGTTTGAGGTCTATCAGCTGATCCCGGGTCATTTCAAGACGCACTTTATCAGTATCCCCCTCAGCTTCCATGAAGAAGATCTCACCCTCTATACCAAGAAGCATGTGGTCACTTATTCGTTCTGCGGCTTTGACAGCTTTCTGAAGGTCCTTTCCATTAAGCACGACCTCTGCAGGAAGGTCAAGCTGTGGGATCCGGGGTTCTGCACGAATAGTTGATGGATCAAGCAGGGACACTGTGTAGGAAAAACCACCTATCTGAATGGCCAGTTTCCTGTTGGCCTCATCCAGTTCCATTGCAACCTTATCATTTTTCTCTGCAACTGCCAGGATATCATTGAACTTTGAAAGGTCCAGCCCAATTTCACTCTCATCTGCATTGAACTCATCAAAGGCATCTGTTGACAGGTCAAAACTGACCATTGCCACATTGGCAGGGTCAACCGCCCTTACTGAAATGCCCTCGGTGGAAAGTCTGAAACGGGCCTCATCCACAAGTACCAAAAGGGTTTCTATAGAATCTTTTAAAAGATATGCATCAATTGTCGCCTTAAACATAGTTTCTCCGCCAGATAATTTAGATCGAAAAATATCAAATCAATTTTGAATCTCATTATATCCATTACTTTATATAGGTTTTCACTTCACAACAGTTCATCCCTGAACAGCTTAAATTCAGAGTACACAGAAAAACATAATATACCCTTGCAAAATGATCAAAATCCAGCCATCGAATGAAATATGCCTTACGATTATTGGGGCGTAGGGCAGAGAAAGCCCACAACTTAAGTCGTAAGTTCACTATCACAACCAAAGCATAACAGGACACACACAACATATTCCAATATCATCCACAAACATAAATATGAAACTTTTATGCAAGAGATAGCAGGAACATTGCCACATGCATATGAATTCATGAAGATATATGCACATAAAAAAATCAATGATCCGGGATATTTATTGATGAGATCACTACTGACCATGGTCTTAGACCATGATCAATCGTATTCCCTCCAGGTGGCCCTGCACTTGGTACACTTAAAGAACCTTGTTTCCGATTCATCAGCAGACCTTAGTTGCCGCAACCACCAGTAAGCTACATTATGACCACATTCAGGACATCTGGTAGTGGTCGTAGGCAGACCTTCGTCGATGTCCCCTTCAAGTACCGTTACTTCACGTTCCTCACGCTGAGTACGGGACAAAAGCTCTTCTCCCTGATTCCTTTCCTTGATGTATCCGCATTTTCTACATTTTAGCCGATCTCCGTCAGGGAACATCATACTTTTACACTCTGGGCAAAATTCCATAGATATCTACTCCTGCATCTTTTATAATATCATTATGATCAAAGGCCAGTTCGGGAATGTCGTCCGGATCAAAAAGGGCAACATCCTATGCATCAGAATCGGCCCGCGGGGTCCCATGACCCATGGCAAGATAGCATACCGTAACAGTATGCCCTCTGGGGTCCCGGGAAGGGTTAGAATAGACACCAATCAATTTAAGGATATCTATTGATAGCCCGGTCTCTTCATATGCTTCACGTATTGCAGCCTGCTCGGTGGATTCTCCAATCTCTACAAATCCTCCTGGCAATGCAAACATATCCTTGTATGGAAAATTCTTCCTTTTAATAAATACGATCTTCCTGTTTAAGATTATTACGGCATCAACCGTCAGTTTTGGGGTCATTGGAGCAGTCATTTCAACAAAACCTTAATACGATCATAGATATAGCTATTATGTGAAGCTATCCCATTATGAGATATTAGCCACAATGATGCATCTTTGAAACAATACCTGTGACACGATGCATCCATTGTATCGCAACCAGACAAGTATGGCACATAATTATATAGTAGGTTGTTAATAAAGGTGCTGAAGATGATAGAATATGCACTATGGCTGGCAGTGATCCTGATGATCGCATCATCTGTGACCGGCCTTTCAAATCGTTTCAAACCCCTTATAGGTGGGATCGGATGGGGAGTTTTTGCAATACACTGGGCCTATCAGCCCCTCCATTATATTGAGATACATGATTACTTCAATGTCATCCTGACAATAGCCATATCTCTTTTTTGTCTCTTTATGGCATCCACAATGATAAAAGAGTACAGACAAACCTCCCGGCATACATCCGGAAATGATGTTGTTTATATGGCTACCACTGCAACTGCACTGGGTTCATTATTCTATTTCCCTTTTGCCAATTTACCTGTCCTTAACCAGTGGATCATTTCAACTGTCACAGGTAATGTAGTCTGGGCACTGGAAACCCTGGGATTTACTGTGGAAACCCCTGCATGGGACACCATTGTATACAATGGATATTCAGTAAAGATCATACTGGCCTGTACTGCTATAGAAAGCATAGCTTTATTTACCGGACTGATAATTTCAGTCAATGCTCCGGTAAAAAGACTTGCCAGTGCTTTTATGGTATCTGTGCCTGTAATATACGGACTTAATGTACTGAGGGATGTTTTTGTCATAATCGCCTACGGGCAACAATGGTTTGGTGCAGATAGCTTTGAGATTGCCCACCATGTGATCGCAAAGATCGGATCCGCAATCGCATTATTTGTAATAGCTTATATAGTGATGCGCATATTACCGGAGATACTGGACCTGATCGACGGACTCTGGGAAATGACAAGTGTCCAGGTCCGCAGGATCATAAACAGATGATCAGGAATTAGATAAATGCTAGCTAAAGGGTCAACATCCTGGATATTATCTGCCATCATCCTTACAGGTATTATCGGGGTAACTTCATATTTTATGCATAATCTCCTGGCAGATGCACTATTCCTTGTCATGATCCTGTTCACGGTCTTTCTTATATGGTTCTTTCGGGACCCTGTACGGGACACAAAGGTCTGTGACCATTGCATAATCGCTCCTGCAGACGGAAGGGTCATAGATATCAGTGGAAGGAAGGTCTGTATATTTATGAACCTGCACAACGTACATGTGAACAGGGCCCCCATATCAGGGGAGATCATTGACATCCGCCACAAAAAGGGTGGTTATCTTCCTGCATTCATGAAAGATTCAGAAAGGAATGAAAGAGTTGTGATCACAATTGACAGTGTACATGGAAAGATCGAGGTCACACAGATAGCCGGGGTGCTGGTACGCAGGATAGTACCTTATATCAAACAGGGAGACACGGTCATCCAGGGACAAAAGATAGGCATGATCCGCCTTGGGTCGAGAGTGGATGTAACCATTCCGGAGGATATGCGAGCAGTCTGTCATCCCGGAGATAATGTCATTGCAGGAAAGACCATAATAGCAAAACGGATTAAGAGGTAAATATGACCCTGCTAAGTTCGGTAAGAATACCTGATGTAGCCACCCTCATAAATGCAATGCTGGGGTTTGCTGCCATTGTAAACATACATTCAGGTAAGGCAGAACTTTCCCTGATACTGATCCTCATGGCGGCCATGGCTGATGGGATCGATGGTTATCTGGCCCGGAAGTTCGATAACAGCAGCATGGGTGCATATCTTGATTCCCTTGCAGACTGCATATCCTTTGGAGTAGCTCCTGCTTATGTATCATACATCATCTATGGACATATACATCCCTATGTACTCGCGATCACAACATCCCTCTACCTGACCTGCGGTATCCTGCGCCTTGCACGCTTCAATACCATAAAATACAGCATCCCTGATTTTGAAGGAGTTCCCATTACCGCTGCTGCTGTGGTAATAGCTTCTTATCTGCTGATGGCAGACAGATATATCCACACCTATTATATAATGGCTATATTTGTCCTGCTTTCATACCTCATGATATGTGACAGACCATATCCAAAACTTAGAGGGACACGTGCAATGGCCATTCTATCCATGATATTCCTTGCACCAATAATAAGCTATTTTATATTACCTGCGTATACCACCATATTTGCAACCCTTCTATTTCTGCTGATGCTTTTATACCTGGAATCTCCGATAATGCGCATCCCCAGAAAATACTATGATGACTGAAAATTTCTCAGATATATGTCTTTTTAGTATGAAAATGGAGCAACATGACAACAAAAAGAATGAGATCATGAACTACTCCTGGCTTACACAAGGAGCTTCTTACTTTTAAAAATAAAAAATACCAGAGGATGCGGCAGCATCACTCTGAAGGGAACAGAGGCTTTACTGCAAGGCCATCATCACCCACATCCACAACAATGGAGGTCCCTTCCAGGACACTACCCTGAACGATAAGTTTTGCCACCTCGGTCTCCAGTTCGTTCTGGATGGCACGTTTAAGGGGACGGGCTCCGTATGTTTCACTGTATCCCACATCTGCAAGGTGTTTTTTTGCAGCATCCGTGATCTCAAGCTCTATGCGTTTGTCCTTAAGTCTGTGGACAAGGTCAGCCACCTTCAGGTCAACGATCCTTAAGATCTGCTCTTTTGTCAGGGGATGGAATATAGCGATCTCATCGATACGGTTGATGAACTCGGGCCTGAAGTGTTTGCTCAGCTCATTCTGGGCAGTCTCCTGCATTCTGGAATAATCCACACCCTCCTCCAGTTTTGCAATGGCATAATCCACACAGATATTGGATGTCATTATGATCAGTGTGTTCTTAAAGTCTACAGTCCTTCCATGAGAGTCCGTAAGCCGCCCATCGTCAAGTATCTGAAGCATGATGTTAAAAACATCATGATGGGCCTTTTCGATCTCATCGAACAGAACTACTGAATAAGGCCTGCGCCTTACAGCTTCTGTTAGCTGACCGCCTTCATCATGACCTATGTATCCGGGAGGAGCACCGATCATCCTTGCAACCGTGTGTTTTTCCATGTACTCGGACATATCGATGCGGATCATGTTATTCTCATCATCGAACATCTCGGCAGCAAGGGCCTTGGCAAGTTCGGTCTTACCCACACCGGTGGGCCCCAGGAAAATGAAACTTCCGATAGGACGCCGGGGATCCTTTATACCTGCATAGGCCCTGATAACCGCATCAGAAACTGCTTTTACCGACTCTTCCTGCCCAATGATACGCTCATGGAGCTTGTCTGAGAGATGGACCAACTTTTCCCGCTCCCCTTCCATTAGCTTTGTGACCGGGATATTGGTCCATTCACTGACCACCTGGGCAATATCCTCCTCGCCAACCTCCTCTTTTAGAAGCATATCCCCCTGCATCTCCAGCAGTTTCTGCTCCTGTTCTTTATACTGATGTTCAAGGGGAATAAGTTCTCCATATTTTAACTTGGAAGCAAGTTCGAAATTACCGTCATTCTCAGCAAGTTCCAGCTGGATCTTTGTATCCTCTATCTTCTGTTTAAGGGAACCCAGATCAGCGATGATATCTTTCTCGGCCTGCCATCTTGCCCGCTTTGCATCAGATTCAGCCCTGATATCCGCAAGTTCCTTTTCCAGATCTGATAGACGTTCCTTTGATGCTGCATCCTTCTCTTTTTTGAGGGCCTCTCTCTCGATCTCCAGCTGCAGGATCTTTCTGTCAGCCTCATCAAGTTCAGAGGGTTTGCTATCAATGGCCGTTCTTACCTTGGCAGCTGCTTCATCCACCAGATCGATGGCCTTGTCAGGAAGGAACCGATCGGTAATGTAACGATCACTCATCACTGAGGCTGCCACAAGGGCAGTATCCTTGATACGAACTCCATGATGGACTTCATACCTTTCCTTGAGACCTCTAAGGATTGAGATGGTATCCTCAACATCGGGCTGGTTCACCAGTACCGGAAGGAAACGTCTTTCAAGAGCTGCATCCTTTTCAATGTATTTACGATATTCATTCAGAGTGGTAGCCCCGATACAGTGCAACTCACCCCTTGCAAGCATGGGTTTGAGGAGATTGCCTGCATCCATGGCGCCTTCGGTGGCACCTGCACCTACAATGGTATGCAGTTCATCAATGAACAGTATGATCTGACCTTCCGAATCCACAACCTCTTTAAGGACTGCCTTTAAGCGCTCTTCGAACTCACCCCTAAACTTTGCACCTGCCACAAGGGCCCCCATGTCAAGACCTACGATCCTTTTTTCCTTCATGTCCTCGGGGACATCCCTCTTTGCGATCCTCTGGGCCAGACCCTCAACGATCGCGGTTTTCCCCACACCTGCCTCACCAATGAGCACAGGGTTGTTCTTCCTGCGGCGGGAGAGGATCTCAATGGTATGCCTGATCTCATGATCCCGGCCTATCACAGGGTCAAGTTTACCTCTGGTAGCCATCTCTGTAAAATCAATGCCGTACTTTTTGAGCGGTTCCATTGTATCTTCCGGATTTTCACTGGTTATACGACGATTCCCCCTGATCTGTTTTATTTCTGCTATGACAGCATCCAGACTCACACCGGAGTGCTCAAGGATGGATCTGCTGAAGCTGTCCTTCTCTTTCAATATGCCTGTGAGCAAATGCTCCACACTGACGAACTCATCTTTCATAGAGCGGGCCTGTTTATCCGCACTATCCAGTATACGATTTAACCTCTGAGTAATATACGCCTGTCCGCTGCCACTCCCTGTGACCTGAGGAAGCCCTTCCAGATGGGACTCAAGCTGTCTGATAAGATCTTCAGGGTCTGCCCCGATGTTACCCAGTATGGTAGGGGACAAGGCCCCCATCCTGTTCCAGCAATGCCAGGAACAGATGTTCCGAATCATTCTGCTGATGATAATACCGGGCCGCAATGGTAAATGAACTTTGAATAGCTTCCTGTGCTTTCTGAGTAAACCGATTCATATCCATGAGTAAGACCTCCTGTTACTGTTTAGTTATGTTTTTTGTTATGGACTGCCTTTTGGGAGGCAATATAGCCATGAATCCAATATCAATATACCGACACCCCATTCCGGTTCTATGAACATATGGCAGGATGGAACTCATAGTATTTAGTCTTTTTTGCCACAAGAGGAGATGATAATTATAAAATAGACATGATAGCTGATATATAGATATGATATCTATTAAACAAATTGAATAACATTCTGCATATATTAAATAATGACATATATATAAAATGAAATCCATAAAAACAACATTAATACAGTTTGGGACACTATAAATCGGGGGTATCCGTGTTAATAAATAGCATACATCAAGAACCTGCCTGATAAAAGGCAAACCTCCTTTTGTACCAGGGAATCCGGACATTAAAAGCATATTGCATAAACTGAGAAGTTTAAAAATTGATCAGTTAAGTAACAGAGGATTCCTGAAAAGGAACCAATGTGTAACGGGAGTTTATCCCATCAACAACAAAAACTCCGGGATGTGGGAAAGTGAGAGTTTTTTCCATTTAATGGCAGACCTTGCAGCTGACTGGATATATATGGAAGACAGGGAGGGAAATTTGATCTATGTTTCACCCTCATGCAAATCCATTACAGGATATGAACCCATGTGTTTCATTCAGGACCCACAACTTTTTTCCAGTATCCTTCATCCTGATGACAGAGAATTTGTCAAAAAACAGATTGAAAACTGCAATAAAGATAATACATCACCCCTGGAATTCAGGATCTTCCATAAAAATGGTGATATCCACTGGATCAGCCATATATGCAGACCGATCTATGATCGAAAAGGCAGGTTTGCCGGCCGCAGGGGAAGCAACCGGGACATCACATCCCGGAAGATAGCTCAGATCGCTTTATTCGAAAATGAAAAACGATTCCATTCAGCACTGCACCTGTCCCATGACGGGATTATATTGATAGATAGAAACGGAAAGGTCATCTACTGGAATAAAGCCTCTTATGATATCTTCGGATTTAAAGAAGAACAAATGAATGGTCAGAGCATCTCAAACGTTATACCAGAACTTGGCAATGCTCTGCAAAAAGATGTTCTAAGAAAAAAGGATATGAACAAAGATGTGATGGAATTTACCGGAAAGGGGAGGCTTAGACCCGACATACCTCTTGAGATCTCCATATCCAGAGATGAAAGTGCGGAGACTTATTATTGCATCATTGTCAGAGACATTACAAAAAGGAAAGAAAGTGAAAAAGAACTTCAAAATAAGGCAGAAAAGCTGCGTCTGTCAAATGAACTCAAAGATGTTTTCACGGACATCCTCAGGCATGACCTGTTAAATCCTGCAGGTATTGTGAAAGGATTTGCTGAAGTAATGCTAATGCAGGAGCTGGATCCTGACAGGAGGGAGAAACTGGAGATCATCATAAGGAATAACAACAAGATTATAAAATTAATAGAAGACGCCTCAAAACTCTCAAAACTTGAAGCTTCAAAACCGATCCGGTTAGATGAAATGGACCTGGGCATGATAGTGGGCCTGGCTGCAGGGAACATTCAATATCTGTTTGAAGAAAAAGGAATGCAGCTGAAAGTAAATACTAAAGGGAACTATCCATGTCTTGCCAATCCTATCCTTGATGAGGTCTTTATAAACCTGCTAAGCAATGCCCAAAAATACAGTCCCGAAAAGACAACAGTATCCATGGATATTCTGGACTGCAGCAAGCACTGGAAAGTCCTGGTAACAGATACAGGAGAAGGCATCTGTGATGCTGACAAAGAACTTGTATTTGAACGATTCAAACGCGTTACAAAAGGCCCTGTAAAAGGAACAGGCCTGGGCCTTGCTATTGTAAAAAGGATCATTGAAATGCACGGAGGAAATGCAGGAGTGGAAGACAACCCCGAAGGACAGGGGTGTACATTCTGGGTAACTGTTAAAAAAGCACCCGACTCTAACTGAGAACAAGAAACAGAAACACCACAATTACACCACAATTACACCACAATTACACCACAATTACACCACAATTATACCACAATTATACCACAATCACACCACAATTACACCACAATTACACCACAAGTACACCACAAGTACACCACAAGTACACCACAATTACACCAAACTCCATCTTTGAAGTGAGACTGATCTTACGATTGTTGGAGGATTGTTGGGGCATAGGGGGCAGAGAAAACCCACGACTTCAGTCGTGGGTAGTTCATAAAAACCGGGGCTGACACAAATATTAATATCATTGGTATCCTTTGATTAGATTAGATCAGAAATGGAAAATAAAAAAATAGAGGTGAAGGGCCTTTACATGATGAAAACCAGCAGGGGACTTGTCCCCACGATCCTGTTCGAGGATGAGAACAGCAACCTGATGCCCATCCATATCGGGCCGCAGGAAGCCATATCCATTGACATGGCCCTAAAGAAGACCACCATGCCCCGGCCTTCAACACATGACCTTCTGGAATCTGTCCTTGACCGTATGGCCGTTACGATACATAAGGTCATCATTGATGAGAAGGTAGGGGATGTCTATTATGCAAGACTTATCATGAAAAAAGGCCTCAAGGAAATGGAACTTGATGCCAGACCCAGCGACTGCGTTGCCCTTGCATTGAAAAAAGGCACGGATATCTACGTAAGCAAGAAAGTAATGGACAATGCCAGCATCAGCAAGGAAGAAATGATAGGAGCAAAGTCTATTGATGCTTATATTGATTCATTCTGATCTATGAGATTTTTATATCTATGAACTGCCAACCTGAAGTCGCGGGCTTTAACTGACCAGACATACTGAGATCTTAATAACTTCTGATCCATAAGAACTTTAGATCCATAAGAATAGTTTTCAACTTAAAAAAAGTCACTCAGGCTGCGCTGGCCGCCACTTTCCTTAAGGTCGCCCACCCTGACTCCAAGACGCCTTACATTGAGATTGACAGGCAGGAGTAATTGTTCCAGGACCTCTTCGCAGATATTGCCCAACATATCCCTGTCCTGAATATGATGATTCAATGTGCGGGCCTTTGTTACCGTTTTAAAATTGGCAAAGATCACCGTGACCGTGACAGTACGGAACATGACCTGCCTTTTGAGCACCTTTTCAAAAACATCCTCCTCCAGTTCCCGCATCAGAGAGGATATCAACTTTTCGTTGCGGGTATTATGCTCAAGCGAAGCCATCCTGCCGATCTGGTCAGAAACTGCCTTCTCTTTTACCGGACTCTCATCGATCCCCAGGGCCGCATTCTTCAGCCAGACCCCTTTTGTCTTACCAAAGACATTGATCAGATCCTGTATATCACGGGAGGCAAGCTGCTCGATCGTGCTTACACCCATTGCAGCAAGCTGCTCCCCTGTAACATTACCTATGCCCCAGAGCTTTGAAACCGGCATGCCTGCTAAGAAACCCACAACCTCCTTTTCATTTACGATGGTCATCCCATCCGGTTTCTGATGGGATGAGGACATCTTTGCGATCAGTTTGTTCGGGCCTACCCCTACCGAACATGTCAGACCTTCAGACTGCTTAATCTGCTCTTTTATTGCCATACCAACATCAGCTGCATTATCAATATCACCCCCACAGGCCCGGGTTATATCAATGAATGCCTCATCTATGCTGATCTTTTCAAAAGCCTGTCCACCCCCATCCGCAAATGAGCGCAGGACCTCCATGATCCTGTCAGATACCTGTGTATAGAAATCCTTACGTACCGGCAGATATACAGCATCGGGTTTCAGGGAACGTGCAACCTGACAGGGCATGGCCGAGTGAATACCCGCTTCCCGGGCAATATAATTGCATGTGCTCACAGCACCTCCCTTCTCCCCCCTATTTGAATACATACAGACCACCACGGCCTTATCCCTGAGGGAAGGGTCCTCACGCTCTTCTATAGCTGCATAAAAGTAATCCATATCAATATGGGCGATCACACGTGACATTGCTTAATATTGGCAGGGAAATATAGATATAGATTGCGAGGGCCGAAAATAAATGAATGAAAGATGATCAGGAAAACTTCAAGACAGCAGTGTATCGTTGAGATCCCCACTAATCACTCCTCAGCCCCGACCGAAAAATCAACAGATGATATACTGGAGGGACACAGATGGGATACGACACAGCGCTCACAAAGGGGTTTGCGGGCATCACAGACATTCCTGCCATGTAATATCAATGTCATAGAGAGATCATCCCACTGATCTTTTTCAGCAAGTTGCATGAGGTCCTTTTCAATCTTAAGAGGATTGGAACTGGAGGTCAGTCCGAGCCTGCCTGAGACACGTTTGACATGAGTATCCACTGCAATCCCGTCTATAACACCGTGACCCCGGGCAAGAACGATATTTGCAGTCTTCCTGGCAACACCGGGAAGAGTTGTAAGTTCCTCCATGGTCGAGGGGACCCGGCCATCAAAATCAGAAAGCAGGAGAACTGAAGTTCTTTTTATGTTCTTTGCTTTGTTCCGGTAGAAACCCGTGGAATAGATATCCTTTTCAAGCTCTTCAATATCTGCACCTGCAAGGGCCTCAATGGAAGGATATTTTTTGAACAATTCCCGGGTGACCTTATTGACCTGGGCATCCGTACACTGGGCCGAGAGAATGGTTGCAATGAGCAACTCGAACACATTACTGTATTCCAGAGCAGGTTGAGGATTGGGATATTCCTTTTTAAGCAGGGCCCATATAATGTCAAAATCATTCTTATTTACCGGCATCATCATTCCCTAAGTTAGCACGCATCCATAAAAAAAATATCCATAAAAGATCACTCAAATAACAGCTCACTTTTAAATAAATAAATAAATAAATAAATAAATAAATAAATAAATAAATAAATAAATAAATAAATAAATAAATCAATCAATCAATCAATCAATCAATCAATCAATGGACATATAAAAATAACAATATAAAATAAAAGATGTCCGGGTTTATCTCAACCCGAACTTAGCCACATTCTTATCTGCAAGGGCCTGGATATCCTTAATGACATCCGCTCCCCCTTCCTTGGTGAACAGATGTTTGAAACGGCGCTGCATCTTGAGATAATCCTCTACAGGCTTTGGTTCCTTGATCTTCCTTACCTTTGTGACTTCTCCGTCCTCCATTTCATAGAGAGGCCACAGGGCTGTCTCGACTGCAAGTTTTGCAACCTCAACTGTCTTGGAAGTATCAAAACCCCATCCTGTGGTACAGGGAGCATGTGCATGTATATAGCACGGCCCTTCTACATCCAGGGCTTTTTTGACCTTTCTGATCATGTCCTTGGGGTAACCTATGGATGTGGTAGCCACATAAGGTGATCCATGGGCTGCCATGATGGCAGGCATGTTCTTCTTGGGCCGCATGTTACCAAAGGATTCCACTCCTGCAGGACTGGTGGTGGTGGAAGCAGCAAAGGGTGTTGCACCGCTTCTCTGAACACCGGTGTTCATATAGGCTTCATTATCAATGCACACATAGGTGAAGTCATGACCTCTCTCAAAAGCACCTGAGATAGCACGCATCCCTATGTCAAGGGTTGCTCCGTCCCCGCCCATGGCAATGATCTTTGTGTCACCCAGTTTACCCATAGCTTTAAGAGCCGCCTCGATACCGGATGCAACAGAAGCATTGTTCTCAAACAGGGAATGGATCCAGGGAACCCGCCATGCGGATTCAGGATATGGAGTGGTCATAACTTCAAGACAACCGGTAGGGTTGACGACTATACAATCCTCTCCTGCTGCCATCAGGGTGAACTTTGCGGCCATTGCATCACAACAACCCGCACAACCTCTGTGGCCCGGGGCCAACAATGATCTCATATCAATTCCTCCTTCAGATCGGTGAACTGGCTTTCAACCTTGATACCTGAACTGATAACTTCTTTTGCTTCATTGATTATATTCTCGATCGTTCCTTCAGGAATATCACGACCGCCATGACCTATCATATAGCCTACGACAGGCAAATGGATGTCGGTATTATAAAGAATGGATTTGGTCTCGGTGAACAGGGCACCCTCGTTAAGACCCAGGGAGATGTTCTTATCCAGGACTGCAACAACCTTTGCATCCTTGATGACATTCATGATAGCTTCTGCAGGGAACGGACGATAACATCTGACCTTAAGCAGACCGACCTTAACACCCTTTGCTCTCATACTGTCGATCACATCCCGGATGGTACCGACAATAGAACCCATGGCCATGAGGATGATGTCTGCATCTTCAGTGTAATACTCATCAATAAGGCCTCCGTAGTACCTGCCAAACAGCTCAGAGAAATCATTGGCTGCATCCTCGACCTTCTGCAATGCCTTATCCATTGCTTCCTGCTGCAGATATCTGAATTCAGTATATGAAGATGGGTCTGCAAAAGCACCAAAGCTCTTAGGGTCCTTCGGATCGAGCTTGTTCACCGGATCAAAGGGAGGCAGATACTCGTCCACAAGGTCCTGTTCCAGCAATACCACAGGTTCGGTGACATGGGAAAGGATAAAACCGTCCATACAGGTCATCACAGGCAGCAGGATATCAGGGTCCTCCCCGATCTTATAGGCCTGCGCGGTCATATCGGAAACTTCCTGGGTATCCTCGGCATACAGCTGGATCCAGCCAGTATCCCTCTGTGCAATGGAGTCCTGATGATCGTTCCAGATGTTGATCGGTGCACTGACCGCCCTGTTGGCGATAGTCATCACCACAGGCAATCTCATCCCGGCCACATTGAAAAGCACCTCGTGCATAAGCTCAAGGCCCTGGGATGTGGTGGCAGAATAACACCGTGCTCCGGCTGCAGATGAACCCACAAGAGCGGAGAGGGCAGAGAACTCTGATTCCACATTGATGTATTCACAGTTTGGCATCACTCCGTCTGCCATGAACTGGGAGAGGTCTTCAACGATATGGGTCTGTGGGGTGATGGGGTAGGCAGAGATCACATTGGGCCTGCAGGCCTTAACAGCACTTGCCACAGTATATGAACCTTCAACGACCACCATCTTATCCTTATCAATATTACGCTTTGGTGCCATTATTTTTCCTCCAGTACCATTGAGATCGCACCTTTGGGACATTCATTGGCACATATCCCACATCCCTTACAGAACTCATAATCAAATTCAAAGAACCCGTCATCCCTTGGATTAATGGAACTGTCAGGACACAGAAGTTCACATAATTTGCATTTGATACATTTATCATAATCATAAACAGGCTTGAAAGTCCTCCAGCCACCGGTCTTATTGACAAGGGTGGAACCGGCTTCACATACTCCTCCAGGGGGTATCTTCATACTTTTGCCTCCATCATCATATCATAGGCCTGTTGAATGGCCTCTGCATTCTTTTCGCCAACCTTGCCCGGGAAATGTGCTTTAACGGCTTCTTTGATCGACTCGGGGTTGATCAGGCCGGAAGCACCTGCAAATGCACCCAGAAGGACTGTGTTTACGATCGGACGACCGATAATGTCCAGAGCGATCTTGGTCGCATTGACAGTCATGACCTTTGCGTCTGTACCAAGATCGAATTTTTCGGGCCCGAATTCACTGTTTATAAGGATCAGGCCATCGTCCTTGATACCGCTTTGAACCTTCACGACCTCCAGGAGAGTGGGATCCTGGACGATCACATAATCAGGTTCATAGATCTGGCTTCGAAGTCTGATGATCTCATCATTGATCCTGGTGAATGCCTGTACAGGGGCACCACGGCGTTCAACTCCAAAAGCCGGGAAAGCCTGACTGAACTTACCATCCTTAAAGGCTGCAACAGCCAGTAATTCGGCAGCAGTCACAGACCCCTGCCCGCCTCGACCGTGTATTCGTATCTCTTTCATCTATATTCTCCATTGAACAGTATAATGATATAGGCAGATCGAAATCTGTTTCAGGGACATATCCTGCGTTTTTAGACCTGGAAAAGAGGCCCGGACATGTTCCATGAAAACGATGCAGGAATGATATATCGTACAATATCATCCTAAATGCAATGTTTAATGGTGTACAATCTTAATTACTATTTAGTCTTTCGGTGAAAATCCGAAATATATTAACGACATGAATAATGATTATATTAAAAAATCAATTGCAAACAAGTTCAGTACATATAAATTTACAAAAAGTATAAAAATACAAAAACTGCATGATTATTGCACATTTATCACCACTATTGATCAAAATCAAACATGGTCATTCCGTGCCGGTATCACACATACTCCCGATGTACTCAACAAAAGCCTGCATAGAATCACATGTTCCAATACATTTACGCATATGCCTGCTCCCTTTAAGCCCTTTTGTGAACCACTGAACATGAGCCCGGAGGTTCATATGTGAGATATAGTCATATTCCTCCAAAAGATCCAGGTAATCCAGACAGTCCTGCCTGCGCCGGCTGCAGCTGGCTTCCAGTACTTCCCCGGTTTCAAGATAACGGATTATCCGCTCAAATATATGCGGATCTCCCATACTGGCCCGGCCGATCATCACACCGTCACAACCGGTCTCCTCCAGCACACAGGCTGCTGAGGGACCGTCATGGACATCCCCGTTTGCTATCACCGGGATGCTCAGCTCCTCTTTGATCCTTTTTGCATATCCATGATCAGCCCGACCCCGGTAACCCTGAGAATGTGTGCGTCCGTGTACAGTAATGGCGGATATACCACAATCCTGTATCCTCCCTGCAAGTTCCAGGGTACCTTCCAGACTGCTGAGGACCCGGATCTTTGCCGTTACGGGAGTACTGAGAGTATCGCACAGTTGGGCCAATATATCAGACACCAGATCCGGATCACGCAATAAGGCAGCTCCACACCCTGCATTGGTGATGATGGGAGACGGACACCCCAGATTGATATCGATGATCTCAGGGGCATACTGCTCCTCTATGATCACGGCGGCCCGGGTGAGGGTTTGAGGACTGTTGCCAAAAAGCTGTATCCCGAATGGGAATTCTCCTTTAAAACGCATGGCCCTGTACTTTGTCTTTTCGTTATCATGTAAGAGAGCATCCGCACTGATCATTTCCGAATAGGTTACTGCAGCTCCGTATCTTTTGCACAGATGCCTGAAAGCAGGATTTGTGACATCGGCCATCGGGGCCAGCAGCAATTTCCCGGGAACCTTAAGGCCGCCTATTTTCATATCGATACAGAGACATGAATTATTATATGTAGCTTTGCCAGAGTTAGATTAACCTGGAAATTACAACAATGGTTATATGTACAATGGAATATCTTGTGCCAGATATAAGTAAATCCACTCCGGATTAAGGATGTGAAGATCGTTGAAAATAATAGCTTTTGTCGGTATGCCGGCTTCCGGAAAGACCGTGGCTTCAGACGTTGTTAAACAGGCAGGTATAGATGTTGTGATCATGGGGGATGTTATCAGAGAGGAAGTCAAAAGACGTGGCCTTGAGCCAACCGACAAGAATACCGGTGCTGTGGCCTGTGACCTGAGGGAGACGGAAGGACTGGATGCAGTTGCAAAACGATGTGTCGATTCCATTTATGCCAGAGGCCGTGAACTGGTGGTCGTGGACGGCATCAGAGGAATTGCGGAAGTGAACTTCTTTAAAGAGGAGTTTGGAGATGCCTTCACTCTGGTTAACATTGATGCACCTCTGGAAACAAGGTTTGAGAGAATAAACAAGAGAGGCCGAAGTGATGATATGACAGATGTCAGTGCCCTTAAGGTAAGGGATGAAAGGGAGCTGGGCTGGGGCCTTGCTGAAGCTATTAAAGTAGCAGATATAGTCGTGAACAACAATTCCACAATTGAGGAATTCCGCCAGAAAATCACCGACATCCTGGAGCAGGCATCATGAAAGTGGAAATATGGACCCTGGCAAATCCCACTGAAAATGAGGATGTCATAAAGAAAGCCATAAAGAACATCTTCCCGGGGGTTACCCTGGAAACCAGGGAAAACGAAGGGCAAAAAAAGCTTATAGGGCAAGGGGACATAGCCCTGCTTAAGAACATGCACACCCTGCTTCGGGAAGAGCAGATCATTGATACTGCAAGGGGCCAGCTTGGAAAAAGCATTGAAGGGGGATCAACACAGTTTATAATAAATAAACAGGTGGCCACTGTCAGCCGCTTGAACTTTCCTGCAGTTGAAGAACCTCTGGGTTCCATTCACATTAATATAATAACGGATTGCTCCTCTGACCTGGAACTTATTATCGACTGGCTTACACCTCCTACAGAAGATGGGGTACCTCTGTATGAGAGACCATTTCCTGACCTGTGATCTAAAAATAGAGACCTGCAAAAAAAGGGGGATAATATGAATATCAGTAATGTTGGATTTTCTTCAAAAGAAGTGCTTGTCGAACCGTTCGAATGGGTATATGAACTTGAGGATATCGGCTTTACAGGCTGGGAGATGGTACAGGAAGGTGAGCAGCGACTGACCCCTGCAAATGTCAATAAGGTTAAACAGGTCCTTGAGACCACCGACCTTACTCTGACAATGCACCTGCCTTTTTCAGACATGAACCTTGCAGGCCTGAATGAAGGGATCCATGCAGAGGTCCTAAGACAGATGGAAGGCCACCTCAACCTGGCCTCAGGCCTTACAAAACTTGCTGTGGTCCACCCGGGTTATCTCTCCCCATATGGCTCGAAGGTCCCGGAGCTTGCATGGGAGATGAACATACGTTCCATACAGCGCCTTTGTGATGTGGCCGATGAGCACGGCATTTTCATTGCAGTTGAGAACATGCCGAATTTCCCAAAGATATTTGGCAAATACCCACAGGAAATGCTTGATATCATCAATGGGGTTGACAGGGACAATATCGGGATGACACTGGACGTGGGCCATGCAAACACCATGGGTATGTTACCTGAATTCCTGGACCTTTGCAAGGATCACATAATCCATATCCATCTCCATGATAATATGGGCAAAAGAGATGAACATCTGCCCTGTGGCAGAGGTAATATCGACTGGAAGATCGTAAAAGAGGGGCTTAAGGACTATAAAGGCAGATGCGTTACAGAAATGAGCAACCTTGAAGAAGGCCGGGAATGTATTGATTTCCTCAGGGCCCTGTGAGATACGCCATTATTAAATGTACACTGACCATCACTAATGCATACAGAATGTTATCAACACACATAAACTACCATCAATACACACGGACCATCATTAATGCACACGAACTATAATCAATACACACGAACTATAATCAATACACACGAACTATAATCAATACACATAAACCATCATCAATACACATAAACCATCATCAATACACACGGACCATTATGAAGTGTACACTAACATACTCACACTTAAATTCGCGGCTCTATAGCAAAGTGAACAAAAAGGATATGAATGCCTGTCAGCTCTTTCAGCGCTCTTCCAGACGGCCCCGTCGTCTGTCAATTTCGTCCATCAGGTCCAGCATCTTGCGTATTGCAGTTCGGATTGCATCGGACTGATTGACGAACTTCTTATCATCGCCTACATGCATGTTGAGGTCATTCAGCAATTCCTGAGGGATATCCACACTGATCTTGGGCATGATCTCACCATTGGTTACAGAGTTTTAAGAAATTGATTGAATTAATGTTTAAAAGACAATTACTTAAGAATTGATTAAAGACAATGTTCAAAAATATGATCACAATGAGCGGGCCGGAAGGGATTTGAACCCTCGGCCGATGGATTAAGAGTCCATCGCTCTGCCTGACTAAGCTACCGGCCCATTTCGCCTGTGAGTGATTCCTCCCATAGTCAGTTCAGGCATATATACATTTCGGGTCAAACACAAAAATATGCTTCTAACCCCGGGAAAAATGACCGGGGTCAGATATGCCTGACCACACAATGGGAAAGACCGGTGATCTCCACCATATCACTGTTATCCGGACTCTGTATGATCATCTGGCCTTTCTTTAGATAGGGAATGCGTTTTTCAAAGTCATTCCGGACTTTCATGGCACTGATGGCAGCGTCATTGGAGAGGTTCAGGATGATGCGGGTATTGATCTGTTTGAAAACAGTCTCATCAATATCCTGAGGATCCTGGGTGATCAAGAACAGACCCAGACATTCCTTGCGGCCCTGTCTTGCGGCATCGGCAAATTTTGAGATAATACGCCGGGAATGTTCACTGACACCTTTTGAAAGATAACGGTGGGCCTCATCCAGAACAAGGATGATGGGAGCTTCCTTCACAAGACTGTTCCCCGAGGTACTAAGCTTATTGTCCACCACAACGGTCATGAGGGTCAGGGTGATCAAATCCCGAATGCGGGTGTTGCTGATATATTCTGTGGGGAAGACATTGATCTGGCCGGGCTGGAATACCTTATCCAGCATCTGGTCGATGGGAGTGGCACTCTGATCAAACACACGTTTAAAGGAGGGGTTCTTCACTTTTCGCACAAGGCCGTCATAGGAGGATTCATGCACCTTTCCGCTGTCCACATATGCACTCCGTACACCCTCATCTTCTATATGTTCGGTAAATCCCTGATAAGTGTGGTTACCGGGCCTTTTGAAATAATCCTCCAGCAGAAGGTCCAGTCCGATGCTTTGAAGTTCGGTAAGCCCTGCCGCGGCAATAAGCCAGGAGTTGTTGCGGACCATCTCAAAAGGAATGGTGAACTCCAGTTGCTGGGCACGGGACCTGCCTTTATAGGAATGTCCGTCCACCTTTGCAACAAAGGTCTTTGTTGTACTGCACCCCCCGTATTCAACAGCTTCCGAGCGAAACAGATGCTCCTGGATAGAAGTTAACCCGGGATTATCTTCCAGCAGCTGTGAATATTCATCCTGCGGGTCCATTATGATAAGACAGGGATTTTTACGAATGTCACCCTCACCCCTCAGTTTATATCGGTTCTCATTACTCATGAACTGTCTGAGAATGTTCTTAGTAAGGAAGGTCTTCCCGGTTCCGGTACTTCCGCATACGAGCATATGCCTGAATATAAGGGGATCTCCCATGGAATAATCATTCCTCATATAATAGGGGACAGTGGGAGGGGTGGCATGGGTCTTCACCAGCTCCCCACCCACACTTAAGTGGCCCAGGAACATCCCCTTAACCGGGATATTAAGCCCGGTCTGCACCTTAAGCTTATCAGTTACCGGGAGCATGGGGGTGTTTGGCCTGGGTATGCGGTCTGCCATCCGGCGTGAAAGACCATCACCATTGTCCCTGTCATCATACAGGATACAGATGGGGTCCAGATATGCCAGGAATTTGTAGTCAACCTCTGAAGTTGTATTGGCCCTGAGCATCCTCCTGGAATGCAATTCGGTTGCATCATCAACATCAAATTCCTGCTGATATTGCAACTTCCAGATCCTTGCAAACAGGTCCTCATCCCCGTAAGGGACCAACACATATGTTCCCAGACGCACATCCGATCGCCTGCCGGTGGTGACATACCCGGTGATACGGGAACCCGAGCCTGTGATCTCCAGAGGGTCCACCCCGGTGGTCACGATCCCGAAGGCCTCATTCATATCCTCAGCAGGCAGATCTGCAGAGGTTTTGGTAAGCTCCTCAAAGGAATATTCATCCTTCTGTACAGCTGCCCTGTTCTCTGCATCACCCGTTGTCCTTCCTACTGAAGGAACATCCATTGCCACATCAGGTCCCTTAACCAATTTATCTGACCCGGAAATTAGTTCATCCTCAAGATCAATATCCTCCAGATCATCATCTGAAGCATATGAAAGAATATCAGCATCATTACTCATCCTGTTCACCCCATCTTATATCATTATAAACCGTATCCACCTTCAGTTCTTCAAACCGGGCCACTATTTCCTTCTTTTCTGAGGCTTTGATCTTTGCCAGAGAGTCCGCTTTGGAAAGGGTCAGGGGGATCTTATTGACAGAAATGTCATAAAGGACCTTCCTGGTGATCAGCTGTCTCATATCCTCATCCCTGACGATCCCATAGGGGGATTCGATCTTGAACAATACATCCAGGGAAGGGACATACACCACGAAAAAGGCAAGGGCATACTCCTCTGCGGGAAACTTATGTGTAAGGGAGTCTTCCATGATAGGAGAGGTAGTATCCAGCAGGTTCTCATAGAACTGATTGGGTTGCAAGAACCAGTTAGTATAGGTGATATACCTTGAACTTCTTTCAGAACGTCTGCTCTTTTCAGATGTACCTGTGCCCGATAGTTGACCCTGCGCAGGAGAAAGGATCTTTTTGAACAATTGCTCATCAAGGGACCAGGGAAGGCCTTTTATCTGACCGTTCTTCCTCAGTGTCCGCATGATCTGCATATCCGCAGGATTCTTCACAAATCCGATGATGGGCCTTTTTTTTGCAAGGAAGCGGTCCATAAGGTCAATGTAGTTCTGCAGTATCCTGGATGAAACCGGATCATAGCAGATCTCAACATCTTCCGAACCCACAGCCATCCAGTACATCAGCTGTTTTGGATATATTGGCCCGTCCATGATAAAAAGACCCTCCGGATCGAACCTGTTCTCGATCCATAACATATGTTCGGATTCGGACAGATAAAGAGCTATGTCGTGGACCATCCGTTTGATCCTTTTCTTAAGCAGGCCCGGCTGTATCCTTATGATGGAAGCTCTGCCATTACCCCCGTCAAAAAGTTCCCAGCCAGTGGTAGTATTGATCATAACCTCCCGGGAAGGAGAATAGGTTGCAGCCACAATGGTCCTCTTTGAATGCAGATCAAGATCAGACGGAGTTGAAGCTATCCCGCAGTGACAGAAGTCCACATATATACCGTTGTTCAGTGGTATGGGATTGGTACATCCGCTATCACAGGCATAGGTCACAGCAAAAGGGTCTCTGGAGAGGGCCATCCTGTCAATGTTCACCTTACCCCTAAAAACCCGGCCCAGTGACTTAAGGATGATCCTGCCATCATATCGCAATTCATGGAGATGCTGCAGGATATCAACTACCGTATCCGGCATGTCCTTCTCATCCACGGATACATCGATACGCTTTACCAGATCGGACATGGCTTTGATGTGAACCGGTTCAAGGGTCATGGAGGATAGATAGTATCAAAACAATAATAAATCTATTCATATTAATCAAGATATGCTCATTGTGTTGTGTCCGGGACAAGTCCCGTAAGGTTTAATAATAACCATTACCTCTTAAGGGAACTTAAGGTCTGAAATTAACAATTTACTGTTAAATTAAATTTCAAATACTGAATAAGTTCCGGGAATACAGGGATTTATTGAACCACATATAATAAACATATATTAGGTCATCAACATATTGTGAGGAATGATAATGGGTAAAACAGGAAGCATTGAATGGGTAAAGGTAAAGGGAAGAAAAGGAAGGACCATAAAGGTCAAGAAATGTTCAGAAGGAAAAGCCCACCCGGGCCCGGCCCAGAGATACACCTCATCAGGTGCTAAAAGGCGTTTCATGACACGATCTCCAAAAGCTATTGTCAAATAACCTTTCAATCACAAATCCAGGTCAGGGACTTAACCGGATCTGAATGATCTGTCAGGACTATCTAAGACCTGCCAGGTCAGATTTACTGGCCAGAGTCCTCACTTAAAAGTGAAGATATCTCCGGCCGGTGAGCTTTTAACCTACACCTTACTTCTTTTCATGTAATATTATCTTTTCACTAAACGGCTACTTTAGAGACTATACTAATATATATCCACAGTACAATCGTACAGAAGATTTCAGTACAAACTACAATAGTACAGAAGATTTCAGTACAAAACAAGAATAGTACAGAAAGTTGCAGCACAACGATGAGACCATCACCCTTCACGATACTAACCACAAAAATGAACCTCGGGTTCAGTCTCCAGACATGTACCAATGGTTCATTAACTTCAATATAAACCCTTATTTTTTGACCTTATAATATCGTACTCCAATTCCCTACCAATAGTAAGTTTTATATAGAACTACAAACATGTAAAAACGACCCCAATTTAAGGGATTATGATCAACATATTGCTATAAGGAGGTTACAATAAAATGGCAGGACAGATGGCTGGACAGCCCATATTCATTTTAAGAGAAGGTAATCAGAGAACAAAGGGCAGAGATGCTCAGGGTAACAACATCATGGCTGCAAAGGCAGTTGCTGAAGCGGTCAGGACCACACTGGGCCCAAAAGGAATGGACAAGATGCTTGTGGATTCCCTTGGAGATGTTGTCATTACCAATGACGGTGCGACCATCCTTAAAGAGATGGACATTGAGCACCCTGCTGCCAAGATGATCGTAGAGGTCGCAAAGACCCAGGACGATGAGGTCGGAGACGGTACGACCACCGCAGCAGTCATCACAGGAGAGCTCCTCAAGAAGGCAGAGGAAATGATCGAGCAGGAAGTTCACCCAACGATCATCGCAGCCGGATACAGGATGGCAGCTTCAAAGGCAGGGGAGATCCTCAAGACCCTTTCGAAGAAGATCACCATTGATAACCGCGAGATCCTGATAAAGATCTCAGACACCGCAATGACAGGAAAGGGAGCAGAAGCCTCCAAAGAAGTACTTTCCAATATTGCAGTCTCCGCGATCACCAGCATTGCAGACAAGGCAGACGGGAACACCGTGGAGATCGAGAACGTTAAGGTCGAAAAGAAGGTTGGAGGACGTATTGACGATTCCGAGCTCATTGAAGGAATGGTCCTTGACAAAGAAAGGGTCCACAACAACATGCCAAAGAAGATCGAGAACGCAAAGATCGCTCTGCTTAACAGTGCTATTGAGCTCAAAGAGACCGAAGTCGATGCAGAGATCTCCATCACATCCCCCGACCAGCTCCAGTCATTCCTGGACCAGGAAGAGAAGATGCTCAGAGACCTTGTACAGAAGATCATTGACAGTGGTGCCAATGTGGTATTCTGTCAGAAAGGTATCGATGACATGGCCCAGCACTTCCTTGCAAAGGCAAACGTCTTTGCCATCAGGCGTGTAAAGAAGAGCGACATGGAGAAACTTGTCCGCTCCACAAGCGGTAAGCTTGTCACCAACATCGAAGAGATGAATGCTGATGACCTTGGAAGTGCAGCCCTTGTAGAAGAGAAGAAGGTAGGCGGAGATAACATGACCTTCATCACAGGCTGTGTCAATCCAAAATCCGTATCCATCCTTCTGCGCGGCGGTACCGAGCATGTTGTTGACAACATTGAAAGAGGTCTTAATGATGCTCTTCGTGTAGTTGCAGTTTCCATCGAGGATGAGAACCTTGTAGCAGGTGGCGGAGCCCCTGAAGTAGAGGTAGCACTCAGACTCAATGAATATGCAGCAACCCTCAGTGGCAGGGAACAGCTCGCAGTAAAGGCCTTTGCAGAAGCACTTGAGGTCATCCCAAGAACCCTTGCAGAAAATGCAGGTCTTGACCCCATCGACATGCTTGTCGAGCTTCGCTCACACCACGAGAAAGGCATAAAGACAGCAGGTCTGAATGTCTACACAGGAACTGTCATTGACATGTGGGAGAACGGCGTCGTAGAGCCTCTCAGAGTCAAGAGCCAGGCAATCAACGCTGCTGCAGAAGCTGCTGTAATGATCCTGAGGATCGATGACATCATTGCATCCACCAGAGCACCTGAACCACCAGAAGGTGGAATGCCAGGCGGTATGGGTGGCATGGGCGGAATGCCTCCAATGATGTAAGCACTTTAAAAGAACATAAATATCAGGGCACAGCATGATGCTGTGTCATATCTTCTTTTTTTGAATATTTATTTACAGCCTGCACAAATTAATAGAGATACATATATGTATATACATATCCATATGAGGAAGCTCCACCCACATAATGAAGCCTCAATTAACCAGCAGACGTATCTTGCGTCACCAAATCCACCGGCTTTGATAGATCAACAGATGATCTGAGTATTCATATCATTCAGGATGACATTCCGATCATTGATCAAAGGAAACAGTAAGCCCTACAGGACAATGATCCGAGCCCATGACATCCGGCAGAATATAGGCAGCTTCTATGTTCTCTTTCATTCCCTGGTTTGCAAAGAAATAATCGATCCTCCAGCCCACATTACGTTCCCGGGCCCTTGTTTTGAGGTCCCACCAGGTATAATGGTCCTCCTGTGAATTGAAAAGACGGAATGTATCGATAAAACCATGATCCAGGAGAGTATCGATCCAGGCCCTCTCTTGCGGGAGGAAACCCGAGCGTTTTTCGTTCTGTTTGGGACGGGCAAGATCGATTTCCCTGTGGGCCGTATTGACATCTCCGCAGATGATCACATTCTTACCCTCAGCAACAAAATCATCCACCATGTTCAGGATACGGTCATAGAAATCCATCTTATAGTCCAGCCTTTCCTTTGAAGCGTTCCCGTTGGGGAAATAGATATCCAGGAGCATGAAATCCTCAAATTCTGCAAGGATGGTCCGGCCTTCCCGATCAAATTCCTCAACCCCTATATCATACCGAACATCCAGAGGAGGGATCTTTGTGTACAGGGCCACACCACTGTATCCCTTACGCTCGGGATTACTGAAAAAGGCCTTATAGCCCTCAATATATCGCAAAGAGGATGCAAGCTGCTCCTCCTGTGCCCTGGTTTCCTGGATACACAGGATATCCGGACCGGTCTGCCTGAACCAGTCAAAAAACCCTTTTTTAGCTACAGCTCTTATACCATTCACATTCCAGGAAATTAAGTTTATAGAATCCATGTTACCACTTTCTGTTATATATGATATTGCCAGCAATAATTATCTGCCATCATGATCGGAATTTCTGAAACGATCATATCAAAAGGACCTAAAGAACGCATATAGAAAAATCAGGAGATCTGACCCTTATCGAATCCCTTTTTCCCCTGCCTGTGGAACATAACATCCACATCATCAGGATCACCCAGCCCGGGATCATCTTTTGAGATCAGGATCTCAGTGGCTTTGATCACTGCAAATATCTCATCCCCTTCCTTAAGGTCAAGTTCATCAGAAGCATCCGAAGTTACAATGGATGTTAATACAGAAGGGTCCACTGTGATCTGTAATCGGGTGGTTTCACGTCCTTTTTTCAGACCAACGATCCTTCCGGGGATGATAGTATTTGTATTAATTTGCAGGGGGGTATGCTCCCAGGAGGTCTTTTCAGCAAGGACCTCATCAATGAAGATCCGATGAGATTCATATTCCTCGATCAATTTTTTCCCATATTCAGTAAGGAAGGTCCCCTGGTCACGACCTCCGCGAACAGTGGTGACCACATCACATCCCACACGTTCATTCATCTTTTTCAACACATTCCAGGCATGTTTATACGAAACACCCAGCTTTTTGGAGGCCCGGAGCAAAGAACGTTCCTGGTCAATGGTCTTAAGTAAAGTGACCTTCCCGGCCCCTATGATAGGGACCCCGTCCTCAGCAAGCCATACCTTGGTCCTGGTTTCCATTATATGATCACCTATTATCGTATCAGAACATCATCATAAACATTTACGTATATCCGCCTCATCATATCAAAACATCATCATAAACATTTACGTATATCCGCCCCATTATATCAGAACATCATCATAAACATTTACGTATATCCGCCTCATTATATCTGGACCTTATCATCCGGGTGCGGCCCCTGCGTCCCTTGCCTGAAAAGTCTGCCTCAAGATAACGGTCCTGTGTTAATTTATTCACTATTTCATAGAACCTGGTGTATCCCAGACCTGTCCTTTCATGGAAAGACTTGTAAATGTCTCCGGCCTGGGACAGATCATTTTCCGCCACCATCAGAAGCAGTGAAACCTCATCTTCCGTTAGTGACTCCATGCTCCTGCGCAGATGTAACAGCCGGGAAGTTTCATAGGCTTTCTCAACATCCTCAACGGATATGCTTCTGCTGGCACGCTTCTCCGCATTAAGTCCGGCTCTTTTCAAAAGGTCGATCCCAACGCGCAGATCCCCGGTAATGTCCACATGATCCACCACGGCATCCCTCACCTCAGGAGGTACCACGTCCAGATAAAAAGCCAGTTTTATCCTCTCGTCTATGATACTTTTTAACTCATCGTAAGTATAAAGGGGAAAATCGACCTCCTCGGGCAAAAAGACGGAACTTACCTTCGGGTCGAACTGATAGAGCTTTCCTGTATCACTTACAACACCCATCACACCAATGCGTGCCCCGGGATACTGTTCATGAGCCCTTAACATGGAATACATTACCTCATCGGCATGCCCCTCATGGAACAAGTAGTTAATATCATCAAGACAGACCACCAGAGCACGTTCATTCTCAATAAGATATAGTACCACTTTTTCGAACAGTTTTCTGTAAGCCACTCCCGATGCAGGAGGAGATACGTTGAAAAGGGCCCTGTATATCCTGGAAATTACAGCAAACCGGGTTGAATCCATCTGACAGTTGACCTTTACAAAGAGAACTTTATTGGTGTGCTCTTTCATCCTTTCGAACATTTTCAGTACAGCTGTAGTCTTTCCGGTACCTGGCGGACCACTAATCAGACAATTGACCGCCCTCATTCCATTCATTGCGGGCCTGAGACAATATGCCAGGGACTGCATCTGTGTATCGCGATGCTCAAACTTCTCCGGGAGGTGGTCAAGCTCAAGGACAGCTCCGTTTTTGAACAGGGTTTCATCCCACATCAACATATCTTTAGCCATTTAGTACACCTACTCTGCACCAGATCTACCTGCAACACTACAACAAAGAATATACATAATTGGACAATTAACATACATAATGGTTTTTGTCTGAAAAAACAGAGACTGTGAACTACCCACGACTGAAGTCATGGGCTTTCTCTGCCCCTACACCCCAACAATCGTAATACGTATATTTTGATCATACAAATACAGGAGAACGAGTATTTTCTAACTCATGTGAGTAAATATATAAATTTTATGGGAATTCTTTATATACATCCTGAAAGATGTCTGCCTATAGATGTTATGACATGCAGAGGAAGACCCAAAAGTCCCAGACGTATAGAATACTCTCCTGAAATACTTTACTTTAAACCAAGAGGCGTGCCTATGTCCGAACTTGAAGTAGTTCCCCTCGCCATGGAGGAACTGGAAGCATTAAGACTTGTGGACCTTGAAGGCCTCCAGCAGGAAGAAGCATCAAGGAAAATGGGCATATCAAGACGTGCCTTCTGGGAAGACCTTAAAAATGCAAGGAAAAAGGTCGCTCTGGCCCTTACGACCGGCAGGGCCATTGAGATCACAGGAAGTGAAGATATCAACGTCAAAGATGATAAAACAAAGAAATAAGCTGATTTTAAAGCTTATTATTATTGTTCTTAATCAATATAATATGATATAATATAATACAATTATAACGACCAGTAAGATAAGATCGAACGATTAAATCTAACTAAGTTTGATAAAATCCAACTAAACTCAATCAAGTCTAATTCATTGCAATTAAAGCTGATTAATATAGATCGATAAACCAATGACAATATCAATTGATACAGTAAACAGATCTAATTAATAACAAAAGGAGAACAAAGATGTCATCCAATGTTCAATCAAAAGAGAGTTTAATGAGCGCCAAACCTGAAGAACCAAAGCTTGTCACAAACCTTCGGGGAGTCAGGAACAAGATCATGGTTATGAGTGGTAAGGGCGGTGTCGGCAAAAGTACGGTATCTGCCAACCTGGCTGCAACCCTTGCGGCAAGGGGACTTAAAGTAGGCCTTCTTGACAGTGACATCCACGGGCCCACCATGCCAAAGATGTTCGGGATCGAGGACCAGAAACCCCAGGTGGGTGAAAAGGGCATCATGCCTGTCATGGCATCCGAGAATCTCAAAGTTATGTCCATAGGCCTCCTGCTGGACAGCAAAGACACACCTGTGATCTGGAGAGGGCCTGCAAAGATGGGGGCTATCAAACAATTCCTGGAAGAAGTGGACTGGGGAGTTCTGGATTATCTGATCATCGACCTTCCTCCCGGGACCGGGGATGAACCTTTAAGCATTGCCCAGCTAATCGGCAAGATAACCGGTGCTGTTGTTGTAACAACCCCACAGGATGTGGCCCTGACAAGTGTCAGAAAATCCCTCAACTTTGCGTCCATGCTGAATGTGCCCATAATAGGAATGGTCGAGAACATGTGCGGTATCATCTGCCCTCACTGCAATGAAAAGATAGATGTATTCGGAAAAGGTGGAGTTGAAAAAGCATCCGAAGACTTTGATGTGCCTATCCTGGGTTCCCTGCCTATCGACACAAAGATCGCTGCTTCCGGAGACAGTGGTACCGTTCACAAAGATATTACTGTGGACTGCGAGTGGTTTGACAATTTCAACAGGATCGTGGATCAGATAGAAGATTTTGTGAAAAGTGACTGAGAGCTGACTTTCCAGGCAAGATCGATGAATTATTATCTAACAAAGGAATAATGATTTGCAAAAAAGAGGAATTTTCTATGAACAATGAGCAGATCAGTGAAAAACTTAACCACATATTACAACTTCGTCATGAACCGGTTGCAATAAAGCTTGTTAAAAAGGGGGAAGAAATCCCGCAGGGATATGGTGAACCTGAAAAGAAGATCAGGCACTGCCAGTCCATAATGAAGGCAAGGAAAGGAGAATCCTTTGTGATACCCGCAGACAAACATGGTTGTGCAGTAGGTGCCTCCAGTCTGGGTCTGGTGGAAACTCCGGAGAATGTCATCACCGGCGAGTTCCATCATAAGATCGGCATGTTCCAGGACACCGAAGCTGCAGCCAATATGATAGCCCAGCGATATGAAATGCAGTGCGGCGACCATATCGCTACCGTGGTTTGTCCGTTAAAGGAGGCAACCTTCAAACCCGATGTTGTGGTACTGGTGGACCTGCCTGAAACCCTTTACTGGCTGGTCCCGGCCTCCACCTATGAAAAAGGTGGCAGGGCTTCTATAAGCACCGCTGCATTCCAGGCCACCTGCGTGGATTCCACGGTCATACCCATGCAAACAGGCAGTTTCAATCTATCCCTGGGTTGTTTTGGCTGCCGCAGGACAACTGATATAGGCAATGAGGAAATGCTGGCCGGCATTCCCGGAGAACAACTGGAAAATACAGTCAAGTCCCTGGAAGCTATCTATGACGGACCTATCAGAAAGGCCAGAGGCATAAAGTGAGTGTTTTACCACTCACTCATTTTTTACCCGAAATAAACATATGATCCGGCCAATTCTGACTTGTTAAACATTATTCACGCAACCACTCATTCACTTTTTACCCATTCGGCCCCTGCAAACCAGCTCCTCCCAATTATTATCAATGTCATCCACCTGATACTTCCCGAAAATTTACCCGGAAATTTACCCGGAAATTTATCTGCTAATGCCACAGGCCCCTCAACATTTACTTATAGTTTCAAGCCAAAAGTTTCCATGGGGAATGGGTATGACATATGATCTAAGATCAAGGGATCATAGAAACCCTGTCAGTAATGTGGGCAAGGGGCGATTAAGACCCGACAGGAACGATCTTGACAGGATTGACTTTATCGATGGCAATGAACTCATTGAGGATGTAATATACAAGCGCACCTGGCTGACAAAAGAGAATTCCAATACACGCATCAGCCCTTCATTAATAGACATGCATCTGGCATCACAATTTAAAAAACGCTATGCTCTTGAAAGACTTTACTCTCCGGATGTGACCAGGGCCCACAGGGATGGATCCATCCATATCCATGACCTCCACGATCCCTTCAAACCCTATTGCAACGGAATTGATGCCAGGCTTTTCCTTCGTGACGGACTGAGATTTTCTGATTCCACAAGCAGGCCGGCCAGGCGACTGGATGTGGCTTTTTTTCATGCAATGTCCTTTATGCTGCATTCCCAGCATTTCTTCGCAGGGGCCCAGGCCATAGACATGTTCAACTGGATGCTTGCACCCTATCTGCATTATGACGATATGGACGATGAAAGACTGCTGCAACTTGTACAGGGGTTCATGTTCCAGATGAACCAGTCTAACAGGATAGGAGCTCAGAGTGCTTTTACCAATATAGGCCTGCGGATATGTTGTCCTCCCTATCTCAGTAACGAGAGGGCCATATATGCAGGTAAGGAACTGGAAAATACCTACAGCGATTTTGAACCGGAGGCCAGGAGAATATATGCCGCTTTTATGAAAGTTGCAGCCAGAGGGGATGCTAATGAACTACCCTTCACATTCCCTTTGCTGACAACTGCCATTACAAAGGAACTTGACCCAAAAGACCCCCTCTGGGAACTTACCATGAAGGCCACAGCATCCACCGGGGCCCCCTATTTCTTAAACCTTACAGTTTCCTACCTGGAAGAGGATATCGTACAGGCCATGTGCTGCCGGCTGCTGGCAAAACATACAGGAGGGGTCTGGACTGCAGGAGGGATGGGTACCGGCTCGAACAAGATCGTCAGCATAAACCTGCCCCGAATAGCTCTTGTATCAAAGAATCCAGAGGATTTCTTCCACAAACTGGATCAGGTCATGGACATCTCCCGCAAGGCCCTGCTTGAAGGACAGCAGATAGTCAGAAGTTGTCTGTACGAGTGGGACCTTCTGCCCTGGCTGCTACTCAAAACACGGAATGGAGTCCCTTATTTTAATTTAGACAGCCGTCATCTTACCTTCGGAGTGGTGGGACTTAATGAATGTTTGCTGGATCTGACAGGAGAGGGTCTTGTTAAAGAACAGAAGATGGGGATTAAGATCATCAAATATATACTTGAGCGTATCGAGGACTATTCCAGGAAGGATGGGATCCAGTACACCCTTGAGCAGACCCCTGCCGAGAGTACAGCCTATCGTTTTGCCATGATCGACAAAAAAAAGATGGGGTCTGCGGCCTGGGTACAGGGAAGTGAAGGGACTTTCTACTATACCAATTCCACCCATGTCCCCTATAATTCCAGGATATCGCTCATAGACAGGATCAGAATAGAAGCCGCATTCCATCCTTACTTCACCGGAGGTGCTATCAGCCATATATGGATGGGAGAAAGCTATCCGGACCCGGGAGGACTCTCAGAGTTCATAGATAGGATAAAGGACAGCCAGCTTGCATACTTTTGTTTTTCACCGGACTTTTCTATCTGCCAAAATGAACATACTTCAAGAGGAAAGAATAAGAAATGTCCTGTCTGCGGGGCCCCCATAGAGGACTATGTCTCCAGAGTAACGGGTTTCTATGGACATGTGAAACAGTGGAATCCGGGCAAACAAAAGGAATATGAAGACAGGGTCAGATACGATCCGGCAAAGGATTAATACCAGGAAAACATTTTTCCGGGCATGGAAAATGAGATACTAAGGGCCTTTGACTGGCTTGCAGCACAACAGATAAGTTCTGCAAAAGAGCTGGCCAGACACCTGCATTCCCGGATGCTGCACTTCAGGGATAACTCCCCTGCCACCGGACTTCTTCGCATATAGAATGGCTATCACTGGAATGACTCTGTCCGGGATACTGCAAGGGCCTGTGTGGCACTGGCAGAGGCCGGGATCATCCTGCCTCCCGCATACAGCTGGCTGCTGGAGCAAAAAGAGGGACAAAACTGGAACAATAATGTCTATGACACGACCTATGCTCTGATGGGCCTTGCCAGTATGAACATCCCTTATCCACAAGGCTGTGACTGGCTGGTGGTGAATTACGGGAAGAAATGGGAACACCCCGGAACCACATCATTGATCCTTTCTGCACTGATACAGCAGGGTAAACTCTTTGAACTTAAGGACGCACATCACAAATTCATCCGGGAAAAAGCAGAATGGCTCAATTTAAAACTTCAGGAAGGGTTTGACAGCAATCAACTATCAACCTATAACCTGGCCTTCCAGGCATTGCTGCTTGCAGACGTTCAGGATGAAAAGAAAACAA